>CAVZRL010000011.1:0-35975 GCA_963777775.1 uncultured Solirubrobacterales bacterium | reverse complement strand
CGCCGCCCCGTTGACCCGGATCTCGAAGTGCAGGTGATCCCCGAAGCAGCTTCCGGTGCAGCCGACGTAACCGATCACGTCGCCCTGGCTGACCGTCGCACCGGCGCTGGTCGCGTAGCTCGACTGATGCGCGTAGCAGGAGGAGAGCCCGCCGCCGTGGTCGATGCAGGTGTAATTGCCGTAGCCGCTGGTCGGCGCGGCGAGGATCACCTGGCCCGAGTTGGCGGCGCGGATCGGGGTGCCCGCCGGCACTGCGATGTCGACGCCCTCGTGCATGCGCCCCCAGCGCGGGCCGTACGGCGAGGTGACCGACCCGTTGACCGGCCAGATCCATCCGCTGCTCCCGCCCTGGATCGGGCCCGCCGGGAGTGGCGTCGTGGTCGAGGTGGCGGCCGAGATCTGGGCCTGGATCTGACCCTGGATGTCGCTGATGTCGCCCTCGAGCCGCTCGATGTCGGAATGGACCTCGTCAAGGGCGGCTGCCTTGCGATCGCGGACCGCCGCGAGCTCGGCCTCGCGCGCCTCGAGCTGAACGCGGGTGCGGACCAGCTCGGCCTTGCGCGCGGCGATCTCGTCGCGCGCCGCCTCGATTCGCTCCACCGTGTCGCGTGACTCGTTACGCAGCCCGCGCACGCGGCCGACGATGTCCGCGTCCTGCTCCTCGATCCGGCGCAGGAACTCATAGCGCGACACCAGGTCCTCGAAGCCGTCCGCCTCGAGCATCACCGTGAGGACGTCGGGCTCGTCGGATCGGTAGATCGAGACCAGCCTGCGGCGCAGAACGTTGAGCGAGCGCGTGAGCTGGTGCTTCAGCCACTCGAGGCGATCCTTCTCGCGTCGCAGTCGCGTCTTGACGCGGTCGAGCTCCGCCTGCACGATCGCCTCGCGGTTGCGCAGCACCGCGACCTCGCCGGCGAGCTGGTCGACGCGGTCGTTCCAGTGCGCGAGCTCGGACGACAGCACGCCCTCTTTCTCCTTCTCCTCGTTGAGCTGCGCTTGCTTGGAGTCGAGCTCGGACTGCAGGTCCTGGCCCCCGGCGCCGTGGGGCGCAAGCAGCGCGAGGGCGAGCAGCAGGCCGCCCGCGAGGGACAGCGCGGCCACGCGCGCGCTCGGCGAGGTTCGTTTGTCGGTGCTCATCAGACGTTCGCCCACGACTTGACCCGGGGCTGCCAGGATGCCAACCGCGGGCGGGTCGCCCGCCGCCTCGCTCAGAGCTGCAAGCTGGTTTTCAGTGTCGCTACGGCGTGGCCGCGACCGAGCCGCCGACCTGCGGCTCGGTGGCCTCTGCGGCGATCGCCGCCGCCTCGAGCAGCCGCTCCGAGTACTCGGCGACCTGCATCCGCGAGATCACCAGGCGCTGGATCTCGGCCGTGCCCTCGAACAGCTCGTAGATCTTCGCGTCGCGGAACCACTTCTCCAGCGGGCATTCCGCGGTGTACGCGTGGGGGCCCACGAGGTCCATGAGAGTGCGGGTCGCCCACACGGCGACCTGCCCGGCCTTCAGCTTCGACATCGAGCCCTGGCCCGCGGTGAGCGGGATCCCGTTGCGACCCATCCATGCCGCGCGCTGCACCAGCAGCCGCGCCGCCTCGATCTCGGTCGCGACCTGTGCCAGCACCTGCTGGTTTCCCTGGCGCTCGAGCGGCGGGCGCCCGGCCGTCGAGCTCTCGTCGAGCGCCGCCCCGAGCGGGTCGGCGGCCAGCGAGCCGTTGGCGAGGTACCCGAGCGTCCACTCGTAGGCGGCCTGTGCGATCCCGAGCGCCGAGGCGCCGACGAGCGGCCGCGTGAGCTCGAAGGTTGCGAGCGCGTTCGAGGCGCGGCCAGAGGACTCGCCGGAGCGGGCCCGCTCGAGCTTGCGCTCCAGCTTGTCCATGCCGCCGAGGAGGTTGTCCAGCGGGATCCGGCAATCCTCGAGCACGACCTCGGCCGTGTGCGAGGCGCGGATCCCGAGCTTCGACTCCTTCTTGCCCTGGCGGAGGCCAGGCGTCTCCTTGGGGATCACGAACGACGCCTGGCCGCGGTGGCCAAGCTCCGGGTCGACCGTGGCGACGACGACGTGCACGTCGGCGATCCCGCCGTTGGTGATGAAGACCTTGGTGCCGTTGAGGACCCACTCGTCCCGGTCGCGCTCCGCCGTCGTGCGCAGGCTCTTGACGTCGGATCCCGCCTGCGGCTCGGTGACAGCGTAGGCTCCGAGCTTGATCTCGTCGCCGACCCCGAAGCACTCGGGTACCCAGCGAGCGATCTGCTCCGGGGTGCCCGAGGCGGCGAGCCCGGCGGCGGCGAGGCCAGAGCCGGAGATCGCGAGCGCGATGCCGGCACAGCCCCAGTGAAGCTCCTCCGCGGCGATGATCCCGAGCATCCCGTCGGGATCGGTGCCCATCCGCTGCATGTGGTCGAGTCCCTGGAGGCCGTGCTCGCGCGCGCTGCGGATCACCTCGTAGGGCATCGACTCCTCCGCGTCGTGCTTGGCCGCGACCGGCCGGATGACATCGGCTGCGAAGGCCCGCACCTTCGCCTTGAACTCGAGCTGTTCCTGGTTGAGTGCGAAATCCACGCTGTTCGAACCTTCCCTGGCCGTCCTTGGCCATTTGCTCCCGATTGACTGGTCAGTCAACCCGGTGGGCGAAGCATATACCGCCACCGGGCGACGGGCTCCGATCGTTAAGTTTCTGCGCCCGTGGTGAGCGCGATCCGAGACCGCCTGACCGATCTGTGGCGCTGGCTGGCGGGCCGCCGGCTGCTCGTCGCGGGCGCGGCCCTGCTGATCGCGGCCGGCGCGGTGGGCGCCTACCTGCTGACCAGCGCGCGCGAGGACGATGGCGGCGCTCCCGCCGCCGGCTCGGGACCCGCCCCCCGGGTGGTGGTGCGCGAGGTGGCGGCGCCCGATGAGCCGGAGGACCTGGGCTTTCCCACCTTCGCGACCAAGAACACAACCCGGGTCGCAGGGGCCGATCCGATCGCGGACGCCGCCGCCGTGGCGCTCGCCGTCGACCCGTCGACCGGCGGGGTCGAAGGGCCCGACGCGGTCACCCTCGTCGACGCCGAGGACTGGCCGTCCGGGGTCGCCGCGGCGTCGCTCGTCGCCGCCCCCGTCGGCGCGCCGATCCTCGTCACCGAGGACGGCGAGGTCCCGGGGCTGACCGAGAACGCGATCCGGGCGCTCGGTCCCGAGGGCTCCGCCGAGACCGCCGGGCGGCAGGCGTTCGTCGTCGGCTCCGCCGCGAGCCCCGGCGGGCTCGAGACGTTCGAGGTCGAGGGTGCCAACCCCGCCGAGATCGCGGCCGAGGTCGCGAGCCTGCGGGAGCGGTTGACGGGCAAGCCCGCCCATCTGCTGCTCGCGAGCTCGGACGAGCCCGCCTTCGCCATGCCGGCCGCCGGGTGGGCGGCGCGCTCGGGCGACCCGATCCTCTACGTGCAGCGCCGAAGCGTCCCGGAGCCGACCCGCGAGGCGCTTCAGCGCCATGAGGGGGTCCCGGTCTACGTGCTCGGCCCCAGCTCGGTGATCTCCACCAAGGCCTTCGAGGAAATCGAGAAGCTGGCCGGCACCGTCGAGCGCGTGGGCGCCGAGGACCCCGTGTCCAACGCGATCGAGTTCGCGCGGTTTGCGAGCGGCAGCTTCGGCTGGAACATCAACGACCCCGGGCACGGGTTCGTGATCGCCAACACCGAGCGCCCGCTCGATGCCGCCGTCGCCTCGCCACTCTCGGCGAGCGGGACCTGGGGCCCGCTGCTGGTCACCGAGGACGCCGACGCGGTGCCGGCGCCTCTGCGCGGCTATTTGCTCGACCTCAAGCCGGGGTACGAGCAGGACCCGACCCGCGCCCTCTACAACCACCTCTGGCTGATCGGCGACGACTCCGCGCTCTCGACCGACTTCCAGGCCCAGGTGGACGAGATCGCCGAGGTTGCCCCGGTATCGTCCGGCTCCGGCGCGAGCGGTGACCAGAATCCATGAGCGAGAGCGAGCGACCCGATCGACTCTCAGGCCGCGAGATCACGGTCGAGGACATCCGCGCCCTCGCGGGGCCTGCGACCCCACACTTCGCGCTTCAGATCCGCAACCGGATCCAGCGCCTGATCGCTCCGCTGCCCGCCGGCCGGCCGGCTCGGATCGAGGGCGAGCGCGAGATTCGGCGGCTGACCGAGCTCGCGATGCATTCCGGTGACCCGCGGGGCGGCGAATGACGACGGCCGGCGCACCCCCGGGCACCGGCGCGCTCGAGCGGGTCCGCGACCTGCTGGTCGAGGAGACCGCGACCAAGGCGGCCGCCGACGGGCTCAACGAGGCTGGATATCTGGATTTGCTCGAGGAGGAGGTCGAATCCACCGGCCTGACCCAGGACCTGATGGTCACCCGCCTGGTCCCGGCGATCTACGAGCGCTACTGGCGCCCGGCGCTCGGCCGAGTGGCCAAGGGGCTCATGGGTCCCGGGATGGCGGAGGAGATCCGGATCGCCCGCCTGCTGCTGGGCCTCGGCGAGGGCGACGTGGTGCTCGATATCGCCTGCGGCCCCGGCAACTTCTCCCGCGAATTCGCGCGCATCGTCGGCCCCGCCGGCCTGATCGTCGGCATCGATGCCTCGCCGACGATGCTCGAGCGCGGGGCCGAGGATCTGCGGAGGTCGGACCTCGACAACCTGGTGCTGATCCGCGGCGACGCCACCCGGCTGCCGTTTCGCGACGCCGGCTTCGACGCTGCCTGCTGCTTCGCCGCCCTGCATCTCTTCCCCGAGCCGTTCGCCGCGCTCGACGAGATGCGCCGGGTGCTCCGCCCGGGCGGTCGGATCGCCTTGATGACCTCGATACGCCGCGAGCTCACGCTCAGGCCGCTGAAGCCGGTGCTCGAGCGCACGAGCGGGATGCGGATCTTCGAGGGCGAGGAGATCGTCGACGCGCTCGAGGCGCGCGGCTTCACCGGCATCCACCGCCGGATCTCGGGCATGGTCCAGTTCGTCGGCGGCCGCCTGCCGGCCGCCGCCTGAAGCTAGTGGGGCCTCTCCGCGCCGTTCGGCGCGAACTCCCGGACGATCCGGCGCTGGTAGGTGGCGATCTGCTCCGGGGGGAGGAAGTAGGTCGGGGGCATGCACCAGATGCCGTCGCCGCGCTCTGCCACCGCGTCGACCCGCTCCCGGACCTTCTCCAGCGGGCCCGCGGCCGTGTACGTGTCGACCATCTCGTCGGGCACGTGACCCGGCATGGCGGCGAAGTCCCGACGGCGAAAAGCCTCGCCGACCGCCGCCGCGGCATCGCCGAACCCGTGCATCTCCCACAGCGGCGCGTAGGTGCGCACCGTGGCGTAGAAGCAGATCGTCTTGCGCGCGGCGTCCATCGCCGCCGCCTCGTCGTCGTCGATCGCACAGCAGACGGTGGGCAGGAAGTCGAAACCGGTGCGCTCGCGCCCTGAGCGGCTCAGTCCGAGCTCGAAGTTGGCGACCAGCACCTCGTCGAGCCAGCGCATCGAGCACATCGGGTGGCCGATCATCCCGTCGGCGACGTCGCCGGCCGCCCGCGCCATTCCCTGCTGGACGGCCGCCGTGTAGATCGGGATCGTCTCCCGGACCTTGGGATGCGGGCGAACCCAGCCCTTGATGTCGATGTCGTGGTAGGCGCCCTGGTAGCGGATCGGCTCGGCGGTGCCCGCCTTCTCGATGATCAGCCGCACCGCCTCGACCGTCTCGCGCAGATGCGGGGCCGGGCGCCCGTAATGGACCCCGTGCCAGGTCTCGTTGAGCCGCTTGACCCCCGCTCCGAGGCCGAGGCGGAAGCGGCCTCCCGAGGCCTCGTCGATGTCGAGCGCCGAGAGGGCGATGATCATCGGGCTGCGGGTGAAAGCCCACGCGATCCCGGTTCCGATTCCGATCCGCTCGGTCGATGCGGCGAGCCACATCGCCTGGGTCAGCGAGCTGCGGAAGAGCTCCACCGCCCAGACGCCGTCGACCCCCGCGGCCTCTGCCGCCCGCGCCTGCTCGGCGAGGTCGGCGGTCGAGTCGCCGAGCCCGGCGATCTGGACGCGCTCGAGCGCGACGGGGGTATTCATCGCGATGCCGCGCCGCGAGCTGGTCGGTCGTGACCGCGCGCTAGAGGCGCTCGATCAGGGTCCCGGTACCCAGGCCGCCGCCGCAGCACATCGTGACCAGGCCGGTCTGCTTGTCGTCGCGCTCGAGCTCGTGCAGGAGCGTGGTCAGCAGGCGCGCTCCGGTCGAGCCCAGCGGATGCCCGATCGCGATCGCGCCGCCGTTGACGTTGACGCGGTCCATCTCGGGCTCGAGCTCGCGACGCCAGGCGGCGACCACCGAGGCGAACGCCTCGTTGATCTCGATCAGGTCGATGTCGTCGATCTTCATCCCGTTGCGCTCGAGGATGCGCCGGGTGGCCGGGATCGGCCCCGTGAGCATGATCACCGGGTCGACCCCGACCGTGGTCTGGTCGACGATTCGGGCACGCGGGCGCAGGCCGAGCGCATCAGCCTTCTCGCGGCTCATCAACAGCACCGCGGCGGCCCCGTCGGAGATCTGCGAGGAGTTGCCGGCGGTGATCTTGCCGTTCTCCTTGAACGCGGGATTCAGGCCCGCCAGCGCCTCGAGGGTCGAGTCGGGGCGAATGCCCTGATCGGTGGTGTAGGTGTCGCCGTTGACCTGGATCGGGATCATCTCGCGGTCGAAGCGGCCCTCCTCGGTCGCCTTCGCGGCGAGCTGGTGGGAGCGCAGCCCGATCTCGTCGAGCTCGGAGCGCGGGATCTCCCACTGGTCGGCGATCAGCTCGGCCGAGATCCCCTGCGGCACGAGGTTGTAGCGCTCCATCAGCTCCGCTGAAAAGGCCAACCCGTGCTCCTGCTGGACCGCGATCCCGTCCGCGAACGAGATGTGGCCCATGTGCTCGACCCCGCCGCCGATGACGACGTCGTGGACTCCGGAGGCGATAAGCGCGGCCGAGAAGTTGACGGCCTGCTGGCCAGAGCCGCACTGGCGGTCGAGGGTCGTCGCGGGCGTCTCGATCGGCAGCCCGGCCTCGAGCCACGCGTTGCGACCGATGTTGAACGCCTGCTCGCCGAACTGCTGCACACAGCCGGCGACGACGTCCTCGACCTCGGAGGCGTCGATGCCGGAGCGCTCGATCAGCTCGGTGTAGGACTTCGCGAGCAGATTCGAGGGGTGGACGTCCTTGTAGTAGCCCTTCTCCTCGTGACCGCGTCCGACCGGGGTCCGCACGGCCTCGACGATCACCACCTCGCGGCCACCGAAGCCGCCCGAGCCGTTCTCCGTCGTCATCGTCAGTTCCTCCGTCGTTTCAGCGGCGCGGCGCGCCCGCGCCCACAAGCCTGTCTTGACGATACTCGATCGATTGACTGACGAGTCAATCGCGGGCCGTGCCGGCCCGTCCGGTGTGGAAGGATCGCGACGACGTGGAGGTCGGCGTCCATCTGCCCTTGATGGAGTTCGGCGACGAGGGGCAGTCGCCGGCCCGCCTGCGCGCGGCGACCGACGCCGCTCGCGACGGCGGCTTCGCAGCGCTTGCGGCGAACGACCACTTCCTGTTCGCGACGCCGTGGCTGGACGGCCTCACCGCGCTCGCCGCGGTGATCGATCGCTCCGACGGGCTCGAGCTCGCGACGACGGTCGCCCTGGCCTCGCTGCGCGGGCCGGTGCCCCTCGCCAAGGCGCTGGCGGCGGTGGACCTGCTCTCCGGCGGCCGGCTGATCGCCGGGGTGGGACCGGGATCATCCCGCGCCGATTACGAGGCGGTGGGGGTCGGCTTCGACGATCGCTGGCCGCGCTTCGAAGCCGCCGTGGTCGCGCTTCGCGCGCTTCTCCGCGGCGATCCGTCTCCCCGGGCGCACGATCCGTTCCCGATCCCGGCCGAACCGCTGTCCCCGCCTCCGGCAAGGCCGGGCGGCGTTCCGATCTGGATCGGGAGCTGGGGGTCCGCGGCCGGCCTGCGCCGGGTCGCGCGGCTCGGCGACGGCTGGCTCGCCTCCGCGTACAACACCACCCCGGGGCGCTTCGGCGAGGCGCGCCGCCGCCTGGCCGAGGCGCTCGCGAGGGCCGGTCGCGATCCGGCCATGCCGGCCGCTCTGGCGACGATGTGGACCTGGGTGACGGAGAGCCGGGCCGAGGCCGACCGCGTCATGGCTGACGTGCTGGCGCCGCTTCTGCGCCGCGATCCGGCCGACCTGGAGTCCCAGGTCTGCGTCGGCGGCGCCGCGCACTGCGTCGAGCTCCTCGGCGCATACGGGGAGGCCGGATGCGATCGCGTCTACGTCTGGCCGCTCGGCGACGAGGCGCGCCAGCTCGAGCTCGTCGCGTCGCGGGTGCTGCCCGAGCTTCGAGACGCGACGCGGGAAGCGGGGCGTGATAGTAACCACGCCGGGTGAGTGGCTCAGACGGATACGCGCGCCCCGGGGTCGCCGGCAGCGGCACGATCGCCTGCGGCCTCGCGGCGTGTGCGAGCCAGGCCGGCGAGGTGCGACTGCTGGCGCGAAGCGACGCGTCGGCGTGGCGCGCCGAGGAGTCCGCGCAGGCCGAGGCGAGGAGGCTCGACGACGGCGCGCCGCAGCGGATCAAGGTCACGACCGATCCCGCCGACCTCGACGATGTCGACGTCGTGGTCGAGGCCATCGCCGAGGACCCGGACGCCAAGGGACGGCTCCTGGCGGAGCTCGTCGTCTCATGTCCCGATGCCGACATCGCCACGACCACATCGTCCCTTCGCCTCGCCGACCTCGCCGAGGCGAGTGGCGCCGCCGGCCGGTTCTTCGGCCTGCACTTCTTCAACCCGGTGGCGAAGATGGAGCTCGTGGAGCTCTGCCTGCCCCAGGGCGTGCGCACGGGAGTCCGCGAGCGCGCCCACGGGTGGTGCCGGGCGCTCGGCAAGACGGCCGTGGAGGTACCCGACCAGCCGGGCTTCGTCGTCAACCGGCTGCTCTTCCCGTTCCTGTTCGAGGCCGTCCGGCTGATGGAGTCGACCGGGATGAACCCGGCCCAGGTCGACGACTGCATGCGGCTCGGCGCGGGGCACCCGATGGGGCCGCTGCGCCTGCTCGACTTCGTGGGCCTCGATGTCGCCGCCGCGATCGGCGAGAGCCTGCACGCCGACTCCCGCCGCGCGTCCGACGACGTGCCGAAGCGCGTCCGCGAGCTCGTCGCCGAGGGCAAGCTCGGGCGCAAGAGCGGCGCCGGCTTCTACGCCTACGACGAGTAGTCCTGGTTGGTCAGGCCGCGGCCCCGCGGGGCGCCTTGCTGCGGCGCGGCGCGGGTGGCTCGCGGTGGCGGCCGCAGATGTCCCAGACGACCTCGGCCTCGGAGACGCCCTGGCGGCGGGCCTCCTCGATCACGCTGTCCCACGGGAGCTGGGCGTCGGGGAGCTCGTCCCAGCGGGCCAGCTCGAGCGCCTCGAGCGCTCCGCGGAGCGCCGGTCCCAGGTGCTCCTCGGAGCGAAGCGTCGCCTTGAGGACGTCGAGCTGCTTATCGGTGAGCCGCACGATCCACATGGGACGCGGCAGACGCTAGAGCCCCGTACGGACGTATTCGGAAACCCCCGAAAACCGCTCAGCGCGGTGATTCCTCGGTCTGCAGCCGGGTTTGGGTCGAGGGGATCCGATGCTCGGCCGTCACCGAGTGGATGCGCACGGCGACGATCCGATTGTCGCGCACGGACTCGACCCGCAGCTCATATCCGTTCGCGCGGATCTTGTCGCCGCGCTTGGGCAGCCGCCCGAGCTCGGAGAACACGTAACCGCCGATCGAGTTGAAGGCATCGGAGGAGACCGGGAGCTGGATCCCGGCATCGACGAGATCGCCGAGCGGAACGTGGCCGCGGACGTACCAGTCGCCGTCGGTGAGTCGCCGCAGCTCGGTCGCGCGAGCGTCGGTCTCGTCCTCGATCTCGCCGACCACCTCCTCGAGGATGTCCTCGATCGTCGCGATCCCGACCGTGCGCCCGTACTCGTCGGAGACGATCCCGATCGACGAGCGCTGGCGCTGGAGCTCGGCGAGCAGGTCGTCGAGGGGCTTGGTCTCGGGGAACACGGGCACCTCGCGCACCGCCGGCTCCACCGAGGCGTCGCCGCCGGTGTTCATGTAGAGACGCACGAGGCTGTTGTTGTGGACGATCCCGCGGACCTTGTCGGGGTTGTCGTTCTCGACCACGACGAGGCGCGTGTGGCCGGAGGAGACGCAGCGCCGCAGCGCCTCCTCGACCGTCTCATCCGAGTTCACCGTGACCACCGCCGGGATCGGTGTCATCACCTCACGCGCCTCCTGCTCGTGGAGGTGGAAGACGCCGTCGAGCATCACCGCCTCGCCCGGATCCAGGGTGCCGCCCTTGGCCGATGTCTGGATGATCTCCTTCAGGTCGGCCGACGTGTGCTTCTCGCCGAGGTCGCGAGGATCGACCCCGAATAGCCGCACGACTGAGTTCGAGACCTTCGTCAGCGCCATCGTGAACGGCGCGCTCGCGACCTCGAACCAGTGCAGGGGTCGCGCCAGCAGGCGGGCGACGCGCTCCGCGTTGGTGATCGCCAGGATCTTCGGCACCTGCTCGCCGACGGTGATGTGGAGCGAGGTCGCCAGCGTGTAGGCGAGCACGAAGGCAATCGGCACCGCGACCGCGTGCGCGAGCGGGCCCTCGAGCAGCGGCTCGAACAAATCGACCAGGGCCCGCTCGCCGAGGAAGCCGATCCCGATCGAGGCCATCGTGATCCCGACCTGGCAGGCCGATAGCGATTCGTCGATCGTCTCGATCTGCTCGAGGGCCTGCTCGGCGCCTGCCTCGCCCTCCTTCGCAAGTGCCTCGATCCGGCCCTTGCGGGTGCGCACGAGCGCGAACTCGGCAGCGACGAAGAGTCCGTTGACGAGCACCAGCACGAGGAGCAGGAAGAGGAAGAGCGCGGTCATCGAACGACCGCCGCGGCGTGCAAGCGCGCCGCCGGGCTTCGGTCAGCTCGGGGCCCGGTACTTCGAGGTCGTTCGTCGTCCACGGGGACGTGGGAGACGGTAGCAGCAGACGGGAGCGCCGCCGGCGCGCTCGGGCGCGACGGCGCGCCTGGTCCGCAACGTCGACTGATCGCGGGCGCGCGTTAACGTGGCCTGCCGTGGAGCAGGACGCAACTCCCTATCTCGACGCCCTGATCGAGTACGCCGACCGCGATCCGGGGCGCTTTCACGTCCCCGGGCACAAGGGCGGGCCGGGCGCCGATCCCGCGCTGCGGGAGGCGTTCGGCGAGCGGCTGCTCGCGCTCGACATCCCCGCGGGCGTCGAGGGGATCGACGTGGGCCCGGATCCCGCCGACGTCCCCTTCCAGCACTCCCAGCGCCTCGCGGCCGACGCCTGGGGCGCGCAGCGGAGCTGGTTCCTCGTCAACGGCGGCTCGGGCGGCAACCACGCGACCTGCCTCGCCCTCGCCCACAGCGGCGAGCGCGTGGTCGTGCAGCGCAACGTGCACTCGTCGATCATCGACGGGCTCGTGCTCTCGGGCCTGCACCCGAGGTTCGTCGCGCCCGAGCTCGACCCGGAGCTCGGCATCGCCCACTGTCTCACCCCGGAGGCGCTCGAGGCCGGGCTCGCGGCCGAGCCCGACGCCGTAGCGGCGATGGTCGTCTCGCCGACGTACTTCGGCGCCGTGGCCGACATCGCCACGCTGGCCGACGTCGCCCACTCCCACGGCGTGCCGCTGGTCGCCGACGAGGCGTGGGGCTCGCACATGCACTTCTCCGCGGCGCTGCCGACCGCGGCGCTCGAGTGCGGAGCCGACGTCGTGCTCTCGTCGGTGCACAAGATCGTCGGGTCGATCACCCAGTCGGCGATCCTGCACCTCGGCCACGGCGACCGGGTCGATGAGCGTGTGCTCGACCGCGCCGTGACCGCGCTCGAGACGACGAGCCCGAACGCGATCCTCACCGCCTCCCTCGACGCCGCCCGGCGCCACGCGGCGGTCCACGGGGAACGGCTGCTCGCCGAGACCGTCGAATCGCTCGCCGAGCTGCGCGAACGGATCCGGTCGATCCCGGGCCTCGACGTGCTCGACGACCGGATCGTCGGCCGCGCCGGGGTCCACGCCTATGACCCGCTGCGGCTCGTCGTCGACGTCCGCGGCGTGGGCGCCACGGGGCACCGGATCGCGCGACTGATGCGCGAGCAGGACGACATCAACCTCGAGCTCTTCTCGGAGAACGTGATCGTCGCGGTGTTCGGGATCGGCGAGCACGCCGCGGAGACGGGCGAGCGGCTGGTCGAGGCGCTCGAGCACGCGTGCGTGCGCATCGGCGAGGAGGGGGAGGAGCCGCTGCCGCCGTTCGCCGAGCCCCCGCCCTGGGGACCGACCGAGCTCTCGCCGCGCGAGGCATTCCTCGCGGCCCAGGAGGTGGTCGCGTTCGACGACGCGGAGGGCAGGATCGCGGCCGAGTCGCTGGCCGCCTACCCTCCCGGCGTGCCCAATGTGCTGCCCGGAGAGCGGCTGACGCGGCCGACCCTGGACTACATCGCCGACAGCGTGGCCCACGGCGGCTTGGTGCGCGGCGCGAGCGACCGGACCCTCCGAACCGTGAGGGTTGTGGCGACATGAGCGAGCGTGGCGGCCGTGACTGACTGGGGCGCCGACAGTGAGTACGGGCGCCTGAACGAAGTCCTCCTCGGCCCTCCCGACAACTTCCGCTGGCTGCCGACGAGCGCGATCTCGAAGGCGACGCTCGAGAGCGGAGCGGTCTTCGACGGCGAGCTCGCGCGCACCCAGCACCGGGAGCTCGTGGCGGCCTACGAGTCGGCGGGCGTCGAGATCCACTTCCTCGAGCCCGACCCGGCGCTCCCCTACCAGGTGTTCGCGCGCGACTCCAGCGTGATGACGCCGGCGGGCGCCGTCGTCACCCAGCTCAAGCAGCAGTGGCGCCGCGGTGAGTACGCGCCGGTGATCCGCTTCTACCAGGAGGCCGAGGTCCCGATGCGGATGATCACCGCCGGGGCGATCGAGGGTGGCGACGTGACGATCGTCGAGCCCGGGGTGATGCTGATCGGCAACGGCGAGGAGCGGACCGAGGTCCAGGCCGCCCGCCAGCTCGCCGGATGGATGGAGGCGGACGGCTGGGAGGTGCGGGTCGAGCCGATCCCGGGCCAGTTCGTCCACATCGACGTCCTGGTCTCCGTCCTGGCCCCGAAGCTGGCCGCCGTCTGCGTGGAGGCGGCCTCCGGCGGCCTCGTGGCGTGGCTGCGGGCGAGGGGCTTCGAGATCCTCGACGTCTCGGTCGCCGACGCTTTCGAGCTCGGGGTCAACGCCATCTCGCTCGGCGACGAGCGAGTGATCTCGACGGCCGGCTCGGCGCGTCTCAACGAGCAGATGCGGGCGCTCGGGCTCGAGGTCCTCGATCCCGATCTCTCGATGTTCACCCGCGGCGGCGGCGGCGCTCACTGCCTCGCCCAGGCTCTGCGCCGCGAGCCGGCGACCAACTAGCGTGGGCGACCTGCCCGCGATCGACGCGGCGCGGGTGATCGCCGACCTGCGCGAGCTCGAGCGCCGCACCGCCGACGAGCGCGGCGCCCAGCGCGTCTGCTGGTCGGAGACCTGGCGCGAGGCCCGGGCCTTCGAGACCGGGCTGCTCGCCGAGATCGGGGTCGAGCCCGAGACCGACGAGGCCGGGAACCTCTGGGCCCGCCTCGAGGGCGCCGACGCTGCCGCGCCGGCGCTGGCGCTCGGCTCGCACGTGGACTCGGTCCCCGACGGCGGCTGGCTCGACGGCGCGCTCGGGGTGATGGCGGGGCTGGGGGTCCTGCGCGCCTACGCCGTCGCCGGCGAGCCGCCGCCGCGCCCGCTGGTACTCGTCGACTGGGCGGACGAGGAGGGGGCGCGGTTCGGGCGCAGCCTGTTCGGGAGCTCGGCCTTCGCGGGCACGCTCGACCCCGCCGAGCTGCGCGGCCTGCGCGATGCGGAGGGACGGCCGATCGCCGAGGTGCTGGCCGAGAACGGAGTCGACCTCGAGCGGGCCGGCGAGTGCGGCTCGCGGCGCGAGGGCCTCGGCGCATATCTCGAGCTGCACATCGAGCAGGGCCCGCGGATGCAGGCGCGCGGGCTGCGAGCCGCCGCGGTGACCGGTTGCGTCGGCGTCGAGCGGGCGCGGCTCGTCTTCTCCGGACAGGCCTCGCACGCGGGGACGACGCCGATGGAGGCGCGCCGCGATGCCGGTCTCGCGGCCGCGCAGGCGGCGCTGGCGATCGAGCGGATTCCGGCGAGCGAGGGCGGGGTCGCGACGACCGGCGAGCTGCGCCTCGAGCCGGGGATCCCCACCGCGGTCGCGGGGCGCGCGACGCTCTCCGTCGACCTGCGAAACCCCGACCCCGCGGCGCTCGGCCGGATGCTGGCCGGCGCGCGGGAGGCCGGTATCGCGGCCGCTGAGGCGCGCGGCTGCGAGCTCGACGAGCTGGCGGTGTGGCGGATCGAGCCGATCCCCTTCGACCCCGGCCTCGTCGCCGCCGCGACCGAGGCCTGCGCGGAGGTCACCGGGGAGTCCGTCGAGCTGGCCAGCGGCGCGCTGCACGACGCGGCCGAGGTCGCCCGGGTGCTGCCGGCGACGATGTTGTTCGCGCCGTCGGCGGGCGGGATAAGCCACGCTCCCGAGGAGGACACGGACGAGGCGGACCTCGCGGTGGCGATCCGGACGTTCGCGGCCCTGGCCGGCCGTGCGCTGGCGATGGTCGACTGAGAGCCGCGCCTCCGGGCGTGGACCTTGTCGGGGCCGAGCGGGAGCCCGTAGGTGGAGAGGAACTCGACCGACTCGCAGTTGCCGGTCTGGCCGCGCAGGCAGCGCACGCACTTCCCGCAGGAGATCTGGAACGGCACGCTGACGAGGTCCCTTCCACCTCTCGCCATTCGAGCTCGCCCGGTGCGACGAAGGTGAGCTGCCTCATGATTGGAAGGTGTAACGAACCGGCAGCGGCAACGACTTCCCCGGCGACCCACCAAGGAGGAGACGTGAACGAGCGAGACATCCTCGACGAGCGCCAGACGGAGATGGTCGAGACGAGCGAAGCCGACTACTCGGACCTGCGGGCGCTGTTCATCAACTGCACGCTGAAGCGAAGCCCCGAGATCTCCAACACCCAGGGGCTGATGGACATCTCGGTCGAGATCATGCGCCGGAACGGGGTCGAAGTCTCCAGCGTCCGCGCGATCGACCACCGGGTCGCCACCGGCGTCTGGCCGGACATGACCGAGCACGGCTGGGACGTCGACGAGTGGCCGGCCCTGTTCGAGCGCGTGATGGCGGCGGACATCCTCGTCCTCGGGATGCCGATCTGGCTGGGTGAGAAATCGTCCGTGTGCACCCAGATCATCGAGCGCCTCTACGGCAACTCGCACCTGCTCAACGACGCCGGGCAATACGCGTACTACGGTCGCGTCGGGGGGTGTCTGGTGACGGGCAACGAGGACGGGATCAAGCACTGCGCGCTGGAGGTGCTCTACGCCCTCCAGCATCTCGGCTACACGATCCCGCCGCAGGCGGACGCGGGCTGGATCGGCGAGGCCGGGCCCGGGCCCTCATACCTCGACGAGGGGTCCGGCGGCCCGCAGAACGACTTCACCAACCGCAACACGACGTTCATGACCTGGAACCTGCTGCACGTCGCGCGGATGCTGAAGGACAACGGCGGCATCCCCGCGCACGGCAACCAGCGTTCGCTGTGGGAGGCGGGCTGTCGCTTCGACTTTCCCAACCCCGAGCACCGGTGAGGACGCGGCCGATCGGGGGCGTCAGCAGGTGAGGTGAAGCGCGGCGGCCACCGCGGCCGGGTTCTGTGTCTCGAGCTCGGAGTAGCGGCGGACCGCCTCCGCGGTCGGCAGGGCCTCCATCTCGACGCCGCGTCGGGCGAGCGCCTCGGCGACCGACGGATCGGGTCGCAGGCGCCCGTCGGCCCCGCAGCCGACGATCAGGCGCTCGGGGAGCTCGCCGGCGACCGGGGCGAGATCCTCGATCACCAGCGAGTGGCCGTCCCGGCGCCACCAGTCGGGCTCGACCCGGTTCGGGAGCACGATGAGATCGCGACGGTGCTCCTCGCCGTCGACGGTGACGCGGCCGAACTCGTAGCCGGTGATTTTGGGCATGCGCGGATCGTAGTCGGATAGGGTCGCGCCGATGGAGTCTGCGAGCGTCGCCGCCCCCGCCCGGACCGGAGGCGAGGAGGGAGTCGGCGACAAGGGTCTGAAAAAGGACGCGATCGGGTTCGTCGACGGGCTCTCGATCGGCCTCGCCTCGACGGCGCCCGCCTACTCGCTGGCGGCCGTGCTCGGCTCGATCGTGGTCGCCGTGGGCGTCAAGGCGCCCGGCATCCTGCTGCTCTCGTTCGTGCCGATGTTCTTCATCGCCGCGGCCTTCTACTACATGAACCGCGTCGACACCGACTGCGGCACCACGTTCGCCTGGGTCACGCGGGCGCTGGGGCCCTACGCCGGCTTCCTCGGCGGCTGGGCGATCTGCACCACCGGCATCCTCGTGATCGGCTCGCTCGCCGACGTCTCGGCGCTGTTCTTCTTCGACCTCTTCGACCTCAACGCGCTGCGCAAGTCCGATCTCGCCAACGTGGTCCTCGCGGTGGCGATCATCGTCGTGATGACGACGATCTGCGTGCTCGGGACCGAGCTCTCGGCCCATCTGCAGCGCGTGCTCACCCTCGGTCAGGTGGCGATCCTGCTCCTGTTCGCGGTCGTCGCCTTCGTCCGCATTGCCACCGGCGACGCTCCCGACTCGTCGATCGACCCATCGCTCAGCTGGCTCTCGCCGTTCGGAGTCGACTACTCGGGGATGCTGACCGGCGTCCTGCTCGGGGTGTTCATCTACTGGGGCTGGGAGAGCGCCGTCAACCTCTCCGAGGAGAGCAAGGACTCCTCGCGGGCGCCGGGGCTCGCCGGACTCGCGAGCACGGTGATCCTGCTGGTCACCTACGTCGCGGTCGCGGTGGCGCTGATCGCCTTCCTCGGCCTGCAACGGGTCGAGGTGTTCGACGACAACGCTCGCGTGCTGGCGGTCGCGGGCAACGCCGTGCTCGGCGATACCGCCGGAAAGCTGCTGATCATCGCCGTGATCATCTCCGGCATCTCGTCGGCGCAGACGACGATCCTCCCCGGCTCGCGGACGTCACTGTCGATGGCCGCCGCCGGCGCCCTGCCCAAGGCGTTCGCCCGTATCGACCCGCGCTACCTGACCCCCGCGTTCGGGACGATCGTCGTCGGCGCCCTGGCCACGCTCTGGTACGTGCCCGGGCGGCTCATCTCCGAGAACTTCCTCTTCGACTCGCTGTCGGCGCTGTCGCTGCTGATCGCCTTCTACTACGGGCTCACCGGTCTCGCCTGCGCGATCTACTGGCGGCACGAGCTGTTCCGATCGGTGAAGAACTTCATCTTCATCGGCGTCGCGCCGCTGGTCGGGGCGGGGATGCTGGGCTACCTGCTGTTCGAGTCGGCGCGCGATCTGGCCGACCCGAAGGCCTCCTACTCGGGCTCCGAACTCTTCGGGGTCGGCCTGCCGCTCGGGATCGCGATCGTGTTCGCCGCGCTCGGGGTGATCGTGATGATCGTCTGGCGGCTGTTCGGCCCCCCGCCGGCGCAGGAGTTCTTCGGCCGCCGGGCGTTCCAGGCCGTGCCGCACGACATCGCGACCGGCGAGGGCAAGGTCGAGGCGATCGGGGTCTCCGAGGACGCCGCCGACGCCGGCGCCACAGACGAAAGACAGGGGTCCTGAGTGGCGGGCGCGCTCGTGGTCGGCTACGACGCGTCGGGATGTGCGAGCGCGGCACTCGAAACGGCCCTCGGCATCTCCGCCCGCACCGGCGACAAGATCGTGATCACGTTCGGCTACGAGCCCGGCAACTACGGCGAGGAGCACGCTGCCCATCGCGAGGAGGTGCGCAAGTTCGGCGAGCGCGAGTGCGCCCCGGCGCTGGAGCGCGCCCGCGAGGCCGGGGTCGACGCGACGCTGGCGCTGGTCCCGGAGCGCCCGGTCGATGCGCTGCTCGCGATGGCCGACGAGCACGACGCGTGGGCGATCATCGTCGGCACCCGGGGCGAGGGGCCGTTCCGCGCCGCGATCGTCGGCTCGGTTCCTCACAAGCTGCTCCAGGTCTCGGAGCGGCCCGTGCTCGTGGTGCCGGTGCCCGACCTTTGACCGGCCGACGCCCCTAGGGAACGGCTGGGGGGCGCGCGGCAGGACGGTCAGTAGTCTGAGCCGCCGTGAGCGCCGCGTACGATCGCCTGGCCGAGCTTCCGATCCGGATCGAGAGCTACGAGCTGACCGCGCACGATCGCGAGTTCGGCGAGTTCACGCGACCCTCGACCGTGATCCACATGCACGGCGAGGGGCAGGAGGGAATCGGCGAGGACGTCGTCTACACGGTGCTCGACCACATCGCCCACCGCGACGCCGGCCCGGTGCACGATCTCAGCGGCGTGCAGACGCTCGGCGAGGCCTGCGAGCTGATCGGCGAGCTCGACCTGTTCGTCGGCGCGCCGGCCGAGTACGAGGCCTCGCGCCACTACCGCCGCTGGGCCTATGAGTCGGCCGCACTCGACCTCGCCCTTCGACAGGCCGGGCTGGCCCTCTGGGAGGTGGTCGAGCGCGACCCCTCGCCGCTGCGCTTCGTCTGCTCGACCCGGCTCGGGGGCTTCGGCGACGAAGGTGCGCGCTCGAGCACCGAGTCGCTCCGCAAGCGGCTCGAGAAGTACCCCGGGCTCGAGTTCAAGCTCGACCCCGAGAACGACTGGGACGCGGAGTTGATCGCGGAGATCGCCGAGCTGGCGCCGGTCCGGGTGCTCGACCTGAAGGGCCTTTACGTCGGCACCCCGGTCGATGTCGAAACGGACCCCGAGCTCTACGCCGCCGTCGCCGCGGCGTTTCCGGACGCCTACATCGAGGACCCCGACCTGAACGACGAGACAACCCCCGTGCTCGAGCCGTACCACGACCGGGTCACCTGGGACGCGCCCCTGCACTCGCTCGCCGACGTGAAGCGGCTGGCGCGCAAGGCGATCAACTCGAAGCCGTCCAGGTTCGGTTCCCTGGGCGAGCTGCTGGCGATCTATGCGTACTGCGAGCAGGAGGGGATCGCGATCTACGGCGGCGGCCAGGGCGAGCTCGAGTGTGGCCGGGGCCAGATCCAGTACCTGGCTTCGCTCTTTCATCCGCGGACCCCGAACGACGTCGCGCCGTCCGGCTACAACGACCCGGCGGTCCCGTCCGGGATGCCGACCAGCCCGATGGACCCGGTGCCGAGCGACATCGGATTCCGCTGGGCCGAGTAGTAGTTTCGGCACATGGCCAAGAAGAGATCGTTCGCCGCCGCCCTCAACGAGCAGATCGCGAACGAGTTCGCGGCATCGATGCAGTACATCGGCACCGCCGTCTACTACGACGCCGAGACCCTGCCCCGGCTCGCGGCCTTCTTCTACCGCCAGGCGGCCGAGGAGCGCGAGCACGCGATGATGATGGTCCAGTACCTGCTCGACGTCGACGAGGAGGTCCGCGTCCCCGACATCGAGTCGAAGCAGACGAAGTTCGACGACGGCGTCGCGCCGGTGAAGGTGGCGCTCGAGCAGGAGGAGCGCGTCGGCGAGGAGATCTACAGCCTGTTCGAGCTCGCCCGCGAGACCAAGGACTATCGCGCCGAGCAGTTCATCCAGTGGTTCGTCAAGGAGCAGGTCGAGGAGGTCGCGCTGATGCAGGACCTGCTCCAGGTGGTCGAGCGCTCCAAGGACAACCTGCTCCTGGCCGAGGACTTCATCGCTCGCGAGGCGCTCGGCGAGGACGGGGCGGACGACCCCACCGCGCCGCCTCCGGCCGGCGGCTAGCCCGGTCGCGGCTTCAACCTCAAGATCGACGCATCAAGCTGGGTTCGTTCGGGACGTGAGGTGACGACGCCGCGAGTCAGGCGTCGGCCAAGCGCTCCGCCATCCGGTCGAAAAAGCCCGACCACCCCTGCGCCGGCGCGGCCGTACCCCTCGGCGGACAGGCCGCCTCCACGCTGCTCGAACCGCATCTCCGTCCTGCCGTCCCCCAGGTCGATGAGGACGACGATCACCAGCTCGTAGGCGTCCTCGTCGGGCCGGTCGGTGACCGTGAACACGAGGCGCTCGGGCTCCACCACCTCGCGGTACTCGCCCTTCCACCGGATCTCGCGCCGGCCGGGGCCTGCGAACATCGTCAACCGCCATGCACCGCCCTCGCGGACGTCCATCGAGACCGTCGACGGTGGCACCTCCGCGTCCGCGCCGCCATACCAGTCCGCGAAGCGCTCGGGCTCGGTCCACTCCCTCCACACGCGCTCGCGGGGCGCGTCGAAGACGCGGGTGATTGCGATCCCCTCCTCCCCGGCGGTGACGCCGGGAGACGGTTCAGCCATGCTCGGGCCCCTTTTCGGACGCTCGCAGTCGTTGCTCGAGGCGGTCGAAGCCGCCCTCCCAGAAGCGACGGTACTCGTCGAGCCACGCGGCGGCCTCCCCGAGCGGGGCGCCCTGCAGCCGCGACGGCCGCAGCTGGGCCGTGCGCCCGCGCGTGATCAGCCCGGCGCGCTCGAGCACCTTGAGGTGCTTGGAGACCGCCTGCACGCTGATCGGGAACGGCTCGGCCAGCTCGTTCACCGTCGCCTCTCCCGCCGCCAGCCGCCCGAGGATCGCGCGCCGCGTAGGGTCCGCGAGGGCGGCGAACGTGCTGCTGAGCTGATCGACGGCCATGCCTTATTTACCCCATCGGTTTATCAACGAGTTGGTTGTATATTGTAGGCCTGAGTCGGACGCCGCCGCGCCGGCGGCGGTAGGACAACCTGAGAGGAGGACGAGATGGGAAGGATCGTGGTGACGGAGTTCATCTCGCTCGACGGCGTCATCGAGGACCCGGGCGGAGCGGAGGACTATGAGCACAGTGGATGGTCGTTCGAGTTCGAGCGCGGAGAGGATGGAAACAAGTTCAAGCTCGACGAGACGCTCGACAGCGAGGCGCTGCTGCTGGGCCGGGTGACCTTCGAGGGCTTCGCCGACGCCTGGCCATCTCGGGAGGGCGAGTTCGCGGACAAGTTCAACAACATGCCCAAGTACGTCGTCTCCTCCACCATCGACGGCTCACAGTGGAGCAACTCGACGGTCCTCGAGGGCGACGTCGCGGACGCGGTCTCGAAGCTGAAGCAGGACCAGGAGGGGAACATCGTCGTCCACGGCAGCGCGCAGCTGGTGCAGACCCTGCTCGACCACGGGCTCGTCGACGAGCTGCGGCTGATGGTCTTCCCGGTGGTGCTCGGAAGCGGCAAGCGCCTGTTCGGCGATACCGGCACGAAGCGACCTCTGCGGCTCGTGGACTCCAGGACGGTCGGTGAGGGCGTCGGCATCCTCGTCTACCAGCCGGCGAACGCGTCCGGGGAGTGATTGCGGAGGCGCGGGCCACGCGTCCTGGCGAGTGGACCAAGGCCCTAGCCCGAGGACGTCGGCGTAGTCTGGGCGCATGCTGCTGGGCCGTGCTCCAGAGCTCGAGCAGATCGGCAGTCTGGTGGCCGGCGCTCGCGAGGGACGTGGCCGTGCGCTGCTGATCGTCGGCGAGCCCGGGATCGGTAAGACCTCGCTTCTCGCCGAGGCCGCCGCCCTGGCCGGCGATCTGCGGGTGGTCCAAGTCGAGGCGGTGGAGGCGGAGGCGAGACTGCCCTATGCGTTGCTCGGCGAGACGCTCGCGCCCTTGCTCGAGTGGCTTGTCGAACTCCCCGAGCCCCAGCAACACGCGATCAGGGCCGCACTCGCCCTCGGACCCTCACCGGCTGGGCCGAGCGACCGGTTCGCAACCTGTGCAGCCTTCCTGAGCCTGATCGCCCGCGCTGCGGACCGCGAGCCGCTGCTGGTGATCGTGGACGATGCGCAGTGGCTCGACGCACCGTCGGCCGAGTGCCTTGCCTACGCGGCGCGGCGTCTCACCGACACGCGGGTCGCCCTGGTTGCGGCGGGCCGTCCGGCAGGCGAGGGGCACCTGCTCGGCTCACCGTCGCTCGAACGCCTCGAGCTGACCGGTCTCAACCGAGACGATTCCCGAACGCTCGTGAGAGCGTCGGCGCCGGAGGCGACGGCGAGCGTTGTCGATCTGCTGCTCGAGATCGCCGGGGGCAACCCGTTGGCGCTCCGCGAGTTGCCGGCCCGGCTGACCAAGGACCAGCGGTCCGGACGAAAGCCGATCGACCAGGTGCCGGTCGCGGGCACCGCGCTGGTTCAGGCATTCGAATCGCGCCTGACCGCGCTCGACGCCGACGAGCACGCCGCCGTCGTGGTCGCGTCGTGCGCCATGGATCGGGAGCTCGCGCCCGTGGTCGCGGCTTGCCGTGACCTGGGGCTGGAGGCCAACGCCCTGGAGGGAGCCGAGATGGCCGGCGTGCTCGCGATCGCCGCGGATCGCCTCGCCTTCGCACACCCGCTGCTGAAGGCGGTCGCCTACGAGGGAGCCGCTCCGGCCGAACGCAGACGCGCCCACGCCGGGCTTGCGGCGCACTGCGGCCCGGACGCGCGCGCCTGGCATCTCGCCGCGGCCACGGTCGGCCCGGACGCGGAGGTCGCCGATCTGCTCGATGGTGCCGCGCACCGGGCGATCGCGCGCGGGGCCCACAGTGTCGCCACGGACGCCCTCCAGCGAGCCGCGGTTCTCACCGAGGAGGCGCCGATGCGCTCTCGCAGGCTCTACGGCGCGGCGCTCGCGGCCGCGATCGGTGGTGCCTACGACCGCTGCGTGGTGTTGCTCGAGCCCTTGGCCGAGGTCGACGATCCGCTCCTGCGGGCGAACATACGCCACACCCTCGCGGTGGTGAGGATGACGGGAGGGATCGAGGTCCCGCTCGACGCCCACCTCCGGCTGTGCGAGGAGGCTGAGCTCATCCTCGCGCTCGACCCGGGGGCCGCCGCGGCGATGCTGGCGGACGCGGCGCTCCTCGCGGGGGTCTCGGGGCAGGTCGGCGCCGGGCTCCCAGCCGCGCGCCGCGCCGTGGAGATCGTTCCGGACGACGCCTCGCCGATGATCCGTTGCCGTGTCCTCGCGCTCTCGGGAATCGCCTCCTCACTCACCGGCGAGAGCAGCGGCGCACGGGCACAGCTCGACGAGGCGGGGCGCCTGTTGGCGGGAATCGATTCGCTCTCGCCCGGTACGCAATCGGCGGTCCTGGGCATGCACGCAAGGGTCTGCACGGGGCAGGTGGCGCAGTTCCAGGCGGAGCTCGCGCGCCTGCTCGAAATGGCGAGGGAGACGGATACGTTCGGGCTACTCCCCTACCTGCTCGCCGTCGCGGCCGATGCCGCGTATCGCGTCGGGGACTGGGAGGAGGCGGCGCGCCAGTTGAGCTCCGTGGACCTCGCCGAGGAATACGGCCAGCGCGGCATCCTTCCGTTCAGCCTGGCGGTCAGCGGGCGCCTGCGCGCCGCCCGAGGCGAGACCGATGAGGCGAGGGCCGAGCTCGAGCGCGGGATCGCGGTCGCGGAGGAGATCGGCTCGGCGATGGTCGTCGTTTGGGGCCGGGCCGCGCTCGGCTTTCTGGAGCTCGGCATCGGCAATGCCGAGGCCGCCATCGCGGAGCTCGAGCAGGTCGAGGCGTCCACGGCGGCGTCCGGCCTCGAGGACCCCGCCTACGTCCCCTGGGCTCCCGACCTGGTCGAGGCGTATCTCAGGATCGGCCGGACGGCAGATGCCAAGCGGGCCTCTGCGGTACTCGATCGCAGGGCGAAGCGAGCGGCGGTCGCGCTCCCGCTGGCCTTCGCCGCACGTTGCCGCGGGCAAGTGGCAGAGGAGGGGTTCGAGTCGCACTTCGAGGAGGCCCTCGCGCAGCACGACCGCACCGAAGCCCCGTTCGAACGGGCGCGGACGCTCCTCGCCTACGGCTCACGCCTGCACCGCGCCCGACGCCGAGTGGAGGGCCGAAAGCGGCTGCGCGCGGCGCTCGAGAGCTTCGAGCAGCTCGAAGCGACGCCGTGGGTCGACCGCGCCAACGCAGAGCTGGTCGCGGCGGGCGCGTCACCCCGTGCCCCGATCGGCCGACCCGACGAGCTCAGTCCGCAGGAGGTGAGGGTCGCGATGGCCGTCGCCGGCGGCGCGACCAACAAGGAGGTAGCGGCGGGGCTCTTCCTGAGCCCGAAGACGATCGACTTCCACCTTGGCCGGGTCTATCGCAAGCTCGGCATCCACTCTCGCACCGAGCTGGCGACCCTCGTCGCAAAGGGCGCGCTCGGCGATCCACCCTCCAGAGAACGGGACCGACGGGACTCGAATCCGCGGCCTCCGGCGTGACGACTTGAAGCGGCTGTACATCCTCCGTCACGGGAAGTCGAGCTGGGAAGACCCGACGCTCGCCGACCACGAGCGCCCGCTCGCGAAGCGGGGGCGGCGCGCCTCGAAGACGATCGCGAGGCACCTGCGCCGCGAGAGCGTGACTCCCGAGCTGGTGCTGTGCTCGTCGGCGATCCGCACGCTCGAGACGCTCGAGCGGATCGACCCCGAGCTCGAGGGCGCAAAGGTGCGGATCGAGACGCGGATCTACGAGGCGTCGGCCGGCGAGCTGCTGGCCCTGATGCGCGAGCTCGCCGACGATGTCGGATCGGCGATGCTGATCGGCCACAACCCGGGGCTCGAGTACCTGATCGCCGACCTCGCCAGGCCCGGCCCGGAGCTCGATCGCGTCCGCGAGAAGTTCCCGACCGCGGCGCTGGCGACGCTCGAGTTCGAGGGATCCTGGCTCGAGCTCCGAGCGGGCGGTGCCGAGCTGGTCGCGTTCGTGAAGCCGCGCGAGCTCGAGAGGTAGGCACCACACGCCAACCACGCCATCTGGGAGTACCGCAACGTGCGCGACGTCTGCGAGAAACTGCGCAGCGCGATAGGGTGGGCGCGGTCGCATCAGCCGAGCTCAGAAGGGGACATGATGTCAGCAGCACGGGCGATACGTAGGAAGCAGGAGCGTCGCCTCCAACTGGAGCGGCGGCGGAGGTCGGCGGGGGCGATCGGTGCGACGGCGATCGGGGCGGCGATCCTGGCGCCGGGCGCGGCGGCCGACACGTTCACGGTCACCAACCTCGCGAACAGCGGCCCGGGGAGCCTTCGCCGTGCGATCAACAATGCGAATGCCAACAACGGACTCGACCAGGTCGTGTTCCAGTCGGGCCTGAGCGGTGCCCTGACGCTGAACAGCGCGGTCTACATCAGCGACGGGGTCGAGATCGCCGGCCCCGGCGCCAACCAGGTGACGCTCGACGCCGGGGGCAACGATCGCATCCTCAGCCTCTACCAGATACCCGCCGACAACCGTCGTGTCGCGGTCTCGGACCTGACGCTCTCAGGTGGCGCCGCCTACTACGGAGGGGCGATCTACAGCCTCGACGCGGACTTGGAGATCGCCCGCTCGAGGCTCACCCGCAACACCGCCACCTACGGCGGCGCCGTCTACAGCTCGAACTCGTCGCTCACGCTCACCGATACACAGGTGACCGACAACAGCTCCGATGGCTACGGGGGCGCCGTCTACGCGGCCGACTCCACGATCGCGATCGCCCGTTCGACGATCACCGGCAACACCGCGACCGGGGGGGGCGGCGCCGTCTACAGCTCGAACTCGCCGCTCACGCTCACCGGGACCAACTTGACCGACAACAGCTCCGATGGCTATGGCGGCGGCATCTACGCCACCGGCTCCAGGATCGCGATCGCGGACAGCAATGTCGCCAACAACGCGGCCGAGTACGGAGGGGCGATCCAAAGCGTCGACGGGGGCCTGGAGATCGCCCGCTCCACGATCACCGGCAATACCGCGAACGCTGCGGGCGGCGCCGTCTACAGCTTGAACTCGTCGCTAACGCTCGCCGATACACGCGTGATCCTCAACGACTCCGATGGCTATGGGGGCGGCGTCTACGCGAGCGGCTCCACGATCGCGATCGCCCGCTCGCGGATGACCAACAACGCCGCGACCGCGGCGGGCGGCGCCGTCTACAGCTCGAACTCGCCGCTCACGCTCACCGATACGGTCGTGCGCTCCAACAGCTCCGACGGCTACGGGGGCGGCGTCTACGCCTCCGGCGCCAGGGTCGAGATCGCCGACGGCGATGTCGCCTATAACAGCGCCGGCTCCTCGGGCGGCGGCATCGCCGCCGCGAACAGCCCGCTGAGGATGCGCGCAACCAGCGTGAGCGGGAACGAATCGCTGGGCTACGGCGGCGGGGTCTACGTATACGGGGACCCGGCCGTCGGGTCGGCCCCGGTCGACATCTCCGACAGCTCGCTCTACGGCAACTACGCTCGCTCGGACGGCGGCGGCGCCTACCTGGGCGCGAGCGGGGCGATGACGGTCGTCAGGACGACCATCTCGGGCAACGACGCCAATCGAAGCGGCGGCGGCCTGGCGGTCGGCTATGGGGCGAACGCCAGCGCGGTGACGATCAGCGACAGCACGCTCTCCGCCAACCGGGCCGTGCGGCGCGACGCCGGCGGGGTCTTGATCGCCGGGCCCACGGGCGAAACGCTCCTACAGAACGTCACGATCTCGGGGAACGTGGCCGGTCGGCACGGCGGCGGCGCCTCGGTGTACAACGCGTACGACACCCCGGTCGCGGTCCGGAACTCGACGGTCACCGGCAACCAGGCCGGCTCGCTCTACGGGGGCGGCGGCATCTATCAGTACGGGGGCGACTGTCAGCCGGGCTCCGACCCGGATCTACTTCCGCCGCGGGCGGCCTGCACTCCAGGCCGACCGGGCGACACCATGGTGCTGTCGAGCACGATCGTGGCGGACAACCAGGCGTCCGGGGACCCCGACCTCGGCGGCGGGGGCGGCGGCTACAGCTACTTCCAGGCGGGCTTCAACCTGGTCGGGGCGAGGCCCTACGTCGCAACCTGGACCGGCGACCCCTCCGGCTCCAACGTCGTCGGCGAGGACCCCTCTCTCGGACCGCTCTACGACAACGGCGGGGCCACGTACACGCACGAGCCGTACGGCGACAGCCCGGCGCTCGACGCCGGGATCGCGAACGGACTCACGCAGGACCAGCGGGGGGACGTCCGGACGATTCGCCTGCCGGGCGTGCCCACCGCGCGCGGATCGGACACGACCGACATCGGCTCGGTCGAGGCCGCGGCCTGCCTGTCGGCGGTGGGAACGCCGGTCTCCAACAAGCTCAAGCTCCGTGGGGCGAAGCTGAACAAGAAGCGCGGGTCGGCGAAGCTGACGGTCAAGGTGCCGTTCTCGGGCGAGCTCAAGCTCAAGAAGACGGGGAGGGTGAAGGGCCAGCGCAAGCGGGCCGAGCAGGCGCGCAAGCTGAAGCTATTGGTGAAGTCGAGGGGCGGGGCACTGAAGAGGCTGAACAACACGGGCAAGGCGAAGGTGAAAGCCAAGGTCACGTTCGCCCCGGACTGCGGCCACCGACGCACCAGGAGCAAGAACATCAAGCTGTTGAAGCGGTAGGCCGACGGCAACCCACGGCGTTCGTCGCAAGTCGGTGCCAAGGACCGGCCGGGCAAGGGCGTGCTCGCGATCTGCGCCGTGGCATTGGCCTCGTCGAGTACTTCGAGTGGGATTCGGGCGGCCGGATCCCGGCACCTTCGAGATGAAGGTCCATCGCTACTTTTTCCACGATTTCCTCGCCCGCCACGACGCCGAGCTCCCAACGACGATCACGTGCGCGTTCAACGTCACGTTCATGACGTCGATCGACCCCGCAGTGAGCGGCCTGCGCGCGGAGCGCACCTCGCTGCTCTCACTCGGAGGCGATGAGTGCACGAGGACTTCTAGCTGTAGCTCCTAAACAGGTTGTTCCAGCTCAGCGAGCCGAGCTGCGGGCGCCTTCATGGCGAGGGAGCCATGACGTCGCTTGAAGTTGTAGTAGGTGAGCCAGCCTGGGAGCGCCCTGGTGCGCTCGGCTGAGTTGCCGTAGACGGCTCCGTAGGCCCACCGGTTCTGGAGCGTTTGGATGAAGCGCTCGGCCTTGCCGTTGGTCCGCGGTCGGTAGGGCTGGGTGAACAGGTGCCTGAGGCCGAGCTCGCGGCAGGCGCAAGCGTGCACGGTCGAGCGATAACAGGCACCGTTGTCACTCATCACCCGCTCGACGGTGACGCCCATCGATTTAAACCAGGCGACGGCGCGCTGCAGGAAGCCAGCCGCGGTTTCGCCCGTCTCGTCGGCGAGCACCTCGACGTAGGCGAGGCGGGTGGCGTCGTCGACGCAGACGTGGCAGAACTCCCAACCAGCCTTGCCGAAGCGCCCCTTGCCGGCTCCGCGCGCCCTAACGCTGCGGTTGCCGGTGACGCGATGGCCCGGGACGATGATCCGCCCGAGCTTCTTCACGTCGACGTGGACGAGCTCGCCGGGGCGCTTTCGCTCGTAGCGGTTCGGGGGCTCGGGCGGTTCCAGGCGCGAGCGCTTGCCGAGGCCGATCCGCTTGAGGATAGCCAGCGCGAGACGGTCGAGAGCGCCATCCCCAGGCACTCGGCGATCTCATCGGCGGTCATCCGCAGCCGGCGCAGCGCCTCGATCGCCTTGATGCGCTCGGCCGGGGTGCGGTTGGGCGAGCTGGCCGGCCGAGAGGAGCGGTCATGAAGACCGACCTCGCCTTCCGCTTGAAAGCGGCTGCGGGTGATCGCCGATCGGGAGGAGGAGCTGCGACGCGAGCCGGTGGACCGCGAGGCGACCTTCGACGGCGCGGCCGCCGCCTGGCTCGACTACCTGGAGCACGAGAAGCGCGTCAAGCCGTCGACCCTCGAGGACTACCGGTTGATGCTCGCCCACCCATCGGAGCCGCGCAGAGGCGTACAGGAGCGCGCTGCGAGGCTGATGCGAGCGTTCGGCGGAACGCGACTCGCGTCGATTACGACCGCCGACATCGCGCGATTCCTCGCCGCCCTCGACCGCGAGAACGTCAGCGCCCGGACCGTCAACAAGCACCGCCAGGTCCTCCATGCGATCTTCGAGTACGCCCGCCGCGACGACGCCTTCGGCCTGCGCGAGAACCCGGTGAGCCGAACGGAGAAGCGTCCGGAGGCCGGTGTGAAGCCGATCGAGACCTTCGATCCCGAGGAGGTCCACACGATCGCCCGCGCGGCGCGCGAGGGCAAGCACCGTCCGCGACCGCCGCACGACTACTCGCCCGAAACGGTCGCCGAGTGGCAGCGGATTAACGACCAGGACGCCGCGCTGTTCGTCGTCGCAGCGTTCACCGGCCTTCGCGTCGGCGAGCTGCTCGCGCTGCGCTGGTCCGACGTCGACTTCGCCGGCGCCCGGATCACCGTTGCCCGCGCGATGTCCGCCGGCGAGGAGGCGAGCACGACGAAATCGCGCCGCTTCCGCGTCGTCCCGCTCGCCGACCAGGCGGCGGCGGAGGTCGAGCGCATCTCACAACGGCGAGACTTCACCGGTCGCGGAGACATCGTCTTCTGCCGAGCCGACGGCGGCCCGCTCGACCGCACGACCGTCCGCAAGCGCTTCCAGCGAGCTCAGCATGAGGCCGGGGTCCGAGTGCGCCGCTTCCACGACCTACGCCACACGTTCGGCAGCCTCGCGATCCGCAACCTCGACAGCGTCACCGTGCAGGCGATGATGGGTCACTCACGGCTGACGACCACCGAGCGCTACCTGCACGCGAAGCCGCGCACGGACGACGCGGCGCGACTCAGTGCAGCGTTCGGAGCCGATGACGGCCTCCGGTCTGATGCCGATCAAGCGCCTGCGACAATTGCGCCATGACCAAGGCGGAGCTGCATGAGCTCGTCGACCGGCTGCCGAACCGCGCCCTTGATGGCGCTGCCGTCCTGCTGGAGGAGATCGCAAACGACCCGGATCAGGCCGGGTTCTGGACGCGCGAATGGCAGGCGAGGGAGCGCGAGGCAGACGCCGACCTTACGGCCGGCCGGGTTGATCGCTACGAGAGCGACGAGGACCTCCTCGACGCGCTCGACGCGCGCATGAAGCCGGTGGATGCCGACTCATGAGGTCCTCGCGTCGTTCTGGCGCGATTGGGATCGGCTGACGCCGCAGCAGCAGCGAGCGTTCCGCGCCGCGGTCCAGAGGTTCATCGCCGACCTGAAGACTGGTCAGGGAATCAGGGCCGGACTACGCGTCAAGCGCGTCCAGGGACACACCGGTTTGTGGGAGATGACCTGGGCGCCAGACGGCCGAGCCACGTTTCAGTACGGCGAGGAGATCCATCCCGGCGCACCGCATGTCATCTGGCGACGGATCGGAACGCATGCGATCTTCCGGCGACCCTGACGTTCCCAGCGGCGCGGGACGAGAGCTACCGGCGTCGTTCTCGAAGCCTCTCCAGCTCGGCCTCGACATCGGCGCGCACGAAGCGGCGAAACCGCCCAAGCTTGATGCTCGGCAGAAGACCGCGCCGCGCATAGTCCTCCACCGTCGACCGCCTCAGCTGCAGGAGCTCGGCGACCTCTGCAGCGTTGAGGATGTCGTCGCGGGTGAGAGAGGCGTTCGAACTGGTCGGCCGCGGCGCAGTCGGCGCCGTCCGTCGGCGCGCCCGGCTCCGGCCCTCGCTGAGCCTGAGCTGTTCCATCTACTCAGATATGGCGCCGACCAGCCCGAAGTCCAACGCCAGGCACCAGCTCGGCCGTCTCGCCTGCCTGCCACATCTCGCCCGATTCGCATGGTGCTTAAGTCCGCCCGCCGGCAAGTCTGCTCATCCTGCTTGCACGAAGCGTCCGTTGCCACCGACCGACCAACGACCGCTCACACAGTTGCACTGAAGTGCACGTGTAACACTGTCAACGCATGCCGGCTCGCTCGCACTTCGCCCGGGTCGCAGTCGACGAGGAGCGCTGGATCGCGTTTCGGCGCGTCGCGCTCGAGCGCGGATTGTCGATCTCGGCCTATCTCGGGCGGCTCGTCGAGGCCGAGCTCAAGCGTCGCGAAGGGCTGGGCCTGGCTTCCGCCGACGCCGCACCCGAAGAGGAGCGAGCGCTCGCGGCGCTCGCTGCGGTCCGCGCCTCGATCGACGAGCTCGACGCGATCGCCGGGCGGCTCGCCCGCTCGGCCGTCGCGCACCGCGGATCGTGGGACGACGTCGCCGGCAGGTTGCGGATCGACCGTCAGCGTGCGGAGGCGGCATACGGCGACTCGTCCGCCGCAACCAGCTGAGCGATCCTGCAGCAAGGACCGCAGTCGCGAATCGCGCGAAGCGAGAGCGCGCCGACGGACCGGTCACCAGGGCGCCCCACCGGCATCGCCCTCGCCGCACTCAGTCTCGCCCTCGCCCAGCCATCGCCCCGGACTTATGGTTCAGCCCGGGCCCCATGCTTCTGGAAAGGAGCGCGTGTTATGAGCACCGACACTGGCAAGGTGGTCGTGAACAGGGCGATGTCGCTTGACGGCTTCATCGCCGGTCCCGGCCACACGATGGACTGGATCTTCGATTTCCTGACAGCGGACGCATTCCCTGAAGTCATGGCGGCCACTGGTGCGATGCTTATCGGCCGGGGTACCTACGAGGTTGCCAAGCAGATGCCCGACGAGGAGCGCACCTACGAGGGCGGAGCCGAGTTTGTCCTCACCCACGAGCCTCCCGACAAGCCGGACCCGAACGTCACATTCCTCACCTGTGACATCGCGGAAGCCGTCGCCACGGCGCTAAGGGCCGCGGGCGGTAAGAACCTGGAGATCCTCGGCGCCGACCTGGCCAGCCAGTGCCTGCAGCGAGGGCTCGTCGACGAGATCCTGGTCTATGTCCTACCGGTGCTCTTGGGCGACGGGGTCCGCTTTTCGACCCCGACCCTCCACAGGATTGACCTCGAACCATTCAGCAACACCCAGTCGGGCGCCGTCACCATGCTCCGCTTCCGCGTGCCTCGCACCTAGAGCGTGCTCTAACTCGGCCGTCCGAAACCAGCTTCATCGTCGAGGCCTACCGCTCCTTCGTGGAGGGTGTGCCCGCAGCGCAGCGCACCGCTACGCCGCGGCGACGTCCGCTCCTTCCCAGCACCAGACCGGAGCTTCTGGGTTTCGCGCGAAGCGACAGCGTGAGCGCTCCGAGCTCAGGCCGTGTGCACATGATCACCCGAGCCGCAGGGTGGCCAACACCGGGGCGTGATCGCTGAGCCCGGCATCCTTTGACGTTCCCCGTATCAATGGGGGCTTTGGAGGGAGCAAGGACTCGACGTATTCGCACTTGCACCGAGCGATATCGAACTCCGGTGAGACGAAGACGTGGTCGTACCGGCAGGATCGGCGCCATCGCTCCCGGTCAACCGGATAAGGCTGCTTCCCGAGCTCCCCGAAGCCCTCGTCGTCCTCGATCGCGGCGAGTTGACGTCCCCGCACAGGACTCGAGGAGAGCCCGTCGGCTCCTCGACTCGCTCGAGCATGGTCGGATCCGCATCGCCGAGACGTTGCTTGGTCGAGTTGGTTGGTCGCGGTCGGGGTGGGACTCATCATCTAACTGCGTTTTGCTCCGCCCAGTCGAGCGCATGGTCGGCGACCTCTTCCCAGCCGGGCTCCCCGACGATCTCGTGGCCGCGGTCGGGGTTCACCTTGAGCTCAGTCCTCGCCTTGGACTTGTCGTGACGCTTGAGGGCTGCCTTTGAGACCGACACCGGGATCACGTGGTCCTTGCCGGCGGCGACGAGAAGCAGGGGCGCCCTGTCGTCGTTCTTGTAGTTCACCTTGGTGACCGCGTTGGGGTTGACGTTCGCAAACGCGGCCTGAAAGAGCGGCCTGGCGGGACCGGGGATCGGCAGGCGGGCGTAGAGCTCCGCCGCCTCGGCCGCGTCGACCGTGTTCGCGAAGGCATAGTTGAACTGCTTGGGCGTCAGCATGACCGTCCGTCCCTTCCCGAATGGGTTCCTCAGGGCCGGCATGACCACCCGCAGGGTGGAGGGCGCCAGCGCCACGATGCCCCTGAAGGGCGACGAGCAGACGCCCACGCCGGCGGCCCCCAGGCCGCGGTCAGCAGGATCTGCGTCACCAGTCCGCCGAACGAGTGGCCCATGATGATGGGCGGTGCGTCGAGGCCGCGGACGATCGCCTCGTAGTGGTCGGTGACCTCCTCGAGGCCGAGGCCCTCCAGCGCCGAGGGTCCTCGCGGATCGCCTGCACGTCGCGGTCGTCGATTCCGGGCCAGCCCGGGGCGAGAACATTGTGACCGCGACTCTCGAAGCGCTCCTTCCAGCCCTGCCAGCTGAGCGGCGTCATCCAGAGGCCGTGGATTAGGACGATGTTGTACATCGAAGCTCCTTCGTGGTTGTTGGCGTCAGGCTGGTCGGCCAATAAACGCCTTTGTAGGCCTACCGCGCCTCCGGATGGGAGCGGCACTCACCGCAGGATGTCCGCACATGTGCGGCTTAGTCCGACGGTGGCGGGACGTCGAGAACTACTTCGATGGTGTCGCGAACCCTGAGGGCACCCATCATCCCCCGATAGGGCCTAATTCCCCACTCGCTCTGGGTCAGGGGCAGCGTCCCATGCACCCGGCCGTCCGCGGCCGCCTCGAGCTCGAAGCTGGTCGGCCGCTTCGTACCCGCGAGCTCGAGTTCGCCGCGCACCGTTAGTCCACCGTATCCGGGCTCGACCGCGGTCGAGCGGAACGCAATCGGGTGTCCCCCCAGGATCTGCTCATCGATGATCATGCCGATCCCGGCACGGTCCTTGTCGGTGAGGGGCTTCACCCCTCGCAGCCCTTCGCGCACCTGCAACGAGTGAGGGTCGGCGACGAGCTGGACAGCCGTGAGGGTGCCGTCGTCGCCGACTTCAGCCGCCGCCTCCCACACCCCGACGTCGATGACCAGGTCATGGCCTGCCATCTTCGCCAAGCCCTCTCGGTAGGTGCGTACCTGCAGCGTGCCCCTGTCGCTTCCGATCGTGTGCTTGCCGGCTCGAAACGCCACTACCTGTCACCCGCTTCGAGGCGCGCGATCTCGTAGTGAAGAGTCAGGAACCGCTGACCCGCCAGGGAGAAGCTGTGGTCGGTCCTCAACTCGCCTTCGGCCACGTAGACATAGATCCGTTCCTGGAAATAGAGCAGCTTGAGAACGGTCAGGGCGTCTCGCTCACTGTCGACGGAGCTCAGGTAGTGCCCGGTAAATGGGAGCTCGGTTTGCGACGTCAGGACGAAGTCGTGCTCGCGGTCGTTCTGGGGAAGCAGCGTGGCGGTGAAGTTGGCGCTTGGGATCGGGAAACCGACGCTCACATAGCCGCGGCCCTCGTGCCTGAAGCTCGTGTAGATGCCGACGTAGATCGGCTTGCCCGAGTCCGCGTAGGTCCGGATCCAGCCCCGGATGTCGATCGCCTCGTTGCCGTCCAGGGCGATCGTGTCGATCGTGCTGATCATTCCCCGCTGGGCCTCTTCGATGTTCGACGGGATCGCGGCCTGGCCGAGCGGCTGGGCGACCAGCAACTTGAAGAGCTCGTATCCGGGCTTCATCCAGCGCCGCCACTCGGGAATGATCGAGAGCTTGAACCGGCTGGTGTGCTCGTAGAACTCGCGGATCAGCGGGTGCACCAGGCCCGCGTCGAAGGTCGGCCCGTTCAAGGCGTCGAGCGAGGCGAGAATTCCGACGTCTGGCGGATTGCGGCGGAAGGTGCCGCCCCGGATCTTCGCGAGCTGCTCGACGTAATCGGCGCCGACGTACCGCGAGCGCGCCTCGAAGGGCACGACATATCGCAGCTCCGCCGCCGGTACCTCCTCGGCCATCACGCGCACCAGGGGCCGATCACGGTAGGCGATCGCGGCAGCCACCCGGTAGACGACCGCCACTGCCGCTGCTACCAGCGAAGATTCGAGACCGGCGTCGAGAGCTTGGAACAGCACTCCCAAGGTGGCGCCGACTAAGAGCCCGAGGGCCGCCTTCCCCGGGCGTAGACCGAGCAGACCGAGGAGTGCACCGCTGATGATCGCGGTGAGCAGGAGCTCGTCGGGGCCGTAGATCAGACCGAGCAACCAGCCGAACAGCGCCATCAAAAGAGCGCTGCTGAAGATGCGCTGCCAGAGCGGCTTGATCTCGCCGGCGCCCCTGCTCATCGTGGTGAGCACCTCGGCAGGTGCGTAGACGGCGGCAATGACCACGGCGCCAACACCGGCCCCGACCCCGTCGATCGCAGCGCCCAGGACGGCGCCCGACGCAGCGCCCAACGCTATTCCCCAGAACGCCGCGTCGCGGAACCGGCCGGAACGACTCCGCCTGGGTCCGTCCGGATCAGCCATGTCCGGAGTATCGCTCCGGTGGTGTGGTCGGCGCGTGACGTAGGATCGGCCGATGGAGGCCAGGGACTTGGCGGTCGGCTTGTCGGGCGGACGGATCGCCATCGGCGTCGTGTCGCTTCTGGCGCCGGGACTTGTGGGCCGCGCGATGATTGGCCCTGACGGAGACTCGGGCGGGATGCGCTTGCTCCTGCGGGTGGTCGGAGCCCGCGACCTCGCCCTTGGGGTCGGCGTGCTCCTCGCCCTGGACCGCAACGGGCCGGTGCGCGGCTGGCTGCAAGCGTCGGCCGTGGCGGACGGTCTCGACGCAGCTGGAGCCCTGCTCGCCCGCCACCACCTTCGCCGGCCGGTGTTTCCAATAGCCACCGCCGCGGCGACCGGAGGAGCGCTCGTCAGCGGCTGGCTTGCAGGGCAGCTCAACGGATAGCGGCGGATGGACCGCGTCCCGGACTGTTCGTGCCGGGCGACGTCCGTCACGGCTCCGATAAGCGAGTGGCCTCGGCCTGGGGGAAGGCGGGATGTCGATCGCGCTCGTCGACAGTTGACCTGGCTACGCTGGACCGAGGTCGGCCGTGGGCCCGCCAGAATCGTCGGTCAGCTCGTGGTTTCCGTGGAGAGGGGCACCGCTAGCGCTTTCGCGCGCTTGCGACAGCACCCGGCTCGGAACCGCACCGCGCGGCCGGTCGTTTGGTACCCGAAGGTGGTACCCGATCGAAGCTCGGCATGTAGGTGGACGGCGTTTGGAGCGTGAAAACCGCTCGCCCAAGCGTCTCAAGTAACGGGAGCGACGGGACTCGACCCGCGGCCTCCGGCG
>CAVZRL010000010.1:0-70924 GCA_963777775.1 uncultured Solirubrobacterales bacterium | reverse complement strand
GTTCTCCTGCGACATCGCCTACTCCGACAGTCCGGCGGCCTCGAGGGCATCTGCCGGTTCGTGAAACCAGGCATAGCGCACGACCTTGCCGTCGCGAAGAGTCCACAGGGCCGACTCTCGGGCTTCCACATCGGCCCCGCTCCCATGAACGCGAGCGCGGTAGCGGGTTACGACCGCGACCTGATCTCCCACCGCACGGAACTGCTCCGCCTCGATCTGCCAGGTGTCCAAGACCTCGAACACCTTGTCGACCGCCCGCCCGAACTCGGCCAAGCCGCGTCGGGTCCCCGGTTCGACGGCCCCGGCTGGATTGACGTACTCGATCTCGGGGTCCATCAGCTCGCTCGGTCCAGGGAGATCGCCACGGGACCACGCGGCATAGAAGCGCCGGACTACCTCCACGTTCTCCTGCGACATCGCCCGCGCAGTATCCCGCGCCGGGGGGAAGGTCGGATGGCGAGGTCCACGCGCTCAGCTAACCGTCGTCCTCGAGCCTGACCGTGGCCGACCTTTTCCACCCGCAGACGATCTTGTCGCCGTTGTCCTTGGTGATCTTCCTCTTCTCTACCACGACCCTGTAGTGGCCCCGTCTATCCCTGAGAAGGTGCTTCACCTGATAGGCGAAGAGGTGCTCCACGAGCTTGAACTTGCCACGGGCGTTCGACTTATCCGAGCCGACTGGGGCCATTCGGGTGCGCCTGATCAGAACCACCGTGCGCCCCTTCTGACAGCCCTTCTTCGCCGTCACCTTGCCCGAGAAATACCGCCGGGCTGGGTGGCCTGGCTTTCCCCCGCCTTCGCCGGTGAAGTGGAGCTTCACCGAGGTCGGGACCCTGGTCGTGTCCTTGGCTACGGCAACGACCGCACCAAGGCAGACCACCGCGACGATCGCCGCGATGAAAACGAATGGCTTCTTCATGACTCTCCCTTGGTCGCGGCCCCAAACCTGGTCTTTAGCGAGGCGAGGCTCGGTGCCGGTTGAAGCGCCAGCCTCCAACACAGCGGTTAACGCTCGGTATATGCGCAGTCTGCGAGGGCACCGCGGTTGGGTGGCGCTGTGGGTCGGAGAGCAGCTCTAAGAATCCGCGCCCTGCGGCGGCGGGTCGGGCACCGCGCTGGCGAGTTTTCAGCGTTTGGCCATGGGAGCAGCGGAACACGCCGAGGCCGGCAAGGCGGCGTTCCTCAGGCTGGAAGACGCAGCTTCCCCGGCATCCCATCTCCTATACCCAGGCCGAGGAAACCGTGCGTCTTGTCGAAGCCCCCAACGTCTCGCCTGAAGCCGAAACGAGTTCACGCGCATTCCCTCGCGGGCGACTTCGCGCCGCCGAGGTTGGGGCCCCCAATGGGATTGGGGCCCCTGACCCTCTCTCTGAGCTTCCGCCTTGCAGACGATCTTGTCGCCGCTGCTCTTGGTGGTCCTAATACGGGACAGGTTCGAAGAGGGTAGCCCTGCCCTCCTTGCAGACGATCTTGTGGCCGCTGCTCTTGGTGATCTTCCTCCGCTCTACCACGACGCGGTAGCGGAAGACCCCCCGGCCGGAGCGCCGGAGCTGGTCCACGATCTTGAACTCGCCACGGGCGTTCGACTTATCCGAGCCGGCTGGGCTGTATGGGCCCATCAGAACCACCGTGCGCCGCTTCTGACAGCCCTTTTCCGCCATCACCCTGCCCGAGAACAACCGGGCTGGGTCGGCTGGGTTTTCGTCGGTGACGTGGAGGGTCACGTCGGTCGGGACATAGGTTCTTTCCTTCGCCACGGCGGCGACCGCGCCGAGGCCGACGACGGCGACGATCGCCGCGATGAGAACGAATGGCTTCTTCATGACTATCCCTTGTCGAGCTTGGCGCGCCCCGGTCGTGGGAACGCTCGTTTGCTGGTCCACTAGGCCCTCATCGCTGGCCTCCTTGGTCGTGGCCTCGGGCCTGGTTTCTCGTGAAGCGAGCATCCGGTGCCGATCGCGGGGCCTCAGAGCGCTGGATTGTGGAAGAACCAGAACTTGAACGCGTCGGTGGCCGCTTGGCCGAACTCATCGCTTGCCTTGGCCTCGATCTTGGCGTGGGCCTTGCGACACCTCTGCGGCGGGGCTCCACTCGCGCTTGCGCTGGATGGACGGGCGTATGGACCTGCACAGGTCCTGGCCCTCTCGTTGAGCCGCCCCGGGTTTTTGAGCTCGACCTTGATCACGGTCGGCTCGTTGGCCGCAAGCTGCTTCGTGGTCTTCTTGATCTTGCGGCCCTTGGCCACCAGCTTGGAGTCCTCGGTAGTGATGGCGATCAACTCGAGCTTCTTCTCCAGCACCACGTCATTGCGCCCGGCGGTCAGGAACACCTGCAGGGGCAGGGCAGGTGGAGTCGGGGTGGTGACCCCGTTGCCGGTGAGCGTCGCCGTCGGACCCCCCGGGCCGGTGCTCAGGGTGCCCCGCTTGGGCCCGGTGCTTGTCGGGGCGAAGGTGACGTCGATGATGCAGCCCTGAAGCTGTCCGCGGTAACTGGCCGACAGCGTCGGTGGGCAGTTATTGGTCTGGGCGTAGTCGCTGGGGACGCCGATTCTGGTGTTGAGTGTTTCGTTGCAGCTGCGCAGGCAAAAGACCCCGAGCGCAAAGCGCTGCACCGGGCTCGTCGTTCCGACCTGCCGATCGCCGAAGTCGAAGCCCGTCGGGTCCAGGCCGTTCCCAAGGCACTCGTACGGGACCTTGAAGATGCTCGTAGCCGGCGGCGTCGGTGGTGGGCAGTACCACGTGGTGAGCGTTCTCTCCGCGCTCGCGGTGCTCGCCGTGGCGGCCAAGAGCACGACGGCGAGGCTCAGCGTGAGGATGCCGCCGGGAACGATCGTGCGCTTCACGCGTCCTATGCGTCCAACGCGTGGCTTGGTGGTGATCGCGTGAGCCCTCATCGCGGGCCTCCTGATCGTCGTGGCCTCGGGCCTCGCCTCCCGATGAGGCGAGGCGGTGCCGGTTGACAGCGCGGAGGCTCCAACATGGCGGTAGACGCCCGGTTAACGCGCGGCTGAGGTCGAGCTCGCTAGCCCGCGGGACACACGGAAACGTAGTCCTGCTCGGGCACGACCTCTTCCCACTGCTCGGGCGTGAGGTCGCCGGCGATGTCGCACGCGTGTTGTGTCCAGACCTCGGGATCGAGCTCCCAGCGGATCGCCTCCCCGGTGGTGGAGACCGCGAACAGGCGGTCGCCCTCGGGCGTGAACTGCGCCCCGGTCCCGGCGTCCGGCAGGCCCGGAAGCGGCGAGCCGATCGGCTGCTGGGAGCCGACGTCCCAGAGCCCGACCGTGCCGTCGCCGTGCGAGGAGGCCAGGGCGCGGCCGTCCGGGGAGAACGCCAGCCCCAGAGTCTGCCCGCCGCCAAGCGTCAGCGGCTGCCCCACGCGACGCCAGCCCTCGGTCTCCCAAACGACCGTGCTGCCGTCGATCTGGCCGCCGGCGAGCAGGCGGCCGTCGGGGGAGAAGGCAGCCGAGCTGACCTGACGGTCGGAGTGCAGCCTGGCGAGCCGCTCGCCGCTGCGGGGATCGCGAACGTCGACACCGTCGGGCTCCGACGTCCGCGACCAACCGAACGGGATCGCCAGTTGCGAGCCGTCGGGGCTGAACGCCAACCCCTTCACCCCGAACCCCAGGTGCAGTGGTCGGCCGACCAGCTTCCGGTCGTCGAGGTCCCAGGTCCGCACTGCTCCCCCGACGCTGGCCGCGGCGAGCAAGCCCCCCCGACCGAAGGCGAGTGCCGGGACGTTGTGGGAGATGTTTCGCTCGGGGCCGACCGGGGCACGCAGGAGCCGGCCGACGCGCTTCCCCGACCCGGCGTCCCAGAGACCAACCCCGCCACCTGCTCCGGCGACCGCCAGCCGGCGCCCGTGGGGTGAGTACTCGATCGCGAGCGCCGAGCGGCCGGCGAAGGCCTCAAAGCCGCCGGTTCGCCGTAGTGTCTCGGCGTCGAGCAGGTCGACCCGGCCGTCCTGCCTGGCGACCGCGAGCGTGCGGCCGTCGGGGCTGAGGGCGAACCCGCGCGGGGAGCTCTCGCGCGTCTCGTCGAGGGGGTTGGTGCGGAACGGCCGTCCGAGCCGGCGGTCGCCGGCCACGTCCCAGCTGATGACGCTCGAGTCGTCGCCGGCCGTGTAGAGGGTGCGCCCGTCAGGGCTAAAGGCATGGCTCCACACCGCGCCACGGTGGCCGTCGAGTCTCTCGATCAAACGTCCCTCCCGTACGTCCCAGACGACTACCTCGCCGCCGTAACCGGCCGTGTAAAGAGTGCCCCCGTTGGGGCTGAAGGCCTCGACCAAAACGCCCGCATCGTGGCCTCCTTTCAGGCTCCGCACCCGCCCGGAGCCGAGGTCGAGCAGGCGAACGCTTCCATCGCTGCCGCCGAGGGCGAGCGTGGCGCCGTCGGGGCTGATCCCCGACGTGAAGGCACCGACCGGATAGCGCCGGACGACGCGAAGCGTCTCGGCATCGATCGCGTACGTCGTGTTCGGCCCCGCGGCGATCACGCGCCCGTCCGGGGTCATCTGCGGGAAGCCGAACCGGTACCGGCCGACGCGCACGGCTTTCCCCAGCGTCGACCCGCTGCCGAGGTCGAGCCGGCGCAGGAATAGGCCGAGTCCCTCTTCGCTTGCGTAGCCGACGACCAAGCTCCGCCGGTCCGGTGTGTAGGTCGCTGTGGGGATGTAAGTCGACCCAGGGCCAGCGGGGTGGCCGCCGAGGGGAATCGACCTGCGCAACCTCTGGGTGGCCGCGTCGATGATCTGCAGGTACGCCCTCTTTCCGCTGGGGTCTTTCGTGACGATTGCGAGCGAACCGTCCCGGGGATGGAAGGCCAGCGAGGTGACGCCGCCACTCTCCGCCTGGTACTTGCCGATTCGCTCCCGCGTAGGGGTGTCGAAGAGGATCACGTCGCCGTTGTTGTCCCCCGTCGCGAGCGTGCGTCCGTCGGGGCTGAGCGCAAGCGACCAAAGTTTGTTGCCGTCCCCGTTGAGGACGCCGAGCTCCGCCGGGCTGCGCGCGAGCACCGAGAGCAGGCTGGAGCGGGTCGCGACCGAGTCGTCCAGAGCGACGCCCGTATTGGCGAGGCGAAGTGCCTGGTCGAGGCTTTCCTCGGTCAGGGCCTGGGCCCCGAGCCGCTGGGCGTCGGCGACGGTCGCCGCGCTGCGCGCGCCTCGGCGTTCGGAGAGCGCGATCACCCCGGCGACCACGGCGGCGGCGAGCAGCACGCCAATCCCGGCGAGCAGGCTCCGCAGGCGACGGACGGCGCGGCGCTGGCGCTCGGCTTCGCGCTCGCCCGCCGCGCGGCTCTCGTCGAGGAAGGCGCGCTCGAGCTCGTTCACCTCGGGGTCGTGCTCGCCGGCCCAGTCGAGCGCCGCGGCGAGCCGGGCGCCGCGGTAGAGCTCGGCCGGATCGCGGTCGGAGTCGCGCCAGTCGCGGGCGGCGCCGATCAGGTGGTGATGGAGTCGTCTGCCCTCGGCGTCGGCCTCGAGCCAGCCGCGCAGCCGCGGCCACTCGCGAAGCAGCGCCTCGTGGGCGACCTCGACCGCGCCCTCGTCGACGGTCAGCAGGCGAGCCTCTGTGAGCACCGCCAGCGCCCGGGCGGCGTCGGGGTCGCGCTCGAGCTCGAGCTCGTCGAGGGAGACGCGGCGGCGGACGAACGCCTCCGCCTCCTCGTCGTCGCCGGCGAGCCGCAGCAGCAGCGGGCGCGCCCGGCGGCGCTCGGGCGCGCTCAGGCGCCCGTAGGCGTCCTCGGCCAGCCGCCCGACCGCGCCCTCGACCCCGCCGGTGTCTTCGTAGGCTCGGTAGGTAAGCGTGCGGCCATCGCGGCGCTGCCAGAGTTCGACCAGTGCCGCCGAGAGCAGCGGCAGACCGCCGGGCTCGCCGACAACGTCGCCGACCAGCGCAGAGACGAGGCGCGGCTCTGTCCGCAACCCCGCCCGGCGCGCGGGCAGCTCGATCGCCCGCCGCAGCTCGTCGCGACGCATCGGCCCGACCAGGAGCTGGTTGGCGCTGATCAGGGTCGAGAGCTCTGCGTGCTCGGCGCAGCGCCCGTAGAAGTCGGCCCGGATCGCGAGCACCAAGACCAGGCGCTGGTCGGGGTCGGCGGCACCCTCGACCAGGGCGTCGAGAAACGCCTCGCGCTCTGCCTGGTCGCGACAGACGACGAAGATCTCCTCGAACTGATCGACGCAGAGGACGAGGCGCTCGTCGGCCCCGAGCCGCTCCAGCGCGTCCCCGATCCAGGGTGCGCCGTCTTCGCTCCCTGCCTCGGGCACCGCGCGGGCGAGGGTCCGCGTCAGCTCGGCGAGCGGGTGCTCGCCGGGGCGCATCAGCGCCCGGCGCCAGCCATCCGAGCCCGGGACGACCCCGCCCGCCAGCGCCGGCAGAAGCCCGGCCCGCACCGCCGAGGACTTGCCGCTGCCCGAGGGGCCGACCACCGCGAGCAGGGTCGAGCCGACCAGGCGGGCGACGAGCTGGGCTGTGAGACGCTCGCGGCCGAAGAAGTACCCGGCGTGGGCGGCGTCGAACGGCGCCAGGCCGCGGAAGGGGCAGATCTCGGGCGCCGACGGATCGGCGGGCTCGTCGGGCTCGTAGCTGCGGATGCGTTCCGCAGCGGCCTGCAGGTCGACGACGTTGCCCGCGAGATTGGCCTCCGCTGCCCGCAGCCCGGTGCGCTCGTCGGCCGCCTGGTCTGCCGAACCGACGAGACGGTCCGCCACCTCGGCCCGCGCCCACCCGCCGGCCGCGCGGTGGATCCGAAGCGGCACCCCGTCGCTTTCGGCGAACAGCGTCCGCAGTGGCATCGCGGCGCCCTCAGCGGGGGCGTAGAGCGCCGCGATCTCGGCCGCCGCCTCCTCGCCCAGCGGATCGAGCCGCAGGCGCTGGGCGGCGCCGCTTTCGAGCAGGCCGGCGAAGGCGGGCGGGCCCTGCTCGTCGTGGTGCAGGACGCAGACCATGAGCGCCCGGCCCTCGGGCTCGCCGCCAAGCGCCGCGGCCGCCTCGAGCACCGCCGGCGGCGCGTCGTCGGCGTAGTCGAGCACCAGCAGGGTCGGTCGGTGGCCGGTGCCGGCTTCGGCGACGGTCGCGAGGGCGGCGTCGGCGACCTCGCCGCCGCCGGCGTAGAGCACCGCCGCCCCGGCGCCCTGGATCTCTGCCGCGAGCTCGGCGACGAGCCGTGTTTTGCCGATCCCGGCAGGCCCCCAGACCAGCGCACAGACCATCCGGCCCTCGCTCGCCTGCGCCCAGCGGCGGCGCAGCCAGCGAAGCTCGCGCTCGCGCCCGGCGAGCAGCGGCGAGCCGCCCTCGAGCTCGCGCGGCAGTTCTGCGACCGGCGCCGGCGCGTCGAGGGCGGGGTCCTGGGCGAGGATCTGCTCCTGGAGGCGTTGCAGCTCGGGCCCGGGCTCGACCCCGATCTGCTCGGCGAGCGTCCGGTGGGCCTGGCGGTAGGCCTCAAGCGCCTCGGACTGGCGCCCGGCGCGATAGAGGGCGAGCATGCGCTGGGCGTGCAGGCGCTCGCGCAGCGGCTCCTGCGCGATCAGCCCCTCGAGTCGGGCGATCACCTCGTCGTGGCGCCCGGCGGCGAGCTCGGCGTCAAGTGCCAGCTCCCGCGCCTGCAGGTGAAGTTCCTCGAGCCGGCGGATCTCGGCCGGTGCGAATGGCTCTGAGGCGACGTCGGCGAGCGGAGCGCCGTCCCAGAGCTCAAGCGCGGCGCTGGCCGCGCCGTTCGCCCCGGCGCTCGCCGGCTCACGCGCTGCCTCCTCGACCAGCTGCTCGAAGCGCAGCGCATCGACGGCGTCCCGCGGCACCTGGAGCTCATAGCCCCCTCCGTGGGTGACGATGCTCGCCCCACAGTCGTTGGAGGCCAACGCCTTGCGCAGCCGCGAGACATGGACCTGGACGTTCTTGGCGGCGCTCGCCGGCGGGCGCTCGGCCCACAGGCCATCGAACAGCTCCTCGGCGCTCACCGTCCGGTTGGCACGCAGCGCGAGCATCGCAAGCACCCCGCGCTGCTTGCTTCCTCTCAGTGGTAGCGCCCGGCCGTCGACGAGCGCATCGACACGGCCGAGGACGCGGATCTCTAGGGCCACAATTTGTGCCTATCCGAGACGACGGTACACCCGTCCCGTCGGGCGATCAACCCTCGCGATCGCTGGTGCGGTGTTGGCGACGCGCGCCGCCGGCGGAGTGTCGCTTTCCATGCAGACTGCTACGTCTGCTTCGCGTGAAAGGGGTAGCCAACCCGGGGCTTCGCGGTTGCGGTCTTGGACCGACCCGCATAGGCTCGCAGGGATCGTTGACCAGCGATCCGGGGCTTCAGATGGCTAAGGCATTCTCAGTCGTGTCGTGGAACGTCGAGCATCTCGGCGCCAGCTCGAAGAGCACCGCCGAGCGCCCGGCGCGGGCGGTCTCGGACCGGCTCGCCCCGCTGTTCGCCGTCAGCCCCGCCCCCGATGTCGTCGCGCTGTACGAGGTCGAGGGGGCAGAAGTCTGGCGCGAGGTGATGGCTGGCTTTCCCGGCTACTCGTTCTTCATCACCGAGGGGGAGAACACCCAGGAGATCCTGGTGGGGATCGGCCCCGCGGTTACGGGCTTTATGACCCAGAAAGCTCGAGTTCCGAGAGCACAACCCCTTCCTTCGTCCCGGCTCGCTGCTCACGGTGAAGCCGAAAAGGATCTGAGGATGAGTACGCGCTGCTCTTTCTCCACCTAAAGAGCCTGCGCGACGCCGGCGGCTTCGGTACCCGGACCGACATGATCGACCGCGCCTTCGCGTTCAAGAAGACGCTCGATAAGGCGGTCGGAGGTGCGGCGAACTACATGTTCCTGGGCGACCTCAACACGATGGGGATGGACTACACCTTTAACCGCCTGGCCAACCGCCGCCTCGAGCACCTCCAGGTCTCCGAGGAGCAGGAGATCAGCCGGCTCACCTACCTCGCCGCCGACAGCGGGATGCGGGTGCTATCTAAGGACGCTCCCGCAACCTGGGGCGACCCGAAGTCGGCGAGCATGCGTTCGAACCTCGACCACGTGGTCGCCAGGCGGGTGCCGATCGCCACCGTCCTGCGCGATCACCTGGTCGAGCACAAGATGGCGACCGGGCGCGAGGGCGACCAGTTGCTGTTCGGCCGGACCACCGCCGACGCCTTCAACGGCAAGGCGCTGCAGGACCGCGCCGACGCCGCCTGGGCCGAGGCGAGGCTGGATCGGATCACCCCGCACCAGTGCCGCCACACCTTCGCCTCGCTGATGATCGCGGCCGGCGTCAACGCGAAGGCGCTCTCGACCTACATGGGCCACGCCAACATCGCGGTCACGCTGGACCTCTACGGCCACCTGATGCCGGGCTCCGAGGAGGAGGCGGCGGGCCTGCTCGACACCTACCTGAGCGGCCAGCTCGACCGTGCAACCGAAGCCGCTCGCGGTGCTGGCGACGTGCTGACTGGCGCACCGACTGGCGCACCACTGGCGCACCGCGACTAGAAACCGCTTGGATAAGCGGCTAGGCGTACCCCATCCGCTCGAGGATCGGGATCTCGTGGATCTGAGGCGGTTGGAGGTGGTTCCAGAGGATGCCGCGGGGGCGGGGATTGTCGCGCTCGACCTCGATTACCGCGCGCGGGGTGGCAATCAGGTCGACGGGCAGGTCGTGGTCGAGCATCATCAGGTTCTCGCGCAGGATCTGGATCGGATGGCAGGTGGTGACGACCACCGTGTGGTCGTCGATCTTCCCGGCCTCGATCAGCAGCCCGTACTCGATATCGGAGAACCCGCCGCCCTTGCCGATCCGGGCGCCGTTGAGGTTGACCGCGACCGAGCCGCAGACCACGAGGTCGATCTCGGGCAGCTTCTCGTCGGCGACGACCCGGCCGTGGCGCAGCGCGCCCTTGATCGTCGCCGCCTCGCGTACCTGCTTGGCGTTCAGCTTGCGCGGGTCGAGAAGCCGGAACGGGTGCTTGTCGCGCAGCCGGGGGACCGCCATCACGATCGTCTTGCCATCCTCGAGCGCCAGGCGCCGGACATGCGTCTGCGGCGAGTCGGGATTCGCCTTGATCACCTGCGCGCGCTTCCAGGTCCGATGGCTCGCGAGCTTGTCGGCGGCCAGCTTCGCCCCGGCGAAGTTGGGGATCCGGCCCTCGGCGCCGGGGAACCGCGAAACACCTTCGCGGTCCATCGCCTTCCAGACGGCGCGCCTGACCTGATCCTTGGACCGCATCGGGAGCGGGATTCTATGCCCGCCCGCGCTCGTACATGCGTCCGCCCGAGCCGGGGAGGCGGAGCCGCCTGCGCACGAGGATCTGAACCCGCGATTGCACCATAGGAACCGTCCCGGCGCCGTCGAATCGCCCTCCTACACTCTCTCTGCACGGTGGGACGCAAGCTTCAGATCACGCTCTTCGTCTTGGTGGCCGTCCTGCTCGTCGGGGCGGTCGGTGCCTACGCCTGGGACTCGACCCGCAAGGACGAGATCGCCGAGGGGGTGACGATCGGCGGCGTCGACGTCGCCGGGATGAGCGAAGCGGAGGCGCGCAAGGCGGTCGACGCGAAGCTGGTCGAGCCGCTGCGAGAGCCGGTCACGGTCACCTTCGAGGGGGTCAAGTACCAGCTCAACCCGGATAAGCTCGGGGTCAGCTCCGACGTCGACGGGATGGTCGACCGCGCGCTTGCCGAGAGCCAGGACGGCGGCCTGCCGACCCGGGTCTGGCGCTATGCGACCGGCGGCGAGGTGGACGTCGCGATCTCACCGCAGATCACCTACTCGGGCAAGTCACTGGACGAGTTCATCGCCAAGGTCGAGGCCGAGATCAACCGCGACCCCGTCGACGCCTCGATCGAGCCGACCCCGACCTCGCTCAGCCCGGTCAAGGGCTCTGACGGGATCGCGGTCGACGCCGACGAGCTGCGGGCAAAGCTCGAGTCGGCTGTCCAGAGCCCGAAGCGGCGCACGGTCTCTGCGTCGGTCGACCGCGTCGCCCCCGAGGTGACCACCGACGAGCTCGCCGCCCAGTACCCGACCTATCTGACCGTCGACCGCTCGAGCTATGAGCTCACCCTGTGGAAGGACCTCGAGGCGGCAAAGACCTACACGGTCGCGATCGGAGCCCAGGGCTTCGACACCCCGGCCGGCCTCTACAGCATCCAGAACAAGCAGGTCGACCCGGCCTGGAACGTCCCCGACTCCGGCTGGGCCGGCGATCTGGCCGGCACCACGGTCCCGGGCGGGGTGCCCGAGAACCCGCTCAAGGAGCGCTGGATGGGGATCTATGACGGCGCCGGGATCCACGGCACCGACGATCTCGGCTCGCTCGGCAGCGCCGCTTCGCACGGCTGTGTGCGGATGGCGATTCCGGACGTCATCGAGCTCTACGACCAGGTCGACGTAGGCACCCCGATTTACATCGGATAGCCGATGCCGTTGCAGCGGCAGGCGTCGGCGGGGCGGCGGCGAATCTCACTCCGTGCCCGTGCCCGCCCTGCCTGCCGAGGAGCTGGAGCCAAGCGCCGCCTGGCAGGCGGCGCTCGAGTCCTATGAACGCGAGCTGAGGACGCGTGGCGCGGCGGCGGCGACCCTGCGCGCCTACCGTCGCGACCTGCTCGAGCTCGGAGCGTGGGCGACGGCGCACGGGCGCGAGCCGGGCGAGCTCGGCTACCGCGATCTGCGCTCCTACGCTGCGGTGCTGTCCGAGCGCCGCCTGGCGAGGTCGAGCGTCGGGCGAAAGCTCGCCGCGGCGCGCGGACTGCACGCCCACCTGTTCGCAACCGGGGAGGCGAGCAGCAATCCCGCCGATCTGCTGCCGACACCGAAGCGCGAGTCGCGCCTGCCGCGGGTGCTCGGCCGCGACGAGGTCGCCTCGCTGCTCGAGCGGATCCCGGCCACCGGGCCGCTCGAGGTCCGCGACCGGGCCCTGTTCGAGCTCGCCTACTCGTGCGGGCTGCGCGCCGACGAGATCGTCTCCCTCGACCTCGACTCGATCGACTTCGAGTCCGAGACCGTGCGGGTGACCGGCAAGGGGGCCAAGACCCGCCTGGTGCCGATCGGCGAGCCCGCCCAGCGGGCCGTGCGCGCCTACCTCGACCGCGCCCGCCACGCGCTCGGACCGCCGGCCGACGAGCCGGCGCTGTTCGTCTCGCGCCGCGGTCGGCCGCTGGGACCGTCCGACGTGCGCCGGCGGCTGGAGAAGTGGGTTCGCGAGGCCGCGGTCGCGGGCCGCGTCTCCCCCCACACCCTCCGCCACTCCTTTGCCACCCACCTGCTCGAGGGCGGCGCCGACCTGCGCTCGATCCAGGAGCTGCTCGGCCACTCGAGCTTGTCCACGACCCAGATCTACACCAGGGTGGAGCCTTCGCGCCTGGCGAGCGAGTACGCGAAGTCCCATCCACGGGCCTGAGCCCCGAAACCCAATACCGACGCTAGATTTCGACGGCCAAGAGGATGGAAACGAACGTCAAGGCAGTCGAGCTGCGCGATCTCTGGCGTCGCTACAAGGAGGACGGCGACGAGAAGGCCCGCGAGCGCCTCGTGGTCGCCTACTCGCCGCTGGTCAAGTTCATCGCCGGGCGGATGGCCTCGGGGCTTCCCTCGCACGTCGAGGAGTCCGACCTGATCTCCTACGGGCTGCTCGGCCTGATCGGCGCGATCGAGCGCTTCGAGCCCGAGCGCGACATCAAGTTCGAGACCTTCGCCGTCGCTCGGGTCAAGGGTGCGATCATCGACGAGCTGCGCTCGCTCGACTGGGTGCCACGCTCGGTCCGCGCCCGCGCTCGCGAGATCGAGAAGGCGCACGCGGAGCTCGAGGCGAAGCTGCAGCGAGCCCCGACCGACGAGGAGATGGCCGAGAAGCTCGGGGTCACGGTCGAGGAGTTCCGCGACGCCCTGCTTCAGATCGCCAACTCCTCGGTGCTCGCCCTCGATGACCTGTGGACGTTCGCCGATCCCGAGGGCGGCAGCCAGATCTCGGTCCTCGACACGATCCAGGACCCGGACGCGATCGACCCCCACGACGAGGCGCACACGTCCGAGGTCAAGGACCGGCTCGCCGAGGCGATCGAGTCGCTGCCCGAGCGCGAGCGGTTGGTAATCGCGCTCTACTACTACGAGAACCTCACCCTGCGCGAGATCGGCGAGGTCCTCGGGGTGACCGAGTCGCGGGTTTCGCAGCTCCACACCAAGGCCGTGATCGGCCTGCGCTCGCGCTTTGTCCTATAGCTTTCGGGCCATGGCCCACAAGGCTCCCGACCGGATCCGCAACGTCGCGCTAGTCGGTCACCGGGGCAGCGGTAAGACCAGCCTCGCCGAGGCGATCCTGTTCGAGTCGGGGGTCCTCAAACGGCTCGGCAAGGCAGACGACGGGAGCACGGTCTGCGACTTCGAGGCCGACGAGCAAGAGCGTGGGATGTCGATCGGCGCCGCGGTGACCTCGTTTGAGCACGACGGCCGCAAGGTCAACATGATCGACACCCCCGGCGAGCCGAGCTTCATCGCCGACACCCTGGGCGCCCTGCGGGTGGTCGACGCGGCGGTTTTCGTCGTCAACGGGGTGATGGGAGTCGAGGTCCACACCGAGCGGCTCTGGAAGCGCGCCGACGACGAGGGCCTGGCCCGGCTCGTGTTCGTCAACATGCTCGACCGAGAGCGGGCCGACTTCTTCCGCGCCCTCGACTCGCTCAAGGCCGCCTTCGGCCAGCACGTTGTCGCGACCGAGATCCCGATCGGCTCCGAGCACGAGGTCCGCGGCGTGATCGACCTGATCGACATGACCGCGTTCGAGTACGAGGGCGAGGGGCGGGGCAACTCGACGCAGATCGAGATCCCCGACGAGCTTCGCGCTCAGGCCGAGGAATACCGCGAGAAGCTCATGGACGAGGTCGCCGAGAACTCCGACGAGCTGATGGAGCGTTACCTCGAGGGAGAGGAGATCTCGCACGAAGAGATCGTCGCGGCGCTCAAGAAGGGGGTCACCGAGGGCCACCTGTTCCCGGTCACCTGCGGCGTGGCGACCCGCAACCTGGGCACCAACCGGCTGCTCGAAGCCCTCGTCGAGGACCTGCCGTCGCCGGCGATGCGCGGTGCGGTGACCGCGCTCGACGCCGACGGTGAGCCGGTCGAGATCGAGCCGGATGAGTCGGACGAGCTGCTCGCCTTCGTCTTCAAGACCACCGCGGATCCGTACACCGGCAGGGTCAACATCCTGCGCGTCTACTCGGGGTTGCTGCGCTCCGACTCCCACGCCTACAACGCGGTCCGGCGATCGAAGGAACGGATCGGGCAACTCTCCGCCCCCGAGGGCAAGGAGCTGGCGCCGATCGACGAGCTCGGCCCGGGCGACATCGGCGCGGTCGCGAAGCTGCGCGAGACCCGGGCCGGCGACGTGCTCGCCGCCAAGGAGACCCCGATCCGGTTCCGGCCGCTCGACCTGCCGGCACCGGTGATGGCGTTCGCCTACGAGGCGAAGTCGAAGGGAGACGAGGAGAAGGCGGCGACCGCGATCCGCCGGCTCTCCGAGGAGGACCCGACCCTCGATGTGCACCGCGACCCCGAGACCGGCGAGCAGATCATCGCCGGACTGACCCAGATCCACGTCGAGGTGATCGTCGAGCGGATCAAGAGCCGTTTCGGGGCCGAGATCGAGCTGCACCCGCCGCGCGTGCCCTACATCGAGACGATCCGCAGCCCGGCCAAGGCCCACGGCCGGTACAAGAAGCAGACCGGCGGGCGAGGCCAGTTCGGCGACTGCAAGATCGAGCTCGAGCCCAACGAGCAGGGGGCGGGGTTCGAGTTCGTGAACGCGATCAAGGGCGGGGTGATCCCGGGTGGGTTCATCCCCGCGGTCGAAAAGGGGATCGTCGAGGCGATGGCGAACGGGGTCCTGGCCGGGTATCCGCTCAAGGACGTCAAGGTGCGCCTATACGACGGCCAGCACCACAGCGTCGACTCGTCGGAGATGGCGTTCAAGATCGCCGGCTCGATGGCCTTCAAGCAGGCGGCAGCCGAGGCGGACCCCTACTTGCTGGAGCCGATCGTCCAGCTCACGATCGCGGTGCCCGAGGACGCGGTCGGGGACGTGATCGGCGACCTCAACTCGCGCCGCGGGCATCCGCTGGGGATGGAGCCGAAGGGCTCGGCGACCGAGATCAAGGCCGAGGTGCCGATGGCCGAGGTACTCGACTACGCGCCCGACCTGCGCGCGATCACGGGCGGGCGCGGTGACTACACGATGGACTTCCTGCGCTACGAGGAGGTTCCGGGCCACATCGCCCAGAAGGTGATCGCCGAGGCCAAGGCCGGCGACGAGCAGGGCGTCAAGGCATAGCCGGTTGCCCGAGCGGCTGGTCGTCAACGTCGACGGGGGGGCGCGGGGCAACCCCGGCCCGGCGGCGGTCGCTGCGGTAGTGGCGACGCCCGACGGCGAGGTGATCGAGCGCACGGGCGAGTTGATCGGCGAGGCGACCAACAACGTCGCCGAGTACAGGGCGATGCTGCTCGGGATCGAGCGGGCCCGGGCCCTGGGCGCGCGCGAGGTCGAGTTGATCGGCGACTCGGAGCTGATCGTGCGCCAGCTGCGCGGCGAGTACAAGGTCAAGGACCGAAACCTCGCCGAGCTGCATCGACGCGCCCGCGCGGCCCTGGCCGAGCTCGAGCGCTGGTCGGTGCGAAACGTCCGTCGCGAGCACAACGCCGAGGCCGACCGAATCGTCAACGAGACGCTCGACGCGGGATGATCGAGCGGTGAGCGACGAGCGACCGAGCGAACCGATCGATCCCGGGGTCGACATCGGCCACGTCCATCTCAAGGTCGCCGACCTCGACCGGGCGCTCGACTTCTACTCCGGCGTGCTCGGGTTCGAGCTTCAGGACCGCTTCGGGACCGACGCGGCCTTCGTCTCCGCGGGTGATTACCACCACCACATCGGGCTCAACACCTGGCAGTCGAAAGGTGGCTCGCCGCCCCCGCCCGGCACGACCGGGCTCTTTCACACCGCGGTCCGCTACCCGAGCCGGCGGGCGCTCGCGGACGCCGTCAAGCGGGTGCTGGACGCCGGGATCGGCCTCGACGGCGCCTCCGATCACGGGGTAAGCGAGGCGATCTACCTGCGCGACCCCGACCAGAACGGGGTCGAGCTCTACTGGGACCGCCCCCGTGAGCAGTGGCCGCGGCCCGCCGACGGCTCGCCCGGGGTCGCGATGTTCACCGCCCCGCTCGACCTCGCCGATCTGCTCTCCGAGCTCGAGGCCTGACCGCGCCACGGTTCCAGGGCTTCGCGACGCTCGCGTTCACGGACCGCACGGCACCACGGCAGCGGAGGGGGATAGTGCTCGAATACGGCGCAGGATCCCCCGCTCGCCACGGATCCGGGTCGGAACCGAGCCCTATACTCGGGCGCTCGCGCGGCTGTAGCTCAGTTGGCTAGAGCGTCTGCTTGCCATGCAGAAGGTCGTGGGTTCGAATCCCATCAGCCGCTTCCCATTGCAGAGCCGAATCTGGCTCCTCGCCTCGGATCGCCGCGGGCCACAAGTGGGCCAAACGATCGCCGGGCCACTAGTGGGCCACGGACCAAACCGACCCGAGGAGGACCCCGATGACTGACCCGAACCGCAAGCTCGCCGAGCTGGAGGAGACGATCCGTGAGCAGGACGAGGCGCACGAGGCGAAGATGCGCGAGCTGCGCGACGAGCTGGACGATCCCCGCGTGAGGCTCGGGATCGAGGCGCTGGCGCTGGACCAGTACCTCGATCCGGCAGCCGAGGCGATCGCGAGCGCGATCATTCGGCTGGCCGAGATGCTGGCGGAGCTGGACCTGATCAGCGAGGAGAGTCCCGGCATGCCCCGCTGGCGGGCCGACCTCGGGACCGGCGAGATGGTCGATGGCATCGAGGCCGACCACCGGGACGGTCGGCGCCTCTACACCCTCGACGGCGTGGACACGATCGTCGCGTCCCGCCTGCGGGACGACGGCCGCTTCGAGCACGCGGTGCTCAACGAGCACGGCTTGGCATCGAGTGGCGCACGGTCTACCGGCCCGACCTGAACTAGGTCCGACGGAACCGGGCCGCAGACTCGTCAGCGATGGGACTCACGAGCAGCGACGGCTGGAGCCACCTATCCGCGATTCGCGCCCGCAAGGAGTACAACATCCAACGGGGCGATCCCGGCTACGGCGCGACCGAGCCGCGCGATGCCGCGACCTGCCGCTGCGATCGGCCCGGCCTCTACCTCGACCGCGAGGACGGCGGGGTCAGGTGCTGGAAGTGCGGCGCCGGAGCCGCGACGCGGTCATGACGACGGCGACGCCGACCACCGACGCCGCGGACGCCGCGAGGATCGCGCGGCTGACGAGGTTCGCCAGCGACACGCTCGACCTCGCCGACCGCCGCGCCGACCTCGACCTGGGCGCCCTGATCGACGACCTGCACGCCGACCTGATCCGACTCCAGGAGGAGCGATGATGACCCGAGCCGAACTGACAGACCGCGTGGTCGAGCTATTCCCGCTGCTTGCCGACGCCGAGCCGTGGAGCTGGGCCGAGACCGAGGAGGGCGAGCCGGTGGTCTGCATCGAGCACCACGCGACCTTCACCGGCATCGACGGCGGCGACGTGGACCTGACCGCACCGATCCCGAACACGTCGAAGGTCGGCGTCTGGCGGATCGACCCGGACAACCGCTACAACCTGATCGGGCTGGCGGATGATCCGCTCGCGGAGGCGGCGGCCGAGCAGACCCCCAACAACTAGGGTGCAGCGTGTCGTGCTCGTCCATCGCTTCTCCTCCCTTGAGGTCGCCGTTGACAATCGGCTCGCGTTCGTCGAGCACCTGATCGAGCGCGGCGACTTCGTCGCCGCCCAGGACGAGCTTGTTCGCGCGAAGGCCGAGCTTGAGGAGACGCCGGACGGTTGGGAGATCGTCCAGCTCGACGAGCTGCGCCAGCGCCGCAGCTACACGGTCGAGGACATCCGCGCGATCCGCGAGGAAGCCGAGCGGCGGCGGGCGGAGTGGCTCGGCCAGGCCGGGCCGGATTCTTAGGACCGCCCGAACCGGTCACAGCGCCAGCGACCGGCGCGCGCGACCGGCCTGACGGCGCAAAGTGCGGGGATGCCGCCTTGCACCCGGCCCGGCGCGAGCGTAGGCTGCCGCCATCCCATCGCCTCCTCGCACAGTCGAGGGAGCAGCACCCGAGGAGCACCGGAGCCCGGACTACCCCCGAGGAGGAGCGATGGGTTCGACCGACTGCAAACGTCGCCTCGACCTCCGCTGCCGCGAGGTCGTCGTACTCGTGCTGCTCCTGCCCGACCCGCTGGCGGAGTAGAAGTTCGTCGCGTGATGTGGCGGAGCCCCTAGCCGGGCAGGTCCTCGGGCCGCTTCTTCGCGAACTTTCCCTCGAGGATTCCGGTTGCCTGACCGACCTCGATCAGATAGCCGTCGGGGTCGCGCATGTAACAGCGCACCTCGGAGACGCGGTCGATCGGCTCGGTGACGAACTCCGCTCCCTTGGCCTTCCAGTCGCGGTAGCAGGCCTCGATGTCGGCGACCCTGAGGTTGAGGAAGCTCGAGACCTCGTTCGAGGGCTCGTAGGGAACGACCGAGATGTCCGGCTTATCGGGCGTCGGCCCTCCGCCGGGGTTCATGATGATCCAGCTGTTGGCGAGCTTGACGGTGCAGGGGTTGTCCTCCAGGACGACCTCACCTCCCAATACGTCGGAGTAGAACGCCCTCGACCGGGCGACGTTTTGCACGATCAGGAAGTGGGTCACCAGGATCCCTTCGTCGGGTGCCGGAAAGCCCTCGGCGTCCGAGCTCGGCCGTTCGTCGTTCATGTCGCGCTCCCTCCTGTTGGTACTGGGTAACGCCTGATTGTCCGCCTTTCTCGGAGAGATCACGCGCCGCCCGGCCCCGAGCGGTTCCCGGCTCCGAACGGCGGGCTGCTCAACCTCGACAACTTCCGCCGCCGCGAGTGGAGCCCGGCGATCGAGGCATCCGGCGTCCGCACCCCGGCCCGCATCTACGACCTGCGCTCGACGTTCGCGTCGGAAGCGCTGGAGGGCGTGCCGGTATTCCAGCTCGCGCGGATCATGGGCACGTCCGTCCGGATGATCGAGCGCCACTACGGCGCCCTGCTCGACGGCTCCGGCGCCGAGATTGCCGGTCGGCTCGACGCGCTCGACGCTGCGCGGGAGGCGCGATGAGAGTCGATCCGTGGGCCAGTAGTGGGCCAAACGATCCGAAACCCGCTCCGCAGCGGCAAGCCATCCGCACCCCGCGAAGGGGTCGAAACCCGTGTCACAGAGCGGGTTCCATCGTCCCGCGTCGTCAAGCGTCGGGACCGTCGGCGCTGCTTGCCATGCAGAAGGTCGTGGGTTCGAATCCCATCAGCCGCTCTTTTCCTGAACCTCCGCCGGATTGCGACAGGCATGGTTGCCCCGGGTTGCTGGCTCGCACCGATCGTGCCTGGTAGCTCGGCTGGTAGCCGGGGCGGACGAGGCCCGAGCTATCGCAGCGCCAACGGTGCCGCATCGGCGCCTGCGACCCTCCGGTTGGCCCCCAAACGCGCGCGAGAGCCGTGCCTGCAAAGCGTCCACGGAGGGCGGTGAAACCGGGATAGGATCAGCGGAAGCCGGGAAGGTCTCCGCGACCGAGGTGAAAATTGGCCACACCTGGGCGTGTATGCACGGACGAGTCGGAGGCTGCGAAAGGACCGAGCCTCCTCGTGGTCGTTGCGATCGCTGTGCTTGCGATCGCCGCAACGGCCGGGACGATCCTCGTGGAGCTCGCCAGCGATCACGCCGGCCCGGATCCGGGCCTGCAGGCCTCCCTTCACGCCTGGCTCATCCTCCCCTACGTCCTCTGCGGGCTGTTCGCCTGGTACCGCCAACCCGAGAGCCGCTTCGGTCCGCTGATGATCGCCGCGGGATTCGTGACCCTGCTGTCGTCCATCTCCGCGGCGAACTCCAACCTCTTCTCCACGCTCGGCACGGCGTTCGACCTCGTCCCGTTCGCCGCGTTCATGCATGTTTTCCTGGCCTTCCCGACCGGGGCATTGCGCAGCCGGGGCGAGCGCCTGCTGGTCGGGGCGACCTACGCGGTGGCGTCCCTCAACGTCGTCGGCCTGATGCTCGGCGGCTTCGATCCCGGCAACGCGTTCGCTGTGATCGAGGCTCCCGAAGCCGCCGCAGACCTCCTCAAGGTCCAGCTGGTCGCGGCCGCGCTGTTGTTCCTGATCGGGTTCGTCATCATGGTCACCCGCCGCGGCGTGGCCGGTCGACCGCTCCCGACACCGGTCAAGGTGCTCGTCAACTTCTTCTCGGTTGCATTCGTGATGGGCGCCGCTCTGTTGCTCAGCCTGGCGCTGGAGATCCCTCTGGATGCGTTCCTGACCGTCCAACGCACTATGTTCGTCGTGGTCGGCCTCGCGCCGTTCGTCTTCCTGCTCGCCATCCTCGACGCCCGCCTGGCACGATCGGCCGTCGGCGACCTACTGGTCGAGCTGCGCTCCGAGCCGGCGCCCACCGACCTGCGCGAGCCGCTGTCCCGTGCGCTGCGCGACCCCACGGTCAGCCTGGCCTACTGGCTACCGGAATACGACGCGTGGGCCGATCAGGACGGGCGGCCGGTCACCCTGCCCCGCCCCGGTGACCCCCGCTCCATCACCCGGATCGACAGCGACGGTGGACAACTGGCGGCCCTCATCCACGACCCCTCGCTCGACGATGAGCCGGAGTTGCTCGAGGCGGTCGGCGCGGCGGCCGGGATCGCACTCGAGAACGGGCGCCTGCAGGTTGAGCTCAAGGCGAAGCTGCAGGAGCTCGAGGGCTCGCGCGAGCGAGTGATCGAGGCTGGCCAGCAGGAGCGCAAGCGGCTCGAGCGCAACCTCCACGACGGCGCCCAGCAGCGGCTGATCGCGCTCTCGCTCGAGCTCGGGATGTACGCCGCCAAGCTCGCCGACGATCCCGAAGCGCAGTCGCAGATCGAGGCCGCCCGCAAGGAGATTGCGGTCTCTCTCGAGGAGCTGCGCACCGTCGCCCGCGGCCTGCACCCGGCCGTGCTCACCGGCCACGGGCTCGGAGTCGCGCTCGAGTCGGCGGCCGCCCGGTCGGCAGTCCCAGTGAAGCTCACCGTCGCCGTCGAGAACCGGCTCGACGAGTCGATCGAGGTGGCCGCGTACTACGTCGTCACGGAGAGCCTTGCAAACATCGGTAAGCACGCCCACGCCAACCGGGCGACCGTCGACGTGATGCGTCAGGGCGACGAGCTGGTGGTCGAGGTCGTCGACGACGGCGTCGGCGGCGCCGACAGCGAGCGGGGGAGCGGACTCCGCGGTCTCGCCGACCGGGTCGAGGCGCTCGGAGGACGGCTGCGGGTCTGGACCCCGAGAGACGGCGGCACCCGTGTCCGCGCCCAGATGCCATGCGGGTAGCGCTGGCCGAAGACAGCGTCCTGCTCCGGGACGGCTTGGCGCGGTTGCTGAGCGACGAGGGCTTCGATGTGGTCGCCCAGTGCGAGGACGCCGAGGAGTTGATGCGCAAGCTCTCGGCCCATGCCGTCGACGTGGCGATCGTCGACATCCGGCTACCGCCGACCCACACCGACGAGGGCTTGCGCGCGGCGCTCGAGATCCGGGAGCGATACCCAGGAACCGCCGTCCTCGTCCTCTCTCAGTACGTCGAGCTCGGCTTGGCGATGAAGCTGCTCGCAGACTCGGCGGAGGGGACGGGCTATCTGCTCAAGGACCGCATCAGCGACGTCTCGGAGTTCGTTGACGCAGTCCGGCGTATCGCCAACGGCGGTTCGGCGATCGACCCCCAGATCGTTTCCACGTTGCTCTCCCGCCAGCGCACCGACGATCCGCTTGACGAGCTCACCCCGCGAGAGCGCGAGGTGCTCGAGCTGATGGCGAGCGGCCGGTCCAACCACGGCATCGCCGAGAGCCTGGTGATCAGCGTCGGCGCGGTGGAGAAGTACGTCTCGAGCATCTTCGGGAAGCTCGGACTGCCCTCGACCGGCACCGAATCGCGGCGCGTGCTGGCGGTGCTGCTGTTCCTCAGCGGCTGAAAACCCGACACCGGGACACCAGAAAACCCTCCCTCGAAATGCCGGTCTCCCGGCTTTCGGCGCAAGGACTCGGCGGAGATGCTGAGCCGGTCCGTTTCAACGCCGTTCAGGAGGGGTCATGAAATCACGCATCATCCAAGATCAGACCGAGCCGCAGGCGATGGAGCATTCGCTCGACCGGGGGGACGAAAGGTATGCAGCCGTCAGGCAATACTCGCTTGCTCAGATCCTTGCGGTGTGGGCTGCGGCTGCGGTCCCGATGGGGGTTCTCGCTTGGATCGTCGCTCCGTGGCTGAAGGACCAGCTCGGGGGGGATGAGCCACTCATGCAGGCCCTGCTGATCTGCCTCACCGCGGGGCTGATCTGGCAATTCCTGCTGGTCGCAATCCTCATCAGGCGGGAACTGGGAGGACTCGAATGGTCGCGCGTGCGAAACGCGCTGTGGCTGCGGGCACCCCGGGATCCGAAGACCGGCCGCATGGGCGGAAGGGTCTGGCTGTGGGTGTTGCCCTTCGTAGTGCTCTTCGCCCTCGAGGGAGCCCTGGCCATCCCGGGACCCTCGGCGAGGGACTTCGCCGACTTCCTGGACTCGGACCGCGGCGAGGAGTTCTTCAGCGGGGCGTGGGGCTGGTACGCGGTGGTCGCCTTGCTCGTCGTGTTCAACACCGTGCTTGGAGAGGAGCTGCTCTTCCGGGGGCTTCTGCTACCGCGGATGCGGGGCGTCTTTGGAAGGGGCGACTTCGTCGCCAACGGGGTGCTGTTCGCCGCCTACCACCTGCACACGCCGTGGGTGATCCCCACCACCCTGATCGACATCATCGCCCTCGCCTATCCCTCGCGGCGGTTCCAGAGCGCCTGGATGGGGATCGTCGTGCACTCGGTTCAGAGCGTCGTCGTCCTGGGCGTCATCCTGGCCCTCGTTCAGGGGTAGTGCGCCATCCGAAGAGCATCCACCGGTCGGTTGTGATCGGATGGACCGCCCGAGCTTCTGTCTCGCCAGAAACTGGTCGCAGCGCTGGTAGCAAGCCACGCACAGCCCCATGAGCAAGCCAAATGGCGGGGATTTCGCTCAATTCAGCCGCTTCCCCAGCGCTCTGCTCAGAGCGCGCGGAGTTGCCCACTCCTCAAGACCGCTGCTTCTTGCGCTTCAGCTCGGCCGTGAGCTCCTGGACGATGGTCCCGGTTTCGCTCACGTCATCGGTCGGGTTGTCGAAGACCGGCCTCTCGGCACGGTCCGTGTCGCCGAGCCGCTTGGGCTTGCGCTTGAACAGATCGGCGCGCGAGAACAGCCCCGGATCGTCTCCGCCCGCGTCCACCACGTACGCATAACACGCGGCGTCGATCTCGTCCAGGTCCACCGACAGCGCGACGTACGTGCTCTCATCGCTACCGGACGTGCCCCCGATCTCCAGGGTCGTGGGGAGGGTCCGCTCGACCTTGCAGTCCACCGGCGACAGCTCGTCGTAGCAGCCGGGGAATACCTCTCCCGTGTCCGGGTCCACGTAGTTGGTCTGCTGGTAGGTCGCCGAGCGCGACACGGTCACCTTGCCGGGGACCTCGACCACGCTGAAGTTGCCGGAGAAGGTGGGCTTCGACGACCAGGCCACCCGCGCGCGGCCGTGCGCCTTGCTGGTGAAGGCATAGGCGGTGGCTCGCTTGGTGCTGTGGAAGCTGATGCGCTCGGTCATGACGAAGGCGCAGGATCCGAAGTCCGACGGTGGGTAGACCACATCGCGGGTGAACGACTCGGTGCCGCTGATCGAGAGCACCTTGAACTTCGCTGAGTCGCGGGCCTGGGCTGGCGGGGCGAGCGCCAGGACGATTGTCGCCAGGACACCCGCGATCAGGCCGATAGTAGATCTCGGGTTCAGTGTGGTGCCTCCCTCGCTCCCCGACTGCCGCCAGACACGGGGGTCTTAAGGACCCTATCCGGCCTCTTGGGCGGGCGCAAGCGGACCCGGGGAACCCGTTGATAATCAAGCCGTGACGACAGGCGAGGGAGCAGGATATGCTCCCGCAGAGACGCTCGGCAGCCGGCGCCTGGGACTACTGCTGGGCGCGGCGAGCTTCGTGCTCGTGGTCGACACGTCGCTGATGAACGTCTCGATCTCGGCCGTGGTCGACGACCTCGACACCACGGTCAGCGGCGTCCAGTCAGCGATCGCGCTCGAGGCACTGGTCTCCGCCGCCTTCATCCTGATCGGCAGCAAGGTGGGAGACCTGATCGGGCGCAAGCGCGCCTACGTGCTGGGCCTCGTCGGCTACGCCATCGGCGCGGTGGCCATGACCCTCGCCCAGGACCTGGCAGCGATCATCGTCTTCTGGGCGATCATCGGTGGCCTCGGCGCCTCACTGCTCCTACCGGGGATGCAGGCACTCGTCCACGGCAACTTCACCGGCGAGGCCCAGCGCAAGGTCTACGCCCTGGTCGGCGCCGCCGCCGCGATCGCCGCCGCGATCGGCCCGCTGCTCGGCGGCTTCATCACCACCTTGCTCTCCTGGCGAGTTGGCTTCGCACTCGAGGCACTGATCATCGCGATCGTCCTGCTCAACATCGGACTGGTACGCGACGTCCCGTTCACCGGCGCCCGCGTCATCGACATCGGGGGCGCGGTCCTCTCGGTGATTGGGATGGGTGGGATCGTCTTGGGGATCCTCGTCTGGCAGGAGGGCGGCGAGGCGGTCGCCGCCCTGCTTGCGGTCGGCCTGCTTGGCCTCGGATCGCTGGTCTACTGGCTGTTGCGGCGAAAGCGCGAGTCAAAGCCGGCCCTGATCGACCCCGACCTGTTTCGGTCCAAGGGCTTTCGGCTCGGGGTCACCGGCCACATGCTGGCCCAGATCGGCCTGGGCGGCTGCATGATCGCGCTGCCCATCTACCTCCAGATGGTCTTCGAGTACAACGCGCTGCAGGCGGGCATCTCGCTCGCGCCCCTGTCGCTGAGCACGTTTGCGGTCGCCCTCATCGCAGGCCGCAAGGTCGGCGGCCGCCGACCGAGCGCCATCATCCGGGTCGGCTTCGCGCTGGTCGTCGTCGGCGTCGTGGTCCTGCTGCCGATCATTCCGCGCGCCGACGACGCGTGGGCGCTCGTCATCCCGCTGCTGATCATCGGATCCGGCCTCGGTCTGCTCGTCTCGCAGCTCAACAACTACACCCTTGCCCCGGTGCCAGAGGAACGGGTCAGCGAGGCTGCCGGGGTCAACTCCGCTGGTGGCTCGTTCGGCCTCTCGTTCGGGCTCGCTTTTGCGGGCGCGATCATGCTGGCCGCGCTATCGATCATCTTCACCGACCTGGCGAGCGACAGCCCCGTGCTCGCCCCGGCCGAGCAGGAGCGGGTCGCCGACGCGCTCGAAGACGACGCCGAGGTGATGACCAACACGAGGCTTGAGGAACTGCTCGCCGGCCAGCCCGAGGACGTCAAGGCCGAGATCATCGAGATCAACACGGACGCCCGCCCGCGGGCGCTACAGGTCGCCCTCCTGGTACCGCTGCTGGCCGGGCTGATCGGCCTCTTGAACGCGTTTCGCATGGTGCGCTTGCCCGAGGCGAAGCCGTCGGGATCGGCGGAGACACCGGCATTGGGTTGACGAGGGCCGGGCCTCGGTCGCAGGGACGTGGCCAGCCGGTCCGAGCGTCAGCCGCGGTCAGCTTCGGCGACCCATCGCTTGGCCTCGGCGAGTTCGCGTTCGCCCTCGTGGCGCGATACTGCCCGGGCGATGTCGGAGGAGAACGTCGAGTTGGTGCGCCGTATCTACGACGAGGGCTTGATCGATCGAGATCCGCAGTTGTGGCTGCTCGAACTCGCCACTCCGGACATCGAATACGTCAATCCCCCAAATGCAGTCGAGCCCGGTGTTCGCCGTGGCCCGGCCGAGGTTGTGCAAGCGATGCGACGTTTCGCCGAAGTCTGGAGCGAGTCCCGGCATGAGCTGCACGAGCTGTTCGACTGCGGGGACGCCGTGGTTGCCGCCGTCAGCTGGTACACCCGCAGTCGCGGAAGCGAGGTGGAGCTCACGCAGGCGGAGGCGCATACCTGGGCGTTTCGCGAGGGCAGGATTGCGCGGTTCGAGTGGGGGAAGGATCTGCGCCAGGCCCTCGAAGCCGCCGGGCGCGAGGAGTAGGCGATGTCGGACGAGAACGCCGAGATCATCCGGCGGTTGGTCGAGACCTACAACGAGGGTGGATTCGGATCCGCGGCGACCCTGGACTTCTTCGATCTGGCGGCGGTTTTTGAGGAGCCTCCGGAGCAGCCCGGTCCAACCGTGGCCGAGGGACGCGACGCCGTAGCCCGAACGTTCGGTCGGTTCGATGGGGCGTGGGAGGAGCATCGCTCCGAGCCCGAGCAGATCCGCGTGATCGACGCCGAGCGCGTGTTATTGCTCAGCGTCGATCACTTCCGTGGTCGAGACGGGATCGAGATCACCCAGCCCTCCGGAACGATCTTCACGCTCCTGGATGGCAAGGTCGTTCGGATGCAGGCTTTCTGGGAGCGCAGGAGTGCCCTGGAAGCCGCCGGCCTGTCGGAGTAGCCGAGGTCACAGCGGGACAACAGCTCACCCAGCAGGGCGGGTAGCGCGGCGCAGGCGTCGCGCCAGTGCTCGTAGATGCTCGATCAGCTCCGGCGGCTCGTGCACCTCGACGTCGACGCCGAGCATCGCGATCCGCATCGCCAGCCATCCGAGGTCATCATCGCCGGCCCGGTACTCGCAGCTGTGTGCGTCGATCGGCTCGAACGTCCCCCAGTAGGGCGGCAGGCGGCTCGCGAGCTCAGCGGCGGCTGCCTGCGCCGTGACGCGGGCCTCGAAGCGGCCCGGCGCGCCCGAAATCGCTTGCTCGACGTAGGCGGCGGCGTTCTTGGCGGGCAGCTCGCGCGGCGTGAACGTCGGTCCAGTCGCCGCCGGGCGGTCGAGGCGGTCGACGCGGAACGTCCGCCAGTCGTCGCGACGGCGGTCCCAGGCGACGAGGTACCAGCGGCGCCCCAGGTTGACGAGCGAGTGCGGCTCGACCTCGCGCCGCGTGTCGCTGCCGTCGCGGCTCCGATAGGCGAAGCGAAGGCACTCGGAGTCGCGACACGTTGTGGCGATCACGGTCAGGTGCTGGGGGTCGACGGTCGGGCCGGTGACAGGGGGAGCAATGGTCGCCGACCCCAGCGCGCCGACTCGCCGGCGCAGGTGCGCCGGCAGAACCTGTTCGAGCTTGACGAGGGCGCGGACCGAGGTCTCCTCGATCCCGGCCACCGACGCCCGAGCCGCCGTCCGCAGCCCGACCGCGATCGCGATCGCCTCGTCCTCGTCGAGCAGCAGCGGTGGCATCGCGGTGCCGGCGCGAAGCCGGTAGCCACCGGCCGGTCCGCTCAGCGACTCGACCGGGTAGCCGAGGCCGCGCAGGCGCTCGACGTCGCGCCGGATCGTCCGCCCGGATACCTCGAGCCGCTCCGCCAGCTCGGCGCCGGGCCAGTCGCGGCGTGCTTGCAGCAGCGACAGGAGCTCCAGGAGTCGACTCGAGGTCTCGCTCATGCGTATCTCATCGTTGCCCGCATTTAGGACAGATCCTGACCTAAATCTGTCCCTAGTGTGCCCAGCGGTACCGGCAAGACGAGAAGGGAGCACCGATGATGGAGCGAGACGGATACATGCCCGGGGTCCCGTGTTGGATCGACACAAGCCAGCCCGAGCCGGAGTCGGCCGTCGACTTCTACAGCGGGCTGTTCGGCTGGGAGTTCGAGGACGTGATGCCGCCGGACGCGCCCGGCAAGTACTTCATCGCCCGGATTCACGGCGGTGACGTCGCCGCGGTTGGATCGCAGCCCGAAGGCGCGCCGCCGATGGCGGTCTGGAACACCTACGTCTGGGTCGAGAGCGCCGACGACACCGCATCCAGGGTCCTCGATGCCGGGGGCAGCGTTCTGACGGATCCGTTCGACGTCATGGACGCCGGCCGAATGGCGGTGCTTGCCGATCCCGCGGGCGCCGCGTTTTGTGCCTGGCAGGCGAAGGAGCACAGGGGCGCCAAGATCGTCAACGAGCCCGGCAGCCTGAACTTCAACGACCTCAACACCCGCGATCCGGCGGGAGCGAAGTCCTTCTACGGCTCGGTGTTCGGCTGGCAGGCCCTTGGCCTGGACGGGGGCTTTGAGATGTGGACCCTGCCCGGTTACGGCGACTATCTTGAGCGACGCGATCCCGGGCTCCGCGAGCGCATGGCCGAGGCCGGTGCGTCGGCGGGCTTCGAGGACGTGGTCGCAAGCCTGAACCCGATCGCCGACGACCAGCCCGAGCCACCGTCGCACTGGGGCGTGACCTTCGCGGTCGATGACGCCGACGCGATCGCCGAGCGAGCCGCGGAGCTGGGCGGGCAGGTGGTCGCCGCGCCGTTCGACGCTCCATGGGTCAGGATGACCGTGATCACCGACCCCCAGGGAGCGAAGTTCACGGCGAGCAAGTTCGTGCCCGAGAACAAGAGCCTGGCGGAGGAAGCTCAATCCGCGAGCAGCGGCCCGTAGCCCGCACCCCTCGGACGCCGTCGTTGATCCAGCGGCGAAAGCGCGGCTGCGGCTAACTTCCCGCCCAGTCGCGTCCGCCGGTCCTGGATTGCATGCGCCTGCGCACATGAACGACCTCAGCCTCGGAGTCATCGCCAGCTCGCGCAAGGAGAACGAGCATCGGCTGCCGATCCATCCATCTCACCTCGCAGAGCTCGACGCCGAGCTGCGAGCGCGGATCTTCCTCGAGCGCGGCTACGGCACCGGCTTCGGAGTCGACGACGCAGAGCTCGAGCGCCTGGTCGGCGGCCTGCGCGCCCGCGAGCAGCTGATGCGCGAATGCGACGCGGTGCTGGTTCCCAAGCCGGCGCCCGCGGACCTCTCCGAGATGGGCGAGGGGCGGACGCTGTGCGGCTGGGTGCATTGCGTGCAGGACGCGGCCCTGACCCAGGTCGCGATCGACCGCCGCCTGACGCTGATCGCGTGGGAGGCGATGAACCACTGGGCGCACGACGGCTCCTTGCGCCTCCATGTCTTTCACCAGAACAACGAGATTGCCGGATACAGCTCGGTGCTGCACGCGATGCAGCTCAAGGGGATGACCGGGGAGTACGGAAGACGCCTGCGAGCGGCGGTGATCGGCTTCGGCGCCACGGGTCGTGGAGCGGTGATCGGATTGCGGGCGCTCGGGGTCCACGACGTCTCCGTCCTCACCCACCGCGAGGCCGCCGCCGTCGCCGCGCCGATCCACTCGGTGCGCTTGATCACCTACGCCCGAGACCCGGACCATCCCGACCAGACGCCCGAGCTGGACAGCCGCCGCGAGTCGATGCCCCAGTTCCTCGCCGAGCACGATCTGATCGTCAACTGCGTGCTTCAGGACACCGAGGCGCCGATGATCTTCGTCAGCAACGATGAGCTGTCGCTGTTTCGTTCCGGAACGCTGTTCGTCGACGTCGCCGCGGACGCCGGCATGGGCTTCGAGTGGGCGCGGCCGACCAGCTTCGAGCAGCCGATCTTCGAGCTCGGCGACGGAGTGAGCTGCTACGCGGTCGACCACAGCCCCTCGCTGCTGTGGAACTCAGCCACATGGGAGATCAGCAGAGCGCTGATGCCCTATCTGCGCACATTGATCGCGGGGCCCGAGGCCTGGGAGCGGGAGGAGACGGTCCGCAACGCGATCGAGATTCGCGACGGTGTGGTACAGAACCCAAAGATCCTCTCGTTTCAGCACCGTGCGGAGGATTATCCGCACGTCCGCCTCTGAACAGCAGAACCGGAGGCCCAGCGGGTTGGAACGAAATCAACCGCCCGTAGACTCGGCGCTCATAGCGGACGCGATCAGAGAGGTCGAGGACAACGTCGAGGCGACCGAGGCCTGGAACGGCCCCCTGTTCGAGATCTGGATCGAGTACCGCGACCTCGTCGCGGAGGGGCTGCGCGATCACGGCGAGGCGGCGCTCGCGGCCAACCCGCCCCATGACGGCGACCGCGTTCTCGACATCGGCTGCGGGCTTGGCGACACGACGACGCGCCTCGCGGAGCTCGTCGGCGCCACCGGTCACGCGCACGGCGTCGACGTCGCCGAGCGGATGATCGAAACGGCGATCGAGGAGGCGGCCGAGGCCGGGATCGAGAACGTCAGCTTCGCCCCCTGCGACGTGGAGACGACGAGCTTCGAGCGCACGTTCGACTACGCGTTCTCCCGCATGGGGACGATGTTCTTCGCCCACCCCGTGGTGGCGCTTCGAAACGTTCGTGAGGCGCTGGCGCCCGGCGGGCTCCTGAACATGGTCGTCTGGCGGCGCAAGCTCGACAACGAGTTCCTGCATCGCGCCGAGTTGGTAGTCGCCGAGTACCTCGAGGAACCCGAGGAGTACGACGTGCCGCGCTGCGGTCCCGGACCGTTCTCGATGGCGAACGCGGACACGGTCAGCGACCTGCTTCGACTCGCCGGCTACGAGTCGATCTCGCTCGGCCGGCAGGACCTGCCGTACAAGATCGGCAACGACCTCGAACACGCGGTCGCCTTCAACATGGCGCTCGGCCCCGCGGCCGAGGTCCTGCGCATGTGGGGCGAGCGCGTCGACGACATGAGGCCGAAGATCGCGGACGATCTGCGCGCGGCGCTCGCCGACTTCGTCGTCGACGGCGGCGCCGTCGTCGCCCCGGCCTCGACCTGGGCCGTGACCGCGAGAGCACCGCGTTAGCTCAGCCGACAAGTCAGGACGATTAGTTCTGCGGGTCCCCGCGGTCTAACAGATGTCCAGCCAATCGAGCGAACAGGAGCCGCGATGAACCAGAGAGGGGGCCCGGCCGTGCTGGCCGAAGGCCTTGCCAAGCACTACAACGGCAGCCGAGACGGCACGGTCGAGGCCGTGCGGGGGGTGGACCTGGAGGTCCACACCGGCGAGATCTTCGGCTTCCTGGGCCCCAACGGGGCCGGCAAGTCGACCACCGTACGGATGCTGACGACGCTGCTCTCGCTGACCTCGGGCCGGGCGGAGGTGGCCGGGTTTGACGTTGCCCGCGACCCCGACGACGCCCGCAGCCGGATCGGCGTCGCGCTCCAGGAGGCCGGGCTCGACCCGCGCCAGACCGGCCGCGAGCTCCTGGTCCTGCACGGGCAGCTGTTCGGGCTCAGCACCTCGCAGGCCGGCGAGCGGGCGAACGAGCTGCTCGAGCTGGTCGAGCTCGAGGATGCCGCGGACCGCGTGATCAAGGGCTATTCCGGCGGCATGCAGCGCCGGCTCGACCTCGCGGCGGCGCTCGTGCACGAACCCGAGGTCCTGTTCCTCGATGAGCCGACCACCGGCCTTGACCCGGCGAGCAGGCTGACTGTCTGGGAGGAGCTGCAGCGGATCAACGGCCACGGCACCACGGTGTTCCTCACTACGCAGTACCTCGAGGAGGCCGACCAGCTCTGTGACCGGCTCGCGATCATCGATGGCGGGCTGATCGTGCGCGAGGGCACGCCCGACCAGCTCAAGGCTGACCTGCGCGAGCGGCGGGGCCGCGGCGAGGAGCCGACCCTCGACGACGTCTTCCTCGACGCGACCGGACGCACCCGCGACCGCGCCGCGGGCGAGGTCCAGGAGGTGACGGCATGAGCGCCACGATCGCGCTCGGAAAGCGTGCGCTGCACGAGGCGGTGCGGACGCCCGACGCGCTGTTGATGACGATGTTCATTCCGGTCTTCTTCCTGATCGTCAACACGGGTCAGGTCGCCGAGATCTTCCCCTCGGAGTCGACCGGGTTCCTCGAGGGCCAGGGCTACGGCGCGTTCCAGCTCCCGATCACGCTGCTGCTGGCGGCCTCGTTCGGGATGGCCGCCCTGTTCCTGGTCGAGGAGATCGAGGGCGGCTACTTCGACAAGCTGCGGGCGATCCCGATCCCGCGCTACGCGATCGTGCTTGGCCGGCTCGTCGCCGAGGGCGTGAAATGCGTCGTCCTCTCAACGGTGATCGTGCTGCTCGCGCTGCCGTTTGGGATCTCGATCGCGAGCGGTCCGCTGGGGTTCGTCCTCCTGGTCGCGCTGAGCTCGCTCTGGGGCGTCGTCTACGCCGGCTTCATGCAGCTGATCGCGCTCAAGACGCGCAGCGCGGCGGCGACGAATTCAGCCGGGCTGATCTTCTTCCCGCTCCTGTTCCTGACGCCGAACTTCGTCCCGCGTGACCTGCTGACCGAGCCGATGGAGGTCGCCGCCACGCTCAACCCGGTCACCTACCTGATGGAGGCGCTGCGATCCCTGATCCTCGTCGATCTCGCATGGGAGGACATCCTGCCGGGGTTCGCGGTGGTAGCCGCACTGGGTGTCGTGATGCTCGTGCTCAACGTTCGGATGATCAAGGGCTACGACTAGTCGCGCGCCGTCCCTGCGATCGCTTCGAGCGTCTCAACCGAGTCGTCGACCGGCGGCAGAGCACCGATTGCATCGGCGACGCGCTCGGCCCCGCGTCGGTAGGCGTCGTCGCCAAGGACCTCCTCGACCGCCCCGGCCAGCTCGCCGAGCGTGTCGGCGCCGGGCAGTCCGAGGACGTTGCGAGCGCCCCGCTCGCCGGCCAGGTTGATGCCGGCGCCCGCGCGCGCTGCGGCATCCCCGTTGGCCCACTGATCCGTGCTGAACAGGGGCAGGACCACGAGCGGCACGCCGTGCGCGAGCGCGCCAAGGGTGGATCCGTAGCCGCCGTGGCAGACGATCACCGACGCGCGGGCAGCGACGGCGTCGTGCGGCACCCACGTCTCGACATGAACATTGCGCGGGATCTCGCCGAGATCGTCGAGATCGCGGCCGGCGTCCCCGGTCGTGACGAGCACCCGCACGGGAAGGGGAGCAAGCGCTTCGATCGCCGCCCGGTAAAGGTCCGGGAAGTACGGCAGGTGGGCGCCCGCCGCGACCGAGCCGAAGCTCAGATAGACGAGCGGATCGTCGTTGCCGGTCCACCACTCCCCGAGCGCTGGCGCATCCTCCGAGACTCCGAAGCGGAATCGGTGCGTACGCTTCGGCATCGGCGCGCCTGGGTCCTCCAGCGCTTTCGGGATCGCGGTGAAGTACGGCGAGGCGGCGAGCCGCTCGCCGGTCGGATCGGGTCGCATCCCGAGCCTGGCGCGAGCCTCGTTTACGGTCGCGGCAGCGAGCTCGATCGATTGCTCCTCGACCTGGGCGAGGCCCAGTCCCACCCTCACGATCGGGATCCCCGCCGGCTCAGCGACCAAGGTGGAGCCGAACTCCCAGGTCTCGCGCATGATGAGATCGGGGCGCCAGCTCTCCGCGAGCGCCCGCAGCGCGGGCAGCTCGGCGCGGAGGTCGATTCCGGCGAAGAACTGGCCGATCATCAACTCGTTGGCGGTCGCGACGTCGAGCTCCGCGAACCGCCCCATGAGTGGCATCCATTCGTCGGCGGGCGGGTCGTCCACCGGCGAGAAAGGAAGTCCGGCCCGCTCCACGTTCGCCTGGTTCTGGCGCTGCGCGGCGACGAGCACCTCATGCCCGGCCCGAAGGCAGGCGTGCGCGAACGGGGCGAGGGGCCCCAGATGCCCGGCGCTGCCACGGGTGGTGACGAGGACTCGCACCGAGCTATTCCAGCAGCCCGACCTACCGTTCTGCCACCCCGAGGCGCTGCTGATCGTCGAGGGTCAGGAACGGCCCTTGCGGCAGTGGGACTTCGTGCACTGCCCGCCCGAGACGAGGCACACGCACACGGTCGATCCGGTCGCGCTCCGGCACGGGGCCGGCGTCGAGGAGCTTGCGAGGCGGGGCTGGGAGGTCACCGGGGTCGACATCGTCCCGAAGGCCCTGCGACGGGCGCGCGAGCGAGTCGAGGCGGCCGGGGTCGAGGTACGTCTCGTCGAGGGCGACGTGACGCGGCTCGGCGCCGCGGGCGTCGGGTTCGGCTTTCCGTTCCTGATCGACTTCGGGCTCTTTCACGACGAGCTCAACGACGAGCAGCGCGCGGCGATGGGCCGGTGCCGCGGGGCGCCGGTCGCGACCAGATCGAGGCGGCCTATCCGACATGGAAGGTGATCGACGCGGTCAGCGTCGACATCTCGGAGGCAGCGTTCTACCGCTACCTGGGCAAGATCGACACCCGCATCTACCGACTACGGCGAGACTGAGCCGCCGCCGGCGGCAGGCTCGGCTCAGGTCGTCTTGATCACCAGCACCGAGCAGTCGGCCTTGTGGGTGACGGTGTTCGGGATGCTCCCCAGCACCCGCCGCTTCATCCCCTTGTTGCCGATCACCAGCAGATCGGCGCCGCACTGCTCGGCGAGCCGCACCAGCACCTCGGCCGGATCGCCCTGGTCGGCGAGAGTCTCGCACTCGATCCCGCTCTGCCCGAGCTCGTGCTCGAACCGCTCGAGGATCGACCTGACCCGGGCTGAGGAGTTCGAGGACCACTGGCGCTCGATGTCGCCGTCCGCTCCTCCTGGCGCGCCCCCCGAATCCTGGAAGACGCTCAGGAGCACCAGCCGCGCCTCGAAACGTCGCGCGATCTCGGCGGCCTCACGAACCGCCTCGGCGGCTGTCGTGGACCCGTCGGTGCCGACGGCGACGGTCGAGATCATGAGGAGGCGGCGGCTTGCGCGTCGGCCCAATCGCGCAGCCGATCGGAGAACTCGACCGTTCCCGGCCCGACCTCGACCACCTTGTCGGCCGGGACGTCGGCCCGCCGCGCGGCTGCGATGATCGCGTCTGGCGAGGGCGCCTCGTAGAGGCAGTAGGTGCGGCGGCGGTCCGCGCTCAGGAACGAGAACAGCCAGTGGACGCCCTCGTCCGCGTTGATCTCCTCGATCAACTCGACGTCGTCGCTGCTCAGCTCGAGCTCTTCGGCGAACTCCCGCTCGATCATGTACAGCGGCATGGCCAGATCCTATCGCGGTCGTCAGGCCTCGGCCAGCCCGTGGCGATGGGCGTAGGAGGCGGCCTCGGTGCGGTTCGCGCAGCCGCTCTTGCGCAGGATGCTGCGCACGTGGTTCGCCACCGTGTGCTCGCTGATCACCAGGCGCTCGCCGATCTCGCGGTTGCTGAGCCCACGGGCGACGAGCCGCAGGATCTGCGCCTCGCGGGCCGAGAGCTCGTCGGGCAGCGCCGCCGGACGCGCAGCGCCGAGCGCCTCGACGCGACTCGCGAGGGCCGCCATCCCGATCCGCTCGGCGAGTTCCGCCGCCTCGCCGAGCAACTCCGTTGCCCGCTCGGGATCGCGTTCGGGGCGCTCGAGCAAAGTCCGGCCGTACTCATAGGCGGTGTGGGCGAGCCAGGTCGCGGCGCCCATCCGGCGGTTGAGCTCCATCGCACGCTCGAAGTGAGCCTCGGCGCGCTCCCAGTCGCCGAGCACGGCGGCAAGCATCCCCAGGTAGCGATCACCGGCCCCATAGAAGGCGACCAGGTGACCGATCATCACGCTCGCTCCCGCGAGCGGCTCGAGCTCGGGGTAGACGAGCGCGGCGATGCGCTCGTCACCGAGCGCCGCGCAGGCGTCGGTGAGGTACGTCAGCGATGCGATCCACAGCGACTCGCGCAGGCCGTCGAGGCCCTCCGCCGCTACTCGCGCGAGCTCCTCCCTCGCCTCGGCCTCCATTCCGAGCTCGACCAGCACCGACGCGAGCCCCGGGCGCCACGGCCCACCGCGGCCCGGATTGGCGGCGAGGATCCGGATCACCGGCGCGAGCTCCGCCAGTCGCCCCTGCTCGCGGCGGATGCTGAACATCTGGATCCCGTGCACGCCGGAGGCGTCGCGGCCGGTGAGCAGGCGGCTCCACTCGTGGGATCGGCGCGCTCGCGCCTCCGCCTCCTCGAGCCGGCCGTCGCCGAGCGCGATCGCGGAGCCATAGTGCTCGACGACGTGGAGCACGAACGGCTGCGCCGTCTGCTCGGCCATCTCGAGCAGCACGGCGATCTCCCGGCGGGCCGAGTCGAGGTCGCCGAGCGCGACGAACGCCGGCACTCGCCAGGACGTCGCCTCGCTGCTGATCTCGATGTCTCCGAGCTCGTCGCCGAGGTCGCGTGCCTCGGTCAGCATCGCGAGGATTTCCTCCAGCGAGCTCGTGCCGCGCGACCAGTAGGACCGCATCAGGACCGTGGCGAGACCGGTGTGGTCGGTGAGCTGCCGCGCCATCGCGATCGCGCTCGTGCGCACGGCGGCGGCGCGCGCGTGGTCGCCCTGGAAGTCCAGCGCGCGGGCGAGCCCGCCGAGCAGGCCGACGCGCAGCTCGGAGGTCTCGGCGCCGAGCGCCGCAGCGGCCTCCTCGAGCAGCTCGACCGCGCCCTCGTCGGCCAGCCCTGGACGCCAGCAAGCGTTCTCGAAGCCGATCGCGGCCCTCGCGAGCAGCTCCGGGCTGGCGAGCTCGCGCGCGATCGCGGCCGCCGACCGATATGCGCCGAGGGCGTCGAGCGCCTTGCCCGCCCGGTGGTTGACCAGCCCGAGCTCGAGCAAGACCTCGGCCTCGACGGCAGCGCTCTCAATTCGCAGCTCGAGCGCGGTCTGCAGCCGCTCGGTTGCCTCGTCGAAGGCGAGCGCCGCGGCCGCGGCCCGCGCCGCGCGGAGGTTGTAGTCGACGCCCCGTTGCGACCCGCCGACGGGCGCGGCAGCGGCGAAATGATGCGCGAGGTCTGCGAGTCTTCGGCCGGAGTGCCCCGCGGCGCGCTCGAGGGCCTCGCCGACGCGCAGGTGAAGCTCGGCGCGCCGCACCGTCGGCAGCCGGTCATAAAGCGCGCGGCGCACGAGCTCGTGAGTAAAACGGTGGACGAGGGCGCGAGAGGGAAGCTCCTCGATCATCCCGCTGCGAACCGCCTGTTCGAGGGCGGCGAGAAGCTCAGGCTCGCCCACCTCCGCAGCGTCGCGGACCAGCTCCAGGTCGAACTCCGATCCCGCGGTCGCGGCGAGCTCCAACAGCTCCCTGGTCGTAGGCGCGAGTCGAGCCAGGCGCTGGCTGACGACCTCACGAACGCTGTCTGGGGTTCCGAGCTCGACCGGCGCCCGCGCGAGCCGGAGCGCCCCGTCTCCGGCGTCGATCATTTCGGTCTCGACCAGCGCGCGCCAGAACTCGCAGACGAGGAAGGGATTGCCCTGCGTCAGATCGCTGATGGCCCGTGCGACCTCGGATACGCCGTCCGTCGGCCCGCCGCCTGCGGCGCGGCGCACGAACTCGGCCACCTCATCGTCCGAGAGCCCGCCGAGGTGAAGGCGAACGATGTCGTCGGACCGGCGCAGGTCGGCGAGTGCCTCCGACAGGGTCTCGGGCACGTCGGCCTCGGTGTCGCGGAAGGTGGCGAGTAGCAGCAACCGTGCCTCGCCCGCCGCGCGGGCGAGGTGACGGAGGAGAAGCAGGGTCGAGGCGTCCGCCCAGTGACCGTCCTCGAGTACCAGCAGCACCGGGCGGGCACGGCTGACACCGGTGAGCAGGTCGGTGACCGCGGTGTGGAGGCGATGGCGCTCGGTGTCGGGATCGGCTGCCACCGGGGATGGCAGATCGGCCACCCGGGCAGGCAGGTCGGGCAGCAGGCGGATCAGCTCGCCACCGGCGGTGCCGAGTGCCGCGCGCAGTTCATCCGGCTCGATCACGCGGGCGATGCGGTCGAGGGCCTCGACGAAGGGACCGTAGGGCGTGCGGACGACCGCGTCGCAGGCGCCGTAGAGGACGAGCGCCCCGTCAGCGGCCGCCTCGCCGGCGAACTCACGCACCAGGCGGCTCTTGCCCGACCCCGCCTCGCCGCCGACGAGGACGACCCGGCGGCCTTCGCCCTCGGCGATCGGGTTCAGGGTCCTCAGGGTTTCCAGTTCGGCGGCGCGCCCGACGAATGGAAACGTCGACTCCAGGCGCAGCGAACCGGGGAGGTCGTCCATGGGGCGTTCGAAACGCACCATAGTCAGATCTGACTACGGCAACGTTCTTCGCCCGTCGCCGAGCGGATTGAGAAATAGGTCAGTTCGGGTCATGACAGCGGCTCGGGCCCAGGTTAGTGTCGACGAATCGACCAACCCAGCACGAGCCAGGAGGAAGTGTGAGCACGACGACCGCACCGGCGCAGGCCGCACGCGAGGAGCTCTCGGGGTTCCGAGGAGAGCTGATCGGGCCCGACGACGCCAACTACGAGGAGGCGCGCAGCGTCTACAACGCGATGATCGACAAGCGACCGGGGCTGATCGCCCGTTGTGCGGACGCCGACGACGTCGCCGCGGTGGTCAAGTTCGCCGCCGGACGTGGCCTGCTGCTTGCGGTGCGTGGCGGCGGCCACAACGGCGCCGGGCTCGGGACCTGCGACGAGGGCGTCGTCATCGACCTCTCGGCGCTGAACGAGATCGAGGTCGACCCGCAGGCGCGCACGGTGCGGGTCGGCGGCGGCAGCACCTGGGGCGAGGTCGACCGCGCCACCAACGAGCACGGCCTCGCGACCCCGAGCGGGATCATCTCGACCACCGGGGTCGGAGGGTTGACGCTCGGCGGCGGCCTCGGCCACCTGACCCGCAAGTGCGGGCTCTCGATCGACAACCTGCTCGAGGCCGAGCTGGTGCTCGCGAGCGGTGAGCGCGTGACCGCGAACGCCGACGAGCACCCCGACCTCTACTGGGCGATCCGCGGCGGCGGCGGCAACTTCGGCGTCGTGACCTCGTTCAAGTTCCGGCTGCACGACGTCGACACGGTGCTCGCGGGTCCGACCTTCTGGGCCATCGACGACAGCGCCGAGGTGCTCTCCGCCTACCGCGAGTTCCTGCCCAATGCCCCGCGCGAGCTGAACGGGTTCTTCGCCTACGCGAGCGTGCCGCCGGCACCGCCATTTCCCGAGGAGCTGCACCTGCGCAAGGTCTGCGGGATCGTCTGGTGCTACGTCGGTGGCGAGCAGGAGGCGGCGACCGCGATGGCGCCGCTGCTCGACAATGTTTCCGAGCCCGTGTTGCACGGCGTGCAGGCGATGCCGCACCCGGCGCTGCAGAGCGCTTTCGATGGGGTCTATCCGAAGGGCGACCAGTGGTATTGGCGCGCGGACTTCGTCAAGAAGATCCCCGACGAAGCGGTCGACGCGCACGCCCGGTTCGGCGCTGAGATGCCGACGTGGAAGTCGACCATGCACCTGTACCCGATCGACGGGGCTGTCCACGACGTCGACTCGTCCGATACCGCCTGGAGCTACCGCGACGCGGGCTGGGGCTCGGTGTTCGCCGGCGTCGACTCCGACCCGGCCAATGTCGACGCGATCCGCGAGTGGACCGTCGACTACTTCGAGGCGCTGCACCCGTTCTCGGCCGGTGGCGCCTACGTCAACATGATGATGGACGAGGGCCAGGAGCGGGTCCGGGCAAGCTACCGCGACAACTACGACCGGCTGGCGCGGGTCAAGGCCGAGTACGACCCCAACAACCTGCTCCGGGTGAACCAGAACATCGAGCCGGCCGCGTAGGCCGCCTCCCGTCCGACGGGCGCCAACCGCTCAGCCTGCGGTTGGCGCGGCCGGCGGGCGCTCGTTTGTCACCATCAAGGGTGTGACCAGCGCGAACGCCAGGACGCCCGGAGCGGTGCGCAGCGCCGACCCCTGGCACGACACCGACGTGATCGACCAGCGCGCGGCGCGGTTCGGCCAGGCGACGACGGGGATCGTCGCGCTGCTCGGCGCGGTTCTCGGCTGGCCACTGCTGTGGGCGCTGATGGCCGCTCAGCTCTTGATCGGGCTCAGCCTCGGACGACGCTGGTGCCTGCCGTGCGTGGCCTACTTCACCCTGGTCCAGCCGCGCTTCGGCGAGGGTCCACTCGAGGACGCGAGGCCGCCGCGGCTGGCGAACGCGATCGGGACCGTGTTCCTGGGCTCCGCCGCGTTGCTGTGGTGGCTCGGCGCGCCCGCTGCCGGGACCGCGCTCGCCTCCCTCGTCGCCTTCCTGGCCCTGCTCGCGGCGGTTACCGGGCTCTGCGTCGGCTGTGAGATCTACCGGCTGGGAGCGAGGCTGCGTGGCATCTCCCCGGGCCATCACAACCGCGTCGACCCTGCCGACGTCCCGGGGCTGGATGGTGCCCGGCGGAGCGTGATCGAGTTCACCCACCCGCTGTGCGCTGAATGCCGGGAGTGGGAGCGGCGCCTGTCGGCGCTGGATGACCCGCTGTTCACCGTTGACGTCCGAACCCGGCCCGACCTGGCCCGCAAGTACGGGGTCGCGGTGGTTCCCACCGTCGTCGCCGTGGGCCCCGACGGCGCGGTGCTGGAGCGGCTCGCCCCCTGAAGCCGCGCCGTCCCGCTCCACGGTCGGCGGATAGGCTTGCCTCGATGGCCGGCTCGCGGATTCGCGCCCTGCTGCTCGTTGCGCTCGGGTTCGCGCTGGGCGCATTCGCGGTCGGCGGCGCGTTCGCCGCCCGCTACGTGACCGGGGGCGACACCGAGGTGACCTCGATCAAGCTCACCGGCGGCGGCCTTCCCGACCTCGGGGCCGAGAGCACCTACGGAGCTGCCGAGCTGCCGGAGACGATCCGCGTCTACCACGACTCGGGCGCCTACGGCTCGGATCTCGGCCGGGTCGCCAGTCACGCCCGCCGATCGCTCGGCAACCAGCTTCGACGCCTGCGGGAGGCCCCGGGCCCGGGGCGCTATTCGGAGTGCAACCGGGCCGGGCACCGCTGCCGCGAGGTCGAGCCGGCGCTCGTGCTCGACATCGACGAGACCTCGCTCTCCAACTACGCCGGGCTCGAGGAGGCTGACTTCGACTCCTCGGGCCTGGTACCGGGAGCCGTCAGCGGGGGCGACCCGGCGATCGCCCCGACGCTCGACCTCTACCGGTTCGCCCGCGAGCGTGGGGTGGGGGCGTTCTTCATCACCGGTCGCCCTGAGGGCCTCGCCGGGGTCGCCGACACGAACCTGCGCCAGGTCGGCTACGACCAGGACTACACCCTGATCGCCAAGCCGCCCGGCGACCTGCACACGATCGAGTACAAGAGCGGCGAGCGGGCACGGATCGAGGCCGAGCTCGGATTCACGATCCTGCTCAACGTCGGTGACCAGGATTCCGACCTCGCCGGTGGGCATGCCCGGCGCGCGTTCAAGCTCCCGAACCCGATGTACTTCATTCCCTAGTCGGCGGGGGTGAGGAAGGCGACGAGCTCGCTCGCACAGCGCTCGGGCTGCTGGTCGATGACGAAATGCCCGGCGCCGTCGATCGTGACCAGGGTCGAGTCCGGAATCTCGCGCGCGAAACGGCGCGCGCTCGCCGGCGGAGCGAACTCGTCCTCGGCGCCCCAGAGCAGCAGGGCCGGGACCCCGAGCCGGCCCAGCCCGCCCTGATAGGGCTCGAGCTTCTCGAAGTCCATCGAGCGGTAGAAGTCGAGCGTCGCGCGCTGCCCGCGCCCGTCCTCGAACGGACGCCAGTATGCATCGAGCTCCTGCTCGTCGAACGGGTCGTCGGCGCTCTGCATGAGCGCGGCGAACCCCTCGCGGGTGATCGCGTCGACCAGCTCCTCGCCCTGCTCGCCGCGGATCGCGTTCGCCATCCCATGCCACTTGCCGTCGCTGAAGAAGCCGGCGGCGCTGATCGCCAGCGCCTCGATCCGGTCTGGGTGCTCGCACGCCCAGGCGAGGCCGACGAAGGCGCCCCAGTCATGGACGACAAGCGCCAGGCGCTCGAGCTCGAGCGCCTCACAGAACGCGCCCAGAGCCTCGAGGTTGTGCTCGAAGGTCGCCGCCTCCTGGACGGCCGAGTCGCCGAGCCCGTAGAGGTCCGGCGCGAGACAGCGACGTCCGGCCCCGGCGAGCGCCCGCATCGCCGGCTCCCACATCCGCGAGCTCTCCGGAAACCCGTGCAGAAGCAGCACCGGCGCGCCGCGCCCAGCGGCGTCGGGCCGCGCCTCGCGGTAGGCGATCTCCCCGGTGCGGCGCAGCTCGACCGACGGCATCCGAACGACCCTAGCGGCCCACCAGTGCCCGCTACGCTTGCCCCGCGCGGCGCCTTGGCGGAGTGGTTACGCAGCGGCCTGCAAAGCCGTTTACGCCGGTTCGATTCCGGCAGGCGCCTCTCCACGAAACCCGCCTGTTTACAGCAGTTTCGCGGTTCCGCACGCCCCCTCGGGGCCGCCGGGCGGGTAGCAATCGGGTAGCAATTCGCCCCCTGGTGCCCTTATAATTCCTGAAAGGAATCCCGGCTTCGCGGCCAACTCCGACCGCGAAGGAGATTCGACCACAACCTCGGGACGGGGAGCACGACCTCCAACCAGGAGGGAGACCGAGGTAGTGGCGTCAACACAAACAGAACGGCAAGAGGCGAAGCGGACCATCGTCGCCTCCTGGGTTCCGGTCCCGCTGGCCGAGCAGATCCGGGCTCGCGCGGAGACCGAGCGCCAAATCGGCCGCCAGACCTTCACGCATGAAGCCGCGCGACGGGCTTGAGATGGCCGCAGAACGGCTTAGAAGGCTGCGGGAGGGAGGGTCCGGTGACCGAAAGCCCGCGAACTAGCGACCGCCGGGTGGCAAGCTGCGAAAAAAACGAGGGGGAATCTTGGAAGAACAAGCCAAGCCCGAGATCGCGACCCGCGACGAAGTGCTCGAAATGCTGACCGAGAAAGCGCGCCAGGGTTACACCGGCGCGATGATCGCGCTCGAGCGGGCGCTGCGAGCGGCCGAGCGAAAGGAACGCGAGGAGCTCGACAACGAGCTGGATCGCATCCTCACCAAGTGAAGCCGGTCGAGTTCATCGCGAATACAGCGGATTGGACCTGCGGCGCTTTCAGACCGAGTGGCTGGAGGAGCTGTTTCGCGAGAAGGACGGCGAGCGGATTTACTCTCAGGCGCTCTGGCCGAGCTAGGACCGGACCCGGAACCGGGGTTCGAATCCCCGTTAGCGGTGCCTCGCAGCCCGCCTAGGCAAGCGGGTTTCGTCGTCCCAGGCCCAGAATGGGCGAACGGGCGGGCCAACGCGCCGCTGGAGGGCGGGCTCTGCGCCTGGTGTGACGACGCTTTTCGGTAGCCGCCTGCCGCAAGGAGCGCTCCCGCTCGCTTCCAACCCGGATGGTCGACAGGCGGCGTACGGACGATTCCGTCGCCGACACCCGCCAACAGCCGCGAGGGTTGATCGCCCAACGGGACGGGTGTAGCGTCGTCTCAGATAGGCACAAATTGGCTGTAGAGATCCGCGTCCTCGGCCAGGTCGACGCGCTAGTCGACGGCCGGTCGCTACCACTCAGAAGAAGCAAGCAGCGGGGAGTGCTCGCGATGCTCGCCCTGCGCGCCAACCGCACGGTGAGCGCCGACGAGCTGATCGACGGCCTGTGGGCCGATCGCCCGCCGGCGAGCGCGGCCAAGAACGTCCAGTTCTACGTCTCGCAGCTGCGCAAGGCGTTGGCCTCCGACGACTGCGGCGCGCGCATCGTCACCCACGGAGGCGGCTATGAGCTCCAAGTCCCGCAGGACGCTGTAGACGCGCTGCAATTCGAGAACCTGGTCGAGGAGGCAGCGCGTGAGCCGGCGAGCGCCGGGGCGAACGGCGCGGCCAGCGCTGCGCTCGAGCTCTGGCGCGGCGCCCCGCTCGCCGACGTCGCCTCAGAGCCATTCGCGCCGGCCGAGATCCGGCGGCTCGAGGAACTTCACATGCGGGCGCTGGAGCTCGCAATTGACGCCGAGCTCGCCGCCGGGCGCCACGACGAGGTGATCGCCCGACTCGAGGCGCTGATCGCGGAGGAGCCGCTGCGCGAGCGCCTTCACGCGCAGCGGATGCTCGCCCTCTATCGCGCCGGGCGCCAATCGGAGGCGCTTGAGGCCTACCGCCAGGCCCACCGGACGCTCGCCGAGCAGATCGGGGTCGAGCCCGGGCCCGAGCTGCGCCGCCTGCAGGAGCAGATCCTCGCCCAGGACCCGGCCCTCGACGCGCCGGCGCCGGTCGCAGAACTGCCGCGCGAGCTCGAGGGCGGCTCGCCGCTGCTCGCCGGGCGCGAGCGCGAGCTGGGCTGGCTGCGCCGGCGCTGGGAGCAGGCGAGCGGCGGGCGGGCGGTCTGCGCGCTGGTCTGGGGGCCCGCAGGGATCGGCAAGACGCGGCTCGTCGCCGAGCTCGCACACGAGGCCCAGGGCGCCGGGGCGGCGGTGCTCTACGCCGGCGGCGGCGAGGTCGCCGAGGCCGCCCTGGCGAGCGTCGCCGAGTCCGGGAAGGGCCACCGACCGGCGCTGCTGGTGCTCGACTACGCCGACGATGCGCCGCCGGCGGTGCTCGAGGCCGCCGCCGCCCTCGCCCGCGAGCCCGAGGGCCAGGCGCTCATGATCTGCATCCTTCACCACGACGAGCAGGGCCCACCCGCCTTCGCCGCCCTGCTCGAGTCAGGCGCCGCCCAGCGCCTGCGGCTCGATCGGCTGGGCGAGGACGCGGTCGCCGAGATCGCGGCGCTCTACGCCCCCGCCGAGGGCGCCGCGATGCCGCTGCGGACGCTGCTCGCCGAAAGCGACGGGGTGCCGCTTCGGATCCACCGCGCGGCCGGCGGGTGGGCGCGGGCCGCGGTGGCGGACCGTCTCGTCGGTTCGGCAGACCAGGCGGCCGACGAGCGCACCGGGCTGCGGGCGGCGGAGGCCAATCTCGCGGGCAACGTCGTCGACCTGCAGGCCGCCGCGGAACGCATCCGCAGCTACGAGCCCGAGTCGCCCGCGGATCCGTCGGCGCCCGAGGTCTGCCCCTTCCGCGGCCTGGCGCCCTTCGACGCCGCCCACGCCGAGTACTTCTTCGGCCGCGAGCGCCTCACGGCCGAGCTCGTCGCCCGGCTGGTCGGCTCGACCCTGCTGGCGGTGGTCGGCCCATCAGGGAGCGGCAAGTCCTCGGCGGTGCGCGCGGGGCTTCTGCCGGCGCTCGCCGACGGGGTCGTCCCGGGCTCGGAGCAATGGCGCCGGGCGGTGATGCGCCCGGGCGAGCGCCCGCTCGCCGAGCTCTCCCGCACCCTCGCCCGCGCGGTGCCCGAGGCCGGGAGCGAGGAAGCCGCGCCGTGGATCGCCGACGCGCTCGACCGGCTGCCGCCCGGCGAGCGCCTGGTCCTCTTGATCGACCAGTTCGAGGAGACCTTCGTCGCCTGCCGCGACCCCGACGAGCGGGCAGCGTTCCTCGAGGCGCTGGTCGAGGGCGCCGCCGACCCCGACGAGCGCCTGGTCGTCGTGCTGGCGATCCGCGCCGACTTCTACGGGCGCTGCGCCGAGCACGCGGAGCTCTCGACCCTGATCAGCGCCAACCAGATCCTGGTCGGGCCGCTGCGCCGCGACGAGCTGCGGCGGGCGGTCGAGCTGCCGGCGCGCAAGGCGGGACTGCGGGTCGAGCCGCGGCTGGTCGCGGCGCTGGTCGGCGACGTCGCCTCAGAGCCCGGCGGCCTGCCGCTGCTCTCCGCGGCGCTGGTCGAGCTCTGGCAGCGCCGCGACGGGCGCACCCTTACCTACCGAGCCTACGAGCGCACCGGCGGCGTCGAGGGGGCGGTCGGGCGCCTGGCCGAGGACGCCTACCGGCGCCTAAGCGCGGCCGAGCGCCGCCGGGCGCGCCCGCTGCTGCTGCGGCTCGCCGGCGATGATGAGGCGGCGGAGGCGTTCGTCCGCCGCCGCGTGGCGCTCGACGAGCTCGAGCTCGAGCGCGACCCCGACGCCGCCCGGGCGCTCGCGGTGCTCACCGAGGCCCGCCTGCTCACGGTCGACGAGGGCGCCGTCGAGGTCGCCCACGAGGCGCTGCTTCGCGAGTGGCCGCGGCTTCGCGGCTGGCTCGAGGCCGACGCCGAGGGCCGCCGCCTTCACCACCACCTGATCGGGACCGCCCGCGACTGGCGCGACGCCGAGCGCGACTCCGCCGAGCTCTACCGCGGCGCCCGGCTCGCCGCGGCGCTCGACTGGGCCTCAGAGCACGACCCCGAGCTGAACGAGCTCGAGCGCGCCTTTCTCGACGAGAGCCGGGCTGCGAGCGAGCGCGAGGCCCAGCGCCAGCGGCGCGCCAACCGCCGGCTCAGGACCCTGCTCGCCGGGGTCGGCGTGCTGCTCGCCGCCGCGGTCGTCGCCGGGGTGATCGCGATCTCCGAGCGCCAGGGCGCCCGCGACGCGGCCACCGTCGCCGACGCTCAGCGGCTCGCGGCCCAGGCCGTCACCGAGGATCGCCTCGACCAGGCGATCCGCCTCGCCAACACCGGCGTCGCCCTCGACGACTCGGTCGCGACCCGCTCCAGTCTCCTCTCGGCGCTCCTGCGCAGCCCCGCGGCGCTCGGCGTCCTGCACGGCGAGGGCAGCAACCTCTTCGCGCTTGCGCTCAGTCCCGACGGAAGCACGCTGGCGGTCGGCGACAACAACGGCACCGTGATCCTCTTCGACACCGAGACGCGAGAGCGGATCGGCGACGTATGAGGCGGAGAGCCTCATCACATGGCTTGGCTTCCATCCCCGGGACGGCTCGCTCGCGGTCCTCACGAAGGGCCCCAGCGGAGAGAGGGCGTACCTACATGTAATCGACGCGGCCACTCAGAGCTTGCGCAGGTCGATCCCGCTCGGCCGCCATCCCACCGAACCCGGGTCGCTCTACATCCCCGCGGCGACCTACGCCCCGGACGGGCGCAGCGTGATCGTGGGCTACTGGAGCGAGGCCGGCGACCCCTTGGTGCTGCGTCGGTTCGATATCGCCAGCGGCCTGCCGTTGGGGAGGCCGGTACCTGTAGCTGGGGTCGGGCTGAGCCACCTGCAGATGGCCCCGGACGGGCGTCTGCTCGTCTCGACGACGAGGGCAACCTACGCGATCGACGCGCAGACGCTTCGCGTCGTCCGCCGCTACCCGGTGGCCGGTGGCGCGTTGGCCATCAGCCCCGACGGCGCCACGCTCGCGCTCGGCGGCGCGAACCCCTCCGATGACGGAGGCGTTCGCCTGCTCGACCTCGCCTCCGGGCGGGTGGAGCGGTTGAGGGGACGCCACCGTGCGGGTCTCGTATACGGGGCGTTTAGTTCAGACGGACGCACGCTCTCGAGCGGGACCGGCAGCGGGGAGGTGGTCGTCTGGGACGTGCAGGAGGGACGCGCGATCGAGAGGCTGGAGGGTCACCGCGGCCCGGTGTGGATGCAGGCGTTCAGCCCGAACGGCCGCACCCTCTTTACAGCCGGCAACGACTCGAACATCTTCATCTGGGACCCGTCCGGCGACCGCCGGCTCGGACGGCCGTTCCGCACCAGCACCCCTGGCGCGCCGCGCAACAGCTCCCCGCCGTCCGCGGTCAGCCCCGACGGGCGGACGCTCGCGGTCGCGAGGATCGACGGCCGGGTGGACCTGATCGATGCCGAGACGCTGCGCAGGACGGGCAGCTTCGAGACCTTCGCGGACAGGTCGGCGCTCGCGGTCGAGTACTCGCCCGACGGGAGCCGGCTGGCGGTCGCCGGGGCGGGCGGCGGGGTCGGCCTCTGGGACGCTGGGTCCGGGAAGCGCGCCGGCCCGCCCCTGCGTGCCCCGGTCGGCGCCGGGCGGCCCAACCCCCGTAACGTCCATGCACTCGCCTTCGGTCAGGGGGGCTTGCTCGCCGCGGCCGCCGTCGGGGGAACCGTCCGGACCTGGGACCTCGAGGGAGGCAAGCTGGTCGGTCGACCGCTGACTGCGGGGCGCGGGGTGAGGGGGTTGGCCTTCAGCCCCGACGGCTCCCAGCTCGCGATCCCGCTCGGCTACCGGTTTCGGGACGAGACTCCGACCGGCGTCGAGGTTCGCGACCCCCGCAGCGGCGAGCGGCTCGCGCGGCTGCGCTCCAACGCCACGGTCCGCTCGGTCGCCTTCTCGCCCGACGGCCGCCTGCTCGCCGGCGGCCTGTTCGAAAACGGCAGTGCTCTCGTCTGGGCGACCGACGGCTGGCATTCGGTGGGGCAGCCCCTGTTCCGCGGCGGCGGGGAACAGGAGCTGGCGACCCTGGGGCTGGCCTTCTCCCCGGACGGCCGCACCCTGGCCACCTCGCATGACGACGGCACGGTCTCGCTTTGGGACGTCGAGTCGCAGCAGCCGATCGGCTCACCGCTTCCGGGCCTCCCGGACGGCGGGGCCGCCGCACGCTTCACTCCCGACGGCGCTCGCCTCTTCGCGCTCTCCGCCACCGGGCGCGCGATCCGCTGGGAGCTCGATCCCGAGATCTGGGCACAACACGCCTGCACCATCGGCGGGGAGCTGACGCTCGAGCAGTGGGACGAGGTCGTCCCCGAGCAGGACTACCTCTCGGTCTGCCCCTCGGGCTGACGATCTCGAGCGCGCGCGCTCGTAGACCGCGTGTGTACCGGGTGTGTACCGCGGTGTTGGAGCCTGTGCGCTGTCAAACCGGCACCGCGCCTGCCTCATCGGGAGACCAGGTCCGAGGCCACGACGACCAGGAGGCCCAGAATGACGGCGCGCATCGTCTCCACCAAGTCCCTTTTCATCCTCGTCCTTGCTGCCGTGATCACGGCGGTCGGGGCGGCGCCGGCGTCGGCGACCTTCCCCGGCGAGGACGGACTGGTCTCGTTCAGTGGCGTCGGTCCGGGGACGTGTTGCAGCGAGATCTTCACCGCCAAGCCCGACGGGAGCGCCGTCCGGAGACTGACCTCCACCCCCGACCCCAGCCTCTCGGAGCTCCCCGACTGGTCCCCGGATGGACAGAGGATCGCATTCCAGAGCTACGGCGGCCACGTCTTCGGGGTGTCCCAGATATACGTGATGAACGCGGACGGAAGTGGCCTCACACAGCTCACGAGGGCGCCGGGAGACCAGTCCAGTCCGAGCTGGTCGCCGGACGCCGCCAGCCTGGCGATCAGCGCCGACTGGGGCGATTACCCGGCCCGGTCGGGGATCTGGATCATCCCCGCCTCCGATCCCGACGTCGTCACCCAGGCCGAGGCTCGCCGGGTGACGACGCTCCCGAGGGGGTTCGCCTGGGATTTCGAGGCCCAGTTCTCGCCCGACGGGAGCTCGATCGTGTTCGGGCGTTACAGGAACGAGCGCGCCTCGGCGATCTTCCGCGTGGGGATCGACGGGAGCGGCCTCGAGCGCCTAACCCCGTGGCGCCTGAACGCCGCCGACCCCGACTGGTCGCCCGACGGCCAGAGGATCGCCTTCGGCTCCGGGGACTCCGGCCGGCCGGGGTCCAAGGCGAACATCTATGTGATGCGCGCCGACGGCAGTGGGCGGACGAGGCTGACCGACCATCCACCGGTACGAACTGGCCAGGGCAGAAAGAGAGCGGAGTACCCGGTCTGGTCGCCGAGCGGCACCCAGATCATGTACTCGCGCTCCTCCCCCAGGAGGGAAGAGCTGGTCGCGATGAACCCAGACGGGTCGGGCAAGCACGTCGTCGGCGGGCGGCGGTTCGGCAAGCGCCTTTCCCCGTTCAAGGTCGACTGGGGCACGCACCCCTAGCCGCGACCCCCTCCACCTGCCCGGACTTACGGCACGATCGCCGCGATCTCATTACCCGGGAGTCGCGTTCAAAGTCCTCGCCAACGCTACTCATGAGCCCCATTAATGCGAGGATTTTCTCCCAACGCGGCCTTCCCCCGGACGGCGGCGCCTCGCCGGCGATCTCACGCCCGAGCAGTGGGAAGAGCTCGTCCCCGAGCAGGACTACGTCTCGGTCTGTCACTCGGGCTGACGATCGCGAACGCGGCGGGCTCGTAGACCGCGTGTGTACCGGATGTGTACCGCCGTGTTGGAGCCTTCAGGGCGTCAACAGGCACCGCGCCTCGCCTCATCAGGAGACGAGGTCCGAGGCCCCGACGACCAGGAGGCCCCGGATGAGGGCTCAGACAAGCAGGGCCCGTAGACGAAAGGCGAGACCCGAGGCCAGGATGCCGCGAGTGCTGACGCTGGGCGTGGCGCTGGCGGCGCTCGGTCTGATCGCGGCCGCACCCGCATCGGCAGCGAAGGACCGCAAGGTAGTCAAGACGCGGGTGACGATCACGCACGTCTCCTCCGAGATCGACAGCTCCAATCTTGGGGCGCCCTACGCGATCTACTCGGTGTATGGCGTCGTCCGCTCGCCTAGGGCAGAGTGCCGCCGCGATCGCCCCAAGGAGCTCATTCACCATCCGTCCGATTGGCATGCCGCTGGCGACTACGCCGCCCAGTTCATCCTTTCCTGGCGCGATCGTACGTCTCCGTTCCCCCAACAGCACGACCGCGTCATAGTCGCCCGCTGGCCCACAAGGCCGTTGCCGGGAAGCGACGCGCCGGACGGCAGGTTCATTTGCAAAGGCGACAGGTCGCCCCGGTTCACGATCCCGCCACCGTCCGAAGCCGGGATCGCGGCCACGGCCGCATCGGCGGCGAAGGCCCGCAAGGTAGTGAAGACGCGGGTGAAGATCACGCGCGTCTCCTCCGGGATCGTCAGCCCCGATTATGGGGCGCCCTACGCGTGGTACGAGGTGAAGGGCAAGGTCCACTCGCCTAGGGCTGAGTGCCGCTACGGGCGCATCGTGAGGCTCAACCATCGGACCAAGCATCCGGGACCGCACTTCTACACAAACGGCCGCGTCTTCTACATGGGCTGGCTCGATCGTACGGTTCCGTTCACTCAACAGCACGACCGCGCCAAAATCACCCGCTCGCCCTCAGCGTCGCAGGATGGGGAGGACGGCAGGTTCATTTGCAAAGGCGACAGGTCGCCCCGGTTCACGATCCCGCCACCGTCTGAAGCCGGGATCGCGGCAGCGCCCGAGGGAGAGTCATGAAGAAGCCATTCGTTCTCATTGCGGCGATCGTCGCGGTCGTCGGCTTTGGCACGGTCGCCGCCGTGGCGAAAACGATCAAGGTCGGGACCTCGGTGACGCTCCGAGTCGGGCCGTCGTCGTTGGAGGGTACGGTAAATGCGAAGAAGGGCTGTGAGAAGCAGCGACGGGTGACCCTGACGCATGTGACCCGGACCCATGGCACCCAGGAGCGCAGGTCCGATTACTCGGACGACCGTGGCAGGTACTACATCGGCTTCACAATCCCTGACTCGTCCGGCTACTACCGCACCGTGGCATCGGAGAAGACGATCACCAAGAACGACGGCGACAAGATCGTCTGCAAGACGGGCAGGTCGAACAAGTGGCGGTTCCGCTAGAACGACGGACTAGGACGACGGACGCCGTCAGGCGCCGGGGTCGCTGCACGCCGGCGGCCCAGACGCGAACAGCGGAAGAGCTCGTTCCGAGCAGGACTACGTCTCGGTCTGCCCTCGGGCTAAGCGGGCTCGACCGCCGCGCTCGTAGACCGCGTGTGTACCGGGTGTGTACCGCCGTGTTGGAGCCTGTGCGCTGTCAACCGGCACCGCCGCCTCGCCTCGCTGGAGACCAGGCCCGAGGCCACGACGACCAGGAGGCCCAGGATGAGGGCTCAGACAAGCACTGCCCGGAGACGAAAGGCGAGACCCGAGGCCAGGATGCCGCGAGTGCTGACGCTGGGCGTGGCGCTGGCGGCGATCGGCCTGATCGCGGCCGCGCCCGCATCGGCAGCGAAGGACCGCAAGGTAGTCAAGACGCAGGTGAAGATCACGCGCGTCTCCTCCGAGATCGGCCCCCTCGGCCGCACGAAGTACTTCGCGAAGGGCAGGGTCCACTCGCCTCAGAGGGAGTGCCGCATCAACCGCCGCGTGATGCTCAAAGATCGGACCGAGCATGTGACCCGCGCCGGCTACTTCACCGTGACCCGCGGCAGATTCTGGCTCAGCTGGCCCGATCGTACGGATCCGCCCACTCAACAGCAGGTCCGCGTCACGGCCCCCCGCACGGCGCACCGGGACGACAGGTTCATTTGTGAACTCGACAGGTCGCGCCGGTTCACGATCCCGCCACCGTCTGAAGCCGGGATCGCGGCAGCGCCCGAGGGAGAGTCATGAAGAAGCATTTGTTCTCATCGCGGCGATCGTCGCCGTTGTCAGCCTTGGTGCGACGGTTGCGGTCGCGAAGGAGACGATCAAGGTCGGGGCCTTGGTGACGCTCCAGTTCAAGGACGACAAGCCAAACAGACCGTACGGAGACGGCTCGTTCTCGGGCCAGGTGAAGGCGGGTAGGGGCTGTGAGAAGGGGCGCAGGGTTGTTCTGTATTCCTGGAAATTCTACGACGGGGGGACCAAGGTGAGGCGCGGCGCCGATCGGACGAACGACCGTGGTAAGTACGAGATCAAATCGCGCGTAGGAGCTGTCCCGCGCCACTTCCGCCTCAAGGCGAACGCGAAGCGGATCACGAAGAGCAACGGCGACAAGGTCGTCTGCAAGGCGAGGAGGTCGAACAGGCTCGGGTTCGGCTAGGACGACGGACGGTGTCAGCGCCGGGAGTCGCTGCCCGGGCGGCGCATCACACCCGCACAGCGGAAGAGCTCGTCCGGAGCGGACTCCAGGTTCGCGCTCGGGCTGACGGTCTCGACCGCGGCCCGTCGGAGACCGCGTGTGTACCGGGTGTGTACCGCCGTGTTGGAGCCTTCAGGCCGTCAACCGGCACCGCACCTGCCTCATCGGGAGCCCAGGTCGGCGGCCACGACGACGAGGAGGCCCGAGATGAGGGCTCATGCGATCACCACCAAGGCACCGGTTGGAGGCAGAGGACGCACGATGCGCACGATCGTTCCCTGCGGCGTCCTCGCGCTCGGCCTCGCCGTCGTGCTCTCGGCCGCCACGGCGAGCAGCACCGCGAGCGCGGAGCCCGCGAGCGCGCCGGCGGCCCTGCTTTCCACGTGGTACTGCCCACCACCGAGCCCACCGCCCACCACGTGGGAGCAGTGGAAGGATCTAACAACCTGCCTTGGGGGGCCCAGATTCAACTTCGGCGATCGGCAGGTCGGAACGGCGAGCCCGGTGCGGCAATTTGCGTTGGGGGTCGGGTGCCGGCCAGGGGGCGAGTACCCGTGCCCCGCACCCTTCAACCCCACCATCGCCGTCTCGGGCGACTACGCCCAGACCAATAACTGCCCAGCGACGCTGTCGGCCGCTGCTCCTGGGCAGGTCCAGGGCTGCCTCATCAACGTCACCTTCACCCCCACCGGCACCGGGCCTAAGGCGGGCACGCTGAGCACCGGCGCCGGCGGCCCCGCGGCGACGCTCACCGGCAACGGGGTTACCCATGCGACTCCGCCGGCCTTCCCCCTGGAGTTCGACGTCTACGACGGGTACTCCCCGGGTCTCCCCGAAAACCTGACGTTGCTGAAAAAGAGGCTCACGCTCTACGCCCACACCAACTACGACTCCCGGGTGGTGGCGAGGGGCGGCGTCAAGAGGACCGTGGTCCGGGTCGCGGGCAGCGGGCCGCCCAAGTGGAAGTCGACCAGGTTCAAGGCCAAGCTCAAGCACCTGCGGCGGCTCAAGCAGTCGCCCAAGCCCAAGGTCAAGATCAGGCTCACGGCTATCGATGTGTTCGGCCAGAGGGCCACCGACGAGCTCAAGGTCAGGCTCTGCAGAGAGGCGAGACAGGGAACTTGCGTCCGCTGAGCGGCCGGCAACAAGACCAACGCCCGGCACGATCGGGCGGGCCAGCCTCTCAAAGAGGGAGAGTCATGAAGAAGCCATTCGTTCTCATCGCGGCGATCGTCGCGGTCGTCGGCCTTGGCACGGCGGTTGCCGTGGCGAAGGAAACGACCAAGGTCAGGACCTCGGTGTCGATCAGGGGCGCCATCACCTCGTTTCACGGCCGGGTGAAGGCGAAGAGGGGCTGTGAGAAGCAGCGCACGGTCACCTTGCATCATCGCGGCGAGCACCCCGGCGAACTGCTGCGCACCGATCAGTCCTACAACTCCGGTAGGTACAGGATCTTCCCCACCCAGGTCTCCCCCGTGGTTGACCACAGGGTGGTTGTCCACAGGAAGATCATCAAGAAGTACGGCGAGAGGATCGTCTGCAAGCGCGCCCAGTCGAGATACGCCCACATTAAGGACTAGCTCTAGCGGCCCCGCTCGCGATAGAGGGCGGACGGCATCGAACGCTCCGGGGACGGTGTTTTTGGAGCTGGCCTCCTGTTCACTTCGCCACTGCGCCTGCAAGAAGGGCGGCTGGCGCGAGTTCGGATTCAAGAACCAGGGCCAGTGCATCAAGTTCGTCAACCAGCACGGCGGTTAGCGGGTAGACGACGTCAGCTCGGACACCGACGTAGAGGGCCGACCCGGGGGAATGAATCCTAGGCCGACCCTCTGCACCTACTCAACGCTTGTGCCCGGCGAGCTTCCGGGGGACGGTGAAGTGGGCACAAAACGGTCACGCGCCGCTACGGGTCGTCACTAGGAGAACTGGCTCTAATGACCTGACCGTCTCGACGTTCTCGTGCGACATCGCCCGCGCAGTCGCGCGCGGCGACCGCCTCAGTCTGAATTGGCCAAGTCCTTAGCGACGGCACCCGCCTCGCCGAGCTTCTCAACGAACCAGAACTGGGGGAACTCATCGACCACCGCCTCGAACTCGTCGGCAACGTGACCGGGCGCAACGACGAATCGATTGGGCCTGGCGCGGACCATCGTCCAATCCGCCGGAGAGAGGGGGACGCGCTCCGGGCAATCCCGCTGCCAGCACTCGCACCGAAAGCCGGTTGTCTCGTCGGGGCCGCTCACCCACTCGGCGCGGCGCTCGTTCAGGCTTCTCGACCAGGCCTCGTTGTGCGCGATGCGCTCATCCCGGGACCCGAACGGCATTTGGAACGCATCGGCCACCGACCTGAATCTAGCGCTGGGGGCGATGTCGAAAGGAAACCGAGGCCCGGAGTATCCCGCGCGGGGGAGGGTCGCGGGAGGCGGAATCGCTTGCTCCGCAGACCGCCCGGTCCGAGCGACGGTACACCCGCCGCCTCAACCCCTCTCGATCGCAGGCGCGATGTTGGCGGCGCGCGGCGCGGCGGAGTGCCGCTGTCCGTGCAGAGCGAATGCTTCCGCCTTGGACGGGAAGCGCTAGTTCTCCGGACCGGGACTCAGCCGGCGAGCGGGTGCTCGAAGACCCGCTGGAACGCGAACTCGTCGCTCGCCGACACCGTCTTGTCGAGGCGCAGCGCGGCCTCTTTCCGGCGCAGCTTCAGGGTCGCGATTTGGTTGTTGAACAGCGGGCCCTCGACGAAGCGCCAGCGTAGCCGCGGTTCGGGGACTCCGGCGAGCCGGGCGAGGCCGCGGCCGACCGCATGACCGAGCCTCGAGGCGGCGATCCGAATCGCACGCTTCTCGCTGTTGCCGAGGGGATTGCGCATCGGGGAGCAGACGGCCTGGTAGACGGCGCTTGAGACCGCAGCCGAGCGCGGGAACGCGACCTCAGCCAGGTAGGCGTGATGGACGTCGCCGCCGAGGATCACGATCGACGCAGGCGCGTTTCCGCGCTTGCCCGAGCCCACCTCCTGCAACAGGTTGGTCAGGCGATCGAATGAGATCCGGAAGGCATCGCGACCGCGGTAGTCGGACGGTCCGGGCCACTCGGGGAAGGGGTAGAGGACGCCGTTGGGAGCAAGGTAAGGCAGTGCCGCCTCGACTCCGCCAGTAGCGAACGCCTGGTAGATCCGACCCACGATCTCCACGTTCTCCTGCGACATCGCCTACTCCGACAGCCCGGCGGCTTCGAGGGCGTCCGCTTCCTGATCGAGCATGAACATCTCTCCGCGTGCGATGAAACCCTCATCATCAAGCGTCCAGACCGCCCAGGAGCCGACGTCCAGCTCGATTCCGCTTCCCGCCCCGCGAGCGAACAGCTCTTGGCGCACCAGCACTTTGTCGCCGTTCACCCGAAACTCGAGCGGCTCGATCCTCTGTTCCGCGAACGCGTCAGGCTCCATCCACGCTCGTACCGCCTCCTGACCCTTGAGTGGCGGATCAATCCCCGGACGAACGATTTCAACGTCCGGTCGAAGAAGCGCTATCGCCGCGTCGACGTCGCCTCGGTTAAACGCCTGGTGGGCCCGCCTAACGATCTCCACGTTCTCCTGCGACATTGCCCCCGGAGTATCCCGCGCCGGGGGGAGGGTCGCGGACGCGGAATCACATGCTCCGCAGACCGCCTGGTGGCAAGCTGCGAAAAAAAGCGAGGGAATCGATGAGCAAGGCTGAGATAGCAAGCCGCGAGGAAGTGCTCGCGATGCTGACCGAGAAGGCGCGCAAGGGCCAGACCGGCGCGATGATCGCGCTCGAGCGGGCACTCCGAGCGGCCGAGCGAAAGGAACGCGGACAACTCGATGACGAGCTAGATCGCATCCTCACCAAGTGAAGCCGGTCCGGTTCATCCGCGAATACTGTGGTCAACCCATCTGAGCCCGCGCTCCTCGGGACGAAGCTGAGGCGCGGAGGCTCGCCGGCGCCGGGGACCAGCGAGCGCGGGGGCCCGCATTCGTTCCGCCCGCGCCGCCCCGGGGAAGAGAACCGGGGCGTCCCCAGGCCTACTCCGACAGCCCGGCGGCATCCAGGGCCTCCGTACGGCTGATGCATTCCAAGATGCGCTTGATGCGACCGTCGCTCAGGGTGAAGATGACGTAGAGCCGGACGTCGACGGGCACGCTGCTCGCCTTGCCGACCCCACGAGGTGGACGGAGGCGATGACGTCGTCACCGGCGTCGGTGATCTCTTCGATCTCAATCTCGTGGCTATGCCACGAATCCAGCCACGCGCTACGGATTCGCAACGCCGCTCGAGGGCCCACCGATGTTTGACCCTCATCAAATGGGGTCCCTTCGATCTCTGGGTCTGGAGAGTCCCGACCCTGCGCACGGTCGCAACGTTCTCCTGCGACATCGCCCACGCAATCATCCCGCGCCGGCTTCTACTCCGCCGCGGCGATTTGGTCGCGGGCCCGAACGGGTGTACGGTGGTTCGTTCGGAGCGCGCATGGCTTTCGAGGTCCGCCTTCTAGGCTCCGTCGAGGCGCTTGTCGATGGGCACTCCCTTGCCCTGGGGGGAAGCAAGCAGCGCAGCCTCGTCGCGCTGCTCGCGCTTAACGCCAACACGACGCTCAGCGCCGATGAGCTGATCGACGCGATCTGGGGAGACGACCCGCCGCAGAGCGCCGCCAAGAACGTCCAGCGAAACGTCTCGCAGCTGCGCAAGGCATTGGGCTCCGACGACGCAGGAGCCCGCATTCTCACCCGGGGTCGCGGCTACGAGCTCCGGGTGGCGGAGGGAGCGGTCGACGCCCTGCGCTTCGAGCAATTGGTCGAAGAGGCCGCTCGCGAGCCGGCCGGCGCCGGGGCGAACGGCCGGGCCGCTGCGCGCGCTCGAGCTGTGGCGCGGCGCCCCGCTCGCCGACGTCGCCTCCGAGCCCTTCGCCGGACCCGAGATCGGCCGCCTCGAGGAGCTTCACCTGCGCGCGGTCGAGCTGGCGATCGACGCCGATCTCGCGGCCGGGCGCCACGCCGAGGCGATCGCCCGGCTCGAGGCGCTGGTCGCCGAGGAGCCGTTGCGAGAGCGCCTGCACGCGCAGCGCATGCTCGCCCTCTATCGCGCCGGGCGCCAGTCGGAGGCGCTCGATGCCTACCGCGAGGCGCGCGAGACCCTGATCGAACAGATCGGGGTCGAGCCGGGCCCCGAGCTCAAGCGCCTGCAGGAGCAGATCCTGGCCCAGGACCCGAGCCTCGACGCACCGCCGCCGATCGTCGAGCTGCCGATGCAGCTCGAGGGCGGCTCGCCGCTGCTCGCCGGACGCGAGCGCGAGCTTCACTGGCTGCGCACGCGCTGGGGCCGGGCGCGCGAGGGCCGGGTCGTCTGCGTGATGGTCTGGGGGCCGTCGGGGATCGGCAAGACGCGGCTCGTGGCCGAGCTCGCGGCCGAGGTCCAGGGCGAGGGCGCCGCGGTCCTCTACACCGGCGGTGGCGAACTCGCCGAGGGGGCGTTGGCGACCGTCGCCGAGGCCGCCACGGGCCACCGACCGACGCTGCTGGTGCTCGACTACGCCGAGGACGCCCCGCCGAGCGTGCTCGAGGCCGCCGCGGCCCTCGCCCGCGAGCCCGAGGGCCGAGCGCTCATGGTCTGCGTCCTTCATCACGACGAGCAGGGCCCGCCGGCGTTCGCCGCCCTGCTGGAGGCGGGCGCCGCCCAGCGGCTGCGGCTCGACCCGCTGGGCGAGGATGCGGCGGCCGAGATCGCCGCGCTCTATACCCCCGCCGAGGGCGATCGCCATGCCGCTCGAGACCCTGATCGCGGAGAGCGCCGGGGTCCCGCTTCGCATCCACCGCGCCGCGGACGAGTGGGCGCGGGCGGAGGCGGCTGAGCGGCTCGTGACCACGGCCGGCCGTGCGATGAGCGAGCGACCTGGCCTTCGCACGACCGAGGCCGAGCTGGCCGGGAACGTCGTGGACTTGCAGCTAACCCGAGAGCGGAGAGCGTCTTATGTGCCCGACGCGCCGCCGAGCCCCTCCGAGCGGCTGATCTGCCCCTTCCGCGGCCTGGCGCCGTTCGATGCCGCCCACGCCGAGTACTTCTTCGGCCGCGAGCGCCTGGTCGCCGAGCTCGTCGCCCGGCTGGTCGGCTCGACCCTGCTCGCGGTGGTCGGCCCCTCGGGCAGCGGCAAGTCCTCGGCCGTGCGCGCCGGTCTCCTGCCGGCGCTGGCCGACGGCGTCGTCCCCGGCTCCGAGCGCTGGCGGCGGGCGGTGATGCGCCCCGGCGCGCGGCCGCTGGCCGAGCTCTCGCGGGCCCTCGCCCGGGCGGTGCCGGAGGCGGGGGGCGAGGACGCCGCGCCCTGGATCGCCGACGCGCTCGAGCGGCTCGAGCCCGACGAGCGCCTGGTGCTCTTGATCGATCAGTTCGAGGAGGCCTTCGTCGCCTGTCGCGACCAGGCCGAGCGCGCCGCTTTCTTCGACTCGCTGGTCGAGGGCGCCGGCGACCCCGACGAGCGGCTGGTGGTCGTGCTCGCGATTCGCGGCGACTTCTATGCGCGCTGCGCCGAGCACGCCGAGCTCTCGACGCTCGTGAGCGCAAACCAGGTCCTGGTCGGGCCGATGCGCCGCGACGAGCTGCGCCGGGCGATCGAGCTGCCCGGCGCGCCGCGCCGGCCTGCGGATCGGAGCCGCGCCTGGTCTCGGCGCTGGTCGGCGACGTCGCCGGCGAGCCCGGCGGCCTGCCGCTGCTCTCCGCGGCGCTGGTCGAACTCTGGCAGCGGCGCGACGGTCGCACCCTGACCTACCGGGCCTACGAAGCACACCGGCGGCGTCGAGGGGGCGGTCGCGCGCCTGGCCGAGGACGCCTACCAGCGACTGAGCGAGGCCGAGCGGCTCCGGGCGCGGGCGATGCTGCTGCGCCTGGCCGGCGCGGAGGAGGAGGCGGAGGCGTTCGTTCGCCGCCGCGTTGCGCTCGACGAGCTCGAGCTCGAGCGCGACCCCGACGCCGCCCGGGCGCTCGCCGTGCTCACCGAGGCCCGCCTGCTCACGGTCGACGAGGGCGCGGTCGAGGTCGCCCACGAGGCGCTGCTTAGCGAGTGGCCGCGGCTGCGCGGCTGGCTCGAGGCCGACGCCGAGGGCCGTCGCCTTCACCAGCACCTGATCGCTGCCGCCGCCGAATGGCGCGACTCCGGGCGCGATCCGGCCGAGCTCTACCGCGGCGCCCGGCTCGCCTCGGCGCTCGACTGGGCGGCGAGCCACGACCCGGAGCTGAACGAGCTCGAGCGCTCCTTCCTCGACGAGAGCCGGGCGGCGAGCGAGCGCGAGGCCGAGCGCCAGCGCCGCGCCGTCCGCCGCCTGCGGACGCTGCTCGCCGGGGTCGGCGTGCTGCTCGCCGCCGCCGTGGTCGCCGGGGTGATCGCGATCTCCGAGCGACAGGGCGCGCGCAGCGCGGCCACCGTCGCCGACGCCGAGCGCCTCGGCGCCCAGGCCCTCGCCGAGGAGCGCGTCGATCGAGCGCTGCGGCTCGCGAGCGCCGGGCTCGCCCTCGACGACTCGGTCGCCACCCGCTCCAGCCTCCTATCGACGCTGCTTCGCAGCCCCGCGGCGATCGGCGTCCTCAGCCCTGGCGGCGAGGCGCTCTTAGCGCTCGCACTGAGCCCCGACGGGGGAACCCTCGCGGTCAGCGACGCAGACGGAACCGTGACCCTGTTCGACACCGAGACCCAGGAGGTAGTCGGCGATCATCAGGCGCCCGGACCGCCTTCGCCATCGCCTTCGATCCGCAGGGCGACTCGCTCGCCCTCGCCTCGGCCCCTTCTGAACCGTCGGAGCGGACCTCGGCAACGGGATCGCTGGAGATTCTCGACGCGGCTACCGGGCGGGTGCGCAGCTCGACCTCGCTTGGCCGCCTATCCCGCAGCCACCGGCCAAGGGTTCGCGCACTATTCGCCGTCGCCTCTACGCTCCGGACGGACGAAGCTTGATCGTCACCTACACCCCGGGGTGATCACAACTTCTCGGCGCCCGTCTTCCTGCGTCGGTACGACGCCCGCCGGGGCACGCCGCTCGGAAAGCCCGTCCGCGTTACCCCTCGGTCGACCACCACGGTGCCGCTCATGAGCCCGGACGGGCGCCTCCTGGTCTCCACCGACCGGGCGACCTACGCGATCGACGCGGAAACGCTTCGCGTCATCCGCCGCTACCCCGTCAGCGAGGTCAAGGCCGTCAGTCCCGACGGGCGCACCGCCGCGATCTCGGCCACCGACGGGCCCCTCCGCCTGCTCGACCTCGCCTCTGGAAGGGTGCGGACGCTGTCAGCGGGCGCCGGGCTCGAGCCCCGAGCCTTCAGCCCCGACGGGCGTACCCTCTCGACCTCCGAGGACGGTGGGAGCGTGATCCTGTGGGACGTCGAGGAGGGGGTCCCGATCGAAACCCTCGAGGGCCACGCGGACATGCAGCAAGACTCGACGCACGCCTTCAGCCCTGACGGACGCACCCTGTATACGGCCGGCGACGACGGCCGCGTGATCGTCTGGGACGTGGCCGGGGACCGCCGGCTCGGGCGCCCGTTTCCCACCGGATACCGCTTCGAGGGCGGGTTTACGGCGTTTGAGGCGTTTAGGCCTGCGTTCGCGCTCAGCCCTGACGGACGCGCCCTGGCCGTCGCGAGGCTCGACGGCCGGGTGGAGCTGATCGACGCCGAGACGCTGCGCAGGACGGCGAGCTTCGAGGCCTTCCCCGGCAGGGCGGCGGTGGCGATCGATTACTCAGCCGATGGACGGCGGCTGGCGGTGGCGGGACAAGGTGGCGGCGTCGGGGTCTGGGACGTCGAGTCGGGAGAGCGGGTCGGCGCGCTCCTTCGCGCTCCCCGGGGCCCTCGGACGGTCAACCCGCGAACCGTCGACGCGCTCTCCTTCGGCCAGGGCGATCTGCTCGCCGCGGCGGAGGTGGGGGGCGCGGTGCGGATCTGGGACGTCGGCCGGCGCGAGCTGCTTCGACCGCCGCTGCGCCTGCCTCCCTCCGTGCACGGGCTGGCGTTCAGCCCGGACGGCTCGCAGCTGGCGATTCCGTTCGGTGCTTTCTCCGACGAAGGTCCCAACGGAGTCGAGATCCTCGACGTGGCAAGCGGCGAGCGGGTTGCCAGGCTTTCCACCGACGGCGAGGAGGTCGGCTCGGTTGCCTTCTCCCCCGACGGCGGCCTGCTCGCGGGTGGCGAGGTCGACGGCGGCGCGCTCCTCTGGGCGACCGACGGCTGGCGGCGGGTGGGACGTCCGCTCGCTCTCCGGAACGCGTCCACTCTCGAAGTGGCGTTCTCACCGGACGGGCACACACTTGCGACCTCACACTCGGTCGGCTCGGCGGTGCTCTGGGACGTCGCCTCGCAGGAGCCGATCGGGCCCCCCCTGCCCGGCCCGTGGGGGAGCGACACCTACGTGACGGCGAGATTCACCCCCGACGGCGCCCGCCTTTTCGTGGTATCCGAAAGCCGGGCGCGCGATCCGCTGGGAGGTCGATCCCGAGCTCTGGCTGCAACGCGCGTGCGCCGTCGCCGGCGGCGGCTCACTCCCGAGCAGTGGGAAGAGGTCGTCCCCGAGCAGGACTACCGGTCCGTCTGCCCCTCCGGCTGATCTAATCGCCGATTCCGAGATACGTGCGGTCCTTGTCGAGCCGACCCTTCACGATGACCGCCGACGCCGCTGACACTCGGCGTCCCCGGCGAAGACGCGGAAGGCCCTGATGGTCGTGAAAGACCATCAGGGCCTTTGTGCGGCGCCGACCGCGACCAGGCGCTGCTGGAACGCGTGTAGCGCCTACCGATCCTGCGGGCGCAGGTGCTCGACGTGGAAGACCTTGACGCTGTGGCAGTCCTCGGGTCCGCTGCCGAAATGTCAGACGCCCTCCAGCGTGACCTCCAAGGTGCCATCGGCCTTGTTCTTGTTGTGCTTCCGGAACTTGCCCCGGAAGTTGATCGACGCGTCGATCCGCTCGGCGCTGTTGCGCCCGACGGCGGCGAGGACCAGCTCGTTGAAGTGCCACTTCCTGTGCTGCACCGCGGCATCGATGGCTATCTCGTGTTGGACGATATTGCCGGTGATGGGTTCGTCCAGATCCGTCTGGACTGTCGTCGGCCCGCTCTTCGGGCAGTTGACTCTGAAATATCCGAGTACCAGGGCCTCGACCCGTTTGTTCTTCTCATTCCCGCGCTCGACGTCCATCCCGATCCAGCCGCCAGAATCGTTTTCCGGATAGAACGTGGCAGTGCCGCCGAATGCGACGGACGGCACCACCAGGGCGATGATCAGCCCCGCCGCGAGCAGGAATCGCCTACCCAGTCGTCCTTCGTTTCCGTGAGCCCTCATTTCGGGTCTCCTTCGTGTCGTGGCCTCCCGCCTGGCCTCCCGATGAGGCGAGGCTCGGTGCCGGTTGACAGCCAGGAGGCTCCAACACGGCGGTATCAGCTCGGTATCAAAGGGGCCGGGCTAGGCGTGGTCTAGGCGTGCGAAAGCGCGAACCGTCAGCCCGAGGGGCCGCCGAGCGAGATTCAGCCGCTTGATGCCGAAAGGCGGACGCCCCGGTCAGTCCGGCCGGGGCGCCCGCACAGCCCTCTCAGCTAGCTACGACAGCCTCGCGGTTTGGCGCGGGAGATGAACAACCCGCCCAGGCCAAACCCTACTCAGTCAGGTATCACGAGCAGGCGGACCTCGATTTGTCTCGAAGTCCTCTCCCGCATAGGACTGCGTCCATCGCACCAGGTACTCCCCGGCGGGCAACTGCGTGATGAACGCCCGCTGGTTGTAGACGATATGCCCCCAGTCATTAACCGCAAGTTGGGCATCCCGGTACGTGGTCTCGATGATCGGGACGGGCTTGAACGGCCCAGAGTTGCCGTCGGTCACGGTGGCCATCTCGACTCGCTGGGTAACCAGCCGCAGGTCTTCGATCGCTTTGGCGCGGCTCCATCCGAACTCGTCCATCTCCTCGTAGGTCCAGAACTGGATGATGCCGCCCACGATGTAGTCGCCTTCCCGGAACGTGAACGTTTCCCCACCCCGGTACCCGCGGAACTGGCACCGATCCATGAGCTGACCGAGGTGCGGTCGGTCGGAACGTAACGATTGCGTGGCTCCCACTGGAGCCGCCCGCAGGAGCGCCTGAGCGCCACCGTACGTGCACGGGACCTCTTGTTTCGCTGCCGCCGCCGACGGCACCGCGTTCGCACCGATCACGACCACAGCGATCAGCGCCGCAGCTGCCAACGCAGCTCCTCGCTTGCTCTTCCCTTCCATGTGAGCCCTCATTTCGGGCCTCCTTGATGTCGTGGCCTCAGGTCTGGCCTCCCGATGGGGCGAGGCTCGGTGCCGGTTGCAGCCAGAAGGCTCCAACACGGCGGTATCAGCTCGGTATCAAAGGGCCGGGCTAGGCGTGGTCTAGGCGTGCGAAGGCGCGAACCGTCAGCCCGAGGAGCCGCCGAGCGCGATTGCCTCGACGTTCGATTGCTGATGCCTCGCCTACTCCGACAGCCCGGCGGCTTGAGCTGCCTACTCGGCGGGCTCGAAGACGTGCTCGGCGTCACCCGGGGACACGAGGATGACCCCGCGGACCGGGACCTCCCCGGAGTTCCAGACGGTGTGGCGCGTTCCGCGCGGGACAAAGACCGTGCTGCCGGGAGCCACCTCCATCTCGCGGTCGCCGAGAAGGAACGTGGCCTCGCCGGAGGCCACGTAGAACGTCTCGTCGGTGCGGGGATGCGTGTGGAGCGGCGGGCCGGGCTCTCCTGGCGGGAACATCCCGACCATCGCGACGTAGGACCCCCGAGTCTCATCGGGGCCAAGCGTGATCGGGTCCGGGGTCTCCGGGGGCGGGATAACCGTGCATCCGTTGATCGTCTCCATCCTTGGCCGACCCTAACGCACGTGCAGACGTGGGCCCGCGGCCTACTCCGACAGCCCGGCGGCGTCGAGGGCGTCCTTCTAAGAAAGCGCCTTGGCCTTGATCGAGTCGAACTCCGCCTGGCTGATCGCCCCGGAGTCGAGCAGCTCCTTGGCCTTCGCGATCTCGCTCGCCGAGCCGCCAGCGGTGTCGCGAACGTACTGGTCCATCGCGGCCTGTTGGCTCTTGGCCTGCTCCATGCTTCGCTCGCGCATCTCATCGTGCTGGGCGATCAAATAGACCAGGACGCCCAAGAACGGGACCACGATGATGAACACCACCCAGGCGGCCTTGTGCAAGCCGCCGATGTCGTGACGGCGGAAGATGTCGATGAAGCACGTGATCGCGATCCAGATCCAGGCGGCCCAGGCGAAGAAGACGACGATCGTCCAGAAGACTTCTCCGAACTGATAGTCGGCCGCTATGAACATGTGTTGCCTCCCAGGTCGCCTTCGCCCGCGATCCTATACCCGCCGCCCCGCGACCTCGACGTTCTGCTGCGACATCGCCTACTCCGACAGCCCGGCGGCTTCGAGGGCTTTCTCTCTATCGCCGTAGTCGGTGAAATCGATCACGAGGCCATCCTTGAACTTGGCCAGGACCGTATAGGGCATTTCCACCTCAACCCCGCTCTCCTTCCCGAGGGCACGGGCCGTACCGAGCGCCAGCACCCGGTCGCCCAGATCACGGTAGTCGTCGCAGTCGACGGTCCAGCGGTCGAAGAGATTAATGGCGTCCTCAAACCAATCCCGGACCGCGTCGATTCCAGTCACCTCCCCCTGGAGTTCCACGAGCCTGTGCTCGAACCGGATCTCCGGGTGGCCGTAGCGAAGCGCGCCAGCGACGTCACCGCGGTTGAACTTCTCGATGTACTCCTTGAACAGTTCGACGTTCTCCTGCGACATCGCCTACTCCCGCAGCCCGGCGGCTTCGAGGGCCTCGTCGCGGACGCGGAAGACCTGTCGCCTCGTGATCTTGCCGTTCCTAACCCAGAGGACCATCCACCCGCGGAGCTGGGTCTCTACCCCGCTCGCCTTGCCGCGAGCCGTCATCACGCCCCCCAGCAGAACCCGGTCATCCCCGGCCTCGGCGACCTCTTCTACCTCGGCATCGACGCTCTCCCACGGTTCGACCGTCGCCTGGAACCAGGCTCTGACCCCCGCCTCGCCCCGGTAGACGTGGGTTGGCTCCGTAAAGAAGACGGCGTCCTCCCATTTGACGTCGGGACTGACAAGGGCGATGAGCGCGTCCACGTCTCGTCGCTTGAGCGCCTCGACGTGTCGCAAGACGATCTCCACGTTCTCCTGCGACATCGCCCCCGGAGTATCCCGCGACGGGGGGAGGGTCGCGGACGCGCAATCGCGTCCTCCGCCGACCGCCGAGTCGCAAGTTGCGAAAAAATGAGGGGAAGTCATGACCGACACCCAGATCGCTGACCGTGCTGAGGTGCTTGCGATGCTGACCGAGAAGGCTCGGGAGGGCTCTACGAGCGCGATGATCGCGCTCGAGCGCGCACTTCGGGCCGAGCAAAAGGATCGCCACACCCTCGATGACGAGCTGGATCGCATCCTGGGCAAGTGAAGCCGCACGACGCTCCTCAGGAACTTCGGCGCGGTGGACGCCGCACACCCTCGCGATTTGTTGCAGTCGATGGGCCGGGATCAAGCGGGCCGAGGTCTGCGCACGTTCCGCTCGCGCCCGTCCCGGCCGTGCCGACCCGGTTCTGACACAGCGCATCGGTTGGACCGCCGTTTAGCGCGCCGTGCGCGCAAGGTCGAGAACGCTTGTCTTAGCCCTGTCGCCCGCTACGGCCGCTTCGGCCTGCATTGCGGGGCACCGGCCACCGATATCAACCAAATCGTCCCGATCGCCGACGGCGGTAGCGATGCGCTGGCGAACCTGCGGCCCTCGTGCGCTCGCTGCAACCGAGGTTGGCGCTAGTGCAGCGTGGTGAATCGCCTCGTACGCAACGAGAGAAAGCGATAGCGTCGAGGCATCCCCCCAAGGGGAGTGTCCAGGCCGCTACGCGGCTGAATGCACGCCGGACCCAGGGGTCGCCCCTCTCTAACAGATAGGCCCTGGCCCGGCTCGAAAGAAGGAGGCGGAAATGAAGCGGGTAATCGCACTCGCGCTCTTGGCGGCCTCGGTGATACTCGTGCTCGTGGTGGGCGCGAGCGCGGGTCCCGGCGGTCACAAGGGAGGTAAGACGATCCGGGTGGTCGAACACGCGACCACCGACGCCGTCACCAATGGAACGGCCGGCGACGACGTCGGGAACATCCTCACCTTTGCGAACGAGGTGTTCAACAAGGCCGACACGGAGCCGGTCGGCACCAGTCAGGGATCCTGCGTCCGCATCGTCGTGGGCGAGTCATGGGAGTGCAGCTGGACCACGTTCCTGCAAAAGGGGCAGATCACGGTCCAGGGTCCGTTCTCAGACACCGGTGACAGCGTCCTCGCGATCACCGGAGGCACGGGCAAGTACCGGAACGCGCGTGGCGAGATGGAGCTCAAGTTCCACAACCCAGCAGGAACGAAGTTCGACTTCATCTTCCATGTGATCGGCTGAGTGGGGGCGGACTGAGGCCAACGGCCGCGCTGCACGCAGTGCGGCTCGTTGGCCGCGGGACGACGAAACGCAAACGGCGCCCACCGGTAAGTGGGACTGTGATCCCGGCGCCCAGCTCAAAAACTCGCGACCGGCGCCTACTCCGACAGCCCGGCGGCTTCGAGGGCGTCCGCTTCCTGATCGAGCATGAACATCTCTCCGCGTGCGATGAAACCCTCATCATCAAGCGTCCAGACCGCCCAGGAGCCGACGTCCAGCTCGATTCCGCTTCCCGCCCCGCGAGCGAACAGCTCTTGGCGCACCAGCACTTTGTCGCCGTTCACCCGAAACTCGAGCGGCTCGATCCTCTGTTCCGCGAACGCGTCAGGCTCCATCCACGCTCGTACCGCCTCCTGACCCTTGAGTGGCGGATCAATCCCCGGACGAACGATTTCAACGTCCGGTCGAAGAAGCGCTATCGCCGCGTCGACGTCGCCTCGGTTAAACGCCTGGTGGGCCCGCCTAACGATCTCGACGTTCTCCTGCGACATTGCCTACTCCGACAGCCCAGCGGCTTCGAGGGCTTGAGAACGGTCCCGATACGCATTCATGGACGTGGCGCGAGCGCCGCGAATGGTCCAGACGTGAGTCGTCTCCAACTCGATCGGCACACCGCTGGCCCCGCCCTCAGCCAGTATGCGCACAAAGACGACGACGCGGTCACCAGCGTCGAGGAAGCGCTCCGGTTCGAGCCGCCATTTGCCCCACGTGTCAGCGAGCATGGCCACCATCTCATCGAACCCCTCGCGTCCGCGAAACACCGGCTCGCCCTCGGGATAGTCCGACGGCAACCGTGCCTCGAACTGCTCGTCGACGTAGTCGCGGAAGGCCCGGTCGATTTGATCAGGGGCAACGCTGAACCAGTCCCCTGCTCCGATCTCGTACAGGCTGCGGATCACCTCGACGTTCTCCTGCGACATCGCCTACTCCGACAGCCCAGCGGCTTCGAGGGCAGACGCCCTGTCTACGAAAAGCTCCCATCGGACGATCCGGCCTTCCCCGAACGTCCACACCTGCGCCCAGCGACGGTCAAACGGAGTCCCGCTGCCTTTACCTCGTCCCCGTTCCCGCACGACGACAACGACGCTCGATCCTGCGTCGATGAGTTCCTCCGCATCCAGCCGGTAGTCGTCCCAGGCGCCCCAGTAACGGCGAGTAGCCTCGATAACCGCATCGCGGCCGACGTACACGCCGTGGATATCCGGAACCGGGTTCAGGCCTACGTCCCAGACCACGTCCTCGGCAAGCAGCTCCCAGAACGTGTCAACGCTCCGAATGCCGCGTCGAGTCAGCTCGACGTTCTCCTGCGACATCGCCCACGCAGTATCCCGCGACGGGGGGAGGGTTGCCGGCGGCTGAGCCCCCGCCTCAACGACCGCCGGGTGGTCAGCTGCGAAAAAAGCAGCCACCGTTTTTAGGAGCGCCCATGCCCGATATCGCCACCCACGAAGAAGTCCTGAAGATCCTCACCGAGCAGGCACGGGCCGGGTCGATCACCGCGGCCGCTGCGCTCGAGCGGGCACTGCGGGCGGTTGAGCAGCGCGACCGCGAGCAGCGTGAATCCCTCGACTCGGAGCTGGATCGCCTCCTGGGCAAGTGAAGCCCGTACGACGCTCCTCAGGAACTTCGGCGTCGGGCGGGAACCGCACGTCGCGCCGCTTTGTTGCACGCCGATGGGCCGGGGCTAACGGGCGCGGTGGTTGGCATTCGTTCCCAGCCGCGTCCGCCCGGCCGTGCCGCTCGTCCGGCGCGAGGTCTCCCTTAACCGCTGGCCGGGCGCGACGGGGAGAAGAACGTCGAGCAGTCGTTATTGAATCCGGCACTGACCTCCTCGCATGTGCCCTTGGTGTGGCGCTCGATGTCGTTTAGGTAGCCGTTGCTCGGCTCGATTGAGTCGTCGAGCGCATGAAGGCGTCGGTTGCCCGTCTGAACGGCCTCGTTAAGCCTGTTCAACTGGTTGACGACCGCCTTTGACTTCGCCGCCCTCGCGCCATCCGGCTCACTGAGCTTCGCTGCAGCGAAACCGATTCCACTGCTGAGGACTACTGAGGCTAGAAGCGCCACGAAAGCTGACCTACGCATGATTCCCTCCTTGTGTTCGAATTCTTGAACCCGCGCTCCCGCTCACAGTCGCACTGCGCCGCGCAAAACGGCGTGCAGCGGGTCGATGGTCGCTACGCATGACCGGCGCCGTCGCCGACCGGCCCGCTTAGGATCTGGCAGGCCTCTCAGCGCTCGGGGCGGTGTCCGTGAGCCACCGGATCGTCGCTAGGCGGCTGGCGGCACGGAGCACTTCGCGAGAGCGTGCGGACCCCCGCAACGCGGGCAACGCCACGTCACCTTGACCGGCGCCGACTTTCGCGCCTGCCTTCGCACGAAGGGGCGCCACGGACCTCGTCGTATCGTTTGCATCCGGGTGCCCCTACGCAAGGAAGGACGACATGGATAAGAAGATTCTCGCAGCGGCCGTGGTGGCTGCCGGAGTCGCCGCCGCCGTGGCCGCCCGCAGGCGGCACACCTAGGACCGCCTGACCTGGATCCGCGGCGGCGGCAGCTGCTCGGCGACGAGCTCGGCGACTGCCGCCAGGTCGATCAGGCTCTGTCGGAGCGCGTAGGGCGCCCCGATCTCGCGGTGCGTGATCACCTCCTGGGCGGCGAGCACGGCTCGCATTCGGGCGCGCAGGACGGCCTGTAGCCCTCTCCGCCGGGGTCGGTCGATCTCCTTTTGCTTCTCGACGTCACGGTGGGCGGCGGGGGCGGCCACTGGCCCATTCTGACGCAACCTCGGACGCTGAGACTGCAGCCCGAACCGCATCCCCGCGGCTACGCACGGCTGCCGCTCGACCGGGCATGCCGGGGTCGTTTTCCCTGCACGCGAGCACAAACCGCGACACTGGCGATAACCGGGCGTCACGAGGCTCCGCGATGATGATGTCCGAGGGACGCGCAGTTCGCTTTGGGCGTCTAGCAGGAGTTTCGGGCGCGGCACACGGGTTGCAATCTCCCGAACGTCGTGAGAGTCTGACCGCGTAGGGGCCGGCGCTTTCGCGGGTCCATCCTGGTGCGACAAAGAGGAGCGAGGTCATGCGGAGGGGACGAAGGGCTCGAGTGTCGTCGGTTATCGCCGTCGCGGCGGTTGGCATGGGCGCGTCGATCGTGGGCGGCGCCGGAGCCGCGAACGTGAACAACGATTCGATCCAAGGTGGATTCGGCGACATGTTCGGTGAGAACGTCGGGCTCCAAGCGAAGAGCGGCCCGAACGGTGAGAACCCGCGGGGTCACGAGAGCGCGACAACTCCTGGTCCCGGTCCCATCAAGTTCCGCTTGGACGTGATCTGTCTCGCGGTGCAGGGGAGCCAGGCAGCGTACGGGACCGTGGTGGTCAAGACAAACGACCCGGACAATCCGCCCGGGACGGAGTTTGTTGAGGTCGTCCGGGACGGCGGCTTGCCGGGCGGCGGGGGCGATGGCTGGGATATCTTCGATGCGCCGGCGTCGACATGCGCCGACTTCATCGACGAAGCGGGGGCCGCTGCGCCGATTACGCACGGGAACATCACCATCCACGACGCCCAACCCTGACCGGCCGTGAACGCGCGCTTCGTTTCTAGACGCCTCTAGAGGCCGCGGGCTCGCGGAGCGCGCGTCCCTCGGCGAGGGCGATCGGGTCAGCGCCGACCTCGATTGCAGGCCGCACACGAGGGCCTGAGGTGCTCAGCTCGTCGGTTCCGCCGTCGCCGATCGGGGTCAAATGGTCGATATCGGTGGCCGGCGCGCCGCAATGGACGCAGGTGCGGTCGTGGCGGGCGAACACCTGCTGTACGTCCGGATGGGCCTGCCGTCGCGAGTCGTCGGAGCTCAGCTCGGTGACACGCCGCACATGATCGAGGACCTCTACGGCCACGGCGATGTCGGGGCATTGGAGGAGATCGACCGGGCGATTGGGGCCAACGTCGTGCCGCTGCGGCAGGCGGTGGGCGAGTGAGCCAGACACCTGGCAGACCCTGGCCGCCCATGCCGCTCTACGAAGCCAAGTTCATACAGCCGCCCCGATTGACTGAGACACGCCGGCGGTTTCCGGCAGTTCGCGGCGAAACGTCGCCCCATACGCCGGGCCCGGAAGTCCTCCTTCCGACGAAAAGCGCAAATGCTCGCCACGAGTCGAGATCGCCACTC
>CAVZRL010000009.1:0-1744085 GCA_963777775.1 uncultured Solirubrobacterales bacterium | reverse complement strand
GCAGAACGACGGCGTCGTCCCGCGCGACCACGGCGACCGAGTCGACCGACCTGTTCTCGAGCGCCTGGCGGACCTCCTCCTCGTCCGGCTGCCCGAGGCGCTCGACGTCGGCGCCGGCCGAGTCGAGCGCGGTCGCGACCTCGTCGCTCAGATCGCCGTCCCCGATCACGAGGACAGTGCGCGCGCCCTCTTGCCCCGCCTCGCTCACCGCCATGACGTTACGGCGTGCCAGCACAGGTCGGCGTCGCGGTCCCGGGCGCATGGTCAGGATCGCCGCCCCGATCTGTGCGGGCGGACCAGGCGTTCATCCGGCCGGCCCTAGATCAGTTTCGATGCGTCTCGACGACGTCCCCGTTCCCCGGCCAGACACGCCTTGGACTCATTGGACGCAGCAGTCGGGACCAGGTGCGGTACCTGCCGGGGGCCCTTTCTGGCGGACGAGGCCGAGACGGCACGACCGAAGCAGGTCGTAAGTTGGACGGCGTGTGGAGCGTCGCAAAGCGGGAGCCCTCCGCCGTCCTCCTCGCTGGGCAGCTCGCGGCCGTCCTTTTCTATCCGCTCATGGAGGACAGCGACGCCGGGCGAGCGCTCTTCAGCCTTTTCGGCATCGGAATCCTCGGTCTCGTCGTGCTGGCAGTGCGACACTCGCCCGGCCTCACGGGAGTCGCCCTGGGGCTCGCGCTTCCGGCGGCGGTTCTGCTGCTCATCCAGGCGGTGACAGGCACCGACGACCTCCTGCCCTACTCCTCCGCGCTCGAGGCAATTCTCTACTTCTATGCGGCAGGGGCTCTGATCGCCTACATGCTGGCGGATCACAGGGTCACCCGCGACGAGCTCTTCGCCGTCGGCGCGATTTCACCCTAGTCGCCTGGGCCTTCGCTTACGTCTACGTCGTCTGCCAGTCCATCGAGCCCGCGACCTTTACGGCGGCGGTGGACCCCACTGGGGAGCGGACCTGGATGGAGCTCTTGTTTCTCAGCTTCACGACCCTTTCGAGCACCGGCTTGGGCGATGTTGTTCCCGTGAAACCGTTCGGGCGTAGCCTCGTCATGATCGAGCAGATCGTCGGGCTCGCGTTCGTAGCGATGCTGGTCTCGCGGCTCGTGGCGCTAACGGTCCTGGGGCGAGTGAAGTCAACGAGGTGATCTGAAGGCCGATGCGCCTTCCTCTGGGATCGAAAGTCGCCCTTGGTCCCCCATGAACCGATGCTTCGGCATCTTCCCCGTCAAGCCCGGCTGAGCGAACCCGCGCCAGATTCGGCTCGATCGAACGCAGACGCTCAGGCGGCGGCTTGCCGCCCGGATACCTTGAGCAAGGCGAATCGACAGGGTGCCTTGGACAAGACGCCGATCAGCGCCTCCTCGTAAATACGTCGCACGAGCTCCACGTTCTCCTGCGACATCGCCTATTCCTGAAGCCCGGCGGCTTCGAGGGCGCGCTCCCTATCCCGGTGGTGCGTCACCCGGATCACCTTTCCGTCGCCCAGGGTCCACACCTGCCAGAAGCGATCATCCACGGCGACCCCGCTGCCCTTCCCGCGTCCCCACTGGTGAATCCGGACCACAACGCGGTCGTCACCCTCGATCAATTCGCCCCACTCATAGCCCCACTCATCGAACGCGCTCACCCAGCGACGAAAGAACTCCATCACGGCATCTCGGCCGTGGCAGGTCGGTCAGCTCCAGCGTCCCAAGAGCGGTGGCATCCCAATCGACGTCGTCGGCGGGGATCTCGAACAGGGCCTGAGGTCTTTCCGGCCCCTGGTCGAGCATCCGCCGCACGATCTCGACGTTCTCCTGCTACATCGCCCGCACAGTATCGCGCGGCGGGGGGAGGGTCGCAGACGCGGAATCACATGCTCCGCATACCGCCGACTGGCTAGCTGCGAAAAAAAGGATGGGAAATCATGACCGACGCCCAGATCGCCGACCGTGCTGAGGTGCTTGCGATGCTGACCGAGAAGGCTCGGGAGGGCTCTACGAGCGCGATGATCGCGCTCGAGCGCGCACTTCGGGTCGAGCAAAAGGATCGCGACACCCTCGATGACGAGCTGGATCGCCTCCTGGGCAAGTGAAGCCGGCGGCTTCGAGGGGCGCTCATCACTCCCCGCACCGGTACGAGGAGGGCCGCCGAGGCGGCCCTTCCATCCAGACTGACACCCTCGGCGCCCGGGTCGTTCCTACTGCCATGCTCCCTTGACGATCTTGATCGTGCGCTTCGCGGTCGTCCCGTTGCCGGCCGCGTCCCTCGCGCGGACGGTGACCTTCGCCTTGACCTTCTTGCCCTCGGCGAGCGCCTTGCCGGCCTGAATGCGCGTCTTCAGCGGCACCTTCAGCTCCAGCATCGATCTGACCCTGGCGAGACGAAGCGCTGCTCGGCTTGAGCTTGTCGTTCTTGACCCTCGTCAGCTTCGCCTCGGCGCGTGCGGTGCACGCCCTGCCGCCACAGCTCGCTCTGACGATCACGGCGCAACTGTAACGCTCGCAATTAGCTCCACATGTATAGGCGGGCGTTGGGCCATCGCAGCTCCCCGGGTGGATGGTGGGGTTCTGCTTCCTAGGCCCCGAGAGCTCCACGGGCCAGTCCCACGGAGTCGGGGTGGTGACCCCGTTGCCGGTGAGCGCCACCGTCGGGCCCCCCGGTCCGGTGCTCAGGGTGCCGTGCCTGGGCCCGGTGCCCGTGGGGGCGAAGGTGACGTTGATGAGGCAGCCCTGGATCTGCGGGAAGGCACCAGCCGACAGCGTCGGTGGGCAGTTATTGGTCTGGGCGTAGTCGCCGGAGACGCTGATCGTGGGGTTGAAGGAATCGTTGTCGAAGACCCCCAGGGCAAAGGGTTGCGCCGGGCTCGCGGTTCCGACCTGGCGATCACCGAAGCCGAAGCTCGGCTCGGGGGTGAAATCAAGGCACCCCCGGACCTGCTCGAGAGTGGTCGACTGCGTCGCTGGCGGCGGGCAGTACCACGGGCTAAGGGTCGGTGACGAGGGCCCGGCCCCGGAGCTGCGCTCGGTGAGGCCCCTGTCCGCGCTGGCGGTGCTCGCCGTGGCGGTCCAGAGCACGACGGCGAGGCCCAGCGCGAGGATGCCGCCGGAAACGATCGTGCTCGCCTTGGTAGTGATCGTGTGAGTCCTCATTTCGGGCCTCCTTGGTGTCGTGGCCTCCCGCCTTCTCCATGGCAGCTCGTGCCTTTGACAGTCAAAAGGCTCCAATACGGCGGTATACGCTCGGTATCACAGGGCCGGGGGCTAGGCGTGGTCTAGGCGTGCGAAGGCGGCGTTTTGGCAGTCGCAGAGACACTGTGTCCGGGAGCGAGCTTCGAAAACCGACGTACCTACTCCCGCAGCCCGGCGGCTTCGGGGCGGATTACCGGACCGTCCAGATCGGCGAGCGGTCGCTGATGCACACGAACCCATCGCCCACCTTGCGCGTCACCTTGGCATACACGCGCCACCCAGCCTTGACAGGAAGCGAACCTTGGGGGACCCCCAAGCCCCAGGTACCCGCCCCCGTTAAGCGCCAGCGGCCCCCGCTTCGAACAGCGACGATCTTGCGATCCGCCCCGGGCTTCTGCTTGAACAGGGTCACCCGTCGCCCAACCTCGCACTTCCTCCCGCCGCCTGAATACACGTGGCCCCAGATAAGATGCCCGCGGGCCTCGCTGATCGTCAGCTTCGTGTTGTACGTGCGCCGCCGCCGCCGTCTGCGTCCCGAGCGCCATCACCCCAGCCGCAGCCATCCCGATCACAATCCCAAATCGCTTACCCATGTCGTCCTTCCCTTCTGCTTGACAGCCAGAAGGCTCCAACATGGCGGTATACGCTCGGTATACGCGGGCCGGGCTAGGCGTGGTCTAGGCGTGCGAAGGCGCGAACCGTCAGCCCGAGGCGCCGCCGCAGCGCGATCGCCTCGACGTTCTCCTGCGACATCGCCCGCGCAGTATCTCGCTCTGGCCGTGACCTAGCTGAGTAGATAGGTCCTATGCGGCCAGAACAGCTGCGGTCAGTCGCGCCTGTTGGCGCTCCTCTGCCTCAGCGGCTACTCCTCAAGCCCGGCGGCTTCGAGGGCCTTCGCTCGGTCGTCATACGCCTCGAACCGGATGATCTTGCCGTGGCGCACGGTGGCGATCCCAGCCCACTCCATGTCCATCGCGAGTCCACTCTGCCGACCTCGTCCCCGCTGCCACGCGAGGCTCACGACGCGCCCGTTCGGTGCGGCCCGGATCTCCTCGACGCCCACCTCGTAGTCATCCCAGACGTCCAGCCACTCGGTCAAGTGGTGGCGTATTGCGTCGTGCCCGCGATGGATGTTGTCGGGCCACTCGCGGAAGTGCGTCAGGTCGTAGACGACCTCGGGTGCGTAGTGGGCAAGGAGGCCATCCAGGTCGCCGCGAAGCCATGCGTCCCAGGTCTTGCGCACAACCTCGACGTTCTCCTGCGACATCGCCTACTCCGACAGCCCGGCGGCTTCGAGGGCTTCGTCACGGGTCCAATACTCGCGGCCCCGCACGATCTTCCCGTCTCGGATCGTGTAGAGGGCGGCGAAAGTCAGGTCAGTCTCGACTCCGCTGAGCTTCGCACGACCGCTGATCCTCGTCACGGCGATGACTTTGTCCTCGCCTGCCTCGATCAGTTCGACGGGCTCGCTCCTGAAATCGTCGAAGGTGCCGACCCAGTCATCCAGGTAGGCGCGCACCGCGTCCTTGCCGTGAATCGGGCCTTGGTCGTCGAGTGCACCCTCGACCGCCCGGTGGTCGATGTCGTCCGCAACGTACTCCAGCCATGCATCCAAGTCCCCACGGTTGAAGGCCGCAGCCGCTTCGCGGACGATCTCCACGTTCTCCTGCGACATCGCCCGCGCAGTATCTCGCGACGGGGGTTGGGCGGGAAGAGGGCGCGAGAGGCGCGGCGGATGTACCGGCTACGTGGGCGGCTCGGTTCCGAGCAACACCCGGTTCTCGCGGACCGAGCGCCGGGCGAGCTTCACAGGCTTCTCGAACTCGGGGTCATCGAGGACGGCCGGGTAGGACTCCCGCAGCTGTCTAAGGAGGAGACGGCAACTTCGATCCGTCTTCTCCAGTGCCGAGAACAACTCTTCCGACCCATCCTTGGGCTTCGGACTCATAGATCCCCCTCCGAACGCGTGTCTTCCGTGAACCGCCGGGATCTTCTCACGCGGCCGTGGGAAATGCCTGCTCCTACCTAGCCGCGGTCGGCCGATACCACGGGGAGGGATCCCTAAACCGTTCGCGTCTGGGGCCGCCGAGGTGGCTGCACTCGCGCGCCGGTGGGGGCCAACCCCTGCTCGCGTTTGCACGGACACAACTCGGAGCGCAGTCACGGGGAAGGGACGGTCGCGGACGCGGAATCACATGCTCCGCAGACCGCCGACTGGCAAGCTGCGAAAAAAAGGATGGGAAATCATGACCGACACCCAGATCGCCGACCGTGCCGAGGTGCTTCAGCTGCTGACCGAGAAGGCTCGGGAGGGCTCTACAAGCGCGATGATCGCGCTCGAGCGCGCACTTCGGGCCGAGCAAAAGGATCGCGACCCCCTCGATGACGAGCTGGATCGCATCCTGGGCAAGTGAAGCCGCACGACGCTCCTCAGGAACTTCGGCATCGGGCGTGAAACGGCACAGCGCGCCGATTTGTTGCACGTCGATGGGCCGGGGACTAACGGGCCGAGGTCTGCTTCCGAACCAGCTCGCGTCCGCCCGGCCGTGCCGTCTTTGAGACCACTGATTCCCGCGACCACCGCGCGCCGTCGGCAAGGGCCCTTGAGCGAACCAACGGAGCGGTTCCTTGCCGCGTGACCGGCGCCCTTGTTGAGGCCAAAGCGTCGCTTTTGCATGGGAAGCAAGAGCGCGGCGCTGGGAGTCCGCTGTGCCCGAAGACCAGCTGTGGCACGCGGTCGCAGCTAGGGATGCGTGCCCCAGTCGACTCCATTCGGGACGCGCGGTCGGTCGAGAACGACGTGCTTGTCCGACCCGTCAGCGTTCATTGCAACCAGTGCATTCCGCGTGGGCCGGAGACGCACGTACATGATTTTGGTTCCGCTCGGCGACCAGACCGGATTTTGGATGAGGTCGACGCGCCCGCCCGCGGAAAGTCGCGGCCCGTCGGTCAGCCTCGTCCGCCCGCCGCCGTCGTCGCGCATGACATAGATGTCGCCCTTGCTCCCCGGGGTCCCGGAGTCGCCCGAGTCGAAGGCGATCCGTTGACCGTCGGGCGACCAGTCGGGGCTGGACGCATTCAAGCGCCACCGGGTAAGGCGCTGCAGGCCAGTCCCGTCGGTGTTCACTCGGTAGATCGCCGACCTGCGTCGGCTCTTGTAGCGGGCGAAGACGATCGAGCCCCCATCGGGCGAGAACTGCGGGGAAGAGTCGAATTTGACGCCCGCGGGAATCGTCGTCACTCGCTGCGCCTCCTCCTGGGTGACGCCGTCGGGGTCGAACGCGGGAATGATCCAGATCCCCTGCAGAGCGTGGCCGCCGCCCCAGGCGGACCTGATCACCAGTCTGCTGCCGTCCGGCGACCAGCCCGAGAGGCCGTGGGCTCCGGGACCCCGGGTGAGCTGGGTGACACCGCTTCCATCCGCATTCATCGTGTAGATCTGGGCGAACCCAGGCCCACTGCTGCTGGTGAAGGAGATCGTCTCTCCATCGGGGGACCAGTCAGGGAACACGGAGAAGTTGTCGGGGTTGGAGGTCAGCCTCTGGGTGTCGCCACCGTCGGCGCTGGCCGTGAAGATCTCGACGCTGTCCGTCTTCGGCCTGACGACGTCGAAGGCGATCCGTCCGTCATTGCCGGGGAAGGTCGCCGACGCTGGCCCTGCCGCGAAACCGATGGCCAGCGCGCAGATGATGAGAAGAAGGCACGCACCGCTGAACCGACATGATTCCCCTCGCGTCGAAGCGAGACGGCTACGAGCCTACACCCGACGGAGCCCAGTTTCCAAAACGCCTCCTAGAGAGGAGGGCGGCCAGCGATGCAGCTCCGCTTTGGACGAGAAGCGGTACTCCCGCAGCCACTGGGCCAAGGGAAGGGGCCTCGGTTGGCGATACGCTGCGCGGCGATGAGAGGGCGATGGGCAACTTGGCCGTTTTCGGTCAAGGTCCTGCTCTGGCTGGTCGTCGCCCTGGTCGTGCTCTGGGTGATCGCGTTCCTCCTGCAGCGGGGGGATGTGACCGTCGAGTCTGCGGCGCTCATGCTCCTGTGAGCACCCGCGACCGGCCCGGCATGAGCCGGGGTCGAGAGGCGCTCAGGTTCTATCCACAGTGATCGTGCTCGAGCCTCAGCGCTCGAGGCAGGGTGCTGGGTAGAAGCGATCCTCGGGCCCGACATGTTCGCCGCGCGGACTACGCCGAGTGGCTCGACGAGCCCCCGGGGTATGCGATCCGTGCACACCCCGGGGTATCGCCACTGATCAGCCGCCGAAGTTGAACGTGTCTCCGTTCACCTCGAGCGACCGCAACAGGGCCGACAGGTTGGTGCCCGCCGAGAACCCTGTCGTGATGTAGATGCCGCTGATCGTCTCGGTGCCGTGGTCATCGACGACCGTGGCGAACGGGGCGCCGTTCACCCCGTACTGCCCGCCGGAACCGCCGTCGTCGTCGTAGCGCCACAGACCGCTCGTCGCGACCCAGGTGTGGAACGGACCTTCGGCCACGTCCGGGTCGGGCGGCTGCGTATTGGGAGAGAAGATGGCGTCGTGCGCATCGCCCTCCAGGAACACCCGGAGGTAGGGCACGCCGACTCCACCCGTATCGGCATCACTTGTGTACCGGCCGACATAGACGAGGCTCTGGATCGCGCTCAGCGGCTGACCGTTCAGCCCGTCGAAGCGCAGCGAGCCTCCGCTTGCGCCACCGTCAGCGTAGGGACCGAACTCGACCCCGTCCGGCGTCAGACTGACCGTGGGGTTCGATGTCACGAACCCCTGCCCGGGCAGGGCGTCGACCGGCGTCTGGGCATCCTCGCCCGGTGCGCCGTCCGCCCCGTCCTGACCCGGCGCTCCCGGCGCTGTGTCATTGAGCTGGGCCTTGACCTTCTTGGCCAGGTCCTTCTTCTTGACCGCGCCGTTCTTGATGTCTTTGCCGGTGATCAGCTGGCCAGCGACAGCACCAGTTGTTGCCAGCGCCAGTACGACCATGGCCGCGAGCGCGATAGTGCGGAGTCTCATGCTCTCCCTCTCTGTTGGATTGCCTTCCAGGAGGGCTTCTACTCCGATCCGCCCCCTCCCAGACCCTGTCTTTTCGGATCGACCGGTGATTTTCTCGGCCTTTCTCGGGGAGATGCACGGCCAGTCAGGCGTGCAACTAAGGATCGGCCCGGAGACCGGCTGAGGGCGCGCTGGGAAGGCCCTAGAGCGGTGAACGCGACCGCTGAGGGTCCGGTGAGCTGACCGGGCAAGCCGCTGAACGTGAAGGATCGGTCGAGGGGACCGAGAGCGCGCAGGACGGCCTGTAGCCCTCTCGCGCCGGGGTCGGTCGATCTCCTTCTGTCGGTCTCGACGTCACGGTGGGCGGAGGCCACGGGCAGATCGTAAATGCCGCTGGGGCGGGCGTTCCCGGTTCGTCCACCGCCGATGTCGGCGGTAAGGTAAGGGTCGAGGTCTGTAGAGCGTCCTCAATGGATTCACAGGTCGAGGCCCTTCGGGGCCTCGTCCGCGTTCTGGAGCCCGTCGTCCGGGTGGCTCTTTAGAGTCAACGCTGTGAACCATTCGACGCTCTTCGATCTCGATGGCCTCGACTGACGCAGTCACGATCGTCGACGACGACGAGCTGACGCCGTTCGTCCCGCTGACCGCCGCCGCCGTCCTACGGGACGACTCCGCACCGCCGGCTCCGGTCGCCAACTTCAACGCCACCCGCGGAGCAGCCGACCCGACGACCAGCCCACCGCACCCAGCACCGAATGCCACCCGCGGAGCAGCCGACCCGAACGTCACGCCGGTGCATCCCAGCCTTCGCCGCGGGCCTGCCGCCCGCTTCAACCCCGCCGCCTTCCGCCTGCCCCACCGGCGCCAACACACGTCACGCCCGCAGTCCGGACGCGCACCGCGCCCGGCCTGCAACGTCCGGGTCCGCGGATCGCGGCGGGTAGTCCGTCGCCAGCGCACCAGCACCGGCTCGCGCGCCAGTCCCGACGACCCTGGCGAATCTGAGCCGCCAGCCCTAGAGGCCCCGGCGGCGGAACCAGCTCGAGGTCGCCGCGTGAGCGGCGGCGAGGACATCGTGCGCCCGGATCCGCTCACGGTCGATGAGCGGATCGAGCTGATCGAGCGCGCGATCGACTCCGACGCCGGCCGCGCGGTCCAAGGCGCGTTCCTGGCCAGCATGGCGCTGGGCGAGACTGGCGCCGACGCCGAGACGATCTGCGCGGGTCGGAACGAGGCACCCGATAGCGGGATCGCGATGTATCAGGCGATCCTCGACGAGAGGGCGGCGGCATGAACCCGACCACCCGAGCCGTCGCCAGCGCCTACGTCGCCGTCCTACGCCGCCGCGGCGAGGGAACCTGGATCGTCGTCCCAGGTCCAGGTCGTGATCGGCCTCGGGCGCCCGTTGAGCTCGGCCGGGGCGGTGCCGCGAAAGAGGACCAGGATGCGGTCGGCAGCAGGAGGCTTCGCCGTGGGTGAGGGGCCGCGCCGCACCAGCACCGCGTCGATCCCGGCGCGCAGGATCTCGCGCCGCTCGGCCAGCGTCAGCGACGGCCAGTCGTCGCGCAGCTCGCGCACGTCGGGGCCTTCGGCGGTCAGCGAGGCGGTGAGGTCGTGAACGCGATCCTCGGCCTCGACCAGCGCCCGCTCGGCGTCTTCGAGCGCCGCCTGGTGGGCCGCGACCGCGGTCGGGTGGCTGGGCACCACCGCCGCCAGCCGTCTCGACCTCGGCGGCGCGCTGCTCGACCTCGGCCCGGGCGGCGTCGAGTTCGGCGTCGTCGACCGCCCGGACGTGGAAGGCGTCCAGGTGGGCGAACAACTGCTCGTGACCTCGGCGTCGAGGCGGTCGACCACGATCGTCGAGCGCGCCTCGCACCCGCGGTGTCGCAGGTGTAGACGCGCGGCGGCGGCGCCTTGCGCCCCTTGCTCGGCTTGCGTCCGAGCGTCGAGCCGCGCATCGTCCGCCCGCAGCCTGCGCAGCGAGCGAGGCCGGAGAGCAGGTAGGTGCCGCGCGGCGTTCGGCGACCGGGTTCGTTCTGCGCCCGACGCCAGAGCGCGGCGGTGACGATCGGCTCGTGGGCCTTGGCGTTGATGTGCTCGCCGTGGCGGACCTCGCCCAGGTAGGTGCGGCAGCGCGATCATGCCGCCCACCGTCGAGCGCGCCCAATGCCCGCCGTTGGGCTTCGGCGCGACCGTGTCGAGCCAGCGCGCGAGCTCGAGCCAGGTCGCGCCGCCCGCCTTGCGCTCGAACAGCTCGCGGACGATCGGCGCCGCCTCCGCGTCGATCACCAGGTGGGAGTCGACGACGCCGTGGCCGCGACCCTTCGGCGTCGGGTCCGTGAAGCGGTAGCCGAACGGCGCGCCGCCGACCGCCTTGCCCGTCGGCGATCGCCTCGCTTGCGGTTCCGCTCGTAGCGCTCGGCCGTCTTTCGCCACTGCAGACGGTTCGACGCCGAGCATCACGGTGAGCGCCATCTCGCCGGTCGGGTCGTCGCGGTGTCGAGCGCCCGCCATGTCGACCGCGACGACCTTGCCCGCCGGCCGCCGTCGATCGTCGTCGATAGATCGCCAGCGCCTCCTCGACCGGCGCGCGGGAGAAGCGGTCGAGCCAGGCGACGATCACGCCGTCCGTCTGCCCGGCCGCGGATCCGCTCCAAGCGCGGCGTCGACGTCGGCGCGGTCCATCGTCTTGCCCGAGCGGCCGATGCCCTCGTGCCACGTCGACGATCTCGGCGCCGTTGGCCTGCGGCCCACGCTCGATCAGCTCTCGCGCTGCTGGTCGGGCGAGCGGAACGAGTCGCCCTTGCGGCCGTCGACCCGCGAGACCCGGATCAGCGCGTCGAGCTTCTGTGCTTCACCGTGCATGGGCCGGACCATAGCGACAACGTCGGCTGTATGCCCATCGAGCGAAACCCCCAGACGTCGCGCAGCAGCTCCGCCTTGCTGAAGACCCGAGTCGGCTCGGCGGCCAGCGCGCGCAGCAGGCTGAACTCCTTGTTGGCCAAGCGCACCGGCCTGCCGGCCACGGTGACCTCGCGCCGGGCCGTGTCGACGAAGATCTCGCCGACCTGGAGCGGCCCGGCGCGGCGCCCGTGCCGGCGGCGCAACACGGCGCGGATCCGCGCCACCAGCTCCTGGACCTGGAACGGCTTGACCATGTAGTCGTCAGCGCCGCAGACCAGCCCCCGCAGCCGGTCGGCATCGCTGCCGCGGCCGCTGAGCACGATCACCGGCAGCTCGGGGTCGTATTCGCCCGTCAGTCCCTCGGAGGCACGAATCTGCCGCAAGACGTCGAGCCCGGAGGCATCCGGGAGGCCGAGGTCGAGCAGCAGCAGGCCCGGCTGCTTGTAGTGGCAGAGGCGCAGCGCGTCGCTCGCCGAGTCCGCGGCGAGTGGCCGGAACTGCTCGGCCTCGAGGTGCTGGCAGAGCAGCTCGAGGGTCGCCGGGTCGTCCTCGCAGACGATCACGGTCGGCCGGTCCTGCTCGCGCGTCAGCATCGGCCGCCGCCGCGCCGAGACGCGACCCCGGCCGGCAGCTCGACCACCGCGGACGCCAGCGGCTCACGGACGACGCGGTTGGCGGGCACCGCGCGCCGCACCGACAGCGGCGCCATCGCCGCGTCGAGGAAGACGAGGTCGAGCGGGGCGCGCATCCCGAACGTGTGGACGCTGCGACAGCGAGGGATCAGCAGTCCGTCCCCGATCCGCTCGGCGCTCAGCAATGCGAGGCCGAGGGCCCGCGAGACGAAGGTGACCGCCACCGGCACCCGGTGGGAGGCGACGTCCGCGAGGGGGAGCCGGCGGAAGCGCAGCGGGCGGTCGGTGGCGGTCACGCGGCCTACAACCCCGAACCGGCGCCGGGTGCCCCCGGTCGGCCGCGCCGGGCTCGGCTACAACTAGGGCGATGGAGCTCGAGCTGGTGCTGACGCTGGTCCTCGCGGTGGTGATCGCGCTGTTGATCGTCGCCGAGTGGGCGCGGATCCCGTACCCGATCCTGCTCGTGCTCGGGGGACTCGCGCTGGCGCTGGCGCCGGGGGTCCCCGAGGTCGACCTCGATCCCGAGCTGGTGCTGCTGATCCTGCTGCCGCCGTTGCTCTACGCCGCCGCCTACTTCACCCCGCTGCGCGAGCTGCGTCGCAACCTGCGCCCGATCGGGATGCTCGCGGTCGGCCTCGTCCTGGCGACGATGGTCGGCGTGGCGCTGGTCGCCCGCGCGGTGCTCGGGTTCGGCTGGGCGGAGGCGTTCGTGCTCGGGGCGATCGTCTCCCCGACCGATCCCGTCGCCGCGACGGCGATCGCCAGGCGCCTGCGCGTCCCGGCCCGGATCGTGACGATCGTCGAGGGCGAGAGCCTGATCAACGACGGCACCGCCCTGGTCGCCTACAAGTTCGCCGTCGCGGCGGTCCTCACCGGCAGCTTCAGCCTGATCGAAGCGAGCGGCGAGTTCGTGCTCACGGTCGTTGGCGGGGTCGCGGTCGGGATCGCGGTCGGCTGGCTCGTCGCCGCGGTGCGACGCCGGATCGACAACTCCCCGGTCGAGGTGACGATCGCGCTGGCCACCGCCTACTTCGCCTATCTGCCGGCGGAGGCGATCGGGGTCTCGGGAATCCTCGCCGCGGTCACGGTCGGGATCTACATGGGGCGGCTGACCTCGCGTCTGACGACGCCGGCGACCCGGATCCAGGGCCTCGCCGTCTGGGAGATCGTCACCTTCCTGCTCAACTCGGCCCTGTTCGTGCTGGTCGGACTGCAGCTTCCGACCGTGACCGACGGCATCGAGGGCATCGGCACCTTCGAGCTGATCGCCGAGGGCGCGCTGGTCACCGCGACGGTGATCGCGTTGCGGATTGCCTGGGTCTTCCCGCTCACCTACCTGCCCCGCGCGCTCTTCCGGCGCCTGCGCGACGCCGGCCCGGCCCAGCCCTGGCAGGAGACGATGATCGTCGCCTGGACCGGGATCCGCGGTGCCGTCTCGCTCGCCGCCGCGCTCGCGCTCCCGTTCGCCGTCGATACCGGCGGGGCGTTCCCGGAGCGCGAGCGGATCATCTTCCTCGTCTTCTCAGTCATCCTCGGCACCCTGCTGCTGCAGGGACTCACGCTGCCGGCGCTGATCTCCCGGCTCGGCTTCGACGACGCCGGCCAAGAGGCGGAGCTGGAGGAGATCGACGCCCGGTTGCGGGCCGCCGACGCCGCACTCGAGCGGGTCGACGAGCTGGCCTCCGAGGAGTGGGCGCTCGACGACACGGTCGAGCGGGTTCGCGGCGCCTTTCGCTACCGGCAGCGGCGCTTTGCCGCCCGCTCCCGAGACGGCGAGTTCGACGGCGGGCTGGGCGGCGACGGCGTCGACTACGAGACCCGTTCGCAGGCATACCAACGCCTTGTCCGGGAGCTGATCGAGGTCCAGCGCACGGTCTTGATCGAGATGCGCGACCGCGGCGAGATCGACGACGACGTCCTGCGCCGGATCGAGCGCGAGCTCGACCTCGAGGACTCCCGGCTCGAAATCTGAGAACAGGACTCGTTCGACGTCGAGCCTGCAAACCCTCGTTCAGGCCCCGGCGTGTTGATGCGGACGGCCCAGGCTTGATAGAAGATGATCGTCCCTGGAGGCCCCGCGGGGTGAACTTGATCGGGGCGGATGATCGGAAGCGGAAGCTGTGGAGAAGGCAACTCGGAGAGGCAATTACGAGTCGGGGTCCGACTACGTGCTCGAGTACGGCGAGCTGCGCTTCTCCTTCAACGAGGGTGACTTCTCCCAACGCGTCGAGCAGGCCGCGGTCAAGCTCGACTTCGTCGACCAGGGACTCGAGTCCGACGAGCTGCACGACCTGCTCGAGCTGGCGGTCAACGGCGAGATCCGTGAGCCGACCTCGGCCCTGGGGGAGCACATCAACGAACACTGGACCGAGCTCGTCGGGCCCGCGAACCGCAGCCTCGTGCACTGGATCCGCAGGCTCGTCTTCCGCGGCGCCTGGCTCGACCAACGAGTCAAGGAGGGCGAGCTCGACATCGTCTTCGACGAGGAGACCCACACGTTCGGCTACGTGCAGCCGGATCGTGACGCAGAGCCGATCGAGCTTTCGCGAGAGCCTTCGTGGGCGGGCCTGGCGTACAGGCGCTAAGCACTCGCCGCTCGCCGCTCGGGTTGAGCTAGAGCGAGCTCAGCAGGTCTGAGTTCGAGGCTGTCGCCTCGATCCGTTCCCGCAGCAATGCTGCCGCCGCGGCAGGATCGAGGTCGGCGAGCAGCGATCGCAGGTGGCGAGCGCCATCGAGCTCGGACGGGTCGCGAAGCTGGTCCTCGTTCGAGGCCCGGCACTCGGCCGCCCGCACCGCCGGGTGGACCCCGGCGGCGGCGAGCTCGGGGTCGAGCACCACCAGCGAGCTCTCGGTGGTGATCACCGCGCGCTCGGCCTCTCCCTCGTCGCGTGCATCCGCAAGCACGGTGGCGAGCACGGTCAGCGAGCCGCCCCCGGCGAGGTTGCGACCGGAGCCGAACAGCCGCTTGACCTCGGCCGCGTCGCCGGCGGCGAAGGCGAGTCGCGACAGGGAGTCGCAGACCAGGACCGCGTCGGCGCCGACCTCGGCATGGCGGCGGGCGCGCTCGAGCGCGAGCTCGGCCGTCCTCACCTGCTCAACCGGGGCCAGATCGGCGGTTGCGATTGCGAACTCCGCGACGGGCAGCGCCTCGCGCCACGCGGTCGCCTCCTCCGGGGCCTCGTCGATCAGGAGCACGATCACGCGCGCGTTCTCGGCTGCCGCGGCCGCCCGGGCGAGCGAGCGCAGCAAGGTCGTACGGCCGGATCGCGCCGCGGCGCGGACCAGGACCCGCTGGCCGAATGCGAGCGGCGCGAGCAGGTCAACCGCGCGCGCGAGCGTCTCGGCCCCTTCGCCGAGCGGGATCCGCCGCTCGGAAACGACCGGCGCCAGCGCCTCGAACTCGGGCCGCTCCTCGACCTGCGGCTCGGTGCCGTTGACGGAATCGACGTGGACGAGCGCACGATGGCGCTCGCCGCGGCGCGGCTTGCGGGCGGGCCCCTCGACCTCGTCGGCCGGGCGCAGCTCGCAGCGGCGGACCTGAGAGGCCGAGACGTAGACATCTTCGTCTCCCGGGGCGAGGCCGGAGACGCGCAGGAAGCCGTAGCGCTGACGGGTCAGCTCGAGCACGCCACGGACCGGCTCGGTCACGTCGCGCTCGTCCTCGCCGCCACCTTCGGCGCCCATCGGACCGAGCTCGACCGGCTCCGCGTTCGCGTCGTCGAGCGTGGTCGCCTCGATCGCGACCGCATCGATCTCGTCGGTGTCGGCCTCGTCGGAGGGCGCGGGACCGCCGGGCACGCTCTCGAGCACCTCGATCAGCTCGGCGCGGCCGAGCTTGCGATATCCGGAGATCTCGGCCGCCGCGGCCCGCTGGTGCAGGTCGGCGAGGTGCAGGTCGGTGAGCTCGGCGGCCATCAGCCCGGGGAGGATAGGAAACCGCGACTCAGCCCGGTCCCGAGGCGGCGGCAGGCGGGCGCTCGGCGCCAGCGGACAGGTGGCGTGCCGGGTCGATCCCCTCGGCCTCCGCCTCGGCTGGCCAGCGCTCGGCCTCGACGCGAACCCGCGCCGGGTCCCAGCCGAGCTCGGGCGCCATCGCCTCGGCGACGGCCGCGACCGAGTCGGCGCTGCGCAGGTCGGGTGCCGCGACCAGGCCGAGCCTGGTTCGGCGCAGGAGCACGTCGCCGACCGAGCCCGCCTGCTCGAGCCGCGCCGCGATCGCCGCCTCGGCAAGCATGTCGGGCTGCCCGGCAACGATCGGCCGCGCCAGCTCGGGCCGCTCGCCGGCGAGCCGGAGCACGTTGCGGGCCGCGTGCCCGTAGCGGAGGGCGAGCAGCTCACGGTAGCCCGCCGGGAGGTCGCCTTCCGCCATCCCCTCGGGCGGGTCGAGCTCGTGCTCTGACGCCGCCATCCCGAGCGGGATGTCGTCGGTGCGACAGGGGGCGACCCTGCCCTCCCGCTCGACCATCCGGTCGACGACCTGCTTCGCCATTCGCCGCCAGGTGGTCAGCTTGCCCCCGGTGATCGTCAGCATCCCCGACGAGGTCTCATAGAGCTCCGCCTTGCGCGAGATGTCGACCGACTTGCGGCGGTCTCCGGTCGAGATCAGCGGCCGCACCCCGGCGTAGGCGCCGGTCAGGTCCTCGGGGCCGAGGTCGAGCCCGAAGAAGGCGTTCGCGGCCTCGAGTAGGTAGGCGACGTCCTCGCCCGCAGGCTGAACGTGGGTGAGGTCGCCGTCGTAGTCGTTGTCGGTCGTCCCCATCAAGGTCCGCCCGTACCAGGGCAGGGCGAAGATCGTCCGCTCCTCGCCGGCGGGGACGATGCAGGCCGCCTCGCCGATCGGCAACTGCTCCTGCGAGACAGTGACGTGGGTGCCGCGGCTGGGCGCGATCCGCGGCAGCTCGGCCTCGTCGTGGATCTCCTCGGGCCGGATCCGGTCGGCCCAGACCCCGGTCGCGTTGATCACGTTGTCGGCCTCGACCTCGAACCGCTCACCCGACTCGCCGTCCACGCAGGCGACGCCGCTCGCCGATCCGCTGCCGGTGAGCAGCCCGGTGACCTCGGCCCGGTTCAGGCAGACCGCGCCAAAGCGCTCGGCCTCGCCGATGATCGTCAGCACCAGGCGCACGTCGTCGGTCTGGCAGTCGTAGAACAGGTAGGCCTCGCGGGGATCGAGATCGGCGAGCGCCGGGATCAGCTCGGCGACCTCCTCGCCCGGGATCGTGCGGTGGCGGTCGGGGGCCCAGTAGTCGTCGCCCTGGATCCGCTGGGCGCGCTCGCGCCGGGACAGCCCGACCCTGGTCGTCGCCATCACGTCGTACATGTTGAGCCCGATCCCGATCGACCGGCTGCGCCTCGTCTCGCCGAGACTGGGGACGAGGAACGGCGTCGGATAGACCAGGTGCGGGGCGAGCTGGACCATAAGCTGGCGCTCGAGCAGCGCCTCGCGGACCAGCCCGAGGTCGAAGTTCTGCAGGTAGCGCAGGCCTCCGTGGACCATCTTCGACGACCGGCTCGAGGTGCCGACCGCGTAGTCGTCACGCTCGAGCAGCGCCACCGTGTAGCCGCGCGAGGCGGCGTCGAGGGCGACCCCGGCCCCGGTGATCCCGCCGCCGATCACGACGACGTCGAAGCGCTCGCCGGTGACCGCCGCCAACGCTTGTCGCCGGGCGAGCATCGCCTACTCCAGGTACTCGACCACGGCGCCGACCGGCTCGCGATCGGGCGCCGGCCTGTCCTGGACCGGCTCTCCGAGATGGATTAGAGCGACGAAGCGCTCGTCGGGCTCAAGCCCGACCGCCGCCGCTCCCTCGGCCGTGCGAAGCACGGCGGGGGTGCGCCAGTAGCTCGCCAGACCCCGGGCGTGGGCGGCGAGCAGGACGATGTACGCGGCGACGGCGCTCGCGTGCAGGTCCTCCTCGTCGGTGATCGGATCACCGCCGAGCGCGCAGGAGCAGACGACGAGGGTCGGCGCGCGGTCGAGCTTCGCCGCCGCCTCGGGTCCGGCCGCGAGCTTGAGCCGCTCGAGCGCCCGAGGGCCGATGACCCGGAACCGCCACGGGTTGGTCAGGTGGTGGTTGGGCGCCCAACGCGCGAGCTCGAACAGCTGGTCCAGCGTCGCCCGGTCGACCGGCAGGCGCCGGTACGCCTTGTGCGTGCGCCGGGTCCGGATCGCCTCCTCGACCTCCATTGCCGAAAACGGTATTCGACCCAGGTCCGCGGCCGCGCGTCGAACGTCCCGGAGTGCCGCCCATACCGAGGACTGCGGGACGTTCGGGCTTAGGGCAGCGTGCGCCGGTACCAGAGAAAGCCGCCGCCCAGGGCCAGTGCGAGCAGGCCGAGCCCGCCGGCGACGTACGGGGTCAGCGGCTCGTCGTCCACCTCGGCCTTGGTCGGCTCGGTCGAGGCGGCGATGATCCGCTCGGCAAACGTGCCGAGGTCGCTCGCCGGTTGCGGGGTCGGCTGACCAGCGGACGGGCCGGAGCCACCGCCGGGCGTCGCGCCGGAGTCGGAGCCGCCACCCCCGATTGCCGGGCCGCTGCCGACACCCCCTCCCCGACCGAGCCCGCCGTAATCGGGAAGCCCGCCGAGATCAGGGCCGGAGACCACCGGCCCGCTGTACCCGCTCGGCGGGGGTGTCGCGGTGGGGGTGGTGACGGCACCATCGCCGCTGCCGCTGCTGTTCGTATCGCCGGCGCTCCCCGACCGGGTCGGCTCGCGCGCCACCGCGGCGAGCGGGAACGCTTGGCGTTCCACCGCGAGCAGGACCTGCGAGGTGACCCAGATCGGCGTCTGATCGCTGGAGGCGGAGTAGCGGTAGTGGCCGTCGCCGGCGCGAAGGTCCTTGAGCTTGGCGATCGCTCGCCGCACCGCCGGGCGGCCCTCGCCGGCGGCGATCAGCCCCTGCACCGCCCAGGCGGTCGACTGGGCGTTGACGACGCCGTTCGTCGCCAGCGCGTAGCCGCCGCCGCTGTGCTGGGCGCGACGCAACCAGCGCGACCCCTCCGCGCTCGCCCGCCCGTCACGGGCACCCGCCGCGGCGAGCGCCTGCAGGACCGCCCCGGTCGAATCGGCGTCGCTCGGAGCACCGGGCTGAAAGCCCCACCCGCCGTCATCGCCCTGGTGGCGGCGCAGCCAGCGCAGAGGGCGGCCGAGCTTGCCGCTCTCGACCCCGGCCGAGCGCAGCGCGAGCACGTAGAAGGCGGTCAGGTTGACCTGGCCGCGGACCGAGCCGTCACGGCGCCGCTGCGAGCGAAGCTCAGCGACGAGGTCGGCGTCGGCGAAGGCGCGCGAATCGAGCCCCGCCCCCTCGAGAGCGAGGATCGTGCGCTCGAGGTCGCCTGGCGAGCCGAGCCGGTCGCGCTGCGAGCGCAGGTAATCGACCGGCGACCGGCCGTGGCTGCGCACATCGAGCGGGTTGCGTCCGGCGCCCTCGAGGCCGAGCATCACCCATCCGGTCATCGCCGGGCTCGACGGATACTCGCTGGTCGCCCCGAAGCCACCGTCGGCGTTCTGTGTCCGCGCCAGCCAGCGGGCGCTTGTCTCGCGCTCGCTCAGCCTTGCGCCGCCCGGCTCGGCGCCCGACTCGGCCGGAGCGAGCGTCCAGGCGCCCGCGAGCAGCGCCAGCAGGGCCAGCGGCAGTGCCCCGGCCGGGTGCCAGGCGAACTCGAGTCGGGTGCGATAGCGCGCGATCATCCTCACCAATGCCGGGCCGGCGAGCAGCGCGATCGCGAAGTTGCCGGCCGCGTGTGCCACGTTGAACGGTACTCCCCGCGCCGAGAGCGCCAGGTAGCGGTCCAGCGACTGCTCGCCGCCGTAGGTGACCATCACCGAGAGATCGAGCAGGGCGCCGTAGGCGAGGCCGGCGAGCGCGCAGTAGACAGCCAGGCCGAGACGCCCGAGACGGCGGCCGCTGACAACTGCGAGCCAGGCGCCGCCGAGGCCGACCAGCCCCCAGCCGGCCATCTGCCAGGCGGTCCACGGACCCTGCCCGAGCCAGATGTTGGAGATCGGCGCCGCCAGCGCCCCGACCGCGAACCCCGGCGGCCCGCCGAGCGCGTAGCCGGTCAGCAGCGCGATGTCAGTGGTCGCGACCACGTTCGGGATCGGGGCCAGGACGAGGCGGCCGGCGACGGCCAGCGCCGCCAGCGCCGCCACGAGGGCGACCAGGCGGGCCGGCGGACGGGCTCGTTCGTACCAGCCGAAGCCGGCCACGACGACCAGCGCCAAGAGCGCGAAGACTGCGACCTGCCAGCTCATCGGCCCGCCGCCTCGACCGGGTCGGCGGCAAGCGCCGCGCGCAGCACGCCGGCGCCCGCCTCAGGGGTGATCGCGCCGTCGCCGCCGAGCACCCGGGCGACCTCGGTCGCGAAGTACCAGCCTCCCGAGAGGATCTCGTCGACCGGGCCGTCGGCGATCAGCTCGCCGTCGCCGAGCAGGACCACGCGGTCGGCGAACCGGGACGCGAACTCGACGTCGTGGGTCGCGACCAGCGCCGCCGACCCGTGCCCCGCGAGCTCGACCAGCCACCGCGCCAACCCCGCCTTGCGATCCCCGTCCATACCGCGGGTCGGCTCGTCGAGGCAGACGATCCCGGGCGCTGACCGCTCGCGGCCGGCGATCACGATCGCCAGCGCCAGCCGCTCGCGCTCACCGCCCGAGAGGTCGCGCGGATCGGTTCCGGCCGCCCATTCGAGCCCGACCGCGGCCAGGGCTCGCATCCCCTCGGCGCCCGGCAGCTCCTCGTCGACGCGCTCGTGCAGGAACAGGTCTGCCGGGCTCTGCGGGAGCAGCGCGCAGCCGGCGGGGACCTCGATCCGTCCCCGGACCGGCTCGATCAGGCCCGCGGCCGCGCGCAGGACGGTTGTCTTGCCGGCCCCGTTGCGGCCCATGAGCGCAACCCGCTCGCCGGGCTCGACCGCGAGCTCGAGACCGCGGACAACGTCGCGGGGGCCGAGCCCCGGGTCGAGCTCGATCCAGAGGTCGCGCGCGCGAAGCGCCGGCGGATGGTCGCGGCGGCGGCGCTCGCGGCGCTCGCGGTCGGCGACCGGCTGCGCCGGAACCTCGATCCCGTGCGCGCGCAGGGTCCGGCGCGCGTCCTTGGCCCCGACCGGCAAGGGGCGCAGGCCGGCGAGCGAGAACAGCCGTGCGGCCGGGGTGGCGAGGGTCGGATCGGCCTCGCTCGCCCACTCCCCGAACCGCTGCGGCGAGCCGTCGTAGGCGACCGCGCCGTCGTCGAGGCAGACCACGCGGTCTGCGGCCGCCAGGCAACGTTCGAGCCGGTGCTCGGCCATCACTACCCCCATCCCCCACTCCTCGTTGAGCCGGCGCAGGAGGCCGATCAGCTCGTCGCCGGCAACCGGGTCGAGTTGCGAGGTCGGCTCGTCGAGCAGCACCAGGCGCGGTCGCAGAACCAGCGCCGCGGCGAGCGCGACGCGTTGTAGCTCGCCACCCGAGAGCGTGTCGGTGACCCGGTCGAGCAGCTGCGGGATGGCGAGCGCCAGCGCGACCTCCTCGATCGCCCGCGCGCGCGCGGCCGCAGGCTCGCCGCGCAGCTCGAGCGGCAGCTCGAGCTCGCCGCGCACGGTCGCCGAGACGACCTGCGCCTCGGGGTCCTGGCCGACGAGGCCGACCAGGCCACCGAGCTCGGCGGGGCCGTGCTCGCGCACGTCAAGGCCGCAGACCTCGGCCGAGCCCCACGCCTCGCCACCGTGGTAGTGCGGAACCAGCCCGCAGCAGGCACGCAGCAGGCTCGACTTGCCCGACCCCGAGCGGCCGGCGAGCAGCACCAGCTCGCCCTCGCCGAGCTCGAGATCGAGCGCGCGCAGCGCCGGGCGGCCCGCGCCCGGATAGCGATAGGAGAACGAGTCGAAGCTCGCGAGCGGCTCAGCCACGGCGCCTCCGGAGCCCGGCGAACGGCAGCGCGGCGAGGACCGGCAGCACGGCGGCGAGCGCCAGCGTCGCCGGGTCGGCTTCGACCACGGTGACCGGGTAAGCGTCGAACTCGCCCGCCCCGGCGAGCCGCCCACCGATCCCGAGCGCCGCGATCGCGACCCCGGCGGCCGCAAACCGCCACGAGTGCCGCGAGGCGCGCGGCCGCCGGCCGGCGCGCGGGGCGCCACGCGCGTAGCCGCGCAGCTCGAGCGAGGCGGCAACCTCGACCGCCCGGTCGAGTGAGCCGGCAAGCAGTCGCCGCGCCAACGCCGCCCGGCCGCCCGGGGCGGCGCCCGGGCCGCGAAGGGCGATCGCGTCGCGCAGCCGGGCGTGATCGGCGGCCGCGAGCGGCACCAGCCTGGTGATCAGCGCGGCGGTGAGCGCCGAGTGGCGGGCGAACGGCCGCACCAGGCGCATCAGCCGATCGGGATCGACGCGGGCCGAGTGGACGGCGAAGGCGCCGAGCACGACCCCGATCCGCAACGCGAGGACCGCGCCCTCGGCCAGCGCCTCGCCGCTGACATCGACCTGGCCCAGCAGCGGCAGGTCCCAGCCCCGGACGAGGATCGTCTCGCCGCGCTGCGAGGCGATCCCGTTGACGGCGGCGATCAGCACGCCGAGGGTCGCCGCCCAACGCGCCGAGGCGGCGAGCGCGCGACCGGCGCCCGCACCGATTCCAGCGACGACGACCGCCGCGCCGGCGCCCGCGAGCACGATCGGGTTCGAGCAGACGAAGGCGACGACGGCGATCGATCCCAGGTAGACGCTGGCGGCGAGGGCGCTCGCCTCGCCGAGCGGGCCCGGGCGGGGCGAGTAGGCGATCGGCGACCTCATCCGGACCCCCGCCCGGCCGGCAGCCGGAGATCGCCCTCGGGCGTCACCGCAAGCGCGTAGCGGTGCGCGAGCCGGTCGCCGTCGAGCGCCTCGGCGGCAGCGGCGACGCCGGCGGCGTCGGTGCCGGTGACGAGCCAGGTCGGCGGCCGTTCGCCGCGGCGGAGGGCGGCGACCAGCCCCGCGTCGGAGGCCTGCGCACGGGCGACCTCGGCGCGCTCGTCGAGCGCCAGGAGCCGGAAGCCGGAGCGGAAGCGCTCGAAGCGCGCGAAGACGCCGCTCGCCTGGGGACCGTCGTCGAGCTGGGTCGCGACCGGGTCCGAGCCCACCCGCGCCCAGGCTCCAACCAGCAGGCGCAGCGCGGGCTCGCTCCCGTCGGCCGGGGCGGTCGCATCGACGCCGGCATCGGCGAGCCGCTCGGCGACCTCGTCGCAGGGCGCTGCCGCTCCCCGGCACTCGATCCGGACCGGGACCCGCCCGCCATCAGCCGAGGCCTGGGCAAAGGGCTCGGGCCACGACCCGACCACCGCCGGGGCGCGCATCGCGTCGGTCCAGTCCCGGTAGTCCCACCAGATCCGGTCACCGCCGCGAACCGGCACCTCGGCCGCCCCGACCGAGGACTCGATCCCGTTGACAAAGAAGAACCAGTCGAGGCTGCGCCCGCCGGACACCTCGCCCGAAACGCCGTCGATCGAGTGCACGAAGCCGCCTCCGTAGCGGGTCGCGATCTCGGCCTCCGCATCGAGCATGCGGATCACCGTCTCCGATTCGCTCGGCTCGAGCTCGCTCGCCTCGAGCATCACCTTGACACCGTAATCGCGGGTCACGGTCAGGGTCGCCTCACCCTCCGATCGCTCGCCGGACCCGAGCCCACAGCCCGCGGCGACGGTCGCGATCGCGGCGACCGCGAGGGCCGTCCGCAGGCCGCGGCCGGGTTTCATCGTCTGCTGGTCACCTCGCAGTTGCGCGAGATGCGGTCGTCGCGATCTCCGCGCTTGACCAGCACCTTGTCCTCGCCGGCGCCGCAGCGGACCCGATCAGCGCCGCCTTTGCGGAGATCGATGCGGTCATCGCCGCCGCGGGAGCGAATCTTGTCCGATCCGGCGGTGCCCTTGATCTTGTCGCGCTCCGAGGTGCCGAAGACGCGCTCGCCGCGTCGCGCCGGGCACTCGCCCGGGTTCGCCGACACGCAGACCTTGAGGCTCTTGGAGGGGATGTCGGCGCCCCGCGTCGCAACCAGGCTCAACTTGCCGGCCGCGTCCGCGGTCAGCTCCGCGGTCCCGTCGGCGCCGGTGATCGCCCCGCCGACCGCCGCTCCAACCGCCGGCACGCTCTCGCAGCTGGTCTCGAACGTGACCTGGTCGGTAACGCACCCGTGCTCGATCACCGAGACCGTGAACGGCTCCCCCGGCTTCGCTCGCGCGGGAGCGACGAGCTCGAGCTCGTCCGGATTCGGGGCCGGGAAGTTGTCCGGCGCCAGGAAGACGAGGAACTCGTCGCCGTTTGCGATCGGCTCCTGGTCGGCCCCGACGCTGAGCTCCGTGTGGTTTCGCTTCAGGTACCAGAAGGTGCCCTCCTGGTCGTCGACAGGGCCGATCGCGCAGATCGCGAGCCCGAACCCGAACTCGTCGGTGACCGAGAGCGGGCGCAGGTCCGGGTTCGCGCGCGCCGCGCTCGCCAGCAGGCCGAGCGCGGTCGGCTCGGTGAACTCGAAGCTGGCCCCGGTGCCGCCGGCGCCGCCGAAGTTGCAGTCCGCCGCCGGGTCGGTGGTGACCCGCTCGGGGCCGGTCAGATACGTCGTGCCGGGGTCGAGGACCCGAGTCGGGGTCAGCACGCGAAGCTCGGCGCGCTCTGTCTTGGCGCCCGCGAGCGCGGGGGCGATCGCGAGCAGGGGGAGCGCGCACAGCGCGGCGAGCGCGAGTCGCGCGAGGGAACTGCGTGTGGTCATCAGGGCCACCCTTTCCTCGAGGGACGTGTTGGCTGGCCGGGGCAGGTCTCCTGGCTTCCGGGCCGGTCGTCGCGCCTTCCCGAGGTCGCTCTCGCGATCTCAGTGGCCGACGTCAGTCATGCGACGCCGTGCTGCCCGGTCACAGTGGCGGGACCGCGCCGGTTTCTCACCGGACTTCCCTTGACCACCGACCGTATGTCGGCGACCACTCTAGCGCCGCCTGGGCACCTCCGGTTAGTGACCCGCCGCGCGCCGCCGCAGGCTCACCGTCGCCCGCTCGATCTCGAGGTTGCCGATCCGGTCGCCAAGCCTGACCTTCAACTCGGCCGTCACGGTCGCGCCCCGCTCGAGCGCTCGCGCGATCCGGCGCTCGTTGCGCTCGTTCTTTGGCTTCAGGCGCACGACCTCGGTCTCGCCCGCGCGTACGGACCGGGTCCCCGGCAGCTGCTCGAGCCCGTAGGAGCGTCGCTTCTCGGCCCCCACCGTGAGCTTCCCGGTCGCCGTCGCGCTCAGCCACTGCCTCGCCGTGACCTTGACCCGCACCCGGATCGCGCCGGATCGCTGAACCTGGGTCCGCTTGACCCTGACCCGGCCGATCGGGCCGGGCTCCCCGAGCGCGAGGTTCAGCGCCCCCGCTCGCCTGACGAAGCGTTCGTCGATCTCCGAGCCGTCGAGGTTCGCATGGCCGATCTCGCCCGTCTCGAGGCTCGTCCAGTAGATGCCGCGCTCCCCGACAGCGATCCCCCAGGGGTCGGTGACCGGGGCGATGAAGTCCTGATCGGCGCCGGAGCCGTCGAGGTTGGCGCGACCGATCGAATCGGCGCCGAAGTTCGTCCAGTAGAGGTGCGTGTCGTCGACCGCCACGCCGGCCGCCAGGTTCGTCCCCCCGACCAGGGCCGGCTCGACGTTGCTGCCGTCGAGATCGGCGCGGGCGATTGCGCCGCCGACGCCACTCGTCCCGCCAATCCAATAGACATGCGTGTCGTCGAGCGCCAAGCTGCCCGGGAACGAGGTGGCGATGAACCCCGGATCGACCCCTGAGCCGTCGAGGTTCGCGCGCCCGATCGAGTCCTCGAGGAAGTCCGCCCAGTAGACGTGCGCCGAGTCAACCGTCACCGCCGCCTGCCTCGAATCGGGCGAGCCGGGGATCCAGTCCGGCTCGGGATCGGACCCGTCGAGGCCGACCCGGCCGATCGCGCCGTCACCGCCCCAGTAGAGATGCTCCCGATCGACCGCGAGACCGAAGGCGCCCTCTCCCTGGGTGTGGATGAAGTCCCACTGCGGAGTGAACCCGCGCAGTGGAGCACGGCCGATCGTGTCGTTGTAGCCGGTCGACCAGTAGATGCAGCAATCCGCCCCGTCCGCGCTCGAAGGCAGGACCAGGGCGATGACCGACAAGGCGCCGAGCAGCGCCGCCCACGGCCCCCGCTGTCGCCGCTCGATCAACGACGGTGTAGCGGCAACACTGGCGCACCCGCCTCGGTCGCACGGCGAGAGGGTCGCGCGACCGTGCCCGACTGGAGCGGGCGGCCGTTGCCGGCGGGCGATCGAACGGCGGTCGAGAAGAGGTCGGTCGGGTTGCCGGGCTCGCCGGTGGTCTGGGCGAAGAGCAGCTCGAAGCGGCTCCCGGCCGTCGCCAGGCCCTCGTAATCGCCGACAAAGTAGCCGCCCGGCGTCGCCGGCGCGGTGCTGAGGTCGAAGGACTGCGGGGTCACCCGTTCGCGGGTTGCGAACGTGCGGCCGCCATCTGTGGAGCGCGCAACCCAGTAATCGGTGTCGAGGCTCGGGGAGGCGACGCTGTCGTAAGTGAGGTCGTAGTAGCTGACCGCGACCTCACCGCTCTGGCTCACCTCGACCGCGGGCGTGAACGCCTGCACCTCCGGGTTCTCGCTCACCCTCGCCGGCGCCGACCACGTGCGCCCCCCGTCGCGCGAGCGCGAGAAGGCGATCTGGCTCTCCCCGTTGAACACGGTGTCCTGCCAGACGGCGAACAGGCGACGCTTGCCGCGCCGCGGATCGACGGCTATGTCCGGGATCACCTCGCCGCCTCGAATCAGCGCGCCGTCGCGCGGATCGGTCGTGACCGGGAACGAGTCGAGCTGGGCGATCGTGCTCAGAGAAGCCCACGTGCGTCCCCGGTCCTGCGAGCGGATGACCACGTAGCGGAGGTCCGGCGGGGGACCGGTGATCAGGATGAAGGCGTTGATCAGGTCGCCGTTCGGCTTCACCACGATCTGGTTGCCGATCGTCTGGTTGAGCGGTCCGCTGCCGGAATCGAAGATCTCCCTCGCCGGCTCCCAGGTCCGGCCGCGGTCGGTTGAGCGGGTGAACATCGTCGGGCCCGCGTTGCGGCCGTCGCGGAGGTCGTAGCGCCACCAGGTCGCGTAGACGAAGCGCTCGTCGGTCGGGTCGGCGGTCAGCGTCTCCTTGTCGTTGGCGAGCAGCGGCCCGTCGTCGGCGATCAACGTCTTCACCGGACCCCAGGTCGCCCCCCCGTCGCGCGACCTGCTGACCAGGACCGCGTTCCGACCCAGGAACAGGTTGTTGCCCGCGAGCGCGATCTGGTAGGCGATCCCGGTCGGGCCGAACGATACCCAGGGATCGGTGACGCGCTCGTAGTCGCCGCCGTTCGCCGCATCGCCGCCTTGACAATGCGCGAACGGCGGCGAGGCCGGGTGTTTCCAGGTTTCACCACCGTCTCTCGAGTACGCGGTCAGCAGCCCGTCGGCCCCAGCGCTGGACCAGCGGTCCTGCTGCCAGACCGCGATCAGGTTGCGCCGCTTGGCCGGATTGACGGCGAGATGCGGCTCAACCTCGGCGTTGCGATACAGCGTTCCCAGCTGGGGCCCGCCGTCGCAATCCGCGGCGAAGGGGCTCGGGACGCTGACCGGCGAGAGCGGATCGACCCACGCCAGCGCCGGCTGCGCCAACCCCACGGCTGCCAACAGCAGGGCAGACGCCGGAGTGATTCGTCGAGTCAGACGGTTCACTGCCGGCAACACGACGGATCCGCGCCTCCGCTGCCAATCGGCGGGCCTCCCCTTGCCACGAAGCGACCATAACCCACGCCACGGGCGTTCTCCAAATCGTCTCCGGCGACGGTCACCTGACCGGCTTGCATGACCACCGGTCGCCGTGCTCACCCGCGGGCGTCGCGGACGGGCTGGCTCGCGCAGTGGTCGGCGTATCGGCGTCGGGGCGCTATCCCGAGCGCTCGCCGACCTTGCGCCGCAGCTGGTCGACTCGAATCGGGCGAGCCGGGGATCCAGTCCGGCTCGGGATCGGACCCGTCGAGGCCGACCCGGCCGATCGCGCCGTCACCGCCCCAGTAGAGATGCTCCCGATCGACCGCGAGACCGAAGGCGCCCTCTCCCTGGGTGTGGATGAAGTCCCACTGCGGAGTGAACCCGCGCAGTGGAGCACGGCCGATCGTGTCGTTGTAGCCGGTCGACCAGTAGATGCAGCAATCGGCACCTGCTGCGCTCGAAGGCAGGGCCCCTGACCTCCGCCATCAGCCGGTTGGTTGCCTTGACCCGGATCTTCTCACCCTTCTGGGCCTGGGTCTTCTTCGCCGTTGCCTCACCCGGACCGGAAGCTGGGCACCCGCGGGACGGGTCGACCGCAAGCGACTTCATCGACTGGTCCGAGGCGATGAAGTCCTGATCTGCGCGGGCTCCGGGTGTTCTGCGCCGCTCGGAGGCCTTGCGCTTCAGTTCGTCGATCTTCCGCGCGGGGTTTGAACAGGCGTACAGCTTTCCTCCTTCGTGATCACACCCGCTCGCGTTGAGGTCGCGAATTGTCGAACGACCAGACGACCACGCGCCCTTGCCGTCCCCTTATCTCCTTCTCCTCGACGTGCAGCAAGTCGTGCACCGGGCTCGTGAGCATGGCGCGGGTCGAGTCGGAGACCAAGACCATGTGCGATCCGCCTTTGGTCATCGCCTCCAGGCGCGCGGCGGTGTTGGTGGTGTCGCCGATCGCGGCGTACTCGAGCCGCCGTTTCGAGCCCACGTTCCCGGCCATGACCGGACCGCTGTTGAGGCCGATGCCGATCCGAAATCCCGGCGAGATCGACTCCTCGCGAAGCCAATCGTTGAACCGTGCAAGAGCATGAGTGGCCATCTCCCGGGCGGCGGAGACGGCTCGGTCGGCGTGGTCGACCAGCTCGATGGGCGCCCCGAACACGGCCATGATCCCGTCGCCCATGTAGGAGACCAGCGTGCCACCGTGGTCCAGGATCACATCGCTCATAGTCGTGAGGTAGCGGTTGAGAACATCGATCACCGTGTGAGGCGAGCGGTGCTCCGCGAAGGTGGTGAAGCCGCGCAGATCAGCGAACAGCACGGTCGTGACACAGCGCTCGCCCCCGAGCCGAAGCTCCTCGTCGGCATGGGCGAGCACCTCATCCACGATCGGCTCGGGTACGAATCGCGAGAACACGCCCCGGACCTGTTCCCGCTCGAGATCGTGCAGGCGTTTGCGCGTGAGGCCGGCGTTGATCCGAGCGCGAAGCACCACAGGATCGAACGGCTTCGGCAGGTGGTCGTCGGCGCCCATCTCAATGCAGCGGACGACGCTGTCGAGCTCGTCGAGGGCGGAGATGACGATCACCGGGAGGTGGCGGAGGTCCTTCGCCGCCTTCAGCCGCTCAAGCACCTCGAATCCGTCCATCTCCGGCATGAGGATGTCGAGCAGGAGGACGTCGAAAGGCTCGGATTGCAGCGTTTCCCACGCCTGCCGGCCGTTCTCGGCCGACCTCACACGATGGCCCTCTTGCTCGACGCTTCGCAGCAGCAGTGCCCTGTTCACCGGATCGTCATCGGCGACCAGGATTGATGCAGGCTCGTCCATCATGCTCCGACCGTTCGCCGCAACGCGGTGCTGACCTCGGCCAGGTCATGCTCAATCCCCCGCTCGAGGCGCCCGGCGGCCTCGCCGATCGCACCGCTACGAGCGAGGGTCTCGAGCTCCTGGCATCGGGTTGCCAACCGCTCGGCCCCGAAAGTGCGGGCGTTCGACTTCAGGGTATGGGCGGAGCGGCGCAGCAGCTCCGCATCGCCGGACTCGATCGCCTCGCTGAGTGCCTCCAGCAACTTCGGCGCCTCTTCGAGGAAAGTCGCGACGAGCTGGTGGACGAACGTCTCGTCACCGGTCGCCTCCTGCAATCGCTCGAGCGCTTCCTGGTCCACCAACTCGCCCCCGCCCTCAACAGAGGCCTCCGGCGCTAACGCCGCGGGACTGCGATCGAGAGCCGCTGTCAAGTCCTCGCTGCGGATCGGCTTGCTGAGGTAGTCATCCATGCCCGCGGCCAGACACATCTCCCGGTCGCCTGGCATGGCGTTCGCAGTCATCGCAACGATGCGCGGCCTTTCCTCGGCATTCCACTCCGCATGAATGCGTCGTGAGGCCTCCAGCCCATCCATCTCCGGCATCTCGATATCCATCAGCACCAGGTCGTAGGAGCTGTTGCGAAGAGCCTTCAGGGCTTCCAGCCCGTTCTCAACCGCGTCGGCCTCGTAGCCCAGCTTCGCAAGGGTGAGCTGGGCGACCTGCCGGTTGACGGCATTGTCCTCGGCCAGCAGGATCCGCAAAGGGCCGGATCGCCCCCCCGCGGGCTCGCGCGGGGCGTCCTCGCTAGAGCTCTTGGCATCGCCGGTCAGCGCCTCCACCAACGCGTCGTGCAGTTGCGAGGCTTTGATCGGCTTCGCCAGGTGCGAGGCCAGCTCAACGCCGACCTCCGCCTCCCGCTGCCGATCGCGGGTGCCGAGTGAGGTCAGGATCACAACCGGAAGGGCCGCGGGGCGAACATCGCGGAGCTTGCCGGCGAGCTCGAGGCCGTCCATGTCGGGCATCTGGCGATCGAGCACCGCCAAGTCGAACGGATCTCCTCGCGTGATCCAATCGAGCGCCTCCTGTGGAGACCCGGTATCCCGCGACGTCATCCCCCAGGCGGCGGTGTGGCGGCGCACGACCTCACGGTTGGTGGCGTTGTCGTCGACGATCAGGACCCGCCTACCCCGCAGCGTTTCGCTGTCCATGCCGTGGTTTGGGGGAACGGCCGCCTCCTCCACCTCGAGGGTGACGTGGAAGATCGAGCCCACCCCCGGCTCGCTCTCCACCGCGATCGTTCCGCCCATCAGCTCACTCAGGCGCAGGCTGATGGCGAGCCCCAGACCGGTACCGCCGTAACGGCGGGTGGTCGAGGCATCGACTTGGCGGAACGATTCGAACAGGTGGCCGAGCCGGTCGGGCGGGATGCCAATGCCCGTGTCGCGCACGTCGAAGCGGAGTTCGATGCGCCCGCCGCTGGGTCGCGACGCGTCCGCGGTGAGAACGACCTCGCCCTCCTCGGTGAACTTGACGGCGTTCGTGAGCAGGTTAACCAGGATCTGCTTCATCCTGGTGGGATCACTGGTCACCGGCTCGGGGACCGACTCCTCGATCAGGCAGGCTAGGACGAGATCCTTCTCGGCGGCACGGTGGGCGACGATGTCGAGGGCCGTCTCGACGCAGTCACGGACCGAGCAAGGAGCGTGCTCGAGCTCGAGCTTACCTGCCTCGATCTTCGAGAAATCGAGGATGTCATTGATGATCGCGAGTAGGGCTTCGCCTCCGTTGCGGATCACCTCGGCGAACCCGGACTGCTCGCTGGTCAGCTCGGTCTGCAGCAGAAGCTCCGTCATCCCGATCACCGCGTTCATCGGGGTGCGAATCTCGTGACTCATCATCGCCAGGAAAGCGCTCTTCGCCCTCGTCGCCTCCTCCGCGTCGTCGCGTGCTCGCTGGAGCTCCGCCTCCAACCGCTTGCGCTCGTTGGCCTCCAGCAGGAAGCCGTGTACCCGCCAATCCGGGCCGCCTTCGGGATCCTCCACAATCGTCGATTCGTCCTGGAACCAGTGCGCGGTTCCGTCGCGAGCGACCAGCCGGTACTCGAGTGAGACCTTGTCCCCCAGACCCCGCATTCCCTGCGCCCACTCGGCCAGAGCGCGCTCGCGATCGTCAGGGTGAAGGAGCTTTACCCACATCTCTGGATCGTCGGCCCAGTCCTTCGCCGCGTAGCCCAGCACCTTTTCGAGCTGCGGGCTCGTGTAGATGTTTGAGGCGACGTCGTCGAGCCGATCGATGACGACGGTCAGCGGGATCTGCTCGATCAGCGCCCGAAGCGTGGCCTCGCTCAGCACGAATTCGGCCTGGACATCGCGCCGCACGCGGGCATCCATCCGCCGGCGCGGAATCGCCCGCTCTTCGTCGGCCATCCGGGTCAGCCTACATCGGGCACGCGCGCGGACGCTGTCCTCGCCACGGCCACGGCCGGGTGGTCTCTCGGGTCGCCGATCAGCTCGACCAGCCGCTCGACCGTCGCGGCCGCCATCGCCGTGACCGGTCTGCGCGCGCTAGTTCATCGCCGCGGGGCCGGTTCATCCCGCGGGGGCGGTCGGGTGGGGCCGCTGAGCCGCCCGTCGATCAGCGCCCCGGCGACCTCGTAGCTTCGCCGGTGGCCGGTCACGGCGGCGATGAAATGATCGCGGTCGAGCGCGAGCAACTCCGTCTCGCGGGTCGCTCGCACCGTCGCGGTGCGCGCCACATCGCGCAGCAGGGCGATCTCGCCGAAGGACTCTCCATCGGCTTCGTGGCGCCGAAAGGCGCCATCCTCGAGCACCTCGACCTCGCCGCGCGCGATCAAGTAAAACCGATTCCCGTGGTCTCCCTGGCTGATCACCTCCTCTCCGGCTGCGGCGGTCACGGGCACTAGGTCGTGAGTGAGGCGCTCGATGGTGTCCACCGGCAGTGGCGCGAAGATCGAGTTGGCGCGCAGGAGGGCGTAGCGGCACTCCTCGACCGGCGCTCCGACCTCGAGCGAGCGCAGCGCCGCCGAGTGCAGCAGCGCGAACAGCGGCAGCACCGCACCCACGGCGATCAGCGCCCCCTCGGTGCCGAGCAGCGCGACGAGAGCCGGGGCGGCGATCGACCCGAGCGCCATCGCCCCGAATCGCGAGGTCTCGAGGAAGCCGAGCGCGCGCGCCAACGTCTCGTCCGACCCCAACCGCTGCAGCAGCGTGCGTGCGACGACCTCCACGAACGTGTAGCCGACCCCGATCGCGACCCAGGCGAGGTAGGCGGCGAAGGGCACCGCCCAGATCCCCGGCAGCGCGATCGCCGCCCCGGCGACCAGACTGCCTGCCAGCAATCCCATAGCGAGGCGGCCGCGGTCGAGCAGGACCGCGAGCGCCGCCCCGCCAAGCAGCGCGCCAATCCCCCAGGCGGCGTTGAGGTAACCGACGCTTCCCTCACCGAGACCAAGCAGGTCAAGCGCGACAATGATCACGAGCACGTCGGCAGCACCCTCGAAGAAGACGAGCAGGGTGAGGCAGGTGCCGACCAGACGCAGCCGCGTGTCACCGAGCAGCGCTCTCGCGCCGAGGGCCGTCTCTCGCAAGACGCCACTCGCCTCGATCTGGTCCGCGTAAGAGGGACGCTTGTCGCGACCGAGCTTCACCAGCTGCGCGGCGGAGACGGCGCTCACCAGGGCGGCGGCGGCGAAGACGATCTCAGGGGTGGTTATGGCGAGCAGGATCCCGGTCACGATCGAACCGGCGAGGAAGCCCGCGCTGTCCATCGCGCTGTGGGCGACGTTCGACGCCGACAGTTCCTGCGGCGTGCGAGCGACCGCCGGGAGCAGGGCTCCCTCGGCAGGAACGTACGGGCTCGACGCGACCGTCCAAAGGCCCGCGAGCGCGAAGACGGCGGCCGCGGGCGCGTCGAGCGCCACGGCGAGCGCGGCCCAGCCGAGCACGACCGAACCGGAGCCGGCGCTCAGCAAGAGGACGGCGCGCCGCGAGTGGCGATCGCCGAGCAGCCCGCCGAACGGAGACGCGAACGCTCCGGGCAGCAGGCGGATCAGGCCCGCGACCCCAACGAGGGCCACTCCGCCGACGCCGAAGGCATATACGCCGAGCGCGATCGCGAACGACCACATCGCAAACGACGCGCCCGCCCAGGCGAGCTGAAGCCGGCGCATGTCAGGGTTGGCGAAGACGGAGCCCACGGCTCCCAACGAGGTTGCGACCTGCCTGGCAGCTCCCATGATCCCGGGCGACCTTATCCGTCCCGCCCTCTACCCCGAATCCGAGCTCGACAGTTAGATGGGTTCGGCTCAGGCGGGCGCGATCCGTCTGCGGCGCCGCAGCCAGGCCGAGCCGACGGCGCCCTCCCCGCCTCGCTCGAGTGCTGCGGCCAGACGCCGGGCGCGCCGGCTCGCACCTACTCCGACCGCTCGGAAACCTTGCTGCGCAGCTGGTCGACGACCTCGGGCATCGCCGAGCGCATCCGCGAGAGCTCCCAGTGCTCGATTCGGATCAGCCGCACCGGCGAGGTCGCGGTCACGGTCGCCGAGCGCTCCTGCTTCTCGAGCAGGCCCTGCTCGCCGAACACGTCCCCGGGCCCCAGATCGGCCAGGTGGTCGCCCTCGCGCTCGACCTTCACCGTGCCGTCCTCGATCACGTAGAAGTCGTTTGAGAACCCGCCCTCGCGGATGATCGTCTTGCCCTCGGCCGCGGACTCCAGGGTCGCGAAGGTCGCAACCTTGGCCAGCGCCTCCTCCGGCACGTCGGCGAACAGGGGGATGTTCTTGAGCGCGCTTACGTCCACGGGTCTCCTCGGCTCGGTTCCGGCGAGAACCTAACCGATCGCCTCTGAGCCGGGAGCGCCGATCGCGTGAAAGCCGCCGTCGACGTGCAGGATCTCGCCGCTGATCGCCGCAGCCCAGTCGGAGAGCAGAAAGCAGACCGCGCGGGCAACCGGGGTCGGGTCGTCGGGGTCCCAGCCCAGCGGGGCGCCGCGCTCCCAGGCGCCGGCCAGCTCGGCGAATCCGGGAATCGCCGACGCCGCCGTGGTCCGCACCGGCCCGGCCGCGACCAGGTTGACCCGCACACCGCGTGGCCCCAGGTCGCGGGCCAGGTAGCGCGCCGCCGACTCGAGCGCCGCCTTGGCGACCCCCATCCAGTCGTACAGGGGCCAGGCGACCGTGGCGTCGAAGTCGAGCCCGACGATCGCGCCCGCGCGGTCGCGCTCGAGCAGGGGCGCGAGGTGGCGGGCGAGCCCCGCGAGCGAGTAGGCGCTGGTCCGAAACGCCTCGGCGGCGCTCTCGTATCCGGTCGCGACGAAGTCGCCGCCGAGCGCGTCCTCGGGCGCGAACGCGACCGCGTGCAGGGCGCCGTCGAGCCCGTCCCAGCGGCGTTCGAGCTCTGCCGCCACCGCCGCCAGGTCGGTTTCGCTGTTGACGTCGAGCTCGAGCACGTCGGGGCGCTCGGGGAGCTGGCCGGCGGCGCGTTCGGTCAGCCGCCGCGCCCGGCCGAAGCTGCTCAGCACCACCTCTGCGCCGGCGAGCTGCGCTTCGCGGGCGACGGCGAAGGCAATGCTGCGGCGGGTGATCACGCCGGTGATCAGCAGCCGCTTGCCCGCCAGCAGCGGCGCCGACTCGTTCATCGAGCCGGGCGGGCGGCGGTCATTCCGCCGCCTCCGTGCAGAGGACGACGTTGTGGCCACCGAAGCCGAAAGAGTTCGAGATCGCGACCAGCGGCGCGCCGTCGCCCTCCAGCGGGCGCGCCTGGCCGGGGACGTAATCAAGGTCGAGGCCCTCGTCGGGATGCTCGAGGTTGATCGTCGGCGGCGCCACTCCTCGCTCGATAGCCAGGACCGTGGCCACCGCCTCGACCGCGCCGGCGGCGCCGAGCAGGTGGCCGATCGACGATTTCAGCGACGAGACCGGGATCGCGCCGGCGTGCTCGCCGAAGGCGCGCCGCAGCGCCTCGGTCTCGGAGCGGTCGTTGAGCTCGGTCGAGGTGCCGTGGGCGTTGACGTAGCCGACCTCGCCGGGCTCGACGCCCGCGTCGCCCAGCGCCGAAGCGATCGCGCGAGCGGCGCCGTCTCCCTCGGGGTCGGGAGCGGTCAGGTGATAGGCGTCGGCGGTCGCCCCGTACCCGGTCAGCCGCCCGAGGACCGTCGCTCCGCGCTCGGTCGCCGCCTCAGCGTCCTCGAGCACGATCACCCCGGCGCCCTCGCCCATCACGAAGCCGTCGCGATCGCGGTCGAAAGGGCGCGAGATGCCGAGCTTCGACGTCGCCCCCATCGCCTCGAAGGCGGCGATCCCGAGCGGGGTGACTCCCGCCTCGCTGCCGCCGACCACGCAGGCCCGAAGCGCGCCGCGCTCGACCAGGCGCATCCCCTCGCCGATCGCCTGCGCTCCGGCGGCGCAGGCCGAGACCGTCCCGTAGCACTCGCCGCGCAGGCTGTGGCGCATCGCGACCGCGCCGGCGGCGGCGTTGGGCATCATCTGCGGCACGCAGAGCGGCGACATCGCGCCCCCGCCGCGCTCGAGCATGACGCTGTGCTGGTCCTCGATCGTCGCGATCCCACCGACGCCGGTGCCGATCACGCAGCCGATCTCGGTCGTGTCGTAGGGAGGCTCGGAATCCCAGCCCGCCTGCTCGATCGCCTCCGCGGCGGCCACCTGCGCGAGTTGGGTGAAGCGGTCGGCGCGGCGCGCCTCACGGCGGCTCATGTGCTCGGTGGGCTCGAACTCGCGACAGCGGCCGAGCCCGTCCTCGATCCCCGACTCGCCCGCGACCCAGCGCTCGATCAGCGTCTGCGCCCCGACCCCGAGCGGGGTGACGGCACCGACGCCGGTGATCACCACCGCTCGGGTCATCCGGCCCTGGTCGCGATCAGCTCGATCACGTCACCGACGGTCTCCAGCCGCTCGAGGTCGGCGTCTGAGAGCTCGACCCCGTAGTCGTCCTCGGCGATCTGGGCAAGCTCGACCAGGTCGAGGGAGTCGACCTCCAGGTCCTCGAAGCGCGCCTCCGGCTTCACCTTTTCGCGCTCCTCGCCGAACTCGACCAACGCGTCGATCACCCGTTGCTCGATCTGTTCCTTGCTCTGCGTCTCTGCCATCTGTCGCTCCTTTGGTTGAGAACCGGACGCCTATGCCGCCATTCCCCCGTCGACGCTCAGCGTCGCCCCGGTGACGTACGAAGCTCCCGGCGAGGCGAGAAAGCCGATGCATGCGGCGACCTCCTCCGGGGTCCCGATGCGCCGAGCCGGGATCGCGTCGGCGACCCCGGAGCCGAGCTCCCGGGTCATCTCGGTTTCGATCAGACCCGGGGCCACCGCGTTCACGGTAACCCCCCGGCTGGCGACCTCGACCGCGACCGTCCTGGTGAAAGCGATCAGCCCCGCCTTCGAGGCGGCGTAATTGGCCTGGCCGGGGTTGGCGCGCAGGCCGACCACCGAGGCGATGTTGATCACGCGCCCGAATCGCGCCCGGACCATCGGCAACACGGCGCGGCGGGTGAGCCGGAACGCAGCGCCCAGGTTGGTCTCGACCACGCGGTCCCAGTCCTCGTCGCTGAGCCGCATCGAGAGCCCGTCCGCGGTCACGCCCGCGTTGTTGACCAGCACCGAGATCGGGCCGAGGCCGTCCTCGACCGCGTCCAGAAGCTCGTCCGCGGCTCCGGCCGCGGTCAGGTCGGCTCGAAAGGTCACCGCGGTCCCGCCGCGATCGCGGATCGTCGCCGCGACCGCCTCGGCCAGCTCCGGGTCGGTGCGAAAGTGAACCGCGACCGGCCAGCCGGCCCCGCCGAGCTCGCTCGCGGCGGCAGCGCCGATCCCACGCGAGGCGCCGGTGATCAGCGCGCAGCCCGGGGCGCTCGGCTCACGGGTCATCGGCTCGGCTCGCTGCGGGGGGCCACGGCGCCACGCACGGTAGCGCGAGCGGCTCTACGAACCGCCGGCCTGCGCATCGCCCCGGGTCTGGACGTCGGCGCCGTCGAGAGTCCGTCGCGCCAGCCCGGCCAGCACCTTGCCCGGGCCGACGTCGAGAAATCGGCGCGCGCCGGCGGCCTCGAGGCGACGCAACACGTCGGCCCAGCGAACCGGGCTGGTCAGCGCCGCAACGAGCAGCTCTCGCGGATCGTCGCCGAACGGCTCGGCGCTGACGCAGGAGATCACGGTCGCGCCCGTTGGACGGAACTCGATCGCCTCGAGCTCGGCGCGAAACGGCTCCGCCGCCGGCGCCATCGCGAGCGAGTGAAAGGCGCCCGCGACCGGCAGCCGTTTCGCCCGCAAGCCGAGCGCGCGCGCCTGCTCGAGCGCGCGGTCCAGCCCCTCCACCGGGCCGCTGAGGACGAACTGGCCGGGCGAGTTCTCGTTCGCGAGCTCGAGCCCGGAGCGCTGGGCGAGCTCGGCCGCCCGCTCGCGCTCGCCGCCGACCGCGACCATCCCGCCGGGCCCACGGGTGCCGGCCTCATCCATCAGGCGCCCGCGGGCGACAACGGCGCGCAGGCCGTCGGTCTCGGCCAGCGCCCCGCTCGCAGCGAGCGCGGTGATCTCGCCCAGCGAGTGGCCGGCGTAAAGGCCCGCGCTCGGGCGCCCGAGGCTCTCGAAGCCGGCGAGCGCCGCGCAGTAGATCGCCGGCTGGGCGAACCTCGTCCCGTCGTCGAGGCGCGCGAACGGGTCCTCGCCGACCAGCTCGGTGACCAGCGCCAGCAGGTCCGGGCGCTGCTCGGCGACCAGCTCGCGCATTGCAGGCTCGGCGGCGCCCTGGCCCGGGAAGAGCAGCGCGAGCTCGCTCGCTGTCTCCGTCATCCCCCAACTCCTACCGCGACCGGCGGCGGAGCGGCGGATTCCGGCCGCGGGCGAGCCGCCAACGAGCGTGCACGAATGCACGCCCAGCTTGTGCAGGAGTGCGTGGTCGGGCCAGCCTTGCGCGCCTACGGTCGCTTCAACGAGACATCGGCTCGATCACGGCCCGGTCAGTCCCAACGTCAGACCGTCCGGGAAAGGAGAGGGAGATGAACACCAGGGTGCGAGTTGGGTCCGGCGCCGCCGGCGGCAGAGCGCTCGACCTGCGAACACGGCAGGAGCGTCGCGGCGACTGCCACGAAGCGGGGCAAGGGGCGCAAGCCACGACGCCGCCGCGGTCCGGGCTGCGGCGAGCGATCGCAGCCGCACAGGACTTTGACCAGCTGGGGGCAGTGGCAGACGGTCTGCGTACGACGGCTGTCTCGCTGCACGATGTCCGGGTTGCTCCCGGCCGGGCGAGCGAGACGATCTCGATGCTCGCTGACTCGTTCACGCGGCGCTCGATCGAGCTCTCGATCTCCGAGCTGGGTCCACCCCCGTTCCCACTGAGCTGGCTTGCGCTCGGCAGCCACGGGCGCCGGGAGCCCGTCCCCGGCTCGGACATCGACTCCGCCCTGGCATGGGACGGCGACGAACAGCACGGTGAAGCCAAGAGCTACATGCTCGGGCTCGGCGCGCGAGTCAGCGAAGCGCTCGCGCGCTGCGGCTTTCCCGCCGACAAGCGTGGGGCGACTGCCGCAAACGACCTGTTCGTTCGCCCGGTCAGCGCTTGGCGCGGACTGATCCGCGAGTCGATCAAACAACCCAGGGAGGGCAAGGGATTGATCGTGATCTCGCTGTTCCTCGATGGTCGCGTGCTCCATGACGGAGGTGGCCTGTCCGATCTCCACCAGGAGTTTCAGGCGGCTCGGGATCGGCGGGGTCTGCTTCGGCTGATGCTCAGCCTGGCGTTGGCCCACAAGCCCCCCGTCGGCTATTTGCGCGACTTCGTCGTCGAGCGCTCCGGCGAGCACCGCGGTCGGTTCGAGATCAAGCAGCGCGGATTGCTGCCGGTGACGTCGATCGCCCGCTACGCGAGCCTGGCCGCAGGCGCGACCGTCCCTCGATCGACGCCAGACCGCCTCAGCGCGGCCGAGGCGGGGGGCACTCTCGACAGCCACTCCGCCCGCTCCCTGAGCGATGCGTTCGAGCTCTTTCAGGGACTCCGCCTCGAGCACCAGGTCGCGCAAATCGAGCGGGAGATCGAGCCGGACGACTATCTCGATCCCAAGGCTCTGAACCCCGTTCAACGGGGCAACCTGCGCGATGCCTTCCGGCAGGTTCGAGCGGTCCAGAAAGAACTCGGCCGCCGCCTGAGCAGCGAGCTTGCGTTCGGTTGAGGTCCGAGGGGCGGCTCAGGGCGCGGCGGGGTCGCGCAACCGCTCGGAGTCGCGCGCGCTGCCGTTCGAACCGGCGGGTGCGCCACCGTTGGCGGGGGCCGGTGGGCGTCGGCGGGCGGCGGCCTCGCCGGAGCCGTTGCCGTTCGCTGCTGCGGCGCCCACGGGAGCCGGAGCGGGTTCGGGCGCGGCCGCTTCGCCCTCGCGATACTCGGCGATCGCGCGGCGCAGGCGCCGCTTTCGCCACCACTCGGCGGCGAAGTAGCTGCCGATCACGAACACGAAGGCGGCGCCCTGGGCGACCAGCGTCTCGACGGTCGGGAAGACCCCGAGCCAGGTGCCCATCCAAAGCGGGAACTCGACCTCGACCGGCGTGATCGGGATCCAGCCGACGCCCTGCATCGTGCGCACCGTGTTGCCGACCAGGACCACGAGCACGAGCGCGATCAGGACCCCGGTCACGATCAGCATCCGCTTGTAGGGAAGCCGGCGCTCGAGCATGAAGGTCGCGACCCCGACCGCTGCCGTCGCGAGGAGGCCGAATCCGACCCCGGCGACGACGATCCCGGTCCCGGAGCTGAGCTGCAGCGCCTGCAGGAAGAGGACCGTCTCGAAGCCCTCGCGGAGGACGCTCGAGAACCCGAGCAGGTAGAGCCCGGCGACCGTCACCGCCCCGGCGCCGGCTGCCGCCGCGGTCCCGCCGGAGAGCCGCACTCCCCGCTTGCGGTGGCTGGCAATCCACTCGGTCCAGTAGACGCGGTGAAAGAACCAGTTCATGACCAGCATCAGGACCCCGATCGCGACCACGCCGACGATCGCCTCGAGCCGCTCGCCGTACTGCGAGAGCGAGTCGAGCACGAGCAGCGAGACGATGAACAGCAGCACGCTCGCCGGCAGCGCCAGCAGGGCGCCGCGATAGACGGGCCGCCGCAGCCGGCGGTTCGCGCCGACCATCGAGGCGGTGACCGCGGCGACGATCAAGATCGCCTCCAGCCCCTCGCGGAAGACGATCGTCGCGGCGTTGGTGATCACGGTCGCGTCGCTGGCGCCGTCACCGGTCTTCGCCCGCGCCTCGTCCAGGCCCTCGTCGAGTTCGAGCCTGGTCTCGCGGATCTGGCGCAGATCGGCGCCCGCGGCGATCATCTCGGCGAGCCCGTCGACCCCGCGCGCTCCGTACCAGACCATTCCCTCGATCTCGGCGACGAGTTGCGGATCAAACGCCTTCAGCTTGATCTCGGGTCCGAACTCGAACAGCGCGTAGGCCGAGAGACGTGCCTGCTCGGCCTGCTCGTACTCGCCGGCGGAGATCGCCGCCTCCATCTGGTCGAGCGAGATATCGACCAGGTCATAGTCGGCCTCGTCGGTCGACTGCTTCCACTCCTCCGGGAAGACCGCATCGAGCGTGCCCGAGACCTCGCCTTCGAGCGCCTCGACCTGCTCGAGCGCGGCCACCGAGCGGCCCTCGTTGGCGTCGTTCGCGATCGTCCGCAGCCGCTCGAGGTCGCGCTCGACGCTCGCGGCCGCCTGCGGGTCGCGCTCGTCGAGCTCGCCCTCGAGATCGGTCAGCGCCGAGTCCGCCGCGTCGATGAAGGCGAGCATCTCCTGGAGCTCAAACGGGATCGTCACCCGGCCATCCTCGGTGCCGTGGTCGTACTCGATCGGGATCAGGTCGACGAAGCGGGTGAGCTGCGCCGCGCGTCGCGCCTGCTCCTCGGGCGTGAACGGCGCCGCGGTGAACCCGTCGAGCCGCTTCTCGACCGCCCGCGCCGCGGCGGAGAACCGGCCCGGGTCGGTGGCGCCCGCGGCGTCGACCAGATCGACGAAAGCATGATCGGCATCCCGCTCGGCCGGACCGCCGCGCTGCTCGAGGTACTCCTCGGCGAGGATCAACCAGTAGCCGCGGACCAGGGCGGCGGACTCCGCCAGCGCCGGGCCGAAGCCGCGCTCCGCCTCGCGTTCGGCCTCGGCGAGGTAGTCGCCGAGCCGGGCCTGATAGGCGTCGAGCAGGTCCTTGCGGACCTGCAGCGCCGCCGTCCCGGGCGCGATCTCGCCGGCCTCGAGCGCGTCCAGCGCGGCGGTCGCGTCGACGCCCGGGCGCGTGTAGCGCGTCGCCTGGCGGAAGTCGCGGACCAGGATCCAGCGGCGGGCGGTCGCGACGTCGGAGGCCTCGGTCGCCTCCAGGGTCACGGCGTAGGCGCCGCGGCGAAGCGCTGCGATCAGCGACCCGCGGGCCGCCGCCAATCCGGCCTCGTCGCCGCCGGCGAGCGCGGTCGCGGCGCGGTCGAGCGCTGCGCGAGCGTCGTCGGCCGCGCGCGGGTCCGCGCGCTCGAGCTCGCGCTCGAGCCCGCGCTCGAACGCCGTCCTCGCGACCCCGACCGTCGCCTCGGGCGCCTGGTCGAGCAGCAGCGCGGTCTGGGCGTCGAACAGCGAGGCCCGGACCTGCTCGGCGGCCTTCCACGGGGCGGTCGAGTCGTCGCCCGCGGGCGCCGCCAGCGCCGACCCGGCGACCCCCCAGGGCAGCGCGAAGACGAGCGCGAGCGCCGCGGCCAGGCGGCGCTCGCGTCCGGGTCGCTTCGCTCGGGGCGCCGCCATCCGCCTACGCCTGGAGCTCGATTCCGAGTCGCTTCGCGGCCTGCGTCACCTGGCCGGCGATCGCCTCCGCCTGGCGCTGGGCCTCGGAGCCGAGGGTGTCCGCCTGCTCAGCCGTGTACTGGTGCCCCTGTCCCTCGTTGTCGCGCAGCTTCTCGACGTACGCGAGCAGGTCACCGAGGGCGGCCGCCGTCTGCTTGGCCTGCGCCGGCGACTCGTCGGCGATCAGCGGCTCGACCTCGTCGTAGGTGAACTCGATCCCCTCGAGAATGTCGGCGATGTCCGAGAGCCGTGAGGCAGCGACGAAGCCGAGCTCGCTCGCGTCCTCGCCGGCGATGAAGCGCGAGTTCTTCCACGCCTCGAAGTACTCGCTCATCGTCGGCGTCATCACCGTGATCGCGGTCAGTGCGTCCGAAGGGGTCGGCTCGAAGGCCTGCGCGTCGGCGTCGAGCGCCTTCGCCATCTCGTCGAACTTGCGCACCATCGCGACGTAGATGTCAGCGTCGGGGATCCCCTCGCCGAATTCCTCCTTGCCGTCGCCGTCGACGTCCTGGTCCACGCCCTTGACGAGGAAGTCGGGGTTGGTGCCGTAGAGCGACGTCTCGGTGACGAAGAACGCGTTGCCGGGCTGCTCGAGCGTCTTGCCGTTCGGCAACTCGAGGCTGAACGAGACCGCGTTCTCGGGATCCGAGGAGTCAGCACCGGCATCGATGTCGACGTCGTACTGCGCGAGGCGCGGGACTCCGGCGACGATTCCCTCCATCTCCTCATAGGCCGGGTTTGCCTTCACGAACGCCTGCTTGGACTGGTCGAGGATCTCGGCCACCTCTTCGCCGTGCTCGGCCATCAGCGCCTCGTAGTCGAACCCGGTCGACTCGGCGAGCTCGTAGTAGCGCTCGCCGAGGCGCTTGAGCTCGGCGGTCTCCGCCGCGAGCTCGGCGCTGTGCTCGGTCAGGTAGTCCTTGACCGCCGCCAGGTCGACGGCCTGCGTCGCCTCTGCCTGGGTCGAGGTGGTCTCCTCCTCGGAGTCACCGCAGCCGACGGCTGCGGTCAGCGCCGCGCCGACCGCGAGCGCCAGCGCGGCCCTGCGCCCATCGACCCGGCGCGCGCTCAACATTCGCCCGACCTCCCAGCCTGCCACCAACGCCATCTCCTTTGCTCGTCGAAATCCTACTTCGGTGTCCCTAATTAGGGCAGCCTAATGGATTGCCCAGGGGCGATGCGCAGCGAGGCGTCGCGCTGCGCCCCATCCGCGCCGTCGTGCGCCTCGGCAGATCGGGGTACGGTGACTCCGTGACCCTGGGGGCGGACACCGGGGCCGGCTCCGACTACGCGGCCCTCGCCGACCGTGACGCGGTGCTCGCCGCGCTGACCCGCCTGATCGCGAACGCGTGGCGTTCGTTCGAACGCCCGCGCCCGACCGAGCCGGCGATCGACGCGGGCCTGCTCGACCGCCTCGCCCAGCCGCTCCCGGAGGCCGCCACCGATCCGTCTGCGGTGCTCGCCGACGCGGCGCGGGTGCTCGACGAGTCGAACTCGCCCTCACGGCCGCTCTATCTCGGCTACGTCGGGTCGACCGGGCTCGAGGTCGGGGTGCTCGCCGAGGCGCTCGCCGCGACCTACGACGTCAACCTCGCGGTCACCGCGCGGGCGGCGGACCTGGTCGAGCGACAGGCGGTCGAGTGGGTGTCCGAGTTCGTCGGCTATCCGTGCCGCGAGGGCGCGTTCACCAGCGGTGGGATGACCTCGAACCTGACCGCGCTCCTGGTCGCGCGCGAGCACGCGCTACCGGGGTCCCGTGCCGACGGCTTGGCCGGACGCCAGGGCGCGGTCTACTGCTCGGCCGAGTCGCATCACTCGGTCACCCGGGCTGCGGAGGCGTGCGGCGTCGGCTCCGCGTGGGTGCGGCGGCTCGGGCTCGACGAGCATCGGCGCCTGCGACCCGACGAGCTCGCGGCGGCGATCGACGCCGACCGCGCGGACGGGGTGGTCCCGATCGCCGTCGTCGCCAACGCCGGCACCACCCTGACCGGCGCGATCGACCAGCTCGACGTGATCGCGGAGATCTGCGAGCAGCGCCGGGTCTGGCTTCACGTCGACGGCGCCTACGGGCTCCCGGCCGCGGCCACCGAACGTGCGGCGCCGCTGTTCGCCGGCCTCGATCGGGCCGCCTCGGTGACCCTCGACGCCCATAAGTGGCTCGGGCTGCAGAAGAGCTGCAGCGTCGTGCTGATGCGCGAGAGCGGCGGCCTCGAGCGCACCTTCGGCCACGAAGAGTCCTACATGCGGCGCGGGGACTCGGTACCGAATGCGGTCGAGCGCACGCTCGAGTACTCGCGACCGCTGAGCTCGCTGAAGCTCTGGCTCGCCTTCCGGACCCACGGCGCAGCCGCCTTCCGGAGCTGGATCGCGCGCACCCTGGAGCTGGCGGACGAGCTCGCGGCGGCGATCCGCGACGATCCGGAGTTCGAGCTCGTCTGCGAGCCGACCCTCTCCACCGTCTGCTTTCGCCGCCTGCCGGCAGGCGGCGATCCCGACCTGCACAACAGCGCACTGGCCCGGGCAGCCCAGCTCGATGGCCGCATCTACCTCGCCTCGGCGGTGGTCGACGGGGTGACCTGCCTGCGCGCCTGCTTCGTCAACTTCCGAACCCGCGGCGAGGACATTGGGCTCGTGCTCCGGGTGCTGCGCGAGCTCGGCTCCGGCTGAGCTCGCTCAGCCGGGTCGCGCGATACTGCTCCTAGCGATGTCGCAGCAGAACGTCGAAACGTTCCGTCGCGTCGTCGACGCATGGAACCAGCGCGACGAGGATCTCGCAGTCAGCTACATGGCCGCGGACGTCGAATGGTCGCCCGCCGGCCCGGCGGCCGTGGAGCGAAGCGTCTACCGGGGGCACGATGAGTGCTCGCGCGGCTTTGCGGCCGTCTGGGATACCTGGGAGAGATTCCACTTCGACGAGGCCGAGGTCCGCGACCTCGGGGACTCGGTCCTCTGGCTCGGTCGCGTCCAGATGCGAGGCAAGACGAGCCAGGTCGAACTCGATCAGGAGTTCGCTCACTACGCCACGCTCGCCGACGGCAAGGTCGTGCGAGCGCAAGCGTTCCTCGACTGGCAAGACGCCCTCGAAGCCGCCGGGGTTTCGGAGTAGCGGTGTCGCAGGAGAACGTCGAGGTCGTGCGACGCCTGATGGAAGCGTTCAACCGCGACGATCCCGACGCCGCAAGGTATCGCCGACGTTCGCTTTGAGCCGCATGACTTCAGCGTCACCGGCGACGTCATCGTCTCGGAATGGGCTGCGCGTGGCCGTGGGCAGGCCAGCGGCGTGCCGATCCAATGGAGCACGTTTACCGTGCTGCATATGCGCGAGGGGAAGATCGCACGGGCGGGAGCGTTCCTGACCATGGCCGAGGCCCTCGAAGCAGCCGGGCTTGAGGAATAGGCGAGGCGTCAGGCGTCAACACGGCGACCTGGACTGGTGCGGGTGGATTCCTTAGCCGGTGACGGCGCTAGCTCGGCCTGGGCGGGGCCGGCGGACAGAAGTGCGGGTGGTGCCCGCGGCGCTCGAGCACCTCGCAGATCCAGGTCAGGACGACGAACTTGATGCACAGAGGCTTCCGCCATCCGGGCTGATCGCCACGCCGAACGGGTTCTGCCGGTGGCCACCGTGAACGGACTCTTCGGCGCGAGCTCCCCGCCAACGCCGACGTCGTATTGGGAAACGGTGTTACTGGTTTTGGGATTCGTGATCACCGATCCCGAGGGATAGGGTCATCCACCGAGCGGTCGCGAGATACTGGGCGGGCGAGCACGCAGGAGAAGCCCGCGTGAGCGAAGCTTGAGGAGCGCCGCATGGACGTCCCTTACAAGTTCTTCTACCGGCTTGGCTTTCATCCCTGGGAGGACCTCGCAGAGCATCCCCCGTTTGCCGACAAGCTCTCCGAGCTGTTCGACCGCGAGGAGGAAGGGCGCGAGCCGCCCTACGGACGGGCGCTTGACCTCGGCTGCGGCAGCGCGGTCTGGGGTGTTGAACTAGCAAGGCGGGGTTGGCAGGTGACGGGTATCGACGTGGTTGAGAACGCCATCGCGCGCGGGCGCGACCGGGTGCGCGAGGCCGGGGTCGAGATGCAGCTTGTTCAGGGCGACGTCACCGATCTGCGGGCATCGGCGATTGGCGCAAACTTCCGCCTGGTCTTGGACACCGGCACCTTCCACGGCCTCACCGATGCCCAGCGCGAGGCGATGGGTCGAGAGGTAGACGCGGTCGCCGCTGACGATGGCACTGTGCTGCTCGACTGCTTTGCGCCTCGGCGCAGACCGTTCTGGGGCGGCGCCGGTCGACGCGATGTCGAGGCGGCCTTCCCAGGCTGGAAGGTGACTGACGTTGAGGTCGCCGACACCGAGCCGGACCTGATCGCGAGGCTGATGAAGTTCGACGAGCACTTCTACCGGCTTCGTCGAGAGTGACGGTCGGAATCGGCGATGTCGCAGGAGAACGTCGAGCTGACCCACCGAGTGGCTGACGCGTTCAACCGACGCGACCTCGCTGCCTTCCTCGAGCTCATCGACCCTGAAGTCGAGTTCACGACGCGGTTCGCGAGCCCCGAGGACGACCCCCAGTACCGCGGCCACGACGGCATCCGTGAATGGTGGGACGACCTGCTCGCGATCTTCCCCGATCTCCGCTACGAAGTTCTGGAGGTTCGCGACTCGGGCGATCACGGTGTGAGCGCCGTGCGGGTCCGCGGCCATGGCGTCGACAGCAGGACGCCGCTCGACGAGACGCTCTGGTTTGCCTGGGAGGCGCGTGACGGCAAGGTCACGTGGTGGCGGAGCTTCGGGACCGAGGTCGAAGCCCTCGAAACCGCCGGGCTCGAGGAGTAAGCGATGTCGCAGGAGGACGTCGAGGTCGTACGTCGTTCGTTCGATGCCTATGCCCGCGATGGCCTGGATGGGCTGTTGCGCTACCTCGATCCCGAGATCGAGTGGACGACGACTGGCGCCTTTGTTGAGGCGGCCACCTATCGCGGCCACGAAGGTGTGCGCCAGTACCTCGGATCGATGTTGGGCGAGTTCGAGGAGGTTCGTAGCGAGCCGGAGGAACTGATCGACGCGGGCGAACAAGTCGTGGGGACCGTGCGGATTAGCGGCCGAGGCAGACGGAGCGGCGCGGCAGTCGACCTCACGATGACGCAGGTCTGTCTGCTGCGCGACGGGAGAATCGTTCGCATTCGTAACTACATGAACCGAAGCGAGGCCCTCGAAGCCGCCGGGCTTTCGGAGTAGGCGATGTCGCAGGAGAACGTCGACAAGGCCCGGGAGTTCATCGCCGCATACAACCGGCGTGACTTCGATGCCGCCATCAAGGACTTCGATCCCGAGATCGAATGGGTAATGCCCGCGCGCCAGCGATCGGACTCCGGCCGGGGTCCGGACGCGGCCATACGCTTCTTCGAGGACATCGACGAGACGATGGAGGAGCTGAGGCTGAAGCCGCAGGAGTTCATTGACGCCGGTGACCGCGTGGCAACCCGGCTTCGCCACCACGGGCGCGGCAAGGGAAGCGGGGTGGAGATCGACGAGGAGCTGTACCACCAGGTCGCGACCTTCCGCGACGGAAAGATCGTGCGAATGGAGTACTTCGCAGAATGGGACGAGGCCCTCGAAGCCGCCGGGCTGTCGGAGTAGGCGATTAGCGGGGGTTTCGTCTAGCACCGCTACGGGGATTCGAACCCCGGTTTCCGGACTGAGAATCTGCCTGAGCCCGTGACGGCGCGTATCGGCGGGTCTCGGCTTTTCGCGTTAGAGCAGGGGGTTCGTGACCATCGCCATCGCGGTCGTGACGCCGCGTATCGCCCTGTTATCCGCCGTTGGGCTGCAGTTTGGGCTGCAGTCTCGACGTCCCGGCGCTGCGTCAGAATGGCCCCCGTGGCCGCCCCTGCCGCCCACCGGGACGTCGCTCGACAGAAGGAGATCGACCGACCCCGGCGCAGAGGGCTGCAGGGCGTCCTGCGCGCCCGCATACGGGCCGTGATCGACGCCCAGGAGGCGATCACGCGGCGCGAGATCGGCGCGCCCTACGCGTACCGACAGAGCCTGATCGACCTGGCGGCAGTCGCGCAGCTCGCCGCCGAGCAGTTGCCGCGCCCGCGGATCCCGGTCAGGCGGTCCTAGGAGGCAAGCGATGCAGACCATTCGCCAACGTCCGTGGCGCCCCTTCGCGCGAAGACGGGCGCGAAAGCCTGGCGCCGGTCAAGAAGCGGTGGCAGTGCCCGCGTTGCGGGGGTGATCGCGCTCTCGCGAAGTGCCCCGCGCCGCCGACCGGCTAGGCGACGATCCGGTGAGCGGACTTAGCGATGGAGGCAGCGCCTACGGTGCCGTTCCCCAGTCGGGATGAAGCGGAAACGCCTTCGGCATGTGGGTTAGCCGCTTGAGTTTGCCCCCGTGCGGGTTCATCGTGTAGAGCTCGAGCAGGTAGTCGCCCTTCTTGTTCTTGGGCGCCGACCGTACGAAGACAATCCTGGTGCCGTCGGGGGACCAAGAGGGTCGGAATGAGAACACCGTGTCCGCACGATCGCGGGTGATCGGCGTCCTGTCGCTTCCGTCGGGACGCATCGTGTACACCCGCGCCGCCTTGCCTCCCGGCGCGTCGTAGTAGCTGTTGAAAGCGATCCGATCGCCGTCAGGTGACCAGTCCGGGCTCGCCGCATCAAGCTTGTACGGCGTCAGCTGGGTGAGCCCGGTGCCGTCGACTCCGATCGTGAAGATCGCCGCTTTCTTGTTGTTCTTGATCCGAGTGAATGCGATCGTGCCTCCGTCCGGAGACCACTGCGACTCTGTGTCATAAGCCTCCGGCGTCGGTAGTCCGGTAGTGAGCCGTCGGGCATCGGTCCCGTCGCTATCGGCGATGTAGATGCCGTGGACCGTCGGCGCGCTGCTTCCGACGTCTTGGTCGAAGGAGATCTGTGTGCCGTCGGGCGAGTACGCCGGGTCGCCGTTGAACTTGCCGACCGCGAGCGGGAGCTCGGTGAGGCCGCTCCCGTCGGGCGCGATCGTGAACAGGTTGACGCGGGTAAACAGCGGAGCTTCATAGCGGGTCTGGGTGTCGAATGCGATCAGCGACCCGTCCGGAGACCAGACGGGGTTCTCGGCTCCGGGGCCGGGGTCGTCAGTGCGAAGGTCGGTGACCTGCGTCAGGCCCTTGCCATTGGGCTTGATCGTGAAGATCTGCGTGTTGCGCCGAACATCGGCCTGAAAGACGATCCGCCCGTTCGTCGCCGCAGTACCCCGCGCGACGGAACGCGCGTCGGCGCCGATGCTCACCACCCCCAGCGTGCCCAAACCCAACAGCAATGCCGCGATGACGCCAGCCCGTCGCCCCAATGCACCTCTCATGCTCACTCCCCTCGTAGGCTGCGATCCTCGCCGACTCCCGGCCCCGAGTCAAGGCCGGATCGCGTGTACGGCCGGGTGTCTCTCGAACGAGCGGAGGCCGGGGAAGCCGCCTCGACTGCCCCCAGGTGTCAGTCTGTTCCGCTTTGGACGAGAAGCGGCTTTCCGCGCCGGGCGGACGCGAGCGGAACGAATGCAGACCTCGGCCCGCTTGTTCCCGGCCCCATCGGCGTGCAACAAAGCGGCGCGACGTGCGGTTCGCGCCCGACGCCGAAGCTGCGGTGGGTCACCGTGCTAGGCCCCGGTGCGCCGCGACCGGGTACTCGTCGAGGATCTCGACCATCCGCTCAGGCGTCATCGCGGAGGAGGCGGTCGAGCTCGTCGTCGAGCTCGGCGGAGGTCTCGTCTTTGATCCTAATCAGCGTCCTGATCGCGGTGCACTTCGCGGTCGGGTTGGTGTCCGGGTCTCGGATCAGGCCCTCGAGGATCTCCACCATCTCATCGGTGTGCATGCGGCCCTCCTTTTGGGGAGGAGTTTTTTTCACAGCGAGCCAGGCGGCGGTCTTCTTTCGCACGCTTTCGGTCACCGGGCCCTCCTGCGCAGCCTCCTAAGCCGTTCTGCGGCGATCTCAAGCCCGCCGCGCGGCTTCATGCGCGAAGGTGCACTGGTGCCCAATGAAACTGGCGCGCTGGGGCTATGCAGCCGGCGCCGGGCGACCAGGGCTTCGCGCAATGCCTGCTCATCACTGGTCGCCGGACCTCGGCCAGCGCCGGCGTACCCGGTGAACTCGATTACCTCACCCATCGCGAGACCGTAGCCCAGGGGCGGGGGGAGGCCCAAGGGATCAAACCGGTAAACGCCACTGCCCCTCCCGCCGCGGACAGCGCTTCTCGTCCGAAGCGCGCATCCGACTGAATGTCATCTGGGTGCGCAGCGCACCTTGACTCTATGCGCGCCGGGTGTACGGTCGAGGAGATCCTCGGCACCAAGCCGAGCGAGCGCTACGGATCCCCGCGACCGACTGTCCGGGGCGACCGAAGCGAAAGGAGGGGTCCTATGAGGTCCCAACGAATACTGCTCTCATTGGTAGCGGCCGTGGTCGGGATGCTGACGCCGTCCCTGGCCAGCGCCGCGCATCCATCCCCGGCGCCCACTACCACCCAGCTGCTGACCGGCCTGGAAGGTGGCTCGGGTAGCACCGTCGGCCCCGATGGCGCGCTGTACGTCACGGAAAGCGCCGCTGGCAGAATCTCACGTGTCGATCCCAGGACCGGCGAGATCACGACGTTTGCCAGCGGTCTGCCGGGATCGATCATCGACATCGGCGGCACGACCGACATCGCGTTCATCGGCCGGACCGCGTACGCCTTGGTCACTGTTGTCGGTCCCGACGTCGGTGGCAGCGACGTTGTCGGCATTTACCGAATCGACGGCCCCGACAGCTTCACCGTCGTCGCGGACATCGGCGCGTTCGCCTTGAGCAATCCGCCGGGATTTCCGGTCGACGTCCCGACCGGACTCCAGTACGCGCTCCAGACCTACCGCGGCGGGTTCTTGGTCACGGATGGGCACCACAACCGGGTGTACCGGGTCACGCGCGACGGCGACGTTACCGAGAGGATCGCGTTCGGCAACATCGTCCCGACCGGGCTGGAGACAAAGGGCAACACGGTCTATATGGCCGAGGCCGGACCCGTCCCGCACGATCCCGCGGACGGCAAGGTGGTGTCGTTCAGGCGGAACTCATCCAGCGTCACGGAGGTGGCCTCCGGTGCCCCCCTCCTCGTCGACGTGGAGTTTGGCCGCTGTCGCGATCTTTTCGCCCTCTCGCAGGGCGAATTCGGTGGCGGCCCTCCGGGTGCTCCGGCGGCGCCGAACACCGGCAGCCTCGTGAAGGTGAACGCGAACGGCACCTTCAGCGCCGTCGGCGACACCTTGGACCGGCCGACCTCGGTCGAGTTCATCCAAAACACCGCGTACGTCATCACCCTCACCGGGGAGGTCTGGAAGATCGAGAACGTCTCGGGTCCGCCCCACGGCGTGTCGCACTAACAGCATCCGCTAGCGAAGCCGCCACCCCGGACGCCGCGAGAGCGGCGCTCCGGAAGGCTCCGCCCGCGGCGCAAACGGCGCTCAGAGGGGGCTGGCCTCGGTTACGCGAGTGGTGTCGCTTTCCATGCAAAGCGGAAGTGCCGCTTTTTCGTCCAAAGCGACAATGCCCTCGCTGCCGCGCCGAGGACCGGCGAAGGCCGAAATCCCTTGACGATGAGATAGATCGCAGAACTCGAACGGGGGCTCTGTGATGAGAAGAGGATGTGCAGGCCGACATCGGGCCTCAGGCGGGGGTCACGGTACCGGCAGCGCCGGTCCGTTCCGGACAAACTCACAACTCGGATCAATGATGTCGCGAGCTCCCCGGTTGGCCACGTCTGCTCACCCGGCCCGCAGTCCAGCAGGTCGATCTGGCCCTCGTCGCCAAAGCCGACTACCTTGTCGTCGCCAGGTCCCGCGTCGAGCTCGCCTGCCCGGCGCGCGCAGACGGCGCGCGCCGAAAGCCGCAGCGCGCGACAACGCGCGCCGCCGCCAAGAGGCAGGCACCAAGCGCGGCACCGAAAACAACGCACGCAACAGCGAACAAAACCACGAAGCGACGGCGATAGCGGCGATCCGCTTCACCGGAGCGAGAGTGCCGCGAATCTGCGCATATGTTCAGGGGACCCTAAGCGAGGACGAAAGTTGCGCCTCGGACGAGGAGCGAAGCACCGAGCATGGCTCGCTTCTTTCTCCCGTTTCCACTTCGACGGTTCGGACATCGAGAGACGAGCCGTCCCCCTCGCGCCGCCGATCATTGACCGCCGCCCGGCGGCGTACGGTACGTCCGACCGATGGCCAGCTACCAGGTCGGCTTCGACGGTAAGTGGCAGGAGACAATCGACGATCAAGCGACGCGGTCACCTGGGCCGAGTCGGTCGGTGAGACAGGTCGGATCGTCTTAGTCATCCGGCGGAGGTGGCGGATGGGGTGGCCGAAGCTCGTCGCCGTATGAGCCGAGCGCACGAGGCGACGGCGGCGTGGGACCGTCGTGCTGGGGCGGCGGGGAGGTTTGTCTTCACAGAGTGGGAGCCCGACCCTCCTCGTGCGGTGGCTCTAGCGGTACCTCCGACTGAGCAGGCGGCTGCATCACAGGACGATCGAGGTCAGAGGACCAACGCGTCGAGCTCGACGGTAGCGGTCCGGCCGAGATCCGAATTGAGCGTCGTCCCCCTACCCCCGTCGATCATTCACCGACACCCGGACCCAACGTAGAGTCTTCTCGACGATGGCCCGCTATCGAGTCGCGTTCGACGGGAAGTGGCAGGGAAGGTTCGCCGACCTAGATGACGCGACTGACTGGGCGAGGGCAGTTGCCGAGACAGGTCGCCTCACCTTCGTCGTACGGCGGCGCCATCTACGACCGAATCTCGTCGCCGTATTCCCTGAGAGTCGAGCCGACGAAGGGAAGCGGGCGTGGGACTATCGAACCGGGGCGCGGGTATCTGACCGACCAGACGTTCGCTAGGGTTGCGCGATGCCCCGCTGCGGCGGTTCTCGGGGAGTGCGCTGGTTCCACCAGCCGAGCGCGACTGGCGGCCTGCGACAAGTGCTACGCGGCGATCGAGGCCGACGACCGCGAGTTGGTGGATTGTGATCGCTCGGGATGCCAGTGCCCGCTCCAACAAAGCCCTAGCCGACTGCCATCAGCTCGCACACCGACCTATTCCCAGATCGTGACCAGTGTGGCTCCTCTAGCTGACCGTTGTCCTCCTGATCTTCGGATCGCCCACGCATAGCAATCTGGTCTTCTCGCTCGGTTGCTCTAGTAGTCCTGGTCGCCGGCCACTACTGGGGCTGGGCGGCGGGGGCGGTTACGGTGACGCCGGTACGAGGGGGCGACCCGGCATCCTCCTCCGTTACCGCGTCGTCGGCGGTCCGGTGCGCGTCGACCAGCGCCTCACCGTCTTCGGGGTACGGCACACGACTCGACCTGCGACACCGACCCGCACTGGCCCTTTCAGCTCACGTACCGAGCTAGCCCTCGCCGGGCTCCGCGCGCTCGCCCGCGAGCCGCTTGTCGCTTGCCGGACTGGCGCCGGTAAAGGTCACGCGCGGTTCACGAGCGCGTTCACCACCCTGTTCGACGATATGAGACCTCGCGCGACTTCGAGCTCAAGCAAGGCCGCCGCACCGTCGCCGGGACCGACTACGACGTGGGGAAGCTGGTGACGCTCCTTGACGCCCTGCGCGTGCATGCCGTGCGCCTTCATCCGCGTTGACCGACCTCATAGCTCGCCTCGCCGTTGCCGACTTCGCAATCCATGCCAGCCGCTTGTCGTCCAAGCGCTACTCCGAAGCTCGGCGGCCTGGAGGGCCTCGGCGCTATCAGCGGGGACGGTTGGTAGGCAAGTGACGATGGCCGCTAGCGCCGCTTGACCAACTTGATCTTCGTGCTCTCGGTCCCCGGCTACCCCCGGTCGGGGTGAAGGTGACCTTTGCGTTGACCGTCACCTTGCGCTCCTCCTGCGCAGTTCTTCTTCGCCTTTCCCTCGACTTCACCGTCAGCCCTGGGTGCCCCGCACAGCCACGGCCTTCCTCGCGCCCTTGACCTTCTTGGTCTTGGCGAGCCTAAGCTCGCGGGGCGTCGACGTTCAGGGTGACCTTCGCCGTCCCCTTGTGCGTGTTCGTGTTTACCTCGCAGAAGCTGATCTGGTTCGAGGGCGAGGGCGGTGGCGGCGGGGCCAAGGCGTCGACCGCCACCCCGCCGGGGAGATTTGCGCCGCAGATGAAGCTCTGGATCGCCCCCTTGCCGTTGAGGTGGGCGCGCCCGATCATCGCCCCGATTCCGTTGGCCCAATAGACGTCCGCGGCGTCCAGCGTCTCGACGGTGGTCCTGGGCTTCGCCGCGGATGAGCTCCGCTCGACCCCGGTGCCATTCAGCTTCGCGCGCCGATCGTCGACAGTCCCGCCCAGTAGAGGGCGCGGCGTCAAGCGCCAGGGGGCAGCGAAAGTCGTGCCGCTTATGAACTTTCGGTCGACGCCGGTGCCGCTCAGACTCGCGCGCCCGATCGTGTCACCGAGACCGGTGCCCCAGTAGAGGTGAGTCGCGTTGACTGCCGGTCCGCACGGGTCTTTCGCGCTGATGAAAATCTGGTCAACGCCGCTCCCGTCCAGGTTGGCGCGCCCGATCGAGTCGTCGAGGTTGTTGGCCCAAAACAGGTGCGCGGAGTCGACGGCCACCCCGACGGCGCGTGCGCGCCGGTGATGAACCTCGTCGACGCCACTCCCGTCCAGATTGGCGCGCCCGATCGTGTTTCCGCCGACGTTGTCCCAGTAGATGTGGAACCGTCGAGTGCCACCGACGCGGGGAATAGCGCGCCGGTGATGAACCTCTGGTCGACGACATCCGTCCAGGTTGGCGCGCCCGATCGTGCCGGTACCGGAGTTAGCCCAGTAGACGAACGCCTCGCCCGCGTGCAAGCCACGGGAGCGAGCGACCAGGTCGCTCCCGCCAGCACGCACGCCCTATCCTGCCGAGCATCCCGAATCTCCCCCAATCATTAAAGACAGAGCGACGGTACCGCGAGCGGTTGCGACCTCGGACATCCGTCCAGCGGGTGGCGATCAAGTTCGCGCCGGCTACTGCCGAAATCGTCGTAGATGAGCGAGTTCCGCTCTCAGCTTCACCGCCGCCAGGTTCGTACGACGATCCGAGGCCACTGATCGGCTGCGATGGTGGACGGCCGGCCTGGGCGAGCACAGGCAGGACAAGGGCGCGCCCCCAGTGGCAGCCTCGGCCTCGATCCCGTCGACCGACGAGTCACCGGTAACAAGTTGACCCTCCACCCATCTGACGTGGCGCGCTGCTCGCAGTGATTCGAGTGGTGATCGCAGTCGTGCTTCTCACCGGCGGAGAGGACTCCGCTCAGCAAGACACGATGAGCGAGAAGGGCATCCTCGCGGCCGATGCCGACGCCAAGCGGAAGCTCAAACGGCTCTCACTGTTGTCGAGACCTACCGACCGACAACGGCGGCTCCTATGCGGGGGCGACCGTGGCGGATCTCCACGCGATCGAGCGGACGATTATTGATGATGGCTCGGTGGCCCTGACGACGCAACGCGCTAGCTATCAGGTCTCAGTCGAGTCGAATCGGGCAACGTCTTCACGATCGAGCGGACGCCGAATGGCACAGTCGCGTTGCCGTGCACAGAGGCTGGCGTCGGCGGTTGCCCGATCAGTGGCGCCTGGGACTAGGCATCCCGGCGTGCCCTCAGGCTCAAAGACTGGGACCGGAAGCGTCCGGCTCAGCCAAGTCTTCTAGGCCACGTTGCGCGACGTTGATCTTGGAGTCGGCTTCGGCCCATTGCTTCTGCTCCTTCGATCGAAGCTCTCCGTGCGGCAGCCGAAGTCGACCTAACACGCGATCCAGAGTCATCCGCCTTGATGAAGCTGTTCATCGCCTCCTCAAGGTGCACGCGACATCGAAGATGCACCTGCCACAACCAGAGACAGCCCTCGAAGTCGCCGGGCTTCAGGAGTAGACCTGGGGACGCCCTCGGTTCTCGTTCCGGGGGCGGCGCGGGCGGAACGAATGCGGGGCCCCGCGCCCGCTGGTCCCCGGCGCCGGCGAGCCTCCGCGCCTCACCTTGTCCCGAGGAGCGCGGGCTCAGATGGGTCGACGGCAGTATTCGCAGATGAACTGGACCGGCTTCACTTGGCCAGGATGCGATCTAGCTCGTATCGAGCTCTTCGCGTTCCTTTCGCTCGGCCGCTCGCAGCGCCCGCTCGAGCGCGATCATCGCACCGGTGTAACCCTGGCGGGCCTTCTCGGTCAGCATCGCGAGCACTTCTTCGCGGCTTGCGATCTCAGGTGCGGAATTCTCAGCGAAAATTCCCTCGCTTGTTGTGTAGCGAGCCACCTCGGCGGTCCCGGCGGTCAGCGACTCCGCCTTGCGACGTTCCCCCCGTCACGCTGCCCTCTCTCGGCGCGGACTGATCGTCTTCTTTGCGATCCTGGCCGATGCGTCTCCTGGTCGACGGGATGAACGTAATCGGGAGCCGGCCCGATGGCTGGTGGCGTGACCTGACCGGCGATGGCCCCTCTAGTCGATCGGCTCGAGCTCTGGTCCGCGCCAGCGACGCCGACTCTCTCGTCTTGAGCGCAGGCCCCGGCCGCCTCGCCTCGCCGGTGATCCAGATCGCGCACGCGCCGCGCCTCGACCCAACGCCGCCGACGACGAGATCGTCCGCCGCGTGCGGGCCGATCCGACCCGCGCTCGATCCGGGTCGTCACCTCTGACCACGTGCTCACCGACCTCGTCCACGGCCTGGTGCGACGGTCGAACCTGCGGCGGGGTTCCGCGACCGAATCGACGCCGCTTAGCGAAGGTCAGTTCGGACAGGCCCGGCGTCGGTCTTCCACCACGCAGATGTGGCGTTCGACCTCCGGCTAACCCCTCGTCGTCCGCTGCGCGAGCGAGTCGGCGCTGTGGCCGAGACGCGTCCTGTCACGCGGAAGCAGAAGTGTCGCTTTGCATGGAAAGCGATACGAATGCCGACGCTTCTTCTTCTCGCGCGCAGGAGGTGCGGCGCTCGCCAACGGGGGCGCTGTCCCAGTGCCTGGAAAGCGCCCCGCCGCTGCGTTTCTCGTCGTCTACGATCACCGCAGATGGCCGAGATCATGGTGCTCACTGCTGGAAGCACCGGAGATGTCGAGCCCTTTGCGGCGCTCGCCGCACGGCTGGCCAGCCGCGGCCATGCGGTCACATTCGCGACCGATGCCCGCTTCTCCGGGCTGGCTCCTGGTAACGACGGGGTCGAGTTTGCGCCGATCCGCGCCGACTTCCGGTCGCTGCTGCCGACACCCGATAGGAAGAAGCCCTCGCTTCGCGAGGACGTCTTCCGGTGATCCGGGGGATGCTCGAAGACACCTGGACGGTGGCGAAAGCCCATCCTCCCGACGCGATCGTCGCCCACCAGAAGACGTTGGCGGCACCGCACATCGCAGAAAAGCTCGGGATCCCGCACGTACAGGCGCTTACGGTCCCGATGCTGACGCCAACCCGGGCGTTTCCGCTGCCCGGCATGGTCAACCGTGACCTCGGCGGGGTGCTCAATCGCGCCAGCTACCGACTTCTCGGCCTCCTGACGCGGCCATACGCGGGCCTGATTCGCGACTGGCGCGACGAGCACCTTTCGCTTGCGCCCCGCGGCAGTCCGCCGCGACCGACCAAGACGCTGTATTGCTATAGCCCTAACGTCGTGGCGACGCCGCATGACTGGCCGCCGAACGCGGTCGCGACGGGTTATTGGCTTAGCGAAGATGGGGATGGCCGATTGACCCCGAGCTCGAAGCCTTCGTCGCGGCCGGCGAACCGCCGGTCTACGTCGGCTTCGGAAGCAGCGTCGGTCCCGACCCCGTTCAGCTGAGCAGGTCGGTCGACCAGGCCCTGCGAGTGACAGGCGCCCGTGCTGTCATTGCGACCGGGTGGGGTGGACTCGCCGGCCCAGCCTGGAATGGCGACACAATCGTGGTCGAGCAAGCGTCACATCGGTGGCTGTTTCCACGGGTTGCGGCCGTCGTCCATCACGGAGGCGCCGGAACGACCGCCGCCGGACTTCGGGCCGGGCGCCCCAGCATCGTCTGCCCGTTCCAGGGAGACCAGTATTTCTGGGGAAAGGCGGTGCGGGAGGTTGGCGCTGGCCCCCAGCCATTGCCAGCGAAGAAGCTGACCGCGGAGCCGCTCAGTGACGCAATCCGCACGGCGCTAGAAGACCACGCCATGCGCAGGCGGGCGACCGATCTCTCCGAGCGCATCGCTCGCGAGGATGGAACCGAGAGGGCTTCGGATGAGATCGAGGCGTCGCTTCCCGGCTAGCGCATGGACGATCAGGGGAAGTCGGCGGGCGTCCGGTGGTTCTGCTGGCGATTCGGTAGTCACGAGACCAGGTCTGCGGAGCGCCGCAGCAGTGGCTCGATCTCGGCGAGGTCAGCCAGCACTTGAGAAAGCTCGCGTTCGTCTTGCCCGTATGGGTTGCTCGTTCGGATCCGCAGCCGGTCCATTAGCACGGACTTAGGGGCAGTCAGCAACGCGCGGCAGTCGAACGGAAGCTCTGCCTGCTCCTCAGAGCAGCCGGCAAAGAACATCAGCTGATCCTGGGACCGGTCGAGCAATTCGGCGACCTTGTCGCGGCGCCAGCCCCAGCGACCCTCGGCTCGCGGTTCGGCGAATCCGTGGTCCTCGGCGTCGTAAGCCTTGTATCCGGCTTACGCAACTCGCCCGCCAACGTGGACCTGCCGACGCCGGACATTCCAGTGACCAAGACGCGCATGGCGGGAGCCTTCCAGGCCGTCCGGGAAATGCCGCTTCGGACGTAAAGCGAAACAGCTTCGGACGTAAAGCGAAACAGCTTCAGTCCGTGGATCACCTGCGCTTGCGCGGCTGTATGCCCTAGCGCCGCGTCCTGGGTAGGACGCATCAGTCCCAGCGCTGATCACTGTTGCCACCGCGGAGAAGTTCCGCGTTGCATGGAAAGCGGTACTTCCGCTCTCACGCGAAAGCGGCAACCCGCAGCACTACGCCATCCTGCGTTTGAGCATCGATGACCCGACGAAGGAAGGGAGCACCTATGACGGGTGCACTGGCAGTGAGAAGCGACGAAGGAGAGGCGCGGTGGTGGCTCGGCGCGCTGGCCATAATCAAGGCCACTGCGGCGGACACCGGCGGGAGTCTGACCGTTCTGGATGTCACCGATCCCCCTGGGGTCAAAGCCCCAATGCATGTTCATCACCGCGAGGACGAGGCATTCTGGGTGCTCGAGGGCGAGGTGACGTTCGAGGTCGGCGGCCGGACGATTGAGGCGAGCGCGGGCGACTTCGTATTCGGCCCGCGCGACATCCCCCATCGCTACGAGGTGGGCGAGGCTGGCTCCCGAATGCTCTTTGCCCTCACCCCCGGCGGCTTCGAGGATCTGGTCAAAGCGACGAGCGATCCGGCCCGCGCCCGCGCCCTGCCGCCAGCAGACCATCCGATGCCTGATGAGGAGCAGATGATGGCGGCACAGGCCGCTGCTGGCTGCAATCCGGTCGGCTGATGCGAGTGCCACGCCGCAACCCTCTGACTACCCAGCAGTGGCGATCGTCGCGGGGCTCGCTGGCGCTGCGGCCGAATGCCGGTACACGGGGAAGCCCAAGAGCCCCGGCGCCCGAGACGACGTGGGGCAGGTCGTTTCCCTGGCCGAGGCCGTGTGCAGCTCACCGAAGACGACCCAGGCCTACGTCGACTACCTGGGGGTGGTCGCCGAGGAGATGATCGAGTCGCACTGGAAGCTCGTCGAAGCTCTCGCCGCCGAGCTGCTCGAGCGCGAGACGCTCTCGGGACCGGCGACGCGGCGCGTCTTGAAGGACGCCGCCCTGCGCTCGATGGAGGAACCCCTCAAGCGTTTTCGCAGCCGCATCGGCGCCAAGCCAAGCAGCTCGGGTTGCAATCGGGTTGCAATCCGGCGTTCGCGCTCTCGGCGGCGAGGCTCTCAGGACGTAGAACACCCCCGATTTCGGCGTTCTCGCTCGCGCCGGCGCCGCTCTCAGAGCGCAGAAAACCCCCGACTAGCGGGGGTTTCGTCTAGCACCGCTACGGGGATTCGAACCCCGGTTTCCGGACTGAGAATCCGGCGTCCTAGTCCCCTAGACGATAGCGGCGAGGGGGTCGATTTTAGCGAGCGTCGAGTGCGGCTGGAGGGAGTCGAACCCCCACGTCCTTGCGGACACGGCGACCTGAACGCCGCGCGTCTACCAGTTCCGCCACAGCCGCGTGCGGGTCTCAGAATCTAGCGCGTGGATTCCCCGTCGCGCGGGGGATCGACGTTCTGTACGAGGGTCGATCCCCCGATCGAGGCGATAGCGTTGCGGGGATGAGGGTGGGGCTGGTTCTCGGCGCCGGCGGCGTGCAGGGCGGCGCCTGGTTGACCGGGGCGCTGGACGCGGTCGCCGAGCAGACCGGCTGGGATCCGGCGACAGCCGAGGTCGTTGTCGGCACCTCGGCCGGATCTGTGATCGGCTCGCTCTGCGTGGCCGGAATCCCTCCTTGGTTCATGGTCGCCCACTCGGCCGGAGAGACCTTCGAGGGCGTCACCGACGCCCGCGGCCGCCCGCAGGCCGAGGCCGACCGATCGGGCGGCGCCCGGTTCGGGTTCGAGCGCGCCTGGCCGCGGCCCGGGCCGGGGTCCTGGCCGCTGGCGCTGCGCACCCTGCGTCAGCCTCACCGCCATACCCCTGGTGCCGCGTTCTCGGGCTGGGCGCCGCGCGGGCTGATCTCGACCGAGCCGCTGAAGGAGATCGTCCGCACCGTCGTCACGCGCGGCTGGACCGATCACCCCGCGCACTGGGTGGTGGCGTGTGACTACTCGACCGGCCGCCGCGTCCCGTTCGGCCGCCAGGGAGCGCCGCCGGCCGACCTGCCTGACGCGGTGGCCGCGTCGTGCGCGATTCCCGCCTTCTACGCCCCGGTTTCGATCAACGGCCGCCGCTACGTCGACGGCGGCGTCTACTCGGCCTCGAATCTCGATCTGGTCCGCGACGAAGGACTCGACCTCGTGATCTGCCTCAACCCGACCTCCAGCCTGCACCCCGTCCGCGCCCTCGACCCGCGCGAGTGGCCGGGCCTTGCCTTCCGCCGCGCCTCGGGACGCCGGCTCGGCAGCGAGGCGAAGAAGCTACGCGCCAGGGGCTGCGAGGTGGTCCTGGTCCAGCCGACCGGCGAGGACCTGCAGGTGATCAGCCGCAACCTGATGAGCACCCGCAACCGCAACCGCGTGATCGAGACCGCCCGGCTCACCGTCGCCGAGCAGCTGGGCCGACCCGAGAACGCCGAGTTGCTCGCCGGCCTGGAGCCGGGCGAGCCGCTCCGCGTGCGCCGCCCGGAAGGGCCGTCCTCGCAGTGGCCGGACCTCGACGAGATCCGGGCGATCGTCCGCGGGCGCTTCGTGACAGCCGAGTGACAACGGTCGTTAGGGTCGACCCGTGAGCGAGTGCTCTCACCTCGACTCGATCCGACACCGAGCACCGCCCGACCAGGTCGCCGGGTGCGAGGAGTGCTTACAGTCGGGGCAGAGCTGGCTTCACCTGCGGATGTGTCAGGTGTGCGGCCACATCGGCTGCTGCGACAACTCACCCGGGCGGCACGCGAGCGGCCACTTCGAGGCGACCGGGCACCCGGTGATTTGCTCGGCTGAGCCCGGCGAGGACTGGAGCTGGTGCTTCGTGGACGAGCTCTTCCTCCGGCTCAACTGAGTCTCATCGTCTAGGTCGCCTCCCGAACGAGCCCACCCGTCACGGATACGATCCCGTGCGATGGAGGCCGGCGAGCCCGCGGCACGCCTGAGCCCGACGCGCGTCGCGGGCCAGGTCGTCCGCATCTACACGGCCCGCTGGCCGCTGCTGATCGCGGTCGGCCTGGCCATCTTCGTCCCGATCGGGTTCGTCGAGGTTCTCGACGAGGCTGCCCAGGAGCCGCTGTCCGAGGGCGAGGGAGTGAGCGGCGCCCACGCCGCGCTGCTGCTCGGGGCGGCGAGCGCCCACGCGATCGCCAGCCTGATCGGCGAGGTGCTGTACTCGGGCGTGGTGGCCGCAATCGTCCTCGCCTACCGCGGCGGCAAGCGGAGCACGCTCGGCGAGGTCGCGGGCTCGCTCCCCTACTTGCGGCTGATCGGCGTCGACCTGCTGTATGTGGCGATCGTCGCCCTCGGCCTGCTCGCGCTCATCGTCCCGGGCCTGGTCGCGCTGACCTGGTTCGCGCTGGTCGGGCCGGTGATCAAGCTGGAGGGAACCGGCGTGCGAGCCGCGTTTCGGCGCAGCCGCGAGCTGGTGCGCGGCAACGGCTGGCGGGTGTTCGGCGCCCTGCTTCCAATCATGATCGTCCAGGCTCTGATCGCGGGGGCTGTGCACTCCACGATTTCCGGCGTGCTCGGCGAGGAGTTCGGCGGCGCGGTGGCCGCGTCCGTCGCCGCCAACCTGCTCGCCTCGCCGTTCTACGCCCTCGTCGTGGTCGTGATCTACTTCGAGCTCGCGAGCCCTATCCGCGGCGCGCGATCTTCGCCTCGTACTCCTCCTCGGTCGAGCCGCCGAGCGCCGTCCGCAGGCCCTCCTTGAGGCGCTCGGTGCGGCGGTCGGGAGTAAAGCGCTGATCGGACTTCGCCTGCTTGGCCGGGTTGCGCTCGCCGTAGCGGCGGCGCGCCCACGCCGAGCCCGGCTTGCCGATCCGCGACGCGGCGTAGATCGCGAGCGGGATGAAGAAGAACCCGATCAGGCCGTGCCAGACTCGCGCCTTGAGCAGGCTGATCGCGATCACCCCGAAGAAGATCGCAGCACCGATCAGGCTGACGAGCAGCACACCCGGACTGTCCGCGTCGATCTCGAACGGCCGCACGCCGAGCAGGATCAGGCCCATGAACGCGATCGCGATCACCGTCGCGTCGATCGAACGGCGGCCCTCCTCGGCCCAGTAGACGTCGTCGAGGTAGAGCATGAGGGCGAACTCGTCGATCGTCAGGCCGATCCCGACCCCAAACAGGAAGGCGCAGATCTCATAGATCGGGGTGACCGCGAACCCCGCGAAGCTGATCGTCCCGGCGGCGATCATCAGCACGATCCCGAACACCAGGTGGTGGACGTGCAGCCCGCTGTCGCTGACCACGCTCCCAGGCCACCACGGCACCCGCGGGCTGCGCATCAGCCGGGTCGAAAGGCGGATGAAGCCGAACGAGAGCACCAGGCCGACGAGGACCAGGAACATCCACTGGCGGTCGTGCTCGACCAGCTGGTCGTTCCAGAAGTCAGTGATGAAGAACGCGGGCGCGATCACGTCTCGCCGACCATCTCCGGGACGGTCACGAATTCATAGCCCTCGGCCTTGAACTTCTTCAGTGTGTCCTCGGTCGCGGCGACAGAGTGCGAGCGATCGGCGGCGGGCTCGAGGTTGCCGCCGTCGTGGAGGAGGATGACATCGCCCTCGATCGCTCGCGAGGCGCGGTGCGCGACCTTGTGGCGCGTCGCCGAGTTGCGCCAGTCGTAGCAGGTGACCGACCAGGTCACCGGGACGTAGCCCTCCTCGCGCATCGCGCGCAGGGTGCCCGGGCGCCGGCGCCCGTACGGAGGCCGCATCAGCGCCGCCCCGTCGACGGTGTCGAACTCGATCCCCGAGGCCTCGACCGCCTCCCGGCAGCGCGCCAGCTCGTCCTTGACCTGCGCCGAGGAGAGCAGCGGCATCGTCGGGTGGGTGTGGGTGTGATTGCCGACCGCGTGCCCCGCAGCCTTCAGCTCGCGCAGCAGTTCGGGCTCGCGCGCCGCCCACTGGCCGATCGAGAAGAAGGTCGCGTGGGCATCGTGGCGATCGAGGATCTCCATCAGCCTCGGTGTGTGCTTGGGGTTGGGGCCGTCGTCGTAGGTGAGGGCGATCTTGCGCACGCCGGCGGGCCCGCGGCAGATCGTCGCCCCGTAGAGCTGCGAGGTCGGCCACTGGCCGTGAAAGACCGCGAACCCCGCTCCGGCGACGGTCGCCGCGCCAACTCCGAGCTTCTTCATCTACACCCTTCTCCTCGCTGTGCGGCGCTCGCGCCGTAGGTCGCGCGGCCTCGCCGCCGCCGCCGCGCTCGCGCGTTCTTCGATCGTTCTCAGCGTGACAGTGTTGCCCTCCTGCTCGTAGCCCGCCAGCGCGCGCTCGAACTCCTCCAGGCGGGCGAGGAACCCGGCCAGCATCTCGGACGTCACCTCCGGCGCGCAGATCCCGTAGCCCTTGCGCTCCAGGTAACGGGCGTTCATCAGCTGCTCGAACTGCCCTTGCAGCGGCATCGCCAGGACAGGCTTGCCCAGGTAAACGGCCTCGCTGAGCAATGAGAAGCCGCCGCCGGTGACCACCGCGCGGGCGGTCCGCAGGTCCTCGACGAAAGCTTCGTTGGAACGAGGCCGGTACTCGAGGTTGCCGTCGACCTCGGCCTCGGCCGGGCCGCCTCGCATCCCGTAGATGCGGGAAGGGACGCCGCTCGCCCGCAGCGCCTCGATCAGAGCCGGCTCGCCCCCCGAGTAGACGACCAGGTGCTCGCCCCGCTCGCCGACCGCGGCCTCGATCTCGGGGCGCACGATCGGCGGCACGAGAATCGTGCCGCCGCGCTTCAGCGGCGCCTCGAAGAAGGTCGTAACCAGGTACTCGACCGCGCCGGGCACCATCGAGTGGGTCACCTCGCGGGCGAGGACGAAGTCGTTGCGCTCGGCGCCGATGATCTCGTCGTCGTGCTGGCAGCGGTCGAGCATGTTGATGTTGTCGACGGCGATCATCGGCACCCGGTGGGTGCGCGCGTAGATGCCGACCAGCGGCTCGAAATCGGTGATCACGACGTCCGGGCGCCAAGCGTTGATCGCCTGCATCCAGTTGCGCACCGTGTCCGGGACCTCGCGGCTGGCGTTGCGGACGTTCTGGACCACGGTCGCCCAACGGTGGATCTCGCCGTCCTGCATCGCGAAGCTCGGGCCGAAGATCTGCTCGACGGTGGGGAGGCGCTCGGAGAGGTACGTGAAGGCGGCCTGTGACGCCATCACCCGCACCTCGTGGCGCTCGAGCAGGTCGTCGATCACCACCCGCGAGCGCGTCGCGTGCCCCATCCCCTCGCCGTTGACTCCGTACAGGACGCGCATCGCCGCGCCAACTGTATCGCCGACCCTGCCAAGCTTTCGGGCGTGTCGCGCTGGGGGATGATCGCCGCCGGAATCGTCGTCTTCGTGCTCGTCGCGAGCCAGATCCTGCTGCCGAGCCTCGGCGCCCGACGGGTCGAGGACCGGCTGACCGAGGGCGGCGGCTCGGCGGAGGTCACCATCGGCGCGCTGCCCGCGCTGCGGCTGCTGCTCGACGACGGCGAGCGGCTCGAGGTCTCGGCCCGTGACCTGAGCCTCGACCTCGATGCCGACGGCGAGGTCCTCGAGCGCCTCGACGGGTTCTCGATCGTCGAGATCTCGATCGTCGACTCGACCGCCGGCCCGTTCTCGCTCGAGAGCTTCACGTTGAGCCGCGACGGCGGCGGTCCCTACCACCTCGTCTCCAGCGCTACCGCCACAGCTGCCGGACTCGCCGACGCCGGGCTCGAGACGGCCGAGCTGCCGGGTGAGACGGTGATCGATGCGATTCTCGGCGAGGTGTTCGGGGAGAGCGACGAGCAGATCCCGATCGAGCTCGACCTGCAGCTCGCCAGCGAGGACGGGCGGCTGCGCGTCGTCTCGGGCGGCGGCACGGTGGCCGGGATCCCGACCGGGCCGCTGGCGGAGCTGCTCAGCTCGGCGGTGGTGGTCCGGATTTGAGCCCTCGCACGGCCGACGGGCTGGCCTGGGAGACCGTCGGCTCCGGCCCGGCGGTCCTGCTGATCCACGCCGGGATCGCCGACCGGACGATGTGGGACCCGCAGTGGGAGCGCTGGTCCGACCGGTTCACGCTGATCCGCTACGACCAGCGTGGGTTCGGCGATGCCGCCGATCCAACGCCCCCCTACTCCCTGCACGGCGACGCGCTCGCGGTGCTCGACGCCGCCCGGGCCGAACGGGTGGCTGTGATCGGCGGGTCGATGGGCGGCGGGGCCGCGCTCGACCTGGTGCTCGCGGCGCCCGAGCGGGTAGCGGCGCTGATCGTCGTCGGCGCGACGCCCCCTGGCTGGACGCACTCCCCGGACCTGGTGGCGGCGTTCGACCGCGTCGAGGCGGCCTACGGGAGTGGCGGGATCGAGGCGGCGAACGAGGTCGAGCTCGCGATCTGGGCCGACGGGTCCGAACGCCGGACCGACGAGGTCGACCCCGGGTTCCGCGCCCGGGTCGCCGAGATGAATCTCGAGGCGCTACGCCGCGAGGAGTCCCGCGAGCAGGCGGGAAACCTGATCGAGCCGGACCCGCTCGAGCCACCCGCGGTCGCACGCCTGGCCGAGGTTCGCGCGCCGACGCTCGTCGTCGCCGGCGAGCACGACCAGCCGAGCGTGCTCGCCGGCTCCGCGGCCATAACCCGCGAGGTCCCTGGCGCCGAGGCCGTCCAGATCGCGGGCGCCGCGCACCTGCCCAGCCTGGAGCAGCCCGAGCCCTTCGACGCCACCGTGCTCCCGTTCCTGACCCGTCACGCCGGCTGACGGCGGTTTGTGGCTCACCTCAGCGCGAACCGCGCTGCCCTGTCAACCGGCCCCCTTGGCCCCACTCGCCGCCGGCAGCGGCGGCAGCGCGTCCTCGCTCTCGAGCCCGACCCTCGGCAGCAGCTTCTCCAGCCAACCGGGAAGCCACCAGTTCCGCGCGCCGAGCAGGACCATCGCCGCGGGCACGAGCAGGCAACGGACGATCGTCGCGTCGACGGCGATCGCGACCGCGAGACCGACCCCGAACTGCTTCACGGTCGGGTCTCCGTTGAGGATGAAGCTGGCGAAGACGCTGACCATGATCGCCGCGGCCGCGGTGATCACCCGGGCCGACGAGGCGAGACCCTCGATCACCGCCTCGCGGTTGTCGCCGCGCTCTCGCCACGCCTCGCCGATCCGCGAGACCAGGAACACCTGGTAGTCCATCGAGAGCCCGAACAGGATCGCGAACATCAGTAGCGGGACGAAGCTCTCGATCGGGATCGTCCGCTCGAGCCCGATCAGCTCGTTGCCCCATCCCTTCTCGAACACGGCGGTCAGCACGCCGTAGGCGGCGGCGACCGAGAGCAGGTTCATCAGCGCGGCGGTGAGCGGAACCAGCACCGAGCGGAAGGCGACCAGCAGGAGCACGAAGCTGAGCCCGACCACGATCGCGATCACCGATGGCAGCTTTGCCGAGATCCGATCGGCGAGGTCGATGTAGCCGGCGGTGGTGCCGCCGACGTAGGCGGTCAGATCGGTGCCCTTGGTCGCCGCCGGGATCACCTCGTCGCGGAGCCGGTTGACCGTGTCCTGGGTCGCGTAGGCCGACGGCGCGGTGTTCGGAACCGCGGTGAAGACCGCGCCCCGGCCGCTCGGATCGACCTTCGCCTGCGAAACGGACGAAATCCCAGGGTCCTTCGAGATCTTGTTCTCGAGCTTGACCAGATCGGGATCCGCTCGCGGTCGAGCGCAGGAACTTCTTCTGCTGCTCGGACTTGCGCTGCTGCGCCTCGGAGGGACCTTGCGCGGCGACCTGTTGCTCGGCCTGCGCCTGGGCCTGATCTGCCGGCACGCCTTGGGCGATCAGCGCCTGTGCCTGCTCGTCGACCGCGTCTTGCTGCTGCTGTTGCTGGGCGGCCTGCTGCTGCTTCAGTTGGTCGAGGCCCTGCTGGTCGTTGCGGGCCGGCTTGGCGAACTCGACCGCGACCAAGAACGGCCCGTTCTGCCCGACGCCGAAGCCCTCCTTGATCGCGTCATAGGATTGCCGCGCGCTCGTGTCCTCCGGAAGCTGGCCGACGTCCTCCTGCCCGAGGCGCATGTCGAGAACCGGCAACGCGAGCAGAACGAGGATCAGCACCGCCGCGATCAGCGACGGCCAAGGCCTGGTCGCGACGCCGCGGGCCCACCGCGCCCATCCGTGCGGCTGGTCGTCGTGGTGCTCGGGGGTGACGTGCGGAACCCGCAGCGACTCGACCCGGGGCCCGAGCACGGCCAGGATCGCGGGCAGCAGCGTGGTCGCCGCGAGCACCGCAACGCCGACCACGATCGCCGCCGAGTAGCCGAGCGCGCTGACGATCGGGATCTGGGCGAAGGTCAGCGAGAGCAGAGCGATCACGACGGTGCTCCCCGCGAACGCCACCGCGCTGCCCGAGGTCGCCGCCGAGCGGGCGATCGCCTCCTCGACGGCGAGGCCGTCCGCGAGCCGGCGCCGGTAGCGGGTGACGATGAACAGCGAATAGTCGATCCCGACCCCGAGCCCGATCATCGTCCCCAACGTCGGCGCCACCGACGGCACCTCGATCAGGTGACCGAGCAGGGCGATCGCGCTCAGGCCGGTGACGACGCCGATGATCGCGATGACGATTGGGATCGCCATCGAGACGACGGTCCCCAACGCCAGGAGCAGGATCACGATCGCCGCCGCGATCCCGATCCGCTCGCTGGACTCGGTGCTCGGCTTGGAGACGGCCTGGCCGAGATAGCCCCCCGCAGACACCTCGAGACCGGCGTCGCGGGCGGGCTGGGCAGCGTCGATGATCGTGTTCGCCTCGTCCTCGCTGAGCTCGCCGGGCCCGTAGTCCAGGGTCAGCGACACGTAGCCAATCCGGCCGTCCTTGGAGAGCGCGTCCTTGCCGGCGGCGCTCAGCGGGCTGACCGCGCTGCGCACCCCCTGGGTGCCCTTCAGCGAGCGAACCGTCGCCTCGGTCGCCTTTTGGTTCTTCCCCTTGTCGAGCCGTCCGCCGGTCGACTCGAGCACGATCGGGACCGTCCCGTTCGCCTGCTTGGGCAGCTTGTCGTCGAGCAGATCGGTGGCCCGGGTCGAGCCGGTGCCGGGAAGGGTGAGGTCATCCGAGGTCTGGCTGCCGACCGATTGGGCGGCGACGACGATGCCGACGACCGCGACGGCCCAGATCGCGATCACGACCAGGCGGTGCCGTGCGCACAGGTGGCCGAGCCGGTAGAGCAGCAGGCTCATCGCCGCTCCGCCAGCCACTCCGCGATCCGGGCGCCGATCTCCTCGCCGGCGTCCTCCTGGAGGAAGTGCGAGGCGTTGCCGACCTTCTCCGGTGCCGGGGCGTTGACCGCGGCGGCGAACCGCTCGCCGACCTCAAACGGGATCACCGGATCGCGATCCGCCCACAGGCAGAGCTTCGGCCGCGGGTCGGCGCGCAGCGCGTCCCGGACCCGCCTGCCGGCGGCGGCGCCGGGCATCTCGGGCGAGGTCGGCAGCATGAGCGGGAAGGCCCGCGCCCCCGCCTTCGACTCCGGGCTCGGATAAGGGGCGTCGTAGGCCGCGACGACCTCGTCGGGCATCTCGCGGGCGCAGCCGCCCTTGACCAGGAACGAGACCGGCAGGTCCTCGGTGCGCTCGACGAAGTCGCGAAACGCCTTCCAGGCATCCGACATCCGCTGCTCGCCGGTGAACAGGCCGGTGTCGAGGATCACCATCCGGGCGATCCGGTCGGGGTGCTCGACCGCGGCGCGGAGTCCGATCGGTCCGCCCCAGTCGTGGACGACCACGGTCGCGTCGCGGAGGTCGAGCTGCTCGACCAGCGCCCCGAACAGCTCCGAGTGGCGGTCGTAGGAGTACCAGCGCGAGGTCGGTCGGCTTGTCGGAGCGGCCGAAGCCCGCGTGGTCGGGCGCGATGCAGCGAAATCCGGCGTCGAGCACGGGCGGGATCACCTTGCGCCACAGATACGACCAGGTCGGCTCGCCGTGCACGAAGACGACGGCTTCCCCGTCGCCCTCGTCGATGTGGGCGAGCCGCAGGCCGCCGGCCTCGCGGTACTCGGGCTCGTAGGGAAACCCCGGCAGCTCCGCGAATCGCTCGTCGCGCGTCCGGAAGGCCTCGCTCATCTGCCCGTGGACCCTCTCATATCGGCTACCGCCATTTGGTCAGTAGCGGGCGAAGCCCTCGAGGGTGAAGGTGCCCGACTGGCCGTCGAGCGTGTTGTGGTCGAAGGCGTCGAGGTGCTTGGCGCGGATCCCGCGGTACCTGCCGGTGCCGCCGACGATCTCGGCGCTGCCGTTGAACGTGATCTCGCCGCCGCTGATCACGAACGTCATCGCGACGTTCCCGAACACCGATCCGCGCTCGGCGTCGATCTGGAACGGCCCGGTCGCCTGCGAGCCGGCGAGCGTGACGTCGAGCGTCACCTCGCCCGGTCCAAAGGGGGTGCCCGAGACCGTGCCGTGATCGCGCAGCACCCCGGGCGCCGGCGAACCGACGGTCCGGGTCGTCCCGGTCAGGTCCACCCGGTGGCGGGCGCCACCCGAGCCCTGCGGCCGGCGTGGCAGACGCTGGTATGTGTTGAGCAACTCGTCCTGGACGATCGTCGCCTCTCCCCGCGCCCGCAGGACCAGGTCCTCGCGCAGGCGGTGGCTGCGATAGCGCCAGCCGAGCGGCAGTTCGAGCCGATCGCCGAGCGAGCGCAGATCCCCGATCGCGAGCTCGGGGTCGCGGATCTGTGAGTAGGCCTGCATCAGATAGCGCGTCCCATCCGGAGCGAGGAGCTTGTAGACGCGCCGGCCCTCCGCCCAGGTCCAGGTGTTGCGGCGCTCGATCGTACGCTCGGCGTAGGGCGTCTGGACGAGGTCGGCAGCGCTGTGGATCGGGATCGTCGCTACCCGGCGTAGCCGCTGCCCGGCGAACGAGCGCACCTCCCCGGTCCTGCCGCTCGCCTCGTCCATCAGGAAGTGGCGCGGGCCGTTGAGGACGACCAGCCCGGCGCCGAGCTCGTCGGCCAGTGTCGTCGCGTCGAGTGAGTCCCACCACTGCTTGGGGCACTGGTTGAGGCCGATCGTGTTCCAGACCGTCACCCGCGCGTCCGGGATCGCCCCCTCGAGCACCAGGATCTCGCAGTAGCGGGCGTCGTGCAGGTCGTCGGCGGTCCGCGGCGGCGATGCCGGCGCCATGGCCGCGGCGCCGACCGCGAGCCCGGTCGCAACCGCGAGCGCCAGCAGCGCCCGCGGCCCGCGGCGGATCACGGCTTCACGTTGCACGACTTGCCGGCACAACCCTCGAGCTTGGCGAGCTTCGCGGCCAGCCTCGCCTCGATCTCGGCGTAGGCAGGGTCACCGGCGACGCTGGCGAGCTGGTCAGGGTCCTGGCGCCGGTCATAGAGCTCGACCTCGCCGGTCTCGGTCCAGACCACGTAGGTGTAGCGGTCGGTGCGCACCCCGCTGTACGGGCGGTCCCAGGCGTTGATCGGGATGTCACCGGCGAACAGCGGCGCCAGGGCCTCGATCTGGAGCGCGCGCTCGGGACGGCGCTTGGGGTTGCGGGCGGTCGGGAGCAGCGAGACGCCGTCCATCGTCCGTCCCGCGCTCGCGTCGGCCGCGTCGAGCAAGGTCGGGGCGAAGTCGATATTGGAGACCTGGCCCTTGACGGTCTGGTCCTTCGGGACGCCGGGTCCGCGGATGATCAGCGGGATCCGCAGCGACTCCTCATAAGGCAGGAACTTGTCGCCGGTGATCCGGTGCTCGCCCTGCATCCAGCCGTTGTCGGAGAGGAAGACGATCATCGTGTTGCGGAGCTGGTCGGTCTCGCGCAGCGTCTTGACCAGCTCGGCGACGTGGTCGTCGACCGCCAGCAGCGACCCGGCCCGGCCCTGGTAGTCGAGCTCGAGCTGGGCGATCTGCTCCTCGGTCATCGGCGGCGCGCCATCGGTCAGCGCCGACGGCTTGTCGGAGAAGTCGGCCTCGTTGAAGCTCGGCGGGCGCGGCAGCTCGTACTCGGCGCTCTCGTCCGCGTAGCGCGGCGCCGGACGCGGGTCGGGCCCGGGGCGGCCCATCAGCGTCGTCGAGACGTCCTCGCGGTGCGGGGCCGCGACCGACCACCAGATGAAGAACGGCTTTCGCGACTTGCGCTCGGCCCGGACGAGGCGCTCGGTGATCTCCCCGGTGACGTCGGGCGAGTAGTCCTCGGGCTCCTCGGTCGCCCCAGTACTCGTACGGCGCGGGCCCGAACAGACTCGTGAGCTTGGCGAAGACATCGGCGACGCCCTCGACCCCGGGGATGACCTCGATGTTCGCGAACTCGACCAGCTTGCGGGCGAACTCGGCGTCGCCCCAGCTGCGCAGCTTGCCGTCACGGTTCATGACGAAGTTGAAGTAGTCGTAGGCAGAGACGTCGAGCAGGCCGCGCCAGATGTCGAACCCCTTCGGCACCTCGCCATGGGCGTCGAGCGCCCCGTAGCCGTTCAGCCACTTGCCGATCAGCGCCGTCCGGTAGCCGGCGTCCTGGAGCCAGGACGGGCAGCGTGTTGCCGCGCTTCTTCATCCCGTACCAGCCGTAGGGGTAGAAGTTGCCGGCGACGCCGTGGTTGTGCGCGTACTGGCCGGTGATGAAGGTCGCGCGGGCGGGACAGCAGAGCGGGAACGAGTCGACCGCGTCGGCGAAGGTCGTGCCCCTGGCGGCGAGCTTGCGCTGCGTCGTTCGGCATCAACGCGAGGTCGGTCGCGGCCATGTCGTCGGTCATCACGACGAGGATGTTCGGGCGCCCGTCACGGTCAGCTTCGACCGGCCGCGCGGTGGCGCTCGCGGTCAGCGTCAGCGCGAGTATCGCCACCGCCGCCGCCGTTCCGATCCGCCGGCACCCACGCTCTGCTCCAACCATCCGCAACTCCCCTTCGGTGAACTCCGCTTGCCGCAAGGTAACACAGTGTGTCACACTATGTCAACAAGCCGATGACCAGCGCCACTCAACAGACGACAACACGCCAGAGCCGCGAACGGAGCCGCCAGCGGATCGTCGACGCGGCCACCGAGCTCGTCCGCGAGCGCTCCTACGCCCAGCTCAGCGTCGGCGAGGTGATGGAGCGAGCCGAGCTCGGGCGGACGATCTTCTACCGCCACTTCGACGACCTCGGCGACCTGCTGGTGAGGGCGGCGCGCGAGGCGATCGAGGAGCTCTACGAGGCCCAGCAGGCGCTGGCCGCGACCCGGGCCGAGCACGGGCCCGAGGCGGTGCGGGCGGCGATGGAGCTGGCCGTCGACGTCTACCGGCGCCACGGACCGCTGCTGCGCGCGGTCTCGGAGGCGGCGGCCAGCGACGAGTTGGTGGCCGCCGGACGGGCGCCGATCCTGGCCCGCTTCGACGAGCTTGTGGCCACCGCCCTGCGCCGCGTCGAGGCACAGTCAGGACACCGATTCGCCGACCCCGACGAGACGGCACGGGCGCTCAACCTGCTCGCCGAGAGCTACCTGCTCGACGCCTTCGGGCGCGAGCCGCGAATCGCGCCCGAGACCGCGGTCCAGACCCTGACCGAGATCTGGGTCGGGCTGGTGAGCGAGCTGAGCATGGCGGTCGAGCCCGACGAACGCCAGCTCGCGGAGATCGCCGCCGGCGCCGGCGGCAGCGACGATCGGCCGGTGGTGATGCTGAACCTGAACCGCTATCGCGAGCGCGCCGCCTACGACGAGGACCCGCCGGGCGGCGGCAGCGCCGAGGTCAGCGGGCGTGAGGCCTACGCGCGCTACGGCGCGGTCGCGACCGCGATCCTGGAACGGGTCGGCGGCCAGGATCCTCTGGTACGCGCAGACCGGCAGACGGTGATCGGCGACGACGGCGACCGCTACGACGAGGTGATCGCGGTCTGGTACCCGAGCCGGGCGGCTTTCGTCACGCTCGCCACCGCGCCGGAGATCCTCGCCGCCCGGGCGGATCGCAACGCCGGGCTCGAGCGCGCGACCCTGATCTGCTGCGAGTCGGGCGACGAGCCGGTCCTCGCCGGGCCGTGAGCGCGACCGCCGGATACTGGCCGGGCGTCTGGACCTGCGAGGACGGCGGGCCGCGGCGCTGGGGCGCGGTCCCGGAAGGGCGGCCGGGCTCGGCATCGGCCGCGGCGAGCAGCTCGAGGTGGCCGCGGTGCATGACGCGTTCGCGACCGACGCGCTCGTCCGCCGCGAGCCGGGCGAGCTCTACGCGCTGCGCCACGACGTGCCCCTGTCCGGGGCCCAGGCTGCGCCGGTCGAGGCGTGGGTCGAGCGCCTCGACCCCGACACGCTCGCGGTCACCGCCTCGTCGCCGCGGCTGCCGGGCGGGCCGTTCTGGCCCGGAGGCCTCGCCGCGCACGCCTCCGGCGACCTGCACGTCGTCTTCGGCCACTGGGCTCACCGGCTCAGCCCCGAGCTCGAGGTGCTCGCCTCACACCGGCTGCCGGTCGAGCGACCGCACAACTCCTTCGTCGTCCTCGACGGCGGCGAGCTGGTGACCAAGGACTGCGACGCCCCGGCGGGCCTGGCGCCCTCCACAGTCTCGGTCCTCGATCCCGAGACGCTGCTGCCGGTGGCCGCGCCGCTTGCGGCTTCCCGAGCCGTCGATCGCGCGGCTGTCGAGCGACGGCGAGAGCGTGATCGCGGTCGGCACCACGCGTCGTCTTCCGTCTCCGCCTCGACCGCGATGCCGGCCGGATCACGCTCGACGAGCGCTGGCGACCACGCTACGGGCCGGCGCCCGAGCGCGGCTACGGCTGGGATCCGGTGATCACCGACCGGCACGTGTTCTGGATGGACAACGGCCGCAATCGAGTCGACCGCACGATGCTCGACAGCGGCGTCGAGGCGAGCCCGGTGCGGCTGTGGTGGGCGCGCCTCGACGACGACGCGGCGCGCTCGGTCGAGATCAGCGGGCTGCCCGCACGGGACCGAGTCCAACCCGCCGGGCTGGGACCCGGAGGGGCGGATCGTCGTCGCCTACGACGCCGGCAACGCCGTCGTCCGTGCCTGGCGGGTGAACGGCGACGAGCTCGAGCCGCTCTGGCGGCGCGACGGGCTCGCCCACGCCGGGCACCTGATCCTCTACCCCCGACACGCGAGAGCTGATCGTCGGCGACTGGCGCGGGCCGGCAGTCTTGCGCAACCCGCTGCGCCCGACGCGGGGCGCGGGCGCTCGGCCCCGTGATCGCCCGCAGCCGGCGCGCCCGCCGCGCGATCCCGCGCGCCGGCGCCGACCAGCTCGTCGTCCTCGACCTCGACTCGGGCGCCGAGAAGGCCCGGGTCGAGGTCCCCTCGCCGGTCCAGGGTTTCCTCTTCCCCGCCCCGGGGTTCGGGCGCGACGTCTACTACCAGTCGCTGACCACGGTCGCCCGGGTCGCGGTGACGGCGCCCGGATAGGATCGGGCGGTCGAACGCCACACGGCATGGGAGGCGAAGTGAAGAGAAGGAGCCGCCGGCTCGCCGCGGCAGCGATCGGGCTGATCGCGCTGCTCGTCGTTGCAGCCCCGGCCCTGGCGAAGGACCGCGCGGAGCGCCCGAACGTGATCGTCGTGATGGCCGACGACCAGGACTTCCGCTCGATGTCGGCGATGCCGCAGACCCGCAAGCTGATCGCCCGCCACGGCACCCGCTTCGAGCAGGCGATCGTCAACTTCCCGCTCTGCTGCCCGTCGCGCGCGACCTTCCTCAGCGGCCAGTACGCGCACAACCACGGCGTGATCTGGAACAACGCACCGCTGGGCGGCTACGCCAAGCTCGACGGGACACAGACGGTTCCGGTCTGGCTGCAGCGGGCCGGCTACCGGACGATCCACATCGGCAAGTACCTGAACGAGTACGGCGAGGCCGACCCGCTCGAGATCCCCCCGGGCTGGAGCGATTGGCACGGCGGCGTCGACCCGAGCACCTACGACTACTACGGCTACACGCTGAACAACAACGGCAAGCTGCGCACCTACGGCCGCGAGCCCGACGACTACTCGACCGACGTCTACGGCGGGCTCGCCGAGCGGGCGATTCGCACCGCCGCAAACAAGGACAAGCCGTTCTTCCTCAGCCTGGCCCCGAACGCGCCGCATACGGTGGCGGTCGAGACCCGGGCGCGCGTCGAGGGAACGCCGGCGCTGCCGGCTCCGCGCCACGCCGACGCCTACGCGGACGCGCTCCTGCCCCGCTACCCGAACTTCGACGAGGCCGACCTCTCCGACAAGCCGACGACGCTCTCGGACTTCTTCCCTGATCCGTTTACCGAGGACGAGATCGACGCGCTCACCGACCACTACCGGGGCCGGATGGGATCCCTGCTCGCGGTCGACGAGATGGTCGCCGGAGTGGTCGAGGAGCTTCGAGCGGAGCGGCGAGTACGAGGACACGGTGATCGTCTACACCTCCGACAACGGGTGGATCCTCGGCGAGCACCGGCTGCGCGACCCGGTGACCCAGGACGGCCGCGCGGCGGGGGTCAAGTACGTGCCCTACGAGGGCTCCTCGCGGGTGCCGCTGATGATCGCCGGCCCCGGCTTCCCCGAAGGCCGCCGGGTGCGCGGGATCGCCAGCAACGCCGACCTCGCGCCGACGATCCTCGACCTCGCCGACGCGCGCAGCGAGGCGACATTGCCGCTCGACGGCGTCTCGCTGCTGCGCGCCGCGCGCGATCCGAACCGCCTCGACGGCCGGGTCGCGCTGATCGAGACCTTCGAGAACCCGCGCGGGGTGCCCTCCTACAAGGCGATCCGCACGAAGCGCTACCGCTATGACCTGCAGGAGGACGGGCAGGACGGCCTCTATGACCTAAAGCTCGACCCGTGGGAGCTCGAAAGCGTCCACGACGACCCCCGCTACGCGGCGATCAAGGCGATCCTCGCCGACGCGCTGACCGACCTGACGAGCTGCGCCGGCGGCTCGTGCAAGGTGCCGATCCCGCCGCTGCCGCCGCCGGCTCCCTAGCTCACCGCAGCAGACGCAGGAGCGGCCGCGCGCGCCGCGTTCGCCACCAGCGCGTCCGTGATCTGCGGCCAGAGCTGCGGCGGCAGGTCGTGGCCCATTCCCTCGATCATCAGCAGCTCCGCGTCCGGGATCTCACGCGCCAGCGCGCGGCCGGAGATCGGCCGCACGAGCGGGTCGGCGGTCCCGTGGATGACCACCGTCGGGGCCGGGACCGATCGCAGCGCGCGGCTGCGATCACCGGAGGCGTTGATCGCGTGCAGCTGGCGGAACACCCCGGCCGGGTTGTGGGCGCGGTCGTATGAAGCGAGCATCAGCTCGCGGATCTCCTCCTCAGGCATCCCGTATGCGGGTGAGCCGATGAGGCGAAAGAGGCCCAACGCGTGATCGGCGTAGGCCTCGCGCTCGGAGGGAGCGGCCGCGAGGAAGGCGCCGAGGACCCGGACCCGCGGCAGTGCCAGGCGGCGCTTTCCCGGTCCGGTCATGATCAGGCCGAGCGAGCGGACCCGGCCCGGATGGCGGTAGCCGAGCACCTGGGCGATCATCCCGCCCATCGAGGCACCGACCACGTGCGCCGACCGGAGCTCGAGGAAGTCGAGCAGACGTGCGGCGTCGTCGGCCATGTCGGTGAGCGTGTACGCGAGCCGGCGCCGGATCCCGGCGAAGACCGCGAGCCGGCGCGGCAGCGGCCCCACCGTCCAGCTCGACTGCCCGGCGTCGCGATTGTCGAATCGGATCACCCGGTAGCCGCGCTCGCCGAGCAGGGCACAGAAGCGCTCGTCCCAGGCGATCATCTGCATCCCCAGGCCCATCACCAGCAGCAGCGGCTCACCGTCGGGATCGCCGAGCTCCTGGTAGGCGATCTCGACCTCCCCGATCGGGGCGATCCCGACCTCCACCGCTAGCCGGCGGCGACGATCGCATGCGCGGTCCGCCGCGCCAGCGCCATGATCGTCAGCATCGGGTTGGTCCCGGACGGGGTCGGAAAGGCGCTCGCGTCGCCGATCCAGACCCCGGGCGTGTCGTGCAGCTCGCCGTGCGGGTCGGCGACCGAGCTCGCGGGATCGGCGCCCATCCGGCAGGACCCCATCTGGTGCGCCGAGAAGAGCGCGAACTCGCGCGGCGCGATCGGCTGCGAGGTGACGTCGGCGACGAACGCATCGAGGTCCTCGCCGCGCCGCCAGTCGCCGCACTTGCGCGCGCTGCCGACGATCTCGCTCGCCCCCGCCGCCTCGTGGATCCGGATCAGCTCCTCGACCCCGGCGCGGAGGTTGCGGATGTCGACCTCGTCGCTGATCGGGTAGTGGCTGACCGCGTTCCCGGCCTCGTCGATCGTCACCCGGCCGTGCCCCTGTTCCCGGGTGAGGCTGATCAGCGGCGCCGCGCGCGACCAGTCGGCCATCCTCCGCTTATGGTCGGCGCCCGAGCGCCAGGGCAGGGCTCCCGCGAGCAGCCCGGTGGTCGACTGCGCGGACTCGAACAGGAAACCGGTCCCGTCGCCGACGTTCGCGAACTGGTGCGAGAGCGCCGCCTGCGGCGGCCCCCAGCTCCAATCCTGGGGCTCGTCGTAATAGCCGGTCACCGCCACGGTCGGGTGCAGGCGCAGGAAGTCGCCGGTCGCCGGACCGCCGAGCGCCGAGCGCAGGAGCAGCGCCGGCGACTCGATCGCCCCGCAGGCGACGACGACGACCGGCGCCCGGACCGTGACCCGGGCGGAGGCGCCGTTGCCGGACGCCGGGTCGGGGTCGAGGTCCGTATACACCGCCTCGACCCCGGCCGCGCGTCCGGCGTCGACCAGGATCCGCTCTGCCCGACAGCCGGCGATCACCTCCGCGCCTTGAGCCTGGGCGTCGAGCAGATAGGTCTTCGCGGTCGAGAGCTTCGAACCCGACTGGTCGCCGAAGCCGATGTAGGCGGCGCTCGCCGGGTCGTAGCGCTCGGAATCGGCGTTGCGCACGATCGGCTGGAAGTCGTACCCGAGCCGGCCGCATGCCTCCTGGAGGCGCCGATGCGGACCGTTGAGGTCGCTGCAGTCCGCGTTTACGCGGAGCCGCTCGGCGACGGCGTCGAGGTGGGCGTCGAACTCGGGGCCCTCGAGGCCGTCGAGCCCGTGCACGCGTGCCCACTCCTCGCGCACCCAGGCGTGCGGGCGCAGGCAGTTGGTCCAGTTGACCACCGTGCCGCCACCGACCGCCTTCCCGGCGACGATCGAGACCTGTCCGTCGGCGGTCGGGAACGGCCCTCCGTTGAGATAGAGCCGCTGGTAGGCCGAGAGCTCGAGCTGGTCGAAGTCGCGGTCGTCGTAGTAGCCGCCCATCTCGAGCACCACCACCGACTTGCCCGCCGCCGCCAGCTCGCCGGCGATGACCCCGCCGCCCGCCCCGGAGCCGACAACGCAGACGTCGGCCTCAATCGTCTCCTCCGCCCCGCTCGGCCGGCGGATCTGCAGCGGGCGCTCGCGATCGGGCGGCGCCGAGATCGGCCCCGGATAGCCGATCGCGTCCCAGGTCGGGTTGCGGCCGGTGCCGAGGTCGGGGAGCGCGTAGAACAGCGTCCCGACCAGTCCGCGCAGGGTGCTGATCCCCGCCAGCGCCTCGGGGCTCTGGTCGCAGACGCCGTGCACGATCTGCTCGCGAACCTCCTGCGGCGTCGCCGAGGAGATCCCGTTCGCCGCCAGCCCGTCGAGCAGCTCGCGCAGGCCCGCAACCTGCTCGTCGGCGAGCTCGGCCTGAAGCAGCGCCACCTCGACCGCCTCCGCGGTCGCCGCGTCCGAGGCCGAGCGGGCCCAGAATCCGTAGGGGTCGGGCTGCCCGTCGGGCGGCTCGAGGCTCGGGATGAAGGTGTCGCAGAGCGCGGCCAGGGTCAGCCGCTGGCGGTCGTCGAACAGCTCGCTCGTCGCGAGCAGTGCGAAGACCTCGCCGATCGCCTGGCTGGCCTGTGCGGAGTAAGGAAAGTGATGCGGCTCGCGAGAGGGGGCGTAGCCGGGGACGATCATCAGCGACTGCCGTTTCGCGTACTTGCGGATCCCGTCCGGGCCGTGGCGCGAACCGAGCCCCGACGCCTTCCAGCCACCCATCGGCAGCTCGAGCGCGGCGTAGTTCGTCTGCGCGTCGTTGACGATCGCCGTCCCGGCCTCGATCGTGCGGGCGATCCGCTCGCCACGCTCGTGGTCTCGAGTCCAGACCGATGCCTGCAGGCCGTAGGGCCCGTCGTTGGCGAGCTCGACCGCCTGCTCGGCGTCGCGCACCCGCATCACCGGCAGGGTCGGCCCGAACGTCTCCTCGGTCATGCAGCGCATCGAGTGGTCGACGTCGGCGAGCACCGTCGGGCGGAAGAAGCGGCCAGGGCCTTCGCCCCGCTCCCCGCCGGTGATCACCCGCGCTCCCTTCGCGACCGCGTCGCGAACGTGGGCCTCGATCAGCTCGAGCTGGGGCGGGAAGATGATCGCCCCGACGTCGACCGTGCCGGGCTCACCGGGCGGGCCCTGGCGCAGCGCCTCGACCTTCTCCGTTATCCGGTCGAGGAACTCGTCGTGGACGGGGTCCTCGACGTAGATCCGCTCGACCGAGATGCAGACCTGGCCCGAGTTGTTGAGCCCGTAGGAGACGGCGGCGTTCGCCGCCCGCTCGAGATCGGCGTCGGCGAGGACGATCATCGGGTCCTTGCCGCCGAGCTCGAGGCTGACCGGCGTCAGCCTCTCGGCCGCCCTCGCCATCACCCGCTTCCCGGTCTCGACCGAGCCGGTGAACATCACGAAGTCGACCTCGTCGACCAGCGCCGCGCCCGTATCGCCGCGACCCGTCGCGACCCCGAACACCCCCTCCGGCAGCCCGCAATCGGCGAGCATCTCGGCGAGCAGCAGCGAGGTCAACGGCGTGACCTCGGACGGTTTCAGGACCACCGCGTTGCCTGCGGCGAGCGCCGGGATGCAGTCCCCGAACGAGTTGTTGAGCGGGAAGTTCCAGGGCCCGATCACGCCGACGACGCCGAGCGGCGCGTAGCGGACCACGAGCTTGCGGCCCCGGGCCACCGGCGAGGCCGTTTCGATCTGCTCGTCGGCGAGGTAGACCGGCGCCTGGCGAGCCCAGAACTCGAGCGCGATCATTCCGTAGGCGAGCTCGGTGAACTGGGTCTCGTCGGCGGGGCGGCCGGTCTCCGCGCAGATCGTCTCGACCACCCGCTCGGCGTTGGCTACCAACCACCGGCGGGCGTCGAGCAACACCGCGGCGCGCGCCTCGAAGCCCGCCTCGGCCCAGGCGGGCTGGGCGGCGCGGGCCGCCGCGACCATCCCCCGCACCTCCTCGACGGAGAGCTCGGGAACGGTCGCGATCGTCTCCCCGGTCGCCGGGTTCTCGACCGCTATTCCTGCGGATGTCGCCGTCCCGTTGCCGCCGCCGGGCATCGGCGGGGAGTCTATTTGGCCTCCGTGCCCTTGCCGGTCGCCCAGGGCGCGATCTCGCGGATTGACGGCGATCACGTCCGTGCCCGCGCGGCGATCCGGCCAGCCGCGGCGGTCATCGCGCGTGAGTATGCCGAGGAAGCCGAGACCGAGCGGGATCGCCGCCAGGACGACGCCGCCGAGGCGCCGCCATGCGCGGCGAAATCCGAGCCTCCGCGAGCCGTCGTAGTCCTCGATCTCGATCGAGAGAAAGCGCATCCCCGGGGTCTCGCCGGCAAGCGACCAGAAGGTGAGCAGGTAGGCGGACGCGGCGAGGATCCATCCGACCGCCCCGAGCGCGGCGACGAGTCCCCGGATAAGCCGCTGTCGGCGGTGCCGAAGATCGCCGACAGCACGGCGATGCTGAGCAGGAAGACGCTGTTCAGGATCACCAGGTCGAGCCCGAAGGCGAGCGCCCGCGTTACGAGCCCGACGTGCTCGGTCGGCTCGGCCCGCTGCGGCTTGCGCAGCAGCCTGCGGACCAGCCGCTCGAGCCCGGCGTCGAGCCGCTCGGTGATCCCCCGCATCTGGCGTCCGAGGTCGCCGATCAGCCCGACGCCCTGGGCGGCGATCGCGGCCCGGACCTCGGGCGCCTCCGCGATCCGCTCGACCAGCCTCTGGGCCTCGTCGGAGGCGAGCAGGTGATCCCAGACGTCGTCGACCAGCTCGGAGTCGAGGACCTTGACCGCCGCCCGCTCGACCGCGGGGCTGGAGAGGGTTCGCTCGAGCGCCTCCTGCGCCGCCTCGCTCTCGAGCACGCGGACGATCGCGCGCTCGACCGCGGGGCTCTCGAGCGCCCGCACGATCGCCTCCTCGGTCGTGCGCTCGACCGCCTCGTCGATCCCGGTCGCTGCGGCCACCCGCTCGGCGCTGCGTGCGCCGGCGCCGAGCAGGCTCGCGAGCGGCGAGGATCGCGGGGCGGGTGGCTCGGGGGCTGCCATCGCCCCTAACCCTAGTCGCCGCTGGTCTCGCGTCCGCGACGGTCGGAACCATGCCCGCGTGCGCACCGCGGTGATCTCCGACCTCCACCTCGGGCTGGGCAGCGGTGGTGACCTGGCGCGTCGCGAGAGCTTCCGGGAGCTGCTCCTGGCCGAGCTCGAGGACGTCGACCGGCTCGTCCTGCTCGGTGACGTGCTCGAGCTCCGCGACCGCCCCCTGACCGAGGTTCTCGAAGCCTGCGCCCCCGCCCTGGCCGGGATCGGCGAGGCGTTCGCCGGGCGCGAGCTGGTGATCGTGCCCGGCAACCACGACCACCACCTGATCGAGCCCTGGCTCGAGCGCCGGGGGCTGGACGGGTCACCGTCGCTCGGGCTCGAGCAGAGCGGATCACCCGAGGGAACGGCGTTCGAGGCAGTCGCAGAGCTGGCGGCCCCCGCCAAGCCCCGGTTCGCCTATCCCGGGCTGTGGCTGCGAGAGGACGTCTACGCGACCCACGGCCACTACCTCGACCGGTTCCTGACCGTGCCGACGATCGAGCGCCTCGGCCTGGCGATGGTCGAGCGGGTGCTGGGCCTGCCAAGCGGCGGTCAGGACCCGCTCGCGCCTCCCGACGAGCGCAGCACCCACGACGTCGAGGAGTACGAGCGCGTCCAGATCCCGGTCTACGCCTTCCTCTACGAGCTCGCGCAGGCGACCGCGCGAGGCCGCCGCCGCGACGCCAGTCCCTCGACCAGGATCTGGCAGATGCTCGGCGGCGGCGATACGCCCTCGGCACGGCTGCGCGGCTGGCTGCTCGGCTCGGTCGCGGTCCCGGGAGCGGTCGGCGTCGCCAACCGCCTCGGCCTCGGCCCGGTGCGCTCCGACCTCTCGGCCTCGGCGATCGCCGAGGCGGGCTTCGAGGCGATGGCGGAGGTCGCCGAGCGGCTGGCGATCGGCGCGCGCCATCTGATCTTTGGTCACACCCACCGCCGCGGGACGGCGCGAGTCCAGGGCCCAACCCGGCTGCTCAACACGGGGAGCTGGGTCCACGCCCCCGGCCTGCTCGGCGCGACAGCGGCCGAGAGCGCCTACTGGCCCGGCAGCATCTGCGTCGTCGACGAAGCAGGCGAGCCGGAGCTGCGCCACACGCTCGACGGGTTGAGCCGCGACGAGCTCGGCGCGGACTCTCCCATGTGACATCTGCCGATGTCACATCGCACGTAGACTCAGCACGGATGGCGACCGATGAGCTGACGATCGACGAGCTGGCGCGGCGGACCGGGATGACCGTGCGCAACATCCGCGCCCACCAGTCGCGCGCCCTTCTGCCTCCGCCCCAGGTCCGCGGCCGGACCGGCTACTACGGCCCCGAGCACGAGCGGCGGATCGAGCTGATCCGCGAGCTGCAGGCCGACGGCTTCAAGCTCGAGGCGATCTCGCGCCTGCTCGAGAGCGCCGGCGGCTCGTCCGAGGAGGTCTTGAGGTTCACCCGCGCGGTCAAGGCGCCGTTCGAGGACGAACAGCCCCAGATCGTCAGCGCCGCCGAGCTGGCGGAGCGCTGGCAAGCGGGCGAGACGGCGCCGCGGCTGCTCCGCAAGGCCGAGCGGCTCGGGATCCTGCGGCCGCTGCCCGACGGCAATTACGAGGAGCTGAGCCCGACCCTAGGCCGGGCGAGCGCCGAGCTGGCCGCGCTCGGGATCCCCGCCGAGGCCGCGCTCGAGGTGGCCGGCGAGATCCGCAAGCACGCCGGTGCGGTCGCGAAGGCGTTCGTGGAGCTGTTCGTGCAGCGGGTCTGGAAGCCGTTCGAGGACGAGGGTCGGCCCGAGCACGACCTGCCCGAGGTCCGCGAGGCGCTCGAGCGCCTGCGCCCGCTCGCCTCCGACTCGCTGCTGGCGATGTTCCAGCTCGTGATGACCGAGTCGGTCGAGAAGCAGGTTGGTCGCGAGGCCGAGCGAATCCGCAAGCGGCGCTCGTGCTAGGCCGCGCCGACCGTGAGCCGCTCGCGCATCGTCTGCGTGTCGAGGTCGGCGGGCTCGGACCCGGCGATGAACTCGATCAGCAGCCGCGCGAACTCCGCCGGCCGCTCGAGCTGGGGGAAGTGGCCGGCGCCCTCGAACAGCTCGAGGCGGCTGCCCGGCATCGCCTCGTGGGCGACGCGAGCGTGCTCGACCGGGATGATCGGGTCGGCGGCACCCCAGACGATCAGCGACGGCATCGACTGGGCCAGGTAAAGACGGTCGAGCGCGCTCACCCGCTGGCCGCCGGGGTCGAGCACCGCGCGCATCGTGTGGATGAACGCCGAGCGTGCCTCGGCATCGTTTAGCGACGCATAGCCGCGCGCGAACTCGTCGAGATCGGTCCCCAGCTTCAGCCGCAGCAGGCCGAGCGCCCCGGCGACCGCTTCGCCTACCGCGAGCAGGCGCGAGTGCACCAGCAGTGGCAGGACCAGCTCCGAGCCGGGCAGGGTCGCGGCGCGAAGCAGCGGGTGAACCTCGCGCCCGAGCCCGCCGCTGGAGACCAGGACGAGGCGCTCGCAGCGCTCCGGGAACTGGTAGGCGAACTGCATCGCGATCCCGCCGCCGAGAGAGTGGCCGACGATCGTCGCCCGCTCGTGACCGAGGGCGACCATGGTGTCGCGGACCGCGCTCGCGTAGGCGCCCAGCGAGTAGTCCCCGCGCGGCTTTGCCGACTCGCCGTGGCCGAGCAGGTCGGGCGCGAGCACGGTGTGCTCGGCGATCAGACGCTCGATCGCGGGATCCCACTGGTCCGAGCGCCCGGTGATCCCGTGGATCAGGACCACCAGCGGGCCCTCGCCGCGATGGCGAAAGCAGACCCGGTGACCGTGCAGCTCGATCTCTTCGTGCGTTGACATCGACTTGGGTAACCCCTACTCTTGCCGATGTTACATAATCCGATGTCGTATTAGGAGCAACGAGCCTTGAGCGCTACCACCGACGACCTCGCCGAGCAGGCCGCGGGTGAGTCCGCCCCGGACTCCGGTCCCGCCTTCACCCTCGAGCTGACCCAGGACCAGAAGGACATCCGCGACTGGGTCCACGGCTTCGCCGCCGACGTGATCCGGCCGGCCGCCGCGGAGTGGGACGAGCGCGAGGAGACGCCGTGGCCGGTGATCCAGGAGGCGGCGAAGATCGGGCTCTACGGGTACGAGGGGCTGGCCCAGTTCTGGCTCGACCAGTCCGGGCTCACGCTGCCGATCGTCAACGAGGAACTGTTCTGGGGCGACGGCGGGATCGGGATGTCGATCATGGGGACCTCGCTCGCGGTCGCGGCGATCTTCGGCCAGGGCACGCCCGAGCAGAACGGCGAGTGGATCCCGCGCTGCTTCGGGACCGCCGACGAGCCGAAGGTCGCGGCGTTCTGCTCCTCCGAGCCCGACGCGGGTTCCGACGTCGCCGCGATCCGGACCAGCGCCCGCTACGACGAGGGCGCCGACGAGTGGGTGCTCAACGGGCAGAAGGCGTGGGCAACGAACGGCGGGATCGCCGACGTGCACGTGGTGATCGCCTCGGTCGACCGCGAGCTCGGCTCGCGCGGACACGCGGCCTTCGTGATCCCGCCGGGGACCAAGGGGTGTGAGCAGGGGACGAAGGTCCGCAAGCACGGTCTGCGCGCCTCGCACACCGCCGACGTCCACCTCGACGACTGCCGGGTCCCGGGCTCGTGCCTGCTCGGCGGCAAGGAGCGCCTCGACGAGCGGCTCGCCGGCGCCCGCGAGGGCAAGCGCAGCCAGTCGCAGGCGGCGATGCAGACCTTCGAGGCGAGCCGCCCGACCGTCGGCGCGCAGGCGCTCGGGATCGCCCGCGCCGCCTACGAGTACGCGCTCGACTACGCCAAGGAGCGGCAGCAGTTCGGCCGCGCGATCATCGAGAACCAGGCGATCGCGTTCACGCTCGCCGACGTCAAGACCGAGATCGATGCCGCTCGACTGCTGGTCTGGCGGGCGGCGTGGATGGGTCGCAACCAGGTCCCGTTCACGAACGCGGAGGGCTCGATGTCGAAGCTCAAGTCCGGCGAGGTCGCGACCTGGGCCACCGAGCGCGCGATCCAGATCCTCGGCGGCAACGGCTACACGCGCGAGTTCCCGGTCGAGCGCATGCACCGCGACGCGAAGATCTACGACATCTTCGAGGGCACCTCAGAGATCCAGCGGCTGGTGATCTCGCGCGCGATCTCGGGCGTGCACGTCAAGTAGGGGCGGCCCCGAGGTGAGGAGACGGCGATGAGCGAGCAGGCGGACGACGCGAGGCAGGCGATCGACACCGGCCAGGTGGACGCGGAGGAGTTCGCGCGCAACCTCGCCTCGATGAGCGACGAGCAGATCGCGGAGCTGATGTCGGGCCCGCTCCGGGAGCAAATCCTGGCGGAGGTCTTCAAGCGCATGGAGCGCCACTTCCGCGCCGACGCCGCCGGCGCCACCGAGGCGGTGATCTGGTGGCGGATCGGCGGCCATGCCGACGACCGCCATGCGGAGTACGAGACCGTGATCGCGTCCGGCGCCTGCACGGTACGCGAGGGCTTCGCGGCCGACTCGGCGCGGGTCACGTTCACGATCGGCGCCCCCGATTTCCTCCGCCTGGTCACCGGACACGCCGCCGGGCCGATGCTGTTCATGACCGGGAAGTTGAAGATCGAGGGCGACATGATGTTCGCCGCGAGCACCGCTTCGCTGTTCACGATCCCGAGCGGCTGAACGCTGGGCGCGCCCGCCCGGGCCCCTCGATCCGACGCTCGCCGAGTCAGAGGGAGAGAGGCTCCTCCTCAGCCTCGCGCACCGCCTCTGAGACGCACCTGCCGAACGCGTTGCGCTGGTTGTGGTTGGAGCCGTAGTTCTCGGCGAAGGCCTCGGGATCGGCCTCGCGCTCATCGCGGCACGCCCGGGCGGCGTTCTGGAACTCCTCCACCGGCTCCTCGATCGCCAGCTCGCGCACGGTGGCGCTGACGCACTTGCCGTGCGCGTTAGGGCCGCTGCCCCAGGCCTCCGCGAACGCGGCCGGGTCGGCCTCGCGGTCCGCCTTGCACTGCTGGGACGCGTTGCGGATCGCGTCCGCGACCTCGCCGCGGTTGGAGCGCTTGCACTCGCGCATCGCGTGCTTGCCGTAGGTCGCCTTGAAGGCCGCCTTGTCGGCATGCTTCTCGGCCTTGCAGAGCTTCGCGGCGACCTGATTGGCCTTCGGCGCGCCCGGCTTTGCGCTCGCAGCGCCGCCTGCACCCAGCGCCGCCGCCGCAGCCACCGCGACGACAGCGAATATGCTCGCCCGCTTCATTCGTGTCCTCCTAGGTTCGGATCCAGTCTCGTCACTGACAACGGCCGACAGGCCTCGGGGTCAGGACCTATTTGGCGGCCGCTGGACGTCCGTCGGATCCCGCGCCGGCGGTCCGCCGCCAACGTTGGCATGCGATGGGGAACCGCCAACGCCCTCGCCCTCGGCGCCGCGCGGCTGCGTTGGGGGGTCGGCCGAGATCGCGCCCGCGCCCGTCCCCGGCGAGGCGCTGCCGCCGGCGCTCGAGTGGGCGGGCGGGCCGCCGCGTCGGTGCGCGGGCGCGCCGCGCTCGAGTGCGCGGGCGGGTTGCCGCCGGCGCTCGAGTGCGCGGGCGGGTTGCCGCCGGCACCCAGGTCGGAGGGTGGAGCCTGCGCGGCGGCCGCGTTCGCGTGCGCCGGGGGTCCGCCGGCCCGGTTCGAGGCGCCGACATCCGAACCGCCGCCGGAACGGTCCCGGGCGGGCCTGCCGGGGGCCCGGCGAGAATGCGCAACTGAGGTGCCCACCCCCGCGGTCTCCCGGGCCGGCGGCGACACGGGTTCGACGGGGCGCAGGCTCGGGCCCGCGCCCGCCGGCGCGACGTGGGCGGCGCCACGGTTCTCAGGCCCGGGAAGCGGCGTCTCGATCAGCCCGGCGCGGTCGGCGGCACCGATCCCGATCGCGGTCGCGGCGACGATCGAGCCGGCGGCCTTGGCGGCAGCCGCCGCGCCGATTCCCTTGCCGCCCGCCCCCAACACGCCGGCGGCCGTGGTCGCGCCGCCGGCGCCTGCGCCGGCGCCTGTCGCCGCCCCCGCGGCACCGAGAATCGAGTGCAGCAGACCGGCCGCCGCAACCGCCTCCAGCGGTGGCGCGAGGGCCGCCAGGTGCGCCTGCCTGCGATCGATCGCAGCGTCGAACTCGCGGCACGAGGCGCACCCACTCAGATGGGCGCGAATCCGGCGCGCGCGCAGGGCGCGGCGGTCGCCGGCGGATATCAGCTCGCAGACGGCGTCACACTCCATCTCCCGGCCCTCCTCGAACTCGCGAAGTGCGATACGGGCCTCGTAGACCGCCTGTCGCGCGGCCTGCGGGGCGATTGCGAGCACGTGGCCGATCTCCTCGAAGGAGAGACCGCTCAGCTCGCGCATAGTCAGCCCCGCGCGCTGGCGCTCGGTGAGCCGCTCGAGGTCGGCCAGCAGGTGCCTCAGTCGTGCCCTCGCCTCGAGGTCGGCTTCGCACCCGGGGGCCCGCGAGTCGGCAAGCGCGCGGTCGAGACCGAGCTCGCGGCGCCTCGCACGCAGGATCGAGATCGCGTGGTTGTGCGCGACCCTGAAAAGCCACGGCCGTAGAACGATTTCGCGGCGCTCTCCGGGCAACGAGCGCAGCGCGCTCATCATCGTGCTCTGCAGCGCGTCCTCGGCGTCGTCGGAATCGCGCACGATCGAGCGGCAGTAGCGGTAGAGCTCCTGATGGTGGCGTTCGAAGATCGCGGCGAAAGCGGCCGCATCGCCGTCCATTGCACGGGCGGCGATCCGCCCCTCGCGGGGCGACCAGAGCCGCTTGAGCGCGAAGCCATGCGCGCTCGGCGTCGCCTTGTCCATCGACCCCATTATCGGCCGTAGTGACGTTTCCATATCGTCCGGTCATCCCCAGCCTCAACGTTCGTCGAGGCGTGACGTCAGGGCCGACCCCGGCGAGATCAGCCGGCGTGGACGTACTCGTCACCCACGCGTCGCCAGACGCCGACGCCGGCGGGGATCCCCTCTGCACGCAGCGCCGCGGTGCTGGGCCGGTACCAGGTCGTGACCGGGATCTGGTCGACGACCCGGACCAGGTCCGGTCGCTCCTCGGGCGGTAGCGCGGAGAGCGCCGCGGCGAGCAGCTCGGCGTCGATCGCCGCGCCCTCGAGCAGGGTCACCGCGGCAACCGCCACCGAGATCCCGGGCCGCTCGGATTCGACCCCGTAGACGACTGCGAGGTCGACCGCGTCGAGGTCACCGAGCGCGTCCATGATCGGGAACCCGGGCACGTGCCCGGCATCGGTCCGGATCAGCGAGGTGACCCCATCGACGAGCCAGAGGTCGCCGTCGTCGTCGGCGCGGAACAGGTCGCCACTCGCGAGCCAGGCGTCGTCGGGCTCGAACAGGCCCCGCAACGGGCTCTCGCTGGTCGCGACCACGCCGCGCAGCCGGGTGAGCAGCATCCCGACCTCACCCGCCTCGCAGGGCACGGCGAACCCGTCCTCTCGTTCGCGCAGCCGGCCCGCGGCGACGTTGTAGGCCGCCAACCGGACCTCGGCGCTGCCCGGCAGCGGCCTTCCCTTGCAGCCCGGCTTGTCGCCTCCGAGGTTGACCAGGATCGCCTCGCCCTCGGTCGAGGCGTAGAACTCGAGCACCCGTGCGGGAGCGAAGCGGCTCGCGACCCGGCGCCAGAGGCCCCGTGGCATGCCGGCGCCGATGAACAGCCTGACCGGGTGGTGGCGCTCGGCGGGGTGCTCGGGGGCGGTCGCGATCTCGCGCAGCATCGTCCAGGTGTAGGAGGCGACCGTGATCCCGTAGCGGCGCACCTCCTCCCAGAACGTCGCCGGGTCGAAGTCGCGCGCGATCGCGACCCGCGCACCTCCCGCGATCGCGCCACCGAGGCTCATCAGCAGCCCCGACGGGTGATGGATCGGGGTCACCGCGTAGACGGTGTCGGCGTCGGTGAGCGCCGCGGCAGACGCGGTCGCGAACGCCGACAGGGCCCAGCGGCCGTTGGTGACCCGGTTCGCCCGCACGCGCTCCGCCTCGCCGGTGAAGAGGACGAATGCCATGTCGCTGGCGCGGCCGGGGTTGGCGGAGTACCAGGCCGGGAGGTCGACGAGGTCGGGGTCGATTCGCTCCATGTCGATCACCTCCCCGCCCAGGTCACGCTCGTGGCCGCCGCCGCCGAGCACCAGCACCTCCCCCGCCCCCGCATCGAGCGCCCGGCCGGCCAGCTCGGGGTCGGCGATGATCCGGGTCACCTGTCCGAGCTCGGCCTCACGCTCGACGGGCCCGTCCGGGCGCATCAGCACCGCCACCGCCCCGAGTCGGTTGAGCGCCGCGACGACCGAGAGCCCGCTCGGGCGGGTGCCCATCAACACACCGACGTGCTCGCCCTGGCGCACCCCCAGCGAGAGCAGTCCGCGGACGACGTTGTCGACCCGGCGCTTGGCCTCGGCGCGGGTGTAAGCGCGGTCCTCGAAGAGGAAGAAGTCGGCCTCCGGATCGCGCCCGGCCTGCTCGTCGAGCAGCAACCCGAGCGAAACCCGGGTGTGCGGGCGAAGCCGCCCGAGCCGGGCCAGGCGCGGGAGCTGGCCGGTGACCTCCTCGGCGACCACCTTGACCCCGCCCAGGGCCCGCGAAGCCGCTCCGCCGAGCGACCGGACGAGCCCGCTGCCGACCCCGGCGGCGAGTCCGAGCCCGACCCCGAGCCGGGTCCCGACCCCGGGCTCCTCCGGCGGCGGTCCCTGCTCCCAGATTCCCCGCACGCGCTCGGGCAGCTCTGCCCCTCCGGCACGCCAGTGGATCCAGTCGGCGACGGTCGGCCACGTGACCTCGGTCGCGGTCGAGCCGACCACGAGCCCGAAGTGGCCGGCCCGCAGCGCGAGCTCGTAGACGTCGGCCCCCGGCGCAGCGCGGGTGATCGCGCGCACCCCCTGGGCGGGGGCGATCTCGTCGACCTCGCCGACGACGGTCAGGATCGGGCACTCGATGTCGGCCAGCGTCACCGTCTGCTCGCCGATCACGAAGCCGCCCTGCAGCATCCGGTTGTGGGCGATGAACTGGCGCAGGAAGTCGGCCAGGGCCGGCCCCGGCCACGCGACCCACCCCTCCCCCATCAGGAAGCGCCGCTGGCGCTCGCGCGGCAGCAGCGCCTCGCGATCGTGCAGGCGGCGCACGAAGTCGACCTGCTGACGAAGGGACTTGAGCGGATCGAGGAGCTGAAAGCCGGTGCGGCTGAGCCAGGCGGGGACGGCGCTGCGACCGAAGGCGCCCGCGAGCGCCTCGGCGGCCCCCTCGGCCAGCTCCTCGGGGATCCCGAGCGGCAGCGCCCCCCGGGTATCGACCGGGCTGCCGAACGTGATCACGGTGTCGATCCCCGCCCCGCGCAGGTAGGCGGCGGCCTGGTAGCAGAACATCCCGCCCTGCGAGTAGCCGCCGAGGTGCACGTCGAGGCCGGTCTCGTCGCGCACCCGCTCGACCGCCTCGGCGACCGCGATCACGTGATCGGCGAGGTTGCGCTCAAGCCCGCCCTCCTCGTGCTCGGGTGCGCCGAAGTCGATCACCCACGGATCGACGCCGTGGCGGTGCAGGACCGTCACCGCGCTCGAAGTGGGCGCGACGTCGTAGACGTCGGCGGCGAGCATCATCGGCGGTACGAGCAGCAGCGGGGCGCGCGCCGCCCGGTCGGCGTAGTAGCGGCGCAGCCGGTAGACCGGGCGCTGGGCGACGACCTCGAACGGCGACGGCTGCTCGTCCGTTTCGAGGCCGCCGAAGCGAGCCACCTCGAAAGCGTTCTGCGCCGCGGCCCCGAGCCGCGAGGCGGGCCTGGTGATCTGGTCCGGGATCAGGTTCATCGCAGGTCGCTGGCCGCGAGCGGGAATACGTCGACGATCAGATGGCTTCGCAACCGGTCAGGCAGCGAAGTCCCCGCCGGAAGCCGCAGGACGACGCCGGTGATGCTCCCGGCCGCGTCGAGGACCTGCTCGGTCAGCCCGCGATAGTCGAGCGGGACCGGGGCGCCGGTGGCGGCGTCGGTGAGCACGATCGAGGCGAGGTGACGGTCGGCCCGCAGCTTCGCGCCGGCGTCGCGACGGATCGAGGCGACGACCTCGCCGTCGGCCCCGCCGGTCGGCGGCGTCAGCCCCAGCTCGCCGGCGTGCACGCCGGACGGCCGCTCGTTGGCGCCGCCGCGCCCGTAGGGCTCGCCGAGGAACGTCCCGTACGCCGCCAGCGTGTCGGCTTCGTTGCAGACCCCGGCGATCCGCAGCTGGGCCGAGTAGTTGGGGACGTCGGCGCAGGTCACCTGGCCGTAGAGGCTCGCTCCGGGTCTGAAGCCGCCGTCGCCGTCGAGTCGGCCGCGGAAGTCGAAGCTGCGCAGCGGCACGCTGCCGAAGCTGAACTGCAGGTCCACCCCGCTCGCGTTGAGCGCCACCGAGTTGCCGCGGTACTCGCCGAACAGCGGAAAGGCGAAGCCGCCGCCGGGGTCGGGCGCGGTGGCGCCCGGCTTGCCCGGACGCCCGCCGATCACCCAGAGCAGGACCCGGCCGCGGCGGCGCCCCGATCGCTCGCGGGCGATCGTCCCCGCGATCAGGTCGTAGGAGTCGAAGCCGATCTGGTTGACGCTCGGCAGCAGCGACGGCAGCGGCAGCGCCAGGCGGCTGAGCTCGAGCGCACCGACCCGCCGGCGCCCGACCCGGAGCGTCGCGCCGGCATCGCCGGGTGAGGGCTCGGTGCGGAACCGCAGGGTGTCGGCGAAGCTGCCCGATCCCTCCTCCGACGTCCACTGGCCCGCGATCTCGACCCGGTACTCGGCCTCCGGCTTGAGGATGCCGTCGGGCCGGACGAACAGGTAGTGGCCGTCGCCCGAGAGCTGGGTCTCGAACTCGAACGGTGGGCTCGAGCTGACCAGGGCCTGCGCGCCGGCGCCAGGATCGATGCGGGCATCGACGGTGCGCCCGCCGCGGCGGACGACCAGCCTGGCCGCGAGCACCGTCGCCGCAGGCACGCTCTGCCGCGATCCGCGCAGCGTCGTCCCGCCCGGGGTGACCGCGAACACCCGCTCGAGGTCCGGCTTGAACTCCTGCCCCGGGCTGCGGTCACAGCGGGCGTCGCGTCGCTTCAGGCAGTAGTCGTAGGGGACGAACCAGATCCGTCCGTGCTCACCGCCGATGTAGACCCCCCGGCGGCCGAGTGCCGGCGAGCCGTTGAGGTCGTTGCGATCCCGCAGGCGCGCTCCCTCGGGCGTGGTGTCGAACGACCACCGCCGGCGCCCGGTCTCGGCGTCGAGGGCGTAGAGCTTGCCGTTCGACGAGCCGACGTAGAGGATCCGTCCCGGGCCGCGCGGCGCGCGCCCGAGCACCGGCGACGAGCGCACCGGCTCGCCGGTGTCATAGCGCCAGAGCTGGGTGCCGTCGGCGCCGACGGCGTACACCGACCCGTCGGCGGAGCCGATGTAGACCGCTTCGGTCGCGCCGTCGGGCCCGGAGGCGAGCGCCGGCGAGCTGTAGATGTGGTCGGCGGTCGGAAAGCTCCACCGCACCGAGCCCGTCCCGGGGTCGAGCGCGTAGAGGCTGCGATCGAAGGAGCCGGTGTAGACGGTGCCGTCGGACCCGAGCGCCGGCGAGGCGGTGACATAGCCGGGGGTGAAGGTCTGCCAGCGCAGGGCCCCGGACGGGTCAAGGGAGAAGGCGAAGAAGTCGACCGAGCCCCAGTAGCTGTTGCCGGCCGCGTCGAAGGCCGGCGTCGTCCAGACCGAGTTCTGGCGCTGCACGACCCAGCGCTGCTCGCCGCGGGGGGTGAGCGAGAAGGTGCCGCCCCCCGTATTGCCGACGTAGAGGTTTCCGTCGGGGCCGTAGGCCGGGTTTCCCTCCCACCAGTTGACGAGCTGGCCGGTTGCCGGCGCGAGGCCGGTACGGAACTCCCAGCGGATCCGCTCGCCGCGCTTCAGCCGCCGGTTGGAGCTGCGGAGCTGGTAGAGGGCCTCGTCGCCTGAGCCGACGGTGATCGGGAACCCGCCGCCGGGCCCGCGCGTCCCGAGCGCCGCCGCCGCGTCGATGATCCCGCCGGTGTCGAACCGCCAGCGCCGCTCGCCCTCGCGATCGAGCGCGTAGAAGCGCGTGTCGGCCGAGCCCACGTAGACGGTCCCTCCGGTCCCGAGCACCGGGGTCGAGAAGACCCCGCGCCCGGTCCGGTAGGCCCAGGGGCGGTCGCCGCGATAGCGGCCGCGGATCGGGCTCGAGGCGGTGTTGCGCGAGTCGCGGCGCATCTGCGGCCACGGCGAGTCGGCGAGCACGGGAACGTCGTAGGAGTAGCGCGCCGGCTTCGCCTCGGCCCCGGCCACGGGCATCAGCGAGAGGGCGGCGAGCCCGGCGGCGATCGCGAGCCGCGCCGGCCCGGTCCCGCGCCCTCCCAGCTCGACTCTCTGACCGTGTCCCAAGCGCTCCCCTTCTCCGCCGGTGCAGCGTATTCGCCCGCCGTCGAAGTCGTATGCTCGCGCCGTGAGGTGGGTCCATCAGTTCTCCGAGGGCTCGCGCGAGATGCGCGACCTGCTCGGGGGCAAGGGCGCCAACCTCGCCGAGATGACCCGGGTGCTGGGCGCACAGCGGGTGCCGGGCGGGTTCACGATCACGACCGAGGCCTGCGTCGCCTACCGCAGCGCCGGGCACCGCTTTCCGCCCGGACTCGACGAGGAGCTGGACCAGGCGCTGGCCGAGCTCGAGCGCTCGGCCGGAAAGCGGCTCGGCGACCCGGCGGACCCCTTGCTGGTCTCCGTGCGTTCGGGGGCGCGCGTCTCAATGCCGGGGATGCTCGACACGATCCTCAACCTCGGCCTCAACGACGACTCGGTCGGCGGGCTCGCCGAGCGGACAGGCGACGAGCGCTTTGCCTGGGACTCCTACCGGCGCCTGGTGGCGATGTTCGGCAACGTCGTCCGCGAGATCCCCTCGCCGCGTTTCGAGGAACCGCTTCAGGAGGCCAAGGAAGAGCGCGGCGTCGAGCTCGACTCCGAGCTCGACGCGGGGACGCTCGCGGCTCTGACCGCGACCTACAAGCGGGTCTACGAGGGGCAGGCCGGCGAGCAGTTCCCGGCCGATCCCCGCCTCGCGCTGCGCCAGGCCGTCGCCGCGGTGTTCGAGTCCTGGGACGGCGAGCGCGCCATCACCTACCGGCGCCTCAACAGCATCCCCGAGGACTGGGGGACGGCGGTCAATGTGCAGCGGATGGTGTTCGGCAACCGCGGCGCGAGCTCGGGCTCGGGCGTCGCCTTCAGCCGCGACGAGCGCACCGGAGCGCCACAGCCCTCGGGCGACTTCCTCGCCAACGCGCAGGGCGAGGACGTGGTCGCCGGGACCCGGACTCCCGAGGACCTGGACTTGCTCGGCGCCCGCATGCCCGAAGCGCACGCCGAGCTGCTGCGCACCCTGTCCCGGCTCGAGGCCCATTACGAGGACATGCAGGACGTCGAGTTCACGATCGAGGACGGAGAGCTCTACCTGCTGCAGACGCGCAACGCCGAGCGCCCCGCCCAGGCTGCGGTCCGTTTCGCCCGCGACGCGGTCGCCGAGGAGCTGCTGACGCGCGAGCAGGCGCTGCGGACGATCGACGCCGAGGCGCTCGACGCGCTCCTGCATCCCATCTTCGATCCCGGCAGCGAGTACGCGGTTCTGACCCGAGGCGTCGCCGCCTCGCCCGGCGCCGCCCGGGGCGCGATCACGCTCAGCGCCGCCGAGGCCGTGCGGCGCGGCGCCGAGGGCGAGGACGTGATCCTGGTCCGTCCGTTCACCGAGGCCGACGACGTCGCCGGCTTTCACGCGGCGCGCGGCATCCTCACCTCGCAGGGCGGCAAGGCCTCGCACGCGGCGCTGGTCGCGCGCGGGATGGGACGGCCGTGCGTCGCCGGGGCGAGCGAGGTGAAGGTGGACGAGGCCGCGCAGACGGTTCGGATCGGCGAGGTCGAGCTGCGGGCCGGCGACGTGATCGCGATCGAGGGCTCGACGGGAGTGGTGACGACCGACGAGGTGCCGCTGGTCGAGCCCGAGATCTCCGACGACTTCCGCGAGGTCCTGGAGTGGTCGGACGAGCTGCGGCGCCTCGGTGTGCGCGCCAACGCCGACACCGCCGAGGACGCGGCCCGGGCGCGGGCCTTCGGAGCGGAGGGGATCGGCCTCTGCCGGACCGAGCACATGTTCTTCGGCGTCGACCGGACCGAGCTGGTGCGGGGGATGTTTGTCGCCGCCGAGCGCTGGCGGCGGGCCGAGCTGCGGCGGCGTTCAGGAGGACGCGAACGGCGATCAGGACGACGAGCTGACCGCCGCGCGGGGCGAGTTCGACGTCGCCCTCGAGCGCCTCGAGCCGCTCCAGCGCGCCGACTTCGCGGCGATCCTGCACGAGATGCGCGGGCTGCCGGTGACGGTGCGCCTGCTCGATCCACCGCTGCACGAGTTCCTCACCCTCGAGCACTTCGAGACCGAGCTGGCGGCGCTGGCCGCGGACTCCGCCGAGCGCCCGAGCGCGACCAGCGCACTCGAGATCGTCCGCGATCTCCAGGAGGCGAACCCGATGCTCGGCACCAGGGGCATACGGCTCGGGTTCCTCTACCCGCAGGTCTATGAGATGCAGGTTCGAGCCGTGATAGCGGCGGCCGCCGAGGCGACCGGGGCCGGCGATCTGCCCGAGATCGAGATCATGCTGCCCCTGGTCGCCTACGAGACCGAAGCTGATCCAGCTTCGGGAGCGCATGGTCGAGGTCGCAGAGCAGGCCCGGCGCGCTGCCGGCACCGAGGTCCCGTTCCGGATCGGAACCATGATCGAGCTTCCCCGCGCCTGCCTCGTCGCCGACCGGATCGCCGCCCATGCGGACTTCTTCTCCTTCGGGACCAATGACCTCACGCAGACGGCCGTCGGCCTCTCGCGCGACGACGTAGAGGGGAGCTTCATGCCCAGCTATCTGGAGCGGCGGATCCTCGACCGCAGCCCGTTCGAGACGATCGACGTGCCCGGGGTCGGAGAGCTGGTCCGGATCGGTACCGAGCGCGGGCGCCGCACCGACCCCGGGTTGAGCTGCGGGGTCTGCGGCGAGCACGGCGGCGATCCGCAGAGCATCCGCTTCTTCGACTCGCTCGGGCTCGACTACGTGAGCTGCTCGCCCTATCGGGTGCCGATCGGCAGGGTCGCCGCCGCGCAGGCCGCGATCGGGTGAGCGAGCGAGCTCTGAGCGCTCGCCGCTAAAGGTCGGCCGCCGGGCAGTCGATAGCTGCCTCTGACCCAGTCCGCCCGCATCGGAAGGAAGAACATGCGCTCCCGTCGCCTGACCTACTCCAACATCGTCTCCAGCCTGGCCCTGTTCCTGGCCCTGACCGGTGGCGTCGTCTACGCCGCCGAGAAGCTCGGCACGAAGAGCCTCAAGCGCCACGCGGTGGTCGCCCAGAAGCTCGCTCCCGGTGCGGTCAAGGAGGGCAAGCTGCTCGACGGCGCGGTCAGCAACGCGAAGGTGCGCGATGACTCGATCGCGCCCCAGAAGCTGACCTTCCCGGTCTTCTACGTCGCCGAGCCGAGCGGCGGCTCCTCCCCGGTCAGCCCGGGCCAGCCGCAGCCGTACCCGCTCGAGGGAGCGGCCTGGGAGCAGCTGCCCGGCGCGGTCCAGGTCGTGTTCGGCGAGGCCGACGCGACGATCGCCTATGACGGCGACGGATCCGGGCAGTGCCAGGTCTACTTCGACATCCGCCTCAACGGCCAGCAGGTCGGCGGCGGGCAGCTGAGCACCGGCTCGACCACGCCGGAGCAGATGACCGCAAGCCTCGGCGCCCAGCCGACGGTCGACCCCGAGTCGCCGACGAGCGTCGAGATGACGGTCCAGACCGGGTCCAACGGCGATTGCGAGAGCGGCTCGACGATCGACTCCTCGCGGTTCCGGATCCTCAACTTCGGCTAGCTCCGAGACCGGGCCACGGCGGGACCTCCGCCGGGGCACAGGTGCGACCGGCCCGGCGTCGATGACGCCGGGCCGGTCGTGCGCACGGGCTGTGCCGCAGCGCCGGTTCGCTCAGACCCCTTGCGAGGTGGCCGGAACGCGGCCCGCGGAGCGCGGCCGGTCGCGCCGCCCGGCGCCCGATCCGGCTGCGAGCAGCGCAGCGGCGAGCAGGCCCGCGCCGGCTCCGATCGCGGCGTCACCCCAGTCGAACCCGTCGCCGGGTGGCGCCGCCTCGGGGGCGACCTCGGAGTCGAACGGCGTCGCCTGGCCCGGGTCGCGTCGCAGCGCCTCGGTGCCGACCTCGGCGACGAACGGGGTCGCGGCGTCCGCCGCGCGGGGCAGGCGCGGCACGAACGTGGATTCCTGTGTCGGATCGCCGGGCGCCGCGCTCTCGCCGCTGCCGTTGCCGGCGACCGCGAGGCCGTCGAGCCCGGGCTTGCCGACCAACGCGCCGGCTGCAGTCGGCCCTGCGGCGGCGATCACGACCGCGACCAGGGCGGCGGCGGGAAGGCGGGTCTTGATCGAGGTATTCATCTGTTCCTCCTTGGAAATCGGGCCTCTCGATTGGGCCGCGATCAACGTAAGCGCGGCAGCCCGCTTCGACCACGCACTTCTGCACCGCGCCTCTGTGTATTTCTGCACGCGCCCGCTAGGTTGGAGCGATGACGCAAGAGCCGGCGTCGCCCGCGAGCGTGCTCGACCTGCTCGACGAGGCCGACCGCCGCGAGCTCGAGCGCCGCGGCGGGCGGCGGCGGTTCAAGGCCGGCTCGACGTTGATGCACGAAGGCAGCCCCGGCGCCGAGGTGCTGATGCTGCTCAGCGGCCGGGTCAAGGCCTCGGTGACGAACGCCGACGGCCGCGAGGTCGTGCTCGGCTTCCAAGGGCCCGGCGACCTGGTCGGCGAGCTGGCGCTGATCGACGACCGCCCGCGCTCGAGCACCGTCGAGGCGCTGGATCCGGTCGAGGCGCTCGCCGTCTCGGCCCCGGACTTCCGCGCCCTGCTCGCGCGCCCGGGGTTCGCCGGCGCGCTCCTGCGCAGTCTCGCCCAACGCTTTCGTGACGTCGACCGGCGCCGGATCGAGTTCGCCTCCGCACAGACCCTGGGGCGGGTCGCGGCGCGGCTGCTCGAGCTCGCCGAGCGCCACGGCGAGCCCGATGGGGATGCGATCGCGATCACGCTGCCGATCTCCCAGGAGGAGCTCGCCGGCTGGACCGGCTCCTCGCGCGAGGCGGTCGCGAAGGCGCTCGCGGCCTTGCGGGACCTCGACCTGATCCGGACCGAGCGGCGACGGATCACGGTGCTCGATTCGGCGGGCCTGATGCGCCAATCCGCCTGAGCGGCCACACTGCGGTTGGTGCTCTGCCAAACCTGCCAGGCCGAGAACCGGGAAGACGCTCGCTTCTGCGGCGCCTGCGGCTCCAGGCTGTCGCTCGCCTGCCCGAGTTGCGGGGCGGCGCGCGAGCCTGGACAGGCGTTCTGCGACCAGTGCGGGGCCGCGCTCGCGCCGCCGTCGGCGGCTGAGACAGCGCCCGAGCTGCGGGTCGCGTCGGTGCTGTTCGTCGACCTGGTCGGCTACACGAGCCTCTCCGAGTCACGCGACGCCGAAGACGTACGCGAGCTTCTCAGCCGCTACTTCGAGCAGGCGAAGACGATCGTCGACCGCTATGGAGGCGCGGTCGACAAGTTCATCGGCGACGCGGTGTTGTGCGTCTGGGGGGTGCCCCTGGCACGCGGAGACGACGCCGAGCGGGCGGTGCGCGCCGGGCTCGAGCTGGTCGATGCGGTGGCCGCTTTCGGCGAGCGCTTCGACGCCCCGGGCCTGCGCGCCCGTGCCGGGATCGCGACCGGCCAAGTCGCCGCGCTGGCCAACCCGGGCGAGGGCCTGGTGGTCGGCGATCGGGTCAACATCGCCTCGCGCGCCCAGGCCGCCGCAGCACCCGGAACCGTGCTCGTCGACGAGACCACCCGGCAGGTCGCCGCCGCTGCGATCGCCTTCGAGGACGCCGGCGAGCACGCCGTCAAGGGCAAGGCCGAGCCGTTGCGGCTCTTCCAGGCCCTGCGGGTGGTCGCCGGCATCGCCGGGTCCCAGCGGACCTCGGCGCTCGAGGCGCCGTTCGTCGGCCGCGCCTCCGAGCTGCGCCTGGTCAAGGACCTCTTCCACGCCTCGGTCGACCGCGGCGTCGCCAGGCTGGTCGGGGTCTCCGGCCCGGCGGGAATCGGCAAGACACGGCTCGGCTCGGAGCTCTCGAACTACGTCGACGGGCTCGCCTACGACGTGCTTTGGCACTCGGGACGATGCCTGTCGTTCGGCGACGGCGTCGCCTACTGGGCGCTCGCCGAGATGGTCCGCCAGCGACTCGGGATCGCCGAAGAGGCGTCCGAGGGCGAGGCATCGGCGCGGCTCGCCGAGGGGCTCGAGCGCTGGGTGGCCGATCCGGACGAGCGCCGACGCCTCCACCTCGCGTTGGGGGCGCTGATCGGCGTCGTCGAGCCTCGGCTCGAGCGCGCGGAGCTGTTCGCGTCCTGGCGGTTGTTCCTCGAACGCCTTTCCGAGCACCACCCGGTCGCGCTTCTGTTCGAGGACATGCAGTGGGCCGACGAGGAGCTGCTCGACTTCGTCGAGGGGCTGCTCAAGTGGTCGGGCGAGCATCCGATCTTCATCTGCACCTTCGCCCGGCCCGAGCTCGCGGAGCGCCGGCCCGGCTGGCCGGCCGGGGTCGCCAACGCGACCTCGCTGGTGCTCGAGCCGCTCGGTCCGGAGGCCGTGACGGAGCTGCTCGAAGGGCTGGTCAGCGGTCTCCCGGGCTCGGCACTGCGCCGGATCGTCGCCCGGGCGGAAGGGGTCCCGCTGTACGCGGTCGAGACCGTACGGGCGCTCGCCGACCGGGGGGTGCTCGTCCAGCGCGGCGACGAGCGGCTCGAGCCCGCCGCCGAGATCGGCGAGCTCGACGTGCCGGCGAGCCTGCACTCGCTGCTCTCAGCCCGCATCGACGCCCTCTCGGCGCCTGAGCGCGAGCTGGTCAAGGCGATGGCGGTGTTCGGCTCACACTTCCCGCGCGCGAGCGCCGCCGCGCTCACGGAGCCTGCCGGAGGATCGCCTCGACGACGTGCTCGCCTCGCTGGTCGGGCGCGAGATCCTCGCGATCCGCACCGACCCGCTCTCGCCCGAGCGGGGCCAGTACGCGTTCGCCCAGGGGATGCTGCGCACCGTCGCCTACGAGATGCTCGGCAAGCGGGAGCGCAAGCCACGCCACCTCGCCGCCGCCGAGCATCTGCGCGCGGCCTTCCCGAACCAGGGCGAGGAGGTGGCCGAGGTGATCGCCGCCCACCTGCTGGGCGCCTACCACGCGGCCCGCGGAGAGCCGGACGAGGCGGAGTTGCGCGAGCGCGCAAGCGCCGCCCTGCGCTTGGCGGCTCAGCGCGCGGCCACGGTCGGCGGGCTCGACGCCGCCGAGCGCGCTCTGCGCACGGCGATCGAGCTCGCCGGCGACGATGAGGAGCGGGCGGCCCTGGGCGAGGAGGCCGGGCAAACGGCGCTCAACGCGGGGCGCTTCGAGGCGGCTCTGGAGCTGTTCGAGCGCGCCGCCGCCGCCCATGCTGCGGCCGGGCGCGACCGCGCCGCCGCGCGGCTCGCGGGGCCGATCGGCTACCTGCGAGGCCGGCTCGGGGACGACGAGGAGGCGATCGCAGCGATGCGGGCAGCCCTCGAGCTGCTCGGCAACGATCGGCTCGACCCCGACGTGGCGGCGATCAACTGCGAGATCGGCCGCGCGCTCCTGTTCACCGGCCGCCCGGACGAGGCCGGAGCGGCGATCGACCGGGCGCTCGCGGCCGCCGAGGCACTCGAGCTGCCGGAGCTGACCTGCCGGGCGATGGATCGCAAGGCGATCCACATGGAGTACCTGGGCCGGTTCGAGGAGGCCCTGGCGCTGCACGAGGGCGCGGTCGCGGTCGGCGAGCGCCACCAGGTGCCGCGGCGCCACCTCGCGCTCGGCAACGCGGCCGTCCTCCGGCTCACCCAGGACCTCCCGGGAGCGGCCGAGGCATGCGAGGCGGCCCTTCTAGCCGCCCGGCGGGCCGGCGACCGGGCGGGCGAGAGCATCGCGATCTGCAACCTGATGGCGGCGAAGCTGGTCTCGGGGGCATGGGACGAGCTTGCCGCGCTCGGCGAGCGGACGCTCGCGGAGGATCCTGACCGTCCCGAATTCGTCTATATCGAGCAGCAGCTCGGCCTGCTTCGGGTCCATCGAGGCGAGCTCGCCGCGGCGCGATCGAACCTGGAGCGGATGGCGGCGCTCGAAGGCAGCGACGATATCGAGGCCCGCCACTGCTTCGCCGCCCTCGACGGCCTGCTGGCAAACGCCGAGGGGGATCGCGAACGTGGCCTCGAGCTGCTCGAGCGGACCTCGCGCGAGGGCTTCGCGAGCCAGGGCGCCTCGAGCGAGAGTGTCCGGATCGCTTGGCCGGAAGCGGTCCAGGCGGCGCTCGCCCTCGGTCGTCTAGAGGCTGCGCGGGAGCTCGTCGCCCTGTTCTCCGAGCGGCCGCGAGGCGCGGTGGCGCCGCTGCTGCGCGCTGAGCTCGATCGCGCCAAGGCGCTGGTCGCCGCGGTGGAAGGCGATCACGCCGAGGCCAGGCGAAGCTTCGAGCTGGCACTCGAGGCGTTCACGGACCTCGAGTATCCGTTCTGGCGCGCTCGCGCTGCCAACGATCTCGGCGAATCGCTGATCGAGATGGGCCGCAGCGACGAGGCCGCCGCGCAACTGAGAGCGGCCGCGGACGCGCTGGCGGCGCTCGGAGCGCAGCCCGAGCTCGAACGCAACCGCGATCTGATCACACGGGCGCGAGAGCCCGCCGGCAGCCGCTGACGGGTGGCGGCGCCTAGGTGTGGCGTCGCCTGCTGCTGCCCGCGGCAGTGCTCGGCGCGGCCGCTGCTCTCGGCTTGCCCGAACGCGACTTGCTCTTCTCAGCCTTCTTGCCCGAGCCCTTCTTGGCCTTGCGCTCGTCCTTCTTGGGCATGGCTGCCCTCCTTCCGGTGGCCTGCGCCTACCGTAACCGCTTTCGGGAGCCCGGGACGATCGCGACTCGGGTGGCCGTCAGCGGGCCGGCACCGCGCGGCGGGCGCGGACGGTCGACACACCGGCCCCGTACGGGTATCCGGCCTGCTTGCGCACCTTCGTACGGAACAGGTAGCGGGTCGGGCTGCTGGTCTGCCCGAGCCTGTACCTGGTCCGATAGCGACAGGAGCGGTCGGTAGTCGGGCTGCGGAAGACCTGCCACCTGCGCTTGCCGATCTTGGCCTGGATCTTGACGTCGCGGTTCGCGCACGCGGGCCCCGGCAACCGGCCGCGGAATCGAAGCCGATCCCCGCCGGACACCGGGCCGGCGCGCTTGCCCGGCGTGACCTCGAAGGAGGGCCGGACGTTCGCCGCGGTCGAGAGCCCGTGGCGGGCGAGGACCTGGTTGCCGAAGACGCGATGCAGATAGACCTCGCGACTCGGCCCGGCCGGCAGCCGCAACCGGAAGCCGCCCTCGTCCCCGGTGACGTCGGTGCGCACGAGCTCGTACGGCGCCCCGTCGAGGCGGACGTGAACGAGCGCGCACACGGTCGCTCCCGCGACTCCCTCGCCGGCCTCGGTCCGCAACTTTCCCTTGAGCCGGACGCCGTGATCGGAACGCACCCGGATCTTGTTCTTGCCGCCCGGGAACTGCGCCGAGAGCACCGAGCCCGCGCCGACCGATGACTCGGGGCACACGTCGTCGACGAACAGCCTCTCACCCGCGCAGTCGGAGTTCGAGACTCCGTCGAGCGCCAGGTCGGCCGCGCAGATGCTGAGCTCGTTGAGTCCGGTGTCGAACGGATCCGCCGACGTCGCCAGCGCCTGTGTCCGGGTCGTGACCCGCGGACACGGTTGCAGGGAGAGCGCGAAGTCACCGATCACCTCGCAGGAAAGCGTGTCCGCGTCGACGGCCTCTCCGTTGACCGCCACCTCGAGCGAGTGCACGCCACCCCCTTCGTCGGAGGCCTCGAGCTCGACGCTGGTCAGCCCGCGGACCGCGTTCTGCCCGACGATCTCACCGCCGGTTATCGAGACGGTCGGCGAAGACCGGTCGGACGTGCGCAGGAGCACGTCCCTGACGGCGGCGGTCAGGCCTGCGCCGCCCGGACAGGGTGCCGGACCTCGACAGGTGAGCCCGGCGCGGAAGGTGCTGAACTCGCCCGCCAGCTCGTCGGCCGGCCCGAAGGCGGGCCCCTGCGCACCGAACTCCGTCGTCTGTCCGGCGCTGGTCACGCCGGCGAGCGCGGCCTGGTCTCCGGCACCGCCGACCAGCATCGCGCTCGCTTCGAGGTTTGTGAACACCGTGCCATCGGGGGCCCGCCAGACCCAGCGCCCGTGCGCGTCGAGCGGCACGTCCCCGGCCGGATGGGTGATCGCGAGCCCGGTGCCCCCGGCGCAGCCGGCGCTGACCTCGTACTCGGGCCCGCTGCTGGCCACGTCCGCATCACCCTGGACGGGATTCATCAGCTGATGGCACTGAGCGACGGTGTAGCTGCCGCCGAGCGCGGGCCCCGGCGACACGAGCATCCCGGCGGCGGCCGCGAGCACCGCGCAGGTGGCGCTGAGTCCTGCCCGGCTCAGCATTCGAACGAGAAGCAATCGGACCCGCCACCGCCGCTCGGGGCGGGCGCGGGCTCGGGGGCCGGCGCGGGCGCGGGCGCCGGGGCGGGCGCGGGCGCCGGGGCCGGCGCGGGGGCCGCCGGTTGAGCCACGGGCTCGGAGGCCGCCGTGGGAGTCGGCGCGGGCTCGGGGGCCGGCGCGGGCTCGGGGGCCGGCGCGGGCTCTGGCTGATCAGACGTGTTCCCGGCTGCGGCGCGTCGCTCGGCTCGCTCCCGCCGCTCAGCGCGCGCGCGTTGTTCGGCGCGCTCACGCCGTTCGGCGCGCTCACGCCGTTCCGCCCGGGCTTGGCGGCGATCTCTCGCAGCCTGTTGATTCGCGGGCGGCGTGTCGGCCTGTTCTCCGACCCCGAGGAAGCTCGGTCCCGCCGCTCCCCGATCACCGGCGTCGTCGCTGACCGGATGAAGAATAGGACAGCGGCGCCGACCAGCCCCGCCGCGAGCCCGGACCTGAACAGGATCCGCATCGCCTTCCCGTCTCGGCCCACGGCCTCCTGTCGGGTCCCGGCATCCTGATGGATCCGGAGGTTCCCGGCCACCGCCGCGTCCACGTCCAGCATCAGCTCGTCAAATCTCTTCCGGGCCCTGCCCTCCGCCGCCGATCCTCGTCCCGGCGCGCATCCACGCCCCGAGCCGGGGCTGTTGCGCGGCGAGCCGTACCAGCTCGGCGCGGAATTCGGCCAGGGACCGCCAGCCCCAGGGCTCCGCCCACTCGGCCAGCATCCTCCCCTGCTCCAGGATCGAGCTCTGCTGGCGGAGGATCAGCGTCAGCAGGCAGCCGTTCTCGTACAGCTTCGCGACCCGCCAGGGCCGACTCAGCCGCGCGCTCGGCCCGCCGCCATACCGCTCCTCGACCAGGTTTGCGCGCGCGCCGTCGAGTCGAACCAGCGCCCGTTTCGATGCTGCCGGCGGCCCCTTCAGCGCGGCTTCCTCCACCTCCGCGGGAATCGTCTTACCGTTAGTGGAGCTGACGGGCACCGGGGCTCCTCAGATCGGTCTCGGCGGCGAAAGCCCGAAGCTCCCGTACGGCCGAGGGCACCTCCTTGACGACGAGCAGGTTACTCGCCGTCGACCGGCGATGACGGTCGCGGACTTGAGTCACGGGGTTGCGACCTCCACGTAGGTGGGCCCGACGGCGCAGCCGGACAAGTGGCCGAGGGCATCGACGGCGCTGGCATGCAGAACCGTAGTCGAGCCGTCGAGGACGGTCACGGTGATTCCTGCAGCGAACTCATCAGCGGTCCCCATGCCGAGCGGGGTAGCCGAGCACGCCTCATCGGCGTAGATGGTCACCATCGAGCCCGCCTCTGCCTCCCCGAGGACCGCGGGACTCGTATTGTCAGCCGGTGAAGCCGGACTGGTCCCGTTGAACGTCGGCGGCGGGGAGCTCGAGTCCTCGACGTAAGGGAAGGGGTCCGAGCATGCGGAGGAGTTGCCGGCAGCATCGGTCGCGGCGGCGTGCAAGTCGGTCGATGCGTCCTCGGGGACTGTGACGGTGATTCCTGCCGCAAACTCGGCCGCGGTACCCGAATTAAGCGGAGTGCCCAAACAGGCGTCGGCGTAGATGCGCACGATCGAGCCCGCCTCAGCCGTCCCGAACACCTCGGGGTCGGCATCGTCGGCCGGCGGGTCGGGGTCGGTGTCCTCGATCGTCGGGGTCGGGGTGCTCGAGTCCTCGACGTAAGGGAAGGGGTCCGAGCAGGCGGAGACCTTGCCGGCCTCGTTGGTCGCGGTCGCGCGCAGGTTGGTCAGCTCGTCGTCCGGGATCGGGTTCTCGACCGTGATTCCGGCAACTCCGTTGAAGGCAGCCGCCGACCCGACGGCAAGCCTGCGATCCGAGCAATCGCGCGACCCATAGATCCGGACCCTCGAGTCCGCCTCGGCGACTCCGAACACCCGCGGGTGATTGTCATTGGCCGGGGGAGCGGGGTCCGTGCCGGTGATCTGTGGGGCAGGCGGTCCCGAGGGATCGCCGGCACCGCCGGCGGTGACCTCGATCCTGCCGTCCGACGCCCTGCAGTTGTTGGACTCGCGCTTCTCCCTGATCCGCCGGCTCGCGTCCGCGCAGACGAGCAGCTTGTACTCCGCGCGGGTGGTTCCCCGGGGGACGCCGAGCTGAGTGGTGTCGGTCGACTTCTCGCCGTGCTTGAGCCGCGGCACCTTGCGCGACCCCTCGAGCTTGATGTCGGCGGACTCCCGGACCCTGTTCTTCGAGAGGAAGTAGCGGTTGGTGGTCCGCTTCGCCTTTCGGCCCTTGTTGCGGACCGTGTCCCGGACCTCAAAGTCCGAGCCGGCCGCGACCGTTGCCGGCAGCCCGTCGAGCGACTTGACGACCAGCTCAGGGCGCTTGCGATCCGCGTCGGCGATCGCCGCCAAGAGCAGCACAGCGATGCATGCGGCAACGCCAACTGCGCCTTTGCTCACCTCCGTCACACAAACCTCCTGCCGGCCTGGTCCTCATGTCCAAGCCCTTGCCTCGGCGCAGTCTAGCCACCTGAAGCGCACTGTGTGGGATTCGGCACCACCCCCACGGCGGTACTCAGGCACTCAGCGCGGCTGCGGAACGATCCGGATGTAGGGCTTCGGCGACTCCCAGCCGTCGGGATAGGTCTCCTTGGCCTCGTCGTCGGAGACCGAGCCGGCGATGATCACGTCGTCGCCCTGCTGCCAGTTGACCGGGGTGGCAACCTTGTGGCTGGCGGTGAGCTGCATCGAGTCGATTACTCTCAGCACCTCGTCGAAATTGCGGCCGGTGGTCATCGGGTAGACGAGGATCAGCTTCACCTTCTTGTCGGGGCCGATCACGACCACGTTGCGGACCGTCTGGTTGTCCGCCGGCGTCCGCTCGGTCGGATCGCCCTCGATCTCGGCGGGCAGCATCCCGTAGGCCTTTGAGATCGAGTAGTCGGAGTCGGCGATCAGCGGGTAGTTGGGAGCGTGGCCCTGGGTCTCCTCGATGTCCGCCGCCCAGTCGTCGTGGCGTTCCATCGGGTCGACCGAGAGCCCGATGATCTTCACGTTGCGCCGGTCGAACTCGGGCTTGATCTTCGCCATGTAGCCGAGCTCGGTCGTGCAGACCGGGGTGAAGTCCTTCGGATGTGAGAAAAGCACCGCCCAGCTGTCGCCGATCCAGTCGTGAAAGCTGATCGGGCCCTCCGTGGTCTGCGCCTCGAAGTCCGGGGCCGTGTCACCGAGTCTGAGAGCCATCGTTATTCCTCCGCAGTCGCGTTTTGCCGCCGATTAGAAGATAGGACACGAGGTGGGCAAGAGCGTGCCTGTGGCGATCCGATTGGCACCCGAGGGCGCCGCTGTGTGACCAATCTCACCCGGCGCCGCTCAGCGCCGCGAGAACTCCCGGTTGGTGAACGGCACGTACTCGCGGCACGGCTCGCCGCGCAGGCCCGGGCACGGCGGCAGCGCGTCGGGCGGATCGATCCCATCGACGACCGGCAGGACCAGGCGCGAGGGCAGGTCCCGTGAGTGAGCGACCGCGACCCAGGGGGTGGCGTTGGGCTTTGCCTCCGCGAACGCCCAGATCGGCTGGTCGCCTCCGGGCGCCGAGACCGTGACCCGGATCTGCGAACCCGCCCGGTAGACGTGGCCCTGGTAGTAGAGCGGGATCGTGACCTTGACCCAGCGTCCCTTCGGCAGCGTCCTCGCGTCCCGCTCGCGGAAGCTGGGCACCGGCTCGAGCAGGGTGCTGCGATCGCGGTCGAGCTTGCGACCCCCGGTTCGCAGCCAGCCCCCCTGGACGAAGGTCTCGTTGCCGTCCGGGCGCACCTCGGAGATCGTCGCCTGCAGGTCGACGTTGCGCGCCGAGGAGCGCACCCAGAGCTGCAGCGCACCCGCGCCGAGCACGGTGGTGTCGGCGCCGAGCGGGCCGCTGACGTAGGAGAGCGCGGTCCCGGCGGGGTTCTGCGTCCACTTGTAGCTCGGCGAGGCCGTCCATAGGTCGCCGGACCCGGTGTTGCCGGTGAAGTTGGTCGGCGGCCGGGCGTCCGGATTCCATTCGAACTGCTCGGCGCCGTACTTGCCGGGCTTGGCCTTGAGCGCGCCGTCGTCACCGAGATACCAGGAAGCCGCCTCGGTCCCGCCCACGGGGAAGCGCCCGAACGAACGCTCGAAGGTCGGCACCGGCGTCCCGGGGGCAGCGCCGGCGCCGTTCTCGAACAGGATCCGCACCTTGGGCTGCTGCTCGAACGCAGCCTTTGCAGCCTTGTAGTCGGGCTGCTGGCGGATCGGATCCGGGGGCAGGGTCACCCCCGGCACCCCGAGCAGCGCCCCGTAGAGCACCGGCGCGAGCGCATCGATCCCCGGTGGGGGCTCGGGTCGTCGCTTCGCGACGTAGAGCTCGAGGAAGTCGAACCAGCGGTTGAACGTCTCGGGATCGAGTGAGTCGGAGTGGACGCCGTTGGCGAACGTGAACCACTTGCGCTTCGTCCCCTTGAACTCGTCGGCCAGGTTCGGGCAGTGGCCTCCTGTCTGCTCGTCGGTCCACTGGCAGGCGAGGAAGGTCGGGACCTCGATCTGGTCGACGAAGGTCTCCGGAGCGAGCGGGTCGACCAACTTCGGCCGGTAGTACAGGTTGCGGCGGATCTTGGCGATCAGGTTGACCGCCTCCGTGTGCAGCTCCTGGTTTTGCTCGCAGATCTGATCGCCTTCCTGGATCCGCTCCCAGGCCCACGGCTGACCGGTGGTCGGCCCGGCCGGCTGCGCGTCGTCGACTCGGTCCTGCGCCCATTCGAAGGCAAACCCCGTGTTCAGGATTCCCCCCGGATAGAGCGTGGTCAGGGTGTTGTCGATCACCGAGAGGGGCGCGATCGCTGAGAGGCTCGGGGGCTGTGTCGAGGCGACGAAGAGCTGGCTGATCCCGCCGAACGAGATCCCCATCATTCCCGCCTCGTGGTGAAGCGCCCACGGCTGGCGGGCAACCGTCTCGACCACGTCGTAGCCGTCGAGCGACTGCAGGGGCTCAAAGAAGTCATAGGCGCCGCCCGAACAGCCGGTACCGCGCATGTTGACGTCGACGACCGCGTACCCGAGCAGCTCCGCGACCGGTTGGATCCCGCTCTCGGGTCCGTCCGGGTCGGCGTAGCCGTAGCCGGAGTACTCGACCACGGTCGGATAGGGACCGTCCTCGGCCGGGCCCGGGAGGTGGACGTTGATCGCGAGCTCGGTCCCGTCGCGAGTGGTCAGGTAGCCGTAGCCCCCGGCGGGCAGGGTCTGGTCGTAGATCGCAGTGTCTGGAGGCGCCGAGCGTCGGCCCAGGACCCGCAGCTTCGGGGTCTGCCCGCCGCCCGCCTCGCGGACCGCGTAGCCGCCGCCGGGCTCGACGCGGCGGAAGACGACGCCGCCCAGCTCGCCGGCCCGCTTCGAATCGACGGCTTCGCCGCGACGCAGCAGCTTCACCCGGGCGCCCGGCGTCGCCCCGGTGACCTGGACCTGCTCGACGCTGCCGCGGGCGGTCAGCGACGGCTCCCCGCCGGCGCCGCCCTGCGCCGCAGGCGCCCAGGCCAGGGTCGCCGTCAGCGCCAGCGCGACCAGCGCCGTCAACAGCCGACCCGAAGCTCTCTTGACCACCACCGTCAACCTCCCCTGCCTCCGCCGGCGAACCCTATCCGAGACGCGGCGGGTCAGCAGTTGTCGTGAGTCAATCGCCGACTCATCGACCCGGCTCATCTCGATAGCGTGCCGACGACATGCGCGCGCTTGCATCCTTCGTGTCCGGACGGCGGGGAAAGTGGATCGTCCTCGCCCTTTGGATCGTCGCCTTCGCGGTTCTGATGCCGCAGGGCGCGAAGCTCGCTGACGAGACCCGCGACGACACGACCTCGTTCCTGCCGGCGAGCGCCGAATCGACCGACGTGGTGAAGATCCTCGATCAGGACTTCGTCGGCGGCGAGACCACCCAGGGGCTCGTCGTCTACCAGCGCGACGGCGGGCTGACCGGCGCCGACCGCGAGCGGATCGCCGCCGACGCGAGGGCGCTGGAGCAGCTTCCCGACTCCGAGCTGCCGCTGACCCGCCCGCCCGCGGTGCCGTTCGCGCCGGCCTCGCCGCCGGACCTGGTCGCTCCCGAAGGCGACCTCGCCTACACGGTCCTTACCGTGCCGACCGACTTCGAGAACCAGGCCGACTGGGGCAAGAACGTCCGCGACCTGACCGGCGATGAGGCGGACGGGATGCGGATCCTGCTCACCGGCGACCTCGGATTCACGGCCGACTCCGAGGAGGTGTTCGGCGAGCTCGACACGAAGCTGCTCGCCGCGACGGTGCTCCTGGTCCTGTTCCTGCTCGGCGCGATCTACCGCTCGGTGCTGGTCGCGCTGACCCCGCTCGTGGTCGTTTTCTTCGCCTACACGGTGGCGACCGCGTTCGTCTACCTGTACGCGAAGTCGGGGGCGACCGTGTCCTCGAACGGGACCACGATCCTCGTCGTGCTGATGTTCGGGGTCGGCACCGACTACTGCCTGCTGCTGGTCTCTCGCTACCGCGAGGAGCTTCACCGGATCGAGGACAAGCACGAAGCGATGGCGCGCGCGGTGCGCCGCACCGGGCCGACGATCCTCGCCAGCGGGCTGACCGTCTCGCTCGCGATGCTCACCCTGGCCCTGGCCGATGCCCGGCTCACCTCGACCCTCGGCCCGGTGGCCGCGATCGGGGTGGCCTGCGGGATGGTCGCCGGGCTGACGCTGCTGCCGGCGCTGCTGACGATCTTCGGCCGCCGGGGATTCTGGCCCCGCAGCAGCATCGTCGCGTACGAGCCCGAGCGGCCCTCGATCGCGCGCCAGGGAGTCTGGCGCCGGGTCGGCGACCGCGTCCTGCGCCGTCCCGGGCTCGCGCTGGCGGTGACCGTGATCGGGTTCATCGCCGGCGCGTTCGGCCTGCTCGCCTACAAGGTGGACTACTCGACCACCTCCTTCTTCAAGAAGTCGGTCGAGTCGGTCGACGCCTTCGAGCTGATGGAGGAGGCGTTCCCGGCCGGGGTGCTGGCACCGACCACGGTCCTGGTCGTGAACGACGCCGCCCCGATCACGGGGGCGGACGTGACGAAAGCCGTCGTCGCCGTCGAGCGGGTCGACGGCGTCGCCTCCGCGACCCCGACCCCGTCCCCGTCCGGCGCGACCGGGACCACCGCGTTCAATCGTTCCGAGGACGGGCGGATGGCGACGATCGATGTGGTCCTCGAGGGCGATCCGTTCACGACGGACGCGCTCAACGTCGTCCCCGAGATCCGTGCCAGCGTCAGCGACCTCGGCCCCGGACTGAGCGCGCTGGTCGGCGGCGGTTCGGCGATCAGCTACGACTTCGACCAGGCGATCGAGAGCGACCTGCGGCTGATCGCCCCGGTGGCGCTGCTGGTGATCGCGGTGATCCTGGCGATCCTGCTGCGCGCAATCGTCGCGCCGCTGGTCCTGATCGCGAGCGTAATCCTCTCCTTCCTCTGCACGCTGGGGCTCTCGGTGCTGTTCATCCGCTTCGTGATCGGCGACCCCGGGCTCGACGCCTCGATCCCGACCTTCGCCTTCATCTTCCTGGTCGCGCTCGGGATCGACTACACGATCTTCCTCATGGCTCGGGTCCGGGAGGAGGCGCGCCGGCATGGAACGCGAGAGGGGATGCTGCGCGCGCTCGCCGCCACCGGCCCGGTGATCACCTCGGCCGGGATCATCCTCGCCGGCACCTTCTCGGTGCTGATGACGCTCCCGGTCACCTACACCTTCGACCTCGGCTTCATGGTCGCGCTCGGGATCCTGCTCGACACCTTCATCGTCCGCACGATCATGGTCCCGGCCGCGGTCGAGCTGCTCGGCGACAAGATCTGGTGGCCCTCGACGGCGACGGGCACCGGGGCGCTGCACGAGACGACCGAGGACGACGCGGCCGCCGAGCCGGCTCGAGGCTGAGCACCGCGAGCAATCCGGACCGCCGATGCGGCTGCACTTCTTTCACCTCGGGCTCGATCAATCGGTCCTCAGCCGCGCCCGGGCACAGCTCCTCGACCGGGTCACCCCGGACCGCGACGCCCGATTTCGGTCGGGATACCTGCTCGGGGCCGAGGGGGCGCCGGGGGCGGAGATGCCGGCGGTGGCGCAGCTCGTCCGGGCGCTCGACGACGTCGTGGTCGAGGCGATGGAGGCCGACACCGGACGGCACTACGAGCGCTCGGTGATCAAGGCGGCGGTCGGACCGCCGCCGCCGGCCCACGAGGGGGTCCAGCTGACCGGGTTCCGTCTCGATACGCAGCCCGCGATCACGGTCGACCCCGGGCTCGAGCTGGCGCGGGTGCTTCTCAACCTGGGCTCCGCGCCGCACCGGATGCGCTACGCGGCAATCGATCGCTTCCAGCTCACCGAGCGCGGGATGTCGCTGCCGCGCAGCGATTACCAGGTCGTCGACCTGCCCCGCGGGGTCGAACAGCGGACGATCGAGATCCCCGCCTATCGCGGCGGGACCGCCTTCGGCCTGCGGTTCTGGGCCAGCGCCGTGCCGCACACCGGGATCGACGCGGAGACCGGTCACTTCCTCGCCTCCTACGAGGCGGTCGCCGAGTACGACCCAGAGCGGCCCTGAGGACTGCGGCTACCCTGGAGGGGTGGGTCCGGCCTCCTCGACCTCGATCGACGACCGGGAGCTGCTCGAGGCAGCCCGGGGCGGTGACGAGGATGCCTTCCGGCGCCTGGTCGAGCCGCACCGCGGCGAGCTGCACGCCCACTGCTACCGGATGCTGGCCTCGGTCCACGACGCCGAGGACGCCCTCCAGGACGCGCTGCTTCGAGCCTGGCGCGGGCTCTCCGGGCTGCGAGACCGAGGCTCCCTGCGAGCCTGGCTCTACCGGATTGCGACCAATACCTGCCTCGACGTGATCGGGCGCCGGCCCAAGCGGGTGCTCCCGGCCGACTACGGTCCGGCCTCCGAGCCCGCGGACGGGGTCGGCGAGCCGTTGGTCGAGACGGTCTGGATCGAGCCCTACCCGGACGAGACGCTCGAGCTCGAGGATGGCTACGCGGCTCCCGAGGCCCGCTACGAGCAGCGCGAGAGCATCGAGTTGGCCTTCACCGCCGCGCTCCAGCACCTGCCCGCCCGACAGCGCGCGGTGCTCATCCTCCGCGAGGTGCTCGGGTTCTCGGCCCGCGAGGTCGCTGAGACGCTCGAGACGACCACGGCCTCGGTCAACAGCGCGCTTCAGCGGGCCCGGGCAACGGTCGACACGCGACTTCCCGAGCGCAGCCAGCAAGCGACCCTGCGCTCGCTCGGCGACGACGGGCTGCGCGAGGTGGTCGACGGCTACGTCGACGCCTGGGATCGCGGTGACATCGAGGGCGTCGTCGCGATGCTGACCGCGGACGCGAGCTTCGCGATGCCCCCGCTTCGGACCTGGTACGGAGGCAGCGAGGCGCTGCGCGGCTTCCTCGCCGGCGGCCCGCTCTCGGGCGATTGGCGCTGGCGTCACGTCCTGGTCCGGGCCAGCGGACAACCGGCGCTCGCGTTCTATTGCTGGAACGACGAGGCCCAGGCCTACCTCGCGTTCGCGCTCAACGTGCTGACGCTGGACGGCGACCGGATCAGCGCCGTGACCGCGTTCATCAACCGTTCGACCGAGCGCCCCGATCGCGAGGCCTACGCGCGCTTCCCGGAGCAGCCGATCGCTCCCCAGGTGCACGAGGCGACGTTCGCCAACTTCGGACTTCCCGAACGGCTCGACTGACGCCGACGGCGTGGCCGAACTCGTCCTCGGGCCGATCCTGCGTTACGTCGGCGAGACCGAAGCGGTGGTCTGGGTCGAGACCGATCGCCGGACGGAGGTCGAGGTCCGCTGCCGCGATGCCGACCTCTCCGCCGCCGGACAGGGCTTCTGCGTCGAGGGCCACCACTACGCCCTCGTCGTCGTCGACGGGCTCGAGCCGGGCAGCACAAACGAATACGAGATCTGGCTCGACGACGAGCGCCGCTGGCCGCCGCCTGCGTCACCGTTCCCGCCCAGCGCGATCCGCACCCTGGCCGGCCGCGGTCCGGTCCGGATCAGCTTCGGCTCCTGCAGGGTGGCGCTGCCCCACCATCCTCCCTACACGCTCGCCAAGGACGAGGACCCGCGAGGCCGCGAGTTCGACGCCCTCTACACCCTCGCGCACGAGCTCTGGGGGCGTCCGCGCGAGAGCTGGCCCAACGTGCTGCTGCTGCTCGGCGACCAGGTCTACGTCGACGAGGGCTCGCCGCAGGCGCGCGAGCTGATCCGCTCGCGGCGCGACACCACCCAACCTCCCGGCGAGGAGGTCGCCGACTTCGAGGAGTACACAGCGCTCTATCGCGAGTCCTGGGGCGACCCCGTGATCCGCTGGCTCTACTCGACCGTCTCGTGCTCGATGGTGATCGACGACCACGACGTCCACGACGACTGGAACATCTCCGCGGCCTGGGTCGAGGAGATGCGCCGCCAGCCGTGGTGGGCGAAGCGCGAGGCGGCGGCGCTCGCCTCCTACTGGGTCTATCAGTTCATCGGCAACCTCTCGCCGGGGGCGCTGGCCGAGAGCGAGCTCTACGCCGAGGTTCGCGAGGCCGATGACGCCGGCGAGGTCCTTGGCCGGTTCGCCCGGCGCGACCGCGAGCGAGCCGACGGCGAGCCCTGGAGCTTCTGCCGCGACCTCAACGGGAGCCGGCTGATCGTCATCGACGCCCGCTCCGGCCGGGTGCTCGAGGAGGGTCGCCGGCAGATCCTCGACGAGGCGGAGTGGGAGTGGCTCGAGCGCCACCTGGCCGGCGAGTGGGACCATCTGCTCATCGCGAGCTCGGACCCCTTTCTGCTCGGCCCGGGCCTTCACCAGATCGAGGCGTGGGGCGAAGCGGTCGGCGAGGGCGCCTGGGGCCCGCGGATGGCAAACCTCGCCGAACGCCTGCGCCGGACGCTCGATTTCGATCACTGGCCGGCGTTCCGACGCTCCTTCGAGCGGCTCGTCCGGGCGCTTGGCGAGCACGGGTCCGGCGCGCACGGCCGCCCGCCTGCTTCGATCGGGATCCTCTCCGGCGACGTGCACCACGCCTACCTGGCCGAGGTGGCGTTTCGGCGCGACGCTCGGGTCGAAGCCGTGGTCTGGCAGGGCGTCTGCTCGCCGTTTCGCAACGCGCTCGAGCGCCATGAGCGGCTGGTGATCCGGTTCGGCCACAGCCGGCTCGGCGAAGCGGTCGGCCGGCTGCTCACGCGCGCGGCCGGGGTTTCCGAACCGGAGATCCGATGGCGGATGGTCGAGGGCCCGTTCTACGACAACCAGGTCGCGACCCTGTCGCTCGACGGCCGCCAGGCGACGCTGAAGCTCGAGCGCACGACCGGTGATCCGAAGCTCGACAAGCGCCAGCTCACGACCTCGTTCGAGCGGCGGATCGCCTAAGCACCTGGTTCGACCGCGCGCTCGCGGGTAGCTGCGAAGGAGTTCGACCCGCGAGAGGAGTCCCGAATGGCGAAGGCCAAGACGAAGCCCGACAAGAAGCTCTACGAGACGCTGCGCGACAGCGGGGTGCGGAAGAAGGTCGCGGGCCGGGTCTCCGAAGCGCTGCCGTCGAAGGGCGCGAAGAAGCCGTCGAAGGCTGAGCGGGTCGCCGACCAGCTCTCCGCCGCGGCGGACTCGATCAGGGACCGCACCGGCTCCGGCCGCAAGCGCTCGAAGTCGGCCAAGAAGGCGGTTCGGGCTCGAGGGGCCAATGCCGCGAAGCGCCGTTCCGCAGCGCGGAAGGGCGCCAAGTCCCGTGCCAAGCGCTAGCGGAGGCTCGGGGGCGAGCGACGGCGAGGAGCGGCTCGACGAGGCACGGGCAGTCGAATGCCTGAACGTCGCGCTGACGCTTCAGTGGCGCTCAGCGTTGCAGTACTCGCTCACCGCCTCGAGCCTGCTCGGCGTGCCCGCGCAGGCGATCGGCGCCCGGCTCACCTCCTATGGCGACGAGGAGCTCTACGACGCGCGCAGGCTGACCGAGAAGGTCGTCTCGCTGGGAGGCACGCCGAGCACCGAGGTTGCCGGGCTTCGCGTCGATCGCGATCACGTCGCCGCGATCGGCTGGCTGATCGAGTGCGAGGAGGCTGCGGTCGATGCGCTTCAGGCCGCGATCGAGCCGACCGGGCGCGAAGGGCGGTCGGAGGCGCTCGAGCACCTGCTCGAGCATCTGATCCTGCGTAAGCAGGGCCAGATCGACTTCCTCACCCGGGCTCAGAGCGAGCCCTGATTCAAGCCCGCGAGATCGCCTACCCGCCACGCCTTGCCCGCTCGAGGACCTCGAGCACGGTGACCGCGTCCCGAGGGTCGACCGGGAGCGCTCCGCCTCCGCGCAGGGCGCCGGCGAGCTGCTCGTAAAACCGCGGCCAGGCGCCGTTCTCTGACCGGACCGGCTCGCTCTCGTCACCGCGAACGATCCGGCCCCAGCGATGCTCGGGCTCGGCGCCCCACTCGCCGGTGGTGTCGGGTCGCAGCCCCGCCTGCAATGCCGCTTCCTGGCCGTCGAGGTTCTCGATCAGATAAGCCGCCCGACTCCCGAGCACCCGGAGCCGCGGCCGGGGGGCTGCCGCCACCGAGGAGGCCCAGAGATGGCTCCGTACACCGCAAACGTGCGCGAGCGCGAGGAACGCATCGTCGTCACCCGGAGCCCCGCGGCGATGGTCCACCTCCCCGTATACCTCGCGCACCGGGCCGAACAGGGTCAGCGCCTGGTCGACGAGATGAGTGCCGAGATCCAGCAGCACCCCGCCGCCCTCGGCAGCCGAGGTCGTCTCGCGCCAGGCCTCGCTTCGAGCCCCCGGGCGCCAGCGCTCGAACCGCGACTCGTACCGGAACACGTCTCCGAGCCGACCCTCGCCGATCAGGCGACGCAGGGTGAGCTGCTCTGAGTCCCAGCGGCGGTTGTGAAAGACGGTCAGCGGCACGCCCCGGCGGTCGGCAAGCTCGACCAGCTCGCTTGCCGCGGCGCTGGTCGGTGCCAGTGGCTTGTCGACGACGACCGCAAGCCCGGCCTCGATCGCGGCCGCGGCAAGCTCGACATGAGTGTCGTTCGGGGTCGCGACCACGACCAGGTCGTATCTGTCGGCGCGCTCGAGGACCGCCCCCGGGCTCGCCTCGACTCCCACCTGCGGATACTTCCGCCGAGCCCGGTCGGCGCGCTCTCGATTGCGGGTGACCACGGTCGCCAGTGAGATCCCGGGCGTGGCCGCGATCAGCGGCGCATGAAAGACCGAGCCCGCGAGCCCGAAGCCGATCAGCGCTGCTCGAAGCTCCATCTCGCGGCTATCCGCCTGCGCTCGCGCTCGGCCCGGGCGGACCGGCCTCGATCCGATCGCGCATCGCCCCGAGCGCGCCGCGAAACCAGCCGAGCTTCTCGACCCACCAGGTCAGGCCCACAGCTCGGTACGCGTTCACCGTGGCCAGCTCGCCCGCCGGATCGCGACCCTCGGTTTGGCCCTCGATGACGACATCGAAGGCGCCCGATGTCCTGCGCTGCGAGCTCGTGTAGGCGACGATCTCCCCGAGCTGGGCGGGGCTCATGGTCTCGGCCTCTCCGACCTCGTCGTGAGTCGGAAAGACGCCGTCCCAGCGCGCCGCGCGACGAAACGGGGCCCGCGCCGGCCAACGGCCCGCGATCCAGATCGGGATCCTCGGGCGCTGCACCGGCCTGGGGTGAAAGCCGGCCGTCTGAACCGTGAGCTGCTCTCCACGGTGCTCGACCGGCTCGCCGCTCCACAGGGCAGCGAGGACTTCGAGGCCCTCGTCGAGGCGGGCGGCCCGGACGCGGGAGTCGGGATCCTCGCCGAAGGCCTCGAACTCGGCCTCCGCCTGCGACCCGAGGCCGGCGCCGAAGCAGATCCGCCCGCCTGAGAGCTGATCGAGCGATGCAGTCTCGCGCGCCACCTTTTGCGGCCGGCGGCGGGCCAGCGCGCAGACCAGGACGCCGAGGCGCAGGCGTTCTGTCGACGTCGCCAGCGCTGCGACGGCCACCCACGGATCCGCGACGGCGGCGCCGGGCTCGCGGAAGGCGACGTGGTCCCAGACGAAGAACCCATCCCATCCCGACGCCTCCGCACGCTCGCCGAGTTCGACCAGAAGCCGAACGTCGCCGTACTCGCGCACGTTCGGGACTCCGATCGCGAATCGGATCGCTCGCTCTTCGGCGGTCAGCCCGGCTCGCGGCTTCGCCGCGCGATCGCGTCGATCGTCACCGCCAACAGCAGCACCGCGCCGGTGATGATGAACTTGATGTCGGATTCGAGGCCGAGCAGATCCATCCCGTTGGAGATCGAGCCGATCACGATCGCGCCGAGCAGCGCGGACCATACGTAGCCGCGGCCGCCGAACAGACTGGTGCCGGCGATCACCGGGCCGGCGATCGCGAGCAGCAGCACGTCGCCGCTCCCGGACTGCTGGTTGACCGCGAGCAGGCGCGAGGCGGCGAGGATGCCCCCGGCGGCTGCGAGCGTCGAGGCGAGCGCAAACACGCTCACCTTGATCCGGTTGATCCGGATCCCGGCCCGGCGCGCGGCCTCAGCGTTGCCACCGACGGCGAAGATGTGACGCCCGTACCTGGTCCGCTCGGTGATGAAGGAGAAGACGATGGTCAGGGCAACGACGATCAGCGCCGCGAGCGGGACCCCGCGGTCCTCGTTCAGGACCAGGACCGCGGCGATGATCGCGGCCGCGACCACTCCAATCCGCACGATCGTGCCCGCGAGCGGCGGCGCCTCGAGCCCGGCGCCGAGCCGCCGCCGACGCGCGATCAGCAGGCTCGCCGCGTAGGCGGCGATCGCGGCGATCGCGATCACCCAGCCCACACCCGGGTCGAAGAAGGTGCCGGTGAGGTCGGTGATCAAGCTCGGTGGCAGGTTGATCGAGCCCGTGTCGCCGAGCACCAGCAGCTGCATTCCCTGCCAGCCGAGCAGCCCGGCGAGGGTGACCACGAACGACGGGATCCCGAAGGCGGTGACGAAGAACCCGTTGAAGAGGCCGATCGCGGTCCCGACCAGCAGGCCGGCGATGATCGCTAGCACCGGGTCCAGGCCTTCCTTGACGCTGAGAACCGCCATCACCGAAGCGGCGAGGCCGCTGACCGCGCCCACCGAGAGGTCGATCTCGCCGAGCAGCAGCACCAGCACGACCCCGATCGAGATCGTCGCCACAGCGGCGATCTGCAGGGTCAGGTTGGAGAGGTTGACGGCGCTTAGAAAGCGGTCGTTGGCGAGCTGGAAGATCGTCCAGATGACCGCGATCCCGAGCAGCACCCGCACCGAGCCGAAATCAGGTTGGGCAAGTCGGCGCAGCGCCCGACCGAGCGAGAACCCCTCCCGCTCGGGCTCGGCAGCGGTCGTCGCGGCGGTAGCGTCGCTCACAGCGGCGTCTCCTCGGTCGGCCGCTCCTCATCGCCGAACTCGGCGCCGGTGATCGCGCCGACGACCTCCTCGCGGCTGACGTCACGGGTTTCGAGCGTCGCCGCCATCCGCCCGAGGCGCAGGACCGCGATCCGATCGGCGACCTCGAACACGTTGGCCAGGTTGTGGCTGATCACGATCACGCCGAGCCCGCGCTCGCGCAGGCGCTCGATCAGCTTCAGGATCTGGGCCGTCTGCACGATTCCGAGCGCCGCCGTCGGCTCGTCGAGCAGCACGACCTTGGGCTCGCCGAGCAGCGATCGCGCGATCGCGACCGCCTGCCGCTGACCGCCGGAGAGCGACGCTACCTCGGTCCGCACGCTGCGCAGCGTCGTCACCCCGAGCGACGAGAGCAGCTCGACCGACTTGTGCTCCATCGCCGTCTCGTCGAGGACGTCGACACCCGGCACGGTGTCGGCCACCTCCTGGCCGAGAAAGAGGTTCGCGACCACGTCGAGGTTGTCGCACAGGGCGAGGTCCTGGTAGACGGTTGCGATTCCGAGCCTGGTCGCAGCCTGGGGGCTGTGGAGCCCGACCAGCTCGCCCTCGAAGCGGGCCTCCCCACCATCGGGGGGCTGCACCCCGGCGATCGCCTTGATCAAGGTCGACTTGCCGGCGCCGTTGTCCCCGACCAGGCCGAGAACCTCGCCTGCGTGCAGCTCGACGTCGACGTCCTTCAGGGCCTCGACCGGCCCGAAGCTCTTGCTGAAGCCCTTCAGCGCGAGGAGAGGCTGCGAGGGAGAAGTCGCCCCAGTGGCCTCGGCCGTGCCCTGGCTCTCGTTCATCTCCTCGCCTCTCCTCGCGCTTCCGGGATCGTTGGCCTACTTGATGTCCGCCTCCTTGCACGCCTGCGCGTACTGCTGCGTGCAGATCTCGTCGACCGACCAGTAGTCGTCGGCGATGATCGTGTCCTGGACGTTGTCCTTGGTCACAGCGACCGTCTCATGGAACACGGTCGGCACCTTTTCGGTCCCGTTGTCCTCCTCGCCGTTGATCAGGCCCTCGGGCGGCTCGTCGCCGTTTCCGACCGCGACCGCCAGCTCGGCGGCGCTCTCGGCGAGCGGCTTGATCGGCTTGTAGACGGTCACGTACTGCTCGCCGTCGAGGATCCTCTGGATCGCCGCCAGCTCCGCGTCCTGGCCCGTGACCGGGCGTGACGCCGGGTCGATCCCGGCCGCCTTCAGGGCCGCGATTGCGCCGCCGGCGGTGCCGTCGTTGGCCGCATAGACGCCGGCGAAGCCATCATCGCCGACCGCCGTGATCGCCTGCTCCATCTCGCGCTGGGCGTTCTCGGGCAGCCAATCGGGCGTGTCGAACTCCTCGGCGACCTCGACCCCGGCGTCGCCGAGCGCCGCATCAGAGCCCTCGTCGAACAGGGTCGCGTTGTTGTCCTTCGGATCGCCGTTGATCTTCACGATCGGTCCCTTCGGCGAACCGTCCTCGTCGAGCTTCTCGGCCAGCGCCTCGCCCTGTTGCTTGCCGACCTCGACGCTGTCGAAGGACACGTAGTAGTCGAGGTCCGCGTCGAGGATCAGCCGGTCATAGCTGATCACGGGGATCCCGGCGTCCTTGGCGCGCTGAGCGAGCCCCGCCGACGCGGTCGAGTCGACCGGGTCGAGCACCAGCACGTCGACGCCCTCGGTGACCGCCGCCTCGACCTGCTGCTGCTGCTTGGTCGGATCCTGGTCGGCGTTCTGGTAGAAGATCGTGCAGTCCGGGCACAGCTCCTCGACCTTGCCCTCGAACAGCGGCTTGTCCTGGGACTCATAGCGCGCCGTCTGCGTCTCGGGCAACAGGAAGCCGATCGTCGCGCTCCCGCCCGACTCGCCGCCGCTGTCCTCGTCGTCGTCGCTGCCACACGCGCCGAGCGCCAGCGCGGCTACGAGCCCGGCGATCGACAGCACCAACATCCACATTCGCCTGCTTGCCTTCATCGCCGAGTTCCTCCTCTTGGTTCGAGTGCCCATTCCATCGACATCTTCCTTCCTCTCTCGCGCTTCGCTTCGGTCGCGCTGTTTCCTTCCGCTCTCACGTTTTCAGGCCGCCTCGCTGAGCAGCTCGGAGCCCGAGAACCGATCCGACTCGCGCATCACCAGCGCCAAGGCGCCCAGCATCTCGGCCCGTTCGCCGAGCACGCCGGTGACGATCTCCAGGTCGCCAACCGCGCTCGGGATCGCGTTTCGCCGCACGACCTCGCGCAGCGGGGCGAGCAGGATCTCTCCGGTCGCACTGAGCTCGCCTCCGACGATCACGCACTCGGGGTTGAGCATGTTGCAGAGATTTGCCACCGCGACCCCGATCGCCATCCCGGCGTCGCCGATCAGCCGTTGTGCCGCCGGGTCGCCGGCCGCGCAGAGCTCGAGCAGCTGCCGGGTCGAGACCTGTTCGCCGCGGCTCGCGCTCAGCAGGTCGGCGATCGCTCGCGACGAGGCGAGCGTCTCGAGACAGCCCCGGTTGCCGCACCGACAGACCGGGCCGTGCTCGGCGACCAGCGTGTGGCCGATCTCCCCGGCGGTTCCGCCGACTCCATGCTGGAGCCGGCCCTTGGCGATCAGCCCGGCGCCGATCCCGGAGGAGACCTTGATGTAGGCGACGTCCGACCTCCCCTTGCCGGCGCCCCAGAGCAGCTCCGCGAGAGCGCCGAGGTTGGCATCGTTCTCGACCTCGACCGGGAGGCCGAGGCGGGCGCTTGCCTCCGCAGCGGCATCGACGCCGACCCAGCCGGGCAAGATCGAGGATCCCTGGACCGACCCCGTCGCGCGGTCGATCGGAGCCGGCAACCCCATCCCGACGCCGAGCACTCGCTCGCGCTCGACGCCCGCCTCGGCGAGCGCTTGCTCGACGAACTCGGCCGCGGTGGCGAGGCCGTGATCGCAGGAGTGGTCGACGTCCATCTCGCACCAGGTCTCGGCGAGCACCGTGTGCGAGAGATCGGAGACCGCCACCCGCAGGTGCCGATGGCCGAAGTCGATCGCGAGCGCCAGCCCGGCGGAGCTGTCGAGCGAGACCATCACCGGCGGGCGCCCGGCATGGGCCTCGCCGCCGGGCTGGCCGTCCCGCTCCTGCGCCAGGCCCACCTCGAGCAGGTCGGTGACGATCGTCGAGATCGTCGACCGCGAGAGGCCTGTGACGCGGGCGAGCTCCGCGCGGCTGGCGACGCCGCGCTCGCGCATGGCGTCGATCACTCGCCTGCGATTCCCCTCCCGCAGCGAAGCCAGCGAGCCACTCTTGCGCTTCCGCACGGCGGGGATTAGTGTCACACCGCTGCCTATTTGTCAAGTCTTTGGCCAAATCCGGCCCTAAATACGCCGCTTTATGTGCGAGCCAAGGCAGAATCCTGGTTCCTGCGAGCGGCCACGAGCCCGGCCCGCCATCCCGGCGCCCTGCCCCCCGGTGGTAGTCGAATCGACTCCGCGTCGATGCCGGCGCGCGCGATCACCCAGGCGATCACCGAGTTCGAGTTCCACATCTCGCCGGTCGCAAGCTCATCGCGCCCCCAGACCGGGGTTGGGACGTGCGGGACCAGATCGAGCACGCGTCGCGCGCACTCCTCACCATCGCTCAAGCGGCGCGGGCTGTCGACTGCCTCGGCGACGTCCGGAATCCGTCCGTTGAGCCAGAGCCGGATCTCGTACCGGAAGACCCGAAACCGGCCTGCGCGGCGGCTGCCCACGGCGCCCTCGGCGGCGACCCCCCGCTGCCTGCCGCTCAGGTCCGGTACCGGGGTCTGCTCGATCACGAACCTCCCTTCCGGGACCTGGACCTGAAGCGCGGAGTGGTAGAGGTCGCACGCCGGGCGCCGCTGGATCCGCGCGGCCAGCGCCTCGTAGAGGCGGCCATTGAGCCTGACGAAATGCCCGCCCGCGCCCAGCGGCAACCAGTAGAGGTCGACCGCGCTCGGCACTTCTGGGCAGCTAAGTGCCCTCGGGCTGCGTCCGGCCTTCGCCGTAGTCGGGGATCTGCTGGATCGCCCAGCCGTTGCCGTCGGGATCGCTGAAGAACACGAACCGCCCCCAGGGGAAGTCCTGGACATCCGAGACCTCGAGTCCTCGTCCCAAGAGCTCGTCCCGGGCCGCTTCGACGTCCTCCACCACCAGCTGAAGTCCCTCGAGCGAGCCGGGCTCCATCTCGGTCAGGCCCTCCCCGATCGAGATCGAGCAGCCTGAGCCCGGCGGGGTGAGCTGGACGAACCGCAGACCCTCCTTGACCGTTACGTCGTTGTCGAGGGCGAACCCGGCTCGCTCCGTGTAGAACGCCTTCGCCCGGTCGACGTCGGAGACGGGAACCGGGATCAGCTCGAGCTTGAGGTCCATCGGGTCGCAGTCTATTCGCGACGCCCTGTCGGACCGGCGGTCGCGTCGAGAACCTGAAGCAGCTCGTGGGCCGCGAGCTCGATCTCCTTGTGGCGCCACTCCGCGGCGCGGTAGTGACAGGCGATCAGGCCGGACCGATGAACACGGCGGAAATCGCCGAAGACGAACGCGTATCTGGCCTTGGTCTCATCCGCGGGCCCGTCGGTCAGCCCGAGGTGCCACTCCGCGTACTGATCCCACGAATGCGAGGAGAGGTACTCGTTCTCCTCGTCGGCGGACGGCTGGATTTCCCCCCAGTCGCTGTCGAGCACGTACTGCCGAGCTTCGATCAGCTCGCGGGCGCGCGCCACCGCGCGATCGTTGACGGAGTAGGAAGCCACGGCCGCAGTCTGACGGCTCCGCCTACCGAGTCCTTAGCGGACGAGCCGCGTCTCTACCGAATCACGCTTCGGCCAGGTCCCAACCGAAGTAAACCTCTGCGCGGATCACCTGCTCGCCTGCGAACGTGAGCACCTCGGTGTTGCGGAAGCGGGTGCCGTCGACCTTCGTGCTCTCGTAGGTGACCACGACTTCGTCGCCGCTCTCGATCAGCCGCTTGAAATCAAAGGATTTGATCAGCTCGGCGTTCGGCCAGCACCGTTCGAAGTATTGCGCCCGGTCGATCCCGGGATCCGGTGGGCTGTAGAAGACGAAATCGTCGCTGAAGTGGCGCTCGATCACTCCGCGGTCGCCTGATACGTAGGCGAGATAGCAGTCACGCGCGATCTGCTTCCTGTCCTGGCTGATGACGGGCTCCCTGGTGTTTGGGTGGTCAGCGGATTAGATCGTCTCCGTGCGCGAAAGTCATCGGTTCTGATCTCGATCCGTTTACGATTGGCCGAGGCGGGGGCCAACTCGATCCGCCTCATCGGCAGACGAAAGGGAGCGTGTCGTGAACGAAACAGCCGCTGAAGGCGTTGTCCGGCTGCGTGGGGAAGGCGAAACCACTTCGCTCTTCGGCGACACCTATGTAGTCAAGGCGGCCGGCGCGGAGACCGGCGGAGCGCTCGCGGTGATCGAGGCTGACCTCGCTCCGCACAGCGGCGGGACACCACTGCACGTGAACACGCTGCGAGGACGAGAACTACTACGTGATCGAGGGGACGCTCAGCTTTCGACTCGACGAGCGCACCCTCGAAGCCCCGGCCGGAACCTTCGTCCACATTCCCAAGGGCATGGTGCACACCCACTGGAACGCCACCGCGGCGCCGGTCGAGATGTTGGCCTTTCCGGCTCCGGCCGGCTTCGAGACCTTCTTTGCCGAGCTCGCCGAGCTGATCGAGAAGATGCCCCCTGGGCCCCCGGACATGGGCCGGATGGCGGAGTTCTACGAGAAGTACGGCCTCCGGGTGGTAGGGCCGCCTCCGAGCAGCGAACGCTGACCTGCCTTATCCCGGGAGGTCGGTCACTGGCATCGTCCGTCCCACCTGGCCGGGCTAAAGGCGCGTCAAGGTACATTGGTGAAGCGGCGTGCGTCCGACGTCGCACCGAAGGCTTGATCACGAGGTCGGGAGGCCCAATGAGCGTCACCACCGATGTCCCCAACAAGGCACTGATCGGAGGGCGCTGGGTCGAGGGCAGCGCCGGCACCTTCGACGTGCGCTCGCCTCATTCCGGAGAGGTGATCAACACCGTTTCGCGCTGCGACGCCAGCGACGTCGAGCGAGCGGTCGCCGCCGCACGCGCTGCCCAGCCCGGCTGGGCCCGAATGCCGCTCATCGATCGGGTCAAAGTCCTGCGGCGCATCCACCAGTCGTTCGTCGAGCACGCTGAGCCGATCGCGCGCATGGTGTCGCTCGAGATTGGCAAGACGATCACCGACGCCCGCGAGGAGGTCTACGAGTACGCGGCCCCTTCCTATGAGAAGGCCGGCGCCGAGGTTCTGCGCCACCGCGGCCTGTCGTTTCCGTCCACCCAGGAGCAGACCAACAACAAGCGTCTGGTCATGAGCCATCGGCCGCTCGGGGTGGTCGCGGTGATCACCCCCTACAACTTCCCGACCGACATCTCCTCGATCGCGATCGCCCACATCATCGCCGCCGGCAACGCGGCGATCTGGAAGCCGTCCGAGTTCTCCCCGACCTGCTGCGCGATGGTCGCCGACCTGTTCGAGGAAGCCGGGCTACCCGCGGGTGTCGTCAACGTCGTGCAGGGGTTTGGCGACGTTGGCGCGGCCATGGTCAGTCACGATGGCGTTGACGGCATCTTCTTCACCGGCTCCACCGCGACCGGAGAAAAGATCGCCGCGAGCGCGCCGCTCAAGCCGCAGCTGCTCGAGCTCGGGGGCGACGGACCGTTCATCATTCTCGACGACGCCGACGTGGACGCTGCGGTTGAAGGAGCCGTGAACGGCTGCTTCTACTACTCAGGCCAGGTCTGCACTTCGGCCGAGCGGCTGCTCGTTCACGACGATGTCTACGACGAGTTCGTGGACAAGCTGCGGGCCCGGGCGAGCGATCTGCGGATCGGTGATCCCGCCGATGAGGAAACCGAGATGGGTCCACTCTGCAACGAAGGGACCCGGCAGCGAATCGTCGCCCACGTGGAGGATGCCCGTTCGCAGGGCGCACAGATCGAGCAGTTCGGCCCCGATGAGGACCTGTACTACCCGGCCACGATCCTCACCGGTGTGACGCCTGAGATGCAGATCATGCGCGAGGAAACGTTCGGACCAGTGGCTCCGATCATGCGCGTCGCCTCGGCCGAGGAAGCGGTCGAAATCGCCAACAACAGCCGCTTGGGCCTGATCGCCTCTCTATGGACTCGCGATCTGGCCACGGCCTGGCGGGTCGGGGAGGCGTTGCCGCATGGCTCCGTCAACATCAATGAGACCAGCAACTACTGGGATCAGCTCGCCCCGTTCGGCGGGGCCGGTCAAAGCGGGGTCGGCCGCGAGCTGTCGCAATGGTTCCTCGACCGCTTCACCGAGCCCAAGCTCTTGGTCTTTGAGCTAGGTGACAGCGAGGTCAAGTACGACCGCCGCGCCGAAGGTGGTTGGTGAGTCCCGGCAGCTAGCTCGGCGAGCGCGCGAGCTCCAGTAGCCGATCACACCAGGACCGCCGGCAACACCTGAGTCCCTGTCCCATGTGGGTCGAAACGGTCAGCGGCTTGGTCGGTGGGCGGATCACCTCAGCGCCGGTGACCCAAATCGGTTCCTCGGCCTCCTGCTTAGCTCGTACGTGGCGATCTCCTCCGTGGTCGGGTCTGGTCCTCCGGCCGCCTGCCACTCGCGGAACGCCGCGCCGAAGTCGAGCCTCCGGAGCTAGAAGGTCGCGAGCACGACCACGGCGACCCCGAACACCACTGAGGCGGTCGAGAGCGCCCCGATCTTGATTATCCAGAGCTTGCTGATCCCGGCGATCCCGAAGAGGAAGAGCGAGGTCGCGAGGATCACCTCGGCGAGGGTGTAGCTGAGCGCCCTTTCCTGGTGATCCTCAGCGTCGTGTTCGGCCTGTTCGGCCAGCGCCTCGAGCTCCCTGCCCCGCGGCGAGGCGATCCCGGCGTCCACGGCGGACACGAGGTAGGAGGTCGCGGCGTGGAAGTCCTGCGTCGCCTTGTGCTCCTCTTGCTCGTCGCGGTACACGGCGGCGGCGGTGACGATGGCCGCGAGCCCGAGCGCGACCGCGATCAGGATCTGGATTCGCGTTTCCCAGGGGTGGGAGGAAGCGTCGTTTGGAACGGACGTCGGTTGCTCTGGGTGTGGGTACCGCCGTACCATCGCGATCTCCTGATGGTGCGGTCCGCAGGGAAGTTGCACGACAAGCCGTGGGCCGCTCCGAGATGGACCGTAGCGCCCTTGCCGTGGGGCTCAGGTTTGGGGCCAACGAATGCTGCCAAAGCCCTGGAACGAAATATGGCGATTTGCAGGGATTTTCAGTCGGGGCGACTGGATTTGAACCAGCGACCTTTCGGCCCCCAGCCGAATGCGCTACCCGTGAATAGTGGTGTCGCCGAGTGCCGCCCACGCCTGTCCAGGCGCGTAGAGAGCCGTGGAGTTCCGCTGAGTTACGTGCAGATTGGGCCCTCGAATGGGACCTCGCGTCCGGGCTGCCCATTTTCCGCGCAGGGATGACACGTCGCGACGGGAGGTTGTGACGGAAGAACGCCGCGTCTTAGCCGCGCATGGAATCGGACGCCAACCGCGTTCCGGGTGCGCCGGGTCGGCGAGCGCCAGGCCGACCCCTCGGGCGAGTTGATGCTCCGCGTCCGGCATCAGCCAATGTTCCGCCCGTCGAGTTCGGCGCGCAGGCTTGCGATCTCGGTCACGGCCGCGGTGACATAGTGGTGACGCCAGACGTCGAGCTCTTCGGCGAGGTCGAGCATGTAGGAGTCGATCTCCGCGAGGCCGGCGCTCAGGGCGAGGGCGCACTCAGCCTCCACCTCGGCCACATGGTCTCGGGCCTCGACGGCCGTCACCATCACGATTTGGAATCTGTCGTCGAACATCGCTGCACTGGGAAGACGCGCGGCGCGCCCTCCGTGTGACGGTCCGCTAGTCGTCGAGGATCGTCAGGTCGAGCCCCCGGAGTCTCTCCGGGTCGATGAGGATGTCGATCTCGGCGATCTTCCCGCCCCGGACCGTGATGCCCCCGACCGAGAACGGCTCTCCGTCGCGGGTTGCGACCCACCCGAAGGCGCCGTTGACGAGCGCGGGCTTGACGAGCAGGCCTAGCTGCGAGGCGATGATCGCCTGGCTGGCGACCTCCTCGGCCCCGCGGACCTCGCTTGAAGCAGCTACCGCCAGCGAACCGAAGTCTCGTCTGAGCACGACGTCCGGATCGAGCACCTCGACCAGTCGCTCGAAGTCCCCTTCGCGCACGGCCGCAAGGAAGGCGTCGACAACCTCTCGCTCAGCGCCGGGGTCGGCGTCGGGGAGGGTGTTCTCGGCCCGCACGCGCCGGCGGGCGCGGCTCGCCAGCTGGCGGGCCGCCTCGGGGGAGCGGTCGACGATCGGCGCGATCTCGTCGAAGGGCACGGCGAAGATGTCGTGGAGGACGAACGCCAGCCGCTCGGCCGGGCTCAGCGTCTCGAGCACCACGAGTAGGGCGAGCCCCACCGAGTCGGCCAGCAGCGCCTCGTGCTCTGGGTCGGTGCCATCGACGCGGTCGACGATCGGCTCCGGCACGTGCACCGCGTCGAGCGGCTGCTCGCGCCGCGACCTGCGCGAGCGCAGCATGTTCAGCGACACCCGCCCGACCACGGTCGTCAGCCAGCCGCCGAGGTTCTCGATCTCGTCGGCGTCCGAGCGATTGAGCCGAATCCAGGCCTCCTGGACGGCGTCGTCGGCCTCGGTCAGCGAGCCGAGCATCCGGTAGGCGACCGCTCTCAGGTGACCTCGGTGCTCCTCGAAGCGCTCTGCCAGCCAGTCTCGCTCATCCATTGTCACGTTCCCCCGTCGCGTTGGGTCATAGCACTAGACCCCTGAAACCGAGTCGACGTGACCGAAAAGGAGACATCATGCGAGTCTTAGTTGCAGGAGCCGGCGGAGCGATCGGAACGCGGCTCGTCTCACAGCTGATCGATCGAGACCACGAGGTGATCGGCACCGTCCGCTCGCCTGGGAACGCCGAACGCGTCAGGGCGCTCGGAGCGAAGCCGGTCCTGCTCGACCTGCTCGACGCGCGTGCCGTTCGCAAAAGCGTGCTCGCTTCCGAGCCCGAGGCAATCGTCCACGAGGCGACCGCCCTGACGGACGCGCGCTTTACCCGCAACCTCGACCGCAGCTTCGCGCGGACGAACCGGCTTCGCACCGAGGGCACCGACAACCTCCTCGCCGCCGCGCGCGAGGGCGGCGTAGGGCGCTTCGTCGCCCAGAGCGTCGCGACCTATGGGCGGTACGCGCGTGAAGGTGGGCCGATCAAGACGGAGGAGGATCCGCTCGACACCACCCCGGTGGCGGGGATGCGCGAGGTCGGCGCCGCGCTGCGCCACCTCGACGAGGCGGTCACGGAAGCCGGCGGGATCGGGCTTCGCTACGGCGCTTTCTACGGCGCCTCCAACGACGGGCTGGTCGACCCGGTGCGCAAGCGCCAGTTCCCGATCATCGGCGATGGTGACGGCTACTTTTCCTGGATCCATCTCGACGATGCCGCCGCGGCGACCGCGCTCGCGGTCGAGCACGACGGTCCCGGCATCTACAACATCGTGGACGACGAGTCCGCCCCCGTGCGGGAGTGGCTGCCGATACTCGCCGACGTCCTTGGGGCCAAGCCGCCCCGACGCCTTCCCCGCTGGCTCGCGCGGCTGTTCGCGGGCGAAGCGGTGGTGATGATGGGAACCGAGTCCCGCGGCGCCTCGAACGCCAAGGCCAAGCGCGAGCTGGGCTGGGAGCCGCGCTACCCGAGCTGGCGCCAGGGCTTCGCGGCCGCCTACGCGTCAACCGCCCCTGCGGACCGACGCGGGCCTGACCCGGGCGCACGAGCGAGTCACGCGACCTCTGGCCTTTCCGCGTGAGCAACCAAAGAAGACGGAAGGTCCACTTCCGCAGTGGCGATGACACGTGCGCGGCCTGGTACTACCCGGGCGCGGGCGGCGGCTGCGTGGTCATGGCCGCCGGTGCTGGCGTGACCATGGGACCAGGGACCGACCCGTTCGCCACGCGCTTCAACCAGGCCGGCTTCTCCGTGCTCGCCTTCGACTTTCGCCATCTCGGCGAGAGCGGCGGCGAGCCCCGCCAGGTAATCCGCATCCGCGAGCAGCAGGCCGATTACCAGGCGGCGATCGAGTTCGCGCGCGGGCTCCCCGGGGTGGAACCGGACAAGATTGCAATCTGGGGCTTCTCCCTCAGTGGTGGCCACGTCTTCGAGGTCGCCGCGCGGAACCCCGAGCTCGCAGCCGTGATCGCCCAGACCCCGCTGGCTGACGCCCGTGCCGCCGCTCCGAATGCGATCCGCCATGCCACGCTCCGGGGCTTCCTGCGCCTGACCGTGCGCGGCCTGGCCGACGCGGTCGGCAGCCGGTTCGGGCGCGCGCCGCGGCTGGTGCCGCTCGCGGCCGAGCCGGGAGTCGTAGCTCTCCTGAACACTCCCGACGGGCAACAGGGCGCGACGACCCTCGATCCCGACAACAGCTATCCGGACTGGCAACAGGAGGTCGCTGCCCGATCTGCGCTCGCGACCGGTTTCTACCGCCCTGGGCGGCGCGCGTCGCGCGTTCAGTCTCCGCTGCTGGTCCTCGTCTGCGACGACGATCAATCAGTCCTTGCCGAGCCGGGCGCGCGAGCCGCGCAGCGAGCGCCGCGGGGGGAGGTCGTGCGCATCCCCGGTGGGCATTACGCCCCGTTCCTGGAGGGCCACGAGGCCTCGGTCGAGGTCCAGTTGCGGTTCCTGCGCCGCCATCTCTTGCGCGCACCGTGGGCCTCCCCCGTCACATCGCATCGCCCGGATCCGTCACAGAGTTAGACCGATCAACTCCAAAGGAGAGACGTTGTGATGCAGGCCAAAGACGAATCGAAAGCCGAGATCGTGTTCGGGATCACGGCCGTGCTCACGGCCGGCGGCATCCTCACGTTCGCGCTCTTCCCGCTCATCCTGCCGGGAGTCGTCCTGCTCGGCGTCTCGGCGATCCCGCTGCTAGCGCTTGCGGTGCCCGGCGCGATGGCCTACGGCGTCTACAGGATCGTCAGGTCGATCTCGCGCAGGCGGTCGGGGTCGGCGAGCAGGTCGATCTCGACGATCCGGCCGCCGGAGACCGTAAACCCGGCGACCGCGAAGGTGCGGCCGTCGCGGACGACGACGAACCCGGCCGCGCCGTTGATCTGAGCCGGGCGGGCCGAGGCCGCCAGCGCAGCGAACCGTCCGACCTGTTCCGCGACCGCCTCGGCGCCGTGCACCTCGCGTGAGGCACCGCGCGGGAACGCGCCGCGGTCGACGCGCAGGACGATGTCGGGGTCCAGCACCTCGAGCAGCGCCTCGAAGTCGCCGTCCCGCGCGGCGGCGAGGAACGCATCCACGACCTCGCGCTGTCGGCCGACGTCGGGGTCGGCGACCGGGACCTCGCCCTGCACCCGGCGCCGCGCCCGACTCGCGAGCTGGCGCGCCGCCTCCGGCGTGCGGTCGACCATGGGAGCGATCTCGTCGTAGGGGACCGCGAACATGTCATGGAGGACGAACGCGAGCCGTTCGGCGGGGTTCAGCGTCTCAAGCACGACCAGCAGCGCGAGGCCGACCGAGTCGGCGAGCAGCGCCTCGTGCTCCGGGTCGACGCCGACCTCCGGATCGACGATCGGCTCGGGGACGTAGGGCGTGAACGGCTCCTCGCGGCGTGACTTGCGTGCGCGCAACAGGTCGAGGCAGACCCGCGCGACGACGGTCGTCAGCCAGCCGCCGAGGTTCTCGATCTCATCCCGCTCGCTGCGGCTCAGCCGCAGCCACGCCTCCTGGACGGCGTCATCGGCCTCACTCACCGAGCCGAGCATCCGGTAGGCGACAGCGCGCAGGTGAGTCCGGTTGGCCTCGAACTCCTCGGCTAGGTGATCGCTGGCGTCCACTTGTCACGTCCCTTCGTTGGTTTGGGTCATAGCAGTGACGAACCCAACCGGCCCAAACGTGACAAGGAGACGAGTTCAAATGGAACGCAAATGGTGGACCCTGATCGCCGTCTCGGTCGCGACGTTCATGTTGCTACTGGACATCACCGTCGTCAACGTGGCCCTCCCGTCGATCCGCGAGGACCTGGGCGCGAGCTTCACCGACCTGCAGTGGGTGATCGACGCCTACGCGCTCACCCTCGCCGCGCTCGTGCTCACCGCCGGCTCGCTCGCCGACCGGCTCGGACGCCGACGGGTATTCGCGGCGGGGCTGGTGATCTTCTCCGTGGCCTCATTGCTCTGCGCGCTGGCGCCGGACGCCACCTTCCTCAACGCCTCGCGGGCGCTGCAGGGTGTGGGCGGAGCGATCATGTTCGCGGTCTCCCTGGCCCTGGTCGCCCAGGAGTTCCCGGCCGGTCGTGAGCGCGGCACGGCGATGGGGATCTACGGGGCGTCGATCGGCGTCGCGGTCGCGATCGGGCCGCTGGTCGGTGGGGCGCTCACCGATGCGCTCGGCTGGGAGTCGATCTTCTATCTGAACGTCCCGATCGGCCTGGCGGCACTCGCCATCACCTATCTGAAGCTGCGCGAGAGCCGCGACGCGAACGCGACCCGTATCGATTGGGCCGGCGTAGCCACCTTCAGCGGTTCGCTGTTCCTGCTCGTGATGGCGATGGTGCGCGGCAACGATGAGGGCTGGGGCAGCACGTTGATCGTCTCGCTGTTCACCGGCGCCGCGCTGCTGCTCGCCGCGTTCATCGCGATCGAGAGTCGGGTCCGCGAGCCGATGCTCCCGCTCGGCTTGTTCAAGCGGCCTTCGTTCACCGGCGTTCAGCTCGCCGCCTTCGCCGTCTCCGGCTCGCTATTCGCGCTCTTCCTCTACCTGACGCTCTACCTGCAGAACTACCTCGGCTACTCGCCGTTCGAGGCCGGCCTCCGTTATCTGCCGATCACGATCGCCAGCTTCATTGCCGCGCCGATCGCCGGCGCCTTGCTGTCCCGGGTCCAGGCGCGCTACCTGATGGCCACCGGGCTAGCGGGCGGCGGGATTGGCCTGCTGCTGATGTCGGGAGTCGGGACCGGCGACGAGTGGACGACGCTGCTCGGTGGTTTCCTGGTCGCCGGCGCCGGCGTCGGGCTGCTGAACCCGGTGATCGCCGACGTCGCGATCAGCGTGGTGCCCAAGGAGCAGAGCGGGATGGCCGCGGGAATCAACGACACCTTCCGCCAGGTCGGGGTCGCGGTGGGGATCGCAGCGCTCGGCGCGACCTTCGTCGGCCGCGGCGCCGACAAGGTCGCCGAGCTCACAGTCGGCACACCGACCGCCGACGGCGACCAGCCGCGCCGGCTGATCGAGGCCGCCTCGTCCGGTGGCGCCGATCAGGCGCTGGCGGCGATACCGCCGGGGTCCCGGGACCTGGTCCAGAACGCCGTCAACCACGGCTTCATCGCCGGGCTCAACGAGGTCCTGGTGATCGGTGCCATGCTCAGCATCGTCGGCGCTCTGCTCGCCCTCTGGCTGGTCCGCGAGAGCGAGATCGAGCGCGAGGCCGTCGGCCCGCCGCTCGAGCCGGATCCCGCGCCGGTGGCGGAGGCGGCTGCCGCCTGAGGGCCGAGCATGGAGAAGGTCGCGATCGTTACCGGTGCGAACCAAGGTCTCGGATTCGCTTTGGCTGAAGGCCTCGCACAGCAGTTGGGGCCGGAGGACACGGTGTATGTGACGGGACGCGACTCGGTACGCGTTCGAGCCGCCGTCGCTCGGATCGCGGACGCCCGGGCCGCCGTTCGCTGCGAACTCCTCGACGTGCGCGATGGCGCGGCGGTGCGCGCCTTTGCAGATGCGATCCGCGCGCGCCACGGGGGCGTGGACATCGTTTTCTCCAACGCTGCGGCGCGGCTCGTCCCCGCGACGCCGTCGGCAGAACTGGTGGCGCCCGTCGTCGAGACCAACAACCTCGGCACGACCAGGATGCTCCGCGCGTTCAGCCCGATCCTACGTCCGGGCGGGCGGCTGCTGGTCGTAGCAAGTGCTTTCGGTTCGCTGCGTGAGATGCCGTCCAATCTCCATGAGCGCTTCGACACCGACGTGATGAGCCTCGACGATGTCGATACGACGATGCAGGCCTGGAGCGATGCGGTCGTAGAGGAGCGTGCTCACTCGGAGGGTTGGCCTGAGTGGATCAACATCCCATCGAAGGTGGGCCAGGTCACCGCCGCGCGCGTGTTGGCGCGCCAGCGGCGCGAGGCCGATGCAATCGGCGGGACCCTGGTCGCCGCAATCTGCCCAGGATTGGTTGACACCGACGCCTCGCGTCCGTGGTTTGAGGACATGAGCGCCGCGCAGACGCCGGCCGAGGCCGCAATCGCCCCGCTGCGCCTCGCTCTCGATCGTGCAACCAATCCGAGCTTCTACGGCGAGCTCGTGCAATTCGGCAAGGTCATTCCCTGGCGGTAAGTCCGCCTTGCGGGTCACAGCTCTCTCGGCTGAGCCGTCATCTCCCCGCCCGCATCGCCCGTGTTCAGCGTGTCCCTCGGTTCGATCAGCAGCACGTGCGCCTCCTCCGCGGCCTCCGGGCAGTGCTCGACGCCGCGGGGCACCACAAACAGCTCGCCTTCCTCGAGCTCGACGTCACGGTCGCGAAGGTGAATCGTCAGGCGACCGCGTAGGACGAGGAAGAAGTCGTCCGTCTCATCGTGCTTGTGCCAGACGAACGCGCCCTTGACCTTGACGATCTGCAGCTTGTAGTCGTTGAGGTAGCCGACGATGCCGGGCTCGAAGGGCTTGGCGAGCAGCGCCAGCTTCTCTGCGAGGTTGACCCTGTCCTTCGTCTCTCCCATCGACATCTCCTTCGTGAGGCGGCGCCGCTTCGCGGTCACATGTTGACGCGCGCGCGCGTCAGACCCTGTGACGGACAAATCCAGTCCGCCTAGCTGAAGGAGATAACAGTGAACGCACAACTCAATCCATCCCAGGACGCGCATCACGCGCGGCGCTGGCTGATCCTGGGCGTGATCGCGATCGCGCAGTTGCTCGTCGTACTCGACGCGACGATCGTCAACATCGCCCTCCCCTCGGCGCAGCAGGATCTGGGGTTCTCGGATGACGATCGCCAGTGGGTGATCACCGCCTACGCGCTCGCCTTCGGCAGCCTCCTGCTGCTGGGTGGCCGGATCGCGGACCTCTTCGGGCGCAAATGGACGTTCATCGGCGGCCTCGTTGGGTTCGCCGGGGCGTCCGCGCTCGGTGGCGCCGCCCAGAGCTTCGATCTGCTGGTGGCGGCGCGGGCACTGCAGGGCGCTTCGGCTGCATTGCTCGCACCGGCCGCGCTCTCGCTCCTGACGACGACCTTCACCGACCCGGCGGAGAGAGGCAAGGCGTTCGGGGTCTACGCGGGGATCGCCGGCGCCGGAGGAGCAATCGGGCTGTTGCTCGGCGGAGCGCTGACCGAGGCACTCGACTGGCGCTGGTGCCTCTATGTGTCGCTGGTGTTCGCCATTCCTGCGGCGATCGCCGGTATGCGGCTCCTGCACCACATCCCCGTGACGTCGCGCCCGAGGCTCGACCTGGCCGGCGCGCTGACGGCATCAGCTGGCCTCTTCGCGCTCGTCTTCGGCCTTGCTCGGGGCGAGGCCGACGGCTGGGGCGCTCCGCTGACCATCGTGTCGTTGGCCAGCAGCGCCGTCTTGCTGATCGGATTCGTGGCCTTGGAGCGACGGGTCGCGCACCCGCTCCTGCCGCTTCGAGTCGTGACGGACCGCAACCGCGGCGCGTCGTTGCTGGCGATCAGCATCGCGAGCGCAGGGCTCTTCGGGCTCTTCCTGTTCCTGACCTTCTATCTGCAGAACACGAAGGGCCTGAGCGCGCTCGAGACGGGTCTGGCGTTCCTGCCGCTCAGCTTCTCGATCGCACCGACGGTCGGGATCGTCACCACGCGCGTCCTGCCCCGCACCGGTCCGCGACCGCTCGTGCCGGCCGGGATGGCTCTGGCCGCACTGGGCATGGTCCTGCTGACGCGCATCGGCGTCGACACGGCGTACGCGTCACACGTGCTGCCATCGCTGATCCTGATCGGCGTCGGCTTCGGACTGACGCTGGGGCCGTCGTTTGCCACCGCCACGTTCGGCGTGGCCGAGAACGACAGCGGGGTCGCTTCGGCGATGGTCAATACCTCGCAGCAGATCGGCGGCGCGATCGGGACGGCGCTGCTGAGCACCGTGGCCGCATCGGCAACCAGCGCGTACCTGGCCGATCACGGCCCCGCCGTCGGCCAAGCCGCGGTTGAGGGGTACGCGACCGCGTTCTGGTGGGCCGCCGGGATGTTCGCGCTCGGGGCTCTGGTCTCCGCGGGCCTGCTCCGGTCTGACGCGCGGCCGGAGATGCCCCATGAGCCGACCCAAGTCGAGCCGGCGCCGGCCTAGTAGTGGTAGCCGGATCAACCGACCCCTGGCCGGTCGTGACCGGCCGGGGGTCCGGCTTGAACCGAAGGTGCGTCGCTTTATGACGTCGCTTCGAGCGCCGATCCGAGCTCACCTCGGGCGCTGATCCCGAGCTTCGGAACCCGTCGCGAGCTTCGCCGGGACCAGCTGCGCCAGTTCACGCCACGGACCCTCGAGCCTCTCGCCGTCGAGGAAGAAGGTCGGCGTACCGCGGGCACCCGCTCGCCTGCCCGCCGCGACGTCGGCGAGAACGCGCTCGCGAAACGTGCGCTCCTCGAACGCTGCCAGTGCCTCGTCGCGTTTTAGCCCCAGCTCCTCGGCGACCTCCATGAGCGCGTCGCGGGAGAACTCCCTGCGGCCGGTGAGAAGACGCGAGTGCGCCTCCCAGAACCTCCCGTTCGTAGCCGCCAACTCCGAGAGCTCGGCGGCCAGGTCCGCGCCGGGATGGAGCTCGGGATCGGGAAGGTGCCGCCAGACCAACCGCAGCGCCGGGTGCCGCCCGAGCAACGACTCGATCGGCAGCTTCGCCGCGTTGCAGAACTGGCAGCCGAAGTCGCCGTACTCGATCAGCGTCAGCTTTGGATCGGACGCCCCGATCACGTGATCGCCCGGCCCGACCGGTGCCAGGTTCGCCTCGCCCACTGAGCTCACCCCGCGGCGGCGGAAGGGTTCTCCAGCACGACCGCCAGTCTGGCGGTCATTTCGACGCCGCGGGAGTGATTGTCCGCTGCTGGCCGATGTGGCCGTGAACGAGCTGCACGACCATCGCTCCCTCGCCAACGGCGGCGGCGCATCGTTTCGTCGAACCCGCGCGAACGTCCCCAGCCGCGTACACGCCGGGCACGCTTGTCTCGAGCAGATCGTCGCTGCCGACTGCGCTGCCGGTGAGGATGAAGCCGTCCTCGTCGCGCTCGACCGTCTCGTCGAGCCATTCGGTGCACGGCCGAGCGCCTAGAAAGAGAAACAGGAACGCGAACGGCATCCGCTCTCCATCCTTCAGCGTCACCGCCTCGAGCTGACCGCCGTGCCCGTGCAGCTCCGCGATCTCGCTGCGATCGCGCACCGCCACCCCATAGCGGTCGAGCTCGCGGACCAGGTAGTCCGACATCGTCTCGCGAAGATCCGCGCGGCGGTGGAGCAGCGTCACGAGCGCGCCTCCACGCGCCAGCCAGACCGCGGCCTGGCCGGCGGAGTTTCCACCGCCCACGACGGCGACCCGTGATGCTCCACACAGCTCCTGCTCCGGTGGGCCCGCGGCATAGAAGACGCTCAATCCCTCGTAGTCGGAGAGACGATCGACCGGCAGCCGCCGATACTCGGCGCCGGTCGCCAGCAGGACCGCGCGAGCCGCGATCTCCTGGCCGTCCTCGAGCCGGACGACATGCCACCCGTTTCCCGGCTCGAGCGCGACCGCCCGGTACGGCGTCGCGGGCCGAGCGCCGAACTTGCGCGCCTGTACGACCGCCCGACCCGTGAGCTCGGTTCCGCTGATGCCAGCGGGAAAGCCGAGGTAGTTCTCGATCCGGCGCGATTCACCCGCCTGGCCACCGAGCGCGCGGCTGTCGAGGATCAGCGTGTCAAGGCCCTCGGAGGCCCCGTAGACGGCGGCACCGAGGCCAGCCGGCCCGGCGCCCACGACAAGCAAATCGACTTCTTCGCGCGGCGCAAGCTCGCGGCCGATACCGAGCGCGCGAGACAGCTCTCCGAAAGACGGCCCCCTCATCTCCAAACCGCCCGGCAGCCGGACCAGCGGCAGGCTCGAGTCGTCGAGCCCGGCGATCAGCGCTGCGGCTTCCGAGTCATCCCCTCGCTCCGGGTCGCGCCAGGTCACGGGGAGCCGGTTGTTACGAGCGAACTCCACCAGCCGCCTCGTCGCCGCCGAGGAATGCGGCCCGACGATCTCAATTCCAAGCCCCGCCACCTGCTGCAGCGCTTCGCGCCGCAAGATGAACGTCGCGAGCAATAGGTCGCTGAGCGGCCCGTCGTCGAACAGCAGCTCCCGCAGCGCATCCCTGTCGACGGCGATGTACCGCAAGGGCTGCGTGACTTCTGCGGTCAGGAAGGCGCTCTGCCCCGACAGCAGGCTCAGCTCGCCGAGGAAATTCGACCGTCCCTGTCGCACGATCTCGTTGCCGGCGCCGTCCAGCAACGCGACCTCGCCCTCGAGAATCGCGACGAACGGGTAGCGATCGTCGCCCGCCCGGAAGAGGACATCGCCTGCGTCGGCGGTGCGCTCTTCCCCGAGCTCGCCGATCTTTGCGAGCTGAGTGGGCGATAGCGCCGGGCTTTCGGGGACCCTCAGTGCGCTCGGTGTATTCATCCGGTCAGAGGCAGGGTATGCCGAACGGGGCTCAGGTCGTCTCCGCGCCCTGGAGCCGCTGGAAGCCGCGGGTGACCCACTCCGCGATGAGACGGCCGTACTCATCGGACGCCTCCTCCCACGCGAAGTGGCCGGCATCCAATGCGTGGATCTCGCTGTTGGGCAGCAGGTCGGCGAGGTACTCGTTGTTGGACCACGGCACCAAGTCGTCCTCGCGTCCGGCGATGACCTGAGCCGGCGTGGTGATCGAAGGCAATAGACCGCGCAGCACCGGATTCTGCTCGGGGTAGTGGCGGACAAAGCGAGCGGACTCGGCGAAGCGCCCGAGGTCATACGCGCTGACATAGTCCTCATGGACGTCGGGCTCGCTATCGGCACCGGCCGCGGGCTCGACGGCGAAGCCGATGTTCGTTCGGGCATCCAACTGTCGGACGGCGTCGAGGCTTGGGGCCTCGATGATGTCCTTGAGCGCGCCGGCGGCATCGATGGGATCGCGCACCGCGCCGCCACCAATGGTCAAGCTCGTGACGCGGTCTGGAGCGTTGGCCGCCAAGAACAACGCCGCGGCAGTGCCCACGTCCGGACCGACCACGTGCGGCGCGCCCAGGCCCCACTCCTCGATCAGGCGCGCCAGGAAGGTGCCCATCGCATCAGGTGCGATCAGCTCCGGCCGACCGTCTGAGTGGCCAAAGCCCGGCAGGTCGATCGCGACCACGCGCGCCGCCCCCGACACTCGATCCCAGGTCCTGCGGAACGCCCAGAGGCTCTCCGGCCACGGGCTCAACATCAACACGGTCGCTGCGGAGGAGTCCGCTTCGTTGTCGGCAAATCGAATCCGCACCCCGTCGCACACTCGAAAGAGCGGGGAGATGGGCGAATAGCCCCCTGCATTCATAGTTGGCGTCTCCAATCGCGTTGACGAGCGGTCGATGACGACTGTCATCGCGTGTACGGCGAGACGATAGCAAAGGCGATGACGACCGTCATCGCCTCGGGGTACACTGCCCCAATGGGGCAGCCCGCCCGTGACCGCATCGTGCGCAGCGCGGCCGCGCTGGTTCGCGAGCGCGGTGTTCACGGCGTCGGCCTTCGCCAGATCGTCGCCCATGCCGACGGCCCTCGCGGGTCCCTCCAGCGCTACTTCCCGGGCGGGAAGACGCAGCTCATCACCGAGGCCCTCAACCTGGCCGGCGCCGAGCTCCTGGACGACACCGAGTCAGGGCTCATCGAGGCGACCACGCTGGCCGATGCGATCGACGCAATTTTCGCCCCGTGGCGCCAAGTGCTCATCGAGAGCAACTTCACGATGGGATGTCCGCTCGCGGCGACCGTCATAGATGCCGGCGGAGACGACCAGCTACGGCAAGAGGCTCGGGCCCTCCTCGATCATTGGCGTGACTCGGTACACGCCGCCTTGGTCACGTTCGGCGCCCGGGAGTCAACCGCAGAGGACGATGCCTCCGTACTCCTCGCAGCCCTCGAGGGCGCCCTTATCCTGAGCCGCGCAAGCCAAAGCACCGAGCCACTCGACACGGTGCAGCGCTTCTTCACCACGTCGCTGGCGCAAGCCGCAGCGAACCCCGCCCCCGGGTCCTGACCGGCGCGGCCGGCAGATCTGGCTCCTACTGAGATCGGGGCGACTGGATTCGAACCAGCGACCGCTCGGCCCCCAGCCGAGTGCGCTACGCGTGAATAGTGGTGTCGCCGGGTGCCGTCCACGCCTGTCCAGGCGTGTGAGTGCCGCTGGGTTACGTGCAGATTGGGCCCTCGAATGGGACCCTGAGCTCACCCGGCCGGAGAGGTCGCCCGCGAGGCTGTGCGCCGGCGCTTCCTGTGAGAGCATCGCGCGGATGCGCCGCCTGGAATTCGTTGCTCCCCGGCGACTCGAGTTCCGCGAGGTCACCGAGCCGAGGATCGAGTCCGACGACCAGGTGATCGTGCGTCCCGTCGCTTCGACGACGTGCGACCTCGATCGCGCGATCATCGCCGGTGCTACGCCGTTCCAGGCCCCGTTCGCGATCGGGCACGAATGCGTCGCTGAGGTGGTCGACTCCGGCGATAGCGCGGGCGTCATCCCTGGCACGACGGTCGTGGTGCCCTGGCATCCGTGCTGCACGGTGTGTGCTGCGTGCTTGCAGGGCAGGATGGCTGATTGCGAGCGGGTGCCGCGCTTTGCGATGTACGGCCTGCCGCTCGGCGGCGACTTCGGCGGGCTGTTCGACGACTTGGTGCTCGTCCCGTTCGGAGCTGCCCTCGTGCCGGTGCCCGATGGCGTTGCGCCCGCTTCGGTCGCGAGCGCGTCCGACAACCTCTCTGATGCCTATGGAGGTGTTTCGCGCGCGCTCGCGACCAGGGCGCAGGGCAGCGTGCTGGTGCTCGGCGGCACCGGCTCGATCGGGCAGTGGGCGGCGGGCTGGGCCGTCATGCTCGGCGCAGCCCGTACCGTCTACGTCGACAGTGACGACGAGAGCCGCGCTGTGGCCGAGGGCTACGGCGCGACGGCGGTCGCGTCGCACGACGAGCTGGAACGCGCCGATGCCTTCGACGTCCTAATCGACGCCAGCGCGCACGCGGAGCGCCTGGCGGATGCCATCGGCCGGCTCGGTGCCGGCGGGCACTGCCACAGCGTCGGGATCTACTTCGAGCCGGTGCGGATGCTCGGGTGGCTTTGATGCTGCGCCCGTGTCTCGGTTGCGGCCGACTGACCGAATCGGGGAGCCGCTGCGATCAATGCCAGCTTCGCCGACCTCGCGGTAAACGCTGGCGAACTCTCCGGGAGGTCGTCTTCGCTCGATACGGCCGCGTCTGCGTCCACTGCGGGAGACCTGCCACCGATATCGACCATCTCGTCCCGATCGGCGCCGGCGGCGACGACTACCTGGCCAACCTCCGGCCCTCCTGCGCCCGCTGTAACCGGGGTTGGCGCTGAGCGCGAGCGTCAGCGCCCTCAGCCAGCGGGCGTCGCGCCAGCTCGAGATTCGACTCGGGTGGCATTGCGCGTGAGGACCAGGAGGCCGATGCCGACGAGGATCAGCGCGAGCCCGACGACGATCGTAAACGTGGCAACGCTCTCTGCGAAGTAGGACGTATTGAGCGCCGTGCTGAGGGCGGTCGAGGTGATCCAGATCTGCCGCTCGGGATTGTCGATCGCTTTACCCGAGGCCAGCGCCTGGTCGACCTGGTCCTCGGGAACCGGCTTGTCGGTGGCCACAAAGACCGCCCGCGGCATCTCCGCGTAGGTTAGGCCGCCAGTGGCCTCGAGCGTGTGCTTGCGGATCGTGTCCGCGAATGTCTTGGCCTCGCCTCCGGTGTCCACGGTCTCACCGGCAATCGAGGAATCGGGCGTGCCGACGATCTGTTCCTGCTGGAGTCGATCACTGACCTCGGCGCGGCCGAGGAAGCCGACGACAATGCACGCGATCCCGAGCAGCACCAGAACGGCGCTTGCTCCGTATCCGCCGAGTCTGAACGGCTTACTCACATCGTCTCCTTCGATCGGAATGCCGTCGGCCGCTGCGACCGACTCGACGCTCGCCCGCAGAGGCTATCCGTTCCGCTTCCGCGTGGATCCAGGAGCGGAGTGCAAGTGGGCCAGCCGCCGATTGCTGCGGCTTAGGACGAGAAGCGTCACTCTGCGTTCCGGCGCCCGCCGGTCAGTGGGACTGTGAGCCAGCGGTGAGCACTAAGAAAACGCGGCGGATCGGGGAGTAGAGTCCCGACCCACACCGAGGGAAGGACCGGCAAATGTCGCATGAAGCTAGCGCCGTTGATGACAGCGCCATCCGTCCCTTCAACGTCGACGTTCCCGATGAGGCCCTGGAGGACCTCCGTCGACGCATCGCGGCCACGAACTGGCCCGAGAAGGAGACCGTCGCGGATCAATCCCAGGGCGTGCCGCTCGCGATGGTTAAGGAGCTAGCCGACTATTGGGGGACGGACTACGACTGGCGCAAGTGCGAGGCGAAACTGAACTCCCTGCCGCAGTTCATGACCGAGATCGACGGCCTCGACATCCATTTCATCCACGTCAAGTCCGATCACGAAGACGCGTTGCCGCTCATCGTCAATCACGGATGGCCCGGGTCGATCATCGAGCAGCTGAAGATCATCGATCGACTGACCGATCCGACGGCAGACGGCGCGAACGCATCGGACGCATTCGATGTGGTGATCCCGTCGATGCCCGGTTATGGGTTTTCCGGCAAGCCGACCACGACCGGCTGGGGCCCCGAGCGGATGGCCCGAGCCTGGGCGGAGCTTATGAGGCGCCTCGGCTACACCCGCTACGTCGCCCAAGGCGGCGACTGGGGTGCGTTTGTCGTCGACCAGATGGGCGTGCAGGCACCTGAGGGTCTGCTCGCCATCCACACCAACATGCCGGCCACCGTTCCGGCTGACGTCGACCGGGCTCTCCAGGCCGGCGACCCGCCGCCATCCGGCCTCTCAGCCGAGGAACGACGCGCGTATCAGCAGTTGGAGAGGACGTTCAAGCAAGTCGAGTACGCCCTGTACATGGCCGCGCGGCCGCAGACCCTGTACGGGATTGCGGATTCACCCGTCGGCCTGGCAGCCTGGCTTCTCGATCACAACGATGCTGACGGCCAGCCGGCCGCCGCGATCGTCTCTGCCCTGGACCGGACCACTAGCGCCACGGGCGAACTGACGCGTGACGAAGTCCTCGACAACATCACGCTCTATTGGCTGACGAAGACGGGTGTCTCCGCGTCCCGTCTGTATTGGGAATACAAGGGTGGCTTCTTCAACGCCAAGGGCGTCTCGATTCCGGTGGCCGTGAGTGTCTTTCCCGGCGAGCAGTACGAGGCGCCGCGCAGCTGGACGGAGCAGGCGTATCCGAAGCTCCTCCACTACAACGAGGTCGAGAAGGGCGGCCACTTCGCTGCCTGGGAGCAGCCGGAGCTCTTCTCGGCGGAGCTCCGGGCCGCATTCAGCTCGCTGCGCTAAGGAAACTGGTTCGGGGCGGTCGCTTCCAGACGTCGGCTGGCATGGACTCCGTTAGTTGGGCCTCGCCAACGGGTCGGGCACCGCGCGGGGCCAGGCGTCGGGTGCCGTCCGGCTCGATCACGACGCAGCCGACGCAACCGGGGACGATCGGGTTCAGCGACCCGACCGCGTGCACGGCCTCCCCGGCGTTGGCGAAGTAGATGCCCGAGCCGCCGTCGAGCCCGCCGCCGTCCACGATCAACGCCTCGGCCCCGTCGGGCAGGGTCAGCCATTCGACCTCGTGCTGCTCCAGGTCCAGCTCGGGGACGCGGTCGGCGAGCCGGTCGAGCAGCGCGAGCCGGTCGGTGTCTTGGGGGTCGAGGTCGCTTCGGGGATTCATCGGTCGTCCTCCATTCGGATCAGGTCGGCGTGCAGGTCGTCGATCAAGCGGCGCAGGTCGAGGTCGGCGCGGCGGTCGGCGAGGTCGAGGACGTCGGAGGCGAACGTCGTCAGTCGCGCGATCCTCGCCGCGTCTGTCGCCGGGTCGGTCGTCGTCGTCGCGGTCATGCCGCCGCCGCAGTCGCCCGGCAGGCGCCGCACTTCCAGCACCGCAGCTCGCCGTCGTCGCGGTCGAGGTAGTAGCCGGGCTGATCGCAGCGGCAGGTCGGCGCGTCTCGCGGCTCGGTCGCGCCGTAGTCGAGGTCGCCCGGCTCGAACTTGTAGTCGCGGCGGGCGAGGATCGCGGACAGGTCGTACCAGTCGTACTCCATCGCTGCTCCTGATTCTGTGTCGGTTGTCGGTTGTCATTTCCCTCCTGGGGTCACGGGTTTCTGTAGGCCCCTCCTGCTCGGGGTGGAGAGGCGTTGAGGGCGTACCACTCCCCCCGAGAGGGGGAGTGGTCACGCGCCTCTAACTGCTCGGTAACGGAGCCGGGCCGAGTCACGCACCAGGTCAGGAGTCAAGCTCGGGAGGAGGTTCCCACCAGGACCGATCCTCCTGACCATCCGGCCCCAACGACAGGGCCGATGTTCACCCGGCAACGGGCCGGGCTTCCCGCAGGGGCTACCGCCACGGGAATCCTCAGTCAGTCTCCGCTCGTGATCGCTTTCACGTTCGGGGCGATGTAGCCGTCACCGGGGCGGAGGGATCGCGACCGTTGCCGGTCGACGCCGGGAGGCGTTGGCCGAGGGAGTCAGGCCATCGCGCCTCCACCAGGGGCGATCTCCGACGCACCGACCCTGGGTGCATCGAAAATGCATCGGAGACTCCCCGCGAACCGCTCCGCACGGCCCCGAACCTCAGTCGCTAGGCCGCGTGATTCGTGGCTGTGCGGGGTGGCGCGGGGATTACCCGCCAGTCGGGGCGACTGGATTTGAACCAGCGACCTTTCGGCCCCCAGCCGAATGCGCTACCAGACTGCGCCACGCCCCGTGGTTCGGCCGAGTGTAGGGGATGGTCGCGGCCCAGAAAGGGAGAGCGGGCGACCGGACTTGAACCGGCACCGAGAGCTTGGAAGGCTCTTGTGCAACCGTTACACCACGCCCGCGCGAGGCCGATGATAGTCCCGGCTAGAGCCTCACGAAGCCCTTGATCGGGCGAGAGCGGATCCGAAGGCGCTCAGCCGACCGCGACGCCGAAGTCGATCGTGTAGATCCCGCCCGGATCGCGCTTGCGGCTCGGGCTGCCGGTCGCGAAGCCGACCCCGAGCTCGCGGAACGACGCGCTGAGGATGTTGGCGCGATGCGGCGGGCTTCCCATCCAGGCACCGACGATGGCCGCCGGAGTCCCGCGGCGCTCCATGCCCCAGGCGATGTTCTCCCCGTAGGCCCAGCGCCGCAGGTTGCCGCGCAGGTAACCGCTGCTCTTCAGCCGCGTGCCGAGGTCGGCCTCGCCGCTGCACTGGTGCGAGAAGCAGCCGCTACCGACCATGCGGTCGTTGTGTCGCTGCGCCGCGCGCTGCAGGCTCCGGTCGCGATCGAGCGGTCGCAGGCCGGCCCTGTTGCGCTCGCGATTGACGAGGCAGAGCACCGCCGCTCGCGCCTCGCCGTTGCTGAGTTGCATCGGGTCGGCGTTACCCCACTGGTTGCAGGCCCCGCCGCCTCGAGCCTCGACGGGCGCAGGCGAACCGGCGCCCCCGATCCACCCCGCCGCCAGCAGGGGGAGTGCGAGCAGCGTGAACGTGCGCCATCCCCGAACCACCATCGGTTGATCGGTCGGCGCGCAGGCGCCGGCGCTTGAGCCGACGGGCGAAAGCTGGACGACGGGACGATCGCATCAGCCGCGCCACGGCGGGCGCTATCCGGTCGGCTCTCGCCAGCCGACGACGACGGCGAAGGTGGAGTAGCCGGCCGGGCAGCGTCTCTTGACGCGGTCGCCAACCGTCCCGACGCCGAGCTCGGTGAACTTGCGACCGAGGATGTTGACGCGATGAAAGGCGGTCGCCATCCAGCTGTTCACCATCGCCTCGGCGTCCGGGGCGCAGCCCGTGCTCTCGGCGTAGGCCCACCGCTTCGCGCCCGTCAGGTAGCCGGACTTGCGAACCCGCTCCTCCAGCCCGGCCTCACCGGGGCAACGGTGCGCGAGGCACTCGGTCGCGCCCATCACCTTGCTATGGCGCTGCGCGGCCTTCTGCAGGCTCGGGTCGCGCGCCAATGCCTCCAGATCGTGCAGTCCGCGCTGCTCGTTGAACAGGCAGCGCACGGAGCGCCGAAGCTGTCGCCGGGATGCCTCCGACGCGGGCTCGCCCGCCGCCGAGCAGGCGGTCTCGCGGACGGCGCTCGCACGCGCGTCGTCGCGCGGCTTGAGTGTCGACGCCGCGAGCAGCGCTCCGAGGACCGCTGCGAGCGCGATCACCGCGGTCGTTGTCAGCCGTACCGGCTTCGAGTCGTGAGCCATCTCGCCGCAAGAAACTAGCGCGCCCCTGCCGGCGCGCTAGACCCAGATAACCCGCGCCCGGCCGTCGAGTTGCGCGGCCGGCGCCGACGGGGCAGCCAGGACTCGAACCTGGGACCTCCGGTTTTGGAGACCGGCGCTACCACCAGCTGAGCTACTGCCCCGGGCGGTTGGAGTCTAGTGGCGGCACCTACAATCGCGGACGGCCTGCGGGCGTGCTGGAACTTGGTAGACAGGCCGGGTTTAGGTCCCGGTGCTCGCAAGAGCGTGTGGGTTCGAGTCCCTCCGCCCGCATCGTCGCTTCGCTCGGCCCCTGGTCGGTGGCCGCGGAAGCGCATATGCTTGCGCGGATGCACGTGACGGACGTCCGCGCCGGGTACGAGGTCTGGCATCCGAACCGCGAGAAGGCCTCGTCGAAGACGATGAAGGCGATCGTCGCCTTCGTCCTGCTGGTCAGCGCCGCGCTGGTGATCATCATCACGATCGGCGGCTGGGAACGGCTGCTGGGCGCCAACGTCGCGGTGATGTCGCTGCTCTGGGCCGGCCTTTACATCCTGTTCGCGATCCTGGTCGCGCGCTGGAACCGCGGCGTGCTCCCGGTCGCCGCAGCGCTGGCGATCATCCTCGCGATCTTCGCCGCGATCTCGGCGCCCGAATGGTTTGCGCGCGCCAAGGACGGCCTCGATTCGCCGGCCCTTCCGGAGGACCTGCTCGGGCTGCTGACCGTAATCCTGGTCCCGGTTCAGCTGCTACTGATCGTCGTCGCGATGATCGGCTTCTACCAGGAGTGGCAGGTGGAGGAGGAGCGTCCGGTGGGCGGGCGCCCGCTTCACGGTGAGGGTGTGAGTGCGCCGGGCCCGACTCCCTCCGCGGCCTGAGCCGTCCTAGAAAAGCGCCCGCTGCTGCTCGCGGGGCTCGATCAATGCCGGCCCGTCCTCGCGGACGTCGTTGACCAGGTCCGAGACCTCGCGCGCGACCAGCGTCCCGTCGGCGGCCGGCAGGAGCAGGTCGAGCAGGTCGCTGGGCTCGCTCTCGGGGTCGAGCCAGTCGGCCTCTGCCTTCGGTTCGAGAACCACGGGCATGCGGTCGTGGATCGGGCGCATGAGCTCGTTCGGAGGGCAGGTGACGATCGCGCAGCTGTGCAGGACCTCCCCCTCGGCGCGTCTCAGCGAGCTCCACAGCCCGGCGAAGGCGAACAGGCCTTCGTCGAGGCGGCTGAACCAGACCGGGCGCTTGCCGCGCTCGTCGCTAAGCCACTCATAGAAGCCGTCGGCGGGGATCAGGCAACGTTGCCGGCGGAACGCCTCGCTGAACGCGGGCTGGCGGAGCAGGGTCTCGGCCCTGGCGTTGATCAGCGGCCGGGTGCCCGTCTTCTCGGCCCAGCGCCCGGGGACGAGCCCCCAGCGCAGCCGGCCCAGCTCCCGCCGATCGCCGAACCTGCGCACCGCGAGCACCGGATCGGTCGGGGCGATGTTGAACCGCGGCGGGTCATCGGCCTCGACAGACTCGAGGATGTCGAAGCGCGCGCGAAAGCGGGCGGGGTCGGGGTTGGTGAGCGTGTAACGACCGCACATCGACATCGAAGCTAGCCAATCGGCATCGCGGCCTCGGTCCATCGAGGGCCGATTCAACATCCCGGCGCTGCCTCGGGTTCTCAGCCGTCAGAATGGATCAGGCTTGCGGCGGTGCTGGAACTGGTTTACAGGGCGCCCTCAAAAGGCGCTGTCCTTCGGGGCATGTGGGTTCGAATCCCACCCGCCGCATCACGATCCCCGGGTACAAGGCGCCGAGCACACATCGGCCCGGTAGATAATCCCGCCCATGGACGTCGAGAGCCGGATCGAGGTCGTTCGCGAGCTCTGCGCGTTCGAGGGCCGGCGGGCGGGCACCGACGCCGAGCGGCGCGCTGCCGAGCGGGTGGCCGAACGGCTGCTCGATCTCGGCCGGCCGGCCGAGATCGAGCCGACCGCGGTCCACCCTCAGTACGGCTACGTGCACGCCGCCCACTGCCTGCTCGGGATCGCCGGCAGCCTGATCGCGGTCGAGGTCCCGGCGCTCGGCTTCGCGCTCGTCCTGCTGGCCGCGACCTCGCTCTACCTCGATCTCGAGTATCGCGTCTACCTCCTCCGCCGGCTGTTCTTCCGCCGCGTCTCCCAGAACGTGATCTCGCGCCCGCCCTCCGGCGACCGGGCCAGGCTGATCATCTGCGCACACCTCGATTCCGCCCGGACCGGCGCGGCGTTCTCCCCCTGGATCGCCCGGCGCACGGCTCGCTTGCGGCGCGCGCCCTGGCTTGGTCCGTTCCGGGTCCTGTTCTGGTCGCTGGCGCTGTTGCTGCCGCTGCTCGGCGCGCGGATGGCCGGGGTCGACTCGACCGCGATCTCCGCCCTCGCCCTCCTCCCCACTCTGCTGTTGTTGGTCGGCGCCTTCGCGCTGATCGAGATCGAACTCTCCCCGATCGTCCCCGGTGCCAACGACAACGCATCCGGGGTCGCGACCGCGCTCTCGATCGCCGAGCGGCTCGAGGCCGAGCCGCTGCGCAATCTCGAGGCCTGGTTCGTCTTCGACGGTGCCGAGGAGCCGATTCAGGAGGGAATGCGCTCGTTCGTGCGCTCGCATCGCGACGAGCTCGATCGCGAGCGGACCTTCCTCCTCGTCCTCGACACGGTCGGGATCGGCGCGCCGCGCTTCGAAACCGCCGCCGGCTGGATCACGACCTACCCGGCCGACCGACGGCTGGCCGAGCTGTGCGCGGCGATCGCGGACGCCGGGCGCGGCCCCGAACAGGGCGCCCGGCCGCTGCGCCGCGGCATCGGCGGTGACTCGATGCCACCGCGGATCGCCGGCTTTCGCTCGCTGCTGCTGACCAGCAGCCCCGACGACGAGCCCCTCCCCCACCACCGCCTCCCGGGCGACACGCCGGAGACCCTCGACCCCGAGGCACTCGGGCGAAGCCAGGAGTTCGCGCTCGAGCTGATCCGCCGGCTCGACCGCGACCTCGGGCGCAAGGCCCGCCCCGCCAAGGTCGAGGCAGCAGCCGCATGACCAGGGCCGCGGTCATCGCCACGACCTGCGGAGCGCTGCTCGTCGTCTCGCTCCAGCTCGCGTGGTGGGGGGTGCCGCCGAGCTTCATCGACCCGCCGGATGACCTGCCGGGCGAGCTCGAGCAGATCGCCGAGGCGGCGGCCCGGGAGACCGAAGACCTCCCCTCGGAAGCCGTCAACCGCTACGAACGCGACGCGTTCGCCTATTTCGAGTTCAGGGACACGGTCTGGCTCGTCACCGGAATCGCCGGATTCGCGCTCGGCCTCGGCGCGCTCGCCGGTTCGCGGTTCACCAAGCCGCTCGCGGTGGTGACCGCAGCGCTCGGGCTCGCGTCCGCGATCCTGATCGCCCTCGTCCTGATCTCGCCGCCCGACTTCATCGGGATCACCAACCACTTCTTCGAGGAGATCGGCGGACAAGGGCCCTTCGAGATCGAATACGACGCGCCGTTCGGCCGCGAGGCCGGCGGCTGGATCGGCCTCTCGGCGGCGCTCGGGGTGGCTCTCGGTGCCGTTCTCGTGCTGCGCGGGCTTCGCTCGTGAGCGAGCGCGGCGAGCTGCTCTGGGAGCCGTCGCCGGAGGCGATCGAGCGCTCGAGCATGACCCGATACATGCGCTGGCTCGAGAGCGAGCGTGGGCTGCGCCTCGAGCGCGACTACCACGCGCTCTGGCGCTGGTCGACCGGCGAGCTGGAGGACTTCTGGGGCTCGATCTTCGACTTCTTCGAGCTCCGCACCACGGCCCCCTACGAGCGGGTGCTCGCCGAGCGCACAATGCCCGGCGCGGTCTGGTGCCCGGGCGCGAGGCTCAACTACGCCGAGAACCTGATCGCCGGCAAGCCCGCGAACCGGCTCGCGGTCCAGCACGCGTCCGAGCTGCGCGAGCTCGACTCGCTGACCTGGGGCGAGCTGCGCGAGCAGGTCGCCCGCGTCGCATCAGCGCTCCGGGCGCTCGGCGTCGAGCCCGGCGACCGGGTTGTCGCGTACATGCCGAACCTGCCCGAGACCCTGGTCGCGTTCCTCGCCTGCGCCTCGATCGGCGCCGTCTGGTCGTCTTGCTCGCCCGACTTCGGCGCTTCCAGCGTGATCGACCGCTTCGCCCAGATCGAGCCCAAGCTGCTGCTCTGCGTCGACGGTTACCGCTACAACGGGCGCGACTTCGACCGCACGGAGACGGTCGCCGGGCTGCTCGCCGAGCTGCCCACGGTGGAGCGCACGATCGTCCTCCCCTACCTCGCGCCCGAGCCCGAGCTCGGCGCGCTGCGCGACCCGATTACCTGGGCACAGCTGCTCGCCTCCGGCGATCCGGGGGAGATCGAGTACGAGCAGGTCGCGTTCGACCACCCGCTCTGGGTCCTCTACTCCTCCGGCACCACCGGGCTGCCGAAGGCGATCGTCCAGGGCCACGGCGGAATCCTGCTCGAGCAGGCGAAGAAGCTCGGTCTGCACCTCGACGCGCAGGCCGGCGACCGCGTGTTCTGGTTCACGACGACCGGCTGGATGATGTGGAACTTCCTCGTCGGCGTGCTGCTCACCGAGGCCTCGATCGTCCTCTATGACGGCAGCCCCGGTCACCCCGGGATGGGGGTGCTCTGGGAACTCGCCGAGACGGCCGGGATCACCTGCTTCGGGACCTCGGCCAGCTACGTCTCGGCGTGCATGAAGAATGGGGTTGAGCCAGGCGCCGGGCGCGACCTCGCCGCCCTGCGCGCGGTCGGCTCGACCGGCTCCCCGCTCTCCCCTGAGGGCTTCGAGTGGATCTACCGGCAGCTCGGCGACGACACCTGGCTGTTCTCGACCTCGGGCGGGACCGACGTCTGCACCGCCTTCGTCGGCGGGGTTCCGATCCTGCCCGTCTACCGCGGCGAGCTTCAGGCCCGCTCGCTGGGTTGCGCGATCGAGGCCTGGAACGAGGAGGGCGAGCCGGTGATCGACGAGGTCGGCGAGCTGGTGATCACCGAGCCGATGCCCTCGATGCCGCTCTACCTCTGGAACGACCCCGACGGCGAGCGCTACCGGCGCAGCTACTTCGAGATGTTCCCCGGGACCTGGCGGCACGGGGACTGGATCGAGATCACCTCGCGCGGTACCGCGGTCATCTACGGGCGCTCGGACTCGACCATCAACCGCTCCGGGATACGGATGGGCACCTCGGAGATCTACCGCGCGGTCGCCACCCTGCCCGAGGTCACCGACGCTCTGGTCGTCGACATCCCCAGGCCCGGAACCGAGGGTTGGATGCCGCTCTTCGTCGTCCTCGCCGAGGGCGCCGAGCTCGACGACGAGCTGACCGCCGAGATCGCGAAGCGGATCCGGGAGCGCTGCTCGCCGCGCCACGTGCCCGACCGCGTCTACGCGATCGCCGAGGTCCCGCGAACGCTGAGCGGCAAGGCGCTCGAGGTGCCGGTGAAACGGATCCTGACGGGAACCCCGGTCGAGGAGGCGGCTTCGCGCGACTCGCTTGCCAACCCGGGGGCGCTCGACTTCTTCGTCGAGCTGGCGACCGAGCTCGCGAGCGCGGCGCCGGAGCGAGCGGCGAGCTAGCCGAGCAGCGCCTCGGCCCGCTCGCGGGCGCGGGCGACGATCTCGTCGGCCTCGGCCCGCTCGCCCTGGCGGTAGACGACCCGTCCCCCGACCACGGTGGCCGCGACCGCGGACGCGTCGGCCGCATACACGAGACCGGCGTCGAGAGCGCCCAGCGCGAGCCCGGGCGAGTCGAGGCGGACGAGAGCGAAGTCCGCCGGCGCCCCGGCTTCGGGCGTATGGCCGCCGATCAGCTTCGAGCGCCGGCCGGTGGCGATCTCCCAAGCCTCGCCGGCGGTGACCGCCGCCGGTTCGGCCGCGACGTGCTTCTGGATCAGCGCGAAGGCCTTGACGTCGTCGAGCAGGTCGAGCGAGTTGTTCGATCCCGCGCCGTCGGTGCCGAGCCCGACCTGGGCGCCGGCGTCGCGCGCCTCGAGGTACGGGAACACGCCGCCGACCGCGAGCTTCAGGTTCGCGACCGGGTTGGTGACCATGGTCGCGCCGCGCTCGGCGATCAGGTCGATCTCGTCGCGGTCGAGCCAGACGCAGTGGGCGAGCAGGGTCCGGGGGCCGAGCAGGCCGCAGCGGTCCAGGTAGTGCGCCGGGCGCACCCCCGTCTCGCGCAGGCACTCGCCCACCTCTCCCTCCGTCTCGGAGAGGTGGATCTCGACCGGCACCTGGCGCTCGGCGGAGATCTCGGCGATCCCGCGCAGCGACGGCTCGGAGACCGTGTAGATCGCGTGCGGCGCCAAGGCGGCGACCGCGGCCCCGTCGCCCGCCTGCTCGATCTCGTCGATCGCCCGGCGGGCCTTTGCGAGCAGCTTTGGAGAACCGGCGGGATCCTTGCCGTCGATCAGCGGCGCGCCGATCACCGCCCGCAGCCCCGCGTCCTTGACCGCGCGCGCGGTCTCGGCGTGCTTCCAGTACATGTCCCAGAAGCGCACGGTTCCCGAGCGGGCCATCTCCAGGCAGGCCAGACGGGTGCCCCAGTAGACGTCCTCGCGCGCGAGCCGCCGCTCGGCCGGCCAGATGTAGCCCTCGAGCCACTTCATCAGCGGCAGGTCGTCGGCGTAGCCGCGAAACAGGGTCATCGCCGCGTGGGTATGGGCGTTGACGAGGCCGGGGACCAGCGCCAGCCCGGCGGCGTCGAGGACCTCGTCGCCGGGCTGCGGCGAGACGTCGGGGCCGAGCTCGGAGATCGTCGGTCCGTCGGCGCGGAGGCCGACCAGCCCTCCATCGAGTCGAGCCCCGGTGATCGTGAGCGCCATGACGGGATTCAAGCAAGCGCCGGCAACGCCGCCGCGAGAATCGCCACCAGCCGCTCGCGGTTGGCGCTTCGGTTGGCCTCGAGCTCGGCCAGGGTCAACTCGGAGCCGGCGATCCCGTTGGCGAGGTTGTCGACGACGCAGAGCCCGGAGTAGCGGATCCCGAGCTCGCCCGCGACCACGCATTCGGTGGCCATCGTCATCCCGATCACGTCCGCGTGGGCGGCGGCGAGCCGGATCTCGGCCGGCGTCTCCAGCCGTGGGCCGGCCGCCTGCCAGTAGACGCCGCCGTCGATCACCGGCCCGCCTGAGCCCGAGACAGCAGCCAGGACCTCCGACCGCCACTGCCGCTCGAAGCCGGGGACTCGGTGGGCGGCCTGGCCCTCGAGCGCGGTCACGGGCTCGGCGGCTAGCGCGATGAAGTCGTCCGGGCAGACGATCGTCCCCGGGTGAAGCTCCGAGCGCAGGCCGCCGACCGAGCCGATCGCGAGCGCGCGGTCGCAGCGGGCGCCGGCAAGCGCCCGCAGGTTGGCGACGTGGTCGATCAGGTGCGGGAGCACGTAGGCCGCCGTCTCACCGTGTCGCTGAAGCAGCTCCCAATCGCCGGCCGGAAGCCGCTCGCCGCGCAACGAGCTGCCAACGATGAGGCCCAGCCGTCCCATTGCGGCAGCCTAGATGAGTCAATCCGAATTCCCGCGCACACGGATGACCCCGCGCACACGCGAATCGGAATGACCCATCTACCCCGGCTAGCCTCGCTCGCCCATGGAGCCGCTCGAGGCCCTTGCCATCCTCTCCGCAGGCGTCGGCGCCGGCGCGATCAACGCCGTGGTCGGGAGCGGCACCCTGCTCACCTTCCCGGTCCTGATCGCACTCGGCTACCCGCCGCTGACCGCGAACGTCTCAAACAACATCGGCCTCGTTCCGGGCGCTGTCGCGGGCAGTCATGGTTACCGCCGCGAGCTCACCGGGCAACGCTCGCGAATCCTCGCGTTGGCGGGTTTCTCGGTTGCGGGGGCGGCGCTCGGCGCGACGCTGTTGCTCGTCCTCCCGAGCTCGGTCTTTGACGCCTTCGTCCCGGTGCTGATCGCGATCGCGCTCGTGCTCGTCGTCGTACAACCGCACCTGGAGCGGGCGCTCGCTCACCGACGAGATCCCGAGGGCAAGCACGGGCTCGTCGTGCGAGCGGCGATCGGCGCCAGCGCCGTCTACGGCGGCTACTTCGGCGCCGGACAGGGGATCTTGCTGATCGCCATCCTCGGGCTTGCGATCGACGACTCGCTTCAGCGTCTCAACGGGCTCAAGAACGTGCTCGCCGGGCTCGTCAACTTCACCGCCGGAGTGATCTTCGTCTTTGCCGCCGACGTCGATTGGGCAGTCGCGAGCCTGATCGCGGGCGGCTCGCTCGTGGGTGCGGTATTCGGCGCCCGCTACGGCAGGCGGCTCTCGCCGACGGTCCTGCGGGCGCTGATCGTCGTCGTCGGCACCGCAGCGATCATCCGTTTGACGCTGGGCTGAGCGCCACTCAGGCGGGAGTGATCGGATTGCGTCGCTCGGAGAAGCGGCGGTCCTTCGACTCGGCGAGTGCGAAGCGGCGGATCAGCTCGTGGCGCAGCTGGTCGGGCTCGATCACGGCGTCGACAACGAGCTCGGAGGCGAGGCGCAGGATGTCGATGTCGGCCGCATACTGAGACCGTTTCGCGGCGATGAAGCGCTCACGCTCGTCGGGGTCGGCGATCTCCTGGATCTGGTTGAAGAAGACGGCGTTGACCGCCGCCTCGGGGCCCATCACGGCGATCGATGCGGTTGGCAGGGCGAGGCAGCAATCGGGCTCGAAGGCCGGCCCGGCCATCGCGTAGAGCCCGGCGCCGTAGGCCTTGCGGACGATCACCGAGAGCTTCGGCACCGTCGCCTCGGAGACCGCACTGATCATCTTCGCTCCGTGCCGGATGATCCCCTGGCGCTCGACGTCGGTGCCGATCATGAACCCGGGAACGTCGGCGAGGAAGAGCAGGGGGATGTTGAAGGCGTTCGCGGTCATGATGAAGCGGGCCGCCTTGTCGGCCGAGTCGACGAACAGCACTCCTCCCTTGAACTTGGGCTGATTGGCGACGATCGCGATCGCGCGCCCGTCAAGTCGGGCGTATCCGACCACCACTTCCCTCGCCCAGCGGGCGTGCACCTCGCAGAACGATCCGGCATCACAGATCGCCGCAATCAGCTCCTTGACGTCGAACGGGGTCTTCTCGTCGCTGGGCACGATCTCGGACGGCGCGCGCTCGGAATCGGGGGGCTCGGGTGGCGCGGGCGGCGGCTGCTCACGCCAGCTCGACGGCATGAACGCGAGGTAGCGCCGGGCGAGATCGATCGCCTCGGCGTCGCTGGCGACCAGGAAGTGCCCGCAGCCCGAGACGCCCGTGTGCATCTTGGCGCCTCCCATCTCCTCGAGCGTGACCTGCTCACCGATCACCATCTCCGCCATCCGCGGCGAACCCAGATACATCGAGGCGTTGCCCTCGCGCATGATCACCACGTCACAGAAAGCCGGGATGTAGGCGCCGCCGGCCGCCGACGGGCCGAACAGCAGGCAGATCTGGGGCACTCGGCCCGAGAGGCGGACCTCGTTGTGGAAGATCCGTCCGGCGCCTCGGCGGCCGGGGAACATCGCCACCTGGTCGGTGATCCGCGCACCGGCCGAGTCGACCAGGTAGACCATCGGCAGGCCGAGCGCCAGGGCGCGCTCCTGGATCCGCAGGATCTTCTCGACCGTCTTCGGACCCCAGGAGCCGGCCTTGACCGTCGGGTCGTTGGCCATCAAACAAGCCTTGCGACCGTTGATCCGCGCCAAGCCGGTCACCACCCCGTCGGCACCCAGCCCGTCGGCCTCCCAGTTCGCCAGCAGGCCCTCCTCGGCGAAGGAGCCCGAATCGATCAGCCGCTCGAGGCGCTCGCGTGCCGCGAGCTTGCCCTGCTCGGCGGTCTTCTGGTGGTGGCGCTCGGGGCCCCCGGCCAACGCTCGCTCCAGCGCCCGCTCGAAGTCGGTTGGAGACCGGGTCTCGCTCATGCCGCAGAGTCTATGAGCGCCGGCCGCGGCGATCGCCAGGCAGCGTGCGCGTGTCTCTCAGACGGCCCGCAGCGGAGCCTGTGCGTCCGGGTCCGGAGATGCCTCAGGTCCGCCGTCGGTCGGCCCGGCCGTGTCGGCGAGCACGCCGGCGATCTTCCGCAACTCCTCACGCGCCGCGTCGCGGCGCGCCGCGAGCTCGGCCAGCTCGGCGGAGAGTCGCTCGCGCTGCTGATCGTCGGCCTCGGCCCGAGCGGCCACCTCGGCGGTGTCGGCCGCCTCGGCCAGCTCGGAGGCGGCCTGCGAGCGCAGTGCCTTGGCGTCGGCGTCGGCCTCGCCACGCACGCGCTCGGCATAGGCGTCGGCCTCGCGACGCCCGGTATTGGCCTCCGCCTCGGCCTCCAGCCGAGCCTCCTCGGCTGCCACCTTGGTCGCCTCCGCCTCCTCCCGTGCCCGCGCAAGCATCCGGCTCGCCTCCTGAGTCGCTTCGGCACGCACGCGCTCGGCGCCCTGCTCGGCCTCGGCGAGCAGCTCCGCGGCCTTCTCGGTGATCCGTTCGAGCTCGCGTCGGAGCGCATCCGACGGCGCAGCGGCCGGCGCCGCCGCCTCCTCCGAGGCCTGCTCGAGCCGCTCCGCGAGCTCACTCAGGAACCGGTCGACCTCGTCGCGGTCATACCCACGCCGGGTGAGGTTGAACGACGGCGTCGCCTCAGCCGCGGAGCTGAACTTGACCTCCCGGATCCGTGCGATCTCGTCCTGCAAGTCTTCCCCCTTTGTGGGTCGGGTCGCGGGCCGCAAGCGGCCCGTCGCCTACCCATCGGCAGCCGGTGCCGCCGGCCTTACGAACCCGGCCGCGGGCTGGACGCGGGATCGGCGGCCGCCGGCCCGACCTCCCGGGGCTCCTCTTCGTGAGGCTCGTCTCCCTCGCTCACGGCGGTCTCAAAGCGGCGATGGCGGGTCGCGGTCCCGGTGATCCCGCTGGCGAGCTGCTCGAGCTCGGCGACCACCGCGTCGCGGCGCTGCTCGAGGTCGGAGATCACCGCTTCGACATCGCGCTTGCGCTGGTTCGCCTCCGCGATCAGGCGCTCGACCTCGGCATCGGCATCGGCGCGTGCGCTGCGTCCGTAGGCGTCGGCCTCCTCGCGGGTTCGCTGCCCGTACTCGTCGGCATCGGCACGCACCGACTCCGCGGTCGCGTTGGCGCCGACCAGGCTCTGGCGCGCCTGCGCCGACGCGTCGTCGCGGATCTCGCGGGCCGCCTCGTGCGCCTCGACCAGAATCGCACTCACCTGCTCGCCGACCCGGGCGAGCTCGTCCCGGACCCGCTCGGACCCGGCCGGGTCCTCCTGGGCGCGCTCGATCCACTCGCCGATCTCGGCGAGCAGCGAATCGACCTCCGCGCGCTCGTAGCCGCGCAGCGCGAGCGAGAAGCGGGGGTCGCGAATCCGGTCCAGCGGGTACCCGTCCAAAGTTGCCTCCTCAGGCCGTTCGGCCCGAGCGTAGCGAGAGCGTTGTGGCCGGATCTAGGCGCCGGGCTCGACTGCGACGGGCTTCTCACCGGAGTAGTCGTAGAAGCCGCGCCCAGACTTGCGCCCGTAGTGCCCGGCGTCGACCAGTGCGCGCAGGCTGTCGGGCTGGGAGAAGCGCTGGTCGCCGTAGGCCCCGACCATGATGTCGGCGATCGAGGCGAGCGTGTCGAGGCCGACGAAGTCCGACAGCGTCAGCGGTCCCATCGGGTTGCCCGAGCCGGCGACGATCGCCTGATCGATGTCCTCGATCGAGCCGACGCCCTCTTCATATGCGCGGATCCCGTCGAGCATGTACGGGACCAGGAGTCGGTTGACGATAAAGCCGCGATTGTCCTTGGCCGCGACGCTCGTCTTGCGCAGCCGCCCGCCGACCTCGAAGCCGAGCTCGACCGCCTCGTCGCCGGTCGGGTCCGCGCGCACGACCTCGAGCAAGCGCATCACCTGCGGTGGGTTGAAGAAGTGCAGGCCGAGGAACTTCTCGGGCCTCGACGTCGCAGCGGCCTGGTCGGCGACGGAGAGCGAGGAGGTGTTGGTCGCGAAGAACGCCTCCGGCTTGACGATCGAGTCGACCTCACGCCACATCTCGAGCTTGCCGTCCAGGTCCTCGGTGATCGCCTCGATCACCAGGTCGCAGTCGGCGAGCTCGCCATAGTCGAGCGTCGCGCTGATCCTCCCCTTGATCGCGTCCGCGTCGGCCTGCTCGAGCTTCTCGCGCTCGACCGACCGCGAGAGCTGCTTCTCGATCTTCGCGATCCCCGCCTCGAGCGCGTCCTCGTCGATCTCGCGGACGACGACCTCCCACCCGGCCTCGGCGCAGATCTGCGCGATCCCATGGCCCATCAAGCCACAGCCGACGACTCCTACCTTGGCGATCTCCATCTGTTCGTAAGCCCTCCGATCGGTTGCCGAGCGGCCGCGGAGCCTACCGATCGCCGCCTCGCGCGGCGCCCGGCGAGCGCGGTCCGAAACCGGACCTCGAGCGGGTTGCCGAAGCTTGGCCGGCGCTGAGTGGCACCGTCGCGTGCGAGGCCGAGCGCCTCGTAGAAAGCGAGGTTGCGCGGGCTCGCTGCGAGGGTCCAGACGATCGCCTCGGCGTGACCGTCGCGCGCCAGCCGGTCGAGCGAAGCCTCGACCAGGCCGCGCCCGATCCCACGACGCCAGCTCAGCGGATGCACGTAGAGGGCGATGATCTCGCCCTCGCGCGGGGGGGCGCCGCGGTCGCGGCTGGGCCCGTAGAGGCTCAGGCCGCGGATCTCGCCGTCGACCTCGGCGGCGAGGATCGCGCTGCCGTCGCGCGGCCTGCCGGAAAGTCGTTCAGCGATCCGCTCCGGGCGCCAGGTTGCGGCGGGGTCGACCTGCTCGGGCACGATCCCGCGAAATCCCGCCCGCCAGGCGGCAATCGCGGTCTCGGCGAGACCGAAGGCGTCCTCCTGCCGGCCGGGCCGGATCAGCGCCTCGCCGGTCGACGCGCTCAAGGCGACCGTCAGGCGGCGCCGGCCGCCGGCAGCAGCTCTCGCATCCGTTCGGCGAGCGCGTGCATCCCGGTCATCGGCCGCACCATCACCGTCATCGCCGCGATCCGCCCGTCCTCGCCGAAGCGCAGGATGTCGACGCCTTGCAGCGAGCGCTCGCCGACCCGGGCCTCGAAGATCAGCACTGCGGTCTCACCGCTCTCGACCTGGTCGAGATATCGGAAGTCCTCGAACACCTGGAGCACCGCGCCGAGCAGGACCTTGATCGCCTCGCGGCCGTGATAGGGCTTGTAGACGACTGGGCTGTTGAAGGCGGCGTCCTCGGCGAACAGCTCCTCGATCTGCGAGAAGTCCTTCGCCTCGGCGGCCGCCCGGAAGGCATCGCTCTTCATCGCGCCCCAGGTTATCGCTGCCACACGACCGGGCCCGCCGTGAGCAGGTGGGCGCCGAGCGGCCGCCCGAGCAGCTCCTCGACCGAGCGCGACGCCTCGAGCAGCAGCGAGAGGTCGATACCGGTCTCGATCCCCATCTCCTCGAGCATCGAGACCAGGTCCTCGGTCGAGATGTTCCCCGTCGATCCCGGCGGGACCGGGCAGCCGCCGAGCTCGCCGAACGCCGACTCGAAGGACTCGATCCCGGCGCCGAGCGCCGCGTGCACGTTGGCGAGCCCCTGGCCGCGGGTGTTGTGAAAGTGGGCGGTCAGCTCGATGCCCGGGAGGCGCTTTCGTGCAGCGGAGAAGAACTCGCCCACCTGGCGCGGGTTGGCCATCCCCGTCGTGTCCCCGAAGCCGACCTCCTCACACCCGGCGGCGGCGAGCCGCTCGGCGATCTCGAACACCTTCGCGGCCGGCACCTCGCCCTCGTAGGGACAGCCGAAGGAGGTCGAGATCACTCCCTCGCAACGAAGGTCTTCGGCGCGGGTGCGTTCGATCACCCGCTCGAGGCTCGCCAGCGACTCGTCGATCGTCCGATTGACGTTGCGGCGGTTGTGGGTCTCGGAGGCGGAGAGGAAGACGTTCACCTCGTCGAAGCGCTCGCGCTGGGCGAGCGCGCGGTCGAGCCCGCGCTCGTTCGGGATCAGGACCGAGAACGAGACCCCCTCGACCCGCTCGAGCTGGGCCACTACCTGCTCGGCGTCGGCGAGCTGGGCGACGACGTCCGGGCGCACGAACGAGGTGACCTCGATCCGGCGCAGTCCCGCCCGCGCGAGCATGCCGATCAGGCGCACCTTGTCCGGCGTCGGGATCACCTCCGGCTCGTTCTGGAAGCCGTCGCGCGGCCCCACCTCGCGGATCCGGGCGCTGCCGGGCAGCTCGCTCATCTCGACTAGACCATCCCCAGGCCGCCGGAGACCCCGAGCGTCTCGCCGGTCACGTAAGAGGCGTCGTCGGAGGCGAGGAAGGCGGCGGCGGCGGCGACCTCCTCCGGCTTACCGAGCCGCCGGAGCTGGGTTGACGTGCGCATCGTCTCGATCACCTTCTCCCCGAGCTCCCCGAACTCGAGCGCCCCCATCAGCAGCGGCGTCTCGATCGGGCCGGGCGCGATCGAGTTGGCGGTGATCCCGTGCCTGGCCCCCTCGCGCGCGATCACCTTCGTGAACGCGATCACGCCCCCCTTGGCGGCCGAGTAGACAGCCGAGCCCTTCGAGCCGACGCGGCCGGCCTCGGAGGCGATGTTGACGATCCGACCATAGCCCGCCTCCCGCATGCCGGGGAGAACCGCGTGCGTGCAGGCGAGCACCCCGACCAGGTTGATCGCCAGGATCCGCTCCCACATCTGGGGATCGGTCTCGGCGAAGAAACCGAACTCGTCCGTGCCCGCGTTGTTGACCAGGATCGCGAATGGCCCATGCTGGGCGACCAGATCGCGCGACGCCTGCGGCTCGGTGACATCGAGCGGGCTCGGCGTTGCCCCGATTCCGGCCGCGACCTCCGCCGCGCCTTCGACGTTGACGTCACCGATCACCACCTCCGCGCCCTCCGCGGCGAACCGGGCGGCGATCGCGGCGCCGATCCCGCTCGCGCCGCCGGTGACGAGCGCCTTACGTCCCTCGAGCCTCATGCGCCGGAGCATATGCGGCACCCGAGCCGGCGACGTACACTGCCGCGCGCGTGAGCGGCGAGGCGATCCCGATAATCGGCGGCACCGGAGCGCTGGGCTACGGCCTGGCGCTGCGCTGGGCGCGGGCCGGCCACGCGATCGTAATCGGGTCACGCAGCGCCGATCGTGCGGCGGAGGCGGCGCGCAAGCTGTCCGAGGCAGTGCCGGACGCCGAGATCGAGGGGATGACGAACGAAGCCGCCGCGAAGCAGGGCCCGATCGTCCTGCTCACCGTCCCCTTCCGCGCTCAATCCGAGAACCTCAACAACCTGCGCGAGGCGCTCGAGCCAGGTCAGATCCTGGTCGACTGCACGGTGCCCCTGGCAGCGGCGGTGAGCGGCAAGGCAACGCGCTCGCTCGGGGTCTGGCAGGGCTCCGCCGCCCAGCAGGCCCAGGAGATGGCGCCCGACGGGGTAACGGTGGTAGCCGGCCTGCACACGGTCGGGGCTCCGGCGCTGACCGATACCTCGTCCGACCTCGACGAGGACGTACTGCTGTGCGGCGACCGTAAGGCCGACAAGGCAGCGGTCGCGCGCCTGATCGAGGTGATCCCCGGTTTGCGCGCGGTCAACGCTGGGCCTCTGGAGACGGCGCGGATCGTCGAGCAGCTGACTCCGCTGCTGATCTCGATCAACGCCCGCTACAAGGCCCACGCCGGGATTCGCATCAGCGGCCTGCCCGAGACCGACCACTGGGAATGAGCTTCGCGGCCACGGTCGTCGTGCGCCCGTGACCGTCGTCTGCCTGGCCGGCGGCAGCGGCGGCGCGAAGCTCGCCGCAGGGCTGCAGGACCTGCTCGGCGAGCGGCTCGCGGTGATCGCCAACACTGCCGACGACACCGAGGTCCACGGCCTGCTGGTCTGCCCCGACCCCGACCTGATCACCTACTGGCTCGCCGACGAGATCGACGAAGAGCGAGGCTGGGGGATCCGCGATGACGGGTTTACGGCGCACGAACGGCTCGAGACGCTCGGGGCGCCGGCCTGGTTTCGGCTCTCCGATCGCGACCTCGCCACCTGCCTCTACCGCACCCATTTCCTCGCCGAGGGCGGCACGCTGACCGCCGCGCAGGGCCAGGTCGCCCGGGCGCTCGGTGTCCGGGCCAGGGTCCTGCCGATGTCAGAGCAGCCGGTCCGGACCCGGGTCCTGACCCCGTCGGGTTGGCGCGGCTTGCAGGAGTTCCTGATCCTCGATCAGGGAGCGGCGCCGATCGAGGCGGTCGAGCTGGACGGGATCGCCGATGCCGGCCCGACCCCCGAGGTACTCGCCGCCCTCGCGGACGCCGAGGCGGTGATCATCGGTCCGTCGAACCCGGTGATCTCGATCGGGCCGATCCTCTCGGTGCCGGGGATGCGCGATGCGCTCTCCGCCTCGCCGGCGAAGGTGGTCGCGGTCAGCCCGCTGATCGGCGGCCGCGCGGTCAAGGGCCCGACCGACGCATTCCTCGCCGCGCTCGGCCGCTCGGTGAGCTCTGCCGGGATCGCCTCGCTGTACGAGGGGGTGATCGACGCGATCGTCATCGACGAGGGCGACCCCGACCCTCCCCTCGGACTCGCGTCGCTGGCCTGCCCGACCCTGATGGAGGGCGCTGCCGGACGCCGAACACTCGCCGACCGGGTGCTCGAGTTCGCGCGCGGACTGTGAGGACCACGGCGATCATTCCGGTGAAGCGCTTCGGCGACGCAAAGCAGCGGCTGCTGGAAGCGCTCGACCGTCCGCAGCGGGCGGCAATCGTGAAGGCGATGCTGACCGACGTGCTCGCCTCGGTGACCGCTACCGAGCTGGTCGAGCGGGTGATCGTGGTCACCGGCGAGGGGCGCGCGGAGCGGATCGCTCTCGCCCAGGGACGCCGGACCGCGGTCCCGCTCGAAGTCCTGCGCGACCCGACCGACAGCGGTCACTCGCCGGCCGCCACCCTCGGAATCGTCAGGGCGCTCTCACACCGAGCGCAGGCCGTCGCCCTGCTGCCGGGCGATTGCCCGCTGCTCGACGCCGACGAGCTGGACGCCGCTCTCGAGCGACTCGGCGAGGGGACGGTCGTGGTCGTCCCGGATCGCCACGAGACCGGTACCAACGGTCTGCTGATGGCGCCCGCGGACGCGATCGGGCCGGCCTTCGGGGAGGGGAGCATGGAACGCCACCGCGACAGGGCCGCGCGGGCTGGGCACACGGCGGTGGTGGAGAGGATCTCGTCTCTGGCCCTCGATCTCGACACTCCCGACGACCTGGCCGCTCTGACCGAGGTGCTCGGCGAGCGGCCCGACCTCGCGCCGACAACCGCCGCGGAGCTGGCGCGGCCGGCGCCGAGCGGCGGCGGCCGATGAGTCCGCGGATCGAGGTCGATCCGCTTCCGGGCCTGCCCGAGGTGGTGGCGGGCGACCGAATCGGGGCGCTGATTGCCGACGCCGCCGACGCGGCGCGGATCGAGCTTGCCGACGACCTGGTGCTCGCCGTCTCCCAGAAGATCGTCTCGAAGGCCGAGGGACGCACCCGGGCGCTGTCGGAGGTGGCCCCGGGGGAGCGGGCGCTGGCCCTGGCCGCCGAGCTGGGCAAGGACCCGCGCCTGGTCGAGCTGATCCTGGCCGAGTCGCGCCGTGTGGTCCGGGCCGACCACGGCGTTCTCATCGTCGAGACCAATGGCGGCTGGATCTGCGCCAACGCCGGGATCGACGCCTCCAACCTGCCCGGCGAGGCCGAGGTCAGCCTGCTGCCCGCGGACCCCGACCGGTCGGCGCGCCGCATTAGGGCCGAGATCGCCGCCGGCTGCGACGCGCGCCCCGCGATCCTGATCGTGGACAGCTTCGGCCGTCCGTGGCGCGTCGGACAGGCCGAGACGGCGATCGGGTGCGCAGGGCTGGTCGCCCTCGACGACTGGCACGGGCGCACCGACGCTCACGGGCGTCCGCTTGCGGCGACGGCGGTCGCGGTCGCCGACCAACTCGCGGGCGCCGCGGACCTTGTGCGCGACAAGGTCTCGGGCGCCCCGGTGGTCGTGATCGCCGGGGCCGGTCGCTGGCGCACCGACGCGGACGGTCCGGGCGCCGCCGCGGCGTTGCAGCGACCCGCCGGCGAGGACCTGTTCCGCTAGGCGGGACTAGGGGACCGGCTGCCCGTGGGGCTTGATCCCGACCGGGTCGGGAGCGCCGTCCTCGGTGAACTCGGGGGCGACGTAGGCAGCGCCGAGGGCGCCTCCGACCGCCAGCACCCGGGCGGGCTCGTCGGCGGTGCTGATCTTGCGCAGCTCTCGAGGCCCGACCCGGGCCCAGGTCCCCGGGCGGAGCTCGTACTGCTCGCCGCCGACATGCAAAGTCGCCCGGCCGCTGAGCACGGTGTAGACCTCCTCCTGGTTGTCGTGGGCCTGGTCGTGCTCGGGATAGTCGACGAAGCCTGGAGGGAGCTCGATCACCGCAAGCCCGAACGACGTCACCCCGAGGCCGGCGCGGACGCGCCGGAAACCGCCGCCGAAGATCGCCTCGAAGTCCTCGACCCGCTTCACCGTGACGTCAGACAACGGCGCCTCCCTCGGTCGCCAGCGGGTCCGGCTCGCCCTCCTCGGTGAACTGCTTGGGTGAGAACACCGCCCCCGGCACGCCGCCGAGCACCAGCACCACGGCACCCTGCTCGCCGGTCGTCAGCTTGCGCTTCTCGCTCGGGCCGACCCGAGCGAAGACGCCGGGCTCGAGCCGCTGCTCGTCGCCGCCGACGAGCAGCGTCGCTACCCCGTCGAGCGCCGTGTAGACCTCCTCCTGGCCGTCGCTTGCGTGGTCGTGCTCGGGGTAGCGCGTCGAGTTCGGTGGGAAGCGCAGCACCTGGATCCCGAACGAGGTCACCCCGAGCCCGGCCCGGGCCTTGAGCATGCCACCGCGGAAGGTGGACTCGAAGTCCTCGGTCCGCTTCACGGTCACGTCAGCCATCCGGGTCGGCCCCCTCTCACGGTCGCAGCACGGCGGCGCCCTGAACCCTACCCGCACGCAGGTCGGCCAGCGCCTCATCCGCCCGCTCGAGTGGGTACTCCGTCGCCTCGACGCGGAGCGAATCGTCCCCGACGAGGGCGAAGAACTCCTCGCCGTCGCGGCGGGTCAGGTTTGCCACCGACCGGATCTGGCGCTCGCCCCAGAGGTCGGCGTAGGGGAACGAGGGGATGTCGCTCATGTGGATCCCGGCGCAGACCACGACCCCACCCGGCGCCAGCGCCCGCAGCGCGACCGGGACCAGCTCGCCGGCAGGTGCGAAGATGATCGCCGCGTCGAGCGGCTCCTCGAGGCCGCTGGAGTCCCCCGCCCACTCCGCTCCCAACCCGCGCGCGAACGTCTGGCGCTGCTCGTCGCCGGGCCTCGTGATCGCGAAAACCCGCCGACCCTGACGGGCCGCGAGCTGGCAGACGATGTGTGCCGAGGCGCCGAACCCGAACAGGCCGAGGCGCTCGGCCTCGCCGCACATCCGCAGCGCCCGGTAGCCGATCAGGCCGGCGCACAGCAACGGCGCGAGCTCGGTCGCCGCGCCCGCGGCCGGCAGCGGCAGGCAGTAGCGCTGATCTGCAACCGCCAGCTCGGCATAGCCGCCGTCGAGCTGGTAGCCGGTGAAGCGGGCGCGCTCGCACAGGTTCTCGCGCCCCGAGCGGCAGTAGCGGCACTCGCCGCAGGTCCAGCCGAGCCACGGGATCCCGACCAGGTCGCCGATCTCAAACCGGTCGACCCCCGGGCCGGCACCCGCGACCTCGCCGACGACCTGGTGGCCGAGCACCAGCGGCAGCTTCGGATCGGCGAGCTCGGCGTCGACAACGTGCAGGTCGGTTCGGCAGACACCGCAGGCGTGCACGCGAACCAGCACCTGGCCCTGACCCGGCGCAGGCTCGGCCGCGTCCACGGCGACGAGCGGGCGACCTGGCTGCTCGAGCACCATCGCGCGCATCGCGGGCCCGTCAGTAGGTCTCGACGATCTCGTACAGGGTCGTGCGCTGGGCCGGCGTCCGCCCGGCGGCCCGGGCGGCCCCGATCAGGTCGTCGGGCTCGAGCCGGACCCCGTGCTGTGAACCGGCCATGCGCGAGATGTTCTCCTCCATCAACGTCCCGCCGAGGTCGTTGACTCCCCAGCGCAGGCTCTCGGTCGCCGCGTCGAGTCCCATCTTGACCCAGCTCGCCTGCAGGTTGGTGATCGTCTTGCCGAGCGCGAGCCGGAACGCAGCCGTGTGCTTGAGGTTCTCGGCTCGCGAGATCTCCTCGATCCCGTGGGTGCGCCCGAGCAGGGTCTGAAAGGGGATGAAGGAGAGCGGCACGAACTCGGTGATCCCGCCGGTGCGTTCCTGAAGCTCGCGGACCACCCGCATGTGGCGGGCGAGCTCCCACGGCTCCTCGATGTGGCCGAACATCACGGTCGAGGTCGAGCGCAGACCCGAGCGATGGCAGGCCTCGATGATCTCGACCCAGCGCGCGGCGGGCAGCTTGTTGGGCGAGATCCGGGTCCGCACGCCATCGTCGAGCACCTCGGCGGCGGTGCCCGGGGTCGAGCCGAGCCCGCACTCGGCGAGGTAGTCGAATACGGCCTCGGGCGAGCGGCCCGAGCGCTCGCACATGTAGTGGACCTCCATCGGCGAGTACGCGTGCAGGTGAAGCTGCGGCGCCGCCTGCTTGGCCAGGCGCAGCCACTCGCCGTAGCGCTCGAGGGTGTAGTCGGGGTGGATCCCCCCCTGCATGCAGATCTCGGTCGCCCCGAACTCGACCGCCTCGGCGATCCGGGCCTGGAAGTCGTCCGCGTCGACGTGGTAGGCGTCGGGCGAGCGCTTTCCCTGGCCAAAGCCGCAGAACGCGCAGCCGACCACGCAGACGTTGGTGAAGTTGACGTTGCGGTTGACGACGAAGGTGGCCGTGTCGCCCGCGAGCTCGGCGCGCAGCTCGTCGGCCGCCACGCGCATCGCCTCGACCACCTCCGGCCTGGTCTCGGAGAAGAGCGCGGTCAGCTCGCCCTCCGAGAGCGGCTCGCCGGCCCGTCCGCGCTCGATCGCCCGCGGCGCCAGCTCGGGATCGACCGGGCGCTCCGAACGCCGCCCCGACCCCTGGCGCGGGATGAAGCTCCAGTAGCGCGCCTTGACGACGTCGAGGACGCCCTGGTCGAGCCACGCGGGCTCGAGGAACTGCGGATAGGCGCAGAGGCGCTCGGTCAGCGCGAAGCCCCGCGGGGCCAGGCGCTTGCGGACCTGATGCGGGCTCGGGAACGCGTGCTCGGGCGAGATGTGGTCGCCGTTGGCCGACAGCCCGCCGAGGTCGGTCGCCCCGGACTCGACCAGGTCGACCCACCAGTCGGCGAGGTTGGGCGGAATCTGGATCCCGACCTCGGGCATCAGCCGCCGGCACTCGCGCACCAGCAGCCTCATGTCGCCGAGTGTGATCTCGCCGGCCCAAGCCGGAAGCTCGACGGACCCCGACGGCCCCGGAGGCGAAGCCGAGGAGGCGGCGGGCATTTGCTCAGAATCCTGTCCCCAGCGGTCCCGAGCAGCCGCGTCGGCGATTTCCGCCACCTCCGCCCCGTAATACCGAGGGTGCGGAACAAAATTCTGCAGGATGATCTCCTGGATGTGCCCGTACTCGCGGTGCAGCTCGGCGAGCGCCTCGAGCGCCTCGATCCGCTCGTCGGCGCTCTCGCCGATCCCGACCAGGATCCCGGTGGTGAACGGGACCCGCAGCTCGCCGGCGGCGCGGATCGTCTCCAGGCGGACCTCGGGGTGCTTGGTCGGAGAGCCCTGGTGAACGACGAGGTCGGGGTTTGCCGACTCCAACATCAACCCCTGCGAGGCGGTGACCTCGCGCAGCCGGCGGAGCTCGGCCGCTGAGAGCACGCCTAGGTTGGTGTGCGGGAGCAGCCCGCGCTCGAGCGCTCGCTCACATGCCCAGACGACGTAGGAAACGAAGTCCGGGTGCCCGTAGGCGCGCAGCCGCTCGGCGACCTCGGGGTTGACCTCGGGCGCCTCGCCGGTGAGCACCAACAGCTCCTTGGCGTTGCGGCGCAGCGCCAGGTCGAGGCGCTGCTCCACCTCCTCCGGCGGGTAGAGGTGGGCACGATGGGTGGCGAAGGCGCAGTACTTGCAGTAGCAGCGGCAGGTGCGCGAGAGCGAGAGCGTGTAGTTGCGCGAGAACGTTACGCGGCGCACGCCCACACGCTACCGCTTGCTATCTGTTGCGTTCGCGAACCTCGGCGTCCTTGACCGCCTGCGCGGCCCCGCGGACGTCGGAGGTCGGTGGCTCCGCCCCCTCCGCGTACTGCGGGCCGGCGATCACGAAGCGGTAGACGGCGAACGCGACCAAGGCGCCGACCAGCGGCCCGAGCACGTAGACGAGCAGGTCGCTGCCGTCGATCGAGCTGTCGATCAGGGCCGGGCCGAACCAGCGCGCCGGGTTGAACGACCCGCCGGTCAGCGGTCCGAAGATCATCACCGCGAAGCCGAGCGTGGTGCCGATCACGAGCGGCGCCCACTCCTGGCGGGCGCGCGGGTTCATCGCGACGGCGAGCACGGCGGTGACGAGCAGGAAGGTGCCCAGCGCCTCGACCACCCCGCCGGCGAAGTTGCCCCCGAGAAGCGGCGAGACCTCGGCGTTGCCGTAGCCGCTCGCACGGCCCTCGTCGAGCAACAGGCCCTTGCACAGGAGCGCGCCGAGGACCGCGCCCGAGAGCTGGGCGAGGATGTAGACGACCGCGTCGATCGGGTCGATCTTCCGCATCGCCCAGGCGGCGGTCGTGACCGCCGGGTTGAAGTGCCCGCCGCTGACCTGGCCGAGCGCGATCACGAGCAGGAAGAGCAGGAACGCGTGCACGAGCCCGACGACGGCGAAGTCCGAGCCGGTCTGCGAGGTGGGGCTGGTGGAGACGAAGAGCGAGACCACCACGCCGACCACGAAGACCAGGAAGAGGGTCCCGATCAGCTCCCCGATGTACGCCGCCAGACCTCTATCCCGCACGTCGAAACTCCTCCCTGGGTCAGTGAACGGGCGGCAGTGTACTGATCCGGGCCTACTGCGCCCCGGCGGTCCGCTCGCGCTCGAGCTGCAGTCGCCGGCCGTCGGCGATCACATCGAGCGCCTCCTCCCGCGAGCGCCAGCCTTCGACCACTACCTCCTTGCCCTCGAGCTGCTTGTAGACGGAGAAGAAGTGGGTGATCTCGCGCTGGAGGGCCTCGGGTATGTCGTCGAGGGTGCGGGCGGTGTTCCAGCCCGGATCGTGGGTGGGCACGCAGACGACCTTGTCGTCCTCGCCCTTCTCGTCGCGCATCACGAAGAGCGCGATCGGCTTGACCGGGATCACGCAGCCGGGGAAGGTCGGCTCCGAAACGCAGACCATCGCGTCGAGCGGATCGCCGTCGCGGCCGTGGTGCCCGATCAGATACCCGTAGTCGGTCGGGTAGACCATCGACGAGGAGAGGAAGCGATCGAGGATCACGTGCCCGATCGCCTCGTCGAACTCGTACTTGTTGCGGCTTCCCTTCGGGATCTCGACGAACGCGAGCAACTCGTCCGAGAGCGCGTGATCGGCCATCGCGGCAAGCCTATCGCTGCTCAAGCCCGCTCCCCCAGCCGCCGATGGGTTCGGGGGAGAGGGGTCGATCCCGTGCGCAGACATCCATTCCGAGGCAAGGCCGAGGCGGTCCAGACGCGCTCGCGAATGCTGCTCGCCGCCGCCGTTGCCTGCGGCCTGCTCTGGCTCGGCGCAGTCGTGCTCGCCGGCAGCCAGCTCAGCCGCTCGGGGCTGCTCGCGCTCGGGGTTGCCGGGGTGCTGCTCACCGGCACCCTATTGCTCCTGATTCAACGCCAGCACAAGCGTCTGCTCAGCCTCGCCGCGACCGACGCGCTCACCGGGCTCGCCAACCACCGTGGTTTTCAAGAGACCCTGCGAGCCGAGATCGATCACGCATCCGAGCTCGCCCGCCCGGTGGCGCTGGTGACGCTCGATCTCGACAACTTCAAGGTCGTCAACGACACCCACGGGCATCCCTATGGCGACACGATCCTGAGCGCCGTCGGCTCGGCGCTGCGGGAGGCGATCCGCAGCAACGATACCGCGGCCCGGGTGGGCGGCGAGGAGTTCGCCCTCGTGCTCCCCGGCTCCGACGGGGAGGCCGCGTTCGCGGTCGCCGAACGCGCTCGCGCGAACGTCGCCGCGATCGCGGTCCGCGGCTTCGAGCTCAGCTGCTCGGCGGGGATCGCCGCCTTCCCCGCCGACGCCGACGACCCCTCGGCTCTCTGCCAGCTCGCCGACAGCGCCCTTTACTGGGCAAAGCAGGGCGGCAAGCGGCGCACCCGCCGCTTCGACCCGGACCACCCGACGACGTGGTCCCAGCGCCAGCGAGCCGAGATCGAGACGCTGCTCGCCCGAGCGCGCCCGATCCACCCGGTCTTCCAACCGGTCGTCTCGCTCGCCAACGGCCGCATCGTCGGTTATGAGGCGCTGGCCCGGTTCGCGGGCTCGAGCAGGCGTGCCCCCGACGTCTGGTTCGCCCAGGCGCACGGCAGCGGGCTCGGGCCGGAGCTCGAAGCCGCCGCGATCAGCGCCGCGCTCGAGCCCCTCGGTCGGCCCTTCGACACCCACCTGGCGATCAACGTGAGCCCGTCGGCGCTCTCCACCGCGGTCGTCCAACGGACCCTGAGCGGGAGCCTGGAGGGGATCGTGGTCGAGATCACCGAGCACGAGTTCGTGCCCGACGACGACTCGCTCCAAGAAGCGGTCGCCGACCTACGCGAGCGCGGGGCGCGAATTGCGATCGACGACGCCGGCGCCGGCCATGCCGGGCTCAAGCAGCTGATGCGGGTCCGCCCGGACATCGTCAAGCTCGACCAGGCGCTGATCCGCGACATCCACACCGACCCCGCCCGAATGGCGCTGGTCGAGTCGTTCGTCCGCTTCGCCCGCGACGTCGGCGCGACCGTCTGCGCCGAGGGGATCGAGAGTCTCGAGGAGCTGGCGGTGATCGCCGACCTCGACGTGCAGTGGGGCCAGGGCTATGCGCTGGCGCGTCCCGGCGAGCCCTGGGGCGGCGTCTCTCAGGAGGCCGCCGAGCTCTGCCGCTCGTCACTCGCCGAGACCTTCCGCTCGATGCCGGCCGAGCGCCACCCGGTCGGCGCCAGCGACCGTCGCCTCGTCCATCTGAGCGCGCGGCTCGCCGGCGCGCGAACCCGCGATGACCTCGAGAGCGCGCTCGCCCTGATCGCCGCCGAGCTCGGCGCCTCGCAGATCGCGCTCTCCGCGTGGCACTCCGAGGCGGCTGCGCTCGAGACCCTGGCCGAGACCGGCGAGCCCGCCGAGCAGCGGCTGTTTGCGATTGACGAATACCCGCTCAGCGCCCGGGTGCTCGATGAGCAGGAGGCGGTCCAAGTGGTCGTCGGCGACCCCGACAGCGACCCGAGCGAGGTCGCGCTGCTGCTGGCGCTCGGGGAGCGCTCGCTGCTCATGGTCCCGGTCGTCTGTCGCGGCGAGAGCCTCGGCCTGATCGAGGCCTACCGCTCGGACGAGCGCGCGTGGACCCGGGCCGAGATCAACCGCGCCCGCGTGGTCGCGAACCAGTTCGCCTCCGTGATCCCGACGCTGACCGGCGAGCCGCCCTCTGCGGGCGGCGGCGCGTTCAGAGAGAGCGCCGGGCGCGGAACTCGCGCCTGACGGAATCCGGCCGGCCCCACATCTGCACGACCTCCGCCCGCCCTTCCTGCACGTCGCGGACGATCAGCTCGCCCTTGATTCCCTGCCCGTCCAGCAACGCCAGCGTCCCGGCGACCGTCTCCGCCGCCGCTGCGTGGCCGAAGCTATGGGCGACGTTGAGCCGGAAGTGCCATTCGGCCTTTGAGTATGGCTGCGCGTTGACCTGGGTCAGCAGCACCGCCGCGTCGACGTAACGATCCTCGTCGGCGAGGCGCAGGTCGCAGGCGATGTCGGTCCAGTCGGCGGGCAGCGAGTCGAGCAGCTGCTGGAAGTCGTCGGCGAGCGCCACCTGGCAAAGCGTATCCGCAGCGTCGCCGCTCAGGCTTGCGGTTCGTCGACGATCACCCGCATCGCCAGCGCCAGCTCGCCGCCGAGCGCGTGCACGCTCCCGGCGGCGCGGACGTAGAGTGGGCCCTCGAACGGGTCTCGGCGCTCGACGCGGACCTCGATCCCCGGCCAGATCCCGAGCCCAGCGAGGTAGCGAAGCATCTCCGGGTCGGAGTCCGAGACGCGGCTGAAGACCCCGCCCTCGCCCGGGCCAAGCCGCGCCAGCGCTACTCCCTCGCCGTCGGCGAGGGAGAGCTCGCGGTCGGGGATCGGGTCGCCATGCGGATCGTGGCTAGGGTCGCCGAGCGCGGTCGCGATCCGCTCCTCGAGCTCCTCCGAGATGTAGTGCTCGAGCACCTCGGCTTCGGCGTGGACCTTGTCCCACGGCATCCCGAGCGCGTCGGCGAGGTAGGCCTCGAGCAGCCGATGGTGGCGGATCACCTCGAGCGCCACGCGCTCGCCGGCCGCGGTCAGCACCACACCGTGGTAGGGGCGGTGCTCGACCAGGCCGAGGTCGGCCATCCGCTTCAGCATCGCGGTCACTGTCCCCGGCGAGACGCCGAGGCGACGAGCCAGCGCCGAGGTCCCGACCGGCCCGTCGGCGCGTCGGGCGAGCGCGTAGATCGCCTTCGCGTAGTCCTCGACCGCCTCGGTGTTGGGGGCGGCCCGCCAGTGGCGGGTGTGGGAGTCGGTCGCCATCAGACCGAGACCAGCAAGCCGGTCAAGTAGAGGGCGAGGGCGCCGGCGGCGATCGCGGCGGAGTTGGCGGCGTCGAGCAGGCGACCTGCCCGATCGCGGACCGAGGGCAGGATCTGGACGATCACCTGGACGATCGCGCCGACTCCGATCCCGAGCAGGAGCGCGGAGAGCTCGGCGTTGTCGATCGAGGCACCTATCAGCGCTCCGACGATCGCCGGCGCTCCGGCGATCAACCCGAGTCCGATCAGGCGCGCGATCGAGGGCCGCTCGCGGGCCAACGGGGCGACGATCGCGATCCCCTCGGTGGTGTTGTGAATCGCGAACCCAATCACCAGGAAGGCGCCCAGGGCGAGCTCGCCGACCGCGTAGGCGGACCCGATCGCAAGCCCCTCGCCGAGGTTGTGCAGGCCGATCCCGATCGCGATCATGAGCGCGAGCTGGATCGCGCGCGAGCCCGAGGCGGCGGCCCGCTCGCGACGCCCGACGAGGAACCGGTCGAGCCCGGTCAGGGCGAGGAAGGCCAGCCCGGCGCCGAGGAAGACGAGCTCGGCGCCGCCGAAGGCGGCTCCCGATTCACCCGCCAGCTCCAGCCCCTCGAGGGTGCCGTCGACGACCAGGAAGCCGAGCAGCCCGACCGTGAACGCGAGCAGCACGCGGACCCAGCGCTCGTGCAGACGCCGTATCGCCGGCAGCATCAGCATCCCGAGGATCACGGGGATGATCCCGACGTAGGTCCCGAGCAGGGCCATGAGCCCGAAGAAGCCGGCGTCGCCGGCCGGGGTCTCGACGGCGACCGGGATCTCGTGCTCGATCACCGCTCCGCTCGAGGTCAACAGCGAGACCAGGTAGGGCTGGCCTTCCTGCCATGGGTAGTCGAGGGAGACCGACTCGCTGCCCAGCCTGCCGATCCGCTCGCTGCCCGCCTCGAAGTCGACATACGCATCGTTGACGAAGACCTGCGCCAACTCGACCGCGTCGGGCCCGACGTTTCGGACCCGGAGCTCGATCCGGTTCGGTTCGAGCACCGTCCGCTCGACCGCCAGCTCCTCGACCGGGGGACCGGCGCGCTCCGGAAGCGCGTCACCGCCGGCGAGCGCGAGTGCGACCAGCACGGCAGCGATCAGCGCCACCGCGGCGACGGCCAGCCCCCAGGCTGGCCAGCGGTCCAGGGGGGCGAGCTCGCCGGTCGAGGCCTCGCTTCGCGCCTCCACCTATTCGACCTCGAAGAAGCCCATCCAACCGAGTTCGGCGAACTCGGTCTTGTGAGCGTGGAACATGAACGGCCCGGCGTGCGGGAAGCGCAGCTCGCAGATCCCCCGCTGGGCCTGGCCCTGGATCACCGTGTCGGTGAACTCGGTCGGGGTCAGCGAGGTGCCGGTCGGGTAGTAGTCGAAGAAGTTGCCGTGGATGTGGAACGAGTTGATCGGGTCGTACTCGAGCGCATTGACGAGGTAGATCCGGACCAGCCGATCGCGCTGCACCGCGATCGGCTCGTTCATGTAGTGGAACGGGATCCCGTTGACCGCGTAGAGCTGGTTGCCCTCGGCGTCGAAGGTGGTGTTGTAGCCGTGCTGGACCATCACCATCTCGTCAGCCTCCGGGCGGCCCTGCGCGGGGTCGACGACGAAGGTGCCGTACATGCCGCGGGCGATGTGCTCGGCCAGCGGCGCGACGTGGCAGTGGTAGAGGTGAACGCCGAAGGGCTCGGCCTCGAACTCATAGACAGTTGACTTGCCGGACTCGATCAAGCCCGCGCCGATCCCGGGAATCCCGTCCATCAGCGCCGGGTGCAGGCCGTGGAAGTGCATCGTGTGCGGGTGGGCAGAGCCGTTTACGAACCGGACCCGCAGCCGGTCCCCCTCGCGGCAGCGGAGGGTCGGGCCGGGGACGCGGCCGTTGTAGGTCCAGGCCGGGAACCTGACCCCGGGCGCGACCTCGATCTCCTTGTCGGAGGCGACGATTGTCCACTCGCGAAGCAGCCGCCCGCTGGCGAGCCGCCGGGTCCGGCCGTAGTCGAAGTCGCGCAGGATCTCGGTCGGGTTGAAGCCGTTGGCGCGGTGGTCGACCTGTGCGCCCCCGCGAAACGTCGGCCCGGCCAGACCTCCGGCATGAGCGTGGCTGGGAACGGCGCCGTTGCCCGCATGCTGATGATCCGCCGCCGCCGCGGCGGCAGGATGCGAGCCGCCACCGAGCGCCGCGTGCAGGCCCTGGTGCGGAACCGTCTCGTGCAGGACGGCGAGCGTCGGCGCGGCGAGCACCCCACCGGCGAGGAGCTTGCGCCGGCTGATCGCGCCCTTGCCGGGGCGGGTGACGGGCGTCTCGCCGTCGCGATCGTGCTTTGGCTCGTCCACAACCTCGATTTTGACAGATCAAAAGGTCGACTGGCCCAGGTTGCTCGGAGGACACGCGGGATCGGCGCGCTTACGGCTGTCATCATCGAGCCATGGTCGAGAGCGCCGCCGAGATCGAGGTCGACGCCCAGTACCGTGTCCTGCGCGAGGGCGCCGGGGTGCTGAAGCGGCCCGAGCGCAGACTGCTCGAGGTCACCGGGGCCGACGCGGCCGAGTTTCTGCAGGGCCAGCTCACCAACGACGTCGAGGCCCTGGCTCCGGGGAGCGGCTGCTACGCGGCGCTGCTCGATCGCAAGGGCCGGATGCAGGGCGACATGCGGGTGCTGCGGACCGACGCCGGGTTCCTGATCGAGACCGAGGCGCTCGCCGCCGACGCCGTGCTCAAGCACCTGACCATGTACAAGGTCGGCCGCGCGGTCGAGGTCGAGGACCTCTCCACGGGGCTCGCGGTCCTCTCGGTGATCGGGCCGGGCGCCGGCGAGCTGGCGCTGTCGGGCCCGCCCGGGCCCGAGCACGGCCACCGCGAGGCCGAGGTCGGCGGCGTCGAGTGCCGCGCCGTGAGCATCGATCTGGGCGTCGATCTGATCTCCGCCGCCGGCGAGCTCGACGCGGTGGGCGACGCCCTACTCGGGCTCGGCGCCGAGCGGATCGGCGAGCAGGCGGCGGAGATCGTCAGGGTCGAGAGCGGCAGGCCACGCTTCGGGTTTGAGATGACCACCGCAACGATCCCCGAGGAGGCGGGGATCAATGAGCGGGCGGTCAGCTTCAGCAAGGGCTGCTACATCGGCCAGGAGACCGTCGCCCGGCTGCACTACAAGGGCAAGCCGAACCGGCGCCTGCGCGGGCTCAGGCTCACCGCGCCCGCCTCAACCGGCGAGCCGATCCGGGTCGGCGAGCGCGAGCTCGGCACGATCGGGACCGCGGTCCTCTCCCCCGCCCACGGGCCGATCGCGCTCGCGATCGTCCGCCGCGAGGCCGAGGACGGGACCACGGTCCGGGTCGGCGAACGAGGCGAGGGCGAGGTCGTCGCGCTGCCGTTCTGACCTGCCTGCCCGTGCCGCGGCTTCGGTTAGGGTTGCCCCGATCATGCGCGTGAGGAGGCTCGTCGGATCGGCGGCGGCGCTTGTCGCCGGGCTCGGCACCGTGGCCTGCGGCGACGACGACTTCGCCAACGATCCGCGACCGCCTTCCCCGGTCTCGGTCGCCGCCGTGATCAACGACACCGAGGTCAGCGTCAGCCCGAGGGCAACCGGCGCGATCGGCGCCGGGCTGGCGACGTTCACGATCGCGAACCTGTCGAGCGAGCCGGGGGCGCTGGTGCTCGAAGGGCCGACCGACGCCGCCAGCGAGGAGATCCTGCCCGGCGACACGGGCCAGCTCAAGACCGAGCTGCTCGAGGGTGAGTACACCGTCTCGGCGGCTGAGGACTCGACGGTTGCCGATACGACACTGACGATCGGTCCGCAGCGTCCCAGCGCCCAGAACGAGCTGCTTCTGCCCTGACCCTGGCCGCTAGCGCGGCTCTTCGGTCGTCGCCGCCGCGATCAGGCCCTCGATCCGCGCCAGGCAACGCTCGACGTCGGCGACCATCTCGTCGAACTCGTCTCCCGCAGCCTTGGCGCTGTTGGTGACGTTGGTGAGCGACTTGCGGACCCGGTTGGCGCGCTTCAGCCGCGCCGCCGCCTCCTCGGCGGCGTCGCGGACACCGGCCGCATCCACCTCGAGCTCGGCGGCACCCTCGGCGAGCACGCGGGCGCGCGCGTAGCGGTAGACCAGGCGCAGCGCCAGCGGGTCGGGGCTCTCACGATCGAGCACGGCGATGATCTTGTTGCCCTGGTACTCAGTCAGCTCGTCGAGCCCGGCCGGCACCTTGTCGTCGCCGGCGACGACGAGCACGGCGAAGGTCGCGTCACGCTCGCCCATGCAGCTGTTGAGCTCGGTCCAGGCGTCGTTCTTCGACAGTCGCTTGTTCTTGGCCTCGAACACGACGGTCGCCAGCGGTCCACCGACAGCGCCGCCGATCTCGACCACGGTGTCGCCCTTCTTGCCGCCGGACTCACTCGAGGCGTCGCCGACGTGATGCGCGGCGTCCCCGTGCCCCTGGGCGATCTCCTCCAGGGTGGCGTGCACGAGGTCCTCGAACGTGCGCCCCTTCGCCGTTCCACGCTCGGCCTCGTCGGCAACCCGGCTGTCGGCCTCGCCGCGCTCGCGCAGCTCGACCACCTCGCGCCGCAGCTCGCCGATCACGCGCCGGTTCTCCTCCCCCTCGGCCTGCTGGCGGGCGCCCAGCTCCTTATAGACCTTGACCATCGCGTCCTTGAAGTCGAACAGCGGGTTCGATCCCTCCTGGGCCGAGAACTGCTTGACCAGCGCTTCGCGCTGCTCGGTCAGCGCCACCCGCAGGACGGAGTCGATCTGCTTTTGCACCGAGCCGTCTCGCGTTCCGTCGAAGCTTGCGGTGATCCGCTCGGCGAGCAGCTCGTCGCCGGACTCAAGCGCCTTGCCGAGCCGCTCGCGCAGCTCGCTCGCCTGCCGCTCGAACTCCGCCCGCACGTAGTCAACCTCCGCGGCCGTCCCCTCCCGCTCGAGCACCCGCGCCCCGATCTCGACCGCGTCGCGGACGGTCTGCGCCGGCGCGTGGCCCGCCTCGGCGCGTTCACGAACGAGCTTCGCGGCGCGCTCGTCCTCGACCGTCAGCGACTCGATCACGAGCCGGTCGCCGAGCGCCCGCACGGTCCCGTCAGGGCTCGTCTCGATCGGCAGTTGTGGGCTTTCCGAGGCTTCCATGAGGGCTCTCGAAGGTAGTCGGGATCCCGGACGCGAAGCTGACAGGCGACAATCGCGCGGTGGATGTGGATCCGGCCACCGGCGGCAAGGAGATGATCGGCGCCGAGCAGCCGTGGGTGGTCTCGTACTACAGCGACGAGGAGCGGCTGGCGAAGATCGAGCGCGAGTTCCGGGCCGGCTTCGAGCGCCTGGCGGGGATCGGTCCAGCGGTCTGCGTCTTCGGCTCGGCGCGGGTCCCCGCGGATGACCCCGAGTACGCCCGGGCGCGGGCGATCGGCCGTGCGGTCGGCGAGGCCGGGTTCGCGGTGATCACCGGAGGCGGGCCCGGCCTGATGGAGGCGGCGAACCGCGGCGCGCGCGACGCGGGGGCGACCTCGGTCGGGCTCAACATCGTGCTTCCAGCCGAGCAGCGGCTCAATCCCTATGTCGACGTCGGGGTCACCTTCGACTACTTCTTCGTTCGCAAGCTGATGTTCGTGCGCTACTCGCGCTCGTTCGTGATCCTGCCCGGCGGCTTCGGCACTCTCGACGAGACGTTCGAGATCCTGACCCTGATCCAAACCGGCGAGGCGATCGACCGCCCGGTGGTGCTCGTCGGCAGCGGCTACTGGTCCGAGCTCTGGGGCTGGGTGAGGTCGGAGCTGCTCGCGGGGGGCCGAATCTCGCCGGCCGACGCCGAGATCGCCTCACTCGCCGACGAGCTGCCGGAGATCCTCGCGATCGCCTGTTCGGGCACCGAGGACGGCGGGTAGCGGGCGCGGACCGCGTCGACGAACGCCGCCAGCGTGTCGGCGACCGCCGGGTCGCGAAGCTCGAGCACGTTCTCGGCATTCAGCTCCCCCGATCGCGAGAGGTTGAACGAGCCGACGAAGGCGGTGTCGTCGGCCACGGTCACCTTGGCGTGCATGAAATCGTGGACTGTCTCGGGACCCCACGGGGTTGAGGGCTTGCCCGAGAGCTCGAGCAGCTGGACCGTCTTCGCGAGCAGCGGGATCTTCCAGGCCGAAACACCGTTCGTCGCCCACTGGCCGTAGACGGCATCGGTCTGTGGCTCGTCGATCACCCCCGCGATGTCGAGCGTGCCGCGCTGGCCGAGCTCGGCCAGGGTGCCGAGTATCGGGGCCGAGGTGATCACCGGAGAGGCGATCCGGACCCGGCGCCGGGCCGAGCCGATCGCCGACGCGATCGCCTGCGCCAGCTCGGCGCCGTGGCCGGGCGTGAACCAGGCCCGGGCCGTTGTGCCCCTGTCGAGCTCGAACGCGCGCGGCTCGACCCTGCCCGAGCGCTCGACGTCGCGGTGCTCCCAGAGCTCGGCGAAGTTCGCGGCGTACGCCCCGGCGAGCGGCCCGGACTCGACCGCGACCAGCACGTTCTCCTGCCGGGTCCAGGAATCGACCGTCCAGTTCGCCGATCCGGTCAGCACCGCGGCGCGGTCGCGGACCGCGTACTTGTGGTGCATCAGGTCGGGGATCCCCGGCACCGGCCGAGCGTCGATCGGCAGCTCGGCGAGGATCTCGGGCCGGGTCGCGGGCGGCGGATGTAGGGCGGGAGGGCGGTCGGAGTCGACGTTGTAGAGCAGCCGCACCTCCACCCCCCGCCCGGCCGCCTCGCGCAGCGCGCCGGCGACGATCTCCCCCGCGGCCCCCGGCAGGCGTACGTCATAGAGGGCGAGGTCGAGCGACTCGCGGGCCTCGCCCACGAAGCCGGCCACCGTCTCGGCGACGTCCTCGGCCCGCTGGCCGCCGTCGGTGAGCGTGTGGATCTTCATCGACAGGGGATTCTTATCGCGTAGCATCCGGCGCGCTCAGAACTCGAGACGACAGGAGTGATCCCAGTTGGCGGTAGACGTGGCGGACGTTTCGAAGCTCGACGTGGAACCCGGCACGCTGCCGGCGAAGATGGCCGCCTGGGTGATCCGCCAGGAGCGCGAGGGCGAGCCCAAGGACGCGTTCCAGGTCGAGGAGATCGAGGTGCCCGAGCCGGGCGCGTTCGAGGTCGTCGTCCGGGTGATGGCCGCCGGCGTCAACTTCAACAACGTCTGGGCGGCACTCGGCGAGCCGGTCTCGGTGTTCAACTACGGCGACCACCCCGAGTACGGGCACCACATCGGCGGCTCGGACGCCTCCGGGATCGTCTGGAAGGTCGGCGAGGGCGTGACCCGGTGGAAGCCCGGCGACGAGGTCGTGATCCACTGCAACCAGGCTTCCTACGAGGACGTCGAGGTGCACGGGCTCGATCCGCTCGCGGCGCCGAGCCAGATGATCTGGGGCTACGAGACGACCTGGGGCTCGTTCGCGCAGTTCACCAAGGTCCAGGCCCAGCAGCTCCTGCCCAAGCCGCGCAACCTCTCCTGGGTCGACTCGTCGGCCTTCGGCCTCACCTACTTCACGGCCTATCGGATGCTGATCGACCGCTGCAAGCTCCAGGCGGGCCACAAGGTGCTGATCTGGGGCGCCGCCGGCGGCCTCGGGGTATTCGCGACCCAGCTCTGCGCGGCGGCGGGCGCGAGCGCCGTCGGCGTCGTCTCCTCGGACGAGAAGGGCGAGCTGGTCAAGCAGCTCGGCGCGGTCGACTACGTGAACCGCAACGAGTTCGGCGAGATGATGCGCAGCGACGCGAACCACCCGGCAGCCGACCCCGCGGCCGATAAGGAGCGCTTCGCCGCCTCGCGCGGGTTCGCGAAGCGGGTCAAGCAGATCCTCGGCGACGCCCCCGACATCGTCTTCGAGCACGTCGGGCAGGCGACCTTCCCGACCTCGGTGTTCGCCGTCAAGCCGTTCGGCAAGGTCGTGATCTGCGGCGCCACCTCGGGGTACAACCTCGACTTCGACGTCCGCTACCTGTGGATGAAGCAGAAGGAGATCCTCGGCTCGCACTTCGCCAACGCCTATGAGTGCATGCGCGCCACCGCGCTGATCTCGGAGGGCAGGATCCGCCCCGTGCTCTGGCAGGCGATGGAGTTCGACGCCGTCCCCCACGCCCACCAACTCCTGCGCGACAACAAGCACGCGGGCAAGATCTCGATCATGGTCGGCGCCACCTCGACTGACGAGGGCAAGCACGAGGACGGCGAGGGCGCGATCTGGGCCGAGGTCGGGGCCTAGATGGGCGATCCAGTCCGCGGTTAGGCTAGGGCGCGATGGAGATCCACTACATCGAGTGGCACGTGATCCCGTTCCGGCGCGACCGCTTCCTCGAGGTCTGGCGGCCGGCGCTCGACCGCGCGCTCGCCTACGGCGCCCGCAGCGCCTTCCTCTCGCGCAACGAAGACGACCCTCTGCACATCCGCCAGGTCACCATGTGGGAGGACCGCGCCGATCATGAGCGCTGGTGGTTCTCCGACGAGCTCGCGACGTTGCGCCGGGAGATGCTGTCGCTCTACCACAAGCCGATCGACCAGCACTGGCATGCGCAGGTCGCCAATGCGGTCGTCCAGGCCTCGAACGGCTCGCCGTAGGGGCGTATGATCGGCCGGTCGAGAGGCCGGAGATCGGGGATCGAAATCGGGGGGATCGGGAGATCGAAGCCGTGGCGGCTCGCGGCGCTGGGCGGCTGCGTGCTGGTGCTGTTCGCGGGTACCGACGGCGCCCGGGGCGCCGAGCTGCAACCGGGATTCGAGGAATCGACCGTGCTCTCCGGGCTCAACCTGCCGACCGCGGTCCGCTTTGCGCCCGACGGACGGATCGTGGTCGCCGAGCAGCGCGGCGTGATCAAGCTCTTCGACGGGATCGGCGACACCTCCGCGCAGGTCCTCGACGACAACCGGACACAGGTCCACAACCCGGTGGAGCAGAACCGGGGGCTGCTCGGGCTCGAGCTCGACCCCGACTTCCCGACTCGGCCCTACCTCTACGCGCTCTACTCACGCGACGCGGAGGTCGGCGGCGCCGCGCCGCTCTATGGGCCGGCGGGTACTGACTTCGACGACTGCGTCGACCCGCCGCGCGACGGCAGCGACCCCGAGCCCGAGAGCTGTCCGGCCAGCGGCCGGCTCGAGCGACTCGAGCTCTCGCCCGGAGGCGGCGCGGTGGTCGACCGGACGACCCTGATCGACGACTGGTGCGTGCAGTTCGAAACCCACTCGGTCGGCGCGCTCGGCTTCGGTGCCAGCGGAGCGCTCTATGCCAGCGGCGGCGAGGGAGCGGATTACTACCGCGAGGACTTCGGCCAGGTCGGCACACCGGCGAACGCGTGCGGGGACCCGGACGGCGAAGGCGGGGCGCTGCGAGCACAGGACGTGCGCTCAGCCGACGACCCGACCGGGCTCGGGGGAACGGTGATCCGGGTCGACCCGGTCACCGGCGCGGCACCGGCCGACAACCCCGGCGCGGGCAACGAGGACCCGAACGCGCGCCGGATCGTCGCCTACGGGCTGCGCAACCCGTTCCGGTTCGCGGTCCGCCCCGGCACCGACGAGCTCTGGATCGGCGACGTCGGGTGGAGCACGAGCGAGGAGATCAACCGGCTGCCGCCGGGCCAGGTGCGCAACTTCGGCTGGCCCTGCTTCGAGGGCGGCGTCCGCCAGTCGAGGTACGACGCGCTCGGCCTCGACCTCTGCGAGTCGCTCTACGCCGCGGGCGGGCAAGGCGACCCGTTCCTCTCCTACGACCACACGGCCACGGTCACCGCGGGCGACGGCTGCGTCCACGACGCCAGCTCCTCGGCGGTCAGCGGGCTCGCGTTCGAGCGCGGCCCCTCATACCCCGACGCGTATCAGGGGGCCCTGTTCTTCGCCGACATCCAACGGGCCTGCATCTGGGCGATCCGGGACGCGGACGGCGACGGAGCGCCCGATCCGAGCCAGGTGAGCCGCTTCGTCGGCGCCGCGACCTACCCGGTCGACGTGCAGTTCGGTCCCGACGGCTCGCTCTACTACGTCGACCTGTTCGGCGGCACGGTGCGCCGTGTGCGCTGGACCGGGCCCACCGCCGTCGCCCGGGCGACGCCGGCGACCGGGGTCGCGCCCCTGCGCGTCGAGCTCGATGCCCGCGAATCCAGCGATCCCAACGGCCCGTCCGGGGCGCTCGCCTTCGCCTGGGACCTCGACGGCGACGGCGAGTACGACGACGGCTCCGCGTCGCGACTCGCCCACACCTACGCCGAGCCGGGCAGCTACGTCGCCCGCCTTCGCGTCACCGATCCCGACGGGCTCACCGACCTCGCCTCGGTCGGTGTCGAGGTCGAGCCGGCCCGCTGCAAGGGTCGGATCGCGACGATCAGCGGCACGGCCGCCGGGGACCGGCTCGGCGGCACCCCGCGCCGGGACGTGATCGTGGCCGCGGGAGGCAAGGACGTGATCAGCGCGGGCAAGGGGCGGGACGTCGTCTGTGCCGGTCCAGGCGCGGATCGGGCCCGCGGCGCCGGCGGGCGAGACCTGCTCGCGGGCAACGGCGGCAGCGACAGGCTGCGCGGAGGCGGCGGGCGGGACCGCCTCATCGGTGGCCCCGGCCACGATCGATGCGGCGGTGGTGGCGAGCGCGACAAGGTCTCCGGCTGCGCCTGACGCCGGTCGTGCCGCGCTCGATCCGACTACGCGGCGAGCTCGAGTTGCTTGCGGCTGCGGTCGGCGAAGTCCGCGCCGACCTCGGTCAGGATCGCGAGCATCTCCTCGGTCGCCGGCGAGCGCGCCTGCTCTGACCGAGTCACGGCCCACACGCGCCGGCTCGGAGCCGGCGGATCGGTCGGCCGGACGACGAGCTCGGGACGCAGCGTCGGAAGCGCCAGGTCGGGCAGCAGAGTGACCCCGAGGCCGGCGGCGATGAAGCCCTGCATCACGTGGTAGTCATCGGACTCGAACCCGACCCGGGCTTCGAAGCCGGCCCGCCGGCAGGCGCCGATCACCGCCTCGCCGCACGAGCTCGGGCAGGAACCCGACAGCCAGACGGCGTCGGAAAGCTCGATCAGCGGGACGACGTCGCGCTTCGCCAGCGGATGGCGCTTGGGGAGCGCGACGTACATCGACTCGGTGAGCAGCAGAGTCTGATCGAGGTCGCGTTCCTCGGCCGCCGGGACCGACGGGTAGTCGAAGCTCAACGCGAGGTCGAGCTCGCCCCCGCGCAGGCGCGGCAGCGAGATCTCGGGCTCGGCGTCTCGGACGGAGAGCCGGACGCCGGGGTGGCGCTGGTGAAAGGCTGAAACGGCCTCGGTGAGCACCGTCGCGCTTGCGGACGGGAAGCTCGCCAGGCGCAGCTCACCCCCCTCGAGTCCGGCGATCGCAGCAAGCTCACGCTCGGCCTCGTCAAGCCGGGCGAGCGCCGCTTCCGCGTGCGCGACCAGCACCGTGCCGGCGTCGGTCAGCTTCGGGCCCTCGCGGGTGCGGTCGAGGAGCTGCATCCCGACCTCCCGCTCGAGGTTCGCGATCTGCTGGCTGACCGCCGACTGCGAGAGGTAGAGCTCGTCCGCAGCGCCCGAGAACGAAGCCTGTCTCGAGACCTCGCGCAGGATCGCCAGTCGCTTCAGATCCAGCATAAGTGGACCTTATCAGCTCAAACAGGAATCGCTGTTGCGCTAATGCCCATTCCGATCGATGCTGCCCCTCACACAGGAGCATCTCCGGGCGTTTCAAGCTCGAGAGGACGAAATGGGAAGAGCAGCGAGGTGAGCGAGATGAGTGCAAGCGTCAACACCGAGATCACGATCCGTCGCGTCGACCTGACCGACGAGGACAGGGCTGAGCTGGCCAGGCTCGCGGAGCGCGACTCGAGCGCCGCGCCGACAGGCCCGGTGCTGGGGCTCGAGGTCGAGGGCTCGCTGCTCGCCGCCGTCTCGCTGAGCACGGGCGAGACGATCGCCGATCCGTTCTCGCGCACGGCCGAGCTGCGCAAGCTGCTCGGGCTCCGCGTCGCTCAGCTCCGCCGCCGCGACGGCAAGCGCAAGCGTGGGCTCGGCAAGCGCCGCCCCGCCGTCGGCGGATCGCCCGCCGGCTCGATCATCAAGCTGCCGCGCTGGGGCTGAGACGCCTGCAAGGCGTCGCCCGCCGGTGTCCTCGAGTCAGGGCCCAGCCTGGAGTCAGTGCTGTTCGAGCGGGGCCATCGTCAGCCCCGCGTCCTTGAGCTGCTGCCAATAGAGCTCCGCGGGCTCCTTGGGGCCGGTCCAGACGACCGCTTGCCCGCTGCGGTGGATGCGCTCGGCGAACCGGTGACCGGCGTCGAGCGAGACGCCGGGGATGACGCTCGCGAGAGTGCCGGCGACGTGGTCGAAGGTGTTGTGGTCATCGTTGAGGACGATCACCTGCCAGTTGCCGCCGAGCCCCTCCCCGGGCCCGCCGGTCTTTGGCCGCTCGAGCGTCTCGGTCGAGATCGGGCGCCTCGCTAGGGATCCGGGACCGCGACTGCGAGCTTCTTGAAGGTGGCGGCGACGTTGCCCTTCTTGTCCTTCTGGCTGCCGACCGCGAACCGCACCTTTGCGCCCGACACCTGGCCGGGGTTGGGGTCGTCGACCTTCGCCACCTCCTTGCCGTTGACCAGCGCGCGAACCTCGGAGCCGGTCGCGACCAGGCGCAGTTGGTTTGGCTTGTTGACCTTCTTGATCGCGGCGCTCGTGCCCCTGACCGGGAAGCCGTTGCCGCCGGGTCCGCGCACGAGCTCGAACCGCCCCTTGTGAGGGAAGACCCTCAGCGAATAGCCGATCCCGCCACCACCGGCGCGCACGGTGAGCTCGAGGAAAGCGCCCCCGCGCAGCGAGCCGCGGGTCTTCTTCAGCACCTTGCCGGTCAGCTTGACGTCGTGGTTGGGCAGCTCGTTGTCGCCCTGCACAGGCGCCCGAAACGAGCAGGTCGTCGGGCTGCGCTTGACCGACGCCAGCATCGCCTTGCTCTTGCGGCGGAACTTTCGCTCGCAGCGCTTGCCCCCGCCCGACTTGATCATCTCCCTGTACTCGCCACGGCTCGAGAAGTTGTTGTCGTAGACGGTCACCGCCCCGAGCGCGGTTCCCAGCGCAGCGGTGCCCAGGACGGCAGTCGCGAGCGCGAGCGCGAGCATGAGGCCCTTGCGTTTGGACTCTGGCGTTCTCATCAGGGTTGCGGCCCCGTCGCAGGGTAGCCGCTGGACCCCCCTCAACACGCACGTGCCCGCAAGGGTGCGGTCGGACAATTTCATCGGGCACGCTACCTGGGACAATCGAGCGGATGAACGAGCACCGGCTCCCCGAGCCCGACCGGCCATGGGTGATGCGCACCTACGCCGGGCACTCCGACGCCCGGCGCTCGAACGAGCTCTATCGGCGTAACCTCGCCAAAGGCCAGACAGGTCTCTCGGTCGCCTTTGACCTGCCGACGCAGACCGGCTACGACCCCGACCACCCGCTCGCCCGCGGGGAGGTCGGAAAGGTCGGCGTCTCCATCGCCCACAAGGGGGATATGCACGCGCTGCTCGACGGGATCCCACTCGCCGAGATGAACACGTCGATGACGATCAACGCGACCGCGGCGTGGCTGCTGGCGCTCTACGTGACCGTCGCCGACGAGAACGGGGTCGAGCGCGGGGCGCTGACCGGGACGACCCAGAACGACATCATCAAGGAGTACCTGTCCCGGGGCACCTATGCCTTCCCGCCCGGACCGTCGATGCGGCTGATCGCCGACACGGTCGCCTTCGCCGTCAACGAGACCCCGCGCTGGAACCCGACCAACGTCTGCAGCTACCACCTCCAGGAGGCCGGCGCGACCCCGGTCCAGGAGATCGCCTTCGCGATCTCGACCGCCGTCGCTGTCCTCGACGAGGTCAAGGCGCGCGGGCAGGTGGCCGAGGAGGACTTCCCGCGAGTCTTCGGGCGGATTTCGTTCTTCGTCAACGCAGGGGTCCGATTCATCGAGGAGCACGCAAAGCTGCGCGCGATGGCGGCGCTCTGGGAGGAGATCGGGCGCGAGCGCTACGGGGTCGAGGAGCCGAAGTACCTGCGCCTGCGCTACGGCGTCCAGGTCAACTCGCTGGGGCTGACCGAGGCCCAGCCGGAGAACAACGTGCAGCGGATCGTCCTCGAAGCGCTCGCCGTGACCCTGGGGCGAAACGCGCGCGCCCGCGCGGTCCAGCTGCCGGCCTGGAACGAGGCGCTCGGCCTGCCCCGGCCCTGGGATCAGCAATGGAGCCTGCGAATCCAGCAGGTGCTCGCCTTCGAGACCGACCTGCTCGAGTACCCCGACGTCTTCGAGGGCTCGGAGGTGATGGACGGCCTGGTCGCCGAGCTGACCGAGGGCGCCCGTACGGAGATGTCGGTGGTCGCCGACCAGGGCGGCGCGGTCGAGGCGGTCGCCTACATGAAGGCGCGCCTGGTCGAGTCCCACAGCGATCGGATCGCCAGGATCGAGCGCGAGGAGATCCGCGTCGTGGGCCAGAACTGCTTCACCGAGAGCGAGGACTCGCCGCTGACCGCCGGCGCCGACGGCGGCATCCTCACACCTGACCCCGAGGTCGAGCGCGAGTGCCGCGAGGCGCTCGAGCGCTGGCGCGAAGAGCGCGACGAGGACGCCGTCGCGCGGGCACTGGAGCGCCTCGCCGATGCGGCGCGCGAGGAATCGGCGAACATCATGCCGGCGACGATCGAGGCGGCGAAGGCGGGGGCGACGACCGGCGAGTGGGCCAACACCCTCCGCGAGGTGTTCGGCGACTATCGCGCGCCGACCGGCGTCGGCGCCGGCGCGGCTGCGGGCGGTGAGCCACAGCTCGCGGCGGTCCGGGCGCGGGTCGAGGAGCTCGCGGGCCGGATCGGGCATCGTCCTCGGATCCTGGTCGGCAAGCCGGGGCTCGACGGCCACTCGAACGGGGCCGAGCAGATCGCGGTCCGCGCGCGCGACGTCGGGATGGAGGTGATCTATCAGGGGATCCGGCTGACGCCCGAGCAGATCGCCGCCTCGGCGGTCGAGGAGGACGTCGATGTCGTCGGCCTCTCGATCCTCTCCGGCTCCCACCTCGAGCTGATCCCCGAGACCTTGCGACTGCTGCGCGAGCAGGGCGTCGATGCCCCGGTGGTGATCGGCGGGATCATTCCGCTCGCCGACGCCGGGAAGCTTCGCGACGCCGGGGTCGCGCGGGTCTACACGCCGAAGGACTTCGACATCAACCGGATCATGGACGAGATTGTCGAGCTCGTCGCACAGCGCAGCGGAGCCGCCTCGCCGGCGCCGATCTAGACGCCGCGGTGGGCGACCCGAGCCGGCGGCCGCGACCGTCCTGCCGCCGGGCATCAGCGGCGCTACCCTCACAGTCGATGAGCGAGCTCAACGGTGACCGCAGCGCCTGGCTGCGCTGCTACCGGTGCTGGTCGACCCGTCTCGAGGCCCAGGTCCACTACGACGCGATCATCCGCGTCGACCCCGAGTCGGGGGAGACCGCGGAGCGGGTCGAGGAGATCCAGGAGGCCGTCGTGCAGTGCCTCGATTGCATGCATGACCAACCCCACCTCGCAATCGAGGAGAACCTCGTCGTCCCGATCGAGGATCGCTGGGAGCGGATGGTCGCCGGGACGCCCTGGGTCGCATCGTGCACGGTGACCGTTGATCAGGACCAGGCCGAGACCTGCTCCGGGCCAGAGGCGGCCGACGCGCTCACCTACGCCGCATTCGGGGATCCCGGGACACGCGAGTTCTTCACCCACGTGCGCTTTCACAAGCACGACGAGGAGCGGATCATCGTCCACCTGCTGGTCGAGCTCTACGCGCGCTCGGCCGAGGAGGCCACCGAGGTGCTCGACGAGGCGTCACGCGGGGTGCTCGAGCTCACCTCGCTGGCCGAGGAGTCGCGCCCGCCCGCTCACGCGGTCGAGCCGCCTCACTGATCGACTCGCCGCTCTGCGGGGCGCCGCAGAGGGTCTGAGTTCGCTCGGCGCCGATTTGCGATAGAACTAGGCGTGCGCCGGGTACGGCGTGGGGTGTATCGGAATCGGCGGAGGTGCGCGTTGCGTATTCCTGGGCGTGGGCCCGGCGGAAGCGTTTTCAAGGCGACGATCGCCGCTGCGGTGACCGCAGCGCTTGCTGTGACCGGCGCGGCGGCCGGAGGCGCGGGCGGCAAGCACGACGGCCAGAAGACGGCGGAACACACCGCTGCGCGTCGCCCTGGCCTCGAACTGGAACAAGCGACCGCCGGCGGAGTTCGGGTTCAGCGACAGCGGCCCAGGGTTCCTGAAGGCCGCGGAGGAAGCGGCCCAGGCCGGATCGAGCGTGGCCCGGCTCGCGGTCAGCTGGACGAACGTCCTGCAGCTCGGAGCCAAAGGCCCACTCCCGGAGTGGACCGAGCAATTCGACTATGAGCGATTCAATCCGGAGCTCGGATTCAAGAACCTCGACCAGGTCGTCGAGGTGCTGCGCGCCAACGGTATCCGGCCGCTGCTCACCGTCTCGGATGCACCGCCCCACACCAATCCGGACGTGCAACCCAACCCCGGCCTGTTCTACATCCGACCGCCTCTGCATCGATTCGATGGTGAGTTCGCGGCTTTCTACGCCGTGCTGGCGCAGCGTTACCCGGATGCGGTGCTCCAGGTCTGGAGCGAGCCGAATCTCGAGTACTACGGGAAGATCCCGCCTGACCGCTACGTCGAGCTGGCGGAGGCGGCGGCGGCCGCCGTTCATGCCGTGAATCCGGATCAGACCGTGATCGGCGCGGCGCCGTCCCCCGGCGACGACGCCTGGCGTCAGTACCTGCGCGCGGTCTACAGCTCGCTCGACCCCAGCATCGAGGTCGGGGTCAACCTCTATCCGCGCAAGGGGCGCAGCCTCGAGCGCGCGATGAGGCGCCTGAGCAAGGACTTCCACCGGGTCAAGAAGCTCGCCCGGGGCCGGCCGATCTGGGTCACCGAGACGGGCCTCGCCTCGATCCAGTTCGGCGTCAAGCGCCAGGCGAAGGGCTCGGCGCAGATCTACAAGATCCTCTCCGGCGGCAACGCGGAGGCGGTGATCTTCCACCGCCTGATCGATCCCGACTACGGGATCAACGAGTGGGAGGACTCACTCGGGGCGCTGGACCTCGATGGCAGCACGAACGCCGCTCTACAACCGGCTGCAGACCTGCGGCTGCGGCACCTGCGGATGCGCCTAGCCGATCGGGTCGCGCCGCGGCACCAGCACCGCGCGCTTGAACTCGGCGACCAGCGACGCCGTCCTGCTTGAAGACCCGGGTGTGGACGCGGACCACGCCGCGGTCGGGCTTCGAGGAGGAGGGCCGCACGTCGAGCACCTCGGACTCGCAGAACAGCGTGTCGCCGTGAAAGACGGGGTTCGGGTGCGAGAGCTCCTCGGTGGCGAGGTTGGCGATCGCCTTGCCGGAGACGTCGGAGACCGACATCCCGAGCGCCAGCGAGTAGACGAGCGGGCCGACGACCACGTTGCGGCCCTGCTGCGACTCCGCTGCGTAGAGGTCGTTGAGGTGCAGCGGGTGGTGGTTCATCGTGATCAGGCAGAAGAGGTGGTCGTCCGCCTCGGTCACGGTCTTGGCCGGCCAATGCTTGTAGACGGCGCCGACCTCGAACTCCTCGAGGTAGCGCCCGTAGGCGTGGGCGCCGGAGGCCTCGCGTTCGGCCTGGTCGGTGATCAGCTCGTGGTCTCGATCGCTCATCGCGCTCGGCGCGGGATCGTAGCCGTCACGGCTCGCGGGAGCGAGCACGTGTCTAAGCTTCCGCCCCCGATGAGGATCCTGGTCACCGGCAGCGAGGGCACATTGGGCAGACCGCTGGTCGCGCAACTGCGCTCCAACGGGCACGAGATCCGTGGTGCCGACACCGACCACAGCTCGACGCTGACGACGACCCGCGCGGACGTGCGGGAGCACCGGCAGATGCAGCGGTCTTCGACGAGTTCGAGCCTCAGACCTCGTCTATCACCTCGCGGCGGAGTTCGGCCGGATCAACGGAAACGAGTGGTACGAGCAGAACTGGACCACGAACATGCTCGGGACCCGGAACGTGATCGACCTCTGCATGGAGCGCAGCACCAAGCTCGTCTTCGCGTCCTCGAGCGAGATCTACGGCGAGCTCGACCACGATCCGCTGGTCGAGGACCACGACCAGCTCCCGCTGCGTCCCGCGAACGACTACGCGATCAGCAAGTGGGCGAACGAGCTCCAGATCATCAACTCCGAGAAGGACGGGCTCGAGTGCGTGCGCTGTCGGTTCTTCAACGCCTACGGGCCCGGCGAGACCTACCACCCGTATCGCAGCGTCGTGGCGCTGTTCTGCAGCCACGCACTCATCGGCCTGCCGTGGACCGTCTACGACGGCTACTCGCGGGTATTCATGTACGTCGACGACTTCATCCCGACGCTCGCCCGGGTCGCGCGACCGGTTCGTCGCCGGCGAGGTCTACAACATCGGCGGCACCGACTTCCGATCCGTGCGCGAGCTCAGCGATCTGGTGCTCGAGCACACCGGCGCCGATCCCGGCCTGGTCACGTACATGCCCGAGGATCTCCACAACGTGAAGAGCAAGCGCCCGGACATCAGCAAGGCGGCCGCCGACCTCGACCACGATCCCTCGACCCTGCTGGAGGACGGCGTGCCGCGCTACATCGACTGGCTGCGCGCCGAGGGCATGGGGGTCGGCAATCCCACCGAGCAAGCCGACCAGATCAGGGGCTGAGCCACCCGGCCCCGTGGCCGTGGACGACCGCAGCACGGGCGTCGCGGAGGACCCTGGCAAGTCCTGGCGCGCGGCGAGCGGGATCCCGGTCGTCGCGGCATTCGACGGCTTCCGCGCGCTTGCGATCGGCGGCGTCGTCCTGTTTCACATCCTCCAGGTCTGCGGAGCCCTGACTGCAGACAGCGACTCGCCACTCGGTATCGCGCTCTGGGGCATCCTGCCAGGCGGATCGCTGACGATGCTGTTCATCGTCAGTGGCTTCGTCATGTTCCTGCCGGCAGCCGCACGGGGCGGCGACCTCGGTTCGGTAAGGGTGTTCGCGATCCGCCGGGCAGCGCGGCTCGTGCCGGCCTATTACGTGACTCTGATCGTCGGACTACTGCTCCTGGCGATCTTCTCTCCGATCCCCGGTGGCGCGGACTATCCGGGGATCGGCGAGGTCGCAGCTCACTTCGGGCTCGTGCAGACGCCGGCGCTGATGCTCGACGGGCCTGTGGTGACCGAGGGCGTCGCGAGTGGGGACTTTCAACTCGGGCTTGGGGTGGTTCCGCCCGTCTGGACTCTCTCGGTCGAGGTCGGCTTCTATGTCGTGCTGCCCCTGGTCGCCGCCGCGTACTTCCGGCGCCCGTTCATCGGCCTCGGGCTCGCGGCAGTGATCCTCGCTGCCTGGTACGCGATCGCCGTCAACATCGGCGCGATCGCCGATCTGGTTGGCGTCGCCCTCGATCCGGCAACCGAGGCGCGAGTCGGCGCCTACTACGCGAGCCAACTACCAACCTGGGGCCTCGCACTGGCTGCCGGCATGACATGTGCGTGGTTGTTCGTGATGCTCTCCGACCGGGTCGACGCCGAGCGGCTCAGCCGCCAGGCCGGCTGGACGCTGGTGGCCCTGCTACCGGTCCTCGCGGCGGTCTTCTACGCCTCCGGGCAGGAGGCGGTGACCGACGTGAACCCGTTCGCCGGGCTGTTCGCCCGACAGCCGCTGGTCCTCTCGATCATCTACCCACTCGCGATGGCGGCGGCGATGATCGCCTTCGCCCTCGCTCCGAGACGGATCCAGCGTCCGCTGACCAACGCTCCCGTGCGCGCGGTGGCCGACATCAGCTACGGCGTTTATCTGATCCACTTCGCTGTGATCTGGTTCGCGGTCAGGGAGCTGTCGCTGCCGACGGGGTCCGCCGGCGCGGCGGTCGTGTGGGCGGCGATCGTCTACCCGGTATCGCTTGGCTACGCCTACCTTTCCGCGAGGTTCCTCGAGCGACCCGTGCGCAGTTGGGCCCACAAGTTCCGCGACCGCGACCGGGCGAAGAGCCGGACGCCCGACACAGCTCCGCCCACGCGCCGCCGCGACGCGGAGGCCGTGCCAGTGACGATCGTGATCCCGACCCACAACCGTGCGGAGTGGCTCGGCAGAGCGATCGACAGCCTGCTGCAACAGGATCACCCAAACCTCGAGGTCCTCGTGGTCGACGACGGCTCAACCGATGCCACGCCGGAGCTGCTGGCCGAGCTCGCGCGCCGCCATCCGAGCGAGCGGTTTCGGCATCTCCGCCAGGACAACGCGGGCCAGGCGCGGGCGATCAACCACGGCAACGAGCTGGCTCGGGGAGAGATCCTCGGCTACCTGTCCGACGATGACGTGGTCGCCCCCGGGCTCGTCTCGAGGCTGACCTCGGAGCTGGTCGAGGACCCGAGCGCCGCGGTCGCCTACCCCGCCTATCACGTGATCAACGAAACGGGCGGGATCGAGGACACCGTGCTGCCGATTCCCTACTCGCCGCTCGAGGCTCTGCGCCTACACGACACCGTGATCGGTCCGGGCGGCCTGGCGAGACGGTGGGCGGTGGAGTCGGCGGGCGGCTGGGACCCAACCCTGCGCTGGATGGGGGACCTGGTCCTCTGGCTTGGGATCGGGGCCAGCGGTCGCGCGATCAGGGTTGCCGAGCCGCTGGCGTCCTGGCGGCACCACTCCGGCTCGGTGACCCTGCGGTTGAGCCTCGAGCACGCGCGCGAGCACCTGACGGTCGCGCGCCTCGGCATGGCCGTCTCCGGCCTGCCCAACCTGTCCGGCGCAGATCGGGCGGAGGCGCTGCGAAACGCCTGCCTGACCGCGGCGCTCTTCGCCGGCGAGGCCGGAACCTGGCCCGGTGACCGCTACGTGACGTTCGATCTGCATCGCAAGCGGATCTCTGCCTGGTCGTCGGGGCAGCCCGACCTGAGCCGGATCGACGGGCCGGCCGCGCAACGCGCCGCGGAGCGATACCGAGAACTGGTGCTGGCGGAGATTGGCCACGCCGACCGCGGCGGAGGGGCGGCCGCGATGGACGCCGAGCCGACCGGCTACGAGGCCGCGATTCGGATCCTGCGCGCGGTCGGCGCGCTGCCCGAAGCGGACGGCTCCTACGCCGATGATGTCGACGAGCGCGCCCTGCGTATGGGGTTGATCGAAGCGGCGGTCGCCTGCGGCGTCGAAACCGACCTGCGCACCAGTCGCTACGCGATCCTCGATCGAGCACGCACGCCGATGGCGAACGAGACATTGGAGGCGCTGGTCGGGCTGGGCTATCAGGCTTCCGCCGAGCAGCTCACCTCGGCGATTCGCCAGTCCTCGCCCGTGACGGGCCTCCGCGGCGCTACGCCAGCGTCGCGCTGAGGCCCTCGAACCTGCCCAGGTCCTCGACCTCGGCACTGAGCGCCCGCTCGACCCCGGCGCTCAGTCCGGCGAACGGCTCGAGCTCCACAGCGAGGCGCTTGCCGCTCCGCTTCGACGACCAGGTGCCGACGAAGCGGCCGTCGAGCGTGATCGTCGGCCGGACCACGCCGCCGCCGGGAACGATTCGCCGCTCGTCTCGTGGCGCGACGGCAAACCCGCGGCTGACGTAGCCGAGGTTGTAGTTGTCGAAGGCGCCGAGTAGGCGGACGGTCGGGGCGGAGGTGCGGCGGTGACCGCGCCCGCGCGCGACCAGCAGGGTTTCGCCGCCCACCTTGGCCTCGCTCAGCTCGCCGGCGATCCGCTCGAGCCCGAGCCGGCAGTCGCGCAGCCCGAGCCCCGCCCAACGGGCGAAGTCGCGGTCGCCGGCCGGCCCGTAGGCGCGGATGTAGCGGCGGGCGAGCTCGGCCAGTGACTCGTCCCGGGGTCGCCGGCGCTGCTCGCCGATCCAGTCGGCGCTGCGGACCAAACAGGTCTGGCCACCACGGTCGGGGCCGAGGCAGAGCTCGCCGTCGAGGGTGGCCAGCAGCCAGAGGTGGACCTTGATCTCCTGGGCGGCGTCGAACCCGGCGGCGGCGAGACGCTCGGCGAGCTCGGGCCGGGTCAGCGGTCCGTGGGAGTCGATCTCGCGGTGCAGGAGCGCGAGCGCGCGATCCTGGGTCGACCGGTCGAGGCCGAAGTCGGCCAGTCGCTTTCGCGACCAGCGCACGATCGGGTCAGCGAACAGGGGCAGCAGCCAGCCCACATCCTCGGTCGCGATCAGGTGCACGGTCTTGCGCATGACCCAGGCCCGCAGCAAGGACCGCTCCTCGGTGCGGGCACGATCGACATCGGCGGCGGTAAGGCTCCGGCTACGGGCGCGAAACGCGAGTCGTGCCGCCCGCGGCTCCTGCGCCTGCACGGGACCGGCCGTGCGCGCGACGTCGGCCGGGTGCGTGGCGCTGCTCGGACGGCCGAGGAGCTGCGCGGCGCCGCGCACCGCGGCGAGTCGCGCCGGGTCGACCCGGCGCCCGGTCATGCCCCGCCGATCGCCCGTCCGAGGAGGCGGATCACGCGCGGATCGCCGTCGACCTTGAGATGGCCGTAGCGATAGGCCTCGCGCCAGTCGACGAGCTCACCCTCCTCGGCGAGCAGGCTGAACATCGGGCGCGGAATCGAGACCGTCAAGCGCTCGTCCTCGCCGGGCCCGTCGCTGACCGCGGGCCCTGGAAGCTCGACCCGGAACCGATCCGACCTCGCGGGGCCGGTGAGCCCGCCGCCGGTCAGCTCGACCCCGAAAACGAGCCTCAGCCCGGCGAGCTTCGGGGCCTGTCCCTGGACGCGGCCGACCGCGCCGCGGATCAGCTCGGCGTCGGAGGCCATGCGGCGGGCTCAGCGCGCCCTTCTGAGCTGGCCGCGCGCCTCGGTCCGCGCGATCACCTGACCGACGAGCTTCTGGATGTTGGGATCGCCCTCGACCTTGACGTGGCCGTGGTCGTAGGCCTCGTGCCAGTGCTTGAGCTTGCCGTCGGCCGCGAGCTCGTTGAAGTGCGAGCGCGGCAGCGAGACGTGCAGGCGCTCGTCGTCGGCGAACCCCTTCGAGATCTTCGGCCCCGGCAACTCGACCCGGTAGAGCTGCACGTCTCCTCGCCCGCGCAGCTCGAGTCCGAGGACCAGCTTCAGGTTCGCAAGCGCCGGCACCTCGTCCTGGAGCTGCACCACGGCGGTCCGGATCAGCTCTGCCGTGCTCGCCGCCATCCGCGCGTTCTACCAGGGAATCGGCTCGCGGTCGCGGAAGAAGCCGCCGCTGGGGCCGCCGGCGGGCATCGTCGCCAGCCAGACCGCGGTATCGGCGCCCTGCTCGACCGAGCGCGGCGCCGACGATCCACCCATGTCAGTGCTGACCCAGCCGGGGCAGATCGCGTTGACCTTGATCTCGGACTCCTCGGCGGCGAGGGTGCGTGTGAGCGCGTTGAGGGCCGCCTTTGAGAGCCTGTAGGCCGTGCCGCCACCGCCCATCTCGGCGAGCTGGCCGGCGCCGCTGGAGACGTTGACGATTCGCGGCGACCCACTGCGGCGCAGCAGCGGCAGCGCTGCCTGGATCAGCCGCCAAGGCCCGAAGACGTTGGTCTCGATCACCCGACGGGCTTCGGCGAGGTCGTAGTCGGCGACCCCCTCGTACGGCCCGTAGATGCCGGCGTTGTTGACGAGGACGTCGAGGGATCCCGGATTCTCCTCGGCGCCGGCGAGGGCGGCGCCGACACTGTCGTCGTCGGTTACATCGAGCTCGAGCGCGACCACGTTGTCGGCGACCTCGACCGTCTCCGGGTCGCGGGCCCCGGCGAGGACGAGGAATTCGTGGTCACGCGCGAGCTGGATCGCGATCTCGCGGCCGATGCCGCGGTTGGCGCCGCTGACCAGCGCGACCCTCATCGTGGTCAGTTCTTGTTTCGCTCGAGGACCTTCTTGCCGATCACCATCTTCTGGATCTCGGACGTGCCCTCGCCGATCAGCAGCAGCGGCGCATCGCGGTACAGGCGCTCGATCTCGTACTCCTTCGAGTAGCCGTAGCCGCCGTGGATTCGGAACGCCTCCTCGACCACCTCCTTGCCGGTCTCCGAAGCGAACAGCTTCGCCATCCCGGCTTCGAGATCCGAGCGCTCGCCGGCGTCCTTGAGTCGCGCCGCCTTGGTGGTCAGCAGCCGGGCCGCCTCGACCTTGGTCGCCATCTCGGCGAGCTTGAACTGGATCGCCTGGTGCTGGGCGATCGGCTTGCCGAAGGTCTTGCGCTCCTGCGAGTAGCGCAGCGCCAGCTCGAGCGCCCGCTGCGCGATCCCCACGCCGCGGGCGGCGACGTTCACCCGGCCGACCTCGAGCGCGTCCATCATCTGCTTGAAGCCCGCCCCGACGCCGTCGGCGCCGCCGAGCACGCGATCCTCCGGGCAGCGGTAGCCGTTGTAGACGAGCTCGGTCGACTCGACGCCCTTGTAGCCCATCTTCTTGATCTTCGGTGGGATCTCGAGCCCGGCGAAGTCGCCCTCGTTGCGCTCCGCCCACGGCTCCTTCTCGGTGATGAAGCAGGTCATCCCCTTGTACGGCGGGTCGGCCTTGGGGTCGGTCTTCATGAGCACGAAGACGATCCCCGAGCCGAGCCCGTTGGTGACCCACATCTTCTGCCCGTTGAGCTCCCAGGCCCCGTCCCCGGCCTGCGTCGCGGTCGCCTTGATCCCCTGGACGTCGGACCCGACCTCCGGCTCGGAGAGCGAGAAGGCGGCCCGGATCTCGCCGGTCGCCATCCGGGGCAGGAAGTGGTCCTTCTGCTCCTCGGTGCCGAACTTGATCAGCAGATACGAGCCGATGAAGTGGGTGTTGACGACTCCCGAGATCGAGATCCAACCCCGCGAGAGCTCCTCGACGATCATCGCGTAGGTGGTCAGATCGAGGCCCATGCCGCCGTACTGCTCGGGGATCGTGACCCCGAACAGCCCCAGTTCCTTCATCTGCTCGACGATCGCCTCGGGGAACTTGTCCTCGTGGTCGAACTCCTCGGCGACGGGGATGATCTCGTTGTCGACGAACTGGCGCACCATCTCGGTGATCGCCTGCTGCTCGTCGGTCTTCTCCTGATAGGTCGGTGTGGCTAGGGCCATCGCTCCGGTCTCGTGCTCGTCGGGCGGCAGAGGATACTTCGACGCCGTGGCCGACCTCGACCCCAAGGCGCTTGCGTTGGAGGCCCTCACGGGGATGCTCCGGGACGGGAGCGATCTGGGCTACATGGAGGATGCCCTGCCGGCGCTCACCGTCTTTCTCTCGGAGGTGGCCGCGCCCGACTTCGTCTGCGTGATGGTGGGAGCACCGCCGGTGGTGGGCACGACCTACCCGGGCGTCGAGGGCCTGGGAAACGCCTGGCGGGACTGGGGCGAGGCGTTTGAGACAGTCCGAGCCGAGCTCGAAGAGGTACGGGAGTCCGAGGACCACATCGTGCTGATGGTCAAGCAGATCGCCACCACGCATCGCGACGGGGTCGAGATCACCCAACCGAGCGCGATGGTGTTCAGGTTCGCCGACGGGCGGCTGACGAGGCTCGAGCTCCATCTCGACCGTGACGCCGCTCTGCGCGCCGCCGGGCTCAGCTCCGGGTGATCCCCGATTCGGCGCAGCCTGCCTCGAGCGCGTCGAGCCCGAACGCCTCCGCGGGGCCGACTGCGCCCGCCGCCCGCATCCCCGAGGCGGCGGCCCGGCTCCCGCCCCAAGCGAGGACGCGCGCAGTGAAGTCGTATCCGTTCACGCCCCGCAGCTCGACCGACGCGAGCTGCTCTCCGCCGCCGTAGGCGATCGCCACGACCGCCGATCCGGTGCCCTCACGTTCCCGCTCGTCCGGCCCGCCGGTCGAGCCGTGGATGAAGCGCCGCGTGAGCGCCTCGATTCCCGACCGCGCCCCGGGAACGTGAAGCACGGCGGCATTGATCGCCGAAAACGCCTGCATCCCCCGCGAGGCCGAGCCGAACCAGCCCAGGTAGGCGTTCACCTCCCGCAGGCGCGGATGGAGGCGTGGCAGCGTGAAGTGCTCCGAGGAGCCCACCGAGACGGCCTGGCGGGACTTGCCGGCGGCGACGAACGACCGCCCACGGGCGGCAGCGCGCTCGGTGCGGACCCCCTGGCGCCAGACGAACGAAGGCTCAAGCATCGCGCCGGCAAGGGACGACAGCGTGCCTCCGCTGAATCCGCCAAAGCCACCGCCGGTGGCGAAATAGCCGATGTCGATCCGGTCGGCAGTATCGCCCGCCTCGCGCAGGGCCAGCGCCCCGGCGAGGTTGCCCGGGACCCAGTCGTAGCCGAACGCGGTCACCAGCCCGGTCCCGGCTTGCTCGGCGGCCTTCCCGAACCGCTCGAACACCCGGCGGATGAACGCCGGCTCTCCGGTCGAGTCGAGGTAGCAGGCGCCGGCATCGATAGCCGCCTCGACCGCCGGGTCCCCCCAGCGCGCAAACGGCCCGACGGTGGCCACGAGCGCGTCGCCCGATTCGACCAGGGCCCGGACCGAGGCCGGCTCCGCGACGTCGGCGATCGCGGTCTCCAGGCCGCCGAGCTGCTCGGCCAGCGCCGCGACGCGTTCGGCGTTTCGCCCCGCGAGCACCGGTCGGTCGCCGCGAGCGACCATCGCCTCCGCGGTCAGCCGCCCGGTGTAGCCGGTGGCGCCGAAGAGGACGATGCGGCCGGGCATGGCGCGACCCTACCGCGGTCAGAGCTCCCAGCCGTAGCTGATCGAACGGTGGGCGGCGCCCTCCCGCTCGTAGAAGCGATGGGCATCGGTCCGGGCCTCGGCGGAGTCGAGCTCGAGGTGGGTCGCGCCCCGCTCCCGGGCCCAATCGCGGGCGGCGCTGAGCAGCAGCGCGCCGATGCCCCGAGAGCGGCGGTCCGGCGCCACCGCCAGATCCTCGACCCAGGCCCGGTAGCCGAAGCGGACCGAGTGCAGATCCAGGTATCCCGTGCAGAGGCCGACCAACGTTCGCCTCGCCTCCTCGGCGACCAGCACGCAGGCGTCGTGGGATTCGATCGCCTGTCGCAGGGCGACAGCGGCGCGACGCTCGTCCCACGCGGCGGGTCGCGAGCCCGGCGGCTCGAACAACCATTCGTAGAGCGGCACGATCGACCGCTCCTCCCCCGGCAGCGCGGCACGGATCTCGACGGCCATCCGGCTCACGCTAGCGTTCGCGGCCAACGACCCAGGAGACCAACTTGCGCAACCCCCGTGATTTCGCCAAGCCGCTCGCGATCGGCGCCCCCGACCCGGTTCTCGAGGTGCCGTTCAGGCCCTCGCGGATGATCCATTTCTTCGACGCCTCGAACGAGAAGATGGCGGCCAAGGTGCCCGAGATGGCCGAGCAGGCCGACATCCTGCTCGGCAACCTCGAGGACGCGGTCCCGGTCGACAAGAAGGTGGCGGCGCGCGAGGGCCTGGTGCGCGTCGGCAAGGCGACCGATTTCGGCGAGACCGCGCTCTGGACCCGCGTCAACGCGCTCGAAAGCCCCTGGGTGCTCGATGACCTGACCACGCTGGTGACCGAGATCGGCGACAAGCTCGACGTGATCATGGTGCCGAAGGTCGAGGGCGCACACGACATCCACTACGTGGACCGCCTGCTCGCCCAGCTCGAGGCAAAGGCCCACCTCGAGCGGCCGCTGCTGGTCCACGCGATCCTGGAGACCGCCCAGGGCGTCGTCAACGTCGAGGAGATTGCCACCGCCTCGCCGCGGATGCAGGGGATGAGCTTCGGGCCCGCCGACCTGGCGGCCTCGCGGCGGATGAAGACGACCCGGGTCGGCGGCGGGCACCCCGGCTACCTGGTGATCAACGACCCCGATCCCGACGATCCCGAGGCGCCGCGTGCGACCGCCCAGCAGGACCCCTGGCACTACTCGATCGCGCGCATGGTCGACGCCTGCGCAACGGCCGGGATCCTTCCCTTCTACGGGCCCTATGGGGACATCAAGGACATCGCCGGGTGCGAGGCGCAGTTCCGAGCCGCGTTCCTGCTCGGTTGCGTCGGCGCCTGGTCGCTGCACCCCGCCCAGATCGAGGTGGCGAAGAAGGTCTTCAGCCCCGACCCCGACGAGGTCAAGTTCGCCCGCAAGGTGATCGAGGCGATCCCTGACGGGCGTGGCGTTCACATGATCGACGGCAAGATGCAGGACGACGCGACCTGGAAGCAATGCAAGGTGATGGTCGAGCTGGCCGAGATGCTGGCGCGCAAGGACGCCGAGCTGGCCGACGCCTACGGACTTTGAGCAGGCAGCGATGCCGCCGGCCCAGTTCCGCCACCCGATCCGGGTCCGCTACAACGAATGCGATCCCCAGGGCCACGTCTTCAACGCCAACTACCTCGCCTACTTCGACATCGCGATGACCGAGCTCTGGCGTGAGCTCGGCGGCTACAGCGCGATGATCGACGGCGGCATCGACATCGTCGTCGCCGAGGCACGAATCCGCTACATGGCGGGGCTCGAGTTCGACGACGAGGCGGTCCTCGTGGTCCGGTCGGTCAGCCTCGGCAACGCCTCGATGAGCACCGAGCTGGCGATCGAGCGGGCCGGGGAGACGGTCGCCGAGGGCGAGCTCCGACACGTCTTCGTCGACACCGAGGCCGGCGGTGTCGTTTCGATTCCTGAGACCGTGCGAGCCGGGCTGACCCGCTACGCGCGCTGATCCGGCCCGCGGCTCGTCTCAGTCGAGGCGGTCCTTGAGCGCCTCGAGCTGGGCGGAGATCTCGGCGGGCAGGCGGTCGCCGAACTGGCTCAGGAACTCCTCGAGCTGGGGGATCTGGGCGAGCAGGGCGTCCGGATCGACGGTGAGCAGCTCGGCCATCGCCTCGTCGGGGATCGAGAGGCCCTCGAGCTCGAGCTCCCCAGGCGCCGGCACCGACCCGATCGGGGTCTCGACCGTTTCCCCCTCGCCGTTGCAACGGCGAAAGACCCACTCGAGCACCCGGCTGTTCTCGCCAAACCCGGGCCAGATGAACTTGCCGTCGGTGTCCTTGCGGAACCAGTTGACGACGAACACCCGCGGCATCCTGTTCGGGTGCGCTCGCCCGAGCGCCAGCCAGTGACCGAATAGGTCGGCCATGTTGTAGCCGCAGAACGGCAGCATCGCCATCGGGTCGAAGCGCAGCTTCCCGACCTCACCCGCCTGCGCGGCGGTCGTCTCCGAGGACATCGTCGCGCCGAGGAAGACGCCGTGCTCCCAATCGGTCGCTTCGCTGACCAGCGGGACCACGGTCGCGCGCCGGCCGCCGAACAGAAAGGCGTCGATGGGCACCCCTTCGGGGTCCTGCCATTCGGGAGCGATCGACGGGCATTGCGCCGCCGCGACCGTGAAGCGGGCGTTCGGATGCGCGGCCGACTCGGGCGAGTCCGGGGTCCAATCGTTGCCCTTCCAATCGATTGCGTGCGCAGGAGGCTCACCGGTCATCCCCTCCCACCAGATGTCACCGTCGTCGGTGCGGGCGCAGTTGGTGAAGATCGAGTTGCGCTCGATCATCCCCATCGCGTTCGGGTTCGTCTTGTGGCTCGTGTTCGGGGCGACGCCGAAGAACCCCGCCTCGGGGTTGACTGCGTAGAGGCGGCCGTCCTCGCCAAACTTCATCCAGGCGATGTCGTCGCCGATCGTCTCTACCTCCCACCCGGGCAGGGTTGGAACCAGCATCGCCAGGTTCGTCTTCCCGCATGCGGACGGGAACGCCCCGGTCACGTACTTGACCTCCCCCTCGGGCGAGGTCAGCTTGAGAATCAGCATGTGCTCGGCCATCCAACCCTCGTCGCGCGCCATCGCCGAGGCGATCCGCAGCGCGAAGCACTTCTTGCCGAGCAGGGCGTTGCCGCCGTAGCCGGAGCCGTAGGACCAGATCTCGCGCGCCTCGGGGAAGTGGACGATGTACTTGTTCTCCGCGTCGCACGGCCACGGAACGTCCTCCTCGCCCTCGGCGAGCGGCATGCCGACCGAGTGCAGGCAGGGAACGAAGTCGCCGCCCTCGCCGAGTGCCTCGAGCGCGCCGAGCCCCATCCGGGTCATGATCCGCATCGAGACCACGACGTACGGGGAGTCGGTGAGCTGGACTCCGACGTGGGAGATCCGCGAGCCCAGCGGGCCCATCGAGAACGGGACCACGTACATCGTCCGGCCCCTCATCGAGCCGCGGAACAGTCCCTCGAGCTCGGCTCGCATCGCTCCCGGCTCGTGCCAATTGTTCGTCGGCCCGGCATCCGACTCGCGCTCCGAGCAGATGAAGGTCCGGTCCTCGACCCTGGCGACGTCGCCGGGGTCCGAGCGAGCGAGATAGGAGTTCGGGCGCTTGGCGTCGGCGAGCCTCTCGAACGTCCCTGCCTCGACCATCTCCTCACAGAGGCGGTCGTACTCCTCCGCCGACCCGTCGCACCAGTGGATCGAGTCGGGTTGGGTCAGCTCGGCGACCTCCTCGACCCAGGCGATCAACCTCGGGTTCTCGGTCAGGGTCTCGGCCGCGGCCGTGGTCTCAGACAAGTTTCGGCTCAACTCCTTTCGGGCGCTCTTGCTAAGGCTGGTTACCCGACCGGATTGGCCGGAAACGAGCGCCAATTGTGGCGCACCGGTCACTTAACGGGCGCCCCGGCTCAGGTCTACCGACCGGCGCATCCCGGGACATCGGCATTGAGCACGGAGGCGGGTCGGGGTCGAGCACCGACGCGAGACCTCGCCCGGCGATCATCTAGTCTCCCGCGCCGCAGCGATGCGCTTCTACGAGTACGAGTCACGACGGATCGTCGAGCGGGCCGGGATCCCGGTCACCGAGTACGGGTTCTGCACGACCGCCGCCGAGGCCCGCGCGGCCGCCGAGCGAATCGGCGGATCGACGGTGATCAAGTCGCAGGTCCTTACCGGCGGCCGGATGAAGGCGGGCGGGGTCAAGTTCGCCGACAGTGCCGCCGAGGCCGAGCAGCATGCCGCCGAGATCCTCGAGCTCGAGATCGGAGGACACATGCCGGTCGGCGTGCTGGTCGACCCGCGAGCCGAGATCGAGCAGGAGTACTACGCGGCCGTGCTCTGGGACGGGCGCGCGAAGCGACCGATGATGCTGTTCAGCGACATGGGCGGGATCGAGATCGAGCAGGTCGCAGCCGGGCACCCCGAGCACGTCGGTCGCGGCCACCTCTCGAACCTGCGCCCGATCGCCGACTTCGAGGCGAAGCAGGTCGTGGCCCGGATCGGAATCACCGGCTCGGAGCTCAACCGCGCCACCGCCGTGCTTGCGCGGCTCGCCCGCCTGCAGCGCGACTACGACATGACCCTGGCCGAGATCAACCCGCTGGCTCGACTCGCGGACGGCTCCTTCGTCGCTCTCGACGCCCACATGGAGATGGAGGACGAGGCGGTCGGGCGCAACAAGGCGTTGCTGACCGGGATCGGTGTCGACCTCGACGAGCCCCGCGAGCTATATGAGCCGTCGGAGTTCGAGCGCAACGTGAAGGCGATCGACGCCGCAGATCACCGCGGTGTGATCCAGGGCAAGGACCACGGCTTCTCCGGTGACCTCGGCCTGGTGATCGGCGCCGGCGGCGGTTCGCTGACGCTCACCGACGCGGTCCGGTCACAGGGGGGAAGGCCGGCCAACTACGCCGAGATCGGCGGCAATCCCTCGGTCGCAAAGGCGAAGGGGCTGGCGATCGAGGTACTGCGCAAGCAGGAAGTCGAGAAGATCGCCGTGATGATGTCGATCGTCTCCAACACCCGGGTCGACATCGTCGCCCGCGGCGTGATCAAGGCCTGTCTCGAGCTCGGCAAGGATCCTGCCGAGACGATCGCCATCTTTCGCATCCCGGGAGCCTGGGAGGAGGAGGGCTACAAGATCCTCGACCGCTACGGGGTCGAGTACTGCGATCGCAGCGTCTCCATGTGGGAGGCGGCGGGACGGGCCGTGGCGAAGGTGCAAGGCAACGGAACAAATGCCTGACGGCTGCTCCGCTTCGCGTCCGCTGCCGTCAGGGTGGTCAGCAGGATGAGCGTTCTGTTGCACGAGAACTTCACCTTCATCGTCCAAGGCATCACCGGGCGCGAGGCGGTCAACCTGACCCGCGAGTGCCTCGACTACGGCTCGCGGATAGTCGGCGGAGTGACCCCGGGCCGCAAGGGACGTGACGTCCACGGCGTGCCGGTGTTCGACACCGTCGAGCAGGTGGTCGCTGACCACGGCTCGGCGCCGGACGGCGCCGTCGTCACCGTCCCCCCCGCGTTCACCAAGGACGCGGTGCTGGAGGCGATCGAGAACGGCATCTCGTTGATCGTGGTCGTCACCGAGCGCATCCCGCGCGCCGACGTCGCCCAGATGGTCGAGCGCGCCAGCGAGCGAGAGGCCCGGATCATCGGACCAAACTGCCTCGGCCTGATCGCCCCCGGGGTCGCGAAGATGGGCGGGATCGGCGGGCCCGCCAAGGACGCCGCAAAGGCCTACTCGCCGGGCCCGGTCGGGGTGATGTCGCGCTCGGGGGGGATGACGACCGAGATCTCCTCCACCCTGACCGCCGCCGGGCTCGGGGTCTCGACCGCGATCTCGATCGGCGGCGACGCGATCATCGGCTCGACCTACGCCGAGCTGATGCCGCTCTTCGAGGCCGACGAGCAAACGGAGGCGATCGTGATCTACACCGAGCCAGGCGGGCGGATGGAGGCCGAGTTGGTCGACTGGCGCGAGGCCAATGACTCAGGTCTGCCGATCGTCGCGTTCATGGCCGGCCGGTTCATGGACGATGCCGAGATGCAGGGGATGAGCTTCGGACATGCGGGCACGATCGTCGAGGGCAAGGAGGACTCGGCGACGGAGAAGATCGTCCGCCTCGAGGCCGCAGGGATCCCAGTTGTCGAGCGGATCGACGAGATCCCCGGTGCGGTCCAGGAGCACCTGCGATGACCGAGCAGCACGCGATCTTCATCGAGGTCGAGGTCGACTCCGAAATCGGAGCCGACGGCGAGCTGGCGCGCAAGCTCGAGGAGGTATGCCCGGTCGACATCTTCAGCGGTGAGAACGGGCGCGTCGACGTGGTCCGTGAAAACCTCGACGAGTGCGTTCTCTGCGAGCTCTGCCTCGACGCCGCCCCGGCCGGCAAGCTGGCGATCCGCAAGCTCTACGACGACACCGAGCTGCGACGCTGAGCATGGGGGCCGCCTCGCGACTCGCGATCGCCGCGGCAGGGCTGGCGCTCGCGCTCGTCATCGCTCCTGCGGGCGGAGCCGAGAAGCCCCACCGCCCGCCGAAGCCGAAGCTCGAGTTGCTGACCGAGACCCAGGAGGCCGTGCTGCGCAACGAGGCGGTCAAGGTGCAGGTGCGATCGAGGCGCGGTCGCGAGGCGCGAGTGAAGGCCGGGCTGGTCGTCGACGGCTTCCCTGACGACTTCAGCTTCCGCCTCGGCCCGGAGTCGCGGCGCCTGCGCGACCGCGAGGCGAGGCTGAGGTTGCCGCTCAGCGCCCGCCAGGTCGAGGTGCTGGCATTCGCCGAGCAGGCCTGCGACGGCGCGACGCTGACGCTCGCCGCGAAGGCCGGCAAGCGCAGGACGAGCCTCGAGGCCCCGCTTCGCGCCAAGGGTTGCTAGCCCGCGCGTGAACCTGATCGAGGACGTCCTCGAGCGCTTTCCGGCCTCGAAGCGGGCGCTGCTGGCGATCGGGCGCGACGGGGGCCGGCGGGAGTGGCACTTCGGCGAGCTGGTCGCGGTCTCGGCCGGTCTCTCGGGAGCGCTCTCCGCGCGCGGGGTCGCCCGCGGCGACGTCGTCATGACCCTGGTCGGCAACCGGTTCGAGTGGGTGCTGGCGATGCTCGCCTGCTGGCGGATGGGGGCGGTGCCGCTGCCCTGCAACACCCAGCTCCGGCGCCACGACCTGGCGCTCCGGGCAGGGGTCGCGAACCCGGCTCTCTGCGTCGGCGAAGAGGATCTGCTCGCGGAGCTGCCCGACGGGATCCCGTACATGACGATGGACGAGGTCGCCGCGGTGCTCGACGAGGACCGCCCGCAGGAGACGCCGACCGAGATTGCGCGCCTCGCCCCGGACGACCCGGGCCTGCTCGTGTTCACCTCGGGGACCAGCGGCGAGCCGCGCGCCGCCCTGCACGCGCAGCGCTACCTTCCCGGCCAGACCGCCCAGGCCGAGCATTGGCTCGGAGCGCGCGACGGCGAGCTGGCCTGGTGCACGACCGCGACCGGGTGGTCGAAGTCGGCCCGCAACGTCTTCCTCGCCCCGTGGCTTTGTGGAGCCGCGGCGATGCTCGTCGACGACCGGTTCGAGCCCGCCGCGCGACTCGCGCTGATCGAGCGCGAGCGGGTCGACGTGCTCTGCCAGGCGCCGACTGAGTACCGGGTGCTGGCGAGGCGCGCGGAGCTCGGCGAGCTGCCCTCGGTGCGACGGATGGTCTCCGCCGGTGAGGCCCTGAACCCGGAGGTGATCGCCGCCTGGCGCACCGCCACAGGGGTGACGATCTGCGACGGGTACGGGCAGACGGAGACCGGCCATCTGGTCGGCAACCACGTCGGCGAGGCCGTGCGCGAGGGATCGATGGGGCGCGCCCTGCCCGGGGTCGAGCTCCGAGTCGCCGCGGGCGAGCTGCAGGTCCGGGTCGCGAGCTGCCCGACCTTCTTCGACCGTTACCTCAACCGCGAACCGTTCGCGGGGGAATGGTGGCCGACGGGCGACGTCGTTCGCGCCGACGATGACGGCTACTACTGGTACGAGGGGCGCAATGACGACTTGATCGTCTCCGCCGGCTACCGGATCGGCCCGTTCGAGGTCGAGTCCGCGCTGCTCAGCCACCCAGCGGTCGCCGAGGCGGCTGCGGTGGCGGCGCCGGACCCCGAGCGCGGCGCCGTCGTGCGGGCGATCGTCGTCCTCGGCGCGGGCGAGCCGGGCGAGGAGCTCGCGCGCGAGCTTCAGGACCACGTCAAGGCGGTGACCGCGCCCTACAAGTACCCGCGCATGATCGAGTTCGCCGACGAGCTGCCGAAGACCGCGAGCGGCAAGATCAAGCGCGCCGAGCTCCGCGCCCAGAGGCCCGGGGGCAGCCAAGCGGCGACCTCGTAACTTCAGTCGGCGATGCCAAGCCCGCGCTCGATCCAGCGCACCTATCTGACGCTGATGCTCGGCAACACCCTGGCGGCATCGTTCATCTGGGGGATCAACACGATCTTCCTCCTCGACGCGGGGCTCTCGAACGCCGAGGCATTTGCCGCCAATGCCTTCTTCACCGCCGGAATGGTGATCTTCGAGGTCCCGACCGGGATCGTCGCCGACACGGTCGGGCGGCGCACCTCCTACCTGCTCGGGACGGTCACGCTGACTCTCTCGACCGTGATCTACGTGCTGCTCTGGCAGCTCGAGGCGCCGTTCTGGGAGTGGGCGGTCGCCTCGATGCTGCTTGGGCTTGGGTTCACGTTCTTCTCCGGCGCGGTCGAGGCGTGGCTGGTCGACGCGCTCAACGCGACCGGCTTCGACGGCGACCTCGAGTCGGTCTTCGGCCGGGGGCAGATCGTCTCCGGGGTCGCGATGCTGACCGGGTCGGTCGCCGGTGGGTTGATCGCCCAGGCGACCAGCCTCGGGGTGCCGTTCGTGGTCCGGGCCGGCGTCCTCGCGGTCATGTTCGTGGTCGCGTACCGGCTCATGCACGACGTCGGCTTCAGCCCCGAGAGGGGACAGCGGCCGCTGGCGGAGATGCGCAAGATCACCTCGAACTCGATCGAGTACGGCTGGCGGGTGCCGGCGGTCAAGTGGCTGATGCTGAGCTCGCTGTTCAGCGGCGGCGTCGGGTTCTACGCCTTCTATGCCCTGCAGCCGTACCTGCTCGAGCTCTACGGCGACCCGACCGCGTACTCGATTGCCGGGCTGGTGGCGGCGATCGTCGCCGGCGCCCAGATCCTGGGCGGTATCGCAGCGCCGCGGATCCGCCGGGTCTTCGAGCGGCGGACCTCGGCGCTGATCGGGATGTCGACCGTCGGCGTCGCCGCGCTGGCGCTGATCGGTGTGATCGAGATGTTCGCGGCGGTGATCGCGCTGATCGTCGTCTGGGGGCTGGTGTTCGCCGCCGAGATGCCGATCCGCCAGGCCTACATCAACTGCATGATCCCCTCCAAGCAGCGGGCGACGATCCTCTCCTTCGACTCGCTGATGAGCTCGACCGGCGGCGTCTGGGCGCAGCCGGTGCTCGGCCGGTCCGCGGACGCCTGGGGCTATGCGCCCTCCTATCTGCTCAGCGCCGGGATCGCCGCGCTCGCGATCCCGTTCATCTGGCGCTCGCGCCGGGAGCGCGACCCGGCCGACACGATGGTCGGCACCCCCGCCGCCGAGGCCGAGCGGGGGCCCGAACCCGAGCCCGCGGTGACCTGAGCGACTACTCCTCGTCCCCCTCCCCCGCACGCCGCTTGACCACCTCGTCGAGCTCGGCGACCACGTCGGGGTCGCGCAGCGTGGTCACGTCGCCGAGCTCGCGTCCCTCTGCGATGTCGCGTAGCAGCCGGCGCATGATCTTGCCCGAGCGGGTCTTCGGCAGGTCGTCGGCCCAGACGATCCGCTTCGGACGCGCCAGCTTGCCGATCCGCTCCGCCACGCCCGCGCGAAGCTCGGCGACCAGCTCGTCGGTGCCCTCGAGATCGCCCTCGAGGGTGACGAAGGCGCAGATCGACTGGCCGGTGTCCTCGTCGGCCTGGCCGATCACCGCCGCCTCGGCGACCTTCGGATGGCGGACGATCGCCGACTCGACCTCGGCGGTCGAGAGAAGGTGCCCGGAGACGTTGATCGCGTCGTCGGCGCGGCCGATCACCCAGATGTAGCCGTCGGGATCCCGGCGCGCCGCGTCGCCGACGAAGTAAGTGTCCGGGCGGAACTTCGAGAAGTAGGTCTCGACGTAGCGCTCGTCGTCACGGTAGAGCGTGCGCAGCATGCCCGGCCAGGGCCGCCGCAGGGCCAGCAGCCCCTGCTCGCCGACCACCTCGTTGCCCTCCTCGTCGAGCACCGCCGCCTCGATTCCCGGCAGCGGCGTGCCCGCCGAGCCGGGTTTTGAGTACTGCGCTCCCGGGAGCGTGGTGATCATGATCTGGCCGGTCTCGGTCTGCCACCAGGTGTCGACCACCGGACAGCGCCCGCCGCCGATCACCTTCCAGTACCAAAGCCAGGCCTTCGGGTTGATCGGCTCACCGACCGTGCCGAGCAGCCGCAGCGCCGAGAGGTCGTGACGCCCGGGGAACTCGGGGCCCCACTTCATGCAGGCGCGGATCGCGGTCGGCGCGGTGTAGAAGACCGTCACCCCGTAGCGCTCGCACAGCGCCCACCAGATGTCGCGGTCGGGGTAGTCGGGCGCGCCCTCGTACATGACCGAGGTCACGCCGCACATCAGCGGCCCGTAGACGATGTAGGAGTGCCCGGTGACCCAGCCGACATCGGCCGAGCACCAGAAGACGTCCGATTCCGGCTTCAGGTCGAAGACGTGGCGCAGGGTCCAAGCGACGCCGGTCAGGTAGCCGCCGGTGGTGTGCAGGATTCCCTTCGGCTTCGCGGTCGAGCCCGAGGAGTAGAGGATGTAGAGCGGATGCTCGGCGTCGAGCTCGGCCGGCGGGCACTCCGCGTCGGCGGCCGCGATCGCCTCGTCGTAGTAGACGTCGCGACCGTCGCGCATCGCGACCTTGGCGCCGGTGTTGCGGACGACGATCACGGTCTCGATCGTCGGCGTCTGGTCGAGGAACCCGTCCACGGCCGGCTTGATCTCGGCGACCTTGCCCTTCCGGCGCGCGGCATCGACGGTGATCAGCGCCTTCGCGTCGGAGAACTGCATCCGCTCCTTGACCGCCTCCGGCGAGAAGCCGCCGAAGACGACGTTGTGGGGCGCGCCGATCCGCGCGCAGGCGAGCATTGCCACCGCCACCTCGGGGATCATCGGCAGGTAGATCCCGACCACGTCGCCGGCCTCCACCCCGCGCTCGATCAGCACGTTGGCGAGTCGCTGGACGTCGCGATGAAGCTCGGCGTAGGTGACGTCGCGCTCCTCGCCCTCCTCACCGCGCCAGTGAAAGGCGACGCGATCACCGTTGCCGGCCTCGACGTGGCGGTCGAGGCAGTTGACCGAGGCGTTCAGCGTGCCGTCGGCGAACCAGCGGTAGAAGGGCGGGTTCGACTCGTCGAGGACCTGGCTCGGCTCGACGAACCACTCGAGGTCGCGGGCAAGCTTCGCCCACCACGCGTCGGGATCGGCGGCCGCCTGCTCGTGCAGGGAGCGGTCGGAGACCAGCGCCTCGGCGGCGAAGCCCTCCGGGGGCTCGAAGCGCTCGCGCTCGAGGAGCTCGCTCAGCTCGCGCTCGAGGTCCGTCTCGCGGGTGTCGCCACTCATCGCCGCTTCCTTTCCTGGATTGGATCGATCATCGCTGTGGACCGCACGCTATCCATTACGGCGTGCCTTTCACCGCCAATCGGCTCTCCAGCGCCCAGGCCGCGTTCGCCGGAATCTTCGTCGTCACCGGACTCGGGCTGCTCTCGATCGGCGCCACCCTGCCGGTCCTGCCGCGCTACGTCACCGGCCCGCTCGGAGGCGGTGAGGTGGAGGTCGGGATCGTCACCGGTGCGTTCGCGATCACCGGTCTCGCCTGCCGGCCGCTCGCCGGCCACTTCGCCGATCGCCGGGGCCGCCGCCGGGTGGTGATCTGGGGCGCGCTCGCGACCGCGGTCTCCGGCCTCCTGCTCTTCGTCCCGGCCGGGGTCCCGGGGCTGATCGTCTCGCGGCTCTTCCTCGGCGCCGGCGAGGGCGCCGTCTACACCGCCGGCTCAGCCTGGATCGTCGACCTCGCCCCGCCCGACCGCCGCGGGCGCATCATCGGCCTCTACGGACTCGCGATCTGGGGAGGGCTCGCGCTCGGGCCGCCACTCGGCGAGCTGCTCCTGCACGCGTCGAGCTACGAGATGGTGTGGGCGTTCGCGACCCTGGCACCGCTGCTCGGAGCATTGGTCGCGACCAGGATCCCCGAGCGCTTTACCCCCCGCGACGACCTCGCGTTCGAGCGCCGCCTGCTCGCCCACGAGGCGCTTCGCCCCGGTCTCGGCCTCGCGCTGGCGATCGTCGGCTACGCCGCGATGGCGGCCTTCGTCGTCCTGCACCTCGGCCAGCGAGAGGTCGGACATGGCGCCGCCGTGTTCGCGGCCTTCGCGGCGACGGTGATCGGCGCGCGCGTGTTCCTCGGCTGGCTCCCTGATCGCTTCGGCCCGGTTCGCTGCGCCGCCGCGGCCGGGATCGTCGAGGCGACCGGCCTCGCCGTGATCGCCGCCGCGCAGACGATCGAGGCGGCGGTGATCGGCGCGGTCGCGATGGGCGCCGGGTTCTCGCTGCTCTTCCCGTCGTTCGCGCTCATGGTCGTGAACCGGGTTCCGATCGAGCGCCGCGGGGTCGCGATGGGCACCTACACCGCCTTCTTCGATCTCGGCATGGGGCTCGGGGGCCCGCTGACCGGGGCGGCCGCCGCGCTCGGTGGCTACTCGGCCGCCTTCGTGCTCGCCGCCGCCTGCGCGCTGTCGACCGTGCTCGTCGCGCTCTCGATCAAATCAGCCTCTGCTGCTCTGCCGGCGACGGCCGCTCCCTAGCCGTCCCTTCCTCCTCGCCACCCGTCCGACGCCCGCGAAAGCGCCGCGGCCCGCTCGGGCCGCGTGCGATCCCCGACAGCCGGCGTGCCTCCTCGCGCGGCAGGTAGGCACCGCGGGCGTAAAGCCGCTCGTATCGCTCGACGAGATCCGGGCGATACTGGCGCAGCCAGTCGAACCAGATCTCCCGTACCTCGCCGCGCAGGTGCAGCCCGATCCCGCCGACGCTCTCGGCTCCCGCCTCGCCGAGCAGGCCGAGCAGCCGCTCGACCTGCCGCGGGTCGTCGTTGATCCCGGGCATCAGCGGCGCGATCAGGACCCCGGCCGGGATCCCGTGCCGAACCAGCTCGGCGACCGCCTCGATCCGCGTGCGCGGGTGTGGCGTGTGGGGCTCGGTCGCCCGCCATGCCCGCTCCTCGAGGGTCGGGATCGAGAGGTTGGCGACGAATTCCGTCCGCGTCGCAAGCTCGGCGAAGAGGTCGAGGTCGCGCAGCAGAAGCGGCGATTTGGTCAGCACCGAGCACGGGTTGGCGAAATCGCGCATCGCCTCCCAGACGCCGCGGGTCAGGCGATAGCGGCCCTCGACCCACTGATAAGGGTCGGTGTTGGTGCCGAGCGCGACGTGCGCGCCCTGCCAAGACGGTCGCGCGAGCTCGGCCCGCAGTAGCTCGGGCAGGTTGACCTTGACTACGATCTCGCGCTCGAAGTCCTCGCGCGCGTTGAGGTCGAGGTAGGTGTGGGTGGGGCGAGCGAAGCAGTAGACGCAGCCATGGCTGCAGCCTCGGTAAGGGTTGATCGTGAACCGAAACGGCATCCGGGAGCGCTTCGGGACGCGGTTGATCGCCGACCGCGCGTTGATCTCATAGAAGCGGGTGCCGAGCGCTTCGGGAGCGTCGAAGGTCCGAATCACCGCCGGGTCGCGATAGCCGGGCAGCCGGGCGCGCTGGTCGTGGTCGGTGGTCAGGTGCTCCCAGCGCACGAACGTATGTTCGCATAAGTCCCGGACGCCCGGGTGGCGCTAGAGCTGCGAGCTGTCGAGCTCCGCCGGGACGACGGTCAGCGCCAGCACCGAGCCGTCGCGGATCACCTTCGCGGTCGCGTCGCGCCCAATCCGCTCGGCGACCATCAGCCGCTGGAGGTCGGCCGCCGACTCGATCGGGTCGCCGTCGAGCTCGAAGATCACATCGCCGACCCGCAGGCCGGCGCGCGCCGCCGGGCTGTCGTCGACCAGCTCGACCACCTCGACCCCGCGCTCGGCCCCGGTCGCGAGCCGCGCCCGGGGCGGCAACGGCCGCGGCCCGCCGGCGATCCCCAGGTAGGCGCGGCGCACCCGGCCCTCGGAGATCAGCGCCGCGATGATCGGTTGGGTCGTGGCGCTGACCGGCACCGCCAGCCCGAGCCCGACCCCGGCGACCGCGGTGTTGACGCCGACCAGCCGCCCGCGCCCGTCTGCGAGCGCGCCGCCGGAGTTGCCCGGGTTGAGCGCCGCGTCGGTCTGGATCACGTTGTCGATCACCCGCACCCCGCGCCCCACGCGCGCCGGCAGGGCGCGACCGAGCGCCGAGACCACCCCGGCGGTCACCGAGCCCTCGAACCCGTTTGGGTTCCCGATCGCGACCACGAGCTGGCCAACCCGCAGCGCCTCGGCGTCGCCGAGCTGCGCCGGGGGGAGCTCGCCCCCCTCGGTCCGGACCACTGCGAGGTCCGAGAGCGCGTCGCTACCGGCGACGACGAAGCGCAGCTCGCGCCCGTCGGTGAACCGAGCCGTGCCGCCGTCGCTGCCGGCGACCACGTGCGCGGAGGTGAGGATGAAACCGTCGTGGGTGAGCACCACACCGCTCCCCGCCCCCGCCTGGACCCGCCCGCGGCGGGTCCGGCGCTGGACGCGCAGACTGGCGACCGACGGCGAGAGCCGCTCGGCGACGCTGGAGACCGCGGCCGAGTACGCGTCGAGCGCAAGCTTGTCGGCATCCGCCTCGCCGGCTGGCGAGCCGGGGCCCGGATCGCGCTCGGCGGCGGAGCCTTGGATCAGGCGCAGGGATGCCATTTCGTTCAGGGTAGCCGCCGCCCGACTTCGTCTAGGCGGGGTCGGTGGCCTCCGCGGTCACCGCATCGACCAACTCGATCGCGCGCGGTAGGACCTGCGGCGGCACCCAGTGGGCGGCGTCGGTCTCGATGTAGTCGACCGCCAGGCCCGCATCGGCAAGCAGGTCGCGCGCCCGCCGGCCGAGCGCCACGTCGATCACGGGATCGTTGAGCCCGTGGTGGATCAGGACCGGCAGCCCGGCGCGGCCCTCGAGCTCCGGCGCCCACCCTTCGACGGTCGGGACGAACCCGCTCAGCGCCAGGATCGCGGCGGGGCTCGGGCGGTCGGGCCCGAGCCCGACGGCATAGGACATCACCGCGCCCATCGAGAACCCGCCGAGCACCGCCCGCTCCCAGCCGATCCCGCGAGCGGCGAGCAGCCGGTCGAGAAAGCTCGACAGCAGCGCGTAGCTGGTCCCGAAGGTCGCCGGATCCGGGTAGCCGACCCGCGGGACCAGGTACCAGTGGCGCCCGCCGGGGGGAACGTCGGTCAGCGGCGCCCCGGTGGTCACGCCGAGCAGCCGCCGACCCGGATCGAGCTCGTCCAGCAGCCCAAGGAGGTCGCGCTCGTCGGTCCCGCGCCCGTGGTTGAGGATCAGCGCTCCGGGCGGCTCGGCCGCCGGCTCGCGCAGGAGATGGACGAGCTCGCCGTTCACCGGCGCAGGGAGACGCGGGGATTCTCGATCGGGACCAGCGCCGCTTCGATCTGCTCGCGCCGGTCCTCGAGGAACGGCGGCAGGATCAGCTTCTCGCCGAGGTGCTCGGGGTCCTCGTCGAGTGCGAAGCCGGGACCGAGCGTCGCGATCTCGAACAACACCCCGCTCGGCTCGCGGAAGTAGATCGAGCGAAACCAGAACCGGTCGATCTCGGGGGTCGGACGGGCGCCGGCTCCGATCGCCAGCTCCCGCCAGCGCAGGTGGTCGTCCATGGTCGAGGCCCAGGCGATGTGGTGCACGGTGCCGGCCCCCTCGAGCCCGTTCCCTGCCGGGGGCTCGTCGTAGCGCCAGGTGCCGCCGCGCCGCTCGCCGCGCGCCTCCCAGCCGCCGGCGACCGGCTCGAACTCGAGCGCCTCGAGCAGCGGTGCGCTGCGGTCCGGATCGGCGCTATAGGCGCGGGCGAAGTCGAAGCCCTGTAGCGCGAGGTCGGCCGGCACGTCGGGGTGGTCGGCGATCAGCGGCTCGTCAGAGGCGGTGCCGACGACCAGCTCGTGCTCGAGTCCCTCTGGATCGGCGAAGCGCAGACGCTCGCCCTCGCGCGCGCTCTCGTGGCCCGCCGCGCTCAGCCGTTGGCCCCAGAAGTCGAGCGCGTCGGTCGAGCCGACCCGCCATCCGATCCGATGCACCATCCCGGCCCCGGCCCGGCCCAGGGGCGCACCGCGAAACTCGAAGAAGGTCAGGTCGGCGCCCGGGCTGCCCTGCTCGTCCGCATAGAAGAGGTGATAGACGGTCGGCTGGTCCTGGTTGACCGTCTTCTTGACCAGGCGCAGGCCGAGTGTGCCGGCGTAGAAGTCGACGTTTCGCTGCGCGTCTGCGGTGATCGCCGTGATGTGGTGAATGCCCTCTAGCTTCATCCGTCCTCCTCATTGTCGCCGCTAGGAACTCGTTGCGTAATCAACTATATCAGGTAGTTGCGTCTACAACCAGCTACCCTGGACCGCGTGAACGAATCCGATTCGCGCAGCCTTTCGCAGCTCGAGCGGGGAGCGTGGAAGGGGATGCTCGAGCTGCACAGCCGGCTGCTCGCCGAGCTCGACGCCGAGCTCGAGCGCAAGCACGGGCTGCCGCTGAGCTCGTACGAGCTGCTGATCAACCTCGCTGACGCGGAGGGCCGGCGGGTGCGGATGAGCGAGCTGGCCGAGAAGCTCCTGCTCAGCCGGAGCGGGATCACCCGGCTCGCCGATCGGCTCGAACGCCAGGGGCTGATCGAGCGCCAGCGCTGCCCCGACGACGGACGCGGCCTGTTCGCCCACCTGACCTCCGCCGGCGACGCGAAGCTGGACGCCGCCCGGCCGACCCACCTCGCGGGGGTGCGCAGGCACTTCCTCGACCTGCTCTCGGTCGACGAGCAGCGCGAGCTGGGCGCGCTCTGGAAGCGCCTGGAAGGCCAAAGCCCGGCGCCAGAGTTGGACGCGGTGGCTCGCTGACGCCCGCTACCCTGGGGCCCCATGCCAGCCGAAGCCACCACCGCAGCCATCGATCGCGAGAAGGTCGCCGCGCTCACCGAGCGCGAGCGCGGCAAGCTTGCCGATCGGACCCCGCAGTCCAAGCAGCGCCACGAGCGCGGTCTCAAGGTGATGCCGGGCGGGGTCCCGTCCTCGTTCCAGCTCAACGACCCGTGGCCGATCTACCTCGAACGCGGCACCGGCGCCCGGGTCTGGGACGTTGACGGCCGCGAGTACGTGGACTTCCACAACGGCTTTGGCGTGATGTGCATCGGGCACGCGAACCCGGTCGTCGGCGCGGCGGTCAAGGCGCGTCACGACCAGGGCACCCACTTCGCCGCCCCGACCGACGGCTCGATCATCGTCGCCGAGGAGCTCGCCGACCGCTTCGGGCTGCCGCAGTGGCGGTTCACCAACGCCGGCACGGAGTCGACGATGGACGCGGTTCACCTCGCCCGCGGGGTCACCGGCCGCGACATGATGCTGAAGATCGAGGGCTCATATCACGGCCACCACGACGCGGTCATGGTCTCCGTGTATCCGCCGCTCGAGGCGCTCGGCGAGCGCGACGATCCGCGCTCGGTCCCATACGGGGACGGCTACCCGCTCGCGGTCACCGAGCTGACCCGCGCGGTCCCCTTCAACGACGCCGAGGCGCTCGAGAAGGTGTTGGGCAAGCTCGAGGGCCAGGTCGCCGGGCTGATCATGGAGCCGGCGATGATGAACATCAACATCATCCCGCCGGTCGAGGGCTACCTCGAGCGGGTGCGCGAGCTGACCCGCGAGCACGGCGTGATGCTGATCTTCGACGAGGTAAAGACCGGCGCGACGATCAACCGCGGGGGGGCGACGAAGCGTTTCGGCGTCCAGCCGGACATGGTCACCCTGGCGAAGGCGATCTGCGGCGGCTACCCGGGCGGTGCGATCGGGATGACCGACGAGGTCGCCGGCGCGGTCGACGAGGGTCGCGTGCACCAGTACGGGACCTTCAATGGCAACCCGCTGGTGATGGCCGCCGCTGCGGCGACCCTGACCGAGGTGCTGACCGAGGACGCCTATCGGCAGCTCGAGCAGGCGAACGAGTGGCTGCTCGGGCGCTGCGACGAGATCATCGAGCGGTACGGACTCCCCTGCTACACGGAGGGCCTGGGCGCCAAGGGCTGCGTGATCTTCTCCGCCGAGCCGCTGCATGAGTACCGCGACTACCTGACCAAGGTCGACGATGAGCTCGCGGCATTGGCCTGGCTCTACCACATGAACAACGGCGTCTTCATGACTCCCGGGGCCGAGGAGGAGTGGACGCTGTCGGTCGCCCACACCGAGGAGGACCTGCAGACCTTCGCCGACGCGCTCGAGGTTTTCGCGCGCGACGTCACCGGCGGCTAGCGCCGCTCGCAGATGGCCGGCGGTCCCTCGATCCGCCTCTACCGGGCCGAGTGGTCGACGAACTGCGAGCGGGTCGGGCTGGCGCTCGCTCACAAGGGGCTCGGCGCGCAGTCCGTCCTGATCGAGTACGCCGACCGTAGCCCGGTGGAGGCGATCAGCGGGCAGGGACTGGTGCCGGTGATCGAGGACGCCGGGAAGGTGGTCAGCGACTCGGTCGCGATCCTGCGCCATCTCGAGCGCCGCTATCCGCAGCCGTCGCTGTTCCCCGACGATCCTGGGCGACAGGCCGAGCTCGACCTGTTCATCGACTGGTTCGAGCGGGTCTACAAGGACGCCCCGAACGCGATCGAGGACGAGCTCGAGCGCGACGATCCCGAGCTGGCGATGGTCGAGCGCCGGGGCGCCGAGATGGGCGCGCGGCTGGCCATCTTCGAGCGCCTGCTCGACGGGCGCGACTTCCTGTTCGGCGAGTTCGGCGCGGCGGATTGCGTCGCCTATCCGTTCCTCAAGTACGCGGCCGGTCGCGACCCGGCCGACACCGAGCTCTTTCACGTCGTGCTCGCCGACCACCAGCCGCTCGGGGACGACCACCCGAAGCTGGCCGCGTGGATCGGCCGTGTGGCCGAGCGCCCGCGCGCGTACTAGCGCCCCACGCCGGCGACTATCGTTCGCGGTGGTGTCGAAGCGGCTCACCGGACTGCAGCTCGAGATCCCACCCGAGGATGCGATCGTCGCCTGCCGAGCGGCGATTCGGGGCCTGGAGTGGGAACTCGCCGAGTCCGGCGAGACCCTGGCGGCCTTCGTGCCCGGCCGCGGACCCCTCTCTTCACGGCATCTGAGAGCCAGCCTCGGGGTGCTCGAAGACGCGATCCGGCGCCGGATCGGCTGACGGCATGGCGAACCGGCTCGCCCACGAGACCAGCCCGTACCTGCTCCAGCACAAGGACAACCCGGTCGACTGGTACCCGTGGGGCGAGCGGGCCCTGGAGCGAGCGCTCGAGCTCGACCGACCGCTGCTGGTCTCGATCGGCTACTCGTCGTGTCACTGGTGTCACGTGATGGAGCGCGAGTCCTTCGAGGACCCGGAGACCGCCCGCTTGATGAACGAGCACTACGTCTGCATCAAGGTCGACCGCGAGGAGCGACCCGACGTCGACGCGATCTACATGGAGGCCGTGCAGGGAATGACCGGCCACGGCGGCTGGCCTTTGACGGTCTTCTGCGATCCCGAAGGGGTGCCGTTCTACGGCGGGACCTACTTCCCCCCCGAGCCCCGGCAGGGGCTGCCGAGCTTCGCGATGGTGATCGAGGCCGTGATCCAGTCGTGGGGGACCCAGCGCGAACGGATCCGCGAGTCGTCGGGGCGGATCCGGGCCCAGCTCGGGGCCGCGGGAAGGCTCGAGCCCTCCGATCAGCCGCTCTCCGAGTCGATCCTCGTCGACGCGGTCGAGAGCCTGCGCGGGCTTGCCGACATGCGCCACGGCGGCTTCGGCGGGGCGCCGAAGTTCCCGCCCGCAGCGGCGCTCGAGCTGCTGCTCACCCGCGGCGGCGGCGAGGTCGTCGAGCTGACGCTCGACGCGATGTCCGCGGGAGGGATCTGCGATCAGGTCGGCGGCGGCTTCGCCCGCTACTCAGTCGACGGCGCCTGGCTCATCCCCCACTTCGAGAAGATGCTCTACGACAACGCGCTGCTCGCCCGCGCGTATCTGCACGGCTTCCAGGCCCATCGGCACGACCGCTGGCGGCGGACTTGCGAGCGCACGCTGGACTGGATGCTGGCCGAGATGCGCGGGCCCGAGGGCGGGTTCTTCTCGGCGCTGGACGCCGACTCGGAGGGCGAGGAGGGGCGCTTCTACGTCTGGACTCCCGAGCAGATCCGCGAGGCGCTCGCCGGCGCCGGCCTCGGCGACTCTTCCGACGCGGTGATCGGCCACTACGGCGTCAGCGAGCGAGGCAACTTCGAGGGCCGCAACGTGCTCCACCTGGCCGGTGGAGCAGAGGCCGAGCCGCCGCCGGCGCTCGAGGACGCGCGCCACGCCCTCTACGCCGCCCGGGCCGAGCGTGTCTGGCCGGGCCTCGATGACAAACGGATCCTGTCCTGGAACGCGCTCGCGATCGCGGCCCTGGCCGACGCCGGGGGAGTGCTCGGCCGCGACGACTACCTCGATGCCGCACGAGCCTGCGCCGAGTTCGTCTGGACCCGGATGCGCGATGACGACGGGCGGCTGCTGCGAACCTGGAAGGACGGTGAGGCGAAGCTCGGCGCCTACCTCGAGGACTACGCCTATCTGATCGAAGCGCTGCTCACCCTCTATGAGGCGAGCTTCGAGGTCCGCTTCTTCGATTCTGCCCGCGAGACCGCCGATCGGATGATCGAGCGATTCGCCGATCCCGAGCGCGGCGGGTTCTTCACCACCGCGACCGATCACGAGCATCTGGTCGCGCGCCGCAAGGACATCGACGATCACCCGATCCCTTCCGGCAATTCCTCCGCCGCGCTCGGGCTGCTGCGGCTCGCCGCGTTGACCGGCGAGCGCTCCTACGAGCAGCACGCGGTCTCGGTGTTCCGCCTCCTGGCGCAGGTCGCGTCGGGCCATCCCAGCGCCGTCGCCTACCTGCTGCGCGGGATCGACTTCCATCTCTCAACGGTGCGCGAGGTTGCCCTGATCGCCCCGCGCGGGGGCGACGGCCTCGCCGACCTGGCCGCCGTCGTGCGCTCGGACTTTCGGCCGCGGCTGGTGCTGGCGGGCGGCATCGAGGGCGGCGAGCGGCCCGAGTTGCTCGCCGAGCGAGCGGCCGTCGAGGGCCGGGCAGCCGCCTACGTGTGCGAGAACTTCAGCTGTCGGGCGCCGGTCACCGATCCGGGCGCGCTGGAAGCGGCGCTCGACGGGTAGATTCCCGCCATGGCCACCGAGACCAAGTCGCAGACGAAGAAGGCGCGCAGGAAAGGCGCGAAGACGATCGCGAAGGAGTACTTCGAGGCGGTCGGCAACCGAGACGTCGACGCGATGATGTCGATGTGGGAGCCCGGCGGCAAGGGCTACATCTACGGCATGGTGGAGCTGGAGGTGCCGGGGACATACAGCGCCTGGTTTCGCAACCTGTTCAAGGCCTTTCCCGACTTCCGCTTCGAGGTCCTCGACATCGTCGCCTCCGGCGACCAGGCGGCAGTGCGCTGGCACGCCACCGGCACCTTCAACGGCCCGGTCAAGTTCGAGGGCCTGAGCCCGACCGGCGCCCGGATCGACCTCGAAGGGATCGACATGCTGACGATCCGCGACGGCAAGATCTGCCGCAACCTCGCCTACACCAACGGCACCGAGATGGGGCGCCAGATGGGCGCCATGCCGCCCAACGGCTCGGTCGGCGAGCGGCTGATGCTGGGCACCGTCAACGCCCGGACCGCGGCAACCGAGGCGATCCGCAAGCTCCGCGAGCGCAGCTAGCGCCGCTTGCGCCGCTTGGTTCGGAGGCTCGCCTCCATGCCCAAGCCGCGGTGGCCGGCGAGCGAGCACCACAGCGTGTAGGTCGAGCGCCGCCGCAGGCGCGTGTCGAGGTTCTCGTATTCGCCCGGGCCGATCTCGCCGATTCCGAACTCTGGCTGGCCGGCCAGATCGGTGCGCTGGATTCGCAGGTCGTGGGGGTCCTCGCCGTCGTTGAGGAACTGGATGATCGCTCGACCGGGGCGGAGCTTGGTCTTCGACAGCGTGAGGTCGAACTCGACCGCTCTGACCAGCGCCCGCTCGGGGTCGGGCGCGGGCCGGGCCGGCGCCGCCGCCGCGAGCACCCCGCAGGCGCCTGCGGCCGCGAGGACGGCGAGCCCGCGGCTCATCAGCCGATCAGCGCCGGGCGGTAAAAGCTCGAGGCGCTCGGGATCACCGCGGCGGCGTCGACGTTGAACCACTGCTCGAGGATCGAGCAGTAGAGGCCGCGGAAGTCCGAGGTGCTGCGCAGGTTGTCGTCGGCATCGAGCTGGCCCAGGCCGGGGAACTCGCCGATCATCCGGCCGCGCACGTTGGTGCCGATCGCCAGCCCGATCCCGGCCGCGCCGTGATCGGTGCCGGAGTCGTTCTCCTCGGGCCGGCGCCCGAACTCCGACCAGACGAGCGTCAGCACGCGGTCCGCGAGCCCGCGCGCCTCGAGGTCTGCCTGAAAGGCGGCGATCGAGTCGGCCGCCAGCTTCAGGTCGCCGGCGAAGGACTCCGCCTGGTTGTCGTGGGTGTCAAATCCACCGGGCGCCGAGATCGCCGCGCAGCGGATCGGCAGCCCGGAGGCGAGCATCGCCGAGAGCGCCGCCAGGTTCTCGCCGAACCAGGCACCGTCACCGCTCGGGTAGGGGACCGGGGGTGCGATCTGCTCGCCCGAGAAGGGGTCGAGCTGGGCCTTCAAGCGCATCGACTGCAGGGCCGCGTCGCCAGCCTCGACCAGGCCGGAGTCCTTGCGCTGGGCGTTGCCGATGTCGGCGATCGCGCCCCACATCAGGTCCTCCGGCTCGCCCCACACGCCCCGCGCCCAGATGTCATAGGAGGGCCCGTCGAGGGCGGCTACCGGCACCGAGCTCGTCGCCAGCGCGGGCGAGAGCGTGCCGTCGAACGACAGGCCCTGGAGCGGGTTGTCGGGCGTGCCGATGACGTCGAGCAGTCGTCCCATCCAGCCGGTCGCGCCGTTGGGGTCCAACTCGCCGACCTCCCAATAGTGGCGGGATGTGAAGTGCGACTGGTCCGGGCTCGAGTAGCCGACCGCGGGCAGCACCGAGACCTTGCCCGCGCCGTGGAGCTGGTCGAACGCGCCGGCGCCCGGATGCCAGTGCAGGCTCGGGTCCTCGCCGAACGGGCTCCCCTCCCCCGGCCCGAGCGCGAGGCTCGGGCGCAGCGAGTGGTAGTTGCCGTCGTTGACCGGCGCCAGCACCGAGAGCGAGTCGATGCCCCCGTCGAGGAAGATCGAGACGAGGACTCGGTCGTTGCTCGGAGCGGCCTGCGCGATCCCGGCCTGCAGGTCGCCGAGCCGAAGCTTCGAGGCCCCGTAGACGGACAGCATCGCGGCACTCGATCGCAGCAGGAAGGAGCGCCGGTTGAGCCCGGTCCCGGCGGGCACCGGCATCCCCGGCTCGACCGGCGGCAAGCCCTTGCCCGCCTCGGCGACCGCGCGGCGCACGAGGTGCGACCGGGTGAACTCATCGCAGTGGTTGCAGGCCATCGCGCTCCCTAGCTCGTCTGCAGATCGGGGGATGTGGCGACCAGCAACCGGAGGGCGTTCTGGCGCAGGGCGCGAAACGTGCTCTGCTGCCAGTCCTCGGTCGCGACGCCCTCGACGGCGGACGCGTAGCGCTCGAGCGCTCGACGCGTGGCGCGGGAAACGCTCGGATCGCCCCAGTAGGCGAGCGCCCGGCGCACCGCGAGCGCCGGTCCTTCGGACTCGTCGTACGGCGCGTCCTCGTCGACGACGTCGGGCTCGACGACCAGGTTGGCGGCCGTCCAGCGCCCACGGAAGGTCGAGGTATCGAGCCAGCGCTCGTCGTCCCAGCCGGAGACGTTGGGCGGGTCGAAGAGCCGCTGGCCGGCCATCCGCGAGACCCAGACCAGGTCCTCGTTGGCGATCCCCTGGCCGCGGGCGCGCAGCAGGCCGGCGATGTAGACGACCGGCGGCTTGACCATCGCCGGGCCGCGATAGAGCTCGGGGTGCATGAGGATCGACTCGACGACCGGGCGAATCGCATATCCGCGCTTCACGTAGAGCCGCTCGAGCGCCTTGCGGGTCTTGCGCGATGGCGGCTTGGGGATGAAGTAGCTCCACAGCTTCTCGACGAAGAAGCGCCTGTGGGCACGGTGCTTGACGCAGAGCTTGCAGGAGTCGCGCCAGTCGAAGTTGCCCGACCTGCCGAGGATCGTCTTGCGACCGTCATCGTGGCGCTCGGGCTCGAAGTGGAAGTCGGTCAGCCCGACGTCGTCCGAGTACTCCGCCGTCCAGCCGGTCAGCGCCCGGGCCTGCTCGCGGACGTCGTCCTCGGAGTACGGGTAGCCGGCCTCGTTGGAGGCTCCGAGCGTGAACAGCTCCATCATCTCGCGGGCGTAGTTCTCGTTCGGCGCCTCCTTCTCGTTGTCGATCCCCGAGAGCCAGACCAGCATCGCGGGGTCCCTGGTCACCTGCAGCAGCAGGTCGAGGAACGAGCCGCGCCCGAGGCGGCGAAAGAGCTCGGCCTGGCCGATCGAGAGGCGCTGCGAGTTGACGTCCGCGGTCGCGAACCAGTCGTGCCAGATCAGCGCCATGCGCTCGTCGAAGGGACGCGTGGTGCGCACCATCCGATCGAGCCACCAGAGCATGTCGTGGCCGTAGGCATCGAACGGAGCCAGCGGCAGGCCGTCCTCGGCGCTCGGCTCGGGGCCGCGCAGCGCCTCCTTGGCTTTCGAGCGGGTCAGCGAGCGGACCGCGCCGCGGAGGTTGTAGCGGCGGGCGAGCTTGCGCGCCTGGCCGGGCGCCGGGCCGAAGCCGGCCCGCCACAGCAGACGCTCGGCCTCGCGCTCGCCAAATTTCCCGCGATAGACCGGAACCTCCGCCATCCGAAAACTAATCGGACGCTCAGGGCGACGCTTTAGCGCCCTGGACGTCGCTCAGAGGATCGAGAGGAAGCGCTCGATCTCCCAGGGAGTGACCTGGACCCGGTACTCCTCCCACTCCTCGCGCTTGATCTCGATGAAGCGCTTGAACGTGTGCTCGCCGAGCACTCGCAGCACGAGCTCGGACTCGGCGGCGATCTCGATCGCCTCGCCGAGGTTCTCGGGCAGCTGCTCGATTCCCCGCTGTGCCCGTTCCTCGGGCGAGAGGTGGTAGAGGTTCTGCTCCATCGGCTCGGGCAGCTCGTATCCCTGCTCGATCCCCTCGAGGCCGGCGTGCAGCATCCCGGCGAAACAGAGGTAGGGGTTGCAGCTCGGGTCGGGACAGCGCAGCTCGGCGCGGGTCGCCTGCTCCTTGCCCGGGTGATAGAGGGGAACGCGGATCAGCGCCGAGCGGTTGCGCCGCGACCAAGCCAGATAGACCGGCGCCTCATAGCCCGGGACCAGCCGCTTGTAGGAGTTGACCCACTGCGCGAACAGGGGCGCGATCTCACGCGCGTGTCGAAGCTGGCCGGCGATGAACGACTTCGCCGTCGCCGAGAGGTAGTACTGGTCGTCGGGGTCGTAGAAGGCGTTGCGCCCGTCCTTCGAGAGCGACTGGTGGACGTGCATGCCGGAGCCGTTCTCGCCGAACAGCGGCTTGGGCATGAAGGTCGCATGCCAGCCGTACTTCATCGCGTACTCCTTGACCACGATCCGGTAGGTCATGCAATCGTCGGACATCGCGAGCGCGTCCTTGTAGCGCATATCGACCTCGTGCTGGGAGGGGCCGACCTCGTGGTGCGCGTACTCGACGTGGATCCCAAGCTGCTCGAGGGCCAGGATCGTCTCGCGGCGGACGTCCGAGCCGGCGTCGAGCGTGGTCAGGTCGAAGTAGCCGCCCTCGTCGAGGATCTCGGGCCCGGCGCCCGACGGCCGCGCCTCCTTGAAGTAGAAGTACTCGAGCTCGGGCCCGATGTTGTAGGCGTCGAATCCGAGCTCCGAGGCGCGCTCGAGCGCCCGGCGCAGGATCCAGCGCGGATCACCCTCATAGGGCTCGCCGCCGGGCACCTGGATGTCGCAGAACATCCGCCCGGTCGCGTTCTCGGCCGGGCGCCACGGCAAGACCGCGAAGCTCGACGGGTCGGGCATCGCGATCATGTCCGACTCCTCGATCGGGTTGAAGCCGGTGATCGAGGAGCCGTCGAAGCCCATCCCGCCCTCGAACGCGTCCTCGAGCTCGGACGAGTTGATCGAGAACGACTTGAGCTGCCCAAGCACGTCGGTAAACCAGAGTCGGATGAAGCGAACGTCGTGCTCCTCGACGGCCGCGCGCACCTCGGCGGCGGTCTCGGTACGAAGGGGCTGCTCGGCCATCGGTCCTCCCTGGGAGTGATCCGTTCGTGGGCTGGGGGCGGAATCTATCCGCGGCGCGGATCGGCTGCATCCGCCCGCGATCCGGCCCGCGATCGTGGTACTCTGGCTTACGTCTGGTAAGTAACAGGCTAAAGGTAAAGTAAAGGCGGGTAATGTGACCGTGAAGACCGACATCAGCCGCTTTCAGATCCACGACGAGTTGACCGCACCCGAGGGCAGCGTCAAGATCCTCAAAGGGGTCCAGGGTGCCGCCGGCTCGGTCTCGAAGTTCGTCGGGGTGCTCGCCGGCGCTCCGGCCGCTCTGCGTTCCTATACCCGCATGCGCCACGAGCTGCGCGGAGGCTCGCTGCCGGACCGGACCCGGGAGCGGATCGGGCTCGCGGTCGCGCAACGCCGCGGCGATCCCTACTCGATCGCCCAGCACGCGCGGACCGCGCGCGCGACCGGGCTCGGGCTCGACGAGGTCTCGCGCGCCCGGGCGTTCCGATCCGCCGATCCCAAGCAGGCTGCGCTGCTGGCCTTCCTCGAGGCGCTGCTGGCGACCGACGGCCGCCCGGCCCAGCACCTCGCCGAGGAGGCGCGGGAGCAGGGCTGGACCGACGAGGAGCTGCTCGAAGCCGTCGCGCATCTGGCCCTGAACGAGTTCCAGAGTCTGGTCGCGAACGCGGCGGCTCTGCCGCAGGACCAGGCCGACCCGTCGGTGCTCCCCGAGGTCGCCTAGCGCGCAGCGACGAACGTCCCGCAGTCCCTCACCCAGCGAGGAGTCCGGGACGTTCGGGGTGGGGATGCGCGCTAACGGTTGATCGCCGCGACCCGGACCTCGTCGCTGTACGCGAAGCCGAGCGCCCGGGCGGTCGCCTGGGTCAGGTCCCACTTGGCGCGGTTGGCAAACGGGCCTCGATCGATCACCGTCGTCCGCACGTAGGCGCCTCTGTAGCGCAGCACGACCTTGGAGCCACAGGGGAGCTTGCGGTGGGCGACCCCGAACGTGCGCCGGGTCAGCCGCTGCCCGCAGGCGGTCCGATTGCCGAAGAAGCCGGGGCCGTACCAGGTCGCGCGCTGGCGCCGCATCCCCTGCACGAGCGCCGAGCTGGTGCCGGCGTTGACGATCCCGCTGACCCCGAGCCCGGCATCGCTCTGAAAGCTCCGCACCGCGCGCTCGGTCGGCGACTCGAACCGGTCGGCGAGCGGCGCGGCGCGATACTCGGCCGACTTGAGGATCCAGTTCAGCGTCTGCACGTCGCCGCCGCAATCCCCGATCCGCAAGGTACGGCGGCCGAACTGGTGCACCGGGCAGCCTGGGGTCCCGGCCGGCGCCGTGGTCGTGCCGCCACCCGAGCCGCCGACCCCACCCGAAGGCCCCGCCTCCGCGCTTGCAGCCGCGGCGACCATCGCGACAAGCGCGAGCACGACGGCCCAGAGCGCGAGCCGGTCGGGCCGCTCGGAGAGGCCGAGATGCCGACGGGGACGGTCAGTTGGTTGCGTGGCCGCCGCGCGGCGCCGGGACTGCTGCATCGCTCTTTCGATCGCTTGCGGGGTTAGCTGACGGGCTCGCGCCGAAAGAGATGGCGCTACGCGGCCGATGCCTGCGATTCGCCCCGAAAAACCAGAGGGAGCCTGCAAGTGGGTCCCCCGCTCCCCGCGATATGTGGCGGGGATTCAGCGGGCGGCACCCTAGCAGAGGGCGCAGCGGTCCTCCGCGCTTCGGCGGGCGGTCGAGGGATGCGATCACGGGCTGCGATCGGCCCTAGGATCGAGGCCCATGAACGGTGCAGCTGTGATCACGGGCGCCGGACGCGGGCTCGGCCTCGAGATCGCCCGCTCGCTGGCCGCCCGCGGGCTCGCTGTCAACGTCACCGACGTCGATGCGGGGGCGGCCGACGACGCGGCGGGCGAGCTCGGCGCGTCGGCCTGGGCATCGACGCTCGACGTGCGCGACGCGGAGGCCTGTCGCGCGGTCGCCGCCGACGCCGCCGCACGGACGGGCTCGCTCGCCGTCTGGGTCAACAACGCCGGCGTGCTCGCCACCGGGCACGTCTGGGAGCACGACGAGGCCGTGCGGCGGGCCTTGTTCGAAGTCAACACGCTGGGGACGATCAACGGCACCCTGGCGGCGCTCGAGCTGATGCGCCCGCGTGATCGGGGCCACGTCATCAACATCATCTCGCTCGCCGGGCTCGGCGCTCCGCCGGGCGAGGCGCTCTACGCGGCGACCAAGCACGGGGCGATCGCGTTCACGCTCGGCACGCTCTCCGACCTGCGCCGCTCAGGATCGCGAGGGATCGCCGTCTCGGCGGTCTGCCCGGACGGGATCTGGACCCCGATGTTGCACGACAGGCTTGACGATCCCGACGCTGCGCCGTCCTTCTCGGGCACGCTGCTGAGCGCGGATCAAGTCGCTGCGCGGGTCGTCGGCCTGCTCGACCGACCGCGCGCAGTGCTCAGCCTGCCGCGCTGGCGGGGGGCGCTGGTGCGCGCGTTCGACGCCTTTCCCGGCCTCTCGGCCCGGCTCATGCCGCTATGGATGAAGGACGCGCGACGCCGCCAGCGCCGCTGGAAGGAGCGAATCGAGCGTGGCGGGGAGCCCTGATTCGACGGCCCCGGGAGCGTTGCGGGTCGCAGCCGCGATCCTGGCTCTGCCGTTCGTCGCCACGCTGGTCGTCCCGGGGCTGATCGTCGCGGTCGGCGAGAGCTCAGTCGGCTGCGGGCTCGAGGGGGCCGCGGTCGCGCTGCCGGTCGCCGCCGGAGCGCTGCTGCTCAGCGCCGGCCTGGTCCTGTTCGTCACCACGGTGCGCCTCTTCACCTCAGTCGGTCAGGGCACGCTGGCGCCGTGGGATCCGCCGCGCAGGCTGGTCGTTCGCGGGCCCTACCGCCACCTGCGCCACCCGATGATCAGCGGGATCACGCTGGTCCTCGCCGGCGAGAGCCTGATCTTGGGCTCGGCGGGGATCGCGATCTGGCTCCTCGGCTTCGCCGCCGTCAACGCCGTCTACCTGCCGCTGGTCGAGGAGCCGGCCCTGGTCCGCCGGTTTGGCGCTGACTATCGGCTCTACATGGCCAACGTCGGTCGCTGGGTCCCGCGGTTGCGGCCGTGGCGGTCACCCGCGGACGTAGAAGGGGCCCCGTCGCCGGAGCCCCTTCCGTAGCTGGCCTGTAAGCCGGATTCTGTCTCGTGCAGCCATCTGTCTCGCCGGTTCTGTGCGAACCGGCCGGGCTCTCGCCCTGCGGCCCACCTGGATCTCGCCGGGCCGGGTCGTCGATCCTGCTTGGCCTTGCACCGGGCGGGGTTTGCCTGGCCGCCGCGTCACCGCGGCGCCGGTGCGCTCTTACCGCACCATTTCACCCTTGCCTGTTCGCACCTCACGTGTTGGTGCGTCATCGGCGGTGTGTTTCTGTGGCACTTTCCCGCGGGTTTCCCCGGGTGGGCGTTACCCACCGCCCGCGCCCTATGGTGTCCGGACTTTCCTCGAGAGATTCAACCTCCCGCGACTACACAGCCAGCCATCTGAGTGTAGGAGGCGCCACTGGTTGCGTCAACGTCGGGTTGAGCTCGAGCCGGCCTAGGAGAGCTCGGAGCCGCAGGACCCGCAGGCGGCGCCGGCCTCGATCGGGTGCGCGCAGACCGGGCACGCCGCGCGCCCCTCAGAGTCAAGTTGCGACCAGATCCGCAGGATCGCCGCCTCGAGCGAGACCCGGCCGGGCTCGGACTCGAACAGCCGCCGGGCCGGCCGCGCGGGCACGCTCGCCGCGCTCGCCCGACGCTCGCTTGTTGCGACCGCGCTCATCCTCAGACCGTGCGGAAGACCCCGACCACCCGGCCGAGCAGGTGGACGTCGCGGGTGCGGATCGGCTTGTAGGCCTTGTTCGCCGGCTCGAGCCGAACCCGGTCCTTCTCGCGGTAGAAGCTCTTTACCGTCGCCTCGTCGTCGATCAGCGCGACCACGATCTCGCCGTTGTCGGCGGCCTCGGTCGGGCGCACGACGACGTAGTCGTCCTCGAGGATCCCGGCCCCGATCATCGAGTCGCCCTTGACACGGAGGATGTAGTCGCCGGTCTCGCCGCCGATCACGTCGGGCACCTCTAGGTAGTCCTCGATGTTCTCCTCGGCGAGGATCGGCTCACCGGCGGCGACCTGGCCGACCAGCGGCAGGCCGGTCTGCTTGATCGCCCGCTTCGCCTTGTCGACGAGCAGCTCGATCGCCCGCGGCTTGGTCGGATCACGGCGCAGAAGGCCGATCTTCTCCAGGTTCGCGAGGTGCGCGTGCACGGTCGAAGAGGAGTGCAGCCCGACCGCCTTGCCGATCTCGCGCACGGTCGGCGGGTATCCGTACTTGGCGGCGTACTTGCCGATGAAGTCGAAGATCTCCTTCTGGCGCTTGGTCAGATCCACGTCAGCTCGCTCCTTCGCCCGGGGCCTCGTAGGTCGAACACACGTTCGTGATAGTAGACCCCTCAGCGGACGGATGCAAGGCCGCAGTCCGCCGCTGCCGAGATCGCGCCGCAGCCGTCTAGAATCGCCCTCCCCTCAAGCGGCTGTGGCGGAACTGGTAGACGCGCAAGGTTGAGGGCCTTGTGGCCCGCAAGGGCCGTGGAGGTTCGACTCCTCTCAGCCGCACTCAGAAGCCCCTGCAAACTGGCTTGGTTGCGGCGGGTTTTCGTTGTCCGGGTACCTGGACTAGGCTTGGCCGTGGGAACAATAGGGGCACATTCCTTGCCGACCGCGTCCGGCGCCTGAGCGGCGAACGCGGCAGGGCACGGGGAGTACGTCGGCCTGATCCTGCTCGTCTCGATGCTGATCGTGGGCGTGGTCGTTGCGGCTCGAGGCTTGCAGCGCCCGCAGGAGCACTGATATACCAAGGCCGTGCTCGACGACGTTGGCCTCGCTGCGAATGCGGGAGGGTAGGCCGCCGCCGATCCGCGAGGACCGGGTGGCGCCCCACGATGCACTCGTCGCGGGAGCTGCGCAGCTCGTCATTTGAGATCAGCGCCGGCGGGCGCGAGGTCCGGCTCGCCGACCTATTCGGGGGATTCGGCGAGCAGGACCGGCTCGGCGTGGTCATCCGCTCGCCGTATGGCGGTGTGGGCGCGAGCGCGCTGATCACCGCCACGATCACCGCTTTCTACGACCTCCAGCGTGCGCGGGGGCCGGATTTCTTCATCTACCCGGACTACTTCCTGTTCCACATGGGTCGGCCGCTCGGGGACTACGCGAGGCTGGATGTCTGGCCGGCGCACAAGGAGTTGGTGGTGTCCGAGGAGCCGGAGCAGATCCTGCGGGCGGTCAACGATCGCGCGATCACGCGGCTGATCGTCGAAGAGGCCGAACCGGGGCAGCCCGCGTACGCGCGTGAAACGGTGGCGAGCGCGCGGCGCCGGATCGCCACCTGTGTGGCGTACTCGCGGTCGGGGCGCGCCCACGACGCTGACGTCCGCATCGCGAGCAACCCGGTGAGCGAGGGCTACGTGGACGACGTCTTGGCCCCGGAATCACGGATGGCCAAGCTGCGCGCCGGCGACGCTCGGCAACGGGCCTACGCGGAGACGATAGCGTCGCCCACGGGCGAGTTCGCATCCGCGGCACGGGCGCAGATCAGGCTCGACCGGCAGAATCTGGTCGAGGACGGCCGGACGGTCGAGGCCTACCGGCGGATCGACCTTGACGAGGCGCTCGGGATGCTGGCTGCACAGCCGGTGGACTGAGCTCAACGGGTGAAGGCGACGACGATTTCGCGCTCGAAGGCAAGCACGTGGTCACGCATGAGCTCGCGGGCGCGCGCTCCGTCGCGGGCGAGCAGCGCCTGGAGCAGGGCGCGCTGATCATGCACGGCTTCCCACAGACCGGGCACGCGATCGAGTACCAGATGCCAGACGCGGAGTGAGAGGGCGTAGTAGCCCTCGAGCGTGTGGAGCAGGTAGGGATTCGCGCTCACCTCCCACACCAGGCGGTGGACGTGCTCGTCGATCTGAACCAGCGCGTCGCTGGGACCGGTCAGCGCGCCGAGCTCCGCGAGCAGTTCCTCTGTCCGGGCCCGCCCCTCATCGTCCATGCGCGTCGCCGCCAACTGCGCCGCGTGCCCCTCGAGCTCAGCACGGACCTCGGAAATGTGGACGATGTCGGCAACGTTCACATCGGTGACGTAAGTGCCGCGCCGCGGCCGGATCTCGACCAGGCTCTCGAGTGCCAGGCGCTTCACCGCCTCACGCAACGGCGTGCGTCCAAGATCGAGCTCGCGCATCAGCGCGTCCTCGGTCAGCGCCGTTCCCGGCGGAAGACGGAGGGTGACAATCCGGTCGCGCAGCTCGAAGTAGGCGCGATCGGCAATCAACCGGCTGCTGCCGGAGCCGTCTGTGGGCCGCCCTGAGGGCGGGGTCGATACGGGTTGACCGCTCACGTCGAGCTTTGATATATCAGAGCCGTGGCCCAGGCAGCGCCAGTCGGGACCGACTCGCTTCCAGTTTCGGCGCGCGCGGTGATCATCGGAGGCGGGATTGCCGGCGCCAGCGTCGCGTATCACGTGGCCCGGAACGGATCATCGCCTACGACTATCTCCCGGTCGACCACTCGGCGGTTGGTACGCGGGTGAGCGTCCACAGCGAGGGGCGGCGAGAAGCGGCCACGGTCGCCGAGGAGCCGCTGTTCGATCCCACCATGGCGCGCCTGCGCGACGTCGAGCCGGCGACTGCTCGATGATGATGGCCCAGGTACGATCGTCGGAGCGCGCGACCGTGGGTACCGCCCTGCTCGCCTGGCTGCAGCGGCCCCGCTACGAGATCCTGCCCCTGAACGGGATCGAGGACACGGCCGCGAGGCACGTTCCGACCGAGGTCAAGCTGACGATCACCGCCTCGCCGAGCCGCGGGCTCGACCCCACGCTTGAGCTCGCGGAGCGGCTCCATCAACGCGGCTACGACGTCGTCCCGCACCTCCCTGCCCGGCTGATCCGCGATCGAGCCCACCTCGCGCAGGTGATTGCACGGCTGGAGGCTGCCGACGTGCGTGAGGTGTTCGTGATCGCCGGGGACCCGCGGGAGGCGGCGGGAGAGTTTGCAGGCGCCGCGGGCCTGCTCTCGGCGATGGGCGAGCTGCGCGGGCGATTCCCCGAGATCGGCATCTCCGGCTACCCCGAGAGTCATCACTTCATCAGCGACGACGCCACGATCGAGGCGATGTTCGAGAAGGAGCCGATGGCGACCTACATCGTCAGCCAGATCTGCTTCGAGGTCGACGTGATCGCCACCTGGGTTCGCCGGGTGCGCGATCGGGGCACGCATCTGCCGATCTGGATCGGGATCCCGGGCGTGGTCGACAACCGCAGGCTGCTTCGGATCTCGCTCAAGATCGGACTCGGCGAGTCGGCCCGCTTCCTTCGGGCTCACCGCGGCTGGCTCGCGCGGCTGGTTCGGCCGCGCGTCTACAGTCCGACCAAGCTGCTCGAGCAACTGGCTCCGTCGATCGCCGACCCGGCCACCAGGATTGGCGGCCTACATGTCTATACCTTCAACGAGCTCGAGCGCACCGAGAGCTGGCGCCGCCGGCTCGTCGAGCGGCTGACCCGAGAGAACAACGCGTAGGAGGAGGAACCCCCTTGGCACAGGTGAACGAGCATCCCGAGGTCCTGCTGTACAGCCGGCTTCGGAAGTCCCCGTACTTCTACGCATCGCGCCGCCACGGCGTGCAGATGTACAGCGTCTACAACCACACCTACCACCCCCGCCACTACGGCGACCCGGTCGCCGAGTACTGGCACCTGCTGAACGGCGTCACGCTCTGGGACGTTGGGGTCGAGCGCCAGATCGAGATCAGCGGGCCCGACGCGTTCGAGTTCACCAACCTGCTCGTCGCTCGCGACCTGAACAAGTGCGCGGTCGAGCAGTGCAAGTACGTCTTCCTCTGTCTGCCCGACGGCGGGATCATCAACGACCCCGTGCTGATGCGGGTGGAGGAGAACCGCTTCTGGCTCTCGCTCGCCGACAGCGACGTCGAGCTGTGGGCGCGGGGCGTCGCCCACAACTCTGACTATGACGTGACGATCAAGGAGATCGACATCGGGCCGGTGCAGGTTCAGGGGCCGAAGTCAAAGGACGTCATGATTGACCTCTTCGGCGAGAGCATCCTCGAGATCCCTTACTACTTCCTGCGGCCGTACGAGCTCGACGGGATGAAGGTCCTCGTCTCGCGCACCGGCTATACCGGCGAGCTCGGCTACGAGATCTACCTCTACGACGCGAGCCGAAACGGCGTCAAGCTCTGGGAGGCCGTGCTCGAGGCGGGCAAGCCCCACGACCTCGCGGTGATCGGGCCCTGCCACATCCGCCGGATCGAGGGCGGCATCCTCGCCCTCGGCGCCGACATGTGGTACGACACGAATCCCTACGAGGTCGGTATGGGCTATGACTGGATGGTCGACCTCGAGCAGGGCTCCGACTTCATCGGCAAGGACGCGCTCGCACAGATCAAGCGGGCGGGCGCGAAGCGCAAACTCGTCGGCGTCGAGATCGGCGGCGAGCGGCTCGGCTCTTACAACGACGGCTCGATGATCGATTTGTTCCCGGTCAACAAGGACGGCGGGCGGATCGGCGAGGTGACCTCGGCCTGCTTCTCGCCGCGGCTCGAGAAGAACATCGGCTACGCGATGGTGCCCACCGAGCATTCCGACCTCGGCACCGAGCTTGAGGTCGAGCGGCCCGAGGGTACGGCCTCCGCGGTGATCGTCGAGAAGCCGTTCATCGACCCGGAGAAGGAGACCCCGAAGCAGAAGCTCGCGGGCACGGCGCGCGGCCAGGACTGAGCGCGCTGGACCTAGATCAGCCAGGCCGCACCCTCGGGATAGGCCTCGACCCGGTCGCCGGGTGCGTCGAGCTGGAGCTCGGCAGGTGGCTCGCTCATGGCCCCGAGGTGAAGCTCGAACGGCTCGAACGGCACACGGTCGAAGTCCACCCCGGCCGGCGGGCGTTCCGACGCGCGCAGGAACGCCATCCCCTCGCAGCCGGGCGTGCGGCGCGTGCGCCAAACGAAGAGGCGACCGCCCCGCTCGCGGACGAGCTCGACCGCGCGGGCTGACGCCACGACGCGCATGAGCCAACAGTAGCGGCGAGGCCCCGCGCCCTCCCTCAGCGCAAGGAGAAGCCCAGCTTCGCCCCGATCCCTCGCTGCACCTTCGTCACCGCGCGGAAGGCCTCCTTCAGCGACGTCCTGGTGAGTGGCGCGAGTCGCTTGGGGTCGATCAGGTTGTCGGGCGGCAGCCCGGCGCGCATGCGTTCGATCTGATGCTCCATCCGGAGGGCGCAGACGAGCTCGAACGCGTCGCGCAGCACGGCAGCGTCCGCCGCCGTCAGCGTTCCCGCGGCCTCCGCAGCTCGCAGGCGTGCGGTCGTCGACGCAGCGCTCACCCCGGCCGCCAGCCCCGCCCACCGGGCGAGTGTCTCGATCGGCAACAGGCCGCCGTGCTTGATGTCGAGCACGCCCTGGCGCTCGCCGCTGTTCTCGAGCACGAAATCGCGGAAGAAGCCCGTGGGCGGGCGCTCGGTCAGCGCCGCGGCGGCGAGGCGGTTCAGGGTGTGCTCGCGGTTCGGGGCCCGGGCGAAGGTTGCCGCGAGGCGCTCGGCCGCCGCCGTCGCGCCCCAGACCGGATCGCTCTCGACGACGACCGAGAGCAGCATCAGACCGCGGTCGCGATCGGGGTCGTCGAGCCACGATCGGGCGGCGCGCTCCCATTGGCCGATCGAACGGGCAAACAGCGGGCTCGAGGCGACCGCACCCTGGGGGTCGGGCTTCAGGCCACACGCTGAGAGCCCATCCAGAACCCGCCGAGCGAGGGTGATCATCGCCTTCTGGAGCTGGGGCTCATCCCCGCCCTCCCATGCCAGCGCGCAGTCGATGTCGGAGCTCGGGAACGGCTCGCGGCGGCCGAAGCTGCCCATCGCCAACCAGGTGTACGGCGCGGGCGGTCGCCCCAGGTCCACCTGCGCAATCTCGATCAGCCGGCGGGTGATCGTGTCGTGGATGCTCGCGATCGTGCGGCTGATCGCCGCGGCCGGCAGATCCGCGTCGTACAGCGCGATCACCGTGTCAGGAAGCTCGGCGGCGGCCTCGGCCACGCCCGCCGCGTCGGGACTGCGCCCGATCTGCGACCGGAGGTGAAAGGGAGCGCGCCGCTCGCTCGCGATCAGGTCAACGTCGTCGAGCACGCCGACGAGCCGGCGGTCGGCTTCGAGCACGGGCAGGTGCCGGATGCCGTGGTCGAGCATCTCGAACAGCGCCTCGGTCTCCGAGCGGTCCGCGGCCACACTGCGGGCGGGCGCGGTCATCACGGCCGAGAGCGGCGTCTCGGGCCCTGCGCCCGAGGCGGCGACCCGGGCGCGGATGTCGCGGTCGGTGACGATCCCGAGTCGGTCGCCCAGGTCGACCACCACGCATGAGGCGCCGGCGTCGACCATCCGCTGGGCCGCCTCCTGCACCGACGTATCGGGTGGGCATACCAACGCCGGCGCGCGAATCAACTCGCGAACCGGCCGGCCGGCGGCCGGCGGCGGCTCGCGCTCCTCACCCGAAAGAAGACGGACGCTCTTCGAGAGCGAGCCGACGACAAAGCGCATCGCGGCGGGGCGCTCGAGCACCGGGCGGATCTCGCGCTCGGGGATCCGGTAGAGGAGCGTATCCTCTGCGGCTCGGGCGACGAACCCGAGCGGGCGCTCCTCGAGCAACGACACGAACCCGAACATCTCGCCCTCGCCGAGCAGGTCGGCGAGGCGCCCGTTGGTCAGCAGCTCGACCGATCCGCGCCGGACGACGTAGGCGGACTCCGAGGTGGCGCCGGCGCTGTCGAGGATCGTGTCCGCCGCGGAGTGGGACTCGAGCTCGGCGACGGCTGCGACGGCGGCCAGCGCCTGATCGTCGAGGGTGTCGAAAGGGGGATAGTGCCGAAGGAACTCGGCGATCTCGGTCGCGGCGGTGTCGATCTCGTGCATCGTGCGAGGGACGGTCAGATATATCACTCTTGACAGCGCGCGCGCGGGTGAGATACGGTCGCGCCGCCCAACGTGTTTGAGCGCCAGCTCCGCAAGGCGCTGGACAAACCAAGAGGGAGGTCGAGCGTGGCGACGACGGAAGCTCCGGGGTCCCAATCCGACGAGCTCGCCGAGTTCGGCTACAAGCAGGAGCTCGACCGCAGCATCGGGAGGTTCGCGAGCTTCGCCGCGGGCATCAGCTACATCTCGATCCTCACCGGCACCTTCCAGCTCTTCTACTTCGGCTTCGCCTTCGGCGGCCCCGCCTACTGGTGGACGTGGCCGATGGTCTTCATCGGCCAGCTGATGGTCGCCCTCTGCTTCGCCGAGCTCGCCGCCAACTTCCCGGTGGCGGGATCGATCTACAACTGGGGGAAGAAGCTCGCCAGCGCGACGGTCGCCTGGCTCGGCGGCTGGATGATGCTCACCGCCTCGATCGTCACGATCGCCGCGGTGGCGCTCGCCTACCAGATCACCCTGCCGCAGATCGACAGCGCGTTCCAGTTCGTCGGCGACGGCACCGGTGAGAACGACTTCGCCGCCAACGCCGTGATCCTCGGCTCGGTCCTGATCGTCTTCACCACCGTGATCAACGCCCTCGGGGTGAAGCTGATGTCGCGGATCAACAGCACCGGCGTGTTCATCGAGATAATCGCAGCGACGCTGCTGATCATCCTGCTCGCGGCGAACATCACCCGCGGGCCCGACGTCCTCTTCGAGACCCAGGGCCTCGGCGAGGGCCACGACTGGGGCTACCTCGGCGCCTTCCTCGCCGCCTCACTGGCGTCGGCCTACGTCATGTATGGCTTCGACACCGCGAGCTCGCTCGGCGAGGAGACCAGGAATCCCCGCAAGACCGCCCCCATCGCGATCCTGCGGGCGGTGATCGCCTCGTTCATCCTCGGCGGCTTAATCCTCTTGTTCGCGATCCTCTCGGTCAGCAACATCAACAGCCCCGAGATCGGCGTCGGCGGCCTCCAGTTCGTCGTCCTGAACGTGCTCGGCGACACTGTGGGGAAGATCTTCCTGATCTGCGTAGTGATCGCGGTCACCGTCTGCTGCCTCGCCGTGCAGACGGCGACCATCCGGATGTTCTTCGCGATGGCGCGCGACAACAACCTGCCCGCCGGCGAGCAGATCGCCAGGGTTCACCCGAAGACGAAGACCCCGATCGTTCCGGCCGTGATCACCGGGATCCTGGCGATCCTGATCCTGGTCGTGAACATCAACCAGCCGCAGATCTTCCTGGTGATCACCAGCATCGGGATCATCATGATCTACATCGCCTACCTGCTGGTGACGATGCCGATGTTGCGCAAGCGGCTGCGGGGCGAGTGGCCACCGAAGGACGCGAAGGAGAAGGGGCTCTTCACCCTCGGCAAGTGGGGGCTGCCGATCAACATCGTCGCCGTCTGCTGGGGCGCCTTCATGGCCCTCAACCTGGCCTGGCCGCGCAAGGACATCTACAACGCAACCGAGCCCTTCCACTGGTACCTGCAGTACGGAGCGTTCCTGTTCATCGGGGTCGTCTTCTTCGGCGGGCTCGCCTACTACTGGTTCGTGCAGCGCCACAAGACCGGCGTGCTGGAGTCGCACGCGCTGGGCACGCAGACAGGAGCCGCGGCGCCGGAGCCGTCGTCCCCGGCGTCCCCGGCCGAATAGCGGAAGCGCCGGCCCAAGAGAGGAGACAACATGGATCAGTTCGACTACGTCGTCGTCGGCGGCGGCACCGCGGGCTGCGTGCTCGCGGCGCGCCTCTCCGAGGACCCCGAGACGAGCGTCTGCCTGCTCGAGGCCGGGCCCTCCGACGTCGGCGACCAGGCGATCCTCGACCTCGAAGCCTGGATGGCGTTGCTCGAGTCGGGCTACGACTGGGACTACCCGATCGAGCCCCAGGAGCGGGGCAACTCGTTCATGCGCCACGCGCGAGCCCGGGTGCTCGGCGGCTGCTCGTCGCACAACTCCTGCATCGCCTTCTGGACCCCGGCCGAGGACCTCGACCAGTGGGTCTCGATGGGCTGTGAGGGCTGGAGCGCCGAGGAGTGCTTCCCGCTCCTGAAGCGGCTCGAGAACAACAGCGCCGACGGCGACCACCACGGGCGCGAGGGGCCGGTGAAGCTGCGCGATGTGCCCCCGAACGACCCCTGTGGCGTGGCGCTGCTCGAGGCCTGCGTGCAGGCCGGGATCCCGACCGTGCCGTTCAACACCGGCAAGACCGTGAGCCACGGAGCGAACTGGTTCCAGATCGCCTCCGACGAGAACAACGTCCGCTCGTCGTCGTCGAAGTCGTACCTGCACCCGATCATCGACGAGCGCAAGAACCTCGAGGTACGGACGGGCTGCAGGGCAAAGCGCCTGCTGATCGACGGCGAGAAGCGCTGCATCGGCGCCGAGTACCTGAGCCCCGACCTGATCCACTCGATCCAGGTCGGCGCTCGTAACGAGGTGATCCTCAGCTGCGGGGCGATCGACGACCCGAAGCTGCTGATGCTCTCGGGCATCGGGCCCGCCGAGCACCTGCGCGAGTTCGGAATCGACGTGATCGTCGATGCGCCCGGCGTCGGCGAGAACCTCGAGGACCACCCCGAGGGCTTGGTGATGTGGGACGCCAAGCAGCCGATGGTGACGACCTCGACCCAGTGGTGGGAGATCGGCATCTTCACGATGACCGAGGAGGGCCTCGACCGGCCCGACCTGATGTTCCACTACGGATCGGTGCCGTTCGACATGAACCTGGTCCGCCACGGCTACCCGACGACCGAGAACGCCTTCTGCCTGACCCCGAACGTCACCCACGCGCGGTCGCTGGGAACGGTGCGCCTGCGGTCTCGGGACTTCCGCGACAAGCCGAAGGTCGACCCGCGCTACTTCACCGACCCGCACGACGAGCGCGTGATGCTCCACGGGGTGAAGCTGGCGCGCGAGATCGTCTCGCAGTCGGCGATGGACGCCTGGCGCGGCGACGAGCTCGCGCCCGGGCCCGATGCGCAGTCAGACGACGAGCTGCTCGACTACATCCACAAGACGCACAACACCGTCTACCACCCCTCGTGCACCGTCCCGATGGGGGCCGCGGACGACGACCAGGCCCCGCTCGACCCCCGGCTGCGGGTCAAGGGTGTGCGCGGGCTGCGCGTCTGCGACGGCTCGATCATGCCGTTCCTGGTCGCCCCGAACCCGGTGATCACGACGACGATGATCGGCGAGAAGTGCTCCGACATGGTCAAGGAGGACGCCGGCAAGCTCGCCGAGGCCGCCACGGCCTGATGCCGGGGTCGGCGCAGACGATGACCACCCGGATGTTCATCGACGGCGAGTGGTGCGACGCGGCCGACGGCGCCACCGTCGAGGCGATCAGCCCGGCCACGGGCGAGTCACTGGGCCCGGTCGCCGAGGGCAGCCGCGACGACGCGCGGCGGGCGATCGGAGCGGCCAACGCCGCCTACACGAGTTGGGCGGCGCGCACCGGGTTCGAGCGCGCGGCGTTCCTGCACCGCGTGGCGGACGCCTGCGAGCGCCGGCGCGAGGAGCTGGCGCGGATCTGCACCCTCGACCAGGGAAAGCCGCTGAAGGCCGAGTCCGAGGTCGAGGTCGGCGAGCTGATCGAGTTCTGGCGCATGGCGGCCGAGGACGCCAAGCGGATCGAGGGGAAGATCCCCGAGACCGCGGCGCCGGGCAGGCTGGTGTTGCTGCTGCGACGGCCGGTGGGAGTGCTCGGGCTGATCACGCCCTGGAACTGGCCCTACACGATGCCCGCAGAGGTGCTCGCCCCGGCGCTTGCCTGCGGCTGCCCGGTGGTCTGGACCCCGGCGCCGTCGACCGCGGTCTGCTCGGGGGTGCTCGCCGAGTGCGTTGCCGAGGCCGACCTGCCGCCCGGGGTGTTCAACTTCGTCCTCGGGCCCGGCCCCGAGGTAGGCGACGAGCTCGCGGTCAACCCCGGCACCCGGGCGGTCGCCTTCACCGGCTCGACGCAGACGGGGCTGATGGTCGCTCGCCAGGCGGCCGGCAAGGCGCAGCTGCTGGAGATGGGAGGCAACGGCCCGTTCGTGGTCATGGACGACGCCGACCTCGATGCCGCCGCCGAGGCCGCCGTGGTCGGCTGCTTCTTCGGCGCCGGCCAGAGCTGCTCGGCGGCCGAGCGGCTGCTCGTTCACGAGGCGGTACGCGAGGAGTTCGTCGGCCGGCTGGCGGAGCAGACCGAGCGCGATATCCGGCTGGGCGATCCGCTGGAAGAGGCGACGACGCTGGGGCCGCTCAACAATGAGCCGGGCGCCGCGAAGATGGACGCGCACGTCGCCGACGCGGTCGACCGCGGCGCGGAGGTCATCGCCGGCGGCGAGCGAGCCGAGGGCTTCCCGACCCGGCTCTACTGGCCCGCGACGGTGCTCGACAGGGTGTCGCCGGACTCGATCGCGGTCACCGAGGAGACCTTTGGGCCGATCGCCCCGATCGTCTCGGTGAGCTCGCTCGACGATGCCATCGCGCAGACGAATGCCCAGACGTTCGGACTCATGGCCGCGATCTTCACGCGCGATCTGGCGGCCGGTCTCCGGTACGCGGACGCGGTCCCGATGGGGCTCGTCAACATCAACGAGACCACGAACTACTGGGAGGTCCATCTGCCCTGGGGCGGCGGAGGTCGCTCGGAGAGCGGCATCGGCCGGGTTGGCGGGCCGTATCCGATGGACACGCTCACCGAGCTCCAGACCGTGCTCATTCACACCTGATCGATCTGCGAAGCTCGTGCCTTCGATGGCGGACGAGGCTCAGCGATCCAGCCCCCTCCCTGCGACGGCCCGCGCGGTCGTGATCGGCGCCGGCATCGTCGGCAACAGCATCGCGTACCGCTTGGCCCGCCTCGGGTTGCGCGACCTTGTGCTGCTCGACAAGGGGCCGCTGCCGAACCCGGGCGGCTCGACCGGGCATGCCTCGAACTTCATCTACCCGGTGGACCACTCGCGTGAGATGACCGCCCTCACGCGCGACAGCGTCGACCAGTACGCGCGGCTCGGCGTGCTCACGGTGTGCGGCGGGATCGAGGTCGCTCGAACCGAGGAACGCATGCAGGAGCTGGCCCGCCGGATGGCGTCCGCCGCCTCGTGGGGAGTGGAGGGCGTCTCGCTGGTGAGCCCGGCGGAGATCAAGGAGCTCGTGCCGTACATCGACGAGGGCGTGATCGTCGGTGGCTTCTACTCGGAGGGCGTGGGCGTGGTCGATTCGCTGCGCGCGGGGACGCTGATGCGCGAGGAGGCCCAGGAGACGGGCGCCCTCACCGTCTCGGCGAACAACGAGGTGCTCGGCATCGACCTCGAGCGCGGGCGGGTCAGGCGGATCCGCACGAGCAGGGGCGAGATCGAGACGGATGCCGTGGTGATCTGCTGCGGCGTCTGGAGCCCGCTGGTGGCGCGGATGGCCGGGGCCTCGATCCCGTTGACGCCGGCGGTTCACCAGATGATCGACATCGGACCCGTCCCCCGCTTCGCCGACGCGAAGGGCGCGATCGAGTTCCCGATCGTCCGCGACATGGACACCAACATGTACGAGCGCCAGGACGGGAGCGGGCTCGAGGTGGGCTCCTACGCGCACCGTCCGATCCTCCACGATCCGGACGAGATCCCCTCGGTCGAGGAGGCCGCGCAGTCGCCGACCGAGTTCCCGTTCACCCAGGACGACTTCGCGGCTCAGATGGAGCAGGCGCTGGAGCTGATGCCGGAGATCGTCGGAGACGAGTCGGTGGGGATCAAGTACGCGATCAACGGCCTGCTCTCGCTGACGCCGGACGGCATGCCGATCCTCGGCGAGACGCCGGAGGTCAAGGGGCTCTGGTCCGCCGCCGCCGTCTGGGTCAAGGAGGGTCCCGGGGTCGGTCGCGCCGTCGCCGAGTGGATGGTCCACGGCGAATCCGAGATCGACGTGCACGGCGCCGACATCGCCCGCTTCCACGAGTGTCAGAAGAGCGTCGAGCACGTCAAGGCGCGCGCCGCCGAGGGCTTCAACAAGACCTACGGCATCGTCCACCCCGGGGAGCAGTGGGAGTCGGACCGCCAAGTCCGGTTGCCGCCGTTCTACGCGCACGAGCGCGAGCTCGACGCCGTGTTCCTCGAGGCCGCCGGTTGGGAGCGACCGCACTGGTACGAGTCGAACAAGCCACTGCTCGAGGAGTACGCCGACCGGATCTCAGAGCGCGAGGCGGAATGGGACGCGCGCTGGTGGTCGCCAATCATCAACGCCGAGCACCTGGCGATGCGTGATCGGGTCGCGATGATCGACCTCACCGCCTTCTGCATCTTCGACGTCGTCGGCCCCGGCGCGCTCGAGAGCGTGCAGCGCGTCGCCGTCCGCCAGATGGACGTCAAGCATGGGCGGGTCGTGTACACGCCGATCCTCACCCCCAGCGGCGGCTTCCGCGCCGACCTGACGATCATGCGCCTCGGCGACGACCACTTCAGGGTCATCACCGGCGGCGCCTCCGGCATGGCGGACCTCAAGTGGTTCTCCGACCACCTGGCGGAGGACGGCACGGCGCAGATCTTCGACCTCACCTCGAGCTGGTGCACCCTCGGGCTCTGGGGCCCGAGGGCGCGCGACGTGCTCGCAAGCCTCACCAGCGACGACGTCTCGCACGAGGGCTTCCCGTTCGCCACCTTTCGCACGATCGAGGTCGACTCGCTGCGTGTCCTGGCGTCGCGCATCTCCTACGTCGGCGATCTGGGCTGGGAGCTCTACGTCCCGCTCGAGCAGGGCGCCAGGCTCTGGGACTTGGTCTGGGAGGCCGGGCGCCCGCACGGAATCGTCCCCGCCGGCATCGGCGTCTACGGGACCACCGGACGGCTCGAGAAGTGCTACCGGGCCCACGGCTTCGAGCTCGACGGCGAGTACAACGTCGTCGAGGCCGGGATGGCCTGGGGGAAGGTCAAGGAGCAGGACTTCGTCGGCAAGGAGGCCTACGTGCGCCACCGCGAGGAGGAGCCGGCCGCGGTGCTCTGCACGCTCACGGTCGACGACCACCGCTCGAGCAACGGGCAGAAGCGCTACATGCTCGGCGGCGAGCCGATCCTGACCCGGAACGGCGCTCCGCTCACCGACCGCAACGGGCGCCGCTCGTTCGTCACCAGCGCCGGGGCGGGCCCGTCGCTCGGCAAGCACATCCTGCTCTCCTACCTGCCTCCCGAGCACGCCAACGTCGGAGAGGCGCTGGCCGTGGAGTACATGGGCGAGCGCTATCCGGTGACCGTGGAGCGAGTCGACTCGACGCCGCTGTTCGATCCCGACAACGAGCGGGTCCGCTCGTAGTGGCCCACCGGCGATGAGGATCCTCGTGTGCGTCAAGCGGGTGCCGCTGACTGGCGGTCGGATGGTCCTGACCGACGACGAGCGGGCGCTCCAGACACGTCACCTGGGCTTCACGATCAGCCCGCACGAGGAGTGCGGGGTCGAGCAGGCGGTGCGCCTGGTCGAGGAGCACGGCGGCGACGTGACCGTGCTGACGCTCGGGCCCGCCGAGGCCGAGGAGCAGGTCCGCGACCAGCTCGCTGTCGGGGGCGATCGCGGGATCGTTCTGGTCACCGACGACGAGGAGTGGGACCCGCAGGCGACCACGGGGGCGATCCTCGACGCGATCGAGGCCGAGCGCGCGAACGGCGGAGGGCACGACCTGATCATCTTCGGCAACGAGTCGGCGGACTCGGGCAACTACCAGGTCGCGATCCGGGTCGCCCACGCGCTCGGGCTGCCGGTCGTCACCGGCCTCAAGGGCCTTGAGATCGAGGACGGATTCGCTCGCTGCGAGCAGGAGGTACCCGGAGGCAGCGACGCCTATCGGGTGCCACTGCCCGCGGTGGTGAGCGTCCTCGAGGGCATCAACCTCCCGCGCTACCCGTCGGTGCCGGCGAAGCTTCGCGCCAGGCAGAAGCCGGTCGAGACGAGCACCCCCGAGCGACCCGAATCACGTCTGGAGATGGTGCGCCTCCGGGTGCCGCCGGGGCAGGGCAAGCAGGCGGAGATCCTCGGTAACGGGCCCGAGGCGGCGCCGGCGGTCGTCGAGGTGATGCGCGAGCTGGGGGTGGCGTAGTGGTACTCGTCCTGGTCGAGCACGAGGGTGCCGAGGTCGACGAGCTGTCGCTTCAGGCGCTCGCACTCGCGCGCCAGTTGGCCGCCGACGAGCCGGTGAGCGCGCTGCTCGTCGGGACGGGTGGCGGAGGCGGCGACGCAGCTCGCCGCTCACGGAGTCGGGACCGCTCACGTCGCCGAGGACGAGCGACTCGCCGCATACGCCCCGGGGGCTTGGGCCACGAGCCTGATCGAGCTCGCGGACCGGCTCGAGCCGAGCGCCGTCGTCGCCGCGGGAACGAATCGCGGCAACGAGGTGCTGGCTCACGTCGCCGCCCGCCTGGAGCTGCCGTTCGCTGCCAACTGCACCCAGGTCGCCGGCGGGGAGCCCTTGGAGGTGACCCGCGTGCGCTGGGGCGGGAGCCTGCTCGAGGAGGCGCGCCTGCACGGCGACCCGGCGCTGCTCTCGGTCGCGCCGCACACGGTCGCGGCGACAACCGTAGACGGGGCAGACGCACCGGCGATCGAGGCGTTCGCGCCCGCCCTCGGCGATGCCGACCTGCTGGTGCAGGTGGCCGAGCACGTGAGCACGGTCACAACCGGCGTCTCACTTGCCGAGGCCAAGGTGGTCGTCAGCGGCGGCCGGGGCGTGGGCTCGGCCGACGGCTTCGGAATCCTGGAGGAGTTGGCGGGGCTGCTCGGCGCCGCGGTCGGCTGCTCCAGGGTCGTGACCAGCTCCGGCTGGCGCCCGCACACCGACCAGGTCGGACAGACGGGGACGAAGGTCTCGCCCGACCTCTACATCGCGTGCGGGATCAGCGGCGCCACGCAGCACATCGCCGGCTGCAAGGGCGCCAAGAAGATCCTCGCGATCAACTCCGACCCCGAGGCGCCGATCATGTCCAGCGCCGACTACGCGGTGATCGGCGATCTGAGCGAGATCGTGCCCGCGGTGACCGCCGAGCTCAGGAAGGCGGGCGGCCCATAGACGTTGTGATCGGAGCGATCGCCCTCGCCGCGGCCCTCGCGGTGAGTGGCGTTCTGTTCGGTCGCCGCGTCAAGCTCCTGACCGACCTCGTCCTCCTCGGCAAGCCCACCGAGCGCTTCGACGACCTTCCGCGACGGGCCCGCAACGAGGCCGTGATCGTCATCGGCCAGCGCAAGCTTCTCCAGCGCCTCGTTCCCGGGCTCATCCACGCCGCCATCTTCTGGGGCTTCCTCGTCCTCTTCCCGACGATCCTGATCGCGATGATCGGGGCGGTCGATCGCGATGCGACGCTGCCGTGGCTGGGCCACCAGGGCTGGTACGCGCTGATGGTCGATGTGTTCGTGGTGCTCGTGCTGGGCGGAGTCGTGGGTGCCGTGCTGATCCGCAAGGTGCAGCGACCGGCGCGCTTTGAGGGCAGCCACCTCGGCGAGGCCGACCTGATCCTGGCACTGATCGCCGGCATCGCCTCGACGCTGCTGCTCTGGCACGCGACGAGGATCGCTCTGGATCTGAACGAATGGCCCGCGGAGTGGTCGCCGGTGTCCGATGCGCTCTCCGGCCTCTTCGGGGACGGCTCCGTGACCGAGGTCCTCGAGCGGGTCTTCGTCTGGGCCCACGTGCTGATCATCCTCAGCTTCCTGGCGTACCTCCCCTACTCCAAGCACCTCCACATCGTGACCGCGGCGGTGAACGTCTTCTTCGGCCACACCCGCCCGGGTGGCCGGCTCGAGCCGCTGCGCTTCGATGTCCCCGAGGACGAGATGCGGTTCGGCGCCGGCACCGTTCCCGATCTCACCTGGAAGCAGACGATGGACACCTTCTCGTGCACCGAATGCGGCCGCTGCCAGGACGTCTGCCCGGCCTTCAACACGGACAAGGAGCTCTCGCCGAAGCTGCTGATCATGGCGCTGCGCGACCAGGTGTTCGCGGACGGACCGAAGCTCTTGCGAGGCGAACAGGGCTTCGAGCCGGAGCCGCTCGTGCCCGGGGCCGTCACCGACGACGTGGTCTGGGACTGCGTCACCTGCGGCGCCTGCGTACAGGAGTGCCCGGTATCGATCGAGCACGTCGACCACATCATCGATCTGCGCCGCCACCTGGTGATGGTCGACTCGCGCTTTCCGGCCGAGGCCGAGCCGATGCTGCGCGATGTCGAGCGCGCCTCGAATCCCTGGGGTAAGGCCCAGACCGAGCGCGCCGACTGGGCCGAGCGGCTCGGCGTCCGGGTCCTCGAACCGGGCGACCGCCCGCCCGACGTCCTCTATTGGGTGGGGTGCGCCGCATCCTTCGACGAACGTGCACGCACCGCCGCCGAGTCGACCGCCAAGTTGCTCGCGGCAGCCGGCATCGACTTCGCCATCCTGGGCCCGCGCGAGTCCTGCACCGGCGACCCGGCCCGGCGAATGGGCAACGAATACCTCTTCCAGTCCTACGCGGAGCAGAACGTCAAGACGCTCAACGATGCCGGCGTCACCAAGGTGGTCGCGAGCTGCCCGCACTGCTTCAACACGATCGGCAATGAGTACCCGGACTTCGGCGGCGACTACGAGGTGATCCACCACACCGAGCTGCTGGCCGGGCTGGTACGCGAGGGACGGCTGCGACCGAACGCCGCCGAGGGCCGAATCACCTATCACGACTCCTGCTACCTGGCACGCCACAACAACGTGCTCAGCGATCCGCGTGAGCTGATGGCCGCGGTCGGCGAGCCGGTCGAGATGGAGCGCAGCGGCAAACGCACCTTCTGCTGTGGCGCCGGCGGCGCGCATATGTGGATGGAGGAACGCGCCGGCAGGATCAACGAGGAGCGCGTGCGCGAGGCTGCCGAGACCGGCGCCGAGACGCTCGCCGTCGCCTGCCCGTTCTGCACCGTGATGCTCGATGACGGCGTGCGCCAGCGCGGCGATGAGCTACGCGTGGTCGACGTCTCGACGCTGCTCGCCGAAGCGATCGACGGCCAGTGATCGGGCCTGGCCTCGCCCACTTGCATGCCAGAACTGTAGGAGCGCAGCCCTCTATCGGGATGGCTGCTTCCCATGCAAAGCGGAAGTGCCGCTTTCGTCCTAAGCGCTACTCCGAAGCCCGGCGGCATCCAGGGCGGCGGCTCGGTTCGAATGCACCTCCAGCCGCACCGCCTTTCCATCGCGCATTCGCCAGACGTGACCGCCGTCGAGCTCCGTGTGGACGCCACTTGCCCGACCAGTGCCGGTCTGGTGGTACATGGCGACGATGGCTTCACTGGCGGGGATCAGCTCGTCGAGCTCGAAGCGGAGGTCCCGCCAGCTCTCAAGCCAACCGCGGAAGTTCGACCTTCTCCAGCCGCCATCTGCCTACTCCTCAAGCCCGGCGGCTTCGAGGGCTTCGCCACCCGTCACTTCGCGCAGGGCATCGAGCGATTGCTGGCTCCAGCTGCGGAAGTAGCGCCTGCCCCTCGTCACGTCGAAGAGGCGATCGCCAAAGCGCCTGGGCTCCATCCCCATCTCCAGCTCGACGAACGTGCCGCCCTGAGCCGGAGTGAGGAACCAGTGGGCATAGGTGCCGGTCAACTCGCAACTCATCCGGATCTCCCGCAGATCACGCGCCCGCTCGATCAGGAAGCTCGACTTCACGCTCCCGGTCGGGTCGCGCGTCACTTGGACGTACTCGTCGCCCTCCTCAAAGCGCTCCCCCTGGACCTCGATCACGCGAGGCCACCATTCCGGGTAGCGGTTGGGAGCGCCGACGAGGCTCCACACCTCCTCGACCGGAGCGTCCAGGTGCGCCTGCTGGCGATGGGCGGACACTGCCTACTCCCGACGCCCCGCGGCGTCGAGCGCTTGGTCGGGATCGGGGTAGGAGCCGCGGAACATCTCAAGCAGTATCGCCCGATTGGGTGGGGAACGACCCCTGCTGCGAGCTCGCCACGCGCAATCGGCGAGAATGGGCCGGTGGCGGCGGAGATCTCGCAGCGGCGCAAGGGGGAGGCGTTTCGCGCGCTGCACGAGGGATCGCCGTTCGTGATCCCGAACCCGTGGGATGCCGGCTCGGCGAAGGTGTTTGCGGCGCTCGGGTTCGAGGCGCTGGCGACGACCAGCTCCGGGTTCGCCTTCACGCTGGGACGACAGGATGGCGACGTCACCCTCGACGAGGTCGTGGAGCACACCCGCGCGCTCGACTCGGCGACGAGCCTGCCGATCTCCGTCGACCTGGAGAACGGTTATGGACCGGATCCCGCGGACGCCGCGCGCGCCATATCCCGGGCGGCGCAGGCGGGGGCGGTGGGCGGCTCGATCGAGGACTACGACCCCGCCGGCGGCATCTACGGGATCGAGCACGCGACCGAGCGCGTCGCCGCGGCCGTCGAAGCGGCCAGAGACCTCGGCTTTCCGTTCACGTTGACGGCGCGCGCCGAGAATTTCGTCCGCGACACGCCCGACCTCGACGACACGGTGGCACGCCTGCAGGCCTATGAGCGGGCCGGGGCGGACGTGCTCTACGCGCCCAGGCTCCCGGGTGTGGAGGAGATCCGGGCAATCCGTAGCGCCACCTCGAAACCGCTCAATGTCCTCGCGGGACCGGGGGTCTCGGTGGCCGAGATCATCGAGGCCGGCGGCCAGCGCATCAGCGTCGGCGGCCGCCTCGCTTGGGTCGCGATCAACTCGATGGCTGCGGCCGCCCTGCAGCTGCGCGACGGGGGTGAGATGTCCTCGCTCTCCGACCCGGCCGAGATCATCGAGTGGATTTCGGCCAGAGCCGCGTAAGACGCCGAGCCGCCGGTTCGAGGTCGCCACTGGGCGATTGTGTCCGCTGTGTTACAGGGAGCGCTCTTGGAGGGCTTCGACTAGACGCAGCGGTTTGCGACGAAACGCGGTCTCGTGAGATCCTTGACAGACAACGATCGCGAGGGGGCAGATGCGATGAGCAAGCAGACCTACGACGCGATAGTCGTTGGAGCACGCTGCGCCGGATCGCCGACCGCGATGTTGCTCGCCCGCAAGGGCTACCGAGTGCTCTTGGTCGACAAGGCGAGCTTCCCGAGCGACACGATGTCGACCCACGTCGTACATCCACCGGGAGTAGCGGCGCTGGCCCGCTGGGGTCTGTTGGAGCGGCTCGAGACTACGGGTTGCCCGCCGGTCGAAACGTACTCATTCGACTTTGGGCCGCTGACGATCTCCGGCTCACCGCGGCCGATCGACGGGGTCGCGCGGGCATACTGCCCACGTCGGACCGTCCTCGACCAGATTCTGGCCGAGGCTGCCGTCGAGGCGGGTGCGGAGCTCCGCGAGGGCTTCACCGTCGATGAGGTCATTGCCGCCGAAGGGGCGGTGACGGGCATTCGCGGTCACGCCAGCGGTGCGGCGGTCGTAACCGACCGTGCCCGGGTGGTGATCGGCGCCGACGGCCGGCACTCCCTGGTCGCGAAGACGGTTCAGCCCGAGCAATACGACGAGCGACCGTCGCGTCTGGCGATGTACTACGCCTATTGGAGCGACCTGCCCACCGAGGGCTTCGACACCACCATCCGGGCCGAGAATCGGCGGGGCTGGGCCGCCGTTCGCACCCACGACGATCTCACCGTTCTTCCGTTCGGCTGGCCCGTCGAGGAGTTCCGCGCGAATCGCAAGGACATCGAGGGGAACTTCTTCGCGACCATGGATCTCGCGCCTGAGTTCGCCGAGCGGGTGCGGGCAGCGAGTCGGGAATCGAAATTCATTGGCTCAGCCGAGCTTCCGGGCTACTTCCGCAAGCCGTTCGGCCCCGGCTGGGCGCTCCTGGGCGACGCCGGCTATCACAAGAATCCGATCACCGCGATGGGCATCAACGACGCCTTCCGTGACGCCGAGCTCGTGGCCCGCGCCCTGGACGACTCCTTTTCGGGACGGCGCTCCCACGATCAGGGGATGCGCGACTACCAGCAGGTCCGCGACCACGAAGCGGGACCGGTCTACGAGTTCACGGACGACTTCGCCCAGCTGCGCCCCCCGCCGCCCGAGATGCAGCAGCTGCTCGGGGCGATGCGCGGGAATCAGGAGGCAATGGACGGATTCGTCAGCGTGCAGGCGGCCACCCTTCCAGCACCGGAGTTCTTCGCCCCCGAGAACGTCGGGCGCATCATGGGCGCGCAGGAGTCCCGACCCGAGGGCGGCTGACTCCCTCCCGTACGGGGGCGAGCGCGCGAAACGACCGGCGGGGAGTCCGGAAGCGACGCAGCGGCGGCGGCCTTCTCTCGTCGCGCAGGGCGTTGGCGAGGGCGAGGGCGGCGATCGGGTGGATCATGGGCTTCACCTTTCGGGTCGGGATTACGAGCCAGTCTGCGCCCGCACGCACGCGCTCGCGCGAGGCGGATGCCTAGACGTCGAGCCGCCGAAGCGCGATTGAGTAGGGGAGTTCCCTAGCCCGGCATCAGCCGCGCCAGCTCGGTGCGCGACCGGATCCCGAGCTTGCGATACACGCGACCAAGGTGCAGCTCGACCGTCTTCGGGCTCAGGAAAAGCCGCGCGGCGACCTCCTTGTTGGTGCCGCCGTCGGCTACCTGGAGCGCGATCTCGAGCTCGCGGGGGGTGAGCTCGTCGACAAGCGCCGGATCGCGCTTGCGCGCCGTCTCGCCGCTGGCGCGAAGCTCCTCGCGCGCGCGCTCTGCCCACGAGGAGGCACCGAGGCGCTCGAACTGATCGAGGGCGGAGCGCAGCTGTTCGCGGGAGTCGAGCCGCCGACCGGCCCGGCGCAGGCGCTCGCCGTAGACGAGCTCGGTGCGGGCGCGCTCGAACGGCGAGACCTCGTCGGTGCACAGCCTGAGCGCCTCGGCGAAGGCGTCGTCGAAGGTTTCCTCGTCCGCGAGCAGCCCTCGGCAGCGAGCGATCGCCGCGGTTGCCCACGGTCCGAGGCCGGTGGCCTTCAAGCTCTCGAAAGCCGCCAGCTCGGCCGCCGCGTCGGAGTGGCGCTTGGTGCGAACGTATGCCTCGATCAGATCCGGCCGCCACTGCAGGTACGCAGTCCCGCCACCAGCCCTTCCGGCAAGCTCGCGGACTCGTTCGAGGTGGGTGATCGATTCCTGAGCACGTCCGGTCCCAAGCTCGAGGCGCCCGAGGGCGTCGTGAGCGTGCGCCTCGATCTCCCGGTCGACCGACTCTCGGGCCGCTGCAATGGCTTCTTCCGAGTGTGCATGACACTTGCGCTCACGGCCGAGCACCGCTTCAACCGCCGGCCAGCGTGGCCAGAGCCCACGACAGCTGGCGGGCCAGATCGAGCTCGGTGGCGCGCTGAACCGCCTCGGTCCCGGCTGCCGCGGCGCGGTCGAACCGGCCCCGTCGCAGCTCGAGGCCTGGAAAGAACGCTCAAGGCTGCAGTCAGGGCCACCAACCATCCTCCGCCTCGGTAGAAGGGAAGCGCCTCCTCGAGCAGCTGAGCCGCTGATCGGTACTGCTCCAGGCCGGTCAGGCAGTCGGCGAAGTCGAGCAGCAGAGCCCCGCCCGACAATTCCTCGTCCGCCTCTACGATCGCCGCCCCGCGGCGCGCGAAAGCGATCCCCTGCGACAGATCACCCTCGGAATCGCCTGCCAGGCTCGCGCGGCGAGGGCGTGCGCGATCTGTTCCTCATCGCCGCCTTCCACGACGACCAGGCCCGCTCGGAGAGCTCGCGCTGAGCGATCGACGTCGAATCCAATGCCGGCCCCTTCCGTCGCGTGCCAGAGAAGCTTCGCGGCTCGTACCGGGTCCCCTCCGCCACGCTCTCGGCCTCGGCGACGCAGCTCTCGGCATGCACGCCGGCTGGCGACGCGCGCGACCAGAACACATATGCGAGGGAGTCGTGCAGGTCCGCCCGCGTCAGTGGATCCGCGACAAGCTGCAGGCCGCTGCTCAAGCAGCGCCAGCGCCTCATCGCTCCAGCCTGCGAAGAAAGCGGCCCAGCCTGCTTGGCCGAGGCGAGAAGCGCGCTGGTCCGGGTCTGGCGTCAAGGCGGCGGAGCGCTCCAGCAGACGGGCCTCGGCGCCCACGCCCCCGCGCCCTCGGGCGCGCTCGGCGGCCCCCTCGAGCGCGGCGGCGATCGCTTCGTCCGGACCGATCGCTGCCGCAGCCAGATGCCAGGCGCGACGATCTGCGTCCTCTTCCCCGAACGCCTCGGCTAGGGCGGCATGCGCCTCACGGCGGGCGCCGGCCGAGGCGGCCGCATAGACCGCCGATCGAACCAGTGGATGGCGAAAGGACAGCTCGCCGCCGTGGACGCGGACGAGGCCCCCCTCCTCCGCCTCATCCAGTGCGGCGACACTCCCGCCGCCGGCACGCGCGATCGCGGCGAGATCGCCGCTGTCGCTCGCTGCGGCGATCAGCAGCGCTTCCCTGGCCCGCGGCGAGAGCGATCGCGCTCGCGAGAGGAACGCCCGTTCGACGCTCTCGCCCACCGCGAGCGGATCGTCGAGCGGGTCGGTCCCGGCACGCTGGCCCTCGCTGAGCATCGGGGGGATCTCGACCAGCGCGAGCGGGTTGCCCTCGGTGGCGGCGACCAGCCGTCCGGCGACCGCGGCCGCGATCGACCCCCCGTTGACCTCGGCGAGCAACTCGCCGGCCGCCTCCGCGCTCAGTCCCTTGATCCACAGCTCGGGAATGCCTCGCGCGTCGAGCCGAGTTGTCTCCCCCTCGCGCACGGCGAACAGAACGGCGACCGACTCCGCCTCCAGGCGGCGCGCAGCGAACGTAATCGCCTCCGCCGAGGCCGGGTCGAGCCAGTGCGCGTCGTCGACGACGGCGAGGATCGGCTCGCGCTCGGCTGCCGCGGCGAGCAGCTGCAGCGCGCCGGCGTAGACGAGGAACGGGTTGACCTCGCCGGGCTCCGCCAGCGCCAGCGACCGGCGCAGCGCCTCGGCCCCCGCCTCGGGTACCTGGTCGAGTGCCCCCAGCACCGGGCGAAGCAGCTGGTGCAGGCCCGAGAAGGCGAGCTTGGACTCTGACTCGATCCCGACCGCGCGCAAGACCCGAAAGCCCTCGGCGCGCTCGATTGCGTACTCGAGCAGCGCGGTCTTGCCGATCCCGGGGTCGCCCCGCAGGACAAGCGCCCGGCTGTGCCCGTTGCGGGCATCGTCGAGCAGCTCCTCGAGCCGGGCACACTCGTGCTCCCGGCCAAACAACACGGTTCGAGTCTATGCCTCTCCCGTAGTGGATCTCGGGCGAGGCGGACGATGGGCTTCAATATCGAGATGGCCGCACCGAGCCCCACCGAGCCGCACCTCGAGCTCTCCGTCCCGGGCTTCTCGGTCACCTCCGCGGAGGTCCGCGCCGCGCGTGAGCACGGCTGGTACGCGTGCACCGAGTACGGGCTCGCGATCCTGCGCTACGACGAGGTCAAGGCGCTGCTCACCGACCGGCGCCTGCGCCAGGGCAGCGCCGCCTGGCCCGCCCACAACGGCGTCACCGAGGGACCATTCGTCGACTGGTGGACGGGGATCCTGCTCAACCTCGAGGGCTCAGACCACGCGCGGCTGCGGCGGCTGCTCGCGCCGGCGTTCGCGCCGCGCGCGATCGAGGCCCTGATCCCGCGCTTCCGTTCCCTCGCCGCGGAGCTGATCGACCGCTTCGCGGATCGCGGCCGCTGCGAGTTCGTGACCGAGTTCGCCGAGCCCTACGCGGCGCGGGCGATCGCGATCGTGCTCGGGCTGCCGGAGCAGCGCTGGCGCTCGATCGCCGAGTGGTCGAGCGAGATCGGGCTCGCGCTGACGGTCGAGATCCGGCCCCGGCTGGCGCGGATCGAGGCCGCGCTCGCGGGCCTGTTCGGCTACGCCGACGAGCTGATCGCCGCCAAGCTCGCCGAGCCGGGCGACGACTTCGTCACCCGACTGGTCGAGGCCCAGCACGAGGGGGACGGCCTCTCCGAGCAGGAGCTTCGCTCGTCGCTGGTCCTGCTCGCCTTCGGCGGCATGGACACGACCCGCAACCAGCTCGGGCTCGCGCTGCAGACCTTCGCCGAGCACCCCGCCCAGTGGCGCCTGCTCGGCGAACGCCCCGAGCTCTCCCGGCCGGCGGTCGCCGAGGTGATGCGGGTCAACCCGACCATCACCTGGATCACCCGCGAGGCGAGCGAGGACCTGGACTTCCAGGGCCTTCGAATCGCCGCCGGGACGACCCTGCACCTGCTCACCGAATCGGCGGGCAGCGACCCGCGCCAGTGCCCCGAGCCGGGCTTTGACATCGCGGCCGAGCGCCCGCGCAACTTCGGCTTCGGCGCCGGCGTCCACCACTGCATCGGCCACTACGTGGCCCGCACCGACATCGCCGAGGCGCTGGCGCTGCTGGCGCAGCGCCTGCCGCCGCCCCGCCTCGCCGGCGAGGTGCGCTCACTGCCGCCGTCCGGCAACACGGGGCCGACCGAGCTCCCGATCGCATTCGACGCCCCGGTCTAGGGTCGGTCCGCCGGCCAACGGGCCACGAGCGGCCTAGATCTTGAGCAGGACGAGCGTGTTGACGACGAACAGGATCGCGAAGAAGATCGTCCAGCGATCGAGGTTTCGCTCAACCAGTGAGCCGCCGCCGAACGAGCCCCCGGTGGAGCCGATCCCGAAGGCGCCGGAAAGCCCTGAGTCCTTGCCCGAGTGCAGCAGGACGAGGAAGATCAGGATCACCGAGATCAGGACCTGGACGACGCCGAGCACGTTCTCCATCGCCGGGCAGGGTAGCGGGCCGTGCTCAGCCCGCGTCCAGCGCGTCGATCCGTTTCAGGACCTCGACCGCCTCGCGACGCAGCTCGGAGTCGAGCCGACGCCAGTCGGGCTCGGAGAGCTTGCCCTGAGCGCGATCGAGCTCAGCGTCCCGGATCTGGCGGTAGAGCGCCTGCTTGCGGGCATCGAGCTCGGCGGCGCGAGCGTCCTCGGTCGCGGCCGGCGCCGAGGCACCGCGGCGCAGCGGGGCGCTCACGAACCAGGCGAGCGCGACGACGATGACCAGCGCGAGGAGGATCTCCACCGCCGGGAGCGTACGGGCGCCCGGCGCGAGGCCTAGACCCGCTCCAGGTCGCGGGCGAGCCGCGCCGCGTAGACGTCGGAGACCCGCCGACGGCGCGCTTCCGGCGCCGGCCAGACGGCGACCATCGCGCCGCCGATCGCGATCGCGCCGCCGATCCAGATCCAGAGCACGAGCGGGTTGACGTTGACGCGGAAGTCGACCGGGACCGGGTCGGTCCGGTAGCGCTCAGCAAGCCCGGCGACGGCGAGACCCTGGAGCCCGCTCCGGGTCTGGGCGAGGAACGGGGCCTGCTCGACGGCCGCGGTGCCGGTCGCGCGGGCGATCCGCCGGTCGGCGCCCTCGATGAACCCGTCGTAGCGAGCGAGGTCGGGTCGCATCGCCGTCCACAGGTCGCCGCCCGGCCGCGCTCGGCGACCCACCTCGCTCGTCGCCTCGCCCTCGAAGAACCCGCGCAGCGTCCCCTCCGCGGCGACCGAGGAGTAGTAGTTGCGCGAGGGGCGCAGGGTCGCGAACGGCTCGCCGTCGCGCTCGACCGCGAGCACGGCGCCGAAGTTGACCCGCTGCTCGGCGGGATCGATCGAGCTCGTCGGCTCGACGTAGGTGACCGTGTAGTCGCCGACCTCGCCCGACTCCCCCGGCATCAGCCGCAGATCGGAGCTGGTCTGAAAGCTGGACGAGGCCGCGACCGCGATCAGCAGCAACGCGAAGCCGGCGTGGGCGATGTAGCCGCCGTAGCGGCGCCGGTTTCGCCCCACGACGCGGACCAGCGCACCGAGCCGGCCGAGGTCGCCCTCGAGCGCCCGCTGCGCCTCGGCGCCGCGCCAGAACTCGGAAGCGAGCGCGGCGAGGGCGAAGGCTGCGAATGCGAACAGGACCAGCGCCAGCGGCTCGGCGAGCGCGTCGGTCAGCGCGGCGACGGCGACCGTCGTCACCGCCGCCGCGGCGAGCGGCGCGCGCAGCAGCCGCCAGAGCACCCCGGCGCTCACCCGCCGCCAGGCGAGCAATGGCCCGATCCCGGTGAAGAGGACCACCAGGATCGCCAGCGGCGCCGTGTAGCGGTCGAACCAGGGCGAGCCCAGCGAGGAGCGCTCACCCGTGACCGCCTCGGATATCAAGGGAAAGAACGTGCCCCAGAAGATCACCGCCGCGAGCCCGACCAGCAGCAGGTTGTTGACCAGGAAGACCGACTCGCGCGAGGCCAGCGACTCGATCCGCCGCTCACCGCGCAGATCGTCGAGCCGCGAGACGATCAGCGCCGCGGAGCCGACGATGACGATCGCGATCAGTCCCAGCAGCGGCCCGCCGACGGTCGAGGCTCCGAAGGCGTGGATCGACTCGAGGATCCCCGAGCGGACCAGGAAGGTGCCGAGCAGCGCGAGGGTGAACGTGGCGACGACCAGCGATACGTTCCAGACCCGCAGCATCCCGCGCTTCTCCTGGACCATGACCGAGTGCAGGAACGCGGTCCCGACCAGCCACGGCATCAGGGCGGCGTTCTCGACCGCGTCCCAACCCCAGTAGCCGCCCCAGCCGAGCTCCTCATAGGACCAGAACATGCCGAGCAGAAGCCCCGACGCGAGGAAGGTCCAGGCGATCAGCGCGAAGCGCCGGGTCGAGCGGATCCAGCTCGCGTCGACGCGGCGCGCAATCAGCGCCCCGATCGCGAACGCGAACGGGATCGAGAAGAAGACGTAGCCGGAATAGAGCATCGGCGGGTGGATCGCCATCGCCCAGTGGCGCAGCAGCGGGTTCAGCCCGACGCCCTCCGCGGGCGCGGGGTCGAGTCGCGCGAACGGCCCGGCACCGTCGGCGAGCAGCATCAGCCCGGTGAAGAAGAGCCCGAGCCCAGCGAGCACGGCGGTCGCGTAGGGGACGACCTCGCGATGGCGGTTGCGGGTCAGGTAGAGCACCGCACTGGAGGCGATCGAGAGCACCCACGCCCAGAGCAGCAGCGAGCCTCCCTGGCTCGACCATAGGGCGGTCAGCTTGTAGAAGGTCGGGGTGGTCGTCGACGAGTGCTCGGCGACCAGCGCGACCGAGAAGTCCGAGCGCAGGAAGGCCGCCTCGAGCACGACGACGGCGACCGTGAGCAGCGCGCAGAGCGCGTAGACGGCGCGCCGCGACGAATCGACCAGCCGTCGGTCCTTGCGGGAGGCTCCGATCAGCGCCGCCCCACCGGCGTACAGACAGGCCAGCGGGGCTGCGATCAGGCAGGCTGCTCCGAGCTCGACCAAGGCGCCGCGGCTACTCGATCACCACGTGCTCGGGGTCCGCGGCCGCCTCGTCGGCGAACTTCGACGGGCACTTGGTGATCAGCGAGTCCTTCTCGGCCTCGAACGTCCCCTCGTCGACGGTCCCCGAGACGATCACCTCCCGGCCCTCGCGAAACGGGTCCGGGACGGTGCCGGTGTAGACGACGGGGATCGTCGCCGCGGGGTTCTCACGGTCGGCGACCTCGAAGCGCAGCCCGGCGCCGTCGTGCACAACAGACCCCTCGGCGACCTTGCCGGTCAGGTCGTAGCTGCCCCCGCTGACGCCCGCGAGCTCGGACGGCTGCCGGGTCTCGCTCGAGGCGCTGAACGAGGTGTAGGCGAGCCCGGCGGCGAGCAGCACGGCGGCGCCGAGCGCGACGACCAGCCTGATCTTGCGCTTTCGGTCGGGATCCATCACGGGGTCTGATTATGCCGATCGGGTTCGGGTAGCTTGCGGGGTCGTGGGCGAGCAGCCGGTCCTGCTGATCACCGGCGCCTCGAGCGGAATCGGGGCGGCGACGGCACGCGCCGCCGCGCACGACTACCGGCTGGTGCTCGGTGCGCGCAGTGAGGACAAGCTGACGGCGCTGGCGCAGGAACTCGGCGGCGCCGAGCGCGCGATCGGGGTCCGCTGCGACGTGACCGAGTTCGCCGACAACGAGCGGATCTGCACGGCGGCGATCGAGGCCTTCGGACGGCTCGACGCGGTGTTCGCAAACGCCGGCTTCGGAGCGACTCGCGGCTTTCTCGAGAGCGATCCCGAGCACTGGCGCTCGATGATCCTGACCAATGTGCTCGGAGTCGCCCACACGATCCGCGCGACGCTGCCAGGACTGCTCGAACAAGGGCACGGCCACTACGTGATCACCGGCTCGGTCGCCGGGCGCCGCGCGCTTCCGGGCTCGCTCTACTCGGCCAGCAAGTGGGCGGTGACCGCGATCGGCGAGGCGCTGCGGGCGGAGCTGCGGACGATGCACGAGAACCACCGCATCCGCGTCACCCTGATCGAGCCGGGAATGGTCGACACGGCGTTCTTCGATCAGCGCCCAGGGCCCGACCGAGCGCTGCACGACGACGACATCGCCCGGGCGGTGATCTACGCGCTCTCCCAACCCGAGCGCGTCGACGTCAACGAGATTCTCATACGGCCGTCCAGCCAGCCGACCTGACGCGCGCGCCCGGCGGCCCGGAATCCCGCATCAGCACTGCCGTTGAGCAATTACCGCCGACCGGTTACCCCGAATCGGCCAGGGGGCAAACGCAGATCCGCGCCGATGAGGGCGGGAGTTCCGATGACGCGCGCCGAGCAGACCGCGCCGGTCCCATCCCGGCCCCACAGTGCCCAGCTCGAGGGACGCTTCCGGCATGCGTTCGAGCATTCCGCCTCCGCGATCGCGCTGATCGAGGGCCGCGGAGCCGGGGCCGGGCGCTTCCTCGAGGTCAACCCGGCGCTGGTCAAGGTCAGCGGCTACAGCGCCGCGCAGCTGCTCGGGATGAGCTACTGCGAGCTACTGCATCCCGACGAGGTCGATGCGATCCGCGCCGGCGTCAACGATCTGATCGCCGGCCGCAAGTCGAGCCTTCACTCCGAACGGCGGCTGATCGCGGCCGACGGCTCGATTCGCTGGATCGCGTTCAGCGTCTCCTTGATTCGCGACGAGCGCGGACGGCCGGTGAGCGCGATCGCCCACGCCCAGGACGTGACCGAGCGCAAGCACGCCGAGCTGGAGCTTCGCCACATGGCCGACCACGACCCGCTGACCGGCCTCTTCAACCGCCGCCGGTTCGAGTCCGAGCTCGAGCGCGAGCTGCGCTCGTCGCGCAACGGGCCCGGCGCCGCGATGCTGGTGCTCGACCTCGACCGCTTCAAGGCCGTCAACGACTCGTGTGGGCATGCCGCCGGAGACGAGCTGCTGGTCGAGGTCGCGATCGCATTGCGCGGTCGGCTGCGCGAAACCGACATCGTCGCCCGGCTCGGTGGCGACGAGTTCGGCATCATCCTCCCGCGCGCCGACGAGCGGCGGGCCGCTCTGGTCGCAGAGCAACTCCGCGCGGCCGTGTACGAGCTCGCGATCGCGCACGGGACCAGGGTCACCGCGAGTGTCGGCGTGTGCCGCTTCGGCGGCGCTGGCGGAGGAGCGGCCGCGGAGCGGGTCGTCGCTGACGCGGACGCGGCCATGTACCTGGCCAAGCAGGGCGGCCGCGACCGCGTCGGGATACTCGCGGCGGGCGCCAGCCCGGCGGACACCGTCAGCCCTTGATCGAGCTTCGAGCTAGCGGTCGAAAGGGAGTCAAGTCGACGAGCCTGCGCTGGCAGCCCCCTTGCGGCCGACGATGATCTGGGTCTGGGCGGGGGTCAGCGCCATCGGCCAACGAACGCCGAACTGCGTCGTCCAGCGGCCCGGCTGGACACGGTATGAGCGCTCGACCTCGAACCGCTCGGCGACCAAGGCCTCCACCCGCTCGGCGGTGAGCTGGATCACGGGAGGATGACCGCGCATCGCCGGGGTCTCCGAGAGCCGCACGAGCGCCGGGTAGAGGCGTCGCTCGACGGCGTAGAACCAGCTCGGCACGCAGGACTCGGCGACGATCAGCCTCCCCCGGCTCGAGCACCCTGTGCGCCTCGGCGATCGCGCGGCGAACGTTGGCGATGATGTCGTCGGCCTGGTCGCCGACCAGATGGTGGTAGAGCAGCGCCTGGAGTACGGTGTCGAAGGCGCCGTCGGGCTGATCGAGGTCGAGCGCGTCGCCGGTCTGCGGAGTGACGTTGGCCGGGAAGGCGTCGGCCGGCAGCCGGTCGAGGAAGAGGTCAACGGCGACGATCTCCCTGACCAGGGAGGTGTCGTACTCGAAGATCCCGCCGTTGCCGACGTCGAGCATCCGCCCGGCGCCGTCGATCTCGCCCTCGATCGCATCCCAGATCAGGCGAAAGACGTCGAGCCGGGCGGAATCGCGCGCGTGCTGGCCGCCGGCGAAGAAGTCGGCGTTGACCTCGGCCGTCTCGCGCTCGCCGGTCGCCATCGCGGCGAGACTACCGGTGGCGACGTCTAGCCTCCGAGCGATGCCGGGCGCGAGCGAGTTCGACTCCTACGGCGAGACATATCCCGAGGCGGTCGAGCGCTCGATCGCCTTCAGCCGCACGGAGCATGCGTTCTTCACCCGCGCCAAGGCTCGCGAGCTGCTGCGGACTGCCGCGCGGCGGCTGGGCGATCCGCGGCGAATCTCCGTGCTCGACATCGGCTGCGGACCGGGCGAGACCGATCGCATGCTCGAAGGACGGGTCGCCCGTCTGGCCGGGGTCGACACGTCGGCGGCGATGGTCGAGGCGGCCCGCAAGCGAAACCCGTGGGCCGAGTACCGGATCGCCGAGGCCGGCGCGCCGCTGCCGTTCCCGGACGGCTCGTTCGACCTCGCGTTCGCGATCTGCGTCCTGCACCACGTCGAACCGCCGCAACGGCCGGCGCTGATCTCCGAGGCTGTCCGGGTGACCAGGTCGGGGGGCGCGCTGGTGATCTTCGAGCACAACCCGTTCAACCCGCTCACCCGCCGCGCGGTCGCCGGCTGCGAGTTCGATCGCGACGCTGTGCTGCTGCGTCGCGGCGAGAGCGAGCGGCTGCTCGCCGGCGCTGGGCTGCGCGACCCCGAGGGCGCCTACATCGTCTTCTTCACCCGTGACTCAGCGCGGCTCCAGCGGGTCGAGCGCCTGCTCGGCCGTGTCCCGCTCGGGGCCCAGTACGTCGTCAATGCGCTCCGGCCCTGAACCGAAGCCGTGGCGCGAGGCGACCAGGTAGAGCGGCCTGCGCTTGCCCTGTTCGTAGGCCTTGGCGACGTAGAGCCCGATCATCCCGAGGACGATCAACTGCACCCCGGCGAGGAAGGAGACGAGCACCGTCAGCGACGCCCAGCCCGCGACCGGCGGCAGCGCTCCGGCGAGCTTGAGCACGATCGCGAGCAAGCCAACGACGAGGGCGGCGAGCGACATCAGAAAGCCGATCGCGATGATGAACCGCAGCGGCGCGACCGAGAAGCTCAGCAGGCCGTCAATCGCGAAGCCGATCATCCGCGACAGCGACATCTTCGTCTCGCCGCCGTAGCGCTCGGCGCGCTGGTAGCTGACCGTCGTCTGGCGGTAGCCGGCCCAGGCGAACAGGCCTCGCAGGTAGCGGTCGGGCTCGCGCATCCCGCGGACGACGTCGGCCACCCGCCGGTCGACGAGCCGGAAGTCGCCGCTGTCGAGGGGCATCTCGGTGTCGGAGAGGCGGCTGAGCAGGCGATAGAAGCGGTTCGCGGTCCAGAGCTTGAACCGGCTCTCGCCGCGCCGATCGCTGCGAACCCCGTGCACGACCTCCCACCCCTGGCGCCACATCGCCGCCATCTCCAGCACCACCTCGGGCGGGTCCTGCAGGTCGGCGTCGATGATCACCACCGCATCCCCGGAGGCGTGGTCGAGCCCGGCGGAGATCGCGAGCTGGTGACCGAAGTTGCGCGACAGGAACAGCAGCTTGATCCGTGGGTCGGCCTGACGGAGCTCGAGCATCAGCTCCCGACTCCGATCGGTGCTCGCGTCGTCGACGAGCACGAGCTCCGCGCTGCCGTCGAGCTGCTCGGCCACCGCGCTGATGCGCCGATGCAGCTCACGGAGCACCTCTTCCTCGTTGCAAACCGGGATCACGAAGGAATACGTGGGCATGCGCCGTCATGATCGCTCAAACAGCGCGAGCCGGCTGTTTCGGTCTCCGACGACCTGCTCGAAGCCGTGCACCCGCAGGAGTTCGACAACCGGGCCCTGATCGCGCAGCAGGATCTTCTCCAGCGGATGGACTTGTCTCAAGAACACCTTCGAGCCCTCTTCCTGCTCCAAGCTGTCGAGGGCGCGCAGAACATCCCGTTCGGAGAACAGCGACTTCGCACTGTTCCAAGGTGAGACGTTGGTCACCCCGGCACGCTCGGCGAGGCGGTGATCGGTGGGTGTTCCAAAGAGCAAGATCGGCTCTCCCGGACTAGTCCGCTGTTCGACGAACCGCTGCGCAGCGGGCACATCGTTGACCGCCCGCCCTGTCTCGGAGAGGCGCTCCACCTGCTCCCACGGGAGGGGAACCGTCGTGATCGCGGCAACCATGACCCCGAAGCCCGTCAGCGCAGCGAACGACGGCAGGAACGAACGGGCCAGCGACCTCCGGTCGCCGTCCGCAGAGCGGAGGTGAAGAACTGCCATCCACGCCAACAGAGCCAGGGCAAGACCCCAGCCGGGGAAGAGGAGCATCAGCTGCCACGGGAGCGACCTGCCGGCGAAGTACGAACTCGTCAGCAGGCCGAAGACCCCGAAGTAAGCGAGCATCGCCGTCAGGGTCGAATCGTGCCGGCCTTGGACGTAGCGGACCGCGGCAGCGAGGAGAGCGGCGACGAAGGTGAGATAGATCGCGATGTGCAGGCCCAGGGTCGGCATCGGCACGAGCCCAAAGCCCTGACGGGCGAACAGGCTGCTGTAGTAGGTGAGCGACTCGGGGTTCGGCAGCTCGCCGGCTCGTGCCAGAGTCACGACCGTGATCGACGCCGCGGCAGCCAGCAGCCCGATGACGGCCTGCGGTAACCGGGCCCGCAGCGAGCGCCTCAGTGGCCGGCGGCGATCCGACCCGAGGACCAGGGCAACGGCCATGGCGACGACGCACGGGACGCCGAACTCGGCGTTGTTGAGCGCCACCAGCCCGGCGACGAAGAACAGCAACCACACCGGGAGGCGCCGGCGCCGCACGGCGAGCGCAACCAACCAGGCAACGACAAAGGGGCCCAGGTACCGGCCCGGGAAGAACGCGTAGTAGTTCCCGTTGAACTCGCGCTGAATTCCTACCTCTGACCACGGGAAGAGGCTGATCGCGAGTACCGGCACGTAGAGGGCAAGCGCCGCCAAGGACCGCTGCGTGACCAGGCGCAGGGCTGCGTAGAGCGCCAGCAGAGCCACCAGCGAGAGTGCCGTCATCAGTACCGAGAACGAGCTCAGCGACAAACCGAACGCCGTCAAGACGGGCGCAAACACGAGGGGAAGCAGGTGCACGTACTGCGGGACGTAGTCGACGAATGGGGTGCGACCGTTGACCACTGCGAAGTAATCCTGTGCCTGAAGCGGTATGTGCTCGGCCGGGATACCCCCGCTTGCGGCGATGGTCCCGTCGGTCACCACAGCCGGGAGCAGCCAAAGGGCCGTGAGCACGAGGGCCGCGGCGATCGCGGCGCGAGTCCAGCGCCGCGGCTCCCGAGCAGGGATGTCGAGGCGATCGAACGGCCTCCAGCCGGCCAAGGCGGCGACGGTCAGCGCTACCCCGACAGCCAGGCCGCCGATCAGGACGGGAACCGAGAGCAGCAGCGGCTCGAAGTAGTCCGGGGGAACGATGAAGTAGGACCCGCGTTCCTGCTCGAGAACTCCCCATACGATCAAGCCAACGCCTGCGATCTGCAGCGCGATCACGGCCGAGTCGAAGCGGCGATCGGCGGGTTTCGCCGAACCCAGGAGCACCAGCCCGGCAAACGCGAACGGAGCCACAAGGGCGAACAGGAAGCGGGTCGTCTCGAGGTACTCCGGGTCGACCGCCACCTGCCACTCCGAGAAGAGCGGATAGGTCGGCCTCGGATACAGGTCGGAGAGTGAAGGCGCGAGCCACAAAAGGCAGCCGATCAGGACAAGCGTCATGGGCCCGAGCCCGACCCAGGCGATGTCCTCGGCCGATGGCCGCCGACGGCTCGGCTGCTCGCGGACAGCTTCGGCTGGCCTCGCGGTGCCTGACGCCCCCGGCTGCATCAGCGATCGATCCCCGACCGCGTTGTGCTGGCCACTGACTCGATCGAGCTCAGCCTAGGTCCCGGGGCACTCGCCGGAGCAGCGAGTCGGTCCCTGCCAGCAGCCGACGCGCCCGCAGCTCGGGCAGCGCAGCAGGCCGGTGAGCGCGAGGTCCATGCGCGCGCCAGCGTACCGGGGATCGAAACGACCGCGGCGGGAAAGGCGCGACGGGCGTCGCTGACACTACGATCCCGGCCGTGAACCTTCCCCGCCGCCCGAGCTCGGCACCCGGCCTCGCTGCGCTCGTCACCCTCACCCTCGCGTCCCCGGCCGCCGCCATGCCGATCGCCGACTCCGGCACCCCCTCCCTGCCCGCCTTCTCGGGCGCCGCGGCGAGCGCCGAGAAGATCGCCGATCCGGCCAACCCGCCGCAGAACCCCTACATGGCCCCGGACCCGAACTCGAACATCCATAACGACACCTGGATGACCGACTCCTACCGCCGGCCCGGCCCGCTCGGGATCTCGCTCGCGCCCATCTCCGAGGCGAAGCCGCCCTCGCTGTGCGGTTCGCTTGCCTTCGACAGCCGGGGCCGGATCGTCAGCATCTGCCCGTCGCTAGTCGCGCCGCCGACGGCGCGGATCATCGACCCGGACACGCTGGCGACGATCGCCGAGTACGTGCTGCCGACGGCGCCGAACCCGCCGAACACGCCCGAGTACCAGAACTTCACCGGCGGCGGTTACTTCTTCCTCGACCACAAGGACCGGATCTGGGTGCCGACCAAGACCGACCACATCTACGTGCTCGGCCAGAGCGAGGACGGCCGGGCGTTCGAACTGCGCCGCGATTACGACCTGACCTCGGTGCTCGACGAGAGCAGCGAGCGGATCACCTCGGCGCTGCCCGACTTCGACGGCCTGATCTGGTTCGTCTCAAAGCGCAGCGGGAAGGTCGGGACGCTCGACCGAACGACCGGAGAGCTGAAGGTGAAAAAGCTCGGCGAGGAGATCGAGAACTCGTTCGCGATCGGCGAGGACGGCGCCTACATCGTCTCCGACAAGCGCATGTACCGCTTCAGAGCGAAGGAGAACGGCAAGCCGCGGATCGTCTGGCAGAAGCGCTATCCGAACTCGGGGATCGTCAAGCCGAGCCAGGTCAACGCCGGCTCAGGGACCACACCGACCCTGATGGACAACGGCTACGTCGCGATCACCGACAACGCCGACCCGATGAACGTCGTCGTCTACCGGCGCGCGCGCAAGCTGCACGGTGCCGGGCGCGAGGTCTGCCGCCAGCCGGTGTTCGAGCCGGGCGCAAGCGCGACCGAGAACTCACTGATCACCGCGGGGCGCTCGCTGATCGTCGAGAACAACTACGGCTACCAGGACCCGTTCGGCCCCGACTCCGGGGCGGTCACCGAGCCGGGCGTCGCCCGCGTAGACGTGAACAAGAAGGGAACCGGCTGCAAGTTGCGCTGGACCAACGACGAGGTCCATGCCCCGAGCGTGGTCCCGAAGCTCTCGACCAAGACCGGCTTGATCTACCTCTACACCCGCCCGCCCGATCCCGCGGCCCAGGGCTACTACTGGACGGCTGTCGACTGGCGCAACGGGGAGACCGCATGGAGTCAGTACGCGGGCTCGGGCCTGCCCTTCAACAACAACTACGCCGGACTCGCGCTCGGCCCCGACGGCACCGCCTACCTCGGGGTAATCGGAGGGATCGTCGCGCTGCGCGACGGCGGCTGAGCACGGTCGCCGTCAGCAGGTGTGGACCGCGGCCTGCGAGCGGATGACCTCGAACGCCGAGCCGGGGATCCGCTTGAGCTGGTTCAGATCCTCGTCGCCCCAGCGCCGATCCGAGGTGCCGCCGAAGAACCAGTTCGAGCCGTTGTCGGCGACGATCATCCCGTAGCGGCGCAGCGCTTCCGCGATCACCCGGGCGTCGCCGCTCAGCCCCGAGAGGTCATAGCCGGAACGCAATCGCAGCCGCATCCCCATCGGCGGCGCCGCTGCGCTCGCGGTGTCGCCGGCGCAGTGCGAGGCCGGATGGATCCAGGCGTCGCGGGTGGAGTCGAAGGTGACCCGGATCGCGTGCTCGACGCTCCCGGAGCGGACCTCGTCGTAGCGGACCAGGCCGGGGAAGATCGGCAGCCCGGCTGCGTCGGCCGAAGTGTGGCCGTCGGTGCGCAGCGCCGCCGAGCGCAGGTCCCAGATCACGCCCGAGTCGGCCTGCCAGCGCTTCGGATGCCGGTCGGGGAATGCGCGGTAGAGCTCGTAGAGCTTGCACCGGGCTCGGTCATAGGCGAGCACGTGGCGATCGCCGTCGGAGCCGCTGCCTCCCTCGATCGGCGAGCTGAGCGGGACCCGGTACTTGCCGTGGTCGGACTCCGCTCCGTAGGCGGTGAACCGAACCTTGACCTTGCGCTGGCGCTTGCCGACCACTCGATAGGGGAACCCGTACTCGCGCGGCGAGCCGAAGTCGGGATGGAGCATGTCGCCGCCGTGGGCGTCGATGTAGGCGATGATCGCGTCCGAGCGCGGGTCGACGGGCGCGTCGGAGACGTCCTGGTTCCAGGCACGCTGGTCGGGGAGCGAAGCCGCCGCCGGCCTGGTCTCGGGGCCCGGCCGCGGGAACACCTCGCACTTCGAGCCCAGCGACGGGTACGGGCCGAGCTTCGCCGAATCGGCGACGGCAGCGAGGAGAGAGGCCGCGGCCGCAACGGTGATCGTGAGGGTGATCGCACGCCTGATCGGCCCAGGCTAGCCCGGACGTCGGTCTCTGCGTAGATTCCGGCCGATGGCCCTGAACGCCAGCCGCGTTCATCTCGACCGTTTCGTCCGCCGAGCTGCGGCGTCGGTCGCAGCGGGCGGGGTGGTGCTCGACGCGGGGGCGGGCGACGGCGCCTATCGCGGTCACTTCGGGCACCTCGTGTACGAGTCCGCGGACTTCGCCAAGCTCGACAAGGAGTACGACTCCGGGCTCACCTACGTCGGCGACCTCGCGCAGCTCCCGGTCGCCGACGACCGCTTCGATCTCATCATCATGACCCAGGTGCTCGAGCACCTGCCCGAGCCACTCCAAGTGTTGCGCGAGCTCCGTCGAGTGCTGAAGCCCGGCGCCCGGATCTGGGCGAGCTGCCCGCTGTTCTATGAGGAGCACGAGCAGCCCTTCGACTTCTACCGCTACACGCAGTTCGGCCTTGCGCATCTTTTCGAGCAGGCCGGTTACGGCGAGATCGAGATCGAGTGGCTGGAGGGATACATGGCGACGGTGAGCTACGAGCTCGACGTCGCTGCTCGCGCTCTGCCGCCCCGGGCTCGTCCGCTCGGGACGCTGCTCAGGGCGGGTTCGGAGCTCGCCGCTCGCAGCGACCTGCGCCGCAAGCGAGCCGATCGCGGCCACCCGAAGAACTACACGGTCGTCGCCTGGGCCTGAGGCATCCGATAGACGTTCAGCGAGCCGCGTCGATCACCCGCGAGGCGGCGAGGAAGAGCTCGCGCCCGGCCTCGGTCTCGGCCGCGCAGGCGAGGCCGCGTCCGCCGGGCGCGTAGACGCGCGCGAACGGGCGCCGGGTGAGCCGGCGCCGGCGCAGGTAGGCCGTCGCCTCGTCGGCGTAGCCGGAGACGCGACCGAGGATCGCCCGGTGTGGCTTCGGCGGCATCAGGCCGCTTGCGGCTTCGGGGCCGGCGCAAGCGAGCCGCGGGCGAGCTCGCGCAGCACCGCGCGCATGTCCGAGAGCATCAGCGAGGCGAGCGGAAAGCGCTCGCTCGCGGCGACGAGCGCCAGTCCGTCCCGCCGGACGAGGAAGACCTCGCCGTCCTCGGTGCCGACGTGGGCATGGGCGACCCGCTCACCGGCCGCCGCATCGGCCGCGGCGAGCAGAGCGCGGGCCGCCTCCCGCCAGGTTTCGTGATCGCCGCTGGCGGCGAGCAGGTCGCCGGCAGGGTCAAGGATCGCGCACCCGGTCAGGTCGTCGGAGAGCTCTTGCAGTCGAGCCACGGCCCGCTCGGCCTCGGCGGTGCCCACCGCCCCGTTCGCGGATGGGTCTGACACGTCGGCGACAATAGCGACCGTGTCACTGGGCCGAGCATCGTGGCTGACCGTGGTCGCGCTGTGCGCGATCGTCACGATCCTGCTGATCGTCAACGGCTACAGCGGCTACTCGATCGTCGTCGCCGCGGTTGGCTTGTCGGCGGCCGTGAACCTGCTTTGAGCGCGGGCCCGGTAGCGCTCGCTCACCCGGCGCGGTAGGGCCCCCGTGCCTCCTGCTCGGGAGGGCGTAAGGAGTCCTCGGGCTCGTTGTGGATCAGGACCTCCGACCCGGGGAGCTCGGCCTCGACCGCACCGCGGACCGCGTGGGCGATCGCGTGCGCCTGCTCGAGCGTCGTCCCGGAGCGGAACTGCAGATGCAGGTCGATGTAGCGTCGGGCGCCGGCGCGGCGGGCGCGGAGCTTGTGGTAGCCGGCGATCTCGGGTGCCCGCTCGCGCTCCGCGGCGATCACGGCCTCGATCCGGTCGAGCTCGTCGGTCGGCGGCGCCTCGTCGACCAGCACCCGGCCCGAGCGGGTGAGGATGCGAAAGCCCGCGACTACGATCGCCGCCGCGACGCACAGCGCGGCGATCGCGTCGAATGCCGGCTCGCCGGTGATCTCGACCAGGGCGAGCCCGGCGAGCACGCCGAGCGAGGTGAGCGCGTCGGCGCGCAGGTGGGCGGCATCGCCCTCCAAGGCCGCCGAGTCGAGCGCCCGGGCGCGCTGGCTGATGAAGCCGGAGACGGCGAAGTTGGCGACCGCCGAGAAGGCGATCACGGCGATCCCGACCCCGAGGTCCTGGATCTCGGATCCGTTCACCAGCCGCCGGGTCGCCTCGAAGATGATGATCCCGGCGCCGACCAGGATCAGCATGCCCTCGATCGCCGCCGCCAGGTTCTCGAGCTTCTCGTGTCCGTAGGGATGCTCGCGGTCGGCGGGCTCGTCGGCCTTGCGGACCGAGAAGAAGGCGATCAGGGAGGCGAGCAGGTCGATCGAGGAATGGATCGCCTCGGTGATGATCGCGATCGACCCGGTGATCGCCCCGGCCGCCAGCTTGAGCGCGATCAGGAACGCGTTCGAGGCGATCGAGAGCCCGGCCGCCCCGGCCTTGGTCCGGATCACTGCCTCACGCTCCCAGCCCGAGCTCGGTCGCGAGCGCCCGCGCGGCCCGGCCGCGGTGGCTGATCGCGTGCTTCTCGGCGGGGGCGAGCTCAGCCATCGTGCGCTCGTCGGCCGGCCCGGTGTCGGTGGGCACGAACGCCGGGTCGTAGCCGAAGCCGCCGCTGCCCCGGGGCTCGGAGATCAAGGCCCCCTCGCACCGGCCCTCGAACACACGCTCGGCGCCGTGGCGGTCGACGTAGGCGATCGCGCACACGTAGGCGACCGAGCGGTCGCGGTGCGGCTCGAGCATCGAGATCAGCAGGTTGAGGTTCTGCTCGTCGGTCGCCCGCGCACCGGCGAAGCGGGCCGAGTGGACGCCCGGCCTATCGCCGAGGGCCGGCGCGACGATCCCCGAGTCATCGCCGATCGCGGCTTCGCCGGTCGCCCGCTGGACCGTGCGCGCCTTGACCAGCGCGTTGTCGGCGAAGCTCGAGCCGGTCTCCGGCGGCAGCTCGATCGCGTCGGGCAGCCCGACCAGCTCTGCTGCTCCGAGGATCTCACCCAGCTCGCGCAACTTGTGCTCGTTGCGCGTTGCGACGATCAGCCGCCGAGGCGGCGCCTCCATCAGCCCGGCAACGAGCCGCCGCACGCCTGCGCCTGGGTCACGCGCAGCGCCGCGATCGCCGGCTCGGCGAGCTCGAGCAACTCGTCCAGCGACGCCCGCGAGGCGGGCGTGCGCTCGGCGGTCGCCTGGATCTCGACCAGTCCGCCATCCCCGGTCATGACGATGTTGGCGTCGACCTCGGCGCTCGAGTCCTCGGAGTAGTCGAGGTCGCAGAGCGCCTCGCCGCCGACCACGCCACAGGAGATCGCCGCAACCGAGCCCGTCAACGGGTCACGCTCGAGGTCGCCTGCGCCGAGCAGGCTCTGGGTGGCGAGCCGGAGGGCCACATAGCCGCCGGTGATCGATGCGCAGCGGGTGCCGCCGTCGGCCTGCAGGACGTCGCAATCGACGTAGACAGAGCGGTCCGGCAGCGCGGTCAGGTCAACGACCCCGCGCAGGGCCCGGCCGATCAGGCGCTGGATCTCGGTCGAGCGTCCGTCCGGGCGGCCGCGCTTGGAGTCGCGCTCCTTGCGGTCACCGGTCGAAGCCGGGAGCATCGCGTACTCGGCCGTGACCCACCCCCGGCCCTTGCCCTCGAGCCACCTCGGCACCGAAGTCGAAACCGAGGCCGTGCAGATGACCCGCGTTTCGCCCTGCTCATACAGGCAGGAGCCGGTGGCGGTGCGAACGAAGCCGGGCTCGATCGAGACCGGGCGGTGCTCGGCGCTGGAGCGCTCGTGGCTGCGGGGCGACGGCACGCCCTCAGTCTGTCAGGCGCCCGCGTGGTCGGGAGGTTGCGACGCTGCGTGCGACGCCGAGCGGACGATTCCGTCGGCCGGTGAGCCGAAAGCGCCCGCTCGGGACACACGCCCTGGGTGGACCCGGCTCGCTAGCGAAACGAGATCGCGTTCACCGCCTGCTTGATCTTGTCGATGATCACCTCCGCGATCTCAACTCCTTGTGTCGCGTTGAACCCCTTCATCGCCGCCACGACGCCGACCATCAGCATCGAGACGAGCAGGATCAGGCCGACGTACTCGACCGTGCCCTGGCCGCGCTCGCCGGCGAGCCGGCGGCGGAGGCGGTCACCGAGGTCGAGAGCCTTGACGTGTGGGTGTGCGGACAGCCGTTGCATCGTTCTCCTTTCGACGATTTCGACGCAGGCGACGCTGGCAGGGAAGGCGTCACCGGTCTACAGGCAGGTGCCTCAAGTGACGCGCACCTGGGTTACGAGATCGACCGGGTGTCAACCCAGCCAGCGGCTGCGCTTGAAGCGCAGGGCGCGCTCGAGCGCGGCCGCGAGAGCGAAGATGCCCAGCGCGCCAAGCACTGCGGAGGGGAGGTCGAACGGCGAGCTGAACTCGAATCCGGCGACGTCTGCAACGAGGCCGACCAGCTCCGGGATCTCGATCACCAGCGCGACGATCAGCACGAGCCAGGAAACGGCACCGACAAGCCGGCTGGCCGTGGGATGCCCTCGCTCGAAGCTCAGCCGGCGGGCTTCGGCCGTCCCCGCGGCCGGACGCAGCACGGACTCGCCCTCGTCGTCGACCAGCCGTAGTGTCTTCATGCCGAGCAGGCCCATCGCCGCCTCGATCGTTGCTCCGTCGTCGACCTCGAACCGGGCCGGGGACTTTCTGGTCTCGACCCGCGCCCCGTCGCGATACAGGTGAAGCTTCTCGGCAAAGTCGAAGAAGTCTGCCTCGACGGCGTAGGCGTGCCCGGCGTGCTCGACCTCATAGACCCCCCGCCAGATCACCTCGAGTCCGCGGACCGGCTGGAGCGACTCGGACATCCTCCTCCTGGGCTGTGCGCTCGGGGCCCGGGGTACGGATACCCGCGAGCAGCGGCGACTAACCCGCGCTACACCCGTCAGCCGACGAAGTTGCGCTGACCGAGAACACCGGGGGCAAGCGCGTGGCGACCGCCGACCAGCTCGCGCCGGCGTCGCCCGAGCCGAAGACGTCGCCGGACGTAGCGCCGAAGTAGAGCTCGAGCGCGTCACCCTCACCGACACCGTCGAGCGCCTCACGCAGTACGGTCAGATACGCGTGCTGCTGGGGCAGCCCGTCCCCGCGCGCCGACCAGCTCGAGCCGCCGTCTCGCGTCTCGTAGACCCGCACCCTCCCGTCGGGCGTCACCCGGTCGGTGTCGGCCGCGAGCGGGATCACGTAGGCGCTCTCGGGGTCAGCCGGGTCGAGGGCGAGCGGGAAGCCGAAGTCCGACGGCAGCCCGGCGCCGATCTCGGTCCAGGTCTCGCCGGCATCGTCGGAGCGATAGACGCCGCCATGGAACTGCATGAAGAGCCGCTGCGGCCTGGCCGCGGCGCGGTGGATCCGGTGCACGCACAGCCCGACCTCCTCCGGCGCCGCGTCCTCGGGCGCGTAGCGGGCGACCAGGCCCTCGTTGCCCGCTCTCCATGACCTGCCGGCGTCGTCGCTGAGCCAGACCCCGGCGGCTGAGACACCGACCGCAAGTCGATCGGGGTCACTCGGCCAAGTCGCGATCGAGTGCAGGCAGAGGCCGCCGCCACCCGGCTGCCAGGCGGCCCGGCTCGGATGCTCCCACAGCCCCTGGTTGAGCTCCCAGCTCAGGCCGCCGTCCCGGCTCTCGAACAGCACTCCGGGATCGCCCCCCGCGTACAGCGTGCCGTCCGCTTCGCCGGCGGCGATCACCCAGATCCGCTCCAGCGCCACCTCCCCTTCCGCGGGCAGGGCGACGCCGTTCGCCTGCCCCCAGTCGCCGTCAGGGTCGTCAGCGGTGAAGATCTTCGGGCCGTAGAAGGCAGACGTCACCGCCGCCAGCAGACGCCCCGAGCGCCGGTCACGCATCGCGTACTCGACCGGCTCGCCGCCGAACGCACGCGCCGTGAGCTCGAAGCCGTCCGCAAGACTGCCCTCGAGCACGAACAGGCCCTTCTTCGTCCCGACGACGAGCTCGGTCAAGCGGCGCCGCCTCCGGAGATCGCGGGCAGGACGTCGATCCGGTCCTCGCCGTCGACGGCGGTCTCCTCGCTGCCTTGCTCACCGTTGACGAAGACGCTTACGTGGCGCCGGATCAGGCCGCGCTCGTCGAGGATCCAGCCGGCGAGCGGCGGGTGGGCGAGCTCGAGCTCGCGCAGAGCGTCGCCGACGCTGGGCCCGCTGACCGGATGCTCGGATCGGTCCCCGGCAAGTCGCTTCAACGGCGCGCGCAGGCGCACGGTCGCCATCGCGCGATCCTAACTCTCCGTCGAACGGACGCCCGCCGCCGCCGTGCGCTCCAGCACCGCGGCCATCCGGGCCGCCTGCCGGCGCACGTCATGCTCGGCCGCGGCGGCGCGCGCAGCAGGGTTCGGCGAGGGCAGCTCGACGGCTTGCGCGAGGGCCGCCGCCAGCTCCGCGGCGTCGCCGGGGTCGACCAGCACCCCGGCTTCGGGAGGTACGAACTCGGGAGGCCCGCCGACCTTGGTCGCGACCACGCTGCGCTCCATCGCCATCCCCTCGAGCGTCGCCTGGCCGAAGGGCTCGATCCGGGACGGCTGGCAGAGCACGTCGCAGGCGGCGATCCAGTCCGGCACCTCGGCCTGGGGGACGCGCCCGACGACGCGCACGCCCGCGCGGCCCTCGAGCGCGCCGCGCAGCGGACCGTCGCCGACGAACGCGAGCCGCCCGCGGCCCAGGGTCGCGAACGCGTCCGCGAGCGCGACCACGTTCTTGCGCTCGATCAACGACCCCACGCAGAGCAGCGCCGGGCCTTCGCCGTCCCAGCCCAGCTCCCGCCGCGCATCGGCGGACGGGCGGGGGCGAACGCGTCGAGGTCGACGCCGCAATCGATGACCTCGAGCTTCGCCGTCGCGGCCGGGATCCGATCGACGAGTCGATCCGCGAGCCAGCGGGAGTTGGCGATCACCGCGCCTGCGCGGCCAACGATCCACCGAGTCGCCGTCTCGGCGCCGCGAATCTGGCCCAGGTTGGCGACGTCCTGGCCATGGGCCATGACCACGAGCGGAGCCCGGCCGAGCGCAGCGGCCAGCGCTCCCGCACCGCCGGCCGGAAACAGGAAGTGCGCGAAGACGACGTCCGGCGGCCGGCGCCGAGCGGCGGCCGCCGCCGCCAGCGCCAGCCGGGCGTACTTGGTCGGCGGCCCGCCGCGGCGGCTGATCGCGACCAGCTCGACCTCGTGCCCCAACCGCTCGAGCTCGCGCCGGACCGGGACCAGGAAGCTGCCGAGGTCCGGGTTGGCAGGCCCGGGCCACATCTGGGTCACGAGCAGAAGGCGCACGGCGGCGATTATCTACGGATCTTGCATAGAGTCAGCGCATGGCAGCGCGCCGCTTCGGGATCTTCGGCCGGTCGACCGGCAAGGGCGACGGCGAGCCGGCCCCGGCGCCTGCTGAAGAAGACACCGACGCCGAGGAAGTCGCGGTCGACCGGCCCGATGAGAACGCCGGCACCCCCGTGCCTGAGCTGAAACCCGGGAGCGAGCCCGGGCTGGCCGGAGCCGCGGAGCGAATCCGGCAGGCGGCCGAGCGCGCCGCGGCGCAGACCGAACGTGCATCGACCGAGGAGATGGCCGCGATCGAGCGGGACATCCAGGCGGCGAGGGAGCGCGCGGACGTCCAGATCGACGAGCTCGTGCAGCGGCTGGCCGAGGTCGAGCGGCGCGCCACCGAGGCCGAGCAACGGGCAATCGAAGCGGAGCAGCGCGCGATCGAGGCCGAGCAGCGGGCGATCGAGGCCGAGCGCCGGGCCGGTGAGGCGGAGCGCCTGCTCTCCGAGCGCGCCGACGGGGGCGCGAGTCAGCCACCGAGCACGGAAGCCGCCGCGGCGACCGAGGACGCGGCCCGGGCGGGGGCGGCGAATTGGCTTCGCGGCCAGGTCGAGGAACTGCAGCGCGAGGCCGACCAACGGCTCGCGAGTGCGGTCGAGGAGGCTACGCGGACGACCGAGGAGCGGGTCCGGGCCGAGCTCGCAGGCGGCGAGGACGCAGCCTGACCCGGCGCCGAGCGCCGAGTGGACGATTCCGTCCGCGATGCCGTCGCAATGCTCCGCTCGCCGCGGCTAGAGGTCCCAGCGCTCGCGCAGCCGGGAGAGATGGGGTTCGGCGGCGTCCGGCGCGGCGCGGGGCGGCGGCGGGCCCTCGCCTAGTCCCTCGACGGTCGCCAGCACCGAGGCCGCGAGCGCCCGGCGCGCGTAGCCGCCTTCGAGGCAGACCAGGATCCCGATCCCGAGCTCGGCGGCGACGTCGCGCACGCTCGCGGCCATCTCGCCGTACGCCTCGGTCGCCACCTGACAGGAGGCGAGCGGATCGTCGCGGTGCGCGTCATAGCCCGCCGAGATCGCGATCAGCGAGGGGCGCCATGCGCGGGCGATCGGGAGCACGACGTGCTGGACAAGGGCCAGGAACTGCTCTGACCCCGCTCCCGCGCGGACCGGCAGGTTGACCGTCAGGCCCTCCCCCTCCCCCTCCCCCTCGTACTCGGCCGGACCGGTGCCCGGGTAGAGCGGCGACTGGTGGATGCTCGCGAACAGCACGTCGGCAGCCCCGGCGAAGACCTGCTCGGTCCCGTTGCCATGGTGGACGTCCCAGTCGAGGATCAGAACCCGCTCCGCGCCGCATGCGTCGATCGCGTGCCGGGCGGCGACGGCGACGTTGTTGAACAGGCAGAAGCCCATCGCCCGGCTGCGCTCCGCGTGGTGACCGGGCGGGCGCATGGCGCAGAAAGCCGCTCGCTGATCGCCCGCGAGCAGTCGCTCGGCCGACCAGGCGGCCGCCCCGGCCGCGTGCAGGGCGGCATCGTAGGAGCCGGCGCTGGTGACCGTGTCGAGATCGATCATCCCGCCGCCGGCCGCGCAGAGCTCCGCGATCGCGTCGATGTGCGCCTCGTCGTGGACACGCGCGAGCTGCTCCCGGGTCGCGGCCGGCGCCTCGACTCGATCGAGACCCGGCCAGCCCGCGGCGTCGAGCGCCGCCTCGATCGCGAGCAGGCGTTCCGCCGACTCCGGGTGGCCACCGGTGTCATGGCCGAGCGAGGATGGATGGGCCAGATACATGGCCATGCGCGCCGGGTACCGTAACCCGCGGTGGACGACGTCCGCGAGACCGAGGCCGTGGTGGTCGGCGGCGGTGCCGCCGGGCTCCACGCCGCGCTCGAGATCGCGGCCGCGGGCGCCGCGACCACCCTCGTCTCCCGCAAGCCGCTCGCGGAGAGCTCGAGCTTCTGGGCGCAGGGCGGGCTGGCGGCGGCCCTGGCGCCCGACGACTCGCCCGAGCGCCACGCCGCGGACACCCTCGCCGCCGGGCGCGGGTTGTGCCGCACGAGCGCGGTCGAGGTCCTGACCGCCGAGGCGCCGGCGGCGGTCGAGCAGCTGCGGGCGCGCGGGGTCCGATTCGATCGCGGGGGCGACGGCGAGCCGTCGCTCGGCCTCGAGGGCGGGCACTCGGCACGCCGGATCGTGCACGCCGGGGGCAGCGAGACCGGGCGCGCGATCACCTCGCGGCTGGCCGAGCTGGTTGCGGCGGAGCCCGCGATCGAGCTCATGGAGGGCGCCTCGGCGACCGCGCTTTGGAGCGACGGAGAGCGCTGCGCCGGGGTGATCACCGACCGTGGGCCGATCATCGCGCCGGCGACGATCCTGACCACCGGCGGCGGGGCGGCGTTGTGGCGACGCACGACGAATCCGTGGGGCGCGATCGGCGCCGGATCGGTCCTCGCCCATCAGGCCGGCGCCGAGCTCGCCGACCTCGAGCTATGCCAGTTCCACCCGACAGCCCTTGCGCTCCCCGGCTCCGAGCGTGACGGCGCCCTGATCACCGAGGCGGTCCGCGGCGAGGGCGCCAGGCTTCTCGACTCCTCGGGCGAGCGGTTCACCGACGAGCTCGCCCCCCGCGACCAGGTCACGGTCGCGATCCTCGATCGGATGGACGCCGACGGCTCGAGCCACGTGCTGCTCGATCTGCGCGGCCTCGACAGCGGGCGGTTTCCGAACGTGTTCGCGACCTGCCGCGAGGCCGGGCTTGCGCCCGAGCGCGAGCCCGTCCCGGTCGCGCCCGCCGCCCATTACCTGATCGGAGGCGTGCGCTGCGACCTCGATGGCAGAACCTCGCTCGAGGGTCTGCTCGCGGTCGGCGAATGCTCGTGCACCGGGCTGCACGGAGCCAACCGGCTCGCCTCGAACTCGCTCAGCGAGTGCTTCGTCTTCGGTAGCCGCGCCGCCCGCGCCGCCGTCGACCAGGCGCCGGGAGGCGCCCTGCCCGGCGAGCCGGACACTCGCTTCGAGCCACCGACGGTTGCCACCCGGGAAGCCGTCTGGGCGAGCGCGGGCCCGCGCCGCGAGGCAGCCGGGCTCGAGCGCCTGCTCGCCGATCCCTACCCGCTCGCGCGGATGATTGCCCGCTCGGCGCTCGAGCGCCGCGAGTCCCGCGGAACCCACCGGCGCTCGGACTTCCCGCTCCCCGATCACGCCTTCGACGGGGTCCACCTGGTGGTCGACCGGGCCGGTGAGGTCAGCCGCGAGCACTGGGCCTGACGCGATGCTGCTCGGAGTCGACGTCGGCGGAACCTTCACCGACGCCGTCCTCTACGACGGACGGGCTCTGCGCTCCGCGAAGGCGCCGACCACCCCCGACGACCAGTCTGTCGGGGTGCTCGCCGCAACCGCCGCGGCGCTCGAGCGGGCGGGCTGCGAGGCGAGCATGGTGAGCAGCTTCGCGCACGGGATGACCGTCGGCACCAACGCGCTGTTGACCGGCGCCGGCGCCCGCACGGCATTGATCGCCACCCGGGGATTCACCGACCTGCTCGACGTCGGGCGCCAGAACCGGCCTCACCTCTACCGTCTCTGCGCTCCCAAGGCCGCCCCGCTGGTCTCTGAGGCGCTGCGGTTCGGCGCTGCCGAACGGGTCAGCCCACGGGGAGTGGTCGAGCCGCTCGGCGCGTCCGAGCTGAACCGGCTGGTAGAGGAGCTGCGCGGCTCGGATGCCGAGGCGGTGGCGATCTGCCTGCTGTTCTCCTATCTGCACCCCGCCCACGAGCAGGCGATCGCCGAGCGCCTGCGCGCCGAGCTGCCCGGGCTCCACGTCTCCGCGTCGCACGAGGTGCTGGCCCAGTTCCGCGAGTACGAGCGCTGCTCGACGACCGTCATCGACGCGCACCTCTCGCCGTTGCTGGGCCGCTATCTCGGCCGGCTTGGCGAGGCTGCGAACGAGCGCGGGCTGCCGGAGCCGACGGTGATGATGTCCTCGGGGGGCGTCGCCCCGGCGAGCGAGGCCGCCCGGGCGGGCGCCTGGAGCGTCCTCTCCGGACCGGCGGGTGGGGCGGTCGGAGCGGGGTTGCTGGCGAGGCTGTCGGGGGACGGACGCGCGCTCGGCTTCGACATGGGCGGGACCTCGTGCGACGTCTGCGTGATCGAGGACGGCCGCGTGCGCCGGACCGACTCGCGGCTGATCGGCGGCCGCGTTATTCAGCTGCCGATGGTCGACGTGCACACCGTCGGCGCCGGCGGCGGCTCGATCGCCTGGCGCGATCCCGGCGGGGCGCTTGCGGTCGGGCCGGATTCGGCCGGCGCCGAGCCGGGCCCGGCCTGTTACGGACGCGGGGGCGCGCGGGCGACGGTCACCGACGCGAACCTGCTGCTCGGCTATCTCGACGCCGGCTCGACGCTGGCCGGCGGGGTGGCGCTCGACGCGGACGCCGCTGAGGCGGCCGTCGCCGAGCTCGGCGCCGAGCTCGGCCTGACGCCGCTCGAGACCGCGGAGGGGATCGTCCGGGTCGCGAACCAGGAGATGGTCAGGGCGCTGCGCGTGGTCACAGTCGAGCGGGGGGTCGACCCGCGCGGGTTCTCGCTGCTGCCATTCGGCGGCGCGGGGCCAATGCACGCCGCCGCGATCGCCGAGGAGCTCGGGATCGAGCGGATTCTCTGCCCACGCGCAAGCGGCGTCCTCTCGGCGCTCGGACTGGTGGCGTCCGAGCGCCGCCGCGACACCGCCCGCACGGTGATGCTCGCCGGCCCCGAGCTGACCGCGGCACGGGTCGCGGCCGAGGTCGCAGCGCTGCACGGGCGGCTCGCCGAAGGCCTCGAGCGAGCCAGGAGCGAGGTCGTCTACGAGCTGCGCTACCGCGGCCAGGGGTTCGAGTTGCCGGTGGCCGAGGGCCCGAGCCCCGAGCCGGCGGCGCTGGCCGAGCTGTTCGCCGCCGAGCACGAACGACGCTACGGGTACCGCGACCCCGAAGCCGAGATCGAGCTGGTGACGATCCGGGTAGCGCTGGTCGAAGACGGTCCCGAGATCCGCCCCGAGGCGGTCCCGGGAAAGCTTGGGCGTGCCACCCGCAAGGCTCGCTTCGGCGAGGTGTGGCTCGATGCTCTGGTTCTGCGCGGCGAGCCCGGCGAGGACGCGACCGCCGAGGGCCCGTGCGTGTTCGAGCTGCCCGAGGCGACCCTGGTGCTGCCGCCGGGCTGGGCCGCTCGCGGCGACCGGCTCGGCACGATCATCGCCGAGCGGGCGAGATGAGCCAGCGTCTGGACCCGATCTCGCTCCAGGTGCTGGTCGGCGCGCTGCGCTCTGCCTGCGAGGAGATGGGGGCGGTGCTGATCCGCTCCTCGCGCTCGGCGAACATAAAGGAGCGGCGCGATTGCTCGACTGCGATCTTCGACCCGGCGGGCGAGCTGGTGATGCAGGCCGAGCACATCCCGGTCCATCTCGGCTCGATGCCCGACGCAGTCGCCGCCGTCCTCGACTTCGACCAGCACCGAGGCGACCTCTGGGTCCTCAACGACCCCTACGCGGGCGGCACTCACCTGCCCGACATCACCCTGATCTCCCCGATCTTCGCGCCCGGGGCCGATCGCCCGATCGCCTATGCGGCGAGTCGCGCCCATCACGCGGACGTCGGCGGGCCGACCCCGGGCGGGATGCCCGCCGACTCGACGCGGCTCGATCAGGAGGGAGTCGTGATCCCCCCGACCCGGGCCGATGACGACGTCCTGCGCGAGCTCGCCGGCCGGATGCGTGGAGCGGAGGAGCGGCTCGCCGACCTGCGCGCCCAGCGCGCCGCCAACCTGACCGGCTCGCGCCGGCTCGGCGAGCTCGCCGAGAGCAGCGGTGCCGCCGGACTTGCGGCCGGGATGGCCGAGATCCTCGACTACGCCGAGCGTCGCACGCGCGCCGCGCTCGCGGCGCTTCCCGATGGCGTGTACGAGGCCGAGGACGTGCTCGAGGGTGGGCGCGACGGCTCGCGCGAGCTGCGCTTGCGGCTCCGGGCGACGATCCGGGCCGACGCCCTGCGGCTCGACTTCGACGGCAGTGAACCCCAGGTCGAGGGCAACCTCAACTGCCCGCTCTCGGTCACGCGCTCGGCGGCGTTCTTCGCCGTCCGGGCGCTCACCGACCCCGACGCGCCACCCTCGGCGGGCGCTCATCGCCCGATCGAGGTGGCCGCGCCGGCAGGCTCGCTGCTCAACGCCCAGCCCCCGGCAGCCGTCGCGGCGGGCAACGTCGAGACCTCGAGCCGGGTCGCGGACCTGGTCATAGCCGCGCTCGCGGGCGCGGTCCCAGCGCCCGCGCAGGGCCAGGGAACGATGAACAACCTGACCCTCGCCGGAGAGGGCTGGACCTACTATGAGACGGTCGGGGGTGGCCAGGGGGCTTGCCCGGACGCCGACGGGCCCAGCGCCGTGCACGTGGCGATGTCGAACACCCTCAACACCCCCGTCGAGGCGCTCGAGACTGAGTACCCACTACGGGTTCGGGAGCTGGCGCTGCGCCGCGGCTCGGGAGGCATTGGTCGCCACACCGGCGGGGCCGGCACCGTGCGTGAGCTCGAGGCGCTGGCGGCGATGGACTTCTCGCTGATCACCGAGCGCCGGCTGCATCCCCCGCGTGGCCGCCGCGGTGGCGGCGACGGCGCCCCGGGGCGCAACCTGCTCAACGGCGAGGAGCTGCCGCCGAAATGCTCGGGCCGGCTCGCTCCCGGGGACCGGCTGCGGATCGAGACGCCGGGCGGTGGCGGCCACGGATCGGCCTGAGAACGTGACTTTTTTCACAAACTTGGAATTTCGGCGGTCGTTCCCTAGACTGCCTGCCCTCAGCGGGCCTCGCACGCTCCCCCGGGGCGGCGTTTGCGCCCGGGAGACCAAGTTCCCCTTCCAACGCAACGAACAGATGCCTATTGCGATCAAAGAGTGGGCCGTGACGGTTCGCGCCCTGTCCGAAGGTGAGCAATTGCTCACGCTTCGCAAGGGTGGGATTCGCGAGGACGGCAAGCACTTCGAGCTCGAGCACGATCAGTTCTTCCTCTACCCCACCTTCGACCACCAGCGCAACGACCTGGTCCGCGAGTCACACCATCCCGAGCTGCGGCGCGCGCTCGAGGAGGGCGTCTGGCCCGACGAGGAGCCGCCGCCACGGGCGCTGCTTCAGGACGGCGGGATCCCACAGCCCGACCGGGTCCGGATCCGCGCCTGGGCCGAGGTCGCCGACCACTTCGAGACCGACGACCCGCGGATCGTCGACGCGCTGTCGCCGTTTCACGTCTGGACGCAGGACTACGCCCACAAGCGCCTGCGCTGGAAGCGCACGCACCCGCTGCACGTGCTGCTGCTGCGCGTCTATCGGATCCCGCGCCCGGTCACGGTCCGGGTCAAGGACGAGTACCACGGCTGCCGGTCCTGGGTCGAGATCGACCGCGAGCTCCCCTTCGAGGGCACCCCGGTGATGGCCGACGAGGAGTTCGACCGCGCGGCGGCGGCGATCCGCGAGCTCTGTCAGGCCGAGCCGGCCCTCGCCTGAGCGGCGCGGCCCGACGCTCGCTCGAAGACCGCCTTGCCGGGGCGCGCCGGGCGCTCGTCCTCGGCATCGGAGGCGGCGGCGACGTCGTCGGCGCGCTCGCCGCGGCTCGCCGCTGCGAGGAGCTGGGGACCCCTTTCGTACTCGGCGGCGTTGCCTGGGAGCGGCTCCCGGTCGACCCCGTGCCCGGGCCGCGCTCGGCCGGCGAGATCCTCGGCGCTGAGCCGATCGGCGAGCGGGCGGTGCTCTGCGGACCTCGAACGACGACGCCCGACGGCGTCCCCTTCTCCGAGGCGCACGTCGCCGCCCACCTGGGCGAGCCGACGGTGCTGATCGACGTCACCGGCGGTGCGGGCGGCGCCGGGCAAGGAATCGCCGATGCCGCCGCGGCGCTCGACTGCGACCTCGTCGTGCTCGCCGACATCGGAGGGGACGCGATCGCGGACGGGTCGGAGCCCGGGCTCGGGAGCCCACTCTGCGACGCGGTGATGCTCGCGGGCTCGTTCGCGCTTGGCCCCGGGGTCGAACCCGTGCTCGCGGTGCTGGGCGCCGGCTGCGACGGCGAGCTCGAGCCCAGCGAGGTGCTCGCCCGGGTGGCGGCCCTGGCGGCGAGGGACGCCTGGATCGGCAGCTCGAGCGTGGCGCTCGCACATGCCAACGAGATCGAGGTCGCGGCGCGGGCGACGGGCACCGAGGCGAGCGTGCAGATGGCCCGCTGCGCCCGCGGCGCGATTGGCCGCGCGACGATCCGGGGCGGCCGCCGCAGCGTCCCGCTCGGGCCGCTGGGGGCGATCGGGTTCTGGTTCGACCTCGAGGCGGGCGCGGCCGAGCTGCCGCTCGCCACGGCTGTACGCGGGAGCCGCGATCTGGACGCGGCGCGCGACACGCTGGTCGGGCTCGGCGTCTCGACCGAGCTCGACTTCGAGCTTCGCACCGCAGCGGCAGGCTCGCCCTAAGCTGGGATCGTGGCTTGGGTCGAGACGGAATCGCTGAGCTTCACCGCGCGCCACGAGAGCGCCGACGAGGCCTGCGCCCAGCGAACGCTCGACCGACTCGAGGACCTGCGGCTGCGACTCGAGGACCGGTTCGAGGACGCGCCGGGAGGAGTGACGGTGATCGTCCACCCCTCCCCGGGCTGGCTCAACGCGGCGCACCCGTTCCTCCCCGCCGCGCGGCTCGCAGCCGCCCCAGCCGGCCGCCGCTATCTCGCCGGCTGGGCGATGGCCTCGGAGCTGCACATCCTCAACGACCAGTTCACGGACCGGCGGGCGGCCGGCGAGGACTCGCTGGCAGCGCTGCGCGGCACCGCCGAGCGGCTCTACGCCCAGATCGTGATCGCCGCGAACAACACCGGCCTGCCGCCGCCGTGGGGCCCGCGCAGGTTCGCCCGCTATCTGCGCTGGGCATGGCTGATCGAGGGCGGGGCGCAGTACTTCGCCGGCCAGACAACGCTCCTGCGTCCCGCCGTCAACACCCGGATGCGCCAGGGTCAGGCGCCCTCTTTCCCGCCCTCGGCTCGCGACGCGATCATTCTCGGTGGGACGATCTTCGACCTGCTCGAGAGTGAACGGGGCCCCGACGCCTGCTCGGTGCTGGTTTCGAGGCTGCGCCGCGAGGGGCCCGAGAAGGCGATCGAGCTCGCCTTCGGCGCCCGCCCCCGCGAGGTCGAGCGCGAGTGGCGACGCTATCTGCGCGAGGACCTGCCGCGCGCCGGCGGCCCGGACGAGCTCGAGGTCGAGGACCCGTTCGCGATCTAGACGAGCGCCGAGAGCCCCCAGACGATCAGCGCGGCGATCGCCAGCGCGACCAGCAGTCCGGCGAGCAGGCGCAGCGGCCGCGTTTGCGCGGCCTCGGGCTCGAGCTCGCCGTTGCCGCCGCCCGCGAGCAGCTCGCGGGCCGGCTCATAGGCGGGCCGCGGCACGAGGATCTCGCGCGGACCGGCGGCGAGGAAGTCCGGCACGTCGAATCCGCGCGCGCGCCGCTCGACGCTCGGGATCCCCTCCTCGAGCAGGATCCCCTGGATCAGCTCGGCCTCGGCCTGGTTGTGGGCGAAGGCGGCCTTGACCAGCTCCCCGCCGGTGTAGCGAGGGTCCACCTTGCGCGCTCGCTCGTGACTCGCGGTGATTGGCTCCTCCTCGCCGCGACCGACGTAGATGAGCGGCATCGCGCAATCGGGGCAGAAGCTCTCCGAGAGCGAGAACTTGCGGGCGCAGGTCGGGCAGGCGAGTGGCTCGATCGCCTCATTCGGCATCGAGCTCCACCTCTCGCACCTCGGTGCCGTCGATCTCGAACCCGCGCACGACCGCGTCCCGCTCGGCGAGCGAGCAGATCACCCAGAGGACCCCCGGCCACCAGCGGGCGAGGTTGACGTCGGTCTGGGACGGTCGCGCCTCGCTGTTCGGGTGCGAGTGGAAGATCGCGCCGATCTGCTCGCCTCGGCGCTCGATCTCGTTCGTGATCCGAAGCTGGTCGCCGGCATCGATCTGGAAGCGCATCGGGCTGGCGAACTCGTTCGCCGCCGGAAAGTACGACGTCAGCCGGCCATCGTCGCCGGCGATCATCCCGCAGCACTCGTTCGGCGCCTCGCCACGCGCGTGCGCGATCAACTCGTCGATCAATTCGAGTGCGACCCGCACGAGGCGAGGCTAGCAACGGCTCCGCGCGCGCCGAGGTGCCCGCGGCACCGGCCGACACCGCTTCCAACGCCTTCGCGCGATCACTGCAATCCTCACCGATCGTGAGGCGCGTGCTCGTCACTGGGGGGGCCGGGTTCGTCGGCGCGAACGTATGCGTGGCGCTCGCCGGGCGCCACCCCGATTGGGAGCTGATCGCGCTCGACAACCTCCACCGGGCCGGATCGACGCTCAACCTGCCCCGGCTCGAAACGGCGGGGGTCGCTTTCGTACGGGCCGACGTGCGCGACCGGGAGTCGCTCGAGGCAGTCGGGCGAATCGACGCCCTTGTCGAGTGCTCGGCCGAGCCCTCGGCGCTGGTCGGGATGACCGGCGACACCGCGTACCCGTTCGAGACCAATCTGGTCGGCGCCTACAACTGCCTAGAGCTGACGCGCCGCGACCAAGCCCAGATCGTGTTCCTGTCTACCAGCCGGGTCTACCCGTACCGCGCGCTCTCCGGCCTACGCCTGCGCGAGGCGGAGACCCGCTACGAGCTGGCGGCCAATCAGGAGCTTCCCGGCGCCTCGGCGAGCGGGATTTCCGAGCGCTTCCCGCTCGAGGGGCCGAGAACCCTCTACGGCACGACCAAGCTCGCCGCCGAGCTGTTGATCACCGAGTACGCGGCCAACTTCACGATTCCCACCGTGGTCGATCGCTGCGGGGTGATCGCCGGGCCGTGGCAGATGGGTCGCGTGGACCAGGGCGTGTTTACGTTCTGGCTTCTGCACCACCACTTCGGCCGGCGGCTGGCCTACCTCGGCTACGAGGGCTCAGGCCTGCAGGTGCGCGACCTCCTGCACATCGACGACGTGGTCGAGCTGATCGACGAGCAGCTCGGGAACCCCGAGCGCTGGAACGGGTTCGTCGGCAACGTCGGCGGCGGCCGCGAGTGCAGCCTCTCGCTGCGGGAAACGACGAGCATCTGCCGGGAGCTGACCGGTAACGAGGTCCCGATCGAGCGCTCGGCCGAGGCGCGGCTCGGGGACGTTCCGCTATACATCTCCGACTGCTCGCGGCTGTTCGACCTGACCGGGTGGCGGCCGGCGAGAGGGGCTCGAGAGGTGCTTGCCGACATTCACAGGTGGGTGACGGAGAACGAGGGCGCGGTCGCGGCCTCGCTTGGGTTCGCACGATGAAGCTCTCGGTCGTGATCCCGGCCCGCGACGAGGCGGGATTGATCGCCGCGACACTGCGAGCGACCGTCGGGGCGCTCGAGCAGGCCGGGATCGACCATGAGGTGCTGGTGATCGACGACGCCAGCGTCGACGGCACCTCCGCCGTGATCGAGGCGGTCGCCGCCGAGCATCCGCAGATCCGCTGGACCCGCTCGCATCACCCCCGTGGCTTCGGCTTCACGATCCGCTCCGGGCTCGAGGACTTCGAGGGTGATGCCGTCGCGGTGATGATGGCGGACGGCTCCGACGACCCGGCCGACCTGGTCCGCTATCACGCCCTGCTCGAGCAGGGCTATGACTGCGTGTTCGGCTCGCGCTTCATCCCGGGCGCGCAGGTGCGCGGCTATCCGCGGCTCAAGATGGTCGTCAACCGGCTCGCGAACTGGTTCGTGCGAGCGCTTTTCCGCCACAACTACAACGACACGACAAACGCTTTCAAGGCCTATCGGCGCGAGGTGATCGAGACCGTCCAGCCGCTGCTCTCGAACCACTTCAACCTGACCGTGGAGCTGCCGCTGAAGGCATTCGTGCGCGGCCACAGCTTCGCCGTGATCCCGATCTCCTGGCACGGCCGGGCGTCGGGCTCGAGCAAGCTGGCGATGCAGGAGATGGGCAGCCGCTACCTGTTCATCGTCCTCTACGTGTTCCTCGAGCACCACCTGAGCCGCGGCGACTACAGACGACAGACGCTGACCGGTCCGTCGGCGACCAGCTCCAGCTCCCAGGGCTCATCGGAGCGATCGGCGGGGATCGCGAGCCGCGATGCACCTGCCGGCACGGCGCCGAGCTCGACCGGGAACTCCCCCGAGGCGTAGCGGCGCAGGCGCGCCCTCCCGCCGCCACGGCCGAGCTCGAGCACGATCCCACCCGGGGGCAGGTCCAGGACCCGTGGAGCGGCTCCGTTGCCGGGCGAGCGCAGGCACCTCCCGGGCGCTGGCTGAGCCGCCGGCTCGAAGCCGAGCCCGTGGGCGACGGCGAAAGTGCGGTCGGCGGCGGCGCGGGCGCCCTCGGAGGAAGCGGCCAGCTCATCGGCCGTGTAGGCCGGCGACCCGTACGCGTCGGCCGCCTCGAGGTAGAGACCGGCGTTGCCGTAGATCGCAGCCCCGGCGACCCCGCTCGAGAGCACGAGCTGTGGATCGATCCCGTCCCGTGCCAACTCGACCGCCGCCAACTCGCCACGCTCGACCTGACCGAAGTCGCGGAAGGTCTCCCATTCGCGGTGCAGGAGGACGAAATTGCCGACCGCCGCAGCAACGGCGACCGCCAGCGCGACGCCGACCGCCGCCGGTCGAGGTCGGGTCCCCCGCCAGACGTCCGCCGCGACCAGCAGCAGCAGGACGGCCCCGATGAGCTGGTAGCGGTGCGCGGTCGGATGGCGGAAGAAGTTGGCGTTGGCCGCGCTCAGGATCCAGAATGAGAGCAGGATCGCGGTCGTGACCCAGACTCCCCTCGGCACCGTCCCCAGCCGCCTCAGCCGGAGTGCGACCAGGGCGCCAAGAACGATCAGCAGCGGGCGCGCCCAGTCGAGCGCGATGCTCTCGGTGTCCTCCTTGAACGCCTCGAGGCCGAGCAGCGACGAGATGCTCGAGCTGAGCCCGTCAAGCACGTACTGCGGGATCGTCGCCAGGTTGTTGAAGCTGACGACGCTCTCCGCCTCGCGCCCCCAACCGAGCCACCAGAGGCCGTAGAGGAGCACCGGGACCGCGAAGACGAAGATCCGTTGCCGCCGTCGCTCGCCGGTGAGCACGTGCACGGCGGCGCCGATCGCGAACGGCAGCCAGAGGCTGGAGAAGGTCATCCCGACGGTGAGCAGGGCGCAGCCGACCAGGTCGCCTGGCCGGTCGCCGCGGTCGAGCGCCAGCAGCGCCCCGAGCCCGGATGCCATCGAGCCCATGAAAGCCATCTGAAACGGCCACAGGACGTTGTCCCAGGCGGGCCCGAAGAAGAGCAGCGGCACGATCCCGGCCAGCGCGAGCCAGGGGCCGAGGCGGCGCCGCAGGTAGACGAAGAGGAGCGCCAGCGTGGCGATCAAAAGGGCCGTCGAGACGAGCTGGAACGGCCGTGGCGAGTCCATCCCGAACACCGACAGCAATGACTTGTAGATCACCGCCGGGGCGATCGAGATGTGCTCGAAGTGGGGTTGGAGGAATGCGTCGGCCCCGGTCCCGAGACGGCCGAGCAGGAAGTCCCACTCGTCGAAGGCGAAGGTCAGCTCCGAGCCCCAGGCGAAGATGACACCCGCCGCGGCGGCGAGACCCGCCGCCAGGACAAGCTCAGGTGGGCCGAAGTGACGGATCCGTGAGCTCATCCCGCCGCCCCTCGATCGTTGAGCTCGCAGATCTCGACCCCCGGGGCTCGGAGCCGGGCCTCCCATGGCTCAGGCGAGCGATCCGTGGGAATCCGCAGCGTCGCCGGCTCCCCACCGTTCAGGGTCCCCAACCTGACCGGAAAGGAGGCCCTCGCGTACCGGCGCAGTCGAAGCTCGGCCCGCGAGCCCGGCTGCGCCCGCAGCACGGCTCCTCCCGGGGGGAGCTCGAAGATCAGCTCCCGCTCGCCGCTCCGCGGCCTCGCCACCAGGCACGGGGTCGCGGTCGGCGCGCCGGGCGCGAGCTCGAGCCCGAGCGCCGCGGCGAACACCTTGTCGGCGGCCGCTCGGCTCAGTTCCGCGGCAGCGGCGAGCTCCGCCGGCGAGTACGCGGGCGAGCCGTATGAGTCGACCGCCGAGATGTAGGAGCCGGCGTCGAGCTCGCCGAGGTAGTCGACGTCGGAGTTCTCCTGGGTGAGCAGGAAGCCGGGATCGACCGGGTCCCGGGCGAGCTCGACCGCGGCGAGGCCGGCCCGCTGCTGGCCGGCGAGCCCGGCGAGCGCGTTCGAGTAGTCCTCGAGCAGCGAGACGTTGCTGAGCGTGGCGAGGGCCGAGACCCCGAGGGCGGCGATCACCCCCACTCGTGGGATCCGCATCCCGCGCAGCAGCTCCGCCGCGACCAGCAGCAGCAGGATCGCTCCGACGTACTGATAGCGGCCGGCGTCGGGCCCGCGGCCGATCGTCGTGTTGAGCCCGGCGAGGGCCCAGAAGGCGACCGCGATCGCGAGCGTGACCAGCAGCCAGCGCGGGACGCGCCCGAGGCGCCGCAGGCGGACGCCCGCGAGCACCAGCGCGACGAGCAACAACGGCACACCCCAGTTGAGCGAGGTGATCGGGAACTGCTCGCGCGAGGTCGCCAGGCCGAGCAGCGAGGCGATGCTGGAGCCGAAGCCCTCGACGACGTACTTGGGAGCCCCGAGCAGGTTGTCGAACGAAGCGTTGTTCTCGGCCTCGCTGCCGAAGCCGAGCCACCAGAGCGCGTAGAGGACGACCGGAACCAGTGCCACCCATGCCCGGCGCGCGACCCCGGGGCCGGTGAGCACGTGCACCGTTACCCCCACCGCAAACGGGATCCCGACGCTCGAGAAGCTGAGCGAGACAGCGAGCAGCGCGCAGGCGCACAGGTCACCGGCGCGGTCCTCGCGTTCGAGCGCCAGCAGCGCCCCGATGCCGGCCGCCATCGAGCCGAAGTAGCCGATCTGAAACGGCCACAGCAGGTCGTCCCAGGAGGGGCCGAGGAAGAGGATCGGAAGCACGCCCGCGAGCGCGAGCCAGCCGCCCACCCGGCGGCGGAGGAAGACGAAGGCGAGGGCGACGCTGGTCAGGAACATCGCCACCGCCGCAAGCTGGAACGGCGTCGGCGAGTCCATCCCGAAGATCGCCAGCAGGGCCTTGTAGATCGCGACCGGCGCGATTGCGATGTGCTCGTAGTGCGGGTCGAGGAAGACGTCGGCGCCGAGGCCGCGACGGTGGAGCAGGAACGCCCACTCGTCGCGCCAGAAGGTCAGGTCGGAGAGCCAGATCAGCAGCGCGACGCCTGAGGCGGCGAGCGCCGCGGCCAGGACCAGACTCGCCGGCTCGAGCCCGCGCGCAGGCGAGGCGGCCGCCAGTTCCGGCGATCGGCCCGGCCCCGACCCCCGGTCGCCTCCTGCACCCACGCCCCGAAATCTAGATGAATCGATCGTCTAGCCTGCCGATCCGATGGGCATCGCGATCGTCACCGGATCCGGGGGCCTGGTGGGCTCGGAATCAGTACGCCAGGCCGTGGCGGCCGGCTACGACGTGATCGGGCTCGAGAACGACATGCGCGCCCAGTTTTTCGGTCCGGATGCCTCGACGGCCGCGGTAACCGAGAGCCTGGTCGAGTCGGTCCCCGGGTTCCGCTCGCTGGAGCTCGACATTCGCGATCGCCAGCGGGTCGACTCGGTGTTCGTCGAGCACGCGCGGCAAATCGAACTCGTGATCCACACCGCCGCTCAGCCATCTCACGACTGGGCGGCCCGGGAGCCGCACACCGACTTCGGCGTCAACGCGCTCGCAACCCTGAACCTGCTGGAGGCGGCACGAACCCACGCCCCCGCGGCCACCTTCGCCTTCATCTCGACCAACAAGGTCTACGGGGACCTGCCGAACGAGCTTCCCCTGCGGGAGCTGGAGACGCGCCTCGAGCTTCCCGACGACCATCGGTACCACTCGGGCATCGACACCTCGATGTCGATCGACCGCTCCACGCACTCGTTGTTCGGGGTCTCGAAGGCGGCCGCCGACCTGCTCGTGCAGGAGTACGGCCGCTACTTCGAGATCCCGACGGTCTGCTTTCGCTGCGGCTGCATCACCGGGCCGAGCCACGCCGGGGCGATGTTGCATGGATTCCTCGCCTATCTGATGAAGTGCACGGTCACCGGCGCTCCGTACACCGTGTTCGGGTATCGCGGCAAGCAGGTGCGCGACAACATCCATGCCGCCGACCTTGCAGCGGCGTGCATGAGCTTTCACCGCAGTCCCCGAGTTGCCGCGGTCTACAACATGGGCGGGGGGCGCGAGTCCAACTGCTCGATGCTGGAGGCGATCGACGCCTGTGAGCGGATCGCCGGCCGCGAGCTCGACTGGACGCTCTCCGACGAGGCGAGGATCGGCGATCACCGCTGGTGGATCTCCGATCTCGACGAGTTTCGCTCCGACTACCCCGAATGGCGGATCACCCGCGACGTCGACACGATTCTCGAGGAGATCCACGCTGCGAACGCGGAGCGCTGGGTCAGCGCGTTCGCCTAGCGGGCGGCCCGCTCAGCGCAACAGCCGGAGGGCCACTCGGCGCAGCGCCAGCCGCGCCCGAGCGAGTGGCGCCCGGACCGTCGCCCGCGCCGAGCGGCGCGACGGGTCGGCCGAGCCGTCGCCGGCGAGCCGCCCCGCGGCCGCGGTGTTCGAGCTCCCAATCCGCTCGCGCAACAGCTTCGCGTTCGCACGCCGCAGGGCCCGGTTCTCGCGCTCGAGCGCCTCGAGGCGGCTCTCGTTGCTCATCGCGGAGCCGTCCACTCGACCGCCGTCTCGGCCAGGTGGGCCTCGATCGCCTGGCGGATCCAGAGCTCTCGCGGTGCCGCGAGCGAGCGCATCATCGAGTCGGCGCGCATCCGGTAGCGGATCAGGCGCTCGGGAATCACATGGCCGATCATCCCGCGCCGGCGCATCTCGCGATAGAGCGCCCAATCCTCGAACCCGGCGACATCGGTGCTGTAGGCGAGCCCGGAGCGAAAGACCGAGCTGCGAAACACCGCGCACGCATCCCCGGCCACGTTCAGGGAGTCAACCGCCCGACTCGAGTTGCCGATCGGGTCCAGCCCCTCCTCTGTGCCCTTCCACGGCTCGCCCCGCTCGTCGATGTAGCGCAGCCACGAGCCCACGTAGGCGATCCGGGGGTCGGCCTCGAGCGCTTGCACGCAGCGGGCCACGAACTCCGGCTCGAGCATGTTGTCGGCGTCAAGCGGGAGCACGTACTCGCCGCGGCTGAGCTCGATCCCGAGGTTGCGCGCCGCTCCGAGCCCGGAGTTCGGCTGCGCGACCAGGGTCAGCTCGTAGCGCGCCTCGAGCTCGAGCAGGACCTCGTCCTCGGCCCGGAACGAGCCGTCGTTGACGATGATCAGCTCGCAGCGCGGATGCGTCTGCGCGTCCGCCGAGGCGACCGCCTCGCCGACGTGCTCGGCGAGCTCGAAATAGGGGATCACGATTGAGACCAGCGGCGGCTCGGCGCTCGCGGGCGGGGCGCCGGCGCCGGCTTTCGCCTCGCAGAGCTCGCGGTAGGCGGCCCGGATCGGCTCGGGATCGGTGAGCGAGGCGAAGAGGCCGCGGGCCGCGTCGGGGTCGTGCTCGGAGCGGGCGAGCTCGGGGCGCTCGACGAGCGGCGCGATTGTCTCGGCCAGGCCGTCGACCGTCGCATCTCGCGTCAGCCATCCGTTCCTCCCGTCGACGACCAGCTCGCAGAGGCCCCCAGTAGGCGTCGCGACGATCGGTCGCCCACGAGCCAACGCCTCCAGGGCAACGTAGGGCCAGCACTCCCATCGCGACGGCACAACGAGCGCGTCGTGGTCGTCAAGCAGAGCCGGCACCTGCTCACGCGGCACCGCCTCGACGAGCTCGATCCGCTCGTCGCCGGCGATCTCCAGCGCCAGCAGCTCGCGCATCGAGCCGCCCAGGGGCGCGGTCTCGGTATCGCCGCCGACCATCGTCAACCGCCACTCGGTCCGCTCGAGCCCGAGCAGCGCGTCGACCAGCTCGCGGACCCCCTTTCGGCGCTCGAGCCGACCCAGGTAGAGGAGGCGCAACGGACCAGTTGCCGCCGCCTCGCTCCCGGGTGTGGCGCTCCACGCGAACGGGTGGCGGACCAGCCGCGCCGGCGCGAGCTCCTCCGCCCCATAGAAGCGCTCGTACGACCCGAGGATGTCTCCGCCCGCCGAGAGCAGCGCGTCGGCGTAGCGCAGGGCGTAGCGCTCGAGCTCGTGCGTGAACGACCGCTCGCGGTCGCCCGGCAGGAAGCCGTCGAGGACGTCGTAGACCTCGGCGCTGCCGTGGATCCGGACGCAGACCGCCGTCGCTCGCAGGGCTCGCGAGTCGGTGCGCTTCGCCTGCACTGTCACGCACCCCTCGCCGAGGAAGTCGCCGAACTCGACCAGGTCCGGGCCGCGATCGCCGTACTCGGCCAGCAGCGCCTCGTAGACACGGGCACTCCAGGCGTGCAGGCGGCTGAACGAGGCGCGCGCGTCCCAGGCCCGCGGCTCGCGCACGAAGACGACTTTGGCGGCAGGCAGCGAGGCGGGCTGCTCACGCCGCGCAGCGTCATGTGCCTCGCGATTACGACTCGTGGTGAAGATCGTGACCTCGAACTCGCCGGCGAGCAGCGCCGCGAGCGCGTTCACGTAACGACCGATGCCTCCGCCCCCGAACGGGGCGACCTCGCGCGAGACGAGCGCGACGGTCGGCTTTCCCCCTACCACCAGACGGTGGACTCGACGCCCTCGAGCTCCTCCACGGGAGTGGTGTATACGCCCGAGGACAGGTACTTCCACCCGTCGTCAGGGACGATGAAGACGATATTGCCCTCCTCCAGCTCGGCGGCGATGCGGACGCATATGGCCGCAATCGCGCCGGCTGAGACGCCGGCAAACAGCCCCTCCTCGCGCAGCAGGCGCTGGGTCCAGACGATCGCGTCGCGGTTGGAGACCATGATCTTGCGGTCCAGCAGCGCGAGATCGATGATCGGCGGGATGAAGCCGTCGTCGAGCGAGCGCAGGCCCTGGACGAGCTCGCCCTGCATCGGCTCAACGGCGACGATCGCGGTCTCGGGGTCGTGCTCCTTGAGCCGCCGCCCCACCCCCATCAGGGTGCCGCCGGTCCCGAGGCCGGCGACGAACGCCGCCACCTGGTCGAGCTCGTCGAGGATCTCCACGGCGGTCCCGCTGTAGTGCGCGCCGGGGTTGGCCGGGTTGCCGTATTGGTAAGGCATGAAGTAGGAGGCGTCGGCAGCGGCCATCTCGAGCGCCAGCTCTACGGCCCCGTTCGACCCCTTAGCGCCCTCGGAGTAGACGATCTCGGCGCCGAACATCCGCAGGAGCTGGGTCCTCTCCTCGGTCACGTTCTCGGGCATCACGACCTTGACCGGATAGCCCTTGCGACCGCAGATCATCGCCAACGAGATCCCGGTGTTGCCGGAGGTGGGCTCGAGGATCATCTGCCCCGGCTCGATCGCGCCCTCCGACTCCGCTGCCTCGATCATCGACTTGGCGACGCGGTCCTTGACCGAGCCGGTCGGGTTTCGTCCTTCGAGCTTGGCGAAGATCCGCACCCCGGGCTTCGGGGTCAGTCGAGGCAGCTCGACCAGCGGCGTGTTGCCGACCGCCTCGACCAAGTTGCCGTACCGCCCGCCGCACGGCCGATTGAGCGTCGGATCGAGCATCGCTACAGAAAGTGTAGTAGCCGAAGCCGGGGCGGATATCCTGCGGGCTGATGCCGAGGCTAACCCGAGGTGGCATCGGTCTCCGGGCGCGTGCGGCGCTCAGCACACGGGTCCGCCGGCTGGCGGGAACCGAGGCGCTCGATGCCAACCTCGCCCGCACCGAGCAACGGGTCGGCGGGCTGCAGGAAGCGGCGCAGGCGTATTTCGACGCCAACGATCAGCGGGTCGGTCGGCTCGAGGGCCTGGCCGCGATTGCTCCGGTGATGGATTGGATCGAGCAGGCGACGCTGGCCACCGAGCCGCTGGTCTCGGTGATCATGCCGACCTACAACCGCTCGGCGATGCTGCCCGGTGCGATCGAAACCGTGCTCGCGCAGACGTATCCGAACTGGGAGCTGGTGGTCGTCGACGACGCCAGCGAGGACGACACCGCCGAGGTGCTGGCGGGCTTCGCCGACCCTCGCGTGCGGCCGCGGCGGGTCGAGCACGGCGGCGTCGGGGCGGCCCGCAATGCCGGGCTCGAAGCGGCCGACGGGACGCTGGTCGCCTACCTCGACGATGACAACGCGATGCATCCGGGCTGGCTCAAGTCCGTGGTCTGGGCGTTCGAGCAGCGCCCGGAGTCCGAGGTGATCTACGGGGCGATCGTGATCGACGATTTCAACCGCGGCCACGACGGCGAGCCGGCGCTGCCGATCGCGGCGATCACCCCGTTCGACCGCAAGGAGCTCGCCGAGCACAACCCGGCCGACATCTCGACGATCGCCCACCGCGCCGGGCTACCCGAGGCGCGTTTCGACGAGGCGCTGGTGACGATGGGCGACTGGGACCTGCTGGGCCGCCTGTGCGCCGAGCGCGACCCGCTCGTGCTACCGGCGATCGCCTGCTTCTACTCGACCGTCCGGGCCGACCGGCTGACCGGGGGGCCGACCGAGGCCGCCGACGCCGCGCTGGTGAGCGAGCGCCTTCGCGAGGCCCGGTGACCAACGGCCTGCTCGCTCGCACCCTCGATTCCGGCCCCCGGCTCGAGGCGGGCGACTGGGCGCTCAGCGATCCCGCGCTTGGGCTGGTGCTCGACGAGGTGGCGGCGGGACGCGAGCGGATCGTCGAGTGCGGGTCGGGGCGCAGCACCGTCGTCCTCGCGCGCCTGCTTCGCGAGCTCGGCCGGGGCGCCGTCTACGCGCTCGAGCACGATCGAGGCTGGGCGGGGATCACCGGTGAGCGGATCGAGATCGAGGGACTGTCGGGCTGGGCGACGGTGATCCGGGCGCCGCTGGAGCCCGATCCGCCCGGCCAGCCAGGCTGTGGGTGGTACGCCCGTGGAGCACTGCGAGAGCTGCCCGAGTCGGGGGTGGACCTGCTGCTGGTCGACGGGCCGCCGGCGTCCCCCGGCTCGCCCCGTGAGCGCGCCCGCTACCCGGCATTGCCGCGGCTCGCGACCAGGTTGGCGCCCGGCGCGACCGTGATCCTCGACGACGCGCAGCGCTCCGGGGAGCGCTGGGTGCTCGAGCGCTGGCGCCGTGAGCTCGGGGTTGCGTTCTGGCCGGGAGACGGCGGAGTCGCAATCGCGCGCTGGCGGGACGCGATCCCGCCACAAGCAGCGGCAGAGATGTATGTTCACGTCGATGGCTGACTTCGAGAGAGGGGTAATCGTGAGAGGAACGCGGACCTGGCTTGTGATCGCGCTGATCGCGCTGTTCGTCACCGGCCTCGCGGTGGCTGGCTGCGGCGGCGACGATGACGACGGAGGCGACACCGAGACCACCGCGAGCGGCGAGGACCTCGGCCTGATCTCCGAGGGGACGCTGAGCGTCGGCACCGACGCGCCGTACCCACCGTTCGAGATCGGCCAGCCGCCGAACATCTCGGGCTACGACATCGACGTCATGAACGCGATCGCCGAGCAGCTCGGCCTGACCGCGGAGTACACCGACACCGGCTTCGGGACGATCTTCCGCGACACGGCGAACGGCCAGTTCGACACCGCCGCCGCCGCCTCGACAATCACCAAGGGTCGCGAGAACGCGGTCGACTTCACCGACCCCTACTACGAGGCCCAGCAGGCCCTGCTCGTTCCCGAGGGCTCCGACATCGCCTCGACCGACGACCTGGGTGGTTTGATCGTCGGCGCCCAGGACGGGACCACCGGCGAGACCTTCGCCAACGATGAGACCGACGCCGCCGAGGTGCGCGGGTTCCCCGAGGGCCCGAACGCGATCTCGGCGCTGGTCACCGAACAGGTCGACGCCGTGATCATCGACCAGCCGGTGGCCGTCGACGCGGTCGAGAAGCAGGGCGGGGTCGAGATCGTCGAGGAGATCCCGACCAACGAGCTCTACGGGTTCGCCGTCGCCCCCGACAACGACGGCTTGCGCGAGGCGATGAACGAGGCGCTGGCGACGATCAAGGAGGACGGCACGCTCGACGACCTCTACGCCCAGTACTTCGCCGGCGCGAAGCCGCCGCAGGCAGTGCTAGGCGAGAACCCGCTGCTGACCAACAACTGACGCCGGCGCCCGTCCGCGGGCGACACCCGGCTCCTTGGAGGGGCGCCCGAAAGGGCGCCCCTCGTCGCTTCCGGGGGGATAGGCTGCGGTTCAAAGCGAGCGAGGGAGAGCGATGGACTTCATCCGCGAGTACTACTTCGACTTCAGCCTCATGGGCGAGAACTTCGACGCGGTCCTCGATGGGTTCTTCGTCACCCTGAAGCTCTCGGTGATCTCCGGGATCCTTTCGCTGACCTGGGGCCTGGTGCTCTCGGTGCTGCGCCAGCTCCCCGGCAGGGCAACGGCCCCGATCCGATGGCTGACGATCGGCTACATCGACGTCTTTCGCGGGATCCCGCTGCTGCTCGTCCTCTTCCTCGTCTCCGGGTTCCTCTCGGCGGCGCAGGCAGAGGACGTGATCCCGCGCTCGATCGGGATCCCCGAGTGGTTCGGCCAGGAATCGTGGTTCTGGTACGGCGTCATCTCCCTGACCCTGACCTACGGCGCCTACATGGCCGAGGTCTACCGGGCCGGAATCGAGGCCGTGCCTCGTGGGCAGACCGAGGCAGCGCGCTCGCTCGGGATGAGTCACGGGCAGGCGATGCGGTTCATCATCGTCCCGCAGGCCGTGCGCAAGGTGATCCCGCCGCTGCTCAACGACTTCATCGCGCTGATGAAGGACACCTCGCTGGTCAGCGTGATCGGCGCCCTCGAGGTCGTTCAGGCCGGCTTCGACATCCAGAGCGCCGAGTTCAACGGCTCCGGGCTGGTGCTCGGCGCGTTGTTCTTCTTGGCGGTGACGATCCCGCTTGCGCGGATCATCGATTGGCTGATCGCGCGCGACCAGGCGAAGACGCAACGCAAGGCCGGCGCCGAGGAGGGCGACGGGGCCGAACCCTCCGGACCGCCGGCGACCGGGATGGCGGGGGTGTGACGATGAGCGAGATCGAGACCACAGTGGAACCAAGCGGATCCTCCGTCGGCGGCCCGGTGCTGACCCTCGAGGGCGTATGCAAGCGCTTCGGCGACCTCGAGGTGCTGCGCGGCGTCGACCTCGAGATCAACCGCGGCGAGGTCGCCTGCGTGATCGGTCCGAGCGGCTCGGGAAAGTCGACCCTGTTGCGCTGCATCAACCTGCTCGAGCCGCCCGAGAAAGGTCGGATCCTGTTCGAGGGCAAGCAGATCACCGGGGACGGGGCGAGCGAGGGCGTCGACCTCGTGCGCCGAAACGTCGGCATGGTGTTCCAGCACTTCAACCTGTTCCCGCACATGGACGCGCTCGAGAACGTCTGCATGGGCCCCGAGAAGGTGCTCGATCGCTCGCACGCCGAGGCGCGCGCGAAAGGAGAGGCGATGCTCGACAGGGTCGGGCTCGGCGACAAGGTCAACGAGTACCCCGACCGGCTCTCGGGCGGCCAGCAGCAGCGAGTCGCGATTGCCCGGGCGCTGGCGATGGAGCCAACCGTGATGCTCTTCGACGAGGTCACCTCGGCGCTCGATCCCGAGCTCGTCAAGGGTGTGCTCGACGTGATGCGCGAGCTGGCCTCCGAGGGGATGACGATGATCGTCGTCACCCACGAGATGGGGTTCGCACGCGAGGTCGGGACCGACGTCGTGTTCATGGACCAGGGTCTCGTCGTCGAGCACGGACCGCCGGCGGACGTGCTCGGAAACCCGCAGCAGGAACGGACTCAGCGCTTTCTCGGCCTGGTGCTCGAGCGCTGAGTTGCACGGCGGCTGCAACCGGCGCTATGCAGGTCGGCGGCGACGCAGCGCCCGCAGCGGCGCGGTCAGCCGCCAGCTCGGGCTCCGCCTGACGCTGTCGAGCTCACGCTCGAGGGTTTCGATGCGGCGGATCTGGGCGTCGATTAGGAGCCGAGCCTCGCCGGTCTGGATCCGCGCGGCAGCCGCCTCGGCCTCGGCTCGCCGTGCCCGTTGCTCCCAGCCGCCGGGCGCGGCCCCGACCCCCGGCACCGTCCCCTCCCACTTCGCGATCGTCTGCATGTAGGCGTCGATCCAAGCCTCGATGTCCCCGACCAGGCCGAGCGAATGATGGTGGACGACCTGCAGGTCGGCGGTCACCACCTTGCGGCCGGCGACGCGCGCCTGGCAGCAGATATCGAAGTCGTAGCCGTGGATCGGCCCGAGCGACTCGTCGAAGCGCAGCTCGCGGAGCGCCCAAGGCGAGAGCGCCATCACGAATCCGTCGATCGAGTCGACCTCGCCGGTGGTGGCGTGAGTCGGACCCCTTCCCTCCCCGATCCAGCTCAAGCCCGGGAACTCGCCGCCCCCGTGCTCCTCGTAGCGGTGGGTGAACGATGCCCAGGTGACCGCACCCTCCCACCAGGCGATGTTGCGGACTCCGACCGCGCCGACGCAGCCGACGATCGCCACCTCCGGGTCCGCGAGCGCTGCCCGGAGACGGTCGCAGAAGTCCGGGCCGACAATCTCCGCATCCTGGTGGACTAGGACCAGGGCCTCGAGGTCCTCGCGAGCGGCGGCTCGCTCGAGCAGCATGTTGTAGTTGAGCGCCAGCGAGCCGACGCTGCCCGCGGTGAGGACTTCGCTGTCGGGCTCGGCGGCGTGACGAATGCCGGGCTCCGCGCACCGTTCGTAGGTCTCGGTGTTGGTCACCGCGCAGGCGAAGGCGATCATGCGGCGGAATCTAGATGCATCTAGGCTGCGCGGCCATGACCTTGCCGCGCGAGAGCGACTTCGCCACCGACGGCGACCCGCGCGACCCCCATGACCGCGATCGCTCCGGCTACTCGCTGGCGAACAACCGCGAGCTCGTCTTCGGCTGCCTCGAGGCGGCCGGGGCGGGATCGGTGGTCGAGATCGGATCCGAGTACGGCGCCTTCACGCGAGAGCTGCTGGCCTGGGCGGGTGACCGGGCGCGGGTGATCGCGGTCGACCCGCGTCCGATGCCCGAGCTCTACGAGCTCGATCGCGACAGTCCGCAACTGGAGCTAATCGAGGAGCTGAGCGCCGATGCGATTCCCGCCCTGCCGGCGCTAGATGCCTACGTCGTCGACGGTGACCACAACTACTACACGGTCTCCCAGGAGCTGCAGGCGATCGAGAAGGTGTGCGAGCAGTCGGGCTTCCCCTTGGTCCTCTTCCACGACGTCTGCTGGCCGCATGGACGGCGCGACTCCTACTACGTGCCGGAGCGGATCCCGGCCGAGCACCGCCAGCCGCTCGCACATGACGTCTACCTGGTGCCCTGGAGCGGGGAGACCGAGGCCGGCGTCGGTCTGCGCTACGACTGCGTCGCCGCCAACGAGGGCGGTCCGGCGAACGGGGTGCTGACCGCGATCGAGGACTTCATCGATGCTCGCGAGGGGCTCAGCTTCGCCCGGGTGCCGGCCTTCTTCGGCTTCGCCGTGCTGTGGCCGACCGACGCCGACTGGGCGCCGGGCGTCGCCCGCCTGGTCGAGCCACTGCACAACCACCCGGTCCTCGAACGCCTCGAGGGCAACCGCGTGGTGCAGCTGATCGAGCGGATCCAGCTCGGCGACAAGGCGAGCCGGGTCTACGCGCTCGAGCACGAGCTGCGTCCGATGCTCGACTCGCGGGCGATGGCGGTGGCCGAGAAGCTTTCCGATCTGAAGGCGCGGGGGGGCTGGTCGGCAGTCTCACGCGAGCGGCTGCGGCAGGCGCTCAACGGTAGCTGAGCGGGCTCAGATCGAGCGCCCGGCGACCCGCCCGCGGCGCCGCCGCGCGGCGACGAGCGGCCCCTTGAGCGGCCCCGCGAGTCGCTTCAGGACCCGCTGGCGCCGCTCCAGCGTCACGATCCGCTCCCAGAACAGCGCCGCCTTGCGGTCGGATTCGTTGCGAAGCATGCTCAGCGAGTCCCGGTCGATCTTCGCCGCGCCCGCCTCCGCCTCGGCGCGTCGGGCGCGCTGCTTCCAGTCGCCGTTGCGACCCGCCGCGGCCAGCCGCCCCTCCCATTTCTCGGCGATCCTGATGTGGGCCTCGATCCAGTCCTCGTAGCTCATCATCACCTCGAGCTCGTGATGATGCGTGACGCCGAGCCCGGCGACGACGATCGACTTGCCCGCCTCGGCCGCCTGGAAGCAGATGTCGATGTCGTAGCCGTGAGCCGACGGGTCGATCTGCTCGTCGAAGCGCAGGTTGCGCACCGCCCAGGCCGAGAGGACCATGACCATGCCGTCCACCGCGGCGACCGGATGCACGCCCGTCACCTCGATGAAGTTCGTCCAGTTGTCCTTGACCACGGTGCCGCCGCCGTTGCCCTCGTAGGCCCACTCGAAGTCGCCGATCACCGGCCCTGGCTCCCACCAGTCGAGCCCGTGGACCCGCGGGGCGCCGGCGGCGCCGATGATCGCCACCTCGGGGTCGGCGAGACAACCCCGTACGACCTTCGCGAAGTCGGGATTGCGAATCTCGAGGTCCTGATGAAGCAGGACCACCGCCTCGAGGTCGTCGCGGCCCGCGACCTGGTCGAGGATCCTGTTGTAGCCCGCGGACAGCGTGCTGTCCTCGTTGGGCATTGCGATCACGACCGAGTCCGGCTCGGCCGCCAGCCTGCAGCCCGGTAGCGCAACGCGCTCGTACTGCTCTTCCGTTGTGACCGCGGATCCAAAAGCGATCATCGGCGCACCACCTCTCCCGGCTCGGGATTCCATCCCGACCGACATTCCGATACCACCCCCTAGTATGCCGCGAAATGCGATTCAGCAGGGGTCTCGCCATCGAGGACATCTTTCCGCCGCTCGAAAACGAGCTGCGGCCATACCGTGACCTGTTCACCGGTCGGGTCCTGAACGCGGGCGCGGGAAGCCGCGACATCGGCGACCTGATCGATGGCGAGCTGTTCAACCAGGACATTAAGGCGGCCCCGCACATCCATTATGCGGCTCCGCTGCACGAGATCCCGGTCGAGGACGGGTACTTCGATGCGATCATCTGCAACGCAGTCCTCGAGCATGTCGAGAACCCCGAGGAGGTGCTGGCCGAGTTCAGCCGGGTCTGCAAGCCGGGCGGTGTCCTCTATCTGTGCGTGCCCTTCATGCAGCCCGAGCACCTCGACCCGACGGACTACCAGCGCTACACGATCGACGGGCTCCGCCGCGAGGTGGAACGACACGGCTTCAAGGTCTCGGACTCGGGCGGGGTGCACTCGGTTTACGTGACCCTGGCTTGGATCGCGCGCGAGTGGCTCGGGCCGCGGCGCGATCTCGGCGCGCGAGCGCTCAAGCTCCTCCTCTTCCCCGCGCTGCGCTACAAGTGCCGGACCTCGAGCGAGCACGTGCACTCGATCGCCTCGGCCTACCGCGTGGTCGCCAACCGCAGCAGCTAGTGTCGGATCTGGCCAGGCTGACCGTCGATCTCGTCCTGCGACTCGGCGCCGAGCGCGTCGTCTCGCTCGGATGCAGGGCACCCGAGCGGCTGGCCGAGATCGCCGCGCGGGTTCCGGTGCTCGCCCTCGACCTCGAGCCGAACCGCGAGGCGCTACGCGCGATCGCTCCCGCTGCCGAAACCGAGGTCTGGAACCCCAGCGAAGCGTTGCCCGACGTCGTCAACGCGGGAATTGAGGATTCGTTGCTGGTCTGCGACTGCCTGCTCGAGGAACTCGAGGACCCCGCCCCGGCACTCGCGGGGCTGCGTGCGCTGCTCGAGCACGCGCCCGCGGCACTGATCTCAACCGCCGACCGCGGGCTTGCGCCGTCTGACGCTGACGGCGCGCGCCCGCGCTGGAACGCCGAGGAGTTGCTCGCGCTGCTCGCGCGCGCCGGGCTGGAGACGGTCTGGGTCGGCCTCACCGACGCGCACGGGTCCCTGGGCCGCCGGGCTGGTCTGACCTGCGCCGTGTCACGAAACCGGCCGGGCGAGGTGCGGGCGGCGCTCGCGCCAGGTCCCCTCGGGCTCGGCTTCGACCCGGCCGCCAGCCTGCCCGCACGCGAGGAGCCCAAGCCACGTGTCTGCATCGCCAGCTACGAATTCGTCGGCCCTACCCGAACCGGCGGAATCGGCACCGCGTACACCTCGCTGGCAGAAGCGCTCGCCGATGCCGAGCACGAGGTGACGCTGCTGTTCACCGGCTGGGAGGAGGCGGCCGCTGACCCGTTCAGCCATTGGGTCCGCCATTACCGTGAGCGGGGCATCGATCTTCAGCGGCTCCCGCAAGCCGATCCGAAATCGATCGAGACCGGCCATCGCCACGCGGTCCGCTCGTATCAGGCCTACGGCCACCTGCGCGAGCTCGAGCGCAAGCGGCCGTTCGACGTGATCCACTTCCCCGAGGTCCTCGGACACGGCTACTACTCACTCTGCGCGCGCCGGCTCGGGATCGCGTTTGAGAACACGACGATCGCGATCGGCACCCACAGTTCGACGAGTTGGGTGCTGGAGGCGAACGGGACCGTCTTTCAGGCAATAGACGACTTCGCCGACGACTTCATCGAGCAGCGCTGCGTCGAGATGTGCGACGTCTTGATCAGCCCCAGCGCCTACATGTTCGACTGGATGCGGGCTCGAGGCTGGCGGCTCCCGGAGCGCCATTTCGTGCAGCAGTACGCTCGCTCGCTCGCCGCTGAGCCCGCCAATGCGATCTCTAGCGACGGCGGCGGGCCCGGCGATACTTCGACCGAGATCGTCTTCTTCGGTCGCCTCGAGCCGCGCAAGGGCCTGCGCGTCTTCTGCGACGCCCTCGACCTGCTGGCCTCCGAGCACCCCGAGCGCGCCGCCACAGTGACCTTCCTCGGCAAGCGTGCGTCGATCGACGGCGTCGATGCCGAGAGCTATCTGCACGATCGCGAGTCGGCGTGGCCGTGGCCGGTCGAGATCATCGACGATCTCGGACAGCCCGACGCGCTCGCCTACTTGCGCTCGCCGGGTCGGCGACTGACGGTGATCCCGTCGCTGGCAGACAACTCCCCCAACACCGTCTACGAGGCGCTGGCGCTGCGAATCCCGTTCGTTGCCTCCCGGGTGGGAGGGACCGCCGAGCTGATCGACACCCGTGACCTTGAGTGGGCGACCTTCGATCCGGAGGCCGACCGGCCGCGGTCCTCAGCCCGCGGGACCGACGCGCTAGCCACCCGGCTCTCGGCGGCACTGACCGCGCGGACGCTCGAGGTGCCGCGCCCCGCGGTCGCCTCCGACGCATGTCGCGATGCCCACGTCTACTGGCACTCCGCGGTCCGGGCAACCCCGCCCGGCGCAGGCCGGGAGACGGCGCCCCTGTCGGTCGGGGTTGCGGAGCTCGGCAGCGAGGCCGAACTCCCGCATGCGGATGCAGTTCTATTTGTCCCGCCGGGCGCGGGGCTCGCGCTCGCGGCGAAGGAAACCCTCGAGCGGGCGGCCGCGGACTGCGACGCCGAGGTGCTCGCGGTCGCGGTGACGGCAGGTGAGAAGAGGCGCAATCAGGTGACCCGCGTCCCAGTTGGGGGACCGGCGATAGCAGGCCTGCTGCGCCGTTGCTTCGGCGACGCCGCGTTCATGATCCGGCGGGATGCGCTGGAACGGCTCGGCGGGCTCTCAGACGAGGTCGACCCGGCCGATCGCGGCCACCACCTGCTCAGCCGGGCCGCAATCGCAGGAATGCGGATCGAGGTCCTGCCCGAACCGCTGGTCATCGCGCCGCCCGATGCCTTGGCGCCGATGTCGATCGTCGAGCAGTCCCACCGGCGCGTCGCGATCCTCGACGCTTACGCCGGCGCGCCCAGGGAGGTCCTGGCCGGCCTGCCGCTGCTCGTCCAGCAACTGTACGCGGCCGCGGTCGAGCGCGAACGTCAGCTGATCGAGCTCTACGAGCACCGGTTCGGCCGTCTAACCCTGCCGATCCGCCGTTCGATCGGCCGCGCCCGCCGCGTGCGCAGGGCGCTGCGCCGCGACCGGCGAGGCGGCCAGGGGTAACCTCACCGGCCCGAGTGAATCGCGCATGACCGGCTCGCCAGCGACACCCACCGTGCCCGGCCCGGGCCTCTCGGTGCCCGAGGTCTCGCCGCGCGAGATCTCGATCGATGTCGAGCGCCTGTCGAAGAGCTACATGATCCCGACCCAGAAGCTCGACACGCTCAAGGAGCGGGCCGTGCGACCGTTCGAGCGGGCGCAGTACCGCCGCCTTCGGGCGCTCGACGATGTCAGCTTCGACGTCGGCCGGGGCGAGTTCTTTGGCATCGTCGGGCGCAACGGCTCCGGCAAGAGCACGCTCCTGAAGCTGCTCGCGAGTATCTATCGCGCCGACGCAGGGCGGATCAGGATTGCCGGGCGGGTGGTCCCCTTCATCGAGCTCGGGGTTGGTTTCAACCTCGAGCTGAGCGCCCGCGACAACGTCGTGCTCAACGGCGTGATGATGGGCCTGAGCCCCCGCGAGGCCCGGTGGCGCTTCAACGAGGTGATCGAGTTCGCCGAGCTCGAGGAGTTCTCGGAGCTGAAGCTCAAGAACTACTCCTCGGGGATGATGGTCCGGCTCGGTTTTGCGCTTCTGACCCTGGTTGACGCCGACGTGCTGCTGATCGACGAGGTGCTGGCGGTCGGCGACGCTGCCTTCCAGCAGAAGTCCTTCGACGCATTCAGCCGTCTGCATCGAGAGGGGCGCACGATCGTTCTCGTCACCCACGACATGAACACGGTCCAGGGGCACTGCGACCGGGCGATCCTGCTCGAGGAAGGGCAGATCCTCCAGCAGGGGGATGCCGGCGACGTCGCGAGACGCTACCTCGAGTTGAACTTCGAGCACCGGCGCGCGGACAAGGAATCCGAGGACGTGCGCTTTCACGGCGGAGGCGACGTCGCCGAGTTCCTCGAGGTGCGGATCGTGGACGAGGCGGGCGCCGAAGTCACCAGCATCGAGGCGCGCCAACCGATCCGGATCGAGATCGAGATCGAGGCGAAGACGAGGATCGAGCGGCCGATGTTTGGCTTTCAGATTCTCGACGGCGACGGCCTGCAGATCTTTGCGCCGGACCCGTGGGGGCTCGACGATCCGCTGACAGATCGCGCCCTCGAAGCCGGCGACCGTGTGCGCCTGCGAGCCGAGGTGGCGAACCCGCTCGCCTCGGGCCACTACTACCTCAACTGCGCCCTTGGCCGACTCTCGGCGCAGATGGAGATGATGGCGTTTCGCAAGCATGCCGCCGACTTCGTCGTCTACGGGGTGAAGCCGTTCGGCGGCCTGGTCCGGCTCGACTACCAGACCTCGGTCGAGGTGGAGCAGGGGCTATGAGCGCTTCCGGCAGCGTCACCCGTCCGGGGACCGCCGATCTGCGCGAGATCGGGGGGCCCTCGGCGCTCGGCGGCGGGGCGCGGCGCTTCTTCGACCTGCTCTGGCTCACCTCGGTGACCGAGTTCAAGCTCGGTTACCACGGCACAGCGCTGGGCTTTGCCTGGTCGTTCGTACGCCCTCTACTGCTCTTCGGAGTCCTGCTCCTGGTCTTCACCCAGGTGTTTCGGTTTGGCGACGACGTCAAGAACTACCCGGCGATGCTCCTGTTCAACATCATGCTGTTCACGTTCTTCGCCGACTCGACGGGCAATGCCGTGACCTCGGTCGTGCGGAGTGAGAACGTGGTCCGAAAGATGCAGTTCCCGAGGCTCGTAATCCCGCTCTCGGTCGTGATCACGAACGCGCTCCAGCTCGGACTGAGCCTGATCGTGGTCTTCATCTTCCTGATCGCCTACGGAGTGGACCCGGTATGGACCTGGATTCTGACCCCGCTGCTGATCCTGGCGATGATCGTCTTCACCACCGCCGTCTCGATGCTGCTCTCGGTGCTCTTCGTCCGCGTCCGTGACATCTCGATCATCTGGACCGTGCTCTCGACCCTGCTCTTCTACGCGACGCCGGTCCTCTATCCGATCGACATCCCCGAGTCGCCCCTGCGCGAGATCGTGATGTGCAACCCGCTGAGCCCGATCTTCGAGCAGGCGCGCGAGTGGATCATCGATCCGACCGCGCCCGGAGCCGTCGAGGCCGCCGACGGCAACCAGCTCCTGGTCATCATCCCGGCGGTGCTCTTCATCGCGATCTGCGTGATCAGCGTCTGGGCGTTCAACCGCGGCGCCCCGCGGGTCGCCGAAGAGATCTAGCCTCCGGGGCAGCTTCGGCGACGATCGCCTCGACCGCGCGCTGAAACCCGGCCAAGACCGCTCGGGCCCCAGACGTTCGTCAACGATCTCGCGGGCGCCCGCCGCGAGCACGGCGCCCAGCTCGGGCTCGGCGAGGAGGCGATCGACCGCCGCCGCGATCGCTGCCGGGTCGTTCGGGGCGACGGTCAAGGCGCTGGCCCCGTCCTCGAGCAACTCCTCGTTCGCGCCGACCCGCGTCACGACCGCCGGTGCGCCCGCAGTCGCCGCCTCGAAGACACCCTCCCGAACGACTCGCTGACACGCACGGGGTTGACGATCACGTCGGCGGCGGCGTAGACGTCGGCGATCGCCTCCAACCGACCGGCGAGGACGACCGCGTCGCCGAGGCCGAGGTCTGGCGATCTGCGATGCGAGCCGATTCCGATACTCGATGTCCTGCTGCCTCGGGAACGGCTCGCCGACGATCAGGCAGCGCGCATCCGGATGCCGAGCGAGGATCTCAGGCATGGCGGCCACGAGCAGATCCTGGCCGCGACCCTCGGTGAGGGCGCCGACCGCGGCGATCAGCGGAGCGTCGCAAGGCGATGCCGTGAGCCGCGCGAAGCCGCGTCCCATCACCGGTCGACTGGTCGGCTATCGGCGGATAGACGAGGTCGATCGAAGCGGCGCTCCCGAACTGCGCGGCGACCGCCGAGGAGCACGCGATGATGCGGTTCGCCATGCGCCCGGTGAGGCCCAGAAGAGCCCGGGCGGCCAAGGAGCGGGCGCCATGCCGCGTCGAGCAGCTCGCCGCAGTAGACGAGCAGCGGCACCCGCTCGAGCCGGGCGGCGAGGGCGACGGCGGGCAGCATCGTCGTCACCTGAATCACCAGGCGGGGCCGGTGGCGGCGGATCTCGGCACGCAACATCCGCACATCGAGGATCAGTCGGCGGATCGCTGCCGCGGTCACTGAGCGCACCGCCGGCCGGCATCGTCAGCGTTGAATACTCACGGGGGATCACCTCGGCGACGCCGGCCAGAGAGCGCGCTGTCGAGCCCCGCCCCGGCACGATCGCGGTCAGCCTTCCGGCGTCGGCGAGCCACCGCATCTCCGCCTCGAGCGAGCGCGAAGGCCCGCTCGTCTCAGCGAGATGAAAGACGACGAGCGCGTCGTGCGGGCCGGCGGGCGAGGCTCGAGCGCGCAGGCGGGCACGCCGGCGGGCACGCCTGCGCATGGTCGCCAGCGTCCCTCGCGATCCGGCCGCGGGCAGGTCGCGCGGGTACTCCTCAGACGGCTCGGCGCTGAGATATCCGCGGGCGCGCCCGCGCACGCCCGCGAGGTTGCGATCGATCAGCGCCTGTCCAGCGCACAGTGCCCCCTCGCGCATCAGCACCGAGCCCGCCCGCGCCGGGGTCAGCACCCGCCACTTGCGCAGCACGTACCCGCGCCCGAACCCCATCAGGTAGTTCTTGCGTGGCCGAACCCGAACCGAGCGTCGCCGAGTGCTCGTGATCGCCGATCGCGTCCGCGGCGAGCGCGCATCTGGCCCCGAGGCGGTGCAGCCGCAGGACCAGGTCCACGTCCTCCCAGTAGGCGAACAGGTTCTCGTCGAAGCCTCCCGCCGAGACGAAGGTCTCGCGGTCGAAGGCCGCGGCGGCGCCCGAGGGGCCGACCGGGTCATCGACCGGGCGATCGAGGACCGTGAGCGGCTCGCCGTTGAGGTAGTCGAAGACGAGCAGCGTCCGGTCGAGCTCCATTCCGGCGCTGTCGATCAGCGACCGATCGCGCCAGTCGCGCATCACCCCGGCCGCCATCACGACCCCGGTGGCTGGATCGAGCGCCGCGCAGATCCGTTCGACGAACTGCGGCTCGACGATGCAGTCGTCGTTGAGCAGAACGACCGCAGTCCCGTCGGCGCGTTGAACGCCGAGGTTGACCGCCCTCGTGTAGCCGGCGTTGCGCTCCAGACGCAGGACCTCGGTCCGCTCGAGCCGTCTCGGGCAGCGTCACCGCTCCCGCCGGCGTGACCCGTTGTCGACGACGATCGTCTGGTGGGCGACGCTCTGGCCCGCAAGCGAGTCCAGCATCCGTTCCAGCCGCTTCCCGCCGAGCGTCGGGACGATCACCGTCGCGGTCGGGATGCCCATCTCAGGCGCTTCGCATCGATGCATCGATCACGATCGAGCCGCCCTGGCGAACCAGACCGGCGCCGAGCTCGAGCACGACAGCGAGCGGGGCCAGAAGCGCGCCGGCGAGGGCGGTCACGACCAGGTCCCGGGCGCGAATCGAGCCGGGGACCGCCTCCAGGTCACCCTTGATCAGGCGGAAGCCGAAGTCGCGCTCGACGGTAAGCCGGTTGAGCATCGTCTGCCACATCCCGAGCGGGTTCTGCTCGATCAGGAGATGTCGGATGCGCTCGACCCGGAACCCGCTGCGCTCGAGCAGCGCAGTCGCGCCGCGCGAGCGTGAAATGGGTCCGGTGCCGGGGCACGTCCTGGTGAAACCACCGGTCGCCTCCGACCCGGGCTTGGAGGCTGTCCAGGTTCGGGACCGCCACCACGATCATCCCGCCCGGGCGCAGCCAGGACGAGACTCGCCCCAGCGCGCCGCGCGGGGTCCTCGAGGTGCTCGAGCGAGTGCCAGAGGACGACCGCGTCCTGGCTCGCCGGCTCGACCTCCGCCTGCTCGACCGCGACCTTGACGACCTCGATCCCCTTCGCTTGTGCCTGGTCGGCCGCCGGAGAGGGCTCGAGGCCCCAGGCATCGAGGCCGAGGTCGTGCATCCGCGCCACCAGATCACCGTCGCCGGCGCCGATCTCGAGCACCCTGGCACCCGCGGGAAGGCGCTCGACGAAGCGGAGCCTGTCGCGCTCGGCCAGAGCGCGCAGCGGCGCCAGCGCCCGTCGGGCCCAGCCGCGCGGCTCGGCGTAGGTCCCCGCCTCATAGAGGGCGCCCGGATCGGGCCCAACCCCGACGGTGATCGCGGTCCCACAACGCTCGCAGCGATGCAGCTCGAAGCTTCGCGCCCCGGCCAGCTGCGGGTCCGAAGCCGTCGCCACGCGCCAGGGCTGGATCGCGTCAGCGCCGCAAGCCGGGCAGGTCGAATGCTCGCGGGCGTCGCTAATAGGCGCCGGATCCGCGCAGGGTGACCGGGAGCGTCTCGGCGATGATCCGGAGGTCGCGCGAGAGCGAGAGGTTCTCGATGTAGTCGAGCTCTACCGCGAGTCGCTCGTGGAAGGTCAGGTCGCCGCGGCCGAAGACCTGCATCGGCCCCGTTATCCCGGGCTTGACGCTGAGCCGGAACCGGTGCTCGGGTCGGTAGCGCTCGACCAGCTCGATCTGCTCGGGCCGGGGACCGACGATGCTCATCTCGCCGCGCAGCACGTTCCAGAGCTGAGGAAGCTCGTCGAGACTGAGCCGGCGCAGGAAGCGCCCCACCCGGGTCACCCGCGGGTCGTCGGAGACCTTGAACACGGGCTCGCGGAGATCGTCGAGCCGGACCACGTCGGCGAGGCGATCCTCGGCGTCAGCCACCATGGTGCGGAACTTGTGCATCTCGAACGGCTGGCCGTCGAGGCCGGCCCGCGCCTGCGAGAAGAACACCGGGCCCTTTGAGTCGAGCCGGATCGCCAGCGCGATGATCGGGAACAGGGGCGCCGCGACCAGCAGCCCGGCGGACGAGACGACGATGTCGAAGCCACGCTTGATCATCGCCGTCGAGCGCGAGGGGTCCCAGGTCTCGTACTCGAGGACCGGCAGGTCGGCGATCCGAGAGAGCCGCACCGGGCCGGCCCGGCCGTGCAGCGGGGAGATGACGCTCAACTTGACCTGGCGCTCCCGGCACTCGGCCACCAGCCCGCCGACCTCGCCGGGCTCCATCACGTCGGAGGCGAAGATCACTCGGTCCACTTTGGTGACGATCTCGTCGAAGGACCGCGGGCTGCCGTCGTCGACCAGGCTCAGGTGCATGTCCGGAAACAGCTCGAGCTTGCGGCGGATCATCTCCGCGAGGTCGCCCGCACCGAGCACCGCGGTCAGCTCTCGCGGCGTCATTCGCCGCCAGATCCAGCGTGCCGCGCCGCGTCCGGCGAGCGCGCCCGCGGTCGCGACCAGCCAGCCGACCAGGGCGGCACCGGGAGCCACCTCCCCGGCGGGCGTCTGGGGCAGGACCAGGGCCAGCATCGCGATCCCGGCGCCTGCCCAGGCGGCGAGCGCCGGCAACTCGTCGATCGTCAGGTGGCGGATCGCGGCGTGATCGCGGTCGTAGAGGCCGATCAGCTTCGCGAGCACGATCCAGGCCGGAAGCAGGACGAGCGCCCAGAACGCCTCCGCGGTCGAGGCGGCGACAACGATGCTCGCCGCGACGGCAGCGATCAGGTCCGCGCTCGCGAGCAGGCGGCGTCGCAGGGCGTCACGCCAGAAACGAGGCCTGCGAACCTTGTCCCCGCCGCGCTGCTCCGCCTCGACGGAAGGAAGACCCTCCACCACCATGCCCAAAGCGTAGACGCTGACGGCCCAGTTGACATAGCGCGCGCTGTCGCCGGATCAATCCGATCATCTACGCTCCCGCCTCGTTTGAGCGCGAGCACGGCATTCCTGATCTGCGTCGAGCACGGCAGGCTCGAGAGCGAGGCCGTGTTGTTGGTCGAGAGCCTTCGCGCCTGGGGCGGAGCCTGGAGCGACTCCCCGGTCTACGCGTTCGCGCCGCGCCGCGAGCACGGGCCCGAGCAGGCAACCGTTGCGCAACTCGAGGCCCAGGGGGCGACGATCGTCGACGAGCCCTTGGTCGAGCGCTTCGCCGAGCTGCCGACCTTCAACAAGGTCACCGTCTCGGCCTGGGCCGAGCGCGAGCTCGATCACGAGACGCTCGTTTTCACCGACACCGACACGATCTTCCTCGGCGAGCCCGACGAGCTCGGCGACGGCGAGTGGGTGGCGGCGATGCGCCCGGTGGACCGACGGATCGCCGGATCTCGCGGCCGCGGGAAGAACGAGCCGTTCTGGCGCCGGATGTATGCCGAGCTCGGGGTCAAGGAGCGTCCGTTCGTCGAGACGGCGGTCGGTCAGCTGCCGATCCGCGCCTACTGGAACACCGGCTTGATCGCGGTCCGGCGCTCGGCGGGGCTGTTCGCCGCCTGGGAGGACGCGCTGGTGCGCCTGTTCGACGCCGGCATCGTCCAGAAGCGCTGGCCGCAGTTCATGGACCAGCTCAGCTGGGCGGGGGTGACCGCCGATTGCCACGAGCGCGTCAGGGTCCTCGCCCCGGCCTACAACTACCCCCTTCGCCACCGCCAGGCGCTGCAGCCCGACGTCCGCGAGCTCGACCTCGCCGAGATCGTGCACCTGCACTACCGGCTCTGGTTTCACCTGCCCGGCGCCCTCGAGCAGGTGAGCCCGGCTTTCGAGCCGGCCGGCGACCGCTATCGCTGGCTGGCGGCCCGGTTGCCGCTCGAGCCGATCCTCGATTCAGCGTGAGAGCAGGGACCGCGGGACCTACTGTTCGAACGCCGGCTCGAGCGGGTTGAGCGCGACCGCGTACTTGAGGCTGCGCCGGGACCCGGCAAGGTCACCGTCGGTGGACTGGAGCCGGGCGATGACCAGGTAAAGCTCGTAGTCTCGGGGCGCTCGCTCGATCGCCTCCTCCATCGCCTCGACCGCAGCGTCGTTGTCGCCCGCGCGCTCGTAGAGGAGCGCCAGCTGCGTCCGCGGCTCGGCCGCCCATGGCTCGAGGTCGCGGGCGTTCGCGGCCGCCTCGATCGCCGCGTCGAGATCACCGCGGGCTGCCGCCTCGCGGCTCGCGTCCAGCGAGCGGTCGGAGAGCAGCAGCAGCCCGGCCGCACAGATGGAGAGCCAGGCGAGGAGCAAGAGCGCGACACCGCCGGCGAATCGCCGCCTGCTCCGCGCCTCGCCGGCGACCGGGGCCCGGTCGACCTCGGTCGCGGCCAATCCCGCCGGGCCGGCGAGCAGGGCGACCCCGATCACGCTCGGGATGAAGATGGCGGGCAGGTCCCAGGTCCAATCCACCGAAGCGGCCAAGACGCCCACGGAGACCATTCCGGCCGCGGCGCCGAGCTCGGGTACCCGGGGTCCCGAGCGACTGCGTCTTACCGCGCAGACCACGCCCGTTGCGAAGAACCCCACGATCAAGGCCAGCCCGGCGATCCCGAGCTCGGCCAGGCTCTCGAATACGAGCGAGTGCGCACGCGTCGCGGTGAGCGGATAATCGCGGTGCTCCAGCCAGTAGGGGCCATACCCACCGGAGCCGAGCCCGCCGAGCGGCGCGTCGGCAAAACCTGCGGCTGCGACCTCCCAGAACTGGTAACGGCCACTGCCGCCCGAGCGCAGCAAGTCCGGCTCGCGAGAGCTGATCTCGTCGCCGCTGGGCGGCTGCCTGAAGTCCTCGAAGCGCTGCACCGGATCGACCGCGATCAACGCCGCAATCGCCGCGATCGCGGCCACCACGGCGGCGATTCGAAGCACCCCGCCCGAAGCCCTCGTGAAGCTGAGCGACGAGAGCCGCCGATCGAGCACGTAGCGAGCGAGGCCTGCGACCACGACTACGAGCACGGTCGCCAGCAGCATCGCTCCCGCCTCCGCGTCGGCCTTAGGGGTGCCGGGGTATTCGAACAGGACGTCGCGTCCGCTCGCAACCACGACGAGGACCGTGCCGGCCGCCGCCCCGAGAGCCATGTTGACGATCAGTGCGAGCCGACCGGGGCCGAATGCGACCAGGACCGCGAACGCGACCCCGGCCGCGACGAACCCGCCTCGTGAATCGGTCGCCCAGAGCGCCAGCACGACCATTGGCAGGCCAGCAAACGCGAGCACTCGGCCAACCCGGGTCGAGGCGCCGACCGCAAGCCAACCGAGCAACACGATTGCCGTTGCCATCGCCGCAGCGAGCCCGTTCCAATACCCGATCGGGTAGGTGAGCCGACCGCGGGCGGCGGGCAGCACCTCGCGCAAGTCCGCGTCGGGGTTGCCGAACAGGCCAGGCTCGAAGCGGGCGAGGAGCGCGATCGAAGCGATCGCCACCAGCCCGATCACGATCCCGCGCAACCAAGCACCCGCCCCCGCGCGACGTGACGAGACGATGACCAGAACGAAGACGCCGACGTATGCGAGCGCGCGGACCAGGTCCTCGAACGCCGTGCCGTTGTCCGAGGCCCACGCCATCGAGAGCCCCGTCAGCCCGGCGAATCCGCCGATCATCAGCCCGGCCACGATCGCGGAGCCCGGAATTGGGGCCTGCGGCAACACCCCGATCGCAAGGCCGACCACGACCGCTCCCCAGACCACTCCCGCGGTAGCGGCATAGGCCGTCGGCGCGAAGCCGCCCTCAGCCAGGCCGAGGCCCGCGATGCCGAGTGCGACCGCAGCGGTGATCCCGTGCTCTAGCCTTCGATGGTGCATCGGATGGTCAGACCCCGGCAGTTGTTACGCTGATCCAGGGTTCGCGAAAAGGAAGGGCGACGGAGGATGAGGCAAGGCAGGAAGTCTAGGACCGCGGTCGGGATCGGCTGCGCGCTGCTCGTGCTCGCCGGCTGCTTGGCAATTACGCCGGGCTTGGCGGCGGCGCAGAGCGCAGTCGACGAGTACACGTCAGGGGACATCCCGGACCCGGACAGCGACGAGCCCGGCACCGCCGGCGGCTCGTCGGGCTCCGGCGACGGCTCGGGCGGCTCGGCGGCACCGCCGCCGAGCTCGGGATCGAGCGGCTCGGGCTCCGGTCCTACCGCCTCTGCTCCCGTGACCGAGGCCGGTAACGACAACTCGAACGGCGGCAACGGCGCGGGACACAGCGACGGTAAGAGCGAAGGCCAAGGTCAGGGCCAGAACGCGGGCGCGGGCGGCGGCCAACCGGCTGGCGAGGGGGGCCAGCCCGGCGCCGAGACTCCGGCGTTGACAGCGAGTCCATCCTCCGACGACGGCGGGGTGCCGGTGTTCCTGATCCTGCTCGCGGTGATCGCTGCGGCGTGCACGGCGCTTGCCATCTGGCGCATGCGCCGCGGCGACGCGGCGGACCGCCAGCGAGGGCAAGCTCAAAGCGGCGGTCGGCGGGTGAGGCCGCCCGGCGAAACCAGCCAAACCTGACCGCGTCCGCGAGGGGCTGGAACGCTCCTCGCGCGGCGCATCTTTTGATTCGGCCCGGTGTTCTTGGGTACTCCGGGCAGAGCACAAACGGAGGTAGACGATCTGCATGTCGCATCAAATCGGCCTCAGGGCCACGAACCGACTGGCGTCCGCGGCTCGGCAGGCGTTCGCTACCCTGGCGCGCTCGTGATCGCCGGGCGCAGACGAGTCGGACTGGTTGCGGCCGCGATTGCGGCCGCAGTACTGACCATGGCCGCAACGGCCGGGGCCGCGGTGCCGAAGACGTTCTACGGGGTCGTCCCGCAGACACCGCTGGCCGCGGCGGACTACGAGCGCATGGGCGAGGGCCGGGTCGGCACCCTGCGCTTCGAGCTCTACTGGGCGGGCGTCGATCCGAGCGCAGCCGCGGGCGACTACAACTGGTCGGCCCCGGACGCGGTCGTCGCCAACGCAGCCAGCAACGGGATCCAGCCGCTGCCGTTCGTCTACAGCACCCCGACCTGGGTCGCAAACGGGATCGACGGCTTCAACTGCGGCGCCTCGAGCTGCCCCCCTACGCGCCGAAGAGCCGCGGTGCGCTCGACGCCTGGGGCACTTTCCTACGCGACGCGGTCCGCCGTTACGGCCCGGGCGGCGACTTCTGGGCGGAGAACCCGGGGATCCCCGAGTTCCCGATCCGCAACTGGCAGCTCCTCAACGAGCAGAACTCGCCCACCTTCTACAAGCCGAAGCCGAACGTGAAGGCGTACGCGAAGGTTCTCGCCGCCGCGGAGGACGCGATCAGCGCCGAGGATCCCGGCGCGAAGGTGATCCTCGGCGGGATGTTCCAGACGCCGCTGCAAGGTCGCAAGCCGGCGATCGAGGCCTGGAACTACCTTGAGAAGCTGTACAAGGTCAAGGGCGCGAAGAAGTCGTTCGACGGCGTCGCCGTCCATCCCTACGCGCCGAAGATGAAGACCGTGATCGACGTCGTCGAGCTGATGCGCGACGAGATGAAGGACGCCAGGGACAAGCGAACCGGGCTGTGGATCACCGAGCTCGGCTGGGCCTCGGGCGGGCCCGCGCATCCGCTCAACCGCGGCAAGGCGGGTCAGGCGCAGCGACTGCGGGAGGCGTTCAAGTACTTCAAGCGCAAGCGGGGCAAGTTCCACGTCCAGACCGTGAACTGGTACTCGTGGCGCGACAATCCCAACGCCGGCGTCGGTCTCTGCACCTGGTGTCCGGACTCGGGCCTGTTCACCCAGTCGCTGGCGCCGAAGCCGTCCTGGGACGCCTTCACCAAGTTCACCGGCGGGAACTGACTCAGCGCGGGCGGGCGCCGGGCAGGCCGCCCGCCATCGCGGGCAGGATGACCACGGTGTCGGAGGCCGCGACCGGGGTCTCGAGGCCGGCGAGGACCCTGACGTCCTCGTCGTTGAGGTAGACGTTGACGTAGCGGTTCAGCGCCCCGTCGTCGGAGAAGAGCTGGTCGCGGGTGTCGGGATGGCTGTCGGCGAGCGCCGCCAAGACCTCGCCGACCGTCGCGCCCGAGCTGTCGACCTCGGACTCGCCCCCGGTGCGGGCGCGCAGGACCGGTGGGATCTTCACCGTCGGCATCGGGAAAACCTAGCTCGTTCGCTACGCCGGAGAGGGCTCGCGCGCCGGGGCACCGCAGAAGAGCTCGTAGTCCGGGAACCTGCCCATTTCCTCAGCCGCGATCTCAGGCGCATGATCGCCGCAGATCGGGCACTCGGGGTCGCGCTTGACCTTGAGCTCGGTGAACCGGGTGCCGAGCGATTCGTAGAGCAGCAGCCTGCCGATCAGCGGCTCTCCGATCCCGGCAGCCAGCTTGATCACCTCGTTGGCCTGCAGCAGCCCCATCACCCCGGCCATGACCCCGAGCACGCCGTTGGCGCCGCAGCTCGGCGCCAGCTCGGGCGGCGGGGGAACCGGGTAGAGGCAGCGGTAGCACGGGCCCTCGTAGGGCACGAAGGTCGAGACCTGGCCGTCGAAGCCGAGGATCGACGCGGAGACGACCGGCTTGCGCAGCCGCACCGAGGCGTCGTTGAGCAGGTACCGGGTGGGGAAGTTGTCGGCCCCGTCGACGATCATGTCGTAGGGCTCGATCAGCTCGATGATGTTGGAGGCATCGAGGCGGGTGTCGTACTCGACCACGTTCACGTCGGGGTTCAGCCCCTCGATCGCCACCCGCGCCGAGGCTGTCTTGGCGATCCCGACCCGCTCGGTGCTGTGGATCACCTGGCGCTGCAGGTTCGAGGCGTCGACGACGTCGTCGTCGACGATCCCCAGCGTCCCGACGCCGGCCGCGGCGAGGTAGAGCGCTGTCGGAGCGCCGAGCCCGCCGGCTCCGAGCAGCAGCACCTTCGAGTGCAGGAGCCGCAGCTGACCCTCGACGCCGACCTCGGGCAGCAGCGTGTGACGCGAGTAGCGCATCCGCTGCTCGCGGGTGAGGCCCGACTCGGTCTCGGTCGCCAGGCCGGCCTCCTCCCAGGCGGTGATCCCGCCCTCGATCACGGCGACGTTCCGGTAGCCGAGTCGCTCGAGCTCGGCCGCCATCCGCGCCGACCGATTGTCGGTCCGGCAGTAGAGCAGCAGCCGCTCGGAGGTATCGGGCGCCAGCTCGTCGATCCGGGCCACCAGCTCGCCCTGCGGGACGTGGACGGCGTCGCCGAGGTGGGCGTCGTCCCACTCGTTCTGCTCGCGGACGTCGATCAGCTTCGTCCCGGAGCCGATCTCCTCGCGCGCGGCCTCGAGCGAAAGCATCTCGACCCGCTGCTTGAGCTCGTCCATCGCACTCGTCACGCCTAAATCTCCTAAACCCGATCGGAAATCAAGTCTTTACTTCAGAAAGTGTAGCAACGCGAGCGAACGCGGCTAGACCGGCGGCGGGGGCGGCAGGGTCGGCGCCGGGTCGGCGGCGATCGCGCCGGCGAGCGCCGCGCGGTCGCGCTCCGTGGCACGCCCGGCGAGCGTCTTCGCGATCAGCCGCAGGCGAAGGTTGAGCCGCAGCGCCCGCCAGCCGAGCCACTCGCGTCGGGCGCCGTGGGCGCGGCGCACCGCGGCGCGCCAATTCAGGGTCCCGGTCGGTCGCCAGCCCTCGGCGCTCCCGTAGAGGCGCGCGGACGCACCCTGGCCGTGGTGGACCACCGGCCCCGAGCGCGGATCGAGCCAGGACGCGATCCCGGCCGCGCCCGCGCGCAGCCCGAGGTCGACGTCCTCGCCGTACATGTGAAGCGCCGGGTCGAACGGGCCGAGCCATCGCAGGACCTCGGTCGGCGCGGCGATGCAGGCCCCGTTCAGCCACGCGACGCGGACCCGTCGTTCGAGCCGGTAGGGCTCGGTTCGCGCACGCACCCACTGCGGCTGGAGCGCCGCGGGCACCAGGGCCCTCACCCAGGGCCAGGCACCGACCTCCGGCCCGCTGGCCGACGGCTGGATCGTGCGGTCGGAGTTCAGGACCCTGGGACCGACCAGGGCCCCGAGCCCGCCGGCCGCGGCCGCGAGCAGGTCGAGGCCGTCGTCGATCAGCTCGGTGTCGGGGTTGAGCAGCACGGTGACCGGCGCCGATGCCGCCTCGACGCCGCGGTTCGAGGCGGCGCCGAAGCCCAGGTTCCGGTCCAAGCCGAGGAACCGGTGGCGTCCCTTCCAGAGCGCCGCCACCTCGGCCGGGGAGTCGGTCGAGGCGTTGTCGACGACGAGCAGCTCCTGCTCGCCGTCGAGGTGCTCGTTCATGGACGTGACGAGGGTGCGCAGGTGCCCCGCGCACTGCCACGTCACGACGACGATCGAGTAGTTGATCTGCTTCGCGGCTTCGCTAGCCGATCGCGGGGCGCATCTGGCGCAGGCGCCGGACACGCTCCTCGATCGGCGGGTGGGTCGAGAACAGACCCGCGATCCCGCGCGACGAGAACGGCTTCACGATGTAGAGCGGCTCGGTCGCCTGGTTGACCTGCATCGGCATCGCCTTCGCTCCCTCCTCGAGCCGCAGCAGAGCCGAGGCGAGGGACTCGGGATTGCCGCAGTACTCGGCCCCGGAGGCGTCGGCGGCGTACTCGCGCTGGCGCGAGACCGCGAGCTGGATCAGGCTCGCCGCGATCGGCGCGAGCAGGATCAGTGCCAGGTTCGCCACCAGGCTGAGCGGGGACTCGTCGTCGCCGCCGAACCACAGGAAGAAGTAGGCGAGGTAGGTGATCATCGATCCGATCGCCGCCGCCACCGATTGGGTCAGGATGTCGCGGTTCTTGATGTGGGCGAGCTCGTGCGAGACCACCCCGCGCAGCTCGTCCTCGGAGAGCAGCTTGGTGATCCCCTCGGTGACAGCCACCGCAGCATGCTTTGGGTTGCGGCCGGTCGCGAACGCGTTCGGCTGCTCGCTGGGGATCATGTGGAGGCTCGGCATCGGCAGCTCGGCTCGCGTGGTCAGCTCACGGACCATCTGGTAGAGGCCCGGCGCTTCCTGCTCGGAGAGCGGCTTGGCGCCGGCGCTGCGGAGGGCGATCTTGTCGCTGAACCAGTAGGCGATGAAGTTGACCAGCAGCGAGATCCCGAGGAAGACCCCGGCGATCTGGATGCCGCCGATCGCGTAACCGATCGCGACCAGCAGGCCGCCGAGGGCCGCCATCAGGATCGTCGTCCTCAGGGTGGCGGCGAAGGTGGACTTGCGCGTCGTCGTCATTGCGGGGGCAATCTCCTTGTGCTGCCCGGCTCTCAGCGACAGGCGGCCGGACTTGAACCTGTGGTGGACATTCTGACGATCTTTGCCGCTGGGTTCATAGGGGCTGGCCCCTATCGTGCCTAGGGGCTCGACCCCACGCGCCGGATTACTGATCACGGCCTCCGGCACCGATACCTTGGGCGGATGAGACGTCGCGACCTGATGACGCAGGTGCTGATCGTCAACCTGCTGCTGGTCGTCGCGGCGGTGGTCGCCGCGGCCGTCGCGGCAAACCCGGACGTGGACCTGAGCGAGACGCCCGAGGCGGCGCTCGTGCTCGGCTTCGCGATCGCGTTCACGATCCTCTTCAACGTCTTCCTCCTCCAACGGCGGTTCCGGCCGCTCGAGCAGCTCGTCGACCAGATGGAGCGCGCCGACCTCTCGCGGCCCGGCGCCAACATCGACACCGCGTTCAACCCTGGCGGGCCGGAGGAGGTCGACCGCCTGCACCAGGCGTTCATGCGGATGCTCGAGCGCCTCGAGGCCGAGCGCCGGCGTGCCTCGAGCGCGGCCCTGGTAGCCCAGGAGGAAGAGCGTGCCCGCGTGGCCCGCGACCTGCACGACGAGGTCAACCAGTCGCTGACCGGACTGCTGTTGAGGCTCGAGGCGGCGCGCAAGAAGGCGCCGCCCGAGCTCGCGGGCGAGCTGGCGGAGATCCGCGCGCTCGCCAACCAGGCGCTCCAGGAGCTGCTGGCGCTCGCCCGCCAGCTGCGCCCCACCGCGCTCGATGACCTCGGGCTGAAGGCGGCGCTCTCGAGCCACGTCGAGGAGCTCGGGCGCCAGAGCGGGATCGCGGCCGAGTTCGAGTCGGCGGGCGACATCTCCTCGGTCCCGCACGACGTCCAGGTCGTCGCCTACCGGGTCGCCCAGGAGGCGCTCTCGAACGCGACCCGGCATTCGGGCGCCTCCAACGTCTGGGTGCGGCTCGCGCGCGACAACGGCTCCGTCGAGCTGACGATCGCCGACGACGGTCGCGGCTTCACCTTCGATCAGGCCTCGCGGGGGCTCGGGCTCTCGGGCATGCGCGAGCGAGCGCTGCTGGTCAACGGCGACCTGCAAGTCGAGTCCCGTCCCCAGGTCGGCACAAGTGTTCGGCTCCGCGTGCCGATAGGAGGTAACGATGACCGGATCGACGGGGCATGACGACGTGCGGGTGCTGATCGCCGACGACCACGGAATCGTCCGCTCGGGGCTTCGGATGCTGCTCGAGCAGCAGGGAGACATCGAGGTGATCGCGGAGGCGTCCGACGGCGCAACGGCGCGGGACATGGCGATCCGCGAGCGGCCCGACCTTGCGATCCTCGACGTCAAGATGCCGAAGCTGACCGGGCTGCAGGCGACGCGGGAGATTCGCGAGCAGGCGCCCGACGTCTCGGTCCTGATCCTCTCGATGTACGACGACGAGCGTTACCTGTTCGAGGCCCTGAAGGCCGGGGCCTCGGGATATGTGCTCAAGGCTCAGGCCGACATCGACCTGCTCGAGGCGGTGCGCGCGGTCGAGCGCGGCGAGCCCTTCCTCACCCCCGGGGCCCAGCGGGCGCTGATCAAGGACGTGCTCGGCCAGAGCGCGGGGCGCACCGACGAGCTGACGCCGCGAGAGCAGGAGGTCGTCAAGCTCGTCGCCGAGGCGCATACGAACAAGGAGATCGCCGAGATCCTGCACCTGTCCGAGAAGACGGTCGAGAACCATCGCTCGAACGCGATGCGAAAGCTCGGGATGCGCGATCGGGTCGAGCTGGTCAGGTACGCGATCCGGCGCGGGCTGATCGAGCCCTGACGGTCCAAACCGAGTGCGCGGCGATCGCGGCCGCCGCGATCATCCCGCCGGCGATCGGAACCGTGTAGCGGGCAACGTAGTAGACGCTCAGTGACGAGGCGAGCAGGATCGCCAAACCCCCACCGCCGAAGAGGAGGACCGCGATCCGGTTGCGGCGCGGGCCGACGAAGAGGCCGACCGCGATCAGGATCGTGGAGATCACAAGCGCGGTCGCCCCGAAGCGGATCAGCCGCTGCTCGACGTTGAGCAGCTCGACGCCCGATGGGTCGATCCCGACGGTGAACGGGTCGAAGAACTCCTGCATCCCGAACTCCGTGAGGGCGAACTCCCGGCGCACGTCGGCGGGGTAGTCGGTCGTGCCGACCGACCAATCGATCTGCCCTTCCAGGTGAGCCCCCTGGTCGGACCGCAGCTCGTACGAGCCGGGGACGAAGTAGGCACTGAGGTCGTCCCAGGCGGCGCTGAGGTAGTCCCCGGGCTGGGCGAGGATCGCGGCCCGGGCGAACGCCCCGAGCCGGTCGTCGTGATCGCCGAGATCGCCGAACTCGCGCCGGGCGGGTGAGCCGGGGTCATACAGGTAGTAGTCGAGGCTGGGGCGCTCGGCGGCCGGCCGCGGCTCACACAGAGCCTCGGTTCCTTCCGGCGGGTCAAAGCGCCCGCAGTCGGCGAACGGGGCGACGCGAGCGTAAAGATGCCAGCCGGATGACGGAGCGATCTCGAACCGCCTGTTGACCTGGTCGCTGGCGACCGCATAGGCGAACAACAACGCGCCGAGGACGGCGGCAACGCCCACCGGCGCGATCAGCCTGCGCCGCCACGGGGGCGATCCGCCAAGCAGGAGGGCCAGGATCACGATCGGCGCCAGAGCCAGGCCCGCGGAGCGGATCGTCGTCGCGACTGCGATCAGCGCCCCGGCAGCAAGCGGCCACTTGTAGACCGGCGCCGGCTCGTCGAGCGCCCTGATCGCCGCATAGAACACCAGCGCCAGTGCGAACGCGAACGCGGCTTCCGACATGATCGCGTGCTCGAGGAAGATCTGGTCCCCGCCCAGGATCACGATCGCCGCCGGCGCCAGGGCTGGCCAGGCCGAGCATGTCACGCGCCGGACGGCGCAGTAGAGCAGCAACCCGGCGGCGATCCCCGAGACGTGCTGGAGGATCACCGCGACGCCGAGCTCGCGCGAGAACACGCCTGCCAGCGCGAGCAGCCACGGATACCCCGCCGGGTGCTGGGGGTTCTCCAGCCCCCCGCGCTCGGCGTACGCCGCGTAGGGGAACGAATCAACCAGAGTCGTGACCGCGGGCCACCACGACAGCGCTGCCAGGAGCCGCAGCGCCACGCCGGCGCAGACGATCGCAAGCAGAACCCAGTGCGCGGCCTCGGTCGGGCGCAGGCGCTCCCGCCAGCGCTGCAGCCATTCTCGCGAACGGCTGGGGACCGGAACCAAGCTCAGGGCCCCAGGCGGGCGAGGACGAGGTACTGGCCTCCGAGCGGCAGCACCGCGAGTGCCCGCTCGAGCCGGCGTAGCGGCGCCAGCGCGCGCGGGAAGATGAAGAGGAAGTCGGTCCGGACGACGTCGAACCCGTTTGCGGTCAGCAACCGGCGTGCGACCGGGGCCGAAAGCGTGACCGCGTCGCGGTCGAACTCGACCCGGCTCATGATCAGCCTGGTGCCCGGATTCCACGGGTTGTTCTCCCACAGGGCCAGCAGCCCGGCCGGGCGCAGCGCCGTTCTGATCGCCGCCAGGACCGCGGGGCGCTCGCGGGGCTCGATGTGGTGAAAGACCCCGTTCACGTGCACGAGGTCGAACTCGCCTGGCGGTATCTGGCCCGTAGTCCCGAACTCGACGGAGTCGCTGCCGTGCGCGGCCTCGGCAGCCGTCAGGGACGCCGCCGATACGTCGGTTGCAAAGACGCACTCGGGGCCGAGCTCGGCGCGCAGGTGGGGAATCGCCCCCCCGACGCCGCAACCGAAGTCGAGCAGCCGGCTCGGCGCTGCCCCGATCTCGTCCAACCGCCGGCGCAGCCAGCGGGCCCGCTGGCGCGCGAAGTACGAGCTGTCCTCCCCTGAGAGCCGCAACCCCTGCGCCAACTCGCTCTCGTAGTTCGCCGCGTAGCGGTCGAACTGGCTCGCCCGCGGACCGGGAGGCGAGGCTGCCATCAGCGCGCGGGAATCCTCAGCACGCTGACCATGAACCCACCGAGGATCGCCTGGAAACCGAGCGCGATCAAGGTCACCCCGGGGATCACCACCCGCATCGTGCTCGCGTAGTCGAGGGCGCCGAAGTCCGCCAGCCGCCAGCGGTTCAGCGCCACCGCGAGCAGGACGAAGCCGGCGAGCACGACTACCGCAGCGATCGCCAGCAGCCGTTCGAGCGGCAGGATCCGCTCGAGCCGCTCCAGGCGGGGGTCCTCGGGCAACAACCCATGACTGGTCGCGTAGACCTTGGCGAAGATCGCGAACAACACCGACTGAAAGCCGCAGATCATCGCCAGGCTCGAGACGAGCAGCGTGTTGGCATCCAGGGTCGCACCGAAGACCTCGAGTGCCGGCAATGCCAGCGCGTAGCCGACGAGCCCGAGCCCGAACAGGGTCAGGCCCGGAACCAGGAACAGCCAACGCGGGCTGTAGAGGAGGAAGAAGCGCAGCGTTCGCCAGCCGTCGCGGAAGGTGCGCAGGTGCGGCTGTGAGGCCACGCGTCCGTCCGGGTGCAGGGTTATCGGTACCTCGCCGATTCGCGCCGAGGCAAGGCTAGAGCGGACCACCATCTCGACCGCGAACTCCATCCCAGGGGCGGTCTGATGCAAGGTCTCCCAATGACGCTTCGTGAACCCACGCATGCCGCAGTTGACGTCGTGAATCGGAGCCTTGAACCACCACTTGACCAGGCCGGAGAACATCGGGTTGCCCCAGATTCGGTGCAGTAACGGCATCGCGCCGGGCATCACCGTGCCCCCGCCGCTCGCCAGGCGGCAACCCTGGACGAGGTCGTAGCCGTCGCGAAGCATGTCAACGAACCGCGGCAACTCGCTGAAGTCATAGCTGCCGTCGGAATCGCCCATGACCACGAACCGCCCGCGCGCCGCCTCGATTCCGCCCCGCAGCGCATTTCCGTAGCCACGTTTCTCCACCGCCACCACCCGTGCCCCCGCTGCCGCCGCCAGCTCCAGCGAGCCGTCCTCGCTGCCGTTGTCGGCGACTATCACCTCGCCCTCTACGCCCTGCTCGGCCAGCGTCTCGAGCGCCTTGACGACACAGGCGCCGACGGTTTCGGCTTCGTCCAGGCAGGGGATCACGACCGAGACCTCGACCATGCCGGGCATCCCCGATCGGGGCCGATCCGGGGCCGGCTCGGTTGTGCTCGCTTCCTGGATCGCTCGCTCCCCACGCGGGTCGCAGGTAGAGGATGTATAGCGCCGCCGACGCTGGCCGACGGCCGTCGGCCGCCGTCAGCTCGCCGCGGCGCTGCGCCGTGCCCGTTCGCCCGCCGCCAGGGCCGCGATCGTGATCGCGGCGGCCGCCGCCATCAGACCAGCCATTGGCACGGTGTAGCGACCGACGTAGTTGCCGGTCAGTGCGGGCGCAATCAGCAGCGACAGCCCGCCGGCTCCGAGCAGGAAGACGCCGGCCCGGGACCGGCGGGATCCGAGCAGGAGCCCGATGATCGCGATCACGGTCGTGATCGAGAGCGCGAGGCCACCGAATCTCGTCACCTCCTGCCAGCCCCTGAGGAAGCGCAGCCCCGGTGGATCCTTGTCGACGCTGAAGTCGTTGTAGAAGCGCTCCATGCCGCGCTCGGTGACTGGCTGGATCTCCGTGTAGTACCGATCAGCTGGATTAAATGCTTCGGTGAAGTCGAGCTGCGGATCCAGCTCGCCGCCCGACGCCTCTCGGTCCGGCCTCGAGCTGGGCACGAAGTAGCTGCGCAGGTCATCCCAAACGGTCTCCAGGTAATCGCCGGTCTGCGCCCGGATCGCGCGCACCGACCACTCGCGCAGCAGGTCGTCCTCGTCGCCGAACTCGTCGAGAGTGCGCGGCGCGGGCGCCCGTGGGTCGAAGAGGTAGTAGTTGGCACCCGGACGCTCCTCCGAGGGGGTCGCTTCGCAAAGGAACTGCGATCCCTTCGGCACCTCGAACCCGTTGCAGTCTGCGAACTGCGCCACTCGCCCGTAGAGGAGCCAGCCCGGCGACGGCCCGATGCCGAAGCGGTCAGCGATCACGCCGTTCAGCGTTGCGAAGCAGAGGAGGACGACGGCCCCTGAAGCCGCGGCCGCCAGGGGCGCGCGCCAGTGGACCCACGGACGCCGTCGGCAGAACAGCAGGGCGAGCGCGATCACGGCGATCAGGAAGATCCCCGAAGAGCGGACGACGGTGCCGAGCGCCGCGAGCGCACCGGCCGAGAGCGGCCAGCCGTACCAGGGGTCAGGCTGGTCGAAGGCGCGCACCGCCGCATAGACGGCGCCTGCACAGGCGAGGACAAAGAGCGACTCCGACATGATCGAGTGCTCGAGATAGATCAGATCCGGGTTGAGCAGGACGGCGCCGGCCGGAAGCAGCCCGACCCACGCGGATCCAGTAATTCGGCGAACCGCGGCGAAGAGCAGGAGCGACGTCGCGATCCCGGCGAGGTGTTGCAGCGAGATCGTGAAGGCTGCCTCTCTGCTCAGGGCCCCGAGAGCGGCGAGGATGAGCGAGTAGCCGGCCGGGTGCTGCGGGTTGTCGAACGGGTTCTTCTCCGCGTACACCGCGTAGGGAAACGCATCAGCCAGCGTGGTCGTCACCGGCCACCAGCTGATCACGGCGACGAGCCTCAGGCCGATGCCGAGCACGAGCAGAGCGAGCAGCGCGTAGCCCGCCCACCCGAGCGGCCAGAACCGGCGCACCGCGCCGATCACACTCGACACAGCGCCACCGTCCAGGGCAGCGGCGCGCGGACCTCGGCCACGGTCAGCCGAGCGGAGAGCCAGTTGACGAACCCACGCCGCGACCAGTGGTTGAGGTGTCCCGGCGTGTTGCCCAACTCGCCCAAATACCGTCCCCGTCCGACGTTCAGCACCCGCCACAGCGGCTCGCGCGGGACACTCACGAGCAGCCACGGGCGCGCCAGGGAGGCGAGCACCGCGAGGCCGCGATCCGGATCTGCGAGGTGCTCGAGCACCTCGCAACAGACGATCAGCTCGGCAGCGTCGCCCTCCGGCGTCAGCGCCTCGATCGGCGCCCGGCGGAACTCGATCGGGGCTCCGGCCTCTGAGGCGCGCCGGCGCGCCTCAGTGATCACATCGGCGGCGGCGTCCGACCCCCGGACCCGAAACCCGTGCCGAGCGAGCCGGATCGCGATCTCACCCTCCCCACAGCCGACCTCGTGCGCCTCACTCGCCCCGGTCAGCGCGACCAGCTCGTCGACCCGGCCGAGAAAGCCTCCGACCAGCCGACGCTCGACCGGGTGCCGGCTCGCGTACTTGTCATAGATGTTGCCGCCGGCGGCGGGGGAGCCATCAGCCATGCTCATCCGGCGCGGGCCCCCGGGCCGCCTCGTAATGCGAAGGCTCGACTCCGGCCGCGAGCTCCAGCCGCCGCACCCGCTCGTGGATCCGCTGCCCGATCACGCGCTGTCCGGCGAGCGCGTCGCCGATGATCCCGAGCGCCAGCATCTGCACGGTGACCATCGCCAGCACCGAGGCGACGATCAGCGACTGCAGATGGCCTTCGGTGTCACCGGTGCGGATCAGGTCGACTACGAACGGCGCGCAGGCGATCAGGGTCGCGATAAAGAACAAGCCGGCGACGATGACGAAGAAGCGCAGGGGCTTGTAGAGGATGAAGGCGCGCACGATCGCCAGCGCGCTGCGGCGAACGTAGGCGGCGTTGGAGTCGAAGAGGCGCGACTCGCGGGTCTGCGGGTTGGCGGCGATCGGCACGTGCTCGACCGCGACCAGGGTCCGGCCGGCCTGGATCAGGCTCTCCAGCGTATAGGTGAAGTTGGAGACGACGAGCAGCTGAATCGCCGCCTCGCGGTTGTAGGCGCGAAAACCGGAGGTCGTGTCGGGGACATCGGTTCCGGACAGCTTCCGGACCACCCAGCTGCCGATGCGCTGCAGCGCTTTCTTCGAGCCCGAGAAATGTTCGAGGTCCTCGATTCGGCGATCGCCGACGACCATGTCGGCATTCCCGGCGAGGATCGGCGCGACCAGTTGCGGGATGTCGGCCGGGTCGTACTGGCCGTCCGCGTCGGTGTTGACGACCACGTCGGCGCCGAGCTTCAACGATGCGTCGAGACCGGCCTGAAAGGCGGCCGCGAGGCCCTTGTTGTTGGTCAGGCTGACCAGGTGGTCGACCCCGCCCTCACGGGCGACGGCGAGGGTGCGGTCGGTCGACCCGTCGTCGACCACCAGCCAGTCGACCCGGTCGAAGCCTTCGACCTGGCGGGGCAGCCTGCGAAGCGTCCCCGGCAGATCCTGCTCCTCGTCGAGACAGGGGATCTGGATGATCAGTTTCACCCGCGGCGAATTATTGCGACGCACCGGACGCTGCCATAACCGACCCCTTGAGTAGGATTTAGGGACGATGCTGTTCTCGACCAAGGCTGAATACGGCGTGCGACTGATGGTCGAGCTGGGCCGCAGGGCGGGCTCCACGGCCCCCGAGGAGGCCGAGCCGGTTGCCCTCGCGGCGGTCGCCGAGTCCGAGATGCTGCCGCTCGCCTATCTCGAGCACCTGGTCGCGAAGCTGCGCCAAGCGGACCTGGTGACGTCGGTGCGCGGCGCACACGGCGGCTACCGGCTGGCCAAGCCCGCGACGGAGATCGAGATGATCGAAGTCGTCGAGGCCCTGGAGGGCCCGGTCGCCCCGATGGAGTGCTTCCATCCCGACCGCGAGGGGCGGGTCCTGTGCTCGCACGAGGCCGACGCCGACCGCGCCTGCGCGACCAAGATGCTCTGGACGCGAGTCCACGGCGGTGTGACGAAGGCGCTCCGCCAGACCACCCTGGCCGAGCTGGTCGAGTTCGCGGGCCCGCCAACGGCCGATCGCGCCGAGCCCGTCGCGCAGAGCGTCGCCTGACGCGAGCAACCGAAACTGAAAGGAAACGCGTGGCCGACCTGGAGATCCGCAACCTGCACGTCACCGCCGAGGACAAGGAGATCCTCAAGGGGCTCGATCTGACGGTGTCGAGGGGCGAGGTCCATGCGCTGATGGGGCCGAACGGCTCAGGCAAGTCGACGCTTGCGAACGCGATCATGGGCCACCCGCAGCTCGACGTCACCGAGGGCGAGATCTGGTTCGAGGGCGTCGAGATCACCGAGGCCGATCCCGAGGAGCGCTCCCGAGCCGGCCTCTTCATGGCCTTTCAGTACCCGGTCGCGATCCCGGGCGTGACGGTCGCCAAGTACCTGCGGATGGCGCTCAACGCGCACCGGGAAGCGCGCGGCGAGGGCCAGGTCAGCCTGAAGGAGTTCCGCCGTGACACCGAGGCGGCGATGGAGCTGGTCAAGATCCCGAGGGAGTTCTCCGCCAGGTACGTCAACGACGGGTTCTCCGGCGGCGAGAAGAAGCGCATGGAGGTGCTGCAGCTGGCGATGCTGCAGCCCAAGCTCGCGGTCCTCGACGAGACCGACTCCGGGCTCGACATCGACGCGCTCGGGGTCGTCGCCGAGGGCGTCAACCAATTCGCCGGCCCCGAGATGGGGGTCCTGATCATCACCCACTATCAGCGCATCCTGCACCTGGTCGAGCCCGACTTCGTCCACGTCATGTACGACGGACGGATCGTCAAGGAGGGCGGCCCCGAGCTGGTCGGCGAGCTGGAGGCGAAGGGCTACGGCTGGATTGGCGAGGAGGTCGCGGCGAAAGCGTGAGTTCGGCACTCGGCACTCGGCACTCGACGCTCGACGTGGACAAGGTCCGAGCGGCGTTCCCGGCGCTCGAGCGCGAGGTCAACGGGCGGCCGGTCGCATACCTGGACTCGGGGGCGAGCGCGCAGCGGGTGCTGGCGTCGATCCAGGCGGTCGACCGCTACGAGCGTCGCCACCACGCGAACGTCCATCGCGGCTCGCACACGCTCTCGGCCGAGGCGACGGCCGCTTTCGAGGGCGCCCGGGCCACCGTCGCCGACCACATCGGCGCCGCCGATCGGCGGGAGGTCGTCTTCGTTCGCAACGCGACCGAGGCGATCAACCTCGTTGCCTACGCCTGGGGGGCTGCCAACGTCGGTGCCGGGGACCGGATCGTGCTCACCGAGATGGAGCATCACTCGAACATCGTTCCTTGGCAGCTACTCGCCGAGCGCTCGGGAGCGGAGATCGACTGGGTCCCGGTCGACGACGAGGGCCTGCTCGACCTCGACGCCTACAAGATGCTGCTCGAACGCGGCCCGAAGCTGGTCGCGGTGGCGCACGTCTCGAATGTGCTCGGGACCCAGAACCCGCTCGCCGAGGTCTCGCGGCTGGCCCATGAGGCCGGCGCGCTCGTGCTCGCCGACGGCGCCCAGGCGGCGCCGAAGCTCTCGCTTGCCGTCACCGACCTGGGTGTGGACTTCTACGCGCTGACCGGCCACAAGGCCTACGGCCCGACCGGGATCGGGGCGCTCTGGGCGCGCCTCGACCTGCTGCGCGAGATGCCGCCCTTCCTCGGCGGCGGATCGATGATCCGCAAGGTGACCAAGGCCGGAACGAGCTGGGCCGACCCGCCGGCACGATTCGAGGCGGGCACCCCGGCGATCGCCCAGGCGATCGGGATGGCGGCCGCGCTGCGCTGGCTCGACGGGCTCGGGATGGATGCCGTCGCCGAGCACGAGCGCGAGATCACCGCGGTCGCGATCGAGCGTCTGAGCGAGGTCCCCGGGCTGCGCATCTTCGGCCCTCCCCGGTCCCCGGAGCGGATCGGGCCGGTCTCGTTCGAGCTCGAGGGCATCCACGCCCATGACGTCTCGGAGATCCTCGACCGCCACGGGGTCGCGGTCCGTGCCGGCCACCACTGCGCCCAGCCACTGATGGAGCGGCTCGGGGTCGCGGCGACGGCCCGGGCGAGCTTCGGCGTCTACACGACCGCCGAGGAGATCGACCGGCTGGTCGAGGGCCTCGACGATGCGCGGCGCGTGTTCGGGACCGGCTGAGCCAGAGACCGTGGACGAGCTCTACCGCGAGAACATCCTCGATCACTACAAGCGGCCGCGGAACTTCGGCCGCCCCGAGCGCTTTCAGCTCGAGTTCGAGGACACGAACCCGTTCTGCGGCGACGAGCAGCATGTCTACCTCGCGTTCGACGACGAGGGGCGTGTCTCGGAGATCGGGTTCGAGGGCAAGGGGTGCGCGATCTCGACCGCCGCGACCTCGATGCTGAGCGAGGAGCTGGCGGGAAGGAGCCGCGAGGACTTGCTGCGCCTCGACAAGGAATTCGTCCTCGACCTGCTCGGGATCGAGATCTCGGCGACGCGGATGAAATGCGCGCTGCTCGGGCTCAAGGTGATCAAGTCCGCGGCGCTCGGCGACGTGGCCGATTGGGAGGACGAGGGAGCGCCGGGCGACCCGGTCGCCGAGCGCGATCAGGTCTAAGCGGGCGCCGAGGCCGGGGGATCCGCGCCGCCGGGTTGGACCTCGGGCTCTCGGCGTTCGCTCCGGCGACGCCAGAGCGCGACCAGCGCAATCGCCGAGGCGGCGACCAGCGGGCCGGCCATCGGCACGGTGTAGCGGCCGACGTAGTTCCCGATCAGTGCCGGCGCCACGAGCAGCGCCAGGCCGCCGATCCCGAACAAGCAGCACGCCGGCTCGCGAGCGGCGAGTCCCGACCCAGAGCCCGACCAGGTGAGGACGGTGGTGATCGCAAGAGCGGTCCCTCCGAACCGTGCCACCTCCTGCCAGCCGCGCAGGAGCTCGAGGCCCGGCTGATCCCGGTCGAGGGAGAATCGCTGTAGAAGGACTCCAGGCTCCGCTCGATCTCGGCCTCGAACAGGCTCGCGCCCGTGAAGTCGAGCTGCGGGTCCAGGTTGGTGCCCCCGCGGCGGCGTCAAGCCCGAGAACCAGTACGCGCGCAGGTACTCCCACATCAGTGCCCAGGTAGTCGCCGGGCTGAGCGCGGATCGCGCGCTTCGCCCACTCGCCGACCAGTTCGTCGCTCTCGCCGAATCCACCGAACGCCCGCACCCCGGCGCCGTGGGCTCGAACAGATAGTAGTAGGCGCCGGGCCGCTCGGACGCGGGGGTTTCCTCGCACAGGCCCTCGGTGCCCGGCGGGGGTGTGAACTGGTTGCAATCCGCGAACTGGGCAGCGCGCCCGTACAGGCAGCCAACCCTGCGACGGACCGAGCCCGAATCGCTCGCCGAAGCCGTGCGTTGGCACCGCGAAGGCGAGCAGGATCCGCGCAGCGACGCCGGCCGCAGCGACCGGCGCCTGCCAATGCCGGCGCCAGGCGGCGAACGGCCTGCGGACGGCAGAGCAGCAGCGCCAGGACGGCCACCGGGATCACCAACAGTCCCGGCGCTGCGGATCGTGACCCCGAGCGCCAGCGCGCCACCCGCGAGCGCCGGCCAGCGCCACCAGGGTCGGGCTCGTCGAATGCCCTGACCGCCGCGTAGAACCCGACCGACATCGTGAGCACGGCCCAGCTCTCCGACATGATCGAGTGCTCGAGGAAGATCTGGTCGGGGTTGAGGAGCACGATGCGGCCGGCAGCAGCCCGGCCCACTGCGGATCCGCGCCACCCGCCGGGTCGCCGCGAACAGCAGCAGCGCCGAGCGCGATGCCGACCAGGTGCTGGAGCAGAGACGGGCACCGCGATCTCGCGCGTCAGCGCGCCGAGCGCGGCGAGGATCAGCGCGTACCCGGCCGGGTGCTGCGGATCCTCGAACGGGTTCGTCTCGGCATAGAGCTGATAGCCATCATCCAGCGTCGAGGCGGTTGGCCACCAGCTGATCACCGCGACCAGACGCAGGCCGACGCCGGCGAGCAACAGGCCGGCGAGCACGTATCCCGGCGGGCCGGCGGGCCAGAAGCGCCCGGCAGCTCGGCGGCCCGTCGATCGCAGCTCGCTTCCCGGCACGCGTCGCCAAGCTACACGACCCCTGTGCGGGCAATCAGGGCCCGGCGTGCGCCGCCGGCCCCTGCCCGAAGTGCTCGCTCAGTCGACCGCGACCGTCCGCGACTTCTTGCGCAGGCAGACGTAGATCGTCCCCGCGGTGCCCTCCTCGCGGCGCTTGGCGACGGCGAAGTAGGCGCCGGACTTGAGCGGGTCAACCTCGACCAGCCACTTGCCGTCGTTGTCGGTCTGATCGAAGCCGAGCAACTTGCGACCGCCGTTGCGCCGCTCCTTGAACAGCTTCACGCGCCGCTGCTCGACGCAGGCCGCGTTATGGGCCTTCACCTTGCCGTGGAAGGCGGGAAAGCTGTCGCGGATCTTGACGTGGCTGCCGAGCTCGACCGTCTGGCCCGCTCCCGCCAAGGCGATACCGGGGAGCGCGACGAGCGCCAACGTGGTCGCGAGAACGGCCTTGTAATTCATCGAGGTCTCCGTGGGGTCGGGTCTGGGTCGCTCCGACCCTACTCGACCCCGAAGCCGCCCTCGATCACTCGGCCAGGGGAACAAGCCGACCGCTCGCCGCCAGGGATGCGTTGACGCCCCCGCCGGCGGCCCGGGCCTGCAGCTCGGCGACTCGCACCGTGCTCACCCCCTCCAGAAGGCTGATCGGCTGCCATTGCGAGCCGATCAGCACCTGGCCGGCGGCGAACGGCTCGGAGTCGAGCGCCCGCGACGGGAACACCACCGCGCAGTGACCGCCCTCGCCGCCCGCCAGCTCGTTTGCCGTCAGGTCGAGGAAGGTGACCAGTGCGCCCTCGTACCGGTGTGAGTTGAAGTTATGGCGCCCGTAAGCGGTCGCGGCCGGGTCCGAGTTCCACGATCTGACGCAAAACGGGTCGGGGCCAGGGACCGGGGCGTCGTCATCGCCGCCCCGCGCGAGCCCGATCGCGACCACAAGACCGCCGAGCACGAGCGCCGCTGCGACCGCGAGCGCGATCCGCGCGCGCGCCGGTTGCGGGTCGCGCTCCATCGCCCGGAACCTACTCCCCGTCGGCGCTCGCCCGACCGCTAAAATCCGACCCTGACAGTAGGAATAATTGGCGTGCGCGACCCTGGAGCCCACGAGTGCCGACCGAAACCGAGACGATCAGCGTCTGCAAGCTCGCCGACCTGCCGGAGGGCGAGATGCGCATCGTCGAGGCCGACGGGCGCAAGATCGGGGTCTTTCACTGCGCCGGCGGCGATCTGTTCGCGATCGAGGACCGTTGCTCGCACGACGACGGGCCGCTCGCCGAGGGGGAGTTCTACCCGGCCTCCTGTACCGTGGAGTGTCCGCGCCACGGCTCGCTCTTCGACCTTCGAACCGGCAAGCCACGCACCCTCCCCGCCTATCGTCCGGTGGACACGTTCGAGGTGCGAATCGACCACGACGAAGTGAAGCTGGAGCTCTGATTTCCTGATGACCAAGCCCCCCGAGACGCTCGCCCCCTCCGGCAAGCAGCTGACCGAGTCCGAATCCGCGCTGAAGGGCATCAACACCGACTACGCGGAGAAGTTCGGCTTCCACGACCCCGAGACCGGCTACGCCTACAAGGCGCCGAAGGGGCTTTCGCGCGAGGTCGTCGAGTCGATCTCCGAGTACAAGGACGAGCCAGAGTGGATGCGCGAGTTCAGGCTCAAGGCGCTCGAGCACTTCGAGAATCGCCCGACCCCCGACTGGGGCGGCGATCTCGGCCAGATCGACTTCGACGACATCCACTACTTCGTCCGCGCCTCCGATCGCGCGAGCCGCGATTGGAGCGAGGTCCCGGAGGACATCAAGAACACTTTCGACCGGCTCGGGATCCCCGAGGCCGAGCGCAAGTTCCTCTCCGGTGTCGGGGCCCAGTACGAGTCCGAGGTCGTCTACCACCAGGTGAACGAGAAGCTCGAGGCCCAGGGCGTGATCTTCACCGACATGGACACCGCGCTGCGCGAGCACCCCGAGCTCGTCCGCGAGTACTGGGCAACGGTGATCCCGCCGAACGACAACAAGCTCGCGGCGCTCAACTCGGCCGTCTGGTCCGGCGGCTCGTTCGTCTACGTCCCCGCCGGGGTCAAGGTCGAGATGCCGTTGCAGGCCTACTTCCGGATCAACACCGAGAACATGGGTCAGTTCGAGCGCACCCTGATCATCGCCGAGGAGGGCTCGGACGTGCACTACATCGAGGGCTGCACGGCGCCCGTCTACTCGACCGACTCGCTGCACTCGGCGGTGGTCGAGATCATCGCCAAGCCGGGCGCGAATGTGCGGTACACGACGGTCCAGAACTGGTCGACCAACGTCTTCAACCTGGTCACGAAGCGGGCGATCGCCCATCAGGACGCGCAGATGTCCTGGGTCGACTGCAACCTGGGCTCGAAGCTGACGATGAAGTATCCGAGCATCTACCTGCTCGGCGAGCGCGCGCACGGAGAGCTGCTCTCGATCGCCTTTGCCGGCCAGGGCCAGCACCAGGACGCGGGCGGCAAGATCATCCACGCGGCGCCGAAGACGACCTCGTCGATCTTCTCGAAGTCGATCTCCAAGGACGGCGGCCGGGCGACCTACCGCGGCCTGCTCGAGGTCGCCGAGGGAGCGACCGAGACGAAGTCGAAGGTCGTCTGCGACGCGCTACTGCTCGACGAGGACTCGCGCTCGGACACCTACCCGACGATCCGGATCGACGAGTCCGACGCCAACGTCGGTCACGAAGCCTCGGTCTCCAAGGTCGGCGAGGACCAGCTCTTCTACCTCCAGGCGCACGGGCTGGACGAGGAGGAGGCGTCGAAGATGATCGTCAACGGGTTCATCGAGCCGATCGCCAAGGAGCTGCCGATGGAGTACTCGGTCGAGATGAACCGCCTGATCGAGCTTCAGATGGAGGGCTCGATTGGCTGACGCTGCGACGGCCGTCGAGCCGGACTGGCTGACGAAGAGGCGCCGCGAGGGCGCCTCTTTGTCGCGGGGACTCGCCCTGCCGACCGCCAAGGACCGCGGCTGGGAGTTCACCGACCTCGCCGGGCTCGACCTCGACGCCTACGAGCCTGTGCGGGCCACCGTCGGCGGGCTTCCGGAGACCAACGGCGACGGCGACGGCCCCGTGGTCCTCGGCCTCGCCGAGGGGATCGAGCGGCTCGGCGAGGTGGCGCGGGAGCGGCTCGGCAGCCTGGTGCCGGCGAGCGACCCGTTCGTCGCCCGCAACGAGGCACGCTGGAGCGACGGCGTGCTCGTCTACGTGCCGCGCGGCTCGCGGCTCGCCGAGCCGGTCAGGCTCGAGGTCGGCGCGCCTGAGGGTGGCCTCGACTGGCGGGCGCTGATCGTGCTCGAGGAGGGGGCCGAGGCCGAGGTCTGGGAGCGCTACTCGTCCGAGGGGGAGGCGCTCTTCAACGGCGTCGTCGAGCTGGTCGTCGGCGACGGTGCGAATTTGCGCTACGTCTGCGAGCAGCAGCTCTCCGAGCAGAGCTGGGTGTTCGCCACCCAGCGCGCCGAGGTCGGGCGCGACGCGAACCTCGAGTGGGTCGCGCTCGGCTTCGGCTCGGCGCGCGGCAAGGTGCGGATGGAGACCAAGCTCGCGGGCCGCGGATCGAGCGCCAGGGTCACCGGCGCCTACGCGGGGGCGGGCGCCCAGCACCTCGACTACGACACGACCCAGGAGCACGCGGCCGAGGACACGACCTCCGACCTCGCCTTCCGGGGGGTGCTCGCCGATCGCGCGACCGCGGTCTGGCGGGGGATGATCCGGGTCGACCCCGGCGCTCAGCGCACCGACGCCTTTCAGGAGAGCCGCAACCTTCTGCTCTCCACCGCCGCCCACGCCGACGCGATTCCGGGGCTCGAGATCGAGGCCGACGACGTACGGTGCACCCATGCCGCCGCAGTTGCCCAGGTCGATCCCGAGCAGCTCTACTACCTGCGCTCGCACGGGCTCGCCGAGCCCGAGGCACAGCGCCTGGTGATCGAGGGCTTCCTGCAGGAGCTGGTCGAGCGCGCCCAGGAGGGCCCGATCCGCGAGGCGCTGCGCGACGAGCTCGGGGCCCGCCTCGAGCGGCTGCTCGCTAGCGGCTGAGCCGGTCGCGGCACCGCGGGCAGTCGCCGCGCAGGACGACGTCGTGGCCGCGGACCCGATGGCGCACCCGACCGCCGAGGCGGTCGATCGCTCGTTCGAGAGCCGGGTCGGAGAACGGGGTGATCTCCCCGCAGGTGTCGCAGATCAGATGGTGGTGATGGTCTCCGCCTGGCTCGATCGCCTCGTAGCGCGCGCCGCCACCGCCGACCTCGACCCGCGCGACGACACCGGCGCGGCCGAGCAGGTCCAAGGCCCGGTAGACGCTTGCGGTGCCGACCGGACGGCCTCGCCCCCGGAGCCGATCGACGATCTCCTGCGCACTCAGACAGCAGGCCTCGGCGGCGAGCAACTCGATCACCGCCGCCCGCGCACCGCCGCTGCGGTGCCCGCCTTGCTCGAGGGCAGCACGCGCGAGCTTCGCCCATCCGGAGCCTTCGGGAGCCCGTCGCCTCACTCGCCGAAGCATACCGGTATTGATAACGATTATCATTCTCGCTAGATGGAGTGGATCGCGATCCCGTTCGCAGCGGCGACCGTCGTCGCCACCGTCGCCGGCGGGGCGCTCGGCCTGCGCCTCGCACATTCGCTGCCGACGCTGATCGCGCTGACCGGCGGCGTCGTGGTCGCGGTGGCGCTCTTCGACGTGCTCCCGGAGGCGTTCGAGAACCTCGACGACGCCCGCGAGGTCGGCGCCCTCGCCGGGGCCGGCTTCGTCGCCTTCTTCCTCGCCGAGCGAGTGCTCGTCCTGCACCATCGCGACGACCCGGCCCAGGCGCGCGCCCACCACCGGGTCGGCACCTTGGGCGCTCTCGGCCTCTCGGCGCACAGCTTCATCGACGGCCTCGGGATCGGGCTCGCCTTCGGACTCGACACCGCGACCGGCGTGCTCGTCTTTGTCGCCGTGATCAGCCACGACTTCGCCGACGGCCTGAACACGGTCAGCTTCGTGCTCAGTCAATCCAACGACCGGCGCCAGGCGCGGCGCTGGCTCGCTATCGACGCCGGCGCCCCGCTGGTCGGGGCGATCGTCGGCAGCGCGATCACCGTCTCCGAGTCGACCCTCGGCGCGATCCTCGCCGTCTACGCGGGCTTCTTCCTCTACATGGGCGCCACCGACCTGCTGCCCGAGGCGCACTCAGAGCACGCGTCCTGGCCCCGGGTCGCGCTCACCTGCGCCGGCTTCGCCGCGGTGCTCGGGATCAGCGCGCTGGCCGGCGTCTAGGCGCTCGGCTCGAGCCGCCGCGCGCCGAGCCGACGATTTCGTCCCGCATGCCGTCGCAATGTTCCGCTCACCGCTGTGGATCGGGGTCCTCAGGCCCACCGTGGCGGCCGCGGACGAGGCTGATCACGATCGAGGCGAGCACGATCACGACCGGAACCGAGTACAGCACCCAGATCGCCCAATGCCCGGCGTGCGCGAGCAAGACCACGGGACCCAAGCTACTGGTTGGCCTGCGAGAGCAGGTAGAGGCCGAGCGAGGTGAAGCCGACCATCAGCGCCAGCATCCAGTACTGCGACCGGGTCGCTGAGCGCGTGTCGCCGTAGACGGCCAAGGCGCGGTCGTGGCCCAGCGCCAGGGCCGTAACGTGCCCGACCACCAGGGCGCCCACCTGCACGTACCAGATCGCGTTTGCGCTCAGAGCCCCGTAGTCGATCCCGTCGCCGACGGTGCCGAACAGGTCCGAGCCCTCCCCGAGCGGATCGGAGAGCAGGAACGTGAACTGGGCCTGTTCCTGGAAGACGACGAGGCTGAAGTAGTGCGCGACCAGGTAGGCGAGCGCGATCGGGATGAACGCGTGCGCGAACGCGCTCGCCAGCCGCGTCGTGGTGAGCCCGGTCCGCACCGTGTGCATGCCGTAGATCCCCGACCAGAACAGGCCGCACACGAACGCGATCGAAGCCGCGAGGAAGACCGTGTTGGTGATCCGCAGCGAGGCGACCGGGCCCAGGCCCGCGCCCTCGAGCCAGTCGAAGACGGTCGCGATCGGCTCCGCGAGAGCTCCCTCGGAGGCGCCGTCGAAGGTCGTCGCTGCGATCGTCAGCAGGATCAGCGCCACCGAGCCGGGCGCAGCCGCGACCCAGGCCGAGGCCCCGGCGAGCGGCTTCCGGCGGCCCAGGGTCCGATCGCGGACCTCGAGCGGTGCGAGGCTCGCGAACATCGAGAAGTAGACCGAGAACGCCTCGCCCCGGTCGAGCCAGCGCTCGCTCCCGAACAGCGCCATGCCGACAAACGTGTAGGCGGAGTAGACGAGGGTCGCGATCGCCACCGTGTGCGGGGTCAGGCCGACGGTCTGGAAGCCGGCTGCCCCGTAGATCAGCTCGAGCCAGACGAAGGCGAAGACGCCCGCGACCGCAGGCCAGCGCCCGAGCCGCTCCGGATAGCTCAAGGGTGGCGGCGGCGACTGTCGGGCGACCAGCTCGAAGAGAGCGCCAACCGTGCGCGCGATTGCCCGCCACGGGTTGAAGGCCCGAAAGACGTCCCCGAGGACGACGCTGATCGCGACCATCCCGAGCCAGACCGTGACGAAGACGAAGGTGACCGAGAAGTTGCGATCCGGGGCCTCGGTGCCGGCCAGGCCCGACCAGACGACGACCGCGAGCAGCGAGACGCCGACCAGGCCGGCGAGCACCGAGGTGACCGGGTTGACCAGCAGCCGCGAGAGCCACGGCGCCGCCGGCCGCCAGCCCTCCTGCTCGAGCCGGGTCCGGTGCCAAGCGACCGAGAGCGCGACGAAGGTGACGATCAGGACCAGCGACGCGCCCCAGGCGAACAGCCACTCCGGGATCGGCAGGTCCTGGCGGCCGACCAGCGCGTGGCCGACCACCAGGATCCCGTCGAGCGCTTCGGTCAAGCGGGGCCCACCGTGATCTCGGCGAGCGGCACGACCGATTCCTCGAGCTCGACCTCGAATACGCCCTCGATCGTCGCCGCGACGTCGAACTCGACCTCGCCGCCCGCGCTTACCTCCTTGCTGACGTCATAGCCATGCAGGTGCACCTCCTCATCGATATCTGACTCGACGAGGAAGCGGATCCGCCCGCCCTTGTCGAACTCGAGCTCCTGCACGCCGCCCACCGGCTGGCCGTTCTTGACCACGATCGTCGCCAGCTCGGGCTCCGGCGGCGGCTCCGGCTTCACGCCTCCGCCTCCCCCTCCGTTGGCGGGGGTCGTCGTTTCGGTCGTCGTCGTCGCGGCGACGGTGGGCTCGTCGTCGTCGTCGCGAAGCACGACGAACAGGACCACAGCGGCGATCACCCCGATCACGGCGATCGCCGCGGCCATTCTTCGTGACTGCATGTTCGAACGCTCCTTTTTCGGGCGGCGGTGCACCGCCCGTAGACATCCGGCACTACCGATGCCGGCCGTCCCTTGGGGGTCAGCCGGCGGTCAGGCCGGAGGCGCGCGAGGCGAGAGGCGGAGAGTCCCGAGCAGGGACTCGAGCGCCCAGGCGCGGATCGCCCGCGGGCGGGGAGTCCTCCGCGGCGGGCGCGGAAGCGGGGTTGCGAGCAGCGCGATCGCGGCCCGGAGCTCGGTCCGATCGAGCCAGCGACCGGCGAGCGCGGCGAGCCCTCCGAAGGTCATCGCGAGCGGCAGCACGAGCCAGCCCCCGCTCCCGAGCAGGTGGGCGAAGACGGGGTGATGGTCGGCGGTCAGCAGCGCCTCGCCGGTCTCCTGGAGGAAGTAGACGGCAAGCAGCCCAACCGCGAAGACGACCGCCCGATCGGTCGCCTGCTCGGGAGCGGGCGCCACGGGCAGGCAGCGACGCACGAGCGTGGCCAGGAACGAGACCGCGATCGCGGCCATGGTGACGAGGACAATCACCGGCCCGAGCAGCTCGAGATACCCGTGGCCGTGATCGGTGCTCGCCGGCGCGAGCAGGTAGCGGCCCTGGTGCACGGCCAGCGCCCCGAGCGCCAGCAGCGCCACCGAGCGTGCCCGCGAGCCGATCGTCGAAGCCCCGCGCATGGCTCCGATCTTACGAGTCAGCGGTCGGCGGGTCGTTCGGTCTGCTCGCTGCGGTCGATCGATGGCGCGTCGACGGTGTCCTCGCTGAACACGAACACGAAGACCGCCAGGATCGCGATCCCGAGCGCGATCCCGAGCGCGATCCCGAGGATCAGGTCACCGCGACGCCGCATCCGCGCATTATCGCCGTCCGGGCGGCTCTAGGATCCGCGCCCGATGCGCCCGCGGCGAGACGACATCGCGGCGCCCGAGCTGCCCGGTCGCCTGCGCTGGCACGGCAGCGAATCGGCGCTACGAATGTCCGAGCTGACCGCCGCGGGTCCGGTGCTGGTCCACTTCCTCGACTTCGCGCAGCTCAACAGCGTCCGGGCGCTGCCCTACGCGATCGAGTGGGACCGCCGCTACCGCGGCGCCGGGCTGACGACGCTTGGGATCCACTCCCCCCGATTCCCGTTCACCGCCCGGGACGGCAGCCTCGCGCCGGCGCTCGAGCGGCTCGGAGTCCACCACCCGGTCGCCGACGACTCCGGCTACGGCGTCTGGCATGACTACGGCTGCACCGGCTGGCCCTCGCTGTTCCTCTGGGGGCGCGGCGGGGGGCTGCGCTGGTTTCATTTCGGCGAGGGCGAGTACCAGGCCACGGAGGAGGCGATCCAGGGCGAGCTGCGCAAGCTCGACCCGCTCGCAACGCTCCCGCCCGAGCTCGAGCCGCTGCGACCAACCGACGCGCCAGGCGCACTCGTCGTCCCGCCATCCGAAGAGGTGCTTCCGGGCGGCTCGGTGAGCGATCCGTGGCGCCCGCCCGAGCGCGGCGCGTCGCTCGAGCTCGCCTACGAGGCGGGCGGCGTGTACGCCTCGGCCGACGGCGAGGGCGAGCTTCGGGTGCGACTCGATCGCGAAGCAGAGCGAACCATCCCGGTCTCGGCGCCCGGCCTGCTCGAGCTCGCTGCGCATGCGAGGCACGAGCGTCACGAGCTGCGGCTCGTCGCCGGCGAGGGCGTCGACCTCTACTCGGTCAGCTTCTCCGCCGGCGTCCCGTAGCGGCTGGTCTCGATCTGCAGCAGCTCGCCGCCCTCGTGATCGACCTGAAGCGTGGTGTGCTCGAGCCCGAAGCGCTCGCCGAGCATCAGCTCGAGCGCCCGGCGGGTGGCGTGGCAATCGGTGTCGCGATCGACCAGCACGTGGGCGGCGAGGGCCGGAAACCCGGAGGTGATCGTCCATACGTGGAGGTCGTGGACCTGGTTGACGCCCGGCATCGAGGCCATCGCGAGCCCGACCTCCTCGACGTCGGTCCCGGTCGGAGAGCCCTCGAGCAGGATCTGGGTCGAGTCGCGCAGGATCCCCCACGAACTGGCCAGGATCAGGAGCCCGATCAGGACGCTGACCAGGGGGTCCGCGTATTCCCAGCCGCTGATCAGGATGATCAACGCGGCGACGATCACGCCCACCGAGCCGAGCAGGTCGGCGAGCACGTGACGGAGCGCGGCCGAGACATTGAGGCTGGCCCGGGCGTGACCGTGCAGCAGCCTGGCCGCGATCAGGTTGACCATCAGTCCGCCGACCGCGATCGCGAGCATCAGTCCACCCTCGACCTCGGGCGGGTCGCCGAACCGGTCCCCCGCCTCGATGAAGATCCAGATCGAGATCGCGACCAAGGTGACGCCGTTGAACAGCGCCGCGAGGATCTCGGCCCGCCGGTAGCCGAAGGTGCGGTTCGGGCCCGCCGGGCGGCCCGCGAGCCAGGCGGCGAAAAGCGCGATCGCGAGCGATGCGTTGTCGGACAGCATGTGGCCCGCATCGGCGAGTAGCGCGAGGCTGTCGGCGACGATCCCGCCTACCACCTCGACGACCGTGAAGCCGGCGGTCAGCGCGAGGGTCAGGCGCAGGGCGCGGGTGGCACCGCTGCGGGAATGGTCGTGCAAGTCAGGCCCGCGCCGCGAGCTCGGTGCGGATCTCCTTCGGGAGCATGAAGCGCACGTCCTCCTCGACCGCGCGCAGCTCGGAGACCTCGCCTGCGCCGCGGTCGAGGAAGAACTCGACCAGCTTGGCCACCAGCTCCTCGGGGGCGCTCGCGCCCGAGGTGATGCCCACCGTCGCGACCCCGTTCAGCCACGCCTCCTCGACCTGGGAGGCGTTGTCGATCAGGTGCGAGTGGGCACCGTGCTCGCGCGCCACCTCGACCAGCCGGTTCGAGTTCGACGAGTTGGTCGAGCCGATCACCAGGACCAGCTCGCACTCGCGAGCGAGCTGCTTGACGGCGATCTGGCGATTGGTGGTCGCGTAGCAGATGTCGTCGGACTTGGGGGCGGTGATCCCGGGGAACTTCTCGCGCAGGCGGGCGATGATCCCGGCCGTCTCGTCAACCGAGAGCGTGGTCTGGGTGATGAAGGCGACGTGGTCGGGATCGTCGAGCTCGAGCGCGTCGACGTCCTCGACCGTCTCGACCAAGACGATGTTCTGCGGGGCCTCGCCGGTCGTCCCCTCGACCTCCTCATGGCCCTCGTGCCCGATCAGGATGATCGTGTAGCCCTGCTCGGCGAACTTGCGCGCCTCGACGTGGACCTTCGTCACCAGCGGGCAGGTGGCGTCGATCGTGCGCAGGCTGCGCGCCGCCGCGTTCGCGTGCACGCTGGGGGCCACGCCATGGGCCGAAAAGACCACCAGCGCCCCCTCGGGGACCTCGGTCTCCTGTTCGACGAAGATCGCGCCGCGCTCTGCGAGCTGCTCGACCACGTGCTTGTTGTGGACGATCTCCTTCCGCACGTAGACCGGCGGGCCGTGCATCTCGAGCGCGTGCTCGACCGCCTGTACGGCGCGATCGACGCCGGCGCAGTAGCCGCGCGGGGCGGCGAGCAGGACCCGCTGCGGGCCGCGCGATTCGGTGGCCGAGGCCATGTCGCAGAGGGTAGCGGCGGCGGCTCAGCGGATCCGCGGGATCGCGGCGAGCGCCGCCTCGCCGACCGCCTCGAGGCTCTCCGGGCAGACCTTGTCGAGCGTGTCCTCGGGCGTGTGCCAAGGGCCATACTCGAGGTCGATCAGGTCGAGCGCCGGCACGCCGGCCTCGAGGAAGGGGACGTGGTCGTCCTCGATCCCGATACGGGTGCCCTCGAACGGGGCCGGGCTGTCGGTCCGCCGCCGCGCCGCGTCCGCGAACAACGCGTACAGGGCCGGGTCGGAGTAGGCCTCGAGCGGAATCCGCAGCTCGCAGTCGCCGACCAGGTCGAAGAGCACCATGGCGCGGATCTCGTCCAGCGGCGGCGTGCCCTGGAGGCCGCCGGCACGGGCATCGGCGACGTACTGGCGGCTGCCGCGGGTCCCGTCGAGCTCGAACGGGCGGCTGCCGCGGGGCTCCTCGGCGTCGAACAGGGCGAGGGCGACCGAAGGTCCCGGCAGCGGGCGCGGCAGCGCGCGCGCCAGCTCGAGCACGACGGCGGTCCCCGAGGCGCCGTCGTTGGCGCCCTCGAAGCCGCTGCCGACGTCGTCCTTGGTGTCGAAGTGGGCCCCGACGACGACGGTGCCGGGCCCGCGTCCGCGGATCGTGCCGACGACGTTGCGCCACGGTCGCTGCACGACGACGTCCTCGACCCCGGCCTCGCGCAGCCGCGCAGCGAGCAGCGCCGCGGTTCGCCGGCCTGCGGGCGAGCCCGCAGGCCGCGGGCCGAGCTCGACCTGGGCCTCGAGGTCGGCGAAGGCGCGGGTTGCGTCGAAGCCACCGTCGACGTCCAGGGGCCGATCCCCCTCCCCGCACGATGCAAGGGCGATGACCGTCAGCACGGCGGCGGCGAGCGGGCGCATCCGCGGTAAGTTAGGCGCATGGCCCAGGGACACATGGAAAGGCTGAGCGCCCTCGACGTCTCCTTCCTCACCAACGAGAGCTCCTCGGCCCACATGCACGTGGGCGGGGTCTGCATCTTCGAAGGGCCCCCGATGAGCTACCGCGACCTGCTCGACCACATCCATTCGCGCCTGCACCTGGTCCCGCGGTTTCGCCAGAAGCTCGCCTACCCGCCGGCACCGACCGGCCGGCCGTTCTGGGTCGACGACCCGAGCTTCAACCTCGACTACCACGTCCGCCACTCGGCGCTGCCGGCCCCGGGCTCAGAGGAGCTGCTGAGAAAGATGGCGGCGCGGACGTTCTCGCAGGCGCTCGACCGGACCAAGCCGCTGTGGGAGCTGTGGCTGGTCCAGGGCCTGACCCGCAACCGCTTCGCCCTCCTCACCAAGACCCACCACGCTTTGGTCGACGGCGTCTCGGGCGTCGACATCGCGACGGTGCTGTTCGACATCAAGCCGGTTCCCGAGCCCGCCGAGCCCGATCACGAATGGGCGCCGGGGCCGCAGCCATCCGGCGCCCAGCTGCTCGCCAAGGACGCCGAGGGCCTGCTCCAGACCCCGGTCCGGCTACTGCGCCGCCTGGAGCGCGCGGTCGAGCACCCGCGCACCACCGTCGGCCAGGTCTCCGAGGCCGCCGAGGCGCTCGGTGAGGTGGGCTGGAACTTCGCCAACCCGGCGCCGCAGGTGCCGCTCAACGTCGAGATCGGCTCCCATCGCCGGTTCGAGTGGGTGCGCGGGGACCTGGCGCAGTTCAAGCGGATCAAGTCAGCGCTCGGCGGGACCGTCAACGACGTTGTCCTGGCGGTGGTCAGCGGGGCGCTGCGGGAGTGGCTGCACGGCCGCGGGGTTCGCACCGAGGGGCTCGAGCTGCGCGCCCAGGTCCCGGTCTCGGTCCGCGCCTCGGGGGAGCACGGGGAGCTCGGCAACAAGATCGTCGCCGTGCGCGCACCGCTGCCCGTCTACGTCGAGGACCCGGTCGAGCGCCTGCGCGCCTGCCGGCAGTCGATGGGAGGCGTCAAGGACTCCAAGCAGGCGCTCGGTGCGGAGGTGATCTCGCGGCTCAACGATTTCGCGCCGCCGACCCTGCTCGCCCAGGCGGCGCGGATCAACTTCTCGACCCGACTCTTCAACCTCGTGGTCACCAACGTCCCCGGCCCGCAGATCCCGCTCTACGTACTAGGCCGCGAGCTCGAGGACATCTTCCCGGTCGGCTTTCTGCCCCCGAACCAGGCGCTGTTCATCGCGATCATGTCCTACAACGGCGGGATCAACTTCGGCCTGCTGGCCGACTACGATGCGGTCGACGACATCGCCGTGCTCGCGCAGCTGATCGAGGGGGCGACGGCGGAGCTGCATGAGGCCGCGAAGCTCGCGCTGGCGGATGCGACCGCCCCGGGAGCAGAAGCCGCCCCGGCGTCGGCCGGTTGAGCGGCCGGCGCCGAGCGACTAGCTGCTGAGGGCGGCGGTGCGGTAGCGGCGCACGGCGAGCGTGCCGAAGACCGCGATCAGCCCGATGCACCAGGCGATGCAGGGGAGGACGTCGTCGCCCCCGGGCCCGCCGACGAACAGCGAGCGCACGGCGTCGACCATGATCGAGAACGGGTTGATGTCGGTGGCGAAGGTCTGCAGCCAGTCGGGCATCGTCTCGGGCGGGACGAACGCCGATGAGGCGAAGGTGAGCGGGAAGATCGCGATGAACCCAAACGCGTTCGCCGCCTCCGGGGTCGAGGCGAGCAGGCCGACGCAGGCGAAGACCCACGAGAACGCGTAGCCGATCAGCAGGCAGAGGGCGATCCCGGCCAGCACCTCCTGCGGCGAGGTGCTGAACGAGAAGCCGACGGCGTAGCCGACGACGATCATGACCGCCAACGCGAGAGCGTTCATCGCGATGTCGGAGAGCGTGCGCCCGGTGAGCACAGCCATCCGCGACATCGGCAGCGAGCGGAACCGGTCGACGAGGCCTTTCTGGAGATCGTCGACGAGGCCGAGCGCGGTCGCGAACCCGCCGAAGGACATCTGCTGGACGATGATCCCCGGGATCATGAAGTCGGCGTAGTCGTCGTAGCCCGGGGTCGGGATCGCGCCGCCGAAGACGAACACGAAGAGGAGCGTGAACATCACCGGCTGCACCGTGTAGGCGGTCAGCAGGTCGGGGTTGCGGGGGATCCTCCGCAGGGCCCGCACCGCCAGGACCCACGTGTCCGAGATCGCGTAGCGGGCGCTCATCGGGTGCGCTCCCGCTCCCGCTCCCGGTCAGTCTCGTCGCGCTCGCCATCGCCGTCCTCGTCCTCGTCCTCGTCCTCGTCCTCGGACCGGTGCCCGGTCAGGATCAGGAACACGTCGTTGAGAGTCGGACGGGAAACCGAGATGTCGTCGATCGAGATCTGCTCGGAATCGAGCCGGCGCACGGCGGCGGCGATCGCCCCGCGGTGCTCGTGCACCGGGACGCGGACGGTGCCGTCCTCGGCCCAGGGGGAGTCGGCGGCGAGCTCGCCGAGCGCGGCGATCGCCGCCTCCGCCTGCTGGGGGTCTTCGAGCCTGACCTCGATCCGCTCGCCGCCGACCCGCGTCTTGAGCTCGTCCGAGCTGCCCTCGGCGATCAGCTTGCCGTGGTCGATGACGGCGATCCGGTCCGCGAGCCGGTCGGCCTCGTCGAGGTACTGGGTGGTGAGGAGGACGGTCGAGCCCTCGGCGACGCGTGCCTCGATCACCTCCCAGAGACCGATCCGGCTGCGCGGATCGAGCCCGGTCGTCGGCTCGTCGAGGAACAGCACCGGCGGGCGGACGACGAGCGCCGCCGCGAGGTCGAGCCGGCGCCGCATGCCGCCCGAGTAGGTCTTCGCAAGTCGGTCCGCGGCCTCGGCGAGGCCGAAGCGCTCGAGCAGCTCAGCCGCCCGCTCCCGCGCCCCGAGGCGATCCATGTGGTAGAGGCGGCCGACCATCTCCAGGTTCTCGAACCCGGTCAGGTTCTCGTCCACGGCCGCGTACTGGCCCGCGAGCCCGATCCGCTCGCGCAGCTTCGCCGCATCGGCCACCACGTCGAGCCCGGTGACCCGGGCGGTGCCGGCGCTCGGCGGAAGGAGCGTGGTCAGGATCCGGACCGCGGTCGTCTTGCCGGCGCCGTTCGGGCCCAGCAACCCGAGCACGGTGCCCCGCTCGACCTCGAGGTCGATCCCGCACAGTGCCTCGACGTCCTTGTAGGACTTGTGCAGCCCTTCGATCTCTATCGCGACGTCTCCCGCCATCGCCGGGCGAGGTTAGAGAGTCGCCTGCGCAACGTAGGATGTCGGCGTGGAATCGATCAACTACCACCTCGAGCTGACCCCGGCGCAGCTCAAGATCACCCACACGGCGCTGCGCAGCCTGCTCGACGACTTCGGCCACGACGAGCCCGAGATCGGCGCGATCATTCGCGAGGTGCTCGCGAAGCTGCCCGATGAGCACGCGATCCGCGCGATCCAGCTCGACACGGACCTGGAGCCGAAGTCACCCGCGCCCGAGCCCGAGCGCCCCGGCGACGGCGGGCCGAGCGCGGCCTGAGCTCCCGGGCCGCGGGCGCCGCTCGACCGCGGCGGGATCGAAGCCCGCCGGCAGCTCGAGGTCATATCGCTCGAGCAGCTCCTCGTCGGCCAGGGCCTCCTCGGCGGGCAAGTCGGCCACCACCCGGCCGGCGGCGAGGATCACGACCCGTTCGCAGAACTCCGCGGCGAGCGGCAGATCGTGGGTCGTGATCAGCATCGTCCGATCGATCTCCTCGAGCACGTCGAGCAACTCCCGCCGGGTGCGGGGATCGAGGTTGGCGCTCGGCTCGTCGAGCACCAGCAGCCGCGGTCGCATCGCGAGCACGGTGGCGATCGCTACCCGGCGCCGCTCGCCCGCCGAGAGCTCGTAGGGCGCCCGCCCGGCCGCCGCCTGCATGCGCACCGCGGTCAGCGCCTCGGCCACCCGGGCCTCGATCTCGCCTTGCTCCAGATCCAGGTTCAGGGGCCCGAACGCGACGTCCTCGCGTACCGTCGGCATGAACAGCTGGTCGTCGGGGTCCTGAAAGACGATTCCGACCCGGGCCCGGACCTCGCCGAGGTTCTCGCCGTTGACCTCGAGGCCGGCCGCCTCGAGCTCGCCGCTTCCGCGCAGGAGGCCGTTCAGGTGCAGGATCAGCGTCGTCTTGCCCGCCCCGTTCGGCCCCAGGATTGCGACCCGCTCACCGTGGTCGACGTGCAGATCGATCCGATCGAGCGCCACGCGGCCGCTCGGGTACCGGTAGCTGAGACCGCGGGCGTCGACGACGCAGGTCATGCCGCGAACCCGGCTCCGATCCGCGCCGCCACCAGCGAGCCCGCAAGCAGGGCGGCGAAGGCGACGTCGGCCCGGCGCAGGACGAGCCGGTCGAGCTGCGGCATCTCGCCGTCGTAGCCGCGAGCGAGCATCGCCCGGTGGACGCGCTCGCCGCGTTGATACGTGCGCAGGAACATCGCCGTCGCGACCCTGCCGAGCGGCCCGGCGTGGAGCGCGTGCCGCGGCCGGTACGCGCGGGCGGCCAGCGAGGCCCGCATCCTTCCCAGCTCCTCGACGATCACGAACAGGTAGCGGTACATGAAGCCGGCGATCAGGACCAGGGTCCGCGGAGTGCGCATCGCCCGCATCCCGCGCAGCACCGACGGGAAGCTGGTCGTGGCGCCGAGCAGGACCGCCGCGGTGACCCCGATCGCCGCCTTCGCGGCCGCGGTCGCTGCCACCTCCAGCCCTGCCTCGTGCACGGTCAGCGGGCCCAGCGACCAGGCCTCGCCCCCGGTGCGGACGAGGGGCACGAAGACGGCGGCGAGCAGGACGAGTGCGAGCACGAATCGGGCCCGGCGCCAGATCTCCCGGGCGGGAATCCGCGCCAGCGCCGCCACCGTCGCGAGCGCCGCGAGGCAGGCGAGATAGACGGGCCAGAGCGCGAGCGGGGTCGAGATCGCGACCACCGTCACCGCGAGCAGGCCGATGATCTTCGCCCGGGGGTCGAGTCGGTGAACCGGGCTCGCCGGATCGCCGGCCGGCCCGGTGAGCTCGAGCGAGTGGCTGCAGAGCCCTCCCACCGCGACCGCCTTCGCCTCAGGCCGGAGCGCCGCGGCTTCGCGGCACGGAGGTGGGGCGGCGAACCCGGCGCAGCAGCGCCGCAAGCCCCCAGCCGATCGCGAACACCGCGAGGGTGCCGACGAAGCCGGCCAGCCCGGTGGCCAGGCGCTCGTCCTCGACCCCGGGGAACGCGTAGTCGGGGATCGGCGACTGCTCCTGGATCCCGTGCAGCTCGCCGCGGTCGAGGAAGGCCTTGTCTTCGGCGACCCGCTCGAGCCCGTCGGGGCTCGACGACGCAAACGGGGAGACCGCCGTCGCCAGCCCGACCGCCAGCGCCAGTCCCAGGGCCACCAGGATGCGAATCGAGACCTGTCTCAAGACGCACCTCGCGCGGTCGCCGTCGATCCCGGCTCGGGGGCCACCGGCACCCGTGAGGTCGGCTCCCAGCTCCCGAACGCGACCAGGTCGGGCCGCAGGCCGAGGACCGCGGCTACCGCGGCGACCGTGATCGCTGCCTCACCGAGCCCGATCAGGGCATGAACGCCGAGCATCGCCGGCAACACCGTCGCCAGCGGCACCGTCTCGGAGATCGCCAGCTCGATGCTGGTGGCGGCCGCTCCGAGCATCACCGCGAGCCAGGCAACGCCTCCGACCGAGGCCAGGAAAGCGCCCCTGCCGGGGGCGAGCGTTCGCACGATCGCGCCGAGGACGAGCCCGGCCAGCAAGGCGCCGAGAACGCCCATGTTGAGCACGTTGGCGCCCAGCGCGGTGATCCCGCCGTCGGCGAAGGCGAAGGCCTGGACACCGACCACCACGGTCAGCACCAGGCAGGCGAGCCAGGGGCCGAGCAGGGCCGCGGCCAAGGTGGCGCCGAGAAAGTGGCCGCTGGTGCCGCCGGCGACCGGGAAGTTGAGCATCTGGGCCGCGAAGATGAACGCCGCCAGCACGCCCAGCATCGGGATCCGCGACTCGTCGAGCTCACGGTCGGAGACCCTGAGCGCGATCCCGACGGCGAGCGCAGCGAGCACGGCGGCGACCGCCGCCACCCCGGCGCTGAGGAACCCGTCCGGGATGTGGAGTGCTATCGGCAGGACGGTCAATCTGCTCCTCCGTGGTCGTGTCGGCCTTTCGCCGGCCGCCGCCGGCCGGCGCACCGGCGGCAGGTGCCGACGATCGGGAAATGGTCAAAGCTCGCCGTGAAGCCGAAGCGCTCGCGGATCAGGGCCCGGGCCGGCTCGAGCTCGGCGGCCGGGACCGTCTCTACCGAGCCGCACACCTGGCACGCGAGGTGGTCCTGGCCGACCCGCGACGCGAGGGTGTAGAGCCCGGGCCCGTGGCCGGCGTGGAAGTGGCGCACCAAGCCGACCCGCTCGAGGGCTTCGAGGTTGCGATAGACCGAGGTCAAGTCCGAGGGCAGCAGCTCGCCCCCAAGGCCGCTCGCGATCTGCTCCGCGGAGACTGGGCCGGGGGCGGCGAACAGCGCCTCGATCACCAGCCGCCTGGCGGCGGAGACGCGCATCCCCTGCTCGCGGAGCATCGACATCGCCTGCTCCGAGTCGGCGGCGTCGAGCGGGGTTCCTGTGCGAGCGACTGTCATCGAGGCCAGGTCCTTCATTCGACCCTACTACGAACGACTCGCAGTTGCGGATCAATCACGAATTCGTCCCATCACCCGATCGCCGGGACCGCTCGGGAGGTGATCAGGATGCCGACCGCGACGATCAGCAGCGCCGAGATCGCCGGCATCGCGCCGGTCAGCCTGCCGCCGAACACGCGCCGCTCGGCCTCGAGCCGCCCGAGCAGCCGCTGGCCGTAGAGAGTCAGCAGCCCGATACCGCTGACGGTGGCGGCGAGCCCGAGGCTGAAGGCGAAGATCAGCGCCATCCCGAGCGCTACGCGGTGCTGGGAGATCGCCGCGATCAGCACGACGAGCGCCGAGGGGCAGGGAACGAGGCCGCCCGAGACGCCGAGGCCGAACAGCTCCCGCATCCGGATCGGAGCATCGGTGTGGCCATGCGCGTGGGCGTGATCGTGCGCCGGGTGACGGTCGCCGTGCGCGTGGGCGTGGTGATGGTGGTGTGAGTGATCGTGGCCGTGGCCGGTTCCGGAGACCTCCCCGGCCCGGACCGCACGCCAACGGCGGTAGCGGGAGCGCATCACGGTCAGCCCGACGGCGACCACCATCAGCCCGGAGGCGACTCCGAGCCACGGATAGAGGCGCTCGGGGACGATGAACTCGGAGGCGACAAGCGTGATCAGGCCGAGCGCGAAAACCGATGCGGTGTGGGTGGCGGTGACCGTCGCGCCGAGTGCCAGCGCATGCCTCGGCGTCCCGCGCGAGCCCGCCAGATAGCCGACCACCATCGCCTTCCCGTGCCCAGGCGAGAGCGCGTGCAGCGCTCCCCAGCCAAACGACGTCGCGAGCAGGACCAGGATCAGCAGCCCCTCGGTGTTGCCGCTGGTCAGCGCCCCGGCGAACCCGTCGCTCGCGCGGTCGGTGGTCGTCTCGCCGTCGCCGAGCCCCTCCGGCGCGCTCACCGTCCCCGCCCCCGCCACCGAGTCGAAGCTCGCGGAGCGGGTGTCGGGCGGCGACTGCAACAGCCCCTCGGGATAGGCACGCAGGCCGTCGGTCGGGTCGGTCGCCGGGACGCTCGAGGTGACCTCGGTACCGTCGCCCTCGAGCACCTGGATCGCGCGCCAGCCGGTGCGATCGGCGAACGCCTCGTTGACCAGCTCGACCGTGGTGTCCGGGCCTGCGAGCCGGGCGGCGAAGCTCGCCTCGAGTCTGGTCAGGGTGAGCCCGGCCTGGCCGGCGGGAAAGCTGAGCCGGGCGGCGCCCGCCGGGCGCAGCGGCACCGGCTCGCCGTCGGCGCTCAGCGCCAGACCGGCCACCACCTCGTCCTCGAGGCCGGCGGCGGCAGCGGCGCGCTCGCGGCCGTCGATCGTCCCGTCGCGGTCGGAGTCATGGCGCTGGGTGAGCTGGAAGCTCGGGATCTCGGCCAGGTCGAGGACGTAGTCGAGGTTCGCGCGCCGCTCGTCGATCGAGACCTGGATGAGCTGGTTGGTGGTGAAGTTGCCGAGCGGGTGAGCCTGGGCGCCCGCGGGAGCGAGCGCCGCGAGCAGGGCGAGCGCGAGCGCGAGCGCGGCGATCCGCCGAGCCGTCATCCGAGCGCCTCCAGGGTGCGCCGGGCACGGGGGCCGTGGTAGGGGCTGAACGCCGGGCTCTGGGCGAGCAGCCTGCCGAGCAGCGTGCGGGCGCGCTCGATCTGCCCCGCGCCGGCCGCGATCAGGCCCGCGTGATAGAGGAAGTAGGGATCACGGGAACCGAGCCGCATCGCCTCGCGCGAGATCGCGAGCGCCTCCTGATCCCGACCGGCGGCGTGCAGCGCCCAGGAATAGGCGTCGGCTGAGCGCACACCGGGAGCCCGCCGCCAGGCGCCACGGCCGAGCGCCAGCGCTCGGCGGGGATCGCCGTGGTCGGCCTCGTAGACCGCGAGCTCGGCGTCGACGTCGACTCCGGCCGCGCGCAGGAGCCGGACCTGGACGTCGACCAGTGCCAGGTCGCGGCGCGCCGCCGCCATCCGTCCTGCGGCGAGCTCCGCCTCGGCGAGGGCGATCGCGTGCTCGGGCAGCGGCAGGCGGTCGACGACCTCGCGGTAGCGGCCGATCGCCGAGCCGAGATCGCCGCGCGCGGAGGCGACGCGGGCCAGCCCGGCCAGCGCGGGCGGATAGCCGGGGCTGCCTGCGAGCGCCGCGCGGTAGGAGACCCCGGCGGCCCGGTATCGGCCGCGATCGAGCTCCAGCTTGCCGAGCAGTGTCTGGACGTAGGCGAGCGCCTCGCCCCCGCCCCCCGCGGCGACCGCGAGCCGCATCGCTCGCACGGCGCCGTCGAGGTCGCCATTGAGCTCGCGGAAGTAGGAGACCCGCGCATAGGACGGAACGTTCGGCTTCAGCGAGACCATCCGCTCCAGCGTGCGGGCCGCTGCGGCGTAGCGACCGAGCTCGATCTGGGCGTCGACGATCGCCGGGTACGGCCGCAATAGCCCCGGCTCGATCCGGTGCGCGCGGCGGGCGAGCGCCAGGCCGGCGCGGAACTCGTGCCGGGCAAGGGCCAGGGTCGCCGCGCCGCTGAGCGCCGCCGGGTCCCGAGGGGCGACCGCGAGCGCCGCCTCGTAGGCGCGGCCGGCGCGCTCGTAGAAGCTCGGGTCACCGGTCTCGCGGGCGCGCAGGTAGTAGAGGTCGCCAAGCGCCGTCGCCGCGCCCGGATCGGAGGGATCGGCGCGCACCTCCTCCTGCAGACCGGCGAGCTGCGCCTTGGCGCCGGCGCCCGATCTCGGGTCGAGAGTTGCGGGCGCGTTGCCTGCGTCGAGGGAGGCGCTGCGGTTGACGAGCGCGAACGCCGCCAGCGCAACCGCAAAGGTGGCAAGCGGGGCGACGAACTTGATCAGCCGCGGGCGGGGCGCGATCGATTCGGTCGACATCGGGTTCCTCGGGGGTCGTTCAGGAGTTGGACTCCGGCTCCGGCGGAGGGAGCGCCCGCACGAGCGCTCCCTCCGCTGCGGAACCGGTCGGTCAGCCGCCCGCCGGGACTGGCGGGTGGGCCGGCTGGATGAACTGCCCGGGGTTCGAGTCGAAGCCCGACTCCGGGTCGGCGAGGTACGGGAACTGGGCGTCGAAGCCGACGCTGTCCTCGTCCACGCCGTCACCGAGCGGCACCGCGTTGCCGACCAGGATCCCGGCGACGACCTGGAGGTCGATGTCGACCACGTCGTCGGTCGGGCGCCGGCCGTTCGGGTAGCCGGCGAGGTCGCCGCCGATGACGCCGAAGCGGTCCGGCATCGCGGTCGGCGGAACGCCGAGGTTGAGCTTCAGGGTGTCAACCGGCGTGCCGGCGAACTTGCCCGAGTGCTGGTTCAGCCCCGGGATGCCCTGGAGCACCGCCTCGACGATGTCCGTGCGGTCGGTCTCCGGCGCGTTGACGTCGAACAGCGCGTTCAGGATCGACGCCAGCTCCGGATTGAGCGCGAACTGCCCGTACAACTCGGCGTCGCGGTCAGGGGTGGTGCGGTTGAACCTGTCCTTCTGGCCGAGCGGGATGATCACCTCGTTGATCAGCGGGTTGCCGAGCCGCGAGACCTGCACCCACTTGTCGTGGCCGTGGTTGCTCTTCTGGCTCTTCGCGTAGCCGCCGCTGACCTCGAGCTTGCGCCGCTCGGTGGTCGACCAGACGCCGACGACCGCGTTCGACGCGTCCGCATTGGCGACCGGCTTGTGGTTCTTGGTCACCTCGCGCTCGGGGATCTGCATGATCGTCGAGGAGGTCCAGTAGCCGGACAGGTCGTCGCGGCCCTGGCCCTCGTTGCCGGTTCCGGCGCGCACGTTGATCGCGTCGAAAGTGGCTCCGAGGTCGACGAAGAACGGCTCGTCGCGGGTTCCGACGAACAGCTTCGTCCCGTTCTTGAGCGTCTTCGTCGCTTGAGAGACGAAGTTGCTGTAGTTCGGGAACGTCTTCGGCCCGATGTTCGGCGGCGCGACCGGCAGGTCGTTGCCGAGCCTGCGCTTGCCGGTCAGCTTGCCCTTGCGGTTGTACTGCTCGCGGACCAGGTCATACGTCTGCACGACGTTGAGCCCCGGGTCGGCGAAGTCCTGTGTCCCCGGGCCCGCGTAGAGGAACGAGTTCGGGTTGCGGACCTCGGTGTCGAACGTGAACCGGTACTTGATGTCCGCGACGCCGTCGCCGTTATTGTCGATGTTGTTGTAGTAACGGGCCCGATCGTCGAACCGGAAGAAGTTCGGGCCGTTGGCCGGAACCTGCCCCGGGATCCAATTCGACGCGATCGTGATCGCGTCCTCGGCTCCGGGCGCCGTCCAGGCGTAGACGTCGGTGTTGTCCGCGGTCGGGTCGAGGCTGATGCTCGGCGCCTCGCGGTGACTCGAGCTGATCGCCACCGGAACCGCGATCGCCGCCGCTGCGGCAACCGCGGCGGGCAGCAACCAGCGCTTCGAGCTGCGTGACTTACTCATCGCCAATCCTTTCTGAATACGGATGGATCTGGGCGACGAGGCACCCCGGCCATGTGGGCGGGTTCGGAACTCCGGCTCTCGCCGTCCCTGTTCAGATCCCCTTTACGGGGAGAGAGCGAGATCGGATCAGCGGATCGGCTGCGGTCGCCTCAGGGCTGCTGTTCGAACTGCGCCCGGTAGGTCGCGCCTGCGTTGGCGGTCAGGTTGTGACTCGCGTCGCCTCCGTCCGACCACGACTCGAAGGCCCAGCTCAGCCCGAGCAGCGTCTGGGGAGTGGGAGCGCTGATCGAGTTCATCGAGCCCTCGATCACGGTCCGCGTGAACGGCGCCGCTGCGCTCTCGGCGTTCAGCGCGAGCTCGAGCCCGCTCGGCGTGGTTTCGAACCGCAGCGTGACCGTCCTCGGGTCGAGGCGGACGCTCTCTGAGTCGCTGAGCCCGCCGGAGTCGGTCGCGGTGACCTTCAGCTCCAGATATGAGGGGTACTCGTGGTCGGGCGCGAGGAAGGAGCCCGCGGCTACGTTCTGGAAGGTCTGCAGGAAGTGAGCGTGACAGTCGTCTGCCGCGTGACAGTGCTGCAGGTTGACCTCCCAGTCGTACGCCGAGGCGGGCAGGACCCCGTCCTGGGTGTCGAACGCGGAGCCCGCAAAGTCAAGCCGCTGGCCCACCCTCCAGGTCTGGCTCGGCGACGGATCCTCGAGCGTGACGTTAGGCGGCGTGTTGCCGACGCTGATCGTGATCGAGTCGGTGTCGCTGGCGGCGCTGCCGTCGGTTACCTGCAGCGTGACCCGGTGGCTGCCCGCCTGGGTGAAGGTCCTCGCCGGCCTTGCCGCGGTCGAGTCGTCGAACTGCCCGTCGTCGTCGAGGTCCCACGCATAGCTGAGCGGCTCCTCGTCACGATCACTCGAGCCGGTCGCATCGAAGGTGACGTTCAGGGGCGGCGCTCCGTAGGTGGGCGTCGCCTGGGCGTCCGCGGACGGCGGCGTGTTACCCGTGAAGTAGCGGATCCGCCGGATCGTCCCGGTCGCGATCGAGCTGTAGAAGAGGTCACCTCCAGGGCCGAAGACCAGATCGACGGGGTACGACGCCTGCTGGAAGGTCTCGATCCGCGCCGGGTCGGGCAGCCCGCCGGCCCCCGCCTTAACCGCCCAGATGCAACCGCGGGCGTAGTCGGAGAAGAAGAGCGCTCCGTCGTAGGCGGACGGGTAGTTCCCGACCCCGGTCGGCTTGAAGGCGAGCCCGGCGATCGCCGAGCTGCCACTGCCGCAGCCCTCCCCCGCGACGACCGCGTCCGCGTGCCGGTAGGCGTAGGTGGGAGCAAGGGCCGCGCCCGGAGCGCCGTAGAGGCCCAAGCAGAGGTCGAGGCCGGCGCTCTCATAGCCCGGATCTCGCGCGCCGCCCTGGTAACACGGCCAGCCGAGGTTCTCAACCGGCGCGCCGGTCGGGTTGGCGATCCGATTGACCTCCTCCCACTCTCCCCAGCCGACGTCCCCGGTCCAGACCTCGCCGGTGCCCGGCCGGAGCGCGAAGCGGTACGGGTTGCGCAGCCCGTAGGCGACGATCCGCCGGGCGTTGGGGTCGGGACTCGCAGCGAGCGGGTTGTCGGTCAGCGCCTCGCCGGTGTCGGGATGGATGCGGATGATCGCGCCGTTGAGGCCGGCGGGATCGGCCGGGGTGCGAAGGTCCTGGGAGCGCAGCGAGCCGCCCTCGGCGCCGGGGGCGTTCAGGTCGGCCCCCGGCGGGCCGGGCGGGTCGCCGCACGGATTGCCGACCTGGCCGTAGTCGGCGAACCAGTAGCTCGAGCCGTCGCCGGCGCTGGCGTAGAGGGCGCCGCCGGGCCCGAACGCGAGGTGGCCGACCGAGTGGCTGTCGTACTGGAAGCAGTAGTCGTCGACGAGCACCTTCTCGGCGGTCATCTGGTTTCCGGCCGCGGTCAGCCGCGAGACGCGCCCGTCCGATGGACAGCTCTGCCCGGCGTCGGGGCAGGGATCGGAGTCGGCCCCGGGACTCCCATAGCGCGGCGCGCTGCCGCCGGGAAGGGCGTCGTGGTGGTAGGCGACGTAGACGTAGGGCCGGGAGGGAAAGGACGGGTCGAGAGCGAGCCCGAGGAGCCCGCGGTCACTGTTGTTGAAGACCTTGGTGCGCAGGTCGGCGAAGGTGGCCGGGGTCGGGTCGCCGAGGCTGTCGAAGACCTTGACGATGCCGCGCTTCTCGGCCACGAAGACGCGCCCGTCGGCGGCAAAGCGCACCGCGGTCGGCAGCTCGAGGCCCTCGAGCGCCACCTCTTCCTGGAAGCCTGGCTGCTTGGTGGTGAAGGCCACGTCCGCGTGGCATTTCCGCCCCTCGGAGTTGTCCTGACAGAGGCGCACGTGGTAGCTGGTCCCGGGTGAGAGGCCCGTGACCCGTTCCGAGACCCCGACGCCGCCGGCAGTCGGGCCGACGCTCTTGGTCGGGGTCGTCTGCCCATAGGAAGTCGTGGTCCCGTACTCGAACCAGTAGGTGGTCGGCTTGCCGCTCGGCCAGACGACGCCCGAGAGCGTCGCCGCCGTGCTGGTCACGTTGTGAGGCGCGAGCGTGCAGGCGGAGAGCGTCAGCGAAACGAACGCAGCGACAAGCAGCGGGGCGAGCCTCCGTGCCGCCGGGCGGGACCTCCGGCGCAGCATCCGCATCCGACCGGTCGAGGCTACACCGAACGCGCGATCGGCCTCAAATGCAGATCGCCCGTCGACACGAGCGGACTGGCATCTCGCCAGCCGGCCTGAGTCCGCGACCGGCGGGCGAGCGCCGGATCAACGCGGCGGCGAGTCCGGCGCCCGCAGGCCCGCCTCCTCGAACAGCGCCCTGACGAGCGGTTCGTGATCGCCGTCGGCGAGCGCCCCGATCGGGTCCGGGCTGTAGGAGAGCAGCGTCTCGTAGGGGAGTCCGAAGGCGGCGCGCATCGCCAGCAGGCGCCGGCGTTCGGCGCTCTGCAGATCGCCGAGCACGCGCGCTGAGGCGCTCAACCGGCGAGAGCGCGAGACTCGTCGCGGCACGGCCCAGAGCAGGACGACCAGCGTCGGCAGCCCGAAGGTCACCCAGCCGAGCAGGTTCGCCGTGTCCTCGACGGCGGACTCGCCGGCCTCGCCGAGCGCGGCCGTGGTGCCGCCCGTCTGCTCACCGACCTCGGTGAACGCTTCGTCGAGCGCCCCGCCGACGATCGGCACGTCCGCGACGGTGCCACCGGCGTCCTCGAAACCGCCCTCCACCGAGTTGCCCGCCTGCTCGACCCCGCGGCCGAGAGTCTGCGCCGGTACCTCCGGGTAGTAGCGCACGCGGCCAGTATCCCGTCCGCAGACGACGGGACCCTGCCGGGATACTTCGTGCGATGTCGCAGGAGGACGTGGAGGGTTTCCAGCGCGTGATCGACGCGTTTCACCGCCAAGACATCGATGCGCTGCTCGAGGAGCTTGACCCGGAGGTGGAGTGGCACCCCGTGCTCCAGGTGATGCTCGGGGGGGAGGCGACCGTGTATCGGGGACACGCCAGGGTCCGCGAGATGCTGGGAGATGTATTCGCGACAGTGGAGATCCACGCCGAGTACTCGCAGATCCGGGACCTCGGCGGCCGAGTGATCGGGATCGGCGTCGTCCGGGCGCGTGGCAGGGGGAGCGGAGCCGAGATCGAGTCGCCCTACGCCACCCTGGTCGAGATCAAGAACGGCAAGGCGATTTCGATTCACACCTACCTAGATCCCCAAGAAGCCCTCGAAGCCGCCGGGCTTCAGGAGTAGCAGCGGGCCCTTAGCCCGCGTCCTCTCGGGCCGCCGCCTCGATCTCGCGCTTGAGCTCTTCGGCGTCGGCATCGATCTGCTTCTCGATCAGCTTGTTGGCGCGCCTCGTCGCCTCCGCGAGCTGCTCTTCGATCTTCGACTCGCCGAGCACGATCACGGCGGCGCTTCCCGCCTCGAGCTCGTCGCCGAGCTCCTTGAGGTCGTCGCGCGAGAGCCCGCCTCTGAGATGTCCGATCAGCCCACCGGCCCCGGCCCCGACGATCGCTGAGCCGAGGATCGCGGGCGGGAAGATGATCCCAACCAACGCTCCGACCCCGGCCCCGGTCCAGGCGCCGTGCTGGGTCGGCTTCTCGGTCTTCGTCACCCGGACCTTGCCGTCCTCTTCCTTGCGGATCACCGCCGAGTCGAAGGTTCCGATCGCGCCCAGGGCGTGGAGGTCGAACACGGCCTCGTAGTCGGCCTCGGCGTCGGCGATCTGGTCGTAGACGGCGGCGTAGAGAAAGACCGGTCTGTCGGACATGGTTCTCCTTTGGATAGGCAGCCTGGTTTCGGATATTGCGACACCGAGTCCTATCAACTCGCATCCCTTCTGGACGAATGGTCGATCTCGCGCCTGAGGTGACCGTAAGCTGCGGGCATGGCTACGGTCCTGAAGCGAGGGACTCCGCTGATCCTGTTGGCGATCGTGGCCTTCACCACACTCACTATCGCCGCCCCGACGCTCGCCGCCGCCCAATCCGGTCAGCTGGTGACGATCGCCGCGCGGGTGTGCCCCGATTACACGGACATCACCGCCAACCGGGCTCGCAACAACATCCAGGAGAGCCTCAAGGACCTCGGCGCCGACACGCCTTACAAGGAGGGGGAGGTGGTCGAGGCGGCGACCGAGGATCGGGTGCAGCCCAACTGCCGGGCGCTCGAGAATTGGCACCTGACGCTCGGCCGCGGGATCGAGTCGCGCGCGGTGACGGGCCCGTGGGGGGCACTCTCGATAGTCACCAATCCCTTCGCCGACGACATCGTCACGCGCGAGAGCACCCCGCTGCTCAACGACCAGGGAGTTGACACGGGCGATGACCTGACCGGGGCGGTGACGATCGAGCTCAGCAACGAGCAGGCGGAATTGGCGAAGAAGCCGAGCAAGCTCTGGCTCCAGGGGGGGACGACGAGCGACCCGGCGCTCTACGGCCCCAGTGGTGGCGCCTACGGCTTCGGCGCCCTGCGTTGCTCGTCCGACAACCTGAACGGCGACAACGTCGAGTGGATCACGTTTGCCTCAGGTCGGCGACATGTCTTCTGCTACGCGTACTACGTCTCACCGCCGCCGACGGGGGGCACGATCGTCGTCCGCAAGGAGGCGGTCGGTGCACCCGCCGGGGCGATGGAAACGTTCGCTTTCCAGGGCAACATCTCGTTCAACCCCGACGGCGGGTTCAAGCTGCGCGCCGGACCAGGCGCACCTGGACAGATGAGCTTCGCCCGCGCAGCGACTGGGCCCGGCGACCCGCCCTGGACGTTCGCCGAGCAACAACTGCCGGCGGGCTGGGCCCTCGAGAGCCTCAGCTGCGATTCGCCCACGGCCGTCGTCGATGAGCAGGCCCGCTCGGTGGCCGTCAGCTTGGTGGCGGGCGACACGGTCACCTGCACGTATGTGGACCGCTTGATCCCGCCGCCCGGCGGTCTGCTGCTGCGCAAGATCACTCGCGGCGGACTCGGCAGGTTCCCGTTCGAGATCGAGCCAGTCGGCGGCGGCCCAGCCCGGAACGCGATCGCTACCACCACCACCGAAGGAGTGGCAGTCGATGCCGACCCGTCCCAGCTCGGGCTCGACCCGGGCAACTATCGAATAACCGAGCGGCTCCCGGATTCGACGAGCGGAAAGTGGCAGCTGTCGAAGGTCGACTGCGACGGAGAGGAGCTGCCGCCAACGGAGCAACAGACGGTCTCGATCGAATCGGGTCAGGGCACGATTTGCACCTACACCAATCTCTTCATCCCGGCCGGCTCGATCAAGGTTCGCTTGGTCACGCTTGGAGGTACGGCGACGGCCGCCTACGAGGTGGGACCCCGTGGTCCCGCCGATCCATCGATCTCCACCGTGGTCGCGCGGACGAAACGTCCCGGAGTGCCGGCTCTCGCCGAGGGCGACGACCTGAGCTCGATCCCGCTGCGCGGCTACGAGATCCGGCAGGACTCGATCGGCGCCGGTAAGTGGCAGCTGGTCGCGGTCACCTGCGACGGCGAGCCGGTCCCCTTCGATCAGGGCGGCGTCGGCGTGCTGCTCACCGAAGCGAGGCCGAACGCGCGCTGCACCTTCGTCAACAAGCGCGAAAACGAGCCCGAGCCGCCGACCCCCGGGCCGACGCCGGGCCCGGTGCCTACCGACCCCCCGGTCCCCGGGCCCTTGGTCCCGAAGCCTGAGAAGGCCAAGGGAGCGAACCTGGTCGTCACCAAGATCGCCAATCGCAACCGTTACACGCTCGGCGACAAGGTTCGCTACCGGGTCAAGGTGAAAAACAAGGGTCCCGGTAAAGCGGTCGACGTCACCATTCACGAGCAAGAGTTCAGTAGTGAGCGCGAGGCGAAGCTGCTCTCGCTCAAGCCCAGCAAGGGCCGCTGCATCAGCGTCCCGCAAGGCAAGGGCACCGCGCCGGCGTGCTTGCTGGGCGACCTGCGACCGGGTGAGAGCGCGACGATTCGCGCCGTCGTGCGACCGACGAAGCCCGGCGTCTATCGCAACACCGTCGCGGCGGGCTCCGACAGCGTGGATCCGAATCGCCAGGCCCCGATTGCGCGCGAGAAGGTCAGGGTCGGGGAGCCGCCGCCCGAGCCGGGCCCATTCGCTCCCTGCCGCTGCTGACGACGCCCCGCCCCTCCCGGCAAGGACAAGCTCAAGGTCGCGGACCGAGGAGGGTCGCCGCGCGATACTGCGCGGGCGATGTCGCAGGAGAACGTGGAGGCGGTGAACCGCGTCGTCGAGGCGTTCAACACGCGTGGCTTGGATGCGGCGCTTGCCTACGTCCACCCCGAGCTCGCCTGGAACGCGCCGCCCGAGTGGCTGGAGAAGCAGGTCTATAGAGGACGCGAGGGGCTGCGCGAGCTCGCCGAGTCCTGGGGACAGAACTTCGACGATTACCGTCTGGACCTGGAGCGAGTGGTCGATCTCGGCGGCAATCGGGCTTTGGCGCTTCTGGTTCAGCGCGGACAGATCAAGGCCGGGGGTAACGCGATGGAACTGCCCGTCGGGTGGATCGCCGAAGTCTTGGATGGCCAGCTGGCGCGGGTGGACGTGCATTTCAGCTGGGAGTCCGCCCTCGAAGCCGCCGGGCTGTCGGAGTAGCTCAGCGCTCACGCCCTAGCCCTGCTCGCCTCAGCGAGCTTCGTCAGCCATGGGCCAAGCGGCTTAGTAGCCAAAGCGAACTTCGCGTCCTCGCTCATCATCACCGACGACAGAGCCTCGATCCTCCGCATGATCATGCGGAATGTAGCGCCTGATCGCCGCGCGTTCTAACGATGTTCAACTGTGTTCAGCGTCCCGGCCGGCCGGCTGGCCGACTCGACCACACCGGTGCGAGTCCTGGCCATCGGGATCGGCGCCTTCGCCCTTGCTTACGCGGGCTTTGCCTTCGTCGGGGCCTCGATCCCGCTGATTGCCCTGTTCTTCATCGCCGCCGGATCGGGATCGGCGCCGTCGAGACAGCCGAGCACTCCGCGGTCGCAACGCTCGCCCCAACGACCTGCGCGGCTCGAGCTTCGGCGCCCTGGCGGCGATCCAGAGCTTCGGCAACCTGATCGCCAGCACGATCGTCGGCATCCTCTACGCGGCGGCCTCACCCACGGTCGCGTTCGTCATCCCGGCCGTCGCGATGGTGGTCGCCCTCCTCGCACTCATGCGCGTGCCACGCGCGAGCCCGCCGCGCGCCAGGGCGACTTAGAGATTGCCCAACGGCACGCCGATGATGTCGAGCCGCCGGGTCAGCCCCGTGAGTGCGAAGTCTCGGACCTCGTCCGCGCTCACGCCGAGCCGCTCGATGTCGGTGCCGGATCCGTCGCCGGCTCCGCCGAGCGCCTCCGCGACGGACGGCAGCAGATCGCGCAGCGTCTCGCGGACGGCCTCGGCCGCTTCGGGATGCTCGCGGACGGCCTCGCGAAGGAACCAGACGCCGTAGCCGATGTGACGGGTTTCGTCGTGGTGGATCTTCGAGTAGCCCTCGACAAACCCGGGCAGCAGGCCCTCCCGTTCCAGGTACTCGGTCGCGAACCGGAACGTGGTCAGCCCGAGCGTCGCCTCGAGGAGCACGTGGTAGATGGTCACGAACCGAACCTTGGCGGCTAGGTCCTCGGGCGCACCGACGAGCTTCTCGTGGGCCTCCACCAAGGCCTCATCGAAGATCTTGCGGAAGGCTGGCGTGACCTCGTGCCGGGCCCGTTTGATGTGCGCGGCGATCTCGGCCGGCGAGTCGACGACCTCGGCCTGAAATCGGGCGTAGAACTGCATGTGGCGCGCCTCGTCGACCTGCTGGGTGGCGAGAAAGGTCGCCTCCTCCTCGCTGCCGTAGGCGCCGACCAGGCCCGAGAACTTGGTCGTGATCCGCTCCTCGGCGACCATGAGTGAGGCCAGCACCCAGTAGATGAGGCCGCGGTCCTCGTCGTCGAGCTCACCCCACTGCGCCTGGTCGCGCTCGAGGTCGATCGCGAACGGGCTCCACTGTGAGTCCTCCCAGCGCTCGTAGAGGGTCTGCGGATCGTTGAGCTGGATCTCTGCTTGGGTCAACGAACCACCCTGGCCCGGATGATGGCCGAGGCCGCGCGCTCGTGGACGCGATGGGTCTCTTGGATCTCTACGGCCTCGAAGCCCGCGGCGCCCAGCTGCCTCGCGTAGTCGGCACGGGTCAGAGCCCCGGCGATGCAGCCTGTCCACTCCTGCATGCTCTGGCGGGTCGATTCGTCCATGCCCTCGTCGGCGACGACGTCGCTGACGGCGAAGCGGCCGCCGGGCCTCAGCACGCGCGCCGCTTCACCGAAGACGGCGGGCTTGTCCGCGCTCAGGTTGATCACGCAGTTGGAGATGATCACGTCGACCGAGTCATCAGGCAGCGGGACGTCCTCGATCGTGCCCTTGACGAACTCGACGTTCTCGACCTCAGCGTCGGCCTGGTTGCGCCGCGCGAGCTCGAGCATTTCGTCGGTCATGTCCAGGCCGTAGGCCTTGCCGCTCGGACCGACCCGCCGGGCTGAGAGCAGCACGTCGATGCCGCCGCCGGAGCCGAGGTCGAGGACCGTCTCGCCCTCGTGCAGCTCCGCAACCGCGGTCGGATTGCCGCAGCCGAGGCTGGCCAGGTGGGCTGCCTCGGGCAGGGCGTCGTCATCGTCGGAGTCGTAGAGACCCGAGCCGAAGGCGTCGCGCTGCTCGTCGGTGATCACAGCCACGTCACCGCAGCAGGAGGCCTCGCCCGTGCTCGCCGCCTCAGCCGCCTTCTTGTAGCGGCCGCGCACGGTCTCGCGCAGCTCGCCGGCGTCGTCGGGAACCGCCTCGGCCCCAGCGCTGCAGCCGCAGGTCCCGGCCTCATGCTCGGGCCCACAGCATTCGCCCTTGGCCTCGGGCTCACAGCAGCTCTCCTGTGCCGGCCGCGAACAACAACTAGAGCCAGCTGGCTCTCGGTCAACGGTCTCTAGCTCAGCCATGTGCTCAGTTCCTCCAGTGCCTCGGGCTTGACGTAGTAGTAGGCCCACAACCCCTCGCGCTCAGAGCCGACGATGCCGGCCTCGCGCAGCTTCTTCAGGTGGTGGGAGACGGTCGGCTGCGACAGGTCGAACAACGGCACGAGCTCGCAGACGCAGACCTTGCCCGCGTGCTTTCGCAGCACGTCAACGAGCTGCATCCGCACCGGATCGCCGAGCGCCTTGGCCACAGCGGCCATGCGTTCGGCGTGCTCACGCTCGATGTCGGGGTAGACGACCGGCTCGCAGCAGACCTCGCCCTTGGCGCGCTTTTGCTTCGGCGCCAGCTCCAGTGCAGTCATGTTTCCCTCCGCCGCAAATCGACATCCATCTATATGGACGATAGCTGATTGAAATGACGCTTGTCAATGTTATGCTCGCGCCTGCGCGGGAGAAACAACCGACACGGGGCAGGTGGAGGTCACCGATGCCAACGCAAATGGACCCGATCAGCCGAAAGGCGTTCGCCAGCGAGATCGCGGGTCTGACCGAAGAGTTTCGAGGCGTCTTCGGGCCGGAGACGATCGAGCGTTACGTCTCGGAGTCGATCGATCGCATGGAGGGCGCTCGGCTAACCGACTTCCTGCCGCTCTTCGTCCACCGGTTCGCCCGTGAGCGACTTCGGGCCTTGGCTCAGGTCAAGGGCGAGATCGCCAAGGACATTCCCGAGGTCCTGTTCGTCTGCGTTCATAACGCCGGGCGCTCGCAAATCGCCGCGGGTCTGCTCAGGAAACTGGCCCAGGGCCGGGTTCACATCCGCACCGCCGGCTCCGACCCCGCAGAGGAGATCAATCCGATGGTGGCGGAGGCGATGGCTGAGATCGACGTCGACGTCGCGGATGAGTTTCCAAAGCCGCTTACCGACGAGTTCGTCGAGGCCGCGGATGCGGTGATCACCATGGGCTGCGGCGACGCATGTCCGATCTACCCGGGCAAGCGTTATGAAGACTGGGAGCTCGCAGACCCCGACGGCCAGGACCTCGAAACGGTGCGTGAGATCCGCGACGAGATTGAGTCCCGAGTCGAGCGGCTGCTGGCGGAGGTCCTCGCTGACAGGGACCGGGTTGACGGGGCCTGACTTAGCGCGGCGTTCGTTGGCCGAGGGCCTCGCAACGTTTGGGCTCGTCTTCGCTGGCTGCGGCGCGATCGTCGCCAACACGGTCTACGACAGCGCGCTGGGCACGGTCGGGATCGGACTCGTATTCGGCCTGATCATCATGGTCATGGTCTACGCGACCGGCCATCTCTCGGGCGCGCATATCAACCCAGGCTCGGCTGGACGCGAGCGCGCGACTCGCGGCTGGATGGACGCACCTTGGAAACCGGATTCTGGGGCCTATTGGCCCTGCTCGCCGCTGCGTGCGTCATCGCTGGGCTCGTCGTCGGCCTCATCATCATCGCGGACAAGTAGACGATGACCCGCATCGCCGTCATCACGGATGTCCACGCGAACCTCGCGGCCCTGGAAGCGAGCCTGATCTGGATCGACGACCAGGAGATCGAGACCGTCTACTGCGGCGGCGACCTTGTCGGCTACGGTCCGCGGCCGAACGAGGTTTGCCATCTGATCGAGGACCGAGGCATCCCGACGATCTACGGCAACTACGACTGGGCCATCGCCCGCAACAACGAGGACTGCGGCTGCGCCTACCTCACGCCCCACGACCGCGAGCTCGGCCAGCTATCTGTCGCGTGGACGCTCGAGCACACCGACCAGCAATCGAAGGACTTCATGCGCGGCCTGCCGTTCGACCTGCGGTTCGAGCTCGCCGGTAAGCGGGTCCGGCTGGTTCACGGTTCCCCGCGCAAGGTCAACGAGTATCTGTTTGAGGACAAGCCGGCCAAGACCTTCGAGCGCATCGCCGCCGGCGCCGACTGCGACGTCCTGGTCTTCGGCCACACCCACAAGCCCTGGGCCCACGAGTACGGAGGCGTGCTCTTCGTCAACTGCGGCTCGGTCGGCAAGCCCAAAGATGGAGATCCGCGTGGATGCTTCGCCGTCCTGTCTGGAGGCGATCCGGATGTTCGCGTCGAGTTGCCGCGCATCGACTATCCCGCCGAGGACGTCGCTGCCGAGATGCGCGAGACAGGCCTCCCTGACGCGCTCGGGCACCAGCTCATCTCGGCCGGCTAGGCGCGAACACGGTGGCCAGCGCTTCGGGCGGGGGCGTTGCGCATCCCATGCGAGGCGCAACGTTGCGCTTTTCGTCCAAAGCGGCTACTCCGATTACCGGACGTTTTCAGCAAATCACGAGTCAGCGACGCAACAGCCTGCGAGTCAGCGCGGTCGATGAACTCCCGTGAATGACGATGGAGAAGACCACGCAGACGATCGTTGTCCAGACGACAACGTTTGCTTCCCCCGCTGACAGAGCGCCCGACCCCGCCACGATCGCGGCATAGAACAACGCGGCGACTCCGCGAACCCCGAAGAATGCGAGAAAGAATCGTTCGCGGCGTGATGCGACGCCAGGTCCGCTGGTGGCAAGCACGAGTGCCGGGCGGATGACGAAGATGAGTAGCGGAGCAAGCAGCCATCCGCTCCACCCCGGAGCCGACAGTCCTGCACGCGTGAGCATCGAGCCGAGCAGAAGAAGGACGAGCAGCTCCAGCAGTGTCCCGGCGACGTCCGCGCCTTGGTGGATGTTCGCGTTGATCTCATGGTCGAACTCGTAGCGGCGAAAGGCGACGCCCGCTACGAACAGGGCGATTAGCCCGTAGGAGCCGACCAGCTCCGCGAGTCCGTAGACGACGAGGACGAGGGCGATCGCAGCGAAACCGTCGAGCTCGCGCGAGACCAGCCTACGAGCCCGAGCACGGGTGACCAGCCATGCGGCTCCCGCTCCCAGCGAGGCTCCGACGACGACGGCGACGCCAACGGCATAGGCGGCGTCCGCCCATGCCCATTCCCCGATCCACGAGTTGCCGCCCTCCGTTGCGACGAAGAGCCCGAAAACGATGAACGGAGACGCAAGCCCGTCGTTGATCGCAGCCTCGGTGTGGAGGGAGAACCGTGGTTCTCCGACGGGCTCGGACCCCGGCGGCCCGAGGCCAACGTCCCCGGCGAGGACCGGATCCGTCGGAGCGAGAATCGCACCGAGGAGCACTGCACCGCCGATGGAGAGCCCCATCGCGTAGTAGCCGAACACGGCAATCAGCGCGACTGTCAGCGGCATGACGACGAGGAGGAGGATCGCGACCGAGATCACCGATCGCCGTCGCACGTGGCGCTCGACGGTGAGTCCGGCGGAGAACACCGCAACGACCAGGGCGAGCTCGGAGAGTCGCTCGATCAGTTCGTGATCGCTCAGCGGGTCGATCGGTGGCACGTCCAGGATCGACATCGCGAGAGCACCGAGGGCGCCCAGGAACACATAGATCAGAGCGGCCGAGAAAGCTCGTTCGTGTTGGTGAGACAAGGCGGCGATCGCGACCGCAAGTGCCAGACCGAGGCCGAGGAGTCCGAGGACGTAGAGATCACCTGCGTGGAATCCCTCGCTCAGGGCTAGCGGCATTGAGGCAGCCTCTCCGGGCCGGTCGCACGACGGAGCGTCGGAAGTGCTGTTGGGAGCGCGTCAGGGAGCCGACGACGGGCTGCTGCGCCGACGGCTACTCCACCGGTAGGTCCGCGCAACTGGCGCTGACGACGAAAGGTCAGGAGCTGCGGAGAAATCAGGGAAAACCTCCAGGCTCGACGACGACTTCGCCGACCAGTCTTCCCGGCACTCCGCGACGATCATAAGCAGGCGGGTCACTTCAGGTGTGGCTGGTACTCGGCATCCGATCTGCGCGCCGAGGAACGCTTGACCCTCGCAACGTTGCGCTTTCTCTTTGATCATCGTCTCGCTGTCAAGCCAGCGACATCACCACCTTCCCTCGCTCCCAGGTCTGTGAGTCGGGCTCATTTCTCTTTCGGCGCTCGTGGGCGCAGAGTGTTCGTGGGACTGCCGTGGCCTCTCAATTCCATGCGGGACCGTCAGGCGGCCTGAAAGCGAAGGGCGCTCGCCGCGGCACTCTTTGGGCGGGACGGCTTGAAGACCTGGCCGCGCGAGAGCATGTGCCAGGAGCAGATCAAGAGCTTTCGGGCGACCGAGACCTTCGCCGGGTTGGTGCCGTGGCGCTCGGCGAGGCGGCGATAGTGCTCGTGGAAGGGGTTGGTCGGCCGCCAGGCCTGGTTTGCGGCCTCGACCGCTGCCCAGCGAAGCGTCCGCGGGCCGGCCTTTGAAAGCCGCCCGGTCGCCGAGCGATCGCCCGACTGGATGATCCGGGGCGCCAGGCCCGCATAGCCGACCAGCTTCGCGGCCAACGAGAAGCGCGAGACGTCGCCGATCTCGGTCGCGAAGGTGAGGCCGATCAGGGGCCCGACCCCGTGGATCGCGGCTACGTGCTGCGCGAAAGGCAGGGCCGACGCAATCGCTACCAGGTCGTTGCGGGGCGTCCCATGCGTCATCCCCTAGTCCAGGAGCGCGAGGTGGGCGATCTGCTCGAAGTCCTGATCGGCTCGACGACAGGGGAGTCGGCCGACATGACGCTGGAGGTCTGAGGAGCACCCGTCGGAGCTTTGAGGCGCACCAGTCATGCGCGACCGAATGTCCCATGCCTCTGCCGGTACTCGCGTTGAGCCTGCGCGCGTGCGCACTCGGGCGAGCAGTACTCGACGCCGCGGTCCGAGGCTGAAGCTAGGCCGCTGCGCGCCTGCGCGAGCACAGCGCCGATTGACGGCATCGCGTGCCGCTTCCTCGCGCGCCCTGCGCTGTTGACGCGAGCCGATCGACGCGCGACGCGGCTGCACGCTGTCAACGCGGGAGATCGCCGCGCATCGCGTCGAGGCTCTCGCGTTCTACACGCGTTCTACCTAAAGCGTCGCCACGCAGCGACTCGATCGAGCACGATCGAACATTCGGGATCCGCGAAGAGCCTGCAAGCGCGCACGATCCGACATTCAGTAACCAAGAGCGAACTTCGCATCGTCCGTCATCATCTCCGGGGACCAGGGCGGGTCGAAGACCATCTTCGGATGGACCTTGCCGACCCCCTCGAGGTCGCCGACGAACTCGCGCATCTGCTCGGAGACCTGCGGCCCGATCGGGCAGGCGGGAGTGGTGAGGGTGAAGGTGACGAAGATCTCGGGACCCTCGATCTCGACGTCGTAGACGAGACCGAGCGAGACGAAGTCCAGCCCGAGCTCGGGATCGATGACCTCCTCGAGCGCCTCGTAGACGTCGTCCTCGGTGACCATGGGCCAATCGTAGTGGACGCGGTTTCGTAGCCTTGTCGGCGATGGCCGCGGTGCTGCTGTTCCTCTTCCTCGCTCTGCCGATCGCCGAGATCTGGGTGATCATCCAGGTCGGCGGCGCGATCGGGGTCTGGCCGACCCTCGCCTTGCTGATCATCGACGGGTTCATCGGCGCGGCGCTGGCCCGCTCGCAGGGCAGGACTGCGTGGGAGCGCTTCAACTCGGCGCTCAGCGCCGGGCGCGTCCCGGCCCGTGAGACCTTCGATGGAGCGATGATCATCCTCGGCGGCGCGCTGCTGCTGACCCCGGGGTTCATCACCGACCTGTTCGGCTTCGCGCTCTTGATCCCGCCGACTCGCGACGTCGTCCGCGCGGTGCTCGTCCGGCTCGCCGGGCGCAGGATCGGGATCGCCTGGCGGGTCGCCGGGCCCGTGCGAGGCGCACCCCCGCGCCGGCCCGGTCGCGCGCCCGACTACGACTACGAGGGCAGCGCGCGCGAGGTCACCGACCCGGCCGCCGAGCTGCCGCGCCCGGAGCGCGATGACTGACACGGTCGCGGTCGAGTTCACCGACCCCGCGGGCGACCCGCTTCGGATCGAGTGGCGGGCCGACGCGCTGCTGGCGCTCGATCCGGCGAGCGCGCCGGAGGCCCCCGTCTGGAGCCTGGGCGGCGAGCTCGACTGGGACGAGGTCGAGGCGCTGCGGGTGCTCTCGGGGCGACTCGCCGACGGGCGCCTGATCGCGATCGCGGCCCTGCGGCCCGCCGGCGCCGCCGGTCATGGCGACGAGCTGCGCAGCGGGATCGTCGGGCGGCCCGGCGAGCTCGAGCAGCTCGACGAGCCGCTGCTCTCGACCGAGTACGGACCCGACGAGCTGCCCCGGCGGCTCGGGCTCGAGATCCGCCGCGATCCCGACGGACTACCTCTGAGGGTCGCCGGCGAGGCGACCGCGAGCACGGCCGCCGAGGAGGCGGGCGTGCGGCGGGTCTCGACCCTGCTCGCGCTGCGGGCATCGGGGGAAGCCGGGACTGCGGTCCTCGACGTACTCGACCGGGCCTCGTGATCCGAGCGGTGATCTCGGACTTCGGGGGCGTGCTGACGACCCCGCTGATGCGTTCTTTCGCAGCCTTCCAGGACCAGACCGGGATCTCTGGCGAGGCGCTCGGCACCGCGATGGCGGCGATCGCCGAGCGCGATGGCGCCCACCCCCTGTTCGAGCTCGAGACCGGGAGGATGAGCGAGGCGGACTTCCTCGACCGGATCCGGGCGGAGCTCGAAACCGTGCTCGGACACCCGCCACGGATGCACGCCTTCAAGGAGATCTACTTCGAGGCGCTGGAGCCGAACGAGCCGATGATCGAGCTGATGCGTGACCTGCGCTCGCGCGGGCACCGGATGGCGCTGCTGACCAACAACGTCCGCGAGTGGGAGCCGCTGTGGCGCTCGATGCTGCCGGTCGACGAGATCTTCGAGCTCGTCGTCGACTCGGCCTTCGTCGGGATGCGAAAGCCCGACCCGCCGATCTACCAGCTCACCGTGGAGCGGCTCGGGGACGGGATCGGCGCCGCCGAGTGCCTGTTCGTCGACGACGTGCTCGCCAATGTCGAGGCGGCGAGCGAGCTCGGGATGACCGCGGTCCACTTCCGCGACAACGAGCAGGCGATCGCCGAGATCGAGGTGTCGCTGGCCGGCTGACGGGCCAACACCATGCGGGTGGCGCGCCGGCTGGGTACCGTCGCGAGACGTGAGCGCCGATTTCGAGGTCGTGATCGTCGGGGCAGGGGACGTCGGTGCCGCTATCGCGCGCGAGCTCGCACGATTCGAGCTCCGGGTCGCCCTGATCGACAGCGGCGACGTCGGGGCGGGGACGAGCAAGGCGAACACCGCGCTCCTCCACACGGGATTCGACGCCAAGCCCGGAACCCGGGAGGCGGCCCTGGTCGCCCGCGGCCACGCCCTGCTGCTCAGCTACGCCGATCAGGTCGGCATCCCGATCGAACGAACGGGTGCGCTCTTGGTCGCCTGGGACGACGAGCAACTCGCCCGCCTGCCCGCGATCCAGGACAACGCCCGCGCCTGCGGCTATCAGCGGATGCGCGAGATTTCGGCCGACGAGATCTATCGGCGGGAGCCCGATCTCGGATCGGGCGCGGTCGGGGGGCTCGAGGTGCCCGACGAGTACGTGATCTGCCCCTGGACACCACCGCTCGCCTACGCCACGCAGGCGGTGCTCTCCGGGGTCGAGCTGCGCCGGCAGGAGCAGGTCACCGATCTCACCCGCCTCGCCTCGCACTGGCTGGTCGCGACCTCGCGCGGAACGCTGACCGCCGAATGGGTGGTCAATGCCGCCGGCCTGCGCTCTGACGAGGTGCACGGCATGGCGGGGCTTGGAGGCTTCACCGTGCGCCCGCGGCGCGGCGAGCTGATCGTCTTCGACAAGCTCAGCCGGGCGCTCGTCTCCCATGTGCTGCTTCCGGTCCCGACCGAGAAGACGAAGGGGGTGCTGGTCGCGCCGACGGTGTTCGGGAACGTGATGCTCGGACCGACCGCCGATGACGTCGAGCGCAAGGACGACACGGGGTCGACCGGCGACGGAATCGCCCGCCTGCGGGCGGCCGCGAAGCGCCTGATGCCGCGCCTGCTCGACCACGAGGTGACGGCCGTCTACGCAGGCCTTCGCGCGGCCACCGAGCACGTCGACTACCAGCTCGAGATCGACCGCGAGCTCGCCTACGTCTGCGCCGGCGGCATCCGGTCGACCGGGCTCAGCTCCTCGATGGCGATCGCCGAGTGGGTCCGCGACGGCCTCGATCAGGCGGGCCTCGCCCTGCGCGAGCGCGTCGCCGGGTTGCCGGAGATCCGGATGCCGAACCTCGGTGAGGCCTTCCCGCGCGGCTATCAGGACGGCGAGCGGATCGCCGCCGACCCCGCGTACGGGGAGATCGTCTGCTTCTGCGAGCGGGTCACCCGCGGCGAAATCCGCGACGCAGCGACGAGCCCCGTCCCGCCGCTCGACCTGGATGGGCTGCGCCGGCGGACCCGGGTCCTGATGGGCCGCTGCCAGGGTTTCTTCTGCGGTGCCGAGGTGGCGCGTGAGATGGCCGCCCGGACGGGACGAGAGCCGGGCGAGCTCTGGGAGCGAGCGCGGTGAGCATCGAGCCGGCAGAGGTCCTGATCGTCGGAGCGGGTCCCGCCGGCCTCGCCGCGGCCACCGAGCTGCGGCGTGCGGGAGCCGGCCCGGTCGTCGTCATCGACCGCGAACGAGCGGCAGGGGGCATCCCCCGCCATGCTCAGCACAGCGGCTTCGGGCTGCGCGACCTGCATCGGCCGATGTCCGGGCCCCGGTACGCGGCGCGCTGGACCGAGATCGCGATCGCCGCAGGCGCCGAGCTGCGCCTCGGAACGCAGGCGACCGGCTGGACGCCCGACGGCGCGCTCGAGCTGACCGGGGCGGCTGGGCGGAGCGCCATCCACGCCCGAGCGGTGGTGCTGGCCACCGGCTGCCGGGAACGGCCGCGGTCGGCGCGGCTGGTCGCGGGGTCGCGCCCGCAGGGGGTGATGACGACCGGGATGCTCCAGCAGCTCGTCTATCTGGCCGGCGAGCGGGTCGGGTCGCGGGCCGTCGTGGTCGGCGCCGAGCACGTTTCGTTCTCGGCCCTGCTCACCCTCGAGCATGGTGGTGCCCGGACCGTCGCGATGACGACCGAGTTGCCGCGCCATCAGTCGTTCGCGCTGTTCCGGGCCGGGGCGTCGGCCCGCTTTCGCACCCCGTTGCTGACCGGAACCGCGGTGACCGCGATCCGCGGCGCTGCGCGCGTCGAGGCCGTGGAGCTGACCGAGGTCAAGACCGGACGGGTGAGGCGGATCGACTGTGACACGGTCGTCTTCACGGCCGATTGGATCCCCGACCACGAGCTAGCGGTGCTCGCGGGCGCCGAGCTCGATCCGGGAACCCGCGGCCCGGCGGTGGACTCGCGCCTTCGGACGACGCGGCAGGGGCTGTTCGCGTGCGGGAACCTGCTGCACGGCGCCGAGACCGCCGACGTCGCCGCGCTCAGCGGCCGCCACGTCGCCGCAGGTGTGCTCGACCGAATCGGCGGTGGCGCGTGGCCGGCGCGGATCAGCATCTCCTGCGAGGAACCGCTGCGGTGGATCAGCCCGAGCGCAATCGGCGAGGTCGAGGGTCCGGCTTCGGTCCCGCCTCGGGGGCGGTACTTATTGCGGGCGAGTGAGGAGCTCCGCCGGGTTCGGGTCGAGCTCACCCAGGACGGCCGGGTGCTCGCGCGCCGGCGAGTCGCGCGGATCATGCCGGGGCGCTCGACAGCGCTCGCGACCGGTTGGGTGAAGCGGGTCGACGCGCGGGGCGGGCCTGTGGTCGCCCGCGTCGCCTGAGCTGAGTCAAACCCCTTTCACCACCCGCGGCGCGCGGCGTTACCTTAGGCGGGTGGCAAAGCGCGACGCCGCGACCGAGGCGGTGTTCAAGCCGGTTCGGCCTCCGACCGCGTTCGAGGAGACGGTCGAGCGGCTTGGCACGGCGATACGCACGGGCCTGCTCGCGCCCGGAACAAGGCTGCCGCCGGAGCGCAAGCTCGCCGGGGAGCTGCGGATCTCGCGATCGACGCTGCGCCAGGCCTTGACCACCTTGGTCCAGACCGGTCACCTGAACTCGGTCCGCGGGCGCACCGGCGGGACCTTCGTCGCCGCGAGTCCGCCGCTTCACGAACGTGAGGAGGAACCGCTTGGCCGCGACGCCTGGGCGATCCTCGACCGACGGGTCGCGATCGAGGTTGGCGCGACGATCCTCGCCGCAGAGCGCTCCGAGTCCCCCGACCTCGCGGCCCTCGAGTCGGGGGTCGAGCGGATGGCGAACGCACCTGACTTCGCGCAGTACCGGCGCGCCGACATCCGGTTTCACATCGGTGTCGCGGAGGCGGCCCGCTCGCCGCAGCTCGTCACCGAGATGACCGAGGTCCAGGGCCATGTGAGCGACCTGATCGCGCTCATCCCTCATCCCGAGCAGGTGCTCACCTTCTCCAACGAGCAGCACCGCGAGCTGGTCGTGCTGCTGGCGGCAGGCGACTCGGATGCGGCAGCGTCGCTGATGCGCCAGCACATCCGCGGCACCGAGCACATCCTCAGGGGCCTGATCTAAGAGGCGGGGGAGAGATGCACGACATCGCCGAGTTCCTGAGCGCCCACGATCCCTTTGCCGCGCTCGAGCCCGAGGACCTGGAGAGGTTGGCCGAGAACGTGGAGATCGAGTTCTTCGACGCGGGCGCGACGATCTTCCTCCAGGGAGAGGGGCCACCCGACGCGATGTGGGTGATCCGAACCGGCGCGGTCGAGCTGCGTGACGAAGGCCGCCTGCTCGACCTGCTCGGCGAGGGCGAGCCCTTCGGCCACCCGTGGATGCTCTCCGGGCTGCCGACCGGCTGGGAGGCGCGAGCCCGGGAAGGATCGCTGTGCTACCGGCTGGCGGCGGAGGACGTGGTCCCGCTGCTCTCCGAGCCGGCGAGCCTGCGCTCGGTGGCCAGGTCGCTGATGGACAGGCCGCTGCCAGGCGGCCCGCCGACCGCGCGGGCCGCGAACGTCGACGCCGGCCAGGCGCCGGCCCGGAGCCTGGTCCGGGAGCGGGCGGTGCTCTGCGAGCCGGATCATCACCCTGCGCGAGGCGGCGGCCCGGATGGAGCGCGAGGAAGGAGCGGGCTCGATCCTGGTCGACCTCGGCGAGGGCGAGCTCGGGATCGTCACCGACCGCGACCTGCGCTCGCGGGCGATCGCCGCGGGGCTGCCGCTCGACAGTCCGGTCAGCGAGGTGATGACCACGCCGGTGATCACCGCGGAGGCGGAGCAGCCGGTTGCCGAGCTGATGGTGACGATGCTCGACCAGGGCGTCCAACACATCCCGGTGATCTCGGCCCGCCGGGAGCTGCTCGGCGTGGTCAGCCACATGGACCTGCTCGCGGCCGAGACGCGGACCCCGTTCATGCTCCGGCGGGCGATCGACGACGCGACCAGCTTCGAGTCGTTGCGCCGTCCGGCCGCGGAGCTCCACCCGGCCGTGATCGGGATGCTCGAAGCCGGTGCGGGGCCGGCAAGCATCAGCTCGATCCTCTCGGTCGTGGTCGACGCGTTGATCCGGCGCACGATCGAGCTCACGGTCGCCGAGCACGGCGACCCTCCGGCCGAGCTCGGGTGGCTCTCCCTGGGCAGCTTCGGCCGTCGCGAGGCGGTCCCGTCGTCCGACATCGATTCGGGGATGGTCTGGTCCGCCGGGACCGGCGCGGATCCGACTGCGTACATGCACCAACTCGCCAACCGGGTCGTCGCCGAGCTCGACGCGATGGGATGGCACCATGACGCGCACGGGGTCGACGCGACCGGCGCGATGTCGGCGAGCTCGATCTCGGACTGGCGCGCGGCGATCGAGAGCTGGCTGGTCGAGCCGGCTTCCGAGCCAAAGCTGGTCGCGATCTCGATCGTGCTCGACGCCCGGACGATCTACGGACCCGGTCGCGATCTTGATGTGCCCTCGCTGCTGCGCGGCGCACACCTGCGTCCCGGGTTGCTTCGGCTGCTGCTGCGGATGGCGCTGGCCAGCAAGCCGCCGACCGGCTTCCTACGCGACATCGTGGTCGAGCACTCCGGCGAGCACGCGGGACGTTTCGACATCAAGCGAGGCGGCCTGCTGCCGATCGTCAACGTCGCCCGCTACGCGGCCCTCGCCGCGGAGGCGACGACGACCTCGACGGTCGAGCGGCTGCGAGCGGCGGCCGAGAGTGGAACCCTGGCGGCGGCGGACGCAGCGACGCTCGAGGAGGCCTTCGAGCTGTTCTGCGAGCTGCGACTCGAGCACCAGGTCGGTCAGCTGAAGGCCGGGCAGCGCCCCGACAACCTGATCGACCCGACGACCCTGAACAAGCTCACCCGCCACTACCTGCGCGATGCCTTCCGGGCCGTCGCGTCGGTGCAGAGATCGCTCAACACCAAGCTCGCGTGGAGCAGCTGAGCGACGCGCAGGAGGTCGGCGATCGCACGCCGGTCGAGGCGTACCTGCGAACACCGATGCCCGAACCCGCCACCCCCTGGCGGGAAGCCGGTCTCTGCGTGCTCGACCTCGAGACGACCGGCCTCGACAAGCCCGACGACGAGATCATCGCCTTCGCGACGATGCCGATCGAGGGAGGTCGGGCCCGGGTCCGGGGCACGCGCAGCCGCCTCGTGCGCCCCCGCCGGATGCCGGGTCCGGATTCGATCCGCATCCACGGCCTTCGCAGCGAGGACCTGGTCGGCGCCCCGCCGCTGAGTGAGGTCCTCGACGAGCTGCTGCTCCCGCTCGCCGGCAGGGTCCTGGTCGCCCACGTCGCCTCGCTCGAGGAGCGGTTCCTTCGCGGAGCCATGCTGCCCGCGGGGATCAGCTTTCGCAACCCGGTGATCGACACCTACGCGCTCGCCGCCGAGCTCTACTCGCGGCAGCGATCGCCGGGCCCGCAGGCGATCCGGCTCGCGAGCCTGGCGCGCGAGCTCGGGCTCCCGGTGCATCGACCCCACGACGCCGCCGGCGACGCGCTGACCACCGCTCAGGTGTTCCTCGCTCTGGCCACCCGGCTCGACGCGATCGAGCCCCAGACGATCGGCTCGCTGAGCGCGCTGCGCCATCGCTCCGATCCCTGGCCGACGCTGCGCCGGGCCCTTCGCCGCCTGCGCGGCTAAGAGCCCTCGCGGATCCTCTCGTTGCCTGGGTCGAAAAGCGGCTCGGCCGCGACCTCGCCCGGGATCCACTCGCCGAAGATCTCGATCTCCACCCCTGTTCCCGGCTCGGCCCGATTGGGCGGCAGGTAGGCGTAGGCGATCGAGCGCTCGACCGTGTAGCCGTAGCCGCCGCTTGTCACCCGGCCGGCGATCTCGCCCTCGACCCGGACAGGCTCGTTGCCGAGTGCGACCGAGCGCGGATCGGCAAGCGTCAGGCAGCAGAGCCGGGTCCGTGGGCCGCGTCGCTCCGCCTCCACGAGCGCCTCGCGGCCGATGAAGCCGCCCGGCTTGTCGAGCTTGACGCAGAAGCCGACCCCGCCCTCGTACGGCGTCTCGTCGGGCGTGATGTCGGCACCCCAGACCCGGTAGCCCTTCTCGAGCCGCAGCGAGTCGATCGCCCGGTAGCCGGCGGCGGCGATCCCGTGCGGCTCCCCGGCTTCCCAGAGCGTGCTCCAGAGACCGAGCCCGTACTCGGTCGGGCAGTAGAGCTCCCAGCCGAGCTCGCCGACGTAGGTGACCCGCAAGGCCCGGACCGGAACGTTGCCGAGTGTGATCTCGCGCATGGTCATGTAGGGAAAGCCGTCGTTCGAGAGATCGTCGGGGGTCCGGGACGCGAGCAGCTCGCGCGAGCGCGGCCCCCAGATCCCGAAGCACGACCAGGCCGAGGTGACGTCACGGACCGTCGCCGAGCCGTCCTCGGGCAGGTGCTTGCGGATCCATTCGCGGTCGTGGGTTCCGAACGCGGTCCCGGTGACGATCGAGAACCGCTCCTCGGCCAGGCGGGCGACCGTGAAGTCGCACTCGATCCCGCCGCGCTCGTTGAGCATCTGGGTGTAGGTGATCCGGCCGACCTCGCGGGCGACTCGGTTGTCGCACAGGCGCTCGAGCAGCTCGGCGGCCCCCGGCCCCTCGATCTCGAGCTTCGCGAACGACGACTCGTCGAAGAGCGCGACCCGCTCTCTGGTCGCGCGGTGCTCGGCGCCGATCGCGGGCGACCAGTGCTGGCCCGCCCAACCCCGGGGTCGCAGCGTCTCGTCCCCATCGGCGGCGTTGGACTCGTACCAGTTGACCCGTTCCCAACCCGACTTCTCGCCGAAGGCGGCGCCGTGATCACGGTGCCAAGCGTTCGCAGCGGTGATCCGCAGCGGCCGGCCGGCGCTGCGCTCGTGGTTCGGGTAGCGGATGTCGTAGTAGGCCTCATAGGTCTCCCGGATCCGGGCGTGGGTGTAGGCCGGCGAGCGGTACTGGGCGCCGAACCTGCGCACGTCCATCTCCCACAGGTCGAGGCTCGGCTCACCCTCGGCGATCCACTCTGCGATCACCTTGCCGATCCCTCCGGCGCCGGCGAGCCCGTGGGCACAGAACCCGGCGGCGACGAAGAATCCTCGAACCTCCGACTCCCCGAGGCAGAACTCGTTGTCCGGGGTGAACGCCTCGGGCCCGTTGATCAGCTTCGTGACCTTGACGTGCTCCATCTCGGGCACCCGGCGCTTCGAGTTCTCGATGATCTCGGCGAAGCGGTCGAAGTCGTCCTCGAGTAGCCGGCCATTGAAGTCCGGCGGGATGCGATCGAGCCCGCCGGTGCCATCGGGCAGGAAGGCAGGCTCGCTGTCACGCTCGTAGCCGCCCATCACCAGGCCGCCGCCGTCCTCTCTGAAGTACACCAACAGGTCGGGGTCGCGCAGGGTCGGCAGCCTCGCGTCCCCGGCGTGCTCGCGGAACGGCTGGGTGACCAGGTACTGGTGCGACATCGGAACGATCGGTACCCGCACGCCCGCCATGCGCCCGATCTCGGCCGCGAACATCCCGCCGGCGTTGACGATCACCTCGGCCTCGATCCGCCCGCTCTCGGTCTCGACCGCGCCGGCGCGGCCGCCGCTGACCTCGATGCCCGTCACCCGCGTGTTCTGGAACACGGCGAGCTCGCCCTCGCGACGCGCGACGTCGGCGAGCGCGTAGGTGAGCTGCGCCGGGTCGATATACCCGTCGGTGGGCAGCCAGGCAGCGCCCAGCACGCCGTCGATGGACATGAGCGGGAAGAGCTCCTTCGCCTCCTCGGCCGAGATCAGCTCGAGCGGCAAGCCGAAGGTCTTCGCCCAACCCGCCTGGCGTCGCAGCTCCTCCAGCCGCTCCTCGCTCGAGGCGAGCCTGATCCCCCCGCACTCGACCCAGCCGGGATCGAGGTCGGACTCGGCCGCCAAGCCGCGATAGACCTCGACCGAGTGCATCATCATCTTCGTCAGCGAGACCGAGCCGCGGAGCTGGCCGACCAGGCCGGCGGAGTGAAAGGTGGAGCCGGAGGTGAGCTCGGCGCGCTCGAGCAGGACCACGTCGCGGTAGCCGAGCTTCGCCAGGTGGTAGGCGATCGACGTCCCCCCGACGCCGCCGCCGACGATCACGCAGCGTGCCGACTCGGGGAGCTCAGCCCGCGGGCTCACGCGCCTCGGCGAGCCAGGTCTCGAAATCGCTGTGGGACGCGGTCTCGAGCATCCGGTCGAAGTGCTTGTCGGCGTAGGCCTCGAAGTCGAAGTCGAGCTCGGAGACGACCCGCTGGACCACTCCCCACATCGCCTCACGGAAGTCCGACATGAACTTCATCAGCCGCAGCGTCGAGAGCCGGCGGGCGTCCGGCGCCGCATCGAAGTAGTTGCCGAGCAGCTCGATCTCGGCCTGGTCGTCGAGCTCGTTGTTGACGGCGAAGTTTGCGAGGTCGAAATAGCGGTCGCCCATTCCGGCGTACTCCCAGTCGACGATCCACAGATGCTGCTCGCCGGCGATGAAGTTGGCGGCGAGCAGATCGTTGTGGCAGGGCACCGGCTCGTGCTCGGGGCCGCTCAACGAGGCCTCGATCGACCGCGCGTGCCCGAGGGCCGTCTCGTAGGCCTCCGGCAGCTCACCGCCGCGTCCGATCGCGGTCTCGGCGTAGGTCTCGACGATCCGAAACGAATCGAAGCTGGTCGGCAGGGGCTCGCCGAGCTCGTGGATCGCGCGCAGCGAGCGCGCGACTTCGGTCAGCGCCGACGGCTCGCGCAGCTGCTCGGGCTCCATCCCCTGCCCCACGACGAACTCGGTGACGATGCATTGCGGGTCGGCGAGCGTCGCCGCGACCCGTGGCGCGATCCCGGCCTGCGCGGCGCGCTCGTTGGCGATCCGCTCGCCCTCGCGGTCGATCTCGAGCAGCGACGTGTCCTTGCCGGGAACCCGGATCACGTAGTCGCGCCCGCCCAGACGGGCACGGAAATTGCGGTTCGTGATCCCGCCCTCGAGCGGCTGTGGCTCGCTTTCCGGCTCACCCAACGAGCGGGCCAGCTGGTCCACGATTTGTTGCAGAACGGCCCGCTGGGGTTGACTCTCGTCCGTCTCCGGGTTTAGGGTCGGATCGTTCATAGGTCGGTAGGGCACACCTTTTTACCGGACCGACCTGCTCGAAGGAGGAGTCACGCATGACCGGAGCCCCCGCCGACCGCGACGCAGAACGCCTCGCCGAACTCGGCTACAAGCAGGAGCTCGACCGCGGCTGGACGAGATTCACCAACTTCGCGATCTCGTTCTCGATCATCTCGGTACTGGCCGGCTGCTTCACGGTCTTCTACGTTGGCGTGGAACAACGGCGGGCCGATCGCGATCTCGATCGGCTGGCCGGTGATCGCGCTGATCATCCTCACGGTCGCGGTCAGCATGTCCGAGCTGGCCTCGGCCTTCCCCACCGCGGGCGGCCCGTACTGGTGGGCCCACAGGCTCGCTGGAGCCGGCTGGTCCTGGTTCACCGGCTGGTTCAACGTGATCGGGCTGATCGGGATCGTCGCCTCGGTCGACTACGTCCTCGCGTTCTTCCTGACCAACCTGTTTGGCCTCTGGGGCTGGGATCTGGGCTTCATCAACTTCGCCGACGACCAGCACATCATCCAGGAGATCTTCTGGTTGTACGCGGTGATCCTCGGGCTGCACGCCTTGATCAACATCTTCTCCCACCGGTTGATCGCGTTGTTCAACGCGATCTCGGTCTGGTGGCACGTGATCGGGGTGCTGATCATCATCGGCATCCTCATCATCGTCCCCGACAGCCACCAGAGCGCGGACTTCGTCTTCACCGAGCGGATCAACAACTCCGGCTTCGCCGACGGGGCCATCGGCGGCGGCACGTACTGGTTCCTCGTCTTGCCGGTGGGCTTCCTGCTGACGATGTACACGATCACCGGCTACGACGCCTCGGCGCACGTGGCGGAGGAGACGGTGGGCGCCGAGCAGGCCGCCGCGAAGGGCATCTGGCAGTCGGTCGCGCTCTCAGCGCTGATCGGGTGGTTCGTGCTGCTCGCGTTCCTGTTCGCCGCCACCAACGTCGATGCCATCAACGAGGGCTTCGGCAGTTCGATCGCCGTCTTCACCTCCGCCGAGATGAACCAGAACTGGGCCGAGGCGATCCTCGTGATTGCCTGCGTCGGCCAGTTCTTCTGCGGCATGGCATGTGTGACGAGCTTGTCGCGGACGTTCTTCGCCTTCTCGCGAGACCGCGCTGTCCCCGGCTGGCAGTTGTGGAGCCGAGTCTCGGCGGCCGGGGTGCCCGCGATGGCAGTGCTTGGCAGCTGCGCGCTCGCCTTCCTGATCGTGCTGCCTGCGCTGTTCGCACCGGACACCTATGTGCCGCCGGTTGCCTTCTACGCGGTCACCGCGATCGGCACGATCGGCCTTTACATCGCCTATGTGACGCCGGTCTACCTGCGCTGGCGTGCAGGGGATTCGTTCGAGCCCCGCTCCTGGACGCTGGGGCCCAGGTACAAGTGGATCAACCCGATCGCGGTCGTGTTCGTCTGCCTCATGTTCATCATTCTGATACTGCCCTTCTCCAGCCTCGGAGTGCCGTGGGAGGACGACTTCGACTGGAGCTTCTTCAACTACTCGCCGCTGGTCGTCGCCGTGGTTCTGCTCGGGGCGGGTCTCGCCTGGGTGCTCGGGATGAAGAACCGCTACACCGGCCCCGTCCGCCAGATCGAGTTCGACGAGGGCATGGGAATCACCGTCCGAGGAGCCGGCGCCCGCCGCCGGCACCGATCCGGGCGGCGGCACGGCGCGCGGACCCGGACCGGGCTGACTCGACCCCGCCGCGCTCGGCTCGCCTAGCAGCGGGTCGAGCGCGGCGGTCGCCTGCACGAACTCGCGCCAGCGCCCGTGCTGCGGCGGCGCGCCAGGCGTCGTCGCGTTGGGGCTCGACCGTGCGATCGACGGGCAGCAGCTCCGCGGCCTCGGCGAGCGAGCCGAACATGCCGGCGCCCACCCCCGCCAGCGCCGCGGCGCCGAGCACCGTCGCATCGGCGCCCGCCGCCTCGACCGGGACCCCGATCGCGTCGGCCTGGAGCTCGAGCATCAGCGGCTCGTTGGTGAGCCCGCCGTCGACGCGCAGGCTGTCGACCTCGACGCTCTCGCGGATCGCCTCGACGATGTCGGCGACCCGCCAGGCGATGCCCTCCAGCGCCGAGCGCGCCACCTGCGCTCCGGTCGTGCCCCCCGTGATCCCGGCCAGCACTGCCCGTGCGTCGGGGCGCCACCACGGCGCCCCGAGTCCGGCGATCCCGGGCAGGACCAGCGCGCCGCCGGCGTCGGCGGCCTGGCGGGCCAGCGAGCCGACCGCTGCGGGCTGATCGGCGAGTCCGAGCTCGCGGCAGAGCCACTCGAGCATCGCCCCGGCGGCGAAGACGCCGCCGTCGAGCGCGTACTCGGTCCGGCCACCGATCGTCCAGGCGACCGTCGGCAGCAGGCCACCGGACGGCTCGGGGACCTGCTCGCCGACGTGGGCAAGGACGAAGACGCCGGTCCCGTACGTGGCCTTGACCCGGCCGGGCACGACGGCGCCGGCCCCGGCCAGGGCCGCCTGCTGGTCGACGGTCTGGCCGCAGAGCGCAAGTTCTACCGGCCAACTCGGGTGCGCCAGGGTGCCGAGCTCGCCGGCGGTCTCGCGGATCTCGGGCAGCGTCTCCGGCGGGACGCCGAAGACCTCGCAGAGCCCCGAGTCGAAGCTGCCGGGGGCGTCGATCCGCTGAAGCTGGGTGCGCGAGGCGGTCGAGGGGTCGGTGGCGAAGCCGGCCCCGAGGCGGTCGCAGAGGAACGAGTCGACGGTCCCCATGCGTAGGGTGCCGCGCTCGTGGGCCTCCCGAACCGCGTCCTCGTGTTCGAGCAGCCAGGCGAGCTTGGCGGCGGAGAAGTACGGATCGAACGGCAGCCCGCTCGCCGCCTGGACCTCGGCCTCGCGATCGGCAAGCCGGTCGAGTGCCTCCTGTGAGCGCTTGTCCTGCCAGACGACGATCGGGCTCAGCGGCCGGCCGCTCTCAGCGTCCCAGGCGAGCACCGACTCGCCCTGGTGGTCGAGCCCGCATGCGACCACCTCCCCAGGGGCGTCCGTGAGCACCTCGGCGATTGCATCGACCGCCGCCGAGAGCACCTCCTCGCCGTCCTGCTCGACCCATCCAGGCTGCGGGTGGCGGTTGACCTTCTCGCGGCGTGCCTCGCGCACCGGGCGCAGCTCGCGGTCAAAGAGCGCCGCCTTGACTCCGGTCGTCCCCTCGTCGACGCCGAGCAGCAGCTGCTCGGCCATCAGGCCGAGCGCCCCGGCACGAGCCGGGGTTGACATCGTGCGACCCGTGGATAGGCTGCCGCCAATGGTCCGATCGACCAACCATAAGCGATGTCGGGAGGTATCGGGTGACGCTTGACGAGCTCCGGAAAGCGGTCAAGGACGGGGCCGTGGACACCGTGCTGCTGACGATCGCCGACATGGAGGGACGGCTGCAGGGCAAGCGGCTGACCGCGGCGCACTTCCTCGACGACGTGGTGGAGCACGGCGCCGAGGGCTGCAACTACCTGCTCGCCGTCGACGTCGACATGGACACCGTCGCGGGCTACGAGATGTCCTCGTGGGAACGTGGCTACGGCGACTTCATGATGAAGCCCGACTTCGACACCCTGCGCCCGATCCCCTGGCACGAGGGCACCGTGCTGCTGATGGCGGACCTGGGCTGGGAGGACGGCTCCGACGTCGTCGCCTCCCCGCGCCAGATCCTTCGTCGCCAGCTCGACCGGCTCGGCGAGCGCGGCTGGAGGGCGATGGCGGGCACCGAGCTCGAGTTCATCGTCTTTCGCGACACCTACGAGGAGGCGTGGAAGAAGGGATACACGGACCTCGACCCGGCGAATCTCTACAACGTCGACTACTCGATGCTCGGAACCGCCCGGGTCGAGCCGCTGATCCGGCGGATCCGCAACTCGATGATGGCGGCCGGGATGCCGGTCGAGAACTCGAAGGGCGAATGCAACTTCGGCCAGCACGAGATCAACTTCCACTACGCCGACGCGCTCAGCACCTCCGACGATCACGTGATCTACAAGAACGGCGCCAAGGAGATCGCCGCCCAGGACGGGGTGTCGATCACCTTCATGGCGAAGTTCAACGAGCGCGAGGGCAATTCGTGCCACATCCACTGCTCGGTCGCTCGCGAGGACGGGCAGAACCTGTTCGCCGACGAGCCGCAGACCTTCGACCACTTTCTCGCCGGCCAGATCGCCGCACTGCGGGAGCTGACCCTGTTCTTCGCCCCGCACATCAACTCATACAAGCGCTTCGCGCCGGGCTCGTTCGCGCCCACCGCGGTCGCCTGGGGACACGACAACCGCACCTGCTCGCTGCGCGTCGTCGGCCACGGACAGGGGAAGCGGCTCGAGAACCGGATGCCGGGCGCGGACGTCAATCCGTATCTGGCGCTGGCGGCGATGATCGCCGCCGGGCTGCACGGGGTCGACTCGGAGCTGCCGCTCGAGGAGCCGCTCGAGGGCAACGCCTACACCGCCGACAAGCCGCATGTGCCGCAGAACATGTACGACGCCCGCGACCTCTTCGGCGCCAGCGAGATCGCCCGCGAGGCCTTCGGCCAGGAGGTCGTCGACCACTACCTCAACCGCGCGAACATCGAGCTCGGCGCGCTCGAGGCGACGGTCACCGACTGGGAGCGCGTTCGGGGCTTCGAGCGACTGTGAGGCGGAGGCAGACCTCAAGAGCCTGGGTTTCAGCCGAAGCCGAACCCAATTGGCTCTGATGCCGCGCCCGGTGATCGGGATCACGGCGGCGATCGAAAGCGCGCGCTGGACGGTCTGGGAGGACGTCGAGACCAACATCTCGCAGCGCAGCTACTCGGCCGCCGTCACCGATGCCGGAGCGCTGCCGGTCCTGCTGCCGGCCAACGAGGCGGGGGCGAGCGCGCCCGACGAGCGTGCTCGATCTGCTCGACGGGCTGATCCTGGCCGGCGGCGCCGACCTCGACCCCGCGGCATACGGCGCGATCGCCGCCCCGAGCACGATCGGATTCAGGGCCGAGCGCGACCGGTTCGAGCTCGCGCTCGCCCGCGCCGCGCTCGCCCGCGACCTGCCGTTGCTCGGGATCTGCCGCGGGATGCAGCTGCTCAACGTCGTCCGCGGCGGGACCCTCGACCAGCATCTCGCCGACCTCGCCACCCACCTGCATACGCCGGGCCGGTTCGCCGATCACGAGGTCGGGCTCGAGCCCGGCTCGCTGGCGGCGGCCGCGGTGGGTGGCGAGCGCGTCTCGGTGCGCTCGCACCATCATCAGGGCCTGGCGAGGCTCGGCGAGGGCGTGGTCGCGAGTGGCTGGGCGGACCCGGGCGAGGTCGTCGAGGCAATCGAGGTGACCGGGCACCCGTGGGCGCTGGGGATCCTCTGGCACGCCGAGGAGGAGCGGCCGAGCGCGGTGATCGCGGCGCTGGCGGCGGCGGCGCGCCCACAGGGGGTAGCGGCGTGATCGCGGTCGTCGAGCCCGCCACCGAGCGGGTGATGGCCGAGGTCCCGCGGGCCGGGGTCGAGGAGACCGACGCCGCCGTCGCCGCGGCGAAGGCCGCCTTCCCGGCCTGGAGAGCGGTCTCCCCGGCTGACCGCGCGGCGCTGATCCGGCGCCTCGCCGACGCGCTCGAGGAGCGCGCCGGCGAGCTGGCGACGCTCGAGGCGCGCAACGCGGGCAAGCCGATCGGCTCGGCGCGCGGCGAGATCGCGATGGTGATCGAGTGCTTCCGCTACTACGCGGGCGCCCCCGAGCGGCTGCTCGGCGAGACGATCCCGGTCGCCGGCGGGGTCGATTTGACCTTCCGCGAGCCGCTCGGCGTCGTCGGCCTGATCACGCCCTGGAACTTCCCGCTCGTGATCGCCTCGTGGAAGGTCGCGCCGGCGCTCGCCGCCGGCAACACGATCGTGCTCAAGCCGGCCGAGCTGACCCCGCTGACCGCGCTCGAGCTGGAGCGGATCGTGCTCGACGCCGGGCTGCCGGCCGGGGTGCTCAACGTGGTCGCCGGACCGGGCTCGGTCTGCGGGCAGCGGTTGGTCGAGCACCCCGACGTCGCCAAGGTCGCGTTTACCGGCTCGACCGAAGTCGGGCGGCAGATAGCGGCCGGCGCGGCGCAGACGATCAAGCGGGTGACCCTGGAGCTGGGCGGCAAGTCGGCCAACATCGTCTTCGCCGACGCCGACCTCGAGGCCGCCGCGGCGGCGGCCCCGGTGGCGGTCTTCGACAACGCCGGGCAGGACTGCTGCGCGCGCTCGCGGATCCTGGTCGAGCGCAGCGCGATCGACGAGTTCATGGCCGCGCTCGAGCGCGCGGTGACCGCGATCGAGGTCGGCGACCCGCTCGCCGACGAGACCCAGATGGGCCCGCTGATCTCGGCCGCGCATCGCGAGACGGTCGCCTCGTTCGTGCCCGACGATGCCCCGATCGCGATCCGCGGATCGGCGCCCGACGGCCCCGGCTTCTGGTTCCCCCCCACCGTCCTCGCGCCGGTCAGCAACGACGACCGCGCGGCGCGGGAGGAGATCTTCGGCCCGGTCGCCTGCGTGATCGGATTCGACGACGAGCGCGACGCGGTGCGGATCGCCAACGACACCATCTACGGCCTCTCGGGCTCGGTCTGGACCCGCGACGGCGCGCGGGCGCTGCGGGTCGCGCGGGCGCTCGAGACCGGGGTGATCTCGGTCAACTCGAACAGCTCGGTGCGCGTCTCGACCCCGTTCGGGGGCTTCAAGCAGTCCGGGGTCGGCCGCGAGCTCGGGCCGAACGCGCTCGAGCACTACACCGAGGTCAAGAATGTCTACTTCGCGACGGAGGGAGGCTGATGGCCGCGCAGCTCGAGGGCAAGGTCTGCGTGATCACCGGCGCCGCGAGCGGGATCGGGGCCGAGTCGGCCCGCGTCTTCACCGAGCGGGGCGCGAGGGTCGCCGGGGTCGACCTCGCCGAGGGGGCGGAGGGGGAGCTGTCGCTGGTCGCCGACGTCACCGACGAGGACCAGGTTCGCGAGATGTACGCGCGGGTCGCCGCCGAGCTCGGGCGAATCGACGTCCTGTTCAACAACGCAGGTATCAACCCCAACGACGACCAGTCGGTGCTCGAGACCGATCTCGAGGCCTGGCAGCGGGTCCAGGACGTCAACGTGCGCTCGGTCTTCCTCTGCTGCAAGCACGGCATCCCTCACCTGCTCGCCGCCGGTGGAGGCTCGGTGATCAACACCGCGTCCTTCGTCGCCGTCAAGGGCGCCGCGGTCTCGCAGATCTCCTACACCGCGTCGAAGGGCGCCGTGCTCAGCATGTCGCGCGAGCTCGCGGTCGAGCTCGCCGACCGCGGCGTGCGGGTGAACGCCCTCTGCCCCGGTCCGGTCAACACGCCGCTGCTGCGCGAGCTGTTCGCCAAGGACCCCGAGCGGGCGGCGAAGCGGCTCGTCCACATCCCGATGGGCCGGTTCGGCGAGCCGCAGGAGATCGCGCGCGCCGCCGCGTTTCTGGCCAGCGAGGACGCCTCGTTCGTGACCGGCACCACCTTTCTCGCCGACGGCGGGCTCTCGGCCGCCTACCTGACCCCGATTCAGGCGGACTGAACCCCGGCGTCGTGACGGGCCTCGATCGCTGCGAGGAAGCGGGCGCATAGCTCGCGCCCGAGCACGTTCCAGGCCGCAATCCGCGGCGCCGTCTGCGCGCGCAGGGCCTCGGGATCGATCCCGAGCCGCTTCGCCTCGCTCTCGGACTCGTGCTCGGTAATCCAGGCCTCGGCGTCGGCCGGCGTCACCTCGGCGTGGAACTGGATCCCCCAAGCGCAGTCGCCGATCCGGAACGCCTGGGTACTGGCTGGCGTGCGGGCGAGGACGGTCGCATGACCGGGAACCCCGCAGGCCCAGTGGTGCCACTCGAAGGCCTCGAAGTGCGGCGCGAGGGTCCCGAGCAGCGCGTCGTGTGCGCCGTCCGTGCAGACCTCGACCTCGAGCCAACCGATCTCCGGCCGGGCGAGCCGGTGCGCGTTACCCCCCGCCGCCTCGGAGAGAAGCTGGGCGCCGAGGCAGACGCCCAGAAACGGGGTGCCTGCGGTGAGCAGCTTCTGCAGGAGTGCCTTCTCGTCGACCAGCCATGGATGGAGCTCCTCCTGGTCGACGTCCATGGAGCCGCCGAAGCTCATCACCGCGTCGAAGCCGGTGGGGTCGGCGGGCGGTACTTGCGTCTCGGCAATGAACCACTCGTCGAGCTGAGCGCCGGCGCCCGCGATCGCTTCGGCGAACACCCCGGGCCCCGCGTCGCGCTGATGATTTATCGACAGCAGCCGCATCGCGGGATCTTGGCAGGCGCCGAGGTCGCCAGGGCATCGCGTTACGACCCGGGAACGGCCCTTCGACCGCCCCTGAAGCCGTCTAGTTGTCGCTTCCGGCCCGATCCCAGATGTAGAGCTCGGTCGCCTCCAGCGCCAGCTCCATCAGCCGCGGCCCCGAGAGCCACTCGAGCACGGTCTCGAGCGCGCGCTCCTCGGTCACTCCGCGATCGACCGCCTCCTCGCCGCGGAACCCGGCGGCGAGCTTGAGCGCCTCGCGGCGGTGCACGCCGAGCGCCGGGAAGGCACCCATCAGGTAGTCGCGATTCGGGATCGGGTGGCCGACGTCCATCGACGCGTGCCAGGCGGCCAGCATCGAGATGTCGTGCTCGTCCAGCTCGGAGATCGCCTTCGCGTAGTGGGCCTCGAGCTCGTCGTCGGGGATCTCGTCGACCCAGGCGCGGACCGCCTCGCCGAGCAGCTGGCGGCGCGCCTCGCGACCGATCGAGTCCGCGATCGCGCGAACCGCGTCGGCTGGATCGATGAAGCAGAGGGACATCGCCGCGCAAGATAGATCCGTCCCAGGACGTCAAAAGCGCGACCGAAAGCGCGCCCGGGTCGCGACCTATGCTGAACGGGAATGGCCGTCGCGGTGATCAGCGGGCCCCCGAACTCGGGGCGTGCGGGCGAGGTGATCGGGCGCTTTCGCGCCACGCTGGCCCACTCCCCGATCCTGGTCGTGCCGACGGGGGACGACGTCGCCGCCTTCGAGCGCGAGCTCTGCATCGGCACCGCGGCGACGCTGGGCGGCTCGATCGTCACCTTCGCCGCGCTCGAGGCCGAGGTCGCGGGCTCGCTCGCGGTCTCCCTGCCGCCGCCGCTGACCACTCCGCAGCGCGAGGCACTGGTTCGGGCGGCGATCCGGCGCGCTCCCCCGGCTCGCCTGCGCCGCTCGGCGGCGCGCCCCGGATTCGCGCCCGCCCTCGACGCCCTGATCGCCGAGCTGCAGGCCGCGCTGCTCGACCCACAGCAGTTCGTGCGCATCGTCGCCGCGCTCGAAGAACCGGCCTACGAGACCGAGCTCGCGGCGCTCTACGCCGCCTACGTCGAGCTGCGAGACGCGAGCGGGCGTGGCGATCGCGCGGTCGTCGCCGAAGCGGCGATCGCGGCACTGCGCAGCGATCCGGCGGGCTGGGGCCGGCGGCCGGTGTTCCTGTACGGCTTCGACGACCTGAGCCGCACACAGATCGAGCTCGTCCGCGAGCTCGCGCGGACGACCGAGGTGACGATCGCGGTCAACTACGCGGACCGGCGGGCGTTGGCGGTCCGGGCGGGGCTGCTCGCGCGGCTCGCCGAGGAGCTGGGCGCCGACCCGCCGCACGAGCTCCCCTTCGACCCGGACTACACCTCAAGTGCCGCGCTGCGCCACCTCGATCGCGAGCTCTTCGAGCCCGATGCGGGCACGGTGGCGCCGGACGAGGGCCTGGCACTGCTCGAGTCCGCAGGGGCGCGCGGCGAGGCGGAGGCGATCGGGATCGAGATCTCCCGCCTCCTGCGCCGCGATTACGGTCCGGACGAGATCGCGATCGTCGTCCGGCGGCCCGAGTCCTCGGGGCCGCTGCTCGCGGACGTGCTCGCCGACCTCGGGCTCCCGGTGGCGCTCGAGGCGTCACTGCCCTTGGCCTCGACCTGTGTCGGCAGCTCGCTGACCGCGCTCTGCCGGGCAGCGGCCGACGAGACCGCGGTCGAGGCGATGCTCGCCCATCTGCGCTGCGACCCCTCGCTTCCGGCGGGAGCCGTCGACGGCGTCGAGCGCCGCGTCCGCCGCGGTGACGCCCAGACCGTGGACGCGGCCACCGAGCGCTGGGAGCATCCTCCTCGGCATCTCGCATCCCTGCGCGAGGCGCCCGACGGCGCCGCCCGACTGCGATCGCTGGCGCGCTCGGCGCGCGAGCTGGCCGAGGGAGCGCACCGCGGCCGCGCGCCGCTGGCGGGGCGCACGGGCGAGGGCGAGGCGACGGTCCCGTTCTCGGCGCTCGAGCTGCGGGCCGGGGTGGCCGCGGCGGAGCTGCTCGACGAGCTGGCCTCGGTCGGTGCACTTCCCGGATGCGAGGCGCCCGACCTCGGCGAGGCGCTGGCAGCGCTCGAATCCGCGTCGGTACCGCACTGGCGGGGGCCGGCTTCGGGGCGGATCCGGATCCTGAGTCCGTCGCGGGCCCGGGTCGCCCGCGTCCGGGCGCTGTTCTGCGCCTCGCTCCAGGACGGCGAGTTCCCCAGCTCAGCCCCTCCGGACCCGCTGCTCTCCGAGGAGCGGCGACAGGCGATCGGCAACCCGGACCTGCGCCGGGTCGAGCAGGCCGACCAGGAGCGCTACCTCTTCCACTCCTGTGTCTCGCGACCGACCGAGCGCCTGTACCTGAGCTGGCAGAGCAGCGATGACGACGGCGGGGCGCTCGCCCGCTCGCCCTTCGTCGACGAGGTGCTGGACCTGCTCGACCCGAAGCCGGAGGTCCGCGCGCGCGGTCCCGAGCGTGCCGTGATCGCGGCGGACGAGGCGACCACCGACCGGGGCCTCGCCCGCGCGCTCGCCCTGGGGGGCTGGCGCCTCGATCGCGAGGCGGCGCTCGCCCGGCTCGGGGTCGGCGGACGGCGCGCCGCCGAGACGCTGCGCCTGTTCGAAGGGCTCCCGGACCCCGACCAGCTACCCGGGCCCCTGCGCGCCCCCGCGGTGCTCGATCAGCTCGGCGCTAGCGAGGTGTTCAGCGCCAACTCGCTGGAGGGCTGGGTCGAGTGCCCGTACCGGTGGTTCGTCAGCCATGAGCTGTCGCCGCAGCGCCTCGAGCCGGAGGCCGATCCGCTGTGGCTCGGCGGGGTCGTCCACTGGGCACTCGAGCGGCTCTACCGCGAGGCGCCGGGCGCCGACTCGATCCCGCGCCCCGGCGACGTCGCCCGCTGGCGGGAGCGCTTCGCCGCCCTGCTCGAGGAGGGAGCGGCATCGCGCGCGCGGGCGCCGCTCAACAGCACCCGGCGCGCGGCGCTCGCCCGCGCCCGCATCCAGGTCGAGGCGTTCCTGGAGTCGGAGGCCGAGACGGAGACCGAGTTCCGTCCCGCTCCGGAACTGCTCGAGCTCGGCTTCGGGCCGCTCGACGACCTCGACGACCAGCAGTCGGCCCCCCGCGAAGCCTTGCGCCTCGGCGAGCTGGCGCTCCGTGGGCGCATCGACCGCATCGACGTGGCCGGGGACGGTCGGAGCGCGATCGTGCGCGACTACAAGACCGGCAAGCGCGTGCCCAGGGCCGCCGAGTTCGCCGACGGGGGCACGCTTCAGATCCAGCTCTACATGCGGGCGGTCCGCGAGGTGCTCGAGCTCGACCCGGTCGCGGGTCTATACCAGCCCCTGGGCGCCGCGAACCCCGGCGATCGCCGTCCTCGCGGAATCGCCGCCAACGACGACGAGCGCCTGGTCGGACTCGGGCTGGTCGGCAAGGACCTCCGCGACCGTGACGAGCTCGACCGGGTCCAGGAGGAGGCCGCCGCGACCGCGGTCGAGGCGGCCGGCGAGATGCGGGCCGGGCTGATCGGCCGGCGCCCGATCGGCGGCGCCTGCCCCAAGTACTGCGGCTTCCAGCCGATCTGTCGGCTCGAGCGCGCCGTCGGCGCGGTCGGCGAGGCGAACGGCAACGGCACTGAAGGCGGCGAGGGATGACCGGCAGCGAGCACCAGCTCTCGCTCGCCGGGCTCACCGACGCCGCCGAGCCGGCCGTCCTCGTCCCCTCCGAGGGCCGGTCCGGGCCGAGACCCGATCGCACGCCCGAGCCGACGGCCGAGCAGCTCGCCGCCGTCGCTGCGCGCACTCGCGACGCCTTCCTCGAAGCGGGGGCCGGAACCGGGAAGACGACCGTGCTCGTCGATCGCTACTGCGCCGCGGTCGCCGACGACGGGGTCGAGGTCGAGCAGATCCTCGCCTTCACGTTCACCGAGCGTGCCGCGGCCGAGATGCGAATGCGGGTCCGCGCCGAGCTCGCGGCGCGAGCCCGGGCGGCGCGCCTGGGCGGCGACCCGCTGCGCGCGAGCGAGCTCAAGGGCGCCTCGCGGGCGACCGAGCGCGCCTGGGTGATGACGATCCATGCCTTCTGCCGCCGGCTGCTCGCCGCTCATCCGCTGGCGGCCGGGCTCGATCCCCGCTTCCGGGTGCTCGACGCCGGCGAGGCGAACCGGCTTCGCGACCGGGCCGCCGACCAGGCGCTGGACGCGCTGCTGATGGCCGGCGACGAGCAGGTCGCCCGCGCCGCCGCCGCCTACCAGCCCTGGCGGCTGATAGCGATGGCCGTCGAGGCCCATGAGCGGCTGCGTAGCCAGGGGATGGCCGAGCCGCGCCTGCCCGAGATCGGCGAGCCGGTCCACTGCCCGCCGTCGGGGCAGGAGCCGCGAGCGCTGACGCCATCCGAGGTCGATGCCGCGGGCGCGGCACGGGAAGCCCTCGAGCGGCTGCTCGAGGGCTTTCACCGCCGCTACGAGGAACTCAAGGACGAACGTTCGGCGCTCGACTTCCAGGACCTCGAGCTGCGCGCGCTTGAGCTCCTGCGACGCAGTCCGGGACTCGCCGAGGCCTGGCGAGAGCGCTTCGTGCACCTGATGGTCGACGAGTTTCAGGACACGAACACGGTCCAGCTCGAGCTGGTCGAGGCGCTGCGCGGGGAGCGCACCCGGGTCTTCATGGTCGGCGACGAGAACCAGTCGATCTACCGCTTCCGCAATGCCGAGCTCGAGGTGTTTCGGAGCGAGCGGCGCAGAGCGGCCGAGGACGACGAGCGCGACGTGCTGCCGCTGCGGGGCAACTTCCGCTCGCGGCCCGAGGTCCTCGCCGCCGTCAACGAGGTCGGACGAACGCTGCTCGGCGACTTCGCCGAGCTGACCGCGGGCCGGCTTGGGCGCGACGGACCGGGATCGGTCGAGCTGCTGCTCACCCTTGACGAGGGCCGAGGAGCGGAGGCGCGCAAGTGGGACGCCGAGGGAATCGAGCTCGAGCCGCCGCCGGGCGGATCCGGGCCCCGGATCGTCGCTGAGGCCCGCTTCGTCGCCGAGCGCCTGCGCCGCCTGGTCGACGACGGCGACGCCGCGCGGGGCGAGATCGTCGTCCTGCTGCGGGCCTTCACCCACGTCGACGCCTATGAGGAGGCGCTGCGCCGGGCCGGACTGCGCCCGTTCGTGGTCGGTGGGCGCGGCTACTGGACCCAGCAACAGGTCGAGGACCTGGTCCGCCTGCTCGGCGTGGTCTCGAATCCGCTCGACGACGAGTACCTGTTCGGGGCGCTCGCCTGCTTCGCCTGTGCTGTGAGCCCGGATGCGCTCTGGCTTCTGCGCCAGGCCGCCCGCGACGAGGAGGGGCGCAACCGCCACGTCTGGCCCTCCCTCTCGGCGAGCTTCGGGGACGGCGACGCGCCGCGCGAGTGGCAGCCGGAGTGGCTCGACGGGATCCCCGCCGAGGACCGGCGCCGGCTCGAGCGCTTCTGCCGGGCGCTCGCCTCGCTGCGCGCCGAGGCGCCGCTGCTCAGCCTCGAACGGCTGATCGAGCGGACGATGAACGCGTTCGGCTACGACCTCGGCGTGCTCGCTCGCGACGGCGGTGTTGGGCGGATGGCGAACGTCCGCAAGCTGATGCGTCTCGCGCGCGAGTACGAGCGCAACGAGGGCCGCGACCTGGCCGGCTTTCTCACCCTGGCCGCGGAGAGCACGCGTCGTGACGAGCGCGAGGGGATGGCCGCGGTCCAGGCCGAGGGCCACGACGGGGTGCGGGTGATGACTGTGCACGCGGCCAAGGGGCTCGAGTTCGAGGTCGTCGCGCTGCCCGACCTCGGCCGCGCCCTGAACGCCGGCCACCAGCACAGCGACGTGCTGATCGGCGCCGGTGACGGTGACGGCGAGCGGCGCTTCGGGATGCGGCTCGCGTTCCCCTCGGCGAAGTCGGTCGGACTCTGGGAGCTGGTCGACCTCGACGCCGAGCAGAAGCGGGCCGCCGCCGAGGAGGGGTGCCGTCTGGTCTACGTCGGCGCCTCGCGGGCGCGCGACCGGCTGATCCTGAGCGGGATCTATGACCGTCGCGAGCTCGAGCCAGCCGAGTCGCGACCAAACGACTCGCCGCTGCAACGCCTGCTGCCCGCGCTGCGAGAGCACGGCTGGGACGGCGGCGACGGCGAGCTTGCGCTGCCCGGGCCCGCGCCCGTCGACGGCGCGGGCACGCTGCCCGACGCGGCGCTGCGCGTCCGAGTCAGCATCCCGAGCCCCGAGCGGGCGGCCGAGCTGGTCAAACGACGGCCGGGCCCGCCCGAGCCTGACCCACTCGCGGGGGCACACGGCTCGCCGCCGCTGCTCGAGGACCGGCCCCCGACGGTGCCCGTCGGCCACCTCTCATACTCGGCGCTGGCGCTCTATGAGCGATGCGGGTACCGGTTCTACGTCGAGCGGGTGCTCGGGGCACGCGAGCAGGCCGTCGCGCCGGCGGACGATCAGCTTGCGGAGGGCGAACCGCCCGGGCCGGGGCGCGGGCAGGCGCTCGGGGTCGGCAATGTGGTCCACGCGGCGCTCGAGTGGAGCGCCCGCAACGGCTGGCAGAGCCCGCCCGCGCAGCTCCTCGCTTTGCTGCTTCGCCGCGAGGGCCTGGCGGACGGCGGCGACGCCGCCGAGCGCAGCCGGCGACTGATCGCGGGCTGGCTCGAGTCGCCACTGTTGGCCGAGCTCGGGCAGGCGGCGGCCCGGCCCGAGGTCCCGTTCGTCCTCGGTCTCGCGGGGACCGTCGTCCGAGGTCAGATCGATCTGCTGGTCACCGGGGAGCCAGGTGAGCCGACGACCGTGATCGACTACAAGACCGACGCCCTCGAGGGCCACCGCCCCGGCGAGCTCGGCTCGCGCTATCGCGCCCAGCGCGAGGTCTACGGGCTCGCCGCCGGCGAGGCGGAGGCGGTCCGGGTCGCGCACGTGTTCCTCGAGCAGCCGGCCGAGCCGGTGGTCGAGCTGCTAGACCGCGAGCGGCTGGCAAGCGCGCGGGCGCGGCTCGAGGGGACGATCAGCGCGATGATCGGAGGAGAGTTCGAGGTCACGGCTGAGCCCTACACAGCGCTCTGCTTCGGCTGCCCGGCGGCACGGCGGCTGTGCCCGCGGCCGGCATGGAAGCCGGCGGCGTGAGCGCCCGGCTCGCGGTCTTCGGCTACGGCTCCCTCGTCAGTCCCGCGAGCGCCGCACAGACCCTCGGCCGCGCGGTCGATCCGGTCGTCCCGGCGCGGTTGACGGGATTCGCGCGCTGCTGGACGCTGGCCCGGGACAACCTGCGCTCGGAGAAGACCTTTGCCCGCCCGGACGGATCGCTTCCGCGCTTCTGCGTCGGGCTCACGATCGAGGCCGACCCGTCCGCGGAGCCGCCCAACGGTGCGCTGATCGAGGTCACCGAGGCGGAGCTCGAGCGCCTCGACTTGCGCGAGATCCGCTATCACCGGATCGCGGTCACGGACGCGGTCGCCGCCGACCCGCCCGCCGCGCGCCCGTTCGCCGCGGTCTTCGCCTACCGGGTCCGGCCTGAGCACCACTATCCGGATCCGCCCGAGGACGCGGTGCTGATCGCCAGCTACGCGCGTGCGGTCGAGAGTGCGTTCGCGGACCTCGGGCCCGGGCAGCTCGAGCTCTTCCGGCGCACCACCCGTCCGGTCGGCGTCGAGTTGACCGAGGCCAGCCTCGTCCGCGACCGGATCCCGGCGGGCAACCCGAGGGACTGGTAGCCGGGGCGCTACGGCTAGGAGCTCAGCTTCCAGGAGCGAGCCCAGTCCCCGAGCGCGGCGAGGGCCGGCTGCAGGGCGCGGCCCTTGTCGGTCAGCGAGTAGAGGACGCGGGGCGGGTTGCCCTCCTCGACCGAGCGGACGACCAAGCCGGCGGCCTCCAGCTCGCGCAGGCGCCGCGAGAGCAGCCGGTCCGAGATCCCGGGCACGCTGGCGCCGAGCTCGGCGAAGTAGCCGGAGCGCTCGGAGAGGGTCCAGAGGATCGCCCCGGCCCAGCGCCGGCCGACGAGCTCGATCGCAGCGTGGAAGTCGGGGCAGACATGCTCCGAGCGCCGATCGGGCGTGCCCCGGCGATCAGCGCGAGACTGTGCACCCGCGGTCTGCACCCTGCCCGAGAGTAGCGAACGGCCCGCGCGGCCTCGCCGGCTCGAGGCGTGGATCGGCGAGCTCAGGCGGCGCAGGCGCCGGTGTCGACCGGGGCGAGCTCACCCGTCAGCGCGCGGGCGACGACGTCGCTGGGGATCCCGAGCCCGCCCTGCTGTCCCGGGTCGGTCGCGGCGCCGAACACGGTCGCGACCACCCGGCCCTCGGCGTCGACCACCGGACCGCCCGAGTTGCCGCTCCGCACATCGGCGCGAAACGGGGTCATTCGCCGGCGCACGGGGCCGCGCCCGTAGGAGTCCTCGCTGATCACGGTTCCGGTGCGCCCGAGCCGGGCGGCGGCGAAGGCCAGCGGTCCGTTCTCCGGGTAGCCGATCACCGCCGCGTCGTCGCCGCGCCGCGCCCGCTCGGCGAGCTCGAGCGGGGCGTCCGGCAGGCCGGGGGCGGCGAGCAGGGCCAGGTCGTTGCGGGGCTCGTAGTGGACGGCGACGGCGTCGACCTCGGTCCCGTCACGCGTCGCCACCGACGTGTCCTCCTCGCCCGCCACCACGTGTGCGTTGGTCACCACGAGCTCGGGAGCCACGACCCAGCCCGAGCCGGCGACACCGAGCCCGCACGCGGTTCCCAGGACCCGGACCGTGGAGTCGCCGGCGCGACGGACGGCGGGGGCGGCGAGAATCCCCTTGTTTGGCGGCTCGACGTCCGCATCGGGCCCGCTGACGACAGGCCGCGGATCGACCCGTCGCAGGACCCGCAGCAAGGGGCCCGAGGGGGGCAGAGCCTCGTTCAGCGCCGCAAGGATCGCCGACTGCTGGATCGCCTCGCGCAGCCGGCGCGCCTCCGGGTTGCCGCTGTGCAAGACGACCGCTCCCAGGCTCCAGGTGATCAGCAACGCGAGGGCGGCGAGCAGCAGGGCGCCGCCGATCCCGTCGAGGATCCCGGCCGGGGTGCCGAGCACCCGCCGTCGCAAGGCCCGTCCGACCCCGCCGAGCGCGATCGCAAGGAAGGCTCCGGCCAGGACCCCGGTCAGCACCGCGACCAGCGGGGCTTCGGGGGACCTCGCGCCCTCGTCAAGCAGCCCCGGGCCGATCCGCGCGCCCAGCGCGGCGCCGCCCACGAATCCGGCCAACGGCAGGGCGCTGGCGATCAGGCCTCGCTGGTAGCCGACGGCAGCGAGCGCGACCGCGAAGAGGATGATGCCTGCGTCGACGAGGTTCAGTTTCCGGCCCCGGGAGCCACTAGCTTGTGCCGCGTGAAACGCGGGTCGCACACGCGACGCGGCGCGAGCCGGGACGCTACCGGACGGCCGTGACCGGATTGAGGCCGCCGCAGCCCAACGGCGAGCGGCAGCGACGAGTCCTGACCCGAGCAATCCCTTTGGTCGCGATCGCGATCGCGGCTTTCGCCGCCGGCGTCGCGGTCGCGGTCGGGCCGGACTCGCCCGAGGCCGAGCGGTTCCTCGCGGCCTGGGAGCGGGGAGATTTCGCCGCCATGCACGCCGAGATCACAGCCGATGCGCAGGCGGAGTATCCGCTCGAGCGGTTTCGGCGCCTCTACGAGCAGGCCGCCGAGACGGCGACGATCTTGAGCGTCGAGACCGGCGAGGTGAGCGAGCGGGACGGCGCCGCCGTCGCCCGGGTCGACTTCGACAGCTACGCGTTCGGGGCGCTGGGCGGCGAGCTCGCGATGCCGATCAGCGCCGACAAGGTCGCCTGGGCGCCGAACCTCGTCTACCCGGGCCTCGCCTCGGACGAGCGGCTCAGCCGCCTCACCCGGGTCCCGCGGCGCGCCCCGATCCTCGCCGCCGACGGATCCGCGCTCGCACGAGGGCCGGCGGCGGCGCGCAGCCTCGACACCGCGGCCGCGGCGATCGTCGGCGAGGTCGGCACCCCGACCCGGGCCCAGGCCGCCGAGCTGGCCGTATACGGCTTTCCGCCCGGCTCGCTGACCGGGATCTCGGGCCTCGAGCTGGCCTGGAACGAGCGCCTCTCCGGCCGTCCCGGCGGGCAGCTCGTCGCCGCCAACGCGGTCGAGGAGAGCGAGCTCGGGGGCGGCCGGGTACTGGCGACGAGCGAGCCGGTACCCGGCAAGTCGGTGCGGACGACGATCGACCCCGCCCTGCAGGAGTCGGCCGTGAGCGCGCTCGGCGATCTGTTCGGCGGCGTCGCGGTCCTCGACGCACGCAAGGGTGACGTGCTGGCGATGGCCGGGATCGCGTACTCCTCGCCGCAGCCCCCCGGATCGACCTTCAAGGTGATCACCGCGACCGCGGCGCTTGACGCCGGGATCGTCTCGCTCAAAGACGAGTTCCCGGTCGAGGTCTCGAACTCGCTGATCGGGCGGGAGATCGCGAACGCCCACGACTCGCCTTGCGGGGGGACCTTCGCCCAGACCTTCGCCCACTCCTGCAACACGGTCTTCGCTCCACTCGGCGCCGAGCTCGGCGGGGAGCAGCTGGTCGAGACCTCGGAGCTGTTCGGCTTCAACCAGACCCCGCAGCTCTTCGATCCCGAGGCGACCGCTGTGATCGATCCCCCTCCGAGCACGATCCCGGTCGGGCTCAGCGAGAGCGTCGAGACCGGCGAGTCGGCGATCGGCCAGGGGCAGGTGCTGGCGACCCCGCTCGAGATGGCATCGGTCTCGCAGACGATCGCCAACCGCGGGGTTCGCCTGCCGACCCCGATCGCGCGTACCGACGAGCTGGCGCCGGAGGGCAAGCCGGTCAAGGTGACCTCGAAGGAGACCGCTGCGACCGTCCGCGACCTGATGGTCGGCGTGGTCGAGGACGGGACGGGAATTGCGGCAGCCCTGCCCGGCGTCCAGGTCGCCGGCAAGACCGGCACCGCCGAGCTCGGGCCGACGGCGCTCTCGACCGGAGACGAGGGAGCGGGCGAGGCCGTCCAGGAGCTCGATGCCTGGTTCACCGCCTTCGCCCCCGCCGGTGATCCGAAGCTGGCGGTCGCGGTGCTGGTCGTCGACGCCGGCGGCGACGGCGGCGAGATCGCCGCCCCGATCGCGGCCCAGGTCCTCTCCACCGGCCTCGGGCTCTAGATGTCCAGGATCACCTCGCCCAGCTCACCGTCGCTCTCGATCTCGAGCTTCAGCGGCCGGTTCTCGCTCACCTCGTCGTCGACCAGGAAGATCAGCAGCGAGCCCTGGTTGGGTCCGGTCTCCGCGGTCGTGTCGGGGAGTGGTAGCGACCCGTCGGCGGGCACGATGGCGCCGATCTCGAGCGCGAACGGGCTCTCGCTCTCGACCGGCAGGTACTCGTTCTCGAGCGTGTCCCTGACCACGTAGTCCGCCGCCGAGCCCAGCTCTTCGTCGGTCTCGTTCTCGATCGTCAGGAAGACCCCCAGATAGGCGAACCCGGGATCGGCCGGCGGCTCTCCGACCAGGTACTCGGCGTCCTCGTTGTCGTCGGGGTTGAGGAAGCGGGTCAGGCTGATGTTGTAGGAGAGATCGGCGATCTCGATCGGCTCGCCCTCCACGACCTCGGATTCCTCCTCCTCGCCGCACGCCGCGAGGGTCCCGGCGACCGCGAATGCGGCAATAACCGCAGCGAGGGACGCGAGCGGGCGGCGACTCATGAGCGCGCAAGCATATGCGACCGCGACTCAGCCTCCGGTCGCTGGAACGCGGTCGAGCCCGGCAACCGCGACGCGATCGGGCGAGGCGCCGGTCTCGACGATCGCCTTCAGCCGCTCGAGCGCCCGCTCCCACTGGCGGGCGAAGGCCCGCGAGGAGCCGAGCAGCTCACGGGCACGGTCGAAGATCGTCGGCGGCTCGGTCCAGAAGCTGACCGTGACCTCGCAGGTGCTCGGCGCCGGGCCGTCGGCCAGTTCCCAGACGGTGAACGACGGGACCCGGTTCGAGCGTCCACCGGACCCATGCTCGCGGATCAGATGGGGACGCTCGACCTGATCGATCGCGGTGTCGAGCCAGGCGCCCGACTCGCGAAGCCGAAAGCGCGCCGAGGCGCCGACCCCGACCGGGTCGAGCCGACCGAGCCGGTACTCGGCCAGGAAGTGGTCGGTGTACGCCGGGCGCACCGAGAGGTCGCAGAGGAGGTCGAAGACCCGCTCGCGAGGGGCGTCGATGGTGATCGTGGCGGAGACCGGCCGCATGGCGCGGGCGCGATTCTAGTCGTCATGCCCGGGCGCGGAAAGGCCGCAATTACCGTCCAACGGCGGTCGAACGAGCTGGACGCTCTGTCCAAACACGTTAGTATCGGCACAAGGCGATGCCACTGCTCGAGCACCCCCCCTCGACCCCGGTCCATCGGTCCGGCGAGCAGATCCCGGAGATGCGCGCCGGGTCGCTGCTCTGCACCCGGTGCGGCTACGCGATCTCGATCGCGGCGATCGAGTCGCTGCCCGAATGCCCGAACTGCTTCGGCCGCCGCTTCCGCAACGCCCCGCTGTTCGATCGGCCGACGATGGCGTCGGTCGCGGTCGAGGCGCCCGTGCGGACGCCCGGGTGGCTGTTCGAGGCCCGGGCCACACTCGAGCGGCCGGGCCCCCATCTCGCCTTCGAGGACACCGACGACGGCCTCGTCGTCGTCGCCGTGCAGTCGGGATGGACTCGGATCGGGCGCAGCGCCGCCGCCGACGTGCGGCTCGACGATCCGACCGTGTCGCGGCGCCACGCGTTGATCGTGCTGACCAACGCCGGCGACCTCAGGGCGCTCGACGATCGCAGCCTCAACGGCCTGTTCGTAAACGGCGCCCGCGTCGACTGGGCGCCGCTCGGCGACGGCGACGAGCTGGAGATCGGCCGCTACCGGCTCTACGTCCTCGAAAGCTAGGCACTCGGCTCGGCACTGGCCCTCGAGCGGCGAGCGGCCAGCGGCCAGTGCCTATTCCGTTGAGATGTTCGGATCCGCCTGCACTCGCTCCGGCACGATCATCAGGAAGTTGCCTGCGGCGTCGGCGGCGAGGGTGACCATCCGCTCGGCCTCGGCGTTCTGCTCGCTGGCGCGAAGCTGATCGGCATAGTGGCCGAGCAGGTCCTGGACGTCGAGCTCGCCCTCGGCATCGAGCTCTGAGACGTGAACCTTGGCGCCCTCGCCGAGGCGACGGGAGATCGTCTCTCGGTCGAGGTTCCAGGCCGGGTTGACCCGGACGTAGACGCGCCCGCCGGTCATCCCGGCACACGCCCAGGGCCCGATGTCGCCCATCACCACAGCCCGGCCGGAGGTCATGTACTCGAACGCGAACCCCTTCGCGTTGGCGCGGTCGACCGGACAGCCGAGCGCGTCGTCGATCGGCTGCGCCGGCTCGCCTCCGAGCACGACGTCAGCCCCAGAGAGGCGGATGCAGAACCGCGAGTCGGCTGAGCCCTGGACGAAGAGGCGGCCGCGCTGGGCGCCGTAGGCGAACGACTTGCCGACCGAGCCGTTGACGCGTTCGCCGTTGCGGTTCGTGCCCTTGAGGATCGCGACCGTGCCGCCGAGCATCGCCTTGCCGGCCCCGTCCTGGGCGCCGCCCTCGACCCGCACCACGAGCCCATAGGCGTTGAAGGCGCCGAAGCCCTGGCCGGCGACCGAGCCGCCGTTGAACTCGAGCTCCGCGAGCACGTCCTCGGATCCCTCGGGCGCCCCCTCGTACAGCCGCGCGCGCGAGATCGCGCCGGCGAGTTCGGCGCCGAGCACGCGATCGTTCGCATCGGTCGGGCGCGGGAACTCGACCCGCACCCCCGGGCGCTCGGCGAGCGAACCGGCCAGCTCGGCGATTTCAGACGACGCCCGCTTGGCCTCCATCCGGATCGGCCGCGCCCTGACCAGCCCCGCCTCGGCGCGCGCCTCGGCCGGCTCCTGGTCGCCGACGGGCATGTCGGCCGGCTCGAGGTCGAGGTACTCCTCCAGCGGCGTGATCAGCTCCGCGAGGTCGATCTCGCTCTGGTGCGCGACCTGCTCGAGCAGGTCGTAGCGGCCGACCAGGTCCTGGGTGCGCTCGTATCCGAGCTCCGCGGTCAGCGCCCTCACCTCCTCGCCCATCGAGGCGAAGAAGCGGGCGCAGCTCTCAGCTGCGGCACCCACCTCCTGGGGGGTGAACTTCTTCAGCCCGTGCGCGGTCGCCTCCTGGGGCGTCTCGATCTGGGTGGCGATCCCGACGTGACAGGTGTCGAGCTGGCAGCCACGGCAGATCGTGCAGCCGAGCGAGACCATCGCCAGGGTGCCGAACCCGATCCGGTTCGCGCCCATGCAGATCAGCTTCACCACATCGTGGGCGTGGCGGTAGCCGCCGTCGGCCCAAATCTCGAGCCGGTTGCGGATCCCGGCCTCCATCAGCGCCCGGTGTACGAGCCGGGTGCCGATGTCGGACGGCAGGCCGACGTGGCGCAGGGCGTGCTGGCGGGCGGCCCCGGTCCCGCCCTCGAAGCCCGAGAGGGTGATGATGTCGGCCCCGGCCTTGGCGATCCCGAGCCCGATCGTGCCGATGTTGGGCACCACGGGCACCTTGACCGAGACGCGGACGTCGGGGTTGACCGTCTTCAGCTCGTCGATCAGCTCGGCGAGGTCCTCGATCGAGTACAGGTCGTGGTTGTTCGACGGCGAGATCAAATCGGTGCCGGGGGCGGCGTTGCGGGCCGCGGCGACCTTCTCGGAGACCTTCTTGCCCGGCAGGTGCCCGCCCTCCCCCGGCTTCGCGCCCTGGCCGATCTTGATCTCCGCCACGTAGGACGCGTTGATCATCTCCGCCGAGACCCCGAAGCGCCCGGAAGCGACCTGCTGCCCGCGCCACTTGCGGTAGCGGCCGTACATGTCGCGGATCTCGCCGCCCTCGCCGTTGACGCAGAGGATGTTGATCGCCTTCGCCGCCTCCGCATACGAACGGAAGGCGGGCTCGGATTGCGAGCCGAAGCTCATCGACGAGATCACCAGGGGGTAGTCGTGATGGCCGATCCCGGCGTCGACGTGGCCGGGCTCGATCGGCTCGCGGTCCGAGCGCAGGCCGATCAGGTGGCGCATCGAGATCGGCGACTGGCGCTCGAGCTCGCGCACCTTCTCGGCGTACTCCTCATACCCGGCCGAGCCGTTGGCGGCCGCGATCGCGGCCTTGTACACCTTCGGATAGAAGCGGAAGGTCTTCGCCGGCTTCGCGCCCTCGTCGTCGCCCTCGAGGATGCGCGAACGCAGGTCGGCATCGACGTCGAGCTCGGCGAAGCCGACCCCGGCCCGCGCCGAGGCGGCGAACGCCTCGGTTTGGAAGATCTCCGCCAGCTCGGGCTTGATCCCGATCGAGGAGAACTGGCGCGCGTAGCCGCGGACCTCGTGGATGCCGATCGTCGAGATCACCTTCTCGATCCCCTTCGCCAGCGCCGAACAGATGTTGCCGACGTCCTGCGCGTAGTCGTCGACGCAGACGACCTCGAGCAGCACGTACGGGTTCACCCCGTTGGCGCCGAGCCCGAGCGCGAGGACGACGTCGTGGACGTTGCGAAGCGCGGCCGAGCGCAGCACGATCGAGCAGCGGCGGCGCAGGTTCGGCGCGCCGGCCTCGACCTCGAAGTGCTTCAGCGCCTGGTCGATCGCCGAGGTGGCCAGGTGCGGGTCGACGTAGCGGCGCCCGCCGTCGTAGACGGTGCGGTCGGTGAGCACCAGCAGCTCGGCGCCGTCGCGGACCCGCTTCACGGCCTCCTGCTTGAGACGCTCGATCGCCCCCGCGGTGGTCTCGGACTCGAGCAGGGCGATGTCGATCGCAGCGGCACGGTCGCGAAACTGCTCCCACAGGTCCTCCAGGAGCCAGGTCTGATGGCGGCGGGCGATCTCGCGGTAGGTCGAGTCCGAGAGCGGCGCCATCTCGTGGTGGCCACCGAGGATGACCGGGAACGAGGTCTCGATCGTCCCGGTGTCGGTGGCCGGGTCGTGAGGCGAGGGACGGCGGCCGAACACCGCCCGGGTCGAGAAGTGCTCCATCTCACGCTCACGGTCGATCGCGGGATTGGTCACCACCGCGACCGTCTCCTTGAAGTAGTCGGCGAGGTTCTGGCGCTCGGGCGAGAGCGCAGCGAGCGGCCCGTCATAGCCGAGCGAGCCGATCGGCTCGGCCCCGTTCGAGGCCATCTGCTGGCAGAGCTTCAGGTCGTCGCGCTGCCAGCCGAACCCGGCCAGGACCCGCTCGTCGACGACGACCGGCTCCGCCGGGCCGGCCGAGGTGTAGCCCGGGATGTCCGGGCCTTCGAGCGGTCCGCCGGTCTCCAGCGCCCGGTCGAATGGAGCCGCGCCCTCGGCCCCGGTCCGCTCAATCCAGCGACGGGCGACCTCGCGCTGGATCTCGGCGTGCTGCCAGAGGCGCGAGGCGCGCCTTTCGGCGTCGATCGTGACCATGAACTTCTCGCCGGGACCAAGCGGCAGCGGCTCGGCGACCATCTCGTCGACGCTGACCACCCCGGGCTCGGAGCTGAAGATGAAGTCGTCGGGCGTCTCGAGCTTCCACAGCGGGCGCAGGCCGAGCGCGTCGGCGGAGAAGACGCACTCCGCATCGTGGCGGGCGATCAGCGCCACCGGTCCCTGGGCGAACGGGCCCATCACCTCGCGGAGGTACATGTAGAACGGGTGCAGCTCCGCCGGCAGGGTGCGGATCTCGTTGACGACCGGCGGCACGATCATCTCCATCGCCTCGGCGAGCGACAGGCCCTCGACCCGGATCATGTGGTCGACGGTGCGGTTGAGGTCCTGGGAGTCCGAACCGCCGGCCGGGATCGCGACCCCGAGCATGCGGGCCTCCTGGCGCAGCTGCTCGATCGTGTTGATCTCCCCGTTGTGGCCGAGCACCGAGAACGGCTGCACGCGCCGGAAGGACGGCCAGGTGTTGGTCGAGTAGCGGTTGTGGCCGAAGCAGCCGACCGTCTCGAAGCGCGGGTCGCGCAGGTCGGGGTAGTACTCGCCGAGCACCCGCGGCGCGCCCATCACCTTGTAGACACAGGTGGTCGCTGAGAACGAGGGAACGTGGAAGCCGAGCTCGCCCTCGAGGCCCGCGGTCAGCCCGGCGAGGTCGCGGTCGCGGTGCTCGGCCCCGGCCAGGAGGCCGCCGAGCTGCCAGAAGTGGGGCTCCTCCTCGCGCGCCGTCGCGCCGAGCGCCTGCGACTCGACCTCGCCGAGCCGCTCGGCGAGGATCCGAAAGCCGGCCCGGCCGAGCAGCTCGCGGGCGTCGCGACGCGCGCGCTCGGTGTCCTGCGAGCGCTCGATGAAGACGTGCGCGACGGCGAACGCCGGGTCGCGGACCAGGGCCGGGCTGTGCCCGCCGGCGCGCACCTCCTCGGCCCAAATCTCGCGCGGAAAGTCGACCAGGATCCCGCAGCCGTCGCCCTCGCCGTCGACGTTGCCCGCCCTGTGGAGCATCTTCTGGAGGTTGGTGAGCGCCAGCGCGACCGGCTCCCGGCTCGGCGTCGCGTCCCGGCGCACCGAGGCGTAGATCGCGCACGCGTCCCGGTCCTCGACGGACGGCGGCGAAACCCGCGGTCGCCAAGGCAGGGCCGGCGAGTAGCGGCCCGCGGCCGAGGACGCGGGTCCGGGCGGGCGGCGGACGGACGGTTGGGGCAATCGAACCTCCCGGGTTCCGCGCCTTTCTCCGAGCGGGCGCGCGACGGGAACGGGGTGCCGGATTATAGGTCGAGCCGAGGCGCTAGATGTTCGCTGCGATCCATTCGGCGAGGAAGGGCTCGGCGATCTCGTGGCTTCCCCGGGTCGCGGTCACGACCTCCCGCTGGACCAGGGCCCGGGCGGCGCGCTGGATGTTGGACGCCGAGGGCAGGTCGTGGTCGCGCCTGTAGGCGACCGTGAACGGCCGCCCCGGCTGCTCGGACGCGAGCGCCTCGAGCAGCAGCTTCTGGACCGGCGACGCGGCATTCCAGAGCAGAGTGAAGTGCGCGTGCTCGGACCTCAGGACCGCGGCCAGCGCCCGGTCGAGCTCGCCGCGGCCGGCGTCCCCGTCCGGCGCCGTCTCCTCCCAGAGGAAGTAGCAGAGCTCCTGGGTCGCGTACGGGTGTCCCTTGGTGAGCCGGACCAGGGCGGCGGCGATCGCCGGTTCGATCCGCTTCCCGGTCGGAGCGAACCGCCCGATCACGAACTCGGCGAATGCCCCCGCCTCGATCCGCTCGAGCTCGATCGGCTTCGCGCTGCGCCAGAACGGCTCGTTCTCGTCGTTGAAGATGCGCTCCATCACGTGCCGGCGGCTGCCCAGGTACACGTGCGCGACCTCGGGCTGTTGCTGAAACGCGGAGCGCAGCAGCCGCGGCAGGTCCCGATCGATCTCGATCGCCTCCTGGAACTCGTCCATGATCAGCGCCACGCGCCGCTCCCGGGCCGCGCCCAGCTCCGCCGGGAGCGCCAGCAGCCGCTCCAGCGTCGCGTCGAGGTCGGCGGCCTGATGGGAGACGCCGAAGCTGAAGCTGAACGACCCGTCGTCGGGGCTCACCGTCACGGTGGGCTGGATCCGCAGTCCTCTGAACGGGGCCAGCGCGCGCTCCCGGACCCGCTCCAACGGGGATGCGACGTTCTCGTAGATCGACGCCGCGAGCTTCTCGGCCAGCCGCGCCTTGGTCGGCGTGGTCATCAGGTCCACGGAGGCGATCAGCAGCCCCTGCGAAACGAGCTCCTGACTCGCCCGCCACGCGAGCGAGGACTTCCCGTAGCGCCGGGGCGCGAAGATGACCACGTCCTGGCCGTTGCGCATGTCCGCGACCAGCTCGGCGAGCTCCCGCTCGCGGTCGGCGAACGCCTCGTCGAGCGCCAGGGCGCCGAAGCGGAATGGGTTTGTGGGCGCCGCGTTCACCTATACCGTTTCGTATTATACAGATACGTATGTGCAGATCGCCTCCGGCGGCCCTGGAGCTATAGGCGGCTCCGTATAATGCAGGCCCGCATAAGCTCGCACCCGCACGTCACGGGCCGCGTTCGCGCGACTAGGATCAGCCGAGATGGCGACCACGATCGCGGTCCTCTCGCAGAAGGGCGGCACCGGCAAGACGACCCTGACCCGAACGCTCAGCGACGTGTTCGGGCGACTCGGGCTCGAGGTGCTGGCGATCGACGCCGATCCGCAGGGGAATCTCTCCGACTACTTCGACACCGATCCCGACGCCCAACCGACCCTGGCCGAGGTCCTGCAGGGGCAGGTCCGGGCGGCCGACGCGGTGCATGGGGCGGTGATCCCGGCCAACATGAGGCTCGCTGAGGCCGAGCTGATGCTGGCGGGCAAGATCGGCCGCGAGGTGACGCTGCGAAACGCGCTCCGCGATCTGAAGCGCAACACGGACCTGATCCTGATCGACTGCCCCCCCACCCTCGGCCTGCTGACGGTCAACGCGCTGGTCGCCGCCGATCACGCGATCCTCTCGACCGAGGCCCAGTACTTCTCGATGCAGGGGGTCGAGCAGGCGGTCGAGGTGCTCGACCTGGCCCGCGACTCGCTCAACCCCGAGCTCGACCTGCTCGCCGTGGTCCTCAACATCGCCAACATGCGCACCAAGCACGCTCGCCAGACGCTCGAGGCACTGCGGGCGCGGTTCGGGGACCGGGTCTGCAGGAGCGTGATCCGGCAGTCGATCGCCTACGCCGAGTCGGCCGAACGGGCGATCCCGATCCTCGACTATCGCCCCGATCGCGGCGCCGACTACCTCTCGCTCGCCGGGGAGCTGCTGCGCCGGCTCGGCCGATACGAGCTGCTCGAGCCGCTCGACCGACTCTCGGCCGAGGTCGTGCCGGCGGGCGCCCGCGCCTAGGTCGGCCTGTGCCGGACCCCCTCTCGCTACGCGACGAGATGCGGGAGGCGCTCGCGCTCGCGGCGCGTGAGTCGAGCTCCTACGTGAGCTCGATCGGCGACCAGCTCGTGCTCGACCCAGGCGCCGAGCAGTTGCTCGCCGGCGTCGGTGAACGGCTGCCCGCCGCGGGGGTCGGAGCTGCCGCGGCGCTCTCGGAGCTGATCGAGATCGCGCTGCCGACCGCGACCCGGTCGAGCGGGCCGCGCTTCTTTCACTTCGTCCAGGGCGGGACCACACCTGCGGCGCTGGGCGCCGACTGGCTCACCTCGGCGCTCGATCAAAGCGCCTTCGCCTGGGCATCCTCGCCGCTGGGATCGAGGCTCGAGGCGATCGTGCTCGCCTGGCTGCTCGACCTGTTCGAGCTCCCGACGGAGTTCGCCGGCGTGCTGGTGAGCGGAGACACGATGGCCAACTTCACCGGCCTGCTGGCCGCGCGCGACCTCTGTGCCGAGCTGCAGGGGATCGACGTCGACGACGCAGGCGCCTTCGGCCTCGAGCCGCCGGCGGTGCTCAGCTCCGGCTACGTTCACCCCAGCGCCGTGCAGGCGATCGGGATGCTCGGGCTCGGCCGTTCGACGGTTCGGCGGCTGGCCCGCGACGGCGTCGGTCGACTCGATCTCGACGCGCTGGAGGCCGCGTTGACCCAGGCGCGCGGCAACGCGATCGTGATCGCCAACGCGGGCGAGGTGAACGCCGGCGACTTCGACCCGATCGAGGCGGTGGCGGACCTCGTCGTCGAGCACGGCGGCTGGTTGCACGTCGACGGCGCCTTTGGCCTCTTCGCCCGGCTGACGCCCGAGTCACGCGGGCTGGCCGACGGGATCGAGCGCGCCGACTCGATAGCCGCCGATGCGCACAAGTGGCTCAACGTTCCCTATGACTGCGGCTTCGCCTTCGTCCGCGAGCCCGCCCGCCTGGCCCGCGGTCATGGGGTCGATGCCGCCTACCTGCCGTCGCCGGACGATCCTCGCCCGAGCTTCGGCTTCCTCAGCCCCGAGAACTCACGCCGCGCCCGCGCGCTCGCGATCTGGGCGACGCTGTGTGCCTACGGACGCGACGGGCACCGGGAGATGGTCGAGCGCCACCTGGCCCTCGCCCGGCACCTCGGCGCGCTGATCGAGGCCAAGCCCGCGCTCGAGCTGCTCGCCGACGTCCAGCTCAACATCGTCCTCTTCCGCGCCCGCCCGGCGGGGATCGACGAGCAGGGGCTCGATCGGCTCAATCGCGAGCTCGGCGAGGCGCTGCTGCGCGACGGCCGGGTCTTCGCCGGGACCACCACCTACGACGGCAAGATCGCGCTGCGCCCTGCGATCGTCAACTGGCAGACCACCGAAACCGACGTCGAGTTGCTGGTCGAGGTCGTACTCGAGCTGCTCGACGAGGGAGGAGGACGACGATGAGCGACCCTGACTCGCGGGAGAGCCTCGAACGCGCGATCACCCGCTACAACGAGGCCTGGAACGCGCACGACCTCGATGCGATCGTCTCCATGCACGCGCCGGACATGGTGTTCGAGAACCACACCGCGGGTGAACGGGCCGAGGGCGAAGCGGTGCGCGAGCACATCGGTTCGATCTTCGAGACCTGGCCCGACATCCGTTTCGAGGCGCGCCGCACCTACGTGCGCGAGGCGCTCGTGGTCCAGGAGTGGACGGCGACCGCCACCCACGCGAACGAGATGCGGCGCGGCGACCTGGTCGCCGAGCCGACCGGCAAGACGATCACCTGGGACGGCCTCGACGTGATCCCATTCGAGGACGGCCTCGTCAAGCGCAAGGACGTCTACTCGGACTCGGTCACGATCCTGACCGCGCTCGGATTGATCTGAGCGCCGCCGCCGGTGGTGTTTCAGTGCGATTCAGAGGCCCGGCACGTCGGCGCCCAGTGGGCTGAACGGGACCCGCCTCACCTCTGCCCAGCCGCCGGCCGCTTCACGGGCCGCGTCGACGACCTTGCCGGTGTCCTGCCAGTAGCTCCACAGCAAGACCGAGGGACCGGCGCCCGAGATCGTGGCTCCGATCGCGCCCAGCTCACGCGCTCCGGCGAGGAGCTGCATCGAGCGCTCGTAGAGGCCGCGGCGCGCCGGCTGGTGGAGGCGGTCCTCGAGCCCGCGGGCGATCAGCCCCAGGTCCGAGCGCTCGATTCCGAGCACGAGCTGGGCTGCGGCGGCGACGTTTGCGACCGCGTCGTCGAGCGCCACCGCGGCGGGCATCGCCGCCCTGGCGTCAGCCGTCGGGACCGTGTCGTCGGGGATCACCAGCACCGCCTCGACCCCTTCGGGCGGCTCGAGCCGCACCGGCGCCGCGCCCGGCTCGCCGATCGCCCCACGCGGGCAGAGCACGAACCCGCCGTAGAGCGCGGCGGCGACGTTGTCCGGATGACCCTCGACCTCGGTCGCGCGGGAGTGCAGCTCGTCGAGCCCCAGACCGAGCTCGAACATGTGGTCCGCGGCGAGCAGCCCGGCGACGATCGCCGCCGCGCTCGAGCCGAGCCCGCGCGCGAGCGGGATCTCGGTGCGGATCGCGAACCGCAGGCCGTCGGCTGGGTGCAGGGCCTCGAACGCGCGCACGCAGAGGTTGGTGCGGTCGCGCGGCACCTCGGCCTCGGCCTCGACCGAGAACTCGCCCGCCTCGCTGACCTCGAGCTCGAGCCAGAGCGAGAGCGCGGCCGCGAGCACGTCGTATCCGGGGCCGAGGTTGGCCGACGATGCCGGGGCGCGGACGACCCGCCGGCGGGCCGTCATCGCCGGAAGCTCACGCGCGCCACTTGATCGAGCAGCCGACCGGCTCGGTGCTGGCCGGGGCCTCTTCGCCCGCCAGCAGCGCGTCGAGCGCCTCGCGCAGCCAGCCGGCCTCCTGGCCCGGGTCCTGATGGTCGGCGTCGGCGGCGCCCTCATAGCGCAGCCGCAGCTCTGCGTCGAGGACGAACAGGTGCGGCGTCACCCGGGCGCCCCATTCACGCGCGGCGGCCTGCGTCTCGTCCCAGAGATAGGGGAAGGGCCAGTCCTCACGCTCGACCCGGGCGCGCATCGCCTCCGGCGAGTCCGCCGGGTAGCGCTCGGCGTCGTTCGAGTTGACGGCCAAGAAGCGCACTCCGCGATCGGCGTAGTCGCGCGCAACGTCGACGATCCGGTCGTGCCAGGCGAGCGCGTAGGGACAGTGGTTGCAGGTCCAGACGACGACCGTCGCCGCGGCCTCGCTTGGCTCGGGAAGCGAGCGCAGCCGCCCGGCGGTATCGGGCAGTGCGAGCGCCGGCGCCGTGGTGCCGGTTCGCCGCTCACCCTCGCCGGTCATCCTCGCTCTCCTTCGGTCGCCGCCGACAGCGCGGCCGCGACGTCGGCGCGGTCGGGAAGCGCCGAGACACGGCCGTCGCGCAGGTGGTAGACACGGCAGGTGAGGCCGACCGGCTCGCCGGCCGGATCCTGAACGTCGCGCCCGGCGACCCTGATCGTCGGCGAGCCGACGAATCGATCGCGTGCGGCCGCGGCCTGGTCGCCGACCTCACGGATCACCAGCGCATCCGGATCGAGCCCCGCGACGGCCATCTCAGAGCGCACGAGCTCGATCGCCGACTCGGCGGACGGGCATCCCGCCCACCACAGCAGCTCGACCTCCGGCGTGACTCCGCCCTCAGCCATGCGTATCGACGAGGCCGAGGATCGCGCCGGCCGCGAGCCCGTGATCGGGCACCGTCGCGCCGCTGAGCAGAACCGACTCGCGGACCCGGCCGCCGGTCCCGATCGAGGCGTTCGGGCCGAGCACCACCGGGCCCTCGAGGCGTGCGGCGGCGCCGATCCGCGCGCCGTCGCCGACCAGGACCGGACCGTCCTGCTCGATCCCGTCGCCGAGTCCGTTCTCGGAGCCGGTCTCGACCAGGTCCCCAGCCGGCTCGACCGCGACGGCGCCGCTGAGCACGTCAAGGTTGCCCTGCAGGTACTCCGACAGCGACCCGACGTCGTTCCAGTAAGCGTCCGCGACGTGGACCCCGAAGGGAACGTCGTGCGAGAGCAGGGCAGGGAACACGTCAAGTGCGAAGTCGACCTCGTCGCGGTCGGGGAAGTAGTCGAAGATCTCGGGCTCGAGCACGTAGATCATGCAGTTGGCGAGGTCCGAGAGCGCCTCACCGGGGTCGGGCTTCTCCTGAAACCCCTGCACCCGCCCGTCGGCGCCGGTGACCACGACCCCGTACTCGCTCACGTTCGTGACCCGCTTGGTCGCCAGGGTCGCGATCCAGTCGTGCTCGCGGTGGGTGCGAGCCAGCGCTTCCAGGTCGATGTCGGTGAGCGCGTCCGCGGCGGTGACCACGAACGGCTCGGAGCCGAAGAACTCGCGCACGTTGCGGACGCCTCCCGCGGTCCCGAGCAGCCGCTCCTCGTGGCTGTAGGTGAGCTCGATCCCGAGCCGCGAGCCGTCGGCGAACGCGTCGCGGATCGTCTCCGGATACCAGTGCAGGTTCGCGACCACCTCGCCCAGCCCGTGGCGGGCGAGCAGGGCGAGGACGTGCTCCATGATCGGGCGGTTGGCGACCGCGACCATCGGCTTCGGGACCTCGTATGTGAGCGGCCTCAGCCTCGTCCCAAGACCCGCCGCCATTACCATTGCCCGCATCGCGTCCAGGCTATAGAGCGCAGGAGAGGCATGACGACAATCGCAGCGCAGGATCACAAGGTGGCCGACATCGGGCTGGCCGAGTTCGGCCGCAAGGAGATCACCCTCGCCGAGCACGAGATGCCCGGCCTGATCAAGACCCGCGAGGAGTTCGCCGGCGCGCAGCCGCTTGCCGGGGCGCGGATCACCGGCTCGCTGCACATGACGGTGCAGACCGCGGTCCTGATCGAGACGCTGGTCGCGCTCGGCGCCGAGGTGCGGTGGGCCTCCTGCAACATCTTCTCGACCCAGGACCACGCCGCGGCGGCGATCGCCGCCGCCGGGATCCCGGTCTTCGCCTGGAAGGGCGAGACGCTGGAGGAGTACTGGTGGTGCACCGAGCAGGCCCTCTCCTGGCCCGACGCCGACGGCCCGAACATGATCCTCGACGACGGCGGCGACGCCACCCTGCTGGTCCACCGGGGGGTCGAGTTCGAGCGCGCCGGGGCGGTCCCCGAGCCGACCGCGGCCGATCCCGAGGAGTTTCGGATCGTGCTCGAGACCCTGCGGCGCTCGCTCGATGCCGATCCGCAGCGCTTCACGCGCCTGGCGGCAGGCGTCAAGGGGGTGACCGAGGAGACGACCACCGGGGTTCACCGCCTGCGCCAGTACGCGCTCTCGGGCGGGCTCCTGTTCCCCGCGATCGACGTCAACAACTCGGTCACGAAGTCGAAGTTCGACAACCTCTACGGCTGTCGCCATTCGCTGATCGACGGCATCAACCGGGCGACCGACGTGATGATCGGCGGCAAGGTCGCGGTGATCTGCGGCTTCGGCGACGTCGGCAAGGGCTGCGCCGAGTCGCTGCGGGGACAGGGAGCGCGGGTGATCGTGACCGAGATCGATCCGATCTGCGCCCTGCAGGCGGCGATGGAGGGCTATGAGGTGCGCACGCTCGAGCAGGTGCTCGAGAGCGCCGACATCTTCGTCACCGCGACCGGGAACCGCGACGTGATCACGGCCGAGCAGATGTCGCGGATGAAGCACCAGGCGATCGTCGGAAACATCGGCCACTTCGACAACGAGATCGACATCGCCGGCATCGAGGACCTCGCCGGAGCGGAGAAGGTCGAGATCAAGCCGCAGGTCGACGAGTGGGTGTTCCCCGACGGCCACTCGGTGATCGTGCTCTCAGAGGGCCGGCTGCTCAACCTCGGCAACGCCACCGGGCACCCGTCGTTCGTGATGTCGAACTCGTTCACCAACCAGACGATCGCCCAGATCGAGCTCTACACCAAGAACGACGACTATGAGAAGCGCGTTTACGTCCTCCCCAAGCACCTCGACGAGAAGGTCGCGCGCCTGCATCTCGACGCGCTCGGGGTCAGCCTCACCGAACTGACCGCCGACCAGGCCGCCTACATCGGAGTCCCGGTCGAGGGCCCCTACAAGGCCGACCACTACCGCTACTGACGAACACACGCGCCACGTCCTCCGCTCTCGCGACTGAACACACGCGCCACGTCCTCCGCTCTCGCATGAATTACTTGTCCGCGGCTACGCCGCGGACATTTGACGCTGCTTTCGCGTCCGGGCGTGCGCGGTGGGGTTCGTGACCTCGTGACCGAGATTCCTCTTGAGGAGATCGAGCTGCGGGCGAGCCGCTCGTCGGGCCCCGGGGGCCAGCATGCGAACGTGACCGCCTCCCGGATCGAGGCGGTGTTCGAGATCGACGACTCGCGGGCGCTGAGCGAAAAGCAGAAGCAGCGCCTGCGGGCGCGCTTCGGGCCGCGGGTGACCGCCGTGGCCCAGGATGCGCGTGGCCAGGCGCGCAACCGCGAGCTGGCCGTGCAGCGGCTTCGCGGGCGGATCGCGGCGGCGCTGCGACCGCGCAAGCGCCGGCGCGCGACCCGTACCCCCCGTGCCGCGCGTGAACGACGGCTCGAGGCCAAGCGCCGCCGCTCGCAGCTCAAGCGGGGGCGGCGGCGGCCGGCTGCGGAGGACTAGCGCGGCCGCGCAGCGTCTGGGCGACGAACGGGAAGATCAGGGTCGAGAGCATCGCCGCACCGACGAGGCCGGCCGCGGTCGAGGATCGCATCTCACCCGCCGCCGTGGCGAGGGTCGTGATCGCGACCACGAGCGGCAGCTCGGTCGCACAGTAGAAGGCGAGCGCGACCCGATCGCGCGCCTCAAGCGCGCCACGGTAGAGGAGCAGCGCCGGGACGCCGCGGACGACGAGGAACAGCGCCAGGAACAGGGCCAGCTTGCCGAGCGCCTCCGCCGATCCGAGCGCCTCGAGGTCGAAGTTGATCCCGCTGTCGATGAAGAAGAACGGGATCAGGAAGCCGAATCCGACCGCGGTCAGCTTCGACTCGAAGGCGCGGATCTCGCGCCCGCGCAGGGCGGCCCGGACGATCATCCCGGCGACGAAGCCGCCGAGCAGGACGTCGAGGCCGAGCTCGCCGGCGAGCAGCACGAGGCCGAAGACGAGCACGGTGACGATCCGTACCGCGAGCTGGCTGCTCGCCTCGACGGTGCGCTCGAGCACCTCGAGGCCCCGCCACCCGAGCCGCACCGAGAGCAGCGCGATCGCCAGCGCGAGGGCGACGAAGGCCGCCAGGATCAACGCCTCGTGCAGCGGTTGGGCGCTGGAGAGGACGAGCGTGATCAGCAGGATCGGTCCAAACTCCCCAGTGGCCCCGGCCGCCAGCAGCAGGGCCCCGAACCGCGTCTTCAGCTCGCCGCTGTCGCGAAGGATCGGGATCAGCGTCCCGATCGCCGTCGTCGCCAGCGCCGAGCCCGTGTAGAGGAGCGAGAGCACGATCCCGGCCGCCGCGAGCAGGCCACCGATCCCGTACGCGAGCGCCAGCGAGAGCAGCCAGCCCAAGAGCGCCAGCCTCAGCGGCTGGCCCTTGATCCGCTCGAAGTCGATCTCGTAGCCGGCGAAGAAGAACAGCATCCCGAGCCCGAGGTTGGAGAAGAAGTCGATGAAGTCGTCGCTCTCCGCGAGCCCGAGCACCTGTGGGCCGATCACGATCCCGAGCAGCAGCTCGAGCACGACCACCGGGGGCGCGTAGCGGGCCGGCAGAGCGACCACGGTGATCGCCGCCAGCGCAGCGACGAGGATGATCGCGAAGAACGAGCCTGAGTCGACCTCGATCATCGCGCTCCGGCTCCCGCTAGGGCCGCCCGAGCTCGTCCTTGAGCCGGTCGATGACCGCGATCGGGCCCGGGTCGACCTGGTTGCGGGCGGCGAGCTGCAGCGAGACGAGGTCGCCGAGCATCACCCCCCACAGCAGGCGCTCGACCGGGGTCTCGCCCTCGGTCTCGACCTGCACCACCGCCGAGGCGGAGGGCGCGATCAGCTTCGCGGTCAGCTCGGCGCGCTCGCGCAGGCGCGGGTGTTGGCTGCGATCGGTGAGGAAGACCGCGGAGAGCTCACCCGGAACGGCGCCGCCCGGCTCCCAGCCGACGATCTCGTTGTGATCGAGCTCGGGGAGCTGGTGATCGAACGCGTGCTGCTTGGCGTTTTCGTTGAGCTGGCACTTCCATCGGTAGGCGACCGGTGCGGTCAGGTCGCACCCGTAGACCAGCGGAATCGAGCCCGCGAGGCGGTCGGCGATCTCGACCGAGCGGGCGGCGAGGCCGTCGGCGCCGGCCTCGAGGTGGGCGGCCGCGGTGTCGATCTCGGTCCGGATCGCGTTCGCCGCCCCGACCAGGGCAGCGATCTCGCAGGCGACGGTGAACCCGTAGCCGACGCTGTGCCGCGGCTGTAGGCCGGCGGGCAGGCCGATTACGGGCACGTCGGCCGAGCGGGCCGCCGCGGCAAGTGCGCCACCGGTCGTGGCGACGAACCGGTGGGCGCCGATCACCTCGGCCGCCTCGAAGCAGGCCAGCGTCTCCTCGGTCTCGCCCGAGTAGCTCGAGCAGAGGACCGCGCGTTCGGCCGAGGTCCAGGGCGGCAGTTCGTAGTCGCGAAAGACGAGCATCGGCAGGACCAGCGAGTCGGCGAGCGCGGCGCGAGCGAGCGCCGCGCCGATCGCCGAGCCACCCATCCCGCAGACGATCAGGCCCTGCGTCTCGATCGGCTCGAGCCCGGCCGACTCGACCCGCCAGAGGGCGTCGCGCAGGTGCTCGGGCAGCGAGAGGACGTCGTCGAGCTCGCGACTCGGGTCGACCTCCCGGATCGCCGCCAGCGGATCGCTCACGCGGCGGTCACCGCCTCGATCGTGTGCTCGGGCTGCACGCGGGCGTCCTCCCCGACCCGGGCGCCGGGCGCGATCGTGGCGCCGCGCCCGACCACCGCGCCCGGCGCCACCTCGGCCCGTTTGCCGACCTCGACTTCGGGGGCGAGGATCGCGCCGCGGATCACGGCTTCGGCGCCGACCCGGCAGTCGTCGAGCAGCACCGACTCGGCGACCTGCGCGCCCGGCGCGACCTCGCAGCCGGCGCGGATCACAGCCCGTGGCTCGATCAGCGCCTCGGGCGCCACCCGCGCTGCCGCGTCGGTGAACGGGCCTCCGGTCCCCGCCAGGTCGGTCCGCACCGCCCCCTCGAGGATGTCCCAGCTCGCCTGCAGGTAGCGCTGCGGCGTCCCGATGTCCATCCAGTAGCCCTCGAGCCGGCGCCCGAACAGGCCATGGCCGACCAGGCGCGGGAAGACCTCGCGCTCGATCGAGACCGCGCGCCCGGCCGGGATCAGGTCGAGCGCTGAGCGCTCGACCACGTAGGCGCCGGCGTTGATCTGGTCGGTGTCGATCTGCTCCGGGCCGGGCTTTTCGAGGAAGCCGAGCACCTCGCCATTCGGCCCGGTCCGAACGAGCCCGTAGGAGGTCGGGTCCTCGACCGGGTAGAGGGCGAGCGTGATCACCGCGCCCGTCTCGGCATGCTGGCGCTGCAGCGCGGTCAGGTCGAGATCGGTGAGCACGTCTCCGTTCAGGACCATGAAGCGCTCGCCGAGCAGGCCGAGGTCGGCGGCGAGGCGGACCGGGCCGGCGGTCCCGAGCGGTTCCTCCTCCTCGACGTAGCGGATCGAGGGCCCGCCCGGGACCCGGTCGCCGAGTGCCGCGCGCAGGTCCTCCGGCCGAAACCCGCAGGCCATCACGACCTCGTCGACGCCGTGGTGGCCGAGCCAGTCGGCCATGAAGCGGATCAAGGGCCGATCGACCAGCGGCAGCGCCGGCTTCGGCTGGGTCAAGGTCAGCGGGCGCAACCGCGTCCCCTCCCCCCCGACCAGGACGACGGCCTGCATCAGCTCGGGCTGTCGCCGCCGGAGTCGGTCGCCGCCCTGCCGATCCCCTCGTAGGTGAACCCGGCCGCCCGGATCCGGCCGGGATCGAGGAAGTTGCGGCCATCGACGATCAGCGCGTTCGACATTCGCTTCGCCAGCTCCCCCCAGTCGAGCTCGGCGAACTCGGGCCACTCGGTGACCAGGATTGCCGCGTCGGCTCGGGCGAGCGCCTCCTCGGCGGATCCCGCGAGCTCGACGCTCGGCAGCAGCTCGCCGGCGCGCGAGTCGGCAACCGGGTCGTAGGCGACGACCGTCGCCCCCTCGCCCTGCAGCCGCGCCGAGAGCACCAGGCTCGAGGCCTCGCGCATGTCATCGGTGTTGGGCTTGAAGGCCAGGCCGAGCAAGGCTATCCGGCGGCCGACAAGCGAGCCCAAGTGCTTGCTCAGCTTCGCGATCACGCGCCGCTTCTGCAGCTCGTTGACCTCGATCACCGAGTTGAGGAGCTGGAAGTGATAGCCCGTGTTCCCGGCCAGCATCTTCAAGGCCGAGACATCTTTTGGAAAACAGCTCCCGCCATATCCAACCCCCGCCTGCAAGAACGTTGGCCCGATCCGCTTGTCGAGCCCCATCCCGCGGGCGACCTCGGTGACGTCGGCACCGACGCCCTCGCAGACGTTCGCGATCTCGTTGATGAACGAGATCTTGGTCGCGAGGAAGGCGTTCGAGGCGAGCTTGATCATCTCCGCCGAGGCGACGTCGGTGCGGACCAGCTCGCCGCCCAGTGGCGCGTAGATCTCGGCCACGGCCTCGGCGGCCCACTCGGCCCCCGGGTCGGCTCCGACCACCACCCGGTCGGGCTCGAGGAAGTCCTTGACCGCCGAGCCCTCCTTGAGGAACTCCGGGCAGGAGACGTAGGTCAGCTCGGGCCTTGAGCGGCGGATCGCCGCCCCGGTGCCGGCCGGGACGGTGCTCTTCATCACCAGGGCGTGCTCGGAGCCCTCGGGGAGCTCTGTGACGACCGCCTCGACCCGCGAGAGGTCGGCGTCGCCGGAGTAGGTCGGGGGCGTGTCGACGCAGCAGAACAGCAGCCGGCATGGCTCGAGCACCTCGGCGATCTCGGTCCTGAACGAGAGCCGCTCGCGGTTGCGCTCGATCAGCTCGGGCAGCCCGGGCTCATGGATCGGCAGCTCGCCGCCCGCGCGCAGCGCCTCGACCTTGGCCGCGTCGACGTCGACGGCGAACACCGGATGGCCGAGCTCGGCGAAGCAGCCCGCGGTCACCAGGCCGACCCAGCCGATCCCGATCACCCCGATTGCCGGCTTGCTGGCAACCTCGTCCATCGCTAGCCCTTGAACCGCTCCAAGGACGTGATGATCGAGAGCATCTGTCCCTCGTCGAGGGACTGGCTGAGCGTGTTGTTGACCCAGTAGGCGGCCTTGTTGGTCTTGAATCCGACCAGCCGCAGCTGGTCGCCGTCGTAGAAGAGCTCGTACTCGCGCCCGTCGACCGTCCGCGTCTCGCTCGGGTTGTCGAGGATCGGCGCCTCGAGCCAGTCGGTGCCCGAGATCCCGTAGTACTCGGTCAACAGCCCGTTGCCGAACTCCTCCCCGGGGACCGCGGCGACGAACTTGTAGCCGTACTGCTTCTCGCGGTCGCCCGCGTCGATCACGAACGCCCGTGAGTCCCGGGCGATGAACGAGCCCGGGACGAGCCGGGTCGGGTAGAGAATCGGGAAGCGGATCATCGACTCGCCGCCCTTGGTCTTCTTGACCGAGAACTGGTGGGCGAAGGCCTGGCCCTCCCCGCTCGAGTCCTGCATCTCGGGGCCGACGAAGTCCTGCTCGGGCTCGTCCTCCTCATCGGCCCTCTCGCCGGCCGGCTTACCGTCACCGCCACCGGAGCCCTCACCTCGCGGCGGCTCTGCCTCCGACCCCTCGGAGTCGCCACCCGGGCGCGCCCCGGGAGTGCCCTCGGTGCCCAGGAACTCCTCCACGGCCTGGGCGATTGCCTCGTCCGACGCGGTCACGTACCCGGTCGTGCCGTCGCCCAGCTCGGCCGGGAAGTGGACCTCGTTCACCGGCGCCGCCTGGACCTTGAGGAACGACTTCAGCAGCTCGAGCAGCGTCACCCCGTCGGAGATGTCAGATGTCGTGTACTCGGTGAAGATCCCGAGCAGGTCCTCGGCGTCGCCAACCAGCTTGCCGACGGTCAGCTTCTGGCGCGCCTCGCGGAGGAAGTCCTGTTGGCGGGCCGAGCGGACGAGGTCGTTGTCCTCGTGGCGGAAGCGCACGTACTGGAGCGCCTTGTAGCCGCAGAGGCGCTGGTAGCCCGCCTCGATGTCGATCTCGGAGATGCCCGAATCCGGCGGGATGTAGTAACGGCGGTCGACGTCCACGTACACGCACCCGATCGCGTCGACGGCGTCCGCGAAGCCGGTGAAATTGATGTTGACGACGTGGTTGATCTCGAGCCCGGTGAGGCGCTTGACCACCTCGAGCGTCTTGTCGGATCCGCCCGCCGAGTAGGCGGCGTTGAACTTGTCCACTCCGACCCCGGGGATCGTCACCCGCAGGTCGCGCGGGATCGAGAGCAGCGCGATCGCGTCCTTCTCGGGGTCGACGCGGAGCAGGATCGTGGTATCGGAGCGGCCCGGGTCGCCGCCGGCGTCGAGGCGCTTGTCCGAGCCGATGATCAGGATCGTCTGCGCGGCCCCGCCGTCGACCTCCTCGAGCTGGTCGCGAAGCGAGGCGAGCGCGTCGTTGTCGCCGAGCCCCTTGGCGAAGTCGGTCAGCTCGTTGAGCAGCGCGATCGAGGTCGCGGCCGCCATCGAGACGACGATCACCAGCGAAGCGGCCAGAAAGCGGGCCCAGAGGCGGCTCGCCGGTGGCGGCCCCGAGTCATCTTCCGCGTCGGAGGGAGGCTCCGGTTCCTGGTCGGGTGGCCGCTCGGCCGCTGTCGGCGCGGTCTCGGCGGCGGCTGGGACCGGCGGCGGGATCGCCCCGTGCTTGGTGGTCCGGGCCTGAAGCCCGGCGAGCGCCGCTTCCTCGGCCTGCTCGCGGTCGGCGAGCGCCAGCGTCTCGGCCTCGACCGTGTCCTGGTCCGCCGGGGCTCGGTCGCCCTCGCCGCCCTCGCCGCCCTCGGCATCGTCCGCCTCGGCCTCGGCCGCGGTCTCGCTCTCGGCGCCCGCCGGGCCCGAACCCTCGTCCTCGGCCGCATCGCCGTCGCCCTCGAGCGCCCGCAGCTCCTCGTCGAGCTCGCGCTCGATCGCGTCGAACTCGTCGGTGAAGCCCGCTGGCAGCTCCTCCCCGTCCTCGGCCGGCTCGCCCGCCTCCTCCCGCTCTTCCTCGCCCTGGTCCGCGCGCTGGCGTCCGGCCCAGGTCGCGGGCGGCGGCTCCTCCTGCTCGCCCGCGCGGTCGTCGCCCTGCTGCTGCTCGTCCCCGGGAGGGTCGGGCAGGTCGGCGTCCGGGGGCGTCTCGTCGTCCGGCCTCACTCAGCCACCTCCCGGGCCTCGCCCGCGAGGCGCGCCGGCAAGGCGCGTACGAAGTCGCCCAGCGCGCGTCGGTAGCTGGCCAACGAGCTGACGGAGACCCATTCCTCGGGGCCGTGGTGGCCGGCGCCGAGCGGTCCGAATTCGACGGCGGGAACGCCGACGCGCAGGAATGAGACCGCGTCCGAGGCCCCGTCGCGCCCAACGCTCGTCACCTCCCCGCGGTGATAGGGGGAGGCCGCCTCGCATAGCGCCCGCACGAACGGCGAGTCGGGGTCGACCTGGGCGGGCGGACGCTTGAAGGTGGATACGATCGTCGCCCCGGGGATCCCCGCGACCTCGTCCAGGATCGAAGCCGGGTCCTGCTCGGGCAGGTAGCGGACGTCGACGTCGATGAAGCAAGTGTCGGGCACCTTGTTGAGGGCGTCGCCGCCGAGGATCCGGCCGAGATTGATCGACGGCCGGTCGAACAGCTCCGAGCTTCGCGAGGCGAACGGTAGCGATTGAACCGCGCGGAACACGTCGATCGCCCGTAGGATCGCGTTCTCGCCCAGCCATGGCGTGGCGCCGTGCGCCGCGCGCCCGTCGACCCGCAGGCGCATCGCGACGACACCCTTGGCAGCGACGCCGACGTGCATGTCCGTCGGCTCGCCCGTGATCACGAAGTCGCCCAGAAAGCCCTCCGAGACGAGCAGCTCGCCACCCCGCTCGGTCTCCTCCTCGGACTCCTCGTCGGGGACGATCCCGAGCCGGATCCGGACCTGGTCCTGCTCGCGAAGGTCGGCGAGCGCGAGCAGCATCGATGCCAGCGCGCCCTTCATGTCGTAGGCGCCGCGGCCGTAGAGTCGCTCGCCGTCGAGCCGCGACTCGAACTGCTCGCGGCGCCCTGGCACGACGTCGACGTGCCCGTGCAGGAGGACCGTCGTCGGCGCTTCCGGCTCGCCGACCTCGGCGAGCGTCACCGGCAGGTCACGGCAGGGGAGCTGGCGGGTCGGGATGTCGCGGGCATCGAGCCACCCTTTGATGAACCCCGCGCAGAGCTTGATCCCCTCGGCGGTCGAGGTGTCGTAGCCGATCAGCTTCTCGGTCAGCAGTCGTTCGTCCATATGCGAATGCCGCCCCGGTCACCGAGGGCGGCCCCGTCAGCTTAGAGCCAGATCAGCGCGACTCGGCGATCGCGATGAACGCCTCCGCGCGGGTCAGCATCCGCTTCGCCTGCTCCGCGGCTGCCGAGCCCTCCTCCGCCTCGTCGAGACGGCGCTGGGCGTCGTCGCGGCGCTCGCGCAGCGATCCGACGTCGAGCCGCTCGGGCGGGATCGCCTCGGCGATCAGGACCCGGGCGCGATTGGCGAACACCTCGAGCCAGCCCTCGCCCTGCGCGTAGCGCTCGACCTCGGATTCGGACTTGTGCAGGCGCAGCTCCGCCGGCACCAGCCGGGCGACCATCGGGATGTGACGGGCGAGGATCCCGACCTCGCCTACCGTCGTCCTGGTCGAGAGCTGGACCAGCTCGCCGCGGAACACCTCACCCTCGGGGGTCAGCACCTCCGCCTCGAGCATCGCGTTAGCGTCGGCCATTCCCGCCTACCCCGCAGCCCCCAGCTCGGACTCCTCGGACTCCGCCTCGGCCTGCTCGCGGTCGCGCGCCTCGGCGGCCTCGCGCTCGACGCCCTCGTCGGGCTCGCCCTTCTCCTCGGTGCCGGTCACCTGATCGATCGAGCCCTTCATGTAGAAGGCCGACTCGGGCAGGTCGTCGTGGGTGCCGTCGAGGATCTCGCGGAAGGAGCGGACCGTCTCGGTCACCGGCACGTACTCGCCGTCGCGGCCGGTGAACTGGGAGGCGACGAAGAACGGCTGGCTCAGGAACCGCTCCAGCCTGCGGGCGCGGTTGACGGCCAGCTTGTCCTCGTCGGAGAGCTCGTCGATCCCGAGGATCGCGATGATGTCCTGCAGCTCCTTGTAACGCTGCAGGTTCTCCTGAACCTCGGTCGCGGTCCTGTAGTGCTCCTCGCCGAGGATGTCGGGCTTGAGGATCGTCGACGTCGAGTCCAGCGGGTCCACCGCCGGATAGATGCCCTTCTCGGAGATCGCCCGGGACAGGGTCGTGGTCGCGTTTAGGTGCGCGAACACCGACGCCGGAGCCGGGTCGGTGAGGTCGTCGGCCGGGACGTAGACGGCCTGGATCGAGGTCACCGAACCGTTCTGGGTCGAGGAGATCCGTTCCTGGAGGCCGCCCATCTCCGTGTCCAGCGTCGGCTGGTAACCGACGGCCGACGGCATCCGCCCGAGCAGGGCCGAGACCTCGGAGCCCGCCTGGACGAAGCGGAAGATGTTGTCAATGAACAGCAGCACGTCCTGGCCGCCCTCGTCGCGGAAGTACTCGGCCATGGTCAGCCCGGAGAGGGCGACGCGCAGGCGCGCCCCGGGGGGCTCGTTCATCTGGCCGAAGACCAGCATCGTCTTGTCGATGACGCCCGACTCCTTCATCTCGCCCCAGAGGTCGTTGCCCTCGCGCGAGCGCTCGCCGACGCCGCAGAAGGCCGAGAGGCCCTCGTGCTCCTCGGCGAGGTTTCGGATCAGCTCCTGGATCAGCACCGTCTTGCCGACGCCGGCGCCGCCGAAGAGACCGACCTTGCCGCCCTTCGCGTACGGGGCGAGCAGGTCGACCACCTTGATCCCCGTCTCCAGGATCTCCTGGGATGGAGCCAGGTCCTCCACCGACGGAGCGGGCCGGTGGATCGGCCAGCGGGCGTCGGCGTCGACATCCCCGCCGTTGTCGATCGGATCGCCGAGCAGGTTGAAGATCCGCCCGAGCGTGCCCTTGCCGACCGGGACCGTGATCGGCCCGCCGGTGTCGATCACCTGGTCGCCGCGCTTGAGGCCATCGGTGGCGTCCATCGCGACCGCGCGCACGCGATCGTCCCCGAGGTGCTGCTGGACCTCGAGCGTCAGCGTGGTCGCCTCGTCGGCGTCGCGCTCGGCGTCGCCCGCGTCCATCTTGATCTCCAGTGCCGAGTAGATCTCGGGGAGCTCCTCGAAGAGCGCGTCGACGACCACGCCGGCGACCGACTCGACCCTGCCGACGTTCTGCCCGTTCCCGCTTTCGTTTCCGTTGTTCTCAGCCATGTTCCCTTTCCATGTCGGCGTCAGCCGAGCGCCTCGGCGCCGCCGACCACTTCCAGAATCTCCTGCGTGATCTCCGCCTGCCGCGCCCGGTTCATCGCCAGCGTCAGGTCTCCGATCATGTCCTGAGCGTTCTCGGCCGCCGAGCGCATCGCGGTCATCCGCGCGCCCAGCTCCGATGCCGACGACTCGAGCAGCGCCCTGTAGACCGACAGGTCGACGTACTCCTCGAACAGCATCGGCAGCAGCTTCTCCGGGTCGGGCTCGTAGTCCCAGTACGCCTTCTCGTGCGCCTCGGCCAGATCCGGGTCGGCGGGCTCCTCGGGCTCGGGGATGCCCTCGCCGAAGACCTCCGCCTCCTGCATCGGCAGCAGCGTCTGGCGGCGTACGTACTGGGTCAGCGGCGAGACGTAGCGGTTGTAGATCAGCTCGACGCGGTCGAGCTCCTCGTCGACGTAGGCCGCGGTCACGTCGCGCGAGATTTCGCGCGCGTCGGTGAACGCCGGGCGGTCGGTGAAGCCGACGTAGGAGCTGGTCACCGTCTCGCCGCGGAAGGTCATCGTCGAGTTGCCGCGCCGACCGACAACCGAGAAGTGGACCTCGGCCCCCTCGCCGGTGAACTCGCGCTTGAGACGGATGCCCTCGCGGATGATGTTGGTGTTGAAGGCGCCCGCGAGCCCGCGGTCGCCGGTGACCAGGATCACGCCGACGCCCTTCTCGTCCTTGCGCTCCTCGAGCAGCGCGATCCGCGGGATCACGCCGGCGGAGGCGTCGGCGACCTGCTTGGTCATCTTGCGGATCGCCTGCGCATAGGGGCGCATGTTGTCGATCCGCTGCTCGGCGCGGCGCAGCCGCGCAGCCGCGACCATCTCCATCGCCCGCGTGATCTTGTGGATGTTCTTGACCGACGCGATCCGGTTCTTGACTTCCTTCTGCGTAGCCATCAGCTATCGCCGCCACTCGGCATGACCTAAGCCGGCACCTCCTCGAGCTCCTCTGCTTCGTCCTCGGTGCGGGCCGGCTGCTCGCGCTCGTGCTCGGACCTGATTCGGTCCGACTCGCCCTCCTCGAGCGGCTGGCCCTCTGCATCGAAGTCGGGGCCGAAGTCGTCGACCGCCTCGGCGAGTGCCTCGCCCAGCGCCTCCTCGTCCTCGTCGGAGAGCTGGCCGTCGTCGATCCGATCCATCAGGTCCGAGTTCTCCGACTTCAGTCGGCTCAGCGTCTGGTCGAGGAAGTCGTGCACCCGCTCGACCTTGATCCGGTCGAGGTAGCCACCGGTGCCGGCGTAGATCGAGGCCACCTGCGCGCCGACCGACAGCGGGCTGCGCTCGTTCTGGTTCAGCATCTCGACCAGGCGCTCGCCGCGGCTGAGCTGCTTCTGGGTCTCCGGGTCGAGCTCCGAGCCGAACTGGGCGAACGCCTCCAGGTCGCGGTACTGCGAGAGGTCGAGCTTGAGCTTGCCCGCGACCTTCTTCATCGCCTTCGTCTGCGCGTTGCCGCCCACCCGCGAGACCGAGATGCCGACGTTGATCGCCGGCCGCACGCCCGAGTAGAACAGGTCGCCTTCGAGGAAGATCTGGCCGTCGGTGATCGAGATCACGTTGGTGGGGATGTAGGCGGAGACGTCGTTGGCCTGCGTCTCGATGATCGGCAGGGCGGTCATCGAGCCGCCGCCGAGGTCGTCGTTGAGGCGGACGGCTCGCTCGAGCAGCCGCGAGTGCAGGTAGAAGACATCGCCCGGATAGGCCTCGCGCCCCGGCGGGCGGCGCAACAACAGCGACATCTGCCGGTAGGCCGACGCGTGCTTGGTGAGGTCGTCGTAGACCACCAGCGTGTCCTTGCCCTCGTACAGGAAGTGCTCGGCCATCGCGCAGCCGGCGTAGGGCGCCATGAACTTGATCGGCGCCGCCTCGTCGGCGGGCGCAGCGACGATGATCGTGTTCTCGAGCGCGCCGTTGTCGTCGAGGATCCCGGCGACCTGGACCACGGTCGACATCCGCTGGCCGACGGCGACGTAGACGCAGATCAGGTCCTTGTCCTTGTTGTTGATGATCGTGTCGATCGCGATCGCGGACTTGCCGGTCTGGCGGTCGCCGATGATCAATTCGCGCTGGCCGCGGCCGATCGGGATCATCCCGTCGATCGCCTTGAGCCCGGTCTGCACGGGGGTGTCGACCGGCTGACGCTCGACCACGCCGGGCGCCTTGAACTCGGCCGGACGGGTGTCGGAGGTGTGGACCTCGCCCTTGTCGTCGAGCGGGCGGCCGAGCGGGTCGACGATCCGCCCGAGCAGCGACTCGCCGACCGGGATCTCGAGCAGGCGGCCGGTCCGCTTCACCGTGTCCCCCTCGACGATCTTCTCCCACTCGCCGAACAGGACCACGCCGACGTTGTCGGCCTCGAGGTTGAGCGCGAGGCCGGTCACGTCGTGCGGCAGGTCGAGCATCTCCAGCGACATGCAGTTGTCGAGTCCGTGCACGCGCGCGATCCCGTCCGCCACCGAGAGCACCGTCCCGACCTCCGAGAGGTCGGCGGCGTCGGCCTCCAGGCCCTCGATCCGCTGCCTGAGGATCTTCGAAATCTCGTCCGGCTTGATCTCCACTTGGGTCAGTCTCCTTGGATAGTTAAGTCGCCGCGGCGACTTCCTTTCTCAGTCTCTCCAGCTTGCTGCGCAGGCTCGCGTCGAGGACCATGTTCCCGACCCGCAGCACGAGCCCGCCGAGGATCTCCGGGTCGACCTGGCTCTCGAGGTCGATCGTGCGCTCGGTCTGGCGCTTGACCTCGTTACCGACCTGCTCGACTACCGACGGGTCGAGATCGACGGCGCTCGTCAAGGTCACCTCGAGGCGCTTGTTCGCCTTCGCCCAGAACTCGTCGAAGCGGGCCCGGATCCGGAAGATCGCCGGCATCCTGTGCTTCTCGGCGAGCAGCTCGAGGAAGTTGACCAGCTCGGGACTGGCGCCATCGACCGAGCGCGCGATCGCGGCGCGCTTCTCTGCCGAGGAGAAGTAGGGGCTGAAGAAGAACACCCGCATGTCGTTGGACTCGTTGATCGCGTCGGCGAACTGCCCGAGCTGCTCGTGGACGAGATCGAGGTCGTCCTTGTCGCGCGCCGCCTCGAATAGCGCGTCTGCATACACCCGGGCGATCTCCTCCACGGCCTAGCTCCGCTCCTCGGCGCTCGTGCCGGCGAGGGTCGAGAAGTCGACCTCGGCGAGGGCCTCCTCGACGAGCCGCTTCTGGTCGGCATCGTCGAGCGTCTTGCGGGTCACCTTCTCGGTCGCGAGCACGGTCAGGTCGGCGACCTCCTTGCGGATGGTCTCCAGCGAGCGCCGCGTCTCGGCCTCGATGTCCTTGCGGGCCGCCGCGACCAGCTCCTCGCGCTTGGCCTTGCCATCCGCGCTCGCCTCGGCGACGGCGGCGTCGGACGCCTTGCGCGCCCGGGCGACGATGTCGTCGGCCTGCTCGCGCGCCTCGCGCAGGCGCTGGCGGTACTCGGCGAGCAGCTCCTCGGCCTCCTGACGCTGGCGCTCGGAGGCCTCGATGTTCTCGTTGATCGCATTCGCTCGCTTCTCGAGCGCATCGCCGATCCGCGGAAAGGCGACCTTGGCGAGCACGAACATGGTCACGCCGAAGGCGAGCACGGTCCAGAACATGAGCCCCAGCGAGGGCGAGACGAGGAAGCTGCCGCCTCCCTCCTCCTCCGTCGCATGCTCCGCCTGAGCGAACAGGAGCGCGCCGATGTCGCCGAGCGTCTCCACGGCCTAGGTGAGGAAGAACGCGATCAGGCCGAAGATGAAGGTGTAGAAGGCGACCGCCTCGGTGAGCGCGAAGCCGAGCCAGCGGATCGACTGCAGTTCGGTGGCCATCTCCGGCTGGCGGGCGACGGACTCGATCTCCTTGCCGAAGATGATCCCGATCCCGATCCCGGCGCCGATCGAGCCGAGCCCGGCGCCGACGCCGAGCGCGATCGCCCTACCGGCGTCGGTGATGCCCGTCGCAAGCGCCTCGTCGGCTGCCTGCGCGAGTGGAATCAACAGGTCCATTGAGTTGCTCCTTTTCTAGTGACTCTCGGCGGTCGCGCCGCCGATGTAGATGGCTGTCAGGGTCGAGAAGATGAATGCCTGCAGGGTCGCGACCAGCCCGATCTCGAAGACGAAGAACGCAAACGCGAGCGGGAAGGTGAGGACGCCGAGCGCGGCCAGACCGAGCAGGACGGCGAGCCCCCCGGCCATGAACAGGATCAGCAGGTGGCCGGCGAGTATGTTGGCAAAGAGACGCACCGAGAGCGAGATCAGCCGCACCATGTGCGAGATCGCCTCAATCACCCAGATCGCCGCCCGGCCGAAGATGTTCATGTCCTCGAGCCCCGGTGGCAGCCACGACTTCAGGTAGCCGAACAGCCCCTTCGCACGCACGCCCTCGAGGTGGTATGCGGCGACCGAGATCAGGGCCAGCACGAGCGGGATCGAGATGTTGGCCGTAGCGGCGTAGATCGCAAGCGACGGCACCTCGAGCCCGAAGATGTCGACCTTGTGCTCCGTGTTGGTCGGCAGCGGCAGATAGCCGAGCATGTTCGAGAACCAGATGAAGAAGAAGAGCCCGGCGAGATACGGGAACCACCTCCTCGCAAGCCGCTCGTCGGGGATGTTGCCGCCGGTGATGTTGTTGCGCGTCAGGTCGAAGGCGAGCTCGACGGCCATCTGGGTCTTGTTCGGCTTGCCGGTGCTCATCCGGCGGGCGATGAAGACCATCGTCCCGATCGTCAGGCCGCTGGCGAGCAGCAGGTAGAGCACCGCCTTGTTGATCGAGACGTCGATGCCGCCGATCGTGATCTCGATCCAAGGCTCGAGCTTGAACTCGTTCTGGGGCTGGAACTCGTCGTTCTCGCCGGCGCTGCCGACGATCACGACCAGCAGCACGGTGACCAGCAGGTAGAGCCCGAGCGCGAGGAAGACCTTGACCTTGGTGCTCATCGCGACGGCTCCGGGTAGAGCAGCTTGGTCAACCCGAGGCAGACCAGGTGAACAGTGACCAGGACGAGGCTGAGCAGCGCTGCGGCGAGGCCGTCCTCGCGCTCGCCGAGTAGACCGACGAGCAGGATTGCGAGCGCCACCAGCCACACCCGAGCGAGCGTCGCAGCGCCGATCGCCCCCATCGCGCGGCGCCGGTCGCCCCCGGCGAGGGAGGCGGCGGCAAAGCGGTCGGCGGCGGCGAGGATCGCGTGCTGGGCGAGCCACGCCGCGGCCGCGACGGCGTAGCCGAGCAGCGGCCATCCGGTGAGCAGAAAGACCGGCAGGGCGAGCGCCAAGACGACGAGGTCGGCGTAGCGAACGAGCAGGCCGGGTCCGCCGGTCCGGCTCTCAGAGCCGTCTAAAGCGAGCGTAGACAAGAGCAAAGCCGGCGGCGAGGCCCGCGAACAGCCCAATCAGGCCGAGGGGCACGGCAAGCCCGACCAGCGAGCCGAGTCCGTACCCGACGAGCGCGCCGACCACGATCGCCGCGATCAGGGAGACGCCCGCCGTGGCGGCGTCCACCCGGCTCGGGGGGCCATCTGTCATCCGAAGAGCTGAAGCTGCGGCCAGGCAATGACGGTCGCGTATCCGATCGATCCCAGGGACGTGACAGCCGCCCACCATCCGGCGCGTGCCCCGGAGGCCAGGCGGCTTCGCCGACTATATCCAAACGGGGTCTACGCCGGAGCCCGCTTGTAACAACTTTGTGACAGCCGCTACGGGAGCCTGGCGAGCGCGACCCTGGGGTCGGACTCGAGCACCTGAGCGAACATATCGACCAGCTCGGGGTCGAACTGCGAGCCGCCGTACGCGCGCAGCTCGGCCAGCGCCTCGGCGGGCGCAACCGACTCGCGGTAGGGGCGTTTCTCGACCATCGCCTCGTACGCGTCACAGATCGCGATGATCCGAGCTCCGACCGGGATCTCGGCGCCGCGGAGACCGTCCGGGTAGCCGCTCCCGTCCCAGCGCTCGTGGCTCGCCCGGACCAGCCGCGCGACCGGGGCCAGCGCCGGGGCGACGCTCAGCATCCGCTCGCCGATCAAGGTGTGGGTGCGCATCAGGTCCCATTCCTCGACCGAGAGCGGCCCGGACTTGGTCAGGATCTCGTCCGGGATCGCCATCTTGCCGACGTCGTGCAGCTCGGCAGCGCGGCCAATGACGTCGATCTGCTCGGCGTCGAGGCCCTGCCTTCGCGCCAGCTCGGCGGCGAACTCGCCGACCCCTTCCATGTGCGCGCCGAGACCGGGCTCGCGCTCGCGCAGGACGCCGAGCAGCAGGTCGCGGGCCTGGAGCTCGAACGAGCGCGGCGAGCGGCCCTTGTCCGCGTACAGGCGCCCGTCGGCCAGCCGCAACGCGTCGGCCGGCGAGCGGACCTCGGCCGGGATCAGGGCACGCCCCTTCGAGCTCGTGATCGTGAACCCCTCCCCGTCCTCCCGGAGCGCGGCCGCGCAGGCGGCGATGATCGAGTCCGGCTTGGTGGCGCCCTCGAGGGGGGCAAGGACGCAGAACTCGTCGCCGCCGAGCCGGTAGGCACGACTCGGGCGGGGGACCGCCGCGTCGAGCGCCGTCCCGAGCCGGCGCAGGACCAGGTCGCCGGCGCCGTGTCCGAAGGTGTCGTTGTAGGCCTTGAAGCCGTCGAGGTCGAAGATCGCCAGCAGGTAGCGCCGCCCCTCGGCGGCTTCCGTCGTCGCCCGCTCGAGGTCGGTGACCAGGCGACGCCGGTTGCCGAGCCCGGTCAGCGCATCGGTGAGCGCGTCCGAGCGGGCGGCCGCGAGCAGGCCGGTGTTCTCGGTGAATGCGAGCGCCAGGTGGGCGACGGCCAGGACCAAGGTCGCGGCGGCGAGCACGACCGCCACCGCGGGCACCCGGTTGAAGTGATCCGCGACCAGAAGCGCGATCGCCGCCAGCGCGGCGACGCTCGGGAGCAGCATGGCACGCCCGTCGATCGACGGGGCCTCGGCCTCGGTGCGGGGCTGCCAGGCCGCGAACGCGATCAAGGCCGCCGCCAAGACCCAGGCCGAGTCGTAGATTGAGCCCTCGACGTACCCGGTGGTCGCCTCCGCATAGAGGTAGGCGGTGTCGGCGACCGCCATCGCGACCAGGCCGAGCGCGAGCAGCGCCATATCGCGCCGCCAGCCGAGGATCACCGCGCCGGCCGCCGCGCCACCGACGATCACCATGTCGCCGAGCGGATAGGCGGCGTCGACGATCGCGGCTGCCGGATCGCGCGACGAGTAGCCGCTCAGCGCCGGACCGAGCAGCGCCGCACCGATCGCGGCGGCGCCGAGTCCGGCGATCGCGCCATCGAGCAGGACGGCGCCGCGCAGGCGCCGCGAGCCACTCACGGCCAGCACCAGCACACCGGCCGCGATCAGCGGGTACATGGTCAGGTAGAGGAGGTCGGAGAGCGACGGGTAGGGCGGCTTGGCCTGCTCGGCGAAGATCAGCACCCAGGTCAGCTCCCCCGCGGCCCAGGAGGCGATGCCGAGCCCGATCAGCGCCCAGGCCAGCCGGTCGCGCGCGACGACGACGGCGCGCAGCAGGCAGGCGGAGGCGGAAGCGACCAGCAGCGCGTAGTAGAGCCACGAGTTGGCGAGCTCGTAGAACAGCCCGTCGCCGCCGAACAGGATCGCGCCGACGTGGACCGCGATCCCGAAGCCGAGGAAGCCCAGCAGCGCGCCGACCAGCAGGCGCTGATTCGGGTCCGTTCGCGTGTTCGAGCGCCCAGCCAACCCGTGGTACCTATCGTCATCAGCCGGGCGTCCTTGAGCCGCCGGCACGGGCTTGCGGGCCTCAGACGGTGTCGAACTCGCCGGTCTCGGGCTCCAGCGCCTCGAGCTCGCCGGTATCGGGGTTGATGGCGGCGAAGGTCCCGGTCTCCAGCTCTCGCGCCACTCCCTCGTCGACCTCGGCCTCGTCGGGCGGGCTGCCGCGGGCGCCGCCGAGCTCGCGGAACCGCTCCCGGCGCAGCTTCAGGATCTCCAGCGTGACGACCAGGTAGAAGCTCGCCGCGAACGCCGCCACCAGGCAGGCGGCCATCACCGCCGTCCATACAGCGTCGAAGTTGCCGTGGTCGTCAGAGTAGGGAACGAAGCGCAGCGCAAGCGCCAGCCCCGCCATCACCGCCGCCCAGCCGTAGAGGTAGGCGAGGGTTCGTCGCTGGGAGAAGCCGATATTCGCCATCCGGTGGTGGAAGTGCCAGCGGTCGGCGCGGTAGATCGGGCGCCGGTACTTGATCCGCTTCGCGATCACGAACCCGGTGTCGAGGATCGGCACAGCGAGGATCAGCAGCGGGAAGAGCAGGGCGACGACGGCGTTCGTCTTCAGCGCCCCTTGGACCGCGATCGCACCGAGCAGGTAGCCGAGCAGGTTCGAGCCGGTGTCACCCATGAAGCTCGACGCCGGCGGGAAGCCGTGGCGCAGGAAGCCGAGCGCGCCGCCGGCGGTCAGCGCGGCCAGGACCCCCGCGCCGGTCTTGTCCAGCGAGAGGGCGATGATCGACAGCGTCCCGGCGGAGATCACGCAGACCCCCGCCGCCAGCCCGTCGACCCCGTCGATCAGGTTGATCACGTTGATCACGGCCACGATGCCGACGATCGTCAGCACGTGACCGAGGTGGACCTCGCCGACCAGCGGCAGGTCGAAGAGCTCGACGCTGCGAAGGTCGACCCCGCCGATGAACGGGAGCGTGAAGACGCTCGCGTTGACCCCGTTGAAGACCGGGATCGCGGCGGCAATCGTCTGCCCGGCGAGCTTCGCCAGCGCCGGCAGCTCGAATACGTCGTCGAGAACCCCGACCAAGGTGATCACCGCCGCGCCCGCCAGCAGCGCCTGCGTCTGCTGCGCCCAGGGCAAGAAGAGCACCGTGGCGACGACGACGGCGACAAAGATCGCGAGCCCGCCCAGCTTCGGGGTCGGGCTCTCGTGCAGACTGCGCTCGTTGGGCTGGTCGACGGCCCCGATCCTCCACGCGAGCCGCTCGGCAACCGGGACGAGCAGCCAGGCAAGCAGGGCGGCGAGACCAAAGGCGAACAGGGCGTCGATCGAGGCCGGCCTGCCGTCGACGAACATCAGCGAGCGATCTCGAGCACGGCATCGACGAGCAGGGCCGGATCGCGGGGTCGCACCGGACCAACCTCGGCCTCCGGCCGGCGGACGAGCTCGAGCTCGGCGGGGTCGGTGAGCGGGCGCATCGCACCGGCGGCGATCAGCGCCTCATCGACCGCTCCCATGCGGCCGCTGAAGATCGTTCGCACCGGCACCCCGAGCGCGACCGCCTCGCGGTTCATGGTCCCTCCCGCGCTGACCACGAGGTCGGCGTACGCGATCAGGCTCTGGGCGTCGACCGCGGCCTCCGGCACCCTCAGCGACTCCTGCTTCCGCCCACGGACGGCGCGGGCCTGGGCGTCGGTGCGCGGGATCACAATCGCGATCGCGCCGGGATCGGCGGCGACGCGGTCGAGGACCCGCTCGTAAAGCGAGTTGGGCTCATGGTATGCGGAAGTCTCTGGCGGCGGGCGGACAACTACCAGGACCCGGTCGCGAGTCAGTCCGAGCTCGCTCAACACCCGCTCGTCGGCTGCGAAGTCGGACAGGTAGTAGTCCTCCTTGAGCCCGGGATAGCGAAACAGCCGCCTGGACCGTGCGCCCGCGTCGACCAGCCGCTCGACCGGGATCGCGTCGGGAACGATCACCCGGCTTGCCAGGCGCCAGCTGATCCGGCGCTGCAACCCCGCCCACTCGTAGTCCTGCATCTGCGCCGCCGGGACCCGGCGGGCCGCGGCGACGAGCGCGAGCTCGACCGACCCGTGTGAGAGCGCGAGGTCGAAGCGCCGACCCCGGGCCCAGGACCAGAGCAGGGCGCTGCGGCGCCCCGACGCGAGCGCCTTCGTGGTCGTTGAGCCGCCCACGTGGCTGCCGACCACCGTGTGCGCGATCCCGAGCCGCTCGAGGATCCCGACCGTCTGCCCGTAATCGCGGGTGGTGACCTCAACCGCGTGCCCGTCCGCCTGCAGGCGCTCGATGATCGGCCGCAGGACGAGCGGGTGCGCGGCGGCTGTGCAGTCGACCCAGACCCTCATGCGTCGGCCGAAACTTACGGGCCGAGGCCCGGGTTAGGGTGGGCGGGGACTGCAGCTTCGACAGGAGGGATGGCGTGATGAACGAAGGTGTGAGAAGGCGACTCCCGTCTCCGGCGATGATCGTCGCGATCATCGGCCTGGTCGTGGCGCTGACCGGGTCCGCGGTCGCGCTCCAGGGCAAGAACTCGGTCAAGTCGAACGACATTGCGCCGGACGCGGTCAAGGGCAAGGACATCGCCTCGAATGCGGTCAAGTCCCGACAGCTCGCCGACGGCAAGGTGACGGCGCCGAAGCTCGACCTGTTCAAGACCGGGGTCAGCCCGGAGGAGGTCTCGACCACGTCCGGGCCTCCCGTCGATCTCGGCGGCCCGTCGGTCACCGTGACCGTTCCCGCTGACGGCCTGGTCGGCGTCTTCGCTCGAGCGGAAGGCCGCGGCGCCGGCGGTGGCGGGAGCGCCGAGGGCCAGGTGCACCTCTACGAGCCCACCCTCCTCTCCAGCGCCCCTGCGGTGATGAGGTTCGCCAACGATCCGAGCTTCCGGGTCCGTCAAACCGCCCCCGGCTCCGGGGACGCGGACGGTGTCGGCTCGGCCCTGCGCGGCGGGATGATCGTGCTCGCCCCGCCGGCTGGGACGTACACGTTCTCGCTTCGCTACAGCCAGGCCGGCGGCGGCACCGCACTGTTCCGCAACCGGGCGATCTGGGCGGCGGTCCTGAACTAGACGGTCGCGGCCGAGAGCTGCGGGTAGAGCGGATAGCGCTCCATCAGGGCGCGGGTGCGATCCGCGAGTCCCGCAGCCTCTGCCTCGAACCGATCCGAGAGCGCGACCGCGATCACCTCGCCGATCTCGCGCATGTCGTCATCGACCAGGCCTCGCGTGGTCAGCGCCGGGGTGCCGATCCGCAGGCCCGAGGGGTTCATCGGCGGGCGCTCGTCGAACGGGATCGCGTTCCGGTTGACCGTGATCCCGACCCGCTCGAGGCGCTGCTCGGCGGTCTTGCCGTCGAGGCCGGTGGGGCCGAGGTCGACGAGCACCAGGTGCACGTCCGTGCCCCCGGTCAGGACCTCGACGCCGTTCTCGATCAGGGCGTCGGCGAACGCCCGCGCGTTGGCGATCGTCTGACGCTGGCGCGCCCGGAACGCCTCCGAGTCGGCGATCCCCAGGGCCACGGCCTTGGCAGCGATCACGTGCATCAGCGGCCCGCCCTGCTGGCCGGGGAAGACCGAGCGGTCGATGTCCTTGGCGAGCTCCTCGCCGCAGAGGATCATCCCGCTGCGCGGCCCGCACAGGGTCTTGTGGATCGTCGTCGTCGTGATGTCTGCGTGCTCGACCGGGTTCGGGTGCTCGCCGGCCGCGACGAGCCCGGCGAAATGCGCCATGTCGACCATCAGCCTCGCCCCCACCGAATCGGCGATCTCGCGGAAGGCGGCGAAGTCGAGCCGGCGCGGGTAGGCCGACCAGCCGGCGACGATCAGCTTCGGGCGATGCTCGCCGGCGAGCCGCGCCACCTCGTCCATGTCGACCAGGTAGTCGTCGCGGCGGACGTGGTAGGCGACGACCTCGTAGAGCTTGCCCGAAAGGTTGAGCTTCATCCCGTGGGTGAGGTGGCCGCCGTGATCGAGCGCCAGGCCCATGATCGTGTCACCGGGCTCGAGGATCGCCATGTAGGCCGCGTTGTTGGCCTGGGCGCCGGAATGCGGCTGGACGTTCGCATGCTCGGCGCCGAATAGCGCGAGGGCGCGATCGATCGCGAGCTGCTCGGCGACGTCGACCTCCTCGCAGCCGCCGTAATAGCGCCGACCCGGGTAGCCCTCGGCGTACTTGTTGGTCAGCACCGAGCCGGCGGCGTCGAGGACGGCCTGGGGGACGAAGTTCTCCGAGGCGATCATCTCGAGCGTGTTCTGCTGGCGCTCGAGCTCTCGCCGCAGCACCTCGGCGATCTGGGGATCGACCTCGGCCAGCGGTGCGGTCTGGAAGTCCTCGGGCGGCTCGGATGCCATTGGCGCTGATAATAAGCGCGTGGCGGACAACGTCGAAGCGATCGCGGCGACATTCCGGCTCCTCGACTCCGATACCTACGAGCAGGCGCTGGAGTCCATCCACGACGAGTTCGTGATGGAGACGCCCAGCGAGCTCGCCAGCGAGCCGGACGTCTACCGCGGCCCCGAGGGCGTCCGCCGCTGGTGGGAGTCGTTCCTGGAGGCCATGGAGTCGGTGCAACTCGAGGTCAAGGACGTCCACACGATCGACGACGACACGGCGCTGGTCGAGTTCGTGATCAAGGCCCGGGGTCGCACGACCGGGATCGAGACCGAGCAGCGCGCTGTCGGACTGGCGACGGCGCGCGAGGGCAAGGTCGTCGGACTCGAATTCTTCACCGATCTCGACCGGGCTCGAGCCGCCGCAGGACTTCCTCCCGGCTGAGCGCCCCCTCGCGCAGGATCACCGGCTCCTCCCCGTGCTCGATCCCGGTCACGTCGACGACCGTCGAGGGGAGGCCGGTGAGCTCGCCGCCGTCGATTGCCAGGTCGGCGGCCTCGACGATCGCGGGGTCGACGTCGGCGAAGCTCGCGGGGGCGGGCCCGCCGGAGCGGTTGGCGGAGGTCTGGAAGATCGCCGCCGCGGCGCCCGCGAGCGGCCCGGCGATCAGCCGCACCCCGAGCCGCTCCGAGTCCTCGGCGCAGGCGAGCGGGTAGCGGCGCTGCGGGTTGGCGACGACGAGGGTCACCGGCCCGGGAAGCAGGGCGGGGAGGGCATCGCGGGTACGCGGCCCGAGGCTCGAGACGAGCTCGCGCATCGCCAGCGGCGCGAAGTAGAGGACCGCCGAGGACTTGCCCGGGTCGCGTCCCTTGAGCGCGTTGATCCGGGCGATCGCATCCTCGCGCAGCGGGTCGCAAGCGAGGCCGTAGAGCCCGTCGGCCGGGAACACCGCCACTCCGCCGGCGGCGATCTCCCGTTCGAGCGCAGTGCGCGCGGTCGCCGCGCCGGCGGTCCCGATCGAAATCAGCTCGGTCATCGCTCGCCGGCCACGACCCGCTCGATTCCTGCCAGGTCGGTAAGCGTTCGGACGCGCTCAAAGCCGGCTCGCCGGGCCAGTCCCGCGACCTCGCCCGCCTGTCCGGCGCCGACCTCGAGCCCGACGGCGCGGGTTTCGAGCTCTGCGAGCGCGATCGCCGCGAGCAGTGCCTCGATCCGCTCGAGGCCAGTCGGTCCGGCGACGAGGGCGTCACGGGGTTCGAAGCGGGTGATCTCGGGCTCGAGCCGTGGCCACTCCGCCTCGCTGACGTAGGGAAGGTTGGCCAGGACCAGGTCGAATGGTGGTCCCTCGCCGGGCGGGAGCGAAACGAGCGCGAGCTGGACCCGGCTGCCGAGCCTGAGCCGGTCGCGATTCGCCGCGGCGAGCGCCAGCGCCTCGAGCGAGGTGTCGGTCGCGACCAGCTCCGCCTCGGGCAGCTCGTCGGCGACCGCGAGGGCGACCGCCCCCGAGCCGGTGCCGACGTCGAGCACCCGCCGCGGTCGCAGCTCGAGCGCCAGCTCGACGAGCAGCTCGGTCTCGGGGCGAGGGATCAGGGCCCGCTGATCGACCACTAGCTCGATCCGGCGAAACCCCCTCCGTCCGAGGATGTAGGCGACCGGCTCGCGGGCGATCCGGCGTCGCACCATCGTCGCGAACGCCCTCGCGGGCCTCGCTTCGACGCCGGCCTCGGGGTCGGCGGCGAGCGCGGCCCGGTCGCGGCCGGTCGCCGCGGCGAGCAGCAACCCCGCGTCGAGCCGGGGTGTCTTCACCCCCGCGGCGGCGAGCGCTGCAACCGCCGAGTCGAGCGCCTCGCGGACGGAGCCCGTCGCGGTGCTCACACCGGCTCGAAGCCCGCCAGCCAGCGCGAGATCCCCGCTGCCACGGTCACCGCGCCTCGGCCGTCTGGGCCTCGAGCCGGGCCCGCTTCTCCTCCGCCGCGAGCGCCGCCGTGAACTGGTTCAAGTCACCGGCCAGGACCTCGTCGAGGTTGTGCGCGGTGAGCTTGATCCGGTGGTCGGTGACCCGGCCCTGGGGGAAGTTGTAGGTGCGGATCTTCTCCGAGCGCTCGCCGGTCCCGACCTGGGAGCGACGCTCGGCGGCGATCTCGGCGCGCTGGGCCGCCAGCGCCTGCTCGTAGAGCCTTGCCCGCAGGACCCGCATCGCCCTCTCGCGGTTCTGCAGCTGGGACTTCTCGTCTTGCATCGAGACCACGATCCCGGTCGGATTGTGGGTTATCCGGACCGCCGAGTCGGTCGTGTTGACCGATTGACCACCCGGCCCTGAGGAGCGGTAGACGTCGACCTGGAGGTCGTCGGGCGAGACGTCGACCTCGACCTCCTCGGCCTCGGGAAGCACCGCCACGGTCGCGGTCGAGGTGTGGATCCGCCCCTGCGACTCGGTCTTCGGCACCCGCTGCACCCTGTGCGTTCCGCCCTCGAACTTGAACACCGAGTAGGCGGCCTCGCCGCGAATCTCGAAGCTCACCTCCTTGAACCCCCCGACCTCGGCCGCCGACATCGAGAGCGGCTCGACAACGAACCCACGCTCCTCCGCATAGCGGGTCAGCATCTTGTGCAGGTCGCCGGCGAAGAGCGCCGCCTCGTCGCCACCGGTGCCGGCGCGGATCTCGATGATCACGTTCTTGGCGTCGTTGGGATCACGCTCGACCATCGCCAGGCGGATCTCGTCCTCGAGCTCGCGCAACCGCTCCGGCGCCTCGGCGACAACCTGGCGCAGCTCCTCGTCGTCGCCGTCCTCCGCGAGCATCTCCTCGGCGCCCTCGAGGTCGGCGCGCAACCGGCGCCAGCGCTCGACCAGCGCGTGCGCGGGCTCAAGCTCGTGATACTCGCGCCCGACCGCGGCGTAGCGCTCGCGGTCGGCGATCACATCGGGGTCGGACATCTGGCGCTCGAGCTCACCAAAGCGCCCCTCGACCTGCTCGACCAGCTTCTCGACCACGCGCTGAGGCTACCGCTGGCCGCTTCCGTCACCCGCCCGCGATGGCGTTCGTCACGCTCCCGCCACAAAGGTGTGACTCGGCGTGCCGATTCCGTGCACCGCCCCCGGGCCATGATTCCCCTCTACACCCCCTCCCGCACTCCCCGGGAAATGCGGGAGGCCCTCTTGGGGGGACCACGGGTCCGGAGATCTAGGGGTCGACGATGGAGCAACAAGCGGAGCGAGACGCGCCCGCGGCGCAGGCCGCGATCGAGGTGACGATGAACGAGCTCGACCGGCGTGCCGCCCGCGTGGTCCGCGAGGTGATCCGCGGCAGACCGGCCGTGGTGACCCGGTACGGCAAGGCGGTCGCGATGATCATCCCCCTCGCCGAGGCCGAGAGCCTGCGGCCGGCCGCCGTCCCGACGGAGGCCGTATCCGAGCTACGAGCTCAGCTCGCCGAACGTGAGGAGCGCCGGTGGTGGTCGCGGATCCTGCATGGCCGGTGGCTGAACGGCGGCGGGATCCACGGCCCCTACCGCTGATCGAGCATGCCGGCCCGGCTCAGGCGACGATCTCGATCGCGTCGCGATCGTCCGCTGTCTCGGCGGGGTTCTCGACCGCGAGCACCGCCTCCAGGGCCGCGATCGCGACCGCGAGCTGGTCGCGATCGGGCTCGCGGGTGGTCAGGTTCTGGAGCATCAATCCGGGCCACATCAGCGCCCGCACCCAGCGCCGGCGGCGGTTGCGGCCGGCCCACTTGATCACCTCGTAGGAGAGACCTGCGAGCAGCGGGATACCGAGGATCCGCGAGAGCACCAGCCAGTACCACGCGGGAAGCCCGATCGGCGCGAAGACGAAGATCGCCAGCACCATCACGATCAGCAGGAAGCTGGTCCCGCAGCGCGGGTGCAGGCGCGAGTAGGCCTCGGCGCGCTCGGGCACCAGTAGGTCCCCGGCCTCGTGACAGGAGATCGTCTTGTGCTCGGCGCCGTGGTACTCGAACACCCGCCGCAGGTCGGGCAGCCGGCTAATCGCAACGATGTAGCCGATGAAGATCGCCGTTCGCAGGATCCCCTCGACGAGCCAGAACAGCCAGGCCGAGCCGAGCCAGTCCTTGATCAGGCTGGTGGCGCTGACCGGGACGACGAAGAAGAGCCCGATCGCGAGCGCCATCGAAAGCGCGATCGTCAGCCCCCACATCCAGCCGCCGATCTCCTCCTTCTCGCCCTCCTCGCCCTCCTCGAGCTGCGCGTTGGCCGAGAAGGCGAGGGCGCGAAAGCCGATCTTGAGCGACTCGCCGAGCGCGACCACGCCGCGGATCACGGGCAGGCGCCAGATCCGGTGCCGCTTCGCCCACGAGACGAGCGGGTCGGAGCTGACCAGGACCTCGCCCTCGGGCTCGCGGACCGCGACCGCCCAGGTCGAGACGCCGCGCATCATCACGCCCTCGAGCACCGCCTGGCCCCCGATCGGGGCATCGCACGCGGCGACCGGCTTGCCGTCGGGCATGCGGGCCGCTTCGAGCGCGGGCCCGGCGCCGGCCGAGCCGTCGGCGTCCATCGGGCGCCGGCTCAGCCCTGCTTGCTGCGGGCGGCGCGGCGCTTGAACCGCTCGACCCGGCCCCCGGTGTCGACCAGCTTCTGCTTGCCGGTGTAGAACGGGTGGCAGGCGGAGCAGATCTCGACGTGCAGGTCGGGCTTGGTCGAGCGGGTATAGAACTCGTTTCCGCACGAGCAGTGCACGTGTGAGAGCACGTATTCGGGGTGGATGCCGGTCTTCATCGGACTCGATTCTAGCCGCCCCCAGGCACTAGGCTGCCGGTCCGATGTACCGCAAGATCCTGGTCGGATACGACGGGCACGAGCACGCCCGGGACGCGCTGGCACTCGCGCGAGGGCTGGCCGCGATCGAGGGGGCCGAGCTGATCCTCGTCGCGGCGCTCGAGCTCGACCCGCTCGCCACTCCTGCCGACGCCTACGAGCGCGCCACAGCCGAGACCGAGGATCGACTCTCGACCTCGGCCCGGGAGGTCCTGGAGGGGACGCCGTTCGAGCTGCGCACCTTCGGCGGGGTTGCGGCCGCCCGCGCCCTGTCGGAGTTCGCCGAGGCCGAGCATGCCGACGTGATCGTGCTCGGCTCAACCCACCGCGGCGGGCTCGGCCGGGTGCTCCCCGGAAGCGTCGGCGAGCACCTCCTGCATGGCGCCCCGTGCGCGGTGCTGATCGCGCCGATCGGGTTCGCGGACCGGGACAGGCTCGAGATCGCCTCGATCGGAGTCGGCTTCGATGGCCGAAACCAGGCCGGACACGCTCGCGATGTCGCGAACGGGCTCGCCGCCGATCTCGGAGCCTCGGTCGAGACGATCACCGTCGCCGAGGGAGACGGCGATCCGGCCGAAGTGCTCGCCGAGCGCTCCGCCGGCCTCGACCTGCTGGTCGTCGGATCACGCAATCACGGGCCGGTGCGACGGGCGCTGCTCGGCAGCGTGGCGGCCGAGGTGATGCGCAAGGCGGCCTGTCCGGTGCTGGTCGTGCCGCGGTCGGGCGTCGGAGTCACCGATGAGTGAGGACGCCGGAGCGGCGCGGCGCACAGCCGAGGTCCCGGGAGGCAGGATCGCCTACCGCGAGCTCGGCGACGGCGAGCCGATCCTCTTCGTCCACGGGCTGCTCGTCGACGGCCGGCTCTGGCAGGGCACCGCGGAGCAGCTCTCGGGGCGGTTTCGCTGCCTGGTCCCGGACTGGCCGATGGGCTCACACCGGATCGCGCTCGGCCCGGGCGCCGACTTCTCCCCGCCGGGGATGGCGCGGACGGTGGTCGCGTTCATGGACGCGCTCGGCGTCGGGCGGGCGACCCTGGTCGGCAACGACAGCGGCGGCGCGATCTCACAGCTCGTCGCGGCGAACCATCCCGAGCGGGTCGAGCGGCTGGTGCTGACGAACTGCGACCTGTTCGAGCACTTTCCACCCTTTCCGTTCAGCCTCATGCCGCCGATTGCCCGGCTGCCGGGCGGGATGGCCGCGCTCGCGGCCCCGTTTCGGATCGGCGCCGTCGCCAGGGCGACGTACGGCCTGCTCGCCAAGCGGCCGATCCCTCCCGAGCTGGTCGCCGACTGGCTCGAGCCGACGCTCACCGATCCCGCGGTACGCGAGAACGCGCGCGCTTTCACCGCCGGCGCCGACAAGCGCCACACCCTGGACGCGGCCGAGAAGCTGCGCGGCTTCGAGCGTCCGGTCCGCTTCGCCTGGGCGCCGGAGGACCGCTTCTTCAAGCTCGCCGACGCCGAGCGCCTGGCGGCGATCGTTCCCGACGGGCGGGTCGAGCGGGTGAGCGACGCGCGGACCTTCGTCCCCCTCGATCAGCCCGGCCCGGTTGCCGAGCTGGTCGCGGATTTCGTCGCCGAGGGCCGGCCCGCGAACTGAGTCGCGGTCAGCCTTCCGCCTCATGCAGGCCCCAGGGCGGCGTCGCGAGCTCGACCGGTCCGCCTGCCGTGACCCGCAGCACGCCCGCCATGTGATCGCCGATCCCCCGCTCGGGCAGCTCGATCTCGACCTCGACCGCACCCGAGTCGCGAGAGGTGACCCGGGCCGGCCCGAGCGAAGCGAGAACCTCGAACATCGTCTCGTTGGCGGCCAGCAGACGAGCGGTGAACCGCTCGACGCCCTCGGCGCGGGCGCGGTCGGCGAGCAGGCTGCAGATCGCGGTCCCGGCGCCCCTTCCGTGCCACTCGTCGACGATGGTCACCGCGGCCTCTGCGCTGACGCCGTCCTCGAGCCGCACGAAACGCCCGACCCCGACCGGCTCCCCGCCCTCGCGATCGAAGGCGATCAGCGCCTCGTGGTCGTGATGGTCGACCTCGGTCAGGTAGCGAAGCTCGCTCGCCGACAGCCGGCTGATCACGGTCAGGAAGCGCTGGTAGCGCGACTGCTCGCTGAGCCGCGCGAACCCCGCCTCGAGCGCGCCTTTGTCGTCGGGCCGGATCGGCCTGACGACGATCGACGACCCGTCCCGCAATCTGACCTCGACCTCAGGTGGCAACTCGAGGTTGGCTTCAGGTCTCCTGATACAACGGCCCGTCGCCGCCCTCGGGCATCGTCAGCCGCCCGCCCTTGGCGTTGATCGCCCCGCACTGGACGCAGTTCGAGGCGGTCACGCGCACGTCGACCTCGGCGGCGCCGTTGGCGAGCTGGTCCTCGGGGATCTCGTAGACCTGTGCCGGGCAGAGGTTGACCCAGGTCTTGGCCAGCTCGCGCGGCACATGGCTTTGGATCCGAACGTGGTTGGGGGCATCGTCGCGGGTTGCGTTGCCCGACAGGAACACCGAGTCGAGCTTGTTGAAGGTGAGCTCGTTGTCGGGCTCGGGATAGCTTCGTGACGCACCGCCGTCACTCATCGCGATCTCGGTGTCGGGCTCGTACTTCCACTGGCCGCCGGGGAACAGGCCCTTGGTGACGGTCATCGCGCTCGCCATCGCGCCGCCGACGAAGAAGCCCTTCGAGAACGGCTGGCGCATGTTGCGCGACTCGAACAGGTCGTTGCCGATCGCCGACTTGCGGACCCGCTCGTCGTAGGCCTCGAGGTTGACCGAGTCGCGTTTCAGCGCTTCGAAGATCGCGTCCGCCGCGTAGATGCCGGCGTGCATCGCGTAGTGGACGCCCTTCAGGGTCGGCACGTTGACCATGCTGGCCGCGTCGCCCGCGATCGCCATCCCGGGCACCGCGAGGGTGCGCGGGAGCGCGAAGAAGCCACCGGAGGGGATCGTCTTCGCTCCCCAGGCGACCCGCTTGCCGTTGTGGAGCAGCTTGGCGACGAACGGGTGCGTCTTCAGCTCCTGGAGCAGGTCGTGGCAGGAGAGGGTGGAGTCGGTGTAGTCGAGCCCGATCACCATCCCGATGCAGAGCTTGTCGGAGCCCATCGGGTAGATGAAGCTGCCGCCGAACTCGTTGTACTTCGGCCGCTTGCGAAGCGGCCAGCCCATCGTGTGGATCACCCGGTCGAGCGGCTCGCCGACCTCCCAGACCTCCTTCACCCCCAGCTCCCAGCGAACCGGCAGTGATCCGGCGAGGTCGAAGTAGTCGATCGCCGCCTGGGTCAGGTGGCCGAGCGTGCCCTCGGCGAGCAGGGTCGCCCTCGCGACCACGTCGGAGCCGGGCTCGAAGTTGCCCAGGGGCTCGCCGTCCTTGCCGCGGCCGCGGTCGCCCGAGCGAACACCGCGCACGATCCGGTCGCTGACCAGCAGCTTGTCGGCGACGGTCTCGGTGAGGATGTAGGCGCCCTTCTCCTCGGCCTGCTCGGCGAGGAAGCGGGACAGCTTCGAGACCGAGATCACGTAGTTGCCGTGGTTGCGGAAGTTCGGCGGCATCGGCTTCAGCGGCAGGGCCGACCGCCTGGTCAGCAGGTAGACCGCGTCCTTGGTCACCTCCTGGTAGGCGAACGGCCAGTCCTCCGGGTCGAGGTCCGGGAACAGCTCGCGCATCGCCGACGGCTTCATGTTCGCACCCGAGAGTTCGTGCGCGCCGGCGACCTTGCCCTTCTCGAGCACCGCCACCGGGACCTCGCCGAGCTTCTCGCTCAGCTCGGGCTCCTCGGCGAGCAGGTCGAGGAGCCGGTTCGCGCAGGCTAGGCCGGCCGGCCCGCCACCGACGATCGCGACCCCGACCTCGATCCGCTCGTCCTCGGGATCAGTCGGCGCGGCGATCAGCTCGCCGGGGTCGAATGGGGGTGGATAGAGGGCTGGTTCGACCGACATCGTGATCTCGCCGCTCGCCGCTCGAGCGCCCCTCAGGAGCCCTTCTTCGCCTTTACCGCCTCGGTCAGCTTCGGCAGGATCTTGTGCAGGTCGCCGACCACGCCGAGGTCGCAGAACTCGAAGATCGGGGCGTTCGGGTCCTTGTTGACGGCGAGGATGCTCTCGGAGCTCTGCATCCCGACCTTGTGCTGGATCGCGCCCGAGATGCCCGCCGCGAGGTAGAGCTTCGGGGCCACCGTCTTGCCCGTCTGGCCGATCTGGGCCGCGTAGGGGTACCAACCGGCGTCGACCACCGCCCGGGTTGCCGCCACCGCGCCGCCGAGCGCCTCGGCGAGGTCCTCGGCGAGCTTGAAGTTGTCCTTCTCGCCAAGGCCGCGACCGCCGCCGACGAGGATGTCGGCATCCTCGATGTTGACGTCGGCACCGCGCTGCTCGCCGCGCTGGCGCATCCGCGCGCGCGTCGACCACGCCGAGAGCTCGACCTCGACATCGACGACCTCAGCCTGACCGCCGCCGGCCTCGTTGACGTCGAAGGCGTTCAGGCGCCCGATGATGATCCCGGGCTCGCCGACGTAGCCGACGTCGACGATCGCCGAGTCCTGGAGCACCGGCCGCTCGGCGACGAGCTTGCCGTCGACCGCCTTGACCGCGGTCACCTCCATCGTCACGCCGGCATTCATGCGGGCGGTCAGCCCGGCGCCGATCTCGAACCCGAGCAGGCCGCCGCCGAACAGGGCGTAGGAGAAGCCCTCGTCGGCGATCACCTTTGCCATCACGTCGACGATCGGCTGAGCGAGGCCCTCGCTGACCCCCTTCGCGCGGTAGACCTTGGCGGCGCCGTAGGCGCCGAGCCCGGCGCAGGCGTCATCGGCGACGTCGCCGACGACGACGACGCCCGCCTCGGAGCCGAGCTCACCGGCGAGCTTCGCCGCCTCCGAGATCGCGCCGAGCGAGTTGTTGTTGAAGTTGCCCTCGTCGTCGTGGAGGGCGTAGACCAGGATTCCACCCATCAGACCAGCTTCCTTTCGTCGAGCCAGGCGACGATCTTCTCGACCGTCTCGTTGGTGTCCTCGTCCTCGAACACCTCGCCCGCCTCCTTGGCCGGCGGCGGGTTGATCGCCAGCACCTGGGTCTTCGAGCCGCTCTCGCCGACCTCGGCGACGTCGATGCCGACGTCAGCGGCCGCCTTGCCGTCGAGTGGCTTCTTCTTCGCCCCCATGATCGCCTTCAGGCTCGGGTAGCGGGGCTCGTTGATCGCGTCCCCGACCGAGATCACCGCCGGCAGGTCGACCTCGACCGTGTCGTAGCCGTACTCGGCCTGGCGCTCGCAGACGAGCTTTCCGTCCTCAATCTCGATCTTGATCACCTGGGTCAGCGAGGGCATCTGAAGATGGTCGGCGACCACGGCGCCAATCGTGTAGCACTCGCCGTCGTCGGACTGCTGGCCGAGCAACACGAGGTCGGGCTGCTCGGCCTCCAGCACCTTGGCGAGCGCATAGCCGGTCGCGCAGACGTCCGAGCCCGCGAGCGCTTCGTCGGCGAGGTGGACCGAGCGGTCGGCGCCGAGCGCGACCGCCTTGTGCAGCGCTCGCACCGCGGTCTCCGGGCCCATCGTGACCGCGACGATCTCCTCCACCTCGGCGCCGTCGCCTTCGCGGATCTGCATCGCGGCCTCGATGCCGTGGGTGTCGAACGGGTTCAGGTTCTTCTCGCCCGAGCGGTCGAGCCGCTTGGTGCCCGGATCGATCCGCTTCTGCACGGCAGCGTCCGGGACCTCCTTGACGAGGCAACAAACTTTCAAGTCGATCCTCCTTGGGGAACTGAGGCGGCGCCGATCTTACAGAACTGACTGACGAGTCAATCGGGCTCAGACGCGCTCGACGACGGCGCCGCGAATGAACTCGACGATCTCGTCGGTCGACGAGCCGGGGGTGAAGACCTGGGTCACCCCGAGCCGCTTCAGCTCGGGGACGTCATCGGCGGGGATCGTGCCGCCGACCGTGATCACGACGTCCTCGGCGCCCTGCTCGGCCAGCAGCGCGACGACCTTGGGGACCAGCGTCATGTGGGCGCCGGAGAGGATCGAGAGGCCGACCGCATCGGCGTCCTCTTGGATCACGGTGGCGGCGATCTGCTCCGGGGTCTGGTGCAGGCCCGTGTAGATCACCTCCATCCCGGCGTCGCGCAGCGCCCGCGCGATGATCTTCGCCCCTCGATCGTGGCCGTCGAGGCCCGGCTTGGCGACCACGACGCGGATCTTGCGGCCCTCGCTCATCGCCCGCCAGCGTACCTACGCGGTTCAGAACTCCGGCTTCTCGCTGTAGGTGCCGAACACCTCCTGCAGGCAGGCGACCATCTCTCCCTCCGTCGCCCGGACGCGGGTCGCGGCGATGATCGGGGGCATCAGGTTCTCCGCCGGCGCCGTCGCGGCGCGGCGCAGTTCGGCGAGGGCGCGCTCGACCGCGGCCTGATCGCGGGCGGCCATGGTCCGCTCGAGCCGCTCTCGTTGGCGGGTCTCCGCCGCCGGGTCCGGCCGGTGGATCTCGGCCAGCACGTCCTGCTCGGTGCGGAAGTCGTTTACCCCGACCACGACCCGCTCGCCAAGGTCGACCTCGCGCTGATAGCGGTACGCGGCGTCGGCGATCTCGCGCTGGGGAAAGCCGAGCTCGATCGCCGCGATCATCCCGCCGAGCTCGTCGATGCGCTCGAAGTACCGATAGGCCGCGGCTTCGATCTCGTCGGTCAGCCGCTCGACGAAGTAGGAACCGCCGAGCGGGTCGGCGGTGTTGGCGACCCCCGATTCGTGCGCGATCACCTGCTGGGTACGAAGCGCGATCCGCACCGCTTCCTCGGTCGGCAGGGCCAGGGCCTCGTCGAAGGAGTTCGTATGCAGCGACTGGGTCCCGCCGAGCACCCCGGCGAGCGCCTCGATCGCGGTCCGCACGATGTTGACCAGCGGCTGCTGCGCGGTCAGGCTGACGCCGGCGGTCTGGGTGTGGAAGCGCAGCCCCTGCGAGCGCGGGTCGGTGGCGCCGTACGTGTCGCGCATCTCGCGCGCCCAGATCCGGCGCGCAGCCCGGTACTTGGCGACCTCCTCGAAGAGGTCGATGTGGGCGTTGAAGAAGAACGAGAGCCGCGGCGCGAAGTCGTCGACCGCCAGCCCGCGCTCAATCGCCGCCTCGACATAGGTGAACCCGTCCTTGAGCGTGAACGCGAGCTCCTGGGCGGCGGTCGCGCCGGCCTCGCGGATGTGGTAGCCGGAGATCGAGATCGGGTGCCAGCGCGGCATCTCCGCCGCACACCACTCGACCATGTCGGTGACCAGCCGCATCGCCGGCTCGATCGGAAAGCACCACTCCTTCTGGGCGATGTACTCCTTCAGGATGTCGGTCTGGATCGTGCCGCCAAGACGCTCGGGCCCGATCCCCCGCTCCTCGGCGGCGACGACGTAGAAGGCGAGCAGGATCGCCGCCGGGGCGTTGATCGTCATCGAGACGCTGACGTCGTCGAGCGGGATCCGGTCGAACAGCGTCTCGATGTCGTCGACCGTGTCGACCGCGACACCCTCGACGCCGACCTCGCCGAGCGAGCGGGAGTGGTCGGAGTCGAGGCCCATCAGGGTCGGCATGTCAAAGGCGGTCGAGAGGCCGTGCTGGCCGTGTTCGAGCAGGTAGCGGAAGCGCTCGTTGGTCTCCTCGACGGTCCCGAAGCCCGCGAACTGGCGCATCGTCCAGAGCCGGCCGCGGTACATCGAGGCGTACGGGCCACGGGTGAACGGGAACTCGCCCGGGTGTCCGAGCCGCTCCGCGTAGTCGGCGCCCTCGAGGTCCTCGTCGGTGTACAGCGGCTCGACAGGGTGGCCGGAGAGGGTCTCGAACAGTGCGTCGCGCTCGGCCTGGCGCGCGTAGGCCTCCTCCCGCCACTGGTGTGTGCGACGGCGGGCTTCGGGCTCGGTCGCCATCGGGCGAAGTCTAGGGGCGGGGCTGGCGTCGACGGACCGGCTCTAGGAGCGTGGGGGGCGGCGATCCGCCCACGGCCGCTCGGCCTCGATCTGGGCGGCGAGCGAGATCAGGGTGCCCTCGTCGCCGGGGCGGCCGACCAGGCTCACCGACCGTGGCATCCCTGAGCTGTCGAAGCCGGCCGGGACCGCCGCCGCGGGCTGGCCGGTGTGGTTCCAGATCGGCGTGAAGCAGAACGTGCGGCTCATCTCGAGCAGGGTGCGCAGCGCCCCCTTGCCCGCCCAGCGCCCGACCTCGATCGACTGCTCGCCGACGGTCGGGGTGACGAGCACGTCGCAGCGCTCGAGGATCCGGTTGCAGCGTGCCGAGTCGCGCTCGGCGAGCCTCGTCGCGCGGCGCACAAACGCCGGCGCGTAGGCGGCGCCGAGGCGGGCGAAACCGCGGGTCCGGCTCTCGAGCCGCTCCGGATGCCCGACGGCGGCCACGTCGTCACGAATCCCGCGCAGGTACCGGGGGACGAAGTTGTTCGTCGCGAGCCCGAAGTCGGGATCCTGATGCCGGACGTCGTGTCCGAGCGAGCGCAGCAGGTCCTCGGTCTCGGCGAGCCCGCGCCGCGCCTCGTCGGTGACGATCGGCGGCAGCACCGCCCGCGCCGGCTTGGCGGAGATCGCGATCCGCAGCTTGCCCGGCGCGGTCGCCGCCGCCTCGAGATAGGGACGCTGCGGCGGCGGCGGGGAACCGTTCTCGCCGTCGCGGTTCATGGTCAGATCAAGAAAGAGCGCCGTGTCGAGGACCGACCGGGTGAGACAGCCGTGCACGGACATCCCCCACCAGTGGTCGACCGGGCTGAACGGAAGCCGCGCTCGCTGCGGCTTGAGGCCGAAGAGGCCGCAGAACGCCGCCGGGATCCGGATCGAGCCGGCGCCGTCGGAGGCGGTCGCGGCGCCGACCAGCCCGGCCGCGACTGCCGCGCCACTGCCGCCCGACGAGCCGCCCGTGCTGCGCCCGGGGCCCCAGGGATTGCGGGTCACGCCCCAGCGCTCGGACTCGGTGAAGCCGCAGATCGCCAGCTCGGGCAGCGCGGTCTTGCCGACGATCACTCCCCCGGCCGCCCGCAGGCGGCGGACGAGCGGCCCGTCGGCGGCGGCGGGCTCCTCGAAGGCCCTGCTGCCGAACCCGGTCACCACCCCCTCGACGTCCTCGACGTCCTTGACAGCGAGCGGGACGCCGCGCAGGGGCCGATCGGGGTCGCGAGCGCGATCGGCCCCATCCGCCTCGTCGAGGGCGCGCTCGGCGAGCACCGCGGTGAACGCGTTCAGGGCCGGGTTGAGGCGCTCGATGCGATCGAGGCAGACCTCGGTCAGCTCTCGCGAGGAAACGTCCCCGTCGCGGATCAGCTTCGCCTGGCGCGCGATGCCGGCGAACGCGAGCTCGGTCGGGTCCACGGCGCGATCCTATGGCGTCCCAGGAGCCCGGCAATCGCCAGCGTGCCGGTGAACGCCGCGAACGCGAGCCGGCGACCGAGCTTCTCGAACCGCATCACCCGCCAGCCCCGTTCGCGGGCGAGTCGGGCCAGCTCCTCGTCGGGGTTGACCACGACCGGGTTGCCGACCGCGCCCAGCATCGGCAGGTCGGAGACCGAGTCCGAGTACGCGTAGGAGGCGTCGAGGTCGATCTCATGCTCGGCGGCGAAGCGGCGCACCGCCTCGAGCTTGCCGTCGCCGTACATGAACGCCCCGCCGAGCTCGCCGGTGAAGCGCCCGTCGGCGGCGATCTCGTACTTGGTCCCGATGCCGCCGTCCATGTAGAGGATGCGGGCGAGGAGCTGGACCAGCTCGTCTCCGGCAGCGCTGACGATGAAGGTCTGTCGCCCAGCGTCCTGGTGCGCGTGGACCTCCGCCAGCATCTCGGGGTAGATGCGCGGCAGCACCCCGACCAGCACCTCCGGGGTCATCCGCGCCACCTCGCGCGCGGGCATGCCGTTGAACACCTGCTTGATCTCCGCCAGCAGCTTCTCGGTTGCCTCGTCGGTCGAGCCGCGAAGGCGAAACCGCATCGCGTCCGCGCCCCAGCGAGCCATCTGGCGGCGGCTGATCAGCCCGGCCTTGGTCGCCGCCCGCGCCCACGGCAGGCCCGACGACCCCGAGATCAGCGTCCGATCCAGATCGAAGAAGGCCGCCGGCCGCGGCATCAGGCTAGCCGCCGTCGACCTCGAGCACGATCGCGTCTCCCTGCCCCCCGCCCGAGCAGATCGCCGCGCACCCCAGGCCGCCGCCGCGGCGGCGCAGCTCGTGTATGAGCGCCCCGACGATCCGCGCCCCCGAGGCGCCGATCGGATGGCCGAGCGCAATCGCGCCGCCGTTGACGTTGACCTGGTCCTCGTCGACCTCGAGCATCCGAACCGAGTTCAGGGCCACCGAGGCGAACGCCTCGTTGATTTCCCATAGGTCGACGTCCGCCGGGGTCTTGTCGAGCTTCTCGAGCGCCTGGAGGGCCGCCTTCGCCGGCGTCCTCGCCAGATAGGCGAAGTCGTCGGCGACCGCCCCGTAGGAGAGGACCCGGGCGAGCGGCTTGCGGTCGTTGGCCCGCGCCCAGTCCTCGGCGGCGACCACCAGTGCCGCGGCGCCGTCGTTGACGCCTGGCGCGTTGCCGGCGGTGTGAGTGGCGTCGTCGCCTCCCACGGCCGGCAGCTTCGCGAGCGTCTCGATCGTCGAGTCGGGCCGGATCGCCTCGTCGCCGGCGACCACGGTCTCGGCACGGCGGCTCTTCACGGTCACCGAGACGATCTCCTCGGCCAGCGTGCCGTCCTCGGTCGCCCTGGCCGCGAGCTGGTGCGAGCGGGCGGCCCAGCGGTCCATGTCGGGGCGGGTGATCTCGAGCTCGTTGGAGACCTCGCTCGCCTCGTTGATCATCTGCTTCTCCGTGAACGGGTTGGTGAGCCCGTCGTGGGTCATCGCGTCCACCGCCGGCGTGTCGCCCATCCGGAAGCCGAAGCGCGCCCCCGGCAGCAGATACGGGGCGTTGGACATCGACTCCATGCCGCCGCTGACGACGAGCTCGACGTCGCCGGCCCGGATCGCCTGGTCGGCGAGCCCGACCGTGCGCATGCCCGAAGCGCACACCTTGTTGATCGTCTCCGAGGGCACCTCCCGTGGGATCCCGGCCCCGACCTGCGCCTGGCGCGACGGGATCTGGCCCTGTCCGGCCTGCAGGACCTGTCCGAAGATCACCTCCTGTACCTGCTCCGGCTCGATCTCCGAGCGCTCCAGCGCTGCCCCGATCGCATCGGCGCCGAGCTCGATCGCGTCCTTGGCGGCGAGCGCTCCCCCCATCTTCCCGAACGGGGTGCGGGCGGTGCCGAGGATGACTGTCTGAGACATGAGGCCTTTCTGAGTCGGGCGGCGCTGGCCGCTGGGATGCCGGGTCGGAATGCTAGACCGCCGGTACACTCGCGCGCCGTGCAGCTCGAGGTCGTATCCGTCCCGTTCGAGGACCTCGAATATGACCTGGTCGCGGTCATCCTGGCCGAGGGGGAGGCGCTGACCGGGCCACTCGCCCAGGCACCGGGCGCCGAGGACGCGCGGGGCGCATTTCGCCGCCTCGCCCTGATCCACCCAGGACGCCCCTCGCGGGTGATCGCAGTGGGCGTCGGGGCGTCGGGCGAGCTCGATCTCGAGCGGCTGCGGGTCGCCGGCGCGCTGGCGGCCAAGCGGGCGGCCGAGCTCGAGGCGCGTTCGCTCGCCTGGGTCGTCCCCGAAGGCGCCGACTCGGCGGCGCACTCTGCGGCGCTGGTCGAGGGGGTCGTCCTCGCCTCCTACCGCTTCGACCGCTTCCGCTCAGAGCAACCCGACGACCCTCCCCCGGTCCGCCTCGATCGCCTGATCCTGGCGACGGGCCCCGACGAGCGCGACGCGGTCGCCACCGAGGCGCGGATCGCGATCGTCGCCGGCGAGGCGGCCAACCGCGCCCGCGAGCTGCAGGACCTGCCCGCCAACGCGCTCACCCCGGAGGCGCTCGCCGCCAGGGCCGAGGAGATCGCCGCGGCCGACCAGCGGATCGAGGTCGAGGTGCTCGACCGGGCCGCGATCGTCGACCGTGGGCTCGGCGGGCTGGCGGCCGTCTCGCAGGGAACGGCGGCCGAACCGTGCCTGATCGTGCTCCGTTACGCAGGCGGCGGCTCGGGCGCACGGCTCGGGCTGGTCGGAAAGGCGGTGACCTTCGACAGCGGCGGGATCTCGATCAAGCCGGCCGCCGCGATGCACGAGATGAAGATGGACATGTCAGGCGGCGCGGCGGTGCTCGAGGCGATCGCCGCGATCGCCGAGCTCGGGCTCGAGCTCGACCTCGTCGCGGCCGTGCCGGCGACCGAGAACATGCCCGACGGCAGCGCGATCAAGCCCGGCGACATCATTACCCAGCTCAACGGCCGCACGATCGAGGTCAACAACACCGACGCCGAGGGGAGGCTGATCCTCGCCGACGCGCTGACCTACTGCGTGCGCGAGCTCGGCGCCGAGAGGGTGGTCGACGTCGCGACCCTGACCGGGGCTGTGCTGATCGCACTCGGTTCGACCTACGCCGCGCTGATCTCCAACGACGACGACTGGGCCGAGGCCGTGCGCCGGGCCGCCGATGCCTCGGGCGAGCTCGCCTGGCGGCTGCCGCTTCACCCCGAGTACAAGGAGCTGATCAAGGGCACCGCAGCCGACCTCACCAACGCCTCGCCGAAGCGCAAGGCGGGCACGATCTACGCCGCCTCGTTCCTGGAGGAGTTCGTGGACGGGGTCCCGTGGGCCCACCTCGACATCGCCGGCACCGCCTGGGACACCGGCCGCGAGTACGTCGGCAACGGGGCGAGCGGCTTCGGCGTCCGCCTGCTCCTGCGCCTCGCTCGCGACTTGGCCGCCGGCGAGGCGCTCGAGGCCGACAGCCGCTGAAATGGACTTCGAGCTCACAGATACCCAGCGCCTGCTGCGCGACACGGTGCGCGAGTTCGCGCGCGCCGAGGTGGCGCCGGTGGCCGCGGAGCTCGACCGGACGAAGTCGTTCCCGTACGAGCTGATCGGAAAGCTGGGCGAGTTGGGGCTGATGGGGATCCCGTTTCCGGAGCAGTACGGCGGCGGCGGTGGCGACACGCTCTCCTACGCGCTCGCGGTCGAGGAGCTGGCCCGGGTCGACTCCTCGGTCTGCATCACGCTCGCCGCCCACACCTCGCTGGGGACGATGCCGATCTTCCTCTGGGGCAGCGACGAGCAGCGCTCCGAGTGGCTTCCGGCGCTCTGCGCCGGCGAGCGCCTGGCGGCGTTCGGGCTCACCGAGCCCGAGGCGGGCTCGGACGCCGGGGCGACCCGCACCCGGGCGCGCCTCGATGACGGCGAGTGGGTGATCGACGGAGCGAAGCAGTTCATCACCAACTGCGGGACCGAGATCTCCGGCTGCGTGACGATCACCGCCTTGACCGGCGACAACGGCGGCAGGCGCGAGATCTCGAACCTGATCATCGCCAACGGAACGCCGGGCTACGAGCCGGGCGAGCCGTATCGGAAGATGGGGTGGAACGCCTCCGACACCCGACCGCTCACGTTCACCGACTGCCGGGTCCCGGAGGCAAACCTGCTCGGTCGGCGCGGCGAAGGCTTCAAGAACTTCCTCCACATCCTCGACGGGGGCCGGATCGGGGTCGCCGCAATGGGGGTAGGTCTCGCGCAGGGGGCGCTCGACGAAGCGATCTCCTACGCGCGGGAGCGGCGCGCCTTCGGTCAGCCGATCTCGAAGTTCCAGGCGATCCAGGCGAAGATCGCCGACCTCTCAGCGCAGATCGAGGCCGCCCGGCTGCTCACCTACCGCGCGGCGCTGCAGAAGGACGCCGGCCAGTCCTTCACGCTCACCGCCGCCCAGGCGAAGCTGATCACGGGCCGGCTCGCGGTCCGCGCAAGCGAGGAGGCGGTCCAGATCCACGGCGGCTACGGCTACATCGAGGAGTACCCGGTCTGCCGCTTCTACCGCGACGCGAAGATCCTCACGATCGGCGAGGGCACCGACGAGGTGCAGCAGATGGTGATCGCGCGGCAGCTCGGCTGCTGAGCTCCCCGGAGCCCGATAAATGCGCGGTTTGCGGCTTCGTCACCGTTGGCACGAGGATTCGTCCGATGGACGCGCTTACACTCGCGCCGACGAGTCACCCGGCCCCACGCGGAGGAGTCGATGGGAAGCACGGACAGCAATGCGAAGTGGCACCAGCTCGCGGCGCTGCGCGATGACCTCGATCGGAGCGCCGTCGTGGTCCCGATCTGCGTCAGCCGCCTCGACGGCAGGCCACACGAGCTCTCGCCGAAGGCGATGAGGTTCGCCGAGGCGCTCTCGTTCTCGGATGCCTGGTCGCGGATCTCGGAAGCGCGCAACCGCCGTCTCGCCGCCTAGAGACCGAACGTAGATCAACCCGGGCCGAGGCCGTAGTGGGCACGAAGCGCCTGTTCGGTCGTCGCGTCCGGGCCGTCGCGGGGCTCGATTCGCGGCGCGCGGCGGATCTGGTCGCGCGTGTACGGCACCCAGACGCGACCGGCGCCCTCGACCGCGTCGCGCGCCGGGATCAGCGTGTAGTGGCCGAACCGCCCCATCCGCGCCAGCAGCCACGGCGAACCGCCTTCACGCTCGGCGAATGCTCCCTCGATCCTGCCCACGCTGGAGCCCGAGACGTCGTCGAGCCCGTGGCCCTTCCAGCCCCTGACGGTGTCTGCGTCGGCCACCCGAGCCTCGTTCACGGGCCGATCATCTCACCGCTCGCGTTCCAGCAGCTCGCGAGCAGCCGTCGCGGGGTCGATCTCACGCCTGACCACGCGTTCGAGCAGGGCAGTCCACTCCGGGTCGCTGTCGGCGCGGGCGTCGAGCCGGCGGCGCAGCCGCGAGGCCGCGATCCCGATCACCTCGGCACGCAGGTTGCGAGCCCGGCGCTCGGCCAGCGTGCCGGACTCGGCGATATGGCGATGATGCGCATCGATCGTCTCGACCAGCTCGACGATCCCGTCGCCCTTGATCGCCTCGGTGCGGACCACCGGGACCTTCCACGCCCGCTCGGGCCCGAGCGCGAGCACCGACCGAACCTCGCGCACCATCGTGTCGGCGAGCGGATGCTCGCACTTGTTGACGACGATCACGTCGGGAATCTCCATCACCCCGGCCTTCAACGCCTGGACCGAGTCGCCTGAGCCCGGCATCAACGCGAGCACCACCGTGTCGGCGTGATCGACGACGTCGATCTCGCCCTGGCCGACGCCGACCGTCTCCAGCAGCACATCGTCCTTGCCCGAGGCATCCATCAGCAGTGCCGCCTGCAGCGCCGCCTCGGCGAGCCCGCCGAGCGAGCCCCTGGTCGCCATCGAGCGGATGAAGACACCGGGGTCGAGGAAGTGCTCGGAGAGCCGGATCCGGTCGCCGAGCACCGCGCCCTGGGTGAACGGGCTCGAGGGATCGATCGAGAGCACGCCGACCTCGCGGCCGGCCTTGCGAAGCTCGGCGCAGACGACGCCGATCAGGGTGCTCTTGCCGACCCCGGGAGGGCCGGTGAAACCGACGACGCGGGCGCGGCCGGTGTTCGGGAAGAGCTCGGCAACGAGCCGGTCGCCGTCGGGATCGCGGTTCTCCACCAGGCTGATCGCCCGCGCGAGGGCGCGCTTTTCGCCGGCGATCAGCCGCTCGGCAAGCGAGTCCGTGGCGGCAACCTCGCCCATCGCGTGCAGTCTAGATTCCCCCGCGCGATGATCGACATGATCCGTTTCGCGATCAGGCGCAGGATGATCAGCCCGCGCTACGCGCGGCTGCTATGGCGCTACCTGTGGCGGCGGGTGCTGACCCGGGCGGGGTGGCGCTGGCAGACCACGGGGCCGGTGTTCTTCGGCCGTGACCTGGAGCTCGAGATCGGCCGCCGGGGCCGGGTGCGCTTCGGGCGCTTCGCCTGGATCGGAGACGGGACCAAGATCCGCTGTCACGAGGGCGAGGTCCTGATCGGCGCCAAGACCGTAATCGGGCAGGAGTGCACGATCTCGGCCTACCGCCACGTGCGGATCGGCGAGCAGTGCGTGATCGCCGATCGGGCGATGTTCATCGACTTCGACCACGGCGTGGTCGAGGTCGAGCGCCCGATCCGACTCCAGGGGATCTACACGCGCGACGTCGAGGTCGGCTCGAACGTCTGGATCGGCTACGGCGCCTGCATCCTGCGGGGGGTCAGGATCGGCGACAACGCGGTGATCGGGACGAGCACGGTGGTGACCAAGGACGTCCCCGCGAATGCGGTCATCGGCGGCGCCCCGGCGAGGATCCTGCGCATGCGCGACGCGCCCGAGCGGCTTCGCTGGCCGGACCCGGTCGAGCCCGACCCGGCCGCGGAGACGACCCTGGGGGCCTGAGCCCGGCGCCTCAGACCCGGGCAGGGTCGGGCATCAGGGCGGCGTAGATGAGCGCCGTCCGCTCGGCGACGTCGGCCCAGTCGAAGCGCAGGATGTGCTCGGAGCCCTCGGCGACGAGCCGCTCGCGAAGCTCGGGATCGGTCAGCACCCGCTCGACCATCTCCCCGAGCGAGGCGGAGTCGCGGGCCCGGAAGCGCAGCCCGACCTCGCCGTGCGAGACGATCTCGCGCAGGCCGCCGGTATCGGCGACGATGCACGGGCAGTCCGAGGCCATTGCCTCGAGCGCGACGAGCCCGAATGGCTCGTAGAGGGAGGGGACGACGCAGACGTCGGCGAGCCGGTACAGCGAGTGCAGGACGTCATCGCCGATCCAACCCAGGAAGGTGCCGTGCTCCATCAGGCCGAGGTCGGTCGCCTGCTTTCGAAGCTCCGGCTCGTGGGTGCCCGAACCCGCGACCAAAAAGCGGGTCCCGGGCACCGCCTCGATCAGGCTCGGCATCGCCTCCAGCGCGAGCTGGAAGCCCTTCTCGTAGACGAGCCGGCCGATCAGCAGGACCAGCTTCTGGTCCGGGCCGGCGAACTCGGCCCGCAGTCGGCGCAACTCAGGCTCGTCGTGCGGCTGTAGGTCATCGGCGTCGATCCCGTTCGGGATCACCGTCACCCGCTCCTCCTCGACCCCGAAGATGTCAGCGATCTGCTCACGCATGTAGTACGAGCACGCGATCACGCGATCGGATCGGTTGGTGATCCATCGCTCGACCCCGTGGATGTGCGATTGCGGGTGCTTGTCGACCCAGCCCTGGTGGCGGCCGTGCTCGGTCGCGTGAATCGTCGTCACCAGCGGCGCCCCGAAGCGCCGCGAGAGGTGGTCGCAGGCCATCGCGACGAGCCAGTCGTGACCGTGCACGAGGTCGAACTCGTACCTGTCACCGAGCTCGACGCCGGCCGCGAGCATGTCGGAGTTCATCCGTTCGACCCAGGCCACGAACTCGCCCAGGTCGGTGGGACGGGTGGGCTCGCGGACGCGGTGGATCCGGACGCCGCCCACCGTCTCCTCCTCGGGAGATTCCTCGCTGCCGCGGGTGAGCACGTGGACCTCTGTGCCCTGGCGGGCGAGGTTCTCCGACAGCTTGCGCACGTGCCGGGCGAGGCCGCCCTCGATCAGCGGCGGGTACTCCCACGAGAGGGTCAGGGCTCTGGTCAAGGTTCGAGCAGCGGGCTGAGGCTCAGGTCTGGCGCGAGGTTGCGCAGCCCGGGATCGGGCTCCGGCGCGCCGCAGTCTATGGCCTCGAGCAGCGATCGGGCGTGACCGGTGCTGCGCTCCCACGGGTAGTCACCCGCCTCGCGGCGGCGATCGAGAAACGCCCAATCGCTTGCCTGCAGGGCGAGCAGCTCGCGGGCCGCACGCCGGGCCGCGTTCGGCCCGATCCCGGACCCGAGGCCGCGCAGGACCCGAAGCTCGAGCCGGCGCGCCGCGCGCGCCAGATCGGCCACCTGAGGCGAGTCCCAGGTCCGCATGTCCTTGCCCTCACCCCAGGTCGAGGCCCGCAGCGGCCGCGGCTCGGCGCGGTGGCGCCGAGCGGCCTCGCCGAGCGTGACCGGCTCGAGGTCGTGCTCGGGGGCGACCCGAAGCAGCTCGGCGAGCCACTCGGGCCCCTCCCACCACCAGTGGCCGAGCAGCTCCGTGTCGATCGCGAAGACGATCAGCCCGCGTCGTCCCGGTCCGGCCACGACCCGCTGCAGCCGCGCGGCCGCCGCGCGCGCGAACTCGCCGGCATGCTCGCGGGCGCGCGCCGCGGCCGCCTCGGGGTCGTACGGGCCACCGCCGATTGCCCACGGTCGGGCGCCGCGCGGCGTGCGGCGATGAAAGTCGGCGTAGACCGGGTCGGAGGGGTAGCCGTCCAGAGACCAGACCCAGCTCACAGCCTCCCAATCGATCGGGAACGCGACCGGCCCGGCGGCGGTGGCGATCGGAGTCAGTGCCGCGAGCCCGGGCTCGTGAGCGCTCTGGTCGGTGCAGAAGTAGCCCAGCCCGCGCTCGGCGAGCAGGGTCTCGAGACCGGGCTCGTACGCGCACTCGGGCAGCCAGAAACCGGCCGGAGCCCCGAAGCGCCGACGGTGCGATCGCAGGCCGGCGTCGATCTGCAGGCGACGCCCGGCGTGGGTGGCGATCAGCGGCAGCACTGCGTGTGTGGCCGCCGAGCTGATCAGCTCGACCCTGCCGTTCGCGCCGGGCTCGACGAACAGCCCGGTCAGCTCGCCGCCCAGCCGCTCGAGCTGCTCGAGCGCGATGCGGTACCGGCGCGCCTCCGCCTCGCACGCGTGACCGAGGGCCGGCTCGAGCTCGCCCGCCTCCACCTCGCAGGTGCGAATCCGGAACTCGCGGGTGAAGTCGCGCACGCGTTCGGCGACTCCCTCGGCCTCGAGCTGGTCGGCGAGCACAGGGGTAACTGTCATCGTCAGCCCCGCGGCAACCTCGGTGACCGGGGCGTAGGAGCGGATCACGGCGTCGAACAGCCATTCCTCCCCGAACGGGTAGGTCCCGAACCCCTCGACGTAGGGCATGTGGGAGTGGAGGACGATCGCGAGGGAACCAATGCCCGCCGCCTCCTCCGCTTCGCGTCCGGGCGCGGCGGGGTCGGTGGCGGGCTCGTCAGTCCGGCTCACGCGTAGCAGACCGCAACGAGATCGAGCGCTCGGTCGAGATCGGCTTCGGCGGCGGGGCGAAGCGCGAAGTCCGAGGCGGAGATCGCGGGGACGAAGCGGTCGTAGAAGGGCTTGGTGATTCGCAGAGCGGCGTGAACGCGGTCCCATCCCGCGCGCAGCGCGAGCTCGTGCAGCCACAGCTTGCGGGCGAGAAAGACCCCGAGCAGCTCGATCCGCGAGAAGCGGGGCTCGAGTAGCGCCCGGTACTCGGCCGGCGTGTACTCGCGCAGGTGCCACGGATTGTCGGACTTCGGCGCCCCGGCAGGCGCGAGGGTGAGCCGGTTCGGGGTCGAGACGTAGCTGACGGGGGCCGCCGCAGCGAAGCGATCGAGCAGTCCCCCCGGGTTCTCGACGTGCTCGATCGTTTGCAGAAAGACGATCGCGTCGCACGGCCCCCGATAGGACTCGACCAGGTCGCGCTCGTAGCGAAGGTTGGGGCGCAGATAGCGCAGCCGGGCGTGCTCGTGGGCCTCGGGGTTGGCGTCGACCCCGATCACCTCGCGCGCGCTGCGGGCCAGCAGATCGGAGCCGTAGCCCTCGCCACAGGCGAGATCGGCGACGGAAAGGCCTACCACCCGGGCGCCGATCCACTCATAGACGGCCAGATGACGGCGGAACCAGTAGTTCTCTTCCGGCAGGTCGGGCAACGTGCGCTCGCCGGTCAGCGCCAGCGCCGGCACCCCGGGCGGCTGGTCGTGCTGCACAGGCGCCTGTTCCACGGTCGCTGACCGTAGAGCTTCCCCGGCGCGAGCACCTACCATCTGCCGCCGTGCCAGCGGCCCCGACAGCGACGCCGGATCAGATCAAGGACGCGAACACCCGCTACCACGACGTGGCGGCGGCCGGATACGACGCCAAGTGGGGCATCGACTTCGGCGAGCTCGGACGCGCGCAGGTGCGGGCGAAGCTCGCCAAGGCGCTCGGACACGATCCGGCGCCGTTCGGCGACGCGCTCGAGATCGGCGCCGGCACCGGCTATTTCAGCCTCAACCTCGCCCAGCTCGGGCTGATCGGGCGCCCGACCGCGACCGACATCTCGATCGGGATGCTGACGACGCTCGCGACCTCCGCGGAGCGCCTCGGCGTCGAGATCGAGACCGTCGAGGCCGAGGCCGAGCGGCTCCCCTTCGCCGAGCGCTCGTTCGATCTCGTCTTCGGGCACGCCGTGCTTCACCACATCCCCGACCTCGGCCGCGCGTTCCGGGAGTTCGCCCGGGTACTGCGCCCGGGGGGCGTGGTCGCATTCTGCGGCGAGCCCTCCCGCTACGGCGACCTGATCGCGGCGCTGCCGAAGCGAGCAGGGCTGCTCGCAGCCCCGGCCTGGCGGCGCCTGGTCGGAGCCCCGCCTGCCGGGGACGGTGCCGAGCGAGCGGGTGCCGGCCACGAGCTCGAACCGGAGGTCGACGTGCACGCGTTCGCGCCTTCGCAGCTCGCCGGGCTCGCGCGGGCCGGCGGCTTCGAGCGCGTGCGCGTCGGAGGCGAGGAGCTGCTCGCCAACGCGCACGGCTGGCTGCTGCGCAGCCTCGAGGCGACCGCGGAGCCCGACGGGGTCCCGCAGGCCTGGCGGCGCTTTGCCTTCCGCAGCTACCTCGCCCTGCAGCGAGTCGACGCGGCGGTGCTCGAGCCGCGGCTGCCGGCGCAGCTCTTCTACAACCTCGTGCTCAGCGCCTACAGGCCCGGCCCAGCCGCGCCCGGATAGGCTGGCGGCCGTGGCGCACGCGGGCCAGGTGATCGAGGGGCAGGGCGGCTTTCGCCTGCGGCTGGTCCAGACCGCCGCCGAGACGAACGGCGAGCTGCTCGAGATGGAGGTCAGCTACGGGGGCGACGGCCCGTTGCCGCCCGAGCACTTCCACCCCAGTCAGCTCGAGCGCTTCGAGGTTCTCGAGGGCGCGGTGCGGACGATCATCGACGGTGCCGAGCGACGCTACGAGGCCGGTGAGAAGTTCGAGGTCCCGGCCGGCACCCCGCACCAGATGGCCGGTGACGGCCCGGCCCGCTTGCGCTGGCGGGTGACGCCGGCGCTGCGCACCGCCGAGTTCTTCGATCAGCTTCACGGCGGCACCGCCGGCCCCGACTTCCTCGAGGAGTTCAGCGCCGAGTTCCGGCTCACTGCCGCCTAACCTGAACGAATGCGCGAGATCTTCGGTCCGCCGCTGCGGGCGGCCGCCCTGGTTGCGTTTCTTGCCGGGCTCGCCGTGCTCGTCCTCAACCCGCCCTCGTTCGGCGGGCTCGGCGACCTGCTCACCGTGCTCGCCGCGGCAGCCGCAATCGTCGTCGTCACCGCCTGGGCAACCGTCGCGCTGATCGGCAAGGAGATCCCCGAGCCCGAGTTCCGGCGGCTGGTCGACCGCAGCGACGCTCTCGCCTCGCTCCCACCACCCGACCGCGAGCCGAGCGAGTTCGACGAGCTGGTGATGCGGGCGCTCGACGACCTGCCCGAGCCGTTCCGCGAGCTGCTCGAGCGCACTCCGGTGACGATCTCCGACCGCGGGCACGAACACCGCGCCTACGGCCACTACATCGGCGCCACCGTCGCCCGCGACACCTATCCCGACCACATCGTGATCTACCGGGACACGCTCGAGCGTGACTTCGGGCATGACCCCAAGCTGCTCCGCGCCCAGGTCGAGCGCACGGTGCGCCACGAGCTCGCCCACCACCTCGGCTGGGACGAGCGCGGAGTCCGCGGACTCGGGCTCTGAGCACGAGCCGCCCGCGATCACGGATCGCGGTGGCGATCAGGGGATCGAGGCTCGGGCGGCCGACTCGTCGTAGAACTCGCGGTAGCGGGCCACCTTCGAATCGCGGAACGTGAACACCGCGTAGACCGTGGCCTCGGCCGGTGCGCCGCTGCCGTGTCCCCGGGCGCGCTCGCGGGCGACGACGAGGACGTGATCGCCGAGGTCCTCGATCCGCTCGGCCTCGACCTGGTATTCGTCCCATTGCTCGAGCCAGTGCTCAAACGAGCGCTGGATCCCCGAAGAGGGCCGGGATCATCTCCGGGAGCGCGGCCAGGATCTCCTCCTTGTCCCACGTGTCATCCCGCTCAAGGATCGCCCGGACGATGGCGACGTTGTGCACGGACACGATCGCAGCCTATCCGTCCCGCCGCTACCCGAACGTGAACGCATAGCCGGTCACGCCGGGCTGGAAGCGCAGCTCGAGCGTGCCGCGGGTCGCCTCCGGCAGGTCGACGAGCCGGTAGAGGCGCTGGCCGTTGACCATCACGCGCCCGGCCCGCACGTCCTCGCCGGCTCCCGCCCCGGCGAGAGGCTCGCCGTCGAGCAGCACCTCGACCTCGGCCGGGTCGCGCTCGGCACCAAGGACCAGGAAGACCCGGCGCGCCTGGAAGGCGAGCGAGATCGTCCCGTGATCGACCGCGGTCGCCGACTCGCCATCGACCTGCCAGCGGCCGCCGTAGGCGAGCCGGTTGAGCGCCAGCGACCCGGGGGCGGGCGCGGTGTAGTCCGCGACGCCCGGGCGAGGCGGCTCGACGAACCCCTCGGCGCGCTCCGATCCGAGATAGGTCTCGGGCGTCCCCAGGCCGGGGGCCGCGACCTCGGCGCGGCCCGCATCGGCCCCGGTCCCGAGCTCGCGGTCGCCCGCCTCGGCAAGCAGCGAGCGGATCGCCGTCTCCGTTTCCGCATAGGACCCCTCGCCGAAGTGGACGTAGCGGACCTCGCCCTCGGCGTCGATCAGGTACTTCGCCGGCCAGTAGCGGTTCGCGAACGCGGTCCAGGTCCCGAGCTCGTTGTCCTGGACCACCGGGTAGCGGATCCCGTTGTCGCTCACGGCCTCGGCGACGTTCTCCGCGTCCTTCTCGAACGCGAACTCAGGCGCGTGAACGCCGACGATGGTCAGCCCGTCGTCGCGATACTCGGCGTCCCAGGCCTTGAGGTAGGGAAGCGTACGAATGCAGTTGATGCAGGTGTAGGTCCAGAAGTCGATCAGCACCACCTGCCCCTCCCCGGTCAACCCGGCGATCGAGAGGGAGTCGCCGCCGGTGTTGAACCAGCGACCCGGCGAGACGAAGTCGGGCGCCGCGCCGAGGCGCGGGAGCTGCGCTCCGGCGGCCGCCTGCTCTGCCCCGCCCTCCTGCGCACCGTGGCCGCCGCGAACCGCCGCCAGGTCGTCTGCGATCGCCTCGCTGCCCTCCAGCTCACCCGAAGGGTTGACGAGCACCGAGGGCAGGTCGTCGGCGATCGCCCGCTGGAACTTGAGGTCGAGGTCGGCAGTCATCGCGACCGCGACCAGCACCATCGCGGCGCCGGTCGCCGCCTGGACCCAGCCGCGAACCGGCTGCAGGCGGGCGACCAGCCGCCGCCCGCCGAGCATCAGGGCGTAGAGCACCAGGGCCGAGCCGATCGCGTAGGCGATCGCGATCGCGAGCTTGCCCGCGGTGAAGTCCTGGGCCGCCGAGACCGTGATCACGCCGGCCAGGATCGGCCCGGCGCAGGGCGTGTAGACGAAGCCGAGGCTCACTCCGAGCAGCAACCCGGAGCCGAATCCCTCCCCTCCGACCCGGGCCGGCGCGGGCGCGATCCGGCTGCCCCAGGCCTCGATCCGGGCGCCCAGGCCAGGGATCAGCAGCGAGACGCCGAAGCCGATCAGGGTGACGATCGCCAGCGTCCGGACCAGGTCGTCGGGCAACCCGAGCGCCTCGATCACGTAGACGAGCGCGACGGCGGCGAAGCTGAACGAGGCGACCAGACCGACGACGACGCCGAGCGGGCGCCGGCGGCCCCCGGTGACGCCGGCGCCGAGGACCGCCGGTAGGACCGGGAGCACGCACGGTGAGAGCGCCGTCGCCGCGCCGGCCAGGAGCGCGAACAACATCAGCAGGACCATCGGCGCAGAGTCCCCGCCGACCCTTAAGCGATCGTCAACGAATCACGGCCGAGGCGAGGCGGCAGCTTGTGTCTAGGCATCGGCGATTGCGGCGCGGCGGCAGCGGAACAGCCTCACCTCGCCGACGCCCTTGAGCTTCTTCGAGCCCGCGAACGACCACGTGTAATCCTCCTCGAGTGCCTCGCGCACGTTCTCGTCGGTGAGCACGCTGCCGGGCCGGGCGATCGAGGTGATCCGGCTCGCCAGGTTGACAGGGCGTCCGTACCAGTCCCCGCCACGCGGGATCGCCGACCCGGCGGCCACCCCCGCCCGCAGCAGCGGGTAGCTCTCGCCCTCGCGCTCCGCGGCCTCGACCAGCGCGATCGCCGCCTCGAGCACGGGCGCGGGCTCCTGTCCGACCAGCATCGCCGCGTCGCCGAGCAGCTTCACCAGCCGCACCGGCGGCTCGACCACGTCGGCGGCCAGCTCGGCGAGCCGGCCCGTGACCCGTCCCAGCTCCTCCGGCTCCAGCATCTCCCCGAGTCGGGTGAAGCCGACCAGGTCGGCGAAGGCCACCGTTGCCGGTTGACCTCCGACCGGCCCGCGGGCGGCCTCCGGCGCGGCCACGGCGTCGTGGCGGATCTGCTCGCGCAGGTGCACGTCGAACAGGTACGAGAGCGCGTCTCCCAGCATCGGTGCGAACACCTCGCCCGCCTGGCGCAGACGCCCGGCGATCTCGTACTCGTCGCCGCCGGGGCGGACGAACGCGTCGGCGACCAAGCCCCGCGTCGCCGCCGCGAGCTGGCTCATCGTCATCCCCAGCACCCGCGACACCTCGAGGATTCCCTCCTCGGGCAGGCCCCCCGCGCGCAGGGCCGCAACCCGCTGGGCGGCCTCCAGATCGCGCTCGTTGAAGGCGCCAGCCTCGTCGGCCGGCACCGCCAACCCCTGGGCGCGCCACTGTCGCCGCAGGAATTCGAGCTCGAGGCCGGACCGCTCCGCTACCTCGGCCGCCGTGTAGCGGCCCTCGCCGCCGAGCACCCGCTCGACCGGCAGCAGCGCGAGCCGGTTCTCGGTCACAGCACGCCGCAGTTCCTCGAGCGAAACGCCGGCGTCTGCGAGCTCGGAGAGCAACTGCAGGCGGGCCTCGCGCGCGGGCTCGTCGAGCCCCTCGAGCAGTCCCTCGGCTTCGAAGTCGATCTGGTCCATCTCGACCGCGGCATTCTCCCTCCTACAATCCGGCCATGGACCGCGACGCGGTCGAGCTGCCGATCTTCGAGCTGCCCCTGGTGCTACTTCCCGGTGAGCTCTTGCCGCTGCACATCTTCGAGGAGCGCTACAAGCGGATGATCGCGCGCTGCCTCGACCAGGAGGAGCCGTTCGGGATCGTCTTCCGTGACGCCGAGACGGGCGCCAGGCGGATCGGGTGCGAGGCCCGGGTCACCGAGGTCACGGAGCGCTTCGACGACGGCCGCCTGAACATCATCGTCACCGGCGAACGACCGTTCCGCGTCCTCGACCGCTACGAGGCGCCGGAATTCCCGGCCGGCGAGGTCGAGCCGGTCGAGCAGGGCGCCGGAGCCGAGCCCGAAGCCGGCGGCGAGGGGGCCGCGAGCGCGGCGCGGAAGGCGTTCGCCGAGCTGATCGAGCGGGTCGGGGGCGAGGCCCCCGACCCGGCAGACCTCGAGGCGCTCGACTCCTACGGGATCGCGGCCCGGGTCGAGCTGCCGGCGCCGACCAAGCAGCGGCTGCTCGAGCTGCGTTCCGAGCCCGAGCGGATGGGCGTGCTCGCGCGGGCGTTGGGCGAGCTCGTACGCGCCGTCGCCCGCTCGCGGGAGATCGCCGAGCGGGCGCGGCTGAACGGCAAGGTGATCGTCGGGGACGTCGAGGCCTAGGCGGCGGCGACGGCTCCCCCGCGGCGGGGGTCCCCGGCGCCGCGCAGGGCGCCGCTCTCGGGCTCTCGCGCGACCGCGTGCACGCCGCCGAAGAAGACGTTGCGGTCGGGCCAGCGGAAGACCTCGTAGCCGTGCGCGGCAAGCCGCTCGAGCGCCGCCTCGTCCACCCCTGGCTCGGCCTGGACCGTTCCGGCCTCGAAGTGGACGCGCGGTGCGACCACGGACGCCTCCACGTCGAGCCCGTCGCTGACCAAGCGCACGATCGTCTGCAGGATCGCCGACCGGATCCGGTTCGAGCCGCCGCTGCCGAGGCCGGCCTCGAGCCCCCCGTCGGCGAGCACCACGGTCGGCGCCATCATCGACGGCATCCGGCGCCCGGCGGGCAGCCGGTGGAAACCGTGCGGGTTCAGGTCCTCCTCGCCGAGCATGTTGTTGACGTGCACCCCGGTGCCCGGGACGACGAGCCCCGAGCCGGTGCCGTTCGAGCAGGTCACGCTCGCGCAGCGACCGTCACCGTCGACCGCGGTGATATGGGTGGTCGACCCGAGCCTGCCGGCCCCGGGGGCCAGCGCCTGCTCGAGAAAACGGGTCGCGAACCGGTCCCCGTAAAGGCCCTCGAGGAACTGCTCGGTGCGCGCGTCCTGCGCCGCCCGCATCGCCTCTACCAGCTCCTCGAGGCCGATCCGGTCCCGGCGCTCGAGCAGCGCCAGCGCGTAGGCGATCAGGATCCCGCCCGACGAGGGCGGTGGGTTCGTCAGCACCTCGCGGCCGCGAAACCGCGCCCTTACCGGCTCGCGCGCGATCGACCGGTAGGCGGCGAGGTCGCCGCGGCCGAGCGTGCCGCCGCGGTCGAGCACCCAGTCGGAGATCGCGACCGCGACCTCGCCACGGTAGAAGGGCTCCGCACCCTCGGCGCCGAGCCGCTCGAGCGCGTCCGCGAGCTCGGCGAAGACGATCTTGTCGCCGGCTCCGAGCAGCTTTCCGTCGGGCGCGTAGATCGACGCGGCCTCGGGGTAGTGGGTCAGGATCGGCGCCAGGATCGTGAGGAAGAAGGCCTGCTCGGGGATCACCACGTGCCCCTCCCGCGCGAGCCTGGCCGCGGGCGCGGCGAGCTCGAGCAAGGTCAGCGAGCCGAATCGCCCGAGCGCGTCCTCGAGCCCCGCAGGCGTCCCCGGGACGCCGCACGACGCCGCCCCGACGTGAAAGATCTGAGCCGACTCCGGGGTGAAGTAGACCGGGATCGGGACCAGCTCGGAGCCGCGCTCGACGCCGTCGGCGCCCGGCACGGCGACGAAGAAGTCGAGCACCACGGTCTCCTCACCGGTGTGAACGAGCATGTAGCCGCCGGCGCCGAGGCCCGTCAGCGGGCTCTCGGTGACGAACGAGGTCAGCACCGCGGCAACGGCCGCGTCGACGGCATTGCCGCCCTCCCGCAATACCCGCGCCCCGGCCTCCGCGGTAAGCGGATGCCCGGCAGCGACCACGCCGCGGGAGCTCATGATCTGAGACTAGAAGGCGCGCCGGAGGCGGTCCCGGAGCCGCTCAGGGCGAGTACTCGGGCACGTCGAACTCGAGGTCGCGGGGGCGCGACTCGAAGCTCTTCGCGGTGCCCGCGCGGCGGTCGGCGGGCCTCCGGGCGGAGGTGGACGCGGTGCCGATCGCGCGTCGCTCGCCGGTCCCGGAGCCGTCGGCGCGCCGCGCGCGGCCGTCGAAGCGGGTCGCGATCACGGTCACCCAGACCTCGTCATCGACTGTGTCGTCGATGTTGGCGCCGAAGATGATGTTGGCGTCCGGATGGGCCGCCTCCTGGACCACCTTCGCCGCCTCGGAGACCTCGAGCAGGGTCAGGTCCTGACCGCCGGTGATCGAAAGCAGGATCGAGCGCGCCCCGTCGACGGAGGTCTCGAGCAGCGGCGAGGAAACCGCGCTCTCGGCGGCGCGGACGGCACGGTTGTCGCCGGACCCCATGCCGATCCCGAGCAGTGCCTGACCGGCATCGCGCATCGTCGTCCGCACGTCGGCGAAGTCGAGATTGATCATGCCGGGCAAGGTGATCAGCTCCGAGATCCCCTGGACGCCCTGGCGCAGGACGTCGTCGGCGACCTGGAATGCCTGCATCATCGTCGTCGTCTTCGCCAGCACCGAGAGCAGGCGCTCGTTCGGAACGATGATCAGCGTGTCGACCTCGGAGGCGAGCGCCTCGATCCCCTCCTCGGCCTGCTTCGCGCGTCGCGAGCCCTCGAACCGGAACGGCTTGGTCACAATCCCGACGGTCAGCGCCCCGACATCGCGGGCGAGCCGGGCGATCACCGGCGTCGCCCCGGTCCCGGTCCCGCCTCCGGCACCGGCGGTGACGAAGACCATGTCCGAACCCTTGAGCAGGCGCTTGATCTTGTCCTGCTCCTCGAACGCCGCCCGGTAGCCGAGCTGCGGGTTGGACCCCGCGCCGAGGCCGCGGGCCATGCCACTGCCGAGGTGGACGGTGACGTCCGCGGTCGACTGTTGGAGCGACTGCAGGTCGGTGTTGACCGCCATGAACTCGACCCCGGGGATCCCGGCCTCGACCATGCGGTTGATCGCGTTGACGCCGGCCCCACCGACGCCGACGACCCGGATCACCGGCGCGTGCGGCCGCGGCTCCTCGCCCGGCGCCAGACCGTGCCCGTAGGACGGCTCGTCGCGGCCGTAGAAGGGGCCCTCGACGTCGACCGCGTCGTCGGAGAAGACCCTGTTCAGCCGCTCCTTGGCGGCCGGCGGATCGACGTCCTCGTCGACCCCGTACGGCGCGGCGGACGATGGTGCCGGCTGCTCCTGCGCCGAGCGCGGCTCCGGGTCGGGCTCGGGGGCGGGGGCGGACTCCCGGATCACCCTCGTCTCGTGCTCGGAGCGCTGATCCGCCGGGGCCGGGGGCTCCGGCGGGTCATCGGGTTCAACGGTCGAGCGGAAGAGGTCAGCGAGCGGGCCCTCGCGCATACTGGCCCGCTTACGTCGCGCCATTGCTCAGGACCTCCTTGGCCAAGTCGCGGTAGTAGTCGGCGGCGTTGCCCTTCGGATCGTACTTGAGCACGCTTGCTCCCCGGACCGGGGCCTCGGCGAACTTGATCGCCTTGCGGATCCGGGACTTGAACACGAGGTCGCCGAAGTTCTCCTCGAGGATCTCGACCGCCTCCTTGGCGTGCACGGTCCGTGAGTCCAACATCGTCGGCAGGATGCCCTCGATCCTGACGTTGGGGTTGAGATTGTCCTGGATCATCTCGAGTGTGTTCTGGAGCTGCAGCAGGCCGCGCATCGAGAGGTACTCGCACTGGACCGGGACGATCACCTTGTCGGAGGCGGTGAGCGCGTTGATCGTCAGCAGGCCGAGGCTCGGGGGCGTGTCGATGCAGACGAAGTCGTAGTCGTCGCTGACCGCGGCGAGCGCCTTCTCGAGCGAGCGCTCGCGCCCGATCTGGGTCGACATCGCGATCTCGGCGCCGGCAAGGTCGATCGATGCGACGGCGATGTCGATCTCGCGCTCCTGGATCACCTCACGGAGCGGGATGTGGTGGACGAGGACGTCGAACATCGACTTCTCGACCTTGTCGGGGTCGATGCCCTGGCTCATCGTCAGGTTGCCCTGTGGATCGAGATCGACGCAGAGGACGTCGTGACCCGACTCGGCGAAAGCGACCGCGAGGTTGAGGGTCGAGGTCGTCTTCGCGACACCGCCCTTTTGGTTTGCGAACGAGATCACCTCTGCGCGGCGCGTCGGCCGGTCGTCGGGCGCGCCCGCGGAGCCACCGGCGGCCGACGGCCCACGGATCGGGGCCAGCGCCTCGGAGGCGGTGATCCGCACTTCCTCGTCGGGCTGAGGTTCGGGGACCGGGTTGACCGGCGGCGATTGCGGGGCGCGCTCGGGCTCGGAAGCCTCGGCGGGCGCCTCCGACGGAGGATCGGCGGGATCGGCCTCGGCCGGAGGATCGGCGGGATCGGCCGCGTCGTCGATGCCGGGCGGCTCGATCGCGGTCGCGGGCTCGACCGAGTCGGTGTCGATCGGCTCCTCGAAGACCGGCTCGGGCGGGTCCGGGATCAGTTCCTTGTCGGGGCGGGTCTGGCGGTTGAAAAGTCCCATACGTTCGCGACTATTCGCACGCTGAAGCGGCTTTCCTTCCCCTGCACCGCAAACGGCTTTGGGGCGGGGGCAGCGTGGGTACGATCAACGGCGAGCGGGCCACCGCGCCCGAGCCAGCGAGTGTCCCAACTACTCGACAAGCGGCTGGTGGTAGTGACCGGCAAAGGGGGCGTGGGCAAGTCCACGGTGGCGCTCGCGCTCGCGCTCGCCGCCGCGCGCGAGGGCAAGCGGACAATCCTCTGCGAGGTCGCGTCACAGGAGCACCTCTCGCACGTCTTCCACCGGGCTCAGGTCGGCTTTCACGAGGTCGAGATGGCCGACAACCTATGGGCGATCTCGATCGACCCGGACGAGGCGATGCGCGAGTACGTCCTCCTGCAGCTCAAGGTCAAGGCGATGCGCGACCTGCTCTTTCGCTCGCGCGTGTTCACCTACCTGGCGGCGGCCACGCCCGGGCTCAAGGAGCTGGTCACGATCGGCAAGATCTGGGAGCTGGCACTCGACGACCGCAAGGTCAAGCAGGGGCGCAAGTACGACCTGGTGATCCTCGACGCGCCCGCGACCGGCCACGGGGTCGGCTTCCTGCAGACCCCGCGCACGTTCGCGAACGTCGCTCGGGTCGGGATGATCCGCCAGCAGGCCGACGCCCTCGACGGGTTCTTGCGCGATCCGCGGCGGACCGGGGTCGCGATCGTCGCCCTTCCCGAGGAGATGCCGGTCAACGAGACTGCCGCGCTCGAGCGCGGTCTCGAGTGCGACGTCGGCGTCCACGTCGACCGGATCTTCCTCAACGGTCTCTACCCGGAGCGGTTCAGCCCCGATGAGACCGAGCAGCTCGCGGAGCTGGCGGCGAACGGCGATTGCGCGGTCCGGGCCGCCGGTCGGGCAGGGGTCAGCGAGAGCCTGCGCGCCCGGGCCCAGCGCGAGCAGCTCGCGCGGCTCGAGGAGCTGACAGAGGCGCCGCTGACGACCCTGCCATTCCTGTTCGAGCCCCAGCTCGGCGTCGAGGAGATCGGCATGCTCGCCGGGGCGGTGCGCACCTGATGGCGGGGGTCGCCGAGCTGCTCGACGGCAAGCGTGTCTGCATCTGCGCCGGATCGGGCGGAGTCGGCAAGACGACCACCGCGGCCGCGATCGCGGCCGGGATGGCGGCGCGCGGGCGACGCGTCGCGGTGTTGACGATCGACCCGGCGAAGCGGCTCGCGGACTCGCTCGGCCTGCCCGAGCTCGGCAATGTCGAGCGCCGCGTCGATTCGGAGCGCTTCGAGTCCGCCGGCGTCGATCCCGGGGACGGCGAGCTGTGGGCGATGATGCTCGACGCCAAGCAGACCTTCGACGAGGTGGTGCGCAGGCACGCGCCCGACGAGCAGACGCGAGAGCGGATCCTCTCGAACCGCATCTACCAGCAGCTCTCGGCCGCGCTCGCCGGCTCGCAGGAGTACATGGCGATGGAGAAGCTGTTCGAGATCCATGCCGAGGACCGCTACGACCTGCTCGTCCTCGACACGCCGCCGAGCCGCAACGCGCTCGACTTCCTCGACGCCCCGAAGCGACTGACCCAGTTCATCGAGGGCCGGGCGCTGCAGGTGTTCATGCGCCCGGCCGGGCTCGGGATGAAGGTCTTCGGGCGCGGCAGCGCGGTCATGTTCTCGATCCTGCGCCGGATCACGGGAGTCGACCTGCTCGAGGAGCTGGCCGAGTTCTTCCAGGCGTTCGGGGGCATGGTCGAGGGCTTTCGCGAGCGCGCCCGGCGGGTCAACGAGCTGCTCGCCGCGCCGCAGACCTCGTTTCTGGTCGTCTGCGGACCCCAGGGCGAGCCAATCTCCGAGGCCGTCTATTTTCATCGCAAGCTGACCGAGGCGAAGCTGCCGTTCGGCGGCGTGATCGTCAACAAGGTCCACTACGAGGGCGGCCCGGCGGCGGCCGGGCCGGCGGCGGTCGAGGCCGAGCTCGTCGAGGCGCTTGGCGACCGCGACCTCGCCCGTCGCGCCGCCGCCAACCTGGCCGACTACGAGGCGCTCGCCGCCCGTGACCGCGCCAACGTCGAGCACCTCGCCGCCGAGCTGCGAACCAAGTCGGTGATCCAGGTGCCCTACCTCGACGAGGACGTCCACGACCTGGCCGGGCTGATGGAGGTCAACCGCTACCTGTTCGCGTCCGGGAGCGAGGAACGGACCCGGATCGCGGCCTCGGCCTGAATCGCGTTCCCGGCAGGCCAGAGCCATCGAGCTCCGCTCGATGGCCTGACCTGCTCTTCCTGGGGTGATCGGAGGAAGTCTGAGGTGCTAGCGGCCGGCCCGGGCCCGACGGGTGCGGTCGTATGCGATCTCGCGCACGTTCCACTCGGTGGTCTCGGGACGGGGGAAGAGCCCGGCTGCGCGCTCGTGGTGCGCGCGGCTCTCCGCCCGCGTCTGCTCGATCAGCGCCACTACCGGGCTGGCGCCCGAGCCCTGCTGCGGGCGGGTCGCCGGTCCCGGCGGGGGTGCGGCGGGCGGGTCCGCGACCACCTCGAGGGCGGCCGTCTCGGGCTCGACCTGGCCGCCGAAGATCTCTCTTGCTCTCGCGATCACCATCTCCTCCTCGGGCTCCGGGCTCGGTTCTGGCGTGATTCGCCGGTCGAGGTCGGATACCTGCTCGAGAATCTCGTCCAGTTCCTGGGCCAACTCGGGCTGATCCGCGTCGGTCTCGATCGCCGCAGCGGACTCGCCGCTCGACTCGCCGCTCGACTCGTCGGCTTCGACCGGGTCCAGATCCCACTCGGTGGTCCCGCCGCGCTGCTCGCCGGAGCCGTCGCCGACCGCGAGCCCGTCGGCGAGCAGGATCTCGTCGGCCGTCACGCGCAGGTCCGAGCCGAGATGGCCGGTGGCGGCGTCCTTGAGGATCGCGCGCGCCAGGTCCTCGAGCCGAGCCCCCGTCTCGGCGGGGGTGACCGAGCTCGAACCGGGTGCGGGCTCGCCGCTCCACAGCTCACGCTCGAGCCCGACCGCGCGGTCGACTATCGCCTTCACCTCGGCGCGCTGGTCGGGTTCCGCGCAGAGGGCGGCGACCCGCATCGAGAGGCCGAGCTCGGCCGGCCCGCTGCCCTCGAGCAGGAATCGCAACGCCAGCAGGTGGTCGTTGAGCGCCTCGACGACGACGTTTCGCTCCAGCCCGGCCTCGAACCGGGTGGTCGCACGGGCGAGCGTGTTCGGGAAGCCCGGTCGGCGCTCGGCGGCCCGGCTGAAGGGGGTCCCGGGCGCGGCCAGCGCGGCGGCGAAGCTCGCCAGCATCCCGACCTCGCCCTCGACGATCCGGTAGCCGCCTGGACGCAGCCGGCCGGCGGCGGTGGCGATCCGCCGCCAGCGGTCGCCGGCGATCCGCGTCCACGCGTGGGGGCCGATCCCGACCCCGCCCGCCTGGAACAACCTCAAGGTCGTCAGCAGCCGGCGGAACGACTCGACCGCCGCCACCCCTGCCTCGGAGCCCTCCTCGTCGCCGTCGAGGCCGGGCTCTTCGACCCGGACCACGGCGAGGAACGCGGGCTCCCAGGGCGAGACCCCGAGCCCGTCACCCGAGCGGGCCTCGGGCGGGACCTCGACCGTGTCCGCTCGGACGATCGACGCCATAGGCAGATCGAGACGCGCGATCGGCATCGACAGGCCGCGCAGCGGCACGATCACCTCGATCTCGCCGTGCTCGGCCTCGCCCGCCGACTGCAGCTCTTCGATCGCGCCCTCCAGCCGTTCGTCGTCGAGGGTGAAGTCCGTGCTCTCCGACCACAGCCGGCAGAGGAACGCGATTCCGGCGAGCTCGGCCCGGCGCCGCGGCTCGGCGGGGACACCAACGCCCATCCGCTCCAGGTAGGCCGCCGCCAGGCCCGCCGCCTCGATCGCCGCGCATGCGGCCCCGAAGGAGTCGAGCGAGCGCAGCTCGCCGGCGTGATCGCGGACGAAGCGCTGGGTCAGGGGCTGATAACGGCAGAGCGGCGAGCCGTCGCCGGGCTCGCGGACCTCGTAGGGGAGCTCCTCGCCCGCGGCGACGAGGGCGTGCAGTCGCTCGGCCGCGTCACCGGCCATCGCGACGAGGCCCTCTCGCACGACAAGATTCCGCATGCGCCGGGTCTTCGCCCGGCTCGAGCTCGCTCCTCTACTGCAAGCGGGGTTGCAGGAGCTCGGCGCGAATCAGGCGGGGATGGCGGCGCGCGCCTTCGCCCGCTCCACGGGCGACGGCTTGCCGTCGAAGAGCCAGCGGCGCCCGTAGTTGCGCATGTCCTCGATCAGCGGCGCCAGCGCCGCCCCCTTGTCGGTGAGGGCGTACTGGACCCTCGGCGGCACCTCCGGAAAAGTGTGCCGCTCGACGATCCCGTGGTCCTCGAGCGCCCGCAGCCGCAGCGACAGGGTCCTCGGGCTGATTCCCTCGAGCGAACGCTCGAGCTCACAGAAGCGCCGGCTGCCCTCGGCGAGGTCGCGGATCAGCAGCAGCGTCCACTTGCCGGAGATGATCTCGGCGGTTCTGCAGACTGGGCAGGTGGGGTCCGTCATCTCGGATCCTCCGCCGGAGCGATAGCGGCGAGCGCCTCTGGCTCCGGACGGCCGGAGGCGAGTATAGCGCCAAAGCTTTACGAACTGAAGTAGTGGCGGAGGCTCAGGAGGAGGCGAGGAAGCTGGGCTCGGACTCGCCCTGCTCGTCGCCGTCCAGCACCTGCTCGATCCCCGAGGCCCGCTGACCCCGGGCGGCGAGCATGAGCTTGAAGTCATGCGGGCTGGAGGCGTACTCGAACGCGGTCGCCTCGTCGATCCGCCCCTCCATCACATGCCCGAGCAGCGCCTGGTCGAAGGTCTGCATCCCGTAGTACTCGCCTTCGCTGATTACCTCGGTCAGCCTCCCGGTCTCCTGGGGGTTGAGGATCAGGTCCTGCACGCGGCCGGTCGAGACGAGCACCTCGCAGACGGCGACCCGGCCCTTGCCTCCTGAGCGCAGCACGAGCCGCTGGCCGACCACGCCGCGGAGGGTCGCGGCGAGCATCACCCGCGCCTGGTGCTGCAGGTGGGGCGGGAAGAAGTCGATGATCCGGTTCACGGTCTCGGTCGCGTCCAGCGTGTGCAGCGTCGAGAGCACGAGATGGCCGGTCTCCGCCGCGGCCAGCGCGGTGCGCACCGTCTCCTCGTCTCGCATCTCGCCGATCAGGATCACATCGGGGTCCTGGCGCAGGACGCGGCGCATCGCGCGGGCGAAGCTCTCGGTGTCGGCGCCAACCTCGCGCTGGTTGACGATCGAGCGCTTGTCGCGGTGCAGGTACTCGATCGGGTCCTCGAGCGTGATCACGTGCCGGGGCCGGGTCGAGTTGATGTGGTCCACCATCGCCGCCAGCGTCGTCGACTTGCCCGAGCCGGTAGTCCCGGTCAGGAGCACGATCCCGCGCTGTTCGTCGGCGAGACGGCGGATCGCCGGCGGCAGCCCGAGATCCTCGATCGAGCGAACCTGGAAGGGGATCGCGCGACAGGCGATCGAGATGCTGCCGCGCTGGCGGAACGCGTTGACGCGAAACCGCGACAGGCCCGCGACCGAGTAGGCGAAGTCGACCTCGCCCTCACGCTCGAACTCCTCGAGCAGGCGCGGGTCGGTGAGGATCTGGCGCAGCGCCGCCTCGGTGTCCTCGCCTCGGAGCGGCTCGGCCCCGGGCAGGGGCGCGAGCTCCCCGTGGACCCGGGTGAGCGGCGGGGAGGGCACCTTGATGTGCAGGTCCGAGCCCTCTTGCTCGACCATGGTGCGCAGCGCTGCGTCGATGTCGAACATCAGCCTCTGTATCGGCGCGCCGGGCGTCGGCTTGAGCCGTCAGCGCCGCCCGGGGGCCGGCACCGCCACCTCGAGCAGGCAGTCGGGGCCGGCGCAGGCGCGCAGCCGAGCGAGCGCCGCCGCCAGCGCCACCTGGGTCGCGGTGTAGCGACCCGAGGCGTGGCGGCTCTCGAGCTGATACGGGTCGCGGCGCAGGTCGTAGAGCTCACGATCGACCAGCTCGCCGGCGCCGAGCGCAGCGTCGAGGCCTTCTTCGACCGTCGCCGTGCGCAACTCGTAGCGCTCTACGTAGGCGTAGCGGCGAGTGCGCACGCCGATGAACGAGCGCGCGACCGCGCCGCTCGGGGCGGGGCGCGCTGGTCGCTTCGCCTCGATCAGGATCGCCCGCCGCCGATCGCGCTCACCGCCCAGGTACGCGGTCAGCGAGCGCCCGTCCTGGGGTCGTTCCAGCCCGGGTGGCTGGGCGGTCGCGGTCAGCTCGGCGATCGTCGGCGCCAGGTCGACGTCGGCGACCGGGTCGCCGATCACCGTGCCGGCCGGCACCCCGGGGCCGCGGATCAGCAGCGGCACCCGGATCGCCTCCTCATAGGGCTGCAGCTTGCCGAACCGGATTCGGTGCTCGCCGTGCATGTAGCCGTTGTCGGAGGTGAAGATGACGTAGGTGCTGTCCGCCAGGCCGGCGACGGAGAGCGCCCGGTCGATCGCCGCGACGCCTTCGTCGACGGCGAGCAGGCTGGCGAGCTCGCAGCGGTAGCGGCGGGCGATCTCGCGGCGCTCCGGGCGACGGATCGGCTTGCCCTTGCGAATGATCGCCGGCTTGTCGGCGAGCTCGGGCTCGTCGAAGGAGGGTGGCCGCGGCAGCTCGCGGGCGCGAAAGCGGTCGGCGTGACGGAGGGCCGGCTTGGCGCGCGCGGTCTCGAACGAGAACGGCTTCGGGCTCGCGCAGCGGCGGCCCGCGCGGTCGGCACGGCCCGAGCCCCAGTGCGGAGCGGTGTAGGAGAGATGGAGGAAGAAGGGATCGGGATCGGCCGCGTGGGCGGCGATGAACGGGACCGCGTACTCGCGGGTCAGGGCGTCGGTCTGGTAGTCGGACTCGTCGCTGCCGTAGGAGTCGAGCCCGCCATCGGAGTCGGCGACCGAGTAGTCGTAGTACGCGGTGGCCGTGGCCGGCACCAGCCCCCACCATCGGTCCCACCCCGGCGGCGGGGTAAGCGGCTCGTAATTGTGGATCCACTTGCCGGCCAGCGCGGTGTCGTAGCCGGCGCCGTCGAGCCAGGCCGGCAGCACGCGCGCGGGATCGCGCAGGTGCTCGTAGCCGCCGCCGCTGTCGGGACGGTTGTCGATCACGCCGTGGTTGTGGGAATACTGGCCGCTGATCCAGGTCGTGCGCGCCGGACAGCAGAGCGGATAGGAGGCGAAGTAGCGCTCGAAGCTCGCGCCGCGCTCGCCGAGCAGGGCGCGGGTCCGCTTCATCACCTCCAGCGACTGCGCGGTCTGGTCGTCGGTGGTGATCAGGACCACGTTCGGGTGCGCGGGCGGGCCGGCGGCGGGCACCGGCGCGCCTCCGGCAGCGCCGAGCGCAATTACGGCGGCGGCCGCGGGCGCCAGGGCGAGTCGTATGCGGCGGGTCGTGCTCATCTGCCCTGCCAACAGGCAGGGCGCTCGAAGGTAGCGCGGCGCCCGCTCAGCGCGACGGACGGGGCACCCGTTTTGCGACCACGCATTCGGGGCCCGAGCACCGCTCGAGCCGCGCGAGCAGGCCGGCGAGCGCCGCGCGGGCGGCGGCGTAGCGCGGGTCGCGGTCGCGGTTGGCGAGCTGATGGGGATCGCGGCGCAGGTCGTAGAGCTCGCGCTCTGTCGTCCGGCCGGCCCCGATCGCAGCGGCAATCCCGTCGGCGCGGGAGTCGAAGCCGGCGCGCCGGTACTCGACGTAGGAGTAGCGGCTCGTGCGAACGCCGACGTAGGAACGGACCTTGAAGCCGTGCCGCGTCCGGACGGTGTTGTCGCGGCCCTCGATCAGGATCGCCCGGTCGCGGCCGCCAACCGTTCCGGCGAGTTGCGGCACCAGCGCGCGGCCGTCGATCGGGCGTGCCAGCTCGGCGGGCGGGCTCGCCCCGGCGAGCTCGAGGATCGTCGGTGCGAGGTCGGCGTTCGCGACCGGCGCCGCCACCCTTCGGCCCCGGGCGACTCCCGGGCCGCTGATCATCAGCGGCACCCCGATCGCCTCCTCGTAGGGCTGGTTCTTGCCGCGCGGGATCCGGTGCTCGCCGGCGAGCACGCCATGGTCGGCGGTGAAGACGAGCACCGTGCGCTCGAGCTGGCCTGTCTCGCGCAGCTCGGAGACGATCGCCTCGACCGCTTGGTCGAGCGCCAGCAGCGCAGCCAGGCCACACCGGTAGTCGCGCTCGATCCGCTCGAGGTCGGCGCGGTCGAGCCGCGGTCGCCGGCGGACGAGCGCCGGCTTGTCGGTGACGTCGGCCTCGTCGAACGACGGCGGGCGCGGCGCCCGGGCGCGCGAGTAGCGACGGGCATGGCGCGGTGCGGGGATCGCGCTCTGCTCGCCCTCCCGCGACCCGGGTGGCCCGGTCGAGCAGCGCCTGCCGGCGGCGTCGGCGCGCCCGAGGCCGTTGTGCGGTGGGTGATAGGCGAGCCAAAGGAAGAAGGGGTCTGGATCGATCGCGTGCTCGGCGACGAACGGGAGCGCATACTCGCGGGTCAAGGCGTCGGTCTGGTAGTCGGCCACGCGGGTGCCGAAGTGGCGTGGTTCGGCGCCCTGCTCGAAGACGTCGTAGTCATAGAACGAGGACAGGCCCTCGCCGCCGGCGCCGACCAGGCTCCACCACTCGTCCCAGCCGGGAGGCGCGAGGCGGGGGGTGCGCAGACCGTTCAACCACTTGCCGGCGAACGCCGTGTCGTATCCGCCCGCCTGCAGCCAGGCCGCAAGGTTGCGCTCGGGATCGCGCAGGGCCGAGTAGCCGCCGCCGCTGCCGGGGTTGTTGCCCTTGGCGCCGTGGTTGTGGGCGTATTGGCCGGTGAGCAGCGTGGCGCGCGCCGGACAGCAGAGCGGAAAGCTGGCGATCGCGTTCTCGAACTCCGCTCCGCGGCCGCCGATCAGCCTCGCGACGGCCGGCAGCGCCCGCATCATCCCCGGGCCCTGGTCGTCGCTCATCACGATGATGAAGTTCGGGCGCGCCGGCGCCTGTGCATCGGCACCCGGGTTCGCCGCAAGGCCAATCGCACAGAGGCACGCGAGAACCGCGGCCGCTCTGAGTGGCGAGAGCCAAGCCTGGCGAGGAAGCAGGGAACGAAGCGTGCTCTGCACGCGAGCGACCGATGACGAAAGCCAGGCGCCGGCTATCGGCCGCTCAGGCGACTTCCCGGAGCTTCTGAGCCTCTGCGAGGGACTGCAGCTTCTTCAGCGACTGGTTCTCGATCTGGCGGATCCGCTCACGAGTGACGTTGAACGTGCGGCCGACCTCGTCGAGGGTGCGGGGGTGCTCGCCGCCGAGCCCGTAGCGGAGCTCGAGCACCCGCCGCTCACGGTAGGAGAGATTCTCGAGCGCCTCGCGCAGCGCCTCCTTGGTCAGCAGGTCGGCGGCGCGCTCGAATGGCGACTCGGCCTTCTCGTCGGCGATGAACTGCCCGAACTCCGACTCCTCCTCGTCGCCGACCGGCTTCTCGAGCGAGACCGGGGCCTGGGCGGAGCGCTTGATCTGATCGACCTCCTCGGGATCGATTCCGGTCACCTCGGCGATCTCGTCGGGGGTCGGCTCGCGGCCGAGCTCGGTGACGAGCTTGCGCTCCGCGCGGCCGATCTTGTTCAGCTTCTCGACCACGTGGACCGGGATCCGGATCGTGCGCGCCTTGTCGGCGAGGGCGCGCGCGATCGCCTGGCGAATCCACCACGTCGCGTAGGTGGAGAACTTGAACCCCTTGCGGTAGTCGAACTTCTCGGCCGCGCGGACCAGGCCCAGCGTGCCCTCCTGGATCAAGTCGAGGAACGGCAGGCCCTGGTTGCGGTAGTTCTTCGCGATCGAGACGACCAGCCGCAGGTTGGACTCGACCATCTTCTGCTTCGCGTCGAGGTCGCCGCGCTCGATCCGCTTCGCCAGGTCGACTTCCTCCTGGGCGGTCAGCAGCCTGACCTTGCCGATGTCCTTGAGGAAGAGCTGAAGCGAGTCGGTGGTCATGTCCGGCTTCAGGTCGAGCGCGGTCTTCTGACGGCGCTTGCCCCGCTTCGGCTCCGCCCGCTCGCTCTCGGGAGAGGACTTCTGGGCCGGGTCCACGTCGTCGACCATCTCGACGCCCTGGCCCTCGAGGTAGGTGTAGAGCTCCTCGATGTCGGACTCGTCGACGTCGACCTCAGCGAGGGCCTGCGCGACCTCGCCGTAGGCGACCACGCCTTCCGACTGGCCCTTGGTGACGAGGTTCTTGACTTCCTCGAGCTCCTGAAGCTCAGTGATCAGCATCGGTTGGGTCCGTTTCCTTCCTGTCTTGGTCCTATCGGGCCGGAGGGCGGGTTTGGGGAGCTCTCAGCGAATCCCGGGTCGCTCCGCCGACGACCGAGCGCCCGCGACCCCGCCGACAAGTCCCGTGCTCGCCCGACGCGAAGCTCATGCACGTGTTCAAATCGTAGTCACTATATTTTCTGAAGTCAAGGTTTGGTTCGTTATTTGCGGGGGATTTGCGGTCCGGGCGAAGCCCTGGAAACCCGACCCGCGAATCCCGAACACCAACACGGCGCCGGTGTTACGTCGCCCGCAACGCGCCCGTCCGCCGATCGCGCTGGAATGTGGCGGATGGGCGAGAGCGACCAGGCCGGGATCGACCCCGAGCAGGGAAGCGTGTTTGGAAACCTGCCTCGGTCGCGGCCCGGGACCCGGAGTCCGCGGCGCGACAGCGCCTCGCGGCGCCAAGCCGAAGGCGGCATCGAGCGGCCGGCCGAGCCTGAGGCCGAGCCGCCGGTCGAGCCCGAGCCGGCGGTCGAGCCGCCACGCGCGGAGGCTCCCGAGCGCGAGCCAGACAGCGAGAGCGCGCCCGATGCCGAGGCCGAGCCGGATCGCGAAGGCGGCGGGCTCGAGGACCTCGCCTGGGCGGGTGTTGCCGCGGCGGCCGAGGCGGCGACGATCGGCGTGCGACTTGCGAGCCGGGCGATGGAGGCCGTCCGGGACTCCGTCGAGCGGCGGTGATCGCCCGGTACCTCCGGGTCTTTTGGGAGCGCGCCTACCGCGAGAACATCACCGGCATGGCGGCGATGGTCGCCTACAACCTGGCCCTGGCGCTGTTTCCGTTCGCCCTGCTCGTCCTCTTCATCTTCGGCCAGGTGATCGACAACGCTGAGATCCGCGAGAGCGTGATCCGCGACCTCCAGAGCGTCTTCCCGGCCGCCGAGCAGAGCTCGCTGACGAGCGTCGTCGACCGGATTCGCGCCAGCTCGACCACGATCGGGGTCGTCGCCGCGCTCGGCGCGATCTGGATCGGCGCCTCCTTCTGGGGCGCGATGGACACCGCCTTCTGTCGCATCTATCACGTCGAGTGCCGGGGCTGGGTCGAGCAGAAGCGGTTCGCGCTAGTGATGCTCGTCGTCGTGATCCTGTTCCTCGCCGCCAGCGTCGTGATCCCGGTCGCCGAGGGGGTGCTCGCGTCGAGCGCCGAAGACCTGCCGTTCGGGCTCGACCAGGTGGGAGAGCTGCGCGCCTTCGTGGTCCTGCTGGCGGCGATGACGATCACCTTCGGCGTCTGCTCGCTGATCTACTACTTCGTTCCCAAGGGCCACGTGCCGTGGCCGGGGGTGTGGCCGGGAGCGTTGTTCGTGACCCTGACGACCGCGGTCGGGAACGCCGCGTTCCCGGTCTACCTGACGCAGTCCAACGTCGACCAACTCGGCGGGGCGCTCGGGTTCATCCTCGTCGCACTGATCTGGTTCTACCTAGTGGCGCTGGGGCTGCTGGCCGGAGCGGTGATCAACGCACTGCGCTACGAGCTGCACGACACCGGCAGCGTCGAGGAGGAGCGGGCGCGGACGTTCGCCGAGGAGCTCGAGGCGCAGGGCTAGCCCCGGCCGAGCGCGGGCCCGCGGCTCAGTCGTAGAGACCCCCGGTCACCTCGCGCAGCTTGGCCTGGTCGTGGCGAGCGCTGACCGTGCGCACCGTCCCCGATCTCGATCGCATCACCAGCGACTCGGTCGACGCCGTGCCGCCCCGGTAGCGCACCCCCTGCAGCAGGTCGCCGTCGGTGACCCCGGTGGCGGCGAAGAAGACGTCCTCGCCGGCGACCAGCGCGTCGACGTCGAGGGTTCGCTCGAGGTCGTAGCCGGCGTCGAGCGCGGCCTGGCGCTCGTCGTCGTCGCGGGGCCAGAGCTTCGCCAGCAGCTGGCCGCCGAGGCACTTGATCGCCGCCGCGGAGATCACGCCCTCCGGCGTTCCTCCGACCCCCCACAGGAGATCGACCCCGCCCTCGCCGGTGACCGCGAACAGCGCCGCCGAAACGTCACCGTCGGAGATGAACCGGATCCTCGCCCCAGCCTCGCGGATCGCAGCCACGCCCTGCTCGTGGCGAGGGCGGTCGAGGATGATGATCGTCACGTCGCCGACCGGCTTTCCCTTGCGCTCGGCAACCCTCGCGATCACGTCGGGCAGCGGGTCGTCGAGGCTGAGCACGTCGGCGACCTCGGGCCCGCCGGCGATCTTCTCCATGTAGACGCACGGGCCCGGGTCGAACATCGTCCCGCGCTCTGAGAGCGCGATCACCGCCAGCGCCGAGGGCATGCCGCGGGCGGTCAGCGTCGTGCCCTCGAGCGGGTCGACCGCGATGTCGACCTGGGGCGGGCTGCCGTCGCCGATCGACTCGCCGTTGAAAAGCATCGGCGCCTCGTCCTTCTCGCCCTCGCCGATCACCACCAGGCCGTCCATTGGCACGGTGTCGAGCAGCAGACGCATCGCGTCGACGGCGGCGCCGTCGGCCGATTCCTTCTCGCCCCGCCCGACCCAGCGCGCTGCGGCGAGCGCCGCCGCCTCGGTGACCCGGACCAGCTCCAAGGCCAGGTTGCGATCGGGCTTGGCGCCCGAGCGCTGGTCGTGCGAGATCACTCCCACGCGCCCAGGCTACCCGGCAGGGGCGGGGCCGGTCAGACGGTCCCGGGCGCCTTGCGGGTCTTGCGCGGGGCGCTCTCGACGGAGCGGGTGTAGCCGGTGGCGGCGATCGTGATCGCCGCCAGCAGAGCGAGCCAGTAGCCGTACTCGAGGCCGGTCCCGAACTCCTGCCCCTGATCCGGTGCGGGCCGGTCGATGATCCCGTTGTAGAAGATCAGCACCGAGGCCGCGAACCCGACCACCATCGTCATCTCCCCGGGTGCCCAGGAGAGCCGGTGGCCGCGGACGAGGATGTAGCCGAGGATCAGCGGCGCCAGCGCCGCCGCGAGCAGCAACCAGCGCAGGATCGGGAAGGTCTCGAACCCGGTGCAGCTGAACTCGTCCTCGCCGCACAGCCAGGCGCCCTGGTCGACCCGCTCCGGCGTGTCGGTGAGCGAGTACCAGGGCAGGAAGAGGATGCTGATCACGAGCAGGATCGAAGCCGCCCCACCGATCACGACCCTGGTCGGGTTCAGCCGCGAGAAGTCCATCTCCATCCGGGGGCGAGACTATCCGACCGTTAGGCTGCCCCGCACCCGTGCCCGCCGCCTCGCCACCGCCCCGCTGGGGACTGACGCTGCCGCTCGTCGGCCTGCCGCTGGACCGCCATCAGGACCTGGTCCGGCGCGCCGAGGCGGCCGGCTACACCGACCTATGGAGCGGCGAGACCAACGGGCCGGACGGCTTCACGCCGCTGGCCCTGGCAGCCGCGTGGACGACCGAGGCCAGGCTCGGGACCGGCGTCGTCGGCGTCTTTCAGCGCGGCCCGGCGCTGCTCGCCCAGCAGGCCGCCGCACTCGCCGACGCCAGCGGCGGGCGGTTCGCGCTCGGGATCGGGGCCTCCTCGGACCGGATCGTCGAGGGCTGGAACCGGATCCCGTTCGAGCGCCCCCGGAGCAGGGTCTCCGAGACGGTCGACTTCCTGCGCGCAGCGCTCGCCGGTGAGCGGACCGAGACCGGCTTCAAGCTCGAGCGGGCGCCGGGCGAGCCGGTTCCGATCGTGCTCGCGGCGCTGCGCGGCAAGATGCTCGAGCTCGCGGTGGCCAAAGCAGACGGCGCGATGTCGAACTTCCTCCCCGTCTCCGGGCTCGACAGGGTGCGCGAGGCGCTCGCCGGCGCGGCGCCGGATTTCGAGCTGCTCTGCCGCTTCTTCTGCCTCGCGGGAGAGCGGGAGCAGGTCGAGCCGCTGGCCCGGTTCATGTTCTCCAGCTACATCACGGTCCCGGTCTACGCCGCCTTCTACCGCTGGCTCGGCCACGGCGAGGCGATCGCGCCGATGTGCGAGGCCTGGGAGGCGAAGGACCGTGCCCGCGCCGCCGAGCTTGCGCCGTGGGAGCTGATCGAGCAGACGTTCATCCTCGGCTCGGCCGAGCAGATGCGCGAGCGGGTCGCCGATTTCGTCGCCGGCGGAATCACCTGTCCGGTGCTGACCCCGATCACGACCCCGGACCGGCTCGGCGACATGATCGACGCGCTGGCGCCGGGCTAGTCCTTACGGCCGCGTTCACAGCGAGCGGGGGATCGTGCTCGCATATCGCACACGATCCCCCTCTCTGTGCGATTCAGTCGGTGCCCTCGTACTCGGGATCGACCCAGACCCGCTTTCGCCACGGCGGGGTGACTGCGAAGTCGGGATCGGGACCGGCGGCCGCGATCGGCTCGAGCGCGACGAGGTCGATCCGGCGTGGCGGCGTGATCCGGTCGAACCGGGCCGGTTCGACGGTCCCCGCGTGACTGCCGCCCGCGACCCGGTAGCCGGCGCGGCTGATCGGGACCCACCCGGGCCCGTAGCCATGATGGCTGCTGGCCCGAACCGAGACGGTGCCGTCGGCTGCGAGCCGGTACTGGACCGATTCCCAGTCGTCGGGGTGATAGGTCGGGGTCCCGAGCGCCTGCGAGGCCTCCCGGATCAGCCCCCGCAGCGGACTCGAGCCCTCGCCGGTGGCGCTGCCCGGGTAGTAGAGCCAGTATTGGAGGTAGAGGTTGCCCGAGCGCACGCCCGAGCAGACCGCGTCGGAGGTCTGCGTCCCGGGCCGGCAGTCGACCACGCGGGTGAACAGGGTCGCCCGCTCGCCGCTCAGCGAGCGCGCGACTCGGAGCGCGTCGGCGGCTTCGGCGCAGGCGTCCTCGCGGCAGCTCCGGTAGTCGACGGGCAGCGCCCGCATCCCCGGCTCGTAGCGGATCTGCGGCACGTGCTCGGCGACCGCCGCCGAAACCTCGTCTCCGTAGGCGGCGGCGAGGGCCGTCTGCGCCGGGGCGCCACAGGCGTCGGTGAGCTCGATCGCGCAGGCGATCCGGACGCCGATCGAGCGCGCCAGGGCGGTCCCCGGCAGGGCGAGACCGGCGAGCGCGCCGAGCGCCGCGACCGCGGCCGCGACCACCAGCACCAGCCCGATCCACTCGACGGTGCTCTGGCCGCGCTCGCCCGTCGCGGGTCGCGGTGGCATCGGCCGAACCTAGGTGCGCTCGCCCAACCCATGCCGCGCGGGGTGTATCGAGTCGGTGCCGACTGCGAGTCGATAGGGTCGCATCGATGACGGGCCGCGAGCCAGCCGGGGGAGCGCCGCGCAAGGAGGGGCGTGGACCTCGCTTCTGGGTCCTCGTCGTGGCGACGATCCTGCTCCTGATCATCGTGCTTCAGAACGGGCAGGAGGTCGAGATCAAACTCCTGTTCATCGAGACGACGGCGCCGCTGATTATCGCGCTCGTGATCGCGGGCGCGCTTGGGGCGCTGATCGGCTGGGCGTGGCCGCAGATGCGCCGCGGCCGGCGCGCCGAGCGCGAGGTCGAGAAGCGGAAGTAGAGCGCCTAGCTCAGCTTCGAGATCACGGCCAGAAGCAGCGCGCGACTCCGACCGGCGGCTTGCGCGGGCCGGCGCGGGCCGGTCCGGGCGCCTCGCGCCGGAGCGGGCTGCGTTCGGGACGTGAACAGCGGTGTCATTGCCTTGACCATGCTCGCGACCGTACTCGCGGCGAGCGGCGAAAGCACCGGGTGAACACCTAGTTCGTATCGCCGTCCGCTGCCCTTGCCGTTGCCGGCATCGTCTGTAAAGGTGATGAGCCGCGTGCTGGTTGGAAGAGAAGCCGAGCTGAATCGAATCGAAGCTCTGCTGGCCGCGGCGCGCGCCGGTCACGGCGGCGCGCTGGTCATTCGAGGCGAACCCGGGATCGGCAAGACCGCGCTGCTCGTCTCGGCCGGGGAGCGCGCCGAGGACATGCAGATCACCCATGCGTCGGGGGTCGAGTCCGAGGCGGACCTGCCGTTCGCGGCCCTGGGCGAGCTCGCGATGCCGCTGCTCGACGGGCTCAGCGAATTGCCGGAGCCACAGGCGGCGGCGCTGACGGCGGCGCTGGCGCTGGCACCGTCCGAGGCCGGGGTCGAGCGGCTGGCGATCTTCGCCGGGTTTAGCGGCCTGCTCGGCTCCGCCGCCCGCGAGCGCCCGCTGCTCGTCCTCGTCGACGACGCCCACTGGCTCGATCGGCCTTCGGCGGAGTGCCTCGCGTACGCGGCGAGGCGGCTCGACGGGCTGAGCGCGGCGCTCCTGGTCGCTGCGCGCCCGCTGAGCGCGACCGAGTCGTTCACCGGCTGGGACGCAGACGAGGTGCGCCTCGAGGGACTCGGGCGAGAAGATGCGCTGGCACTGCTGGCGGCGACCGAGCTCGCGCCGGCCGTCGCCGAGACACTGCTCGAGCTCTCGCTCGGCAATCCGTTGGCGCTGGTCGAGCTCTCGGCGACGCTGACCGAGGATCAGCGCCGCGGAGCCTCGCCGATCGCCGAGCCTCCGCAGGCGGGCGGGGCGCTCGGGCAAGCGCTCGAGCGGCGGGTCGCCGCCGCCGGGGACGAATCACAACGGCTGATGCTGGTCGCGGCGGCTTCCCTGGACCGTGCGCTGGAACCGATCGTCGCCGCCGCACGGGATCTCGGCGTCCCCGACCGCGCGCTCGAGCGATCCGAGGCCGCCGGCCTGATCGAGACCGGCGACGGGGGGCTGCGGTTCGCACATCCGCTCCTGCGCGGCGTCGCCTACGGCTTGGCGCCGCCGGCGGATCGCCGGCGCGCCCACCGGGCGCTCGCCGACCACACCCCGATCGACGCGCGCGCGTGGCACCTGGCGGCGGCCGCGATCGGGCCCGACGAGCAGATCGCGCTCGAGCTCGACCGAAGCGCCGACCGCTCGGGCGCCCGCGGCGCGCACGAGGCGGCAGCCGACGCGCTCGAGCGGGCGGCGCAGTTGAGCGAAACCGCGGCGACACGCTGGCGACGGCTGTTCGCGGCCGGCATCTCCGCGGCCCTGAGCGGGGCCTACGAGCGCGGCGCGGCGCTGCTCGAGTCCTCGGCCGAAACCGACGACGCGGTGATGCACGCACGCAGCCACCACATGCTCGGGATGGTGAGACTCAACGGCGGGCTCCGCAACGCGCTCGAGAACTACCGGCTGCTCAGCGATGAGGCGGACGTGATCGTCGCCGAGGATCCCGCGATGGCGGCCCTGCTGCACGCCGACGCCGGGGTGACCGCGACGGTTGCTGGCCTCTGCGACCTCGTCTTCGCCTCGGCCCAGAAGGCCGTCGCCTGCCTGCCCGACGACGCGCCGATCAGCACCCGCTGTCAGGCGTACTCGATCCTCGGGATGGGGCTCGGCCTCAAGGGCCGAACGCCGGAAGCGGCCGTCGCGCTCGACCGCGCGGCCGCACTGCTCGACGAGATCGAGCCGATCTCGCCCGCGGCGCAGTCGGTCTCGTTCGCGCTCATGGCCCGTTTCTGCACCGGCGACGTCGCAGTGCTGCGCGAGGAGACGCTGGCCTTCGCCGCCGCCGCCCGTGAGGCTCGGTCGCTCGGGATCCTGCCCTGGTTTCAGCTCCAGTCCGCCGATGCCGGCTACCGGATCGGGCGCTGGGAGGAAGCCGAGGCGGAGATCGAGGAGGCTGTGGCGAACGCCGAGGTCTCGGGACAGCTGGGCCCGCTGTCGATCGCGCTCGTGATCCGCGCCCGGATCCACGCCGCTCGCGGCCGCGAGCAGGCCGCCCGCGAGGACGCCAATCGCGGGGTCGAGATCGGCGAGCCCGTCGCATACGGGAGCCCCCGGCTCTGGGCCCTTTCCTGTCTCGGGTTCCTCGAGCTCGGGCTGGGCCGGATCGAGGAGGCGATCGAGGAGCTCGAGCAGGCCCAGGTGCTGGCCGACATCGCCGGGCTCGAGGACCCCCTGATCGTCCCCTGGGCCCCCGACCTGATCGAGAGCTACGCGCGGGCCGGCCGTCGATCGGAGGCCGAGCGCCTTGCCGTCTCGCTGAGCGGCCAGGCCGAGCGCAGCGGCGCGCCGCTGGCATTGGCCCTGGCGGCCCGGTGCCGAGGCCTGGTCGCCAAGCGCGGGTTCGAGGAGCAGTTCGAACAGGCGCTGGAGCTACACCGGGTGGCGGGATCCCCGCTCGAACAGGGACGCACCCTGCTCGCCTTCGGCGCCCGCCTGCACCGCGCCCGGCGCCGCGTCGAGGCCCGCGATCAGCTGCGAGAGGCGCTCGCCGCCTTCGACGCGCTCGAAGCCAGCCCCTGGAGCGCCCAGGCCCGCGACGAGCTGCGCGCAGCCGGGGCGGTCGAGCGCCGGCGGTTCGGCGACGCCGACGAGCTCACCGCGCAGGAGATCCGGGTCGCCGAGGCGGTCGCCCGCGGACAGACGAACCGCGAGGTTGCCGCCGAGCTCTTCCTGAGCCCGAAGACGATCGACTTCCACCTCGGCCGCGTCTACCGCAAGCTCGGGATCCACTCGCGAGCGGAGCTCGCCACCCTGGTCGCCGAGGGCCGGTTGGAGGCCGAGCCCGCGGACCCGGCCGGAGGTGGCTAGAGCTCGGTGATCTCGGCCGCGATCTCGGCCGCCGCCTGCTTCGCGTCGGAGAACAGCATCGACGTGTTCGGCTCGTAGAAGAGGTCGTTGTCGATCCCGGCGAAGCCGGGCGAGAGCGAGCGCTTGATCACGATCACCTGCTGGGCCTCGGAGACCTCGATGATCGGCATCCCGGCGATCGGCGAGTTGGGGTCGTTCTTCGCCGCCGGGTTGGTGACGTCGTTGGCGCCGATCACGACCGCGACGTCGGTCCGCGGCAGCTCGGGGTTGATCTCGTCCATCTCGCGCAACTTCTCGTACGGGACGTCGGCCTCGGCGAGCAGCACGTTCATGTGCCCCGGCATCCGACCGGCAACCGGATGGATCGCGTAGTTGACCGACACCCCCCGCTTCTCGAGCTCGTCGGCCATCTCCTTGACCGCGTGCTGGGCCTGGGCGACCGCGAGCCCATAGCCGGGGACGATCACGACCGAGTCGGCGTAGGCGAGCTTGATCGCCGCGTCCTGGGCGCCGATCGAAGTGTGCGGCCGCTCCTCGCCGGTCCCCACGCCGGCCGCCGGAGCGCCGCCGAAGCCGGAGAAGAGGATGTTGGGGATCGAGCGGTTCATCGCCGTCGCCATCTCGAGCGTCAGGATCGTTCCGGAGGAGCCGACCAGGGTCCCGGCGACGATCAGCGCCACGTTGTCGAGCGCGAAACCGGCCGCGGCCGCCGAGAGCCCGGTCGCGGCGTTGAGCAGCGAGATCACGACCGGCATGTCGGCGCCGCCGATCGGCAACACGACGAGGTTGCCGAGCGCCGCCGCGGCAACCAGGACCAGGATGAACAGGCCCTGCGAAGGGTCGTCGTTGTTGGTCGCGATCAGCACGCAGCCGACCACGATCCCGACCAGCAGCGCCACGTTGATCACCTGCTGGCCCGGGATCGCGAGCGGCCTGGTCGGGATCAAGTCCTGGAGCTTCGCGAAGGCGATGTTCGAGCCCCAGAAGGAAACCGAGCCGATCACGGCCGAGAACAGGATCGGGATCAAGGTGTCGAGCGGGATCACGGCGATCACGCCGGCGTCGATCTCGCTGATCCCGTGACGCAGCTCCGACCACGCGATCAGCGCCACGGCGCCGCCGCCGACCCCGTTGTAGAGCGCGACCATCTGCGGCATCGCCGTCATCTGGACCCGGATCGAGGCGATCACGCCGACCGCGGTCCCGATCACGATCCCGGCGACGATCAGGCCCCAGTTGCCGATCCCGTCGAGCAGCAGTGTGGTCACGACTGCGACCGCCATCCCGCCGGCGGCGATCAGGTTGCCCTGCTTCGCGGTCGTCGGGTGGGTGCCCCGCCGAACCCCGATGATGAAGCAGGAGAAGGCGACGATGTAGAGCACCGTCGCCAGGTCGCCGCCCGGCTCGATCAGCGCCAGCGACACGGCTAGCTGTCTCCCTCGGCGTCCGCGCTCGGCCGGGGTTTGCGCGCAAACATCCCCAGCATCCGGTCGGTGACCAGGAACCCGCCGACGATGTTGATCGTCCCGAACGCGATCGCGATCACCCCGATCAGCTTCTCGAGCGAGTCATCGGCGTAGCCGACCACGATCAGGCCACCGAGCATCACGATCCCGTGGATCGCGTTGGTCTGGCTCATCAACGGCGTGTGCAGCGTCGTCGGCACCTTCGAGATCACCTCGAAGCCGACGAACGCGGCGAGCACGAAGATTGTGATCTCGGTGATCAGGTCCATGGTGCCTCGGCGCGGCTATTCCTTCGCTGCTCGCTCATTCCTTATCTCCCCTTGGTGCGTGATGCAGGCGCCGGCGATGATCTCGTCCTCGAAGTCGAGCGACAGCTCGCCGTCCTCGCCGACCACCAGGCCGAGCAGGTTCTCGACGTTCTTGGCGTAGAGCTGCGACGCGTGCGCAGCCATGTCGGAGGGCAGGTTGACCGGCGAGATCACCTTGACGCCGTTCTCGGAGACCACGGTCCTGCCCGCCTCGGTCAGCTCGCAGTTGCCACCCGAGTCGCCGGCGAGGTCGACGATCACCGAGCCGGGGGCCATATTCGCGACCGCTGCCCGGGTGAGCAGGATCGGTGCCGGACGGCCGGGGATCTGGGCGGTGGTGATGATCACGTCCTGCTTCGCGGCGTTCTCGGCCAGCGCCTCGCGCACCTGCTCGTTCTCCTCCTCGGTCAGCGGCCGGGCATAGCCCCCTTCGGCCTCGGCATCGGGGATGAAGTCGAGCTCGAGCGGGCGCCCGCCGAGCGAGGAGATCTGCTCCCAGGCCGCGCGTCGGATGTCGAAACCCGAGACCACGGCGCCGAGGCGCTTCGCGGTCGCGATCGCCTGCAGCCCGGCGACCCCGGCCCCGAGAACCAGCACCCGGGCGGGGGCGACGGTGCCCGCCGCGGTGGTCATCATCGGGAAGAAGCGACCCGCCTCGCGGGCGGCGAGCAGGGTGGCGGCGTAGCCGGCGACGTTGGCCTGCGAGGAGAGCGCGTCCATCGCCTGGGCGCGGGTGATCCGCGGGATCGCCTCGATCGCAAAGCTGGTCACGCCCGCCGTCGCGAGCGCCTTGTTGGTCTCGGCCGAGGTAAGCGGCGCGAGGTGTCCGATCAGGACCTGACCCCGTCGCAGGCTGCCGATCCGCTCGGCGGTCGGAACCGCGACGCAGGCGACGATCTCCGCCCCCCAGGCGTCCTCCGCCGAGCTCACGGTCGCGCCCGCCGCGCTGTACTCGGCGTCCGGATGCCCGGATCCCTCGCCGGCACCGGATTCGACCACGACCCCGATCTCACGCTCGGTCAGCGACTCGACCGTAGCCGGGATCAGCGCCACGCGCCGTTCGTGCTCGGCCGTCTCTTTCGGAACCCCGACGTTCATTCCCTGGTCAAAGCCGGGTCAGGCGGGCGACCGTGCGCCGACCAGGTCGGCCAGACGCTCGACCGTGTGCATGCGCTCGCCCGCGTCGAGGTGGACCGGGGCGCAGATCAGGCGATCGACCCCGGCGGCGCCGAGCTTCTCGATCCGCGCCGCGACCTCGTCCTCGCTGCCGACCAGGGCGGTGGCGTCGACCAGCTCGTCGGGGATCGCGGCGTAGGCGTCCTCGCGCTTGCCGGCCAAGTAGAGCTGCTGGACCTCGTCGGCGACCTCGCCGAAGCCGAAGCGGTGCGTGAGGTCGACGTAGAAGTTGGTCTCCCTGGAGCCCATCCCGCCGAGATAGAGCAGCAGGCCCGCCTTGACGATCCCGCGGGCGGCGTCGAGGTCGCCGTCGATCGCCACCGAGAGCGAGGGCGAGACCTCGAGGTCTGCGCGCGAGCGCCCGCCCTTGGCGAACCCCGCCTCGAGATGCTCGCCCCAGGTCTGCTCGAAGGCGTCGGCGCTGAAGAAGATCGGGATCCAGCCGTCGCAGATCTCGGCCGCCATCTCGACCGACTTGCGCCCGATCGCGCCGACGAAGACCGGGATCTCGTCGCGGACCGGGTGGAAGTTGAGCTTCAGGGCCTTGCCCTGCCCAGTCCCGCCCTCGATCGGGAGCCGGTAGTGCGGTCCCTCGTGCTCGAGCGGCCCCTGGCGGCTGATGATCTCTCGCACGACCTCGATGTACTCGCGGGTGCGTCCCCACGGCTTCGCGTAGGGGACGCCGTACCAGCCCTCGGATACCTGCGGCCCCGAGGGGCCGAAGCCGAAGATGAACCGGCCGTCGGAGAGAGCGTCGATCGTCGCCCCGGCCATCGCCGCAGCGGCGGGCGGGCGGGCGGGGACCTGCATGATCGCGGCACCGAGCTTGATCGTCTCGGTCTGCCCCGCGAGCCAGCCGAGGATCGAGACGCAGTCCGAGCCGTAGGACTCGGCGACCCAGACCGAGTCGAATCCCTTGGCCTCGGCGGCGTGCACGAGCTCGACCGCCTCGGGGCCCTTCGGGCCGATTCCCCAGTAGCCGAGGTTGATCCCGAGCTTCAGGTCCATCGCCGCGGACGTTATTCGATCGTCGCCCGGCGAAGCTCGGCCAGCGATCCGTCGATCGCCTCGGCCAGCGCCACCACCCCGGGCAGCGCCTCGGGGTCGGTGCAGAGGCCGATCCCGAGCTCGCCGGCGCAGGAGACCGCCGAGACGCGCAGGGCGTGGTGCTCGGCCGGCTCAGCGACCGAATAGAGGCGCTCGACCGGGCGGCCGAGGACCTCCACGGCTGCCGGCGGGCCGGGCACGTTGGAGATCGAGAGGCTGAACTCGTGTGGGCTCGCCGCCACCCGCTCGGCGGCCCCGGCGAGGTGCTTGAACCTGGCGAGCGCGTGGAAGAAGTCGTAGAGCTCGGCGGCGTCGCCGAGCTGCTTTCGCTTCGCGGTCTCGGCCCTGACCGCGTCCAGGCGGGCGCGCGGGTCCGGCTCGGCGAGCGGCAGGTCCACGTTCAGGAACGAGTCGCGGTTGCCGAGCTGACCGGGCTCCTCGTCTCGGTGGTGCAGACTGACCGGGACCTGGGCGCGGAGCCTCGGCAGGCGGCGATCGCCGCCGAGCCACGCGCGCAGGCCGCCCGCGACCGCCGCGAGCAGAACGTCGTTGACCGTCGCTCGGTCCGGGCGCGCGGCGCCGATCCGCTTCAGGTCCGTGAGCGGCGCGCCGGCGACGCCGAGCTCGCGCGCGGCGCCGATCTCGCGGTCGAGCGGCGAGCGCGAGGCGAGGGCGCCGAGCTCGCGGCGGATCGCGCCGGGCAACCGGCTCGCCTCGCGGAGGGGCGACGGCTTCGTCGCCCCCGTGGGGGGCGCGACCCGGCGCCGTTCTGCCGGCTCCGGGGAATCGGTGGCCACGTCCCAGAGCACCGCATCGAGGAAGCGCACCGAGCTGATCCCGTCCGCCATCGCGTGGTGGATTCGCGCCACGATCGCCTCGCGCCCGTCTGCCAGCGGGCCGACGACGTCGAGGCGCCACAGCGGCCGGTCGTGATCGAGCCGCTCGGCCATCAGCTCGCCGGCCGCCCTGCGCAGCGCCTCCTCGTCGAGCTCCGGGCCGAGCTCGCGCCGGCCGACGTGGGCAGCGACGTCGAAGCCCTCGTCGGGCACCCAGCGCGGTCGGGCGCCCGCCCGCTCGACCCGCATCCGGCCAAGCGGCTCGGCCGCGAGGCGCTCGCCGACGCTGGCCCGCAGCGCCTCGAGATCGAGCGGCTCGCCGGACGGGCCGAGCAGGCAGAGCTTCAGCGTGTGACCGGCGATCGCGCGGGACTCGAGCGCCAGGATCGCTGCGTCGTCCGGGCTCAGGTCTGCGGCGTCCTCGCCCACCTGCTCAGCCTATGGCCGTCGGGACGATCAGCGCAGCGGGGTCGAGTCCAGCGACTCGAGCAGGGCGCCCGGGGACTCGTAGACGGCGAGCGCGCCCGCCCCCATCAACTCCCCCGCGCCGAAACCCCCGGTGAGCACGCAGATCGTCTCCAGCCCGGCCCGCGCGGCCGCCTCCACGTCCCAGGTCGTGTCGCCCACCATCACCGCCGGCGCCCCTCCCGCCCGCCCGACCGCGGTCGCGACCAGGTCGGGGGCCGGCTTGGACCGATCGACGTCGGCCGAGGTCGTCCAGGCATCGACCGCCTCGCGGACCTCGAGCAGGTCGACGAAGCGCTCGGCATCGGGCGCCTTCGCCGAGCTGGCGAGGACGACGCGGTGGTCGCGGCGCTTCAGCTCCCGGATCAGGTCGCGCGCGCGGTCGAGCGGTCGGACCTCGTCGATCAGCTCGGCGAAGAACCGCGCCTCGGCCTCCCTGACGGCGTCACCGCAGCCCTGCTCGAACTCGGTCCCGGCGACCGCGGCGACGAACTGATCGCCGCCGATCCCGATGTGGCGGTGCAGTCGCCAGAGCGGCAACGTCAGCCCGTGCTCGCGAAAGGCGCGATGCCAGGCGATCGCGTGCTGGTAGTTGGAGTCGACCAGCGTCCCGTCGATGTCGAGTATCGCCGCGGCGGCCACGGGTCCTCGCCTACCCGGTTTGCCGCCGCGGCGAACTCGTATGTCTGTCGGCTATCCGGTGTAGCCGAACTCCGTCAGGTAGTCGGCGGCGACGTCCTCGGGCTTTTCCTTGTCGATGTCGACCCGGGCGTTGAGCTCCTGCATCACCTCGAGCGAGAGGTTGGACTGCACGTTCTCGATCGTCTCGCCGAAATCCGCGCCGGCCTCGTCGACCGCCTCCTGGCTGGCGACGAAGGTCACGTTGCCGGCCGGGAGCACGCCCTGGTCATCCTCGAGGATCGTGTAGTCCTCGGAGACGAACAGCTGCGCGTCGGTCGTGAACAGGATCGAGAGGTCGGCGTCTCCCTTGTCGAGCACCTCATAGCGCAGGGCGATGTCGACCGGCGTGAAGTTCTCACGCAGGCCGGTGAGCCCGTAGTACTCCTCGAGGCCGGCGAGGCAGTCGATCCGCTGCCGGCACTCGGGCGAGCCGTAGAGGGTCAGGTCCTGGTTCTGCTCGAGGTCGGAGATCGAGCTGATCCCGAGCTCGTCGGCCTTCGAGGCGAGCATCCCCACCGCGTTCGCGGACGAGAACGGGGTCGGCGGGTAGGCGACCAGGCTCTTCGCCTCGAAGTCCGGCTGCGCCTGGTCGAGCGCCTCCTGCGGATCCCCGGGCACATCCTCGGGCGCGGTGTCGAAGAACGAGGTCAGAGCGGTGGAGGTGTACTCCGGGTAGCCGCTGATCTCGCCGTTCTCGAGCGCCTTCAGGGCGACGAACTCGTCACCGAGGTTGAGATCGGTGGAGACGTCGTAGCCGGCCGCCTCGAGCCCTTGGGCGTAGATCTCGCCGAGCACGATCTGCTCGGTGAAGTTCTTCGAGCCGACCGTCAGCGCGACGCCGTTGTTGTCGGGGTTCTCCTCGATCGCGGTCGAGGAGGTCTCGGTGCCGGTGTCGCCCGAGTCGTCGTCCTCGTCGTCGCCGCAGGCGGCGACCGCGAGCGCGAGCACGAGCGCGGCGAGCAAGGCGAATAGCCCCTTGTATCGGGCGGTGGAGCTCATCTTGGGGTGATCCTCCCTCTTAGGTGACCTTCCGCGATTTTCGCGGTCCGGTGATCCTACGCGGTTGCGCGGGCGGGGTCGCGTTGCAGCTCCAGACCCCTTGGGGTCAGCAGCCGTTGCAGGCCCGCAAGCGCCAGCTCGAACGCGAGCGCGAGCAGGGCGACGAGGATCGCCCCCGCCAGCACGCCCTCCTCGCCGTAGACCCCGCGGTTGATGATGAAGTCGCCGAGCGTCAGCACCCCCGCGAGCGGCGCGATCGTCGCCGTGGCGACGATCGTGATCGCCCCGGTGCGCACCCCGCTCATCAGTGTCGGCACCGCGAGTGGCAGCTCGACCCGGCGAATCACCTCGAGCTCGGTCATCCCCATCCCCCGCGCCGCCTCGACCGCGCCGCGATCGACCTGGCGCACGCCGACGAACGTGTTCGTGAGGATCGGGGGGATCCCGAGGATCATCAGCGCGATCGTCACGTTGAGCACGCCGACGCCGATGAACGCCGCCATCGCCGCGATCAGGACCAGCTCGGGGATCGCGCGGCCGGCGTTGCCGATCGCGACCGCGAGCAGCTCCCCGCTCCCCCGGTGCCCGAGATAGAGGCCGACGGGAATCGCGATCGCGCAGGCGATCGCGAGCGCCAGGGCGCTGATCCAGATCTGCGTCCACATCAGCTCCCAGACCTGCGCCAGGCCGCCGACCTCGTCGGCCGCGGCCCGGGGTCCCTGCTGAGGCTCGAAGATGAACTCGATCGCGTTCGCGAACGAGTCGATCACCGAGCCGACGACCAACCCGCTCATGCCGGCCTCACCCTTCGCCACGGGGAGAGCAGGCGCTGGATCGCGAGGTAGATCACATCGAAGCCGATCGCCATCGCGATCGCGATCGACCCGCAGACCACGATCCCGGTCTTGAAGGTGAGGTCGCCGTAGAGCTCGGCGCCGAGCCCGCCGGCGCCCGCGAACACCGCCAGGGTCGCGATCGCGACCGTGGAGACGGTCGCGATCCGCAACCCCGCGATGATCTCCGGCACGGCCAGCGGCAGCTCGACCCTCCACAGGAGCTGGCGACCGGTCATCCCCATCCCCCTGCCGGCGTCCTTGGCCGCCTCAGGGACGTTGGCGAGCCCGGTGACGATGTTGCGGTAGATGATCTGCAGCGTGTAGAGGGTGAGCGCGATGATCGCGGTCAGCGTCCCGCGACCGGTGACCGGGAGCAGGATCAGGAACAGGGCGATGCTCGGGATCGTGTAGATCACCCCGGTGGCGCCGGTGAAGGTCGGCACCAGCCAGCGGCGGCGGTGCGAGAGCAGCGCCATCGCGAGCGCGATCACGAACCCGACCGTGACCGGGACCAGGACCAGGACCAGATGCTCGAGCGTCGGGGTCACGTAGCGGTCGAAGTTGTCGATCGCCCAGCCGACGCAGACGGTGTCGTTCTCCGCCACGCACTCGGTCCCGGCCTCAGCCGGGTCGCGGACGAAACCGCCGTCCTGGGCGAGCGGCAGCACGGTCGCCAGCGAACCGAGCACGGCTCTACACCTGCGGCCGCTCGGCCGCCGGATGCTCCTCGACCAGCGCCTCGTCGGAGGTCAGGAACTCGGAGATGATCTCGACCGAGAGCACGCCCGCGATCCGCCCCTGTGCATCGACGACCGGCGCATAGCGGGTCTCGGCCTGGAGCAGGTCCGAGAGCGCGTCGCGCATCACGTCGTCGATCTCGAGCAGCGGATCAGGCGAGGTGTCGGGGCGGGCTGGAACCGTCGCTCCCGCCAGGTCGGCCTGCGAAAGCCAGCCCAGCGGGCGGCGCTCGGAGTCGACCACGAGCGCGTGCGGCACCTCGGCACCCGCGAGCTTCGCCCGCACCTCGGCCGTGGCCTGGCCGACGAAGGCGAGCGGCGCCTGCCAGAGGTCGATGTCGGCGACCCGCATCAGGGCCAGCCGCTTGAGCGCCCGGTCGGCACCGACGAAGTCCTCGACGAACCCGTCAGCCGGGGCCATCAGCAGCTCGGCCGGAGTCGCGTACTGCGCCAGCTTGCCCCCTTCGCGCAGGATCGCGATCCGGTCCCCCATCTTGATCGCCTCGTCGATGTCGTGGGTGACGAAGAGGATCGTCTTGCGCAGCTCGGCCTGGAGGCGCAGGAACTCGTTCTGGAGCCGCTCGCGGTTGATCGGGTCGACCGCCCCGAACGGCTCGTCCATCAGCATCACCGCCGGGTTCGCCGCCAGCGCGCGGGCGACGCCGACCCGCTGCTGCTGTCCGCCCGAGAGCTGGGCCGGAAAGCGATCGGCCATCTCGGCATCGAGCCCGATCAGCCCCAGCAGCTCCCGCGAGCGCTCCTCGGCGCGGGCGCGGTCCCAGCCGAGCAGGCCGGGCACGGTGGCGATGTTCTGGGCGATCGTGCGATGCGGAAAGAGGCCGATCTGCTGGATCACGTAGCCGATCTCCCGTCGCAGCTCGGCGGCCGACCGCTCCCGGACCGAGCGCTCGCCGATCAACACGTCACCCGCGGTGATCTCGACCATCCGGTTGGCCATCCGCATCGCGGTCGTCTTGCCACACCCCGACGGCCCGACCAGGACGCAGATCTCGCCGGCGCCGACCTCGAGGCTGAGCTCATCGACCGCCGGCCGCTCGGCGCCGGGGTAGACCTTGGTCGCCGCGCGGAACTCGACCGAGACAGCTTCCGCGCCGCCGGCTCTGGGGCTCGTGCCCTGTTCCACTGGCCCGCGATCCTACCCGTCGGGCCGAGTCGCGAACCAGAGCATCTAGGCTCGCGCGATGCCGACCGCTTCCCCGCGCCGGGCCAACCCGTGGTGGGTGCTGGTCGGCTCCTGCGCAGGGCTGTTCGTGCTGATGCTCGACTCGACCGTCGTCGTGCTTGCGCTGCCGGCGATCCGGGCCGATCTCGACACCGGCCTCGACGGCCTGCAGTGGATCCAGAACGCCTACCTGCTGGCGCTGACCGCGACCGTGATCACCGCCGGACGGCTCGGTGACATTCGCGGCCGCCGGCTCGTCTTCGTGATCGGCATGGTCGCCTTCGCGGTCGGCTCGGTGGTCTCCGGTAGCGCCGACTCCGAGGGGATGCTGATCGCGGGGCGGGTCGTGCAGGGAATCGGCGGAGCGGCGCTCCTCTCGCTCTCGCTGGCGCTCACCGCGCATGCCTTCCCGCCAGACCAGCAGGCGCGAGCGCTCGGCGTGTGGGCCGCCGTCTCGGCGATCGCGCTCGCGGTCGGACCGCTGATCGGCGGCCTGCTGATCGAGGCGGCGAGCTGGCGCTGGATCTTCTTCATCAACGTCCCGGTGGCCGCCGCGGGGATCGCGATCCTGCTCGCGCGCGGCGAGGAGTCGCGCGATCCCGACGCCCCGCGCCGGGTCGACTTGGCGGGCGTTGTCGTGCTCGCGGTCGGGCTCACGGCGGTCGTCTTCGGGCTCGTCGAGGCGGACGAGTGGGGCTGGGGCTCGGCCCGGACGCTGGCGCTGCTCGGCGGCGGCGGCGCGGTCCTCTGCGGGTTCTGCCTGCTCGAGCGCCGGCGCGAGGACCCGCTGGTCGACTTCACGCTGTTCCACAACCGTCCCTATCTCGGCGCCAGCGCCGCCGCCTTCGCGCTGGTCGGCTCCTATTGGGCGGTGATGTTCTTCCAGCCTCAGTACCTACAGGACGAGCTCGGCTACTCGGCGGCGGCGGCGGGAGCGATGGTGCTTCCGATCACCGCTCCGATGGTCGCCTTCTCGCCGTTCTCGGGCCGGCTGATCGATCGTCTCGGGCCACGCGTGACGATGACGGCCGGGATGCTGTTCGGGATCGCGGGCCTCGTGCTCCAGGCGCTGGCCGAGGACTCCGCCTCTTACCTCGCGCTGCTCCCCGGCTTCCTCTGCTTCGGGATCGCGCTGGCGCTCGTCTACGCCCCGATGTCGGTCGCCGCGATGGCGGCGATGCCGCGCTCGAAGGCGGGCATCGCCTCCGGGGTGCTGGCGATGCTCCGGGTGCTCGCCGGGGCACTGCTGTTGGCGGTCTCGAGCGCGATCTTCCAGTCGGCGCTGCCCGACTCCGGCGCCAAGGGCGCGGCCGCCGACGCAGGCGCGATCGCCGATGCGCTCTGGGCGCCGATCGTGGTCATGGGCATCGGCACGGTGCTGACCTGGCTCCTCGTCCGCGCCCCGGCCGGGCCGCAGGCGCCCCCGCCCGATCCGGCCCACCACCAGCACCACCGGCGCTTTCACCTCTAGCCGGCTAGCAGCGCTGGAGCTCCACCGAGCGCTTGATTCCCGGCCCTCGCTTGCGAGTCACGTTCACGTTCAGCTCGTAGAAGCGGGCCTGCTCGAGCTCGTCGGCGTCGAGCGTGAACTTGAGCTTGTTGCCATCGGCCCGCCCGAGTCGCTCGGAGACGTTACGACCGATCAGCTTCGCCTTGATCTCCTTCACCTTGCTGATCTTGGCCTTCGCCCTGATCCGCGTGTCGGCGGCGAGGCATCCGTCGGGCAGGCCCTTGAGCTTCAGCTTCGGCGAGCCCTCGAGCACCGGCGGGACGATCACCGTCGTCCGCTCGTGCGCCTCGTCATCGGAGGGGTCCGCGTCGGAGAAGGCCTGGCAGGAGAGCGGTCCGAAGTCGCAGATCAGCAGCCCGGCGACGTTGTCGGTCGAGACGTTCGCCTCGACCACCGAGACGACCCGCGCGCTGCCTCCGGGGGCGATCGAGCCCAGGTCGCAGAGCGCCTGCTGGTACTCGCCGGCGGGTTCGATCACGCAGCTTCCCTGCGACGGGGTCGCCGACCGGTACGGATTCGGGACCGCCTGTGAGTTCCCCGCCCCGAGCCCGAACAGGTCGAGACCGGTGCCTTCGAACGTCTCGGTGCCCTGGTTCGTGACCGTCGTCGTGTAGGTGACCAGGGTCCCCTTGTGCACCGGATCGGCCGACTCTGTGTGGGCGATCGCAACGTCGAGGGAGGCCGCCGCCGTCGCCGGGAAGGCCAGGGTCGCAACCGCGACCGCGACCAGCACGACTTGCTTCTCGCGCCCGGCCAGCAAAGTGCGTATGCGCGCGATCGTAGCGCTGGGCGCTCTGTTTAGATGGGTTCGTGGAAGCGGCGGCAACGAGTCACGGGCTCTCGAGCGCGGAAGCCGCCCGGCGCCTCGATCGGCTCGGCCCGCGCGAGCCGCAGACCAGCCGCTCGGTGAGCAGCATCGTGCTCGCCAACACGCTGACGCTGTTCAACGCGATCATCGGCGGCTTCTTCATCCTCATCCTCTCGCTCGGGCTCTGGGCTGACGCGATCTTCGGCCTGATCGCGATCGTCAACTCGGCGATCGGGATCCGCCAGGAGCTGAAGGCGAAGGAGACGCTCGACCGCCTCGCGCTGCTGGTCGCGCCGCGGGCGAAGGTGATGCGCGACGGGCGACTGCTCGAGCTGCACGCAGACGAGATCGTCCCGGGAGATCTGGTTCGGGTCGAGCCGGGCGACCAGGTGGTCGCCGACGGGCCGGTGGTCGACTCCCGTGGACTGACCGTCGACGAGTCGCTGCTCACCGGCGAGTCGGACGGGATCCGCAAGCGCCCGGGCGAGCGCATGCTCTCCGGCTCGTACGGGCTGTCCGGATCGGGCCAGTACGAGGTCGACGCGGTGCGGGAGGACAGCTACGCGGAGAAGGTCGCCGGCGAGGCGCGCGAGTTTCGCCACCCGCCCTCCCCGCTTCAGCTCGAGGTCAACCAGGTGCTGAAGGTGACGACGATCGCGCTGGCTCCGATCGCCGCCGTCACCCTGCTCGGCTTCAGCCTCCACGACAAGGGCTTCCGCGAGGCGGCCCAGGAAGCGACCGCGGGCCTGGTCACCCTGATCCCCGAGGGGCTGGTGCTGCTGATGAGCGTCACCCTGGCGGTCGCCGCGGTGCGGCTCGCGCGCCAGCACACGCTGGTCCAGCAGATGGCCGCGACCGAGGCGCTCGCCGCGGTCGACACGATCTGCGTCGACAAGACCGGCACCCTGACCGACGGCAGCCTCGAGCTGGTCAAGGTCGAGGTCGCCGACCCCGCCGGGCCGGCGGCGGCCGAGCACGCGCTGGCCACCTTCGCCGCCTCGGCCGGAGAGCGCAACCGGACCCTGGAGACGATCGCCGGGCGCTATCCGGCGAGGGCGGCGGCGGTCAGCGCCGAGGTCCCGTTTTCCTCGGCCTGGAAGTGGAGCGGATTGACCCTGAACGGGGCCAGCTACGTGCTCGGGGCTCCCGACGTGCTGATCGACGCCGGTCGCCTTGCCCTGCCCGGGGCGCTCAAGCACGCGCTTGCCGAGCACACCGCAGCGGGCCGCCGGGTGGTGGCATTCGCCCGCACCAGCGCGCCGCTCCCCTCCGACCCGGCCTCGCAGGGCCCACCGCCGCTCGAGCCGACCGCGCTGGTCGTACTCGAAGAGACCCTGCGCCCGGACGCCGCCGCGACGATCGAGTTCATGCGCTCCCAGCAGGTCGACCTGAAGCTGATCTCCGGCGACGCCCGCGAGACCGTGACCGCCGTCGCCCAGGCGGTCGGCGTGCCTCGGGAGGCCGGGGTGATCGAGGGGTCGGCGCTGCCCGACGACAAGGCCGGTCTCGGCGAGGCGGCCGAGCGCAACACCGTCTTTTGCCGGATTTCGCCAGAGCAGAAGCAGTCGCTGGTCGGGGCGCTGGCCGAGGGCGGGCGCTTCGTGGCGATGATCGGGGACGGCGTCAACGACGTCCCGGCGCTGAAGCGCGCGCGGCTCGCTGTCGCGATGGGCTCCGGGAGCCAGATCAACAAGGGGATCGCCGACATCGTGCTGCTCCGCGACCAGTTCTCGATGCTGCCCCGCGCGGTCGCCGAGGGACGGCGGATCGCCCGCAACATCCACCGCCTCGGCCGGCTCTACCTGACCAAGTCCGTCTACGCCGGCTTCCTGATCACGTTGACGGCGATCTTCGGCTTCGCCTTCCCATTCCTGCCCCGCCAGCTGACCGTCGCAGCCTTCCTGACCATCGGCGTGCCCTCGTTCGTGCTCGCGCTCGCGCCCAGCGAGGGGCCGCTTTACCGCGGTCGGCTGCTGCGGGCGCTGGCGGCGTTTGCGGTCCCGGCCGGGATCGCGATGGGGATCGCTTCACTGCTCTCGTTCTTCTTCGTCGACGGGGTCTTCGCCGGGACCCTGAACGAGGGCCGCACGGCCGCGACCACCACCCTGATCGTGCTCGGGCTCTGCTTCATCGTCCTGCTCGAGCGCGGCCCAGGCCGCGAGCACATCACGGTGCAGAGCTACATGCTCGCCCTGGTCGCCGGCCTGGGGGCGATCTTCGCGCTCATCCTCGCAGCCGAGCCCGTGCGCGAATTCTTCGAGCTCGAGCTGCTCTCCGGCGGGCAGTGGTTCCTCGCCCTCGCCTTCGTCGCGATCGGGCTCGGACTCGCCGGCGCCGCCTGGCGGCTGCCCTTCGTGCAGCGACTCGAGCTGGCCGAGGGCGAGCAACTCGACGACGGCGGCCCGGCGCCGACCCACACGCCGAAGACCGGCGAGTTCGAGCCGGTCGCGGAGCCGCCGACCGCGACCGCGCCGACCGAGACCCTGCGGTGAACGACCACCGCCGCACCAAGATCGTCGCCACGATCGGGCCCGCCACGCGGAGCACCGCGATGATGGCCGAGCTGATCGAGGCCGGGGTCGACGTGTTCCGGTTCAACTTCTCACACGGCACCCGCAGCGACCACGTCGAGAACGTCGCGATGGCCCGTGCCGCCGCCCAACGGATCGGGACGGAGGTCGGGATCCTCGGCGACCTGCCGGGGCCGAAGCTGCGCCTCGACGAGGTCGAGGGCGGGATCGTCGGGTTGCGGCCCGGGAGCGAGATCACGCTCACCACCGACGACGTGCTCGGGACCCCCGAGCGGCTCTCGGTCTCCTACGACGCCCTGCCCTCGGCGGTCTCGGCAGGCAGTGAGATCTACATCGCGGACGGCCGGATCCGGCTCCGGGTGCTCGAGTGCGGAGACGACGAGGTGCGCTGCACGGTCGAGGTCGGGGGCCGGGTCGCCTCACACCAGGGCGTCAACCTGCCCGGCGCCGCCGTCACCCTGCCCGCCGCCGGGCGCACCGACCTCGAGTGGGTCGATTTCGCGATCGAGCAGGAGATCGACCTGCTCGCGATCTCTTTCGTGCGCCGCGCCGAGGACGTCGCGGCCGTCGAGCGGCGGGTGCGAACCGCGGGCGCCGACATCCCGGTGATCGTCAAGATCGAGAAGCCCGAGGCGGCCGACCATGCCGAGGAGATCATCAAGGCGGTGACCGCGGGGGTGATGATCGCCCGCGGCGACCTCGGGATCGAGCTGCCGATCGAGCAGGTGCCGAAGCTCCAGCGCCGGCTGCTGGCGCTGGCCGGGCGCTTCTCGCGGCCCTCGATCACCGCGACCCAGATGCTCGCCTCGATGGTCGGCTCGCCGCGTCCGACCCGGGCCGAGGTGTCCGATGTCGCCGGCGCGATCTACCAGGGCACCGACGCGGTGATGCTCTCCGAGGAGACCGCGGTCGGTCAGTACCCGCTCGAGGCGGTGCGGGTGATGGACCGGATCGCGCGCGAGACCGAGCCCGACCTGCCCTACGGCGACTGGGTCTTTCACCGCGTGCTCGCCGAGTCCGCCGACGTCGCCAACTCGGTCGCCCGCGCCGCGGTCGCCTCCACCTACACGATCGGCGACCTGGCGGCGATCGTCGTCCCGACCCGCAGCGGCCGCACCGCGCGGCTCGTCTCCGCCCACCGCCCGCGGGTGCCGGTGCTGGCGATCTCGCCGCGGCTGGCAACGGTGCGACGGCTCAACCTCCTGTTCGGGGTTCGCTGCGCGATCGCCGACGATTGGGTCGGGCTGACCGCGCTGCTGGACGACTGCGCCCGGCTCGCGAAGCAGGCCGGGGTGGCGAAGTCCGGCGAGCTGATCGCGGTCACCGCCGGCCTCCCGAGCCAGGAGCTGGGGACGAACCTGTTCGAGGTCCATCGGGTTCCGTGACCGCAGCGTTTCCCCGCGCCCTCGCGCCGCTGGCGCTGATGGTGCTGATCTTCTACCTCTCCGCTCAGCCGGCGGTGGCCCCCGAGCTGCCGGGCTGGACCCGGGTGCTTGCCCACTTCATCCAGTTCGCGCTGCTCGCCGCCGCCTGGGCGTGGACCCTGGCGCCGCTGCTCGGCGGCCGCGCGCTCGTGGTCGCAGCGGCGCTCTCGCTCGCCTACGCGGTCAGCGACGAGTACCACCAGAGCTTCGTCGAGGGCCGCGACTCCGATCCGCTCGACGTGCTTGTCGACGGGGCCGGGATCGCGTTCGCGCTCAGCCTGATCGCAGCCCGAAGTCGTCGAACGGGTCGTCACGCTCTCGGACCGCCTGCTTGAACCCGGTCTCGGCCGCGCGCCTGGCCCACTCGAAGCCCTCCGGCGTATGGCGGGCGATGCCGTCGAAGAACGTGCCCAGGACCTGGGTCGCGTGCAGGCCGCTCGACGCGACGGCCTGGTTGACGAGCAGCTTGTGCATGACGAGCTGGTTGACCGGCAGCAGCGCGACCCGCGCGCAGAGGGCGTCGAAGCGGGCGTCGAGCTGCGCCGCCGGCGCCGCCTCGGTCGCCAGGCCCCACTCGAGCGCCTCGGCGCCGGAGATCGAATCGCCGGTCAGCAAGAGGCGTTTCGCGCGCCCGACCCCGACCCTGTGTGCCCAGAGCGCGGTCGTCGGCACGCCCCAGACCCGCGCGGGGGGATAGCCGATCTTCGCCTCGTCCTCGACCACGAGCAGGTCCGAGCAGAGCGCCATGTCCGTCCCGCCGGCGACGCAGTAGCCGTGCACCTTGCAGATCACCGGTTTCTCCGACCAAAACAAGCTCATGAATCCCCGCACGTTGCGGGACATCATCTGGTAGTCGACCACCGGGTCCCAGACCGCGTCCGGGGCGTGGTTGGCAGCGATCGTCGCCGGCTCGAGCGGAGAGCCGGACGGACGTCCCTCGCCTGACCCGGCCGCCTCCGGACGAATCCCGGCTGCGCCGGGATCACCGGTCGCTGACGCTCCCTGGGAGGAGGCGGGCGGAACGTTGGCGGTTCCGCGGTGACTCTGCTCCGCGGATTCAACGAGGTCGTAACCCCCGCAGAACCCGGAGCCGTTGCCGGCCAGCGCGATCACGTGCACCTCGGGGTCGAGGTTGGCGCGCTCGACGCAGGCGGCGAGCTCGCCCGGCATCTCGAGCGTGATCCCGTTTCCGCGCTCGGGCCGGTCGAGCGTGATCCGCGCGATCCGCCCGTCGCGCTCGTAGGTCATCGTCGACAGGTCCACGGCGGGGACGCTATCGGGAGCCGTTGACGCGCGAGATCAGGTCGTTGAGAGCGCGGACCTCGGCGTCGAGCGCCTTTCGCCCGGCCTTGGTCGCAGAGACCCAGGTTCTCGGGCGCGCGCCCGCGAGGTCCTTCTCGACTTCGACCAGGCCGGCGTCCGCCAGCACGGTCAGGTGCCGCGAGAGGTTGCCGTCGGTGAGATCGAGCGCGTCGCGGATGAAGCCGAAATCGGCGCGGCTTGCCTCGGCGAGCACCGCGAGAACGCCGAGGCGGACCCGCTGGTGAACGGTGTCATCGAGGCGCAGCGCAGGATGAGTCACGTTCGCAACGGCGGGATCGTTGTCGGGGACCGGTGCCCAGCGCTGGTTCGCCCGCACGGCTCTGGGGTCGAAGGCCGCATCAGGCTCACGGGCCGTTGCCGGGCCCGGCGGGCAACGACGGCGATCATCGCCGCAGCCTAGTCCCGTAGCGCGTGCCTGGAATGATGAGCGCCATGGCCAAGGAGGCGATCGCGATCGAGGCGGCGGGCCGGGAGGTCAGGCTCTCGAGCCCGAGCAAGGTGTACTTCCCTGCGCCCAGGTGGACGAAGCGCGACCTGGCCGAGTACTACCTCGCGGTCGCCGACGCCGCCTGCCTTCATCTGCGCGAACGGCCGACGACAATGAAGCGCTTCGTCGATGGCGCCGAGGGCGAGTTCTTCTTCCAGAAGCGGGTTCCGAAGACGGCGCCGGACTGGCTCGAGACGGCGACGGTCCGGTTCCCGAGCGGCCGCAGCGCGACCGAGCTCTGCGCCAACGACGCCGCGCACCTGGTCTGGGCGGTCAACCTCGGGGTGATCGACTTCAACCCCTGGCCCGCGCGCCGCGCCGACCTCGACCACCCCGACGAGCTGCGCGTCGACCTCGACCCGACCCCGGAGGTCGGCTTCGACGAGGTGCGCGCGGTCGCGGGCGTCGTCCGCGAGGTGCTCGCCGACCACGGCCTGCTCGGCTTCCCGAAGACCTCGGGATCGCGCGGGATCCACGTCAACGTCCGGGTCGAGCCACGCTGGAGCTTCACCGAGGTCCGGCGGGCGGCGCTCGCGCTTGCCCGCGAGGTCGAGCGCCGGGCGCCGAAGCAGGCGACCTCGAAGTGGTGGAAGGAGGAGCGCCACGGGGTGTTCGTCGACTACAACCAGAACGCCCGCGATCGCACGGTCGCATCGGCCTACTCTGTCCGGCCGGTCCCCGACGCCCGCGTCTCGACCCCGCTCGAGTGGAAGGAGGTGGCCGACGCCGACCCGGCCGAGCTCCGGCTCGACACGGTGCCGGCCCGGCTCGCCGAGCGCGGCGACCCGGCGGCGACGATCGACGAGGTGGCCCACTCGCTCGACTCGCTGCTCGAGCTCGCCGATCGCGACGAGGCCGAGGGCCTCGGCGACGCCCCCTGGCCGCCGCACTTCCGCAAGCAGGAGGGCGAGCCGAGCCGGGTCCAGCCGAGCCGGGCGAGGAAGAAGGGCTAGAGATCCACCGCGATCTCGAATCCCCCGTGGACCATGCGCTTGGAGTCGAAGAGCGCCGGCGAGCCCATCATCCCCTTGAGCCGGGCGTCTTCCATCACCTTGGCGTTGACCTCGTCGCGGTGGGCGCGTGACTCGTACTTGATCCAGGAGAAGAACACGGTCTCGTCCCGGGTCGCCTTCACGCCCTGCGGGAACGATGTCAGCTCGCCCTCCTTGACGTCCTCGGCCACACACTCCTTGTACTCGAGCGCACCGTGCTCGATCCACACCTCGCCGGCCTCGGCCGCCATCTCTCGATAGGCGTCCACGTTCTCCTTCGGGATCGGCAGCACGAATCCGTCCACGTAACCCATCTTCTGCACTCCTCGGTATATGTGATCAGGTCAGCTGTTGAGACTCGGGCCGCCGCCGGAATTCATCGCCCGGGGGCCGCGCCTGAGCGGTCGCCCGGCCGTCAGCTCGCCATAACCCCCCAGCAGGCCGCCGGGACGAACGCCTCGTCCCCCTGCCGGAACCCCTCCATGCGCTCCTCGATCGCGGCGCGGGTGGCGTCCTGCTCGTCCCCGGGCAGCGACTTGATCACCCTGGCCAGCGGGCCGGCGAGGCTGGTCAACGTGTCCCAGAGGTCGTCGGTCCCGTAGCGCCAATCGAAGGTCAGCTCTTCGAACTGCGGCTCGCCGAATCCGGCGCCGGTGACCAAGTCGACGATCCGGTCGCGCTCGCCGAGCGCGAAGATCCCCGGCGCGCCGGGCTCGGGCGGGGGCATGTGGCCGCGCTCGACCAGGGTCATCCCCGGGATCGCCGCCCACGGATTTCGGTCCGGCGTCTGCCAGACGGCGAATGCAAGCGGCGCCCCGTAGCGAAGCACCCGCCGAGTCTCACGCAGTGCTGCGGCGGGGTCGGCCATCAGCATGTAGCCCCAACGGCAGAGCACGCCGTCGACGCTGTCGTCGTCGAGGTCCATGCGCTCGGCGTCGAGAACCCGACACTCGACGTTGGCGAGCCCGAGCCGCTCGCCGTTGCGGCGCGCGGCCTCGACCATCTCGGCGGAGAAGTCGGTGCAGAGCACCTTGCCCTCCTCTCCGACCCGCTCGGCGGCGGCGAACCCGAGATCGCCAGTGCCGGCCGCGAGGTCGAGGATCGTCTCGCCGGGCTGCGGGTCGACGCGGTCGACCAGCCACTCGTTGATCGTTCCGGTGAAGCTGAGCAGCCATTGCCGCCGCTGCTCCCACCCCGGGGCCATCTCGTCCCAGGTCTCAAGGCTGGTCTCACGGTACTCCTGCAGGTCCATCTGGCACCTCCAAGTTGCGGTCCGGCTACGGAAGGCCGACCGTATCACCTTGATTTCGGCGCTCAGACCAGTAACAGGGCTCAGGCGTCGAGCTGCTCGAGCCGGCATTCGGGGGCCGGCTTGTCCTCGCGCCAGCGCAGCAGCTTCGCCCCGTGGCGGATCCGGTCCGCGCTGACGTGGTCGAAGCTGACCTCGACGACCAACTCGGGGCGCAGGTCGACCCACTCGAGGTCGCGGTCGGCCGACCAGCGGCTTGGGTCGGCCGAGCCGCGCTCGCCGGTCTCATACGGCGCCAGGGTCGCGACGAGCTCACGCTTCTCGGCCGCCTTCAGGCCGGAGGTGTGGCCGACGACGCGCAGCTCGCCGTCGCCGTCGTAGAGGCCGAGGATCAGCGAGCCGACCGTCCCCTCCTCCTTGCCGGGCCGCCATCCCGCGACCACGGCGTCGATCGTGCGCAGGCGCTTGACCTTGACCATCGCTTTGCGCTCGCCCTGCAGGTAGGGCGAGTCGAGGCGCTTGGCGATTACGCCCTCGCCGTCCGCGAGCCACGGCTCGGCCTTGGCCGGGTCGCCGACCAGCGGCGTCAGCTCGACCGAGCCCGGGTCGCCGAACCCCGCGACCAACTCCTCGAGCGCGGCGCGGCGCTGCCCGAACGGGTTCGCGAGCGCCTTCTGCTTGCCGACCGCGAGCAGGTCGAAGGCGCGAAACAGGGCCGGCGTCTGCTCGGCGAGCATCCTCACCCGCGACTCCGCGGGGTGAAGCCGATTCTGGAGCGCGTCGAAGACCTCGCGCCCGTCGCCGTCCAGGATCACCAGCTCACCGTCGAGGACGTAGGCGCCGGCCGGGAACTCGAGCTCGGGGAAGTAGCGGGCGAGCGGCCTGCCGGTCCGCGATTGCAGGAACAGCTCCTCGCCGTCGACGAAGGCGAGGGCGCGAAAGCCGTCGTACTTGGGCTCATACGCCCAGCCCTCGCCCTCGGGCAGCTGCTTGCGCGAGAGCGCGAGCTGGGGCTTGATCGGTGGCTTCAGGGCCAGCGACATGGCCGGATCGCTCGCATCACTCAACTAGTCTCGCAGCCGTGCCCAAGCCGCCGCGCGAAGCCGATCTCGTCGTCGTCGGGGCGGGGATCGTCGGGCTCGCGGTGGCGCGCGAGGCGGCACTACGCCATCACGGGCTGGCGGTCGCCGTGCTCGAGCGCGAGCCGGTCATCTGCTCCCACCAGACGAGCCACTCGAGCGGCGTGATCCACGCCGGGATCTACTACGCCCCCGGCTCGCTGAAGGCGAGACTCTGCGTCGAAGGCGCGGCCGAGCTCTACTCCTACTGCGACGAGCGCGGCATCCCGGCGCGGCGCAGCGGGAAGCTGATCGTCGCCACCGGCGAATCCGAGCTCCCCCGGCTCGACGAGCTCGAGCGGCGCGGGGCCGCGAACGGGGTGCCCGGACTACGGCGCCTCGCGGCGGCCGAGCTCAGTGAGGTCGAGCCACACGTGACCGGGATCGCCGGCCTGCACTCGCCGGCGACCGGCCTCGTCGACTTCGCCCGGGTCGCGGCCGGCTACGCCGAGGACCTGGCGCGGGCCGGCGGCGCGGTGACGACCGAATGCGCGGTCGACGGGATCACCGAGCGCGAGGGAACGGCCACCGTCGTCCATCGGCTCGGGACCACGCGGGCGCGGGTGGTCGCGGTCTGCGCCGGGGCGTGGTCGGACCGCGTCGCGACCGCCGCCGGCGCTCCGCCCGAGCCGCGGATCGTCCCGTTTCGCGGCGGCTACCTGAAGCTGCGCCCCGAGCGCGCCCACCTGGTCCGGGCCAACATCTACCCGGTGCCCGACCCAGACCTCCCCTTTCTCGGCGCCCATCTGACCCGCGGGCCCGACGACGCCGTGCTGCTCGGGCCCTCGACGCTGATGGTCGGCGCGCGCGACGCCTACAGCTTCGCCCGCATCCGCGGTAACGACCTGCGCGACACACTCGCCTGGCCCGGCACCTGGCGGCTGGCCGGCCGCCACTGGCGCACCGGCCTGACCGAACTGCGCCGCGCGTCGTCGAAGCGCGCCTTCGTCGCCGAGGCGCGCCGCTTCGTCCCCGCGCTGCGCATCGACGACTTCGTCGCCGGGCCGGCCGGGATCAGGGCCCAGGCGGTCGCCCGCGACGGCTCGCTGGTCGACGACTTCGTCGTCTCGCAGACCGAGCGCACGCTCTACGTGCGCAACGCGCCCTCCCCGGCGGCCACTTCCTCGCTCCCGCTCGCGCGCCTGATCGCCGACCGGCTCGAGCCGCTGCTCGGCTAGGTCGCGGCCAGAGCGTGATCCTGCGCGAGCGATGTCGCAGGAGAACCTGGAGCTCGTGCGCAGATTCGTGGGCGGCGCACTCCAGTGCCTAAGAACTTGTCTTGGCCGCCCGATCCCAGATCCCCCTGAGCCGCGACGCGAGCCGATCGGGCTCGGCTCGGTGAGGCGGGTCGAAGTGGTGCCGGCCCTCATAGACCTCGAGCGTGTAGTCGCCAAACAGGCCCTTGAGGCGCTCGGCCATCTCGCCGAAGAAGCCCGGGTTGCTGAGGGTCCCGAGTGCGTAGTAGACCGGCCGATCGAATCTATGCAGTAGCGCTGGGTCCAGCTCGTAGCGGTCGAAGGCGTCGATCAGCGCCCTGAGCCCGCCCGGACGCCTCGCCATCCAGGGAGGGGGCGGACCCGCGGGTGGTGCAGGCGGCTCGACCCCCGGCGCTAGCTGGATACGGGCGAAACGGGGCATCACCTGATCCGGCGGCAGATCCCAGAGCCGTCCGAACTCAACCCGCGCCTTCCGCTCACCCTCGCTCAGACCCTCGTTCCCGATCCACGCGGGTTCCACGAGCGAGAGGCTGAGAATGCGGTCGGGACCGCCTCCTGCCAGAGCGATCGAGATCGCTCCGCCGGCGGAGTAGCCGACGAGATGGAAACGTTCAAACCCCGCGGCGTCCGCCTCGCGCAATACGGCGTCGATTTCGGTCTCAAGGCCGTAGGCGGGCGGCGGCTCGTCCGCGCCGTAGATCTCGAGGTCCTTGGAACGCGCCGCAATGTCGTCACCGAGCGCCGCGATCAGGTCTCCATAGGCCAGGTCGGCGGGCAGGACGCCGCCCGGGAGAAGGATCACGTCGTGTCGCATCGGGTGCCTCCGCCGGTCGCCGCCGATTGCCAATTATCTCATCGGACAACTAGCGGTATGGAAAGCGAGCATCGGGGTACTCAGCAGATGATGATTGATCGCGCCAGCGTCGACCGGTGGCTCAACGCATACGTCGAGGCCTGGAAGAGCTACGACCGCGACAGAATCGAGGCGCTGTTCAGCGAGGATGTGATCTACCGGTACCGGCCGCACGGCGATCAGATCGAGGGGCGCGATGCGGTCGTCGATTCCTGGCTCGAGGACGATCCCGACGAGACCGGTACGTACGACGGCGCCTATCGCGCGATCGCGGTCGACGGCCACCTCGCGGTCGCGATCGGGACCAGCACTTATCTGACCGCGCCCGGCGGCTCGGTCGACAAGGTCTACGACAACTGCTTCGTGATCGGCTTCGACGCCGAGGGTCGCTGCCGCGAGTTCACCGAGTGGTTCATGAAGCGACCGTCGGTCTGACCGGCCACGATCGGGCTGCGGGAATGAGAGCGTGATACTGCGCGGGCGATGTCGCAGGAGAACGTCGAGATCGTGCGCCGAGCCAACGACGCGTACAACCGCCGTGACCTCGACGGGATGTTGGAGATCTGGGCCCCCGACGGCGTGTTGGACTGGTCCAACGCTCGCATATTCGATGCAGGCGTCTATCGGGGGTACGGCGAGATCCGGGCGTTCGCGGAGGAGTTCCTCGCGACCTGGGACGAAGTTCGGATCGAGATCGTCGATGGCCCGGCAGAGGTCGAGGACGGCCTCTTGATCGCGGAGAACGTCGCCTACCTCCGAGGACGAGACGGCATCGAAGTTCAGGCTCGAAGCGCGTGGCTGATCACGATTCGGGACGGCGAGCAGACCTCGCTCACGCTCTACCAGACAAAGCAGGAAGCCCTCGAAGCCGCCGGGCGGTCGGACGCCTAGAGCCCGTACGTCTTGGAGACGATCTCGCGCTGGATCTCGTTCGTGCCGCCGTAGATCGACATCACCAGCGACGTGCGTACGTGGCGCTCCATGTCGTATTCGGTCGCGTAGCCGTAGCCGCCCATCATCTGCATCCCCTCGAGCGCCGTCTTCTTCGCCACCTCGGTCGCCTTCAACTTCGCCATCGAGGCCTGTCGCGGGAGCATCTGCTCCGGGGCCGCGTCCACCCTGCGGGCGACGTCGTAGACGAGCAGCCGCGCACACTCGAGCTCGGTCGCGAGGTCGGCGACCCGGTGCTTGATCGCCTGAAAGGAGCCGATCGGCCGCCCGAACTGGCGCCGCTCCTTGATGTAGGCGAGCAGGTCGTCGAAGGCGCGGCGGGCGATCCCGAGCGCGTTCGCGGCCAGGATCAGGCGCTCGACGTTGAGCCCCGCCATCAGCTGCGTCCAGCCACCGTCCACCTCGCCCAGCACCCGCTCGGCGGGCACGTGGCAGTCGGTCAGGAAGACGTCGTTGACCTCGCGACCGCCCATCGTCTCGATCCCGCGGATCTCGATCCCCTCGGCGTCGGTCGGCACCGAGATCATCGAGAGCCCGTCGTGCTTGGAACCCGACGGGTCAGAGCGGGCGATGACGAGGATGTGGTCGGCGAGGTGGGCGGCTGAGATCCAGGTCTTCTGCCCGTTGAGCACGAACTCGCCTCGCTCCCCATCGGGGCGGTCGGCGCGGCAGGAGAGGTTGCCGACGTCCGAGCCCGCCTCGGGCTCGGACATCGCGATCGCCTCCACCCTGCCCGCCGCGATCCCGCCGAGCATCTCCCGCTTCTGCTCGTCGGTGCCGAAGCGCCCGTAGGCGCCGGCGACGATCAGGCTGACGCCATAGCCGGCGATCGGCAACAGGCCGCGCATCGCCTCCTCGAGGAAGATGCAGGCGTCGACCATGCCTCCGCCCGACCCCCCGTAGGCCTCGTCGATCGAGACGCCGAGCCAGCCGAGCTCGGCGAGCTTCTCGTAGAGCTCCTGGTTGTGGAGCTCGGTGTAGCCCTGGGTCAGGCGCTCGCGCTGCTCGCGGCTGCCGGCCTCGCGCTCGCAGAAGTCGGCGATCGCCGACCTGAAGTCACGCTGCTCATCGGTCAACCCGTCGATCGAGGTGGGGGTGGTGGTGCTCATCGCGCTTCGATGCTAACGACGGTCCGTGGTGCGGCGCGTCGTTAGGGTGCGGGCGGCACTGATGATCGAGCGGCTCGAGGACATGCCTGAGGGGACGATCGGCTTCCGGGCCACTGGGCGCGTGACCCGCGACGATTACCGCGAGCTGCTGCTGCCGGCGATGCGCTCGGCGGCGGAGGCAGGAGAGGTGCGGATGGTGTTCGCAGTCGGGCCGGGCTTCGAGGAGTTCGAGCCCGGAGCGCTGATCGAGGACACGAAGGCGGGGATCACGCTCGGCGTCGGCCATCCGCACGCCTGGAAGCGCACGGCTCTGGTCACAGACGTCGACTGGATCACCAAGGCCGTGCACATGTTTGCGTGGCTGACTCCAGGCGAGATCATGGTCCGCGGCCTCGACGAGCTCGAGGAGGCGAAGCGCTGGGTGGCGGGCTGAGGCCGGACTTGCCGGCGGGTAGGGTGGCCAGCGTGGAGGCAGCGGCCGAGGCGCGAAGCGAGGACACGCCCGAGCGCGAGGCTTCGTCGTTCGCGAAGTCGCTCTTCCTCGGCGAGATTCACGACGAGCTCGTCTTCCCATGGCCGGCGCCGGACCCGGCCGAGCAGCAGCGGATCGTCGGGCTGAACGCAGCCGCTCGCGAGATCGGCTCGCGGATCGACCACCGCGAGGTCGAGGAGCGGCGCTGGATCGGCGATGACGTGATCCGCGAGCTCGGCGCGGCCGGCCTCTGCGGGCTCTACGTTGACGAACGCTACGGTGGCCAGGGGCTCTCGCAGACCGGCTACGCGCGCGTGTTCGAGACCTTCGCCCAGATCGACGCGACGCTGTCGATCATCCTCGGCGTCCACCAGTCGATCGGGTACAAGGGAATCCACCTGTTCGGCTCCGACGAGCAGAAGGAGCGCTTCCTGCCCGACCTCGCCGCCGGCCGAAAGCTGGCCGGCTTCGCGCTCACCGAGCCCGAGGCCGGCTCGGACGCCTACGAAATCCGGTCGCGTGCGGTCCGCCAGCCCGACGGCTCGTGGGTGCTGAACGGCGAGAAGCGCTACATCGGAAACGGCTCGAAGGGCGACGTGTTCACCGCCTTCGCCCGCTGCGAGGTCGACGGCAAGGACCGCCACGTCGCGCTCATCCTCGAGCGCGGGATGAAGGGGTTCCAGGTCGGCGAGCGCTACGACACGATGGGGCTGCGCGGCAACGACCTGCGCCGCCTCTACTTCAACGAGGTCAAGGTCCCGGCCGAGAACGTGCTCGGCGAGCCGGGCGAGGGCTTCCGAATCGCGATGCAGGTCCTCAACAACGGCCGGATCGGACTCGGCACCGGGTCGGTCGGGGCGGCGAAGAAGCTGCTCGACCTGGCGATCGACCACGTCAAGCACCGGCGCCAGTTCGATCGCCCGCTGGCCGAGTTCGAGCTCGTCCAGGAGAAGATCGGCTGGATGGTCTCGTACCTGTTCGGGCTCGAGGCGATGTGCTATCTGACCTGCGGCCTGGTCGATCGCGGGGTCGAGGACTACTCGCTCGAGTCGGCGATCTGCAAGGTCTCAGGGACCGAGTTCCTCTGGTACGCGGCCAACCGGGCGATGCAGCTGCGGGGCGGCGAGGGCTACATGAGGACCGAGCCCTACGAGAAGATCCTTCGCGACATCCGGATCTTCCCGATCTTCGAAGGCGCCAACGACGTCATGCGCGCCTTCATCGCCCTCTCGGGGATCAAGCCCGCCGGCGAGAAGCTCGCCGGGCTGGGCGAGATCGGGCTCGGCGACCCGATCGGCTCGATCGGGCTCCTGGTCGACTACGTCGGCGGGCGGATCCGCAGCCAGGTCGCTCCCGAGCGGATCAGCCTCGCCCACCCCGAGCTCGAGGCCCACGCCAACGCGGTCTCGGACCAGGTCAACGAGCTGCGCGCGGTGACCGAGTCGCTGCTGCGCGAGCACAAAGGTGGCATCGTCGAGCGCCAGTTCCAGCAGAAGCGGCTCTCGAACGCGGTCTCCGACATCTTCGCCCAGGTCGCCGTGCTCTCGCGGGTGAGCTCGATCTTCGCCGACCAGGGGGTCGAGCCCTCCGGCCAGGAGCGCTACATCGCAGACACCTTCTGCGCCCGCGCCGCCGAGCGGGTGCGCTCGGACCTCGCCCAGGTCGAGGACAACGACGACGAGCGGCTCTCGGCGATCGCGAAGCTCGCCTACAAGCGCGGCGAGTACGGCTACGCGCTGTTCGAGGACTGAGCCCTTCTGACCCCCGTTCCCTGTCGAACGCCGGTCAGCCGGCGGGCGGCGCTCGTCCGCGATCCTGCATCGCCGCCAGCGCTCGCCTGACCCGGGTCCAGATCAAGATCACGACCGTGATCCCGGCGACCAGCAGCAGGATCGCGATCGCGGCGGCGATCTCCGGGTTCTCGAGCGTGAACCCCGCCACCACCGCGACCAGCCCGTCCTCGGTCAGGCTGGCGATGATGTTCGAGACCGGCTCGGGCGAGGCGTTGATCCCGAGCCGCAGCCCGGCCTTGACCGCGTGGCTGGTCAGCGCCACGCCGCCGGTGCCGGCGCCGGCGAGCGCCTCGTCGATCGTGCCGAGATCGTCGAGCTCGGCGTACTGGACCCCGATCACGCCGCCGATCACGGGGCGGATCAGGGTCGAGATCGCGTCCCAGGTGTTGTCGACCAAGGGGATCTTGTCGGTCACGAACTCGACCGCGAACATCACCGCGGCGACGGCGAGCACCGGTGTTTCGGTGAGCTTCTCGGGCACCTCGGCGACGCCGGCCCGGCCGCCGAGCCCGAGCACGAGCACGGTCAGGTAGGAGTTCACCCCCGAGGCCCACCCGGAGCTGAGCAAGGTCGGGATCAGGTCCATGGCTCAGGGGAGCGAGGTGTCCCCGGCCGCCCGCCGGGGGACGCCCCGGCTAGTTCAACCGCTCGACGACCATCGCCTCGCCCTGGCCGCCGGCGACGCACATCGTCTCGAGCCCGACCGAATGGTCGTCGGTCTCCATCGCGTTGAGCAGCGTGGTCATGATCCGGGCGCCGGTCATCCCGAACGGGTGCCCGAGGGCGATCGCGCCGCCGTGGGTATTGAGCCTCTCGAGCGGGATCTCACACTCGGCCATGATCGGGATCACCTGGGCGGCGAACGCCTCGTTGAGCTCGACCACGTCGATGTCGGAGATCGTCATCCCGGTTCGCTCGAGCACCTTGCCGATCGCGCCGATCGGGGCGACCCCCATGTACTCGGGCTCGTTGCCCCAGGTGGCGGCGCTGAGCAGGCGCGCTTTCGGCTTCAGCCCCAGCTCGGCCGCCTTCGTGTCCGACATCACCAGCACCGCAGCCGCTCCGTCGTTGAGCGGACACGAGTTGCCGGCGGTGACGCCGCCACCGCCCTCGAACGCCTCGTCGAGCTCGGAGAGCTTCTCCAGGGTCGAGGACGCGCGAGGGCCGTCGTCGCGGCTCACCTCGTTGCCCTCCTGGTCGGTGACCGCGACGATCTCGCGGTCGAAGAACCCGTCCTCTTGCGAGGCGACGGCGAGCTCCTGGGAGCGCTGCGCGTACTTGTCCATATCGGCGCGGCTGACCTCGTAGCGCTTCGCCACGTTGACCGCGGTGATGCCCATGTCGATGTAGGCGTTGGGCTGACCGTTCTCGCCGATCAGGTTCGGGTTTCGGTCGGCGACGCCGGCAGGCTCGGTGCGCTCGTTGAAGCGGCTGACGAACTCGACCCCCGCAGCCACGTAGGCATCCCCCTCCCCGGCCTTGATCGCGTTCGAGGCGTGACGAATCGCGTCCAGCGACGAGGCGCAATAGCGCGAGATCGTCGTCCCGGTGACGGTCTGCGGGAGCTGCTCGGAGAGCAGGGCGATGATCCGGGCGACGTTGAACGCCTGCAACCCCTGGGGCATCCCGCAGCCGCAGTAGACATCCTCGATCAGCTCCGGGGGCAACTCGGGGTTGCGTTCGATCAGGTTGTCGACGACGTAGGCGGCGGTCTCCTCCGGTCGCAGCTGGGCCAGCGAGCCCTTGAACGCCCGGCCGATCGAGGTCCGGGCGGCGTCGACGATCACGGCTTCGGGCATCTTGGCGGGCGCTCCTTCGGTTGGATGCTGGGGCGCAGATGGTAATCATGCGCGAAGTATCGGCACAATCCCGCTTATCCATGCGGTTTGTAGGCTTTGCGCCAGTGCTGCGCCAGTGTCTGCGCCAGAGTCAGCCGTAGCTTCCTCCTAGCGCTTGGTTCTGCAGGTCAGTCAGATGCTGCCAGCAGGCCGGACTCGTAGTCGGACCACTCGAAGTCACAGTTGGCCGGGAAGAAGGGGCCTTGGTGGTAGACCGCGACGAGGTCGTTCTGTGCCCAGGTGTTCGCCTGCGTGGCCTGTGTGAGGAACTGTGCCGGCGCCCGGGCCGCGTCGAACGCGGGCGGCGGAGGACCACCGTTGCACCGCGAGGTCGCGTTCGGCCCGTTGCTGAGCTGGATGAACGGTGTGACGTAAGCGTTCGCGGGGAGCCCGAGGTCGTCCCAGCCGTCGGCGTTCTGCCGCATCGCGTTCTCCCACTTCGCCGCGTCCGTCGAGCAAGGGGAAGCGTAGATGCAGGGGACGTTGGTGTGCGGGCTCTTGTAGAAGATCGAGTCGATGTAGGTGAACTCGTGCCCGTCACTCGACAGGCCCTCCGCCCACTCGTTGCCGAGGTTGTTCCCGAAGATGCCGCCGCAGTCGTCGTTGACCTGGCACTGGACGTTGTCGTTCCAGCTCCCCTCGGTGTGCAGGTAGTACTGGATGATCGGGACGCTGTTGTCGATTGCCGCCTCGATTTGCTGGCCACGCTCGACCGCCTTCGCCTCGGCCTGGGCGGCGGAGAGCGGCGAGTGCTGGGAGTTCTCCCAGAGCGACGGTGTTGGTCCCGCCTGCTCGCCGTCGAAGCCGATGCCGTAGATGGCGCTGGTCTCGGCCGCGTCTGACATGCGCCCGACCTGCGTCGCGAACGTGCTCCACGCTGAATCGCTGCCCAGCGGCATCGGCGCACCGACTGTGTGCTGCCTGATCCTCGTCGAGAGGTAGATCTTCAGCTCCGGGTGGTTGTTCGCGAACGTCTGGGCACCCGAGAGCGTCGAGGCGAACTTCGCTTCGCTGCCGCCGAGGCCGGGGACGTAGCTGAGCTGGAACGAGTAGCCGTCGACGCCGTAGGAGGTGAGTTCATCGATCTGCCCCTCTGTCATCGCGGAAACCTCGGCGTAGCGCGACCAGATGATCACGTCTGTGCCACCCGAGGGCGGGGCACAGCCCGTACGTGGTTGATCCGCCACGCGCGGACACTGGTCCGTGGAATCCGAGAACGCCGACGAGGCGGCGAGCACCGCGAGGACGAGGGCCGAGGCGAGCGCTGCGCCGGTGATGAGGCCAAACCGCGTCTTGTTGCTCATCGGCTCCTCCGATCTGGGCTGCTGTGCCTTCGTGCCGCCGCCTTCGCCGTCCGCTTAGCGCGAGAGCTGGTTGATCGAACGGCGGAGCATCTGCAGCAGCTCGGTCATCGTGCGCTGGGTCGCGACGTGGACGACCTTCGCCTGCGCGTGCAGGGCCACCCGCACCGCCTCGATCGCCGCCTGCTCATTCGCTCCATCGACGATGCGCTTGAGCGCCGGCAAACGGGCCTGGATCACCTGATGCGTCGAGCGGATCACCGCCTCCTGGAACGCCCGCAGCTGCACCGCGCGCGCCTCGTTTCGCACGTGCTGTGCCCGCAGCGGCTGCGTGACCGGGACCCGGAACATCGGGAGCACTTCGGCCATCGTCCGCTGCGTCACCGTGTCGACGGCGGTCGCATGGGCATCGAGGGCCGTGCGAGCGGTCCTCACAGCCGCCTTCTCGTTCGCTGCGTTGACCACGCCCTCGAGCGCTCTGAACCGAGCCTCGATCAGAGTGTGGGTCGAGCCGACGACAGCCGTCTGGCCGGCCTGCAGCTGCACCGCCCGAGCCATGTTGGTCACCGGCACGGCCGGGGCCGCGCCACCGAGCGGCACTGCCCCGAAAGCCGCGGCCGCCGCCCCGGCTACCGACAGGATTGCGATCTTTAGCGTCGTCATCAGCGATCTCCTCGTTCTTCGTCGACTGGTCCCAGCACGCGTTTCGGCAGTGTAGGCATCAGGTTAGATGTTTGCAAGTAAGCGTTCACAAAGGATCCGCTTCGCCTCGTGCCCGGCGGCGCCCTCCTCGGCCGCGTCCTCGATAATGGATCGCTGTGAGCGACGAGACCGCGACCGGGGCCGAGCTCGAGCCGGCGCAGGCCGCCGAGCTGATCGAATCCGGCGCCGAGCTGATCGACGTCAGGCGGCCCTACGAATACGAGGGCGGCCATCTGGCCGGGGCGCGCAACGTGGAGATGAACGAGCTCAGCGCCGCCGCGGGCTCAATAAACCGCGACCGCCCGGTGCTCTTCTACTGCCGGACCGGCGACCGCTCCGGGATGGCGGCGCAGGCGTTTCGCGAGGCGGGCTATGACGCCTACAACCTGGCCGGAGGGATCGCGGCCTGGGCGCGCGCGGGGCGCTCGCTCGAGCCCGACGGCGGCGCGGTCGTGCAGCCGCTGCCGCCCTCGTAGGATCTGCGGCGATGGAGACCGGAGACCAGAAGCCCGAGCCGGCGAAGCCGGTCACTCCGCGGCCGGACTCGGGCGCGCGCCCCGCGACCGGCTCGCAGCCTGCGACCGCAGAGCCGATCGAGGAGCGCGTCGAAGGCCTGCGCTCGTGGGTGGCGACGCTCGATCGCAAGCTCGGCGTGCGCAGTTACGCCGGCGCGGCGGCGGTCGTGCTCGGACTGGCCGCGGGGATCGTCGGCGTCGTGCTGGCGTTGAGCGCCAAGGACGAGAGCGCAACCAAAGACGAGGTGCGTGCCCTGCGGGACCAGGTCGAGGTCGTCCAGGAGCAGGCTTCCGAGGCCACCGAGGAGGACCTGGCGACGCTCACCGATCGCCTCGACGCGCTCGAAGGCCGCGTGAACACGATCGCGGCCGGCCAGCGCACCACAGAGGGCGAGCTCTCGGTCGTCCAGGACGACATCGAGGAGCTCCGCAGCGAGATCTCGGGCGGCGGCGGCTCGGGCGGGTCCGGCCCGTAACCCCGGAGCACTTGTAACAGTAGCCACGATGCCTGCCTGCGGGCGTCCGACGACTTGTCTACGGTCGCGCCAACGTCTCCTGAAAGGAGCAGGCCAGATGCCTGAGGGTTACTGCGTCAAGGAACGCAAGAAGGTCGAGATCAAGGATCCGCAGCAGGTCACGATGAAGAACGGCCGTCCCGCGATCCAGGGCACGTGCCCGGACTGCGGCACGAAGATCTTCAAGATCGGCAAGCTGGAGGGCTAATCCGGCCAGGTCGCGATCGGGACGCGACCAGCTCAGACGGCCGCCAGGCCCGACTGACGGCGGCCGTAGCGATAACCGACGAGCGCCTCGACGACCTGCGGGCGAGTTGTGTGTCCGCGTTCTCGGTCAGCTCGGCCGCCCGCCCGGCGCGGCGATCAGTGGGAGAATCCGGGGACCGGAGATGGCGAGCTCCCAGCAGCAGAAGCCGCTCGAGCTGATCCTGGCCCGCAACCTGCTGACCAGCATCTCGACCCCTGCCCTGCTCGTCGATCACGAGGCGGTCCTGGTCTTCTACAACGAGGCGGCGGCAGCGGTGCTCGGGCGCTCGTTCGAAGACGCCGGCCGGATGACAGCTGAGCAGTGGAGCACCGCGTTCGGCCCGTTCGATCGCGATGATCAGCCGATCGAGGTCGACCGACTCGCGATCACCGAGGCGATCCGTGGCGGGCGCCCGGCCCACGGCAGGTACCGGATCCGGGTCGGCACCGGCGAGCGGGCGTCGGTCGAGGCGAGCGCGTTCCCGATCGTCGCCTCGGAGGAGGGGTCGTCGGGGGCGATGATCCTGTTCTGGCCGCTGGCGGAGAACGGGGCGAGCTGATGCGGGTCAAGGTCTGGGGTGCCCGGGGCTCGGTCCCGGCTCCCGGGCCGCAGATGAACCGCTACGGGGGCAACACCTCGTGCGTGCAGGTGACCCTGGCCGGCGGCGACGAGCTGATCCTCGACGCCGGCACCGGGATCCGCAACCTCGGTCTCGGGCTCTCCAAGCGCGCCCGAATCCACATCCTGCTCACGCACCTGCACCTCGACCACATCCAGGGCCTGATGTTCTTCCCGCCCTGCTTTCAAGCCGAGTCCGAGATCACGATCTGGGGGCCCGCCTCGCCCGAGGCCTCGCTCGAGAACCGCGTCGCGCGCTACATCTCGGCGCCCCTGTCGCCGGTCGAGGTCCGCGAGTTGCCCTGCTCGGTCTCGTTTCGTGACACGCCCGCCAGCCAGTGGGAGCTCGGCGGGGCGACGATCCGCGCCGAGGCGGTCACCCACCGCGGCCCGACGCTCGGCTATCGGATCAGCGACGGCGAGACGACCCTCGCCTACATCCCCGACCACGAGCCGGCGCTCGGGGCGCCGCTTGCCGGACTCGACCCCGAATGGATCTCGGGCTTCGACCTCGCCCGCGACGCCGACCTGCTGATCCACGACTGCCAGTACGCCGACGACGAGTACCCCGGCCACGTCGGCTGGGGCCACTCGCGTCTCACCGACACGCTCACCTTCGCCCGCCGGGTCGACGCCCGGCGGCTGCTGCTCTTTCACCACGACCCGCTGCACTCGGACGAGTTCCTCGACCGGTTCGCGGTCGCCGCGCGGCGAGAGTGGGGTGAGCTCGGCGGGGCCGAACGCCACCTCGAGCTGGCGAGAGAGGGCGCGGAGCTCGAGATCGAGGCCGCCCCACAGCCGGCCATCGCCTGAGCGCAGGCGGCTCCGACCGCCCGTACAAGCCGGCGACGCCAAGTTTCGACATCGGGATAACGAACCCGGGGCCGTCGCCACCTACCGTCAGGCGCAATTCCTGGAACCCGCGAGTGCCGGGCGCCGCCTGGTGCGCAAGGAGGGAAAGCAGATGAAGAAGAGGCTCTGCCTCACCGTGAGCTCAGCGTTGGCGCTGGCTCTCGTCGTACCGGGGTCGGCGCTCGCGCAAGGCGGCATCGGAGCCGTCAAGACGGAGCTCGACATGACCTGGGTCATGGTCGCGACGGCCCTGGTCCTGTTCATGCAGGCGGGGTTCCTGCTGCTCGAGATCGGCTTCTCGAGAGGCAAGAACGTCGGCGCCGGGGTGGCCAAGGTACTCGTCAACCTCGGGATCGTCACGATCGCCTGGTGGGCGATCGGCCAGGGCGTCAACGGGCCCGGCAACTCGCTGTTCGGAACCGACGGCTTCCTCTATCACGCGGGCCAGGATGTGGCCGGGACCGTGGTCGGGAACGTCGAGATCGGCTACATGCTGTTCGGCCTCGTGTTCTGCGCCGTCTCGCTGGCGATCGTCTGGGGCACGACCCTGGAGCGGATCAGGTTCGGCGCCTACGTGATCTACGCGGCCGTCTTCGGGGCGGTGATCTACCCGTTGATCGCGCACGCGGTCTGGTCGGGCGACGGCCTGCTCGACGACATCGGCGGCAAGGAGGTGCTCGACTTCGCAGGCTCCTCGGTGGTCCACCTGACCGGCGCGACCGGGGCGCTCGCCGCACTGCTGCTGCTCGGCGCGCGCGCCGGCAAGTACGGAACGGATGGCAGGCCACGGGCGATCCCGGGCCACTCGATGCCGCTGGTCGGACTCGGGGTGGCGATCCTCTGGGTCGGTTGGTACGGCTTCAACGCCGGCTCGACCCTGGGCACCACCGACGTCGCATTCGCCGAGGTCGCGCTCAACACCCAGCTCGCCGCGGCGGCCGGGGTGATCGGGGCGCTGCTCGTCGTCTACGCGAAGACGAGGGCGCTCGACGTCGGCATGGCCGGCAACGGCGCGATCGCAGGCCTGGTGGCGATCACCGCTCCCTGCGGCTACGTCGAGCAGTGGGCGGCTCCGATCATCGGCCTGATCGCCGGCGTGCTGGTCGTTTACAGCGTGCTGCTGATCGAGCGCTACCTCGATGATCCGGTCGGCGCCCTGTCGGCGCACGGGATGGCCGGGATCTGGGGGACGCTGGCGGTCGGTGTCTTCGGCACCGAGCGCCTGGTCGGCGACACGGCAAGCCCGGGGGTCTGGTACGCGATCTTCGGGGACGCGCCGATGAGCGCCGCGCTGGGCCAGCTCGGCGTGCAGGCCGTCGGGGTCGCGGCGACGTTCGTCGTCGTGCTCGGCCTCTCGGTGGTCGCCTTCTATGCGATCAAGCAGACGATCGGCCTCCGTGTCTCGGAGGACGAGGAGCTGGCCGGGCTCGACATCTCCTCGCATGGGATGTATGGCTATCCGGAGCAGTTCATTCCGCCGGAGGAGTATCCGGGCGCGCCGGTCGAGCCGCACATCGCCGGCACGCCGGTGGCGTCTCCGGCTGCGGTTACCGCGATGACCGCCAACCGGCCCTCCGAGGCCTGAGGGGAGGTGAGCTAGATGAAGAAGATCGAGGCGTTCATTCGCCACGAAGCGTTCGAGCCGATTCGCACCGAGCTGCTCGACAGGGGGTTTCCCTCCCTGTCGATTGGCGAGGTCAAGGGCTCGGGTCGCCAGAAGGGGATCGTCGAGACCTACCGCGGATCGAGCTTGACCGTCAACGTGCGGCCGAAGCTCAAGATCGAGGTCGTGGTCGAGGACAAGGACAAGGAACTCGTCGTCGAGACGATCCTCAAGCACGCGCGGACCGGCGACGTCGGGGACGGCAAGGTGTTCGTGATCCCGGTCGAGGAAGCGATCCGGATCCGCACCGGCGAGGAGGGCGAGCAGGTCCTCCAAGCCCACACCGAGGCCGAGATCCCGGCCTAGGCGGCGAGGCGGCGGCGGGCCTCGGGCTCGCCGCCGCTAGCCGCTGAGCGCGGTGCGGCGCGCCTCATCGGCTGCCGCCTCGGCTTGCTCGTCAGCCTCGCGGCGCAGCCGCTCGGCAAGCGCGGCGCGACGGTTTTGCACCTCGCGCCGAGCCGCCTCGGCGGCGAAGCTGGCGTGCTTGGCGGCCTCGCGCTCGAGCCGCGCCTCGGTCGCCCGCAGGCGCCGCTCGGCCTCGTCGCGAGCTCGATCCTCGGCCTGCTCGCGGACCTTCGCCCGTTCCTCGGCCAGCCGCCGCTCGAGCTCCGCCCGGGCCTCCTCGTCGGCGCGCAAGCGCGCCTGCTCGGCCGCCTCCTTGGCCTCGCGCTCGAAATCCTCGCTCTGGTTGCGCAGCCGGTCCTCCGCTTCCTTGCGTGCGCGACGTTCGGCCTCGCGGGCGAGCCGCTCGACGAGCCCGTTCAGCCGCCGCTCGGTTCGGCCCAGCGCGTGCTCGGCCTTGACCCTGAGCTCCGCCTCGACCGCCGCCTTTCGCTCGGCCTGCTCGATCGCCAGCTCGACCTTTTGGTCTGCGGCCTCGACCCGCCGCTCGGCCGCCGCGAGCTGCTCGGCGACCTCGGCGCGCGCCGTCTCGGTCGCCTCGCTGAGCGCGGCGGCGCGGGCCTCGGCGACCTGGGCGGCCGTACGCTGCTCGGCGCGCTGCTTGATCTGCTCGGCCGCGAGCTTCAGCTTCTGCTCGGCCTTTGCCCGGAGCTGGTCGCGAGCCGCGGCCAGCTTCTCCTCGGCGACCTCCCGGACCCGCCTCGCCTCTGTCGCCACCGCGTCCCGCGCAGCGTCGGCGTCGGCGCGAGCACGGCCGGTCTCGGCCTCTGCGGCCTCCCGCGCAGCGGCCTCGCGTGCGCTTGCCGCAGCTCGCTCGCGGGCGAGCTCGTCGTCGGCCTGGGCGGTGGCGGCGCCGATCGCAGCCTCGGTCCGCTCGGCGACCTGGAGGCCGACCAGCTCGTGCAGCCGCTCCACCTGAGCGCCCAGCTCCGCTACCCCGGCGTGGTGATCCTCCGGCACGCCGCGACCCTACCGCAGCGGGGCGTCCCCGGTGGGGCTCACGAGTCGAGCTCGGACAGCGGCGGCGGCGGCTCGATGTCCCATGCGCGCATCCCCTCCTCGATCCGCTCGATCACCGCCTCGATAACCGCGACGCGAGCGAAGCGCTTCGACTCGGCGCCGATCAGCGACCACGGCGCGTTCGGCTGGTCGGTGCGCGCGATCATGTCCTCGGCCGCCTCCTCGTAGACACCACGCCGCTCGCGGTTGCGCCAGTCCTCGTCGGTCAGCTTCCACGACTTGAGCGGGTCGTGCTCGCGGCGCTTGAAGCGTTTCAGCTGCTCCTCGGCCGAGATGTGGAGCCAGATCTTCGCCAGAACCGTCCCCTCGTCGGTCAGCGAGCGCTCGAAGCTGATGATCTCGTCGTAGGCGCGCAGCCATTGCTCGCGGCTCGCAAACCCCTCGACGCGCTCGACCAGCACCCGTCCGTACCAGGTGCGATCGAAGATCGCCATCCCTCCCCAGCCCGGGAGCTGGCTCCAGAACCGCCACAAGAAATGGTGGCGCTTCTCGTCCGCGGTCGGCGCGGCGAACTGGCAGACCCGCACGTGGCGGGGGTCGAGCGGAGCGACGAGGCGCTTGATCGCGCCTCCCTTCCCGGACGCGTCCCAGCCCTCGAACAGGACCAGCAGCGGCGGGCCGATCCGCTGCTCGCCAATCTGACCGCCGAGCGTCAGTCGGAGCTGGGCAAGCCGCGCCTGGGCGATCGCGAGGCCGCGCTCTTCCTGCTTGCGCGAGAGCGTCCCGGAGAGGTCGACCTCGTCGAGATTCTTCACGCCTGGAATCTAAACGCCCGGGACGCCCGGGACACCGCCCCCGCCCGAGTCGTTGTCGAGCAGGAAGCCTCCGGTCCCGATCAGGATCAGAAGGATGCCGCCGGCGACCGCGACCGGAACGCGCGCCGACTGGCCCCAGGCGCCGAGCAGGAATCCGGTGCCGATCACGATCAGATAGGGCACCAGGTCGCCCGTCGTCCGAGCGACGGCGGGCAGCACGGCAGCGGCGGCGTATTCGAGGCCGGGCACGGGACCATTCTCCCTATGATCGAAATCGATGACCTCCGTAGCCGACGTCAAGGGCGCGCTCAAGCGAGCCGGTTATCTCGCCGACGAGCCGGCTGCGCTGGTCGCCTACCTGGCCCAGGAACTGGGCAAGCCGGTGCTGGTCGAGGGCCCCGCAGGGGTCGGCAAGACGGAGCTGGCGAAGGCGATCGCGCGGGCCGCCAAGCGAACCCTGATCCGGCTTCAGTGCTACGAGGGGCTCGACGAGGCGAAGGCGCTCTATGAGTGGAACTACCGCAAGCAGCTATTGCGGATTCAGGCGTCGTCGGGGGCCGAGGCGGAGCCCACGGGCGATTCGTGGGACGACATCTTCGCCGAGGACTTCCTGCTCACCCGGCCGCTGCTCGAGGCGATCGCGTCGACCGAGCCGGTCGTGCTGCTGATCGACGAGATCGACAAGACCGACCAGGAGTTCGAGGCGATGCTGCTCGAGGTCCTCTCGGACTTCCAGATCTCGATCCCGGAGCTCGGCGTGATCGAGGCCCGGACCCACCCGATCGTCGTCCTGACCTCGAACAACTCCCGCGAGCTGACCGAGGCGCTCAAGCGCCGCTGCCTGTACCTGTGGCTCGACTATCCCGAGGTCGAGCGCGAGATGGAGATCGTGCGCCTGCACGCGCCCGAGCTCGACGAGAAGCTGACCAGGCGCCTGGTCGAGGTGATCCACATGGTCCGCCAGCTCGATCTCAAGAAGCCGCCCTCGATCGCCGAGTCGATCGACTGGGCGCGGGCGCTGCTGCTGCTCGGAGCCGACGACATCGACGCCACGACCTTCGAGCGCACGATGAGCATCATCGTCAAGCACCGGTCGGACATCGATCTGGTCGCGGAGCGAGTCGGGGTGCAGCTCGGCAGCCAGAGCGCGGCCGAGGCGGCGGGCTAGAAGCGGGCTTCCCGCGCAGCGATCGGGGATGATTGCGCACATGGCGAGGCGGAGATGGATATCCGCGTTGGTCGCGGTCACAGTGGCGCTGCCGGCGAGCGCTTCGGCGGCGCCCGACCTGCGGCGCAGTGTCACGGCGTCTCCGGGCGCGAAACCCGTGGCGGAACGCCCGACCAACGGTGAGAACGTGTGCTTCATCGGCGGGGACCGTCCGTGTCCGAAGGGCCTACGGCTCGAGGGCTGGTCGATCGACGAAGCGCCGGCGTCCCCCGCCTGCTCGCAGCACTTCTGCGTCCATTGGCTGCCGCGCGGCAAGAACGCACCGAACCCCGACGACCGCGACGGTGACGGGGAGCCGGACTTCGTCGAGCTGACGCTCACGATCGCGGAGCGCAGCTACGAGGTCCAGGTCGGCCGGCTCGGTTGGAACTCGCCGCTCCCGGACCGCGGCAAGGGCGGCAACGATCGCACCGACTTCTACCTCTTCAACCTCGATCGGATCCTCTGCTGCAGCGGCGTCGCGATCACCGACAACGCGCCGGGAGAGGGAGCCCGCCACCGCTCGGCGTTCTTCATCATCGACGACGACTACGACGACCCGTTCTACATCGAGCGCGACCGCACGCCGCGGGACGTGCTCGAAGTCCTCGTGCCGCACGAGTTCGCCCACGTCCTGCAGGTGCGCTACGAGCAGTTCCAGGACGACTGGATGTACGAGGCGACCGCCGATTGGGCCGCGAGCGAGGTCTATCCGAATCCTGGGTTATACGCGTTCGTCGACCCGCTGATCGAGACGACCGACCAGCCGCTCGACAGGTTCGGCCTCCGCTCCTACTCGCTCTCGATCTGGGCCCAGTGGCTCGCTCGGCGCCTCGGCCCCGCCGTGATCCGCCGCGCCTGGGAGATCTCGGACCGCTTCCCGAAGCAGGGCCGGTTCTCGCTCGTTGCCTTCTCGGACGCGATCCGCTCGGTCTCGGGGGGTCGGTCGTCATTCACTCGCGAGTTCGCCCGTTTCGCGGTCGCGACCGCCGAGTGGGACCGATTCCCGCACTCGAACCTGTACGACGACCTCGCCCGTGAGAAGCGTCTGAGGGCGGACGGCGAGCGCGACCTGAAGAAGCTCGACCACGCGAGCTGGGCGATGTACGACGTGACGCGCGAAGGCAGCGCGGCCTCCTACACGCTGACCGCAGAGATCGAGGGCGGCACGCGCTCAGCGCTCGCCCTGGTCGGTCGACGCCGCGGCGGCGCGGTGACCGAGACGATCGCCCGGGCGAGAGACGGAGGCAAGCTCTCGGTGACGCTCGCCGCTCCGCGGCGTGGATTCGACCGCATCACCGCTGTAATCGTCAACGCCGACGCGCGCGCGAGAGACAATCGGACGTTCGAGGTCTCGGTACGTTCGCAGGCCGAGTGACCCTACCCCCCGGCCTCGCGCCCCGGATCGCCGCGTTCTGCGAGGAGCTGCGCTCGGAGGGCGTCGCCGTGGGCACGGCGGAGCTGCTGGATGCGTTCGAAGCGCTCGACGCCGTGCCCTGGACCGAGCCCGCGGACTTCCGCGAGGCGCTTGCGGCGACGATCGCGAAGTCCCAGGAGGACCGGCGCGTGTTCGAGCTGCTCTTCGAGCGCTTCTTCTTCCGCGCCGCCGAGGCCGAGGCGCTTGAGCACGGGATCCGCGAGGACCGCCGCTACGAGGGTGGCGAGCGGCTCGACCTCGAGCAGCTCCGCGAGGCGATCCGCCAGGCGATCGCGGAGGGCTCCGATGGCGAGATGCGCGATGCCGCGCGCCTCGCCATCGCCGCCTTCGGCCGCCAGGGGGAGGGCTCCGGCGTGGTCGGCGTCGATGTCCAGCGGATCCGCCGCACGCTCGGGCTTCAGGCGGGCAACCGCGACGCAGACCCGGACTCGGTCGAGCTCGACCGCGAGCAGATCCAGGCCTTCGAGCGCCATCTGCGCCGCGAGCTCGAGCGGGCGCTGATCGAGCGCACCGAGAAGCTGCCGCCCTCGCGGCCGCTCGCCGAGCTCGACCGGGCGCTGCCGACGAGCCCGACCCAGGACCTCGCCGCCGTCCACCGCGCGGTCGCCCAGCTCAAGCGCCGGCTGGCGACGCTCGGCCACGAGCAGCGCGGGCGGAAGCGGGCCGCGATCGTCGACATGCGGCGCACGATGCGCGCTTCGCTGGAGACGGGCGGCGTGCCGCTGCGCCTGCGATACCGGCCCAAGCGCCCGCGCCGGCCCGAGATCTACGTGCTCTGCGACGTCTCGACCTCGGTCACCTCGGCGAGCGTCTTCTTCCTCTCCGTCCTGCACGCGCTGCACGACTCGTTTCGCAAGCTGCGCAGCTTCGTCTTCATCGAGCGGATCTCGGAGGTGACCGAGGTGTTCGAGCACGAGCGCGACTTCCGGGCGATCTCGGGCCGGATCAGCCGCGAGGGCGGGGTCGCCGACGTCTCCGGCTACACCGATTACGGCCGGGTCTGGCTCGAGTTCCTCGACGAGATCTCAGAGGACCTCGACCCGCGCTCGACCGTGATCGTGCTCGGCGACGCGCGCACCAATGGCCGCGAGCCGCACGCCGAGGTGTTCGGGCAGATCGCCGAACGCGCCGGGCGCACCTTCTGGCTCAACCCCGAGCCGCGGCTGTATTGGAACTACGGCGACTCGGTGATGGCCGCCTACGAGCGCCGTTGCACGGCCGCCTTCGAGTGCTGGACGACCAAGCACCTCGAGGACTTCGTCCGGGTGATCGCCGGCGGCAAGCCGGCCGTCGACTAGAGGCGGACGGCCGGACGGCCGGCCCCGCCGGGCCGGCCGCCGGGCCGTCCGGCCCCGCTCAGCGGAGTCGGACCTTGAGCCGCTGGTCGGACGAGTTGTCCGCCTCGTCGGTCGCCGTGACGGTGATCGTCGCGGTCCCCTTCTTAGCCCGCTTGAGCTTGCGCTGTACCCGGCTCGAGGCGCCCAGCTCCAGGGTGGCGCTGTCGTCTGCATCGAGCTCTGCCTCGGCCTCCTTCAGCTGCAGCGTCGTGGCTCGCTTGTCCTTCTTGCGCTTGCCCTTCGCCTTGACCGAGCCGTCGGCTTCGACCGAGCACGCCTCGTCACAGGAGACCTCGATCTCGATCCGCTTGCCGAGCTTCTGCTTCGTATCGGCATTCAGCTCGATGTCCGGCGGATCGTCATCGCCGCCGGGAGGCGGAGGCGGCGGACCGTCCCCCCCTCGACCACGAAGTGACGCGTAACCGGGGTCAGGTCCACGTTGCCGGCCGGGTCGGTCGCCCGGACCTCGAACGTGTAGCTGCCGGCGGTGAGGCTGACGATGAACGGGCTCGTCGCCGCCTGCCAGTCCGACCCGGGAGTGACGCGCGCCTCAAAGGTCGAGCCCGGCTCGTCGGAGTCGAACTCGAAGCTGACCGAGCCCTCGGGGACGGTCGCGCCCTCGGCGGGACCGCCGGTGTAGTTGGTCTCCGGCGGGTCGGTGTCAGGCGGCCCGAGCACGTCGCGGTGGAAGATGTCGGTGAACCCGTTGTCATCCCCGGGAACGAGGTTCTCGGCCGAGGAGTCGAAGACGACGTAGCGGCCGCCGGCGGAGATCGCCGCCAGGAACGAGTCGGCGTTACCGGCGACCCCGGTCGCCGTGCTCGCCCGCGAGACCAGGGTCGTGGTGTCGGCCTGCGTGTCGCGGAAGAAGACGTCCGAAACCGCGTCGTTGTCGGCGCCGCTGAGGTTGTCGGACAGCGACTGGTAGGCAACGTAGCGGCCGTCGTCGGAGATCGCCGGGCCGTCGCCCGGCAGCGTCGCGTCGCCGGAGGCGCCGTCGCCACCCACCCCAGCGTCGTTCGCGCTGACCTGGCTCGTCGTACCGTTCAGCAGGTCGCGGACGAAGGCGTCGCCGAGCGCGCCGTTGTTGTTGCCGGGAGCGAGGTTGGTGGCCTCGGACTCGAAGGCGACCCAGCGGCCGTCGGCGGAGATCGAGGCGTCGCTCGAGGTCGCGTCCGCGCCGAGTCCATCATCCGCACGCGAGACCAGGGTGGTGGTGCCGCCGCCGAGACGGTCGCGGACGAAGACGTTGCGGACGCCCTCATTCTCGCCGTCAGCGAGGTTGTCTGCGAACGACTGGAAGGCGACATAGCGCCCGGTCGCCGAGATCGAGGGGAACGCAGAGACGTCGTTGGCGGCCTCTTCATTGCTGGCCAGCGAGATCGCGCTCGTGTCGTCCGTCTGCGTATCGCGGACGAAGACGCTGAGCGCGTCGATGCCCTCGACCAGGTTGTTGGCATCCGAGGCGAAGGCCACGTAGCGGCCGTCGGACGAGATCGACGGCCAGTTGGAGATGTTGTCGCCGCCATCGCCCGCACCATCGGCGCGCGAGACCAGCGTCGTGGTGTTGAGCAGGGTGTCGCGGACGAAGATGTTGACAACCGCCTCGGGAGCTGGGTTGGTTGGCCCGAGGTTGTCGGCGTCTGAGGCAAAGGCGACGTAGCGCCCGTTGGCGGAGATCGCCGGGTTGAAGGACACCGCGTCCGCAGCGGTTCCGTCAGTTGCGCGCGAGACCAGCGTCGTGTCTCCATCCTGCATGTCACGGAGGAAGACGTTGCCGACCCCGTCGTCGTCGGCGCCGCTGAGGTTGTCGGCGTCGGACGCGAAGGCGACATACCGCCCGTCCGCGGAGACGGATGCGTCGGTCGAACCCGCGTCGCCGATTGCGTCGCCCACCCCGCCCCGCGAGACGAGCGTCGTGTCGTCCTGGGCCGCGAGGGCAACCGGCGCCCCGATCGCGGTGACGCACAGCGCCACAGCGGCGCAACCGACCAACTTGACCGTCCCCACGACGGAACCAACTGACATCCCTGCCACCCCCTGGATACGGCACCCGCCGATGCGCGGGCGCTGCCAACGTCTACGTACGAACAACGACCCTGCGGTGTGAACCTGTCACCCCTGCCGAGAATTCGGCCAGGCCGGCGCGCCGCCTCAGCGAAGCTTGACCTTCAGCTTCGCCTCCGCCGTGTTCTCCGCCAGATCGGTCGCTGTGACCGCGATTTTGACGCTCGCCTTGGCCGCCTGCTTGAGCTTGCGAGCCACCTTGCGCGACGGCGACAGCTTCAGCGTTTTCGTCTCGTCGGCCCGCAGCTCGGCGTCGTCCTCCCTCAGCTCGAGCGACTTCCCGCGCTTGTGGTGCCCGCTCGATCTGCCCTTCGGCTTCGCGGTCCCCGTTGCGACGACCGAGCACGGCTCGTCGCACGACACCTTCAGCTTCACCGGCTTGCCGAGCTTCTGGCGGCTCTTGCCGGAGACCTCGATCTCGGGCGGATCGGCCTTGCCGGAGACGAAGACGTTCGTGAACACGTCATTGGAGGCCGGATCGAGGTTGTCCGCGCCCGAGTCGAAGGCGACGTAACGGCCGTCGGCGGAGATCGCGGCCAGGAACGACGAGCCGTCGCCACCGGCACCGCCGGCACCGGCGCTCTGGCGCGAGATCAACACCGTCTCCTCGGTTTCGATGTCGCGGACGAAGACGTCGCGGACCGCGAGATCGTCGCCGGTGAGGTTGTCGGCGTCGGACTGGAAGGCGACGTAGCGACCGTCGGCGGAGATCGAGGGGGCGCCGGAGATCCCGTCGGCCGGCGCACCGCCGCGGCCGGCGCTCTGGCGCGAGACCAGCGTCGTCGTGTTCGCCTGCAGATCGCGCACGAACAGGTTCGTGAACCGGTTGTCGTCGGCTCCGCTCAGGTTGTCGGCGTCGGACTGGAAGGCGACGTAGCGACCGTCGGCGGAGATCGCCGCCTCGCTCGAGGCGCCGTCGGCGCCGGCTCCACCGGCGCCCGTGGCGCGCGAGACCAGCGTGGTCGTGTTCTGTTGCGTATCGCGGACGAAGACGTCGCGCACCGCGTCGTCGTCCGCCGTGCTCAGGTTGTCGGCCGACGACTGGAAGGCGACAAAGCGGCCGTCGCCCGAGATCGCCGGGAAGCTGGAGACGTCGTCGCCGCCCGCTCCGCCCGCTCCGCTCTGGCGCGAGACCAGCGTCGTCGTGTTCGATTGCAGGTCGCGGACGAAGACGTCGACGACCTCCTCGACGTCGGCGCCGCTCAGGTTGTCGGCGTCGGAGACGAAGGTGACGTAGCGGCCGTTGGCGGAGATCGAGGGGAAGTTCGAGAACTCGTCGCCGCCCGCCCCGCCCTCGCTCGCGCTCTGGCGCGAGACGAGCGTCGTCGTCTCGGCCTGCAGGTCGCGGACGAAGACGTCGACCCCGAGCGCGGCGTCGCTGTCGGCCCCGCTCAAGTTGTCGGCGTCCGAGGCGAAGGCGGCGTAGCGGCCGTCGGCGGAGATCGAGGCGTTGAACGAGACCGCGTCGGCGCCGGCGCCACCCTCGCCGGCGCTACCGCGCGAGATGAGCGTCGTATCGCCGGTCCGGGTATCGCGCACGAAGACGTTCGAGAAGCCGTCGTTGTCGACACCGCTGAGGTTGTCGGAGTCGGAGGCGAAGGCGATGTAGCGGCCGTTGTCCGAAACGGCTGCCCTGCTCGAGCCGCCGAGTCCCCCGGCGCCGCCGGTGGAGGCGCTCTGGCGCGAGACGAGCGTCGTCTCGTTCCACACCGGCGGGTCTCCGGCTCCTGCCCCGGCGAGCGGCGCGGCGGTCGCGGCAGCGCAAAGCCCCGCAAGCGCGCAGCCGACCCCCGCCAGTCTCCAACCCCCCCAATGCACTTCCGCGCTGAGCCTACACGTCCCGTCTACACTGCGACGAGTACCCCAGGGGGGCTCGCGGGCCAGCGGGCTGAGATAGCGCCTCATCGATCCCCGGCGCTGACCCTTCGAACCTGTGCGGTAATGCGCGCGGAGGGAGCATGCGAGGCGCACCCGAGGCTCCCGTCGAGGAGCCTTCGACATCTTCGACGACGGACGGCGAGCGGCGCGACGGCGCGGAGATCGCGCTGGCCGATGTCGAGCACCGCTTCGGACCGACCGAGGTCATCTCCCGGCTCGACCTGCGAATCGGCTCCGGGGAGGTGACGGGGATTGTCGGGCCGTCCGGATCGGGCAAGTCGACCCTGCTCGAGCTGGTCGCCGGGCTGCTCGAGCCGACCGCCGGTTCGATCTCGGTCGACGGCCGCCGCCTCCCCGAGCAGCGGCTCGCCGGTTGCGCCTACATGCCCCAGCGCGACCTCCTGCTTCCCTGGCTGGCGGCGATCGACAACGCCTCGCTCGCCCCCCGCAACCGCGGTGCCTCGCGCGAACAAGCGCGGGCCCGGGCACTGCCGTTGTTCGAACGCTTCGGGCTGGCCGGATTCGAGCGCTCGCGCCCAACCGAGCTCTCGGGCGGGATGCGCCAGCGGGTCGCATTCCTGCGCACGCTGCTGGCGGATAAGCCGGCGATGCTGCTCGACGAGCCGTTCGCGTCCCTGGACGCGATCACTCGGGGCGAGATGCAGGAGTGGCTCGCGGGAGCGCTTCGCGGCGCGGGCGCGACGGTCCTGCTGGTCAGCCACGATGTCGAGGAGGCGCTCTATCTGTGCGACCGGGTGGTCGTGCTCTCCGCCCGCCCAGCGACCGCGATTGCGGAGCTCCGCGCACCGGTGCCCCGCGCCGCGCCCCGGTACGAGGTGATCGCGGACCCGCGCTTCGTCGCCGCCCGCGAGCGGGCGATGCAGGCGTTGCGGGAGGGGTCGCGTTGAGGCGGGTGCTGTTGCCGCTCGCGGTCGTCCTCGGCCTGCTCGCCCTCTGGCAGCTGGCGGCGAGCTGGAATGTGCTCGCCGACGCGCTCTCGATCGAGCCCTTCCTGGTACCCGCGCCCAGCGACGTCGCTGACTCTCTGTGGACCGATCGCGAGCTACTGGCGGAGAACGCCTGGGTCACGGTCCAGGAGGTGGTGCTGGGGTTCGCGATCGCGCTCGTCGCCGGGTCGGCGTTCGCGATCGTGCTCCACCTCTCCGACGTCCTGCGGCGGGCGCTCTATCCGCTCCTGGTGGCCTCCCAGACGGTGCCGGTGATCGCGATCGCCCCGATCCTCGTCGTCTGGCTCGGCTTCGGGCTCGGTCCCAAGCTGGCGATCATCGCCCTGATCTGCTTCTTCCCGATCACCGTCAACGCGCTCGACGGGCTGCGCTCCGTCGACCCCGAGCTGCCGCGGATGATGCGGACGCTCGACGCCAGCCGGATCCAGACCCTGCTTCGGGTCGAGGTCCCGTCGTCGCTTCCCTTCCTGCTCAGTGGGGCGAAGATCGCCGCCGTGATCTCGGTGATCGGGGCGGTGTTCGGGGAGTGGTCGGGCGCCGACGAGGGCCTCGGGCACCTGATCCTGGTCGCCCAGGGCCAGGTCCAGACGGCGCGCGTGTTTGCCGCCGTCACGGTGCTGTCGGCGCTCGCGATACTGCTGTTCGGAGGGCTGGCGCTGGTCGAGCGCCGGCTCGCCTGGTGGCGACCCCGGCCAACCGCTCGATGAGGACGCAGGTGGCAGCGGTCGCGGTCTCGCTGGCCGCGCTGGCGCTCGGTGCCGGGTGCGGCGAGAGGCAGGAGCAGGGCGGCGGGGCGGCGGTCCCGTTCTCGGTCGCGCTCGACTTCTACATCAACCCTGACCACGCCGGGCTTTTCACGGCGCTCGAGCGGGGCTACTTCAGCGAGGCCGGACTGGAGGTCGAGCCTCGCGTCCCCTCCGATCCCTCGGCGCCGATCCGCCAGGTGGCGGCCGGACGGGTCGATCTCGCGATCTCCTATCAGCCGGAGGTGGTGCTGGCCCGCGACCAGGGCCTGCCGGTGATCGCGATCGCGGCGCTCGTCGACCAGCCGCTGAGCTCGCTGATCTCGCTGCCCGAGGCGGGTATCGAGGACGCCGCGGACCTGATCCAGAAGACGATCGCGACCGCCGGGATCCCGTACCAGGTCGAGTTCCTCGACGCGATCCTCGGCGAGCAGGGTCTCTCGCTCGACGACGTGACGCGGGTGGACGTCGGGCTCGGGTTGCTGCCGGCGGTGCTCTCGGGGCGCGCCGACGCGATGTTGGGCGGGTTTCGCAACATCGAGGGGGTCGACCTCGCCGAGCGCGGCCGCGATCCCCGCGTTGTCCCGGTCGACCGCCTCGGGATCCCGACCTATGACGAGCTGGTCCTGGTCGCAAACTCCGACCGCGTCGCCGAGGACCCGGAGCTGCTGCGGCTGTTCGTCGCCGCGCTCGAGCACGGCACCCGCGACGCGATCGCCGATCCGGCGGCGGCTACCGAGACCGTGCTCGCCGCCGGGGACGGGCTCGACCCGCGGCTGACCGCGGCCGAGGTCCGGGCCACCCTGCCGCTGCTCGCCCAGCGCGGCGGATCGCGGCCCTACGGATACATGGACGCCCGCGAGTGGGAGCGCTTCGCGGGCTTTTTCGCCGATCGCGGGCTGATCTCGACCCGGCCTGGCGCCGACGAGCTGCGGACCAACGCCCTGCTCCCCGGCCAGATCCCGGACTAGGCTCAGCTCAGGCCGCGCGCCGCAGCGGCGGGCCCTGGGCGACCGCGCCGTGCCAGCGGACCAGCGCGAAGCTGCCGGCCAGCCCGCGGAAGGGGGCGTAGGGGGCGAAGTACTCCTCCACCTCCTCGACCGTGGCGCGGCGCCCGAGCCCGGCGAGCATGCCGACCAGCTTCACGTAGGCGAGGTCGCCGGCCGGCAGCGAGTCGGGGTCGCCGCGCCCCGCCAGCCCGAGCACCTGCACGGTCCAGGGACCGATCCCGGGGATCCGCAGCAGCCGGCGGTCCCCTGACGCGCACGCCGGATCGACCCGTCGGGCGGCGACCTCCCGCGCGACTCGGACCAGGGCGATCGCGCGCGAAGGGGCGAGATCGAACGCCGCCAGCTCCGCCGGCGCCTGGCCGGCGATCACGGCCGGCGCCGGGACGTCGCGCAACGGCCCGCGCCCGCCCCAGGCCGGGCTCGTGCCCGTTTCCAGCCGCGGTCCCCAGCGGCGGACGATGCGGCGCTGGATCTGCGCCGCACGGGCCGCCTCGATCAGCTGCTCGGTGACCGCCCAGGCAAGCGCCTCCCAGGCAAACGGCCGCCGCCTCGGGCGGTGCCAAGGCCGGTGGTGGATCGCCGCTCCGATCAACGGATCGCCGCGGAACACGCGCGCGAACTCGCTCAGGTCGACGTCGACCCCGAGCGCGAAGCGCATCCGCTCGATCGCCAACTCGAGCGCCTCGGCCGGGATCGGACCGGACGCCGGCACCGCGCGGAGCAGCACCCGGTCGGTGGCCGGCTGCCAGGCATGGACGACAACCGGGTGCTCGCGCACGTGAAGCAGCCGGGTGACGACACCGCCGCGAGCGCGCAGCACCCCGTCCCCCCTGCCGCCGCGCACCAGCCGGTAGGTCCAGGCGGGCCGGACGGTCACCTCGAGCGGGCGCAGCGCCGGAACCAGAGCGAGCGCAGCTGCGGGCGCACGCCGGGCGACCGCCGCGCGGGCCAACGCCTACCTGTCGAGCAGATGCACGTCGACCATGAACGAGCGGCTGGCGACGATCTTCACCGGCCGCTCCTTCGAGCGTCCCGAGCGCCGCGCCGGACGCTTCGGAGCCGAGCCGCGCGACGCGCGAACCACTGCAACCGTGGCGGCGCCGGCGACGATCCCCCCGGCGGCTGCAAGGGCGGCGCTTCGCACCTCATCGCGCCACGGCGAGAGATCCGCGCCCTGCTCGGAGCGGGCGGGCAGCGGCCGAGCCCGAAGGCCCTCGGCACCCTCCTCCTCGAGCGGTGGCAGCTCGACCGCCTCCGTCTCCAGCAGCTCCTCTCGCATCCGCTCCTACTCTAAGGGCTCGCGCGGCGCGGGCGCCGAGCCCTCGCCGAGCATCTGGCGGTAGATGCGGTACTTCTGCACCACCCTGCCGCCCATGCCCTCCATCGCCCGGTTCATCGGCTCGTTGGTCTCCAGGATCCAGCCCATGTGGCCGCCCCGCGGACCATACCCGGCGGCGGTCTCGATATGGCGCTCGTACAGCGCCGCGGCTACGCCCAGGTGCTGGTACTCGTTGCGGACCCCGAGCGCGAACACGCGCAGCCGGTCGATGTAGCGGCGGCGGCGCAGGAAGTGCCACCAGCCGAAGGGCAGCAACCGCCCCCTCATCCTGACGAGCGCCTGATCGACGTCGGGCAAGGTCAAGGCGGCGCCGACGACCTTGCCGTCGAGCTCGGCGATCATCGCCCAGTTCTCGTCCAGGACCGGCTTCAGGTTCTTGGCCTGAAAGGCGACCTCGGCGCCGGTGATCGGCACGAAGCCCCAGTTGCTGCCCCAGGCCTCGTTGTAGACCTCCATGAACCGCCTCACCTCGGCCTCCATGTCGCGCTTTCGCATCCGCCGCACGAGAACGCCCTCCTCGCGCGACTTCGCCGCCGCGGCGTGGATCAGCGGGTGCATCTCGGTTCCCTCCTTGAGCTCGCCGAACCACAGCTCCCACATCAGCAGGTCAATCTCCTTGACCAGCCCGTGGGCCTCGATCAGGCGCCGGTAGTGGGGCGGGTGCCAGGGCTCGAGCACCATCGATGGCTCGTCGTAGCCCTCGATCAAGAGCCCGCATTCGTCGTTGGTGGTGAAGTCCATCGGCCCGAGCATCCGCCCGCGCCCGCGCCCGCGCAGCCAGGACGCTGCGGAGTCGAGCAGCGCGGAGACGACCTCCGGGTCCTCCTCGGCGTCGAAGAAGCCGAACATGCCGTCGGCGCCGCCCTGGAACTCGTCCCAGCGACGATCAACCTGGGCGCTGATCCGGCCGACCGGCCGGCCGTCGCGCTCCGCCAGCAGCAGCTCGGCGTCGGCGTGGTCGAACCAAGGGTTCTTCGAGCGGTCGAGGAACTGGCGGCGCTCGAACCGAAGCGGGGGCACCCATTGTGGGTCGTCACGTCGCAGCCGGTAGGGAAGCTCGATGAAGGCGTCACGATCCCGCTTGCTCGCGACGGGTCGAACCGAGACGGATCCCACGGACGCTCAACCTACACTTCTGCCCGATGAGCGAGACGATCCGGGCCGCCGCCGACGTGTTCGAGAAGGTGCGCGCCCACGAACGGGCAGAACAGCTCGAGGCGGCGAAGGCGGCCGGCGTGCTGCCCTACTTCAAGGTGCTGACCTCCGAGGCGGGCCCCGTGGTCGAGATGGAGGGCCGGGAGATGGTCATGCTCGGCTCCAACAACTACCTCGGGCTGACCGGCGATCCGCGGGTCAAGCAGGCGGCCCGCGACGCGCTCGAGGTCTACGGGACCGGGCTGACCGGCTCGCGGCTGCTGAACGGAACCACCCCGCTTCACCTCGAGCTCGAGCGCGAGCTGGCGGAATGGATGGGCAGCGAGGACGTGATCGTGTTCACCACCGGCCACCAGGCCAACGCGGGCTGCATCGGCACGATCCTGAGCGCCCGCGACACGGTGATCTGCGACTCCGCCGACCACGCCTCGATCCTCGATGGCTGCAAGCTCTCGGGCGCCAAGCTGCGGCCGTTTCGCCACAACCAGATGCCGAAGCTCGAGCGGATGCTCGAGCGGGCGGCGGGGGACGGCGGCGGGGTGCTGGTCGTCGTCGACGGAGTCTTCTCGATGGAGGGCGACCTCTGCGACCTGCCGGCGATCGTCGAGCTCTGCCGGCGCTACGGGGCACGACTGATGGTTGACGAGGCCCATGCTGTCGGCGTGCTCGGCGTCCGCGGCGCCGGGACCTGTGAGCTATTCGGTCTCGAGGACGAGGTCGACCTGCGGATGGGGACGTTCTCGAAGAGCCTCGCCTCCTGCGGCGGCTTCATCGCCGGCCCGGAGGAGGTGGTCGAGTACCTGCGGATCGCCGCCCGGCCGTTCATCTTCACCGCCTCTGCCGTCCCGGCGGCGGTCGGGGCTGCGCTCGGCGCCTTGCGGATCATCCGCTCAGAGGGCCCCGAGCTGATGGCGCGGCTGCTCGACAACGCCCGCTACCTGCGCCGCGGGATCTCCGAGCTCGGCCTGCGGGTGATCGAGCCCGGGACCCTGCCGGACGGCGGCGAGGCCACGACCCCGGTCGTCCCCGTCGTCGTCGGCGAGGACTGGCAGGCGGTGATGTTGTGGAAGGCGCTCTACGACGGGGGCGTCTACACCAACGTCGCGATCCATCCCGCGGTCCCGCCGGGTGGCGCGCTGCTGCGCACCTCGCTGATGGCAAGCCACGAGCGCGAGCACCTCGATCGCGCCCTCGCGGTCCTCGAGTCGGCGATCGCCGGCTTCCCCGACCTCCCGCGTTCGTAGCCCCGCGGCGCTCGGAGCCGTTCTCAGTTCCCCCCAACGGGTCGGTTTCCCGTTGTCCGTTTCCGGACAAGCCGGGCGTGAGCAGAAAAAGGGTGCTAGTAGCGACCGGCGGAGGGGGCACTACGTCCGCCCTCGGTTGACGCGGCCGCCCGATCTTCTCTAGGTTGCGCGAGCGCCCGACGCACCCCGGGGCAGGGGAGCGGCCAGGACGAATGAGAGTGATTTGTCCCGGCCCACCCCTAGAGCGGCATCAGCCGCATGGGGAGCCCGGCCGCCGTACATATACCCCCCGTAACCCCCCCAACCCGCTCGAGAGGAGTGAGAGATGGAAGCTGCCTCGACCCTGGCCCCTGCCTCGATCCCGCAGCATATGCAGGCGCTCGAACATGCCAACCGGATCCGGCTGGCGAGGGCGTCGCTGAAGCGCGCGGTCGCCGCAGGACTGGTCGACGCGGCGGAGATCGTGAAGGACCCTCCCACGGAGGTCGAGTCGATGAGCGTCGGGGAACTCTTGCGCAGCCAGCGTCGTTGGGGACGCACACGGGCCCGCAAGTTCCTCTTCTCGCTGGCACTGAACGAAAACCGTGAGCTCGGAAGGCTGACGGAGCGCCAGCGCATCCTGCTCGCTGCCGAGCTCGAGGCAAAGCGCCTCGGGTGCGGTGCGAGCCAGTAATCGGCCGGGGAGCCGGTAGAAGCGGTCAGCAGGGGCGGGCGCCAGGCGCCCGCCCCGCCGCCAATCGCCCGGCGCCGGCACGCACGAGCATCACCCCGAGCGCCAGGGCGCCGGATCAGCGCAACTTGACGAGCCGGCCCGAGCGCCGCCGGAAGTCGGCCGCCAGGCCCCAGAAGCCGAGCGCCACGACGGCCACCGCGGCCCCTGCACTGAGCGCCGGCGAGAGCCCCGCGAGGTAGTAAAGGCCGAGCATCGTCGCCAGCCCGGCGACCCCGGCCAGCAGCAGCGAGTGCGACCGAAAGCCGCCGAAGTGCTCCCGGATCGAGAGCTCGAGCCCGGCCAGTGAGGCGATCGCGAGCCCGGCGACGAACAGCGAGGTGCCGCGCGAGCCCTCGACGAAGAAGAAGCCGACCACGAACAACACGAGGCCGACCAGGACCAGCAGCTCGATCAGCGGGAAGGAGCCCCAGGGTGCGGGCGGGCGCTGATCGTCGATCGGCACCGGCGCCCGGGCGGGGGCGCGCCCGCCCGCAGCCGGCGGCGTTCCGGCCGACTTCCGGGCCGCGGTCGCAGGACGCCGCTTGCGTCGCTTGCGAGCCTTGGCCATCAGTGATGCCGGTGACCGCGTGGGCCGGGGGCCGTAGCCCCCCGGCTAACGGGCAACCGGATGAGAGCCGGACCCGCCACCAGCCAAGCAGCATGCCGAGCAGTCCCCAACGGGGGCGCGAGTGCCAGTGCCTGCAGCCCGGCTCGCCGATGTCCTGGTTGGAGACGCGCACCCATCGATGGCGGTCGGGCTCGGCGATCATTCGCTCGATCAGTGCCCGGTTGGCCCGCTCGGTGTCGTGTCGGCGTTCGAGCTCCGCCTCGGCGTCGCCGAGCCGCATCGCGAGCGAATCGCGAACCCGCTCCAGCTCGCCGGTGCCGAGCATGCGCGGCCCGCCGATCGCGCCGATCTCCCAGCTGAAGCCCCCGCGAGGGGCGGCCTCGCCGAACAGCGCGCCGAGCCGGCGTTCGAGCCGGGCGATCTGGCGGCGCAGGTCCTCACGGGCGAGGCGCTCGGCCGACTCGCTGACCCGTGGCTCGGCAAGCGCGAAGCCCGCCGGCGAGGTGAGGGGCTGTGTCTCGTCGAGTGCGCTCGGCACAAAGCTCCTTTGCCCGTTTCGGTCGGCCGACCGAAGTCTAGACGGCGCCGGGGCCCCGGTCCAGGTCACGCCTCGCCGAGCACCCCGGCAGCGAGCCAGAGCGCCTCCTCGACCGCGATCTCAGGTACGCCGGTGACCCCGATCGCGACCAGCAGCGTGCTTCGGCTCCGTGGCCGCACCCCGCGTCCGGCGGCGAGTGCGCCGAAGAGCAGGGACAGCGGCCGCTGCTCGTCGGCGATCACCAGGGTGCCGGGCGGAAGCTCACCCGGCCGGCCCTCCAGTCCTTCTCCGGCCTCGGTCGGCCGGATTCCCGGCGCACCGTCGACGCGATCGGCGTCGAAGGCGCGCAGCGCGACCTCGGACTCGACGATCGCGATCGTCAACGCGTCGTCGAGCAGGCTGCGGCTGCGAAAGCCCCCGTGGGCCATTCGCTCCAGGACCAGCGCCTCGACCGGGGTCCGCTGCCGGTCGGGGTCAAGCCCGATGTGGCGGAAGAAGATCCGGTAGGCCGACGGGATCGGTCGCTGGCGCTGGTTGATCGCCTGCGCGCCTGCGAAGCGATCCGAGAGCAGCCGCAGGCGCTCGCGGACCGCCGGGGTCGAGCGTCCCGAGCCGCGATCGACGCGCAGCCAGTAGAGCGCCAGGCCCGGGAACTCGGCTCGCAGCTCGGGCGCGACCCAGCCGGGTCGCGCGGCCCGCTCGCCCGCATCCGCGGCGGCGCTCACTGCGAGTCCCCGACGGCCGCATCCGAGGCCTTGACGAGGCGCTCGATCGATCGTTGGAGCCGCGCCGGCTCGAGCTCGTCGACCCCGATCAGCGCCTCGCTCAGGACCCCGCCCGGGAGCACGAAGGCGAGGGTCGGACAAACGCCGACGCTGTAGAGGTTGGAGACCGCCCCGTCGCGGTCCCAGCCGATCGGCAGGGTCCAGCCTCGCTCGCGGGCCAGCTCGGCGAGCTGCTCGCGGTCGCCGCGCACGGCGAGCGAGAGGAAGTTGACCTGGCCGCGGTAGCGGCGGGCGGCGTCGTCGACATGGTCCTGGGTCGGGGGGCAGTCGTCGGGGTCCGAGAACCAGAACGAGATCACGAGCGGTCTGTCGAACAGGTCGCAGACCCTGATCACGTTCGGGAGATCGACCGCACAGGCGGCCGTCCGGCGAGCGTCGGCCGGGCAAGGGCGCTCCGAGGTCTCACAGCCGTTCTGGAACACGTTCGCGTCCGCGTCCGCGCCTCCGATCAGCTCCGGAACCGCGAACTCCGGCAGCTCCGTGCCCGGCTCGGCGCCGCCGGCGCCGAGCAGGCCGCCCTCCTCGCTGCGGAAGGTGTTGAAGGCCGCGATCGCGATCAGGGCCAGGAACGCGATCCCGACGAAGACCGAGTAGCGGCTGGGCCCCCGCGGCCGACCGGAGCGCTCGCCCTCGTCGTTCATCCGGGGTCGACGGCGGCCCGGACCCGGTCGCGGGCACCGAACGGGGCGAAGCCGCTCTCCGCCCAGACCAGGGCGGCCGGCAGGATCAGCAACACGCCGGCGAGGGCGATCGACAGGTCGAGCACGGTGACGATCCCGAAATCGCGCAGCATCCGGATGTCGGTCGCGATCAGCGCCGCGAAGCCTGCGACGGCGGTCAGCCCGGAGGCGGCGACGGCGGTCCCGGTGCGCGCGTACGTTCGCCGCAGCGCTTCGCCGACGGTCGTGTCTCGATCGCGCTCCTCTTCGAAGCGGGCTGCGATCAGGACGCTGAACTCGGTCGCGATCGCGATCACCAGCGCACCCAGGGTCGCCGACATCGGATTCAGCGGCACGCCGGTGACCGCCAGCCCGAGCGCCGACCACCCGGTCGCGAGGGCGATCGGGATCAGCGGCACCAGGGCGCGGCGCAGCGACCGGTAGATCGCCAGCAGCGCGAGCGCGACCGCGACCAGCCCCGCGAGCGTGAGCAGATAGCGGTCCTCCTCGAGTGCCGAGCTCGCGTCGGCGACCAGCACCGGCAGCCCGACCACCTCGGCGCTCACCCCGTCGGGCGGGTCCAGGGCGGTTCCGGGCGGGTCGATCTCAGCCCGGATCGAGTCGATCAGGCGCTTCTGCTCGTCGAACGGCATCACCTTGATCCCGAACGAGATCACCGCCGTGTCACCGATTGCGCCGCTGCTCGGGTCGACGCTGACAACCGCCTGCGAGAAGTACGGCGGCAGCAGCGAGAGCACTCGCCGGACCCGGGGCTGAGTGATCTCGCCGTCCCCGAAGAGGTCGGGCAGGGCGATCGAGGGACAGAGCTCGGTCCGCTGATCGACGCAGGGCTGCGAGTCGCTCCCGAACCCGGCGCGATCGAGGACCCGCCGCTTGTAGGAGCGCATCCATGCGATCAGCTCGGGATCGCTGACATCTGGGGCGGTCACCGTGACGTCGATCTCGCCCGAGACCCCGGTTGCCGCCTGGAGCTCGTCGACGCTGCGCAGCTCGGCCAGATCGCGCGGGACGAGCTCGCGGATGTCGGAGACGACCTCGGTCCGGGTTCCGGCGACCCAACCGAGCGCCGCCAGGACCAGGCCCGCGAGCAGAATCCGGCCGGGCGCTGCGACCGCGAGCGCCAGCGCCCGCCGACCGAACCGACTGATCCGTTCCCCCGCCCACGTCCGCGACTCCTCCAGCGGCGAGCGGCGAGCGGCGAGCGGCCGATCCCGAGCACCGAGCGCCGAGCGCCGAGCGCCGCCTGCGAGCGACAGCCCCGCCAGCCCAACCGTGAGCGCCAAGCAGAAGGCGATCGCGATCCCGACCAGGAGCAGGAGGCCGAAGCCGCGCACCATCGGGATCGGCGAGAGCAGCAGGACGGTGAAGCCCGCCGCGGTGGCGACGGCCGCGGTCGCGATCACCGGGCCACCGCGGGCGGCGGCCTCGACCGCCGCCCGGGGCGGCGAGGAGCCGGCAGCGCGGGCCTCCGCGAAGCGCGCCTGGAACTGGATCGCGTAGTCGACCGCGAGCCCGATCAGGATCGGCAGCACCGCCAGCGAGGCCATCGTCAGCGAACCGCCGATCGCCGCCAGGCCTCCGAACAGGATCGCAGCGGCGGCGAGCGCGATCGCGAGCGGCAAGAGCCGCATCGGCGGCCCGAAGATCAGCGCCAGGACGAGCGCCATGACCGCGACCGCGACCGCGAGCAGGACGAAGATCTCGCTCGAGAGCATCTCCGCCAGGCCCTCGACCACGACCGGGACTCCGCTGACCACGTACTCGGCATCGCGGATCTCGAACGCCGGGTCCGCGACCGCGCCGCGGATCAGCTCGATCGCCTCGCGACGCTCGGCCTCGCTCAGGTCGGGCCGCAGTCGGACCGAGATCAGCACCGACTCCGAGCTCGGGAACAGGTACGAGAAGCGCGCCTTCGGCTCGCCGGGACGGCGGGGGTCGAAAACGACAGGGGCGACGAAGTTCGGGTCCCCGATGCTCGGCAGCCCGGTCTGGTCGTAACGCTCCGCGAGCCCGGCGAGCTGGCTCCAGAACGCGGCCGTGACCCGTTGCGCGGCCGCCTGCCCCGCGGCGCGCTGGGCGTCGGCCGGCAACCCGCGACGCGCCGCCTCGCGACGCGCCGCCTCGCCGGCCTCGCGCGCCCGCCGCAGCACCGCCTCCGCCTCGGCGCCGAGCAGCCGCCCGGCCTGCTGGGCGAACTGGTCGAGGAAGGTCGCCGGGCCATAGACCACCCGCGCCGGGCGCTCGGCGGCGAGCCGCGCGCAGGGCTCGGGAACTGGCCGGCCGCCGGCAGCCGAGGGAGCGGCGTTACCCGCCAGGCAGGTCTCGAGCGAGAGCAGCGTGGTCAGGTCCGAGCTCAGGACGAGCTGCTCGAGGTCGCCCTCAACCAGGACCACGACCGCGTCGTCGCCGAAGTCGCGCTTGAACTCCTCGGTCCCGGCGAACGCCTCCGAGTCGCGGTCGACGAGCTGGTCGGTGCCCGCATCCGCCTCGAGCCGCAGCGCCAGGATCGCCGCCACGAGCACCGTCAGCGCCGCCGCTGCAAGCACCGGCGCCGGCCGCTCCACGCACCGCGCGGCGATCCGTGCGAGCAGATCCCTCATCCGCGGAAGGCTAGACCCACAGCGGCCGGGGTCCAGGACACCGCCAGACGCAGCTTTGCAGCCGCCTCAGTCCATTGCGAGGGGACCGACGGTCTGGGCGTTGAGAAACTGCGAGACGAACGCGTTCTCGGAGTTGAACAGCTCCTCGGAGGGCCCGGACTCGACGATCTTCCCCTTCCACAGGACCGCGATGAAGTCGGCGATCCGGCGAGCGGTCCCGAGGTCGTGGCTGATCACCAGGTAGCAGCCGCCGTTTTCCTCGTGCACCTCGCGGATCAGCTCGCAGAGCAGCGCGGTGCGAACCGGGTCGAGGCCGGAGTCGGGCTCGTCGAACATGACGATGTCGGGATCGAGGACCAGCGCCCGCGCGAACCCGGCGCGCTTCCGCATCCCGCCCGAGAGCTCGTTCGGCATCTTGTCCATCGCCTCGGCGAGGCCGACCTCGCGTAGGCGGCGGTCGACGATCTCGCCGATCTCCTCCTCGCCCTTGTCGGTGTGCTGGCGGAGCGGGAAGGCGGTGTTGTCGAACACGTTCATCGAGCCGAATAGAGCCCCGTCCTGAAACAGAAGCCCGAACTTCTTGCGCATGTCGAACAGCTCGTCGTCCGTCATCCCCGGGACCGACTCGCCGTGCACGAGCACGTCGCCGGAGTCCGGGTAAAGCAGCCCGACGATGTGCTTGATCAGCACGCTCTTGCCGGTCCCCGAGGGGCCGAGGACCATCGAGATCTGGTCGTCCGGGAGCCCGAGGTTGAGGCCGTTGAGGATCCTGGTGCGACCGAACTGCTTGACCACGTCGATGATCTCGATCGCGTCGACGCCCCCGTGGTCTCGCTTCATGCCGGTGTGCCAGCGGTAGGGGTCCGACTCGCGAGAGTCGACGCCGGGGATCGTGTAGTCGCGGTGCAGGCTGCCGAGCTCCGGCACAGGCTCCTCGTAGTCGCCCGCGGGCTGGGCGCCGACCTCGTCGGCGAAGCTCTCCTGCTCGCCTGCGACCTGCTCGGCCGCGGGCGGCGCGGCCTCGGGCGGCGCGGCCTCGGGCGGGCCGACAGGCTCCTCCGGGTGCCGCGGCTCGTCGGGATAACGGGGCTGCTCGCTCAAATCACGTACTCCTCCCTCTGCTTCGAGTTCGTCTCAGCCGCCGATCGGCGCTCGCGGGTTCGCTCCCCAGAAGATCAGCGTGCCCAGCATCCCGATCACGTGCACCAGGACGATGTTGAGCACCATCGACTTCGCCGTCGCGGTCCCGACTCCAACCGGCCCGCCGGAGGCCGTGTAGCCGTAATAGCAGCCGACAATCACGATCACTGTCGCCATGAACATCGCCTTGATCAGGCTGAATAAGAGATCGGGCGGGTTCTGGAACATCCAGAAGATCAGGAAGTAGCCGCCGGCCGATACCTCCCCGATCTGCTGGACGACGGCCAGGTAGGACGCCAGGAACCCGACCCCGATCGCGGCCAGGTACATGAACGGCAGCGTCATCCATGCGCCGAGCAGCCGCGTGCCGCAGAGGAAGATCATCGGGTTGACGCCCATCACCTCGAGCGCGTCGATCTCGTCGGAGATCCGCATTGCGCCGAGCTCGGCGACGATCCCGGTACCGACCTTGGCGGCCATCATGTACCCGAAGCCGTAGGGAATCACCTCGCGCAGGTCGCACCAGGCGGCGAACACCCCGGCGTAGGCGGGAGCGCCGACCGAGCGGTTGAAGTAGGCGCCCTCGATCCCGCACTGAAGGCCGAGGATGAAGACCAGCCCCCAGATCACGATCGTCGAGCCGAGGACCAGGATCCCGGCCTGGCGCAGGGCCTCGCCGAAGAAGCGCAGGACGCGGCCCGAGTAGACGATCGCCAGCACCCGGCCCGAAAACCGGCCGATGTCGCCGAGCGAGGCGAGCCAGTCCCTGGGTACGGCCAACCACCCCATCAGGAATACCTCCGGCCACGTCCTCCGCTCTCGCCCCGAACAAATGGTCCGCGGCTACGCCGCGGACATCTGATGCTGCTTCCGCGTCCGGGCGTGCCGGGTGTCGGCTCGGTCGTCACTTGATGACGGAGATCTCGGGGTTGGTGGCGAGCAGGGTTTGGGTGAACACGTAGTTGAACGCGAACACGCCGAGGAAGGCGATCACCACCCCCTGGTTGACGGCGCGGCCCACTCCCTCGGCCCCTCCGGACGCATTCATCCCGTAGTAGGAGCAGACGATCGCGATGATCGCCCCGAACATGGTCGTCTTCACGATCGACCCCCAGAGGTCGGTCACCGAGGCGTTGTTGAAGAGGGTCGCGAAGAAACCGCCGAGGGGCTGGCCGTAGGCGACCTCGGCGAAGATCCCACCGGCGATCCCGAACAGCAGCGCGTACACGTTGAGCAGCCCCGTGATCAGCATCAGCGCCAGGAACCTCGGCACGACCAGGTTCTTGATCGGGTCAACGCCGAGAACCTGCAACGCGTCGAGCTCCTCGCGGATCTTGCGAGCGCCGAGGTCGGCGGTGATCGCGGTCCCGGCTACCCCCGCGACGACGACGGCCGTCACCAGCGGCGCGAACTCACGCACCGAGGCGAGGATGAAGAAGCCGCCGAGCCGGTCGAGGGATCCGAACAGCGAGAGGAAGTTGGCCGCCTGCAGCCCCGGAGCCCCGAAGCCGAAGGCGATCGTCGAGATCATCATCGGGAACCAGCTGAGCTGGAGCACGAACAGGAACTGGGAAACGAGCTCGCCGCCGTACGGATAGGGGGGCCTGACAGTGGCGGTGATCGTCTTGCCGGTCAGGATCATCATGTTCCCGACCGACTCGAACAGGGATTTGGCTGGTAGGAACGCCCTGTCGGCGGTTGATCTGACCATCTGCTCTCCCGGATGCCGGCGGCGCGCCGACGACCCAGGCGACAGCGTATTCGATGGGCTGGCCCGGCGCCAGCGGTGCCCGCGGCGCCGCCCAGATCCCCCGGCGGCGGCGCCCTCGGTGGTATGTTCCCGGCGCCTTGGGGGAGGAGACCGCCACAAGCGCCCGCCCGCCACGACGGCCCCCGGGCGCGAAGGCACGAGCGGCGTCGCTGGCGCTCGCTGCTGCCCTGCTTGCCGGGCTTTCGGCCTGCGGCGACGATGCTCCCCGCCAAGACGCGGACGAGCCCTCCGCGGAGTTCCCGGTCGAGGTCGTCTCGGCCGAGTTCCCGGCCGAACAGCGGCTCGCGGAGGCGACCGAGCTCGCGCTCGAGGTCGAGAACCGGGGCTCCGACCCGATCCCGAACCTCGCCGTCACGATTCGCACCGGACCAGGCGAGGCGGGCGCGGGCCCGTTCGCGGTCCGCAGCGAGCAGCCCGGGCTGTCGAGCCCCAGTCGTCCGGCCTGGATCCTCGAGAACGGCTTCCCGAAAGCCGCGCCCCCGGGCGAGCGCGATCTCGACGCGGTACCCGGCGGCGCCGGCGCCGCCCGCACCAGCACCTTCGCCTTCGGCGCGCTCGAGCCGGACGAACCGACCGAGCTGGTCTGGAAGGTGACCCCGGTCGAGGCCGGCGAGTACACGGTCGCCTACGAGGTCGCCGCGGGCCTCGGCGGCAAGGCGGTGGCGGTCGGCGAGGACGGCGGGGCGGTCGAGGGCGAGTTCGAGGTCACGATCAGCGACCAGGTGCCACGGATCGAGGTCGACGGCTCCGGCAACGTCGTGATCGGCGACGGGTAAAGCCGCGCTTGATCCGGCACATATAAAGCTGCGCTATCAATACCGCCCGTGTCGCGCCTGCCTGCATTGATCGTCTCTCTCGCCCTCCTCACAGTCGGCGCCGGCTGCGGCGACGACGAGGACACCAGGACCGCCTCCGCCCCGCCTCCACCCGCGAATGGCGGCGAGGACAAGCCGCCGCCAGTCGGCGATGGCGAGGGCGGCGTCGTGCTCGAGGAATTGGGTGAGTTCGACCAGCCGCTCTACGTGACGCAGCCGCCCAGCGGCGATCCGGATCACGTGTACGTGGTCGAGAAGTGCGGCACCGTGCAGCGGGTGCCGATCGGAGGCGGCGGCGCACAGCCCTTCCTCGACATCTCCGACCGCGTCGGCTGCGAGGGCAGTGAGCAGGGCCTGCTCTCGATCGCCTTCGCTCCGGACTACGAGCGCTCCCGGCTGCTCTACGCCGACTACACCGATTCGGAGGGCGACTCGCAAGTGGTCGAGTTCGAGGCCGACGGCTCCGGCGAGAGCGCCGACCCCGGCAGCGCCCGCGAGGTCCTGTTCGTCGACCAGCCCTACGAGAACCACAACGGCGGGCTGGTGCTCTTCGGCCCGGATCGCCAGCTCTACATCGGATTCGGGGACGGCGGCTCGGCCGATGATCCCGAGCGCCGCGGCCAGGACCTCTCGACCCTGCTCGGGAAGATCCTGCGAATCGATCCTCGCGAGTCCGGAGGCGAGCCCTACACGGTCCCCGGCGACAACCCGTTCGCCGGCGAGCCCGGGTCGCTGCCCGAGATCGCGATCAACGGGATGCGAAACCCGTGGCGGTTCTCCTTCGACCGCGAGACCGAGGCTCTGTGGATCGGTGACGTGGGCCAGGACTCCCTGGAGGAGATCGACTCCGTCACCTTCGATCAGATCACCGAGCGGCCCGGGCTCAACTTCGGATGGTCGGCGTACGAGGGCAGCCAGCGGTTCAACGAGGACCAGGAGGCGCCGGGCGCGCTGCCGCCGACCCTCGAGTACGGGCGCGACGGCGGCTGCTCGGTGACGGGCGGCTACGTGGTCCGCGATCCGGAGCTCGAGAGCCTCTACGGGCGCTACGTCTACGGCGACTTCTGCGAGGGCGAGCTGCGCAGCTTCCCGGCCAAGCCGGGACAGCCGGCCCGCGACGACGTCGCGCTCGGGGTCGACGTCTCGGCGTTGAGCTCGTTCGGCGAGGACTCCGAGGGCCGCATCTATGCCACCTCGCTCGACGGCCCGGTCTACCGTCTCGCACCGGAGAAGCCCGAATAGGACAAGCGAGCGGAGCCCGGCGACCCCGGGAGGGTCACCGACGATCGCAATGAGGGCGGCTACGTGCGCTACCCGACCTCGTTCGGAGAGGGGCTGGCCGGGGAGATCTCCATCGCTTCGCAGGCCGGCCCGGTGTACCGCCTGCTCTCGAAGGGCGCCGGCGCGGGCACGCTACCCTGAGGCCGATGGCGGGGGCCAGGAGCAGGGTGCCGGGCGGAGCCTGGCTGGGCGCGGCGCTGTGCGTGATCGCGCTCGGCATCGGGATCATCGCGGCCCGCGATAGCGCCGCCGCCGGCGGCGGCGGCCTCGAGCTGCGCCGGGTCGGCGGCTTCGCGCTGCCGGTCCACGTCGAGGACGCGCCGGGCAAGCCCAAGCTGCTGTTCGTGGTCGAGCAGCGGGGAACGATCGCGGTGCTGAGAAAGGGCCGCGAGCTCGCGAAGCCGTTCCTCGACATCCGCAACCGGGTCCGCACCTCCTACGAGGAGGGACTGCTCTCGGTCGCCTTCGATCCCGACTACCGGCAAACCCGCCGCTTCTTCGTCTACTACGTGAACGGGGCCGGGAACATCCAGGTCGACGCCTTCAAGGGCAAGCGCGACAAGCCGACCCGGGCCAGCGCGCGCTCGCGGCGGACCGTGATCGTGATCGGCCACCCAGGGGAGTCGAACCACAACGGCGGCCAGCTCCAGTTCGGACCCGACGGCTACCTCTACCTGGGCACCGGCGACGGGGGCGGGGGCGGTGACCCCGGCGAGAACGCCCAGGATCCGGAGAGCCTGCTCGGCAAGCTGCTGCGGATCGCGCCCCTGCCCGGCGGGGGATACGACTCGCCGCCGTCGAACCCGTTCGCCGCCGGCCCGGGACGCGACGAGGTCTTCTCGATCGGGCTGCGCAACCCGTGGCGGTTCTCCTTCGACCGCGCCAATGGACACCTGACGATCGGCGACGTAGGGCAGGGAAGCTGGGAGGAGATCAACCATCTTTCGCCGGCGGCCGCGTCGGGGGCGAACTTCGGCTGGGACAACCTCGAGGGGAACCACCCCTTCGAGGACCCGGGCACCGCGCCCGCCAACTACCGCCCCCCGATCCACGAGTACTCGGGCGGAACGTCGGTGATCGCCGGCTACGTGGTCCGCGATCCGGGCCTGCCGACGCTCGCGGGCCGGCTCGTCTATGCCGACCTGGCGCAGAACCGGATCCGCTCCCTCGACCCAGACGCGTCCGACCCGAGCGCGACCGACGCCTCAACCGGGCTGACGGTCGAGGCGCCGAGTTCGTTCGGCGAGGGCCCGGGCGGCAAGCTCTACGTCAGCTCGCTCGGTGACGGCGCCGTTTACCGGATCGTCCAGCGCTGAACCGCCTGTACAGTCCGAGGACCCGAGCGAGGAGACGAAGGTAGAGATGGAATTCGCGACCCGGCCCGAGACCACACAGACCGAGGCGGGCAACGGCAGACCCGATGCCGAGGAGACCTTCGAGGTCCGCAGCCCGAGCGACGGCGGCCTGCTCGAGACGCTGACGATCGACGCCCCCGCTGCGGTCTCGAAGGCGTTCGAGCGCGCCCGCGCGGCGCAGCCGGCCTGGGAGGCGATCGGCTTCGACGGCCGGCGTCGGTGGCTCGAGGGGCTGCGCGACTGGATCCTCGACAACCAGGACCGGCTCGACTCGATGATGCAGGCGGAGAGCGGCAAGGTGCGGGCCGATGCGGCGCTCGAGTCCTTCTACTGCATCGACGCGATCAACTTCTGGCTCCGCGAGGGGCCCCGCTACCTCGCCGACGAGGTCGTCACGCCGCAGAACCCCCTGCTGCGGGCCAAGCGCAGCAAGATCGTCTACGCCCCGTTCGGCGTGATCGGCAACATCAGCCCCTGGAACTTCCCCCTGATCCTCTCGATCGGCGACTCGATCCCGGCTCTCGTGGCCGGCAACTCCGTCGTCCTCAAGCCCTCCGAGCTCACCCCGCTGACCCTGCTCGAGATCGTTCGTGCCTGGGGCGACGAGATCGGCGCGCCCGACGTGATCCAGGTCGTCAACGGAGGCCCCGAGACCGCCGGGGCCCTGATCGACGAGGCCGACTACGTGCAGTTCACCGGCTCGGAGCGGACCGGCAAGCTGGTGATGAAACGCGCCGCCGAGACCCTGACCCCGGTCAGCCTCGAGCTGGGCGGCAAGGACCCGATGATCGTGACCCGCGACGCGAACCTCGAGCGGGCGGTCAACGCGACTGCCTGGGGGGGCCTCGCCAACAGCGGGCAGATCTGCATCTCGATCGAGCGCGTCTACGTCGAGGAGCCGGTCTACGACCGGTTCCTCGACGGCCTGAGAACGAAGATCGAGGACCTGCGCATGGGCGCCGACGACTCCGGCTACACGGCGGAGATCGGAGCCATGACCTCGCCGGCGCAGGTCGAGATCGTCTCCGAGCAGGTCGAGGAAGCGCGCGCCGCGGGCGCCCGTGTGCTGACCGGCGGCCGGCGCGGCGACGGGCCCGGCGATTGGTATGAGCCGACCCTGCTCGCTGACACAGACCACTCGATGAAGGTGATGCGCGAGGAGACCTTCGGACCCGTGATCGCGGTGATGAAGGTGGACGACGTCGAGCAGGCGATCGAGCTCGCGAACGACACCACCTACGGGCTCGGCTCGAGCGTGTTCGCCGGCGACGCGGCGGAGGGCGAGCGGATCGGCCGCCGGCTCGACGCCGGCCACTGCAATGTCAACGACGTGCTGATCAATTACAACGTGCTCGGGCTGCCGATGGGAGGCTGGAAGCGCTCCGGGATCGGCACTCGGCACGGGTCGCAGGGCATTCGGCGCTTTTGCCGCACCAAGGCGCTCACCGTCCCACGCCTGCCGCAGGCGAAGTCCGAGCCGATCTGGTTCCCCTACAGCGCCCGTCGCCGCGGCCTGGTCCGGCGCCTGTACCGGTTCCTCAACGCGCGCGGCGTGCGCAACCGGCTCGGGCTCTGAAGCGACTCGCGCTCAGCCTGGTGGTGATCGCCGCGCTCGGCGGCGCGTCGGCTGCCGAGGCCGGCATCAAGCTGGCGCGGGTCGCCGGGTTCGACCAGCCGACCTACGTACACGGCCCGCGCGGCGCGGGCAGGGTGGTGTTCGTCGTCGAGCAGCCCGGCGTGGTCAAGGTCGTGCGCGGCGACCGCAAGCTCAAGGGATCGTTCCTCAACATCAAGAACCGCGTCTCGTGCTGCGGCGAGCGGGGGTTGCTCTCGATCGCGTTCCCGAGCTTTCGCCGCGACCGCCGCTTCTACGTCTACTTCACCGACAACGACGGCGACATCAGGGTGGTCGAGTACAAGCGCAAGCGCGGCAAGCTGAAGGCCAACGAAGGGTCGGCCCGCAACGTGCTCACCGTCCCCCACCGTCAGTTCGACAACCACAACGGGGGCCAGCTTCAGTTCGGGCCCGACGGGCTGCTCTACATTGGCACTGGCGACGGCGGAGGGGCGGACGACCCCGACGGCAAGGCCCAGGATCGCGACAGCCTGCTCGGCAAGCTGCTGCGGATCAACCCGCTGCGCCGCGGCGGGTCGCAGCCGTACGGGATTCCGGGGTCGAACCCGTTCGCCGACGGCGAGGGGCGGGACGAGATCTTCGCCCGCGGGCTGCGCAACCCGTGGCGGTTCTCGTTCGACCGGCGCCGGATCCTGATCGCGGACGTGGGCCAAGACCGGGTCGAGGAGATCAACTACGAGACGCTCGGCCGAGCCCGAGGCGCGAACTTCGGCTGGGACGCGTTCGAGGGCAACTCGCTGGTCGATCCGCCGGCGCCCGGCGACCACACCCGTCCGATCCACACCTACTCGCACGGCGGCGGCGGCTGCTCGATCACCGGTGGCTACGTGGTCCGCGACGGGCTCGGCAAGCTGCGCGGGCGCTATCTGTACGGCGATTTCTGCAAGGGGCAGATCCGGAGCCTGAAGCCGAAGCTGGGCGGCGCCCGCCGCGATCGCTCACTCGGCCTGCCGCGAATCGACAGCCTCTCGAGCTTCGGGACCGACGACCGCCGCAACGTCTACGTCGCGTCGCTGGGCGGCGGGGTGTGGAAGCTGGTGCGCCGCTGAGGATCAGGGACCCGCGTCGGCGACCTCCGCCGCCGGTTGAGGTTTGATCTGCCGGCGCGATGGCATCGATCCGCGAGCAGAGCCTCGAGCTCGGAGGGTTCACCACCCGGGGGCTGACGATCGACGGCGATCGAGGCGGCGAAGCGCCGCTGCTCCTGCTGCACGGCTGGTCGGACTCGGCCGACACCTGGCGCCCGCTGCTGGCAAGGCTGGCCGACGCCGGCCGGGCGGCGATCGCGCTCGACCTACCCGGCTTCGGCCGGGCGGACCGACTCGACCGCGAGACGGGCGTCCTGCCCCAGCTCGACCGCTTCGTCGTTGCCGCGATCGAGTACCAGGCCGAGCGAACCGGTAGCCCGGTCGTCGTAGTCGGCAACTCACTCGGCGGCTGCGCAGCGATGCGCGCCGCCGAGCGTCCGGACGCGGCGCTGGGCGGCGTCGTCGCCATCGCTCCCGCCGGGCTCGAAATGGCGGCCTGGTTCGGGATCATCGAGAGCGCTCCCCTGGTCCGGCTGATCCTGCGTGCCCCGGTCCCGCTGCCCGAGGCCGTCGTCCGCGAGGCGACCGGGCGGGTGTATCGGACGCTCGCCTTCGCCCGGCCGCGGGAGGTCGACCCGGCGGTGATCAGCGCCTTCACCCGTCACGTGCGCAGCCGCCGCGACGTGATCCGAGTCTTGGCCACGGGCCGGCGGCTGCTGCCCGAGATCCGCGATCCGTTCCGGCTCGAGCGGATCCGTGCCCCGCTGCTCCTGGTCTGGGGCGACAGCGACCGGATGGTGTTCACGACCGGCGCCGAGCGCGTCTTGCGCGCGGTCGGCGAGGCGAGGCTCGAGGTGATCGAGGGCTGCGGGCACTGCCCGCAGATCGAGGCGCCGGAACGGATGCAGGAGCTGCTCGCCGGGTTCCCGGCGGCGACCTAGGGGGCCGGGGTGGGGTCGAGCGAGGGCTGACTCTCGGACTCCGACGCGACGGTTCCGTCCCCGTCCGGGTCCGAGTCGGGCGGCAGCTCGCCGCCGCGCGGGGTGCCGGCGATCAGCTCGTCGCCCTTCGCCTCGGCTGGGATGAAGCCGGACTTCATCCCGAAGTAGACCGCCTGCGGATGATGGGCGATGATTGCCGCCGTCGACTGCTCGGGCTCGAGCGCGTAGCCGCCCGAGAGCGCGATCCCGATCTCCGAGAGTCCGAGCAGGCGCTCGACCTTCTCGTGCTCGGACTGGTCGGGGCAGGCCGGATAGCCCCACGAGTATCGCCGACCCTGGTCGGGCTCGATCCCGAGTTCGCGCCGCGCCTGCGCGTGCAGCCACTCGGCCAGGCCCTCGGCGGCCTGCACACCGAGCCCGTGGACGAAGAGCTGCTCGGCGAACTCGCCATCGCGCTCGAGCTGCGCGATCCGCTCGGTGACCTCGGGTCCGACCGTGACCGCCTGCAGGGCCACGACGTCGCGCTCCGTCCCGAGCGGGCGAAAGAAGTCGGCGAGGCAGATCCGGTCGTGGCGGGGCTGGCGCGGGAAGACCAGCCGCTCCAGCTCGCGCTCCGGATCGGCCGGGTCGAAGACGACCAGCTCGTTGCCGTCGGAGTTGCATGGGAAGTAGCCGATCCGCACCCGCGGGCGCAGGTAGTCCTGCTCGCCCCACATCCGCTCGAGCTTCGCGGCGAAGCCCTCGTCGCCGTCGTGGCCCTCGACGATCCGGCGCCACTCCTCCCCCTTCTTGCCGCGACCGCCCCAGTGGAGCTTGAACAGCACGTGACGATCCAGGTACGGATAGACCTCGTCCAGGTCGACCTCGACCTCGCGTGCGCCCCGGAACGGCGGCTCGGGGATCGGGTTGTCAGTTGCGGCCGCCGAGCGGACCGAGTCGTCGCTCGTCGGCGGCCCCTGGTCCTCGGCGACGGGGCGCCTGCGCAGCTCGCCGGCCTCGTCGCGGATCTTGGCGACCAGTGACTCGCGTGCCGACTCGTCGACCAGGGCGTCGATCGTGTCCAGCCCCGCGAAAGCGTCCTTGCAGTAGAAGACGCCGGGCTCGTAGATCTCCTCGGACTCCTTGCCGTACGGGTAGAGCACCCGGCGTCCGAAGTCGCGGTTGATCGCCGCGCCGCCGATCAGGACGGGAAACTCGAGCCCACGCTGGTGCAGCTCCTGAATGCAGGCCGGCATCTGCTTCGAGGTCGAGACGAGCAACGCCGAGAGCCCGATCGCGTCCGCCTCGTGCTCGAGCGCCGCCTCGATGATCGTCTCCACCGGCACCTGCTTGCCGAGGTCGAACACCGTGTAGCCGTTATTGGTCAGGATCGTGTTGACCAGCGACTTGCCGATGTCGTGGACGTCACCGAACACGGTCGCGACCACGACCTTGCCCTTGGTGTGCCCCTCGATCCGATCCAGGTACTGCTCGAGCTGGGCGACCGCGCGCTTCATCACCTCTGCCGACTGGAGCACGAAGGGCAGGATCAGCTCGCCGGCTCCGAACTTGTCTCCGACCTCCTTCATCGCCGGCAGCAGGACCTCGTTCAGGGTCGGGACCGCGCCGATCTTCTCGACCGAGGCGTCGATCTGAGCCTCAACCCCCTCCTTCTTTCGGCGCAGGATGTGCCAGTGAAGCGCCTGTTCGGGCTCCATCCCCTCGGTCGGGTCCTCCGCCTCGGCCTCGTCCTCGGGCCCCTTCGACTCGAAGTGGGCGATGAAGCGCTCGAGCGCATCCTCGCGTCGGTTGTAGACCAGGTCGTCGGCGAGCTCGCGCTCGTGGGCGGAGATCTCGCCGTAGGGCGTGATGTGGTTCGGGTTCACCATCGCCAGGTCGAGCCCCGCCTCGACGCAGTGATGCAGGAAGACCGAGTTGAGCACCGCGCGTGCCGGCGGCGAGACCCCGAACGAGACGTTGGAGACGCCGAGCGAGGCCTTGACCGGGCCGAGCTCGGCCTTGATCCGCCGAATCCCCTCGATCGTCTCGACTGCCGAGGGCCTCCACTCCTCGTCGCCGGTGGTCAGCGTGAAGGTGAGCGCGTCAAAGATCAACAGCTCCGGATCGAGCCCGTGCTCGTCGCAGGCGAGCTCCTTGATCCGCCGCGCAACCTCGAGCTTGCGCTCGGCGGTCTTCGCCATCCCGACCTCGTCGATCGTGAGCGCGATCAGCGCCGCCCCGTGGGCGCGGGCGAGCGGCACCACGCGGTCGAGCTTCTCGCGGCCCGCCTCGAGGTTGACCGAGTTGACGATCGCGCGCCCCGGGGTGCGCTCGAGCGCCGCCCGGATCACCTCGGGCTCGGTCGAGTCGATCTGCAGCGGCGCCGGCTGGGTCAGCGAGACGCGGCTCGCGACCTCGCTCATCTGCTCGTCCTCGTCGCTGCGCTCGGTCAGCGCCACGCAGAGGTCGAGCACGTGCGCTCCCCCGTTGACCTGGTCCTCGGCGACCGCGACGATGCCCTCGTAGTCCTCGGCGAGCAGCAGCTCCTTTGCCTTGCGCGAGCCCTGCGAGTTGACCCGCTCGCCGACCAGGGTCGGCCGCGGCTCCTGGACCAGGTCGGTGGCGGTCATCATGCTCGAGACCTGAGCTCGCCCGGGGGCCGGCCGCTCGCCAGGCGTGCGCCCGGCGACCCGCTCCGCGAGCGCGCGGACATGCTCGGGTGTCGTCCCGCAGCAGCCGCCGACGATCGAGACACCGTGGCGCTCGACGAACTCGCCGAGCACCGAGGAGATCTGCTCGGGGGTCTCGGGAAAGATCGTCTCGCCGTCCGGGCCCTGGAGCGGGAGGCCGGCGTTGGGGATGCAGTGGACCGGCAGCGGGCAGGTCTCGCCCAGGTAGCGGATCGCGTCGCGCATGTCCTCGGGGCCGGTCGAGCAATTGAGCCCGATCACCTGCACGTCGAGCGCCGCCAGGGTCGTCAGCACCGCCTGGATGTCCGTCCCGAGCAGCATCTTGCCGCCCTGGGGCAGCAGCGAGACGGAGGTCTGGATCGGCAGCTCGCGGCCGGCCTGCTTGAACGCCTCGCGGGCCCCGAACACCGCCGCCTTGACCTCGAGGATGTCCTGCGCCGTCTCGATGATGATCAGGTCGGCGCCGCCGGCGACCAGGCCGCGTGCCTGCTCGGCGAACACCTCGACGAGCTCGGCGAACGAGATCGCGCCCAGGGTCGGGTCGTCGGACGCGGGCAGGAATCCGGTCGGCCCGATCGAGCCGGCGACGAAGCGCTCCGGCCCGGCGGCCTTGCGCGCGATCTCCGCCGCTCTGGTGTTGATTTCGAGCGTCTGCTCTCCCAGACCCCACTCGTCGAGCTTGATCCGCGAGCCCTGGAAGGTGTCGGTCTCGACCACCTGCGCGCCGGCATCAAGCATCGACGCATGCACGCCCTCGATCACGTCGGGGCGGTTGAGGACCAGCGCCTCGTGGCACTTGCCCGCCAGCCCGCCGTAGTCCTCGGGGCCGAGGTCGAACTGCTCCAGGGTCGCGCCCATGCCGCCGTCGAAGACCACGATCCGCTCGCGGATCGCGCTGAGGAAGTCTCTGTCTCGGCTGTCTGCGCCTCGCAAGTGGCCTACCTCCATCGGTCCCGGCTGTCGCACCATGCGTCTCTCCGGGGAGATCAGCGGTTGCGGCGGCATCGGAGGTCCGGGTCCCTCAGCCGCTCTGGATGGTGCAGAAAGGATAGCGAGGCGCTCGCCATCGCCGGTCGCGGCGGGCTACGACGAAACCGACTCGCCGGCCTCCACCGGGCGCAGGCGAACCGGAGCGGCGGACAGGGCTCGCAGGCGCATGTCCTGCCAGGTGACGCCCTCGCGGACCAGGGCCGGCAGGCCGAGGGTAACCGCGGTCGCGATCTCGACCGCCTGCAGGATCACCCCGTAGGCGAGCGCGTCAGCGGCCCCGATCCCGAAACCGGTGGTCAGGACGCTGATCGTCGCGAGCTGGAACACCCCGATGTTCGACGGGGTCGCCGGGATCACAGCGGTCACGTTGACCGCGAACAACACCGCCGCCGCGGCCCCGATCCCGATCGCGGGCTCGTGGTCGAGACCGAGGGCGGTAAAGAGCGCGAAGCAGGCGAGCAGCTGAAGGCCCCATGCCACGAGCTGGGCGATCGCCGCCACCGGGCCCCGGCGCGGATCGCGGAAGACGACCAGGCCGCTGCGGACCCGCAGCAGGGCGCTGCGGATCGCTCCGACCACGCGGGCGACCCGTCCGGAGCCGTTCTGGCGGACCAGGACCGGGGCCAGCAGCACTGCGACCAGCAGCACCATCGGCGCGAGGCTGAGCAGGAAGAGGCGCTCCGAGCTGGAGTGAAAGAGATCGGTCGAGCCGACGATGATCGCGCCGAGAATGACCAGGGCGACGATATTGAGCACCGACTGCGAGACGAGCGTCCCGAGCAGCACGGGCAGGGTTTCGCGCATGCGTCCGACCCGGCGGGCGAGCACCATCGCCCTCGCCGGTTCTCCGAGGCGCGCGGGCAGGGTCGCGGACATCAGCACCCCGATCATCGTCGCCGAGGTCACGTCGCGGCGGCGCAGGGGTCCCGTCGGGAGGGCGGACCGGGCGATCGCGAACCACGAGCTGGCGCGAAGGAACAGCGAGGCGCACATCAGCGCCGTCGCCACCAGCACCCAGGTGAGGTCCGACCGGACCACGTTCGCGACCACCGTGTCGACCCCGATCCGCTTCGCGGCGATGAAGGTCAGCGCGGCGCCCAGTACTCCGGCCACGCCAAGCGCGGCCCGGCGCGCCGCGCGGGCACGGCCGCCGGTGGCCGGGGAGGGATCAAGCGACGGCAGGCGCCGGGCGCGGATCGCCGCTGAGCCGTCGATCGGCACCAGGCCGGTGCGCCGGGCGAACGCCTCGAGCGCACCCGAGGGCTCGGGCACCGGCTCGGTCGTGACCCGGTCGTAGACCGACTCGACCCTTCCGGCCACGGTGGGCCAGGCATAGCGGCCGGCCGACTCGCGGGCCGCCTCCCCCATCCGCCGCAGGCGGGCGGGGTCGTGACTGAGCGCGTGAAGCTCCTCGCCGAGCCGCTGTGGATCAGCGGGCGGGACCAGCAGCCCGTCGACGCCGTCATCGACGACGTCCGAGTAGCCGGCGATGCCGGATGCGAGCACCGGGGTGCCGGCCGCGAACGCCTCGGTCAGGATCATCCCGAAGCTCTCGCCGGCCAGCGACGGGGCGCAGAGCAGGTCCGCCTCGTGCAGTCCCCGCCAGAGCTCCTCCTCGCCGACCCGGCCGCGGGCGTCGACGTGCGCCTCGACCTCGGGGTCGGCGAGGTAGCGGCGCACCTCCTCGGCCTCGACCCCGATCACGGTCAGCCGCGCCGGCACGTGCTCGACCAGCGCCTCGAAGGCGGCGAGCAGGACCGGCAAGCCCTTGCGCTCCTCCGCCCGGCCGACGAACAGCACCTCGAACCTGTCCGAGGCGGGCTTGGGCCCGCTCGGACAGGCGCTCGTGTCGACGCCGTTCGGAATCACCTCGTACTCGCCGCCGAACCAGCGCCTGCCCGTCCAGGCGGCCGCCTCGGAGACGGCGATCCGCGCATGGAGCTGGTTGAACGCCCGGCGCGCCCCGGCGGCGACGCCGGTCAGGTTCGGCAGCGGCTTGGTCGAATACGCGTGAAAGGTCCCGACCACGGGCGCCGCGCGGTAGGTGCAGGCGTCGGAGCCGACCAGGAACCCGGGCGGCTCGTGAACGTGGACCACATCGGGGTCGAAGGCGCGCAGCTCGCGGCGCAGCTTGACGACACCCTCAGGGAACACACACAGGTTCGAGACCGAGCCATTGGCGCCGATCCCGACCGTGCGGGCCAGGGGGACCAGGTACTCGGGGATCTCGCGGGACTCGGGAGCGCCACGATGAAGTGCCCGGCTCAGTCGACCGGGCGGGTCCCAGGGAGCAAGCACGCGAACCTCGTGGCGGCGATCGATGAGCTCGCCGGCGAGTGCGTCGACGTGCCTGTTGACGCCCCCCGGATAGGTCCAGGAATAGGGCGAGACGATGGCTACGCGCACCGCGGGGATGGTAACCAGTCAGGGGGCGGTCGCGCCCTGAACCTCCCCCGCCGTCGCCCAGAAGAAGCCCGCCGTGACCGCGAGGTAGATCGTCCCGATCACCAGCAGGACCGAGCCGGAGTCGTTGGCGAGCGTGCCGACCAGGACCCCGACCAGCGCTCCGAGGAAGCCGCTGCGCGCCGCCCACCCGTCGCCGAACCAAGCGAGCACCGCCTCGCGCTTGACCACTCCGACGACCAGCAAGGCCGTGCAGGCCGCGAGCAACTCGGGATAGACCGGATGGACGAAGGTGTCGACCATCAGGGTCAGGCGGCGGTCGAGGACGTCGACCACGTCGCCCGCCTCGCCGGCGCCGAGCACCGTGCGGCTCAGGTGTGCGCCGCCGAGCACCAGATCGATGCAGAGCAGAGCGGCGAGCGCCAGCACCCCGGCGCCGAGCACGATTCCGATCGCGCGCCGGCGCTCGAGCCCGAGCGCGAGCGCGACTGCGGCGGCCCCGCCGGCGCCGAGCACGATCGCGGCGCCGACGTCCGCGCCGAAGCGTCCCGGCGCAAAGGCGACGATCGCGAGCAGCGCGGTCGCCGCGAACCAGATCGCACCGGTGCGGCGCTCGGTCTGCGGTCGCGCCGCCAGGCCGGCCCCCGTCCCGACCAGGGTCAGAGTCGTGAGCACCGCCTCGAGCTCGTTGCCGATCCCGAAAAAGCGCACCCCGGCACCCGGGTTCGGGCCCAGGGTCGAGAGCGCGGTCAGCGGCGAGCCCGCGATCACGTCGACCGCGTAGGCGGCCACGGTGACGCCACAGGCGAGCGCCAGCGCGGCCGGGCCGGCGAGCAGGACCGCTGCGAGGGCCGCGAGCGCGACGGAGCCGATCCCGACCAGCAGGGCCGAGGCGAGCGCGCCCGCGTCGAGCGCTGCGGCGACCAGCAAGAGGGCCGGAGCCCAGGCGATGCTGAGGCCGAGCAGCCGCAACGCCACCCGCGCGCCCGGGCGGCGCCAGATCAACGCCGCCAGGCCGGTGAGCACGAGCCAGGCCCCGAGTGGCGCGAGCACGACCGGCTCCCGGCTCGGTCGGGTGTCGAGGCGCTGCTGAAGCTCGGCGACCGCTTCCGGGTCGCGGCGCTCCGACGAGGTGATCTCGCTTCCGTTGACCTCCTCGGGGACGTCGACCTCGAGCCGGTCGAGGACGGTCGGGGCGATGTCGGTGGTGGTCACGATCCCGTCGGTCCGGGTCGAGGCGGAGGTCAGGTTGCCCTCGAACCCCACCCCGGCGATCCCGACCGGGAGCAGCTCCTGTTGGGCGCGGGCCCCGGCGGCGACGGCGATCAGCAGGTCATCGCGGCCGAGCGCCCCGACCATCGCCCCGAGTTGCCCGGGCAGGGCGCGGACCACGCTCAGTCCCGGCCCGCAGCCCGATTCGCAGGCGGACGGCTCGGCGATCCGCACCACTCCCTCTCGGTCGACGGCGGCGAGCGTCGCGAGGCCACTGTCGGCCTCGGCGGCGACCGGGACGCCGGCATCGGCCAGGGTGCCGGCGAGCAGGCCGGGAACGATGTCGGCCGGGGCGCTCCCGGCTCGCGCCACGGTCCGCTCCCAGAGCCGCTGCGGGACCACCCCATCGCGCAGATAGAGCCGCGGCAGCTCGCCGTCGTAGAGGTCCTCGTCGACGCGGTTTCCCTGCGAGACGTCGAGGAAGGTCTGGGCGACCGGGACCGCGCCGAGGCCGGCGCTGATCACACCCGGGGCGAGCGCCGGCGTCCGTGCGATCTCCTCCACGGTGGTCCCGTAGGGCAGCACTGCGACCACCACGCGGGCGCGGTGCTGGGCGCTCGCGGAGGACGCAGCCGCGAGCGATGCGAGCGCTAGCATCGCGGCAATGGCCGATCGCACGTATGCCAAGTTCACTTTCTTCAAGCTCGACCCTGCATGGCAGCGCCGAGACCCGGAGGCGCGGGCGGAGGATAAACGGGAGTTCCTCGCCGCCTGCGAGGACTTCGCGCTCGACCGCTCGCTGCGCGCGTACTCGACCGTCGGCACGCGAGGCGACACCGACCTGATGCTGCTCGCCCAGAGCCCGGTGCTCGAGGACATCCACACCTTCCACGTCGTACTCGCGCAGAGCGGCCTCGCGAAGTGGGCGACGATCCCCCACTCCTACCTGGCGATGACGAAGCCGTCGCCCTACTCGGAGGCCTCGGCGCGTTCCGAGATCTGCACCTCGCAGCGCCGCTACTGCATCGTCTACCCGCTGGACAAGAAGCGCGACTGGTACCGGTTGCCACTCGCCGAGCGACGGCGGGTGATGGAGGAGCACATCGAAATCGGCCGCCGCTACCCGGAGATCACGATCAACACCGCCTACTCGTTTGGGCTCGACGACCAGGAGTTCGTGGTCTCGTTCGAGTGCGACGACCCGGGCGAGTTCCTCGACCTGGTCCAGGAGCTTCGCGGCTCGGAGTCGAGCGCCTACACGCTCCGCGACGTGCCGATCTTCACCTGCGTCTCGATGTCGGCGGCGCGGGCGCTCGACGCGCTCGACGGGACCGCCGCCGGCGCTGCGCTCACCGCCGGCTGACCCGCCGCACCAGAACCGATCCCCTACCCTTTCGCGCTCGCAATGGCACCGCTGGGCAGTCCCGAGAACCCGCTTCGCATCGCGATCGTCGGCTCCGGCCCGGCCGGGTTCTACGCGGCCGAGCACCTGCTACGAAACGAGCAGGTCGCGATCGAGGTGGACATGTTCGACCGCCTTCCGACGCCCTTCGGGCTCGTTCGCGCCGGGGTCGCCCCCGACCACCCGAAGATCAAGTCGGTGATCCGGGTCTATGAGAAGACCGCCGCGCGGGCGGGCTTTCGCTTCTTCGGCAACGTCGAGATTGGTCGCGACGTCACGATCGGCGAGCTCGACGCCCGCTACAACGCCGTCGTCTCGGCCTACGGGACCGCGACCGACCGCAGGCTCGGGATTCCGGGCGAGGACCTGCCCGGCTCGCACGCGGCGACCGAGTTCGTCAACTGGTACAACGCCCATCCCGATTTCGCCGAGCGCGATTTCGACCTCTCCGCCAAGCGCGCGGTGGTGATCGGCAACGGCAACGTCGCCACCGACGTGGCAAGGATGCTGGCGCTGCCGCGGGCCGAGCTCGAGACCACCGACACCGCCGACCACGCGATCGAGGCGTTGTCCTCGTCGGGGGTCGAGGAGATCGTCGTGCTCGGGCGCCGGGGGCCCGCGCAGGCCGCCTTCACCAACCCGGAGGTCCGCGAGCTGGGCGAGTTGACCGAGGCCGACATCATCATCGACCCGGCGGAGGTCGAGCTCGACTCAGCAAGCCGCGAGTACCTGGAATCCGAGGATTGCGAGCCGACCCACCGCCGCAACGTCGAGATCTTCCGCGAGTTCTCTCAGCGCCCACCCGAGGGCAAGCGCAAGCGGGTCGTGATGCGGTTCTGCTGCTCACCGATCGAGATCCGCGGGGAGGGCCGCGTGCAGGGCATCGTGATCGGCCGTAACGAGCTCTACCGCGACGACTCCGGCGCGATCCGCGCCCGAGACACCGGCGAGCGCGAGGAGCTCGACTGCGGGCTGGTGCTGCGCTCGATCGGCTACCGGGGGATCGGGCTCGAAGGCCTGCCGTTCGATGCCGATCGCGGCCTGATCCCGAACGACGGCGGTCGGGTGACCGAATCCGCCGGCGGTGACCCGGTACCCGGCCACTACGCGGTGGGCTGGATCAAGCGCGGCCCCTCAGGCGTGATCGGGACGAACAAGAAGGACGCCCTGGAGACCGTCGCCAGCCTGCTCGCCGACCTCGAGGCGGGTGCGGTGCCTGACCGGGAGCCGGTCGAGCCTTTGATCGAGGAGCTGCTGGCAGAGCGGGGCGCCGACCACGTCACCTACATCGGCTGGCAAGCGATCGACCAGGCCGAGGTCGAGGCGGGCGAGCCCCACGGCCGCCCCCGGATCAAGTTCTGCACCGTCGCCGAGATGGTCGAGGCGGCTCGCGAGACGCACCGGGTGGCCGGCTAGCGATGGCGGACCTGGCCGAGATCAAGTCGATGATCGAGCGGGCGCTCCCCGGGGCCGAGGTCGAGGTGATCGACGAGGGCGGCGGCGATCACCTGCGCGCGATCGTCCGCGCAAGGCAGTTCGAGGGCCTGTCGAGGATCGACCAGCACCGGCTGGTCCGCAACGCGGTCCGCGAGCGCTTCGACGACGGCTCGATCCACGCGCTCTCGATCAGCGCCTCGGTCGCCGGGTAGCGCTGCGCTATCTTGAGAGCAGATGGCTGACCCCGAGCTCAAGCAGCAGGTCGAGCAGGCGATCGCCGACAACCCGGTGCTCCTGTTCATGAAGGGGACTCCTGAGATGCCCCGCTGCGGATTCTCGATGCGGGTGGTCGGGGTCCTCGACCAGCTCGGAGTCGACTACGGGGCGGTCGACGTGCTCCCGGCGCTGCAGCCACTGCGCGAGGTGACCGCCGAGCTCTCCGACTGGCAGACCTTCCCCCAGCTGTACGTCAACGGCGAGCTGGTCGGCGGGGCCGACATCGTCGAGGAGCTGCTCGAGTCCGGCGAGCTCGCCGAGCTGCTCGAGGTCGAGCAGCCGGCCGACGCGACCCCGCCCGAGCCGCAGCGGATCCTGCCCGGGGGCTCCCAGCAGAGCCCCCCGATGCCGCTCAGCTAGCGCTAGCGCTCGCCCGGCCGGCTAGTACTCCTCGGCCGCGCTCTCCCAGCGCTCGAAGGCCTGATCGCGGCGGCGCTCCGCCTCGGCGTGCCGGCGCGCCGAGGCGGCGGACCGCTCGAGGTCCGACCACCGCGAGGCGTCGCCGAGCTCGTCCTCGAGCGCCCGCAGCTCGGCCTCAGCGGCCTCGGCTTCGCGTTCGAGCCGCTCGAGCCGCGCGCGGCGGTTCTTGCTCGGCGCCGCGGGCCCCGGCGCCCTCGCCGTTGCCCGCGTCCCGGGCTCGGCGGGCTCGGGGAGCCGCTCGCGGGAGGCCTTGTACTCAACCCAGCCGCCGGGGTGGCTTTGCAGACGCCGGTCCTCGATCACCAGCGTCCGCGTCCCGACCGCCTCGAGCAGGGCCCGGTCGTGGGAGATCAGCAGGACGCTGCCCGCAAACCCCGTCAGCGCGTCCTCGAGCGCCTCGCGGCTTTCGAGGTCGAGATGGTTGGTCGGCTCGTCGAGGATCAGCAGGTTCGCGTCCGAGCTCGTCAGCACGGCGAGCGCGAGCCGTCGCGACTCGCCTCCCGAGAGGTCGCGAAGCTGCTTTTTGACCTCGTCGCCGCTGAACAGGAAGCGCCCGAGCAGGCCGCGCACCTTCGCCTCGGAGAACCCGGTCACCTGCTGGGCGTGAGAGAGCACGGTCGCCGCCTCGGCGCCACCGAGGTCGGTGTGCTGGGCGAGGTAGCCGAGCCTGACCTTGTGCCCCCGGCGCAGCTTGCCGGCGTCAAGCTCCCGCTCGCCGGCCAGCGCCCTGACCAGGGTCGACTTGCCAGCGCCGTTGGCGCCGATCAGGCAGACGTGCTCGCCGCGCTCCAGCCACATCTCCCCCGAGTCGATCAGGGTCCGCCCCGCGACCTCGAGCCGGGCATCGGTCAGCTCGAGCACGACCCGGCCGCTGCGCTCGGCCTCGCCGAAGGAGAACGAGATCGCCCGCGTGTCCCGGGCTGCGGTCTCGGCCATCCCGGTGCGCAGCCGCTCGATCCCCTTCAGCTTCGACTGGGCCTGGCGCGCCTTCGTCGCCTTGTAGCGAAACCGCTCGACGAAGCGCCGCATGCGCGCGATCTCGGCCTCGCGACGGGAAATGTCGCGGCCGGCTGCGAGCTCGCGGGCGGCCTGCTCGGCGCGCCAAGCGTGCCAGGGGCCTGCGAAGTAACGTCCGCGGCCGGCCTCGAGCTCGAGCACCGAGGTGCCAACCGACTCCAGGAACCAGCGGTCGTGGGCCACCAGGACGACGGCCGCGTCGAGCTCGGCCAGGTACCGCTCGAGCCACTCCAGCGCCTCGATGTCAAGGTGGTTGGTCGGCTCGTCGAGCAGCAGCAGATCGGGTCTCGAGGCGATCGCGCGCGCCAGCGACGCCCGGGTCAGCTCGCCGCCGGAGAACCCCGACAGCGGCCGGTCGAGCTCCGAAGCGCCAAAGCCGAGCCCCCGCAGGGCGGCGTCGACGTTGTCGCGCCAGCGATACCCGCCCGCGTGCTCGAGTCGTCCCTGGGCATCGGCGTACTCAGCCAAGGTCGCCTCGGTGGCGTCCCCATCCGCCATCCGGCGCTCGAGCCGGGCCAGCTCCTGCTCGATCGCAGCGATCCAGGCCAGCCCCTCGCCGACGTACTCGCGCAGGCTCGCCTGCGAATGCGGCGGGCGCTGGTCGTGGAGGGCGACGCGGGTGCCGCGGGCGGTCGAGATCGAGCCGGCGTCGAGGCCCGCTTCACCCGAAAGCGTGCGCAGGAGCGTCGTCTTGCCGCTCCCGTTGCGGCCCGAGAGCATCATTCGCTCGCCCCGCTCGAGCTTGAACGAGACGTCGCCGAACAGCGTCCGCGCGCCGATCTCCTTGCGCAGCCCTGAGGCTGTTAGGACCGGCAGGGCTCAGACGGAGGCGGCCTGCTCGGCCGCGTCCTCGCGGACCTGGAACGAGGAGCCGCAGCCGCATGCGGCGACCACGTTCGGGTTGTTGACCGTGAACCCGGCTCCCTGAAGGCCGTCCATGTAGTCGACCTGGGAGCCGAAGACGAACTGCATGCTGACCTTGTCGACGACCACGGCGACCCCGTTCTGCTCAAACACGTGGTCGTCTGCCTTCGGCGCGTCGAGCGCCAGCGCGTATTGGAAGCCCGAGCAGCCGCCGCCCTTGACGGCGACGCGCAGCGCCTGCTCCGCTTCGCTCGCGGCGACCAGGTCGCGGATCTTCCCCGCGGCTGCGTCGGTGATCGTTACCGCTGATTCTGGCGTGTCCATCGCTTCGGATTCTAAAGCACAGCCGGTCGTCAGCGTCCAGATCGGTCCTTGCGCTCGGCGTACTTCCATTCCAGGTACTCGATGATCCGCTTCGAGTCCGAGATCACCTCGTCGCCGTCGACCAGCACCGGGACCCGATCCTGGCGGGTCAGCTCCTCGATCTCGGGGCGGGCCGAGCGCCGGTAGGGGACCCGGCGGGTCGCGTGTTCGAGCTCGAGCTTGCGCAGCCGCCGCTCGACCGCCCCGCACGGGCAGAGGACGTTGCTCGGCGTCTGGCACCGGTACAGCACCCGGCTCATCGGCCGGTGACTCGCTCCAAGCCGCCGAGCAGGCGGCCGGCGGCGCGCAGGGCGAGCCGCGGCAGCCCGCCCGCCGGGGAGCGGTCGCCGATCTGCTCCCGTTGCCAGGCGACCGCCTCCTCGAGCGTCTGCTCGTGCGGACGCGCCCGAAAGCCGAGCTGCTGCTTGGCCTTCGTGCTCCGGTAGGTCCACCACAGCGACGCCGAGCGGACCTCGTCGGGGGCGATCGCGATCGGCGCCCGGGCCCGCTGCGCCGCCTCGGAGGCGACGATTGCGATCGATGCTGGAAGCCTGAGGTCTGGGGGAGCGACGCCTGAGATCCGGGTCAGGTCGGCGAACAGGCGGTCGAGGGTGAAGTTGCGCCCGCCGAGGATGTAGCGCTCACCCACCTCCCCCTTCTCGTCGGCCAGCAGGTGGCCGGCCGCGACGTCCCGGACGTCGACGATGTTGAGCCCGCCGTTGACGTAGACCGGGATCTGGCGGAGCAGGAACCGCCGGACCAGGCCCATCGAGGTCCCGGTCGGATCGTCGGGGCCGAGGGCGAAGGTGGGGTTGACGATCACGACCGGGAGGCCGCGCGCGGCGAGGTGCAGCGCCTCGAGCTCCGCCTCGTGCTTGGAGTTGACGTAGGCGAGGCCGAGGTGCCCGATCTCGAACGAGGTGCTCTCGTCCGCGGTCCCGCCCGGCTTGGCGACCCCGATCGCGCCGACGCTCGAAGTGTGCACGAGCCGCTCCACCCCGGCCCGCAGCGCTTCCTCGAAGACGTTCCGGGCCCCGCGCAGGTTGGCGTCGAAGACGGCATCGCGGTCGACGGCCCGCAGCGAGGTCCGGCCGGCGACGTGAAAGACCCGCTCGACCCCCTCGATCGCACGACGAACGGCGCGGCGGTCGGTGATGTCGCCGGTCGCCCGCTCGAACTCGACCCCCTCGAGGGGCCCGAGGTCGGAGTTGCGGCGGGCGAGCAGCCGCAGCTCGTCGCCGCGCTGCGCCAGCGCGCGCACCAGGTGCGAGCCGAGAAAGCCGCTGCCGCCGGTGACCAGGGTCTTCGCCACGGGCTGAATCTAGACCAGCGGACGAGCGAGGCCCGGCGGAGCGCCGATCGGTGATAGAACCGGCCCGGTGAGCACGGCAGTCGTCACCGACACCACCGCCTATCTGCCCGACGAGCTGATCGACGCGCACGGGATCCACCGGATCAGCCTCTACGTGACGCTCGACGGAAAACAGCGGCCCGAGTCCGAGATCGGGCCCGGCGAGTACGGCGACTTCTACCAGCGGCTGCGGGGCAGCGAGCAGGGCGCGACCACGTCTCAGCCCTCGGTCGGGGACTTCCTCGCGCTCTACGAGCCGCTGCTCGCAGACGGTGGCGAGATCGTCTCGATCCACCTCTCGAGCGGGATCTCGGGGACCTGCGACTCGGCCGAGCAGGCACGCGCGCAGCTGATCGAGAGCGGGCGCGGCGGCGAGCGGATCGGGATCCTCGACAGCCGCACGGCCTGCGGCGGGCAGGCGATGCTGGTGCTCGCCGCGGCCCGGGCGGCCGCCGCAGGGGCGAGCGGCGCCGAGGCGCTCGAAACCGCGAGTCGAGCGCGCGACGGGCTGGTGCTGTGGTTCGCGGTCGACACGCTGGAGTACCTGCGCAAGGGAGGGCGGATCGGCGCCGCCCGGGCCCTGGTCGGCTCCGCCCTGCACATCAAGCCGATCCTGACCCTGGCAGAGGAGATCACGCCGGTCGAGCGGGTGCGGACCCGGCGGCGGGCGTTCGAGCGGATGGTCGAGTTCGCCCGCGAGCGCAAGGACGCCGGCGCGACCTGGTGGATCGTCCAGCACATCCAGGACCCCGACACGGCCCGGGCGCTGGTCGACGAGTGCCGGCAGGTGTTCGGCACCGATCCGGTGATGGTCTCCGAGATCGGCCCGGTGATCGGCGCGCACGCCGGTCCCGGCCTGCTCGGCTTCGGCGCAGCGAGGATCTGAGCGGTGCGCCGGCCTAGTGACGGCGGAGGGCGATCAGGCCGCCGACCGCGAACCCGACCACGGCCGCGCCGATGACCAGCTCCCGGCGGTGCTCGCGCACCTGTCGGCGCCAGTCGGTGAGCTCGGTGACCCGCCCGCGAAGCGCCTCCACCGACCGCGACAGATCCTCGCGCTGGCGCTCGATGTCGGCTCGGATCTGGGACGAGCTGCGCGGGGGCGCGCCCACGGCCGGGCGCGCGACGGGCTCACCGGCCCCGCTGTAGATCTCGGGCTCGCTGCTCATGGCGCCGTTTCCCTGCTCGCGCCCGTCGGCGAAGGCGGGACCGGCTCCTTGGCCACCGGCGTCGTCGAGGACTCGAGCGTCTGCTTGATCCGCCTGCCCTCCTCGATCGCGAGGTCGGGGGTCGGCGGGGAGCCGGCCTGGACCGCCCGGCGCGCGATCAGGCCCGCGATCGCCGCGACGATGAAGAAGACGACCGCCTCGATCAGGAAGCCGAGCCAGAAGTGATCACCGAAGAACAGGTCGTTGAGCAGCCAGGCGATCGAGTGCATCAACAGGATCAGGCCGAGGAACGCGAAGATGCCCGCGGCGAGCCCGACCGCGCCGCCGCGGAGCAAGGATTGGACCTTCTCGGTCACCTCGGTCTTCGCGAGCTCGACCTCCTCGCGGACCAGCGTCGAGACCCGCTCGGAGACGTCGAAGACCATCTCGCCGACCGAGCGATCCTCCTGCGGGGGGCGGGGTGGGGGCTCGTAACTCATCCCGGCGGCTCCTCGTCGAACACTCGCGCCCAGATTACGCCGGCGACCCTGGCCGCGAGGATGCTCGCGAGCGCGCTCAACCCCGCCACCAGGCCGGACCAAATCAGTCGCTTGACGATCTCGTTGTCCAATTAGCTCCTCGGCTTGCGATTACCCCGGGGAGTCCGGGCAGTAAACCACTACGAGCGGCCGTTGGGGGCGCCCCGCTCGAGGCCGCCACAGATCGTGTCGACAACCATCTCGCGCGCCCGGTCGAAGTCTCCCTCGCCGCCGGGGATCAACTCGAAGACCCAGCCCGAGAGGAGCTGCTCGATCGCGCCGTAGAACCACATCGAGGCGAACAGCGGGTCGACGTCGTCGCGGAAGTCGCCGGCCTGCTGCGCGTCGCGGACGATCTTGGCGATCAGGTCGTACGCCTGGCTGATCTCCGGCAGGTGTGTGCGCCCGAACGAGTTCGCCGCCCGGGTCACCTCGACGATGATCACCTTCATCAGCTCGGGATCGTGGCGGTAGGAGTCAATGATGAAGCCCGCCACCGCATCGAGCTTCTCGCGGGGCTGGATCGGACGCCCGTCGACCTCCTCGATCGCGCTCAGCATCAGCGACCAGCGCTCGGCGAAGAGTTCGTTGAGGATCTGCTCCTTGGAGTCGAAGTAGTGGTAGACGAGGCCGTAGGCGACCCCCGCCTCGCGCGCGATGTCGGAGACCCGGCACGCGTGAAAGCCCTGGCGGGCGAAGACGCGGATCGCCGCGTCGAGGATCTGCCGGCGCCGATCGACCGGCGGGGCCTTGGCGCTCATCGGACCGCCGCGCCCTCCGGCCAGCGATAGGCGCGGGGCCGGCGGTTGGCCAGCGAGGGCAGGGACTCGCGCAACTCGTCCTGGCGCTCGAGGTCGAGCTCGGCGACGATCACGCCCACCTGCTCGTCCGCCCGGGCCAGCACTTCCCCCCACGGGCCGACGATCATCGAGTGACCGTAGGAGTGGTAGTGCGGGGGCGCCTGGCCGCACTGGTTCGGGGCGACGACGTGCGCCTGGTTCTCGATCGCCCGGGCCCTGACCAGCAGCTCCCAGTGCGCGCGCCCGGTCGGGTGGGTGAACGCCGCCGGCACGGTCAACACCCTTGCCCCGCGCAGGGCGAGGATCCGGTAGAGCTCGGGAAAGCGCAGGTCGTAGCAGACGCTGAGCCCGATCTCGACCCCTGCGGCGTTGCCGGTGACGATCTCCTCGCCCGGCTGCTCGTGCTCGGACTCGCGGTAGGCGACCCCGCCGACGTCGACGTCGAACATGTGGATCTTGCGGTAGATCGCGACCGCGTCGCCGTCGGGGTCGAAGAGCACCGAGGTGTTGAAGGGGCGCTCGGACCCCGGCACCCGCTCGCTGACGCTGCCGGCGAGCAGGTGGATCCGATGCCGGCGCGCCCAACCACGCGCGGCGTTGAACGAACGCCCGTCCTCGAGCTGCTCGGCGCCGGCGACGATCTCCTCCCCGGGCCCGAGCAGGTTCCACTTCTCGGGCAGCGCCACGAGCTCGGCGCCCTCGCCGGCGGCGGTGGCGACGAGGCGCTCCGCAAGCTCGAGGTTGCGGTCCTTGTCGTTGTTGGCGTTGAGCTGGATCGCTGCGGCGCGCAACCGGGCCCTCTCCTCGGCACCGTTGACTGATCAGTCAATCTAGCGCAGGCCCCGGTTTGTGGGCAATACTCAGCGGGTGTGAGCTCGGCTCCGGCCACCGCCTTCGTCACCGGCGGCTCCGGCTTCATCGGCGGGGTCCTGCTCGAGCGGCTCGTCGCCGAGGGCTGCCGGGTAACTGCCCTGGCGCGCTCCGCGACCTCGGTGGCGGCGATCGAGGCGCGGGGAGCGCGCGCAGTGCGCGGCGACCTCGACGACCCGGCGTCACTGGCCGCCGGAGCCGAAGGCTGCGAGGCGGCCTTTCACCTCGCCGCCCATCTCGGGCAGTGGGGGACGTGGGAGGAGTTCGTGCGCGGCAACGTGACCGGGACCGAGAACGCGCTCGAGGCCTGCCGGCGGGCGGGGGTGCGGCGGTTCGTGCACTGCGGAACCGAGGCTGCGCTGATCGCCGGCCGGCCGCTGGTCGGGGTCGACGAGACGGCGCCGTTGCGCCCCGACTCGAAGGCGCTCTACTGCTCGACCAAGGCGTTGGCCGAGATTCGGGTTCGAGGCGCAGCCGGGCCCGGCCTCGAGACCGTCGTGCTGCGGCCGCGGCTGGTCTGGGGGCGGGGCGACACGACCCTGCTCCCGGAGCTGGTCGCCGCCGTCGAGGCGGGCAGGTTCGCCTGGATCGGGGGCGGGCGGCACCGCACCGACACCACCAATGTCGAGAACGTGGTCGAGGGCCTGCTGCTCGCAGCCGAGCGGGGGCAGAACGGAGAGGCCTACTTCGTCACCGACGGCGCGCCGGTGGTCTTTCGCGAGTTCATCTCCGATCTCCTGGCAACGCAGGGCGTCGAGGCGCCGAGTCGCTCGGTCCCGGCCTGGCTCGCCGGCGGCGGCGCCGCGATCGCGGAAGCGACCTGGCGGCTGCTGCGACTCGGCGGCGAGCCGCCGCTGACCCGGCTCGCGGTCTGGCTCTCATCGCAGGAGTGCACGATCGAGATCGCCAAGGCGCGCGGCGAGCTCGGCTACGGGCCCGTGATCTCGCGGCAGGCGGGGCTGGCGGCGATGCGGGCCGGCTAGCGCCGCCCGGAGGCTTCCTCGAGCCGAGCGACGACCAGCTTCGTGTGCAGGGCCCCGATCAGGTCGTTGAGGGGCCCGATCCCGGCCTCGACGATCTCCATCGCCCGTTCCGGGTCGAGATCCCCGGCCAGCCGCTCGGTCAGCACCCTGACCTCCTCCTCGACCAGCGGCTCGAGCGCGCGCTTGTAGCGCAGCGTGTCGTAGACGGTGAAGCCGAGGCTCTCGTCATAGCCCCCGGCGCGAAACCGCCCCACCGCCTCGATGATCCGCACGTCCGAGGGCGAGTAGCCGTCCGCGTCCGGGCTCAGCACGCCGACCTCCGCCATCCGCTCGAGCACCTCGCCGGGCAGCTCGTAGCGCGCCTCGACCTCGGCGGCCGGGACCCGCTGGCGCTCGCCGGCGAGCGCGCGGTCGAGGATCCGGTCCTCGAGCTCGATCATCGCCCGCAGCCGCTCGGGCTCCGCCTCGCCGCGCTCGAGCAGGTCGCGGATCACCCGCAGGGGCATGAACCGCTCCTCCTGAAGCTGCTTGATCAGCCTGATCCGCTCGACGAACTGCGGCGGGTAGTAGGCCATGTTGCGCGAGGTCTTGACCGGCTCCGGCAGCAGGCCCTCGCGCAGGTAGTGGCGCACGGTGGCGACCGGGACGTCGGCCTGCTCGGCCAGCTCCGAGATCTTCAACAGCTCCTGGGCGGGCGCGCTCATCCCATGAACCTCGCCGCGCCGGCCTCCTCGGCGGGACCTGCCGCGGCGCCCGAGCTCAGCAGCTCCTCGATCTCCTGCTCGGAGAAGCCGGCCGCGGCGAGCACTTCGGCCGTGTGCTCACCAAGCGCCGGCGCCGGCCTGGTCGGGTCTCCAGCCGTCCGCGAGAGCTTCACCGGAAGGCCGAGCAGGCGCACCGGCCCGAGCTCGGGCTGCTCGAGCTCGACCACCATCTCGCGTTCGCGAACCAGCTCGGAGTCGAGCGCCTGGTCGAGATCGAGCACCGGCTCGATCATCGCGTCGTGCTCGTCGTTGAACGCGAGCCACTGCTGGCGTGTGCGCTCGCGAAACACGGCCGCGACCTGGGCATGGCCGTCCGAGCCGGGGGCCGCGAACTGGTGCTCGAGCAGGTCGGGGCGTCCGGCGGCTTCGCAGAACCGCTGCCAGAACTTCGGCTCGAGCGCACCGCATGTGACCCAGCCGTCCGCGCATTCGTACGGCAGGTAGCAGGCGATGCCGCCACTGAGCATCCCCCGTCCGCGCTCTGGAACCTCGCCATCGCAGAGGTACTGGGCGGCGACCATCGCCAGCCAGGAGAGCGCCCCGTCGGTCATCGAGACGTCGACCAGCTGGCCGCGGCCCGAGCGCTCGCGCTCGCGCAGGGCGGCCATCACCCCGAAGGCGGCCATCAGCGCCCCGCCGCCGAGATCGGCGATCTGGCCCGCGGCCTGGATCGGCGGCCCGTCGCGCTCGCCGGTGAGGCCGAGCAACCCCGTCAGGCCGAGGTAGTTCATGTCGTGGCCGGCGCGGCCGGTGTTCGGCCCGGACTGGCCGTAGCCGGTGATCGCGCAGTAGACGATCCCCGGGTTCGCCTCCGCCAGTGCCTCGTACCCGCAGCCGAGCTTGTCGAGCACCCCCGGGCGAAAGCTCTCGAGGACGACGTCGCACTCGCCGGCCAGGCGCAGGAACGCGGCCCGCCCGAGGTCGGACTTGAGGTCGAGACGGATCGAGCGCTTGCCGCGGTTTAGCGCCAGGTAGAGCGCCGAGCGGGTGCCGAGCTGCTGCTTCGAGTCGTCGCCGTAGTACGGCGGCGCCCAGCGCAGATAGTCGCCCATGCCGGTGTCCTCGACCTTGACCACGTCGGCGCCGAAGTCGGCGAGCAGCAGGGAGCAGAAGCCGCCGGGAAGCAGGCGGCTCAGGTCGAGTACTCGGATGTCGCTAAGCGGAAGCTCGCTCATCGGCACGGGCCGGCACGCCGAGCATTCCTCGGGCCTCGGCCACGGTCGCGGCATGCCGGCCGACGTCCTCGGCCATCTGGCGCGCCTTGGCGATCAGCTCGCCGTTCGAGCGCGCCATCTCGCCGTTCGGCAGGTAGAGGTTGTCCTCGAGCCCGGCGCGGACGTTGCCGCCCAGCACCAGGGCCGCGCCGAGCAGCTTCCATTGCTCGCGCGAGACGCCGATCACCTGCCACGAGTTGTGCCCCTCGGCGCCGCCGGGGATCTGCTCGGACATGAAGGCGACGTTGCGCGCGCTCGGCCGGATCCCCCCGTTGACGCCCATCACCAGCGAGATCTGCAGCGGCTCGGCGAGCAGCCCCATGTCGAGCAGCGGGTCGAGGTTGGCGACGTGGCCGGCGTCGAAGCACTCATGCTCGGGCTTGATCCCGAGCTCGCGCATCGCGGTCAGGAACTCGATGATCGTGTCGAACGAGTTCTCGAACACCGCCTTGAAGACGAAGTCCTTGCGCCGACGCGAATACTTGGCGTAGTTCATCGAGCTCATGTTCAGCGCCGCGACGTCGGGCCGCAGCTCGCGCAGGTAGGTGATCCGCTTCTCGATCGGGACCCCGATCGCGCCGGTCGAGTAGTTGACGATCACGTCGTCGACCTCGGCCCGAATCGCGTCGGTGATCGCGCGAAAGTCCTCGACCTCGTAGCTCGGCGTCCCCTCCGGGGTCCGGGCGTGGATGTGGATCTGCGAGGCGCCCTCGTCGACCGCCCGCCGCGCCTCGGCCGCGTACTCCTCGGGCGTGTACGGGATCGCCGGACACTGATCGCGGTTGGCGATCGCGCCGGAGATGCTGCAGCTGAGGATTACGGGGTCGGCGAACAGGCTCAAACCGGCATCACTCCGTGCTTCCTCCACGGCCGCTCGACGCGCTTGTCCCTTGCCATCCGCAGCCCCCGGATGATCGTCGGGCGGGTCTCGCGCGGGTCGATGACGTCGTCGATCATCGCGTTGCGGGCGGCGATGTAGACGTCGATCTGCTCGCGCACCGTGGCCAGCATCGCCTCCCGCGTCGCCTCCGGGTCGTCGGAGGCCTCGATCGCCGAGCGGCCGATGATGTTGACCGCCCCCTCGGCCCCCATGACCGAGATCTCGGCGCTCGGCCAGGCGACGAGCAGGTCGGGCTCGTAGGCCTTTCCGTTCATCACGTAGTAGCCGGCGCCGTAGGCCTTGCGGATCACGACCGTGATCTTCGGCACCGTCGCGCGCGAGATCGCGTACAGCATCTTCGCCCCGTGGCGAATGATCCCGGCGTGCTCGACCTTCGAGCCGACCATGAAGCCGGGTACGTCCTGGAGGAAGACGAGCGGGATGTTGAAGGCGTCGCAGAGGTTGACGAAGCGCGCAGCCTTGTCGGCCGAGTCGTTCTCGAGGATCCCGCCCAGCTGCTTGGGCTGGTTGGCGACGATCCCGACCGGCTCGCCGCCGAAGCGCGCGAGGCAGGTGATGATCGTCTTCGCGAAGCGCGGCTTGAGGTCGAAGTACTCGCCGTCGTCGACGATCTCGCCGATCACCTCGTACATGTCGTAGGGCTTGCGCGAGGACTCGGGGACGATCTCGAGCAGCCGCTCCGACATCCGCTCGTCGGGGTCCTCGCTCTCGCGGATCGGCGGGCGCTGCTCGCAGTTGGCGGGAAAGAACGAGAGGTAGGTCTTGACCGCGGCGATGCACTCCGCGTCGTCGGCCACCTCGAGGTCGCCGACGCCCGACTTGCGGCAGTGGACCTTGGCGCCGCCGAGGTCCTCCATCGAGATCTCCTCGCCGGTCACCGCCTTGGTCAGATGGGGGCCCGCGAGCGCCATCGCGCCCTGGCCGACGACCATCGGGACGAAGTCCGAGAGGCCGGGGATGTAGGCGGTGCCGGCCGCGCACGGGCCCATCATCGCGGCGACCATCGGCACCACGCCCGACATCACCACCTCCTCGCGGAACAGGTGCCCCGACCCGGCGAACAGCGAGCCCGCGGCCTCCTGGATTCGCGCGCCGGCCGAGTCGAGCAGCCAGATCAGCGGGATCCGCTTCTGCAGCGCGAGCTCGCGCAGCCGAGCCATCTTCAGCTCCCCGGTCATCCCCATCGAGCCCGCCATCACGGTGAAGTCGTAGGCGGCGATCGCGCAGGGACGACCCTCGACGTCCCCCCAGCCGGTGATCACGCCGTCGGCCGGCGCGTCGCGGCCGTCCATCGAGCGCTGGGAGAAGTGGGGACCGGCGTGGATCCCGAGCTCGACGAAGCTGCCGGCGTCGACGAGCAGCTCGATCCGCTCCCGCGCCGTCAGCTTGCCCGCCTCGTGCTGGCGGGCGATCCTCTCCTCGCCCCCGCCGAGCTTCGCCCGCTCGCGGCGGGCGTGCAGGTCCTCGGTCAGTGCCCTGAGATCCGGCTCGTCCGTCATCGGCCCTTCCACTTCGGCTCGCGCTTCTCGAAGAACGCCGTCACGCCCTCGATCGCGTCCTCGGTCGAGAGCTCGATCGCAAGCTGGGAGCGCAGGTAGTCGAGCGCGTCGGCGAGCGGCATGTCCATCTGGCGCCAGATCGCGTCCTTGCCGAGTCGCATCACCAGCGGCGACTTCGAGGCCAGCTTCAGCGCCCAGTCGGTGACCGCGGCGTCGAACTCGTCCGCGGAAACCACCTTGTTGACGATCCCCGCCTCACACGCCTCGGCGGCCGTCAGCCGCTCGCCCAGGAGCAGCATCTCGGTCGTCTTCTTGCGTGGCACGTTGCGGTAGATCAGCGCCATGATCATGAACGGGAACAGGCCGACGTTGATCTCGGGCGTCCCGAATCCGGCCGTCTCCTTGGCGACGATCAGGTCGCAGGCGAGCGCGATTCCGAGCGCCCCGGCGAGCACGTGCCCGTTGGCGGCGACGATCGACGGCTTGCCGAGCTCGCCGAGCTCGACGAAGACCTCGGGGAAGGCGCGGGCGCCGAAGAACTTGTGCGCGGTCGGTGCGTCGGCTCCGAACCCACCGAGGTTCGCACCGGCCGAGAACACCTTCTCGTGCGAGGAGGTGAGGACGACGACGCGCACTGCGTCGTCGGCCTTCGCCGCGCGCAGCGCCTCGAGCAGCTCGGCGAGCAGCTGATCAGAGAGCGCGTTGCGCGTCTCGGGGTCGTCGAGGGTGATCGTCGCGATCCCGGTCTCGGCGACCGCCGAGTATTGGACCTTCTCCAGCTCCACAGTAGAAAGTATTACTATACACTTTCTACTCCCAGGTCCCGACCGAGGAGTCCCACAGTGGCTACAGCGACGTCACCGGTGATCAAGCCCGAGCACGACGCGACCCGCAAGCACTTCATCTTCAACGACGAGCATCTCGACCTGCGCGAGTCGATGACCGCGTGGGTCAAGAACGAGCTCCGTCCGCACCGCAACGAGTGGGAGGAGACGCTGTGGCCCGACGAGGCGATGCGCCGCGCCGGCGAGCTCGGCTACCTCGGCCTCTGCTTTCCCGAGCAGTACGGCGGCCAGGGCGGCGACTACTTCTACTCGCTGGTCCGGGCCGAGGCGATGAGCCATTCGGGCTCCGGCGGGACCAACATGGGATTCGCGGTCCAGACCGACATGGTGCTGCCCCCGGTGCACCTGCTCGGCACCGAGGACCAGAAGCAGCGCTACCTGGTCCCGGGGATCAAGGGCGAGCGGATCGGCTGTCTGGCGATCACCGAGCCGGGGGCGGGATCCGACGTGGCCGGGATTCGCACGAGCGCGATCCGCGACGGCGACGAGTACGTGATCAACGGCGCGAAGACGTTCATCACCAATGGCGCCCGGGCCGACTTCTGCGTCCTGGTGACGAAGACCGACCCCGAGGCCCGCCATGACGGTATGACCCTGTTCGTCGTCGACCTGCGCGACGCGGAGGGCAACGCGGTACCCGGGTTCTCGGTCTCGCGCAAGCTCGAGAAGATGGGCATGCACGCCTCCGATACCGGCGAGCTCGCGTTCGAGGACATGCGGGTCCCGGTCGACGCGGTTCTCGGAGAGGTCGGCAAGGGCTTCTACCACATCTCCTGGGAGCTTCAGGGAGAGCGCCTGGTCGCCGCCTCGGGCTGCTACGCCTCCTCGGAGCGGATGTTCGAGAAGACGCTCGAGTACGCGCAGGAACGGCAGGCGTTCGGGCGCCCGATCGGCAAGTTCCAGGTCAACCGGCACAAGTTCGCCGAGATGGCGACCAAGATCGAGGCCGCGAAGCAGATGGTCCACGCGACCGCCTGGCGGTTCGCGAACGGCGAGTACCCGGTCCGCGAGATCACGATGGCGAAGCTGTTCGCGACCCGCGTCTGTCACGAGGTCGCCGACGAGTGCGTGCAGATCCACGGCGGCTACGGCTACATGAAGGAGTACGAGATCGAGCGCGCCTACCGCGACCAGCGCCTGAATCGGATCGGCGCCGGCACCGACGAGATCATGCTCGAGGTGATCGGGCGCTCCTACGGGCTCTGATCGCCCGCGGGTCCGGGGTCCCCGACCTCGCCCCGCCGGCGCTCCAGGAACGAGCGCTCGACCGGGTTCTCGACCAGCTCCAGCGCCCGCCCGTAGGCGACGGCGGCCTCCTCGGCACGTCCCGCGCGCCGCAGCAGATCGGCCCGCGCGGACCAGAACAGGTGGTAGCGGTCGAGGCCCGCGACCGTGTCGAGCTCGGCGAGCCCGAGCTCCGGACCCCGGGCGAAGGCGATCGCGACCGCGCGGTTGAGCAGCACCACGGGTGAGGGGTCGAGCTCGGCGAGACGGTCGTAGAGGGCGCTGATCCGCGACCAGTCGGTGACCTCGAAGGTCGGCGCCCGCGAGTGCTCGGCGGCGATCGCGGCCTGCACCCCGTACCGACCGAGTTCTCCCGCCCGCTCGGCGTGCTCGAGTCCGACCTCGATCTCGGCCCTGTCCCAGAGCGAGCGGTCCTGGTCGGCGAGCCGGACCAGCTCCCCCGCTTCGTCGACCCGGCCAGCGCGGCGCGAGTCGTGCAGGAGCATCAAGCCCAGGAGGCCGTCCACCTCGGGCTCGGCGGGCGCCAGCGCCGAGAGCACGGCCGCGAGCCGGATCGCCTCGCTGCAAAGGTCGGCGCGCAGCAGCGAGCCGGACGAGGAGGCCAGGTAGCCCTCGTTGAAGATCAGGTACAGGGTCGTGAGCACGCTCGCGAGCCGTTCGGGCAGCCGCTCGAGCGGCGGGACCTCGTAGCGGATCCCGGCGGCGCGGATCTTCCGTTTCGCGCGCACCAGCCGCTGCGCCATCGTCGGCTCGCTGACCAGGAACGCGCGCGCGATCTCGGCCGTCGTCAGGCCCCCGAGGGTGCGCAGGGTGAGCGCTACCTGCGCCTCCGGTGCGAGCGCCGGATGGCAGCAGGTGAAGATCAGCCGCAGGCGGTCGTCGCCAGCGGGCTCGTCGCCCTCGGCCTGCGGGCGCCCGGAAGCCGGGTCGCCCGCCGCTCGCTCCTCGTCCACCCGCAGTTCCTCCAGCCGCTCGAGCTGTGCTCGCTTCTCGGTCAAGGTTCGCTCGCGGCGCAGCCGGTCGATCGCCTTGTTGCGCGCCACCCGGGTGATCCAGGCGCCCGGGTTGGCCGGCAGCCCGTCCGCGGGCCAGCGCTCGAGCGCGACCACGAACGCCTCCTGGACCGCCTCCTCGGCGGCGTCGAAGTCGCCGAGCACGCGGATCAAGCTCGCGATCGCACGCCCGGACTCGTGCCGGAAGGTGCGGTCGACGACCCCGGCGGCGGTCTCTACGAGCGCGCCTCCCAGCCGCCCTCGGGTCCGATCAACACGGGCACGTACTTCATGCTTTGTCCTCCTTGTCGTGGCGCGGGCGCACGCCCGCGCTCAAGATATCGTCGAACGCGAGGTACCCGGATCGAGACCCTGGCCCACATTCGCAGCTACTACGAGGCGCTCAACGGCGGCGACGTCGAGCTGATCGCCTCCCACTTCAGCGACGACGCGACTCACTACTACACCCGGCTCGGGCCGCATCACGGGAGGGAGATCGCCGAGAACGCCCGCTGGGCGATCGACAACCTCGAGGGCCAGTGGTGGCTCGAGCACGGAATCGCCGACGGCGACGAGGCGGTGATCGAGTGGACGATGACCTGGCGCGACCCGAAGTCCGGCGAGCGCCGGCTCAACCGCGGCACCGAGTGGTTTCGGCTTCGCTCCGGGAAGATCGCCGAGGTCCGCGCCTATCACCACGGCGACCAGCGCAACCCGACCGGCGACCTGCTCGGCTTCGACTTCGCCGCCCGCGGCTATACGACGCTCGCCGAGTTGCGGGCGCCCGAGCACGGCTAGGTTCCCGCAACGATGGACTCGATCGTCAAGGACAGCGGCGAGCGCTCGCTGCTGCCGCCGTTCACCGACGAGCACGAGCAACTGCGAGAGACGATCGCCCGCTGGGTGCGAACCGAGATCGTCCCCCACGTCGACGAGTGGGAGGCGGCGCGCGAGTTCCCGCGCGAGCTCTACACCCGGGCCGCCGAGCTCGGCTTCCTCGGCCTCAAGTACCCGGTCGAGCTCGGCGGCCAGGGCGGCGACCATGTCCACGACGCGGTCTGGGCCGAGGAGCTGGCCGCGTCCGGGGCCTCGGGAGGGGTCGGGGCCGGGCTCGGCGCCCACACCGGGATCGCGACCCCGCCGGTGTACCGGTTCGGGACCGCCGACCAGCACCAGCGCTTCCTGCGTCCCGCGATCGCGGGAGAGCGGATCGCGGCGCTCGGGATCACCGAGCCCGGCGCCGGCTCGGACGTGGCCGGGATCCGGACCGAGGCGCGCAAGGTGGCCGGCGGCTGGGTCGTCAACGGGTCGAAGACGTTCATCACCAACGGCGTGCGCGCCGACTTCCTCGTCTGCGCGGTCAAGACCAGGCCCGAGGGCGGACACCAGGGGCTCTCGTTCCTGATCCTCGAGCGCGAGATGCCCGGCTATGAGGTCGCGGCGAAGCTCGAGAAGCTCGGCTGGCACTCCTCCGACACCGCCGAGCTCTCGTTCACCGAGGTCGAGGTCCCGGAGGCCAACCTGCTCGGCGAGGAGAACCGCGGCTTTCATCTGATCATGGAGAACTTCGCCTGGGAGCGGCTGCTGATGGCGCTCGGCGCGGTCGGGGCGATGCGGCGCGTGCTCGCGACCGCGATCGAATACGCCGGCGACCGCGAGGCGTTCGGGCGCCCGATCGGCTCGTTTCAGGCGATCCGCCACCGGATCGCCGAGATCGGGGTCAAGGCCGAGGTCGGGCGGGCGCTCACCTACCACGCGCTGCGCCGTTTCGTCGCCGGCGACGACGCGATCGCCGAGGTGACGAAGGCGAAGCTGTTCACCCAGCGCGCCTGCGTCGAGGTCGCCGACGAGGTCGTGCAGATCCACGGCGGCTACGGCTACATGCGCGAGTACGGGGTCGAGCGCGCGCTGCGCGACGCCCGGCTCGGCCCGATCGGGGGCGGGACCGACGAGGTGATGAAGGAGATCCTCGGCAAGCAGCTCGGGCTCTGACTTGACAGCGCCCCTCGCCGGTGTACGGTCGCGGCGTGGGGGGCAGGGAATCGGCACTCGCGGTTCTCACCGGCGCGGCCGTGGTCAGCGCGCTGGCCCCGGCGGCCGCGAGCCGCGCAGCGACGCCCGCGGACTTCGAGTGTGATCCGTTCGCGCTCGGCAGCTCCCCGTTGTCCGGCGCCAGGGTCTCCGAGGAGGCGGCCGCCGCCGGGATCGCCGAGCCGAACGTCCAGGCCGCCTACGAGCGCGCGCTCGCGCGTGAGGAGCGTCCGGCCAGGCGCCGCGCCCGGGCGACCGGCCCGATCCGAATCCCTGTCTACATCCACGTGATCCAGGAGAACGCCACCGTCGGCGAAGTCCCCGCGGAGCGGATCACCGACCAGATGGAGATCCTCAACGACTCATTCGACGGGGGCGCGGTCGGGGGTGCCGGCGCGGGCGTCGTCTTCGACCTGATCAACACCGACGTGACGATTAACGCGGCCTGGACGCCGATGGAGTACGGCGACCCCGGGGAGGTCCAGATGAAGACCGCCCTCCGCGAGGGCGGTGCGCGGGCGCTCAACCTGTACATCCTCGACCTCAGCACTCTGCTCGGCTGGGCGACGTTCCCCTACCAGTACGCCGGCAACCCGGAGATGGACGGCGTGGTCATGCTCAACGAGTCGCTGCCGGGCGGCTCTGCCGCTCCGTACAACCTCGGCGACACCGCCCCCCACGAGGCCGGCCACTGGCTCGGGCTCTTCCACACCTTCGAGGGCGGCTGTACGCCTCCGGGCGACCTGGTTGCCGACACGCCGTTCGAGGCGGCGCCGTACTTCGGCCCCTGCAACCCGCCGGCCGCCCCGGACACCTGCGCGCAGCCGGGCGACGACCCGGTCGAGAACTTCATGGACTACAGCGACGACGCCTGCATGGACGAGTTCACGTCCGGTCAGGTCGACCGCGTGCACGACCTGACGGGCCAGTTCCGAAACGGTGCCCCGGTCGCGCCCAATCCGGCAGCCTCGACGGCGGGCGAGCCGATCGCGATCGACGTCACCGCGACCGATCCCGACGGGGACGCGCTCACCTACGCCGTCGAGCGCCTGCCCGACAACGGCACGCTCAGCGGCACAGCACCGGCACTGACCTATACGCCGAACGCCGGCTCCGGGGGAAGCGACTCGTTCTCGGTGCGGGCAACCGACATCTTCGGCGCGTCCGACACGGCGGTCGTCTCGATCGCCGGGGCGGAGCTGTCGGCGAAGGCGAAGCGCAAGCAGAAGCTGCACAAGCTCGCGGTCACCGGCAGCTGCGGCGGGCAGGCGTGCGACCTCGAGGCCAAGGGCAAGGTCGTCGCCACCGGTCCCTCCGGTAACAAGAAGGCGAAGAAGAAGACCTTCAAGCTCAAGGGCGCCACCGGGGAGGCCGCCGCGAACGGTTCGGAGAAGCTGCGGCTGAAGCTGTCGAAGCCGAAGCTCAAGCAGGCGCAGGGGCTGCTCGAGGACGGCTGGAAAGCGAAGGCGAAGGTGACCGTCACGGGAACCGCGGCCGGCGGCGGCTCCGACCGGCAGAAGCTCTCGATCACTGTCAAGCGCTAGTCGCCGGCCGGATCCCGTGCGCTGACGCTCACCCGCACGGTGCCGCTAGCCTGGCGCCGGGATGACCACCGCCGCCGACGCCCCTCTCTACGCGATCCCGCCGGAGTTCGATGACTTCCGCGAGACGATCCGCAAGATGGTGGCCGAGCGCGTCGCGCCGCGAGCGGCCGAGATCGACGAGAGCGCGCAGTACCCGCGCGACATCCGCGAGCTGTTCGCCAGCCACGACCTGATGGGACTGCCGTTCGAGACGGAGCACGGGGGGACCGGGACCGGGACGCTGATGCTCAACATCGCGGTCGAGGAGGTGGCCAAGGGGTGCGCCTCATCGGCCCTGATCCTGATGATCCAGGAGCTCGGGACGCTGCCGATCAAGCTCTTCGGCTCCGAGGCGCTGAAGCAGGGGTTCCTACCCCGCTGCGCCTCGGGCGAATGGAGCCCGGCGTTCGCGCTCTCCGAGCCCGACGCGGGCTCAGACCCGGGCGGGATGCGGACCAAGGCGGTCCGCGACGGCGACGAGTGGGTGATCGAGGGGACCAAGAACTGGATCACGAACCTCGGCGTCGCCGACTTCTACATCTGCTTCGCGGTCACCGATCCCGACGCCGGCCACTCGGCCGGGATCTCGGCCTTCGTGGTCGAGGCCGACCGGCCCGGGTTCGAGGTCGGAAAGCTCGAGCACAAGATGGGGATCCGCGGCTCGCCCACCGGCCAGCCGATCTTCAACGGGGTCAGGGTGCCGGCCAAGAACCTGATCGGCGAGGTCAACGAGGGGTTCAAGGTCGCGATGGCGACCCTCGACCGCTCCCGGCTCGGCGTCGCCGCGCAGGCGGTCGGGATCGCCCAGGGCGCGACCGACTACGCCGCTGCCTACGCGCAGGAGCGGCGCCAGTTCGGCAAGCCGATCGCCGCCTTCCAGGGGATCCAGTTCAAGCTCGCCGACATGGAGTCGCGCACCGCCGCCGCCCGCGAGCTGCTCTACAGCGCCTGCTCGAAGGTCGATGCCGGCGACGCCGAGATGGGCAAGTACTCGGCGATGGCGAAGCTGATCGCCTCCGACACCGCGATGTGGGTGACGACCGAGGCGGTCCAGGTGCTCGGCGGCTACGGGTACGTGAGCGAGTACCCGGTCGAGCGGATGATGCGCGACGCCAAGATCACCCAGATCTACGAGGGCACGAACGAGATCCAGCGGCTGGTGATCGCGCGGACGCTCTCGAGCGCCTAGATCACCCACCTCCCACCTTGACAACAGGTGGCGGAGGCGAGAGCGTTCGTGTCGTGCTCGCGTTGTGCTCTGCCCGCACCGGTTGCACCGCGGCGCGCGAGTCTTCGCGGGAGGCCAAGGAATGAGCCTGTTCGGGATGGGGGCCGGCGTGCTCGGCGTGGCCGCCGTGTCGGTCGGGTTGCTGTGGGTGGCGCGGCAGAGCCCGTGGAACGAGCGCTTCGCGCGAGAGGTTCGAGCGCACGATGAGGCGTTCGAGTTCCTCAGCACCGCTTACGCCGTCCTGCTCGCCTTTGTGGTCATCCAGGCGTACACCAGCTACAACGACGCGAAGTCGGGCGCGGAGACCGAGGCTGAAGCCGTCCTGCAGATGTCCCGCACGGTGGAGGCGTTCGCACCGGACCAGCTCGAGCGCCTCGAGGGCTTGCTGGTCTGCTACGGCCGCGCGGTGATCAATTACGCCTGGCCCGCGATGCAGGAGCAGGAGGCGAGCCCCGTCGTCAACGACTGGGGTACCCGCTTCCGACAGGAGGCGCTGAGGACGCAGGTCAACTCATTCGTCCAGCGGGCCTCGTTCCGGCAGCTACTCACCGAACAGGACAGGCGAATCGAGGGTCGCCGCACCCGGCTGGCTGAGGCCGTCCGCGTCGTGCCGACGCCCCTGTGGTTCGTCCTGATGCTGGGGGCCGTGCTGACGATCGGCTGGGTGATCCTGGGCTCCAGCCGTCGTGGGAGCTTCCTCGTCCAAGCCGCGGTCGTCGGGTCCGTGGCTGCGATGGTCGCCTCCGTGCTGCTCCTGGTCTGGTTCCTCGATCATCCCTTCGCGGAAGAGAGCGGAGGCATTACGCCGAACGAGATGGAGCACACGCTCGAGACGATCGCGGACGAGGAGGAAGGCCAAGCCGTCGAGGTGACTCCTCCGTGCACCCTGGCGGGCGAACCGCTCGCGTTCTGATTTCTCTGCGCCGGGAGCGCGCCGGCTTTCTCGTAGAGTGCCGCCGTCCGCAGAGAGAGTGACCCGAAGGAGCGAGATGGGACTGCTTGACGGCAAGGCGGCGATCGTGACCGGCTCGGCGCGTGGGATCGGCCGGGCGACGGCAGAGCTGTTCGTGCGCGAGGGCGCGAAGGTCCTGATCAACGACATCGATGGGGACGTCGCCGAGCAGGCGGCGACCGAGATCGACGGCGAGACGGCGGTCTTCGCGGGCGACCTGACCGAGCCCGACGTCCCCGACGACCTGGTCGCGACCGCGATCGAGGCGTTTGGTGAGGTCGACATCGTCGTCAACAACGCGGGCTACACCTGGGACGGGGTCGTGCACCGGATGTCGGACGAGCAGTTCCAGGCGATGCTCGACATCCATACGATCGTCCCCTTCCGGGTGATCCGCGCGATCGCCCCGCACTGGCGCGAGGCGGCGAAGGCCGAGCAAGCCGAGGGCAAGGAGGTCTTCCGCAAGCTTGTCAACGTCTCCTCGATCTCGGGGACGATGGGCAACGCCGGCCAGGTCAACTACTCGGCCGCCAAGGCCGGCGTCGTCGGCTTTACCAAGACCCTGGCCAAGGAGTGGGGCCAGTTCAAGATCAACTGCAACGCGGTCGCCTTCGGCTTCGTCGAGACCCGGCTCACGCAGGCGAAGGAGAAGGGCGAGCAGATCGAGGTCGGCGAGGGTGAGAAGGTCGACCTCGGGATCCCCGAGCAGATGCGGGCGATGGCGACGATGGTGATCCCGCTCGGCCGCCCGGCACAGCCCGCCGAGGCGGCCGGCCCGGTGCTCTTCCTGTGCTCAGAGCTGGCGAACTACGTGCACGGTCAAGTGCTGAACGTGACCGGCGGCCAGTTCGGGGGCATGACGACCTGAGACCCGCTCAGCCCTTCGGCCGTCGCTGCTCGATCGGGGGCTCGCCGGCCTCGCCGTAGGCGCCCGGGGGCCAGGAGCCGAACCAGTTGTCGCGGGCGCCGTCGAGGGTGACGACGGTGCCGGAGAAGAAGTCGCCGGCCGGTGAGGCGAGGTAGGCGACCAGCCAGCCCCACTCGTCCTCGGTCCCGAGCCGGCCCAGCGGCACCGTCCCGGGGATCGCCTCTACCACCTCGGCGGGGTACTTGGTCCGCAGGGTCTCGGTATCGAACTGCCCGGCCGCGAGCGCGACCAGCCTGATCCCGAACCGCGACCACTCGATCGCCAGCGTCCGGGTCATGTTCTCGACCGCGGCCCGTGCCGCCCCGGAGTGGACCATGCCCGGCATCCCCTGGTGCGGCGAGAGGGTGACGCTGAGCACCTTGCCGCGCCGCTGCGGGATGAACGCCTTGGTCGCTGCGGCGTGGGTCATCAGCCAGGTCCCGGTGACGTTGAGCTCGATCACGGTCCGAAAGCCCTTCGGCGTGATCGCCTCGGCCGGGCCGAGGAACTGGCCGCCGGCGTTGTTGACCAGCAGGTCGAGCCGCCCGTGGCGCTCCAGCACGCCGTCGAAGAGCCGCTCCACGGCCTCGTCGTCACGGATGTCCATCGGCTCGGCTTCGGCCGCGGCTCCCAGCTCCCCGAGATCGGCGACGAGGTGCTCGAGTGGCTCGGGGCGTCGCCCGCAGCCGATCACCGTCGCCCCCAGCCGTGCCAGCTCGAGCGCCGACGCGCGCCCGAGCCCCGAGCCCGCCCCGGAGACGACGCAGACCTGCCCGTCGAGCAGCCCGGGCCGAAAGATTCGCGAGCTCGGTTCCGCCACCGGCGCTGAGGCTATAGGTCTACCCTGCGCCGGCGATGAAGGTCCGTGCCGACACCAAGCCGCTCACCGAGCCGCTGGCCGGCGGCCGCGAAGGGACGACCGTGGCGGTCGAGCCGTTGCGCTGCGGCCGGGTCTCCTGCCCGCCGACCATGTTCGAGCGCTCCGAGCACTTCGCCACCGCGCGCTTCCTCGGTCTCGGCATCCCGCGCTCGCGCTGGTGGGAGGTGCCGGTCCCGGCCTTCCTCGTCCACCATCCGAGCGGGCCGTTCCTCGTCGACACCGGGCTTCACCCCTCGATCGCCTCGTCGCCGGCCGAGAACCTGGGATCGACCGCCGCCCGCTTCATGCGTCCGACGCTCGAGCCGGGCGACGACCTGCCGGCGCAGCTGCGCGCGCGCGGGATCGACCCGAAGGCGATCGGCCTCGTCGTCATGACCCACCTGCACCTCGATCACAGCTCGGGGATGTCGGAGTTCGCCGGCGCCGCCTTCGTCGTCTGCGAGCAGGAATGGGTCGCGGCGACCACGGTGCGACGACCGTTCATGCACGGCTATCGGCAGAGCCACTACGACTACGCCTTCGACTACCGGACGCTGAGCTACGACTCGGAGCGGATCAGCTCCTACGCCAGCTTCGGGCGCACCTTCGACCTCTTTGGGGACGCCAGCGTCCGGCTCGCGGCGACCCCGGGTCACTCGGCCGGGCACCAGTCGGTGATCTGCCGGCTCGCCGATCGCGACCTGGTGATCGCCGGCGACGCGATCTACACGGTCGGCCAGCTCGACGACGCCCCCGAGCCACCGCGGCCGCTCGACCGCCACAACTGGCGCCGCTCGCGCCAGGAGCTGCGCCTGTTCCGCGACCGATATCCGCAGGCTGTGATCGTGCCCGGGCACGACCCCGAGCACTGGCCGACGCTGGCCGAGCGCTACGAATAGCGGCCGCTGCGCCCCTGTGTGACCAGCTTCAAACAAGAGGCGTTCCCTGACGCACTACCCTCGACGACGATGTCCTCCGAGAACGCCACGCGACTGCTCGATACCTACGACGCCTTCGTCGGCGGAGAGCTCGAACGGATCCCCGAGTTCTTCGACCCCGACGGCTTCTACCGGACCAGCGGCGTGTTTCCGGGAATGCAGGAACGCTACGTCGGGCACGACGGGATCGCGGAGTTCTGGCACGCGGCGAACGAGCCGTGGGAGTGGTTCGAGATCGAGCCGCTGCGAACGACCACCGAGGGCGACTGCGTCGTCGCCGAGGTCCAGTTCAGGGGTCGGGGTGCGGGCAGCGGCGTCGAGGTGACGATCGAAGCCGGCCACCTGGTCCGGTTCCGCGACGGATTGATCGTCGAGTTCGCGGCCTTCGCATCCTGGGAGCAGGCGCTGGCGGCGGTCGATCGCTGCCCGGCACCGGCATAGATCTGTGCGCCGGCCCTAGTGCTGGGTCCGCGTCGGCTGTCCGGCCACGGCGTCGGCCGCGTGACCGGCGCCGGCCCGCAGCGACTTGATCACCCCGCTTCGCCCCTGCTGCTCGAGCGCCCCGTACATCGCCTTGACGCGGTCGAAGATCACGGTCGCGGCGTCGAGCTGCTGCTCGCGGGTGGGGGTCTCGACTGCCTCGAAGCTGACCGGCTCGCCGTACTGGACGGTCACCTTCGGGAACGAGAGCCGCTTCCATGAGCGGACCCCGGAGGAGCCGTGGATCGCGACCGGGATCACCGGGACCCCGGACTCGAGCGCCAAGCGGCCGACGCCCGGCTTGGCCTCCCGGAGCCCGCCGGTGCGCGAGCGCCCCCCTCGGCGTAGACGAGCACACAACCGCCGCGGTCGAGGATCGAGTGGGCGGTGATGAACGCCTCGTCGTCGCGGTGGCCACGGCGGATCGGGAACACGCCGCCGACCCGGAAGATGTAGTCGAGGATCGGGTTCTGGAAGAAGAGCTGGGACTTGGCCATGAACCTGATCTTGCGGCGGATGTAGACACCGCAGAAGAAGTGGTCCATGTTCGAGAAGTGGTTCGGGGCGAGGATGAAGGCGCCGTCGGCGGGGACGTTGGCGACCGAGATCGCGCGGGTGCGATAGAGGAAGACCGCGATCGGGGTGAGGATCATCCGCACCGCCTCATAGATCCAGCCGGGGGCGTGGGTCCGCGACCACTCGTGGATCGGCTGGAACAGCTCCGCCGGTCGCGGGTCCTTGTACCTCTGGGGCTTGATCTCGTCGGCCATCAGATCGGCCCGGGAGGGCCGGGCAGGGTTTTCTACCCCCGGCCCGGACCCCGGTTACGGCGCCGGCGCGCCGCCCGCCCAGCGCTTGGCCCGCTCGAGCGCCTCACCCCAGCGGCCGAGGAGGCGCTCGCGCTCGCCGGCCTCGATCCGCGGCTCATAGCGGACCGACTCGCGCCACATCCCGGCGACCTCGTCAGCGGTCCAGAAGCCCGAGCCGATCCCGGCCAGATAGGCGGCACCGAGCGCCGTCGTCTCGGTGATCTCGGGGACGATCACCGGTGCCCCGAGGACGTCGGCCTGGAACTGCATCAGCCACCGGTTCGCGACCGCGCCGCCGTCGACGCGCAGCTCGCTCAGTTCGCGCCCGGCAGCCCGCTCCTGGGCGCGAACCGCATCGACGGTCTGGTAGGCGATCCCCTCGAGCGCGGCGCGGGCGAGGTGGGCGGCGGTCGTGCCCCTGGTCAGGCCGACGATCGTCCCGCGCGCGTAGGGGTCCCAGTGCGGCGATCCGAGCCCGGTCAGCGCCGGGACGAAGTAGACGTCGTCGTTGGAGTCCAGCGAGGCGGCCATGCCCTCGGTCTCGGCGGCCTCGCCGACGATCCCGAGCCCGTCGCGCAGCCACTGGACCCCGGCGCCGGTGACGAACACCGACGCCTCGAGCGCGTAGTCGACCTCGTCACCGAGCCCCCAGCCGATCGTCGTCAGCAGGCCCGGGCTCGGCTCGGGCATCTGCCGGCCGGCGTTGAGGAGGACGAAGCTGCCGGTTCCGTAGGTGTTCTTCGCCATCCCGGGGCGCAGGCAGGCCTGGCCGAACAGCGCCGCCTGCTGGTCGCCGGCGATCCCGGTGACGGGCACCTCGCCGCCGAACTCGGTCGTGGTCCCGTAGGGGTGCGCGGAGGGCAGCACCTCCGGCAGCCGCCTCGGGTCGATGCCGAGCAGCGCGCAGAGCTCGGAGTCCCAGCGCCGCTCGCCGATCGCGAACAGCATCGTCCGCGAAGCGTTCGAGAGGTCGGTGACGTGCCGGCCGGTGAGCTTGAAGACGAGCCAGGAGTCGATCGTGCCGAAGACGGCGTCGCGCGCGGCCCCGACGTTGCCGAGCAGCCACTCGATCTTGGTCGCCGAGAAGTAGGGGTCGATGACGAGCCCGGTGCGGGCGCGGACCAGCTCCTCGTGCCCGGCCTCGCGCAGCTCGTCGCAGCGCGCCGCGGTGCGCCGGTCCTGCCAGACGAGGGCGTTGTGGACCGGCTCGCCGGACGAGCGGTCCCAGGCAACCACGGTCTCGCGCTGGTTGGTGATCCCGATCGCGTCGAGGCTCGCCGGGTCGGCGCGGGCGTCGGCGAGCGCCCGCGAGGCGACCCGCTTGACTCCCTCCCAGATCTCGCTAGCGTCGTGCTCGACCCAGCCCGGCTGCGGGAAGTGCTGCGCGAACTCGCTGTAGGCGCGCCCGCGGATCCTGCCCTCGCGGTCGAAGACGAGGCAGGTGGTACCGGTCGTCCCCTGATCGATCGCAAGGATCATCCGCGCGGCAGGCTATCCGCGCCTCGCCCACCACGCGCGCGCGAAGTCGCGAAGCTGGCGCCCGCGGTGCACGAACCCGGCCAGGGTCCGCCCGGTCGCCCGGTGCTCGAGCTCGAGCTCCACCTCGACCACCCGGTAGCCGGCGCGGACGGCGTCGATCGTCATCCCGACCTCCATCCCGTACCCGCGCGCCAACGGAAGCGCCGCGCGCAGGACCTCGGTGCGCATCGCACGCTGGCCCGAGATCGGGGCGCCCGCCTCGTACCCGCAGCGGTTGCGGATCGCCCAGCGCGCGAAGCCGAGCGCGACGCCGAAGCCACCGCCGAGCCGGCGCCGGAAGGCAGCCACCGCGAGGTCGGCTTCGCCGTCCGCGACGAGCTCGACCAGCGGGCCCAGCGCACCGGCCGAGGCGCCGAGGTCGCCGTCGCAGACGAGGACCAGATCGGGGTCCTGCGGGCGGTCGAGCGCCGCCTCGGCCGCGGCGGTCACGTTCGCGCCCTTGCCGTGCGGGCGCCCGCGGCTGACCACCCGGGCCCCGTGGGCGAGCGCAACCTCGGCGGTCTCGTCCTCGGAGGCGTCGTCGGCGACCCAGAGCTCGGCGCCGGGGAAGGCTGCGGCGAGGGCATCGAGGCCGGCGCCGATCCGATCGGCTTCGTTGCGGGCGGCGACTATGACCAGGGGCTGGCTCATCGGTCCGGGAGGGCTGGATATTCTCCCGCTCCGGATGACGGAGGTCGAGGCGCACATCACCGGCACGGTGTGGAAGATCGAGGTCGCGGTCGGGGACGAGGTGGCCGACGGCGACACGGTCGTCATCCTCGAGTCGATGAAGATGGAGATGCCGGTCGAGGTCGAGGACGACGGCAAGGTCGCCGAGATCCGCTGCGAGGAGGGACAGTCGGTGCATGAGGGCGATGTTCTCGTGGTGCTGGAGTAGGCACTCGCCGTTCGCCGTTCGCCGCTCGGTCGGGTCGCGATGAGCGAGCTCGCCTCCGGAAAGCTGGTCCTCGACCGCCCGGCGGAGGCGGTTGCCCGGCTCACCCTCTCCAATCCCGAGAAGCACAACCCGCTCGACCACGAGGTGCTCGATGCGATCGCGACGGCACTGCCGGAGCTGGCCGAGGGAATCGAGACCCGCTGCGTGGTGATCACCGGCTCCGGCCGGGCCTTCTCGGCCGGGTACGACATCGCAGCGATCGACCCGCAGCGTTTCGAGCACGAGGCCGAGGCCCTCGTCGCCCACCCCTTTCATGCGGCAATGGAAGCGGTCAGCGGGCATCCCTATCCGGTCCTGGCGGCGATCAACGGGCACTGCTTCGGCGGAGGGCTGGAGCTGGCGGTGCGCTGCGACCTGCGGATCTGCGCCGCCGGTGCCAAGCTCGGGATGCCGCCGGCGAAGCTCGGCCTGGTCTACGCCCACACCGGGCTCGAGCGGTTCATCGACGTGGTCGGCGTCGCCTGGACCAAGGAGCTGTTCTTGACCGGCCGCGAGATCGGCGCCGAGCAGGCCGGCGCAATCGGGCTCGTCAACGAGGTCGTCGCCGACGCCGAGCTGGAGGAGACATCGCTGGCGCTGGCGAGCGAGATCGCCTCCCACGCCCCGCTCTCGATCGCCGGCAACAAGCGCGCGATCGAGACTCTGGCCCGCTTCCCGCGGCTCACCGCCGAGCAGGAGCGCGAGCTGATCGAGCTGCGCGAGTCCTGCTTTGCCTCCGAGGACTTCCGCGAAGGGGTGAAGGCATTCGCCGAGAAGCGCAAGCCGGAGTGGAAGGGGCGCTGAAGGCGCTACGCTCGGCACCGAGCAGCGATGGCGCCGCCGTACCGGATCCTCTCGATCGACGGAGGCGGGATCAGGGGCCTGATCCCGGCGGTGGTCCTCGATCGGATCGAGCAGCGGACCGGCAGGCCGATCGCCGAGTCATTCGACCTGATCGCCGGCACCTCAACCGGCGGCATCCTCGCCGTCGCGCTGACCCGGGCCGGTGAGGACGGGCGGCCGCTCTGGCCGGCGGCGGAGCTGATCGAGCTCTACGCGACTCAGGGGCCGCGGATATTCGACCGCTCGCTGTTCAAGGCGCTCGAGTCGGTATTCGCGATCGAGGACGAGAAGTACCCGCGCGAGAACCTCGAGGCGGCGCTCGAGCACTACCTTGGAGAGGCGCGCCTGCGCGACGCGCTCACCGATCTGCTCGTCGCGGCGTATGAGACCGAGCAGCGCTTCCCGTTCTTCTTCAAGCGCCGCCGCGCACGCGAGGACCCCGCCCATGACTTCCCGGTCCGCGACGTCGCCTACGCGACCTCCGCGGCGCCGACCTACTTCGAGCCGCTGAAGCTCGAGACCACCGACGCGGTCGACTACTTCTCGCTCGTCGACGGCGGCGTCTATGCCTCGAACCCGGCGATGTGCGCCTACGCCGAGGCGCGACGCCATCACCCCGACCGCGAGGTGCTGATGGTCTCGCTCGGGACCGGCGAGCTGACCCGCAGCCTCCCCCACGACTCGGTCCGCAACTGGGGGCTTCGGGAGTGGATCTGGCCGCACACACCGATCCTGAGCGTGATGTTCGACGGGATGAGCGACACGGTCGATTACCAGCTCACCCAGGTCCTCGACGAGGACCTTTACTTCCGCTTCCAGCCGAAGCTCGACCTCGCCAAGGACGACATGGACGACGCCAGCGCCCCGAACCTGAGGGCGCTGAAGCTGCAGGCGACCCGGCTGCTCGCCGAGCGCGACGTCGCGGCGCGGTTCGAGCGCATGTGCGCGCTGCTCGCCGCGGACGCCGGCTAGCGGCAGTAGACGCCACTCTCGGGCTCGGGGTCGCGGCCCTCGATCCCGGCGCAGACCGAGAGCTCGTCGCTCAGCGCGGCGAGCCGCTCGCGCGCCTCGGCGACCCGGGGCAGGTCGGGGGCGACCGAGGCGAGGTTGTCGAGCTCGTACGGGTCGGCGGCGCGGTCGTAGAGCTCGAGCAGCTCCGAGTCCTCGCAGGCGCCGGTCTCGGGATCGGGGGCGGAGGTGTGGTCGATGTAGAGCCACGGGCCCTGGCGGACGCCCTGGAACCGGCATGAGGTCGCCCGACCCGGCTGGATCGAGTCCTCGTCGATGTTGAACTCGGTCGCGATCGGGCGGTTGAGCGGCCAGCTGCCCTCGCCGCCGTCGATCAGCGGCAGCAGCGAGCGCCCGTCCATGACCCGACAGGCGCCTGCCTCGGGGCAGGTCTCGGTGCCCGACCACTCGACCAGGGTCGGGACCAGATCGATGTTGGCGGTCGGGGCCTCGATCTCGATCCCGGCCTCACCCTTGCCGCGGAAGCCGGGCGGGACCCGGACCACGAGCGGCACGTGCGAGGCCTCCTCGTAGGCGAGGCCCTTGCCCGCCGCGAGCCGGTGCTGGCCGTGAAAGTCGCCGTTGTCGGAGGCGAAGACGATCACCGTCTCGTCGAGCTCGCGCTCGGCGCGCAGGGCGGCGACGAGCTGCGCGATCCCACGGTCGACCGCGGGCAGGGTCTCGAGACGGCACTGATAGCGAGCGCGGATCTGGCGCCGCTTGTCGGCGTCGAGCGCCGGCTGGTCGGCGACGAAGTAGGGCTTGTCGGAGACGTCGCGCTCGAGCACCGCGGGCAGGTTCGGCAGCGGCTCGCCGGCGAACCGGCCCTGGTCGCGCCGCGGCGGGACGGCGCCGCCGCCGCAGGGGCCGCCGCTGTCAGCGTTCAGGTTCTCGTTGTGGGGAGCCGCCTGGCCGAGCTGGAGGAAGAACGGGTTCGGGCCCGAGAGCTCGCCGATCAGCTCTGCGGCGCGGTCGTTGAGCACGTCGGTCAGATAGCGGCCGTCGTCGTAGATCTCCTTGCGCTGGCGCCCGTCGACGGTGAGCTGGAAGTCGTAATAGCCGCGCGCGTTGCCGATCAGCGCCGACCAGCGGTCCCAGCCCGGGGCGACGTCGTCCTTGTCGTCGACGTAGGTCTCATACCCGTTCAGGAACTTGCCGACGTAGGCGGTCTCGTACCCGGCGCGTTGCAGCCAGACAGGGAGCACGTTGTCGTTGTCAAGCAGGTTGCCGTAGCCCGGCTGGTTGTCGAGCACGCCGTTGTTGTGCCCGTACTGGCCGGTCAGGTAGGCGGCCCGGGACGGGCAGCAGAGCGGCGTCGTGTCGTGGGTGTTGGTGAAGGTGACGCCGTGGCCGCCGAGCAGCGCCACCGTGCGCGGCATCGTCTGCGCGTTGTAGGAGGCGAAGTCCTGGTCGTCGGTGAGCACGAAGACGATGTTCGGCTGCTCGCTGAAGGCCGGCGCCGGCTCGACCGGCGGGTTCGGGTCCTCGCCGCCGCAGCCGCCGGTCGCGACCGCGAGCAGCGCCGCGGCCGACGCCGCGGCCCGCGCTATCTGCATACCTTGATCTTCGCCGGTCGGGCGACCCGGCGGCCGTCCTCGAAGTCCGCCCGGGCGACGACCTCGGCGCGGTTCGGGAGCGCCTTGCGCAGCACGTCCTCGGGCAGCACGATGCCGAACGGCGGGTCCGCGTCGACCCCGACGGCGACGCCGTCGATTCGGAAGTCCACAGAGCTGATCTGCGCCTCCTCGGGGCTGAGCAGGCTGGCGATGATCGGCGCGAAGTCACAGCCCCGCTTGCCGTTGCCCGCGCTGAGCAGGTTGAGCTCGGCGCTCGGCCTGCCGCGGCATTCGGCGCTGGCGCAGTCGATCAACTCGTCGAGCTGGTCGCCGAGCTCGTCGACGACGCCGGCGTAGCCCGGTTCCTGGGCGAGGTTGTCGAGCTGCTCGGGATCGCTGTAGTTGTCGTAGAGCTCGATCTCGGGCCGGGCGCGCCCCGTGTCCCACTCGGTGTACAGGTAGCGCGAGTTGCGCAGCCCGATGATCTCGTCGCCGGCGTAGGCCTCGAGCAGGATCGCCCGGCCCTGCTCGAGCTCGGGCTCGGCGAGGCTCGCGAAGATGCTCTCGCCGTCCGGAAGCACGCCGGGCGCGACTCCCGCCAACCCGAGGATCGTCGGCGCCAGGTCGGCGTTCGTGACCACGTCCATCGAGCTCGCGTTGCGCGCGATCCCGGGACCGCGGGCGATGAACGGGGTCCTCGCCGACTCCTCGTAGAGGTAGCGCTTCTGGTTTCGGATCCGGTGCTCGCCGCGCAGGTAGCCGTTGTCGGAGAGGAAGAAGACGTAGGTGTTGGTGCGCTCGCCGTCGCGCTTGATCTCCTCGACGATCTCGCCGACGCTGTCGTCGACCGAGAGCAGCGACTCCCAGGCGCAGCGGCGCTTGCGCAGCGTGTCGCTGACCTGGCCCGGGGTGAGCGCGCCGAGCTCGGAGACCGGGCTCGGCTTCTCCGACACGTCGGCCTCGTTGAACGAGGCCGGCAGCGGGCTCTTGCGCTTCTTCTTCAGGGTGCCGAGGTCGCGCGGCGCCGGGACCGCCCCGCGGTTGCACGAGCGGCCCGGCTCGCCGCCCCCGCCCCCGTGCGGGGCCGCGTAGCCGAGCGTGAGGAAGAACGGCTTCGACGCCTGCGAGCTGCGACGGATGAAGCGCTTCGCCTTGGTGGTGAAGACGTCGGTGCTGTAGTCCCGCTCGCGCTCGCCGAACTCGGTCAGGCGACCGTTCTGGTTCAGCGTGTAGCCGAAGTACTGCGCGTTCGACGGCGCCAGCACCCGCCAGTCGTCCCAGCCTTTCGGCACGTCGCGGGGCAGCGTCCCGTACTCGTCCGGCTCCGCGTACTCGTTGAGGAACTTGCCGACGTACGAGGTCGCGTACCCCGCCTGCTGGAGCCAGGTCGCGAGGTTGTTGTCCCCGTGCAGCTCGTTGAAGAGCCCATAGCCGCCGTCGGGCGCCTGGTTCGAGAGCACCCCGTGGTTGTGCGCGTACTGGCCGGTCAGCAGCGTGGTCCGCGAGGGGCAGCAGAGCGGGAAGTTGTTGTAGTAGCGCTTCATCGTCACACCCTTGCGCTTCAGCTCCTTGGAGACCGTCTTCATCACCCGCATCGAGGCGGGCTCCTGGTCGTCCGTGAGCAGGACGACGATGTTGGGCCGCGTCGCCGCGGCCTCGGCCCGGCTCGACCCGGAGGCGTCGCCGAGCGCGATCGCCAGCGCCACCGTCGCGGTCACGACGGCGCCGGCCGCGATCAGTCGCGGCCCGGATCGACCGCGGTCGATCGACGCTTGTCCGGCGAACTTTCCGGGCACTCGGAGCGTGGTCGGGTTCCCCCTTGGCGGCGGCGCTTCGTCCGCCCTCACGGCTTTCGAACACGCGCTGTGCGGGCAAGTCGCGCGCGCGTGGGGCCCGCCGCGCCGCAGGTCGGCAGGATAGCGTGCGGCGGATGGGCTCCCACGCGAAGCTCGCGCGCTCCGATCCGGTTCTTGCAGGCCTGATCGAGCGGCTCGGGCGGCTCTCGTTCGAGACCCGCCGTCGGGGCCGCCCGCGGGCCGATTCCTACGGCACCCTGCTGCGCAGCGTGGTCGGCCAGCAGCTCTCGGCGAAGGCCGCGGCGACGATCTACGACCGGGTCCTGGCGCTGTTCGACGGCGCCACCCCGTCCCCGGGGCAGCTGCTTGCCGTCGACGTCGCGGCCCTGCGCGCCACCGGCCTCTCCGGACGCAAGGTCGAGTACGTTCGCGACCTCGCCGCCCACGCGCTCTCCGGCGAGCTCGAGCTCGACCGGCTCGGCGAGCTCCCCGACGAGGAGGTGATCGCCGAGATCACCGCGGTGCGTGGGTTCGGCGTCTGGAGTGCGCAGATGTTCCTCATGTTCCACCTCGAGCGCCCCGACGTGCTGCCGACGGGGGACCTTGGGATCCGCCGCGCGGTCCAGAGCGAGTACGGGCTCGTCGAGCTCCCGGACGCCGACGAGCTGACCCAGATCGCCGAGCCGTGGCGCCCGCAGCGCACGCTCGCCTGCATCTACCTCTGGGAGTCGCTGCACAACCTCCCGGCGTAGCCGGCGATCCTCAGCGCTGGGCGTCCGACCCGCTGCCTAGCGTTCAACGTGATGGCGTCCTTGATCGGCTTCGAGGAGGCGCTCGCGCTCGGCGAGCTCACCGATCACGAGGAGATCATGGCGCTGGTCGAGCGCGCCTGGCAGGTGCGCAGCGAGCGGTTCGGCGACTCGACCGACCTCTGCTCACTGGTCAACGCGAAGTCAGGGGGCTGCGCGGAGGACTGCGGGTTCTGCGCCCAGTCCCGCTATGCCGAGGCCGACACGCCGATGCACGCGATGATGGAGCCCGAGCAGATCCTCGAGCACGCGAAGGCGGCCGAGGCGGCCGGGGCGCACCGCTTCTGCATGGTCACCCAGGGCCAGGGGCTCTCGCGGCGCGACTTCGAGAAGATCGTCGAGGGCGCCCGGCTGGTCGCCGAGCAGACCAACCTCAAGCGCTGCGCGTCGGTCGGTCACATCTCGGCCGAACGCGCAAGGCGCCTCGCGGAGGCAGGGATCCAGCGCGTCCACCACAACGTCGAGACCGCGCGCTCCTACTACGAGGAGGTGACGACCACGGTTCGCTACGAGGGCCGGATGCGGACAATCGATGCGGCCCGCGAGGCGGGGCTGGAGACCTGCGTCGGCGGCATCCTCAACCTCGGCGAGAGCCCGCGGCAGCGGGTCGAGATGGCGTTCGAGCTGGCCGAGATCGACCCCGACTCGGTGCCGATCAACCTGCTCAACCCCCGCGCCGGGACGAAGTTCGGCGATCGCGAGCTGATGGACCCCTGGGAGGTCGTCAAGTGGGTCGCGATCTTCCGCCTGATCCTGCCCGACGCGCTGTTCCGGCTCTGCGGCGGGCGGGTCGAGAACCTCGGCGAGCTGCAGCCACTTGCGGTCAAGGCGGGGCTCAACGGGGTGATGATGGGCAACTTCCTGACCACGCTCGGCGCCGAGCCGGCCGACGACCGGTCGATGTTCGAGCGGCTCGGGCTCAACGTCGCCCGCCAACCCGACAACGGCGCCAACCCGCGACCCGACAACCGCTCGGGCCGGCTCGAGGGCGAGACGCCGGCGACGCCCGTCGACGAGCTGATCGACCGACAAGCGGAGGCGAACTTCTGGGACCCCTCGACTCAGCTCCGGGTGGTCAAGAAGAAGGCCGCTCCCCCCGCCTACCCCGGGCGCGCCGTGGCGGGCTGGGGCGACTGAGGGGACGAGCGCGCGGTGAGCGAGGTCGCCGAGCGCTTGGCGGAGCTTCGCCGGGCCGGCCTGCACCGGCGGCTGCGGATCGTCGACGGACCGCAGGGGCCGCGGGTGCTGCTCAACGGCGCCGAGGTGCTGCTGCTCTGCTCCAACAACTACCTCGGGCTCGCCGACCACCCGCGCGTGCGTCGCGCCGCCGCCGAGGCCGCCGAGCGCTACGGCGCCGGGGCCGGCGCCTCGCGGCTGATCTCGGGCTCGATCGCGCTGCACCGAAAGCTCGAGCAGCGGCTGGCCGAGTTCGAGCTCCGGCCCGCGGCGCTGCTGTTCGGCTCGGGGTATCTCGCCAACACGGGCACGATCGCCGCGCTCGCCGGCGAGGGCGACGTGATCTTCTCGGACGAGCTCAACCACGCCAGCATCATCGACGGCTGCCGCCTCTCACGAGCCCGCACCTACGTCTACCGCCACCGCGACCTCGAGCACCTGGAGGCGGGCCTGCGCGAGGCCGGGGACCACGCGCGGCTGATCGTCACCGACGGGCTGTTCTCGATGGACGGCGACGTCGCGCCGCTGACCGGCCTGGTGGAGCTGGCCCGCCGCCATCGCTGCCTGCTGGCGGTCGATGAGGCGCACGCGATCGGTGCCCTGGGGCCGGGCGGGCGCGGCTCGGTCGCAGCCGCCGGGCTCGAGCACGAGGTCGACCTGGTGATCGGCACGCTGGGCAAGGCGCTGGGCAGCTACGGCGCTTACGTCTGCGGCTCGGCCGAGCTCGTCGAGCTGCTCGTCAACACCGCCCGCCCGTTCATCTTCTCGACCGCGTTGCCGCCGCCCTCGACCGGGGCGGCGCTGGCGGCGCTGGAGCTGCTCGTCGAGCGCCCCGGGCTGGTCGAGCAGCTGCGCCGCAACGCTTCAATCCTGCGCCAGGGACTCGACGCCCAGGGGCTCGAGATGAACGGCTCGCGGACCCAGATCGTGCCGGTGATCGTCGGCGATCCGCAACGGGCGATGGCGCTCTGCGAGCGCGCGCTCGAAGGCGGGGTCTTCGCCCAGGCGGTGCGCCCGCCCACGGTGCCGGCGGGCAGCTCGCGGCTGCGGCTGACCGCCATGGCAAACCACAGCGCCGAGGAGCTGCAGCTGGCGGCGCGGGCGATCGGCGGAGCGGCGCGCGAGCTCGGGATCGCCGATCCCGAGTCCGGTGCCGAGCCGATCCGCGGCCTGCGCCAGGCGGCGTGAGCGTCGGTGCCGGGCTCTTCGTAACCGGCACCGGCACCGAGGTCGGAAAGACGATCGTCGCCGCGACGCTGGCCCGCACCGCGGTGGCCGCCGGCCGCCGGGTCGCGGTGTTCAAGCCCGCCGTCAGCGGCCTCGATGAGCTCGGCGAGCCCGACCACGCGCTGCTTCGGCGCGCCGCCGACTCCGCGCAGAGCGACGACCAGATCGCCCCGTATCGGTACGGGCCCGCGGTCTCGCCGCACCTGGCGGCGGAGCTGGCGGGCGAGCCGATCGACGCCGGCCGCCTGCGCGAGGTCGCGCGCGCGGCGGCAGCGGGAGCCGACCTGCTGATCGTCGAGGGGGTCGGCGGCTTCCTGGTTCCGCTCGCCCTCGGACCGCCCGCCTATCTGATCCGCGACCTGGCGCGGGAACTGGGGCTGGCGGTCGTGATCGCCGCGGCGCCGAGCCTGGGGACGATCAACCACACGCTGCTCACCGTCGAGTCGGTGCGAGCGGCGGGGCTCGAGCTGGCGGCGGTGGTTTTCACCCCGTGGCCGGCCGAGCCGGCGGAGGTGGAGAGATCGAACCGCGCGACGATCGCGCGGCTGGGCGGGGTCAGCGTCGTAACGCTGCCCCGCCTCGAGCTCAGCGAGCCTGCTTCGTGGCCTTCGCTCGAGCTCCCTGCCTAGGATCGCCAACGCGCTCGGCGTTGATCGCCCTGGCGAGATAGATGCCTAGAACCGGATGCATGTGCGCTCCTTCTCTTCTTCTCTCTTCTCTATGCACCCGCCAGGCTAGAAAGCGAACGTCTGTTCCAGTGTGACCGAGGTCACTCAGTCGGCGCGGTCACCCGGCGCGGCGCCGTTGCGGGATGGACCGGCCAAGTCCTGCAGTCCGCCGGCGCCTGGCGACACGGCGCTGCTCGGCGATGTTCGAGTTGGCGAGATAGATGTTGAGGACACGGTGCATAACGCTCTCCTCCGGGGTCGGGATCCGAGGTGAGACGGACGCTAAGCGAGCCGGGAGCGCTTGTCAGTGACCCCGGTCACGGGGGCCGGGCGCTCGAGCGTGAACCGCGTCACACCCGGGGCCAAGGTGCGCGAGAGTCCTTTTCCCTCCGGCCCCGCGACTAGTGTCGGCACCGATGCCGGTCACGGTCCCGGAGCTCGATCAGCGCCACCTCTGGCACCCGTTCACGCAGCAGCGCGAGTGGTGCGCGGAGCCGCCGCTGGTGATCGAGCGAGGCGAGGGGACCGACCTGATCGACGTCGACGGCAACCGCTACATCGACGGCGGCTCATCGCTGTGGTGCAACGTGCACGGCCATCGCCACCCGGTGATCGACGCCGCGGTGCGCGAGCAGCTCGACCGGATCGCCCACTCGACGATGCTCGGCCTCACCCATGCCGGCGCGGCGCAGCTCGCGGCGCGGCTAGTCGAGATCGCGCCGCCGGGGCTGAGCCGCGTCTTCTACTCGGAGTCGGGCTCGACCGCGGTCGAGATCGCGCTCAAGATGGCGTTTCAATACTGGCACCAGCGCGGTGGCGCCGACGCTCGGCGAACCGGTTACGTGAGCCTGGACGGCGCCTATCACGGCGACACGATCGGCTCCGTCTCGCTCGGCGGGATCGACCTCTTTCACGGCGCCTACGGACCGCTGCTGTTCGACTGCCATCGGATCGAGCCCGGCGACGCCGTGGCACTCGAGCGCGTGCTCGCCGCCCACCGCGGAGAGATCGCGGCGCTTGTCGTCGAGCCGCTGGTCCAGGGCGCCGCCGGGATCCGGGTCCAGCCGCCGGGCTTCCTGCGCCGGGCGCGCGAGCTCGCGACGGAGCACGACGTGCTGCTGATCGCCGACGAGGTGGCGACCGGCTTCGGGCGCACCGGGACGATGTTCGCCTGCGAGCAGGAGCGGGTCGCCCCGGACCTGCTCTGCCTCGGCAAGGGCCTGACCGGGGGCTATCTGCCGCTCGCGGCGACCCTGACCAGCGAACGGGTCTACGAGGGGTTCCTCGGTGCCCAGGCGGAGTATCGGACCTTCTTTCACGGCCACACCTACACCGGCAACCCGCTCGCCTGCGCGGCGGCGATCGCGAGCCTCGACGTGTTCGAGAGCGAGGCGACGCTGCTTCGCATGCAGCCGAAGATCCGCCTGCTCGGCGAGCTACTCGCCGGAGTCGCGGCGCTCGACGAGGTGGCCGAGGTTCGCGGTCGCGGGCTGATGGCCGGGATCGACCTCGGCGAACGCGAGCCCTCGCTGCGGCTCGGCCACCGGGTGGCGCTCGAGGCTCGACGGCGGGGAGCGATCGTGCGCCCGCTCGGCGACACCGTTGTGCTGATGCCGCCGCCGGCGATCTCGAAGCCGGATCTCGCGAGGCTGGTCGAGGCGGTCGCCGACTCAATCGGCGCTGCCTGCGCCGGCAGCGTCGAGCCGAGCGCCGTGCCGCTGTTGCGCGCCGCCTGAAGCGCCGATAATCGCTGTGATGGATCCGCCGTACGGGCGTAGTACGGGTATGAACGAGACGCTCGTCGCCCCCGCGATCGAGGCCCCAACCGAGGCGGAGGCCGCCTTCGAGGCCCTCTATCGGTCGAGCCGGGACGACCTGTTCGCCTACGCCGCCGGGCTGCTGCGCGACCGCAGCGCCGCCGAGGAGGTGACGGCGCAGGCATTCGAGCGCGCCTACCGCCGCCGCGCGAGCTTCGACCCGCGTCGCGGCAGCCGGCGAGCCTGGCTGTTCGGGATCGCCCGCAACGCCGCCCTCGACGAGCTGCGCCGGCGTCGGCGCCACGCGGAGCTGCTCGCAGAGCCCGGCGCAGATCCGGACGCCGGAGCCGACGAGCCCGCCGAGTCGGCGCTGCGCCGCTCCCTGATCCGGACCGCGATCGCGGAGCTGCCGGCGCGCGACCGCGAGCTGGTGGCGCTCAAGTACTTCGCCGGGCTCGACAACGCCGAGATCGCGACGGTGCTCTCGATCAGCGAGTCGAACGCCGGCACCAGGCTGCACCGCGCGATCGAGAAGCTGAGGGAGGCCTGCGATGAGGGTTGAGGAGCTGGAGCGCGAGCTGCGGGCCGAGCGCCCGGACCTCGATCCCGAGTTCGCCCGCCGGCTCGACGAGTGGGCGGCGCAGGGGTTCCGACGCGACCGTGGCCTCGGCCCGCGCGCCGAGGCCCGCCGGCGCGGCGCGGCGCTCTGGGCGCAGATCTCGGCCACGCCCCCGCGGCGGATCCTGGTGCCGGTCGGCGCCGCGGCGACGCTGCTGGTCGTGGTCGGAATCGTGGTCGGCCAAAACGAGGATCCGGCCGGCCTGGCCGGGCGCTCCGGGGACCGCGATCAGGCGGCTACACCCTCGTTCTCCACCGAGCCGGCCGGGGGCGAGAAGACCGCGCCGCAAGTCTCGAACGAGACCGCGGCCGATCGCGCCACCTTCCCCGCGCCCGCTCCGGACGCCGACCGGATCGCCCGCGGCACCGACGAGCGGATCGTCGACGCGACCGCCCGGATCACGCTCGGCGCCGAGGCCGACCGCGTGCAGGAGGTCGCCAACGAGGTGGTCGGGGTCACCGACCGCCACGACGGCGTCGTGCTCAGCTCCCAGGTGACGACCGACGCCGGCGGCGCTCGGGCGGCATTCGAGCTCGAGATCCCCTACAAGCGGCTGGACGCGGCGCTCACCGACCTCTCCGGACTCGCCGACGTGATCTCACGCACCGAGGCCGGCCAGGACATCACCGCGCGCGCGGTGCGGGCGCAGAAGGACCTCGCCGCAACCTACGAGCGGATCCGCAGGGCGCGGATCGAGCTGATCCGCGCCGACACCACCGAGGAGCGGCTGGTGATCGAGTCGCGGATCAGCGCGCTCGAAGCGACCGCCGAGGCCGAGCGCGCCGAGCTCAATGGCGTCAAGCGCCAGGGCCGGTTCGCGACCGTGAACGTCGACGTCACCTCGAGCGGCTCGGACGCCGACCAGGGCGGCTGGAGCCTCGGGGAGGCGCTCGACGATGCGGGCCGGGTGCTCGAGGTGATCGGCGGGGTCGCGCTGGTCAGCCTCGCGGTCCTGGTGCCGGTGGCTGCGATCGGCGCGCTCGCCTGGTTGATCGCGACCCGGGTCAGGCACCGTCGGCGCGAGCGGGCGCTCGACGCCTAGATGGTTGGCGGCTACTCCTCGAAGGGCTCGAAGTCGGCCTTGCGGGCGCCGCAGACGGGGCAGAACCACGTATCGGGGATCTCGCCGAAGTCGGTGCCGGGGGGGATACCGCCGTCCGGATCGCCCTCGTCGGGGTCATAGATGAACCCGCACGAGGTGCAGATCCAGAGCTGCTTGGTCTCGGTCGTCACCGCCGAGGAGGTTATCGTCTGAGATCGTGAGCGATGCGCCTCCGACCCCCCGCCCGGCGGCGACGATCATGCTGCTGCGGCGCGGCGACAAGCACGCCCAGGCCGGGGTCGAGGTGCTGATGGTCCGGCGCGCAAGGACGCAGTCGTTCATGCCCGGGGTTTGGGTCTTCCCCGGCGGCGCGGTCGAGCCGGGCGAGCAGCCCGACGCCTGCGCGGCCCGCGAGCTCGAGGAGGAGACCGGGATCTCGCTCGGCGAGGGCCCGGACCTGGTCGCCTGGACTCGCTGGATCACCCCGGAGGTGGTCCCGGTCCGCTTCGACACCCTGTTCTTCGTCGGCCTCGCGCCGCCACACGCCCCGCCCCAGCCGGACGGGCACGAGGTCGACGCCGCGGCCTGGTACAGCCCCGCGCACGCCCTCGCCGCCCACAAAGCGGGGAAGCTCGAGCTCGTCTTTCCGACCGTGAGGACACTCGAGACCCTGGTCGAGTTCGAGAGCGCCGAGCAGGTCGTCGAGGCGGCCCGCGACCGGGTCGTCGATCCGATCCTGCCGCGGGTGGTCGGGACGCGAGACGATCACCGCGTGCTCCTGCCCTGGGACGAGGGCTATGAGCAGGCCGACGGGGAGGCGCCGGCGTGACCAGCAGCCTGCCGCGAGCGGCGCGCGAGAGCTTCGAGCGCTTCATCACCACCGAGTACACGACGATCGGCGCGCGCCAGCAGCCGATCACCTGGCCGGTGACGCCCTACTACGCGCAGGGCGGGGCGACGATCGACGTCACCACCGGGCTCGGCTACCCGAAGAAGGCCGACGACGCGAAGCGCAACCCGCGCGTCGCGCTGCTCTTCTCCGATCCGACCGGGTCCGGGATCGACGACGCCGACCAGGTGCTCGTCCAGGGCACGGCGGAAGTCGACGACCACGACCTCGAGGCAAACAGGGAGCGCTACTGGCACGAGTCCTGGACCAAGCTCCCGGGCATTCGCGATGCACACCCGCCGCGCCTGATCCGCGGCCTGTTCGGCTGGTACTACACGCGGATCTACGTCAAGGTGAGGCCCGAGCGGGTGCTGGTCTGGCCCGGCGGCGACCCGACCGCCGAGCCGGGCATTTACGACGCCCACATCGAGGAGGTTCGCTCGGGTCACAGCGAGGAGCCGGCGCAGGAGCACGAGCCGCGGGCGGGCGGGGCGGCGGTCTGGGACCCGCGCATCGACGAGCTCGGGGCCCGGTACCGCGACGCGGTGATCTCGTGGGTCGGGCCGGACGGGTTCCCGTTCTCGGTCCGGCTGCCGGTGGCGGTCGACCGCGGCGCGCGCCGGATCGCGCTCGGCGCCGAGCCCGCCGGGCTACCGTTGGCCGAGGGGCGGGCCTGCCTGACCGCCCACTCCCACGACGAGCGGTTTCGCTGGCAGGAGAACTTCCAGGTCCGCGGCGACCTCGTCCGCGACTCCTCCGGCTGGTCGCTGGCCCCGCACCGGATGGTGGGCGGCTTCGAGCTCCCGAACGAGAGCGAGGCGGCGCGCTACCGCCGCAACCTGAGCAAGGTGATCCGCTTCTACCGCAACGCGCGGGCGCGCAAGCGGGCCGGATCAACCGTCTAGACCTGGTCGGGGAACACCTCGAGGCCGGCGTGCCAGGGCCCGGCCGGATAGGTGTGCAAACCGTGCTCCTCCATCTCGCCGCGCAGCCGCGCGAACAGCCGGCCCGCGTTGTCGAGCGCCCGCTCGTACTCCTCGGCGCTGAGCTCGTCGAGTCGCCACATGAAGTAGAGCTGGCGGTCGGTGATCCCGAAGTCGACCTGGTTGGAGATCCGCGCTACCCAATCCAGGAACGCAGGGCTGAACAGCTCCCGAAGCGCGACCGGATCGTGGTCGACGGGCACGGTGGCGAGGAAGCGGCGGTTGAACTCGACCGACTCGAACTCGACCTTGCGCCGCGAGACCGCCTGCTCGACGCGCTCGGCGGCCTCGACCGACTCGACGTTGAAGATCGGCACCACCGTGGCGAGGTCGGGCATGTGGGCCTTGGCGAGCACCGCCCCGGGGAGCAGCGAGCGCGAGAAGAGGCCCCCGCGCTCGCGCTCGTCGGCGTCGCACGAGGCGCCCCAGAGCTCGTCGCTGAGCCGGCCGGTGATCCGGTTGGTGCCGCCGGGGCAGAGCGCCGCCGGACCGCCCTTCGGGTTCAGCCCGCCGACCGGCTCGTAGGCGGCGCCCCGACGCTCGGCGAGCGAGCGCACGGTCGCAGCCCATTCCTCCGCCTTCACGCTCAGGGCCGCCCGGCGAGCCCGCCGGCTTCAGGCATTGACGAGGTCTTCCCGGCCCTGGGCCTCGAGCAGGGCCTTGTAACGAGGGAAGAGGGGCTTGGTCACAGCGACCAGCTTGAGGATCTTCGCCACCTGCCCCTGCGCCCTGATCTGGCCCCGGGCGAGCGCGACGGTGACGTTGACGTCGCCGAGCCAGAACCTGTGCGCCGTGTCGGCGTCCATCGTCATCGTCACCTCCGGCTCCATCTCGGAGTCGCCGAAGTCGACCTCAGCAGGTTGGTCTTCCTTGAGCCTGATCGTGATCGCCGCGTCGGGATCCGAGCATTGGTAGCGCACGATCGTGCCGGCCTGGCGGAGCTTCGGCGCCAGCTCCTCGTCGGCGACGAGCTCGACCCACAGCCTGCCGATCGTCGCGTAGACCTCCTCGGCGTCCTCGAAGTAGGCCACCTCTCCCCCGGAGCGGCTTCCCTTTACCCGGCCGCCTCGGCGTAGCGCCTGCCGACCTCGTCCCAGTTGACCACGTTCCAGAACGCGTCCAGGTAGTCGGGGCGGCGGTTCTGGTACTTGAGGTAGTAGGCGTGCTCCCAGACGTCGGCGCCGAGCAGCGGCGTCTGGCCGTCGGAGACCGGCGAGTCCTGGTTCGCGGTGCTGGTCACCGCAAGCCCGGAGCCGTCATGGACGAGCCACGCCCAGCCGGAGCCAAAGCGGTTCACGCCCGCGTTCTTGAACTCCTCCTTGAACGAGTCAAAGGAGCCGAACTTCTCCTCGATCGCCGCCGCCAGGTCGCCGGCCGGCTCGCTGCCCCCGTCCGCGCTCATGATCTGCCAGAAGAAGCTGTGGTTGGAGTGACCGCCGGCGTTGTTGCGGACCGGGTCCTGCTTGTCGGCGGGCAGCGAATCGAGGTTGCGCAGCACCTCGTCCACGTCCCGGTCGGCCCACTCGGTCCCCTCGAGCGCGGCGTTCGCCTTGTCGACGTAGGCCTGGTGGTGCTTGTCGTGGTGGACGCGCATCGTTTCCTCGTCGATGTGCGGCTCGAGCGCGTCGTAGGGGTAGGGAAGGTCGGGTACCTCGTAGGCCATCGGCGCCTCCTGGCGGTCGGTCGTTCGCGTTCGCACAAACCATACCCGGGCGCGGCCGCCCCGAACCGCGAGCCGCTCCAGGCCGTCAGGGCAGCAGGCTGCCGCCGGGAGGGACGATCCAGAGCCGTTCGGCGAAGCGCTGAACCGATTCGTCGTCGAGGTCGGCGACCCGCGCCGCACCGCGCTTGCGCATCAGCAGCGCCAGCTCGCGCCAGGCCAGCGCGACCGCCGCCACCCTGCTCCCGTGCCCGAACTCGCTCGCCGGCTTCAGCTCGTCGGCACGCGCTTCGGCGTCCGAGCCGGTCAGCTCGCCGAAGCGCCGCTCCTCGCCGCCGAAGGAGATCGGCTTTTCGAGCAGCTCCTCGACGCTCGCCGGCATCGGGACGATCCTCGCACGATCGAGGCGCTCACGCGGCTCAGCCCGCGGCGGCGATCGCCGCCTGGCCGAAGGCGATCCCGCCGTCGTTGGGCGGCAGGCGCCGCGGGATCAGGACCTCGAGCCCGGCGGCGAGCAGTCGGGTCGCCGTCCGCTCGACCAGGAGCCGGTTCTGGAACACGCCGCCCGAGAGCACCACCCGGCTCAGCCCGCGCGCCTCGGCCGCCAGCTCACAGGCGCTCGTGGTCGCCGCGGCGAGCCCGTTGTGGAAGCGGGCCGCAGCCCGCTCGGGGGTGCACCCGGCCGCGAGATCCGCGACCAGGGCCCGGATCGTCTCCCGGGCGTCGAGGACGAGCAGGCTCTGATCGCCGGCGCCGGATTCGAGCGCCGGGAGCGGATAAGCGCCGCGCTCGGAGGTGCTCGCGATGCCCTCGAGCTCAGCGGCCGCCTGCCCCTCGTGGAGGACCCGGGAGCGCACGCCGCAGATCGCCGCGACGGCGTCGAACAGGCGCCCGACGCTCGTCGTCAGCGGGGAGCGCACGCCGGTCTCGAGCAGCCGGCAGACCGACTCCCAGTCGCCGGGCGCAACCTCGCCCCCGAGCGCCGGCGGGATCGGCGGTCGCTCGTGCTCGAAGGCGGCGCTCAGCCACGAGCAGGCCATCCGCCAGGGCTCCCGGGTCGCCGCGTCACCGCCCGGCAACCGGACCGGGAAGGTGAGCCCGAGCCGGTCGCAGCTGCGCAGATCGCCGACCAGGATCTCACCACCCCAGACCGTCCCGTCCGATCCCAGCCCGGCCCCGTCGAAGATCGCTCCGACCGCGCGCTCCGTCAGTCCGTGCTCGGCCAGGCAGGCGGCGAGGTGCGCGTGATGGTGCTGGACCGCGACCAGCTCGACGCCCTCGCGCTCGAGCGCGTAGCGGGTCGAGAGATAGTCGGGATGCAGGTCGTGGGCGACCAGCTCCGGCTCGACCGCGAACAGGCGCTCGAACTGCTCGATCCCGACCCGAAACGAGTCCAGGGTCTCGTAGTTCTTCAGGTCGCCGATGTGAGGCCCGACCCAGGCTCGCCCTCCCTTGGCGAGACAGAACGTGTTCTTGAGCTCGGCCCCGCAGGCGAGCAGCGGGCGCCCGTTGCCCGGCAGCTCGACGCTCTGCGGGACGAAGCCGCGCGAACGCCTGATCAGCAGCGGCTCCGGGCGCAGCTCGGCCGCCAGCGAGCGCAGCACCGAGTCATCGCTTCGGGTCTCGATCGGGCGGTCGTGAAGCAGGAAGGCGTCGGCGATCGAGCCGAGCTGAGCGAGCGCTTCGCGGTCGCGAAACGCGATCGGCTCATCGGAGAGGTTCCCGGAGGTCATCACGAGGGTGATTCCGACGTCGTCGAGTAGCAGGTGGTGAAGCGGCGAGTAGGGCAGCATCACCCCGAGGTCGGCTGACCGCGGCGCCACCGCGGCGGCGACCGCGGCGGCCCTGCAGCGGCGGGCGATCACGATCGGGCGCTCGGGGCTCTCGAGCAACGCTGCGTCGGCGGGCGTCAGCTCGACCAGCCGGCGCGCCGCCGCCAGGTTCGCGACCATCAGCGCGAGCGGGCGCTGCTCGCGGCGCTTGCGCTCGCGCAGGGTGCTGACCGCGCCCTGGTCGTCGGCCCGGCAGGCGAGGTGAAAGCCGCCGATGCCCTTGACGGCCACGATCCTGCCGTCAACCAACAGCTTCGCCGCGGCCGCGATCGGGTCGCGGTCGGCCGGTCCGCCCGGAAGCTCACGGCCGTCGCAATCGGCGACCCACGCCCTGGGGCCACACCGCGGGCAGGCGTTGGGCTGGGCGTGAAAGCGGCGGTCGGCGGGATCCTCGTACTCGGCCCGGCAGGTCGGGCAGATCTCGAATCCGGCCATCGTCGTCAGCGGCCGGTCATACGGGACCCCGCGCACGATCGTGAACCGCGGCCCGCAGTTGGTGCAGTTGATGAACGGGTAGCGGTGGCGGCGGTCGGCGGGGTCGAAGAGCTCGGCCAGGCAGTCGGCGCAGGTCGCCGTGTCTGGTGAAACGAGCGCCTCGGGCTCGCCGCGGCGCTCGGACTCGATGATTCGGAAGCCGCGCTCTGCGGTCGGCCGCGCGTCCTCGACTTCGATCGCCTCGATCCGGGCCAGCCGTGGGGCCTCGGCGGGCAGCCGGCTGAGCAGGTCCTCGATCGCGTTCGCCGAGCCCTCGGCCTCGAGCAGGACCCCGCGCTCGTCGTTGAGCACGAAGCCGTCGAGCCCGAGCTCGTCGGCAAGCCGGAAGACGTAGGGGCGGAAGCCGACCCCCTGGACGGTGCCGCGGACGCGGACGGTGACTCGCCGCGCGCCGCCGCGCGCCGGCTCGGCCATCACCCGGCTCACCGCGGCTCGCCGGCGGCGCCGGCGGGCGGCCGGCCGGTCCCGTCGCCCTCCTGCGGCCGGGGGCGGAACTCGGACAGGACCAGTCCGTAAAGGAGATGGTCGGCGGCGAGCGCGATCCGCTCGGCGGGCCGGGCGCGCTTCGCCTGGGTGAGCCCGAGCACGGGGGCGATCCCGAGCTCGAAGCCGGCCCAGAGGGCGAGCCCGTATGCCGGTCCTGCCCATGCGCGGCGGCGAAGCTCCTCGGGGAGGAGCGCGAAGGCGACCCCTCCTGCGGCCCCGTAGCCCCAGTGGGCGAGCTCGATGCCGGTCTGCCTGCGACCGCGCGGCACGCGCCTGAGCAGGCCCGCGGCGCGCTGGCGCAGGATCGCCTGTGGAGGTGTCTGCCCGACGAGCCCGAGGTTCGTGGTCACCTTTCGCATCCCCGTCATCGCCATCGCCGCGATCGCCCCGCGCGCACCAGCGTGGCCGATCTCACCCGCCGAGGCCGGTGCGCTCACCGCGCGCCGGCCCCAGCCAGCTCGACCAGCTCGCGGAGCACGTGGTAGGCGCTCGCCTGCGCCTCCTGGATCCGCGGGATGTGCTGCGAGCGGCTGACGATCACGTGGTCGGCGAGCCCTTCGGCGGCGATTCGGCCGCCGTCGTAGCCGCAGAGCGCGATCGTCCCAAGGCCCCGTCGGCGCGCCTCGGCGAGCGCCGCGATCAAGTTCTCCGAGCCGCCGCTGGTCGAGAAGGCGATCGCCGCGTCGCCCTCGCGACCGTAGGCGATCACCTGACGCTGGAAGATCTCGGCCGGTCCGATGTCATTGGCGATCGCGGTCAGGATCGAGGGATCCTCGGTGAGGTCGATCGCCGCCCGGGAGGGCCATGCCAGCTCGGGAGGCGGATAGCGCAGATCGGCGACCAGGTCCATCGCGTCGGTGGCCGAGCCGCCGTTGCCGAACGCGAGCAGCTTTCCCCCCGCCTCGAACGACCGCCGCAGGTCGGTCGCCGCCGCGATCAGCGCGGCGGCGTTCTCGCCCAGGGTCTGGACGCGCAGCTCGCCGACCTCTCCCGCCTTGGTCAGCGCTGAGGCGCGCACGTCGTCAATCACCTGCTCGAGGTCCTGCTCGCCCTCGGAGAGGAACGGGTAGAGGAACCCCGACGGGTCCGCGCCGCCGGCGCCGGTCGAGTCGCCGGCGAAAACGCCGCGGTGCTCGAAGAAGACGTGGACGAGCTCCCAGAGCACGTGGTAAAGCGTCTCGACCAGCTCCTGGTGAACGAACCGGTCCTCCCCGGGCGGCACGAACTCCCATTCCGCGCCAGCGGTCGCGAACCCGATCGTCAGACAGCCGCGGGCGCGGGCGAGCTCGAGCGCCTGCGCGGTCTGCTCGCCGCCCGGCTCGCCGATCCCGAATCCGATCGCGATGTCGTCGGACTCGGCGAGCGCCTCGAGCTGGGGTGCCAACGCCCCGCCCTCCGGCGCCAGCCCGATCGCCGGCAGCGCCCGCTTGCCGACGATCACCGGATGCACGAACTCGACCGCGACGTGGCGGGCGTCCGAGCGGGCCGCGGGACCGGCGCCGAGCGCGAGCAGCCGCCCGCCGGCAGCGAAGCGTTCGGCCATCGCGTGGCAGCAGCGCGCCAGCCGCTCGGCCTCGGCCTCGAAGAAGGCCCGATTCGCCTCCTCGCGGCGCTCGAGCAGCTGCTCGACCCGGGCGAGCAGCGACGCCGAAGGGATCGTCTCGCCGAGCGCCACCGGGCTAGGCGGTGACCGATGCGCGGTCGGGGACCGCGGCGAGCCACGACCGCCAGGCGTCGGTCCCCTCGCCGGTCAAGGCGCTGGTCGCGATCCACTCGACCGCGGGATGGACCGCGTCAAGGTTGGCGAGGAAGCGTTCGAGATCGAACTCGAGGTGCGGCAGGAGGTCGATCTTGTTGACCAGGACCAGCTCGCAAGCGCGGAACATGAGCGGGTACTTGAGCGGCTTGTCCTCGCCCTCGGTCACCGAGCAGACCATCACCCGAGCGTCCTCGCCGACCCGGAACTCGGCCGGGCAGACGAGGTTGCCGACGTTCTCGATCACCAGCAGGTCGATCTCCCCGAGCCCGAGCTCGGGAATCGCGGAGCGGACCATGTTCGCGTCCAGGTGGCACTCGCCGCCGAAGCCGGCCTCGGTGTTGAGCTGGACCACCGGCACGTGCAGGGCGGCGATCCGGTCGGCGTCCATGCTTCCCTGCACGTCGCCCTCGAGCACCCCGGCGCGGACCTCGTCCAGGTTCGCCAGCGCCGCCTCGAGCAGGGCGGTCTTGCCGGCGCCGGGGGTGCCCATCAGGTTGACGACCGCGACCCGCTCGCGATCGAAATCGTCGCGGTTCGCGCGCGCGATCGTCTCGTTCGCGTCGAGCGCGTCCTCGGCGACCTTCACCCGTGTGCGATGCATCGTTCCTCCTCGCTGTCGACGACCTCGATCGACTCGACCTCGAGCTCGTCCCCTCGGATCACCTCGGCTCCCGCGAGCCCGCAGTCGGGGCAGCGAAAGCTTGGCAGCACCGGCCCGAGCGCGAGATGCCCGGTTCGCGGCTCGGGCGCCGGGTCCCACTCGCGCTCGCAGGCGCCGCAGCGAAGCCAGGCCGCGACGACCTCGAGCGCGAGCCGCGCTCGCTCGCAGTTCGTGTCGCGGGCGACGATCTCGAAGTAGAAGCGCAGGCTCTCCGGCACCACCTGGCGCAGGGCGCCGGCCTTGACGCTGACCGCGGTCACCTCGCGCCCGCCTGCGTGGCGCAGCGCGGTGTCGACGATCGCGCTCGAGATCGACAGCTCGTGCACCTCAACCCCCGCTCTCGGCGTAGGCGGCGTCGGTTCGCAGCTCGGCGATCGTCTCCAGAACGAGCTCGACCGCGCGCTCGACCGAGCCCTCGACCTCCGGCGAGAGCGCCAACCCCATCTCCTCGGCGACCGCCGGCTCGCATGCGATCACGACCACCTTGCCGGGCCAGCCGCCGACCATCTTCACGAACCGGAGCACGGTGCGCGGGTCCATTCCGTGGGGGTTGACCACTTGGCCGTCCTCGATCGGTTCGATCGAGGACGGCTCGGGCTCGAACACATAGAGCGTTCCCGGCTCGCCCCCCTGGCGGCTGGCGTCGATCAGGACCAGGGCGTCATAGCCGCGCATCACCTCGTAGGCGAGGTCGAGTCCTCCGGTCCCGAAGTCGAGCACCGTCACCCCGGGCGGAAGTGGGCGCTCGTTGAGCGCTTCCGCGACCCGGCCCCCGAACCCGTCGTCGCGCAGCCACGCGTTCCCGACCCCGGCCACCAGGATCTGGCGCTCGCGTCGCCCGGGCTCGGAGCTCATCCGCTCACCTCCAGCTCCCCGGCGCGGAAGAACAGGTAACGGCCCGTCTCCCGGAACAGCTCCTGGGCGGGATCGTCGTCGACCGTGACCGCGATGTGGGCGCCGTCCTCGTAGTCGAGGTAGATGCGCTCGATCGTCGCCGTGCGCCCGTCGAGCATCCGGTCGTAGACGTCGCGTTCGGTGCCGGGCCGGAGCACGACCTTGGCCCCCTTGCGATAGACGATGCCCTCGACCTCGAGCTTCTGCTCGCCGGGATTGGGATGTCCGGGCTCGCTCACCTCTTCGAGCCGCCCGTGCAGCGCCAGCACCTGCTCCGGGGTGGCGTCGGCGGCGCGCTCGATCATCTCCCGGACCGCCGGATCGTCGGCGGCGATCTGCTCGCGCTCGGCGTCGGAGAGCGCCTGCACGTGAAGCAGCAGCGCCTCCTCGATCTCGGTGTTGTCGAACATGCCGCCGAGGCTCTCGGGCGCGATCCGCGGATGGTCGGGAAGCACGATCGCCGCCCCGAGGACGACCCTGTCGTCGGGGGTCGCCAGCACCGGCCAGGTGTTGACGTTCTCGCACCCGGCCACGGCGCCGCCGACCGCCCCATCGCGCTCGAGCGGCGACGCGAAGCGGCCGCTGCTCGCCTCGATCAGGACGTGGGTCGAGAGCAGGCTCGCGGCCAGGGCCGCCTTTCGGTCGACCGCGTCGTCGGCAAGCTCGGTCTCGTTGTGGACACAGGCGGCGACCCCGTAGGCACCTGCCGCGAGCGGGGCCGCCCGCAACCGCAGCCGCCCGCGCAGCGGCGGGTCTCCGGGCAGCTCGAACCGGGTCCCGGCGCCCTCGGCGAGCTCGGCGAGCGGGACGCGCGCCAGCTCCAGTCGCCGCTCGACCGCCTCGTGGCGGGCGCCGGCCGCCTGCAGGAAGCGCACCGTGAGCTCGAGCTCCGTCTCCGCCGTGGCCTCGAGCACGCACTCGACCCGCAGGCGGTCGAAGGCGGCGTCGAGCCCCGCCGCGTAGGTCGGCGGATAGACGATCCCGAACGGGGTCGGGGTCGCGTTCTTGGTCGCCCCCGAGGTGTAGGGGTAGAGCGCGTAGCCCTCGAAGAGCAGGGTGGAGACGAGCTGCTCGACCGCGGCGTTCACCGTTCCTCCTCACGGTCGAGCAGCTCGGTGATCGTGGCGTCGAAGGTCGGCCGGGCGCGCGCCGCGCGCAGGCGGACGAGCCGCGCCAGGGTCTCGCGATCCACGGGCACCCAGGCGCGGTGGGGGTAGTGGGCGTCGATCGCTCCGCGCCAGGCGTCGATTGGCATCGCGAACCGGACCGAGCGGTCCCACGGGATCTGCACGAGCTGCAGGCGCCCGTCCTCGGCCTCGTAGAAGACCGTGCCGTTGAAGTGAAAGCGCAACGGCGCCTCGCCCTCGAGTGCGTCGAAGTACTTGCTCGCGGCGAGCTCGAGGTCGTAGGTACAGGCGATCGGCAGCTCGACCTCGGTCGATCCGGTGAACGGGGGAACCAGCAGGTCGGCCTGCGCCCAGCGAAAGCTCTGGGTCGTCGTCGCCCAGCGCTCGGGCTCGCCGAACAGCTCGACCAGCCGTTCGCGGCCGGCGTCGTCGTAGGACCGCTTCGCCGGCTCGACCTCGATCAGGACGGAGAGCGCGACCATGAACACGCGGCGCCCGCTGCCCTCGGCGATCCGCAGCCTGAAGCCGAGCGTCGGCGCCGCCGCGCGCTCCAGCCCCGCCGCCGCGAGCACCTCGAACTCAGGCTCGGGCTGCCCGGTCGCGGCCGGCGGGCCCTGCGGCTCGATCGCCGCCGGCTCCTCAACCGCGCTCACGGGGCGCGCTCCCGGAGCTCGTCGAAGAACGATCCGACCGCGAGCTCGACCGCGTCGCCGCCGGAGATCCCCTCCCAGCGCGTCCTGATCAGCCCGACCAGGCGGTAGCACTCGTCGATCGGCGCGATCGCGTGCCGGGGAGGACCTGCGATCCGGTTCACGATCAGCGCCTCGGAGTCGGCTTCGAGGCTGTCGAGGACCGGGTTTTGCGACCGCAGGGTCTGCCACGAGTCGAGGTCGAGCTCGCACTCGGTCGCCCCCGCCGGGCTCGGGTAGAGGGCGCCGACCTCGCCGGTCGCGCTCGAGCGGATGAAGAACGCGAGCCCGATCGGGATCCCGAACGCGGCCCAGAGCTCGTCGGAGAGCTCGAGCTCGTCCAGCAGCAGGACCCGGGTGCCGGTCGGGCAGAGCTCCGGATCGCCCCCGCGCAGCGCGACGCAGCTCTCGCAGGCGCAGAGAATCTGGCGCTCGGTGAGCTGCAGCAGATGCCGGTGCTGGGCCGGGAGCTGCTTTCCGCAGAGGTCGCAGCGCTCCCCCGTCTCGGGGTCGCTGCCGTTGCCGGCCGGCTGCGAGCCGGCAAGCCGTCGCAGGCTGGAGACGAGCTCGGCCTGGCGGCGGGCAGCGGCCTTGCGGGCGAGCGCCTCGCTCACGACGCCGCCAGCGCGACCCGGGCGCCGCGCGAGTCGTCGAGCAGCGGCACCGGCTCGAGCTGCAGGCGGTCATCGTCGAGCGAGCGGCCGGCTCGGGGCAGGTAGTAGTCGCGCCCGCAGGAGGGACAACAGAGCACGCCGTCACTGAGCGTCCCCTCGGCGAGTGGCTCGCCGCAGCCGGCGCAGGCGTCACGAAAGGCGAGCAGGCTGCCCTCAACGCGCGCCAGGAGCAGCGCTACCCCGCTCACGCGTGCGACCTCGAGCTCGCCTTCGTCGACCGACGCTCCGCCGTCGAGATCGAACCAGGCCGGCTTCGCGTCCGCGGCTCCGGGAGCGACCGAGACGATCGGCAGCTCGAGCCCCCCGGCGCCGGCCCCGGCAGCCGGGGCGCCGCCGGCAACCCCCTCGACCACGAGCCCCTCGAGGTCGGGTGCCGCTTCGTCGAGCGCCTGCTTGATCGCGAGCTCCAAGGTCGAGGCCGAGGCGGGACAGCCGTCGCAGCTTCCGGCCAGCCGAACCCGCGCGATCCCGTCCTCGATCCCGAGCAGCTCGACGTCGCCGCCGTGCGACTCCATGTACGGGCGCACGCTCGCCAACGCCTCGGCGACCCGCTGCTCGAGCGCGACCGGGTAGAGGCCATGGATCAGCATCAGGCTGGCGACGACCCCGTCGTCAGCGAGACGACCGGCGAGCTCGGCGCCGGCCTGGCCGGCCTCGGCGAGGGTCGCGAAGATCCGCTCCAGCCCCTCGCCATAGAGGCCGACCACGGCAGCGACGAGCTCCTCCGTCCGTGCCCGCACGGCGGGCTCGGCGGTCGACTCGAGCTCGGCTGTCAGTTCCTGGACGCGCTCGATCAGGGCCTGCGCCCCGTCGGCGTCCTCACCGCCCGTCGCTCTCCCGTTGCCTCGATCGGCCGCCATGCTCGCGCTTCGGCCCGCCGCTCAGCACATCCCGGTCGGCGTGTGGACCACCTTGCGCACCCGGCCCGAGCCGCCGTACATGTGCACGCCGCACGGCAGGCAGGGGTCGAAGCTGCGCACCGCGCGCATGATGTCGACCCCCTTGAAGTTCTCGGGCCCGTTCTCCTCGAAGATCGGGGTGTTCTGGACCGCGTCCTCATACGGGCCCGGGGTCCCGTAGACGTCGCGCACGCTCGCGTTCCAGGGCGTCGGCGGGTAGGGCTGGTAGTTGGCGATTCTGCCCTCGCGGATCACCATGTGGTGCGAGAGCACGCCGCGCGCGGCCTCGTGGAAGCCGACGCTGACCGCCTCCTGGGGGACGGTGAACTTCGACCAGCTCTTGGTTCGCCCGGCCCGCACCTCCTCGAACGCGCGCTCGAGGCAGTGCAGCGCGATCAGCGCCGAGTACGCCTGGTGATAGGAGCGTGCGCGGTCGCGCTCGATCGCGTTCGACTTCTCCGGGATCCTCCACTCGAGCTCGGTCTCGGGCGAGCTCGGAGTCTTCGGGAGCACCATCTGGATCGAGTCGCCCGTGGCCTTCGCATAGCCGAAGTCGACCAGCCCGGCCTTCGCCGTGCACCACTGGCGCGCGAACGGGCCGCCGCCGGTGTCGCAGCAGACGTGGGTGTCGGTGCGCTGGTCGTAGATCCGCGGCGAGACGACCCAGCTGTACTTGTCGGCGAAGTCGCGCTTCTGCGGCTTCGGAATCGTCACCTTGTTCCACGGGTGGTGGTGGTCAACGGGGTTGCCGAGCGGGTCCGCGGTCACGAACGGCTGCTCGGTCTCGGTCCAGTCGTCGAAGTACGAGGAGCCGAGCAGGATCCTGATCATCAGGTTGATCTCGACCAGGTCGGTGCTGATCAGCTCGCCGCCGATCACGACCCCGGGCGTGATGTAGCGCTTGCGGCCCCATTCGGTCATGTTCCGGTAGTCGTAGTCGACGTAGTCGGGGTCGTCGAAGCAGCCCCAGTTGACCAGGTTCGTCTCCCGGTAGCCGACCATGTCGTAGCCGGGCAGCTCGCGGAGGAAGAAGTCGTAAAGGTCGTCGTGCATTGGCACGACCCGCTTCACGTACTCGAAGTAGCGCATCAGGCGCACGTAGTAGTCGGTCAGCGTCTGATGGGTGATGTGGGCGCTGCAGCCGCCCGGCATGATCGTCGAGGGGTGCGTGTGGCGACCGCCGAACAGGCAGTACATCTCGCGCGTGTAGCGCGCCACCTGCAGGGTCTCGAGGTAGAAGTCGCCCGTGAACGGGTTCAGCGAGCGCATGATGTCGGCGATCGTGCGGTAGCCGTGGATGTCGGCGTTCGGCGCCAGCTCCTGCTCCGCCTTCTGCAGCAGCGACGGGTTGGTCTCCTTGACCATCTGCTCGCAGAAGTCGACGTTGGCCATGCAGTCGTTGAAGATCGCGTGGTCGAACATGTAGTCGGCGCTCTCGGCGAGGTTGAAGGCGAGGTCGCCGAGCGGCGGAGGCTTCACCCCGTAGGCCATGTTCTGGTTCAGGCACGAGCAGGTGCAGTGGTTGTCGCCGCAGATCCCGCAGATCCGGCTGGTGATGAAGTGTGCGTCGCGCGGGTCGATGCCCTTCATGAAGATGTCGAAGCCGCGGAAGATCATCGAGGTCGAGTAGCACTTCAGGACCTCTTGGTTGGAGAAGTCGATCTCGGTGTGGATCCCGAGGCTGCCGACGATCCTCGTGATCGGGTCCCAGGACATCTCCTTGACCATCACCTTCTGGTCGCCGCGCGGGGTCTCAACGGTTGCCATCTCTGCTCCTCCTAGATCACTGCGGGTTCGCCTGCTCTGCTTTGGCTCCGATCAGCCTCCGGTCATCCGTAGTTGCGGGGCTGATAGCCGGTCTCCAGGCGCGTGCTCGGCTTGCGCCACTCCGGCTCCTTGTCGAACTTCTGCTCCAGGTTGCGCTTGCGGAAGTAGCGGAACACCGGCCCGTAGGTGAAGCGCTGGAAGTTCGCGCCGGCGTTGCCCCACGGGTCGGGGTCCATGAACGGCATGTACTTGTCGGGGAAGCCGGGCATCGTGCAGGCCATGCAGATGCCGCCGACGTTCGGGCAGCCGCCGTAGCCGTCGACCCAGCCGCGGACGGGCACGTTGCACTTGACGACCGGCCCCTTGCATCCGAGCTTGACCAGGCAGCGCGGGTCGTCCCCGTACTCGCTCGCGAACCTGCCCTGCTCGGTGAATCCCGCCCGGTTGCACCCCTCGCGGACCGTGCGGCCGAACAGCCAACGGGGCCGAAGCTGGTCATCGAGGTCCGGGACGGGCGCCCGGCCGGCGAGGTGCAGCGCCAGGTAGAGCAGAACCTCGGTCATGTTGTCGGGCTGCGCCGGGCAGCCGGGGATGTTGACCACCGGCAGCCCGGCGGTCGACTTCCACTTCCAGCCGAGATGATCCGCGACTCCCATCGCGCCGGTCGGGTTGTTCTTCATCGCCGGGATCCCGCCGTAGGTGGCGCAGGTCCCGACCGCGACCACCGCCGCCGCCTTCGGAGCAAGGCGGTCGAGCCATTCGCTGGTCGTGATCGGCTGACCGGTCTCGGGGTCGTCGCCGATCGCCGCCCAGTAGCCCTCGCCGGAGAGCCGCTCGTTGGGGATCGAGCCCTCGACCACGAGCACGAACGGATCGAGCTCGCCGCGTTCGGCGCGCCACCAGTACTCGATGAACTCGGAGCCGTTCTCATAGGCGAGCACCGGGTTGTGGACGATCACCTTCGGCATCCCGGGAATCGCCTGGGTGACGATGTCCTCGAGGCTCGGGTTGACCGCCGAGGTCATCGCGACCGAGTCACCGTCGCACGACAGCCCGGTCGTCATCCAGATCACGTGCGCCTCGACCGCCTCGGTCTTGGCCTGGTCGGCAACCACCTCTGTGCTAAGCGCCATCTCCACCTCTCCTCGTCAACAGATCCTCGGCAGCGGGTCGCCGGCCAGCAGGTCCATCACCCGCCGGCCGCCGAACGCTGTCTCCACCAGCACCATTCCCGGAGGCTCCGCGCGAACCTCGCCCAGCTCCGCAGCCGCCTCGCAGCCCTCGACCGAGCGCAGCGCGGCCAGCGCCTCGTCGCTCGACTCGGGCTCGACCACGGCCACCATCACGCCCTCGTTGGCGACGTACATCGGATCGATGCCCAAGAGCTCGCAGGCGGCCGCGACCTCGGCGAGCACCGGCACCTCACTCTCGCGGACCGAGATCGAGATGCCCGATGCGCGCGCCAACTCGTTCAGCGCCGAGGCGACCCCGCCGCGAGTCGCGTCGCGCATGCAGCGCAACCCCGCGCCCGCGGACTCGAGCAGCGCGTCGGCGACCGGCCAAAGGGAGCGGGTGTCGGACTCGATCTCGGCCTCGAGCCCGAGCTCGCCCCGCGCGAGCATGATCGCCGTCCCGTGCTCGCCGATCGTCCGCGAAACGAGCACCCGGTCGCCGACGCGCAGCCCGGCCGGCGAGAGCTCGGCCCGCGGGTCGCGGGCGCCGATCCCGCTGGTCGAGACGTAGATCCCGTCGCCGTGCCCGCGCTCGACCACCTTCGTGTCGCCGGTCACCACTTCGACCTCGGCAGCCGCCGCGGCGGTGGCGATCGCCTCCACCTCGGCTCGCAGTGCCTCGGTCTCGAGGCCCTCCTCGAGCAGCAGCGCGACGCTGATCGCGACCGCCTTCGCGCCCGCGGCCGCGAGGTCGTTGACGGTCCCGTTCACCGCCAGCTCGCCGATCGAGCCGCCGGGAAAGCGCAGTGGGCGGACGACGAAGCTGTCGGTGGTCAGGCAGATCCCGACCGCGTCGCCGGAGCCGGTGACGAGCTCGATCGTGCCCGCGTCGGCGAGCTCGGCGAGCGCATCGGAGTCGAAGGCGGGGACCAGCAGGCCCTCGATCAGCGTCTGGGTCGCCTTGCCGCCGGCGCCATGCGCCATCGTCACCCGCTCGTCCTTGAGCTTTGGCCGCTTCGCGCGGGTGGTCTCGATGATCTCGAGCACCCGCTGCTCGCGATTGGAGACTGCGGCGCCGCTCATTGCGCGACCGGCTCCCGCTCGCGGGCGTAGCGCCCGTAGTTGTAATAGGCCGCGCAGGCCCCCTCCGGGGAGACCATGCAGGTGCCGATCGCGTGCTCGGGGGTACAGGCGGTCCCGAAGACCTTGCACTCCCACGGCTTGATCACGCCCTTGAGCACCTCGCCGCACTGGCACGCCTTCGGGTCCGCGACCCGCACCCCGGGGATCTCGTAGCGCAGCTCGGCGTCGAAGTCGGCGTAGGCCGGTGAGAGCTTCAGCGCGCTCTGCGAGATGAAGCCCAGCCCGCGCCACTCGAAGTGCGGGCGCAGCTCGAAGACCTCGGCCATTACGGCCAGCGCCGCCGGGTTGCCGTCATACGGCACCACCCGCCGGTACTGGTTCTCGACCTCGCAGCGCCCTTCGGCGAGCTGGACGAGGATCATCCGGATCGCGTGCAGGATGTCGAGCGGCTCGAACCCCGCCGTGACCAGGGGCCTGCCGTAGACCGAGGGGATGAACTCGAACGGGCGCACGCCGACGATCGTCGAGACGTGACCGGGACCGATGAAGCCGTCCAGGCGCAGGTCAGGGGACTCGAGCAGCGCGCGCAGCGGCGGCACGATCGTCACGTGGTTGCAGATGCAGAGGAAGTTCGCCACCCCTTCGGCCTTCGCCCGCTTCAAGGTCAGGGCGGTCGAGGGAGCGGTGGTCTCGAACCCGATCGCGAAGAAGACGACGGTCCGCTCGGGGTTCTGCTTCGCGATCCGCAGCGCGTCGAGCGGCGAGTAGACGACCCGGATGTCGGCGCCCGCCGCCTTCGCGTCGAGCAGCGTCCCGTTCGAGCCCGGCACCCGCAACATGTCGCCGAAGCAGGCGAAGATCACCTCCGGCTGCTCGGCGATCGCCATCCCGTCGTCGACCCGCCCCATCGGGATCACGCAAACCGGGCAACCCGGCCCGTGGACGAGCTCGATCGAGTCCGGGAGCACGTCGTCGATCCCGTACTTGTAGATCGAGTGGGTGTGCCCGCCGCAGACCTCCATCAGCTTGTAGCGGCGCCCCGGCTCGGCGGCGGCGGCGATCTCCCCCGCCAGCACCCGGCCGAGCTCGGCGTCGCGGAACTCGTCGACGAACTTCACGCGGCGACCCCCTCGGCGCCGACGTCTCGCGCGATCGCGGTCCCGGCGTGGACGAGCAGCGAGTCACCGGCCGCGACCGGGGCGACGAGCGCGATCTCGACCGTGCGCCGGCTCCCGCCCGGCGCGGCGCAGAGCGCCAGCGCGCGCTCGCGGTCGATGCGGAGAACCGTCATCGGCTCGGCGACGTCGCCGCAGGTCACGCAATGCTGATCGGGGCCGGTCGCGCAGACAGCTTCGTCGACCGCGCCGGTGTCGCGACCGGCCCTCACTCGATCACGCTCGCCTTCAACTCCTCGAGCTCCTGCTCGTAGTCGGCTCCCATGCCCTCGAGCAGGCGCAGGGTCGTCGCCGCCTCCTCCTCGTCGACCTTCGAGATCGCGAAGCCGACGTGGATCAGCACCCAGTCCCCCGGCCCGGCGCCACCGCCGTCCTCCGCGTCGAGCAGGCCGACGTTGACGTTTCGGCGCACGCCGGCGACGTCGACCAGGGCGATCCGATTCTCAGCGTCTACCAACTCGAGGATCTGGCCGGGAATCGCAAGGCACATCGGCTCGCGCTCTCTCCTCTCGGGCGGGTGCTCCCGCGCGTCTGAGACTGATCGTTCTCCTGAGATCGAAAACCTATGGCCGAGGTCGCTTGTCCGGTAAGTGCGACCCGCTAGGTGCGATCTGCCAGTACCGAGGGTGGGTGTCGCACCCAGCGCCGGGGCGCTATAGCGCGCGCCGCACCGGCGGACGCTGCTCGACCGCAGAGCGATGGGCCGCGATCCGGCCGGCGAGGGCGCGCTTTCGCCGGCTCGTGCCCGGCAGGCGGCGGGCGCGGAGGTAGCGCCCGAGGAAGCCGTCGATCCGGCGCTCACCTTCGGCGAGCTCGGACGCGCGGCGGTCGAGCTCCTCGACCCCGGACTGGGTGAGCGCGTACACCCGCCTCCGTGGCCCGGAGTCCGAGGGCTCCCAGACGGAGCTGACCAGGCCGTCGGCCTCGAGCCGGCGCAGGGTCCGATAGAGCGCTCCGGGGTCGGAATGGTCGAAGCCGAAGGCCGAGACCCGCTCGGCGAGCTCGTAGCCGTGGGCCTCGCCCTCGCGCAGCAGCAGCAGCAGGCAGGCCCGCAGAAAGTCCTTCGGCAGGCCCCAGCTCAGCGGTTGCGGCATCGCCGGTAGATTCGCAGCTTCGTGTCCGCTGCGCAGGGGCGGCGAGCGCCTGAGCGCTACAGGGCCTCGACGAAGCCCCGGCGCCAGCTCGGGTGGCGGGGCTCCCAGCCCAGCGCCGCCTTCGCCTTCGCGTTCGACGCCCCGCGCAGGGTGGTGGCGAAGGCGACCACGGCCGGTCCGGCGAGCAGCCGGGCGAGCAGCCGCGGCACCCGCAGCGGGCGCTTGGCGCCGACCGCCGCCGCGTAGACGGGAAGCCAGTCGCGAAGCAACGCCGGATCGTCGTCGCAGACGTTGTAGACGCCGGTCGCACCGCGGTCGCAGGCGGCCACCGTCGCCGCGGCCGCGTCGTCGACGTGGACGAAAGAGAAGACCCCGTCGCCGCGACCGACGATCGGGAAGCGCCGCCGCTTGACCTCCGAGGCCTGATACCCGTCGGCGGCGTAGGAGGTGCCGGGACCGTAGAAGAAGCCGTACCGCAGCACCAGGCCGCCGTGCTCCAGGACCTGGCGCTCGAGGTCCATGGTCGCCGCGAGCGAGGTCCCGAACTCGCCGGGGACGTCGACCATCACCGGATCATCCTCGCTCTTGACCGGGCCGCCGACAGGCTGGTAGACGAACGCGACGCTCTGGGCGACGACCCGCTGCGCGCCTGCCGCTCGCGCGGCGTCGAGCAGGTTGCGGGTCCCCTCGCGGCGGATCCGGTTGTTCGCGTCATAGACGCCCGGCTTGCGCAGGTCGAGATCCGCGGGCAGCGAGGTGAGCTCGTGGACCACCACCTCGGGGCTCGCCGCGGCGACCGTGGCCCGCAGTGCCGCGGGATCGAAGACGTCGCAGACCACCCCCCGCGCTCCGGCGGCATCGATCTCGGCCGCCGCGGCCTCCCGCCGGGTCATCCCGGTCACCTCGTGGCCGGCGGCGACGAGCGCGGCGACCAGCGGCCGCCCAATCGCCCCCGAGGCGCCGGCGACGAAGACCCGGCTCACCGGCGCGCCACCCGATCGGCCGCCGCGGCGAGCCAGCCGAGCAGCCCGGCTCCGAGCGCCAATAGCACCGTGTCGGCGATCCCTCGCGCCTCGCTGCGCGCCTCGCCGACGTCGAACAGGTGGTTGACGGCGTGAAACGCGTACCACAGCGCTCCGACCGCGAGCAACGGCCCGCGCCAGGTCGGCCGCCCGACGGCGAGCAGCAGCGCCACGCCGTAGGCGAGCACGAAGGCGCCGAGGTCACCGACGTAGTGCGTGTTCTCGAGTCCGTAGCGGCCGATCGTGTCGAAGAACGAGCCCGGCGCGAAGAACATCCAGGCGCCTTCGAGGAGGTGAAAGACGCCGAGCGCGCCGACCACGATCCGCAGTGTCCGCTCGCCCAGCATCACGCCGTTCGGTCGGCGGCGGCCTGGTCGGACTCGTCGGTCACCGCGACGTTGACCGACGCGCAGCGCCCACAGCGGACCCGGACCTTCTTCGTCATCTGGATCGGATGCATTGCCTCGGCGAGGAGGTTTCCACAGTGAACACAGACGTAGTCATCGGGCCCGTTGCCGCGAAAGGCGGGGCGATCCGGGTCCTCCTGGATCGCGGTGCCGCCGTCGAAGGGCACCTCGCCCTCGCGGATCTCTCGCATCCGGACGATCGCCATGCTCGGACGCTCAGAGCTCGCCGAGCTTCGCGGTGAAGTCCGTGATCAGGGCGTCGAGCACGCCGGCGACGACCCCCTCCCCCATCGATGCCGCCTTGCCGGTGATCTGCGCGTTGGTGTGGATGGTTCCGCCACCCTCCTCGAGCTGGAAGGTGACATCGGCGTTGGCGTGTCCCTGGCCCCCGGCCTCCCTGGACTTGACCCGGACGAGCGCGCGTTGCGCGGCGTCGTCCTGCTCGGCGACCTCCACGGTACCGGTGAACGTCAGCGACATCGCCCCCATCTTCAGGGTGATCTCCGCCTTGACCGAGTCCGGTCCCGTGACCTCGAGCACGCGACCACCGTCGACGCACGGCACCAGGCGCTCGAGGTCGGTGATCGCGGCGAAGCTCTCGTCGATCGGCTTGGTCGTCGAGAAGGAGTGGTCGAGTTCGGTGGCCATGCGGTCTGCCTTTCTTTGAGTCGGGTGCCTCGATATAAGCTCGGCGCGTGTCGATTCACCCAGGCGTGCACCGGCTCGGACCCGCGAACGCCAGCCTCTCGGTGCACACGAAACGGGTCGGGGCAGCGGCGAAGGCGGGACACGACCTGGTGATCGGGGTCACCTCCTGGGAGGCCACCCTCGCGTTGGCGGAGAACCCGGCCGAGACGAGGCTCGAGCTGTCCGCGGACGCGAGCTCGCTTCGCGCACGAGAGGGAAGCGGCGGGATGCAGGATCTCGGCGACGAGGACCGGGCGAGCATCGACCAAACGATCGACGACGAGGTCCTGATCGGCCAGCCGATCGAATACCGGTCGACCCGGGTGCAGAGTGCGCCCGCGGGGAGCGGCATCCGCGTCGAGGGTGACCTGACCCTGGTCGGCGAGACCCGACCGATCACGTTCGACCTCGCGATCGGCGACGACGGGACGCTGAGCGCAACCGCGATCGTCAAGCAGAGCGCCTGGGGAATCAAGCCCTACTCGACGCTGTTCGGTGCGCTGAAGGTGACGGACGAGGTCGAGGTCGTACTCGAGGGTCATCTCTAGGCGCTAGTCGCGGTAGACGGCCTGCGCATCGAGGCCGCCCTCGACCCCCGGCGGAAGCGGACCGGTGCCGTGGGCGTAGAGCGCGATCTCCTCGATCGTCTTGACCTCGGCGGGATCGCTGCCGTCGCCGCCGACCCAGCCGCCGTTCGACCAGCTGAGGTCATCGGGCGATCTGTCCAGCGCCGCGCCGGCGAGCAGTCGCGCCTTGTCTCGGATCCTGGTGCTCGCGGTCGCGATCGCCGCCGCAGTCCCGTCCGACGGCCTGGTGTTGAAGCCGTGCCCGGTCCCGAACCGGTCGGTGTCAGCCGGAACGACCTTGACGTCGAGCGCCGGGACGCCGAGCTGCGCGGCGACGAGCTGTGCGTATTCGGGCTCCCTGCCGTCGGACTCGGTCGTCAGGCTGAGCACCATCTTGCCGGTCGGGTGCACGCGCAGAAAGACCGCTCGGTAGGCCTCGTCAGCCATTACTGATCCTCCTCGGGCCGTCGTCTTTGGCTTCGGACTCGAGCCGCGCTCGCTCCTGGTGGGCGCTGAGCGCGTTGTGCTCCTCGAGCTCGCAGAAGGCTGGTTGCGGCCCACCGAGCGGGTGTGGTGGGACCGCGGGCCGTTCGCACCCGGGGTAGATGCAGGTCTTCTCAGCCGCCATCGCCACCCCACCCGGGGGTCGTCTTGCCCCTGCTCGGCCCGTACCCACTCGGCATCGCGACCGAGCTGCCCGGTACCGGCGTGGCGCTGGCCCACGGCTCCTCCTCCGCGAGCTGGACCGGCGCCGGCTTGACGTCCTCGGTCCGCGTCCCACGGCCCTCGCCGAGGGAGACGCCGATCGCGTCGACGACCTCTCCGAGGGCCTCGAAGCTGTGGCCGCTGACGAGCGCGTCGCAGTGCTCCAAGGCGGCGACCATGCCGCCCGCCCTGACCGAGAACTCGCGAGCGCCGACACGAGGGTTGACCCAGACGATGCGGTGGGCGAGGCGCGCGAGGCGCTCCATCTCTTGTCCCACCCGGCTCGGGTCGCCCCGCTCCCAGCCGTCGGAGAGAATCACGATCACGGCCCCACGCGCCATTCCGCGACGCCCGTGACGATCGTTGAACTCCTTCAGCGCGTCGCCGATCCGGGTCCCGCTCGACCAGTCCGGCGCCATCGAGGCAGCCCGCTGGATCGCCCGCTCCGGATGGCGAGACGCCAGCGCGCGGGTGAGGCGCGTCAGCCGGGTGGCGAAGACGAACGCCTCGGCGTTGGGGCCGCTGCCCGCGGCGCAGGTCAGGAACTGCAGGTACGCGCGGGCATAGGGCTCCATCGAACCCGAGATGTCGCACAGCATCACCAGCCGGCGCGGGACAATGCGTCGCCGTCGACGCACCAGGACACTCGGATCGCCGCCGGTGCGGAGGCTGGCCCGCAGGGTGCGCCGCATGTCGATGCGCCGGCCGCGGCAGCCGCGCTCGTAGCGGCGGGTGCGCCGCGGCGGGGCCGCGACCTTGAGGCGCGACATGAGCCGGTAAAGCTGCGCGAGCTCCTCCGGCTCGAGGGCGTCGAACCTCTTGCGTGCGAGCACCTCCTCGTCGCTGGCCATCGCCAGCGGGACGCCTGTCTCCGTGCCCTCTGATGGCTCCTCGCCGGCCCGGAGAGGCGACGACTGCGCCCTCGCCGAGCGGTCCCCATCGCCAGACGCTGCGCGCGAGCTCACGTCATCGGCCTGCGGACGATCGTCCGGCAGCGCGGCCACCGTTTCGAGCTCATCGGACTCGGCGCGCTCGGGCTCGGCCGAGCCGCCGAAGACCGAGCGGAACACCACATCGAAGGCCTCGGCGTGGGACCGGTCGGAGACGAACACCGACCGCGCGGCCCAGTAGAGGTGGCGGCGGCTGTTCGGCCGCACCAGGGTCAGCGCGCGCGTGAAATCGGCCGAGCGCTCGGGGGTGACCGGTACCCCGGCTTCGCGCAGGCGCTGCCCCAGCGACCCGGCGAGCGGCGGCAGGTCGAGGTGGAGGGTCTCGACCCCGAACTCGCGGCCGGGCGACGGGGGCTCAGACACCGCTGCGCACGAGCTGGTCGAGGCCGGCCGCGCGGATCACCTCCTGGTCCTCGTCGTACTTGAGCACCGATCCGAGCGTCACCTCGACCGCCGCGGCGTCGAGGTGGTCCACCCCGAGCAGGTCCAGCGCCGCGAGCCAGTCGATCGCCTCGGCTATTCCCGGTGGTTTCTGCACGTCGCTGTCGCGCATCCGCGAAACGGCGTCGGCAACCTCGACCGCGAGCGTCTCGGTGGCACCCTTGACCCGGCGCCGGATGATCTCCACCTCGCGCTCCGGAGTCGGGTAGTCGATCCAGTGGTACAGGCATCGCCGCTTGACCGCATCGTGAAGGTCGCGGGTCCGGTTCGAAGTCAGGACGATGATCGGCGGGTGCGTGGCGGTGACCGTGCCGAGCTCGGGGATCGTCACGGCGGCCTCGGCCAGCAGCTCGAGCAGGAAGGCCTCGAAGTCGTCGTCGGCGCGGTCGATCTCGTCGATCAGCAGCACTGCGGGCCGGGGACCCGGGTGCTCGAGCGCCCGCAACAGCGGGCGTCGGATCAGGTAATCCGGGCCGAACAGCTCTTCCTCGGTCAGGGTCGAGTCCGTCGAGTCGGCGAGCCTGATGCTGAGCAGCTGTCGCGGGTAGTTCCACTCATACAGGGCCTCCGCCGCGTCGATCCCCTCGTAGCACTGAAGCCGGATCAGGGGCGTCTCCAGCACCCGCGCCAGCGACTTCGCCGCCTCGGTCTTGCCGACTCCCGCTTCGCCTTCGAGCAGCAGCGGCTGTGGCAGGCGCAGGCTGAGGAAGATCGAGGTCGCAAGTCCCTCATCAACGAGGTAGTCGACGCCGCCGAGGCGCTGGGCCAGCGTCGCGACGTCCGGCACCAGCTGCCGGACCTCCCCGGCCGCGTCCCCGGTCATCCCCCGCGGGGTCATGCGGCGGTCAGCCCCTCGAGGACGGCCCGATAGTCCTCGGGGGTGTCGACGTCGAGCGGGGTCGGGCCGGGAATCGGCACCTCCGCGAGCTCGTCGGAGTGCCGGTCGAGCAGGCGCCATACCCCCTTGTCGCCGTGCAGGTCGGCGAGCTCGCCGAACACGCTGCGAGCGAATGCGATCGGGTGGCCTCGGCCATCGTCGTAGCGGCAGACCGCGAGCGCCGCGTCGCCGCGACCGGCGAGCAGCGCGGCGACCGTCTCCGCGCTGACCCCGGGTTGGTCGCCGAGCATCAGCACCAAGACCTCGCATCGCGGATCGACGGCGCCGAGCGCCGCAGCGATCGACGACGAGCAGCCCTCCCCGTATTCCTGGTTGACGACGACCTCGGCCCCGGCCAGATCGACCGAATTGCGAACCTCGTCCGACGAGCCTCCGATCACGACAACCGTCTGCTCGAAGGGACAGGCGCGGGCGGTGGCGACGACGTGACCCAGAAGCGTGCGGGTGCCGTAGGCGAGCAGCTGCTTTGGCCGGCCGAGCCGCTTCGAGCCGCCGGCACCGAGCACCAGCCCGGCGACGAACCGATCAGCGTGCGACCGGGGCATGCTCGCTTTGCGCCTCGAACTTCGACTTGCAGCTCTGACCGCAGAAGTAGAACGTCTCGCCGTCTCGCTCGAGCGAGAGCGTGCTCGCGACGGCGGCCACGGTCATCCCGCAGATCGGGTCGACCGCGAGCGGCGCCGGTGGCGCGGACGCGGCTGTACCCGGGCGTCCCGACTCGGACCCCGCGTCCCGGGGCGCTGCCGCATCCGCGTCGCGGCGCACCTGCACGATCCGCGCCAGGATCGAGAGCGCGATCTCCGCCGCGGTGCGCGCCCCGATCGCGATCCCGGCCGGCACCTCGATCAGATCGAGCAGATCCTCTGCCAGGCCATCGGCGCGCAGCTGCTCGATCACACCGGCGCCGCGCTTGGGGCTGGCGACCAGGCCGACGTACGAAACGCCGGACTCGAGCGCGCGACGCAAAGGTCGCAGCTCGTCGCGTCCGTGTGCCGCGACGACGAGCGCGAGGTCGCCGCTGCCCGGCTCCGGCTCGCCAACGTCCACCGCCACCATCTCGAGCCCGAGCTGCTCGCCGATCCGCCGGACCGCGCCGGCTATCGGCGTGTCGCCCACGACCAGGACCCGCGGGGCGGGCGGGGCGGGCTCGAGGAAGATCTCGATCGCTCCACCCGAGAGGCAGGGGTTCTGGACCGTCACCGCGCCCTCCTCCCTTGCGACCTCGACGCCGGCCAGACCGGGGTCGCCCTCGAGCGGATCGGGAAGGATCCGCAGCAGCACCGGCTCTCCGCTCTGCAGCGCCAGCAACGAGTACGCGCGCACGCTGTGCTCTGCGCAGACGCCCCCGACGAACCCCTCGATGGTGCCGTCACCGAGCACGAGCGCGGCGCTCCCCGCCTCGACGATGGTCGGGCTCTGCGCTCGCACCACCGTCGCGGTCACGAACGGAACCCGGGCGGCGGCGAGCTCCTGCGATCGCCGCGACAGCGCGGCGGCGATCATTGCGGCGGCTCGGGTCTGCCCTGCATCGCCGCCCAGACGCGCGCCGGAGTGCAGGGCATGTCGATGTGCTCGACCCCGTGCGTCTCGTGCAGCGCGTCGATCACGGCGTTGACGATCGCCGGCGGCGAGCCGACGTTGGGCGACTCACCGACGCCCTTGGCGCCGAGGGGATGGTGCGGACACGGCGTGACCGTCTCCCCGAGCTCGAAGTCCGGGCACTCGAGCGCGGTCGGGATCAGGTAGTCCATGAACGACGAGTTGAGGCAGTTGCCCTCCTCGTCGAAGGAGATCAGCTCCATGAGCGCGATTCCGACTCCCTCTGCGAGTCCGCCGTGGATCTGGCCATCGACCACCATCGGGTTGATCCGCACCCCGCAGTCATCGACCGCGATGAAGCGCCGGACCGTGACCTGGGCGGTCTCGGGGTCGATGTCGACGACCGCGATGTAGGCACCGTATGGGTAGGTGAGGTTCGGCGGGTCGTAGATCACCTGCGCGTCGAGGCCGCCCTCCATCTCCGCCGGCATCGGCTCTCCGCTGTATGCGCGCTCCGCGATCTCCTCGATCATCGCGCCCTTCTCGGGATCGCCCTTGACGTACCAGCGACCCTTCTCCCAGGCGAGGTCCTCCGGCCTCGTCTCCAGCATCGTCGCCGCGATCAGTCGCGCCCTGTCGCGCACCTTGCGCGAGACGACCGCAACCGCCCCACCCGAGACCGGCGTCGAGCGGCTGCCGTAGGTGCCGAGTCCGTAGGGCGACTTGTCCGTGTCACCGTGACGGACCTCGACGTCCTCGGGCGGGATCCCGAGCTCCTCGGCGACGATCTGGGCGAAGGTCGTTTCGTGGCCCTGGCCCTGGGGCTGAGCGCTGATGCTGACCACCGCCTTGCCGGAGGGGTGGACGCGCAGGTCGGCGCCATCGTTCATCGACAGCCCGAGGATGTCCATGTGCTTGCGCGGCCCCGCGCCGACGCCCTCGGTGAAGAACGCCACGCCGATCCCCATCAGCTCGCCGCGGCCTCGCTTCTCGGCCTGCTCGCGGCGCAGATCCTCATAGCCGGCGATCTCCGTCGCGACCTTCATCGTCTTGGCGTACTCGCCGGAGTCGTACGTCCAGCCGGTGGTCGTCTCGTAGGGGAACTGCTCGGGCGCGATGAAGCTGCGCATTCGGAGCTCGATCGGGTCGGTCTTCGTTTCGAGCGCGAGCGCGTCCACCATTCGCTCGACCAGGTAGACGGCCTCGGTGATCCGGAACGAGCACCGGTAGGCGACACCACCAGGGGCCTTGTTCGTGTAGACCGCCTTGACCTTGACGTGCGAGGCGTCGAGGTCGTAGGAGCCGCAGACGATGTGGAAGAACCCGGCCGGGAACTTGGTCGGTTGGGCGGTGCTGTCGAAGGCACCGTGGTCGGCGATCACATCGACCCGCAGGCCGGTGATCTTGCCCTCCTTCGAGCAGATCTCGGCGCGCATGACGTAGTCACGGGCGAATCCGGTCGAGGTCAGGTTCTCGGAGCGGTTCTCGACCCACTTGACCGGCACTCCGGCGACGATCGAACCGGCGATCGCGCAGACGTAGCCCGGATAGACCGGCACCTTGTTGCCGAACCCGCCGCCGATGTCCTGGCAGCGGATTCGGATCATGTGCTCGGCGAGCCCCGCGACGTGGGCATAGACCGTGCGGTGAGCATGCGGCGCCTGGTTGCCGTTGTAGATGTCCAGTTGGCCGGTCTCGGGGTCGAAGTCGGCGATGATCCCGCACGTCTCCAGCGGTGCCGGGTGACAGCGCGGGTAGATGATGTCGCGGCTGACGACCGTGTCGGCCTCCGCGAAGGCGCGCTCGGTCGCCGACTCGTCGCCCGCCTCCCAGGTCGGGCTCGCGAGGTTGTCGCGCTGGCCGGACTTGTCGTCGCGGATCAGCGGGGCGTCGGGATCGAGCGCCTTGCGCGCGTTGACGACGGCCGGCAGCGGCTCATACTCGACCTCGATCAAGCCCAGCGCGTCGTTGGCCGAGTACTCGTCGGTCGCGATCACGAACGCCACTTCCTGTCCCTGAAACCGGACCTTGTCGCCGGCGAGAACGGCTTGCGTGTCGTAGGAGATCGTCGGCATCCACGCCAGCCCGAGAGTCTCGAGGTCCTTGGCGGTCACCACCGCGGCGACGTTGGGGTGGGCGAGTGCGGCCGAGGTGTCGATCGAGACGATCCGCGCGTGGGCGTACGGGCTCCGCAGCACCGCGCCGTGCACCATTCCGGGCAGCTCGATGTCGTCGAGGTAGGTGCCCTGGCCGCGGATGAAGCGCTCGTCCTCCTTGCGCTTCAGCCGGCCGAAGCCGATCGGACGCTCTGTCGAGGGGCTGGGAAGGTTTTCGACCAGGGCCATGCTCTATGCCTCCTGTTTCGCCGCGGCTTCGTGCTCAGCCGCCCAGCGGACGGCGCTGACGATGTTCTTGTACCCGGTACAACGGCAAATCGAGCCCGAGATCGCTGTCCGGATCTCGTCGTCGGTCGGGTCGGGGTTCTCGTCGAGCAGCGCCCGGGTCGTCATCAGCATCCCCGGGGTGCAAAACCCGCATTGCAGCGCGTGGCGCTCGTGAAAGCCCTGCTGGACCGCGTCCATCCGGCCGTCGACTTCGAGCGACTCGACGGTCCGGATCTCGTGGCCCTCGCACATCGCGGCGAGCACCGTGCACGACTTCACCGGCGCGCCGTCCATGAGCACGACGCAGGCGCCGCAGTTGGAGGTGTCGCAGCCCCAGTGGGTGCCCTTCAGCCCAAGGGTCTCGCGGAGGAAGTGGACGAGCAGCTGCCGCGGCTCGACCTCGCCTGAGACGCGCTCACCGTTGACCGTCATCGAAATCTTCACGGTCAGGCCTCCTGATTGAGGGCGCGAGACGCCGAGCGGCGCAGCGCGCGTTGGGTGAGCACCCCTGCGAGGTGGCGCTTGTAGTCGATTGGTCCGCGGCCGTCGGCGCTCGGCGAGCAGTCGGCCGACGCGATCTCGCCCGCCTTCGCGAACAGCTCGTCCGACGGCGGCTGGCCCCGCATCAGGTCCTCGGCGCGACCCAGGTGGATCGTCGTCATCCCCACCGCGCTGAGCGCGACCCCGGCGTCGGCGATCGTGCCGCCGTCCATCCACAGCGCCGCCGACGCCGCCGCAATCGCCCAGTCCCCCGCCCGCCGCTCGACCTTCTCGTGGGCGCTGCCGGCGCCCGGGCGCAGCGGCAGGCGGACCTCGGTCAGGATCTCCCCGGCGTCGACCGCGGTCATGAAGGGGCCGACGTGGAAGTCCTCCATCCCGACCACCCGCTCGCCGTCCTGGCCGCGGATCACGACCTGCGCCTTGGCGGCAGTGCAGACGGCCGCGAGGTCCTCGGCCGCGTCCGCCTGACACAGCGAGCCGCCGATCGTGCCGCGGTTACGGACCACGGGGTCGGCAAGCACCTGCTCGGCATCCGCGAAGAGCGGGAACCGCTGCGCCAGCAGCTCGGACTTGAGCAGATCGACGTGCCGGGTCAAGGCGCCGATCCTGATCTCGGCGCCCTGCTCGCGAATGTAGGCGAGCTCCGCGAGGTCGTTGATGTCGATCAGATGCTCGGGGGTGGCCAACCGCAGCTTCATCATCGGCAGCAGGCTGTGCCCGCCGGCGATCACCCGCGCCTCGGAGCCGAGCCGGTCGAGCGCCGCTATCGCGCCCTCGACACTGGTCGCACGCTCGTACTCGAATGGCGCCGGGGTCTGCAAGGCGTGCTCCTCTCGTCAGCTACCACGGCCCGGGAGCCTCTTGCGAGGAGCCCCGATGTCGTCGCGTTGTTCGTACTGGACCGGCGCGTCACCGCCGATCACCGGTGACCTCGGCAAGTTCGCCGGACTCGTGTGGCGTACCGATGGATAGAGCAGGCGCGCCGCCAAGCTGCCGCCCTCGACGTTCCTCAGCACCTCGTCGGTCGGGCTTGCCGCGGCGATCGGCGCCTCGCGCCCGAGCCTCGCGAGTGTCAGCGTGCCCTTCGTGTAGACCTCGCCGATCCGCGGCGGGTCGATCTCGGTGCTCTCGGGGAAGCTCCGCAGCCCCGCCGCGGCCGCCCCGGGATAGACCCCCTCGATCAGCCCCATCGCATCGCTCAGGCCCGCCTTCTTCACCAGCAGCCCTTCGAGCAGCTCGACGCCCGCGTCGAGCTGTTCGTTGATCGCCGTCACTACGCCGTTGACCGGCGCGCTCTTCTCGACGATCTCCCCGACGCCGTCGATCACGTCGTCGAGGCCGGCAGTGATCCGCCGGAGCTGAACGATCGTCGAGACCAGGTAGTAGACGAGGGCGAGAACGATCAGCACGACGACGACGATCATCACCGCGCCGGCCGCCACGATCCCGGTCACCACCACTGTTCTCTCACTCCTCCTCGGCGTCGTCGACGATCAAGTCCAGCGAACCGCCGTACTCGGCGACCCCGGCCACCGTCTGCATGACCTGCTCCCGAGTGGTGAGCAGCAGCGGGGCGGCGTCGAGGTCCTTCGAGCCGGCCCTCGCCACCGTCGCGATCTCCTCGACGCTCGGAACGATGCTCCTGGCCGCCTCGAGGACGCCCCGGAGCAGGTAGACGACGACCGGGAGGATGACGACGAGCAAGACGATGTTTCCGATCCACCAGAGCGTCATCGGGGTCTCCGCTCGGCGACGATTGCGGCCTTCCGGGCGATCCCCGGCAGCGCGGCGAGGATCGTGTCGAACTGTGCGTTGATCGCCTTCACCGCAGGCTCGAGCGGCCGCAGGTGCTCGGACTCGACGCTGCTGAGCGCCGTTCCGAGCGTGGCAAGACCCTCCGAGATCGCGGTCAGCCCCTGGCGAACCCTGATCAGGGCGACGGCCAGCACGACGATCACGACCACCGCGAGCACGACGCTGAGCAGGATGTAGGCGTCCGTGCTCACACCGCCTCCCGGTCACCGAATCCGTCGGTGAGAGCGTTCATGTAGCTGTCCTGGACCGCGGCCTCGTCGGCGATCTGTGCCAGCACCGGCGCGGTCGCCTCGAGCTGGGGGATGTTCGAGGTATTGGCGCCGACCTTGCCCGCGGTCTCCAGCAGGCCCTCGACCGATCGTTGGATCCTTCCGACGTTGAGCACTAGGACGACCAGCAGCCCGGCGACGACGAGCGCGGCAATCAGCCCGATCACCAGCGCAATCGTCCAGTAGGTATCGCCCGATACGGCGAGGATCGTCACCTTCCGACCGCCGCCTTTCGAAGCGATCGGGCGGCGTGAAGGATCCTGACGCCCGAATCGTTGATCCGGGCGACACCGTCGAGCTCACCGGTCTGGCGGCGAACGACCTCGACCGCTTCCTCGGCCGTCCGTGCTTGGCCGGCGATCCTCTGCGCGAGGGCGACGATCACGATCACGATCACCGCGGCGACGGCGATCACGACGACGCCGAGCGCGATCCCCACCACCCAGCCGGTGGACGCCGTCAGCATTCGACACCCTGAGACGGAACGAAGGTCACCTGCTCCTCGTCTCTTTGCTTCCCAACCACGTCAGATTATCCCAGGGCACCAACTCTGTCGGCACCGTTGTCGTCACCGGTCGTTGAGGCGGGTGCCGCTAGCCTTGGCGACCGGAGCGCGACGGTGAGCAGCTTGCCGACTTCCGAGAGCATCGCCGCCGATTGGCTGCGCGAGGGGCGGCGGGTCGTCGGCGCGACACTGGTCGAGCGGATCGGCTCAGCACCCCTCGACCCTGGCGCGCAGATGCTCGTCGACGACCGCAACAACATCGAGGGGTCTGTCACCGGCGGATGCGTTGAGGGCGCTCTGGCGGAGGAGGCTCAGCGAATTCTCGCCGGCGAGCCCGCAACGGTCGTCACCTACGGCGTCTCCGACGAGCAGGCGGCGGGGGTCGGCTTGATGTGCGGCGGGACCGTGCGCGTATTCGTCCACGAGCAGCGCGGCGAAGCCTTGGCGGCGCTCGAGGCGGTGGCGGCGGCGCGTGCCGCCGACCAGCCTGCCGCCCTGGCCACGCTGCTCGAGGGCGATCACGCCGGCGCCAAGATGGCGATCCTCGCGGAGGAAGTGATCGGCGGCCTCGGGGTCGTCGAGCTGCTCGATCGCTCGGTGGAGCGGGACGCGCGAGGCCAGCTCGACGAAGGGATCTCCCGTATCCGGCGCTACGGAGCCGGAGGCGAGGTGATGGGCTCCGAGCTCGCCGTCTACATCCAGGCGTTCTCGACCCGGCCGCGGATGGTGATCTTCGGTGCGATCGACTTCTCCGCCGAGATGGCGAAGGTCGCCAGCGAGATCGGCTACACGGTCACGATCTGCGACGCCCGCGCGCCCTTCGCCAACAGCTCGCGGTTCTCCCGGGCCGCCGACGTTGTCGTCGATTGGCCCGACAGCTACCTGGATGGCCAGCAGCTCGGCCCGCGTGACGTCGTCCTCGTCTTCACCCACGACCCGAAGTTCGACGAGCCGGCGCTGGTCGCTGCGCTGGCCACCGACGCCGGTTATATCGGGGCGTTGGGAAGTCGCCGGACGCAGGCGAGGCGGGTCGACCGATTGCGCGAGGCGGGCGTCGGCGAGCAGTCGATCGCTCGGATCTACGCGCCCTGCGGCCTTGACGTCGGTGCTCGCACGCCCCCGGAGACGGTCGTCTCGATTCTCGCCGAGGTGATCGCCGTGCGCACGGGCCGAGCCGGCGAGAGCCTGCGAGAAACGAGCGGTCCGATTCATGGCCGGGATGTGACCGAGGCGGGCAGGACGACTTAGCAGGCTCCACTCCCTATCCTCGTTCGAGGTGGAGCCGCTCGCCGACGCCCACGGACGCAAGATCACCGACCTGCGGATCTCGGTCACCGATCGCTGCAACTTCCGCTGCCGCTACTGCATGCCCGCCGAGGGAATGCGGTGGCTGGACCGCTCCGACCTGCTCAGCTTCGAGGAAATCGCGCGGCTCGCGGGGGTGCTCGCCGGGCTCGGGATCACAGACGTCCGCCTGACCGGCGGTGAGCCGCTGGCGCGTCGCGACTTTCCGGCCCTGGTCGGGATGCTGCGTCCGATCGAGGGCATCCGTGACCTCTCGATGACCACCAACGGCTACTTGCTCGAGCGCGACGCGGCCGCGCTCGTCGAAGCCGGCATCGACCGCGTCAACGTCTCGATCGACTCGCTGGCGCGCGACCGCTTCCACGAGGTCACTCGGCGCGACGCCCTGCCGCAGGTCCTGCGTGGGCTTGAGGCGATCGCCGCCTTCGAGCGGGTGCGGCCGATCAAGGTCAACGCGGTCGCGATGCGCGACTTCACCGAGGACGAGGTCTTCAGCTTCTGCGAGCTCGCCCGGTCGACCGAGTACCAGGTCCGGTTCATCGAGTTCATGCCGCTGGACGGGGATCGCGCCTGGAGCCCGGACCAGGTCCTGACCGGCGATGAGATTCGCACCCTGATCGAGACCCGCCACCCACTGCGCGAGCTGCCTCGCGAGCCGCACGCCACGGCCCGCGTCTTCGCGTTCGCCGACGGACGCGGGGAGATCGGCTTCATCAACCCGGTCTCAGAGCCGTTTTGCGGCGACTGCAACCGGATTCGCCTCACCGCCGAGGGCGAGCTGCGGACCTGCCTGTTCTCTGTCCGCGAGACCGACCTGCGCGAGCCGCTGCGCGCCGGCGCCTCCGATCCCGAGCTCGAGCAGTTGATCCGCGACGCCGTCTGGCGCAAGGAGCTCAAGCACCGCGTCAACGAACCCGGCTTCGTGCCACCGGCGCGGACGATGAGCGCGATCGGGGGCTAGCCGCGATACGCTGAGCCCGGCAGGGAGCGACCGTGTCGAGGAGGGAGCAGGAGTGAAGTCGCGAGGGGCCGCCGGGATGCTGACCGTGGGGCTCGTGCTGATCTCGAGCGTGGCGCTGACGCCGGCGGTCGCGGGTGCCGGCTCTGACGGGGCCGCCACCGCCTCGGCCAAGAAGGCCAAGCTCAAGGTCTTGACCAAGAGCCAGGGCAAGATCCTCAAGCGCGACGCGATCAAGGTCAAGGTCAAGGGCCGACACGCGAAGCTCAAGCTGCGCGCCCACTCAAAGACCTTCGACTCGCAGGGGTTCAAGACGCTGAGCAAGCGCGTCGTGCTGGCGCCCGGCAAGTCGACCGCGAAGCTGAAGCTCAACGGGCGTGGCGCCGAGCAGGTCTCGAGCTGCACGGCGCGCACGATCAAGATCTCGGGCAAGCGCGTGAAGGCGAGCTTCGACCTGCGCCGGACCGGCGAGTGCAAGCCGAAGCCGATCGACCTGAGCCAGGCGGAGAACTGCGACCTGATCGTCGTCGACGACGGGTCGGCCCCGGACTCGCTCTGCATGCTGCCGTTCCCGGACAACTTCCACACGGTCAAGGACGACTCGACCGAGACCGGTCGGCTGGTCTCCTTCGACGACGCCGCGATGCCGCGCAACTCGGGCGGTATTCCGATCGCGGCGGCGCCGTACAACCTCAACGACGGCTTCAGCCCGGGCCAGGGGACCGTCGTCAAGGTGCCCGGCCTCGATACCCGGGAGGCGCTCGAGGCGACGGGCGCGGTGCCGCTCAACGACCTCGGCCAGTTCGAGCGCAAGAACGCGCCGGTGGTCGTGATCGACGCCACCACCCGTGAGCGCTGGCCGATTTGGGTCGAGATCGACTCCAACGCCTCAACCCCGGAGCGGACCGCGCTGCTGATCCACCCGTCGCGCAATTACGAGGCGGGGCACCGCTACGTGATCGCGATGCGCAAGCTCAAGGGCGCCGACGGGACCACGCTCGAGGCGCCGGAGGGGTTCCGCTACTACCGCGACGAGCTGCCGGTCGACGAGCCGGTCGTCGAGGCGCAGAGCAAGCGGTTCGAGAACGTCTTCCGCGACCTGCGCAAGGCCGAGGTCAAGCGCAAGAACCTGTATCTGGCCTGGGACTTCACCGTCTCCAGCGACCAGAACATCGCCGCGCGGCTGCTCCACATGCGCGACGACGCGTTCGCCGACCTCGGCGACACAGACCTTGCCGACGTCGAGGTGGAGGGCGGCTCGCCGGCCTTCGCGGTCACCTCGGTGGAGAACTTCTCCCCCGCCGAGGACGCCGAGATGGCGCGGCGGATCCAGGGGACCTACGAGGTGCCGTGCTACCTGACTCCGGACTGCGAGCCGGGCGGCAGCTTCGACCTCGGGCCGAACGGGCTGCCGGGCCGGACCGGGACCTACACCGCCGAGTTCAACTGCGGGGTGCCGCGCGCCGCGGTCGACGCCCCCGGCGCGACGCCGAGCCGCCCGCAGGTCTACGGTCACGGGCTGCTCGGCTCGGCCTCCCAGGCGACCTCGGGCGACCAGCAGACGCTCGGCCAAGCGCACAACTTCGTCATCTGCGGCACCTCGACGATCGGGTTTTCCAGCGAGGACGTGCCGAACATCGCCGGCAACATCCTCTCCGACCTGGGCAACTTCCCCGAGCTCACCGACCGGGTTCAGCAGGGCCTGCTCAACACCCTGTTCCTCGGCCGGCTGATGATCCACGCGGACGGGTTCGTCAGCGACGCCGCGTTCCACGTCGACGACACCGACGCCGGCACCCCGCCGGTGATCGACACCTCGCGCCTCTACTACAACGGCAACAGCCAGGGCGGCATCCTCGGCGGAGCGGCGACCGCGGTCGCCCCCGACTGGACGCGGGCGACGCTCGGGGTCCCGGCGATGAACTACTCGGTGCTGCTCAACCGCTCGATCGACTTCGACACCTACAAGCTGTTCCTCGACCCGTCCTATCCGGACCCGATGGCCCAGCAACTCGCGCTGTCGCTGATCCAGATGCTCTGGGACCGCAGCGACCCGAACGGCTACGTGCACCGGATGACCGACGAGCCGCTGCCGAACACGCCGGCGCACGAGGTGCTGCTCAACGTCGCCTTCGGCGACCACCAGGTGACGACTTGGCAGGCCGATGTCGAGGCGCGCACGATCGGCGCCCAGATCCACGACCCCGTCGTCTACGACGGTCGCTGGCCGAACGTCGACGTGGCCTGGGGGATCCCGAGGATCGAGTCCTATCCGTTCACCGACTCGGCGATCGTCTACTGGGACAGCGGGCCGATCCGGGCCAACCCGGTGCCGCCGCCAGACCTGCTCGGCACCGATCCGCCGCCGGTCCTCAACATCCCCAACCGCACCGGCGACGACCCCCACGGCGACCCGCGGGTGGCGCCGGGCGAGATGCAGATGGTCTCCGACTTCCTGCGCCCGGACGCGCAGAGCCAGATCACCGATACCTGCAGCGGTGCGCCCTGCTTCGCCGGCGGGTTCACCGGGCCCTGAGCGTTACGAGCGGTCCGAGCTCAGCACCGTCGCGGCAGCGAGCCCTACTCCCGCACCCCGATCGTTTCGAGGGCCTTGGCCCTGTCGATGAAGCCGTCGATCCGGACGATCAGGCCGTCTCGGAACGTGTACACGTTGGGAAGCTCGAGCTCGAGCTCGATGCCGTCCCGGCCGCGAAACACCCACCGTTCGACCGCTAGAACCCGGTCCCCGGGAGGATCGATCAGCTCCCTGTGCTCGACCCTGATCATCTCCCAGGGCTCAGTGGCGCTCCGGAACCACTCTGTCAGCCCGTCGCGGCCCAGGTATCGGCTCTCCTCGTCGGGGACCTGGATACCCGGATGCAATTCAACCTCGGGATCCAGGTATTGGACGGCGTCGTCGATGTCACGCCGGTTGAACGCCTCGTTCAGGCGCCTCAGGGTCTCCAGGTTCTGCTCCGACATCGCCGCGCAGTATCGCGCGCCCTTCTTGCTTATGACTGTGCCTGGGCGGAGATCAGCCGTTCGAGCTTGTCGAAGCTGTCCCTCCAGCCGTCCCGGTGAAGCGCACGACGGGCCTCGGTCTTGAACGGGCCTTGCTCAAGGCCAAGCTTCGTCGATTCACCCAGATCGCGAAATGTCAGGGCGACCAATGTCTCGACGTCCTCGGGATCGGGATCCTCCCACACGAACGTGAAGGCGAGCCGGGCGGGCGGGTCGACTTCGCGGAACTCGCCGGCCAGCCAGAAGGGATCGCCCTCCGGCGGCTGCATCTCGATCCGGTAGCTCTCCCCGACGCGGGGTTCGAACTGCAGGCTCGGGATGGTGAACCCCTCCGGCCCCCACCAGTTCACTAGCTGGTTGGGATCGCTGAAGGCCGCGAAAACGACCGGCGCGGGTGCCGGGAGAACGCGCTCAACCTCAAGCATGAGCTCGTCCGATCGCGCCTCCATACGCGAATCGTAAGCGGTCGTGAACGAGGTCAGGTGTGGCGTCGCTTGCGCTTTAGCTCGAGCGTCTGCGCCGTCGTCTTGACCTCCGATAAATCGCCCTGGATGAACTCCGCTCTCGGGACGTTTCTGCGGGCGCGCTCGACCTGCTCGGTTGAGATGTCGATCCCGATGGCTGAGTGATCGCGAGCCATCTCCCGGGTCGCGGGGAGCCCATTTCCACAACCGACGTCAAGGACTCGGCCACCGGGCTCGACAGTCGCGAGCATCTTGCGAAGCCAGCGCATACGCGGCCACTCGCGGCCCTCGCGCTCCAGAGCTGCGTATCGATCTGCGACGGAGTCGTATCCGCGCTCGACAAGTGGCCTGGGATCGTTCACTTTGCTGGTTCTGGCGCTCCTATGCCTCAGCCGCTACTCCGACAGCCCAGCGGCTTCGAGGGCTTCGCTCTCATCGTAGAACTCGCGGTAGCGCACGATCAGACCGTCCCGGATGGTGAGCAGCTCGTAGTTGAGCGAGCGGACCTCGGCACCCGTCCCCCGCGTTGACTCCATTCGACCTCCGGATCGCAGAGCCCCACCATCGATGGCAGGGCGGCCAGCATCTCCGCCTTGCTCGTCGCCGGCTTGTTGAAGCGTCTCGCCACCTCCAGGTTCTCCTGCGACATCGCCCGCGCAGTATCTCGCTCTGGCCGCGGCCTAGCCGAGCAGGACCCGCGTCTCGGGCTGTGAGGCGGTGGTGAGCTTTCCGCCGCGCCTCGTTGGGCTCGCTGAGCGACAATGCACCGCCATGCGCGTACGATCCGGCGCCCCTGACGACCTGGAGGCATGCCAGACGATCGTTCGCGGGCTGCCCGATTACTTCACCGACGATGTGCCGGAGAAGGTCGCCAACGACCTCGACGCACACCGCGGCTGGGTCATCACCAAAGACGACGGTGTAGTCGGCTTCGCCGTGGTCGAGTACCGGTCGTCTCGAGCCGCCGAGATCCTCTGGATCGCCGTGCGAGACGACCAGCGCAAGCAGGGGGTCGGCGCAACGCTCCTCGAACACGTCCTCGGTGCTCTCGCTGCTGACGACATCGCCCTCATCGAGACCAAGAGCCTTGATGCGTCCGCTGACTACGAGCCCTACATCGCGACCCGCGCCTTCTGGGAGCACCACGGCTTCGTCCAAATCGACACCATCGACCCGCTGCCGGGATGGCCGCCCGGAAACCCGGCAGCCATCTACGTGTGCGCCCTGACATCCACCCGCTGAACTGGCCCGGCTGAGAGTCGCAACGGACTCGACCCGTTAGCCGATCTGCTCCGCCAGCTCGACGATGATCCCCTCCGGACCGCGGACGTAGCAGAGCCGATAGATGTCTTGGTAGTTCTCCACCTCGCCAACGAGCTCCCCGCCGCGCGCTCGCACGCTGGCGACGGCGGCGTCGATATCGTCGACTGCGAATGTGACATGGCGGATGCCCGGAGTGTTCGCCGGCGCGTCCCGGTCGCCGGCCCCGCCCGACGGGGCGTGAAACTTCGACAGCTCGAGCCGTCCGTGGCCATCAGGGGTCTCCAACATCGCGATCTCCGAGCGGACGCCCTCGAGACCCACCACGCGGTCCACCCAAGCGCCCTCGACCGATCCCTCGCCCTGCAGTTTGAGTCCGAGCTCGACGAAGAACTCAGTCGCGGCTGCGAGGTCGTCGACCACGATGCCGACGTGGTCCATCCGTTGGATAGTCACGTGTTCGATGGTAAGGAACCGGATTCAGGCCACGGTGCCACCTCCGCGGTCACGGCGATCAGCGCTCGACTAGCCTCGTCGCGGTCGCCTTGAAGGTCGCCACCACGGCCGCGCCCGGCTCGAGCCCGAGCCGGGCGGCGGATTCGGTGGTCACCTCGGCGGCGAAGGGCTGCCCGGCCAGCAGTCCGATTCGCGCCCGGTTGCCGACCTCGGTCACCGACGTGACCCGCGCCTCGAGGCGGTTGCGGGCCGAGCCGTGCTCGGCGGTGCCGGGCGGCTCGAGCGTCACCTCCCACGGGTAGATCGCCAAGCCAACCGCCCCATGGGCATGGTCGGTGCTGGTCAGCGCCCCCCCGCCGTCGAGCTCTACCACCGTCTCTCCCGCCTCCGGCCTCGCCTCGCCGAACAGCACCGCGGCGCCGGCGAACTCTGCCACGAACGCCGAGGCCGGCCGGGCGCTGAGCTCGCCGGGCGCCCCGCGCTGAACGATCCTGCCGCGGTCGATCACCGCGACCTCGTCGGCGAGCAGCGCGGCCTCGGCGAAGTCGTGCGTGACCAGGACTGCCGGAGCCTCGGCGCCCGCCAGGGTCGCTGCCAGCTCGCGGGCGGCCCCCGCCGAGGTGCGGGCATCGAGCGCGGCGAGCGGCTCGTCGAGCAGCAACACCGAGGGCTCGCGGGCGAGCGCCCGCGCCAGCGCCACGCGCTGGCGCTCGCCGCCGGAGAGCTCCGAGGTCGAGGCGTCGGCGAGATGGCCGACGCCGAGCCTCCCCAGGTACGAGCGGGCGACGTCGCGGCGGTCGGAGCGCGCCACACCGTCGAGCCCGAAGGCGACGTTACGCCACGCGCTCAGGTGCGGGAACAGGGCGTACTCCTGGAACACGTAGCCGCAGCGGCGCCGCTCGGCGGGGAGGTCGATCGCGGCCGCGGTGTCGAGCCAGACCTCGCCGTCGAGCGCGACGCAGCCCCGGTCGGGGTGGTGCAGGCCGGCGATCGCGCGCAGCACAGTGCTCTTGCCGGCGCCCGACGGACCAACGAGCGCCAGGCAAGCGCCCGCCCCGACCTCGAGCTCGACCGCGAGCTCGAACTCGCGCAGCTCGGCTGAGATCTCGGCTCGCAGGGCCGGCCCGCTCATGCCTGCGGCCCTCCGAGCAGCGTCGAACGGCCGAGCAGCTTGACCGAGAGCAGGATCGCCGCCGAGAGCGCGACGAGGACGGCCGAGAGCGCGAGCGCCGAGGTGAAGTCGGTCGAGAACTCGGCGAAGATCGCCAGCGGCGCGGTCTGGGTGATGCCGGGAAACGAGCCGGCGAACATCAGCGTCGCGCCGAACTCGCCCAGCGCCCGGCCCCAGGCGAGGGCCATCCCGGCACTGATCCCCGGCCCGGCGCACGGGATCGCGACCCGGACGAACGCCCTCGACTCGCCCGCGCCCAGCGTCCTCGCCGCGTCGAGCAGCTTCGTGTCCACCGCGGCGAACGCCGCCTGCGCCTGGCGGATGTAGAACGGCGCGGCGACGAAGGTGAGGGCGACGATCACGCCCGCGGTCTGCAGCACGAGCTCGACCCCGGCCTCGTCGAGCCAGCCGCCGAGGATCCCCTCGGGTCCGAATGCCGCCAGCAGCCCGATCCCCGCGACCGCGGGAGGCAGGACGAGCGGCAGCTCGATCGCCGTCGTCACCGCGGCCTTGCCGCGGAACTCACGCGTCGCCAGCAGGTAGGCAGCCGGGGTGCCAAAGGCGACGATCAGGGCCAGGGCGGCGAGCGTCGTCTTCAGGCTCAGCCAGAGCGCCTCGCGGGCCTCGGGCTCGCCGAGGCTCTCGAGCAGCTCGGCCGGCCCGGCATCGACGAAGATCGCGATCACCGGGGTGATCAGGAATGCGAGCACGACCGCGAGCGCGACCGAGAGCAAGATTCCGAACAGCCCTGCGCGCCTCATCGCGGGCCCCTGTCAGCCGGGCGGAGGGGCGAAGCCGGCCTGCTCGAGCGCCTCCGCCCCATCGCCGTCGAGCAGGCCGTCGATGAACGCCTCGGCGCCCTCGGGGTTCTCGGCGCCCTCGACCACGGCCGCTCCGTAGGCGACGTCGGGCTGGAGCTTCGCCGGCAGCTCGATCGCCTCCAGCTCGCCGTCGGTGGCGACGACGTCTGTGATGTAGACGAAGCCGGCGTCGACCGCACCCTGGGTCAGCTTGCCGACGATTCCGGCGACGTCTGGCTCGAGCGAACGCACGTTGTCGAGGATCGCCTCGCTCTCGCTCGCCGGGAGCCCGGCAAGGACTTCGCGCGTGTAGTCGCCGACCGGCACCCCCTCGTCGCCGATCGCGAGCGTGACGCCGGGAGCGGTGAGCTGGTCGAGCGAGCCGATCGAGGAGCCCGAGGGCACCGCGAGCACGAGCTCGTTGGTGGCGAACACGGTCGGCTTGGCGACCAGGTCGTCGGCGTAGAGCTCGTCGGGCAGCGAGGTGTTGGCGGCCGCGTAGACGTCCGGCGTCACCCCCTGCTGGATCTGCGCAGCGAGGTCGTCGGAGCCGGCGAACGACATCTTCGCGTCGATCCCCGCCTCGTCGACGTACGCGGTGAAGGCGGGCTCGAGCGACGCGGCGGCTGAGACAACGAGCGGGCTGGACGAGTCCTCGTCCGAGGAGTCATCGTCCCCGCACGAGCCGAGGGCGACCGCGAGGACGACCGCGGCCAGTACCGATGCAGCCCGCCTCACCGCTCTCCCCGCTCGACCATCACCGAGGTCGCCTTCACTGTCGCGGTAACGGCGACCCCCTCGGCAAGGCCGAGCTCCTCGACCGCGTCGCGGGTGATCGCCGCCGTGACCCGGTGCGGGCCGGCCTCGATCTCGACCAGGGCCATCACCCCGTCGACCTCGACCGAGCGCACGACGCCCGGAAACCGGTTGCGCGCCGACAAGCTGTCGCCGGTCCGGTGACGATCGGGGTGGGTCGAGAGCCGCTCGACCTCCGACGCCGGGACCCGGCGCCGGTTACGCTCGTCGCGGACGGTGCGGATCTTGCCGGCGCGATCCCAGCGCCTCAGGGTGTCAACGCTGACGCCAAGGGAGCGGGCGGCTTCGCCGAGCGGCAGATCCGTCATCTGCATAAGCATTGCATAGGCAACACATACCTGGGAGGAGCGCCGGAATGAACGCACGCGAATGGATCGACGCCTTCGCCGCCGAGATCGGCGCCGAACCGCCGACGGCCGACGAGTTCAAGGCGATCCTCGACCTCGCCGCCGTCGCCGCGCACTCATCGGAGCGGATCGCCGCCCCGGTCGCCTGCTGGGTCGGTGGCGTCGCCGGAACCTCGCTCGCCGATCTGCAGGCCGCAGCCGAACGGGTCGGCGGCGACGGGGACGCCGACGACTAGGCGTTGAGCCGGACCGGCAGCCGCTTGAGCTGGTTCGCGAACGGCGAGACGGTGTGCTCGGGCTCGCCGTCGAGCTCGATCGACGGATAGCGCGCCAGCGTCTCCTCGAACAGGACCCGGAGCTCGAGCCGGGCGAGGGCGGCGCCGAGGCAGAAGTGGCGACCGCCGGCGCCGAACGCCTGGTGCTCGGGGTTGCGGCGGACGTCGAAGCGGTCCGGGTCCTCGTAGCGCGACTCGTCGCGGTTCGAGGACACGTACCACATGACCACCTTCTCGCCCTCGCCGATCCGCTGTCCGCCGAGCTCGGCGTCATTGGTCGCGGTGCGGCGAAAGTGGGCAAAGGCCGGGAACATGCGCAGCGCCTCCTCGACCGCCGGCGGGATCAGCGACGGGTCCTCGAGCAGCGCCTGGCGTTGCTCGGGATGCTCGAGCAGGGCCCTCATGCCGCTGCAGTAGGTCGCCTTGGTGCTGTCGTTGCCGGCCGCGACGAGGAGGAAGAAGCCCATCACGATCTCGTGCTCGGCGAGCCGCTCTCCGTCGACCTCGGCGTGGACGAGGACGCTGGTCAGGTCGTCGGTCGGGTTCTCGCGGCGCTCGGCGATCAGCTTCCGGCAGCGCTCGAAGATCTCGGGCACGTCGCGCTCCATGACCGCCTGCACGTCGGGGTTGACGTCCGGGTCACCCGCCCCGAGCGTGTTGTTCATCAGCCGCGCCCAAGCCTCGTCATCGGCCGGCGGGATGCCCATGAAGCTGCCGATCACCCGCGAGACCACCGGCTGCGCGACGTCGGACACGAGGTCGCAGGTCTCGCGCTCGCCGACCGCCCCCAGGACACCGACCGTGATCTCGCGGATCGCGCCCTCGTGCTCGGCGATCCGCTTCGGCGTGAAGCCGCGCTGGAAGAGCGCCTTGAGCCGGTCGTGCTTGGGCGGGTCCATGCCGATGAACATCGCCTGCTGGAGCTCGAGCGGCAGGATCGCGTGGGTGAGGGCGGTGATCCCGCCTCGCTCGGAGGAGTAGGTCGCCCAGTCCCGGCTCACCGTGTGGACGTCCTCGGCCGTCGTCACCGACCAGAACCCGGCCTCTTCGGGGTAATCGCTGATCCGCTCGCTCCAGTGGACCGGGCACTGCGAGCGCAGGCGCGCGAACAGCTCGTGCGGCGGGCCGTCCTCCCACTGCTCCCGGTCGCCGACCAGAACGTCCTCGAGCTTCTCGTGATCGACCGACATTGTGCCTCCGGGGTCTGGTCCGCGTGGCGGCGACCCTACCGCGTTGACGCCCACCGCGGGCCCATGTGTGACAATCGCGACACCCGATGGCGAGCGAGGAGAAGGTCACCTACTGCCGGATCTGCGAGCCGCTCTGCGGCATGGTGGCGACGGTCTCAGACGGCGCACTGACACAGGTGCGGCCGGACGCCGAGCACCCGCTCTCGGCGGGGTTCGCGTGCCCGAAGGGGATCGCGATGACCGAGGTCCAGAACGACCCCGACCGCGTCCTGCATCCGCTGCGCCGGCGGGATGACGGCAGCTTCGAGCGCGTAACCTGGCCCGAGGCACTGGATCAGATCGGCGCCCGGCTCGGCCGGATCCGCGAGCGCCACGGCGGCGACTCGATCGGCTGGTACATGGGCAACCCGGGCGCCTTCTCCTACTCGCACCCACTCTGGGTCAAGGGCTTCCTCGATGCGGTCGGCTCACCGCACTCCTACACGGCCTCCTCGCAAGACGTCTCGAACCGCTTCGCGGCCAGCCACTTCCTCTACGGCTCGCCCTTCCTGGTCCCGATCCCCGACCTGGCCCGGACCGACCTGCTGCTGATCGTGGGCGCGAACCCGCTGGTCTCGCACGGCAGCGTGATGAGCTCGCCGCGCGTCAAGGACCAGCTGCACGCGATCGCCGACCGCGGGGGCCGGGTGGTGGTCGTCGACCCGCGGCGCTCGGAGACCGCGCGCGCCTTCGAGCACCTCGCGGTCGAGCCCGACTCCGACGCCTGGCTGGCGCTTTCGCTGCTCGAGGTGATCTTTGCCGAGCAGCTCGAGGACGCCGAGGCGATCGAACGCCAGGCGGTCGGGGCCGACGCCCTGCGGGAGCTCTGCGCCGAGCACCCGCCGGAGGCGACCGAGGCCCGGACCGGGGTCCCCGCGGCGCAGCTTCGCGAGCTCGCGCGGGCGCTCGCGGGCGCCGAGCGGGCGGCCGTCTACGGACGCACCGGATCGTGCCTGGGGCGCAGCGGGACCCTGGTCTCGTTCCTGCTCGACGCGCTCAACCTGGTGACCGGGAACCTCGACCGCGAGGGCGGGGCGATGTTCGGGGACCCGCCGATCGACTTCAGTCGCCTGCTCGACCTGGTCGGCCTCGGCAGCTACGCGAAGGTGCGCTCCCGGGTCGGCGGGCTGCCCGAGGTGCTCGGATCGCTGCCCGCTTCGCTGATCGCGAAGGAGATCACGACCCCGGGCAGGGGCCGGATCAGGGCGATGTTCTTCTCCGCCGGCAACCCGGTGCTTTCGGTCCCCAACGGAGACGAGCTCGAGGCCGCGCTCGGCGAGCTCGAGCTCTCGGTCGCGATCGACCTCTACGTCACCGACACCTCGCGCCACTGCGACTTCGTGCTCCCGGCGACGACGATGTACGAGCGCGAAGACTTCCCGCTCCCGTTCCTGTCCCTGTTCACGACCCCGTTCATCCAGATGACCGAGGCCGTGGTCGAGCCGCGCGGGGAGGCGCGCCAGGAGTGGGAGGTGATCGAGGAGATCAGCGAGCGGATCGGGGTCGTCCCCTCGAGCGCCTGGCCACTCCGGCAGCTCGGCCGGGTCGGGGTCAAGCTCAGCCCGCGGCGCCTCGTCGACCTGCTGCTGCGCACCGGGCCCCGCGGTGACCTGTTCGGCCTTCGCCGCGGCGGGCTCAGCGTCAGCAAGCTGAAACGAAGCCCGCACGGGATCGTGCTCGACGAGCACCTGGCCGCCGCGACGCTCGCGAAGCAGATCCGCCACTCCGACAAGCGGGTCCGGCTCGACCCGCCCGAGATCGCCGCCGAGGCGCGCCGCCTGGGGGCCCGAAACGGCCACGATCCCAAGTATCCGCTGCGGCTGATCGGGCTGCGCGAGCTGCGCTCGCACAACTCGTGGATGCACAACAGCGAGCTGCTGATGCGCGGCGGACGGACCCACGCGGCGCGCGTGCACCCCGATGACGCCGACGCGCACGGGATCGCCGACGGCGAGCCGTGCCGAATCAGCTCCGCCCACGGCGCGATCGAGCTGCCGGCCCGGCTCACCGACGAGGTCCGACGCGGCACGATCGCCGTCCCGCACGGCTGGGGGCACCGTGGCGGATGGAGGGTCGCAAACGCGGCCGGCGGCGCGAACGTCAACCTGCTCGCCTCGTCGGAGCCCGAGGACCTCGAGCGGCTGGCCGGAATGGCGTTCTTGAACGGGATCCCGGTCCGCGTCGAGCCGGTCGCCCGCTCTGCCGAGACCGCCGCGGACCCGGCCACGGCCGCAGCGGTCGCCTGACCGCCGCCGCCCTCAGCGGGCCCCGGAGCGGACCCCTCGAAAGCGCGAGAACCGTCCGCTGTCGCCGAGCAGCCGCTCGGCGGCGGCGACATCGCCCGGCGTGTTGACGTTGAAGACGATCCGCTCGGGATCGCCGAAGCGCGCCAGCTCGTGCTCGCCTACCACCCGCAGGTCGAGCGCAGCAACCGCCTCGCGCATCGGCTCCCCCGCAGCCAGCGAGCGCGCCAGCGATTCGGAAGCCTCGGGCGCATAGCGGCCGAGCAACGGCTCGAGCCGACCGCCGACCTCGCACACGGCCGCCTGCCGGCGAACCCCTCGCTGGGCGAGCCAGGCGAGGAACCTGGCCGGGACGAGCGGCATGTCGCAGGCGATCGCAACGACCCCGCGGCCGGCGCTGGCATCGAGCGCGGCGACCAGGCCGGTGAGCGGGTGGCGCGGCTCGCTCGGCTCGGTCAGCACCCGGCAGTCGAGCGCCGGCAGGGGCGAGTCGGGCTTCGCGACCACGATCGGCTCGAGCCCGGCCGAGCCCACGGTCGCGGCGACCCGGGCGGCAAGCGGGCGGCCGGCCAGCTCGACGATCGCCTTCGGCTCGCCCATGCGACGGCTGAGCCCTCCCGCGAGCACCGCGCCGACGATCGAAGCCCGCTTCATCGGCTCAGTCTCGCACCGATCTAGTCTTCGCGGGTAGCCGTGGATGGGAAGCTGATCGAGATCGAAGAGGCACGCCGGTTGGTGCTCGAGCACGTTGCACGGCTCGGCGCCGAGCCAGTCGCGGTCGGCGACGCCCTCGGCCGGGTGCTCGCCGAGGACGTCGCCAGCCTCGATCCGGTACCGGGGTTCGACAGCTCGGCGATGGACGGGTACGCGGTCCGCGCCGCCGACACCGCGGGCGCCGACTCGCGGCGACCGGTGAGGCTGGCGCTGGTCGACGAGTCGCGCGCCGGGCATCCGGCGCAGGGCGGGCTCGCCGCCGGGGAAGCGATCGCGATCTCGACCGGGGCGATGGTCCCGGCGGGCGCCGACGCGGTGGTCCGGGTCGAGGACACCGGCGGCACCGATCCGGTCGAGATCCGAGTCGAGGTCGAGGCGGGACGCGACATCCGCCGCGCCGGCGAGGACATCCGCGCGGGCGCGACCGTGATCTCGGCCGGGACCACGCTGGGGCCCGCCGAGCTCGGGGTGGTGGTCTCGGTCGGGCGCGCCGAGGTGCGGTGCGCCCGCCGACCCCGGGTCACCGTGCTGACGACCGGCGACGAGCTCCAGGAACCCGGCGAACCGCTGCGACCAGGGGCGGTGCGGAACTCGAACGCGCACTCGATCGCGGCGCTGGTCGAGCGCTCCGGCGCGACCATCGAGCGGCTCGAGATCGTCCCCGACGACCGCGTGGCAACCGAGGCGGCTCTGGAGCGCGCCCTGGCGGCCGACGTCGCGGTGATCTCGGGGGGGATGTCGGTGGGCGAGCACGACCACGTGCGCCCGGCCCTCGCCGCGCTCGGAGTCGAGCAGGTCTTCTGGGGCGTCGCCCTGCGCCCGGGCAAGCCGACGTCGTTCGGCGTCGCGCCCAGCGGATGCCTGGTCTTTGGCCTGCCGGGCAACCCGGTTTCGGCGATGGTCACCTTCGGGCTCTTCGCGCGGCCCGCGATCCGGGCGACGCTCGGGGCGTCGCTGGAATCGCGCCGGGCGACCGCGATCCTCGACCACGACTACCGCAAGCAGCCCGGCAGAGCGCATCTGGTCCGCTGCCGGCTCGAGCTGCGCGACGACGGCTGGCATGCGACGCCGACCGGGCCGCAGGGATCGCACGTGTTGACCTCGATGCTCGGCGCCGACGCGCTCGCGATCATCCCCACCGCGAGCGGCAGCATCGCCGCCGGCGAGCGAGTCGAGATCGAGCCGCTCGAGTGACCGATCTACGATCCCCGGTGATGGAAGTCGAGGTGCGACTGTTCGCCACCCTTCGCGAGCGTGCCGGGCGCGACCGGATCGAGCTCCAACTGAGCGAGGGCGCGACCGTCGCCGACGCGCTCGAGGCGGCGGCGCGGGAGCCCGGCTTGAACGAGCTGCTCGCCGACCTCCCGGTGCGGGCGGCGCTCAACCGCGAGTACGTCTCGGAGGCCACCCCGATCTCCAAGGGCGACGAGCTGGCCCTGATCCCGCCGGTGAGCGGCGGCGAGACCGCGGCCGCGCAGGTACGGGTCGGCGCGGAGCCGCTCTCGGTCGAGCGGCTCGCTTCCGCGGTCGGACGCCCAGGAGCAGGCGCGATCGTGGTCTTCTGCGGCACCACCCGTGAGGTCGAGCGGCTCGAGTACGAGGCTTACGTGGAGATGGCGGAGCAACGAATCGCGACGATCCTCGCCGACTGCCTCGCCCGTCACGGGCTCGAGGCCGCCGCCGCCGAGCACCGCACCGGGCCGGTCGCTCTCGGTGAGCCAAGCGTCGTCGTCGCGGTTTCGGCACCGCACCGCGGCGAGGCTTTCGCCGGTGCGCGGGAGGCGATCGACCGGATCAAGGCCGAGGCGCCAATCTGGAAGCTGGAGGTGGAGGGTGGTGAGGCGGGCCAGTCGAAGCGCTGGGTGGACGGGTCGCTGCCGGTCCCCGACGCCCCCGGCCTCACCCACCTCGACGAGACCGGCAGCGCGCGGATGGTCGACGTCGGAGCCAAGCCGGAGACGGCGCGCCGCGCGCGCGCCGAGGCACGGCTGCGGATGTCACCCGAGACCGCGGCGGCGGTCGCCCGCGGCGACGCTCCGAAGGGAGACGTGCTGGGCACCGCCCGGCTGGCTGGGATCGGTGCCGCGAAACGGACCTTCGAGCTGATCCCGCTCGCCCACCCGCTGGCGCTCGACTTCGTCGACGTCGAGGGCCGGGTCGACGCCGATGACGGTCTCGTCATGCTCTCGGCAGAGGCGGGGACGACAGCGCGCACCGGGGTCGAGATGGAGGCGATGACCGCCTGCGCAATCGCCGCCCTTACCGTCTACGACATGGTCAAGGGGCTCGAGCGCGGGGTCGCGATCGAGTCGATCGGGCTGACCCGCAAGAGCGGCGGGCGCAGCGGCGAATGGAGCCGCGAGTGAGCCACGGAGCGCGGGAGCGGGGCGAGATCGGCGCCGCGGTGCTGACGATCTCGACCTCGCGCGCCCGCGGCGAAGGCGAGGACGAAAGCGGTCCGGCGCTGGCCGAGTTCGCGCAGGGCGTCGGCGCGACCGTGATCGGCACCGAGGTGATCCCCGACCAGCGCGAGCTGATCGAGGGCCGGTTGCGCTGGTGGTGCGACGAGGGCGGCTGCGAGCTGGTCCTGACCACCGGCGGCACAGGCTTCTCGCCCGACGACGTCACCCCGGAGGCGACCCGGGCGGTGATCGACCGCGAGGCGCCCGGGATCGGCGAGGCGATGCGCGCGGCCTCGCGCGAGCACACGGCGATGTGGATGGCCTCGCGCGCGATCGCCGGCACCCGCGGACGCAGCCTGATCGTCAACTTCCCCGGCAACCCGCCGGCGATCGAGCAGGCGGGAGCGGCGATCGCCGAGGCGCTGCCGCACATGCTCGGCCTGCTCGCCCGGCGCTGACCCGTGGGGAGCAGCCGCCAAAGAGCCGCGCGTTGAAGCTCAGGCGTGCGCTACGACCTCGCGCACCTCGACGTCCTCGAGCGTGACTCCGTCAGGGAGCAGCGACGGGACCCTTTCGCTCATGCCGTTGGCGGCTTCCTCGGTCTCGAACACGACCATCGCGAGGCCTGTGCCGTCCTTATATGTCCAGTGTCCGGCTACAAACCCTGGGGCCTGTGACACCCCCGGTACCACATGCTCGCGCAAATGGTTCTCCGCAGGCTCTCGGTCCGCGATCGTGACCCTAGCGACGACAGCGTGCATGGTGCCTCCTTTGTCGCTGGCTGGCACGGTGACTCCACGGTGACCCTATCGCCCTTCAGGGGGAGGATCGCGTTGCCGGCTTGCGCATTGGTCCCTCGGCCCTCCTGGAAACGGAGAATCCCGCTCCGTGGAGCGGGGCCCTGCCATCGGGGCGCCCGGATTTGAACCGGGTATACGAGGTGGGCTGAACGCGTTCTCGCATGCCAATGCGGCTTAGGTCATCTCAGGTGATCTGGGGTTCGCTCAAATTGGGGCCACGAACAGGACCACGGTCTAACCCGGTGGACCATCTCGGCTTTCCGCGATCGTCCAGCCACCGCCCCATTCGTTGCGCTCCTCGTCCGAAGCGGCACTTTCGCGTTGTATGGAAAGCGGGTACGCTCGCGCGGCGGGACCAGCTCTCCGCTCAACCCACGTTCTAATGAGTGCAGTCCTCTTAGCTGGCGTCGGCGGCCACCCGCAGGCTTGGCTGGCGCCTCAGTAGCCGTACCGGGCTTCCCACCGACGAACTACGGCGTTGCGCACGGGTGCCCTGATCGTTTCCCCGGCTTCGCTGCGGCACTCGACAGGCTGATCCCCTCCGTAGCAGATCAAGCCAACTGGGGTCGGTCTTTGGTAGACGTAGTCGTGGATCACGCGCCGCGCCTCACGACACGACATGCCGCGTACCACTGCGAGCCTCCAGCGCTCATAGGCGCCGCAGGACTTGCTATCGGCGGCGAGTGCGTCATCCGTGGTGCGGTCATCCGGGGTCCCGGTCTCGGACGCTGCGGTGGTCTGATCGTCGCCGCCTCCTCCGCAGGCGACCAGCCCGAGCGCACCGAGTGCCAGCAGCAAGAGCAGGAGTGCAAGCTTCTTCATTCGAGTCCTCCTTGGGATCGTCTGTCGAATCCGATCATCGACTCGGTCCGTTTCAGGCCCGTTTCAGACGAGTAACAGCCACTTAGCGTCTCGCGCCGGAGGCCTGGAGCGGTCGGGAAGCGCCCGCTTCTCGCGTGGGACGCCACTTGCCGCCCGCGGTCTCACACTGGAGCAGACCAGCGTTACGCGCCTGAAACCGCGCTGTAACCCCGGCATGCGCAGATCCTCCGAGTCCCCCTATCGTTCCTACGGCCGCCGAAAGCGAGGATGCACACGTGCAAGTGAGCGATGACCCGCAGGTCGGCACCGAGGTCGCCGGCTACCGGATCGAGTCGCTGCTGGGCTTCGGCGGCATGAGCGTCGTCTACCTGGCCGAGGATCTGCGGCTGAAGCGGAAGGTTGCGCTGAAGCTGCTAGCCGCCGGCCTCGCCGAGGACGAATCGTTCCGTGACCGCTTCCTGCGTGAGTCGGAGCTGGCCGCGTCGATCGACCACCCGAACATCGTCCCGATCTACGAGGCCGGGACGACCGACGATCTCCTCTTCATCGCCATGCGCTACGTCGAGGGGGGTGACCTGAAAGTGTGCCTGCAACGCGGCCGTCTGGACTCGGGCGACGCGATCGGCATCGTCGCGCAGGTGGCCAGCGCCCTGGATGCGGCCCATGCTCACGGCCTCGTGCATCGCGACGTGAAGCCCTCCAACGTGCTCCTCGACACGGGCGCGCGCCCCGACCGCTCCGACCACGTCTACCTGGCGGACTTCGGGCTCACGAAGCGGGCCTCGGAGGAGACCGGAGTCGGCGAAGACGGCCACCTGATGGGCACGATCGAATACGTCGCACCCGAGCAGATCGCCGGTGAGGAGATCGACGGGGGGGCGGACGTCTACTCGCTCGGCTGCGTGCTCTACGAGTGTTTGGTCGGGCAGCCACCGTTTCGGTGCGACTCCGACACCGCGGTCGTCTTCGCGCATCTCGAAAGTGAACCGCCGGCGGCGAGCGCACAGCGGCCGGAGTTGCCGGCCGGGTTCGACGCGGTGATCGCGCGGGCGCTGGCGAAGGAGCCGGAGCGACGCTACGCGAGCTGCCGGGAGCTCGCCAGGGCCGGGCTCGCGGTCGCGGTCGACGAGGCGAGCCGCCTGCTCGTCGATGTTGCCTCCCGTGCCGCCGGCGGCAGGAGCGACTTGAGTGAGGTCGAGGACGAGTTGGCCGGCAAGGTGATCGACCTCCAGCTGGTGCGCGAGCAGGCGCGGACCCTCGCGGGCCCGGCCACCCCTGCCCGCGTGTCCGCCGAGGGGATCTGCCCGTTCAAGGGTCTGGCGAGCTTCGAGCCGGTGGACGCAGAGTATTTTTTCGGCCGCGAGCGGCTCGTCGCCGAGCTCGTCGCCCGCCTCGTCGGCGCTGGCTTCCTCGGCATCGTCGGCCCGTCGGGCAGCGGCAAGTCGTCCGTCGTCCGCGCCGGCCTTCTTCCGGCTCTCGCCGAAGGAGTTCTGCCGGGCAGCGAGCGGTGGCGCCGTCTGCTGCTGCGCCCGGGCGAGCGGCCGCTGGAGGAGCTTCGCCGCGCGCTCGTCTCGGGAGCGAGGGATCCTCTCGCTGAAGCCCTCGACGCACTGCCCGTCAACGAGCGCCTGCTGCTCGTCGTCGACCAACTCGAGGAGCTGTTCACCGCCTGCCGCTCGGAAGCCGAGCGCGCGGCGTTCGCCGACACCCTTGCTCGCGCAGCTGCTGATCCAGAGGGTCGAGCAGTCGTGGTGGTCGCGCTGCGAGCCGACTTCTACGGGCGGGTCGCCGCCTACCCGGGATTTGCCGAGCTGCTGGGTACAAACCAGGTGCTGGTCGGGCCGATGCAGGCCTCGGAGTTGCGGCGGGTCGTCGAGCTGCCCGCCGGCCGGGTCGGACTGCGGGTGGAGCCGGAGCTCGCCGACGCGCTCGTCGACGACGTCGAGGGCGAGCCGGGAGCGCTGCCGTTGCTGTCCACGGCCCTGCTCGAGCTGTGGCAGAAGCGGCAGGACAACACGCTCACCATCGCCGCCTACCGCGAGTCCGGCGGCGTTCACGGCGCCGTCGCGCGGCTGGCCGAGGGCACCTACGCTCGCGTCCCCGAGAGGAGTAAGCCGCTGGTGCGGGCGATCATGTTGCGCCTGGTCGGCGAGGGCGAGGGCGAGGTGGCGGTGCGCCGCCGCGCTCCACTGGCCGAGCTCGACCTGGAGCGCAACGAGAACATGGCCGACGTGCTCGCGACGCTGGCCGACAGCCGCCTCGTCATCGTCGGCGAGGGCTCGGTCGAGGTCGCCCACGAGGCGCTGCTGCGCGAATGGCCGCGTCTGTGCGAGTGGATCGAGCAGGACGCCGAAGGGCGCCGACTTCGCCACAGCATCACCCAAGCGGCGACCGAATGGGAGGCGGAGGGGCGCGATCAGGGCGAGCTCTACCGCGGCGCGCGCCTCGCCGCTGCGCTCGAATGGACCGCCGATCACGCGCTCGAGCTGAACGAGCTCGAGCGTGAGTTCGTGACCGAGAGCCGCGAGGTCTCCGAGCAGGAGACGAAACGGGCCCGGCGCACCAACCGGCGTCTTCGCGCGCTGCTCACCGGCGTCGCGGTCCTGCTGGCCGTGGCTCTCGCGGGAGGCATATTCGCCCTCATCCAGCGCGGCGAGGCACGCGACGCGGAGACGGCCCAGCTCGCCCAGCGCCTTGGCGCCCAGGCACTCGTCGAGGAGGACCTCGACCGTTCGCTCCTGCTCGCCCGCCAGGCGGTCGCGATCGACGATTCGGCGCAGACCCGCAGCTACCTCTTCTCCGACCTCCTGAGGGCGAGTCCCGCGGTCGGGATCATGCATGGCGGTGGCGCCGGGATCGCCGTCAGCCCTGACGGGAGGACGCTGGCCGTACCCGCCGAGGGAGGCGTGCTCCTCTACGACGCTCGAACGTTCGAGCGGATCGGCGAGCCGCTGCGAGGAACGGGGGGCGACAGTGTCGAGGAGGCCGGCAGTGTCGCGTACAGCCCTGACGGAGCGACGCTCGCGATCGGCGGTGAGGGCTACGTTCGCCTGGTCGATGCGCAGACCCGGGAACGGCTGGCCGAGGCGCGGATCGGGCGCCGAGGCGCGAGCCGCCGCCGAAGCGCGAGCCGCATCGCTTTCACGCAGGACGGCGGGCGGCTTGCCGTTCTCGAGGCCGTTGGAGGAGGCGACGCGGGCTCGGCACGGATCGTGATCCGAAGCGCCGCCACCCTGACGCCGATCGGCTCCCCGATCAAGCCGCCGGGTTTCGTCGGGCGCTACATCTCCCAGTGGTGGACCGACCACAACTTCGCGCTCACGGCCGATGACGACGCGCTGGTCACGGCGTCAGCGGGCGAGCTCGCGTGGTGGGACCTCGCCGGCCACCGGAAGTCGCAGACATTCGAGATTCCACCCGGCTACCGAGCGCTGGCGCTGAGCCCGGATGGCCGCACGGCAGCGATCGGTCTCGACCGGGGCCTCCGGCTGATCGACCTGCGCACGGGAGCCGTGCGAGAGGCGACGGGCACCGGCGCCGCGGGCACGAACCAGCTGCTGTTCAGTCCCGACGGCAAGACGGTCGTGTCGACGAGCTTCGACGGAACCGTGACCCTGTGGGATGCGGGCTCCGCGACTGCTCGCGAAACGCTCAGCGGCCACTCGGCCTCGGTCCAGCAGCCCGTCTTCAGCCCCGACGGGGAGACGCTCTACACCGCGAGCTTCGACGGGACGGCGATCGCCTGGGACCTCGGCGGGGACCGCGGTCTCGGGCGGGAGTTCAGGTTCACCGACGACGGCGCGGCCGTCGAACCAGGCTATGAGGCCCATCCGGGCAGGTTCAGCCCCGACGGGCGGCTGTTCGCCGTCGGCCTCAAGGGGGACGGGATCGGGCTCTGGGATACGAGCGACCTGACCGAGACCGGTACGCCGCTGAAGACCGATGGCGAGGTCAAGGGCCTCGCTTTCACTCCGGACGGGCGAACGCTCGCGGCCGTGACCCTGGACGGCGACGCCACGCTCTGGGACGTGGCGTCGCGATCGCAGAGCCGGGGGCCGATTGCCGTTGGCTCGGCAGGCTGGGGCGCGAGCATCAGCCCGGACGGGACCACACTGGCTACGAACAGCTACGCGGGCGACATCAAGCTGATCGACGTCGCAACCGGCTCCGCGCTCGGCGGATACTTCAGCGACGAGGGCGATGTCGTCTTCAGCCCGACAGAGCCGGTCGTAGCCTTCATGGGCGCCGACGCTGACGAGGTCGAGCTCTGGGACCTTGAGCGGAACTCGCGGATCGCCGGCCTGCCGGTCGATCGCGGCACGTTCTTCGCTTCCGCCGCGTTCAGCCCGGACGGAGGGACGCTCGCGACCGGCGGGTTGGTCCCGACGGTCCGGCTCTGGGACGTCGATACCGGTGAGCTGATTCGAGAGCTCGACCAGGGCAGCGCCGGCGCGATGACGATCGACTTCAGCGCCGACGGCACGACCCTCGCCGTTTCCGGCTTCGAGGGGGGCGCGGCGCTGTGGGATGTCGCTACGGGCACCCAGATCGGCCCGAGGCTGAAGGCCGGCGAGCGCCGGGCGGCGATCGACCTGTCCACCGACGGGCGCCGCCTGCTGCTCACCCACGGCGACGGCCACGGGGCCGTCTACGACGTCGACCCGGAGTCATGGGCCCAACGTGCCTGCAGACTCGCTAACCGCACGCTGACGCTCGAGGAATGGGAGCAGTTCCTCCCGGGTCGGCCGTTTGCGCCGGCGTGCGCGAGCTGAGCCCGACTCAGGAGCGAATCGACCAGGTGAAGCGCGTCAGCGAGGCCGGTGGAGCGAGCCCGCCCGGGCGCAGGCCCCGTCGGACGAGCAGCGTTGGCGGGGTCGCCTCCCTGGCCAGCCTGAGGCGAGCCGGACCGAGGCCCTCCCGGTGCCATCTCGTCGATAGGCCCACGACGAGCAGACCGGCGTCGCGGCTCGCATCCAGCATGCCCTCCTCGCCGGGCGGAGCCAACAGCGGCTCGGCCGAGATGCCGAGGACCCGCTGGACCGCAAGCGCCCCGTGCGAGAGCAGGCGGCTCGCGTCGCGCCTGCCGTGCTCCGGCACCGCGGCCGCACCCGCGAGCCGCAGCGGGAGATGGTCGGCGCGCGCGAGCCAGGCGCCGAGCTCGACCGCCGCCCAGTCGTGCTCGGCCCCCCCGAAGGGGACGAGGACGGGGCCCGCGGGCGTCACGTCGCGAGCGGCGAGCAGCGCAACGTCGCAGGGCGTCTCCCCGAGCACGGCCGTCAGGCGCTCGTCGGGAGCTCCCTCGGCCAGGAGCTCGTCGGGGGCGTCGGCGAGCAGCAGGTCGACGTCGAGCTCGGTCGCGAGCCGAGCCAGCTCCTCTCCGGGCGTCGTCGAGGTGAACGAGGCCGCCCTGGCCACGACGCCGCGCGCTTGCAGCGCAGAGCGGTGCTCCTCGAGCCCGGCCGACGCCGACCGAAGCTCGGCTGCGTCCGCCACCAGCCTGGCCAGGATCATGACGCGGGGCGGGTCTCGCACAAGCGGCTCGGCCACCGCGAGCAGCGCGTCGACGCGCTGCTGGTCCGTGATTGCGACGAGAATCGACCGATCCACGTCCTCGCCGACGGACGCGGGCGCCGTCGCCGGCAGGTCCAACGCCGGCTCCTGCCGCAGGATCGCCCGTTCCAGCTCCTGGAGCGCAATGCTCGGCACGACCCCGAGCTCGCCGACGAGGGCCCGGCGCGCATCCTTGTAGGCCTCAAGGGCATCGGCCTGCCGCCCCGACCGGTACAGCGCCGTCATCAGATGCCCCCTCAAACGCTCGCGGAGCGGTTGCTCGGCAACCAGCGCCTCGAGCTCGCCGACCAGCTCGTCGTGGCGCCCGAGTGCGAGGTCGGCGTCGATCCGGAGCTCGACCGCTGCCAGCCTGATCTCCTCGAGCCGCGCGATCGCCGTCTGGGCGAAGCTCTCGTAGGCGAACTCAGCGAGTGCCGGGCCCCTCCACAGCGCTAGCGCCTCGCGCAGCCGCTCCGACGCGTCGGCCGCCAGGCCGCGGGCGCGCAAGCCCCTCCCTTCGTCCACCAGTCGCTCGAATCGGTCGAGGTCGAGGTCGTCGGGCTCGACCCGGATCTCGTAGCCGGGCGACCTGGTCGTGAGCACGTCCTGCGGAAGCGACTTGCGAAGTCGCGAGACGTTGACCCGCAGTGCGGCGGCCGCTCGCTCGGGCGAGTCCTCGCCCCAGAGCTCGTCGATCAGCCGGTCAGTGGAAACGACCTCGTTGACGTGAAGGAGGAGGAGGGCTAGAAGCGCACGCGGCTTGCGCCCACCGAGGGAAACCTCGCAGCCCCCGTCCCACACCTCTAGCGGTCCCAGGATCCGGAACTCCATCTGGCTGGCCTCCCGGCCGGGACGCTAACAGCTGTTGCCGGTCTGAAACGGACCTGAAACACCCGGAGCGCAACCTTCGCGGCAAGAGATCACGCGCCGCACCCAATGAAAGGAGCGCACCATGAGGAGCAACACACACAGATTCGTCCGCGGCCTGGTGCTCGCGATCGCCGCCAGTGCGCTCGCGGCAGCTGCCGCCTCGGTCGCGCCGGCCGCCGCGAGCGTCGACCGCGAAGCCACGAGCGCCACACCCCGGATCGTGCAGGAAGGCGGTCACCCCGGCATCGTGCTGCGCCGGGACGGCGCGCAGGCCGTCCCGTTCGTCGCCGATGTCGGCCCCCCCAAGGCCCCGGCGACCAGCGACGGCTTTGATTGGGGCGACGCCGGGATCGGCGCGACCGCGATGCTCGCGCTCGGCGCGATCGCCGCCGGTGCGGGGTTCGTCCTCGGGCGCCGACCGAGCCGCAGCCACACACCGCGTAGCGCCACCGCGATCCTCGGAGGACGCGGATGAGAAAGCTCGCACTGCTGCTCTCGCTGCTGGCACTCGGGGCGCTCGGGCTTACCGCCTGCGGAGGAGGCGACGACGATGAGGCCAACGCAGCGTCCCGGACCGAGACCACCGTTTCGGTGTCCAGGTTCGGAAGCAAGGCCTGCGGAAGCGCCGTATTCCCCGGGCAAGCCGGAGGGCACGGGAGATTCGAGGTGGTTGAAGGCTACTTTTCGTGTCGCGTGGCGCGGGGCGTGTTGAGTGATTACTTCCGCGACGGCTACATCGGGGGCAGGGACACGACCTGGAGTTGCCGCGGACCGGAGGGCATTGTGGTGTGCACGAAAACGATCAAGGCACGCTTCCCCCAGGGGCGACGCGGATGAAGAAGCTTGCACTGCTGCTCTCGCTGCTGGCACTCGGCGCGCTCGGGCCTACCGCCTGCGCCGACGATGAGACCACCGCAGCGTCCGAGGCCGAGACCACCGTCGGGTCCGAGGCCGATCCCGCACGCAAGTCCTGCCCCGTTCCCCGCTATCGACTCGCGGTGAATCAAGGCGACATTTCGTGTCACGGGGCGCGGCGGGTGATCCTCGACCTTGCCAACAACAGGCTTCCGGGTTCCTGGAGTTGCACCCGCCGGGAGGGCGATGTGGTGTGCACGAAGGAACCGGGGGCGTCATCAAGGATTGTGATCACGGCCCGCTTCGCTAGCGAGGCGGCGGCGGCCGCGGTCGATCCCGAAAACGCCGAGGATCGTCTCGGCGCAAGGCACACGGTGACCGAGGAGGGCGTTTCGTTCTCCTTCAGGGTGCCTGGCTGGGAAAGGTTCTCCAGCATCTCGACCGACAAGTCCGCCGGGCCGATCTCGATCAACACGTCCTTGACGGGGCCACAAGGCGCAGAGGCCATCATTTTTTGGACGAGCTTCCCCGACGGCGACTACGCCGATCCGTGCGCCCGTCTGCTGAGCCCGCCGGTTGGTTCATCGGCCTCCGATCTCGCGGCCGCAGTGTCGACGGCGCCCGGCACCGAGCTGCTCACAGGGCCCTCGAACGTCACCGTGGGCGGGCGCCCCGCAAAGCACGTGGCGCTCACCGTTCGCGAGGACGTCGGCTGCGACCCGGGGTTCTTTTACACCTGGCGAGCCGTGTACGGCGGTGCGTTTTGGCTCAAGACGGGCGTTGGCGACACGATCAGGGTATGGATCGTCGATGTGGACGGTATGCGCCTCTTCATCGAAGCCGCGACGGCCTATGGCTTCGGCCTCGAGCAGGAAGTCCAACAGATCGTCGAATCGATCAGGTTCGAATAGAGGCTCGTCCCATATGGCGCCCCGATGTTGCGCTTTCCATGCAAGCGCAACTTCTCCGGTGGCAACAGCGATCAGCGCTGGGACAAATCCGTCCTACCGTTACGCGGCGCAAACGCCTGTGACTAAGACTCTGGCCAATGCACGTCGCAACGCGCCGGGTCCGGTCCGTTACGCGGCGCTAAGGGATATAACGCCGAGAGACTCGCGCTCGTCGGGGACGGCAGGGGCCCGCACGCTGACAGCGGGTGTATCCGGCGGGCGGGCGCGTCACCGCCTCGTAGTCGTTCGGGTAGGCCTTCACCATCGGGCATTTCGCCGAGGTGTGGTACTTCCGTGATCGCTTCGTCTTGTCTTTCAGGATGTAGACGGCCATTTGGGCGCCGCACGGGACGACGGCCATCAGCCTAAGGGATCCATACGGCACGCTGCCCAGGAAGCGGCGCGAAAGGCATACAGCCCCGCGCAAGCTGGGGTGATCCACGAACGGGCCGGCAGGGACTTGAGGCTGCTTCGCTCTTCGTCCAAAGGCGCTATCCCTGCAGTGCGGCAGCACTTCGTCTGCTTGGCCTCCCCGGCGCGGGGACGCCAAGGGCCTGTTACTCGTCTGAAACAGACCTGAAACGGGCCGGGTCGATGATCGGATTCGACCGACGATCCTAGGAGGACGCGGATGAAGAAGCTTGCACTGCTGTTCTCGCTGCTGGCACTCGGCGCGCTCGGGCCTACCGCCTGCGCCGACGATGAGACCACCGCAGCGTCCGAGGCCGAGACCAGCGCGCCGCCCGAGACCCAGGCCAGCGCGCCGCCTGAGACCAATCCCGTACGCAAGGAGAGGATCGAGCAGGCGCGCAATGAGTGGCGGCAGCTGTTAGCGGGGAGGCACGCGGTGACCGAGGAGGGCGTTCGGTTCTCCTTCAGGGTGCCGGTTGGCTGGGAAAGGTTCTCCAGCATCACGACCGACAAGTCCGCCGGAGGGCCGATCTCGATCAACAGGTCCGAAACGGGGCCACAAGGCGCAGAGGCGATCATCTTTTGGACGAGCTTCCCCGACGGCGACTACGCCGATCCGTGCGCCCGCCTGTTGAGCCCGCCGGTTGGTTCATCGGCCGCCGATCTCGCGGCCGCAGTGTCAACGGCGCCCGGCACTGAGCTGCTCACAGGGCCGTCGAACGTCACCCTGGGCGGGCGCCCCGCGAAGCACGTGTCGCTCACCGTTGGCGAGAAGGTCGGCTGCGAGCCGGGGTTCTTCTACAGGTGGCGAGACGTGTACGGCGGTGCGTTGTGGCCGAAGACGGGCGTGGGCGACACGATCAGGGTATGGATCGTCGATGTGGACGGTATGCGCCTCTTCATCGAAACCGAGACAGCCAAGGGCGCAAGCCACGACCTCGAGCAGGAAGTCCAACAGATCGTCGAATCGATCAGATTCGAATAGAGGGTCACATGTGGCGCCCCGACGTTGCGCTTTCCATGCAAAGCGCTACGCAATCGCAACGGATCGACATTCGCCCGAGCGATCTGAGGCACCGAACGCCGCAGCGACCCATCTCGGCCTCGTGTTCACGAGCGCCAATTGTTGCTCCGGCGCCAATCTCGCAACTCCATCCCATGCCCGATGGGACCCGTTTGGGACCCCCATCAAGCGCATGAATGTCGAAACCCGCTTCGCTGAGCGGGTTTCTGCCAATCGGGGCGCCCGGATTTGAACCGGGGACCTCACCGACCCGAACGGTGCGCGCTACCAGGCTGCGCCACGCCCCGAGGCCCCTCAGTATGGCGAAAACCGGCTCGGTCCCGGCGCCGGCGACCGCTGCCCGGCGCCGCTCGGCGGGCATACTGGGCCGATGGCGCCGGAACCGCGTGCGGCCAGCGACGAGGCGGCTCTCGGCGGCCGTCCGCCGCTGCTCGGGCTCGTCCTGACCCTGGCCGGGATCGCGCTGCTGGCCGTGCTCGTGCTCGCGATCGAGCCGCTGCGCACCGGGGTCGGCAACGCGCTGCAAGGCGATACGGGATCGCTGCGCGAGGAGCTTCACGACCTCGGCTTCGGCGGGGTGCTGATCGCGCTCGGCCTGGCGCTCGTGCACGCCGTGCTCTGGTACCCGGCCGAGATCCTCGATGCCGCGGTCGGCTACGTCTACGGGTTCTGGGTCGGGCTGCCGCTGGTCATGCTCGGCTGGATCCTGAACGCGTTCGTCTCCTACTGGATCGGTCGCCATGCGGCGCGGCCGGCGCTCTGGAAGGTCGTCGGCCAGGACCGGTTCGAGCGCCTCGAGCGGGTCGCCGAGACCGGCGGGGTGACCCTGCTGCTCGGGATCCGCCTCGTCCCGGTGATCCCGTTCAGCCTCTTCTCGATGGTCGCCGGCGCGGCCCGGGTTCCGATCGGGCGGTTCATCTGGACGACCGTGGTCGGCTACCTGCCGATCACCGCCCTGTTCGTCTACCTCGGCAGCGAGCTCGAGGAGCTCTCGCCCACCGACCCGATCCTCTGGATCGGCGCCGCGTTGATGATCGCGCTCCTGCTCCTGACCCGGAAGTTGAACCGGATCATCCGCGAGGCACCGGAGGAGGGTTGAGCGGGGATCAGGAAACCTGTGCGATCGCCTCGCGAACCTGATCGGGCGCCGGCGTCTCGGTCAGCACCCGCTGACCGCCCGGGCCCGAGACGACGATCGCGGGCTGGGCAGGCAGCTCGAGCTCGGCGGCGAGCACCGCGTCCTCGCGGACCAGGCCCTCGCTCTCGGGCGACTCGTAGTCCAGCTCCCACTGGTCCAGGTCGAGCTCGGGCACCGCGGTCGCGATCTCGCGCAAGAGCTCATCGTCGACGCCGCGGCGCCGCGCCAGGTCCTGATTGCGGACGAAGGTGTCGAGGTACTGCCACTGGCGCTCCTGGCGACCTGCCGCCTCCGAGGCGATCGCCGCCAGCGTGGTCTCGTTGGGAGCGACCGAGAAGTGGCGGAACTCGAACCGCACCTCGCCGGTGCGCGCGTACTCCTCGACCAGCGGGTCGACGACCTCGATCTGATAGCGCGCGCACGGCTCGCACTGGATGTCGTTGAAAACCGAGACCGTGACCGCGGCGTCGGCGGGGCCGAGCGCGTCGGCGTCCTGAGGGATCCCGCCGAAGATCCTCTGCACGTCGTTGACCCCGCCGATCTCGGCCGGCCGGGGTCCGCCCTCTCCGACCGCGATCGAGTAGACCGCGTACCCGATCGCAACCGTCAGGACCCCAATCAGGACGCGCGGGACCCAGGGACTCACGCCGTCGGCGACGCGCTCATCCCGCGACCGCCTTGTAGTAACGGACGGCGAGCCCGGTGAGCAGGACCTCGAAGGTCTGCTCGAGCTCGGCGTCGGTCGCTCGCGCATAGCTCTCGAGCCCGGTGCCCTCGATCTCGGCGCTCGCCGCGACGACGTCGTCAACGAGCTCGGGATGCTCGTCGCAAAAGTAGGCGCCGATCGAGTAGAGCTCCGTATCCATCAGCGAGTCGATGAACTCGCCGCGCCCCGCCGCTTGGCCTGAGTGATCCATCGCCGGACATCGTAGAGTCGGCCAATGCCGGCCGCCCGCGACGAGATCATCGCCTTCTGCGACGAGCTGCTCGAAGCCCGCGACTTCGACGACTACGGCCCGAACGGCCTCCAGGTCCCCGGCGCGACGGAGGTGGGCAAGGTGGTGACCGGCGTCTCCGCTCATCTGGAGCTGCTCGAGCGCGCGCGTGACGCCGGCGCCGAGCTCGTCCTCGTCCACCACGGGCTGTTCTGGGACTTCCTCCCGCGCGCCCTCTCCGAGCCGATGGCCGCCCGCCTGCGAACGGCGCTCGGCGCCGGGATCTCGGTTGCCGGCTATCACCTGCCGCTCGACGCTCATCCGCGGATCGGCAACAACGCCCTGCTTTGCGCCGGGCTCGGCTTCGAGGCCGAGCCGGGGGCCTTCGCGGTGTTCAAGGGCCGCGCGCTGGGCACGATCGGCCGGCGCCAGGAGCCGATCCCGGCTGCCGAGCTGTTCGCCGCGGTGACCGAGCTGGTAGGCCGCGAGCCGCTGGTCTTCGACGCCGGGCCCGAGCGGGTGGGCTCGATCGGGTTGCTCTCGGGCGCCGGCGCGTCGGAGGTGCACGCCGCGGTGGCACTCGGCCTCGACGCGTTCCTGACCGGGGAGCCGGCAGAGCACGCGATGGCCGATGCGCGCGAGGGCGGGGTCCACTTCATCGCCGCCGGGCACTACGCGACCGAGACGCTCGGCATCCGCCGGCTCGGCGAGCTGGTCGCGGAGCGGTTCGGAGTCGCGCACGAGTTCGTAGACGTGCCGAACCCGGTCTAGGTCCTATGGCCGCAATTTCCGGCCAAATCCGTTGACACATCCGGCGAAACCGATAAGACTTCGGTTGAGCTTCTGCAAGCGGAAGAGGAGAGGTACATGGCAAATCACTTGACGCCTACCGAGCTCGCCGACGAGATGCACATGAAGCGTCGTGAGGTGATCTCGAAGTGCATGGAGATGGGCGTCCCGATCTTCAACGGGCGCATCGACAAGACCCTCTTCCTCTCCAACCTTCGACAGCTCGGTCAGGCGCAAAAGGCACCGCAAGCGGCCGCCTGAGACAGCGGCCGGCCGGGCGCGCTCGACGCACCTCCTGAGGTAGCTTTCCCGGCGGCGGACAGACCGCCGCGGTTTGTCTACCTGAGAGGAGCGCGATGATGGAATCGGCGATGGCGGAGAAGCCGGCGACCGAGGCGGCGACCGGCTCCGCGACGCTCGCCGACCTGTTCCCCGCCGCCGTCCGCAAGCACGGCCCGAAGCGGGCGGTTCTCTACAAGGACGACGACGGCCAATGGACCTCGAAGACCTACACCGAGGTGGGGGAGATCGTGCGCAAGCTCTCGCTCGGGCTGATCGAGCTCGGGATCGAGAAGGGCGACAAGGTCGCGATCCTCTCCAACACCCGCCCCGAGTGGACCTACTTCGACTTCGCGGCGCTGTCAGCAGGCGCGACGGTGGTGCCGATCTACCAGACCAACTCCCCCGAGGAGTGCCAGTACGTGCTCGAGAACTCCGACGCGGTCGCGGTCGTGGTCGAGGACGACGAGCAGCTCGAGAAGATCCGCCAGGTCCGTGACCGATGTCCGAAGCTCGAGCACGTGGTCCGGATGACCGGCACCTCGGCGGATGCGATCTCGCTCGTCGACCTCTCCGAGCGCGGCGCGACCGGGAGCGAGACCGAGTGGGAGGAGCGCTGGAGCTCGGTCACAGCCGACGACATCTGCACCTTCATCTACACCTCGGGGACGACCGGGCCGCCCAAGGGCTGCGTGATCTCGCACGGCAACTACCGGTCGATGCTCGACATGGTCCACGCCGTCAACGTGCTCGGCGACGACGAGGTCACCTACCTGTTCCTGCCGCTCGCGCACTCCTTCGCGCTGCTGATCCAGCTCGGCACCTTCGACCTCGGCGCGACGCTCGCCTACTGGGAACGCGACCCCCTGCGCATCCTGGACAACCTGGCCGAGGTCAAGCCGACCTACTTCCCGTCGGTGCCGCGGATCTTCGAGAAGATCTACACGGCGGCGACCTCGAGCGTCGAGAAGGAGGGCGGGCTGAAGAAGGTCGTCTTCGACTGGGCGATCGGGGTCGGCAAGAAGGCGCGCCGCCACGAGCGCGAGGGCCAGTCGCCGGGACCGCTGCTGTCGCTCCAATACTGGCTTGCGGACCGCCAGGTGCTGTCGAAGATCCGGGCGCTGTTCGGCGGCAACCTGAAGCTGGCGGTGACCGGCGCGGCGCCGATCAATCCCGAGATCCTCGAGTTCTTCGACGCCGCCGGAGTCCTCGTGCTCGAGGGCTGGGGCATGACCGAGACCTCGACCGCCTCGACCATCTCGACCCCGGAGGCCTTTCGATGGGGCACAGTCGGCAAGCCGTTCCCCGGCTGTGAGATCCGGATCGCCGACGACGGCGAGGTCCTCGCCCGCGGCGCGAACATCTTCCAGGGCTACTACAAGAACGACGAGGCGACCCGCGAGACGCTGGTCGACGGCTGGCTGCACACCGGCGACATCGGCGAGCTCGACAGCGACGGGTATCTGAAGATCACCGGCCGCAAGAAGGACATCATCATCACCGCCGGGGGCAAGAACATCACGCCCGCCAACCTCGAGGCCGAGATCAAGCAGCATCCGCTGGTCTCCCAGTGCGTGGTGATCGGCGACCGGCGGCCCTTCCTGGTCGCACTCGTCACCCTCGATCCCGAGGAGGCGGCGAGCTACGCCGCCGAGCAGAGCCTGCCCACCGATCCGCAAGCGCTGGCCGCGAGCCCCGAGGTCAGGGCGACGATCGAGGCGCATGTCGAGAAGATCAACCAGAAGTTCGCCCGCGTCGAGCAGGTGAAGAAGATCGAGGTCCTCGCCCAGGACCTCTCCCAGGAGGGCGGAGAGCTGACCCCGACGCTGAAGGTGAAGCGCAACGTGGTCGCCGAGAAGTACGCGGACGTGATCGACTCGATGTACGCCGCCTAGGAATGGCAGGCGCGACTTTCGCCGCAATCGGGGGTTTCAGCGGGCTGAGATGGGAGTCCTGACGCGCAGGCTGGGGGGAGCTGCGGCGACGATGCTGGTCCTGGCGGGCGTCGGCTTCGTCGGCTCGGGCGGCGAGCGCGCCGACGCGGGCGCAACCAAGCCGCCGAACGTCGTCGTGGTGATGACCGACGACCAGCACCAGGCCTCGCTGTCGGCGATGGAGAAAGTGCAGTCCCAGCTCGTCGACAAGGGAACCACATTCGCCAACAGCTTCACCAACTGGCCGCTGTGCTGCCCGTCGCGCGCGACCTTCTACACGGGCCAATACGCACACAACCACGGGGTCCTCGGCAACGCCCCGCCTCAGGGCGGGTTCGAGAAGTTCAACGACTCCAACTCGCTGGCGACCTGGATGCAGGCGGCCGGCTACCGGACGATCCAGATCGGCAAGTACCTGAACGGGTACGGCCAGGAATTGGCCGACCCCGCCTACGTCCCACCCGGCTGGAACGAATGGCTGGTCGGCACCGCCGGCACGACCCAGAACGTCTACGACTACAAGCTGAACCAGAACGGGACGATCGTCGACTACGGCGCTGCGGAGGAGAGCTTCAAGCAGGACGTGTTCACCGAGCTCGCCGTGGACGCGATCGCGCGCAACGCGCGAGGCGGACCGTTCATGCTCAACGTCATGTACACGGCGCCCCATTCAGGGGGGCCGAATCCCAATCCGCGGCCGCCGACCGATTGCTTGAACTCCGCCAAGCCGGCTCCCCGGCACGCGGCCGCCTTCGACAGCGTGCCGCTGCCGCAGCCGCCGAGCCTCAACGAGGCGGACGTCTCCGACAAGCCCGGCGAGATCCAGGCCATGGCCCCGATCACCGGCACGGAGCTCGCCAACATCCAGCGCCGCTGGCGATGCCGGATGGAGTCGCTGCTCGCCGTCGACGACGGCATCGGCAGGATCGTGTCCGCCTTGCGGGCGGCGGGCGAGCTCGATCGGACGTTGATCGTCTACACGTCGGACAACGGGTACTTCCACGGCGAGCACCGCGTGCAGACCGGCAAGAACCGCGTCTACGAGGAGGCGCTGCGGGTGCCGCTGGTGATCCGCGGTCCGGGCGTGCCCGCGGCCGAGACTGTGAAGGAGCTGGCGATCAACGCCGATCTCGCGCCGACCGTGATCGACGCCGCGGGGACGAGCGCTCACAGGGTCGTCGACGGGCGCAGCCTGCTTCCGCTCGCGGCCCACCCCGAGCGCCGTCGCGGACGCGAGCTCCTGATCGAGCAGTACCGCGGTGACGATGACGAGGACGGGAGCGCCGACCTTCGCTACGAGGCCGTGCGCACGTCCAGGTACGTCTACGTCGTCAACGAGGGCGACACGCCCGAGCTCTACGACCTTCGAGCCGACCCCTTCCAGCTTCAAAACCTGGCCTCGGACCCCGCCTACGACGAGGCCGAGGCCGCGCTGGCGGCGAGATTGGCGGCGCTCGCCGGCTGCGCCGGGTCGAGCTGCCGCACCAAGCCCTCCCTGACCCAGAAGCTGCCGCGGGCGGTGCGCCGGGACGGGCGCTCGTGCCGCCGGCCCGGCAACCTCCGGGTCCGGGTTCGCGGCGCGGATTCCGAGGCGGTGGTCGAGGCCACGTTCCGGGTCGGCGCCAAGCTCGCCGGGCGCGACCGCTCCGGCACGATCAAGAAGCGGATCCCGCCCCGCCTCCTGCGCCACAAGGGCCGACCGGAGATCCGGGTGATCGCCGAGCTCGTCGACGGCCGCGAGCTCAGCCTCCAGAAGCGGGTCCGGATCTGCGGCTAGTGCTCTTCGGCCGACTCGCCGGCCCGCTCGGCAACCTCGGTGGCAGGGGGCTCGTCCGAGCGCGAGCCGCGCAGCAGCGCGGTGTTGGTCAGCTCGAGCACCCTCCGCCAGGCGGAGAGCTTCTCCCGCTCGCGCTCGACCTGGTCGAGCACGTGGCGGACCCTGCGGGCCGAGATCTCGATCCCATGCCGCTCGGCGACGGACTTGTAGCGGTCGTAGTCGCGGGCGAGCTTCATCGTCACCGACTCGAATCCGTGCTTGGCGATCTGCAGGCGAGCGCTGTAGTCGAGGATCGAGGTGCCGAACATCAACTCGTCGTCGAACTCGGGCTCGATCAGGATGATGTCGACACCGGGGTAGCGCTCCTCCCAGATCTCGACCGCGCGGTGGAGCCGGTCGTGGGAGAGCAGGCGGAAGGTCTGGTTGGCGATCGCGACCAGCCCCATGTCGGAGACCCGGCGCGCCCGCGAGCCGGTGATCGTCGGGATGTACTTCTCGAAGTTGTTGATGTACGGGACGAGCGGGTTGATCACGACGACGAACTTGGCCCCGCGCTCGACCGCGACGTCGACGTTGGTGGTCGAGAGGATGCCCCCATCGATGAACTCACGCCCCTTGATCTCGACCGGCTCATAGATCCCGGGCAGCGCGCCGGAGGCGGCGACGGCCTCGGAGATCGCCACGTCCGCCCACTCGCCCTCGCCGAGCACCACGCGCTCGGTGCTGTCGAGGTCGGTGGCGGTCAGATAGAGCTCTGGCTCGAGCAGGCGGAAGTCGTTGGTGCGGTCGGGATCGCCGAGCATCTGGGCGACGTAGCGCTCGATCCCCCGGCCCGAGTAGATCCCCTTCGGAAGCGCGCCGGCGAGGCCTGTCGCGAGGTCGACGGCCGAGACCTCGCCGAGGTTCTCGGCCATCTCGCGCAGCACCGAGGCGAGCTTGAACGGGAACATCAGCCCGCTCTTGAGAAAGCCGCTGAAGTTCGGCCGCAACAGGGTCCCGAGGTCGATGTCGCGCAGCGGCGAGGGGAGGTCGCGGTTCAGGACCCGCATCATCTCCTCCGGGGTGACCCCGTTGGCGATCATGCTCGAGACGAAGGCTCCGGCGCTGGTGCCGACGTAGATGTCGAACTCGTTCACGGTCCGGTTCGTCGCCAAAAGGTCGAAGGCGCGCAGGGCGCCGATCTCGTAGACCCCGCCGGTGAACCCACCGCCCCCGAGCACGAGGGCCGTCTTCGACGGCTTCCGGCGCGACCTGGCTCGGCGTGCGGCCTTCTGCTCCGTCGCGGCGGTGTCGATGTCCACCACCTTCCCCATTGGCTCGACGATTATTCCAATTGGCGGGGCCGCAACGCGCGACCCCACCGCTACGCTGGCGCCGCATGCACCTGATCCGCGCAGCGGCGCTGCCCCTGGTCGTGGCCGCGATCGTCGCCGGGCAGGCCGCCGCGGCGCCGGCGGGACCCGATGCGCCCGCGGCCACACCGGTCGCCAAGCCGGGCTCGGCGCTCGCCGCACGGGCCGGGATCTCGCAGGGAGAGCTTCGCGACCGGATCGCGGCGGCGCTCGCCAACGACGGCTCCGCGGGCGGGGCCTGGGTCTTCGACACCGACGCGGGCAGCGACCCGCTGCTCTTCTCCGACAACGGCTCGCGGCGACGGATCCCGGCGTCGAACCAGAAGCTGTTCACGACCGCGGCCTTCCTGGCCGAGTTCGGCGCCAAGGCGCGGCTCGAGACGCGCGTCTACGTTCGGGGCCGGCTGACCGACCGACGCTCGGTCCTCCACGGTGACCTGGTGATCGTCGGCGACGGTGACCCGGCCCTCGGCACCGCCCGCTTTGCGCGCGCCGCCAACCAGCCAGTCACCCGGGTCGCGACCCTGGCCCGAAACGTCACCCGCGCCGGGATCAAGCGGGTCACCGGCCGGATCCTCGCCGACGACACGATCTTCGACCGCGAGCGGCGCTCGGGCCCCGACCTGAGCCCGCTCTCAGGGCTGTCGTTCAACAATGGCTATGACGGCGGCGGCTACGCGCAGGCTCCGGAGCTGGTCGCCGCAAAGGGCCTGAAGAGCGCCCTGCGCAAGCGCGGGATCCGGGTCATGGGCAAGGTCGGGCGCGCGAACCTGCCCGACCGGACCCTGGAGCGCGAGCCGTTGGCCTCGGTCGCCTCGCCGACGGTCGCGAAGCTGATCGAGGAAACGAACGTGCCTTCGAACAATTTCTTCGCCGAGATGCTGCTCAAGCGGCTCGGAGCTTCGGGGGGCAAGCGCGGCACCCGCCACCGCGGCAACAACAAGGTCGAGGCCTTCGCGAGCTCGATCGGCACCAGTCTGCAGGCCGTCGACGGCTCCGGGCTCTCGCGGCGCAACAAGGTCTCCCCCGAGCAGGTCGGCAAGCTGCTGGTGGCGATGGCAGAGCAGGGGGCCGGCGCGCGCGCCTTCCGTGACTCGCTGCCGGTGGCCGGGCGCGAGGGCACCGTCGCCGACCGGATGCGCGGGACGGCTGCGGAGGGCAACTGCGCGACCAAGACGGGCACCCTGGCAGACGTCTCGGCGCTCTCGGGCTACTGCCAAGCGGGCAATCACACGATCGCCTTCTCGCTGTTGATGAACTCGGCAGACGTCGACGCCGCCCGCCGCGCCCAGGACACGATCGCCGCCGCGATCGCTCGTTACGACCCCTGATCGGGCTTGATATCGGCGTTGCTGTCTGCGAACGTACGTTCGTGTCGATCTCCGCGCCCTCGATCCTCCACGCCGATGCAGACGCGTTCTTCGCCTCGGTCGAGCAGCGCGATGATCCCCGCCTCCGCGATCGGCCGGTGATCGTCGGCCAGGGGGTCGTGCTGGCGGCCAGCTACGAGGCCCGGCGCTGCGGGGTGCGCGGAGCGATGAGCGGCGCCCAGGCCCGCCGCTTGTGCCCGGACGCAGTCGTCGTCCCGCCGCGATTCTCCGCTTACGTGCAGGCAAGCGACGACCTGTTCGACCTCTTTCAGCGCACCGCGCCCGTGGTCGAGGGGCTGTCGCTGGAGGAGGCGTTCATCGACGTCGGCGGCCTGGAACGGATCGCGGGCTCGCCACTCGAGATCGCGCGCCGCTTACGGGCCGAGGCGCGTGAGCGAATCGGGCTCCCGGTGACGGTCGGGATCGCAAGGTCGAAGACGCTGGCGAAGATGGCGAGCCGGGCGGCGAAGCCCGACGGCCTGCTCGTCGTCGCCCCCGAGCGCGAGCTCGCCTTCCTGCACCCGCTCGAGGTCGATCGGCTCTGGGGAGTCGGCGACGCGACCGCCAGGCGCATGCGCCGAGCCGGGATCGAGACCGTCGGCCAGCTCGCCGAGCTCCCGGAGGCCGCCGTCGTTTCGCTGCTCGGTCCCGCGACCGGTCACCGCCTGCACGCGGTCGCCCGCAACCGCGACCCGCGACCGGTGCGCTCCGGGCGCCGGCGACGCTCGTTCGGCGCCCAGTCCGCGCTCGGTCGCTGGTCGGGATCCCAGGCCCGACTCGACGTGGTCCTGAGCGGGCTCGCGGACCGCGTCACCCGGCGAATGCGAGCGGCGGGCCGAATCGGGCGCACAGTGATCCTGCGACTCCGCTTCGGCGACTTCTCGCGCGCGACCCGCTCGCGGACGATGCCGGTCGGCAGCGCGGCCACCGACGCCGTGCTAGCAACCGCGAGGAGCCTGCTGGCCGAGGCGATGCCGGAGATCAGGCGCAACGGCCTGACCCTGGTCGGCCTCACGATCACCAACCTCGAGCGCGGTCTGGCGGGCGAGCAGCTCGAGCTCCCGCTTCGCGACCGCTCACGGGCGCGACTCGACGCTGCGATCGACGAGCTGCGCGACCGGTTCGGCGTCGGAGCGATCACCCGGGCCGCGCTGCTCGGGCTCGGCCGCACCGGCTCGCCGCTCGCCGGAGATCACGAGCTGGCGGGGGTTAGGCGTCGCCGGGGCGGTGGCTGAACGCCACGCGGCCGCTAACCGAGCAGCTTTCGCAGCCCGTCCTCGTCGAGGATCTCGGTGCCCACCTCTTCCGCCTTGGCGAGCTTCGACCCGGGGCTGTCGCCGGCAACCAGGTAGTCCGTGTTCTTCGAAACCGAGCCGGTGACCTTGCCCCCGGCGCCCCGGATCATCCCCGTCGCCTGGTCGCGTGAGAGCTCGGGCAGAGTCCCGGTGAGCACAAACGTCTTGCCCTCGAGCGGACCGCCCTCCGCCCGCCGCTCGGCCTCGGAGAGCTCGAAGCGCAGCCCGCGCTCGCGCAGGCGGGCGATCAGCTCGAGCATCGCGTCGTCGGCGAGCTCCTCGCGAAGCTGCTCAGCGAGCACCGGGCCGATCCCGTCGACCTCGGTGATCGCCTCCGCCTCGGCCGCGAGCAGCGCTTCCATCGAGCCGAAGTGCTCGGCGATCGCGCTCGCGTTCACGTATCCGATCCCGGGCAGCCCGAGCGCGTAGAGCACCCGCCCAAACGGGCTCTGCTTGGAGCGCTCGATCTCGGAGATCAGCGCCGCCGCGGAGATCTCGCCGAACCCCTCGAGCTCGGCGATCCGCTCGGACGTCAGGTCATAGATCGAGGCCGGGTCCGTGATCAACCCCTCGTCGAGGAAGCGGAGCGCGTTCTTCTCCCCCAGCCCCTCGATGTCCATCGCGCCGCGGAAGTGCTTGACGAGCTGGAAGTTCTGTCCCGGGCAGCCGCGGCGGTTCGGGCAGATCGTCCACACCGAGTCCTGCGGCTTGACCGTCCCGGTACCGCAGGCAGGGCATTGCTTCGGCGGCTTCGGCTTGCGCAGCCGCTTGCCCTTGCGTCGCTGGATCAGCGGCGAGATCACCTGCGGGATCACGTCGCCGGCCCGCGTGACGACCACCTCGTCGCGCTCGCGCACGTCCTTGCGCGCCAGGTCCTCCTCGTTGTGCAGGGTCGCGGTCGAGACGGTGACCCCGCCGACGTGGACCGGCTCGAGCATCGCGAACGGCAGCAGCCGCCCGGTCCGGCCGACGTTCCAGACGATCCGGTTCAGGACCGTGGTCGCGGTGATCGGCGGGAACTTCCAGGCGATCGCCCAGCGCGGCTCGCGGCCGGCGACGCCGAGCTCGCGCCAGAGCCCGCGCTGGTCGACCTTGACCACGACCCCGTCGATCTCGAAGTCCAGCGACTCCCGGTGCTCCTCCCACCACAGGCAGCGCTCGACCACCTGGTCCGCGCTGCTGTGCTTGGCGATCTCGCCGTTGACCGCGAACCCGTGCTCGGCGAGCCAGCCGAGCTCCTCGGAATGGGTATCGAACTCGATCCTCTCGGCGCCGCCGATCCCGTAGCACCAGACCGACAACGGCCGCGACGCGGTCACCTCCGGGTCGAGCTGACGGATCGAGCCGGCGGTCGCGTTTCGCGGGTTGGCGAATGTCGTCTCGCCCGCGGCTGCGCGCTGCTCGTTGAGCTCGGCGAAGGCACTTCGCGGCAGGTAGGCCTCGCCGCGCACCTCGACCCGCGCGGGCGCGTCCTTGCCGAGGCGGTCGGGAATCGCCGCGATCGTGCGCAGGTTGCGGGTCACGTCCTCGCCGATCGTCCCGTCGCCGCGGGTCGCGCCGCGAACGAGCTCGCCGCCCTCGTAAAGGAGCGAGATCGCGATCCCGTCGATCTTCGGCTCGGAGACGAAACGCAGCTTGCTGGCCGCGATGTCGAGGCTGCGCAGCCGGTTGTGAAGGCGGCCCTCCCAGGCACGGAACTCCTCCGCGCCGCGAGCGTTGGCAAGCGACAGCATCGGCTCGAGGTGGCGCACCTGCTCGAAGCGCTCGAGCGGGCGCATGCCGCCCGCGACCCGCTGAGTCGGTGAGTCCGGGGTGAGCAGCTCCGGGTGCTCGGCCTCGATCTCGCGCAGCTCGTCGAGCAGGGCGTCATAGGCGTCGTCGCCGATCGTCGGATCGTCGAGCACGTAGTAGCGGCGGTCGTGCTCGGCGATCTCCTCGCGCAGCTCGGCCGCCCGTCGGGCGGCGCCGCGGGCGCTCATCCGGCGGTGGGTGCGCCGAGCGCCGCGCCGAGCTCGGCCAGGTTCCATCGCTCGAGCCGCTCCAGCCCCGCGCGGTCGGTGAGGTCGAAGTGGATCGGCGTGATCGCGACTCGGCCGCGGGCCACGGCCGCGAGGTCGGTTCCTCGCTCGTCCTCGAACGACGGCTCGAAACCGTAGATGCGGTAGCGGCGCCTACCGCCCGGGTCCTCCTCGACCAGCTTCAGCTCGTCGTTGTAGAGCCGCTTACCGAGCCGCGCCAGCTCGATCCCGTGCAGGTCGCCGGCCGGGCAGTTGACGTTCAGCAGCGTGCCCGCGGGCAGCGGGTCGGCGATCAGCCGGCGGACGATCTCGCGCGTGACCCCGGCGGAGACGGCGAAGTCGAACTGACGCCCTGCGTAGCCCATGCCGCCGATCCCGGCCTGCTGGGACACCGCTACCGCCGGCAGCCCGAGCACGATCCCCTCGAAGGCCGCCGCGACCGTGCCCGAGTAGGTGACGTCGTCGCCCAGATTGGAGCCGTGGTTGATCCCGGAAACGATCAGGTCCGGGCGCTTCCCGAGCAGCCCGAGGTCGGCGAAGCGCACGCAGTCGACCGGCGTGCCCTCGGTCGCGAACCCCGAGCTGCCGTCGTCGAAGTCGACCTCCTCGACCCAGATCGGGGAGTGGGTGGTGATCCCGCGGGCGGTGCCGCTGCGGTTGACGTGCGGCGCGATCACCCGGACGTCGACGTCCTCGATCTCGAGCAGCGCGCGGCGCAGGGCGTGCAGCCCGGCGGCGCCGATTCCGTCGTCGTTCGTGAGCAGGACGATCATCGATAGATCCACCCGTTCAGTCGGGCGGCAGCCGATTCTACGGACGCCGTGCTGCCCTCCTGCCAAGGCGCGGGCTCAGTAGCTGACCGCGACGAGGCAGAGCCCGTGCGCCGGTGCGGTCTCGCCGGCCCGCTCGCGCGCCGCGCCACCCAGCAGCGCGCGGAAGTCGGCCGGCGGCCGGCGGCCGGCGCCCACCTCCAGCATCGTCCCGACGATCACCCGGACCTGATTGCGCATGAAGCTCGGCGCTTCGATCTCGAATACCAGCATTCCGTCGCCCGGTTGCGACGCTTCGTCTCCGCCGCCGGCGAGGTCAGGCCGGGCACGATGCTCAGCCCGCCACTCGGCGCGCAGCACCGTGCGCTCGAAAAGCACGTGCTCGGACTGGGCCGGCGTGAAGGCGGTGAAGTCGTGGGTTCCGACCGTCGCGTCAGCGCACTCGTCGAGCAGGCCGCGGTCGACGGGGTAGCGCCACCAGAGGGCGCGGTGGCGCTCGAACGGATCGCGGATCGGCGAGGCGAGCACCCGGTAGCGGTAGCAACGCGAGCGGGCCTGGCGGCGGGCGTCGAAGCCGTCCGCGGCGGGCCCGGCGGCGCGCACGGCGAGGTCGTCGGCGAGCACCGCGTTGAGCCGCTCGGCGAGCCGGTCGGGCAGCTCCGCCCCGTGCTCGAAGCTCGCCACCTGGCCGGCGGCGTGGACGCCGGCGTCGGTGCGCCCGGCGACGGTGAGCTCGACCCGCTGGCCGAGGATCCGCTCGAGCCCTGACTCGAGCTCGCCCTGGACCGTGCGCAGGCCCGGTTGGGCGGCCCAGCCGGCGAAGCCGGTTCCCTCGTAGGCGATGTCTATGCGGGCGGTGCCCATCTGGGCACGGCCGAAGCTACACCAGCTCCAAGAAGACCATCTCGGTCGAGTCCGACCGCCGGGGGCCGAGCTTGACGATCCTCGTGTAGCCCCCGGGCCGCTCGGCGTAGCGCGGTGCGATCTCCTCGATCAACTTGTGGGCGAGGAACTTGTCCTGGCCAAGCTCGGAGAGGACCCGGCGACGCGCGTGCAGGTCGCCGCGCTTGGCCAGCGTGATCAGCTTCTCGACCCGCGGCTTGACCGCCTTGGCCTTCGCCTGGGAGGTCTGGATCCGCTCATGCTCGACCACCTCGCGACAGAGGTTGCGCATCAGCGCCCGCCGGTGGGCGGAGTCGCGGCTGAGCTTGTGGCGTTGCTTCTTGTGGCGCATGGTCTATCGGGCACTCGGCACTCGGCACTCGCGCTAGGCCCAGAGACGAGTGGCGAGTGGCCAGTGGCGAAATCTACTCATCCCTCAACGAGAGCCCCAGCGCATGAAGGCTCTCCTTGACCTCCTCCGTACTCCGCTTGCCGAAGTTCGGGATCGCGTTCAGCTCGGACTCCGAGCGCTGGATCAGGTCGCCGACCGTTTGAATGCCGGCGCGCTTGAGGCAGTTGTAGGCGCGGACCCCGATCTCGAGCTCCTCGATCAGCCGATCGTCGCCCTCGCTGGGCGCGATCGCCGCCAGCGCCTCCTCCGGGTCGCCGAGCGCGTCGCGGCTGGTCAGCTCGTCGACGCGGTCGGGATCGGTGAAGATCGCCATCGTCTTGATCAGGATCTCGGCCGCTTCGCGCAGGGCCGAGCCGGGCTCGATCGAGCCGTCGGTCTCGACCTCGAGCGTCAGCTTGTCGAAGTCGGTCCGCTGGCCGACACGGGCCGAGTCGACCGCGTAGGCGGCACGGCGGATCGGTGAGAAGATCGAGTCGATCGGGATCACGCCGATCGGCTGGTCCTCGGTCTTGTTGTCCTCGGCCGGCGAGTAGCCGCGCCCGCGCCCGATCGTCAGGTACATCTCGAGCTTGGTCCGCTTCTCGAGCGTCGCGATCGGCGCGTCGGGGTTGAGGATCTCGACTCCGGCGGGGAGGTCGATGTCCTTGGCCTTGATCTCGCCCGGGCCGGTCGCCACCAGCGGCGCCTCCACCTCGTCGGCGTCGGTATGCATACGCACCACGATGTCCTTGAGGTTGAGGACGATGTCGGTGACGTCCTCCTTGACACCGGGAACGGTCGAGAACTCGTGCGCGACGCCCTCGACGCGGACGCTCTTGATCGCGGCCCCGCCGAGCGAGGAGAGCAGCACCCGCCGCAGCGAGTTCCCGAACGTGTAGCCGAAGCCCTTGTCGAGCGGCTCGACGACAAAGGTGCCCTGGTTGTCGTCGACGCTCTCGGAGGCAATCTTGGGAATCTGGAAATCGGGCAGGGTGGTCATTTGAACCTCTTTGCTTGTCGGGAACTTGCCGGCGCTACTACTTCGAGTAGAGCTCGACGATGAGCTGCTCCTGGACCGGGGAGGTGATCTCGCTGCGGTCCGGCAGCCTGAGCACCTTCGCGGTCAGGGCGTCGTGATCGGCCTGCAGCCACGGTGGCACCGCGGCGGTCAGCTCGGTGGCCTGCCGAACTGCGTCGGCTGCCCCCGAGTCGGGCCGGATCGTGATCACGTCCTCGGGACGGACCTGGTAGCTGGGGATGTCGACGCGGCGTCCGTTGATCAGCCAGTGGCCGTGGTTGATCATCTGCCGGGCCTGGCGTCGCGAGGCGGCGAAGCCGAGCCGCACGAGAACGTTGTCGAAGCGGCGCTCGAGCAGCCGCAGCAGGTTCTCGCCGGTGATGCCGTCCTGGCGTGATGCCTTCTCGTAGTAGCCGCGGAACTGGCGCTCGAGGACGCCGTAGAACCGCCGCGCCTTCTGCTTCTCGCGCAGCTGGTTGCGGTACTCCGAGGCGCGGACCCGGCCGCGGCCGTGGTCGCCGGGCGGATAGGAGCGCCGCTCGACCCCGCACTTCTCGGTCATGCAGCGCTCGCCCTTGAGGAACAGCTTCTGCCCCTCGCGGCGGCACTGCTTGCACTGCGGTGAGGTGTCGCGCGCCATGCCCTACCCGCTCACGGCCTGCGCCGCTTCTTCGGGCGGCACCCGTTGTGGGCCTGCGGGCTGACGTCCTTGACCGTGGTCACCTGCAGGCCGGCGGCCTGCAGGGACCGGATCGCGGTGTCGCGACCCGAGCCGGCGCCCTTGGCATGCACCTCGACCCGTTCGACGCCGTGCTCCATGCCCTTGCGGGCTGCGGCATCGGCGGTCACCTGGGCGGCGAAGGGGGTTGACTTGCGCGAGCCCTTGAAGCCCGCCGAGCCGGCCGACTCCCAGCAGACGACATTGCCCTCGGGGTCGGTGATCGTGACGATCGTGTTATTGAACGAGGTCTTTATGTGGGCGATCCCGTAGGGGACGTTCTTCTTCGCCCGGCGGCGGGTGCGGCCCTTTGGCTTCTTTGGCTGCGGCATCGGCTCCCTACTTCTTCGCCGGCGGCTTCTTCTTGCCGGCGATGCTCATCTTCCGCGGTCCCTTGCGGCCGCGCGCGTTCGTCTTCGTGCGCTGGCCGCGGGTGGGCAGGCCGCGGCGATGACGGACCCCGCGATAGGACCCGATCTCCGAGAGCCGCTTGATGTTCTGGGAGCGGTCCCGGCGCAGGTCGCCCTCGACCTCGAGCGCCTCGACCGCTTCGCGCAGCTTCACCGTCTCCTCCTCGGTCAGATCCTTGACGTAGGTATCGGGATCGACCCCGGCCTTTGCCAGCACCTCGTTCGCGGTCGAGCGCCCGACCCCGTGCACGTAGGTGAGACCAATCTCGATCCGCTTGTTGAGGGGGAGGTTGATCCCCGCGATTCGCGCCATGCCTTGCCTAGCCCTGCCTTTGCTTGTGCCGAGGATTGCTGCAGATCACGAGCACGACCCCGCGCCGGCGAATGACCCGGCAACGCTCACACATCGGCTTTACGGACGCTCGAACCTTCATCGGCCCTTCTGGGTCGTATCGGAATCAACTGCTGAGAAGGCCCGCAGGCCCCATGAATCGGGCGAGCAGGCACCAACAACCGCCTCGAAAGGCGACGGCGAATGGTAGCAGGGCCGCTGATATTCGACCGCTCAGTCCTCGTGCCAGGGGGTGAGGATCCGCGGGCCGTCCTCGCCGACCGCAACCGTGAACTCGAAGTGGGCCGCGAGCGAGCCGTCGGCGGAGTAGACGGCCCAGTTGTCGTCGCCGACCCTGACCTCGGGGCCGCCGGCGTTGACCATCGGCTCGATCGCAAACACCATCCCGGGCTCGAGCTCGGGGCCTCGTCCCGGCTCGCCGTAGTTCGGGACCTGAGGGTCCTCGTGCATCTCGCGGCCGACGCCGTGGCCGACCAGCGAGCGGATGATCGACAGCCCCTCGGCCTCGACCGTGCGCTGGACGGCGTGCGAGACGTCCCCGAGGTGATTGTGCGCCTGGACCTGCTCGACGGCCGCGTGCAGCGCCGCCTCGGTGGTCGCGATCAGCTTCTCGGCCGTCGGCGAAACCTCGCCCACCGGCACGGTGATCGCCGCATCGGCGACCCATCCGTCCTTGGTCACGCCGACGTCGATCGAGATGATGTCGCCGCGGCGCAGCTCGTACGCGCCCGGGATCCCGTGCACGACCATCGAGTTCGGTGAGGCACAGATCGAGCCGGGGAACCCGCGATAGCCGAGGAACGAGGCCGTAGCTCCCTGCGAGCTGATGAAGCGCTCCGCGGCCCGGTCGAGGTCGGCGGTGGTCACGCCCGGGCGGACCTTGCTGCGCAGCAGCTTCAGACAGCGCGCCTGGATCACGCCGGCCGCCGCCATGCGCTCGATCTGATCGGTCGTCTTGAGGATGATCCCGCCGCGATACACCTAGAGCTCCTCCTCCATCTTCAAGGTCGCCAACAGCGCCCTGATCCGGTCCGAGACCTCCTGGGGGTCGAGCGCCCCATCGACGTGCTTGAGCAGGCCGCGACCCTCGTAGTAGACGACAAGGGGCTTGGTCTTTTCGTGGTACTGCTCGAGCCGGCGGCGGATCACGTCGGGCTCGTCGTCGTCGCGCACCTCGAGCTCGGCCCCGCAGACGTCGCACACGCCCGGCTTCTCCGGCGGATCGAACTCGACGTGAAAAATGTGGCCGTTGGGGCACGTCCGCCGGCCGCCGAGCCGCCTGACGACCTCGTCGTCATCGACCTCGATCAGGACCGCGGCCGAGAGCTCGCGCCCGAGCTCGGTCAGCTTCGAGCCCAGCGCCTCGGCCTGCGGCTCGGTGCGGGGAAACCCGTCGAGGATGAACCCGTCCTCGGCCTCCTTGGCGTGGATCCGCTCTCCGATCACCCCGACGATCACGTCGTCGGGGACCAGGTCGCCGCGGTCCATGTACTGCTTCGCGTCACGACCGATCTCCGTCCCCTCGCGAACCGCGGCGCGCAGGATGTCGCCGGTCGCGTAGTAGGGCAGCCGAAAGTCCTCCTGCAGGCGCTCGCCCTGGGTCCCCTTGCCGGAGCCGGGAGGGCCGAGCAGCACTAGGTTGAGCTCGGACATCGGTCGGAAGAGACTAGAGCGTCGGTTGCCCGCGCGCCTGCGCCGAACCGGCAGGCGAGCTACTTCAGGAAGCCCTCGTAGTTGCGCATCATGAGCTGTGACTCGAGCTGCTTGACGGTGTCGAGGGCGACGCCGACGACGATCAGGATCGAGGTGCCGCCGAAGTAGAAGTTGGCCGAGGTCTGGTTGATCAGGATCGTCGGCAGCGCAGCGACCGCGCCCAGGTAGAGCGCCCCGGGGAACGTGAGCCGGGAGAGGATACGGTCCAGGTACTCGGCGGTCGGGCGGCCGGGGCGCACGCCGGGGATGAACCCGCCGTACTTCTTCAGGTTGTCCGCCTGATCGACCGGGTTGAAGGTGACCGCGGTGTAGAAGTAAGTGAAGATGATGATGAAGAACACCTCGCCGACCACGTAGGCCCAGCTCGAGGGGCTGAAGAACGCGGCGAAGTCGAGCGCCGCCGGGGTGTTGAGGAGCTGGCCGATCGTCGGCGGGAAGGCCATGATCGAGGCGGCGAAGATGACCGGGATCACCCCGGCCATGTTGACCCGCAAGGGCAAGTAGGTGGAGCCGCCGCTGGTCATCCGGCGCCCGACGACGCGCTTGGCGTACTGGACCGGGATCCGGCGCTGGCCCTCCTGGACGAAGACGATCCCGACGATCACCGCCAGGGCGACGAACGGCATCATGACGACGAAGACCTGGTCCGGGTTGGTCCACCAGCTCGAGATCCCGGGCACGATCCCGGCGGCGATCGAGGCGAAGATCATCAGCGAGATCCCGTTGCCGACGCCGCGCTGGGTGATCAGCTCGCCGAGCCACATCAGGAGCGTGCATCCGGCGGTCAACGAGATCACGATCAGGAACACCTTGGCGAAGGTGAGGTCGCCGACGACGCTGGTGCCCTCGGCGTCCTGGAAGCTCTGGAACAGGAACACGTAGCCGACCGACTGCCCGAACGCCAGCCCGACGGTGAGATAACGCGTGTACTGGGTGATCTTCTGCTGGCCGACCTCGCCTTCCTTCTGCAGCCGCTCGAGCGCCGGCACGACCACGGTCAGCAGCTGAAGGATGATCGAGGCGGTGATGTAGGGCATGATCCCGAGCGCGAAAAGCGACAGGCGCTGCAGGCTCCCGCCCGAGAACAGGTTGAGGAAGCCGAGCACGTTGTTGCCGGTGAAGTTGTCCTGGATCGACTCGACCGTGTCGATGTCGACGCCCGGCGCCGGGATGTAGGCCCCGAGCCGGTAGAGCAGCAACATCGCCAGCGTGAAGCCGATCTTCCGGCGGATCTCCGGGACCGCAAACGCGTTGGCGATCGTCTGCAGCACGGCGCTAGGCGTCGATCAGCTCGCAGGTCCCGCCGGCGGCCTCGATCTTCTCCTTGGCGGTGGTGCTGAACCCGTGAGCTCGCACCGTGACCTGCTTCGAGATCTCGCCGCGCCCGAGGACCTTGACCGGGGTGCGCCGCGTGGCCAGCCCGGCGGCGCGCAGCGTTTCCGGCGTCACCTCGGCGCCGGCGTCGAAGCGCGCCTCGAGGTCGGCGACATTGACCGGCTGGCTGTGGGTCCGAAAGCGCTCGAAGGGCATCGACTTCTTCATCTGCGGGCCCCGCAGCTTGCGCATCCGCATGTGGATCGGGTTCTGCCCGCCCTCGTAGCCGGGCTTGGACTTGGCCCCCGAGCGCGCCCCGGCGCCCTTGTGACCGCGGCCGGCGGTCTTGCCGGTGCCGCTGCCCTTGCCGCGCCCGAGCCGCTTACGCGGTCGGCGCGAGCCGGGCTTGGGCCGGATCGTGTCGAGCGAGATCTCCTCGGGACTGAGGCGGCCCATCAGCTGCGCACCTCGACCAGATGCGAGACGACGCGGATCATCCCCCGAAGCTGCGGCGTATCGGTCATCGTCGACTGACGGCCGATCCTGCCCAGCTTCAGCGACTCGAGCGTGGCGCGCTGGCTCGGGTTGGCGCCGTTGGCGGAACGGACTTGTCGCAGGGTGAGGTCAGGCATCGCCTGGCTCCGTGGCCGGGGTATCGCCTGCGTCCGGCGGTTCGTCCGTCGCCACCGTGACCGGCTCGGGGCCGGCCGCTGGCCGTTCGTCGCTCGCCGCTGGAGCGTCGTCCTTAGCCGGGCGCTCGTCGCTGGTCGCTGGTCGCTCGTCTCCGTTGCCCTGGGGGGCCGCCCGCTCGAGGTCGAGGCCGAGGACCTGCCTGACCGAGAGCCCGCGAAGCTTCGCCACCTGCTCGGGACGGCGCAAACCCATCAGGCCCTCCATCGTCGCCTTGACCAGGTTGATCGGGTTCTGCGAGCCGATGCTCTTCGAGAGCACGTCTCGGATCCCGGCCAGCTCGAGGACGGCGCGGACGCCCCCGCCGGCGATCACGCCGGTGCCGGGGCTGGCCGGGCGGAGGACGACATGGCCGGACCCGAATCGACCGATGTTGCGGTGCGGGATCGTCTGGCCGAACTTGGGGACCCGGATCAGGCTCTTGCGCGCGTTCTCGACCGCCTTCTGGATCGCCAGCGGTACCTCGCGAGCCTTGCCGTATCCGATCCCGACGACGTCGTTCTCGTCGCCGACCGCGACCAGGGCGGTGAAGGAGAACCGCCTCCCCCCCTTTACCACCTTGGCGACGCGGTTGATCTCGATCACCCGCTCCTGGAGGTCGAGCCCCTGCGGGCTCACCGTTTCGATCTCGTGGTTGCGCATCACTTCCGATTCACCTTAGAGAGTCAGAACTCGAGCCCGGCCTCGCGGGCGCCCTCGGCCAGGGCCCTGACCCGCCCGTGGTAGCGGTAGCCGCCGCGGTCGAACACGCACGCCGAGATCCCCGCCTGCTTGGCGCGCTCGGCGAGCAGCTCGCCGGCCTTGCGCGCCTGCTCGGTGGCGCTCAGCTTGCGCAGCTCGGGCTCGATCCAGTTGACGGCGGCAACGGTCGAGCCGCTGGTGTCGTCGACCAGCTGCGCGAACACGCCGCGGTTGGAGCGAAAGACGGAGAGCCGCGGACGCTCGGCGGTGCCGTTGACCTTGGCCCGCACGCGGCGGCGTCGGCGCAGGCGCTGCTCTGGCTTCGTGGTGACGCTCATGCCCGTTTGCCGACCTTGCGGCGGACGTGCTCGCCCTCATAGCGGATCCCCTTGCCCTTGTACGGCTCGGGCGGGCGGCTGCGGCGGATCCTCGCGGCGATCTCGCCGACGAGCTGCTTGTCGATCCCGCGCACGATCACTTGGGTCGGCTGCGGGACCTCGAACTCGATTCCCTCGGGAGCCTGAATCGTGACCGGGTGCGAGTAGCCGACGCTGAGCTCCAGCGCCTTGCCGGAGAGCTTGGCCCGATAGCCGACGCCCTGGATCTCGAGTCGCTTCTCGAACCCCTCGGTGACCCCCTCGACCATGTTCGCGACCAGGCTCCGGGTGAGCCCGTGCAGGGCCCGGTCGGGACCGCGATCGGTTGGGCGCTTGACGGTCAAGGTGCCGTCCTCCTCCGCGATCTCGATCCGCGGGCTGAGCTCCTGGTGCAGCTCGCCCTTTGGACCGTTGACGGTCACCCGGCCGGTGGCGAGGGAGACCGTGACCCCGTTGGGGACGTTGATGGGCTGCTTTCCGATTCGACTCATAAGTAGTTGCTGGTTGCTGGCTGCTGGTTGCTGGTCACCAGACGTAGGCGACGACTTCCCCGCCCACGCCCTTTGCCGTCGCCTCGTGGCCGGTCATGACTCCCGTTGACGTGGAGACGATCGCGGTCCCCATCCCGCCCTGCACGCGCGGCACCTGGTCGCGGTTGACGTAGTGACGGCGCCCGGGGCGCGAGACGCGGCGCATCCCGGCAATTACCGGTCGCCGGTCGTCGGTGTACTTGAGCTGGACCCGGATCACCTCGCCGATCGCGGTCGGCTCGACCTCGAAGCCGGAGATGTAGCCCTGCTCGGTGAGGATCCGCGAGATCTCCTTCTTCAGGCGCGACGAGGGGACCTCGACGTCCGGGTGGTCGGCGGCAAGCGCGTTGCGGACGCGGGTCAGGTAGTCGGAGATCGGGTCGGTGAGCATGGGGTTGGTCGCTTGTCTCTCGTCTCTCTCGTCGCTCGTCTCTGGGCTACCAGGATGCCTTGCTCATCCCGGGCACATAGCCCTCGTGGGCGGCCTCGCGCAGGCAGATCCGGCAGAGGCCGAACTTGCGATAGTAGGCGCGGGCGCGCCCGCAGCGCCGGCAGCGGTTGTAGCGGCGCGTCTTGTACTTGGGCTTGCGCCGCTGGCTGACTCTTTGCGATGTCTTAGCCATCGTCTCCTTCCTTGCCGGAGTCGTCGGAGGCCTCGCCCTCGTCGGCAGGCTCGCCCTCGGCTCCCTCCTCGTCCTCGGCCTCCTCGGGCCGCTCGGGCTTCGCGTAGGCCTCGGGGTTCTCGGCCTTGAGCTGCTCGAGGGCCGCCTGCTCGGCCTCGGCCCGGAGCCGGGCCTCCTCCTTGCGGCGCTCCTCCTCCTCGGCGGCAGCCGTGTCGACGGCGCCCGGACGACCGTCCTCCGCGAACGGCATCCCGAGCCCGAACAGGAGCTCGAACGCCTCCTCGTCGGTGGCGGCCGTGGTCGTGATCGCGACGTCGAGCCCGCGCACCTCGTCGATCGAGTCGTAGTCGATCTCGGGGAAGATGAGCTGCTCGCGGATCCCGAGCGAATAGTTGCCACGACCGTCGAAGGCCCGGGCGTTGAGGCCGCGGAAGTCGCGGATCCGCGGGATCGCGATCGTCACCAGCCGGTCGAGGAACTCCCACATCCGGGCGCCCCGCAGGGTCACCGAGACCCCGACCGGCATCCCCTCGCGGAGTTTGAAGTTGGCGATCGAGCGCCGGGCGCGGCGCACGTTCGGACGCTGGCCGGCGATCGTCTGCAGCTGCTCGGTCGCCGCCTCGAGCACCGGCGTCGACTGCTTCGCGTCGCCGACCCCCATGTTGAGGGTGATCTTCTCCAGGCGCGGCACCTGCATCCGGCTCGAATAGCCGAACTTCTCGGTCAGCGACGCGACGAGCTCCGACTCATAGAGCTCGCGAAGCCGCGGCGGGGGCGCCGCTCGCTGTGCATCCGTGGTTGTCGCTGCTTCCATCGCTGTGCCTCTGTTACTCGATCGCCTTGCCGGTCCGCTTCGCGTAGCGGTTGCGGCTGCCGTCGTCGCCGACCCGCACGCCGACGCGGGTCGGCTTGTTGTCGGTCGGGTCGAGGAGCATGACATTGGAGACGTCGATCGGCCCCTCCTTATCGATGATCCCGGACGACTGCGCTTTCTGGGTGTCCTTGACGGAGCGCGGCTTGGTGTGGCGCTTGACCATGTTCAAGCCCTCGACGAAGAGGCGGTGGCGGCCCGGCTCGGTGCGCAGCACGCGGCCCGTCTTGCCCTTGTCCTTGCCGGCGATCACGATCACCGAATCGTCCTTGCGGATGTGCATGCCCTTGGCCATCGCTAGAGCACCTCCGGCGCCAGCGAGACGATCTTCATGAAGTTGCGGTCGCGCAGCTCGCGCGCCACCGGGCCGAAGATGCGCGTCCCACGCGGGTTGTTCTGCGGGTCGATCAGGACCGCGGCGTTCTCGTCGAAGGCGATATAGGTGCCATCCGCGCGCCCAAGCTGCTTGCGGGTCCGGACGACGACCGCCTGCACGACCTCGCCCTTGCGCACGCCCCCGTGCGGCGTCGCGTGCTTGACCGTCGCGGTGATCACGTCGCCGACGCCGGCGTAGCGGCGGTGTGAGCCGCCCTTGACCCGGATGCAGAGGATCTCGCGGGCACCCGAGTTGTCGGCCACCTTTAGCCTCGACTCCTGCTGGATCATGCCGCGCTACCTCGCCTTCTCCAGCACTTCGACCAGGCGCCAGCGCTTGCTCCGCGAGAGCGGCCTCGACTCGATCACGCGGACGACGTCGCCGGCGTTCGCCTCGTTGCGCTCGTCGTGGGCGTGAATCGTCGCCGAGCGGCGGATCACCTTCTCGTAGACCGGGTGACGGCGGACGACCTCGACCCGGACGGTGATCGTCTTGTCGGCCTTGCTCGAGACGACGGTGCCAAGGCGGACCTTCTTCGACCCGGGGGAGCGGTCGGCGGTCGGGGTCCCTTCGCCGCCCTGGTGCTTGCTCCGGGCCCGGGCACGCGAGCGACGCCGTTCGGCGGCCTTTGCACCGCGGGCCTGGGCCCGCTCCGCGGCCCGCTCGGCGGCCGACCGGGGCGGGCGGGCCTCGCCGCCGTGGCGGGAGCGCTCGAGCTTGCGCTGCTGCTTGGGCGTCAGCGGCTCCGCCCCTGCCTCATCGGCGTCGCCGGCGGGCTCCGCAGCGGGAGGGGTCTCGTCCGCCTCCTCGGCGGCAGGGCTCTCCTCCGCCTCCTCGGCGGCAGGCTCCTCGACCGGCGCCTCGGCCTCGGGTTCCTGCGCCTGGTCGGGCTCGGGTGTCGCCTCGGTCTCGTTCTTCTCTTCGTCGTTCATCGCAGTTCCTTGTCGAGATCGATCCCGCGTTCACGGGCGATCGTCATCAGGCGGGCCAGGTCGCGGCGCGAGCGGCCGAGGGCCGACGTGTCCTCGAGCTCGCCCGTCGCGTGGCGAAGGCGAAGGTTGAAAGCCTCCTGGCGGGCGTCCTTGAGCTCCTGGACCAGGTCCTGATCGCCGAGCGCGTGCACTTCGGGCGCCTTCACTGTTCGGCCCCCTCGCGGGTCACGAACTTGGTCTTGATCGGCAGCTTGTGGCCGGCGAGCCGCATCGCCTCCCGGGCCAGCTCCTCGGGGACCCCGGCGAGCTCGAACAGCACTTTGCCCGGCTTGACCACGGCGACCCAGCCCTCCGGGTTGCCCTTGCCCGAGCCCATCCGGGTCTCGGCGGGCTTCTTCGTGTAGGGCTTGTCGGGGAAGACGTTGATCCACACCTTGCCGCCGCGCTTGATCTTGCGAGTCATCGCCACGCGCGCCGCCTCGATCTGGCGGTTCGTGATCCAGCCCCGCTCGATCGCCTTCAGCCCGTACTCGCCGAAGGCGACGGTGGCGCCGCCCTTGGTGTTGCCGCGACGGCGCCCGCGCATCTGCTTGCGGTACTTGACCCGCTTCGGCATCAGCATCAGGAAGTGCCCTCCTCGGGCGTTGGCGCCTCAGCGTCGGGCTCGTCGCTCGTCGCCTGCTCGTCGCTGGTCTGAGCAGCTGGAGCGGGCGGCGGGGCGTCGGCCGGCGCGGCGGGCGCGGCGGGCTCGGCCGCCGGAGCCGGCTTGGGCGGCGCCGCGGCGGGCTGGGCCGGCGGCGCGGGCTTCGGCGGCGCGGGCGGCTTCGGCGCTGACCTCGGGCCGGCGCCCTGGCCGTCGCGACCCTTGCGGCGGAACGAGCGTGGCGCCAGCTCTTCCTCGTCGTCGCCGCCGAGGCGGAAGCCCTCGGGCATCACCTCGCCCTTGTTGATCCAGCACTTGACGCCGATCCGGCCGGTCGTCGTCCGCGCCTCGACGAAGCCGTAGTCGATGTCGGCGCGCAGGGTGTGCAGCGGCACGCGGCCGTCGGAATAGCCCTCGGTGCGCGCCATCTCGGCGCCGCCGAGCCGTCCCGAGACCTGGACCTTGACCCCCTTCGCCCCCGATCGCATCGCCGAGGTCAGGGCGCGCTTCATCGCGCGCCGGAAGGCGACCCGGTTCTGAAGTTGCTCGGCGATCCCCTGGGCGACGAGTTGCGCGTCGAGCTCGGGGCGCTTGATCTCGCGGATGTTGACCTTGACCGGCTTGCGCGTGATTCGGTGCAGGTCGCGGCGCAGCGCGTCGACCTCGGCGCCCGACTTGCCGATCACGATGCCCGGGCGGGCGGTGTGGATATCGACGGTGATCTCGCCGCGCTGCTTGACGATGTTGATGTCCGAGAGCCCGGCGTGCGAGAGCTTGGTCTCGATGTGGTCGCGGATCGCCATGTCCTCGAGCAGGTAATCCGAGAACTCGCGCTCGTTGAACCAGTTCGACTTCCAGTCGTGGATGTAGCCGACGCGGAAGCCCTCGGGGTGGATCTTCTGTCCCATTCGCCGTCCTCGCTCAGTCGGTGGTCGGGGTCAGCGCCACCGAGAGATGGCTCGTCTTCTTGTCGATCCGGGTCGCGCGGCCGCGGGCGCGGGCACGCCAGCGCTTCAGCGTCGGGCCCTGGTCGACTCGGATGTCGGCGATCCGCAGATCGTCGGCCACCAGGTCGTGGTTGGCCTCGGCATTGGCGGCGGCGGAGGCGATCAGCCGCGCCAGGTCGCGAGCCGCACCCCGGGTCGAGTACGCGAGCAAGGTGCGCGCTTCCGTGACCGGCATCCCGCGCACCTGGTCGGCGACCAGGCGCGCCTTGCGCGGCGCGACGCGCACGAAACGGGCCTTCGCCCGCACGACCGGTGCCTCGAGCTGCTGCTCGGCTGTCCGCGCCATCGCCTAGCGCTCCGCCTTGCCGCTGCCCGAGTGGGCTCGGAACGTGCGTGTCGGGGCGAACTCGCCGAGCTTGTGGCCGACCATTGACTCGGAGATGAAGACCGGGACGTGCTTGCGGCCGTCGTGGACGGCAATCGTGTGGCCGACCATGTCCGGGAACACGGTCGAGGTCCGCGACCAGGTCTTGATCATCTGCTTCTGGTTCTGCTCGTTCATCTGCGAGATCCGCCGCATCAGGCGCTCCTCGACGAACGGTCCCTTCTTCGTTGACCGGCCCATCGCTAGCGCTTCTTCTTCCCGCGCCGGCGGGCGCGGACGATCATTGCGTCCGAGCGCTTGCGCTTCTTGCGAGTCCGGTAGCCGAGCGTCGGCTTGCCCCACGGGGTGACCGGGTGGCCACCGGGCGTCTTGTGCGCCTCGCCCCCGCCGTGCGGGTGGTCGACCGGGTTCATCGCGATCCCGCGCGTCTGCGGGCGCTTGCCCTTGTGCCGGTTGCGCCCCGCCTTGCCGATCTTGACGTTCTGGTGCTCGGAGTTCGACAGCGCACCGACCGTCGCCCGGCAGTCGGCCCTCACCATCCGCATCTCCGACGACGGCAGCCGCACGGTGACCATCGGCCCCTCCTTGGCGACAACCTGGATCGCCGAGCCGGCCGAGCGGCCGAGCTTGCCTCCCTGGCCCGGGATCATCTCGACGTTGTGGACCACGGTGCCGGTCGGGATCGCCCGCAGCGGCAGCGCGTTGCCGGGCTGGATGTCGGCTTTCTCGCCCGACTCGACGGTGGCGCCGGGGCGCACGCCCTGCGGGGCGAGGATGTAGCTCTTCGCCCCGTCGGCGTAGTGGAGAAGGGCGATGTAGCAGGTCCGGTTCGGGTCGTATTCGATCGTCGCCACCTTCGCCGGGACACCGTCCTTGAGCCGCTTGAAGTCGATCTCGCGATAGCGGCGCTTGGCGCCCCCGCCGCGGTGCCGGGCCGTGATCCGGCCGCGGCCGTTGCGCCCGGCGGTCTTCCGCTTGCCCTTGGTCAGCGGCTTGTGCGGGGCCGAACCGGTCAGCTCCTCGCGCTGCTGGTAGGTCGCGAAGCGACGCCCGGGGCTGGTCGGCTTTGTCTTTCGCATCGCCATTACTCAGCCACCGCCGCGCCCTCGAAGAGCTCGATCCGGTCGCCCGGCGCGAGCTGGACGATCGCCTTCTTCCATGAGCGGGTCCGACCACGGTGCAGGCCCCGCCGCTTCGGCTTCGAGTGGACCTTGATCGTCCGCACCTCGGTCACGCCGACCCCGAAGACCTCCTCGACCGCGGCGCGGATCTGGGTCTTGTGGGCGCGGTCGTCGACCCGGAACGTGTACTTGCCGTCCGCCATCAGCGCATAGCTCTTCTCCGAGACGACCGGCTCGATGATCACCCGGCGGGCGTCCATCAGCGGTTCACCTCCGCACAGCGAGCCTCGAGCACCGCCAGCGCCTCCGGGGTGACGACCAGGGAGGCGTGGCCGATCAGATCGGCGACCCCGACCGAGCCGGCCGCGACGACGCTCACCTCGGGCAGGTTGCGAAAGCTCTTCACGGCGCCGCCCTGGTCGGCGTCGAGCACGACCAGCGCCGGTGGCTTGGCGTCCCATTTGGCCAGGCAGTCGGCGGCCTTCTTCGTCGAGGGTTGCTCGAACGGGGCCGCGTCCAGCACCGCGATGCTGCCGCGGGCGGCGTGCACGGAGAGCGCCGACCGCAGCGCGCGCCGACGGGCCTTGCGGTTGACCTTGAACGTGTGTCTGCGCGGCTTCGGGCCGAACGCCACCCCGCCGCCGCGGCGGTGCGGGACGCTGAGCGCCCCGGCGCGGGCACGACCCGTGCCCTTCTGCTTCCACGCCTTGGCGGTGGTCATCGAGACCTCGCCCCGCCCCAGTGTCGAAGCCGTCCCGCGCCGCCTGGAGGCGAGATCGGCCCGCGCCGCCTCGTGCACGAGGCTCTCGTGGAACTGCTCGGAGAACAGGGCCGCGGGCAGATCGCTCTTCGCCTGCTTGCCCAGCGTCGGTGCCTTGAGCGCTTGCTTTCGCTCAGCCATCGCTGCGCACCTCGACGGTTGCGCCCTTGGGGCCCGGGACGGCTCCGCGGAGCAGAAGCAGATTGCGCTCCGCGTCCACCTCGACCACTTCGAGCCCACGCTCGGTGACCCGCTTGCCGCCCATCCGGCCCGGCATCTTGACGCCGCGAAAGACGCGCGCCGGGTCGGCGCTGGCGCCGATCGAGCCCGGGGCGCGGACGTTGTGGGAGCCATGCGAGACCGGGCCGCGGCTGAAGTTGTGGCGCTTGATCGTGCCCTGAAAGCCCTTTCCGATAGCGGTCGCCGAGACCTTGACCCGCTGGCCGGGCTCAAACTGCTCAACGGTCAGCGACTCGCCGATCTGGGCCTCGGGCGCCTCGTCGCGGAACTCGGCCACCGCCTTCGACGGCGGCGCGCCCGCCTTCGCGAGGTGGCCGAGCTCTGGCTTGGTCAGCTTGCGCTCGCTGGTCGGGATCGCGGCAAGCTGCACTGCCGCGTAGCCGTCGTCGTCAGGGGTGCGGACCGCGGTCACGGTGTTCGGCTCCGCCTCGATCACGGTCACCGGGAGGCGGGTCCCGTCCTCGGTGAAGACCTGGGTCATGCCGACTTTCTTTCCGATGATTGCGGGCATTCGCGGAGCGTTCAGATCTTGATCTCGATGTCGACTCCGGCCGGCAGGGCATCGAGGCGCTGCAGGCTGTCGATCGTCTTCGGGGTCGGCTGGTGGATGTCGATCAGCCGCTTGTGGGTGCGGATCTCGAAGTGCTCGCGCGAGTCCTTGTCCTTGAACGGCGAGCGGATCACGCAGTAGATGTTGCGGTCGGTCGGCAGCGGCACCGGCCCCGACACCGAGGCGCCGGTGCGGGTCGCGGTCTCGACGATCTCGCGCGCAGCCCGGTCGATGGCGTCGTGGTCGTACGCCTTGAGCCGGATCCTGATCTTGTTGGTTGCGAGTGTTGCCAAGGTTTTGTTCGTGCTCGTTGCTGGTTGCTGGTCGCTGGCGCACAAGGGGCGCCGCCCCGTTCGTGGGGCGCCGCCCCGGTCGTATCCGTTACTTCAAACGAAGAGCCGGCCCGGCGGGCCGGCTCCATGAGCCTTACTCGAGGATCTCGGTGACGACCCCCGAGCCGACGGTGCGACCGCCCTCGCGGATCGCGAACCGCAGGCCCTGGTCCATGGCGATCGGGTTGATCAGCTCGATCGTCATCTCGACGTTGTCACCGGGCATCACCATCTCCGTTCCCTCGGGGAGGTTGGCGACGCCGGTCACGTCCGTGGTCCGGAAGTAGAACTGCGGGCGGTAGCCCGAGAAGAACGGGGTGTGACGGCCGCCCTCCTCCTTCTTCAGGCAGTAGACCTCGGACTTGAACTTGGTGTGCGGGGTGATCGACCCCGGCTTCGCCAGCACCTGCCCGCGCTCGATCTCCTCGCGCTTGGTGCCGCGCAGCAGGCAGCCCGCATTGTCACCGGCCTGCCCCTGGTCGAGGTCCTTGTGGAACATCTGCACCCCGGTGACCACCGTCTTCGTGGTATCCCGGATGCCGACGATCTCGACCTCGTCGCCGGTGTTGACGATCCCCTGCTCGATCCGTCCGGTCGCCACCGTGCCTCGACCGGTGATCGTCATGATGTCCTCGACCGGCATCAGGAATGGCTTGTCGAGGTCGCGCTCGGGCTCGGGGATGTAGTTGTCGAGCGCCTCGGCGAGCTCGAGGATCGACTTCTTGGCCTCCTCGTCGCCCTCCAGCGCCTTCAGCGCCGACCCCTTGATGATCGGCGTCTCGTCGCCCGGGAAGTCGTACTCGTTGAGCAGGTCCTTGACCTCCTCCTCGACCAGCTCGATGATCTCCTCGTCGTCGACCATGTCGGTCTTGTTGAGATAGACGACGACGTAGGGGACGTTGACCTGGCGCGCGAGCAGGATGTGCTCGCGGGTCTGGGGCATCGGCCCGTCGGCCGCCGAGACGACCAGGATCGCGCCGTCCATCTGCGCCGCGCCGGTGATCATGTTCTTGACGTAGTCGGCGTGCCCCGGGCAATCGACGTGGGCGTAATGCCGGTTCTCGGTCTGGTACTCGACGTGCGAGGTGGCGATGGTGATCCCGCGCTCCTTCTCCTCGGGAGCGTTGTCGATCGACTCGAACGATCGTTCCTCGGCGCCGCCCTGCTCGGCGAGCACCTTCGTGATCGCCGCGGTCAGCGTCGTCTTGCCGTGGTCGATGTGACCGATCGTGCCGACGTTGACATGCGGCTTGCTGCGATCGAACTTCTCCGCCATCTCGTTTCCTCTTGCTCCTTCGTGTTCTTTCTAAGTCTGTTCTGTCGGGCTGGCTCCGGGCAACCCCGGAAGAATTACAGAATCGCGCTCATGCCGTGACCGGCTCCGCGGTCGTGCTCTCGACGATCTGCTCGGCGATGCTCGCCGGCACCTCCTCGTAGCGCTCGAATTGCATCGTGTAGTCGGCCCGCCCCTGGGTCGAGGAGCGCAGGTCGGTGGCGTAGCCGAACATCTCGCCGAGCGGCACATAGGCGTGAACCGCGAGCGCATTGCCGCGCGGCTCCTGGCCCTGCACCTTGCCGCGACGGCGTGAGAGGTCGCCGATCACATCGCCGAGGAAATCCTCGGGCGTCACAACCTCGACCGACATCACCGGCTCGAGCAGCACCGGCTTCGCCCGGCGGGCTGCCTCCTGGACCGCCATCGAGCCGGCGATCTTGAACGCCATCTCCGACGAGTCCACGTCGTGATAGGAGCCGTCGGTGAGCTCGACCCGGACGTCGACTACCGGATAGCCGGCCTTCACCCCGGATCCGAGCGCCTCCTCGATCCCCTGTTCGACCGCGGGAATGAACTCGGTCGGGATCGCTCCGCCCTTGATCTTGTTGACGAAGTCGAAGCCCTCGTCGGGCGCCGGCTCGAGGTTGATCACGACGTGGCCGAACTGGCCGCGGCCACCGGTCTGGCGCACGAACCGGCCAACGATCTTCTCGACCCGCTCGCGGACGGTCTCGCGGTAAGCGACCTGCGGCCGGCCGACGTTGGCGTCGACGTTGAACTCGCGCAGCAGGCGGTCGACGATCACCTCGAGGTGCAGCTCGCCCATCCCGTGGATCAGCGTCTGGCCGGTCTCCTCGTCGCTCTCGATCCGGAAGGTCGGGTCTTCCTCGGCGAGCCGCGCGAGCGAGGCCGAGAGCTTCTCCTGGTCGGCCTTCGTCTTCGGCTCGATCGCGACCGCGATCACCGGGTCCGGGAACTCGATGTTCTCCAGCATCACCGGGGCGTCGGGCGCCGAGAGCGTGTCGCCGGTCGAGGTCTGCTTGAGGCCGACCCCGGCGACGATGTCGCCCGCGTAGCACTCCTCGATCTCCTCGCGGTGGTTGGCGTGCATCATCAGCAGCCGCCCGACCCGCTCGGTGCGGCCGTTGGTCGCATTCAGGACCCGGCTGCCGGCGGCAAGCTTGCCGGAGTAGACGCGGAAGTAGGTCAGCTTGCCGACATAGGGATCGGCCATCACCTTGAAGGCGAGGGAGGCGAAGGGAGCCGAGTCCTCGGCCGGACGCTCGACCTCGTCCCCCTGGGTGCCGTCGCCCTTGTTCGACGTCTCGAAGCCCTTGACCGGCGGGACCTCGAGCGGCGACGGCAGCAGCTCGACGATCGCGTCGAGCAGCGGCTGTACGCCCTTGTTCTTGAACGCCGAGCCGCAGAGGACGGGGGTTACCTTGAGGTCGAGCGTCGCGCGGTGCAGCGACTTGGCGATCCGCTCGTGCGGGATCTCCTCCTCGTTCAGGTAGGCCTCCATCAGCTCGTCGTCGTAGTCGGCGCAGGCCTCGATCAAATGGGTGCGCGCGTCGTGGGCCGCGTCGGCGAGCTCGGCCGGGATCTCCTCGTAGGCGAACTCGGTGCCGAGCTCGTCCTTCCAGACCAGCGCCTTGTTCTCGATCAGGTCGATCACGCCCGCGAAGCCGTCCTCGGCGCCGATCGGGAGCTGGATCGGCAGCGGATTGGCGCCGAGCCGGTCGCGCATCGTTTCGACCGCGCGCTCGAAGTCGGCGCCGATCCGGTCCATCTTGTTGATGAACGCGATCCGCGGGACGCCGTACTTGTCGGCTTGGCGCCAGACGGTCTCGGATTGCGGCTCGACCCCGGCGACCGAGTCGAAGAGGGCGATCGCGCCGTCGAGCACCCGCAGCGAGCGCTCGACCTCGACCGTGAAGTCCACGTGCCCGGGCGTGTCGATGATGTTGATCCGGTGTCCCTCCCACTCGCACGCGGTTGCGGCGGAGGTGATCGTGATCCCACGCTCCTGCTCCTGCTCCATCCAGTCCATGACCGCGGCGCCCTCATGCACTTCGCCGAGTTTGTGGGTGCGCCCGGTGTAGAACAGAATGCGCTCGGTCGTCGTCGTCTTGCCGGCGTCGATGTGCGCCATGATCCCGATGTTGCGGGTCCTCTCTAGGGGGAAGGTGCGTGCCATCTGCTTGAAGGTCCGTCTGAAGCTCTCGGGGCTGTGGGGGCTTGTTCTGTAGGTTGATCGTTGCGGCGCGAGCCGAGGAGGAGACGAGGCGGTGCGAGAGCGTGTCAGCGCAACAAAAAGGGCCCTGTCGGGCCCAAGCGCTTGACCGCCGAGTAAGCCCGAAACGCCCTTATGTCGCGCCGCTCTCCATCGCAGGAATCTCCGCCCGCGCAAAGCCGTGCGGCCAGCGCGCAAGCGACGCGTGACTATAGCAGAGCCATTCCGGCCCCCGAACCCCTCCAATGAGCCTCCGCAAGCGGATCTCTGGCCTTTTTGGCCGGCGCTCCGAGGAGCCCGTCGAGCGGCGCGATAAAGGCGACCCAAAGCCCCCGGGCGCCCGCCGCAAGCACAGCCCGAGGCCGACCGAGGGGCGCAGGAAGAGCCAGAAGCCGACCGACGCGGTCGGGAAGCGGGGCGCGGGCAAGCAGCGCAGCACGAAGTCCGCTCGCAAGGACGAGGACCGCCGGGGAATGCCGCCGCGCCGGCCGCGGCCAACGGGCGGCAAGGGCAGGGACGGCTCGACGGCGCGTGGCCGCGGGGCCGGTCCGGGGGCCCGGGCCGCCGGGGAAAAGGCCAGCCGCCCCAAGCCCCGTCCGGATCGTCCCTCCGTGTCGAGCGCGACCCGCCAGCGCGCAGCCGCCGCGGGTCAGTGGACGAGCAAGCGAGTGATCGCGCCGGCGCGAAAGCACGGCGCCACGTTCGTACGCGGCTGGCTCGCGGTGGCGGAACGAGCGGGCGCGCTCGTGCTCGCCGCCTGGCGCCGCTACCTGCTGCCCTTGCTCGCCGCGCTCGCCGCCCTGGCCCGCGCCGGCTATCGCGTGCTCGAGCGCCGGCTGACGCCGGCCGGCGCCATGGCCGCGGTCTGCGTCGTAGCGATCGTGGCGCTGATCGCCTCACAGTGGCTCGACTACCGCACGGTCGCGATCGGCACCGAGGGCTACTCGGGCGAGGTAGAGGCGGTCGCGGCGGCCCCCGAAGTGGATAGCGGCGTCGCGGGCGAGGCGCACGGCTGGCTGATGGTGCCACTCGGCGTCGCGGCGCTGGCGGCCCTCGTCATCGCCCTCGCCGGACGGCCGCGCGCGGCGCGGCTGCTGATCGTGATCGGCGTCGTGGTGGTGGCGATCAGCGTGCTGGTCGACGCGCCGAAGGGGCTCGACGAGGGCGACGCCGCGGTCGTCTATGAGGGCGCGTCGGCGTCGCTCGTCGAAGGTTTCTGGCTGCAGGTCGCAACTGCGGCCGTGCTGATCGCCGCCGGGGTGCTTCTGCCACGCTACCTGGGTCGAAAGCCCGGCGAGGTGCGCAGTGCCTCCCGGGGGCCCCGGCCCGGCCCAGCCCGGCAGATCGCGGACAAGCTCCGGACGGGCGGCGAGCGACCCGGTCGCGTAGGGCGCGCCGGCGCGCGGGCGAAGGGCGCCGGAAAGCGACGCGCCGAGGGGGCAGGCGGTTGAGCAGCGCGATACTGACCCGCCTGCTCCCGGTCGCCTGCCTGATCGCAGCGCTCTGCCTGTTCGCCTCGGAGCTGATGACGATGTTCGAGTTCACGCCGCCCTCGGCGCCGACGATCGAGACCCAGAGCGGCGCCGACCGCCACAACTACGCGGTCGCCCTGCTCGCGCTGTTCGCCGTCGCCGCTTTGGCCGTCGCAGTGTTGGCGGCATCGAAGCCGGCGGCGATCGCGGTCGGTGTCGCCGGCGTCCTGGCCCTGGCGATCTTCCTGCTCGCCGACCTTCCGGACGCCAACGCGGTGGGCACCCTGAGCGGGGAGAGCGGCTCGTTCCTCGACGCCCAGGCGGTGCCGGCGGGCGGGTTCTGGCTCGGGCTGCTCGGGTCGATCGGCCTCGCGGTCAGCGGCGTCGCCCTCGCCACCCTCAGCCCCGACCAGCTCGCCTCGCTGCAACCGGGCAAGCGGCGGCGGTCACCCTCCGGCGAACGAAGGCCGGGGCGACAAAACACGGCGAGGACCAAGCCCGCGGCGTCCGAAACGAAGCCGAGCAGGTCGGAGGCGGCGAAACGCAAGCCCGGGAAGGACGCAGGGCAGGCGCCGAAGCGGACGTTGTGATGGCCTCGGTGAGCGAGGCGACCCCGCGCCCGACAGACGTGGTTCTGTAACTACCTACTTGCTCGCAGGTGAGGCGCCGGCGGCTGGCGGGCATCCGCCTCACGGACTCTCCCCGCCAACGCCGCCATGATCCGCCGCGCAACGGGCGGGAACTCTTCGATCAGCGCCGAGAAGTTGCGTGAGGTGAGGACGAGCAGGTGCATGTCTGTCCACGCGGTCACGGTCGCGGCGCGCGGGGCTTGGTCGAGGAGGGCCATCTCGCCCACGACGTCGCCGGGTTCGAGCCAAGCCGAGCCGCTTCCGCGCACGGTTGCCTTGGCTTTCCCTTCGGCGATCACGAAGCATTCCCGCCCCGGTTCACCCTGACGGATGAGGACACTGCGATCCGAAAGATCCACCTCGTCCACAAGCCCGGCGATTCGGCGCAGGTCGCGCTTGCTGCACTCTGAGAAAAGAGGCACGTTCCTCAGCAGCTCGACCTTGGCGTCCTTGCTCCGTCGTCCCCGCTGGGCGGTCCGCGTTCCACCCGTCATCGCGTGCTCAATATCCCAGACGCGGTCGCGGCGTGCAAGTCGAGTAAGCCGGCCGGAGACATGGCGCGCTTCGGCACTGCTTACGCCCGCTCTGCGTGCACGTTGGTGCTCGGCGATCGGGGAAGCGTTGAGACCCCGAGGGCGGCGACGATCTCGTCGCGCTCGTCCGCCGCTTCCGGGGTGGCGCGGCCCAGGGCGAGCAGCGCGTCGAGGATCAGGGCGACCTCGTAGCGCTCGTCGTGCTCGCGGGCCTGCGCGAGCGCGTCGTCGAGCGCCGCCGCGGCCGCCTCGCGGTCTCCCAACCGGAGCATCGCCCCGGCGCGCACACGCAGCAGCAGCGCCCGCGGCGCGGCTCCGTCGGCCAGCTCCAGATCGGCCCGGGCCAGCGCATCCTTGGCCTGTCCGGCGAACAGCGCCGCCTCGGCCAGGTAAGCCTCCACGAGTGCGGCATCGCCGCGCGCCTGCAGGTCGTGGAAGCTGCGCGCGGCACCCGAGAGCAGCTCGGCCGCCTCCTCGTGATGCCCCGCGCGCGCCGCCAGGCGACCGAGCAGCGCGGAGGCAAACGCAACCCCGTGTGCGTCCTCGGTGCCGTGCCAGATCCGCCGCGCTCGGCGCAGGCGCTCCTCGGCCTCGTCCAGGCGCCCCTGGTCGGCGAGTACCTCGCCGATGTTGCAGTCCCCGTAGGCGGCCGCCCAGACGTCCCCCGCGCGCTCGCTGGCCTCCGCGGCGCGGGCGAACAGGTCAACCGCCTCCGGCCAGCGACCCTCCCAATAGGCGAACGAGCCGAGGTTGTTCAGCACCGCCGCCTCCCGTTCACTGTTCCCGGCGCGCGTGTAGATCTCGAGCGCTCGCGCGGAATGCGTAGCCTCCGATGCGCGCCCGAGGTCGACGAGCGCCGAGTCGAGGTTGAAGAACGCACGGGCCAGGAGCAGCTCGTCTCCGGCGCCCCGCGCCTCGGCGATCCCTTCACGGCAGAGCCGCTCGGCCTCGGCCGCCCGGCCCTGCTGGCGGCGCACAGCGGCGAGCGTCGTGATCAGCCCCGCCCGCTCGCGCGCCGCCGGACGCCCGCTGACGTTCTCGAGCGCGCGCAGCCCGCGGCGACCCCACCGGTACGCCAACGCGGTGCGGCCGACCCGTTCGTGAACCCATGCCGTGCGGTGCATGAGCCGCGCGCGGCGCACGGGATCTTCCGGCACCAGACGCCGCGCGCGGCCGAACGCCTCGACCGCAGAGGTCACCTCGCCCGCCCGCGCCTGCGCCTCACCGAACTCCTCCCACGTAGCTGCGAGCTCGCCCGGCGCCACACCGAGGCCGCGGGCCGAGTCGAGGGCGCGGCGGTAGAGGTCGGCAGCGGCCGCGAACGCCGCGTTGTCGCGCGCCCGGTCGGCAGCCTCGCGCGCGTAGCGCCAGGCCTTCGCGCGCTCGCCTGCACGATAGAAATGCAATGAGAGGATGCCCCCGACCTCGTCGAGTGTCGAGGCGTACTCACGCTCCATCCGCAACCCGACCGCGGCATGCAGGCGCCGGCGGGTGCGGTACGGCAGCCCGGCATACGCGGCGTCTCGCACGATCACACGCCGGAAGCTCAGGTAGCCGTCGCCGTCGTCAAGGAAGAACGGTTCAAGACGGGTCCAGGTGTGCTCGGTCGGCGCGGGAACTTCGTCGCCCAGGACCTCGAGGAGGAAGCGCGGGTGGAAGCTCAGGCCCAGGACCGAGGCGTGCCGGATTATCGTCCGGTCCTCGGGGTCCAGGCGGTCGATGCGCGCCATCGCCGCAGCCTCCAAACTCTCCGGCAGCTCGTTGCCGTCGCCCTCGGCCGCGGCCCGCAGCAGGTCGCGCAGGAACTGTGGGTTGCCCCCCGAGCGTTCGACCGAGAGCTCGAGAAGCGTCGGATTGAGTGGCGCCGCGTCCGTCGCCGCCTCTGCGAGCGCGCGGGTTTCCGACACCGCGAGCGGGCCGGGCTCGAGCCGGATCACCGCCGGCGAATCCGGGGCGGCGAACGCACCCGCCTCGCGGCGCACGAGCAGGACGAGCCACGGAGCGGTGCCGACCTCGCGGGCGACGGCGGCGAACAGGTCGACCGAGGCCTCGTCCAGGTGCTGGGCGTCGTCACACTCGATCAGCGTCGGGCGGTCGAGCAACGCTCGCAGGAACGCGATGACCGTCCGGTGTAGGCGCGCGCGGCGGAACTCGGGCGCGAGCGCGTCGACCTCCCGGGTGCCCGGCGGGTCGACGTCGAACGGCACGGCCAGCAGCGGTAGCCAGGGGCGCAGCTCGGGAGCGCGCTCACTCACGCACGCGCTGAGACGGGCGAGGACCACCTCGTCGGCGTCCTCCCACCCCACGCCAACCGCCTCGCGCAGGAGCTCGCGCCAGGCGGCGTAGGGCGTGGAAACGGCGAACGCCTCGGCGGTGGCAGAGATGCGCTCGAGACCCTCGGCCCGCTCGCGCAACTCCTCGGCGAGCCGGGTCTTGCCGATACCGGGCTCGCCCACGATCTCCACGAACCGACCCTGCCCCGCCCGCGCGTCGTCGAGCGCGCGCACGAGCGCGGCGATCTCCCGGTCACGGCCGACGAGCGGGAAGCGCACGGCGACCGCGGTGCGCGTCCGGGCGGAGACCGGCGGGCCGACCGACCACGCCTGGACCGGCTCGGCCTTGCCCTTGGCCGCGAACGGCTCCAGAGCCAGCGTGCGAAAGCGTGTCGGCGAGCGGTCGAGCGCCCCCGCCGTCGAGTAGAGCTCGTCGGGCGGCGCCTTGGCCATGACCCGCGCTGCGAGGTTGACCGCGTCGCCCATGACGCTGTAGGTGCGCCGGTAGGGCGGGCCGATCTCGCCCGCGAACGCGTTGCCGCGATTGACGCCGATCTGCACCGGCAGCCTCCGGGGACCCGCAAGCACACCCCGCAGGGCGAGGAGCATGCGCTCCTCGTCGTCGCCGATGATCCGCGGCGCGCCGGCCGTGAGCAGCAGCTTGCCGCCATCGTCGTCGACGTTGGCACTCAGGAAGCAGACCTCGGACCGATCGACGGCGTGCTGCACGTCCATGACGAGCTCCTCGAGCGCGTCCGCGGCCGCCTCGATGCCCTCTCGCCTGATCAGCTCATCGGTTCCGGCGAAGCGCAGGAAAGCGATTGTGACGTTGCGATGCTCGGACGGCTGGCCGCCCGCGATGACGTGCGACCGCACCATCACCGGCAGGCAGCCGGCGACTGCCTCGAGCGGCGGGGGCTCGTACGGACGCTCGATGGGCGCGGCGACTACATCAGGCTCGACCTCGAGCAGCAGGCCGGCTCCCTTCCGGGCTCCGACGCACCGCTCGGGCAGGAGCGCGGCGGTCGCCGGGCTGATCACGACCTCGCCGGCATCCGCCGCCTTCTCCATCCGCACGACCTCGGAGGCGGCGGGTCCGACGAGCAGATGTTCGCGATGCGACTCGCCGACGAGGAAGTTGTGGAACGTCCCGCTGTGTACACCCTGGGAGATGCGCAGCGTGATCCGGCCCGCGCCGGTACGTAGGCGCCCACTCTCGCGTAGCGTGCGTCGCATGCCGGTCGCAGCCCGGCACGCGCGCTCGGCATGGCCCTCGTGCTCGAAGAGCAGCAGGAGCGCGTCACCGCCGAGCTCCAGCAGGCTCCCACCGGCCTCATAGGCGACGCTCAGAAGCGTGCTCAGGGAACCGCCGATCGTCTCCGTGAGCTCCTCGGCGCCCCGGCGGCCCTGTCGGGCGAGCCGCTCTGAGAGCGCGGTGAAACCGGAGATGTCGGCGAAGACGACAGTCGCCGCGACGCTGCGCACGCGTGCGGCCGGGGACTCGGCGAGATGCCGCAGCACCACACGAGGCACGTACGGATCGAGGCGTCGCTCGGCGCCCGCGCTACCGGCTTGCGAGCCAGCACGCTGCCGTGTGGTCACGTCGGATATCTTGGCAGAGCGTGAGAGGCTCAAATCCCGTGATGCTGTACCTCCGCCTTCCGCTCGCTCTCGTCGGTGCGATGCTCGTGATGCTGCTCGGGGCTTCGCCTGCGATGGGCACCCACAAGCCCCACTCGCTGCGCTTTCTCGCCCAGCCAAGCCACACACGCGTGGACCAGGCGATCACCAGCACGGCCTATGACCCGGCCGGCCCACCGGTCAGGGTCGAGGTGGTCGACTCCTTGGGTCACCGCGTCCCCACCTCGGGCATCTCGGTCACGATGACCATCGGGGCTAATCCCGGAGGCGGGACGCTCGGGGGTACGACGACCGTGACGACCTCTGCGGGCGTCGCCTCGTTCTCGACGCTCACCATCAACAAGTCATCGGACCAGAACTACACGCTCGTCGCCTCTAGCTCGCAGGCGGGCTCAACGACGTCCGGTCCGTTCAAGATCGACGAGGTGGCGGTGTTGTGCCTGGAAGACGTGACCTGCACCGGCTCGCTCCTGCTTGCGAACACGAACCAGTCCTTCGGCGGAGCGTCGAGCGTCAGCGTCACGGCGATCCAGGGGCCGTTCACCGACACCGACACAGGCTTCCTCACGATTTCGCGTTCGAGCGGTCTCGACTGCGCCGGTTACACCGAGCTGATCGCGTCGAACGACGTCGTCGTGATCGACTTCACGGGGCTCGGTCGGGAGAAGCGGGCGGTAACCACGATCGACAAGAAGGTCATGAACTCCGTTGCGGAAAACGGTGCCGCTCACCTCGAGGACTGCTTCGGCGCCCCGTACACCTTCGCCACCAAGCTCGGCACGCCGCTCGAGGTGAACGCCGACTACGTCCCGGGTCCGTATCCCCCGCCTGAGTTCAAGGGCCTCCTGCCGAACTGCGGTGGCAGCGCCGTGCTCGACGACCCGAACATCCCGGGCGTCAGCGGGCCGAGGGTCAGCCACGCGGGTGCACCCTGTGTCGTGCACCGCAAACGGAAGGCCGGTAATGGCATCATCAGCTCCCGCTTGCCGGCGGTCGGCGACCCGCGGCGTCGCTCCTAGCCTGGATTGCCCTACCAGCGGTAGTGGGCGAACGCTTTGTTCGCCTGCGCCATCCGATAGATGTCGTCCTTGCGCTTCCAGGCGCCGCCCTGTTGCTGCAACGACTCGAGGATCTCGTTCGCGAGCCGGTCGGCCATCGACTTCTCTCGGCGATTGCGGGCGAAGCTGACCAGCCAGCGCACCGCGAGGGTGCGGGCGCGGCGCGGCGGGACCTCGACCGGCACCTGGTAGGTGGCGCCGCCGACCCGGCGCGAGCGGACCTCGAGCACCGGAGTCAGCTCCTTGACCGAGTCCTCGAGCACCTCGACCGGGGCGCGGCCGCTGCGCTCGCCGACGATCGCCAGCGCGTCATAGGTGATCTGCTCGGCGGTCGCCTTCTTGCCGTCCAGCATCACCTTGTTGACCACCTGCTGGACGAGGCGGCTGCGATGAACCGAATCGGCCTCGATCTGGCGGATCGCTGCTCGGGCGCGGCGGGGCATCAGCGGGTCACGGCTACTTCTTGACCCCGTACACCGACCGCGACTGCCTTCGGTCCGAGACGCCGGAGGCATCGAGCGTGCCGCGGACCACCTTGTAGCGAACGCCGGGAAGGTCCTTGACGCGGCCGCCGCGGACGAGGACTACCGAGTGCTCCTGAAGGTTGTGGCCCTCGCCGGGGATGTAGCAGGTGACCTCCATCCCGTTCGTGAGCCGGACTCGGGCGACCTTGCGCAGCGCCGAGTTCGGCTTCTTCGGCGTCGCCGTGTAGACGCGGGTGCAGACGCCGCGGCGCTGAGGGGCAGCCATCCGCTGCTTGCGGCCGTGACCGGACTTGAGGCCGGGTGTCGCGACCTTCTTCTGGGGCGGCTTGCGCCCCTTCCTGATCAGCTGGTTGGTGCTCGGCACGGCGGCGGAAGATAGCAGGGCGGGTTGGCTACGCTGCGCGCGTGTCAGCGCAGCGTCCGATCCTCGCTGTCGATGTCGACGGTGTGATCAGCCTCTTCGGCTTCGAGGGTCCGCTCGACCGCGTCGCCGGCCGCTTTCACCTCATCGACGGGGTCGCCCACTGCATCTCCGACGCCGCCGGCCCGCAGCTCGCCCGGCTCGGCGAGGTCTACGAGCTGATCTGGGCGACGGGCTGGGAGGACCGCGCCAACGACCAGCTGCCGCTGATCCTCGGGCTCCCCGGCGCTCTGCCCTGTCTGCGGTTCGACGGCAGGGCGCGGTTCGGGACCGCGCACTGGAAGCTCGATGCGATCGAGGAGTACGCCGGCGAGCGCCCGCTGGCCTGGATCGACGACTCGCTCGACGAGAGCTGCCATGCGTGGGCGAAGCGGCGCGCCGCCCCGACCCTGCTCGCTCCGACCGAGTCCGACATCGGGCTCACCGAAGCGCACACCGAGACGCTCCTGCGCTGGGTCGACGACGGTTACACTCTCGAACGTCCCTAGAGCAGCGGGACTGGCGAGCTACGCGTGGACGGCTTCTTTCCGATCTTCTTCCTGATGGTGGTCTTGAAGATCCCCATCGCCCTCCTGCTCTATCTCGTCTGGTGGGCCTTCCACGCCGAGACGCTGCCCGACGAGGCGCCGCCGGAGTCCGAGGATGGGTACCGCTTCGGCCGCTTCCGGCGCCAGCCCAAGCGCCCGCGTGGGCCCCGTCGCGGCGACCACGGGCCCGGGACGCTGCCGCTGCCCGACTGCCCGCCGGCCGGGCGCACCCGCGTGATCGGAACGCCGGCCCCGGTCCGCGCGGCGGCCGGACACGCGCGCCGCGACGTCGACTAGGAACGGGGTCGTCTAGCTCGAGCTCTCGCCCTCGGCGGCGGGCTCGATCTCCTGGGCCAGCTCCTCCAGCTCCTCGGCGAACGAGGGGCCGAACCCCTCCAGGTCGGCGGAATCGCCGCCGTCCTCGCCGAGCCCGAGCTCGGCCGCGAGCTCGTCCTCGTCGAGCAGGTCCTCCTCGGGTCGCTGCGCCGGCTCCACCGGCTCGATCTCGAGCGTGCGGTAGTGCTTGAGCCCGGTCGCGGCCGGGATCAGCTTGCCGATGATCACGTTCTCCTTCAGGCCGACGAGCTTGTCGCGCTTGCCCTCGAGGGCGGCGTCGGTCAGCACCTTGGTCGTCTCCTGGAAGGAGGCGGCGGAGAGGAACGACTCGGTCGCCAGCGAGGCCTTGGTGATGCCGAGGATCGTCTCCTCGCCCTTGGCCGGGGTGCCGCCGCCGTCCTTGACCTCCTTGTTGAGCACCTTGAGCCGGTGGCGGTCCTCAAGCGCTCCCGGCAGCAGCGTGGTTGAGCCCTTCGACTCGATCTTCACCCGCTTCATCATCTGGCGCACGATCAGCTCGATGTGCTTGTCGTTGATGTCGACGCCCTGCTGCTTGTAGACCCGCTGTACCTCGCGCACGAGATAGAGCTCGGTCTCGGTCCGGCCGCGGATCCGGAGCAGGTCAGAGGGGTACAGCGACCCGTCCTCGAGCTGCGCGCCGGCAGCGACCCGATCACCGTGCTTGACCAGCAGCCGCGCGCGCGGGGGCAGCTTGTAGGCCGCCTCCTCGCCCTTCGGATCGGTGATCGTGAGCCGGATCTCCTTGTCCGTCTCCTCGATCGCGATCTTGCCCTCGACCTCGGCCATCTCCGCCATGCCCTTCGGCTTGCGCGCCTCGAACAGCTCGACCACCCGGGGCAGGCCCTGGGTGATGTCCGCTCCGGCGACGCCGCCGGTGTGGAAGGTGCGCATCGTCAGCTGGGTGCCGGGCTCGCCGATCGACTGCGCGGCGATGATCCCGACTGCGTCGCCGAGCTCGACGATCGAGCCGGTCGCGAGCGCCCGCCCGTAGCAGGTCTGGCAGACCCCGGACTCGAGCTCGCACTTGAGCACCGAGCGGACCGGGACCGATACCTCCTCGTCGCCGAACGCCTCCGCGATCTGCTCGAGCTCCGGTACATCGATCTCCTGGCCCCTCTTGAGCAGCTCGCGACCGCGCTTGGTCGCGAACTTCTTCGCCGCCACCCGGCCGACCAGGTTCGGGTTCGGCTGGCCCTCGTCGTTTCGGAACGGGTACTCGACGTAGTCCTTGGTCTTGCAGTCCTCGGCGCGGATGATCACGTCCTGGGCGACGTCGACCAGGCGCCTGGTCAAATAGCCCGAGTCCGCGGTGCGCAGCGCCGTGTCGGCGAGGCCCTTGCGGGCGCCGTGAGTGGAGATGAAGTACTCGAGCACCGACAGGCCCTCCATGAAGTTGGCCTTGATCGGGCGCTCGATGATCTCCCCCTTCGGGTTCGCCATCAGCCCCCGCATCCCGGCGAGCTGCCGGATCTGCTTGAACGAGCCCCGGGCCCCCGAGTTGGCCATCATGAAGATCGGGTTGAGCTCGTCGAGGTTTGCCTCCATCGCCGAAGCGACCTCGTCGGTCGCCCGGTCCCAGAGCTCGCGCAGCTGCTCCTTGCGGTCCTCATCGGAGAGCAACCCGTCGTCGTACTGGCCCTCGATCTCGACCACCTGCTTCTCGTAGCCGGCGAGGATCTCGTCCTTGTTCGGAGGCGAGACAACGTGGTTCTTGGAGATCGTGATCCCGGCCTGGGTCGCGAAGTGAAAGCCCAGCTCCTTGAAGGCGTCGAGCGCCTGGGCGATCGCCGCCGCCCCGTAGGCCTCGACCAGGTTCGAGACGATCTCGTTGACCTCGCGCTTCTTCAGCGAGTGATTGATGAACTCGTAGCGCTCCGGGTCCCAATCGTCCTCGAGCGCCGCCGCGATCGCCCGCTCGATCCGGTCGTTGAAGATGATCCGGCCGACCGTGGTCAGGAAGTGCTCGTGGCCCGGGCGCCGGTACTCGGCGAGGTCGTGCAGTTTGACGATCCCGTTCTCGTAGGCGAGCTCGGCCTCCTGGGCGGAGCGATAGGTGTGCGGCCGGCTCCCGTTGCCGCTCGCGGACTTGCCCGACTTGAGCTTCTCGTCGAGCTCGGCGAGCTGCTCGGCGCTCTTCCCGTAGGTGAGGAAGTAGATCCCGAGCACCATGTCCTGCGACGGCGTCGCGAGAGGCGAGCCGTGCGCGGGCGAGAGGATGTTGTTCGAGGACAGCATCAGCAGCCGCGCCTCGGCCTGGGCCTCGGCGGAGAGCGGCACGTGGACCGCCATCTGGTCGCCGTCGAAGTCGGCGTTGAACGCGTGGCAGACGAGCGGGTGGATCTGGATCGCCTTGCCCTCCACCAGGACCGGCTCGAAGGCCTGGATCCCGAGCCGGTGCAGGGTCGGCGCGCGGTTGAGCAGCACCGGGTGCTCGTGGATGACCTCCTCGAGCACGTCCCAGACCTCGGGGATCATCGAGTCGACCATCTTCTTGGCCGCCTTGATGTTCTGGACCGCCTTGCGCTCGACCAGCCGCGCCATGATGAACGGCTTGAACAACTCCAGCGCCATCAGCTTCGGCAGCCCGCACTGGTGCAGCTTCAGGCTCGGACCCGAAACGATCACCGACCGGCCCGAGTAGTCGACGCGCTTGCCGAGCAGGTTCTGGCGGAACCGGCCCTGCTTGCCCTTGAGCATGTCCGAGAGCGACTTCAGCGCCCGGTTTCCGGGGCCGGTCACCGGGCGACCGCGGCGGCCGTTGTCGAACAGCGCATCGACCGCCTCCTGGAGCATCCGTTTCTCGTTGTTGACGATGATCTCGGGGGCACCGAGGTCGAGCAGCCGCTTGAGCCGGTTGTTGCGGTTGATCACCCGCCGGTAGAGGTCGTTGAGGTCCGAAGTCGCGAACCGGCCGCCGTCGAGCTGGACCATCGGCCGCAGCTCGGGCGGGATCACGGGCACGCAGTCGAGGACCATCCATTCAGGCTTGTTGGGCGAGTTGAGGAACGAGGAGGCGACCTTGAGCCGCTTCACGGCGCGGGCCTGCTTCTGGCCCTTGGATGTGTTGATCGTCTGCTCGAGCTCCTCGCACTCAGCCTCGAGGTCGACCTGGTCGAGGAGGTCGCGGATCGACTCCGCCCCCATCCCGCCGCGGAAGTACTCGCCCCAGCCGAACGCAGAGCCGAAGCGGTCCTTGAGCTCGCGGAACACGGCCTCGTCGTTGATCACCGTCTTCGGCTCCATCTTCTGGAACGTCTCCCAGACCTCCTCCATGCGCTCGATCGCGTCATCGAGGTAGGCCTCGGTGTCGGAGATCTCCGAGTCGACGGCCTTCTTGGCCTCCTTGACGAGCTTGGTCCGCTCGGCCTCGTCGAGCTTCGCCGGCTTCACCCCGACCCCCTCGGCCCAGAGGTGGTCCTCATCGTCGAACTTCGACTCGTCGCCCGAGCCCTCGAGCCACGCGACACGGCGCTCCTTCTGCTCGTTGAGCTGCTGGACGCGCTGCTCGCGCTCGGCCGTGTAGGCGTCGAGGACCTTCTTGACCTCCTTCTCGAGCTTGGTCAGGTCCTTCGTCCGCGCCTCATCGTCGATCCAAGTGACGATCGAGGCAGCGAAGTAGAGGACCTTCTCGAGCTCCTTCGGGGCCATGTCGATCAGGTAGCCGATCCGCGACGGGACGCCCTTGAAGAACCAGATGTGGGAGACCGGCGCGGCGAGGTCGATGTGGCCCATGCGCTCGCGGCGCACCTTCGACCGGGTCACCTCGACGCCGCAGCGCTCGCAGACGATGCCCTTGTAGCGGACCCGCTTGTACTTGCCGCAGTAGCACTCCCAGTCCTTGGTCGGCCCGAAGATGCGCTCGCAGAACAGCCCGTCCTTCTCGGGCTTCAGGGTCCGGTAGTTGATCGTCTCCGGCTTGGTGACTTCGCCGTGGCTCCAGCCCCGGATCTTCTTCGAGGAGGCGAGCCCGATCTCGATTGCGTCGAAGTTGTTGATGTCCACTGTGTCTTGCGCCCTTCGGTATGTGAGTGATTCGCCGCCGGCCGCCGGCCGCTCGAGGGTCGAGCGACGAGCGGCGAGCGGCTATTCCGCCTTCGCCTCTTCCTTCGTTTCCGCTCCGCCCCCGTTCGTCGTCCCCGCCTCGCCCTCGGCGACCACCTGCTCCTCCTGCTCGTCGGCGGCCTTGTCGCCGTCGGGCCCGTCGGCGCGCACGCCGGAGAGGTCGATCCCGAGCTCCTCGGCTGCGCGCAGCAGCTCGTCGTCCTCTTCGCCGAACTCGACCTCGCCGTCGTCGGCGACCAGGTTGGCGTCCAGCGCCAGGCTCTGGATCTCCTTCAGCAGGACCTTGAACGACTCTGGCACCGACGGCTCGGGGATGTTCTCTGACTTGACGATCGACTCGTACGCCTTCACCCGCCCGACCGTGTCGTCGGACTTCACGGTCAGCATCTCCTGCAGCGTGTAGGCAGCGCCGTAGGCCTCCAGGGCCCAGACCTCCATCTCGCCGAACCGCTGGCCGCCGAACTGGGCCTTGCCGCCGAGCGGCTGCTGGGTGACGAGCGAGTAAGGCCCGGTCGAGCGCGCGTGGATCTTGTCGTCGACCAGGTGCAGGAGCTTGAGGATGTACATGTGGCCGATCGTGACCCTGCCCTCGTAGGGCTCGCCGGTGCGGCCGTTGTAGAGCTGCGCCTGGCCATCCGAGCGGTTGCCCGCACGGGCCGACCTGTCGAGCCCGAGGTCGATCCCGCGTGCCTCGTTCTGCTCCTGCCAGCGGACCAGCGCCTCGTCGACGTCCTCGACCGTGGCGCCGTCGAAGACCGAGGTCGCGACCTTGACCCGACCGTCGGTGCGCTGGGCGCGCCGGTAGGCGTCCGAGCCGTCGTCGTACCAGCCGTTGGCGGCGACCCAGCCGAGATGTGTCTCGAGGATCTGGCCGATGTTCATCCGGCTCGGCACCCCGAGCGGGTTGAGGATCACGTCGACAGGGGTCCCGTCGTCGAGGAACGGCATGTCCTCCTCGGGGACGATCTTCGAGATCACGCCCTTGTTGCCGTGCCGGCCGGCAAGCTTGTCGCCCTCGGCGATCTTGCGCTTGGTGGCGACGAAGACGCGGACCAGGCTGTTGACCCCCGGGGCCAGGTCGTCGCCGGCCTCGCGGTCGAAGGTGACAACGTCGATCACCACCCCGCCCTCGCCGTGCGGGACCTTGAGCGAGGTGTCGCGGACCTCGCGCGCCTTCTCCTTGAAGATCGCGCGGATCAGCTTCTCCTCTGCGGTCAGCTCGGTCTCGCCCTTCGGGGTCACCTTGCCGACCAGCAGGTCGCCGGAGACGACCTCTGCCCCGATCCGGACGATGCCGCGCTCGTCGAGGTTCCGCAGGCTCTCTTCGGAGCGGTTCGGGATGTCGCGGGTGATCTCCTCGTCGCCGAGCTTCGTCGTCCGGGCGTCGATCTCGTACTCCTCGATGTGGATCGAGGTCAGCTCGTCGTCCTTGAACAGCCGGCTGGAGAGGATGATCGCGTCCTCGAAGTTGTAGCCCTCCCAGGACATGAAGGCGACCAGGCAGTTCTTGCCGAGCGCGATCTCGCCGCCGTCGGTCGAGGAGCCGTCGGCGAGCACGTCGCCCTCGCTGACCTTGTCGCCGGCGGAGATCGTCGGCGTCTGGTGGATGATCGTGCCCTGGTTCGAGCGCATGAACTTGTTCAGCTCGTAGTCGTCCTTCTTCGAGCCGTGGCTGACCACGATCCGCTCGGCGTCGACGTAGGAGACCTCGCCGTCGTTCTCGGCCAGGACCACGTCCCCGGTGTCGACCGCGACGCGGCGCTCCATCCCGGTGCCGATCAGCGGCGCCTCGGGCTTGAGCAGGGGCACAGCCTGGGCCTGCATGTTCGAGCCCATCAACGCGCGGTTGGCGTCATCGTGCTCGAGGAACGGGATCAGCGCCGTGGTCACCGACCAGATCTGGGTCGGCGAGACGTCCATCAGGGTGACGTCCTTCGGCGGCACGAGCACGTACTCGCCCTCGCGGGCGCGGCACTGGACCTGCGGGCCCTTGAGCTTGCCGGTCTTCTCGTCGAACTCGGCGTTGGCCTGGGCGATCACGTGATCCTCCTCCTGAGTGGCATCCAGATGGAGAACTTCCTTGGTGATCGCGCCGTCCTTGACCACCCGGTACGGAGTCGTGACGAACCCGTGCTCGGAGATCTGGGCGTAGGACGACAGCGATCCAATCAGGCCGATGTTCGGGCCCTCAGGGGTCTCGATCGGGCACATCCGCCCGTAGTGGGTCGGGTGCACGTCGCGGACCTCGATCGGAGCGCGCTCGCGGGTGAGGCCGCCGGCGCCGAGAGCTGACAGGCGACGCCGGTGCCTGAGCCCGGCGAGCGAGTTGGTCTGGTCCATGAACTGCGACAGCTGCGAGGAGCCGAAGAACTCCTTCAGCGCCGCGACCACCGGGCGGATGTTGATGATCGTCTGCGGGGTGATCGCGTCGGCATCCTCGGTGGTGAGGCGCTCGCGGACGACCCGCTCCATGCGGTAGAGCCCGACCCGGAACGCGTCCTGGATCAGCTCGCCGACCGTGCGCAGGCGCCGGTTGCCGAAGTGCTCGTACTCGTCGAGGTGATCGGAGATCGGGTCGCGGGGATACGTACCCGCCTCGGCGGCGTAGTCCTTGATCGGGTTCTCCTCGTCGATCTCCTCCGGCACGCCGAGCAGCTTCGGCAGCGTGACCAGCTCCTTGATCAAGGCGACGATGTCTTCCTTGGTCAGGGTGCGATGGTCGAGGTCGACGTCGAGGTCGAGCCGGGCGTTGAGCTTGTAGCGCCCGACCCTGGTCAGGTCGTAACGCTTCGAGTCGAAGAAGAGCTGGTCGAGCAGGGCCTTGGCCGCGTCGACCGACGGCGGCTCGCCCGGGCGCTGCTTCTTGAACAGCTCGATCAGGGCGCCCTCCTCGGTCCGTGTCGGCTCGGTGTCTGCCGCGATCGTGTGCCGGATGTAGACCGAGTTGTCGAACAGGTCGAGGATCTGCTCGTCGGTGACGAACCCCATCGCCCGCAGCAGCACCGTGACCGGGAGCTTGCGCTTGCGGTCGATGCGCGCGTAGACGCGGCCCTTCTTGTCGATCTCGAGCTCGAGCCAGGAGCCGCGGGCCGGCATCAGGTTGGCGATGAAGACCTGCTTCTCGGCGTCCTTGGGCTCCATCACGTAGGCGCCCGGGGAGCGCACGAGCTGGGTCACGACGACCCGCTCGGTGCCGTTGATGATGAACGTCCCGCGGTCGGTCATCCACGGGAAGTCGCCCATGAACACGGTCTGCTCGCGGATCTCGCCCGTCTCGCGGTTCTGGAACGCGACCGTGACGTTGAGCGGGCGCGAGTAGGTGATGTCCTTCTCGCGACACTCGGCGATCGTGTGGGTCGGCTCGTCGAACTCGAACGAGCCGAAGACGATCGCGAGGTTGCCGGTGTAGTCCTCGATCGGCGAGATGTCGTCGATCGTCGCCCGAAGCAGGCCGGTCTTCGGGTCGGTCAGCGCCGCGAACGAACGACGCTGGATATCGATCAGGTGAGGTACGTCAAGCGGCTCGGGAAGGCGTGAAAAAGATCTCCGGGTGACATGGGCAGCATCAGATCTGGCCAACTGGGCGACTCCTAAGTTGGTCGTGGAGGGACGACGAATCCGCGCAAGAATTCGGGCAGGACGGGCTCAACGGCGCGCGACGCACAAAGATACCACAAGCCACCCGGCGGGCGCAACTGTTCGTGCGTGCGTCTTACTTGAGCTCGACCGAGCCGCCGGCTTCCTCGAGCTCCGCCTTGAGCTTCTCGGCCTCCTCGCGCTCGACGCCCTCCTTGACCGGCTTCGGCGCCTCGTCGACGAGCGCCTTGGCGTCCTTGAGGCCGAGCCCGGTGGCGGCCCGGACGGCCTTGATCACCTGGATCTTCTTGTCTCCGGGCCCGGTCAGCACGACGTCGACCGTGCTCGATTCCTCGGCGGCGGCCTCGTCGCCTCCGCCGCCCGCGGCCGCCGGCGCAGCCGCCGCGACGGCGGTCGCGGAGACACCGAACTCCTCCTCGAGCGCCTTGATCCGCTCGGAGAGCTCGAGCACCGAGATGCCCTTCAGCTCCTCGATCCATTCCTCGGTGGTGGTTGCCACGTCTATTCCTCCTTGGTCTCGACGCTCGCCGCTTGCTGCTCGTCGCTCGAAGGTTCGTCTTCGGCGGGCCGCTCGGCGGGCGCTTCGCTGTCGTCGGTTTCGCTTTCGTCCGTCTCGTCGGGAGCATGCTCGGGCTCCGATGAAGATTCGTCGCTCGTCGCTGGCCGCTCGTCGTTCGGCTCGTCGCTCGAAGGCTCGGCTTCGGTGGGTGACTCTCCGGTGACGAGGCCCTGCTCGGCGATCTGGCCCAGCGCCACGGCGAGGCCCGAGATCAGAGCGCCGAGCCCGGTCACGAGACCGGTCAGCGGGCTGGCCGTGAGCCCCACCAGCTGGCCGTGCAGGACGTCGATGCCCGGCAGGCGGGCAATTGCCGCGAAGCCGTCGGAGTCGAGCGGCGCCCCGTCCATGATCCCGCCCTTGTAGGTGAGCACGTCGTACTGCTTGGAGAAGCTCGAGATCGCCTTCGCGGCGACGACGGCGTCGCCCCGCACCAGGGTGAGCGCGGTCGGGCCGATCAGCAGCTCCTCGACCGCCTCGGTCCCGGCCTCGGCGACGGCGCGCTTGGCGAGCCGGTTCTTGACCACCTTGAACACGGCGTCGGCCTCGGCCAAATTGCCCCGCAGCTCGGCGGCCTGGGTGACGCTGATCCCGCGGTAGTCGACCGCGAAGATGGCGTCGGCGCCCTTCAGGTCATCGGTCAGCTTGCTGACCGCCGCTTGCTTTTGCTCTTTGTCCATCGGCTTCCTCGCCGGCAGAGAAAGAGCCTGCGCGCAGGCAGGCTCGAAAGGACGTGCGCTCTCGATCCTCACCTGCGCCGGTCTTCCGGGCCCAGCTCGGGGGACCCAGCCGGCGGTCTGTGGCGGGGTGGGCGGTCGATGCTAGCAACCCGGCTGCCGCGGGCCGGGGCGCACCCGGCCGCCGCTGAGGATAGGTTCGGGCCGTGGCCGGTAGCAAGGACATCGACTTCACCTACTCGCTGATCGATCGGATCTTTCGGCTCAGCCTCGGCGAGCTCGCCGACTTCAGCGGCGCCAAGTACGACGGAGACTTCACGCTCACGCTGGAGCAGGCGCAACGGCGAAAGCACGAGTTCGTCGCCGAGCAGATCGGGATCGCCCCAGGGCGGCGAATCCTCGACCTCGGCTGCGGCTGGGGACCGCTGCTCGCCTTCGTGCGCGGGCGCGGGGCCGACGGGGTCGGCGTGACCCTCTCCTCGGCCCAGCTCGCCGCCTGTCGCCGCCACGGACTCGACGTCCGCCTGCACGACGCCCGCAGGGTCGAGCGCGATGACTTCGGGAGCTTCGATGCGGTCGCCAGCCTCGGAGCCTTCGAGCACTTCTGTTCCTACGAGGAGTACCTGGCCGGCGAGCAGGAGCGGATCTACGCCGAGCTGTTCGAGAACGTCGCCTCGCTGGTGCCCGAGGGCGGACGCCTGTATCTGCAGACGATGGTCTTCGGGCGCAAGATGATCGACACCGAGCGGGTCAGCATCGACGCCCCACGCGATTCGGACGAGTGGTACCTGGCGCTGATGATGCACCAGTTCCCCGGCTCCTTCCTGCCGTTCGGCGAAGCGCAGATCGTGCGCGCCGCGGAGCCCTCGCTGCGCCTGGTCTCGAGCGAGAGCGGGCGGCTCGACTACATCGAGACGATCCGCCAGTGGCGGAGGCGGTTCGCCGAGCCGAGCCTGCGCAAGACGCTGCTCAAGGCCCGGCTCGTCCCGCGCTGGCTGACCAGCCGCGAGTTCCGGCTCGCCTTCACGTCGGGGGTGAGCGCGAACAGCGTCTGCTTCGAGCGCGAGCTGCTCGACCATCACCGGATGGTCTTCGAGCGGGTCAGCGCGCCCTGACCACGAGGCGCCGCGGACGAGTCAGCTAGGAGACGGCCGCAGCGTCCGGCTCAGGGTCGCCGGTCTCCGGCTCGGCGTCCGGCCCCGCGCCCTCTCCGCGATCGGCTGAGGAGGCGACGATCTCGGACTCCCGCGTGCGCGACGCGTCGACCCGGACGCCGGGTCCCATCGTCGTCGCCAGCGTGACCGAGATCAGGTAGCGGCCCTTCGCGGCGGCCGGCTTGGCGCGCACGATCTCGTCGATGATCGCCGCGTAGTTCTCGAGCAGCGCCTGCTCGCTGAAGCTCGCCTTGCCGATCGTCAGGTGGACGATGCCCTGGCGGTCGGTGCGGTACTCGACCTTGCCGGCCTTCGCCTCCTCGACCGCCTTGCCGACGTCGTCGGTGACCGTGCCGACCTTCGGGTTCGGCATCTTTCCCTGCGGCCCGAGCACCCGGCCCAGCTTCGAAACCACCGGGCCCATCAGCGCCGGGGTCGCGATCGCGACGTCGAAGTCGGTCCACCCTTCCTCGACCCGCTCGGCGAGGTCGGCCGCGCCGACGTGATCGGCGCCCGCCTCGGTCGCCGCCCGCGCGCCCTCGCCCTCGGCGAAGACCGCGACGCTGACCTGCTTGCCGAGCCCGTGCGGCAGCGCCAGCGTGCCGCGCAGCTGCTCCTCGGCGTGGCGGACGTTGACCCCGAGCCGGACATGGACCTCGACCGTCTCGTCGAACTTCGTCGCCGCGGTGCGCTTGACGAGCGCCACAGCCTCCGCGGGCTCGTAGGCGCGGGTTCGGTCGACTCCGTCGATCGCCTCCCGGTAGCGCTTGCCCCGGTTGCGGCTCATACCTCGATCCCCTCGACCTCGACGCCCATCGACCGCGCGGTACCGGCGATGATCCTCGACGCCGCGTCCAGGTCGTTGGCGTTCAGGTCGGGCATCTTGCGCTCGGCGATCTGGCGGCACTGGTCGGCGCTCAGCCGGCCGACCTTCTCGCGGTTCGGCTCGCCCGAGCCCTTCTCGATCCCGAGCGCCTCGCGGATCAGGACCGCCGCCGGCGGGGTCTTGGTGATGAAGTCGAACGAGCGGTCCTCGTAGACGGTGATCTCGACCGGGATGATCGTCCCCGCGTCCGTCTGGGTGCGGGAGTTGAACGCCTTGCAGAACTCCATGATGTTGACCCCGTGCTGGCCCAGCGCAGGGCCGACCGGCGGAGCCGGGTTCGCGGCCCCGGCGGGGATCTGGAGCTTGATCAGGGTGAGGACCTTCTTCGCCATCGGGATCGGAGGTTACGTAGTTCGTTGAATTACTTGCGGGCGCCTGCGGCGCCCTTACATGCTGCTTTCGGAGCTAAAGCTCCTCAGATCTTCTTTACCTGGTCGTAGCCAACCTCCACCGGGGTCTCGCGGCCGAAGATCGAGACCAGGATCTTGAGCCGCTGCGCGTCCTCGTTGATCTCGGCGATCTCGCCCGAGAAGTCGGACATCGGCCCCGAGATCACCTTCACCGACTCGCCGACCTCGAACTGCGCGTGCGCGCGCGGGCGCTCGGCGGTTTCGCGGTGCATGAGCCGGTCGACCTCGGGCTGGGAGAGCGGGATCGGCTTGTTGCGCGAGCCGACGAAGCCGGTCACCCCGGGAGTGTTCTTGACCAGGTTCCAGGCGTCGTCGGTCATCTCCATGTTGACCAGCACGTAGCCGGGCATCGTGCGCTTCTCAACCGAGACCCGCTGACCGTCCTTGAGCTCGGATACCTGTTCGGTCGGGACGACCACCTGGCGCACGCGCTGGCGCGCGCCCATCGTCTCGACCCGGTGCTCGAGGTTGGCCTTGACCTTCTTTTCGTGGCCGGAGTATGTGTTGATCACGTACCAGCGGAACATCGGGGTAGTCAGTCCTTGCTTCGTGTCGGGGGTGGGCCTGGCGGTGGCGCTCAGAGGATCCGCTGCACCAGCCAGTTGAAGATCGCGTCGAGGACACCGAGGTAGGCGGCCATGACCGCGATGAAGATCAGCGTGATCGCCGAGGCCTGGATCAGCGTCTCACGGTCGGGCCACTGGACTCGCTTGAGCTCGGCCCAGCAGGAGGCGAGGAAGCCGAGCACCCCGCCGCGCTGGCGCTCGACCGGCGCCTCCTTGGGCGCCCGGCGGCGCTCGGACTCCTTGGCCCGCTGCTTGCGCTCGCGCTCCTCCGCGCGGCGGGCGCGGCGGGAGAGCTTGTCGGCCGGCGGCTCGGGTGCCCCGACGTCGGCGCGCGAGGGGGCGGGCGCCGGGGGCTCGGCGTCGGCCTCCGCGTCGGCCTCGACTTGAGGCTCGACGTCGAGCTCCGGCGCGTGCTTGAGCGCCTCCAGATCGACCCCCCGCTCGGCCAACTCGGCCTCGGCGACGTCGGCAGTCTCCGGAACCTGGGTGTCGTGCTGGGCGCGCGACTCCTCGGCGAGCGGGTCGATGCCCTTGCGCTCCAGCTCCGCCCGGCGCCGACGCTGCTCGGCCTTGCGCTGTGCACGGGTCTTCGCCACGGCCGCCCGGCTAGCGGGTCTCCTTGTGGGCGGTGTGATGGCCACACCAGCGGCAGTACTTGCGCATCTCGATTCGGTCGGGCGTGTTGCGCCGCGACTTGTTGGTCTGGTAGTTGCGCCGCTTGCACTCCTCGCAAGCGAGCGTGACAGCGATTCGGACGTCTCCGCGAGCCATCTGCTCCTCTGGTCACTCGGGGCTGCCGGGGCCCGACAGAAAAAAGACCTCCGCCGCGCTCCGGAATCGGGGCGAGGCACGAGGACGGCGCAAGGATAGCGCTAGACCACTACGGACGCCTGATGCCAGTTCGGCGGCGGAGGCCGCTGGTCTTCTCGATACCTATCTCGGAGCCGAACAGAAACGGTCGGCCACTCGAGTGCGCGGGCTTGCACGTGCAGTCGATGGCGTTTAGGTTCTGGATGTCGGTCCCCCAGTGAGGTAGGCCGCATGCACGACACCGCGGAGTTCCTGAGAACCGTTGACCCGTTCAGCGGACTCGACGAGGAGGCCTTGGAGCGGCTTGCCGAGCGGGTGGAAGTGGAGGTCTTCGAGGCGGGGGCCACGATCTTCAAGCAGGGCGAGCGGTCTCAGGGCAGGGTCCTGGTGGTGCGCCGAGGGGCGATCGAGTTGGTCGACGGCAGCCGGGTCCTCGACGTGCTCGGAGAGGGGGAGCTCTTTGGACACCCCTCGATGCTCTCGGGTCTGCCGTTCGGATTCGAGGCGCGCGCCCAGGAGGACAGCCGCTGCTATTCGATGGCCGCTTCCGATGTGATCCCGCTGCTGGCGCGGCGATCGAGCCTGTCGTATCTGACGCGGTCGTTGCTGCAGCGTGGCGAGCCGGGAGGCGCGGCCGCCGAGGCCGACATCGCCAGCGCCGAAATGACACAGCAGCCGGCCAGGGCCCTGATACGTCGCGAGCCGGTGACCTGCGCGCCGGATCGGCCCCTTCGCGAGGTGGCCCGGCTGATGTCGGAGGAGAGCGTCAACTCGATGATCGTACGGGCGGAGAACGGAGCGCTGGGAATCGTCACGGACGGCGACCTGCGCTCCCGGGTTGTGGCTGAGGGGATGTCGGTAGACGCGCCAGTCGGCGAGGTCGTATCGGGGCCGTTGACCACCGTCGATGCGGACGCTGCAGGCGCTGACGTGATGCTGGCGATGCTCGACCGCGACGTCCGCCAGGTTGGCGTCCTCTCCCCCAGGGGCGAGTTGCTCGGAGTGCTCGGCGGCATCGACCTGGTGGCCGCCGAGGCACGCACGCCCTTTGCGCTTCGGCGCGAGATCGGGCGGGCGCGGGACAAGGGGGAGCTGAGTGAGGCGGCGCAGCGGCTGCGCTCCACAGTGGTCGCGCTGCATGCCACCAAGCTCCCTCCCCAGCAGATCGGCCGCGTGATCTCGGTCGTCGCCGACGCGCTGATCCGGCGCATGATCGAGCTGGCGATCGCGTCCAAGGGCACGACACCGGTGGAGTTCGCCTGGCTTGCGCTGGGCAGCCACGGCAGACGGGAGACCGTGCCCTCTTCCGACGTCGACTCGGGGATGGCCTGGGAGGACGAGTCCGAGCATCGGGTTGTGGACTACATGCGGACGATCGCCGCCGACGTAGATGACTGCATCCGGGTCGTTGGCTGGCGTCTCGATCCACACGGTGTGACGGCGTCCGGTGATTTCTCTGCCAGCTCGATGGGCGCATGGCGCCGGTCGATCGGGCATTGGCTGCAGAACCCGGGCGACGAAAAGGTCCTGATCGCGACCTCGATCCTGCTCGACGGCCGCACGGTTTACGGGCCAGCGGAGCTGGACCCGCGGGCGATCCTGCTGGAGCCGGCAAATCGCGCCACGCTGTTGCCATCGATGCTCCGTCTTGCACTGGCGCCGAAGCTCCCGACCGGGTTCAGGGGCAACATCGTGGTCGAGAGCTCCGGCGAGCACAGCGGGACCTTCGACATCAAGCACGGCGGACTGCTTCCCGTCGTCGATATCGCCCGCTTCGGGGCACTGAAGGCCGGCGCCAAGGTCACGGCGACGATCGAGCGGCTGCGGGCGGCGTCCGAGCTCGGGGCGATCGAGCCCGCACATGCCCGGACGCTCGAGGAGGCCTACGACCTGTTCACTGCGCTCCGGCTCGAGCACCAGGTTCAGCAGCTCGAGCTGGGAGACGAGCCAAATGACTATCTCGACCCGGAGGAGCTTTCAGAGCTCACGCGGCGGTACCTGCGCGATGCATTCCGCGAGGTCGCCGCTGTGCAGAAGTCGCTGTCGCGCGGGGCCGTCTGGGCAACCTGAGTTCTTGAGATGAGCGCAGTCGACATGCCGAGCGCCAGCGACTGACGGCAACCGTCTGAACCTCTAAGAGAGCCCTACTCCGACAGTCCGGCGAGAGCCCGGAACGAGACTCGAACTCGTGACCCCCTCCTTACCATGGAGGTGCTCTACCAACTGAGCTATCCGGGCGGGCTCGTCAGCGTAGCCGCTGGGGTGCCGGGGCGGGTGGCGAGCGCAGTCCGGATCGCCGCCGCGATCGCCGCCGTCGCCTCGCCCGCCCGGCCGCCGAGGCCGGCTGCGTTGACGAAGCCGTGGATGAGGTCGCGCTCGCGCTGCAACGTGGTCGGCACGCCGGCTTCGCGCAGCCGGGCGGCGTAGTCCTCGCCCTCGTCCCGCAACGGGTCGAAGCCGCAGGTGACGACGTGCGCCGGCGCCAATCCCGCCAGGTCGGGGGCGAGGATCGGCGAGACCCGGGGGTCACGCCGGTCCGCCTCGTCGCTCAGGTAGTTGTCGCGAAACCAGTGCATCTCCGAGCGGGTGAGGAAGAAGCCCTCAGCGAAGAGCTCGTAGGACGGGCGCTCCACCGAGTAGTCGATCACCGGGTAAATCAGGGCCTGGTGCGCCGGCACCGGCCCGTCGCCGGCCATCGCGAGCTGGGCGACGACCGCCGCCAGGTTGCCGCCGGCGCTGTCGCCGGCGACCGCGACGCGGTCTGGGTCGGCCCCGAGCCGCTCGGCGTGCGCGTGCGCCCACGCGTGAGCGGCGAGCGCGTCGTCGACTGCGGCCGGGAAGCCGTGCTCGGGGCCGAGCCGGTAGTCGACCGAAAGCACCAAGGCCGGGATCTCGCGGGCGAGAAACCGGCACGGCTGGTCGTGGGTGTCGAGATCGCAGATCACGTGCCCGCCGCCGTGGAAGTAGACGAGCAGTGGCGGCCGCGCGCCGGGGGGCACGAAGAGCCGCGACCGGATCGGGCCCGCGGGCCCGGTCAGGTCGATCTCCTCGGTGCGCTCGAGCATGATCCGCGGACCGCCGAAGACCCGGGCGTCGCGGCGCCGGCGTGCGCGGGCTTCGGCGACCGGTTCGGGTCGCCATTCACCCGCCAGCCTCTCGAGCCGCAAGGCGACTTGCATCTGGGGGTCGAGCCGCTGGCCATCGCGCTCGATTGGCCGGCCGGCGAGCGCGCGCAGCAGCTGCGCCGGCAAACGCGGAATCAGGCGGGCGAGCAGGGCCACCGCCGAGTCCAGCATGCCCCTGATCACCCGGCCAATCTATCGCCGATCGTCCGCCTCGGTCACTGCTCAAGCCCCGGCGTCGAGACGCCGATGGGAGGAGCGGATGAGCGTCAAGGCGGCTCACAGCTACACGGACGAGCTGACCGGGCTCGCCAACCGCCGCGGGTTCTTCGAGCAGGCCCAGCGGGTGTTCGCCGCTGTCGCCGAGCGCGGCGGCGAGTGCACCACGGTCGTCATCGACCTCGACCGACTCGGCTACGTCAACGAGACCTACGGCCACCACGCAGGCAGCGAGCTGATCCGCGAGGCCGCCGCGGCTCTCGAGGCGCTGTCCCGTGAGGGCGACGTGATCGGCCGGCTCGGCGGCGACGAGCTGGGGCTGCTGCGCCCTTCCGGCACCCACCCCGCCGAGGCGCTGCGCGATCAGATCTCGACCGTGATCTCGCGGGCGAGCCGATCCGACCGCCCGTTCGGGCTCGCGATCAGCGTCGGGGTCGCGGTTGCCAACGCCGACGAGGTCGACAACCTCGACGTCTTGCTCTGGCAGGCCGACCAGGCGATGTACGAGCACAAGCGGGCCGGCGGCGGGCGCGCCGGGCCACCTCACGTGCGTCGCGGACGCCGGCGCTAAGTCGAGCCGACAGCGGTGGCGACCGCGGCGGCGAACCCGTCGACGTCCTCCGGCGCCGTGTCCCAGGCACACATCCACCGGACCTCGTCGGCATGCTCGTCCCAGACGTAGAACCGGTGCTCGCGCAGCAGCTCGTCGATCGCCGGGCGCGGCAGGCGGGCGAAGACGGCATTGGCCTCGACCGGGTGTGAGATCTCGACCCCGTCCAGCGGGTCGACGGCGGCGGCCAGCCGGGCAGCCATGGCGTTCGCGTGGCGAGCGTTCGCGAGCCAGAGCTCGCCGTGGAGCAGGGCCTCGAACTGGGCCGAGACGAAGCGCATCTTCGATGCGAGCTGGAGCAGCTGCTTGCGCGTGAACGCGAACCGCTCGCCGAGCTCGGGACGGCAGAAGACGACGGCGTCGCCGCCCAGCAGGCCGTTCTTGGTGCCTCCGAAGGAGACCGCGTCGACTCCGGACTCGGTGGTGAGCGCCGCCAGCGGCAGCCCGAGCGCCGCGGCGGCGTTCGCAAGCCGGGCGCCGTCGACGTGCAGATACATGCCGAGGCCGTGCGCGGCGTCGGCGATCGCGCGGGTCTCGTCGGCGGTGTAGACGGTTCCGAGCTCGGTCGACTGGGTGATCGAGACGACCCGCGGCTGCGCCTGGTGCTCGTCGTCGCGGCGTGCCTCCCAGCGCGCGACGTCGCCGGCGTCGAGCTTGCCGGCGCGGTGGGCGACCGTGAGCAGCTTCGTCCCCGCAACGCGTTCCGGCGCGCCGCACTCGTCGACGTGCATGTGGGCGACGTCGGTGCAGATCACCGCCTCCTGCGGCCCGGTCAGGGCGTCGATCGCGGCGACGTTGGCGCCCGAACCGTTGAAGACGTAGAAGGCACGCGCAGGGGCGCCGAAATGGCGGCGGAAGACGGCCTCGGCGCGCTCGGTCCACGGATCGGCGCCGTAGGCCTCCGCGTGGCCCTGGTTGGCGGCGGCGATCGCGGCCAGGACGTCTGGGTGGACACCGGCGTGGTTGTCGGAGCCGAAGCCGCGCCCGAGGCTCGCCTGCTCGGCGGCGTTGCTCACGGGTGCAGCGGGAGTCGCTTGCCGTTCATCTTCGACGCCGCGTCGGAGCAGATGAAGGCGATCGCGTCAGCGATGTCCTCGGCCGAGGTGAAGGTGCGAAACGGCTTCTCGGGGCTCTCCGCCCGCATCTGCGGGGTCAGGATCGCGTTGACGACGAGGACGTTCGCTGTCGCCGCCGACTCGTCGGAGCGCAGCGACTCGGCCAGCGCCAGGGTCCAGCTCTCGGCCGCCGCCTTGGCGGCGGCGTAGGCGGCGTTGGTTCCGCTCGGGTTCTGCGCCTGCGAGGAGGAGACGAGGACGAAGCGCCCATGCGGGCTCTCGCTGAGCATTCCGTAGAAGGCGCGCGTCGCGTGTTGGAGGGTCCGCACGAGCAGGTCGTGCAGCCATTCGTAGTCGGCCAGCGGAGCGCTGGCCAGCGGCTCGCCGCCGCGCCAGCCGCCGACCAAATGAAGCAGGCCGTCGACGCGCTCGAAACGCTGCCCGAGGGCGCCGGCCCACTCTCCGGCGCCGTCCTCGGCGAGCAGGTCGGCAACGCGGGCGTCGACCCGCTCCTCGGGGAGGCCGAGATCCGTGACCAGCGCATCGAGACGGCCCGGGTCGACGTCGGTGAGCGCCAGCGAGGCTCCGGCGTCGGCGAGCCGGCGTGCGACCACGGGCCCGAGTCCGCCGGCTGCGCCGGCGACGGCGATCACGCGTCCGTCGAGCTGGCCCACGCCGGGGAAGCTACCCGGGCGAGCTCCTCGGCGCGAGCAGGCCCGCAAGCGCCACCGCCGCTGCGCCGCCGACGGTGCCGAAGACAATGTCGACCGCGGAGTCGCGGGTCGACGGGATCAGGGCGGTGCCGAGCGCGCGATCGCCGACATACTCACCGAGCTCCCAGAGGACCGTGAGCCCGAAGACGCAGACGAACGCGCCGAGCGCCCAGAGCGGCCACGCGAGGCGGCCGCGCAGGTACTCCGACAGGGCCCAACCCAGCAGCGCGCCGCCGGCGCCGTGCGCGAGGGCGCTCGTCCTGTGCGAGCTCGCCGGCGGGTCGATCCAGACCATCCACAGGATCACGACCAGCCCGAGCGCGACCGGGACCAGGGCCCGGTTCGGGAACCCGGCGAGCCGGGCGCCGAGCAGGCCGGCGAGGCAGAGCGCGCACATGACCAGCGCCGCGCCGTTGCGGGCGCCGAGGAAGGCGAGGGTGAGCAGCGCAAGCGCGCCGAGGGCGAAGGCGAACAGGTCGATGCGCAACCGGTGCACGCTCATCGCCGAGAGGGTACGCGGCGCCGTAAACCACGGCTAAGCGGCGTCGGGTCGAGCCTCGAGAAGCTCGTTGCCCTGCTCAGGCCGTGACGGTCTGCCGCGGCTCCGTTGGACGCCTGCGTCGCGCGGCGGCGCGCGCCACCGATGCGAGCAACATCAGGCCGACCGCTCCGGCGGCGCCGATCGCCGCATCGCCCCAGTCGAAGCCGTCCTCGGCGACGCCGCCCTGGGCTCCGACCACCGCGGCGAATGGCAGCGCCTGCGATCCGTCGCGCCGAAGGACGGGCGCGTCGCCGTTCTCGATCTGGGAGTCGAACGGGACCGCGCGCTCGCCGTCGCGACGGAGCACGACCCGCTCACCCGAGCCGCTCGGCTCGGGTGAGCCGGCGCGATCTCCGGTCGCCGGGTCACCGGTCTGCCCCACCGCCGCTGCGACCGGCGCGATCGCCGCGACGACCAGGATCGCCACCGTCGTTCTCGTAACTGTCGACATCTCGTGCTCCTCTCGACTAGCTCGTGACTCGGCGGAGCATCCCGGCGGGCGCTGAAATCCCGCTGAAACGCCTCAGCGGCTGCTCGCGACAGCCTGCTGAGGCAGGCTTGGCCCGGTGGCGACCGGTGGTAGCGTGCGCCGAAGGAGAGGAGCGATGGAGTTCGGTGTCCTCGGGCCGCTCGAGGTCCGCAGCAGCGGGACCCAGGTGGCGCTGGGCACGGCCAAGCAGCGCGCGTTGCTTGCGATCCTGCTGGTGCATGCGAACGAGCTCGTCTCCGGCGATCGGCTGATCGACGAGCTCTGGCCGGAGCCACCGGAGACGGCGGCCAACGCTCTCCAGGTCTACGTCGGGAAGCTGCGCAAGGCGCTCGAGCCCGAGCGGGCTCGAGGTGCCCCCGGCGAGCTCCTGGTCACGCGAGCTCCCGGGTACATGCTTCGCGTCGAACCCGACGAGCTCGACGCCGACCGGTTCGAGCGCCTGCTGGGTGAGGGCAGAAGGGCGGGCGAAGCGAAGGATCCTGCGACCGCAGCGAACAGGCTCCGCACGGCGCTCGAGCTGTGGCGGGGGCCGGCGCTGGTCGACTTCGCCTACGACCCCTTCGCTCAGACCGAGATCGCGCGCCTCGAGGAGCTGCGGCTGGACGCGATCGAGGAGCGCCTCGCGGCGGATCTCGCGCTCGGCGGCGCAGCCGACCTGGTTGCGGAGCTCGAGGCCCTGGTCAGGGACAACCCGCTGCGCGAGCGGCTGCGCGCACAGCTGATGCTCGCGCTCTACCGCTCCGGTCGCCAGGCGGACGCCCTCGAGGTCTATCGGCAGACGCGCGAGACCCTCGACGAGGAGCTCGGCCTCGCCCCGAGCCGGTTGCTTCAGCGCTTGCAGGCGGCGATCCTGCACCAGGAGCCGGCGCTCGAGATCTCGCTCGAGGCGCCAGCCGCGCGGGCGGAGCAGTCGGGCCCGCCGCCGGACGCCACCCCCGCCGCCGCGTCCGAGGTGCGAAAGACGGTGACGGTGCTGATCGCGGGCCGGGCGGCAGTCCGCGGCCTGGACCCCGAGGCGCTGCGAAGCGATGAGGAGCGCTACCGCACGCACCTCGCGCGGACCGTGGGGCGCTACGGCGGGACGATCGCAAGCAGTCTTGGCAACGAGGTGATGGCCGTGTTCGGCATCCCGCGAGTCCACGAGGACGATGCGGCCCGGGCCGTGTCGGCTGCGCTCGAGATCCGTGACGCGCCGGCCCGGGACGCGATCGGCGTCGGGATCGCGACCGGGGAGATCCTGGCGAGCGCGTCGGGCGCCGGCAGGCTGTCGGTCGTCGGCGACCCCGTGACGGCCGCCGGCGAGCTCGAGGACGCCGCCGCCGACGGGGAGATCCTGCTCGGCGAGGAGACCGCGCGGCTCATCCGCGGGACGGCGACGGTCGATCCGGTCGTGACCGAGGCGGGTCCCGCCTGGCGGGTGGAGTACCTCGCACGGGACCGACCTGCTGTCGGATCGCTGAAGGCGCCGCTGGTCGGGCGAACGCGCGAGCTCGCCCAGGTCCGGAAGGCGTTCGAGCAGGTCGCCGGCGAACGCAGACTGCACCTGCTCACGATCCTAGGGACGGCTGGGATCGGCAAATCGAGGCTTGCTCAGGAGCTGGCGGCGCTCGCCGCGGGCAGGTCAACCGTTCTGGTCGGCCGCTGCGTCCCCTACGGCGAGGGGATCACGTTCTGGTCGCTGCGCGAGATGCTGAGTCAGCTGACCGCCGAAGGGCCGCCGGACGAGGACGACGAGGTCCGGGGGCTGGCCTTCCACCTCCAGGAGGCGGTCGGGGCAGCGGAGACGTCGGTCGACCGCGAGGAGATCTTCTGGGCGACGCGGAGCCTGTTCGCAGCCCTCGCCCGGGAGCGGCCCCTGGTTCTCTTCTTCGAGGACGTTCACTGGGCCGAGCCGACCTTCCTCGACCTGGTCGAGTACCTGACCGACCGGGAGCCTGATGTGCCGATCCTGCTCGTCTGCATCGCCCGCCTCGAACTGCTCGAGGAGCGGCCCGGCTGGGGGAGCGGAAGGCCGAACGCGAGCTCGTTCCTGCTCGAGAGCCTCCCGGACACCGATTGCGAGGCGTTGATCGGCAACCTCGCCGCGGGCCTCGCCGACGAGACGAAGGCCCGAGTGCTCGAGACCGCCGAGGGCAACCCACTGTTCATCGAGCAGCTCGTCGCCATGCTCACCGAGGGAGATCGCGACACGGCCGAGCTCGCCGTCCCGCCGACGATCGACGCCCTGCTGTCGGCACGCCTGGATCGCCTCGGGCCGGGCGAGCGCGCCGTGATCAGCCGGGCCGCCGTGGCCGGGAAGGAGTTCTCGGCTGATGCGATCGTCCACCTGCTGCCCGAGGATGCCCGGGGGTTCATCGCCCGTCACCTCGAGACCCTCGACAGCAAGCAGCTGATCGGCCCCGCGCCGGTACCCGGAGGCGGCGAGGGCTTTCGCTTCCGTCACATCCTGATCCAGGAGGCGGCCTATCGAGCGACGCCGAAGGGCCTGCGGGCGGAGCTTCACGAGCGCTTCGCCGGGTGGGTCGACGACCCGGCCCGCGACGGACTCGCCGAGCACTCCGAGATCGCCGGCTATCACCTCGAGCGCGCGTTTCGTTACCGAGCCGAGCTCGGCCCGGTCGGCGAGCGGGAGCTCGCGCTCGCGTCCCGGGCCTGCGAGCAGCTCGCCGCCGCGGGTCAGCGGGCCTTCCAACGCGGGGACATGCCGGCAACGGTGAATTTGCTCGGCCGCGCGGCAGAGCTTCCGACCCCGAAGGGCGGGACCGGGCTCGCGGTGCTGCCCGAGCTCGGCTACGCCCTGTTCGAGATCGGCGAGGTGGACCGGGCGAGCACCGTGCTCGCAGAAGCGCGGGCCAGGGCACGCGTCGAGCAGGATCCCGGCGTCGAGTGGCGCGTCGCCGTCACCCGCACGCGGATCGAGATGTACAGGGACCCGGAGGCGATCGACCTGAACGCGGTCAGCGCCGAAACCGAGACCGCGATCGAGGTCCTCGGCGAGCTCGGCGACGAAGCCGGCCTGGCGCGGGCGTGGATGGTCCTCTCGGACATCCTCTGGAGCAACGGCCGGCTTCGCGAGACCAGCGATGCGGCGACCCGCGCCGCCGAGCATGCCCGGCGGGCCGGCAATCGGCGCGAGGTCGGCTGGGCGCTCGGGCAGAACGCCCTCTGCGCGATCCATGGCCCGATGCCGGTCGACGAGGGCCTCGACTGGCTCGAGGGGTTGCTCCGAGCGGAGCCGGAGAACCGCACCCTGGACGCGAACCTGTCGGGGTTCGTGACCGTGCTCGAAGCGATGAGCGGCCGCCTCGACGAGGCGCGCAGCCACATCGCCGAGACCCGCGCCCTGGCGCGAGACCTCGGCCTGATCTGGCAGGCCGGGGTCCAGGAGCTGCTCAGCGGCTACGTCGAGCTGCTGGCGGGCGACCCGGTCGCCGCCGAGCGCGACATGCGGACGGCCGCGCAGGTGTTTCGCGAGATCGGGGAGGGGTGGTTCCTCTCCTCCGTGGCGGTCGATCTGCCCCGGGCCGTCTACGAGCAGGGGCGCTACGACGACGCCTTCGCCCTGCTCGCCGACATCGACGAGGCGCCGGCGCCCACCGACCGCGAATGGCAGATCAAGCGCACCGGCGTTCCCGCGCGGCTGCTCGCGAGACGAGGGCGGCTGAAGGAGGCCGAGGAGCTCGCCCGCCAGGGAGTGGCGCTCGGCGCCGACAGCGAGTTCGTCGTCCTGCACGCCGACGTGCTCCTCGACCTCGCCGAGGTCCTGGAGCTGGCGGGGCGGGAGGCGGAGGCCGAGGCGGCCCGGGTCGAGGCCGTGAGCCTGTATGAACGCAAGGGCAACCTCGCGGCGGCCCGCAGCGCGCGGGAACCGGCGGGGTCGCGCTAGCGATCGAGCCCACCGGGCCGGACTGGCTAGGCGGCCGGCGCGAGCGCCTGCTCGAGCCTCGGGCCGAGCTGGACGTAGAAGAGCGAGAGCGGGAATTCGTCGTCGCGGACCAGGTCGACGAGCTGCTTCGGCTCGGTGACCTCGGGCAGCTCGCGGCAGGTGATCCTCTCTCGCCTCGTCCACCACGGCCGGGATTGAGCCGGTGCGTGCCCGGGACGCCGGCTCTAGAATCGGTCAGGCCCGGGGGAGTATCCAAGTGGTCAACGGATGGCGGCTGTAAACCGTCCGGCTCTGCCTTCGCAGGTTCGAATCCTGCCTCCCCCATCCACTCCGGGCCGGTCGACTCAAGCCAGCTCGCGCAGCCGCTGGGCCTCCGGGAGCTGCTTGAGCTTCTTCAGCGTGTTGTTCTCGATCTGGCGAATCCGCTCGCGGGTGACCCCGAACGCGCGCCCGACCTCCTCCAGGGTCAGCGGCTCGTGCCCGCGGAGGCCGTAGCGCAGCTCGATCACCTGCCGCTCGCGCTCCGGGAGCGCGTCGAGCGCGCGCTGGATGTCCTCGCGCTGGAGGTTCTCGGTCGCCGTCTCGAACGGCTCCTCGGTCGCCTCGTCGGCGACGAAGTCGCCGAGCTCGGATTCGTCCTCGTCGCCGACCGGCTTCTCGAGCGAGACCGGCATCTGCGCGACTCGGAGGATGTCGCGGACCTCGCGCACCGAGAGGTTGAGCTCGGCGGCGATCTCGTGCGGCGCAGGCTCGCGACCGAGCCGCTGCACGAGCTGGCGCTCGACGTGCCCGACCCGGTTCAGCTTCTCGACCATGTGGACCGGGATCCGGATCGTCCGCGCCTTGTCGGCGATCGCGCGGGTTACCGCCTGGCGTATCCACCAGGTCGCGTAGGTCGAGAACTTGTAGCCGCGGCGATGGTCGAACTTCTCGACCGCGCGGATCAGGCCCAGCGAGCCCTCCTGGATCAGGTCCAGGAAGCTCAGCCCGCGGCCCAGGTACCCCTTCGCGATCGAGACCACGAGCCGCAGGTTGGCCTCGACCATGTGGCGCTTGGCGGCCATGTCGCCGCGCTCGATCGCCTTCGCCAGCGAGATCTCCTGGTCGGCAGTGAGCAGCTCGACCCGCCCGATCGAGCGCAGGTAGAGGCGCAGCGAGTCGAGGCTCGGCTCGACGGTCAGGTCGAGCTCGGGCTTCTTCTGCTGTCCCGGCGGCTCGCCTTTGGCTTCCTTGTAGGCGGTCAGGCCGTCCTCGGCGATCACGTCGACGCCGTGCTCGATCAGATATGCGTGCAGGTCGTGGACCTGCTCCTTGGTGACCTCGGTCTCTTCGAGCGCGCCGGAGATCTGCTCGAAGGTCAGATAGCCGCGCTCGCGGCCCTGGACGATCAGCGCGCGCAGGTCCTCGGAGTCGGGGAGCGCTGCGTCGCCGAGCGCGGACCGCCCGCCGGCCGGCGTCGGTCCGCCCCCGTTTTCCGCTGCTAGAAGAACCTCCCGCTTCTCAGCCACCTGCCCGTCCTCTCCTCTCGCCGGGCGGCGGGAAGTATAAGACGGCGCGGGCCGATCCCTACTCTTAGGCCATGGCCACGATCGAGAGCCGACCGGTTCTGGCCGGCCCCGACGTCCAGGCCGGGCGCCCGGCCACCGAGGTCAGCCTGACCCGGGTCGGGGTCCGCGGGGTCGAGAAGGTGATCCGCGTCTGCGGCAACGGCGACCCCGAAGTCTCCAGCGACGGCGACCGCCGCGCCGGCGACTACTACTTCGCCGAGCTCGAGTGCTTCGTCGACCTGCACCCGCGCCAGGCGGGCGTCCACATGTCGCGTTTCGAGGAGATCGTCAACGAGGCGATCGACCAGGTCGTGCTCGGCGAGTCACTGAAGGCCGAGGGCCTCGCCGCCCACATCGCCGAGCACGTGCGCGAGCGCCAGCAGGGGATGCGGGCCGAAGTCCGGATCGCCGCCCGCTACCCCGAGACGGTGCCGACCCCGGTCTCGGGGCTCGAGACGCAGGAGATCTACACGCTGCTCGGGACCGCAGTGGTCTCCGAGCGCGGGACCCGGACGCTGACCGGGATCGAGGCCCAGGGGATGACCGCCTGCCCCTGCGCACAGGAGCTGGTCGCCGGCGGGGCGCGCGAGCGCCTCGCCGAGGACGGCTACGACGGCGACGAGATCGAGCGCATCCTCGACCGCGTCCCGGTCGCGACCCACAATCAACGCGGGATCGGCTCGCTGCACCTCGGCCGGCCGGAGGGCGTCGAGGCAACCGTCGACGCGCGCGATCTGCTGCACATCGTCGAGCAGTCGATGAGCTCGGAGATCTACGAGCTGATGAAGCGCTCCGACGAACGCGCCGTGGTCGAGAAGGCTCACATGCGGCCGCGCTTCGTCGAGGACTGCGTGCGGGAGATGATCCGGCGGGTCGCCGAGGCCTATCCGGCGCTCGGCGACGGGGCCTTCGTGCACGCGCGCCAGGAGAACCTGGAGACGATCCACCGTCACTCGGTCGTCGCCGAGCGCTCCGGCAGGCTCGGCGAGATCATCGAGGAGCTGCGAAGCGGAGAGCGCTCGCGCCACCACACGTCGATGCGCGAGTGGCTCGAGGCTCCCTGCGCCGAGGTCGAGGCCTCCGTCTAAGAGGAGCTGGCCGAGCGCGCGGCGGGCTCGGCACCGTGCTTTCCGAAGCGGCGCCGGACGCCGAGGAAGTAGTCGACGCCGGAGATCACGGTCATCGCCACCGCCAGGTAGAGCAGCACGTCGGCCCACAACGGCGGCGGGTCGAAGGCGATCAGGGCGAAGATCGCCGCCACTTGGAGCAGCGTCTTCACCTTGCCCATCCGGCTCGCGGCGATCACCACGCCGCGCTCGGCGGCGAGGGTGCGCAGTCCGGTGACCGCGAGTTCGCGGGCGATGATCACCATCGCCACCCAGGCCGCCAGCCGATCGAGCGAAACCAGCGAGACCAACGCCGCGATCACGAGCAGCTTGTCGGCGAGCGGGTCCATCAGCTTCCCGAACGTGGTCACCTGGCGCCGGCGCCGAGCGATGTAGCCGTCGAGGCCGTCGGTGAGGGCGGCAAGCGCGAACACCGCGGCCGCGATCACGTCGCCATCCGGGGTCTCGTCGAGCAGCGCCACGACCAGCACCGGGACCGCGAGGATCCGCAGCACGGTGAGCACGTTCGGAGCGTTGACCGGGAACACCGACCACCAGTATCAACACTGGCTCAGCTCGATCGCGCGGGCGAAGACGTCGTCGAGCATCGCGGCGGTCAGCTTGCCGGTGAACGTGTTCTGCTGCGATGGGTGGTACGAGCCGAGTAGCGCATAGGGGCCGACCTCGGCCTCGGCGCCGTGAGCGAACCGCGGCCGTGGGCGAGGGAGCGGATGTCCGAGCCCGCTCGCGCCTCGCAGCGCCCCCTGCCAGGCGAAGCCGCCGAGCGCAACCAGGACCCGGGCGCGGGCGAGCAGCGCCAGCTCCTCGATCAGATACGGAAGGCAGGCGTCACGCTCACCCGGGGACGGCCGGTTGGCCGGCGGCGCGCAGCGCACGACCGCGGTCAGGTAGGCATCGCGCAGGCGCAAGCCGTCGTCGCGCTCGCGAGACTCAGGCCGGTTGGCGAGCCCGGCGCGGTGAAGCGCCGCGTACAGCCACTCCCCCGAGCGGTCGCCGGTGAACATGCGCCCTGTGCGGTTGGCCCCGTGCGCCGCCGGCGCCAGGCCCACGATCGCGATCCGCGCCTCGGGGTCGCCGAAGCCGGGCACCGGCCGCGCCCAGTAGCGCCGGCCACGAAAGCGACGGGGCGGATCGGCCGCCACCTGCTCGCGCCAGGCGACCAGCCGCTCGCATCGCCGGCAGGCGGTCACCCGCGCGGCCAGCGCGGCGAGCTTGTCGGGATCCGTGGCCATCCGCCCCCGGTAGGGTGCCGCGAATGCAGACCGTCTCGCGCCGCGGCCTCTTTGCCCTCGGCGGCACCGGCGCGGCCGGGGCCGTGCTGGGCGCGTGCGGGAGTGAGACCAGCGAGCGCGAGGAGGGCGACGACGCGGCGCTGCTGAGCACGGCGCTGGCAGCCGAGACGGGGCTGGGCGCCGCCTACGCCACCGGCGGCGGCGACCTCGACCGCGCCTTCGGCGCCGCCTCGAAGCGGCGCTCGGCCGAGCTCGAGCGGCTACTCGGGGAAGTGGGCGGCGAGTCCTCGGATCAGCAGGAGTCGAGCTCCAGCGACCCGACCGAGCAGGCGACCGCCGCGATCGCCGCCTACCGAGACGCTGCCGGGCCACTCTCGACCGCCGAGCTACGGAGGACGATGATCGAGTTCCTGGCCGCGGTCGCCGCGGAGCGAGCGGCGCTGGCCGAGCTCGACGGCGCAGATCCCGCGCCGCAGGCGTTCGTCACCGGCGGCGCCGAGAAGCCGAACCTCGCCGGCGAGGCCGGGGCCGGCGAGCCAACCCCGACGACGACGAACACGGGAGCGGGCGGGTGAGCGACCTCGCGCCGACCCAGAGCCGCCGCGAGGCCCTGCGCAACGCCGCGCTCGGGGCCGGCGCATTGGCCGCGGCCGGCCTGGTGAGCCCGGCGCTCGCCGCTGGGCAGAGCGCCGCGGACGAGGACCTGCGCGACTTCCTGGTCGAAGCGATCTCGCTCGAGCAACTCGCCGTGCTCGCTTACGGGACCGCTGCTCGCGAGGGCGAGCAGAAGCTGCGGGCGACGATGGAGGCCTTCCGCGACCAGGAGCAGGCCCACGCAACCGCGCTGCGGGCAGCGCTCGACTCGCTCGGCTTCGACCTCCCGGACGCGCCCGACTCGAGCACCGACGGTGGCGCGTTCGAAGGCGTCGAAGGGTTGAGCGAGGACGCTGCCACCGATCTCGGCAAGCGGCTCTCCGAGCTCGAGCGGCTCGAGCGGCCGGCGCAGTACCCCGCTTACCTGCTCGAGCTCGAGTCCCTCCAGCTCGCCTACTACGCGAGCGCGGGGGCCGAGGTCGAGAGCGTCGACCTGACCACGACCAGCGCCGAGATCGCCGGCTGTCAGGCCCAGCACATCGTGGTCCTGGGCGGCGAGCTCGGCCAGACTCCGGCCGAGGCCGTGGCGCGCGCGACCGACGCCGCCGGGCGGGCGCCCGCGGACTAGATCGATCGCCTGTCGGCTGGCCCGTCTACCCTGGGCGCAGCCGCCGATGCCCAAGAGCGACGAACTGCGAAAGCTGGCGATCGTCCCCGCCTACAACGAAGCCGGGATGGTGGCGCGGGTGGTGCGCGACATCCACCGCGCCGCGCCGGGCTTCGACGTGGTCGTGATCGACGACGGCTCGACCGACTCCACCGCAACCGAGGCCGAGGCCGAGGGCGCGGCGGTGATCCGCCACCCCTACAACCTCGGGATCGGCGGTGCTGTGCAGTCGGGCTACAAGTACGCGCTGCGCAACGGCTATCAGATCGCGGCCCAGGTCGACGGCGACGGCCAGCACAAGCCCGAGTACCTGCCCGAGATGGCGGCCGCACTGCACACCGAGGGTGAGCAGGCGGACATGGTCTATGGCAGCCGCTTCCGGGGCGACCCCGGGTACAGCGTCCCGCTTGGCCGGCGGTTCGGCAACATGGTCTTCTCGCTCGTGCTCTCGGCGATCACGCGCCAGAAGATCACCGACCCGACCTCGGGCTTCCGGATGACCAACCGGCGCGCGATCGAGCTCTTCGCCCGCGACTATCCGCACGACTACCCCGAGGTCGAGGCGCTGCTGATGCTGCACGCGAACCGGCTCCGGATCCACGAGGTGCACGTGAAGATGAACGCGCGCGGGTTCGGCCAGAGCTCGATCGACTACCCGCGCAGCGCCTACTACATGCTCAAGGTGCTGCTCGCCCTGTTCGTCGGCCTGTTCCGCCGCCGCGCTACCCCGGTCGAGGCCGAGGGGTGACCGCCGCGCTGCGCCTGCCGGCGCTCGCGATCGTCCCGCTGGCCACGCTGGCGCTCGCGGTCCCCGCGTCCGCCGCGACGCTCGAGGTGACCAGCATGGCCGACGAGGGGCCGGGTTCGCTGGGCGAGACGATCCTCGAGGCCGGGCCGGGCGACACGATCGAGCTCCCGGCCGGCGAGTTCCTGCTCGTCAACGGCGAGACCCTGATCGAGCAGCAGAACGTGCTCCGCGGCGCGGGCGTGGAGCGAACCACGGTGACCCCGAGCGGGGGCGGCGAGGCACTCGATCAGATCAGCTATTCGGGGCTCACGGTGGGGCCCGCCCGGCAGGCTGTCGACGACGGTGGCGATACCGGGATCGAGACCCGGGCCCAGGTGATCGCGCTGATCGCGACCGTCGCGATCCTGCTCCTGATCCTCGACCTGGTCCGGCGCCGCAAGCTCGCCGAGCGCTACGCGCTGCTCTGGCTCTCGGCGGCGGTCGCGATGCTGGTGCTGGCGATCTGGACCGACGGCCTCGAGGTGATCGCCGACGCGATGGGGATCGAGGAGCCGGCGAACGCGATCTTCATCCTCGCCTTCGGCGTCGCCTTCCTGCTCCTGCTCAACTTCTCGGTCGCGACATCACGGCTCTCCGAGGAGACCAAGGTCCTGGCCCAGGAGTCGGCGCGCCTCGACCAGGAGCTGCGCGCCGCCCGCGGAGAGCTGACCGGTGCGAACGGGGGCTCAGCGGCCACCTCCGCCGACCAGGGTGAGCACGAGCGCCCAATAGCCCCGCAGGACGAGCCCTAGCGCCCGCGAGCGCCCGACCGCGCCCAGATAGGGCGAGTCGAGCTCGGCGCTCAGCCCGCGCGCGAACTCGCCGGCGCCGACCCGCCGCCGGGCTTGGATCTCGCGCCGCTCGCCGAGTAGCCGCGGCAGCGCAGCCAGCGTCCCGCCCCAGGCGCGCAGCTTCTGCGGCAGCCAGCCTCCCGCCGCCGCGACGACCACCAGCGCCAGCTCGGTCGCGGCCAGCGCGGGCGCGAGCAGGACCAGCAACGCTCCCGGGTAGGTCCGGATCAGGGTCGCCCAGCGGTTGCGCTCCAGCTGAAGCCACTTGCTCGATCCCTTGGCGAACTCGTAGTCGTGATCGACACGGGCGGCGGGCTCGACCCCGAGCGGCCCACCGGCGAGCCGGACGCGCAACGAGAGGTCGACGTCCTCGTGGTAGAGGAAGAACTTCTCCGGCATGCCGCCCAGCTCGGCGTAGAGGAGGCGGGGGATCGCCAGGCAGGCACCGGAGACGAAGCCGGGCTCGCGCTCGAGCGCCGGGCCGGTGGCGGCCAGCGGCTCGCCTGCGCCCCCGGCCCAGGAGATTCCCGTGAAGTGGACGACGCCGCCGCGGGTGTTGATCGTCCGGCCACCGTCGGCGGTGACCAGCGCCTGCCACGCCGCCCACCCGCGCCCCTCGACCAGCGGGCGCTCGATCGCCTCGCGCCAGCCGGGCTGTGGGACGGCATCGGGGTTGAGCATGCAGAGCAGCTCGCCGGTCGCCACCTCGGCGCCGCGGTTGCAGGCGGCGGCGAAGCCCGGGTTGGCGGCGGTCCGCAGCACGATCGCGCCCGGGGCGAGCTCGGCGACCAGCTCGGGGGTCCCGTCGGCCGAGCCGTTGTCGACGACGATCAGCTCGTCGCCTTCGCAGAGCTGGGCGAGCAAGGGCGGAAGCGTGCTCGCGACCGCTTCGCGCGAGTCGTGGGTGACGACGACGACGGAGAGCGGCGGAGGCGGCATCGCAAGCCGGCGAGCGGACTCGAACCGCTGACCCCTTCATTACGAGTGAAGTGCTCTACCAACTGAGCTACGCCGGCGGGGCGCTGCGATTCTAGAGCCGGGAGCTCAGGTCTCGGCGAGCTTGTAGCCGACCCCGCGCACGGTCAGCACCAGCTCCGGCTCCTGCGGGTCGCGCTCGACCTTCTGGCGCAGGTTCGAGATGTGGACGTCGCAGGCGCGAACGTCGCCGGAGAACTCGCTCTGCCAGAGCTCCTCCATGATCTCGAGTCGGCTGAACACCTGGCCCGGGCGCTCGGCGAGCAGGCGCAGGACTTGGAACTCCGAGCGGGTCAGGTTGACCGGCTCGCCCCGGATCGAGACCAGGTGGCGGGCGAGGTCGATGCGCACCGATCCGGCATCGATCCGCTTCGCCTCCGTGACCGTGCTGGTGCGGTCGAGGTCGCGCCGGCGCAGCTGCGCCCGCACGCGGCCGAGCAGCTCGCGGACCGAGAACGGCTTGGTGACGTAGTCGTCGGCGCCGACCTCGAGCCCGACCACCTTGTCGACCTCGGCGTCCTTGGCGGTCAGGAGAATGATCGGCACCGGGCTGCGGGCGCGCACGTCGCGGCAGATGTCGAGCCCGCTTCGGCCGGGCATCATGATGTCGAGGATCAGCAGGTCGTAGCCGGGCTCGGTTCCGCCCAGCTTGCCGTCCGCGTCGTCGCCGTCGACGGCGACGGTGACCTCGAAGCCCTCCTGCGAAAGCGCGTAGCCGACCGCATCGCGGACGCTGGGCTCGTCGTCTGCCACCAAGATGCGGTCGCTCACGGCCGTCACGCTACCGGGGTCGTCGCCGGCTGTGCCGCGCGCAGCCGGACCCAGAACGTGCTCCCCTCACCCTCGACCGACTCGACCCCGATCTCACCTCCCATCACGTCGACCATTCGGCGCGCGATCGAGAGGCCGAGCCCGAAGCCCTCCTGCTCGAGCGAGCCCGAGCCACGATAGAAGCGCTCGAAGATCCGGTCGACCTCGTCCGGGGAGATCCCGCTACCGCTGTCGTGGACCCTGATCGTCACCTCGCCTGACCGCTCGCGCTCCGCCCCGACCAAGACCTTGCCGGGCGGCTCGGTGTTCTTGAACGCGTTCGTGAGCAGCCCGATCAGCACCTGGCGCAACAGCACCCGGTCGCCCTGCGCGGCGACGTCGGAGGCGAATTCGACCTCGACGTCAATGCCCTCCGGAGCGGCCACCGCCTCGGTCGCCTCCTCGATCACGATCGCCACGTCGAGGACCTCGGCGCCGCCCTCGCCGACCGCCTCCATGCGGGCCAGGGTGAGCAGCGACTCGGTCAGCCTGCTGATCCGCTCGGCATCGTCGGATAGCCGGGAGAGGAAGTGCTCGCGGGCCTCGGGATCGTCCTTGGCTCCGGCGCGCAGGACCTCGACCGAGCCCGAGATGCCCGCGATCGGGTTGCGCAACTCATGCGCGGCGTTGGAAACGAACTCGCGCTCGGCGAGCTCGCGACGCAGCTCCTCGGTGCGGTCGCGGACCACGGCGAGGACCGCGTTCTCGGCCGGCAGCCGGCGGGCGCTGAGGCTGTAGACGCGGTCGCCGACGCGCAGCGCGTCGTGCTCGACCACAGCCCGCCGGTCGGCGCGCCGAAACCACGGGACCAGGGCCGGGATCGCCCGCCCGTCCTCGCCGATCAGGTCGGCGGCGGCGGCGTTGGTGAACACGATCTCGCCGTCGGGGAGCACGACCATCACCGCCTCGCCGAGCGCCTCGAGGATCGCCGAGAGCCGATCGCGTTCCTCGCGCAGGGCGCTGAAGGTCTGGCGCAGGGCGCCGCGCATCCGCTCCAGGGCCCGGCCAAGGTCGGTGATCTCATCGCGCCCACCGGCGCCCTCGAGCGGCTCGTCGAGCTCGCCGGTGCTGATTCGCGCGGCGCTGTCGGCAAGCCGCTTGATCCTGGAGGTGATCGCGCTGGCGATCAGGAACGAGACCAGGATCGCGACCAGCACCGCGACCCCGAGCGCGGTCAGGCGCTCCCCGCGTGACTCCTCGATCGCGCCCTGAAGCTGCGACGACGGCACCGCCCGGCCGAGGATCGCGCCGTCGATCGCGCCCTCGCGGAGGATCGGAACGGAGACGATCGTCGACCCGTCGGGCAGCTCCTCGACGTAGCGGCTGCCGATCAGTGAGGCGCGGACGGCGTTGCGCTTGCCCTCGACCGAGGTGAGGTCGAAGCCCTGCGCGACCCGGGTCGTGGTCAGGCTTCCATCCTGGTCAAAGACCCAGGCCGAATAGCCCTCCTCGGTGATCCCCGCCAGGGTGGTCGGGGCATCCTTGCCGGGGCGATTGCCGATCTCGTCGGCGAGCTCGACCGTGCGCCCGATCGCGATCTGGGTCAGCTCCTCGTCGGCCGCGCGCTCGCCGGTGTCGCTTACCAGCAAGTAGGCGAGCCCGGCGGTGATCAAGGCGACCGCGGCGAAGGCGACCGCGAGGTAGAGGCGGACGCCAAACGGCCGTCTGCGGACCGAGCGAAGCGGCTCCATGGCCGGATTATCGCTGCCGGTTCAGCGGCTGCGAACCAGCTTCACTCGCTTCCGGCGATCGTTGCGTGCGCCGTAGTCGGGGCGATAGGCGACCTTGACCTTCACCTTGGCGCGCCCCCGACCGGCGAGCTCGCGCTTCAACGAGCCCTTCGGCCTCAGCGAGAGCTTGAACTTGCCGGCCCGATTCGGCTCGCGCCGGTCCTTGCGGAGTCCCTGGCCGGTCAGCGTCAGCTTCCCCGGGCCCGGGATCTCGACCGTCAGCTTCGCGGCGCCGTTGGGCTTTCGCCTCAGCTTCCCGAAGCGGAACTCGTTCGAGGGCTCGACGCGCTCGAACCAGATCGGGCTCGAGTAGACCTCGATTCGCTCGCCGCGGGAGGCCTGGCGGACGACCTCGAGCGAATAGCGACCCGATTCGGTGACCTCGAAGTTCTGCGCGAACTCATCCCCGGCGACCGCGACGCTCGCGATCGGGGCCCCGTCGCGCAGCAGCCTGAGCTGATGGGCGCCCGGTCGGGCAGCGCCCGGACCGGCACCGAGCACTCGCGCGTCGAGGATCGCGACCGGGCCGCTCAGCGAGTCGCCGATCGTCACGGTCGGCCCCTCGGGCGAGCGGCCGGACAGGCGGATGTCGGGCCCGTCGCTGCCGTGGACCTTGACGTAGGTGTGATCGTCGCGAATCCCCTCCTCGATCGCCGCCTTCGAGAGCCGGTCGGCATAGACCACGGTCGACGCCCGGCCGATCGGAGCGGAGGTGACCGAGAACTGGTCGGCCTGATGGGAGTCGCTCGACCCGACCGCGGCGATGTGGGCGCCGCTTGCGAGAGCGTCCTCGTAGAAGCCGATCGCGGTCTCGGTGAACGGGTTGACCGCTGTCCCGAGCTCCGCCGGACCGGTCTGGACTTCGATCGCATCGACGAGCTCGAAATCGGTCTCGAGCTCCGAGTAGTCCCAGGGACAGCCGCGGCAGACCGTCGGGGCGTCGGGAAAGATCGTCGGGTGGTTGATCTGGGTCCAGCCGTCCGCGTCGCCGATCAGCGCGAACTGGCTCGATGGGACGACGGCGTCCTGGGTCTTGACCAGGGCCGCGGGAAACCCGGGCTCGAGGCGATACACCGGGCCGCCGCGGTAGTCGGCGAGGGCGCTCGACCCCTGCTCGTTGTAGTGCCCGGTGTAGGTCGTCACCTCGGTGCCGGGGATGATCAGCCTGCCCGGGTACGCGGGCTGATAGCGGCCGGCTTCACCGGCGAAGACGTCGTTGTTGTGGTCGACGACGGTGATGAAGTCGAGTCCGGCTCCACCCTGGGCGAGCGGCCGGAACGCGTAGTCGAGCGAGTCGCCGACCAAGGCGTTGCCGGGTTCCTGCTCGCCGTGCGCGTGCAGGTCGCCCTCGTACCAGTCGGCGCTCTGGCTCGCGGCCGAGTCGTCGTAGGGCGCCGGCGAGTAGGGGTCGTCCGACCAGGAGCTGCCGTCGCTGGTCTCGACCCGGACCCGCCAGGCGACTCCGTCGGGGTCGGCCGGGGGCCCGACGATCGAAGCGAGCCCGAGCTCCACGGCCCACTTGCCGGCCGGAATCGGCCCCGGCTGATACGCGCGGGTGGTCCGGCCGCTCACGTACGCCTTGCGGTCCGCCTCGTAAGTGGTCGCATCGGTGAATCCGTTGACGGCGATCGCGAGGTCGCGCACCGCGCTGCCGCTCCAACCCCGGCGCTCGGCCATCCCCCAGGTCGTCTGCCCGGCCGGGCGAGGCTCGAAGACACCGATGTCGAGCGTGTTGCCCCCGCTCGGAGGCTGGTCGAAGCAGTAGCGAACCCTGATCGCGGTGCTGCCGTCGGGGACCTCGAAGGGGATCTGCACGTAGCCCCCCTGGCGCGAGGCGGAGAACGTCCCGGCGAACTCCTCGGACGTGTCCATGGTCGAATCCGGGTCCCCCTCGATCGTGCAGTCTGCCGATGCGACGGCCGGGGCCGCCAACGCAGCCGCGAGCGCAATCGCGGCCGCCGATGCCGATCGCCTGATCGCGTCCACAGCCCGGGAAGCTAAACGGTCTGCGGTCCGGCGGGGCGGATCAGGAACCGAGCAGGAACTCGAGCCGGTAGGCGAGCGCCTCGAGCGCCAGCGGCTCGGAGACATTGACCTGCAGCCGGCGGCGCGTCTCCATCGCCAGCTCGGCGCCGCGGCGGGCGCGCCGCGGGTCCAGTCCCGCGGCCTGCTCCTCGAGCTCGCTGCGCCGGTCGCTGTTGAGCACCAGCTCGGCCGCCCCGTCGCCGGTCGCCGCCAGGTCGCGAAGCCAGGCGCAGAGCAGCCCGAGCCCCAGGTCGAGGGTCTCGGTCCGGACCTGGCGCGCGCGGCGCCTGGCACCCTCCTCGGCTTCGCGGGCGCGCTTGCGGGCAGCCGGTCCCTCGCGCTCGGCGGCCTCGGACTCAGCCTCGGCTGCGCCCTCGCGGACGCGCGACGCCTCGCGCTCGCCCGCGGCCTCGGCCTCCTCGACCAGCGCCACCCAGGGCGCACCGGCGAGCTCGCCCGAACGGGCCGAGCCGGCCAGCCCCTCGGCGCCGGCCCGCAGCGCTCTCCCCTGCTCCGCGAGCAGGAACGCCGCCCGGTCGGGGTCCCCGTCGGCGAGCCGGGCGGCCGCGCGGCGCTCGGCAGGATCCGCGCCGGGATCGAGTCGGGCCTCGACCGCCTCGGGGCCGAGCCGCGAGAAGGAGACCGGCCGGCAGCGCGAGCGGACCGTCTCCAGCAGCGCCTCGGGCTCAGCGCTGATCAGGATCAGGTGCGCGAACGCCGGTGGCTCCTCCAGCGTCTTCAGGAGCGCGTTCTGGCTCTCCTCGGCCATCGCGTCGGCGGCCTCGATCACGAACACCCTCCGCTCGCCCTCGAACGGCCGGTAATGCACTTGTCCGATCACCCGCTCGCGGACGTCCTCGACCATGTGCTGGACGCCCGGCGGGCGCAGCCAGACGAGGTCGGGGTGCGGGGAAGGATCGGCGAGCGCGCGGCGACACGCATCGTCAGGGTCGGGGGCGCCAGCCGCGAGCAACTCGGCTGCGAGCGCTCGTGCGGCGGCGCGCTTGCCCGCGCCCGGCGGCCCGACGAGCAGGTAGGCGTGGAAGGGGTCGGCGACGGCGGCAGCGAGGGCGAGCGCCGCCGACGGCTGCTCGGCCGTCGCGGCGGCGATCGAAGCGGGGACCCGGGCCGGAGCTGCGGCGCCGGTCATCGGCGCGCCTCGACCAGCTCGAGCAGCCGGGCGTGGACCTGCTCGGGCTCGAGGGCGGCGTCGAGGACCTCGATCCGCTCGGGATGGCGGCCTGCGAGCTCGTCGTAGGCGTCGGCGACCCGCCGCTGGAGCTCGAGCCCCTCGCCTTCGAAGCGGTCGGTGCCGTCGCTGTCGCCGGCGGCGAGCCGGAGCTGGCCGCGCCGTTCGGCGAGCTCGGGGTCGATCCGCAGGAGCACAGTCAGGTTCGGCACGCAGCCGCCGACCGCGAGCGCGTTCAGGCCTTCGACAGTCTCCGCCCCGAGCCCGCGGGCGATCCCCTGGTAGGCGACGGTCGAGTCGATGAACCGGTCGCAGACGACGTCGCCTCCCTGCTCGAGCGCGGGCGCGATCACCCGCGCGCAGAGCTCGGCGCGGGCGGCACAGAAGAGCAGCAGCTCGGCCCGCGGGTCGAGCTCGATCGCGGCGTCCTTGAGCAGCTCGCGAACGCGCTCGCCGACCTCCGTGCCGCCCGGTTCGCGCAGCAATAGCGCCGGCTCGCCGAGCGCCTCGGCGAGCATCGCCGCCTGGGTGGTCTTCCCGGAGCGGTCGATGCCCTCGAGGGTTATGAACACCTCAGCGCTTGCTGCTCGGGCGGGCGCGCTTGGTGCGCGCGGTCCCGGGGTCGGGCTTCTTGCGCGGTGCCCGTCGGCGCCCGCCGTTGGGCTTCGCCCCCTCGCTCGCGGGTCCCTCCGCGCCGTCGGCCCGGTCGCCGTTGGCCGCCGCCTTCGCCTCCTCGCGAGCCTGCTTGGCCGCCTCGCGCTCGGCCCGCTTCTCGCGCATCTCGACCATCGTCGGGCAGTCGTCGTTGAGGCACAGCTTCCAGGGCCGGCCGGGCCCGCGCTTCTTGACCGTCAGCCGCGGGCGCTCGCCGCAGACCGAGCAGCGCTCCTCGAGCCGCCAGAGCTCGAAGAAGCGCCCCGGCAGCGGGCCGCTGACCCGGCACGAGTCGGGCGCCTCGGGATCGTCGCGGTTCCAGCCCTCACAGCCGTACATCCGCTTGCCGCCCTTGAGGTCGATGATCCGCAGCCGGTTCGGACCGCCGTCGGGCCGCTTGCGACCCTCCTGCTCGCAGACCTTGCACGGGCCCAGGAACTTGTCCTCGTCCATCCCGGCCCAGATCTGCTTCGCCAGGTCGTCGCCCCTCGTCTCGAGGTCGGTGGTCGTCGAGTGCAACATCTCGCGGCTGATTCGCAGCACCTCGTCCTTGGAGATCTCGCCGCTTGCGATCTGGTCCATGTCGCGCTCGAGCTCGGCCGTCATCTCGGGGGTCGCCATCCGCGGCACGTATTCGTGGAACGCCTTGTACATCGCGATCCCGGTCTCCGACGGCTCGGGCGGGTTCGAGAACACGTAGCCGCGGTCATAGAGCTTCTGGATGATGTCGGCGCGGGTCGCCTTCGTTCCCAGGCCGCGCTCCTCCATCAGCTCGATCAGCTTGCCCTGGCTGATCCGCGCCGGTGGCTGGGTCTCCTTGTCGACGATCCACGGCCTGCCGTCGAGATCGAGGCTCTGGCCCTGCTCGAGCTTCGGGATCTCCTCGTCGGCCGAGCGCGCGTAGGTGTAGATCGCGGCGTAGCCGGGGTCGACGACGACCGAGCCGCGGACGAAGTAGGTCTGCGAGCCCGCCTCGATGTCGGCGCGGGTGGACTCGGTGATCATCGGCGGCGCGAAGGTGGCGAGGAAACGGCGCACGACGAGCTCGTACACGCGCCGCTTGGGCCCCTCGAGCGCGTTCGGGTAGACCGCCTGGGTCGGGTGGATCGGCGGGTGGTCGGTGGTCTCCTTCTTGCCCCTGCTCGGTGACAGCGTGCCGTCCAGCAGCGATGCGGCGGCGGCGAAATCGGCGATCCGTGCCAGCGACGAGACCAGCTCGCGCGTGTTCAGCGACGCCGGGTAGACGGTGTTGTCGGTGCGCGGATAGGAGATGAAGCCGTCCATGTAGAGGTCCTCGGCGATCCGCATCGCCGCGGCCGGGGTGATCCCGAGCCGGCTCGAGGCGTCGGTGGTGAAGGCGGTCGTGTTGAGCGGGGTCGGCGGCTTGCGGGTGTTGCGACGGGAGGAGACCTCCTTGACCACGCCCGGGCTCGCGGTCGACGCGAGCGCCGCGTCGGCCTCGGCGCGATCCCAGAACTTGTCGGTCGCATGGTGTGCCTCGAACGACCCGTCGGGATGGGCGAACTTCGCGAACAGCTCCCAGTAGGGCTTCGCGACGTGGGCGCGGCGCTCGAGCTCGCGCTCGACGATCAGCGCCAGGGTCGGGCTCTGCACGCGGCCAACCGAGAGGAAGTTCGAGCCGAAGCGCCTGGTCGCAATCGACACGGCGCGGGTCAGGGTCGCCCCCCAGATCAGGTCGATGTCCTGGCGCGCGGCCCCGGCGTAGGCGAGGTCGTAGGAGAGCCGGTCGAGGTTCGAGAAGGCGCGCTCGATCTCGTCCTTGGTCAGGGCGGAGTATCGGGCCCGAGCGATCGGTGGGCGCTCGGCAAGGATCCGGCTCGCGTCGCCGGCGGAGTCGGTTGCGCTCTCGGTCTCGGCGACAGCCGGGTTCGCCTCGAGCACCTGCTGGAGCGCCTCGAGGCCGATCAGCTCGCCTTCGCGGTCGTAGTCAGTCGCGATCACGATCGATTCCGCGCCCTTGGCGAGCTTGCGAACCGCCTTGACGACGTTCTTGTCAGTCGGCTCGCCGACGAGCTCGGCGTCGATCAGCTCGTGCAGGTCGGTCTGCTGCCAGTTCGAGTAGCCCTCGGCGAAGGCGACGCTCATCACGTGGCCCTTGAGCCCGACCGCCGTCTGCTCGCCGGTGGCGTCGGTCCAGGTATAGAAGGGGACCTTGTAGGTGGCGTCCTCCGACGCCTTGCCGCCGCTCAGGATGTCGGCGATCTTGCGCGCCGAGTTGTTCTTCTCCGTGATGATCAGCCTCATCGCGGCGCGAGAGTAGCAGGGGGTCCTAACGGCTCCGGCAGGCTTGCGACCGGGGCGCGAAGCGCCCCCGATACGCTTTCGGCATGCCCGCACAGGCCTATGCCGGCAAGGAATGCGTCTGCCAGCTGCGGCTCGGGATCTGCGACCAGTCGTGCGTCAGGGGGCTGCTTGAGACGCCTCTCTATGTCGCCTGCCTGCGCCTCCAGGGCCGCCGCTGCGTGGTTGCCGGCGGCGGCGAGATCGGGCTCGAGAAGGTCGAGGGCCTGCTCGCCTGTGGCGCCGAGGTGACCCTGGTCGCGCCGAGCGCGGTTGCCGCGCTCGAGGACTACGCGCGCGAGGGGTCGATCAGCTGGGAACGGCGCGGATACCGGCCCACCGACCTCGACGCCACCTTCCTCGCGATCGGCGCCACCGACGACACCGACGTCAACATCGCCGTCTACGAGGAGGCCGAGCGGCGCGCGATGCTGGTCAACGTCGTCGACGTGCCGCCGTTGTGCAACTTCATCCTCCCGGCGATCGTGCGCACCGGGCCACTCGCGATCGCGATCTCGACCGCCGGTGCCTCGCCGGCCCTGGCGAAGCGGCTCAAGCGAGAGATCGCCGGCCAGTTCGGCGAGCCCTATGCGCGCCTGGCGGTGATCCTCAACGATTCACGCGGCTGGGCGAAGGCGACGCTGCCGACCTACCGGGACCGCAAGGAGTTCTTCGAGGGGATCGTCAACGGCGAGCCCGACCCGGTCGAGCTGATCCGCGGCGGCCGCGAGCGCGAGGTCCTCAAGCTGATCGAGGCGGCGAAGCTCGCCCGCTCTTCGGCTCCCGCACCGGCCGCCTGAGCGCTCCCGTCAGGCCGGCAGCGCGAAGAGCGCGATCGCGGCGAAGTGAGCCGCGGCGGCGGCGATCACGAGGACGTGGAAGATCTCGTGGTAGCCGAACACCGCCGGGCTCGGGTCCGGGCGGCCGAGGGCGTAGATGACCGCGCCCGCGGCGTAGAGCGCGCCCCCGGCGGCGATCAGCAGCCCGGCGACGATCCCAGCCTCGACCAGGATCGCCGGAAACCCGATTGCGCCGATTAGCCCGACCGCGATGTAGACCACCGCCGAGACCCATTTCGGCGAGCCGGTCCAGACCAGCTCGACGATCGACCCGGCCGCCGCTCCGGCCCAGACCGCGATCAGCAGCGCGGTCGAGAGCGGCGGCTCCATGACCAGCAACGCGAACGGGGTCACGGTGCCGGCGATCAGAAAGAAGATCATCGTGTGGTCGAGGCGCCGCATCCAGCGGCGCGCCTCCGGGCGCTTCCAGTCGACCCGGTGATAGAGCGCGCTGACCCCGAACAGCGCCGAGAGGCTGACCGCGTAGATCGCCATCGCCAGGGTCGCCTCGAAACCCTTGGCGAGCACGATCAGGCCGGCGCCGAGCAGCAAGGAGGCGAAGAACGCGTACTCATGCGAGACGCCGCGCATGCGGGGCTTGACCCTGGCGATCTGCTCGGCCGCCGCGGCTTTCGCGTCGGCGACGCGCTCCACCGCTGCGTCGCGGGCATCGCCCATCCGGTCCAACGCTGCGTCCCGCCGCTCGGACAGGTGGCCGGCGGCGCGCTCGAGCGGCGTCGCGAGGTCGTCGTCGGGGGTCGTCACGACACCGCGAGAGTAGCCGATCCGGGCGCCTGGCCGCCTCCGTGCCGCCCTCCCCAAACCGCACGCACGAAGCGCTATATGTAGCGTTATCTCCGAGAAGGAGAACGCCACGAGTAGTAGAATGAATGCCTATGGACTGTCCCGCCTGCGAGCGCCCGACCCAGGTCCTGGAGAGCCGCCGCGCCGATGACGGCGCTGCGGTTCGACGCCGTCGCGAGTGCCCGGCCTGCGGGCAGCGATTCACGACCTACGAGCGGCGACGGGCCGAGCCGACGTTCGTCCGCAAGCGCGACGGCCGGCGCCAGCGCTTCGAGCGCTCGAAGCTGCGCGCGGCGCTGCTGCGCGCGACCCACAAGCGCCAGGTCGGGACCGAGGAGGTGGAGATGCTGGTCGACCGGGTCGAGTCGGCGATCGCCTCCGGCGGCGGCGAGCTCGAGGCCGAGCGGGTCGGCGAGCTTTGTCTCGAGGGCCTGGAGCGACTCGACCGCGGCGCCTATCTGCAGTTCCTCGGAACTCTGCCGCCGAGCGCGGAGTTTGCGGAGTCGGCGTCTGCGGGTTCTGTCCGGGACGCTCGCGAGAGTTCATCGTTCCCCGTCAGGGCGGGATGAAGAGACTTCAACGCCAGTCGAAGAGGAGCGAGAGGATGGGCAAAAGCGCTGCAAGCACGAGGGACCTGGGCCAGGGGGGGCTGCGCTGTGAGCGCCGGCACACGACCCCCGGCGTGCATCCGTTCGACGAGATCGAGTGGGAGCTGCGCGACGCCGTGATCGGCAACCCCGAGGCGCCCGTCTTCGATCAGCGCGAGGTCGAATTCCCGGCGAGCTGGTCGCAGAACGCGACCAACATCGTTGCCCAGAAGTACTTCCGCGGCCGGCTCGGCTCCGAGCAGCGGGAGAGCTCGGTCCGCCAGATGATCTCGCGGGTGGCCGGCACGATCGCGGGTTGGGGGCGCGACGGCGGCTACTTCGCCAGCGAGGAGGACGCGGACGCGTTCGAGGCCGAGCTGACCCACGTCCTCCTGCACCAGAAGGCGGCCTTCAACAGCCCGGTCTGGTTCAACGTCGGCTTCGAAGAGCACCCGCAGTGCAGCGCCTGCTTCATCCTCAGCGTCGAGGACACGATCGAGTCGATCCTCGACTGGAACACCAAGGAGGGGATGATCTTCCGCGGCGGCTCCGGCTCGGGGATCAACCTCTCGAACATCCGCGGCTCGGTCGAGCAGCTCTCGAAGGGGGGGCTCGCCTCCGGGCCGGTTAGCTTCATGCGCGGCGCCGACGCCTGGGCGGGAACGATCAAGTCGGGTGGCAAGACGCGGCGGGCGGCGAAGATGGTCGTGCTCGACGTCGACCACCCCGACATCGAGGACTTCATCTGGTGCAAGGCGACCGAGGAGCAGAAGGCGGCCGCTCTGCGCGACGCCGGCTTCGACATGTCGATCGACGGCGACGGCTTCACCTCGATCCAATACCAGAACGCGAACAACTCGGTCCGAGTCACCGACGAGTTCATGGAGGCGGTCGAGGCCGACGGCGATTGGGGACTGGTCGCTCGCAACAGCGGCCAGACGACGAAGACGGTCAAGGCGCGCGAGTTGATGCGCCAGATCGCCGACGCGGCCTGGCGCTGCGCCGACCCCGGCGTGCAATACGACAGCACGATCAACCGCTGGCACACCTGTCCCGAGTCGGGCCGGATCAACGCCTCCAACCCCTGCTCCGAGTACATGCACGTCGACGACTCGGCCTGCAACCTCGCTTCGCTCAACCTGATGAAGTTCCGCCGCGCCGACGGCTCCTTCGACACGGAGGACTTCGAGCACGCGGTCGACATCGTTTTCTGGGCACAGGAGATCGTCGTCGGGCCGTCGAGCTATCCGACCGAGGGAATCGGGCGAAACGCCCGCGCCTTCCGCCAACTCGGGCTCGGCTACGCCAACCTCGGCGCGCTGCTGATGAGCGACGGGGTGCCCTATGACTCCGACGATGGGCGCAACATCGCCGGCGCGATCACCGCGCTGATGACCGGCCGCGGCTACCGCAAGTCGGCGGAGATCGCCGCGGCGGTCGGGCCCTACGACGAGTACGAGCTCAACCGCGAGGCCCACAACGCGGTCATGCGGATGCACCGCGAGGCGTCATATGAGCTCAGCGACGAGGGCGTCAAGGGTGAGCTGGTCGCGGCCGCGCGACGGAGCTGGGACGAGGCGGTCGAGCTCGGCGACGAGCACGGTTACCGCAACGCGCAGGCGACGGTGCTCGCCCCGACCGGGACGATCAGCTTCCTGATGGACTGCGACACGACCGGGATCGAGCCCGACTTCTCGCTGGTCAAGTTCAAGGAGCTGGTCGGCGGCGGGCAAATGACGATCGTCAACCGCACCGTGCCGATGGCGCTCGAGGCGCTCGGCTACTCAGCGCACCAGATCGAGCAGATCGAGGCCTACGTGAACGAGCGCGGGACGATCGTCGGCGCCCCGGAGCTGGCGGCCGAGCACCTGCCGGTGTTCGATGTCGCGGTCGGCGAGCGGGCGATCTCGCACATGGGCCACATCAAGATGATGGCCGCCGCGCAGCCGTTCCTCTCCGGGGCGATCTCGAAGACGGTCAACCTGCCGCAGACGGCGACGATCGACGACATCGCCGAGGCCTACACCGAGGGCCACAGGCACGGGCTGAAGGCGCTGGCGATCTACCGCGACGGCTCGAAGACCGCGCAGGCGCTGCGCACCGACGCCCAGGACGAGGCCGTGGCCGACGTGCCCGGTGAGCCGGCGCCGGTACGCAGGCGGATGCCGCGCGAGCGCGAGTCGATCACGCACAAGTTCTCGATCGCGGGCCACGAGGGCTACATCACGGCCGGCAAGTACGAGGACGGCTCGGTCGGCGAGATCTTCCTCACCGACATCGGCAAGGAGGGCTCGACCCTGCGCGGGATGCTGAACGCGTTCGCGACCGCGATCTCGATCGGGCTCCAGTACGGGGTGCCGCTCGAGGTGTTCGTAAAGAAGTTCAGCTACATGCGCTTCGACCCCGAGGGGATCACGGGCAACCCCGAGATCCCGTTCGCGAAGTCGATGCCCGACTACATCATGCGCTGGCTCGCGAGCCGCTTCATCGAGAACCTCGACGAGCTCGAGGACCTCGGGATCCTGACCGCCGAGGTCCGGGCCCGCAAGGAGGCCCAGCTGGCGATCTTCAGCGACGACACGGCGGGCCCGACCAACGGTCACGGCAACGGCAGCGGCCACGCCGAGGAGACCGTCCACCAACCCGCCAAGACGGTGGCAGCCGCGGAGGCGATGACCGATACCCCGCCGGTGGTCCCGGCGAAGGTCGCCGCCGGCGGCGACCTCGGTCCCGCCTGCGCGCAGTGCGGGGGGATGATGCAGCGCACCGGCTCCTGCTACACGTGCTCGAGCTGCGGCAACAACACCGGCTGCGGCTGAGCCGATTCAGATGACGGCGATCGCCGCCGCCTCCACCTGACCACCATCCCGACCGGCGAAGCCGCCGAGCGCCTTGGCGATCGTGACGAGCGCGCTCATCGCGCCCTCAGCAAGCGGACCGTGGACGGCGTCGTCCGGGGTGTGACCAGGCGACGGCTGCTCGGCCGAGCGGCATCGGCGAGTGCCGTCGACGCAGTGCCTGCAAATAGTGATCTGATCATCGGGCCATTCCTTTGCTCGGGGCTTTGATTAGCGTCTTCGTCGCTCATCCGAGTCTGCTCGGCCCGCAACCTAGCCTCGAGGCCCGGAGCCGACTATGTCGGCCCGCACACATCGGCCGTGCATCTGTCACAGAGTCGTTAGCCGGACGCCGGGCGAGGCCGGAGCACTCCGCGACAGGCGTACGCGAGCGCGCCGCCGAGGGCGGCGACGGCACAGCCGACCAGGACCGCTGCTCGCCAGCCCTCCGCCTCGGCGAGCGATCCGGCGGCCGCCGAGCCGAGGGCGAGCCCGGTGATCAGCGACGTCAGCAGCCAGGTGAACGACTCGGCGCTGGCGCCGCCTGGGGCGAGCGCGCCGACGAGCTCGTTGCGGCTTGCGATCAAGGGCGCAATTGGCAGCCCGGCGAGGATCACGAGGATGCCCATTGCGAGCGGCGAGTCGGCGATCGCGAGCGGCAGGCAGGCGAGCGGGAAGAGGGCCGCGATCAGCAGGTACATCTCGACGATCCCGCGGGTCGTCTGCCGGGCGCCGAACGCGAGCCCACCGACCCCGCTGGCGAGCGACCACAGCGCCAGCAGCACGCCCGCCAGTGCCGGGGTGCCGCGAGCGTCGCTGAAGGCCGGCAGCGCGACCTCGACCGCGCCGAGGCAGAAGCCGACCGGCAGCGTGGCCAGCGCGACGACCCGGATCGCCGGGTCCGCGAGCGGGCCGAGCAAGCCGTGGTCGTGCGGCCTCGCCAATCTGGATCGCAGTGTGGCCGGCAGACGAGCGAGGAAGACCAGGGTCCCGGCGATCACCAGCCCGGCCGAGACCGCGAGCGCGAGCTCGGGCCCGGCAAGCGCGACGATGAGAGCGGTGATCAGGGGCCCGGTGACGAACGAGACCTCGATCCCGACGGAGTCGAGCGCGAACGCGGTGCGCAGCGAGGTCGCGTCGGAGACGAGGTCGGGCCAGCGCGCGCGCAGAAGCGCCCCGGCGGGGGGAACGCCGCGCCGGCCACCAACCCGGCGACCGCCAGGACCGCGCCGGAAGCCGACGCTGTGCCGAGCACCCAGATCGAGAGCACCGCGGCCGCTTGCAGCACAGCGAGCGGGAGCAGCATCCCGACCCCGCGGCGATCCACGAGTCGGGCGGCCGCGGGCGCCCCGGCCGCACTCCCGAGGGCGAGCGCCCCGGCGACCAGCCCGGCGGTCGCGAACGACTCGCCGATCTCGCGCAGGAACAGGATCACCGCGAGACCGTTGATCGCGAACGGGAGCCTGATCACGATCGTCGCCGTGAGCAGCACCGCGACGTGGGGGACGCGAAGCAGGCGGGCGTAGGCGGACATCGGTCGAGAATGCCAAAATGGCCCCAGGCGTCGACACTGGCGCCGTTACCCAACGCCCGAATCGGGGTAACTGGACGGGACCGGGCCCTCCGGAGCCATGTTTGCGCATGCAAGCATTTTCGCTATACTTTCTGAAGCAGGGTTAGGGCCCAGGACCAGTTCCGATATAGGAGGACGAATGCCTCGCCAGAGGGGCGCTGCCTCGCAGCGCGATCAGGTCCGCCGCCACCGCGGCGACCACGAAAACCAGACGTCGGCCACTTCGCGCGCCCAGGAGCGCCGCAGCGACGCGCATGCGCTCGCCGAGCCGACGACCGACAGCTTCCAGCTCTTCGTCAACCAGGCGATGCGCTACCCGCTGCTCAGCGCCGCGGAGGAGATCGAGCTGGCGCAGCGGATCGAGCGTGGCGACCTGGCCGCCAAGGAGCGGCTGATCAACTCCAACCTGCGGCTGGTGATCAAGTTCGCCCGGCGCTACCAGGGCCACGGCCTGCCGATCGGCGACCTGGTCCAGGAGGCGATGCTCGGGCTGATCCGCGCCGCCGAGAAGTTCGACTGGCGCCGCGGGTACAAGTTCTCCACCTACGCCGTGCTCTGGATCAAGCAGTCGATCCAGCGCGGGCTCGACAACACTGGGCGCTCGGTGCGGATCCCCGCCCACATCGCCCAGCGCGAGCGGACGGTGAAGCGCGTTACGACTGAGCTCACCGCCGAGCTCAACCGCGAGCCAAGCGACGAGGAGGTCGCCCGCAAGTCCAAGCTCCCGCTCGACGAGGTGATGGCGGTGCGCGACCTGACCCGGGTCACGACCAGCCTCGACACCCCGATCGGCGAGGACGGCGACACGACACTCGGCGAGCTGCACGCCGAGAGCGCCACCTACCTCGAGGACGAGGTGCTCGAGCGCGAGCAGGAGGAGGCGGTCGAGACCGCGCTGGCGCGGCTGAGTGAGGAGGAGCGTGTGATCATCCAGGCCCGCTTCGGCACCGGTGGCCGCGAGGCGAAGTCGCTGCGCGACGCCGCTCGCGAGGCCGGCGTCACCCAGGCGCGGGCGCGCGAGATCGAGGCGCGGGCGCTGCGCCGGCTGGCCGCCGATGGCGACCTCTCCGGCTTCCGCCAGGCCGCCTAGTCCTCCGCGCCGCCCCCGGCTAGTGGACCAGGGCCTTGAGCGCGATCAGGGCGAAGCCGAGTAACAAGACCGCCGCCGCCGTGACCAGGCCGCGCAGGCCGGTCAGGCCGGCGGCGCGGTTGGCGAACAGGGTGTAGGCGGCGAGCACGCCGAGTCCGAGCCAAGCGGCGACGTCATAGGCGCTCTGCTCGCTGATCGCGCCGGCGGCGGCGACGACGAACGGGACCACCGGGACGATCGCTGCCAGGAGGCCCGCCGCCGTGTCGATCGCCGCCGCGCGGAACTCCTTGGAGCTAAATCCCTCCTGGCGGATCGCCTCGGCGATGTAGCGGGCGTAGAGGTCGGCGAGCGCCGTGATGATCGTCGCTCCCACGGTCGAGGCCACGACCTCCGTCGCCGACACGTCGTCCCCCGCCTCCTCGAGCGCGACGATGATCGCGAGCGCGACGATCGTGAAGTAGACGGCGCGAGAAGCGCGCTCAGCGACTCGGTGGCGACTCACTGTGCGTTATCGCGCTCGCGGACGACGAGCGTCTGAAGGGCCCGCCCGATCGGGCCGCGCTCGTCGTGCAGCGCAGTATCGGCGGTCCCGGTTCCGGTCGGCTCGGGGATCGTGACCGCGTCCAGGCAGACCCAGTCCGAGACCGGCATCCGGTGCAGGTGGACGCTGAGGTCGACGTTGATGAACAGATAGCGCGACCAGTCCAACGCCGCGCTCACCCCGTTTCCCGAGTCGGCCGCGACCAGCACCCGCTGCAGCGGCGACGGCTCCTCCCCGGCGATCAAGGAGACGCGCGGTCGCATCCAGACCGTCGCCGGCCCAGGGTCGAGGAAGCGGCCGCTGACGAACCGGTACTCCATCGCGCTGTGGTAGCCGAGCCGCTGGCCGGTCGGGAAGAACTCCTCCTCGCGGGCCTGTTGCGGGCCCGCCGGGTTGGATCGGCTTCCCGCCGTCGGGCCTCCGGCCGTATCCCCGGGCAGCTCTACCCCGGCCGGCGCGATCCGCCAGGCAGAGGCGCGGATGACCTCGCCTTCCTCGTCCGAGAGCGCGGCGGACAGGAGCTCGACCGTGCGCCCCGGCCGCACGACCTCGGCGCTTACCGTGAGCCGGGCGATCGGGACCGGGCGCAGGATCTCCAGCGTCACCCGGCCGAACTGCCAACGGGTCGGCTCGCCGTCGGCATCGAGCGGGCTCGGACAGCGCTCGAGCTCGCGAGCGATCAAGGCAGTCGGCGGGCCGGCGTGCTGGGCGTCGGGGTCCCACGGACCGCGGGTGAGCTCCGATGCAACGAAACCTCCCTGGTCGGAGACGTAGAAGGACGAGTTCATCAGCCCTAAGCTAGGAGACGAAGATGGAGAAGATGACGAAGACCGAGGACGAGTGGCGCGAGGAGCTCTCTGCCGAGGAGTACCACGTGCTGCGCGAGAAGGGGACCGAGCGCGCCTTCACCGGAGCCTACTGGGACAGCAAGGGTGAGGGCACCTATCGCTGTCGCGCCTGCGGTGAGCCGCTGTTCGACTCGGAGACCAAGTTCGACTCCGGCACCGGCTGGCCGAGCTTCTATCAGCCGACTGAGGCCGACGCGGTCGAGACCGAGGATGACCGGAGCATGTTCATGCGCCGGACCGAGGTCCATTGCCGTCGCTGCGGCGGGCACCTCGGACACGTGTTCGAGGACGGCCCGGACCCGACCGGGCTGCGCTACTGCATCAACTCCTGCTCGCTCTCGTTTGACGGAGAGGACGCCTAGGCAGGGATGGTTGCCGGCGCGCCTGCCGCAACCAGCGCGGACGGCAGCACGACCGAGCCGTCGGCCTGCTGGCCGTTCTCGATCAGCGCGATCAGCGTCCGCCCGATCGCGGTCGCGGTCCCGTTCAGCGTCTGCAACACCTCCGGCGCCGCGCCTGACTCGGGCCGGTAGCGGGCCCCGAGCCGGCGGGCCTGGAAGTCGGTGGTGTTCGAGCACGAGGTGAGCTCGCGGTAGCGGCCCTCGCTCGGGATCCAGCCCTCGCAGTCGAACTTGCGCGCCGCCGGCGCGCCAAGGTCGCCGACCGCGATGTCGACCAGACGGTAGGGAATCTCGAGCGTGCTCAGGATCGCCTCCTGGATCCCCAGGATCCGCTCCAGCTCGGCGCTCGCGTCGGCGGGCTCGACGAACGAGAACATCTCAACCTTGTCGAACTGGTGGACGCGGAAGATCCCGCGCGTGTCCTTGCCGGCCGCCCCGGCCTCGCGCCGGAAGCAGGTCGAGATCCCGGCGTAACGGCGCGGCAGCTCGGCCGCCTCGAGGATCTGATCGGCGTGCAGGGCGGCGAGCGAGACCTCCGAGGTCCCGACCAGGAACAGCTCGTCGTGCTCGACTGCGTAGATCATCTCGCGCTCGCCGGGGAAGAACCCTGTCCCGAACAGCGCCCCCTCGCGGACCAGCACCGGGGGGATGACCGGCTCGAACCCGCGCGCGCGGGCCGCATCGACGGCGAAGCGCAGGAGCGCCAGCTCGACCATGGCGAGGTCGCCGAGCAGGTAGGCGAAGCGCGCGCCAGACGCCGCGGCCGCCTTCTCGACCTCGATCCAACCGTGCTCGATTCCGAGCTCGAGGTGGTCGCGGGGCTCGAAATCGAAGCTCGGCAGCGCGCCGACCTCGCGCACCGTGACCGCGTCGTCCTCGCCACCGTCCGGGGCGCCGGGATCGGGCAGGTTGGGCAGGGTGGCCGCGAGCGCGTCACGGCGCTGCTCGACCTGGTCGAGCTCCGCCTGCAGCCGCTTCAGCTCCGCCGACAGCACCTGCATCCGCTCGATCACCTCGCCCGCCTCCTCGCCCGCGCGCTTGCGGGCTGCGATCAGCTCGGAGGCCTCGTTCTGCTGCGCGCGCCGGCCCTCGACCTCGGGCAGCAGCTCGCGCCGGCGCGAGTCGAGCGCCAACAGCTCGTCGAGCGCCTCCGCGGCGCCGCGGCGCGCGAGCGCCCTCCGGGCCGCAGCCGGGTGCTCGCGGATCGCGCGCAGGTCGAGCACCGCGCGTGCTCGCCCTGGCTTACTCGCCGGCCGCCGCGGCCTGCTCGGCCTCGGACTCGGCTTCGGTCGCGTCGCCGGGCTGGACCGGGCGGTCGACATCGGTTCCGGCGTACTCGGCGACGAACTCCGCAACCGCGTCGGCCTCCTCGCCGACGAGGATGTTCTGAGGCATCAACGCGCCCGAGAAGCCGCCGTTGCGAATCGCGTAGCGCACGTCCTCGGCGGTCTCCGTGCGCTGGTCGAGGTTCGGCCCTTGGTTGCGCAGCTCACGGTTCGCCGAGCCCTGGGCCCCGGCCGCCTCGAGGGTGTGACAGCCCGAGCAGCGCTCGGCGAACAGGACCGCACCCTGATAGCCGGAATCGCCCTCGGAAAGCTGGATTCCCTCGGTTCCGCAGGCGCCCAGCGCCAGCACCGCCGCGATTGCCGCTGTCGAGAGCCAAAGCGTGCGCAAGACCGGCGGCATCATACTTTCGGCGCCCCTGGATGCACCCAGACACAGATCTAGCCCGGTCGCCCCCGAGATCATGCGGGCCGCGATGGCAGCGCTGCCGACCGCGGTCACGATCGTCTCGGCCGCCGGCCCGGGCGGGCCCGCCGGGGCGACGGCCAATGCGGTCGCCTCGCTGTCGCTGAGGCCGCCGTTGATCGTCGCCTGCCTGGATCGCCGCTCGCGCACGCTCGGCGTCCTGCGAGAGAGCGGCGGCTTCGGGATCAGTGTCCTCGCCTCCGACCAGGTCGAGCTGGCGCTCGGGTTCGCGACCAAGGCAGCGCACGAGGAGAAGTGGCACGAGGTCGGTCACGCAGTGCGCGAGGGGGTGCCGGTGCTCGAAGGCGCGGTCGTCTGGGCCGCTTGCGAGCTGCGCTCGCTCCACGACGGCGGCGACCACGAGATCGCGGTCGGCGAGGTGTTCGAGCTCGGCGGCGACGGCGGCGATCCGCTGGTCTTTCACCGCGGCCGCTACCGGCCGCTCGACCCCGAGACCTAGAAGATCCCGGCGCTCGTCCCGGCGGCGCGCAGGGCGAGGAAGAGGACGACCAGCGCGGAGATCGACATGATCCCGGTCTCGCGGCGAACGATCCCGAGCGCGATCAGCCGCTGCCGGTCGGTGGGCAGCGACTCGAAATCGAGCCCGGCGAGCTCGCGCTCGGCGGCCCCCACCCGCGCCCCCTCGGCGAGCAGGGTGACGAGCAGGGGCAGGACCCCATAGACGTAATGCAGGCCCTCGCCGGCCTGGGCGCCGAGCAGGAGCAGGATCGTTCCCGCCAGCACCTGCATCACCACCGCCACCTGCGCCGCGCGGAGCATGTACCAGAAGCCGACGCTCGGTCGGCGCCGCAGCCAAGCGGTCCCTCCCCAGGCGCCGGCGGCGGCGTTGGTGGCGATCACGGTGATGCCGAGGATCAGGTGAACGGTCTGCATCGGGGCGGTCCGGAGGGCCGCAGCCTAGTTGAGGCGAAAATCACTATGTAGCAACTTGGCACAAGGTCGGATAGAACTCCCGCTGAGTGCTTCGCAGCTACTTGCCCGTGTTGGTGTTCGTCGGTCTCGGCGTGATCGTCGGGAGCGCCTTCGCGGTCCTCAACCACATCGTCGGCCGCAAGCGGGTGCGCGCCCGGGCGGCAAAGACCGAGCCGTACGAGTGCGGGCTGCCGAGCGAGGTCTCGCGCAGCTTCCGCTTCGGGGTCAGCTTCTACATGGTCGCGATGCTGTTCATCCTCTTCGACATCGAGGTCGTGTTCCTGTACCCGGTCGGGGTGATTCTGAGCGCCGCGGACTCGGTCTTCGTGCTGGTCGAGATGCTGATCTTCGTCGTCCTGCTGCTGGTCGGGCTGATCTACGTCTGGCGCCGGGGTGCGCTCGATTGGAGGTGAGGCGCGAGAAGCTGCGCGGGCTGGCGCCGCTTGCCGAGCCCGGCTCTCCCGAGCACCTGAGGGTGCGCCAGCTTCGCGCCCGCGACCTGCTGCGCGGCGACCTCGGCGACGAGGAGCTCGACGAGCACGTCTCGCAGTCGGTGCTGACGACGAGCCTCGACAAGCTGCTGCGCTGGGGGGCGTCGAACTCGATGTTCCCGATGACCTTCGGGCTCGCCTGCTGCGCGATCGAGATGATCGCGATGGTCGGCGCCCGCTACGACATCGCCCGCTTCGGAGCCGAGGCGCTGCGGGCCTCCCCGCGCCAGGCCGACTTCATCATCCTCTCGGGCCGGGTCTCGATCAAGATGGCGCCAGTCGTCCGTCGCCTCTACGACCAGATGCTCGAGCCGCGCTGGGCGATCTCGATGGGCGCCTGCTCGTCGTCGGGGGGCATGTTCTCCAACTACGCGGTCGTCCAGGGCGCCGACAAGTTCATGCCGATCGACATCCACATCCCGGGCTGCCCGCCCCGCCCCGAGGCGCTCTTCTATGGCTTCAACAAGCTTCAGCGGGCGATCATGGAAAACCCCGACCAGGGTTGGCGGCAGCGCTACAACGCGGTCGGGACCGAGGAGTGGGCACAGGACGAGTCGATCGCCGGCCAGCCCTCGGAAGCCGCCGAGCAGGCCTACGCCCGGGCCAGGGAGAGCGTTTCCGGAGATGCCTGACGCCCCCGGGCTCGAGCTGATCGCGGGCGAGCTGCGCGACGCGCACCCCGGCAGCGTGCTCGGCACCTACCACGAGCACGGCCAGGCATGCCTGATCGTCGATCCGGAATCTGTGCTCGCGGTGCTCGCGTGGCTGCGCGGCACGCCCGGACAGGAGTACGCGTTCCTGGCCAGCCTCCACGGCGTCGACTACCTGCCGGCTGAGCCGCGGTTCGGCGTCCACTACGAGCTGCTCAATCGCGAGCGGGTCGAGCGCATCCGCGTGCGGGCAGCTCTTGCCGATCCTGCAGCAAACCCTGACACGGGCGGAGCGTCGTTGCCCGAGATCGAGACCTGTGTCGAGTTGTTTCCGACCGCCGAGTACCAGGAACGCGAGGTCTATGACTTCTTCGGGATCGTCTTTCGCGGCCACCCGGACCTGCGCCGGATCCTGATGCCGGAGGGGTATGTCGGCTGGCCCCAGCGACGTGACTTCCCGATCGGCGGCGAGCCGGTGATCTTCACCCACAACGAGCGCGAGGTCCCGGGGTGGTTCGAGTGAACGACGGGCTGGTCACCCCGGGCGCGCCGCCGCGAGGCGGCGACGTGATCGCGGGCACGACCGCCGAGGTGATCGGCGCCTCACCGGTCGAGCGCACCGAGGCGGGTGAGCTGCTCGAGCCCGAGCACGAGCTGCTGACCGTGAACATGGGGCCGCACCATCCCGCCACGCACGGGGTCCTGCGGCTGCTGGTCAGCCTCCAGGGCGAGGAGGTGATCGACCTGAAGCCGATCGTCGGCTACGTCCACACCGGGATCGAGAAGTCGTGCGAGGAGAAGAGCTACTGGAAGGTGATCCCGTTCGTCGAGCGGATGGACTACCTCTCCTACTTCTTCAACATGCAGGCCTTCTGCGGCGCGGTCGAGACGATGCTCGAGATCGAGATCCCGCCCCGGGCGAGCTACCTGCGCACGATCCACCTCGAGCTCAACCGGCTGCACTCGCACCTGTTCTGGCTCGGCACCACGGCGCTCGACCTGGGCGCGATCTCGATGCTCTGGTACGCGCTGCGCGAGCGCGACACGATCATCGACCTGTTCGAGATGTCGACCGGCCAGCGGATGCACACGCGCTACTTCCAGGTCGGCGGCGTCTTCGAGGACATCCCGGTCGGCTTCGAGCGCAAGCTGCGCGCGTTCTGCGCCGAGATGCCCGATCGGATCGACCAGTACGAGGCGCTGGTCGATCGCAACGAGATCTTCTTGCGGCGCACGAAGGGCGTCGGGATCGTCTCGCGCGAGCGGCTGCTCGAGCTCGGGGTGACCGGTCCGCTGCTGCGGGCCGCCGGCGAGCCCTGGGACCTGCGCAAGGCCGATCCCTACCTCGCCTACGACGAGGTCGAGTTCAGGATCCCGGTCGGGACGGTGGGCGACGGCTATGACCGCTACCGGGTGCGGATGCAGGAGATGCGCGAGTCGGTGCGGATCATCGAGCAGTGCATCGACGGCCTTCCGGAGGGCCCCTGGATCGTCGATGACCGCAAGGTGGTGCTGCCGCCGCGCCACGAGCTCTCGACCTCGATGGAGGCGCTGATCCACCACTTCAAGCTCGTCACCGAGGGCTTCCGGGTGCCGCCCGGCGAGGTCTACTACCCGATCGAATCGCCGCGCGGCGAGCTCGGCTGCTACCTGCTCGCCGACGGCTCGGCGAAGCCTGCCCGGGTGCACTTCCGAGATCCATCGTTCGTCAACCTGCAGAGCCTGCGCGAGATGAGCGTCGGCGGCTACGTCGCCGACCTGATCCAGAACCTGGGGATGCTGGATCCGATCCTCGGGGGAGTAGACCGGTGAGCCCGCCACCCAACCCCGGCACGCCCGGACGCGAAGCGGAGGACGTGGCCGGGCAGGTATTCCCCGAGCATTTGATGCGGGCGACGGACGAGCTCAGCGCCGCGCAGCGGCGGGCGCTGATCGCCTCGATGCGCCCCGAGGACGCCGAGGGCGTGCCGGAGCTGGGCGAGGTCGACGTACCCGCCGAGCTGCGCGAGCAGATCGAGGCAGCGATGTCGCGCTACCCGCAGGTCCGCTCGGCGGCGATCCCGGCCCTGTGGGCGGTCCAGCGCCACCACGGCTGGTGCTCGCCGGAGGGGATCCGCCAGGCGGCCGCGGTGATGGGCGTGACCCCGGCCTACCTGGAGTCGGTGGCGAGCTTCTACGACCTCTTCTACACCGAGCCGGTCCCCAGGCATCGGGTCCTCGTCTGCCACAACATCTCCTGCTGGCTGAACGGCGCCGACGAGCTCCTGCGGGCGTTCGTCGAAGCTGCCGGCGACGACGTCTTCGTGCGCGCGTTCGAGTGCATGGGCGCCTGTGACATCGCGCCGATGGCGTCGATTGACGAGCGCTACTACGGCCCGCTCGACGGCGCCGACGCGGTGGCCGCGATCGAGGCGCTTCGCGCCGGCGAGCAGGTCCTGCCCGGGAAGGCGATCATCGACCGGCCCGCCGCTGGAGGCCCCGAGCCCGACCCGGATCCTCGCGTCAAGGAGGCCGGGGGTGCCTGAGACGCGGATGCTGTTCCGGAACGTCGACGCGCCCGGCCTGGCGACGATCGAGGGCTACCGCGAGCACGGCGGCTATCGGGCGCTGGAGCGGGCGTTCCGCGAGCTCGACCCGGGGGACGTGCTGTTCGAGATCGAGGAGTCAGGACTTCGCGGCCGCGGCGGCGCCGGCTTCTCGATGGGCAAGAAGGGCTCGTTCCTTCCCCGCGGCGAGATGGAGAAGTACCTCTGCTGCAACGCCGACGAGTCCGAGCCCGGAGCGTTCAAGGATCGCGAGCTGATGACGAAGAACCCGCATCAGCTGATCGAGGGCTGCGCGATCTCGGCGCTCGCGGTGGGCGCGACCTACGCGTTCATCTTCATCCGCGGCGAGTACTGGGAGGTCGCCGACATCCTCGACCGCGCCGTCGCCGAGGCCTATCAGGCCGGCTATCTGGGATCGAGCATCCTCGACACCGGGGCGCGGGTCGAGCTGATCGTCCACCGTGGCGCCGGCGCTTACATCTGCGGCGAGGAGACGGCGCTGCTCGACGCGCTCGAGGGCAAGCGCGGCAACCCGCGGCTGAAGCCGCCGTTCCCGGCGATCCAAGGGCTCTACGACGGCCCGACCCTGATCAACAACGTCGAGACGCTCTCCAACGTTCCCCACATCGTCAACAACGGCGCCGCGTGGTTCAAGGGGTTCGGGTCCGAGCAGTCGCCGGGGACGAAGGTCGTATCGGTCTCGGGCTGCGTCCAACGACCCGGCAACTACGAGATCGAGCTCGGGATCCCCTCGCGCGAGATCATCTTCGACCTCGCCGGCGGGCCCGCCCCGGGGCGGCGTGTGAAGGCATGGTTCCCCGGCGGATCCTCGGCGCCGGTGCTGACCGAGGCCGAGCTCGACCTTCCGTACACGTTCGAGGACCTTGCCGGGGCGGGCTCGATGCTCGGCTCGGGTTCGATCATCGTCGCCGACGACACGGTCTCGATCCCCGAGCTCGCGCTGCGCACGGCGCGCTTCTACCACCACGAGTCGTGCGGCAAGTGCACGCCGTGCCGCGAGGGGACCAACTGGACCGAGAAGATGCTCGAGCGGGTGGTCCGCGGCGAGGCGACGCCGATCGACCTCGAGATCATCGCCTCGGTGCAGGAGAAGATCATCGGGCACTGCCTGTGCGTGCTTGGCGACTCGATGGCAATGCCGGTCGGCTCGATGGTGGCCAAGTTCCGTCCCGAGTTCGAGGAACACATCAACGTTCCGACCGCCTCCTCCGCTTCGCGTCCGGGGGCGGCCGGGTCAGCGGCAGGAACGGTGGTCGCCGTTTGATGGCCGAGCGGCCGCGAATCACGATCGTCGTCGACGGGGTCGAGGTCGACGCCGGGGAGGGCGAGATGCTCGTCGACGCCGCCAAGGGAGGCGACGTCGAGATCCCGGTCTTCTGCTACGAGCCGAAGCTCGGCGGACCGGTCGGCGCCTGTCGGATGTGCCTGGTCGAGGTCGAGGGAATCCCGAAGCTGCAGACCGCCTGCTCGACCCCGGTCCGCGACGGGATGGTCGTCTACACGCAGACCGAGCGGGTCAAGGACTCCCAGAGCTCGGTGGTCGAGTTCCTGCTCGTCAATCACCCGCTCGACTGCCCGGTCTGCGACAAGGGCGGCGAGTGCCCGCTGCAGGACATCGCGATGGGCTGGGGGCCCGGGCGCAGCCGCTACACCGAACCGAAGCGCCACTTCCAAAAGCCGGTGCAGCTCTCGCCGCTGGTCAGGATCGACCGCGAGCGCTGCATCCTCTGTTACCGCTGCGTGCGGTTCAGCCAAGAGGTCTCCGAGGACGAGCAGCTCCAGCTCCTCGACCGCGGCGCGGACAGCTACGTCGGGACCTTCAACGACCACCCCTACATCGCCCCCTTCCACGGCAACATCACCGAGCTCTGCCCGGTCGGGGCGCTGACCTCGGAGGCCTACCGGTTTCGCGCCCGACCCTGGGAGATCGAGGACTCGGGTTCGATCTGCACGCTCTGCCCGAGCCAGTGCAACGTCAAGTTCACGATCCGCGACGAGCAGGTCGAGCGGGTGCTGGCGCGCGACAACGACGCGGTCGACGACGGCTGGCTCTGCGACAAGGGCCGATTCGGCTTTCAGATGATCGCCTCCGACGAGCGGATCACCGAGCCGCGGCTCGGCGGCTCGCGGGCGGGGTGGGACCAGGCCCTCGACGCGATCGCCGATCGTTTGCGCGCCGCCGGGCCGCGGGCGGCTGCGATCGTCGGCGGACGCGCGTCGAACGAGGAGGGCTACCTGGTCCAGCGGATCATTCGCGAGGCGCTCGGCGGATCGGACGTCACCTGCGTCGACGAGCTCGAAGCCGATGCCCTGCGCGCCCTCTCGGCGCCGGAGCTCGGCGCAGCGATTCCCGATCTCGACCTGGCCGAGTCGATCCTGGTCCTCGGCGCCGACCCGCTGAACGAGATGCCGATCCTCGACCTGCGGCTGCGCAAGGCGATCCGCCACGGCGGCGCCCGGGTGGCGGTCGCCTCCGAGCGCCCGACCGCGCTCGACGGCGGTGCCGAGGAGAGCGCGCGGTACGCGCCCGGCGAGGCGGCGCAGTTCCTCGCCGCGCTGGCCGTCGAGCTCGGCGCCGGCAACGGCGCCGGGGGCGAGCTCGGCGAGGACGCCGAGCGCCTCGCCGGCGTGCTTCGCCCGGGCAAGACGGTGATCCTCTGGGGCGAGCGCCTGGGCCGCGGCCCAGGCGGCGCCGAGGCGCTCGCTGCGCTGTCGCAGATCGCCGACGCGCTCCGCGCCTCGGCCGACGGCGCCGGGCTGATCGGCGTCCCCGACGGCGCCAACGGGCGCGGCCTGCGCGAGGTCGGCTGCCTGGCCGTGGCGGGACCGGGGTTCGCCGCCGCCGAGCCCGGCGGCGGCCTGGAGCGCATCCGGCGGGGATTGATCGAGAACGAGCTCGACGCGCTCTTGCTCGTCGACGCCGACCCGATCCGCGAGCTGCCGGACGGCCCCGAGTGGCGGCGGGCCCTGAACCAGGCGCGGGTGATCTCGGTCTCGATGTTCGAGCACGAGTCCGCGAAGCTCGCCGACGTCGTCCTCCCCTCGGAGGCGTTCGCCGAGAAGGAGGGCACGGTGACCCATCCCGACGGGCGCCTGCAGCGCCTGCGTCCAGCGGTCCCGCGACCGGGCCAGGTGCGCCCGATCTGGCAGGCGCTGGTCGAGCTCGCCGCCCGGCTCGGCGCCGAGAGCGGGATCGATTCAGCCCCCGAGGCGCTCGCCGCGATCGCCGCCGAGGTCCCCTTCTACGCCGGGCTCACGGCCGAGGAGATCGGCGGCCTCGGAATCCGCTGGCAAGAGCGCCCGCAAGCATCCAACTTTCCAGAGGCGCCGGGGGTCGGGCGGGAGGGGACTATGCGAGCCGCGGCCACCACCGCCGAACCCGGAACGCCGCCCGATCCGCGGCTTGCCCCCTCCGGTGCCGCCCCCGGTGCCGCCCCCGGTCTCCGGCTCGGCACCTATCGCGACCTATGGGCGGACGAGGTGACCGAGCGCAGCCCGGCGCTGCGATTCCTGACCGCCGGCCAGATGGTCGAGCTCGCGCCCGCCGACGCCGAGCGGCTGGGGGTCAGCGACGGCGACGAGGTCGAGGTGCGCTCGAACGGGACCGCCGTCGCCGCCCGGGTGGCGCTGCGCGAGCGGATCCGCCCCGGTGCCGCCTTCCTGATCGAGGGCACCGCCACCGACAACGCCAACGAGCTCAGCGAAGCCGCCACCGTAGAGGTAACCAAGCGGTGATCCCTGTCGCCGAGACCGGCTTCGCCGAGGCGACCTGGATCCTGATCGTCAAGTCGTTGCTGATCTTCCTCGGCGTGTTCCTCGTCGTGCCGGTGCTGACCGTCGTCGAGCGCAAGCTGATCGGGCGCTTCCAGCAACGCTACGGGCCGAACCGGGTCGGGCCGAGAGGGATGATGCAGCCGCTCGCCGACATCATCAAGCTGGTCGGCAAGCAGGTCTTCCGTCCCGACGCCGCGGTGCCGTTCCTGTACGCGATCGGCCCGGCGCTGGTGATCTTCTCCGGGATCACGACGATCGCGATCCTGCCCTTCGGCAACGTCAAGGACGGGGTCGGCTTCTACGGCATCGACGTTCCGATCGGCGTCCTCTACTTCTTCGCCTTCGGCTCGATCGCTTTCTACGGCCTGCTGATCTCGGGCTGGTCCTCGGGCTCGAAGTACAGCTTTCTCGGCGCGATGCGCTCGGCCGCGCAGCTGATCTCCTACGAGATCGCGATGGGCCTGGCGCTGTTCGGCGCGATCATGATGGCCGGTTCGCTGTCGCTCGTCTCGATCGTCGAGGCGCAGGGAGAGATCTGGTACGTCGTGCCCCAGTTCGTCGGCTTCCTGGTCTTCATGGTCGCCGGCTTTGCCGAGACAAATCGCGCCCCGTTCGACCTCCCCGAGGCCGACGCCGAGCTCGTCCAGGGCTTTCAGACCGAGTACGGCGGCACCCGGTTCGCCTCCTTCCTGCTCGCCGAGTACCTGGAGATGTTCGTCGTCTCGGGAATCGCGGTCTCCTTCTTCCTCGGCGGCTGGATGGGGCCGGGCCCGGGCTGGCTCGACCCGATCTGGATGGTGGCGAAGATCCTCGCGCTGGTCGTCGTCTTCATCTGGATCCGGGCGACGCTGCCGCGGCTGCGCTACGACCAGCTCATGTCGCTGGGCTGGAAGGTGCTGCTGCCGCTCGCGACCCTGAACCTGCTGGTCACGGCGGTCCTGGTGGTGGTCGGGTGAGCGAGCGGCCGGCGGCGAACGGCGAGCGGCGCTTTCCCTACCTCAAGGACGCCGAGGAGGTCGTCGCGGTCCAGCGCGGGCCCGAGCCCGGCGGAGCGGCGGGGGCCTATCGAGCATTCGGCGAGACGTTGCGCGGCCTAAAGACGACGCTCGCACGGGTGATCGAGGGCCCGATGACGATCCAGTACCCGGAGGAGAAGACCTCGGTCTACCCGCGGTTTCGCGGCCGCCACAAGCTGCACCGCTTCGAGGACACCGGCCTGGAAAAGTGCGTCGGCTGCTCGCTCTGCGCCGCGGCCTGCCCCGCCGACTGCATCCGCGTCGTCGCGGCCGAGAACGACCCCGCCGACCGGGTCTCCGCCGGCGAGCGCTACGCCGCCGTCTATGAGATCAACCTCGCCCGCTGCATCTTCTGCGGCTACTGCGAGGTCGCCTGCCCGTTCGACGCGATCACGATGGGCCACGATTACGAGCTCGCCGACTACCACCGCTCGGACCTGATCTTCACCAAGGAGATGCTGCTCGCGGAGCCGATCGAGCGAACGCCGCTGCGCCGCGAGGGCGAGTGAGCGTGCGTTCGTGGCCGGGAGGATCGAAACAGTGAGGCGGCTCGAGGCGGCGTTTCGCGACTACGACGTCGAGGCAATTCTCGAGTGCTGCACCCCGGACGCCGAGGTCCTCCCGCTGCGGGCCCAGCTCGAGGGCAAGAGCTACGTCGGGGCGGCCGGGATTCGCGCGATGGTCGCAGACCTCGCCGAGGACTGGGAGCACATCGACCAGCGCATGGAGGACTACCGCGAGGTCGGCGACGAGGTGGTGACGCTCGGGCGGATGCACGCCAAGTCGAACGCGACCGGGATCGACCTCGACGTCCCGGTCGCCTGGGTGCTGCGCTTCGAGGGGGACCTGATCGCCTACGGAAAGGCGTACTCCGACCAGGCGGAGGCGCTGCGCGCCGCCGGCCTGGAGGAATAGGGCTGATGGTCGCGGTGGCTTTCTTCGCCGGCGCGATCGGCGCCCTCGGCGGCGCGATCGCGGTGATCGCGCTGCGTAACCCCTTCTACAGCGTCCTCGCCCTGATCGTGCACCTGGTCTCGCTCGCCGGCCTGTTCCTGCTGCTCTACGCCGAGTTCCTCGCCGCCGCGCAGATCGTGGTCTATGCCGGCGCGGTGATGGTCCTCTACCTGTTCGTCGCCGCCTATGTGGGCGAAGCCGAGGAGCCGGTTTTCGACCCGCTCCCGGGCCAGCGCCTGCTCGGCCCGTTGCTCGCTGCGGCCCTGTTCATCGAGGTCTCGATCGCGGTGATCGGGACCGGGCTGCGGGCGCTCGACTCCGAGGGTCCGACGCTGCCTAGCGACTTCGGCTCGCCGGGTTCGATCGGGACCCTGCTGCTCGAGCGCTTCCTGATCGCCTTCGAGGCCGCGTCGATGCTGCTCCTGATCGCCGCGGTCGGCGCGATCGTGCTCGCCGGCCGCAAACGACGCAATGAGGAGCCCTCAGAGGACGGCGGCACCCCCGGACGCGAAGCGGAGGAGGTGGCCGCCTAGTGGATCTTTCCTGGTACCTCGTCCTCTCGGCGCTGCTGTTCGGAATCGGGGTGGCGGGCGTGCTGCTGCGGCGAAACCCGCTTGTGATCCTGCTCTGCCTCGAGCTGATGCTCAACGCCGCCACCTTGGCGCTGGTCGCCTTCTCGCGCGCGGCCGGCAACGAGGACGGGCAGGTGTTCGCGCTGATCGTGATGGTGGTCGCGGCGTGCGAGGTCGTGGTCGGGCTCGGGCTCGTGGTGGCGATGTTCCGGCGCCGGGTCGCGCTCGACGTCGACCGGGTCCGGGAGCTGCAGGGATGAGCGCGACCACCTACGCCTGGCTGGTGCTTGGCTTTCCGCTCGCCGGCAGCATGATCATCGCCTTCGGCTGGCGCCGGCTGCCGGGCAAGGCGGCGGGCTGGATCGGGACCGCGGCGATCGGGCTCGGCTTCCTCTGCTCGATCGGGGCGCTGGTGACGCTGCTCGACGAGCCGGTCGACGCCCAACAGCTCACCGACTCGCTCTATGCCTACGCGTCGGCGGGCGGGCTCGAGATCGAGCTCGGGATCCTGGTCGACCCGCTGTCGGTCTTCATGTGCCTGGTGGTGACCGGGGTCTCGACCCTGATCCACCTCTACTCGGTCGCCTATCTCGACTCCGATCGCGGCTACGCGCGCTTCTTCTCCTATCTCAACTTCTTCGTCTTCTCGATGCTGCTCCTGGTCCTGGCCGGGAACTTCGTCATCCTGATCGTCGGCTGGGCGTTCGTCGGCTTCGCCTCCTACGCCTTGATCAGCTTCTGGTACCGGCGCGGCACCGCGACCAAGGCGGGGATGAAGGCGTTCGTGATCAACGTCGTCGGCGACGTCGGGCTGGTGCTCGCCGCCTTCTTCGTCTTTCGAGAGCTCGGCACCTTCGACTTCCTCGCCTCCTTCGACGCCGCCCGCGAGACCTTCACCACCAACGAGGGCGTCGTGATCGCGATCTGCTGCCTGATGCTGGTCGGCGCGTTCGCGAAGTCGGCCCAGGTGCCGCTCCACACCTGGCTTCCCGACGCGATGGAGGGGCCGACCCCGGTCTCGGCGCTGATCCACGCTGCGACCATGGTCACCGCCGGGGTCTATCTGATCGCGCGCATGTTCCCGTTCTTCGAGCTGGCGCCGACCGCCGCCGACATTGCCGCCTTCATCGGGCTGGCGACACTCCTGATCGCCTCGACGATCGCGCTCGCGGTCACCGACCTGAAGCGGATCATCGCCTACTCGACGATGAGCCAGATCGGCTACATGGTGGTCGGCGTCTCGATCGGTGCCTACGTCGGCGGGCTCTTCCACCTGATGACGCACGCCTTCTTCAAGGCGCTCCTGTTCATGGCCGCCGGCTCGGTGATCGGCGCGATGGCCAATGTCCAGAACATCGACCGGATGAGCGGCTTTCGGCGCGCGATGCCGCTCACCTCGGGGCTGCTGATCGTCGGCGCGCTGGCCCTCGCCGCGTTCCCGTTCACCTCCGGGTTCTTCTCCAAGGACGAGATCCTCGCCTACGCAGCCGATCGCGGCGGGATGTACCTGATCTTCACGATCGGCGGCTACGTCGGCGCCCTGATGACCGCAATCTATGCCTTCCGAATCGGCTTTCGGGTGGTCACCGGCGAGCCCTGCGAAGAGGCGCGCGAGCTCGAGCAGGGCCACCTCCACCACGCCGAGCCGCGCAACCCAGCGACCGGCGAGCTCGAGGACACCGACGTCGGCTTCCCCGGCTCCGAGCACCAGATCGCCGAGCGCCGCCGGCCGATGGCGATCGCGATGACGATCCTCGGGGTCGGCGCGCTGGTCGGCGGGGTGGTCCAGATCCCGGGCGTCACCGACCTGCTCGAGCGGTTCTTCCGCGGCACCTTCGAGTCCTCGCCGCTGTTCCACATCGTGCCCTCGACCGGCGCCTCATGGCTCGGCCTGCTGATCGGCGGCCTGATCAGCATCGCCGGGATCGCGATCGCCTACTACTGCTACGTCGCTCGCCCGGGGGTGACCGCGCGACTGATCGATCGCTTCGGCGCCGTGCACTCCTTCCTCCTCCACAAGTGGTACTTCGACGAGCTCCAGGACGCGCTCGTCTACCGGCCAGCGATCGCCCTCGGCCGGTTCGCCAACTCGGTCTTCGAGCGGCTGGTCGTCGACGGGATCGTCGCCCTCGCGACCGGGCTCACCCGGGGCGCGGGCTCGGTGGTCCGCGACGCCCAGTCGGGGTTCGTGCGCGCCTACGCGCTGCTGCTCGTCGGCGGCTTTGCGGCGCTCGGCGTCTACTTCCTGGTGGTGAGCGGCTGATGCTCAACGTGCTGCTCTGGGCGCCGCTTGGCGCCGGGCTGGTGGTCCTGGTGGCGCCGCGGTCGGCCTCGCGCTGGATCGGGGTGGTCGGGGCGGTGGTCGCGCTCGGCGTGGCGATCGGGTTGGTCGCGGACTTCGACCCCGACGCCGCGGGCCTGCAGCACCTCGTCGACGAGCCGTGGATCCCCGACCTCGGGGTCGGCTACGCGCTCGCGGTCGACGGGATCAGCGTCTTCCTCGTCCTGCTGACCGCCGTCCTCTGGGTCGGCGCGACCGTGTTCGCGGCCCTGCGCGGCTACCCGCAGGACGGCCGCTCGCGGCTCTTCTACTTCCTGCTCGCGCTCGGCGAGACGGCGGCGCTGGGCGCCTTCCTGGCCCAGGACCTGCTCCTATTCGTCCTCTTCTTCGACCTGATGCTGATCCCGTTCTTCTTCTTGATCGGCAGCTTCGGGGGCAGCGGGCGGATCGCGGCGACGACGAAGATGATCATCTACACGCTGGCCGGCTCGCTGCTGATGCTGGTCGGCGCGATCGCGACCGCGATCCTCGTCTCCGAGCAGACGGGCGAGCTCAGCTTCTCGATCCCGTACCTGCGCGAGAACCTGCTCGCGAGCGGCAGCCAGGAATGGATCTTCTGCTTCTTCGCCGCCGCCTTCCTGGTCAAGATGCCGGCCTTCCCGATCCACGGCTGGATGCCCGACGCCTATCGCGCCGCGCCGCTGCCGGTCGTCCTTCTGCTCTCCGGCGTGCTCTCGAAGGTCGGCGCGTACGGCTTCCTCCGGGTCGTGCTCCCGGTCTACCCAGAGGCGACCATCACCTTTCAGGAACTGGTGATGGTGATCGCGGTCGCCTCGATCCTCTACGGCTCGGTGATGGCGTTCACGCAGACGAACGTGCGCCTGGTCGCGGGCTACTCCTCGGTCGCCCAGCTCGGCTTCATCACCCTGGGGGTGTTCAGCCTGCGGCCCGACGGTGCCGACGGCGCGGTGCTTCAGATGGTCAACCACGGCCTCGCCGTCGCCGCGATCTTCGTCGTCATCGCGATCCTCTACGAGCGGACGAGGACCGAGGACCTGACCGCGATGGGCGGCCAGGCGATGCGCGCGCCGGTGCTCGCGGCGTTGTTCCTGGTCGTCACGATGGCGACCCTGGCGATCCCGGGCTCGGCCAACTTCATCGGCGAGTTCTACATCCTCAACGGCGCCTTCCAGGCCAAGATCGCCTTCGCCTTCGTCGCCGCGATCGGGGTCGTGCTGGCGGCCTTCTACGCGCTGCGCCTCTACCAGCGCACGATGCACAACCGGCTCCCGGAGGGAGCAAAGTCGCGCGAGCTCTCGGCCCGCGAGGGCCTCGTGCTGGCGCCGCTGGTCGCCTGCATCGTCGCCCTGGCGCTCTGGCCCGGGCTGATCCTCGAGCGCGGAGAGGCGTCGGTGCAGGAGAGCATCGCGGCGGTCGACGAGGGGGCCGGGATCGCCGCGGTCGACCCGGGAGCGCGGCGATGAGCTTCAACGCCCCCGAGATCGACTATGCGGGGATCTCGCCGATCATCGCCCTGACCGCCGGGGTGGTGCTGGTCCTGGTCGCGGGGCTGTTCGGCTCCCGCACGACCCAGCGGGTGGTGGTCTCAGTGATCGGGCTCGGCACCCTCGCGACCGCGGCAGGGCTCTGCATCTGGCAGTGGGGGGAGGCCAAGGACCTGGTCGCGGGGACGCTGCGGATCGACGACCTCGCGCTCGCCGCAACCCTGATCGCGATCGCCTCGGCCGGCTTCTGCATCCCGCTCTCCTGGCGCGAGCAGGCCGCCGACCGGCCGGTCGGCCCGGGCGGGCACGGCGAGTTCCAGGCGCTGCTGATCTGCTCGGTGCTCGGGATGGCGCTGATCTCGGGGGCCCAGAACCTGATCGTCCTCTTCGTCGCGCTCGAACTGCTCTCGATCCCCCTCTACGTTCTCTGTGGCTCGGCGGTCCGGCGCGAGGAGTCGCTCGAGTCCGGGCTCAAGTACCTGATCATCGGCTCGCTCGGCTCGGCGACCCTGCTCTACGGGCTGGCGTTCGTCTACGGCGCCTCGGGCTCGACCGACTTCGACGGCATCCGGTCCGCGATCGGCGGCTCGATGGTCGATGACCCGCTGCTGCTGATCGGGATCGCCCTGGTCGCCGCCGGCCTCGGCTTCAAGCTCTCGATCGCCCCCTTTCATCAGTGGACGCCCGACGTCTACGAGGGCGCGCCGACCCCGGTGACCGCGTTCATGGCGGTGGCGACGAAGGCGGCGGTGTTCTGCGTCGCGGTGCGCTTCTTCGAGCTCGCGCTCGGGCCGGCCGCGGGTGACTGGCAGCCCGCGCTCGCGGCCCTGGCCGCGGTCTCGATCGTGGTCGGCAACGTCGGGGCGCTCGGACAGCGCTCGCTCAAGCGCCTGCTCGGCTACTCGGGGGTCGCCCAGGCCGGCTACATGCTGGCCGCCGTCGCGGCGGCGAACGAGACCGGGACCAGCGCCCTGGTCTTCTATCTCGCCGCCTACGCGCTGGCCAACCTGGCGGCGTTCGCGGTGGTCACGATCCGAGAGCGCGAGACGCCGTTCGGCGACGACATCCGCTCGGTCGAGGGGCTCGGACGAGAGCGCCCGGCACTCGCCGCGGCGCTGACCATCTCGATGCTCGCTCTCGCCGGGCTCCCGGGGACCGCGGGCTTCATCGGCAAGCTGTTCCTGATCGAGGCCACGGTCGAGGGCGACTACACCTGGCTCGGGGTGATGATCGTGATCGGGACGATGATCTCGCTCGCCTACTACCTGCGCGTCGTCGCGGCGATCTGGATGCAGGGCGCCGCCGAGCGCACCGCCGCCGAGGCGCCGGCGATCGCGGGCGCCTCGCAGGAGGCCGACGCCGCGGCCACCGGCGCCCGCTGCCCGGCGATCATCGGCCTGATGCTGCTCGCCGCCGCGGCGACCGTGTTCTTCGGCGTCATCCCCGACCCGCTCGTCGACTTCGCCGAGCGCGCCGGCGCGGCGCTCTGGTCGCTGCTCGGCTGACCGCGACCGGCGAGGCGCGCCGCGCCGTGGCGAGCTCTATTCCCGCAACCCGGCTGCTTCGAGGGCTCGGTCTTCGCTGAAGTACACCTCCAAGCGCCAGGGCATGTCGTCCCGGAACGTCCAAAGGTGGTGAAAAACGACCTCGTCGAGCCCGACGCCGCTCGCCTTGGCGCGGCCTGACACCTTCACACGCATGAAGGCTCGCTCCCCGAGATCGGCCGCGTCTTCAACGAGGAACTTGAACTCGTCCCATTCCTCGAGCCAGCGTCGGGTCCCCCGCACGAACTCTTCGCGTCCGTGGTAGTCGTCGACATCTGGAACCTCGCGGGCCTGATGCATCTCGGCATCGGGATGAAGCGACTCGGCGAACTCCTCGAATGTGCGCGTCCGGTACAGGCGGCGCAGCTGCTCGACGTTCTCCTGCGACATCACCTATTTCGCCAGACCGGCGGCTTCGAGGGCTTCCTCTTTGTTGCGGTAAGCCTGTTCTCTTACCACCCGCTCGCCCTTGAAGGTGAAGACGAAGGCGAAATGGTCGTCGACGGCGATCTGGCTGGCGGGACCGGCCCCGACTGTCCGAGCGACCGCCACCACCTTGTCCCCGGCGTCGATCAGCTCAACCGGGACGACGTCGTAGCCGGACAGCGTCTTCTGGTTCTCCTCGTAGATCAGCCGGATCGCCTCGTTGCCATGGTGGGTCCCCAGGAGCAGGGTCTCGAACACCACCTCGGGGTCATAGAGCTCGACCAGGGCATCGAGGTCGCCACCGTTGTGCGCCGCGAATCCCGCCTTGATCCTCTCTACGTTCTCCTGCGACATCCCTGGCCCAGTATCGCGCACCAGTCCGGGCGAACCGTCGCATCGTGCGGATGCCTGAGCAGCGCATCAACGGTCCCCGACCGGATCCGAAGCCTCATTTGCATAGATTGACGTCGTGCAATCGAGCGTCCTCACGGCGAGACTCGTCCTCGGTGGCGCTTTCGTCGCGCTGGCGATCGCCGCGCTCGGACCGGGAGACGCCGCGGCCCGCTCATGCGGTTCGGTCGATAACCCGTACGAGGGCACCCGGTACGACGGCGTGGACCTGACCCGGATCCGTGCCACCGAGGTGCGCTGTCCAAAGGCCCGACGGGTGGCGCGTCGCGCCCACAAGAAGGCGCTCGGGCTGGTGCCCGACCCAAGCGGCCACTGAGCTTCGGATGGAACGGCTGGCAGGTGACCGGGAACCTGCGACCGTCCCGCGACCGCTATCGCGCCACCCGTCGCGACAAGCGGGTTCGCTGGCGGTTCTGAGCGGTCGCGCCCGTCGGCAGCCCAGCTCACCGCTACTTCCGCGCCCGCCGACGGTTGAGGCTGAGCCGGCCCCGCGACCGCGGCTCCCGCATGATAGGTTGCGATGGACGCATTGTTGAACAATCAGACCTGAGACCGAGATCTTGAGCGCTTCCTCGACCCAGACCCGCACCCGTTGCCTGTTCGCGGCCGCCGGTATCGCCGCGATCGCGATCGCCGCCGTGTTCGCGACCAGCCCGGCGCGGAGCGCGGCCGGCACCGGGCCCGCGCAGGGGACGAGCGTCGTCGTCCTGATCGGCGACGGGATGGGCCCGGTCCAGCGGGCCGCGATCCAGTACCGCTTCTACGGCAAGACGGTGCGCCAGCCGATGGACGACCTCGAGCACTTCGGGATGCTGCGCACCCACGCCAAGGGCGGCGGGATCGCGACCGACTCGGCGGCTGCCGCGACCGCGATGGCGACCGGGGTGAAGACGAAGCGCAATTACGTCGGCGTCGGCCCGAACGGGCGGCCGCTCGACACCCTGCTCGAGATCGCCGACGACGAGGGCAAGTCGACCGCGATCATCTCCGACAACGACGTCACCAACGCGACCCTGGCCGGGTTCGCCGCCCACCACGACGATCGCGACAACAAGCGCGTGATCGCCAACCAGTACCTGAGCGGCACCCGGCCCGACCTGATCTTCGGCGGCGGCGAGGAGGTCTGGTACCCCGAGGGCAGCCCCGGCATGGTCCCCGACATGATCGAGGACGACGCCAGCTTCGGGCGCAAGAACCTGGTCGCGAAGGCGAAGCGAAAGGGCTACGAGTACGCCTACGACCGCCGCACGTTCGCCCGCCTGGAGGGGCCGAAGGCGCTGGCGATGACACGCACCGACGCGCTGCTGCGGGAGGCCTTCATCCGCAAGTACAACTACAAGAACGACCCCTACGCGGTTCCCGAGCACGAGATGGTCGCCAAGGCGCTCGAGATCCTCGACCGTGACCCGAGCGGCTTCTTCATGGCTGTCGAGGTCGACGAGATCGACGACGCCGGGCACGAGCACAGCCCGAGGCTGCTCTTCTCATCGGGCCAGGAGCTGAACCGGATCGCGACCGTGCTTGCGCGCTACCGGCGCGACCACCCGAACACGCTGGTGATCATCACCGCCGACCACGAGACCGGCGGGCTCGGGATCGAGGCCCACTACCAGCGCGGTGGCGCCGGCGTGTTCGCGGTCGCCGACTCGAGCGAGCACTTCCGCCTCGACTGGACCACCCCGGGCCACACCGCGGTCAACGTCCCGGTCACCGCCAGCGGCCCGCGCTCGCACCGGCTCGAAGGCGTGCGCGACAACACCCGCGTCTTCGACGTCGCCAGCAAGCTGCTCGAGCGCGACGTCGCCGGCTCTGGCTGATCGCGGCGCTGGTCAGGCGGCAGGCCCGAAGCGATACCCCTTGAGCAGCGTCTCGTGCACGGTCCACACGGTCTCGGCGCCGGCGGCCAGCTCGCAGACATCGCCGGGCCCGACCTCGACCTCGCCGCCCTCGAAGGCGATCGTCGCGCGGCCCTCGATCACGACGAAGGTCTCGGCCGCCTCGACGTCGGTGAAGGTCCCGGGCGTGCAGCGCCAGACCCCGGTCTCCTGACCGTCCGCCGAGCTCGAGAGGACCAGCGCCGAGGTCCGCGGCGAGCCGGCGGTCACCTGAGCGGGGTCGAGCGGATCCGGCCCGAGCCTCGCCTCGGCGGCGGATAGCCGGCGGACCGGCGGCGGCTCAGCCACCGGCGAGCTCGGCGGCGGCCTCGGCGAAAGCCTCGGAGTGGCGGTCGACATGCTCCTCGCCGGTCGCCGGCGAGATCAGGGCCATCATGTGAAACGGGGTCATCAGGACATCGCGGTTGAGCATGTAGAGGTGCAGCAGCGCGTCGAGCTCGTGGTCGAGCGCCGCCGCCGCCTCGGCCCCGGTCCGTGGCGGGCTGGGCGCAAACATGTACTCGGCCCGGCACCCGAGCCTGGTCACCGACCAGGGCAGGCGGTGCTCGGCGATCGTCGCGGCGACCGCCGCCTCGAAGCGCTCTCCGAGCGCGATCATGCGCTCGAACGCCTCGTCGGTGAGCACCTGGCCGAGGGTCGCGCGGACGGCTGCGAGCGAGAGCGCGTTGCCGGCCAGGGTGCCGCCGACGCCGCCAACGTCGGCCGCCTCCCAGATCGTGCCTTCGAGGATCCGCTCCGCCACCTGCTCGGTGAAGCCGTAGGCGCCGACCGGCACCCCGCCGCCGATCGGCTTGCCGATCGTCAGGAAGTCCGGCTCGAGCCCGTGGGCGCGGGTATAGCCGCCGGGCCCGCAGCAGAGGGTGTGGGTCTCGTCGATCACCAACAGCGTCCCGGCCTCTCGGGTGAGCTCGCGCAGGCGCTCGTGGTAGCCGTCCTCGGCCAGCACGATGCCGATGTTGGTTAGCGCCGGCTCGACCAGCACGCAGGCGACATCGCCGTGGGCGAGCTCGCGCTCGAGTGCCTCGAGGTCGTTGATCTCGACCACCCGCGTGGTCTCGGCGGGGTCGACCGGCGCGCCGATGTTGCCGAGCCGGGGCTCGACCCGGCCGTCGTTCAGGGTCACCACCGTCTCGTCGACGCTGCCGTGATAGCAGTGGTTGTGGACCAGGATCTTCGGCCGGCCGGTGATCTGCCGCGCGATCCGGACCACGAACCGGTTCGCGTCCGTGGCGGAGAGGCTGAACTGCCACTCGCGCAGGCCGAAGCGTCGCTGCATCTCCTCGCCGACCACGATCGCGTCCTCGGTCGGCAGCATCGCCGTGATCCCCTTGGCGATCCGCTCGCGGACGGCGGCGACCGTCGCCGGAGGCGAGTGGCCGGTCATCGCCCCGGTGTCGCCGAGGCAGAGGTCGGCGTAGACGTTGCCGTCGACGTCGGTGATCTCGGCCCCCGCGGCTGACTCGAAGAACACCGGGAAGCTGCCCGGCCAACGGGTCATCCAGTTCATCGGCACCCCGGAGAGCAGCGAGGCGCCGGCCCGCTCGTGAAGCTCGCGCGAACGCGAGTGGCGGGCCGCGAAGCGCTCGCGCTCGCGCTCGAACAGCTCCGCGATCCGGGTCCGCTCGATAGTCGTCATCGCACCAGTCTGCACGAGAGCGGGCCTCGGAGCGGCCTAAAACCAGCCCTTGTTCCAGGGCCCTGTGATCGCGAACGTCTCGCCCGGGTACTGAAGATGCACGAACATCCACTTCCCGTCCGGGCTGAAGCCGACGCCGGCCGTTTCGCTGGCGCCGATCGGCCCGTGGCGCGGCGGCTTGTCCCAGCGGCGCTTGTTGAGCGTCGGGAGGAGGCTGGCGCCGAAGTGATCGTGGAGCGGCATCTTCTGAGTCACCTTGGCGAAGTCGAACAGCTCGCCGTCGGGCGTCAGCCCGCGGAGGAAGGCCTCGCGCCCGTCGATGTCCTCGCTCTCGCCGTCCTCGCAGAGGACGATTCCGCCACGGGGACTGAGCGCGACCGCGTCCGGGTTGTTGAGCACACGGCCACGCGGCGAAGCGATCAAGAGCTCGAGCGTGCCGCGCTTGAGGTTGCGATTGTCAGGTGTGTAGCGCCAAACCTGGCCCTGCCCCGACGGCCCCCCGTCTGAGGCGGTGAAGTAGCAGCTGCCCTTGGCGAATGTGCCGCCCTCGAGCCCCGAGAACTTCGCCGCGCCCTTGTGGCGGCCCTGCATGTAGACGGCCTGGGGAAAGTCATCGGCGCCGTTGGGATCCGGGTCCTTGATCTCGATCCAGCGGCACTCGAACTTCTTCCCATGCTTGGACTCCGGCACGGTGCTGAACCCGGGCTTGCCCTGGATCGCCAGCATCTGCAACTTGCCGCCACGGTGCAGCTTTCCCTTCTGGTGCGGGACGTAGCGGTAGAAGCCGTCGCCCGGGTCGCCGTTGTCCTCGGTCATGTAGACGACGCCCGTCTTCGGGTCGACCGGACAGGCCTCGTGGACGAAGCGGCCCATCGCCTTGATCGGCGCCGGCTCGACCGGCTCGGTGGCCCGCGCCGGGACTTCGAAGACGTAGCCGTGCTTGCGCTCGAAGCCCTGCTCGGGACCGACTGTGTTCTCCTCGCCGGTGAGCCAGGTGCCCCACGGGGTGACGCCGCCGCTGCAGTTGTTGTCGGTCCCGTTCAGGACCAGGGCGCTGTCGATCAGCTTGCCCGAGCGCGGGCTGAAGTGCGAGACGGTGACGCCGCCCTGGGCGACCCGGTCATAGGCGTTCACCGGGCCCGCCGCGCGGCCGGGGTGAAAGCCCTCCTGGTTACGGAGGATCCAGACGGTCTTGCCGCGGCCCTTGAAGTACCCGGTCCCGTCGTGGCACGGCGGGGTCGGCAGCCCGTCCGACATCCTGCTCCCGGCGCGGCCGAAGCGCACGTGGTGAAAGCCCTTCGGCAGCGCCAGTGGCTTGCCGGCCTCGAACTGGAGCGGCCCGTAACCGGGCCGGGCGAAGACCTTGCTCATCGAGGCCAGCGCCTGATTGGCGCCGCCGTAGGCGAGCAAGGTGTCGGCGGCCGTGAGAGTGCCCGCGGCGGCAATTCCGCGCCGGATTGCCTGCCTGCGAGTCATCGAGCTCATTCCGATCTCCTCTCGGTGCCTACTGTGACTTGACGTCCTGGAACGCCCGAACCCAGTCCGGGTAGTTGGGCGGATAGGTCTCGGGGATCGCCTCGGAGGCCGTATCCACCCCGGAGCGCTGGCGGTAACCCGGCGGCGCGAGCTCGAGCGCCTTGCGGTTGGTGACCAGATAGCCGTCGCGGGCGCGGATCGCCTGCGCCTCGGGCGAGGCCTGTGAATTGATCAGCGCGTAGGCCGCCGGGATGTTCTCGGCCTTCGAGGTGATCGCGAAGCCGCACACCCACGACAGCGTCCCCTCCTTGGCGGGCGACCACTTCGCCGGCACCCCGGAGTTCAGCATTCGCTGGGCGAGCTGCGGCCCGGCCGCCGCGACCACGACCTCGCCCGACTTGAACAGGTTGACGAGGTCGGAGTCCGAGCCCCAGAGGGTCCGGAACTGATCGGGGTGATCGAGCAGGTACTGCTTCGCCTGCTCGAGCTCTTCGGCGCTCAGGTCCATCGGATCCTCGATCCCGATCGCGAGCGCCGCCTGCGCGATCAGCGGCAGCGCGTAGGAGCCGTGGATGGTCGAGCGGCCGGCGAACTGAGGGTCGAAAAGGTCGGCGATCTCATCGATCCCCGCCGGCACCTCGTCCGGGTTGTAGACCAGACCCTCGAGCCCGGCGGACAGCGGCACGCCGTAGACCTGGCCGTCGAGCACGATCCCCTCAGCCTTGGTGAAGTTGAGGTCGTCCCAGTGCTCGACCCCATCGGCGTCGAGCGGTCGCAGCAGCTTCTGGTCGACCAGCGGCTGCATCTCGTCCAGGCAGATCTCGACCACGTCGGCCTCGAAACCACCCGCCAGCTTTGCCGCCGCCTCCTCGTTCGAGTCGAAGGTCGCGGTCTTGATCTCGAGCCCGGGGTTCGCCTCGGTGACCGGGTCGATCAGCTCGGGAACGACGCTGTCCTCGTAGGCGAAGACCCGCAGCGTGCCCGAGACCGGCGCCTTCGGATCGTCGGGCGCCGGGGCAACCGCGTCCGTTCCCTCGTCGGCGCCGCAGCCTGCCCCGGCGACCGCCAGCGTGGCGCCAACCAGAGCGAGCGCGATCCTCCCGGTCATCGGCGTGAGTTTGTCACATTGGTCCACAATTTGTCAACGAGCCGTTGTAGGATGCGAATCACGGCGAAAAGAGGCTCTTGGGCCACGATCTAGAGAGGAGATCCGCCAGATGAGTACGGAGCTGCGCAGCGAGATCGAGTATCCGAGCGTTCGCACTTCGCTGCCGGGACCGGCGAGCGCCGATCTGATGGCGCGCAACGACGCGGTCATGTACGGGCCCTACCGCGAGCACACGACGGTGCCGCTCTACATCCAGCGCAAGACCGACTGGCTGATCGAGGACGTCGACGGCAACACCTTCGTCGACCACGTCTCCGCCTGGGGCTCGAACCCGCTCGGGGCCCTGCCCCCGACGACACTCGAGCGCACGGTGGCGGCGATGCACCACTACGGGTTCGAGATCACCGACTACGTCCGCAGCCCGCCGCCGATCGAGCTCGCGGAACGTCTGGTCGAGCTGGCGCCGGCGAACATCACGCGTGTCGCCACCGGGATCACCGGGACAGAGGTGGTCGAAGGCGCGGTCAAGCTCGCCCGCGAGGCGACCGGACGGCCGATGATCCTCGGCTTCCTCGGTCAGTACCACGGCGAGACCACGTACCTGACCGCCGCCGGGTCGACTGACCTCGCCGAGGTGACCTCGAACTCGGCCCAGTACGTCTCGGGGCTTGTCTTCGCCCCCTACCCGAACAGCTTCCGCGCCCCGTTTCACAAGGGACCCGGGCCCTACGACGACACGATCTACGTCGACTACCTGGAGGAGGTGCTGCTCCGGCATCAGGTCGATCCCGAGCAGATCGCAGGGGTGCTGATCGAACCGGTGCTCGGCGAGGGCGGGATCGTGATCCCGTCGGCCGCCTTTTGGCGGCGCCTGACGGCGCTCTGCCGGCGCTACGGCTGGGCCCTGATCGCCGATGAGGTGCAGACCGGGATCGGCCGCTGCGGGACGATGTTCGCGGTCGAGCGCTGGGACCTGGAGCCGGATCTGCTGCTGCTCGGCAAGGGCTTCGCCGGCGGCGTGATGCCGATCGGCGGCACCCTCGGCAGCGAGCGGATGATGGCGAGCGCGACCAATCACGTCGGCGGCACTTTCGCCTGGCCGCCCGCCGCCTGCGAGGGAGCGCTCGAGAACATCGAGGCGATCCTTCGCGACGATGTGCTCGCCAACGTCCGTGAGATGGAACGGGTTGCGCTCGAGGTGCTCGGACCGCTGGTCGACCGCCACGAGCAGGTCGGCGACGTGCGCGCCGCCGGCGGGCTGATCGGAGTCGAGTTCGTGACCGAGATGGAGACGATCCGACCGGCGCCCGCGTTCCAGCTCGCCGTCCACCATGCGGCGCTGCGCCGGGGAGTGCTCGGGATCACCCAGGAGGGCAAGTGGGTCTACCGGCTGCAGCCGGCGCTCAACCAGCCGATCGAGCTCTTCCGGTGGTCCTGCGAGCAGGTCGCCGAGGCGATCGCCGAGGTCAGCGCCGCGCCGCCCGCCGAGGGGTGAGCACGGCCACCGACTGGGACTTCGTCGTCGGCTACGCCGACCGGCTCTCGGCGCTGCCGGGCGAGCGCCTGCGGGTGATGGTCTCGTCGGTGGCCGGGCTCGAGGCGACCGTCGTCCGGCTGCCGGGCCGCACCCCGGCGCCGGTCGAGATCGCCGCCCTCCGCGAGCCAGGGCGCCAGCCGGTGCACGCCGGCGCCTTCGTCGAGATTCCGCACGATCCGGCTCTGCGCCCGGGTCACGGGCTGGTCGTCGCGACCTGGGTCTGGCTCGCGCCCGGGGCCGCGGGCGGACGCCGCCGAGCGCTGATCTCGAGCTGGGGCGCCGACGGCGGTGACGGTTTCGCGCTCTGGCTCGAGCCCGATGGGCGTCCCGGGTTCGAGCTCGCGGACGGCGGCCGCCGCGACCGGGTCGTCGGCCGCGCGCCGGTCGAGCTCGGCGTCTGGTCGAGGATCGAAGCCTCCCTCGATCCGGCTGCGGGCACGATCGCGATCGATCGTCTCGAGGGCGATCGCCGCGTCGATTCGGTCGTCGAAACGGCGTCGCTTGCCGGGCCGGGCGACTCGCGGGGTCCGTTGCTGCTCGGAGCCGAGCGCCCGCGTCCCGGCGTCGTCGAGTCGCACCTCGACGGCAAGCTCGACCGCCCCGTCGTCCTCACCGGATCGCCGGCGAACCCGACCACGGTGGCCGCCTGGGAGCTCGGCGAGGGGCGCGGTCCCGAGGTCGTCGACCGCGGGCCACACGGTCTGCACGGTAGTTGTTCGAACGGGCCGATCCGCGCGGTCACGGGTCACGACTGGACCGGCGAGATCCACGATTGGCGTCTCGGCGAGGAGCAGTACCAGGCGATGCATTTCCACTCCGACGGCGTCGACGACCTCGGCTGGGAGGCAGCGCTCGAGCTCGAGATCGCGGCCGAGTGCCCGAGCGGCGTCTATGCGGCGCTGGTCTCCGCCGGCGGCTGCGAGGACGTGGTCCCGTTCGTGGTCCGCCGCGGTCGCGGCGCCGCGCCGGCGCCGACGGCGGTCTTGCTGCCGAGCTTCACCTACCTCGCCTATTCGTGTGAGCGCGCGGGCCCTGCGCTCGCCGGCTCGGACCGCCCCGAGGATCGCTGGGTGGCCGAGAACGGACTGCTCAGCCTCTATGACCGCCATGCCGACGGCGTCGGCGTCTACGAGGCGTCGCTGCTCCGGCCGCTGACCCAGCTGCGCCCCGGCTATCGCTGCGCCCAGCACTCCGGACCGCACGGGCTCGCCCAGGATCTGATTCTGCTCGGCTTCCTCGAGCGCCGCGGGATCCGCGCCGACCTGCTCACCGATCACGATCTGGACCGCGAAGGGGCGGCGGCGCTCGCCGGTACTCGGACCGTGATCACCGGTGCCCATCCCGAATACGCGAGCCGCGCACTGCTCGACGCGCTCGAGACCCACGTTCGCCGCGGGGGCAACCTCGCCTACCTCGGTGGCAACGGCCTCAACGGCTGCGTCTCGGTCGACCCCCGGCGCCCGCATGTGCTCGAGCTGCGCCGCAACGAGACCCAGGGACTGGCCTGGCAGGCGCTGCCCGGCGAGCACCACCACGCCGCGACCGGCGACTTCGGTGGTGACTGGCGTCGCCACGGACGCCCCGAGCATCGGCTGCTCGGGGTCGGGTTGGCCGCCTTCGGCGACGGGGCGGCGGTTGCCTACTCCCGGCTTCCGGGTGCCGAGGGGGAGGTCGGCGACGCAGCCTTCGCCGGGCTCGAGCCCGGCGCCCCGATCGGCGCTCCGGGCGCCGTGCTGGGCGGCGCCGCGGGCTACGAGGTCGACAGCTTCGATCCCCGGCTCGGCTCGCCCGCCGAGACCACCCGGCTCGCCACCGCGGCGCTCGGGCCCGGCTACGCGGCCTGGCCCGACGACACGGTCGAGGATGCCGAGCACCCGCATGAGGACGAACTGGGGCCGCGGATGCGAGCCGACATGGTCGTGCGGCGGGTCGCGGGCGAAGGCGTCGTCTTCTCGGTCGGCTCGATCGCCTGGACCGGTTGCCTGGATGGCGACGATGCAAACCCGGTCGCGCGGGTGACCGAGAACGTCCTCGCCGAGCTCTCGCGCGAGCGCCCGTTCGCGACCGAGGCCGACGATGGCTGAGGTGGCGACGCCCGGTAAGCGGTCTAGCCGTCGGCATCGCCGTCGGGGCGGACCCCTTCGGAGAACCGATACGAATCCTTGAGCTCGCTGAGGATCACCGCGGTCTCGGTCTCGACGACCCCGGGCACCCGGCGGATCCCGCGGGTGACGACCTCGAGCAGATGCTGGTTGTCGCGGCAGACCGCGCCGACGAGCAGATCGGTCGGGCCGGTGCAGACGGCGACGTAGTCGACCTCGGGGATAGCCGCGATCCGCTCCGAGGCCCCCTCGAGCTCGGCCCCGCTGAGCTTCACCGAGATGAACGCCTGGATCATCCCGAGCGCGATCGGGCTCGTCGCGGCGACGATCTGGATCACCCCGCGCTCGGTCAGCGAGGCGACCCGCTGGCGCACGCTCGCCTCCGAGAGGCCGAGGTCGCGAGCGATCCTCGTGAACGGCCGGCGTCCCTCCTCCTGCAGCTGGTCGATGATCCGCCGGTCGACCTCGTCGAGCGGCTTGCTCATCCGGCGCCTGGCTCCGGCCCCTCGATGCCCTCGAGTCGCTGCGGCACCGGCGGGCGCGCCTCGGTGTCGTACCAATCGCCGCTCAACTCGCCACCGTCGACGACGATCGTCTCGCCGTTGACGTAGGAGGCATCGTCTGAGGCGAGGAAGAGGACCACCCGCGCCTGCTCGGCGGGGGTGGCGACCCGGCGCAGCGGAACCCGCGCGAGGTAGTCGCGGATCTGCCGCCGGTCGTCGTCGGTAAAGGTCGCGGCGAGCTCGGCGCTCACCGTTTCCCCGGGGGCGACGCAGTTGAAGCGCAGCCCGAGGTGGCCAAGCTCGTTCGCGAACGAGCGCATGATCGCGACGATACCCGCCTTGGTCGCGTTGTAGTGAGCCTCGGGAGACTCGGTTCGAAAGGCGTTCACCGAGCTCACCGAGACGACCGCCCCCGAGCCCCGGGCGGCCATCCGGCGGGCGACCGCCTGGGTGAGGAAGAAGACCGCCCGCAGGTTGACCGCGAACAGCTCATCCCACTCCTCGGGCGAGATCTCGAGCACCGGGGTCTGGCGCATGAGGCCGGCGTTGTTGACGAGCACGTCGATCGAGCCGAGCCGCGCCTCGGCCAGCTCCGCGAGCTCCGCCGGCGCCGACGGCTGGGCGAGGTCGGTGACGACCGACTCGAGCCGCCCGGGATCTGGGACCTGGTCCGCAAGCGCCTCGAGGCCGGCCCGATCGCGATCTGCGACCAGCACGCGGGCGCCCTCGGCGATCAGCTCGCGGGCGATCGCGAGCCCGATTCCGCTCGCGCCGCCGGTGACCAGTACGTTGCGCCGCTCGAATCGCATCCTGGGTGGCCTCCTCTCACGATTTGTCTAATTGTGGAATAATGTGACAGATGAGCCCCACCTCCGAGACGCCGGCCACGGCCGACCCGGTTCAGCTCGACACCGTCTCGACCGTCGATGCCGCCGCCAACGTACTGCGTGAGCTGATCCTCGACGGCCGCCTCGAGCAGGGCGCCCGCCTGCGCGAGGCTGAGTTCGCGGAGCGGCTCGGGATCGCTCGCCACTCGTTTCGCGCCGCGACCCAGATCCTGGTTTCCGAGGGCCTGCTTCGGCGTGAGCCCAATCGGGGCGTTCACGTGCCCGTGTTCGAACCCGACGACCTGATCGACGTTTTTCGGCTCCGCACCGCGCTCGAGGTCGAGGCGGTGCGCTTGGTGATCGCCGCCGATCGGGTCCCCGAGGCGGCTGAGGAATCGGTGCGCGAGCTCTCGGGACTCGGCGACGACGCTCCATGGCGGGCCGTGGTCGAGCCCGACATGCGCTTTCACCGGTCGATCATCGAGGCGTCTGGCTCCGAGCGGCTCGTTCGCGCCTACGCCACCGTCCACTCCGAGGTCCTGCTCTGCTTGGTCTGGCTCCGTCCGCACTACGACCGACCCTCGCAGGTCGCGGCCGAGCACGAGGAGTTGATCGCCGCGATCCGGGGCGGCGACGCGGACCGCGCCGAGGTCCTCTTCCGAGCTCATCTGACCGAGGCGGCCGAGAACCTGACCCGCGCCTGGCAGGAGCGCACCGGCGAGCGGGTGGTCGTGTGACGGCGCCCGCGATCATTGCGGTTGCCGCGCGCGAGGTGCTCGACTGCCGCGGCCTGCCGACGGTGCAGGTCGACCTCGGACTCGAGGACGGCACCCTCGCGACCGCCGACGTGCCCTCGGGCAGGTCAACCGGTTCGCTGGAGGCAGCGGAGCTTCGCGACGGCGGCGGGCGCTTCGGCGGCTTCGGGGTGCGCGGCGCTGTGGCGAACGTAAACGGCGAGATCCGCGGGGCGCTGGTCGGCGCGCCGCTTCCGTCCCAGCGCGACCTCGACGATGCCCTGATCGAGCTCGACGGCACCGACCAGAAGTCGCGGCTCGGCGCGAACGCGATCCTCGGGGTATCGCTCGCCGGCGCCCGGGCTCGCGCCGCGAGCGCCGGGATGCCGCTGTACCGCCACCTGAGCGCCGAGGGTCACGTACTCCCGGTGCCGCTCGTGAACCTGATCAACGGCGGCCGCCACGCCTCCAACGACCTCGACTTCCAGGAGTTCATCGTGATCCCGGTCGGCGCCTCCTCGCTGCTCGAGGCGATGCAGATCTCCAGTGAGGTCAACCTGGCGCTGGCCGAGATCCTGCTCGCGCGCTACGGGAAGAGCGCGCTCAACACCGGCGACGAGGGCGGCTACGCGCCGGCGATCTCGAGTCCGCACGAGGCACTCGGCCTCCTGCACGAAGCGGTCGCCGGCGCCGGCCACTCGGGTCGCTTTCGTTACGGGCTCGACTGTGCGGCGACCCACCTCTACGACCGCGAATCGGGCACCTACGAGGTCGCCGGCGAGCGCCGCGACACCGACGCGATGACCGAGCTCTACCTCGAGCTGATCCGCGACTTCGACGTGGTCACGATCGAGGACCCGCTCGACGAGGATGACTTCGACGGCTTCGCGGCGCTGACCGCGGCAAGCGGGATCCAGATCGTTGGCGACGACCTCTTCGTCACCAACCCAGGCCGGCTCGCGCACGGGATCGAGCGCGGCGCCGCCAACTCGCTGCTCTGGAAGGTAAATCAGATCGGCACCCTCTCCGAGGCCCTGGACGCGGCTGAGCTCGCTCGTCGCAGCGACTACACGGTCGTCGTCTCCGAGCGCTCCGGGGAGACCGAGGACCCGATCATCGCCGACCTCGCGGTGGCGCTCGACGCCGGCCAGATCAAGACCGGTGCCCCGGTGCGCGGCGAGCGGACGGCGAAGTACAACCGCCTGATCCGGATCGAGGAGGAGCTCGGCGACGCGGCCGCCTACCCCGGCGACGTTTTCGGGGCGGCGATCGCGGCGTGATCGCGAACGCCGGCGAGGTCGCGGTCAACGGAATGGGCGACTTGCGCGCCCTCGCCCTGAGGGTGGCGGGAGCCGGTCTCGAGGCCTGCGACGTCGGCAGGGCGACCGAGCAGGTGGTCTCCGTCCTCGACGGCGGGATCCGGATCGGCGACCGCACCTACGCGCTCGACGACGACGCCGAGGTGATCGTCGTCGGGGCCGGCAAGGCGACCCTCGCTATCGCCGCGGCACTCGAGCGGGTCCTGGGCCCGCGTCTCGACCGCGGCGCGGTCGTCGTCCGCGACGGCGAGGACACGATCGCGCTCGACCGGGTCGAGCTGATGCTCGCCGACCATCCGCTCCCCAGCGAGCGCTCGGTGAGTGGCGCCCGCCGGCTCTTCGAGCTCGCCGCCCGCGCCCGCGAGGGCGACCTCGTGCTCGCCTCGTTCACCGGGGGCAGCTCGGCGCTTGCCTGCCTGCCTCCCGATGGCGTCAGCGCCGCGGAGAAGCGACGCCTGCACGAGCTCTTGCTCGGCTCGGGGGCGCCGATCGCCGACGTCAATGCGGTTCGCAAGCACGTGTCGGCGCTCAAGGGTGGCCGCCTGGCGGCGCAGATCGCGCCGGCGACGCTCGTCAACCTGACCGCTTCCGATGTCGCCGGCGACCGCCTCGACGTGATCACCGACCCGACCGTCGAGGACGGCTCGACCGTAGGTGACGCAATCGAGGTGCTGCGCGAGCGCGGCCTCTGGGAAGCGATCCCGGCCAGCGTTCGCAGCCACCTCGAGGGTGGGCAGGCCGAGTCGCCGCGGCTCGAGGACGAGCCGCACACCGTGCTCCTGGTCACGGGCCGCAGCGCCTGTGAGGCGATGTCGCGCGAGGCCGAGGCTGCCGGTGCGGACGCGACGGTCGTCTCGACCGAGCTCGAGGGAGAGGCGACCGAGGTCGGCGAGATGCTCGCCGCGCTCGCGCGGTCGCCCGCGGCTGCCGACGGCGCCTCGACCGCGCCACGCGTGCTGATCGGGTGTGGCGGAGAGGCGGTCGTCTCGCTCGGCCCCGACGGTGCCTTCGGCGCCGGCGGCCCAAACCAGGAAGCGGCGCTGGCGGCGGCGGTCACGATCGCGGGCGCGCCGGTCTCCGCCTGCTTCTTGGACACCGACGGCTCCGACGGTGGCACCGAGGCCGCGGGGGCGATCGTCGACGGTGAGACGGTCGCGCGCGCCACGCAGGCCCAGGTCAGCCTCGAGGCGGCGCTCGCCGGACACCGGTCGGGCGAGGCGCTCGCCGAGCTCGGCGACCTGATCGTCACCGGCCCGACACAGACCAACGTCAACGACCTGTTCGTGATCGTCGTCGGCGCCAAGCACGAGGGGCAGCCATGAGCGAACCGATGATCATCCTCGACCGGGTCAGCCGCAGCTTCGGCAAGCTGCGCGCGGTCGACGACGTCTCGCTCGAGATCGACGAGGGCGAGTTCTTCTCGATGCTCGGACCGAGCGGCTGCGGCAAGACCACCACCCTGCGGCTGATCGCCGGCTTCGAGGAGCCCGACGCCGGCCGGGTGCTGCTCGCCGGCGAGGACGTGACGCTGGTCTCGCCGCGGCGGCGCAACGTCAACATGGTCTTCCAGGACTACGCGCTGTTTCCGCATATGACGGTCGCCGAGAACGTCGAGTTCGGGCTGCGGCTGAAGCGCGTAGGCCGCGAGCAGGCACGCGACCGGGTCGCCGAGATCCTCGCCGTGGTCCAGCTCGAGGGCCTCGGAGGGCGCCGCCCGGCCGAGCTCTCCGGTGGCCAGCGCCAGCGGGTCGCGCTCGCCCGCGCCCTGGTCAACCGCCCGGCCGCGCTGCTGCTCGATGAACCGCTCGGGGCGCTCGACCTGAAGCTTCGCCGCGAGATGCAGCTCGAGCTCAAGCGGATCCAGAAGTCGACCGGCACCACCTTCGTCTACGTCACCCATGACCAGGAGGAGGCGTTGACGATGTCGGACCGGATCGCGGTCATGGAGGGCGGCGTCGTCCAGCAGCTCGCCGACCCGCGGACCCTGTACGAGCAGCCGCGAACGGCCTTTGTCGCCGGCTTCATCGGGACCTCGAACTCGATCGGGCTCGAGGTCAGTCACCGCGAGGGCGAGCTCGCGGTGATGGAGCTCGGCGAGGGCATGCGCGTCGTCGCCCCCGATCCCGGCGGCTCGACGGCCCGTCTGCGGATCACCGTGCGCCCGGAGAAGATCAGCTTCGGCGCCGGCGACAACGGCGCCGGATCGGTGATCCGTGGGCGCGTGGTCGAGCGCATCTACCTCGGCTCGCTCTCGCAGACGGTGGTCGAGATCGCGACCGGCGAGCGGCTGGTCGTGCACGAGCTGAACGACGACGAGGCAACCGCGCTCGCAGCGGGGGACGAGGTGACCCTGTGCTGGGCTGATCGTCACAGCCTCGTGGTCGAGGCCGGGGATTCGCCGCAAACCGAGGAGGCACGATGATCAGAGGCACCCTTGCTGCGACCGCGGCGGTCGCGCTCTTCGTGCTCACGGGCTGTGGAGCCGGCGGCGGCAGCTCCGAGGTGGCGCCGCCGCCCGACGACCCCGAGGCCCCCGTCTCGGGAACGCTGCGCGTGTTCGCCTACGGCGACACGGTCCCCGACGAGATGCTCGACCCGTTCCGCGAGGCCAACCCGGACCTCGAGCTCAAGGTCGCCACCTTCGACTCCAACAAGTCGGCGGCGGCGAAGCTGGCCGGCGGCTTCGAGGCCGACGTGGTCGAGGTCTGCACCGACGAGATGGCACCGCTGCTCGCCCGTGGCCTGATCCGGCCGCTGGACCCCCGCGGGGTGAAGGAGTTCGACAAGCTCGCCTTCTCCGACAAGGCAGAGGTTCGCAACGACGCCGGCGAGGTCCTGTTCGTTCCCGCCTCCGCCGGGCCCCACGGCCTGATCGTCGATACCGAGGCGATCCCGGAGGGAGTCGACTCCTACGCCGACCTCTTCGACCCGGCCCACGCCGGCAACGTCGCGCTCGAGGCGACGCCGCTGACCGCGATCGCGATCACCGCGATGGCGCTCGGCGCCGAGGACCCGACCGCGCTCACCGACGAGGAGATCGAGGCCGCCAAGCAGCACCTGCTCGAGAATCGCGACAACTTCCGCGCCTTCGCCGAATCCGACTCCTCGATGGTCAACCTGTTCAAGTCGGGCGAGGTCGTGCTCGCCGACGGCGGGCGCGGTACGACGCAGGCGATGGTCGACGACGGGCTGCCGGTCGAGTGGGTGGCGCCGAAGGAGGGCGCCCTCTCCTGGGTCTGCGGGCTGGCGATTACCTCGAACGCGCAGAACATCCCCGCCGCCTACAAGCTGATCAACTACTACGCCTCGCCCGAGGCCCAGGCTCTCTCGGGCGACATGGGCTTCGTGGCGATGAACCCGGAGGCGCTGCCCCTGGTCTCGAAGGCGTATCGCGAGTCGGCCGACCCGCGCAACCTCGAGAGCGCGATCGCGACCACCGAGCCCCCCAACGCCGAGGTCTACGAGCGCGCATGGCAAGAGGTGCTGGCCCAGTAGCCCTGCCCTCGCCGCCGGTCGCCGCCCCGGCCCCCCGGGTGCGCGCCGGGCTCGGCGCTCGCGTGCGCCGCCGCCTGCCCGCGGTCGCCAGCGTCGCGCTCGTCCTCGTCGTGCTCGTGATCCTGTTCGGCCCGGTGCTGATGCTGGCGCTGTTCTCGTTCAACGACTCCTCGATCATCTCGCTGCCCTGGGAGGGGTTCACGACCCGGTGGTACGAGGAGGCCTGGAACGCGGGCCAGGCGCGCGACGCGGTCCTCAACTCGCTCCTGGTCGCGAGCCTGGTGGCGACCGCCTCGCTGGTCCTCGGGACGCTCGCCGCCTGGGGCCTGACCCGGTTGCGCTTTCGCGGCCGCGGCCTCGCCGCCGGCCTGCACGGCTCGGTACTCGTCGTCCCGTGGCTGATCATCGGCGTCGCCGGATTGATCTTCTTCAGCGAGCTCGGCGTCGCCCTCTCCCTGCAGACGGTCGGGTTGATGCAACTCGTGGTCACCTTCCCGCTCGTGGTCGCGATCGTCTCCGCCGGACTGGTCCGCTTCTCGCGCTCGCAGGAGGAGGCCGCGATCGACCTCGGCGCATCGCAGGGCCAGATGCTGCGCCACGTCGTCCTGCCGCAGATCGCCCCGTCGCTCGCCGCGGCGGGGATCTTCGCCTTCGCCTGGTCGTTCAACAACTTCGAGATCTCGTTCTTCACCGGCGGCTTCGAGCAGACGTTCCCGGTCTGGGTGTTCTCAATCCTGCGCCAGTCGGAGAACCTGCCCGTGGTCAACGCGGCCTCGACCGTGATCGCGCTCGCCCAGGTGCTGGCGGTGTTCGGGGCCTGGCTGGTGATCAAGCGGCTCTCGCGCCGCGGCGGCAGCGAAGGTGATCAGGCGATCTCCGAGCTGATGACCGGAGCGGTGCGCTGATGGAATCGGCCTCGGTGCCGGCGGGCCGCGGGCGGCTGCGTTCTCGCGGCCTGCTGCGAAGCCTGGCGTTCATGTCGGCGCCGATGGCGGTCCTACTGCTGTTCTTCTGTGCGCCGATGCTGGTCATGCTGGTGATCGCCCTCCAGTACGGGATCCTCAGCGGCCAGTCCGGATTCACCCTCTCCAACTTCACCGACGTGCTCGGCGACGAGCTCTACCGCGAGGTGGCGCTGACGACCTTCCAGATCGCGACCGCGGCGATGGTGATCCAGCTGCTGCTCGCCGTGCCGCTCGCCTACGTGCTCGCGTTCAAGGCGGGGCGCTTGGAGATCCCGCTGCTGCTCTTCTTCGTCCTCGCCGACGAGCTCAACCCGATGGTCCGGATCTACGCCTGGCGGATGCTGCTCGGGCGCGAGGGCCTGATCAACTCGGCCCTGCTCGACATCGGCCTGATCGACCAACCGATCGACGCGCTGCTGTTCAGCAAGTTCGCGGTCATCGTCGTCCTCTCGACCAGCTACCTGACCTACACCGTGATCCCGATCTACGCCGCGATGAAGGCGATCGACACCAACATGTTCGAGGCCGCGCGCGATCTCGGCGCCGGCTGGTGGACGACCTTCCGGCGGGTGCTGCTGCCCCTGATCGCGCCCGGGATCTTCGTCGCCCTGCTGCTCGTCTACATCCCGCTGTTCACCGACTTCGCCAGCCCGGCGCTGGTCGGCGGAACGGAGGGCTACATGCTCGGCAACGCGGTCAACGACCTGGTGCTCGAGAGCGGCGACCTCAACGGCGGCGCCGCGCTCAGCATGCTGATGCTGCTCGCTGCGGCGCTGTTCGCAGTCGTCGCCTACCGGCTGGCGAAGATCAAACAGCTGGAACAGTGAGGCGGAGTCCGACAGGACGAAGCCGAGCCCGGCCGCCGTTGAGGCCGCTGGCGTGAGCCAACGCAGCTGGGACGCCGTGATCGTCGGCGGCGGGCACAACGGCCTCGTCGCCGCCTACTACCTGGCAACCGCCGGCCTGCGCACGGTCGTGCTCGAGCGCCGCGAGATCGTCGGCGGCTGCTGCGTGACCGAGGAGTTCGCGCCCGGCTTTCACGCCTCGACCGGCGCCTACGTGCTGAGCATGCTGCGCGAGCCGGTCTGGCGCGACCTGCGCCTGGTAGAGCGCGGGATCGTCGTCGACCCGGCCGGCCCGGCGCTCAACCTCTACGCCGACGGCTCTCACCTTCACCTCGACGACGACCTCGCCGCAACCCAGCGCGAGGTCGGCCGCTTCTCCGCCGCCGACGCGAGGGCGCTGCCGGGGTTCGAGGCCGAGCTGGGGCGGATCGCGGCCCTGATCACGCCGTTGATCGACACCACCCCCCCGGACCCGGCGTCGATCCGTCTCCGCGACCTCGGCCGGCTTGCAGGCCTCGGCCTGCGCGCGGCCCGCAACCGCCGCCTCGTCTCCGACGCCCTCTACATGTTCGGCACCTCGGCGACCCAGTACCTGTCCGAGCACTTCGCCTCCGAGCAGCTGCTGGCGGCCCTCGGCTGGCACGCGATCAACGACTCGACCTGCGGGCCGTCGACGCCGGGAACCGCCTACGTCCTGCTCCACGACCACGCCTCCGAGCAGTCCGGAGGCGGGATCCGCCAGTGGGGCTTCGTGCGCGGCGGCATGGGCCGGCTGACCGCGGCGATGGCCGAGGCCGCGCGCGATGCCGGGGCCGAGATCAGGACCGGCTCGCCGGTACGCGAGATCCTGGTCGAGTCCGGCCGAGCGACCGGCGTCGCGCTCGAGGACGGAGAGGAGATCCGCAGCGCCGCCGTGCTCTCCAATGCCGACCCGAAGACAACCCTGCTCGGTCTGGTCGGGCCCGGGGACGTGCCGGAGCGGTTCGCCGCCGCGCTGCGGGCCTATCGCTGCGAGGGGACGAGCATGAAGATCAACCTCGCGGTCGATGCGCTGCCGACGGCGGCCGCGGTCGACGGCGCGGGCGTGCAGCCCTACCATCGCGGGATCGTCGAGGTCAACCCGACCGTCGCCGAGATGGACGCGGCGCAGGCCGAGGCCCGCGCCGGGCGCCCGGCGCCCGACCCGCATATCGAGCTCTGCTTTCCGACCGTGCACGACCCCTCGCTGGCGCCGGAGGGAAAGCACGTGGTCACGATCGACGTCAACTCCCAGCCCTACACCCTGGCCGAGGGGTCCTGGGAGCTGATCCGCGACCAGGTCGCCGACCGGGCGATCGAGAAGCTCGGCGGCTACTTCCCCGGCCTGCCCGACTCGATCGTCGCCCGCCAGGTGCTCGCTCCGAGCGACCTCGAGTCGCTGCTCGGGATCTGGGGCGGCCACGCGCTGCACGGCGAGATGGCCTTCGACCAGCTCTTCAACCTGCGCCCGGTTCGCGGCTGGGCCGAGTACCGAACCCCGGTCGCAGGCCTGTGGCTGTGCGGCGCCGGTACCCATCCGGGCGGCGGCGTGACGGGCGCCAACGGGCGCAACTGCGCCCGCGAGGTCCTGCGCGAGGCACACGGGCCGGCGGCGCGCCTGCGAGGGTTGCGCCGGTGAGTCCTCTCTATCCGAGCGCGTGGGACGAGATCCAGGCCCCTGCGATCACGGTCGAGCCGCCGGGGCCGCTGAGCCGCGAGATCCTGGCGCGGATCTCCGCCACCGCCTATCCCGGGCTCGCCAACCACCTGGCGCCGCTGGCGGTGGCCGAGAAGCGCGCCTGGACGGTGGCCGACGTCGACGGCAACGTCTACCTCGACTGCGCCTCCGCCTCCGCCTCGGTGCCGCTCGGGGCCGGCCGGCGGGAGCTGCTCGAGCCGGCGGTCGAGGCCCTGCGCACGTTCGGCAACGAGGACAGCCACGCGCTCGCGTCCGAGCTCACCGCGGAGCTCGGCGAGCGGCTGCTCGACGTCGCTCCCGGGAGCCTGAGCCGCTACGACATCGCCCTCAACGGGACCGAGGCGGTCGAGATCGCGATCAAGATCATGCGTCGCGCCACCGGCCGCCCGGTGATCCTCGCCTTCCACGGCTCCTACCACGGCGAGTCGACGATGACCGCGGCGCTCGGGGCCGAGGCGGCCGAGATCTCCAGCGGCCTACGTGGCCTGGTTCCCGGCTTCGTCCACGTCCCCTACCCGCACCCCTACCGGACGCCGTTTCGCGACCCCCGTCCCGGCGGCAGCGGCGACGCCACCGTCGACTACATCCGCGACCACGTCCTCTTCCACGCCCTCGATCCGGCCGACGTCGCGGGCGTGGTGATCGAGCCGATCCTCGGCTCGGGCGGCTGCGTCGCGCCGCCGGATCCGTTCTGGCCGGCGCTTTCCGAGCTCTGCCGCGAGCACGACTGGCTGCTTTGCGCCGACGAGGTCAAGACCGGGATGGGGCGCGCCGGCCACCTGTTCGCGGTCGAGCGCTGGGGAGTCGAGCCCGACCTGGTCTGCCTCGGCAAGGCGCTCGGCGGCGGGGTGATGCCGATCGGGGCACTGCTTGGCACCGAGCGCGCGCTCGGCGGCTTCGACGACGTCCCCACCGGCAGCACCTGGGCCTGGCTGCCCGGCTCCTGTGCCGCCGCGCTGGCGACGCTCGACTTCTACGCGGCCGAGCCGGTGCTCGAGAACGTGGCCGAGCTCGAGCGGCTCGGAGCGACCCGGCTCGCCGGGCTCAAGGAGCGCTTCGAGCGAATCGGGGACGTGCGCGCGGTCGGCTGCTTTCAGGCGATCGAGTTCGTCCGCGACCGCGAGACGGCCGAGCTCGACCTCGAGCTGCAGGAGGCGGTCGCGCGAGAGGCCCTGCGGCGGGGCCTGCTGACCGACTCCTCGACCACAACGCTCAACATCCAACCCTCGCTGGTGATGCCGGCCGAGGCCCTCGACCGCGCACTGGCGATCGTCGCCGAGGCGATCGGTGCGGCCCTGGCGGCGGAAGCTTGACGGCGCTCGAGACACAGCTTCGAACGGAGCTCGAGCTCATGGACGAGGCCGGGACGATGAAGCGAATCCCGGTTCTCGAGTCCCCGCAGGGGCCGGTCGTCGAGCTCGAGGGCCGGGGCGAGGTCCTCTGTCTGTGCTCGAACGACTACCTCGGGCTCGCCAACCATCCCGAGGTCGTCCGCGCCGCGACCGAGGGCCTTGCCCGCTACGGGGCCGGGACCGCGTCGGTGCGGTTCATCTGCGGCAAGTTCCTTCCCCACGTCGAGCTCGAACGCGAGCTGGCGGCCTTCCTCGGCACCGAGTCGTCGTTGAGCTACGTCTCGTGCTGGAACGCGAACGCCGCCCTGCTCGACGCGCTGTGCGACGAGCGCACCGGCGTCTTCTCGGACCGCCTCAACCACGCCTCGATCATTGACGGGATCAGGCTCGCCCGCCCGGCGCACAAGGCCGTCTACGAGCACGCCGACCCCGACGACCTGCGCCGCGCGCTTGCCGAGGCGCCGCCCCTGGACCGTCTGCTGATCCTCACCGACGGCGTCTTCAGCATGGAGGGCGACCTGGCGCCGATCCCCGAGCTGGCGGAGATCGCGGCCGACCACGGCGCGACCCTGGTCGTCGATGACTCGCACGGGCTGGGCGTGGTCGGCGAGACCGGCCGTGGGGTCCTGGAGCGCTTCGGCCTGATCGGGCGCGAGGACCTGATCCTGACCGGGACGCTGGGCAAGGCGCTGGGAGGGGCCGCCGGCGGATTCGTCGCCGGCGGCGAGGCGCTCTGCCGGGTGTTGGAGCAGCGCTCGCGGCCGCAGCTGTTCTCCAACGGGCTGCCGCCGGCGGTCGCCTGCAGCGCCCGGCGGGCGCTCGCCGAGCTGCGAGACGACCCCGGGCTGGTCGAGCGCCTGCGCCAGAACACGGACGCGATCCGGACGGCGATCGGCGGGATCGGCCTCGACCCGCTGCCGGGCGAGAGCGCGATCGTGCCGATCATCGTTGGCGAAACGCGGGCGGCGATCGAGCTCAGCCGCCGGCTGCTCGACCGTGGCGTCTACGTGACCGGGTTCGGCTACCCGGTCGTGCCCGAGGGCACCGCCCGGGTCCGAATCCAGGTCTCCGCAGCGCTCAGCGCCGAGCAGCTGCGGACCGCCGCCGAGGCGCTTGCGGTGGTGGCAGGCGAGCTCGGCTTGATCGCTTCGACGACCTGAGCGAGGCGCGCCGCGCCGGGTCGGCGAGTGATCGATACTGCGACCCCGCGTGACCGAGAACGACCTCACCGCCCGCTACCGGGACGTGATCGACGCCTGGAACCGCCGCGACCTGGTCTGGATCCTCGAGCAGGCGACCGCCGACTTCGAGTTCCACACCGCGCGGATCTTCCCGGGCATCGAGCCCGTCTACATGGGCCGCGAGGGGATGGTGGAGTTCTGGACCTCGTTCATCGAGGCGCCGTGGGCGCTGCTGCGGCTCGACGTCGAGGAACTGCGGGCGGTCGATGATCAGCGGGTGCTGGCGCTGCTCACCTTCACCGGGACCGAGCGCGGCTCGACCACCGAGGTGACGCTCCAGTACGCGCACCTGGCGACCTTCCGCGGCGAGGAGGTCGCGCGGGTGCAGGCGTTCTCGGACTGGGACGAGGCACGCGCCGCCGCCGGGCTGGGCGGCTGACGGCACGAGGCCTAGCGGCCGGAGTGGCCGCCGAAGATCTCCTCGAGCCGGGTGGCGAGCACGTAGTCGCCTTCGAGCTCGACCCTGCCCTCGAGCAGAAGCCTCGGGGCAAAGACCTCGCCGGCGGCGATGCGGACGAAGTCGGGGACGCTGGCCCGCATCGTCAGCGCCGGGTCGGAGGCGGTGCCGCGGCGAGCGACCGCCCGACGTTCGCGAATCGAAACGACCCAGCTCCTCCGCGGCCCGGAACGGGCGCGGAGCTCGTACTGGACCTCGGCCTCGACCCCGTCCGCGCGCTCGGGCACCAGCGCCGCCTCCATCGCACGGAAGATCGCCGGCAGGCCCGGGCCGCGGTCGAAGAGGCGGTGAAGCTGCGCATCGCTGCGGCCGCGAACCATCCGCGCCAGCGCCGCTTCGCCGGCGCGCTCGGCGAGCTCGCGGCCGAAGCTCCCGCGGCGGCCGTTCGAGGAGGAACCGCGCGGGCGCTGCGCCGGCCGGCTCCACGGCTCGCCCTCCGGGCGGACGACGTAGCCGGGGTCGAGCGAGCGCGCCGGCGACCGTCGCGCGAGCGCCCGCTCGCAGGCGCCGGCGAGACGATCGCACTTTGCCGCCTCGCGCTCGTCGGCGCGGCCCGCGAAGCGCGGCATCACCTCGGCGGCGAACAGCTCGAGGCTCTCGCAGATGTGCTCGTGGCGGTTGGTCCCCGCCTGCGAGACGAAGATCACCTGGTCGACGCCGGCGGCCTCGTAGCGCTCGACCAGGTCGGCGATCTGGTCCGGGGTACCGATCGCCCCCCGCAGGCTCCCGAGCCCGCGCTGGAGCAGCTTGACCCCGAGCGGGGCGGCATCGGGGGTGACGATCTCGCGCGCGAAGCCGACCTCGTCGCGGCGCTCGGTGAACTCCCGATAGAGATTCGAGCGCCCGGGACGGTGCTCGCCAAAGGCGTAGTAGTAGGCGAGCGAGAAGCCGAAGAAGTGCGCCCCGTCGATCCCGCGCTCGATCGCCGTCGCCTCGTCGGCGTGGCACATGAGCGGCAGCACGACCGCGAAGTTCGGGTTGACCGCAAACCCGGCCGGCACGCACTCCTCCGAGGCGATCAGCTCGTAGTAGGACTCGACCCACTGCCTCGACTCCTCCGGCTCGACGAACGAGAAGGAGAGCGCGCCGAGCCCCTTGCGGGCGGCGAGCTGGATCGCGTCACGGCGGCTGCAGGCCATCCACAGCGGCGGATGGGGGCGCTGCTTCGGCTTCGGGATCACGTTGCGGGGCGGCATCGAGAAAAACTCGCCCGCGAAGCCCGCGAACGGCTCCTCGACGAGCATCCGGGTGACCGCGTCGAGGCCCTCCTCCCAGGCGGCGCGCTTTCGGTCGCGGCCGACCCCGAACCCGCCGAGCTCGATCTGGGACGCGCCCTCGCCGGTGCCGAGCTCGACTCGACCGCCGGAGAGCAGGTCGAGGGTCGCCACGCGCTCGGCGACCCGTGCCGGATGGTTGATCGCGGGCGGCGCCTGGACGATCCCGTGTCCGAGCCTGATCCGCTCGGTGCGCTGGCTGGCCGCGGCGAGGAAGACCTCGGGGGCGCTGGAGTGCGAGTACTCCTCCAGGAAGTGGTGCTCGACCTCCCAGACGTACTCGAACCCGACCCGCTCAGCGAGCACGATCTGCTCGAGCGCGTCGCCGAGCAGCCGCTCCTCGTCGATCTCGAAGCCCTGCGAACGAGGCGCCTGGTGCTCGTAGAAGAGTCCGAACCTCACGTCGGCGCGAGCATAATGGCGCGCGTGCTCCAGCACGTGACGATCGAGATGCGCTTCGAGGAGGTCGAGGCGGGGGCGACTTTCTGGGGTTTGCTCGGCTTCAGGGAGGTCGAGCCGCCCGAGTCGCTTCGCGACCGGGCGCGCTGGGTCGAGCGAGCCGGGACGCAGATTCACCTGCTCTACGCCGAGCGGCCGGTCGTCCCGCCGGTCGGCCATGCGGCTGTGGTGGTCGAGGACTTCGAGGCTGCCCTGACGGCGCTGATCGAGGCCGGCCACGAGGTCAGCGAGCGGCCCCGGCACTGGGGGGGGCGCCGGGCGGTCGCGATCGCGCCCGGAGGTCACAGGGTCGAGCTGATGGCCGCACCGCCGCCGGGGCTCGAACGCCGCGCGCCCGCCTAGGATGGGCGCTGTGCGCTACCCGGTCGAGCCCTTCACCTCCGCCGAGCGGGCCCTGCTCGAGCCCCACTTCACCAACCTCGACCGGCCCGTCTTCTGTCTCGTCAACCTGCCCGAGACGGTCAAGGGAGCGCTGTTCGCGCGCTACTCGCGCTATCCCGGATCGCTGCGCAGGCTGTTCATCGAGGAGTTCGCCGCCGATGCCCCGAGCGGGGCACGGCCGTTCGACGGCGTCGAGGGTGAGCGCGCCGCGGGGCTTTACGAGCGCATCTTCGTCGGCTACGGCGACGACTCGATCGCCCAGGTCGGCGGCGCGCACGTCGCCTGCGAGTACGTCTCGAATGTGCTCACGAAGGTCCTCCAGCGGGGCAGGCTGGCGGCCTATCTCGAGCAGTCGACCCGCTACATCCCCTACGACCGCCCGCTCGAGGGCGGCGGGGGATATCGCTACTACGGCGACGACGAGCTCGGCCCGGCCTACGCCGCGGCGATGGACGCCCTGTTCGAGATCTACTCGCAGAGCCTCGAGACCGTGAGCGCCTGGGCGGCCGAGCGCTGGCCTCGCGGGTCGGAGCCGGAGCGCGCCTGGCACGGCTCGATCCGCGCCAAGGCCCTCGATCTGCTGCGCGGGCTGCTGCCGGCGTCGACGCTGAGCCACGTCGGCATCTATGCCTCGGGACAGGCCTACGAGGGCCTGCTGCTGCGCCTCGCGGCCTCGCCGCTGCCCGAGGCCCGGGCATGCGGGGAGCTGATGCTGACCGAGCTGCGCCAGGTGATCCCGAGCTTCGTCTCCCGGGTCGATCGTCCCGACCGCGGCGGCGAGTGGGTCGGGCACCTGCGCGAGCGGCGGCTGGCCACCGAGCGCGCGGTGGCGCGGCTCGGCCTCGACCGCCGCGGCGGCGATCCCGCTCCGTCGGTCGAGCTGGTCCACGTCGACGGCGACGAGGACGCCCTGCTCTGCGCCTCGCTCTACGAATCGGCCGGCGGCTCGGAGGCGGAGATCCGGAGCAGGATCGCCGCGCTCGACCCGATCGAGCGGGCGGAGCTGATCGGCGAGCTCGCCGGTGAGCGGCGCAACCGCCGCCACCGCCCCGGTCGCGGCTGGGAGGCGGTCCGCTACCGGTTCGAGATCGTCTCCGACTACGGCGGCTTTCGCGACCTGCAGCGCCACCGGATGCTTACCTGCCAGTGGCAGCGGCTCGGTCCCGAGCTCGGCGCCGGCGTCCCGGACGAGGTCCGAGAGGCGGGCGCGGGCGATGACTACGAGCGGGCGCTGGAGATCTCGCGGTGCGAGTTCGACCGCCTCGAGGCGGCGGGGATGGCCGAGGCGGCGCCGTACGCCCTCTGCCTCGGGTACCGGATCCGCTACGTGCTCGACCTCAACGCGCGCGAGGCGATGCACGTCTGCGAGCTTCGCTCCGGGCGCGAGGGACATCCCACCTACCGCGCCGTCGCCCAGGCGATGCACGAGCGGATCGCCGCCGTGCACCCGAGCGTTGCCGCCGCGATGCGCCATCTCGACCCGTCGACGGAGCCGCGGCTGGAGCGGATCCTGAGCGAGATCCGCACCCACGGCAAGCGCGTCGCGGCCTCCGCCGGGTCAGCCTAGGTTCGCCTCGACCCACTCGACCAGCGGGTCGATCGCCGCGCCGAGGTCGTCGAGGAAGAGCTGGTGCCCGGCGCCGGGAACCTCCAGGTACTCGGCCCGCGGCGGGCGGGCGCGCTCGAGCGAGCGGCGGGTGAACTCGGGGCTCACCATCCGGTCGGCGGACCCGATCATCACCAGGGCCGGGGTCTCGACCTGCTCCCAGGGGATCTGCGGACGAAAGCCGATGTAGCTCGCCGCCGCGCGGGCGCTGACCGTGAAGTTGAACAGCGGGTCGAGCTGCTGGTCGAACTGGCGCTTGGTCTCGGGATCGAGCGCGACCTGCTCGTAGTCGGCGATCCGGTGGACCTGGATCGGCAGGTACGGGAACAGACGCCCGGCGGCGCCCATCAGCGGCGCCTTGCGGGCGAAGGACCGATCCGGGTGGACGTCGGGATGGGCGATGCAGTGACAGACCGCGGCGTCGATGTCGGGCTCGCGGGTCAAGAGGTACCAGCTCATGATCCCCCCGAGCGAGTCGCCGAGCAGGACGAGAGGCCGAACCGAGCGCGATCGCACGAGGCGGATCGCGAGCTCGAGCAGGCCGAGATCGACCTCGAGCGGAGAATCGCCGCGCCTCCCCTCCGAGAGACCGTGCCCCTGACGGTCGACGAGCAGCGAGTTGAACCCGCGCCCGGCGAGCGCGGTCGCCAGCGCGAGCTGGCGACGCGAGTGATCACCGAGGCCGTGGACGACGATGAACGTCGGCGCGCCCGGGTCGGCGTCGTGGCGCTCGAGGTGGATCCGCAGGCCGTTGAAGTCCACCCAGACGTGCTCGAGTCGCTCGAGCTCGCGCTCGAGGTCGAGCTCGGCCAGGGCCTGGTTGCGTTCGCGGGCCTCGAGCAGGAGCCGGGTCGGCACCTCGAGCCGGCGCTCCTCCTGGCGCTCGGCCGAGGCGGTCGCCGGGCTCACTGGCGGCGCTTGCGCTTGCGCTTGCGGGCCCGCTCGCGGCGAGCGGTCTGGTCCTTGGGCGGCGCCCCGTTGCCGAACACCTCGCTGGCGTCGCCCTCGACCACCTCCTCGGGCTCGGCCTTGGCGGGCGCCGCGCCGCCGCTCGGCCAGGGAATCGCGACCCCTGCATCCCAGGCCGGCGGGCGTCCCTTCGGTACCCGGTCGAGGATCAGGAACCCGAGCCATGAGAACCAGATCGTCAGCGGCAGCGGCGTCAGCGAGGGCAACAGCACCGTCGCCGCGCCCAGCGCCATCCCGAGGGTGGCGAAGAAGCGGGTCAGCAGCCCGACCCGCATCGCCTGCAGCGGGACGTAGATCATCGCCACGATCAGCGCCAGGCCCGCGAGCTGTCCGGCGACACCCGCCGCGAGCAGCAGGCTGTTGTCGCCGGCGAGGTCGTCGAGCAGCGTGTACACGTCTCCCCCGGACGCCGCCTGGGCAACGAAGTCGCCCGAGAGCTGGTTCTGGCCCGCGAAGAAGAGCAGGCTCTGGGCGGCGAGGAAGACCGGGGCCACGACGGTGAACCCGACCATCGCCCCGATCACGCGCTCGCTCCGAGCCTGCGCCGCCCGGAACAGGTAGTAGAGCGGGATCGCGATCGCCGCCAGGCCGAGCGCCCGCAGCACCGACGCAGCCAGGATCGGTGCCGCGTTCGAGTCGAAGCTGCGGATCTCGTCGGTGGCGAGGCCCTGGGGGACCGAGATCGAGGTGATGACGACGGTCGAGGCGATGAACAGGACCGGGACGGCGATCGCCGAGAGCCCGGCGTAGAGGGCCAGGGATCGCTCGCGTTCGACGATTTGACGAGGGTTCATCCGTCGGAGGGGAAGCGGCTACCCGCGCTCGTGGAAGAAAAAGCTGGGCAGGGCGCCCTCGATCACCTCTTGGGTCATCCGCTGCGCGACCTCGAGGTTGCCGGTCCGGACCGCGATGTCGTCGAGGGTGACGATGCCGACCAGGTCCGCCCCGTCAACGACCGGCAACCGGCGCACGCCATGCTGGACCATCAGCGCCGCGGCTTCCTCGAGCGCCATCTCCGGCTCGCCGGTGACCAGCGGGCGCGAGGCATGCTGGTCGATCTGCTCGCCATGCGGGCGCTGCTCGGCCAGGGCCCGCACGGCCAGGTCGCGGTCGGTGACCATCGCCGAAGGCGCTCCCTCGGAGTCGCAGATCACCACTGAGCCGACCGAGTGGTCGCGCATCAGCTGGGCGACGCTGAGCAGGTCGGCGTCCGAGCCCGCGGTGATCACCCCCGCGGTCATGATCTCGCGCAGCTGCACCCGGGGAACGATATCCCGTGTCCAAATCATCAGTTCCGCGGCCTCGATGGGCGCCGCCGGCGCTGATCTAGCATCTGCCGGCCCGTGACCGCGTCGAACCCGTGCCCGCTCTGCGGCCAGCCCCTGTTCGGCTGGATCGCGCTGCCACCCGAGAGCGCCGAGGCGAGCATCGGCATGCCGCTGGCGGAGACCGACGCGGCCGAGCGGGTGATCGACCGCTGCGAGAGCTGCGGGGTGGCCGTCGAGCACGGACTCGACGTCGACCTGGCGGCCGAGTGGGATGCCGTGCAGACGCCGGGCGGAAACGGCCGGCCGACTATCGCGGTCCCGAACCGGGCCAGCCTCCAGGCCGCGATCGGGGTCCAGGGGTGGGCGGCGATCGAGCTCTCGCCCGGGCGCCTGCTGCTCACACCGCGCAGCCTGGCGCTGCTCGCGCGGCGAAACGGGGCGCGCCTTGAGCCGCTGCGCTGGCCGCTCTGGGGTCGCGGGCAGGCCTGGATGTGGCAGACGCTGCTCAACGGCCTCACCTTTCATCCCAACTTCGCCCGCGAGGTCCGCGCCGGACGATTGCGGGCGGCGAACGCCCGCGGCCGGCTCCCGTTCGCGCTCGATTCGGTGGTCACCGTGCTCGGCGCACCCCTGATCGCGCTGCTCTCGATCCCGCTCGAGTTGGTCGCGGCGCTGCTGCACCGCGGCGGCGAGCTGCGAACCCGTCCCGCCTGACCGCCGCCTCAGTTGGTACCGCGGCGCCAGACCCGCTCGGCCAGCGGCAGCATGATCATCCGCGGCGAATGCTGTCCGGTCAGCGCCGACGCCCGGTTCAGCAGCCCGGGCACGACCACCCGCTTGCCGCCCTCCATCCCCTCGACCGCCTGGCGCGCGACCTGCTCGACCGAGGTCCAGAAGACGCCCGGCAACCGCCCCTCGGCGCTGCCGATCCCGGCCGCCTCGGCGAACTCGGTCTTCACCGGCCCCGGGCAGAGAGCGGTCATCGTCACCCCGGAGCCGCGGAGCTCGGCGTTCGCCGCCTCGGTGAGGCTGAGCACGAACGCCTTCGTCGCCGCGTAGGTGGCCGTCTCCGGGAGCGGCTGGAATGCAGCCGTCGAGGCGACGTTGAGGACCGCGCCGCGACCGCGGTCGACCATCCCCGGTGTGTAGCGGGCCTGGAGGTCGAGCAGCGCTTCGCAGTTGAGGCGCACCATCTCCACCAGCCGCTCGCGTTCGGCCGCGTGGACGGTGTCGGAGTCGCCGAAGCCGGCGTTGTTGACCAGGATCTCGACCGTTAGGCCACGCTCGCGGACGGCCGCGACGAGCCGGTCGCGTTCGGCCTCGGCGCCGAGGTCGGCGGCGATCGCCTCGGCGCGGACCCGGTGCTCGGCAGCGAGCTCGTCGGCGAGCTCGCGCAGGCGCTGCTCGCGCCGCGCGACCAGGGTCACGCCCCAGCCGCGGCGGGCGAGCTGGCGCGCGATCTCGGTCCCGATCCCGGCCGAGGCACCGGTGATCAGCGCGGTCGAGTCCGGCGCGGGAGCGGGCAGGGCCATCGCGTCGGCACGTTAGACGCTCCCCGCCGGCCGGGCCCGCCCCGGTCTATGATCGGGCCATGGAAGGCTCTGATCCATTCGGGCTCTTCGGCGACCCCGACGAGCTCCGGGCACGGCTCTCGGAGATGGCTGAGCAGATGCAGGGCGCCCAACGCGTCGCCTGGGCCGACAACGCGATCAAGCTCGCGGTCGACATGACCGTGGCGGCGATCGAGCGGCTCGAGCTCACCGGCTCCACCGATGAGCAGGCGATGCAGGTGCGCAACGCGATCCGGATCGTGTTCCCCGAGTCGGTCACCCTGGTGCGCGAGGCGCGCGAGGGTCTCTCCTGAGCCGGCACTGAGCCGCCACACCGAGCGCGGATCACGCGCGCCGCGGCGGCCTAGCCTCGGGCGATGGACGTCGATCGGCGCCGGTCTCGCGAACGCGAAGAGGGAGCGGCGACGATCGAACACGCGGGGCTCTCGCTGCTGGTCGCCCTGCTCGCGGTCGGCCTGGTCGCGGCGCTCGCCTCGGCCCCTTCCCCGGCGGGGCGCGAGCTCGGCTTTGCGCTCGCGCGCAAGCTGCGATGTGCGGCGGCCGGCCCCGGCCCCTGCTGGCGAGACCCGCTCACCGAGGCCTACGGACGCTCGCTCGCCGGCGCCGTCCGAGCGCTGGCGCCCTCGGCCCGCCCCGCCGGCCCGGACGGACTGCTGCCGGTCGACTTTCGCCGCTGCCGCTCGCCGAGCTGTGCCCGGCCCGGTCCACGGCCGGGGCTGACTGCATCGAACCGCCGTGTGACCGAGTTCGTCTCGGTCGAGGATCGCAGGCGCTCGCTCGGAACCGTCCGGATCACCTACTGGCTCTACCGGCCGACGCTCGGCTGGGAGGAGGTGGCCCGGCTCGTCTCGGGCGCCGAGGCCACCCGGCTTTCGACGACGCCGCTGCTCGAGAGCGCGATTCCCGCCCTGGTCGCGCTCGAGACCCTCGACGGGCGCGACCAGTTCGAGTTCTCCCCCGGCGAGCAGCCACCCTGGCGCTGGCGGGTCGAGTCGGTGTATCCCTGACTACCAGCGGGCGTCGTGGTGCTCCATGACCCCGAACGCCTCGGCGAGCTCGAGCCCGCCGGGCAGGGTGCCGGTGAAGCTGCCGAACGGCTGGCGGTAGGAGTAGCTGACGAACGCCCGCCGCTCCTCCTGGCGGCGCTCGCAGCGGGCCGAGAACTCGAGCCTCGCGTCCTCGAGCTGGATCGCGTCCAGGCCCTCGAAGCGGACCGGCGCCGGCTCGCTCGCCGTGCCGTCGATCCAGATCGCACGCTCGGAGCGCTCCGGCGGATCGTTGATCCCGCTGACCAGGTTCCAGGCGGCGGCGCGGCCGTCGCTGAGCTCGCCGACCCCGGCCGACCAGTCCCAGACCGTGTGCCTGGGGTGATAGCCGCACGACTCGTCCTCGACTCCCCTCGCCTCGAGGCGGATCCGGCGTCCGCCGACCCGCACGTCGCACTCGACCGGCGCGACCCGCTTTCGCGTCCACACGTATCCGTCACCGTCACCGGTCGGGCATACCGACTCGACCCACTCCGCCGCACCGACGCGCAAAAAGGCGCGCAACGGCTCCTCTCCGCCATGCTCACCCGCCTCGATCCGGACCAGCGCCGGGCCGGACTCGGGCGCCCATTCGAGCCGGCCGGTGTCCTCACCGGAGGCGGGCTCGGTCCACACCTCCCCGCGGGCGATCGGCCCAAGCATCCGCGTCCGCTCGAGCATCCGCCCGGAGTCACGGTCCCAGACGGCCCAGAAGGTCTGCCCCAGAGGTCCCACCCCTACCCGGGCCGCGCAGAGCAGCAGCTCGTCGCAGAAGACGCCCAGGTAGCGCCAGCGCTTCCGCCAGCGGCCGCCGCGGCGCAGCGGCAGCTTCGCGGGCGGCAGCGGCAGGTCCGGTCGTCCTGGGCCGGGTCCGCGCCAGGGAAGGCCCGGCGTGCTCACGCCTGCTCGATCGTGCAGATCTGGTCGCCGGCGTTGACCGCGGCGCCCTGGCGGACCGCGAGCGAGGCGACCTTGCCGGACCGGTGCGCGGCGATCTCGTTCTCCATCTTCATCGCCTCGATCACGCAGATCAGCGCTCCCTCCTCGACCTCGGCGCCCTCGTCGACGGCGACCTTGAGGATCGTGCCCTGAAGCGGGGAAGCGAGTGCCGGGCCGCTCGCCCCGCCCCCGGCACCTCCCGCTCGCTCGCGCCGCGGAGGCCGCTTGGTGGCGGGGGTGGGGGGGGCGGCGCCCGCAGCGGCGCCGATCACCTTCACCTTGTGCAGGCGTCCGTCGACCTCTACCGCGTAGGTTCGCTCGGTCTTCTCGCCCTGGTCGGCGCTCGCATCGGCGGAGTTCACCGGCGGCGGGGCGAGCTCCCGCAGCCACTCGCGGTCATCGGTCAGGTCGCGGCAGGTCTCCCCCCTTGCCCATTGCTCGGTGGCCAGGATCGCGCGGTGAAACGGGATCAGGGTCTGCAGGGGCGAGATCTCGTACTCGCCGAGCGCCCGCAGCATGCGCGCCGTGGCACGGTCGCGGTCGCCGTCCCAGACGATCAGCTTCGCGACCATCGGGTCGTAGAGCGGCGTCACCTCCGAGCCGGCGCGCAGGCCAGAGTCCACCCGGACACCCGGTCCGCCCGGCTCGACGTAGTGCTCGATCCGCCCGGGCGCCGGGGCGAAGCCCTTGTGCGCGGCCTCGGCGTTGATCCGGCACTCGATCGCATGGCCGCGCAACTCGACCGCCTGCTGGCTGACCGAGAGCTTCTCGCCGGCCGCGATCAGCACCTGCTCGCGGACGATGTCAACGCCGGTGACCATCTCGGTCACGCAGTGCTCGACCTGGACCCGGGTGTTCATCTCGAGGAAGAAGTACTCCTCGCCGACCTGCATCCCCTCGACCGTGCCTGCGCTGCGGTAGGAGACCGCCCTCGCCGCGTCGGTGGCGATCCGGCCGATCCGCTCGCGCATCTCGGCGTCGACGTGCGGGCCCGGCGCCTCCTCGATCAGCTTCTGATGGCGGCGCTGAATCGAGCAGTCGCGCTCGCCGAGGTGGACGACGTTGCCGTGCGAGTCCGCCAGCACCTGCACCTCGACGTGGCGCGGGTCGTCGAGATAGCGCTCGAGGTAGACGCGGTCGTCGGAGAAGAAGCGCTCGCCCTCGCGGGCGGCGCCCTCGAACGCCTCGGCGAGCTCGTCGGCGGTGCGGGCGACCCGAAATCCCTTGCCGCCGCCGCCGCCCGCCGCCTTGCAGGCGACCGGGTAGCCGATCTCCTCGGCGGTCTCCCGGGCCGCATCGACGTCGGCCGAGGGCTCGGTCGCGCCGGGCACGATCGGCACGCCCGCGTCGCGCATGATCTCGCGGGCGCGCGTCTTCGAGCCCATCGACTCGATAGCGGCCGCGGGCGGGCCGATGAAGACCACCCCCGCCTCGCTGCACGCCTGCGCGAAGGCGGCGTTCTCGGCCAGAAATCCGTAGCCGGGATGGATCGCCTCGGCGCCCGACTCCGATGCGACCTCGAGCAGCTTCTCGATCCTCAGATAGCTCTCCGCGGGGGGCGGCGGGCCGAGCAGGAACGCCTCGTCGGCCTCAGCGACGTGTGGCGCCTCGCGGTCCGCCTCGGAGTAGACCCCGACCGAGCGGATCCCCATCTCCTTCAGCGTCCGCATGACCCGGATCGCGATCTCGCCGCGGTTCGCGACCAGGACCTTCTCGAACATAGGCGCGGGAGGATATTGGGCGGATCCGGCGCCTGCGCCGGAGTGCCGCCGGGCGGCGGACCAATGCCGCCCGGTCGGCGTGTGGACCTACTCGCCCTCGGTCGTCGTCTCCGTCGTCGTCGCCTCGGCCGGCGAGGTCTCTTCCTCGGGCAGCTTCATGTCCACCGTCCAGGAATCGCCGATGTTGCGTAGCCGGCGGCTCGAGGCAATGTAGTTGCCGCTCACCTCGACCGTCGCGCCCGCTTCCTGGGACTGCAGGATCTCGCAGACGTCGCTGACCGAGTTCACGGACTCGCCGTCGATCGAGGTGACCAGGTCGCCGGCGGCGATCAGTGCCTCGTCGGCGGGCAGACCGGGCTCGGTAGCCCAGACGTAGAGGCCGTCGGGCAGGCCCAGGTTGGCGATGTAGGTCTCGAGGTCGGCGCCGGTGATCCCGAACTGCTGCATCTTGTCGCCGAGGAAGTACTTGAACTCGCTCGCGACGTCGACCGAGGACAGCGGCCTCAGGTTCCAGCCCATCCGCAGCCGGTCGCTGCCGGCGACGAGGTCGGGGAGGATCGTGTTCACGTAGGCGGAGTCGATCGCGTAGAGCTGGTTCTCGGCCCCACTTGCCCCTAGGGTGTTGATCCCGACCACCTCGCCGTGATCGTCGACCAGCGGGCCGCCGGAGTTGCCCGGGTTGATCGGCGCCGTGTGCTGGATCAGCTCCTGGTAGGTGGGGAACGAGCGATCGATCTCCTTCGCGGTGATGCCGGGGTTGGAGACCGTGCCGTCGGTCGTCTGCAGGCTCTCCTCGCCGAACTCCTCGAAGTTGCCGGGGAAGCCGAGCGCGGTCACGTGCTCGCCCCGCTCCGCGGTCCGGTCGGCGATCGCCAACTCCCCTGCCTCGGCCGGAGGCGTGATCCACTCGATCACGGCGAGGTCGTCGCAGGGGGCGACCGCGCGGATCCGGGCCGGGCTCTTGTCCGGGTCTTCGCCGAGATTGGCCTCGAGCTTGTCGAGGCCCTCGACGACGTGCGCGTTGGTCAGGATCAGGCCCTGGTCGGCGTCGACGACGACGCCGCTGCCGCCGCTCGCGATCCCGTACTGCTCGCCGATAATGCCCGCAGTGGCGGGGCTTGCCTGCTCGATCACCGCCTGCGGATCGAGAGTCTCGGGCTCTTCCGAGTCATCGCCTCCACAGCCGATCGCAAACAGCACCGCGCAGGCGGCCGCAAGCGACATCCCGAGCCTCAATGAACGCAGATCCCCGATCCGATTCACGTCTTCCTCCCCGTTGTTCCTCCCACTGACTAACGAGCGAGGGCAGCCTATCCTCCCGCGGCGACTTCGAGCGCCGGTTCGCCGATCCGGATCACCTGATCGCGGCCCGGACCGACGCCGACCAGCTTGATCGGGACCCCGGCGTAGTCGGAGATCGCCGCCAGGTACTCACGCGCCTCGCGCGGCAGGTCGGACTCGCTGCGCGCGGTCGAGATCTCGTCCTCCCAGCCCGGGAGCTGCTCGTAGTCGGCGACCGCCGAGTGCAGGATCGACTGGTGATATGGGAACTCGTCGAACACCGCGCCCTCGCTGCCCCTGTAGCGGGTCGCCACCCGCAGGGGGTCGAGGCCGGAGAGGACGTCGAGCTTGGTGATCGCGAGCGCCGAGAGCCGGTTGAGGCGGGTCGCGTAGCGAAGCGCCACCAGGTCGAGCCAGCCGCAGCGCCGCTCACGTCCGGTCGTGGTCCCGAACTCGTGCCCGCGGTCGCGCAGGTGGATCCCGACCTCGTCGTCGAGCTCGGTCGGGAAGGGCCCGGCGCCGACCCGGGTCGTATAGGCCTTGCACACCCCCCAGACCTCGGCGATGTCGGTCGGGCCGACACCGGCCCCGACACAGGCGGCGCCGGCGATCGGGTTCGACGAGGTCACGAACGGATAGGTGCCGTGGTCGAGATCGAGCATCGTCGCCTGGGCGCCCTCGAAGATCACCGACCGTCCCGAGTCCAGCACCTCCCAGCAGAGCCGCGAGGTGTCGGCGATGTGCGGTTCGAGGCGGTGCCCGTAGCGCAGGTACTCCTCGGTCATCGCATGCAGGTCGAGCTTCGGGTCGCGGGCGAACGGCCGCAGCGCCTGCTGCTTTGGCTCCAGCGCCGCCATGATCTTCTTGCGCAGGATCTTCGGGTCGAGCAGGTCCTGGACCCGGACCCCGAGGCGTGCGGACTTGTCGGCGTAGCAGGGGCCAATCCCGCGCCTGGTGGTGCCGATCTCGAGCTTGCCGAGCTTTGCCTCGCCGACCGTGTCGAGCATCACGTGGTAGGGCATGATCAGGTGCGCGTTGGCCGAGATCCGCAGGCCGGCGACGTCGACCCCGCGCCTGCGCAGGCCCTCGAGCTCGTCGATCAGCACCGAAGGGTCGACGACGACGCCGTTGCCGATCACGCAGATCTTCCCCGGGTACAGGATCCCGGACGGGATCAGGTGGAACTTGAACACCTCGTCGTCACGGACGATCGTGTGCCCGGCGTTGTTGCCGCCCTGAAACCGGACCACCATCGCGGCGTCCTCGGCAAGCAGGTCGACGACCTTGCCCTTGCCCTCGTCGCCCCATTGGGTCCCGATGATCACCTTGCCCGGCATCGCGGGGAGGGATTATGAAGTCACGACGGGGCGAGGCGATATCGCTTGTCGTCCCCGAACAGCGGCAGCGGGTCGCCGCAGATCTCGACCAGGCGCGAGACGGTCCGCCGGCCGACCTGCTCCTCGAGCGCATCGGGCTCGAGGTCGGTCGTGACGACCATCGAGCGCTGGGTGCTGTAGCGCTCGTCGACAATCGAGAAGAGCTGCTCCAGGACCCAGTCGTTCTGCTTGGTCGCCCCGAGATCGTCGATGTGGAGCAGGTCGACCAAGGTCAGTCGCCGAAAGAACTCCGAGTAGGAGAGGTCGCCGGCGCCGAGATCGTAGGTCTTCCAGATCCGGGTCAGGAGCTTGGGCAGCGAGTAGACCGCCGCCGAGTGCCCGGCCTGCATCGCGAGCTTCGAGACGAGCATCGCGAGCGTCGTCTTGCCGGTCCCGACGTCACCCATCAGCCACAGGCCACGCCCGCCCGCGAGCATCGCGTCGAGGTCGGCGACGAACTCGCGCACGTGGACGACGACCGCGCGCGATCTCGGATCGCGCTCCATCTCGGAGATCGGCGGGCGGTCGAAGCTGACGCCCTCGTACTTGCGGGGCAGGGTCGCGCGCACTCCCCGCGTCCGCGCCTGCTGGATGCGGCGGGCCCGACAGTCGCACGGGCGGGCGACGTTCTCGGGGTCGATGATCCACCCGCTTCCGTCGCAAGCCCCGAGCGGGCACGCCGGCTGCAGCCTTTCGACCTGGCCGGTCAACCGTCGCCGATATCGATCAGCGGGGAATCGTCGGCCTCGGCCGGCGCCGCGGTCGCCATCAGGCCGCGGTCGTGGTGGGAGAGATCGGCGAAGGAGGCGAACTTCTCCTGGAACACGAGCCTCACGGTGTCGATCGGGCCGTTGCGGTTCTTGCGCACGATCAGCTCGGCGATCCCCTTCAGCTCCTCCTTCTCGGCCGGATCGACCTCGTCGTCGCCGAAGTTGCGGTAGTAGTCCTCGCGGTAGATGAACCCGACCAGGTCGGCGTCCTGCTCGAGGTTGCCCGACTCGCGCAGGTCGGAGAGGATCGGCCGCTTGTCGCGCCCGGTGCGCTGCTCGGGGGCGCGCGAGAGCTGCGAGAGGGCGATCACGGGCACCTTCAGCTCGCGGGCGAGGATCTTCAACCCCCGGCTCATCTGGCCCACCTGCTCGACCCGGCTGGCGCGGTGGTCCTCGGCACGCATGAGCTGGATGTAGTCGATCACGATCAGCGCCAGGCCGCCGTTGCCGGCACTGCGCTCCTGCGCGTGCAGGCGTCGCGCCTTCGCTCGCAGGTCGAGCATCCCGAGGTCCGACGACTCGTCGATCCACAGCGGCGCGGTCTCGATCTCGTTGCAGACCTTGAGCACCTTGGCCCAGTCGCGCTCTCCGACCTGGCCCTTGCGCAGCTTGTCGCTCGGGATCCGGGCCCGCTTTGCGATCAGGCGCTGGGCCAACTCGGCGTCCGACATCTCGAGCGAGAAGAAGGCGACCGGCTTGCCCTCCTTGACTGCGACGTGCTCGGCGATGTTCGCGACCAGGCCCGACTTGCCCATCCCAGGCCGGGCGGCGAGGATGATCAGGTTGCCGGGCTGAAAGCCGCCGGTGATCGCGTCGAGCTCGCTGAACCCTGACGGGGTGCCGGTTACCGACGCGTTGCCGGTCGCCAGCTCCTCGAGCCGGTCAACCTCGCGCGAGAGGATGTCCTTGAGCACGTGGAAGTCCTCGACCTGCTCCTCGTGGGCGACGTTGAAGAGCAGTCGCTCGGCCCGCTCGGCGAGCTCCTGCGGCTCGCCCTCGCGGTCGTGAACGGATTTCTGGATTGACTGCGAGGCGTTCAGCAGCCGGCGCAGGAGCGAGTTCTGCTGCACGATCCGGGCGTAGTGGCGGGCGTTGCCCGGCACCGGGACGGTCGAGGCGAGCTGGGAGACCCCGTCCTGCCCGCCCGCCTGCTCGAGCTCACCCTGCTGCTTGAGCAGCTCCGAGACGGTCAGCGCGTCGACCGGTTCGCCGCGCTCGTAGAGGCGCTTGATCGCGCGGAAGACGAGCCGGTGGCGCTCGCGGTAGAAGTCCTCGTCCGCGAGCCGGACGTCGAGGATGACCGGGTTCATCGCCCCCTCGGAGACCATCAGGGCGCCGAGCACCGACTCCTCGGCCTCGAGGTTCTGGGGCGGGACGTGCGCGGTCGCGGCTTCCATCAGCTCCTAATTAGAGGGCCGGCGGCGGCGGCAATCGCCCCCTCGGTGACCCCGCCGTCAGAAAAACACAGCGGCGCGGGGCGCGCCGGACCGGTTCCCGCTAAGTGGGGAGTAAGAGATCCGATACGGGCCGCGTATCGTTCGGCGCCATGGACCAGTTCGAGGTCGAGACCGCGCACGGGCAGGCGCGGGTCGTCCTCGACGCCTCCGATCCGGGCCGGGCAGTGGTGCTCGGCCACGGCGCCGGCGGAGGGATCGAGGCTCCCGACCTGACCACGGCGGCGGCGGCCGCCCGCGACGCAGGGCTCTCGGTGGCGCTGGTCGAGCAGCCCTACCTGGTGGCCGGACGCCGGTCACCGGCCCCGGCACGCCAGCTCGACGCCGCTTGGACGACCGTGATCGAGGAGTTGCGCGGACGCGGACTGGCGCGGGAGGCGCTGATCGCGGGCGGTCGCTCGCTCGGAGCCCGCGTGGCCTGTCGGACGGCGGCGCAAACGGGCGCCACCGCGGTCCTCTGCCTCGCCTTTCCGCTTCATCCGCCGGGACGCGCCGACGATCCCGACAAGTCCCGCCAGCCCGAGCTCGACGCGGTCGAGGTCCCGACGCTCGTCGTCCAGGGACGATCCGACCCGTTCGGGATGCCGGCGGGCGGGCCGGGCCGGGAGATCGCGGTGGTGGCGGGCAACCACGGCCTCAAGGCAGACCTCGAGGGGGTCGGGGCCGCGGTCGCCGCATGGCTGCCGACCGTGATCGGCTAAGGGCGCCGGGTGCCTACTTGGCCTCGGCGACGATCGTCTTCACCCGGGCGACGGCGCCGCCGGAGAGCTCGACCTCAACCATGTATGTGCCGACCTCGCGGATCGGGTCGTCGAGGCGGATCTTCTTGCGGTCGATCTTCAACCCCCGTGCGGTTGCGATCGCCTCGGCGATCTCCGCGTTGGTGACCGACCCGTAGAGCTTGCCGTCCTCGCCCGCGCGGTGCTGGATCGTGAGCACCGTCTTCGAGAGCAGCGCGGCGGTCTCCTCGGCACGCTCGGCGGCCTCGCGGGCGGCCCGCTCGGCGACCTCGCGGCGCCGCTGGGCCTCGCGCAGCGAGGCGTCGGTGGCCGGCTGGGCGAGCCGGCGGGGAACGAGGAAGTTGCGCAGATAGCCCGGCGAGACATCGACCGCATCGCCGGCCGAGCCGAGGCTCGCGACGTCCTTGAGCAGGATCGCCTGCGCCATCGCCGTCTACCGCTCGCCGACGTACGGCAGCAGCGCCAGCTCACGGGCGCGCCGCACCGCCAGCCCGAGCTGCTGCTGGTGACGGCGGGAGAGCCCGGTCACCCGGCGCGAGCGGACCTTGCCGCGGTCCGAGATGAAGCGACGTAGGGTCGAGAGGTCCTTGTAGTCGATGTTCTCGACGTTGATCCGGGTGTACTTGCGGGGCCGAAACCGGTCGCTGAGACGGCCGCGCCGGCGTCCTCCGGGGGCGGCCTGCTGGGGCTGGGCACGCTGCTTGCGCGCCATCAGCCGGTCTCGATCTCGCTTGCAGGCTCGGTCATACGCGAAAACGCGCCGCTACCGGCGGCGCGAGCCGGCAATGATAGCCGCGCCCGAGATGACGCGGGGCTCAAAGGATGGATTCGACCTAGAACGGGATGTCGTCGTCCGAGGCGCCGACCGCCGCCGGCTCGGCGCTGTCGAAGTCGGAGGTGTCGGCGGGAACGTCCGACTGGGCCTCGAAGCGGCCGCCGTTCGACTCGCCGCCGCCGTCCCGGCTGCCCAGGAACTGCACCGAGTTGGCGATGATCGAGACCGCCTGGCGCTTGCCCGAGCCGTCCTTGGCCTCCCACTCGCGCCAGTCGAGCCGGCCTTCGACCGCGACCGGACGCCCCTTCGACAGGTAGGTCGAGCAGTTCTCGCCCTGGGCCCCGAAGACGGTGACGTCGAAGTAGTTCGGCTTGTCGATCCAGTTGCCGCTCGGGTCCTTGCGGCGCGAGTTGACCGCCACGCGCATGTCGCAGACGCTCATTCCGCTGCCGGTGCTCCGCAGCTCGGGGTCACGGGTCAGGTTCCCAGTGATCACGACCACGTTCACGTTCGAAGCTGCCACTTGCTCTCTACCTCTCTCGATCGCTTGTCGGTACGAGTCTAAGACCGGCGGCGGCGCGTTCTCGCCCCCCGACGACCCCGAAGGCGGAAGCTGCGGGTTTACTCGGGGGGTGAGGAGGGCTCCGCGGCCGTCTCCGACTCGGCGCCGTCGGTGGCGGTGGGCGTCTCGGTGGGGGCGGGCGGCGGCTGGGGCGCCGGATCTGGCTGATCGTCGCGCCCGCGGCCCCCCGGGCCACGCCGGCCGCCTCCGCCGCGGCTCGGGGCCGAGCTGGCCAACGAGACCGGTGGCGGCGGCTCGATCACCGGCGAGTCCGGCTCGACCCTGAAGATCCGGAAGCGCAGGACCCCGTCGGTGATCTTCAGGTTGTGATCGAGCTCGCCGAGCAGTGGGCTCTCGGTCGCGAAGCGAAAGAAGCGGTAGTCGGCCTCGGTGCGCTGCTCGATCTCGTAGGCGAGCTTGCGCAGCCCCCAGGCCTTCTCGGCCTTCAGGCTGCCGCCCTTCTCAATCCTCGTCCGCGCGTCCGAGGAGATCTGATCGCGGCGCTCGTCCGGCGCCTCCGGATCGAGCATCAGCACTAGTTCGTATTCCGACACGCTCATGAGCGGCGGGTGACTATAGCGGGGGGCCGGAGCCGCGCGGAGGGGGCGCGATTCGCGCCGGCGGGCTTGTCCTGGATCGTGAGGCGCTCGCGAATCCGCTGGACCAAGGTCGGCCGCGCGGCAGCCGGGCTTGCCCTGATCCTCGGGCTGATCGCCGTCGTGCCCGGACTGCTCGCCCCGGGAGAGCCCGAGCCCCTGCCCGCCGATGTCGGCCTCGCGACCGGCGCCGGCGACGCCTACGCGTACACCTCCGAGCCGGTCGGTCGGCGCTCGGCCCGCGAGCCTGCGCAACGGCCGCGTTCCCGCGCGCGAGGCGACGGCGAGCAGCGCGGAGACGGTGCGCGGCGCCGGCGCCCGCCCGCCGCGGCGCCCGAACCGGCCGGGCAGCCGCCCGAACCCGTGCCCGTGCCCGCCGCTCCGGCGCCGGCAGCGGCAGGGGCGCCCACACCCGCGAGCTCGCCTGCGCCGCCGCCGTCGCCCCCACCGGCGCCGCCCGCACCGGCCTCCCCGCCGCCCGAGCCGGACCAAGCGCCGGTTGAGGAGCCGTCGCCCCCGGACCACGACCCGCCGGCCACAGAGCCGTCCCCGGGCCCGAGCCAGTTCGGGTTCGAGCAACGACCGCAAAGGGAGTGAGAGATGCAGGATCGCCGAACCGCCCGCAACGCCCCGCATCGGGTCAGCCGCCCGCTCGCGATCGCGATCGCGCTGCTGGTCGCCGCAGCGACCGCGCTGCTCGCCGCCCAGCGCGCGGACGCGGGCAGCTACGTGGTCAGCCAGTGCAGCGGGTCGAACCCGAGCGCCGGCCAGGGGCGGTGGGAGCGAAGCAGCGATCACTACCGCGGCCGCTCGGGGTGCGGCACGGCGACCGGCCTCGCCGTCTTTCACGACGCCGCCGAATCTGGGCTCTGGCACTACGGGGCCTGGGTCTGGCGCGCGCCGCAGGGCACCGTGTTCACGAGCGTGCAGGCAAACGCCAGCCTCACCTACCAGGCCGGCCATCGCGGCCAGCTCGTCGTCACCCGCCCCGGCGGCGCCCTGGTCGAGTTCGGCTCCGAGCACGCGGACTTCCGCGTCCACTCGATCGGCGGCGAGTTCACGCAGTTCCACAGCTGGCTGCGCTGCGTCGCCCCGGGGGCCGGCAGGCCGTGCGGGCGGGCCGGCTCGGAGAGCGGCCACGCCTACGTCCGCGGCGTCTTCCTGCGCACCGAGGACCGCGCCGCCCCGAGCGTCGAGCTCAGCGGCGGCTCGCTGCTCGCCGACCCGGTGGTCCGCGGAATCCGGGCGCTGGCCTTCACGGCTGCCGACGCCGGCAGCGGCATTCGCAGGGTCTACGTCGAGGGCAACGGCGCGCTGCTGGGCGACGACATCCGCAACTGTGCGATCGCCGACGGATTCGCCACCGCGCTCAGCCCCTGCCCGGCGAGTAGCACTGCCTCGGTCGCGGTGCCGACCGCGCACCCGTCCTTCGCCACCGGCCCGAACGTGGTCGAGGCCTGCGTCGAGGACCTGGCGCTCGACGGGACGCCGAACCGAAGCTGCCGCCGGGCACCGATCTGGGTCGACAACGCGTGTCCCGGCTCTACCGCACCGGCGACGGGGCTCAGCGCCGGCTTCGAGGGCGGCGAGAGCGCCACCGTGCGCTCCGATCGGCGCGCGCTGGTGCGGGGCCGCGTCACCGGCAGCTCGGGGCCGGTGGCCGGGGCGACCGTCTGCGCCCTGACCAGGACCCGGATCGCCGGCGCGCCGGTCGTCGTCGGCGCCCTGGCGACCAGCGGACCCGACGGTCGCTACGAGCTCGAGCTCGCCCCGGGACCCGGCAGGGAGGTGTTCGTCCACCACGCCTTCGGCGACCGCGTGATCGCCCGCCACGGCCTCGCTGTGCGGTCGATCGTGCGCCCGACCCTCGCCGTCGACCCGGGCCGGGCGCGGGTGGGCGACCGGCTCGACTTCACCGGGACGCTGCCAGGACCGGCCTGCGGCGATCGCCTGGTCAAGGTCCAGGCGCGGATCGGCAAGCGACGCTGGCAGGTGTTCCGCACCGATCGCAGCGACAGTGGCTGCGCGTTCGCCGCCCGCTACCGGCTGCGCGCGACCCGGCGCGCGAAGCACTACCGGTTCCGGACCCTGGTCCCGGCGCAGGCGGGTTATCCGTATGAGCCCGGCTACTCGGCGATCGTCACGGTCAGGATCGAGCACCCCGACCGCGGCTGATCGCCGGCCGGCTCAGGGGCGCGTCGCGTCGCGCTTGGCGCGGATGTCGTCGAGCTGCTCGGAGATCCAGACGCCCGGGTCGCGCTCGCGGACGATCTCGCGCAGGCGGGTCGCGCGCAGGTGGCGCTCCTCGAAGTCCATCGTCAGCGCCCGGTGGATCGTGTCCGCCTGCTCCTGGATGTCGAACGGGTTCACCGACAGCGTGCAGTCGCCGAGCTCCTCGTGGGCGCCGGTGTTCTCGGAGAGCAGAACGACCCCGTCGCGGGTGTTGACCGCGGGCGCCTCCTTGGCGACCAGGTTCATCCCGTCAAACAGCGAGTTGACCATCAGCAGGTCGAAGTGCTTGTAGCGGGCGACGGCCTCGTGGAAGTTCTCGTAGATGCGCAGGTCGATCGGCATCCAGTCGGTCGTCCCGTGGCGGTGGTTGACGACCGCGACCAGGGCCTCGATCCGCTCCAGGTACTCCGCGTACTCCGGCACGTCCTGGCGCGACGGCTGCAGGTGGGCGATGAACGTCACCCGCTCGCGGAACTCGGGGTGCTGCTGGAGGAAGACGTCGAATGCCGTGAACCCGCGCAGCACGTTCTTCGAGAGGTCGGCCCGGTCGACCCGGAGGATCAGGTGGTCGCGCCGGCGCCGCAGCAGCTCCTGCTCGTAGGTGGCGACCTCCCGGGAGGCGGCGACGCGCTCCAGGCGGGCAGCATCGATCCCGAGCGGGTAGGCGCGGACCCAGGTCTCGCGGCCGGAGTGCAGCACCGCTCCGCGCTCGTAGTCGACCTCGAGCTCCATCAGCTCCCGGCAGCAGTGCAGGAAGTTGCGGCAGTAAGCGGTGGTGTGGAAGCCGATGATGTCGTTGGCGAGCAGGCCAAGGTAGATCGGCTCGCGCATTCGCCCCGGCAGGATCCGCCAGCTGTCGGGCTGCGACCAGGGGATGTGGACGAAGTGCTGCAGGAAGGCGTCCGGCCGCGCCTCCCGGATCACCCCCGGACAGGTGTAGAGGTGGTAGTCGTGGAACATCACCAGCGGCTCTGTCCGGCCCTCGATCCGCTCCAGCACCGCCTCGGCGATGTCGCGGTTGATCGCCTCGTAGCCCGCGTCCCAGGCGTCGGACTCCTCCTGGCGAATGTCGGGGGCGTTGGAGAGGTCCCAGAGGTAGTGCTGGATGAACCACAGGATCGGGTTCGCGATCACGTTGTAGAAGCGGTCGTAGGCGACGGGGTCGCTTTCGACTAGGCAGACCTCGTAGGAGACCCCGTCGAGCTCGACCGCGATCGGCTCGTCGCCCGCCTCGCGGGCGACGACCGCGTCCTCCTCGGTCATCGTCGAGGCGACCCAGAGCGCGCCGCGATGCGCGACCAGGTCGGTGAGGGCGGTGACCAGGCCGCCCCCGCCCCGGCGCACCACCCGCTCTCCGTCGATCCGCTCGAATTGCGCCGGGCCGCGGTTGGAAACGATGACGAGCTCGTCGTCCATCGCCCGCTACCCGGCTTCAGATCTCGAGCTCGGTGAACAGATCGAGCCAGTCTCGCAGCAGCCGGGGGGTGAGGAAGTGCTCGCGCGCGTGCTCCTTGCCGACCCGGCCGAGGTACTTGCCGAGGCCCGGGTCCTCGAGGATCTCAACCGTTCGCTGTGCCGCCTCCTGCGGCGAGGCGACCAGAAAGCCCGAGACGCCGTCCTCGATCTGGAGCGGAATCCCGCCGACGTCGCCGCCGATCGTCGGCCGGCCCTTCCACTGCGCCTCGGTGACGGTGAGCCCGAAGCCCTCGCGAATCGACTTCTGCATGCAGACGTCGGCCTGGGACTGAAACGCGTTGACCTCGATCGCCCCGACGTTGTTGAGGTTGTTGAGGATCTTGATGTCGGGATCCCCATCGGCGTGGCGGAAGGTGCGCTGGAAGAACTCCCAGCCCTCGGGGTCGTCGGTCGCCATTGAGCCGACCAGCGCAAGCTGAGCGTCGGCGACGGTGCGCTTGACCTCGCGATAGGCGTCGATGACCCCGATCGGGTCCTTCCACGGGTCGAAGCGTGAGACCTGGCAGACGAGCGGGCGGTCGGTGTCGATCCCGAACTGCTCGCAGACGTAGGCCGCGTCCTCGGGCGAGAGCGCCATGTTCTTCGGCGACAGGGGATCGATCGCCGGCGGGCAGATCTTGCGGATCCCGCCGTCGAGGCCGGCAGGCACATACTGCTCGCGGTGCCAGACGGTGGCGTCATAGCCGGTGATCAGGGGCTCGAGCCGGGCCAGGGTCGAGGCGTTGGGCGTCGAGAGGTCGATGTGGCAGCGCCAGATCCAGCGTCGTGCCTTGTCCGCGGCGGCCTCCCTGAGGCCGGCGGGTTGCGGATCGTGGACGATGATCACGTCCCATTCCTCCTCCAGCCCCTGCGCGTTCATCACGTTGTAGGCCTCGAAAACCTCCCATTGCTGGTCGGAGATCGACTCAGGGTGGCCCTGGAGCGAGTTGTGCATCAGCTTGGTGACGTTGAAGAAGTCCTCGCGGCCGAGGATCACCTGCCAGTGCACGTCAAGGCCCGCGTCGCGCATCAGCGGCACCAGCGTGTAGAGGATCTCCGAGACCCCGCCTCCGAACGCGGTCGCGCTCACGTGCAGCACCCGCTTCCCCTTCAGCGCCTCGGCGAGCCCGCGGATCTGCTCGATCAGCCCGCGTCCGGCAATATGCGTGTAGTCGGCGAGCGACTTCTGGCCTAGCGCGACCTCCTGAAGCACGCGGCCAAACTACAGAACGGCTCCGGCGAGTCGCTCGATACCGCTTTCGATCGAGGCCAGGATCGCGGTGTGCAGGTCGCGGTTCGCGGCGGCGACGCATGAGATCTGGAACTCGACTCCCGAGCCGAGCAGGGGCCGGCCCGCGAGCGGGGCTCCGTACGCGTCGGTGACCACCGCCCCCGCCTCCTCGAGGCAGAGGGTCGCCGCGGCGAGGTCATAGGGGCTGTTGTTGAGCACCGCGCCGCCGCCGACCCGCTCGAAGCGCTCCCGCATCCCGGCGACGTCGGCGACGATCCGCGGCCCGGGCTCGACGTAGGCGTCGAGCTGGCCGGTGGCGATCCTGGTCATGTCGTAGCTGGCCGAGCCGAGGTCGAAGGTCCCGCCGCCGACCGACGAGGCATCGAGCAGCTCGGCGAGCACCTCGACCGTCTCGCGGGCGGGACGGCCGCGCAGACCGTAGCTCCAGAACATGCGCGAGAGACCGCTGTTGGCCGAGAGCGCGGGGGCAGGGTCGAGCCCGGCGCCGCGCTCGGCGTAGAAGCAGGCCCCCGACTTGAGCTCGACCACGCAGCCGGCGTTCACGTCGCCGATCGTCGGCTCGCCATCGCCAAGCTCGGCGAGCGCGACCGAGACGCAGGCCGCCTCGAAGCCGGCCATCGCGGGCCGCGTGCCGTCGATCGGGTCGACGATCAGGACCCAGCGCGGGACGCCGCGCGGGACGACCAGCCCGCGGTCCTCGGAGTAGAAAGCGAGCTCCGGGGCGCGCTCGGCGAGGAACTCCTCCATGAACGACTCCGCCTGCTCGTCGATCGCGAAGGTGACGTCGCCGCCGAACCCCGCCCCGGCGTGGGCGCGCCCGGCGTGGCCGCCGAGCCCGGGCGCGATCTCCTCGCGCAGGGCCAGGGCCAGCTCGCGGGCGATCCGGCGGGCTTCGCCGCCGGTCAACTGTCGATCTCGCTCGGGCGCTCTCCGAGCTCGATCTCGACCTGCTCGGGCTCGCCGTCGCGGATCACGTCCAGGGTCACGTGATCGCCCGGGTCGAGCAGCGCGATCCGGCGCGGCAGGTCCGCCTCGCCCTTGATCGGCTCGCCGTCGAGGGCGACGATCACGTCGCCGCCGGCATCGATCGGCTGGCCCTGGAAGCGGATCGTGCTCTCGCCCCCGCGCAGCCCCGCGTCGTCGGCCGGGCCGTCGGGCACAACCTCGGAGACGATCGCGCCGGTCTGGACCTCGAGCTCGAGCCGCTCGGCGAGCTGCGGGTAGAGCGGGTGGGTGGTGACCCCCGCGTAGGCGTAGGAGACCTCGCCGTCGTCTCGCAGGTCCTCGATCGAGCGCTCCGCGAGGTCGATCGGGACGGCGAATCCGACCCCCTCGTTGCCCCCCGAGGTGGTGTTGATCTGCTGATTGATCCCGACCACCTCCCCCTGGGCATCGAGCAACGGGCCGCCGGAGTTGCCCGGGTTGATCGAGGCATCGGTCTGGATCCCACCCTCGATCCGGAAGTCGGTCAGCGACTGGATCGAGCGGTCCGACGCCGAGACGACGCCGACCGAGAGCGACTGCTCCTGCCCGAACGGGCTCCCGATCGCCGCCACCCCGTCGCCGACCTGGACGTCGGTCTCCGAGCCGAGCGGGAGCGGGCGCAGGTCGAGCCCCTCGGGATCGACCTGCAGCAGTGCGACGTCGGCGAACGGGTCGAAGCCGACGATCTCGGCCTCGACCTGGTTCAGGTCCGGAAACTGGACGTAGACTTCCCGCGCCGCGTCGAGCGGCCCAATTTGGGCCCCGGCCGTGCTCGCGTTGGTGACCACGTGGGCGTTGGTGATGATCTCGCCGTCGTCGGAGATCACGAAGCCCGAGCCCTGGCCCTGGCCGCCTCCGCCGCCGAGCACCCCCGAGCCCGAGTCGCCGATGATCGAGCGCACCGTGACCACCCCCGGCGCCGCACGCTGATAGATCGCGTGTGAGTCGAACTCAGGGTTCGACTGCGCGACGACGTCCTCGCCCGAGTTGATCGCCCCCGCGTCGGGGTCGTCGGCGTCGGCCACGGTCGTGGTCTCGGTCTCGCCGCCGCCACACGACGCGAGGACGAGCGCCACGACGGTGAGCAGCGTGCTGAGAATCGCGAATCGGCGCATCGCGATCAGGATACGCAGGCCGCCCGCGAGGACTCGATCTGTCCGGCGCCGTGCAGGCCGCGCTCAATCGAGACGGGGATTCGACATTTGCAGGCAAGATGCAGCGGTTGGTCAAGATGCGCCTCTACCGCCTTGCGTTCGCGCCGATGCTGGTCGCCGTCGTCGCGATCATGTTCTCGCTCGAGGGCGCCCCGGCGGCGCTCGAGCCCGCGACCCCGCCGGCGACCTTCGATGGCAAGCGGGCGGCCAACCAGGCTCGCCAGATCGTCGCCCTGGCGCCGGAGCGCCCGCCGGGGTCGAGCGGCGACGAGGCGGTCGCCGACCTCGTCCTCGACCGGTTCTCCGAGATCGCCGCCGGATCGGTCACCGAGCAGGAGTTCGAAGCCGGCTACGAGGGCGTCGACGTCTCGCTGCGCAACGTGCTGCTCACCCTGCCCGGCGATCCCGCCAGCACGATCGTCGTCCTCGCCGGGCGCGACTCTGCCCACGGACCGGGCGCGGCCTCGAGCGCCGCGGCGACCGGGATCCTGCTCGAGCTCGCAAACGCGCTCGGGCTGGCCGGACACGAGAAGACCTTCGTCCTCGCCTCGACCAGCGGCACCGCGGCGGGCGCCGCCGGCTCCCGCGAGCTGGTCGAGGGACTGCCGGAGCGCGACTCGGTCGAGGCGGTGATCGTGATCTCCCAGCCGGGCGCCGCCGAACCTCGCCCCCCGTACGTGGTCACCAGCTCGAGCGGGCGCTCGAGCGGCCCGGTGCGGCTCGCGCGCACCGCCGAGCTCGCGGTGGCGACCCAGGCGCAAGCGAGAGGCGAGCGCCCGTCGCCGTTCACGCAGCTCGCGCGGCTGGCGATCCCGAGCGGGCTCGGCGATCAGGCCCCGTTGATCGCCGACCGGCTGGACGCGGTCGCGATCAGCTCTGCCGGCGAGCGGCCGCTGGCCGAGGCCGACGACACGCCCGAGCAGCTCTCGACCGCGAGCATCGACGCCTTCGGGCGCGCGACCCAGTCGGCCGTCGACGCGATCGACACCGCCGGGCCCGCGGACCAGCTTCCGAACCCCCGCCTCGAGCTCTCCGACAACCTGATCCCCGGCTGGACGCTCGCCCTGCTGGCGCTGACCCTGATCCTGCCAGCCGCAGTGGCTGCCGTGGACGCCTGCGCGCGCGCCGTGCGCGGTGGCAGGGACCTTACGGCGAGCCTGGCCTGGAGCCTGGCCCGAGGCCTGCCGTTTCTCGGCGCGCTGCTCGCCCTCTACGGGCTCGCCCTGGTCGGTGCGCTCCCCCGTCCGCCGTTTCCGTTCGACCCGGGTCGCTACGAGCTCGGCGGTCGCGCGGCGCTCGTTCTCTCGCTCATCCTCGCAGCCGGGATCGCGACCGCGGTGCTCCTGCGCCGCCGCGGCGTGACCGCATCGGCGGCACCGGAGGCGACGATCGTGGGACTCGGGCTGGTCTCCGCACTCGCCTGCTCGCTGCTCTGGCTCGCCAATCCTTACCTGGCGCTGCTCGCTGCGCCACTCGCACACGTCTGGCTGCTCGCAGCCCGGCCGCCGGGAGCGCTGCGTGCGGTGACTGCGATCACGCTCGGCGCCCTCGCCTGTCTGCCTGTGATCGCCGCCCTGGTCGCAGTCGCGAGCGTCCTCGAGCTCGGTCCGGACGCGCCGTGGACGCTGACGATCATGGTGGCCGACGGACAGGTCACAATGCTGACCATGCTGGCGAGCTGTTTTCTGGCGGGAGGAGCGCTGGGCGCGGTCGCGCTCTGCCTCCGCCGCACTCGACTCCCGGCCGAGGACTAGGGGTTGCCCTCAGAAGCGCCAGGGGGCGAGCACCCGGAACCTCGGACGAGCGTCGAGATGGACGCAAGTGCGATCGCGCCGGAACCGGCGGCGACCGATCCAGGGGGCGAGAGGTTGAACGGCTTGAAACAGGACATCGCACTCAACCAGTACGCGGTCGACGCGGGAGCGGTGGCGGAGGCGATCTTGAGCAAGCTCCAGCTCGTCAAGCAGGGCCATCTGGCGCTCGCGGCGAGCGCAGCTGATCGAACCCCGCCGGCCGCAGCGCTTCGCCGCCCGGCCCACTGAGCCGGACCCCCGCGCCTTCGGCGACCGTGCCGACCACGGTCAACGGCAGGCCGGCGCCGTCGAGCGCCGCGGTCGCAGGCTCGAGCAGCTGCGGCGCGATGGCGACAAGAAGCTCGTAGTCCTCGCCGCCGGCCGCGACCAGGTCGAGCGGGTCGCGGGCCAGCGCCGCCGCGACCTCGGCGACCCCGTTCTGGACCGGCAGCCGCGTCGCGTCGATCGAGACGCCGACGCCACTCGCCGCGGCGATGTGCCCCGCATCGCTCCCGATCCCGTCGCTGAGGTCGATCATCGCGCTCGCCCCGACGCCGGCAAGGACGACGCCGGCGTCGAGGCGGGGCTCGGGCTCGAGCTGGCGCAACCGCAGCGCGCTCGCGACGGACTCCGAGATCCCGGCCTCGAGGCGGGGATCGTCGAGCAGCGCCAGGCCGGCCGCCGCGCCACCGAGCTCGCCGGTGACCGCAACCAGGTCGCCCGGGCGGGCGCCGGCGCGCCGGACCAGGTCTTCGGCGCGCTCCGCGCAGCCGACGGCGGTGACCGCAAGCAGCAGCGCGGGAGACCGCGTGACGTCCCCGCCCGCGATCGCGACCCGGTGCGCGGCCGCCACGGCGCCGAGCCCGTCGGCGAGCGCGAGCAGCGTCGGCTCGTCAGCCGGATCTGGCACCCCGAGCTGGACGTAGGCCTCCGCCGCTCGCGCGCCCATCGCCGCGAGGTCGGAGAGGGCGACGGCGAGCGCCTTGTGCCCGACGTTTCGGGGGTCGAACGGTGGGATGCGGAAGTGGACGCCCTCGACCAGGGCGTCGACGCTGGTCGCGACGGCGCCACCGCGGGCGCTGATCGCCGCATCGTCACCGCTTCCGAGTACCAGGCCGGGGACCCGCGCCGGCGCTCCGGCGCGCTCGATCCGCTCGCGAAGCGCGGCGATCAGCTCGAACTCCCCGCGGCTCGCGCTCACCGGCTCGTGGCCGATCGGCCGGCGCTCAGGCCCCGGTGCCGCCGCTGGTCGGGCCGGCGGTGCCACCACCGGGGCTTCCGCCTCCGGCGGGTGGGCCGCCGCCCGCGCCCCCACCGCCCGCGCCGCCGGCCTGCGGCGAGTCCGGTGCCGGGAGCGGCTCCTGGCCGGCGCCCGGCGCGTAGACGTCGGGGTCGTAGGTGCCGTCGTCGGTCCCGGTGTCCGTGTCGTCGGTCGGGTCGTCGGTCGTCGGGTCGTCGGGGGTCGTCGGGTACGTCGAGTCGTCGCCTGAGTCGTAGTCGGAGGAGACGGCGTTGCCGCTCGAGTAGCCCGAGAGGTCGGCTGGGTTCTCCGGCGCCGGGAAGTCGTCGCACGGCGAGCTCGCCGCCGTCTCCATGTACTGCTGCCAGATCGGCGCCGCGAGGTCGGCGCCGTAGCCCGGAAGGGGGACCCGCGCATCGGGGTTGCCGACCCAGACCGCAGTCGAGACGTGCGGCGTGTAGCCGACGAACCAGGCGTCGGACTGCGCCTCGGTCGTTCCGGTCTTGCCCGACGCGGGGCAGCCGATCCCGAGCCCGGCTGCGGTCCCGTACTCGAGCGTCCCCTTCATCACGTCGGCGACCGTGTACGCGACCCCGTCGCTGACCACCCGCGTGCCCTCCACGTCCTCGGGCTCGTCGACCTCGCCGTCGGGGAACTCGACCTTGCGGATCGCGCTCGGATCGTGATGCACGCCGCCGTCCGCGATCGTCGCGTAGGCGTTCGACATCTCGAGCGTCGAGACGCCCTGGGTGAGCCCGCCCAGCGCCTCGGCCGGGTAGCCGCCGAGATCGGTGGTGATTCCCATCCGGTGAGCCATCGCGGTGAAGTTCTCGGGTCCGACGTCGAGCCCGAGCTGTGCGAACACGGTGTTGACCGAGTTCGCGGTCGCCTGGCGCAGGCTCATCGTGCCGCTGCCGCCCCCGGTCACCGACCAGACCTCGCCGTAGCCCACGTCGAGCGAGATCGACCCCGGCGCCGGGTAGTAGGTCGAGTCGGGGTCCATGCCCTGGTCGACCGCGGTCGTGAGCACGAACGGCTTGAACGCCGACCCGGGCTGGCGCAGGCCCTGGGCGGCGAGGTTGAACTCGCTCGACTCGTAGACCTCCGAGGACGCCATCGCGAGGATCTCGCCGGTCTCGGCGTCGGTCGAGACCAGCGCCGCTGCCGCGCCGAGGGTGGTGTTCTGGTCGACGATCGCCTGTTGCGCGGCCGCCTGGAGTCGCGGCTCGAGCGTCGTGTAGACGCGCAGCCCGCCCTCACGGGCGGTCACGACCCCGTAGCGATCGATCAGCTCCTGCTGGACGAAGTCGAAGAAGTACTGCTGCTGGCGCGTCTCGTAACGGTAGCCGCGCTCGAGCCCGAGCCCGGCGCCGAGCGACTTCTCGTACTTATCCCGGCTGATGTAGCCCTGCTCGTACATCGCCTTGAGCACGTCGGCGCGGCGCAGCTTGGCGCCTTCGGGGTTGAGGAACGGGTTGTAGTCGGTCGGCGCCTGGGGCAGGCCGGCGAGCAGCGCCGCCTCGTTCAGATTGAGGTCGGAGACGTGCTTGTTGAAGAACACCTGCGAGGCGGCCTCGACCCCGACCGCCGTGCGGCCGGCGTTGGTCCCGTAGGAGGCCGTGTTCAGGTACTGCTCGAGGATCTGGTCCTTGGAGAAGCGGTCCTCGTACTCCTGCGCCATCTCGGCCTCGATCAGCTTGCGCTCGATCGTGTCCTCGGGGTCCTCGATGTAGAGGTTGCGGACCAGCTGCTGGGTGATCGTCGAGGCGCCCTGGCGGACCTCGCCCGCCTCGAGGTTCTCGACCGCGGCGCGAGCGATCGCGCCGTAGTCGACCCCGTCGTGCTCGTAGAAGTTCTCGTCCTCGATCGCGATCGTCGCGTTTCGCAGCCGCTCGGGGATCTCGTCAATCTCGACCTCCTCGCGGCTGATGTCGGCCTGGACGAAGCCAAGGCTCGAGCCGTCGGCGGCGAACACCTCCGAGCTGGAGCCGGCGACGATTGGCTTCAGGGCGTCGATCGAGGGCGCCGAGTTGGCGACGTCGTAGGCCCAGATCGCGGCCCCGCCGGCGGCGCCTGCGACCAGCGCGAAGAGCAGCCCGAACGCGAGCAGAACCTTCCTGCCGACCGAGCCCCGCGCCTGCCGGTGGCGTCTGCGTGCCCGTTGAGTCATCGGGTCAGAGAGGGTACCGGGGCGGCTCTGACGCGTGGCCGGGCGCACAACCCGGTGCAATGGGGCGGATCACGGCTCAGGGCCGTGCCTGCCGGCCGCGTCCTCGTAGATGCCCGCCTCGCGCAGTGCTCGGTGCGCGCGCTCGCGCAGCGCGGCCTCCTCGCCGCCCGCCCGGGTGCCCGCCGGACGCCGCGGCCCGTAGACCTCGATCCGAACTCCGTCCGCGGTGATCTCCGCGACCTCGATCTGCGAGGGCTCGAGCGGCGCGAGCGCCTGCCGGGCGCGGCCCAGGTCCGCCCCTGCCGGGACCCAGAGCGAGACCACCGCGGGCGCCGTCAGGTCACCGGTCGAGCGGTTGACGACGACGCTGGTGACGACGGTCTCGTTCGGGACGATCACCTGCCGACCGTCGCCGGTGTCGACGAAAGTGTGCGAGAGCGTCAGGTCCTCGACCCGGCCGGTCTCGTCGCCGACCGTGACCAGGTCTCCGATCCGGATCGGCTGCGTGATCGCCAGCAGGATCCCGGCCAGCGGGTTGGCGAGCACCTTCTGGGCCGCGAAGCCGAGCACGATCCCGAGCACGGCGCTCGAGGCGAGGACCGCGTTCGCCAGCCTGTCGAACTTCGAGAACTCGCTCAGCGCCAGCAGGGCGCCGATCACGATGATCGTCACGAAGACGAGCCTGCGGATCAGGCGCAGGCGGGTCTGCGCGCTGCGCGAGACCGAGACCGTGGTCGCGTCCCCGACCCGCGCCGCGACCCGGGTCGCCCGACCGATCACCAGCCGGTCGACGACGAACGCGATCACGAAGGTGATCACGAAGGTGATCGCGGCGACGACCCAGTCCTGGTCCCAGAAGCCTTCTTCCATCGGCACGATCCTGCCAATCTTCGCCGCCCGATGGCGACCGAAGCGGTGTTCATGGACGCGCTCGGCACCGTGGTCGAGCTCGAGCCGCCGTGGCCACAGCTCGCCGCTGCCCTGGGCATCGCGGCCGACGAACGGGTCGTCGCCGCGGTCCGGGCCGAGATGGCCTACTACCGCGACCATGCCCACGAGGGGACCGACGAGCAGGCGCTCGCGGAGCTGCGCGAGCGCTGCGCCGCCCTGCTCTCTGCCGAGCTCGGCCGAGAGGTCTCGGTCGAGCAGATGATGTCCTCGATCCGGTTCCGCGCCTACCCCGACGCGCCACCGGCGCTCGCCGCGCTGCGGGCCCGCGGACTCGGCCTGGCTTGCGTCTCGAACTGGGACGTCTCGTTGCCGCAGGTGCTCGAGCGCTGCGGACTCGGCGCCGCCTTCGACGCCGTCGTCACCTCAGCCGGCTCGGGCTCGCGGAAGCCCGATCCCGCGATCTTCGAGCGTGCGCTCGAGCTCTGCCGCTGCGCGCCCGAGCAAGCACTCCACATCGGCGACAGCGCGGCAGAGGACGCGGCCGGGGCCGGGGCCGCCGGGATCCGCTGCCTGCTGATCGACCGGGACGGCGGCGCCGACATCCGATCGCTGGCCGAGGTCGCCGACCGGCTCGATCGGTGATCATCCGCTCGTGAGCGACGGAGTCGAGGTCCCGAGCAGTCAGCCGCCGCCCCCCGCGACGCTGCCCGACGACGAGCCGGAGCAGGTTCCGGGCGGTCCGGCCGGCCCAAGCCCGAGCTGGGGGCCAGGCCGCGCCCTGGCTGCACTCGCGGTGATGCTGGTGCTCCTGTTCGTCGAGGTCGGCGTGATCGCCGCGGTCTTCGATCCCGACCTCGACTCGCTCGCCTCGCGACTGGCCCTGCAGGCGACCCTGGCGGCGACCCTGGTCGGGGTGGCGTTCGTCGCCGCGGGCCTGGGCGGGCGACGCGCCGAGGCTTCGGCCGCGCTCGGCCTGCGCCGCCCGACCGGCAGGTTCATCCGCCACACGGTGCTCGCCTACCTGGGCTATCTCGGCTGTGCGATCGTGATCGCCGCCCTGATCCAGCCCGAGCAGGAGGACGTCACGCGGGAGCTCGGGGTCGACGAGGGGACGCTCGGGGCGATCGTCGCGGGGGTACTGATCATCGGCGTCGCCCCGTTCACCGAGGAGGTCTTCTTCCGCGGCTTCATGTTCACCGGCATGCGCCGGGCGCTGCCGTTCGTGCTCGCGGCGCTGATCCCATCGCTGATCTGGGGCCTGTTCCACTACACGGGCCCCGAATCGTGGGGAGTAGTGCTGCAGCTCTCGATCTTTGGGCTCTGGCTCTGTTGGCTGTATGAGCGGACCGGATCGCTGTGGCCACCGGTCGCGCTGCACGTGGTGAACAATGCGATCGCGTTCGCGATCCTGACCGGTTGAGCGACCACGGCGTCTGCCACAATCCCGCGCCATGAGCCTTCTCCGCGCAGCCGTGGTGGCGGCGGTCGTGGCGGCGCTGGGAGCGCCGCTCGCCGCGCACGCGGCCGGTGGCCAGGGCGGCGGAGGCGGCCAGCCGGCCCCGGCCCAGATCGAGATCAAGCTCAAGGGCCTCTCCGGCGGCAAGGCGAAGATCGGCGAGCGGATCGAGGCGATCGGCACGGTGCGTCCGTTCGTCGGCGGACAGCAGGTCGAGATCCGGCTCGGCAACCGCGGCGACACGCTGCTCAAGAAGACTCCGTACGTGCGCCGGGTTAAGGGCAAGAACTTCGGGCGCTTTCATCTGCGCTCGAAGCCGCTGGTCGAACCCGGCAAGTACCGGGTCAGGGTCAGGAAGGGCCCGACCTCGGCGCAGGCGGGCGCAAGCGCGAAGTCGAAGGCGTTCAAGCTCAAGTTCATCGACCTCGATCCGGGCGACTCGGGCCCGGCGGTCGAGCTGTTCAACGACCTGCTCCGCAAGCAGCACTACTTCAATACCGACCAGGGCCGCTACGGGTCGCACACCGAGCGCGCCGTGTTGGCCTTCCGCAAGGTCAACGGAATGGCCCGCAACTTCCAGGCGACGCCGGAGATCTTCGCCCGGCTCGCCGCCGGCAAGGGCGCCTTCAAGCTCGCTCACCCGGGCGCCGGGCACCACGTCGAGGTCGACATCTCCAAGCAGGTGATGGCACTGGCCGACGGTGGCGAGCCGAAGTACGTCTTTCACGTCGCGACCGGCGCCGCGGCGACCCCGTCCGACGTCGGCGGCTTCACCTTCTACCGCAAGGACCCCGGGTTCAACTCGGTCGGGATGTACTACTCGGTCTACTACAACCGCGGCGAGGCCACCCACGGCTATCACTCGGTCCCGCCGTACCCGGCAAGCCACGGCTGCATCCGCAATCCGATCCCCGACTCCAGGTTCATCTATGACTGGATCAATCTCGGGGACAAGATGTTCGTGTACCGCTAGGCGCGCACTGCTGGGCGCGGGCTCCTGAGCGAATCACGCGACAAACTGCTCTCCGAGCTGCGAGCGCACGCCCTCGTGATCGGCGAAGTGACCCTGTCGAGCGGCCAGCGGGCCTCCTATTACGTCGACGCGCGCCGGGCGCTGCTGCGCCCGGCCGGGTTTCGCGCCGCCGGTGAGTTGATCGCGGGCGCCGCGAGCCGGCTCGAGGCCGAGGCGGTGGGAGGCCCGGTGATGGCCGCGATCCCGCTCGCCTGCGCGGCGATCGCGGTCCCCGAGGGCGAGGACCTGGTCGGCTTCTTCGTCCGCAAGGAGCGCAAGCAGCATGGCCTGCAGCGCTGGGTCGAGGGACCGGTCGAGCCCGGGACCCGGTGCCTGGTGGTCGAGGACACGGTGACGACCGGCCGCTCGACGGTGCAGGCGATCGAGCGCATGCGCGAGGAAGGCCTGGAGATCGTCGGCGGGCTATGTGTCGTCGACCGGCTCGCGGGCGGCGCCGAGGCGATCTCGGCGGCGATCGAGGCGCCCTTCGAGGCGCTGGCGACGATCGACGACGTCTACCCGGAGCGGCCGGACGGATAGGGAGGTCGCCGCTCGCTGCTCGGCGTTCGCCGCTCGGACTCAGGCGGCGGCGCGGGCGACCGGCGAATAGCGCAGCGCCCCGGGCAGAAGCGGGACCACGAGCCGCTTCACGTACTCGGCGCCGCCGGCGACTACGGCCCGCCGCACGACCTGCGGCGGCATTCGCGAGAACCCGTATTGGGACCGGATCGGCTCCGGCAGCAGGGTGATGGTGACGAAGTTGACCGCCTCGACGAGCGGCTTGGCCGCGAGCGGAACCGGCGGGTCGAGGACGATCTCGCGGGCCCGCTCCCGAGCCCAGCCGGCGACCAGCAGCCGGTTTCCTTCGAGCATCTCGGTCCGGTAGGCGTTGACGGCGGCGAGGGTGGCCGGCAGCTCGGCGGGCTCGAGGCCGAACAGCTCGCCGACCACCCGGTAGTCCGCCCACAGGGCGGCTTCCTGGACACGCGAGAGATCTCCGACGTAGGCCCGGTAGACGACCGAGGCCGAGTCGAAGAGCGTGAACAGGACCCAGAGCAGGAGCTCGGGATCGTCGGCGCGGTAGGCCGTGCCCACGGGGTAGGGGCCCGCTGAGTCGGAGATCTCGCCCTGGACCCGCGCGTGCATCGCGCGCACCCGCGCGGTGACGCGGTCGGCATCATCCCGGCTGCCGAACGTGATCGTGTCCATGATCTCGGCGGTCCGAGCGAGCCGGTCGTAGGGATCGTCGAGCCCTGCCGAGTGGGCCAGCAGGCCCTCGACCGCGAGCGGGTGCGCGGCCTGCATCAGCAGCGCCCGCGGGCCGTAGAGCGCCAGCGCACGCTCGCGATGGACCAGCCTCAGCATCGACGAATCGTCGAAGTACCCCGCCACGTGGGAAGCTTGACAGGGCGTTGCTGCAAGCCGGACGCCGAGGGCGCGATTGAGCCGCCGCCGGAGCGGGAATGATGTCGTGATCAGCGACGGTCGAAACAGGCGACCACGCTCGGAAGGAGGCCGGAGATGACGATCGGAACCTCGATCTTCGTGATCGCGCTCGGGGCGATCCTGAGATACGCGGTCAACGACTCGATCGAGAGCATCGACCTCGAGATCGTCGGCCTGATCCTGATGATCGCCGGCGCGGTCGGGCTCGTGATCGGCCTCTTCTGGATGGTCATGGCAAGCAATCGCGACGACGACTACCGCCAACCGCCCCCGCCGCGCTGAGGCCCGCGGCGGCGGGGTCGCATGTTCGTACGCCCCGAGCAGGATTCGAACCTGCGGCCTACTCCTTAGGAGGGAGTCGCTCTATCCAGCTGAGCTATCGGGGCTAGGAGGGAGATTACGGCTCTGCTGAGCGGGTTCGAGCTCCCCGCGCCGGCTGCCTCGCCGACGGCAACTGCGGCCTCAGGGGCGTGTCTGCCCACGTCTGCCCCATTCGAGGCCGGATCGGCTGGCGAAAGAGCCCGTGCAAAGGCGCCGAAGGGGCTGGCCGATATTGCGGTTCCAGGATTGGGCGAAGCGGCCGCTCTACGATTCGCTCGCGATCTTCGCGGTACTGCCGCTCGGCGGTGTGCCTTCGCGTCGTCGCTCGTAGACAACTGATCGAGGAGCAGCTTGGGCGCTGGCAGCGCAGCCGCGACTAGTTTCCCGGCGCGGACCGGTCGTAGGCTTGAGAGCCCGCGGCCGCAGCGGCCGCCGACTGAGGAGGCGCGATGAGCAAGCTTAGGTGCCATATCTCGATCTCCGTGGACGGTTTCGTCGCCGGCCCGAACCAGAGCGAGGAGAACCCGCTCGGCGAGGGCGGCGAGCGGCTTCACGACTGGGTGGTTCCCCTGGCCGCCTGGCGCCAATCCCACGACGAGCAGGGCGGCGAGGTGAACGAGAGCACACGGATAGTCGAGGAATCGCGCGAGAACGTCGGGGCCGGCGTGATGGGCCGAAACATGTTCGGGCCGATCGGCGGTGGTGCCTGGGGCGACGAGCAGTGGACGGGCTGGTGGGGCGACGACCCTCCCTACCACTACCCCGTGTTCATTCTCACCCATCACCCGCGCGATCCCGTTGAGATGGAGGGTGGGACCACGTTCCACTTCGTCACCGACGGAATCGAGTCCGCGCTCGAACAGGCAAGGGAGGCCGCGGGCGGCAAAGACGTCATGCTTTGGGGCGGCGCCGACGTCGCTGGGCAGTACCTGGCAGCGGGACTGCTGGACGAACTTGAGCTCCACGTCGTTCCGGTGGTGCTCGGCGACGGTGCTCGTCTCTTCGACAACCTCGGGGACGCGGAGGTGCAGCTCGAGCAGGTCCGGGCCGTCGAGGCGCCCAGCGTCACCCACCTCAAGTACAGGGCGGTGACATGAAACGGGTCGCCGAGCGGCCGGCCTGGCGGCGTAGCGCCTCGGACGACGCATAGCACTCTTCGTCCAACGTGGGCCTTCTAAGCGTCCACCCGCGGGGCGTCGAGCAGGTGGGCTCCCGCCTCGCCCGGATCCCCCATCCCGAGCTCGCGCGCAGGGCGGCCGTCGAGCGATACTGCGCGGGCGATGTCGCAGGAGAACGTCGAGGTCTTCAAACGCGCGTTTGACGCGATCAACCGCCGAGATCCCGAGGCGCTGGTGGCGGAACTCGACCCCGAGGTCGAGTGGCATTCGGCGATTCTGATGGCGATGGGAGGGAAACAGACGGTGTACCGAGGACACGAAGGCGTTCGCGAGTGGCTCCGAGACCTGTACGAGACCCTCTCTGAGTTTCAAGCCGAGTACCCGGACATCCGGGACCTTGGCGACCGGACGGTCGCAATCGGCAGCGTCCGCGCGCGTGGCACGGGAAGCGAGGCCGAGATCGAATCGCCTCACGGCACGGTGACCGAGTTCAAGAACGGCAAGGGAGTTCGGATTCGAACCTACCTCGACCCCAAAGAGGCCCTCGAAGCCGCCGGGCTTTCGGAGTAGCTCGCCCCTGCTTTGGGTAGCCCTCCCCACCTTGCAATCTGACCTGCCATGGGAGAAGGTTGGCGGGAGACCACGATTGGGAGGTAGCAATGCCGAAGGCATCGAAGGAGAGCGCGTCCGAGCACGAGACGCTTGAGGGCTACGAAGGGCACTTCGAGCACTTCGACGGCGGCTGGACGGTCGGCTTCGAAACGTACACCCAGGACGCAGACTTCTCGCCGTTCCTCAGCGGTCTCCCGAACGACGAGTGCCAGTGCGTGCACATGGGCTACGTGATCGAGGGCAAGGTCGCTTTTCGCTCCGGAGGAACCGAGGAAGTCTTTGAGACGGGTGACGCCTACTACGTCGGGCCTGGTCACACGCCGATCCTCTTCGCCGGGACCGAGGTGGTCGAGTTCAGCCCGTCGGACAAGCTCGCGCAGACGATGGCGGTCGTCACCAAGAACATGGAGGCCTAGCCCGGATGCCCGGCCCGGGCCGCTTGACCGGCCGCTCGGACTTGGCTAGCGTTAGGCCCGAGATGCGAGGCTTAGGGGGCGAGGCTTCGATGAAGGCGAGGCTGACTGCGGGGAATTCCGTCGGCGCACGGAGGCTGATCGGGATCGTCGCGGCAGTGGTCGTGCTCGCCGGCGTCGCCGTCCCGATCGCCGGCGCGGCCAAGGACGAGACCGTCCTGGTCTCGCGCCAGAGCGCCGGCGACGGGGGCGTGGGCGGCGACGGCGCCTCCACCGATCCCTCGATCTCCGCCGACGGCCGATATGTCGCCTTCCACTCGGCAGCCAACAACCTGAGCGGTGCCGATGACGACTTCGTGGTCAACGTCTTCGTCCGCGACACGGTCGCCAACACGACGACGCTCGTTTCGCGCCAGAGCGCCGGCGACGGGGGAGCCGGTGCGGACGGCTCCTCGTTCTTTGCCGCAGTCTCAGACGATGGCCGCTACGTCGCCTTCCACTCAGCCGCCACCAACCTGAGCACGGCAGACACCGACCTTGTCAACGACGTCTTCGTCCGCGACACGGTCGCGAACACGACCACGCTCGTCTCGCGCCAGAGCGCCGGCGACGGCGGGTTGGGCGGCGACGCCGCCTCATCCTTCGCCGCGATCTCCGCCGACGGCCGCTTCGTCGCCTTCCAGTCGGCCGCCACCAACCTGAGCACGTCCGACGACGACTTGGTCACGGACGTCTTCGTCCGCGATACCGCCACGAGCACGACGACGCTCGCCTCGCGCCAGAGCACCGTCGACGGCGGGTTGGGCGGCGACGCTGCCTCCGACTCCGCCGCGATTTCCGCCGACGGCCGCTTCGTCGCCTTCCAGTCGGCCGCCACCAACCTGAGTGGCGTCGACAGCGGCTTTATCGACGTCTTCGTTCGCGACCTGGTGGCGGGGACGACCACGCTCGCCTCGCGCCAGAGCGCCGGCGAGGGCGGGGCGGCCGCCAACGCAGGCTCCCTCGAGCCCTCGATCTCCGCCGACGGCGGCCAGGTCGCGTTCCATTCCGGAGCCAACAACTTGAGCGCTGTTGACAACGACTTGTTCCTCAACGTCTTCGTCCGCGACCTGGGCGCGAGCACGACGACGCTCGCCTCGCGCCAGAGCGCCGGCGGGGCGGGCGGCGACGCCAACTCCAGCTTCGCGGCGATCTCCGCCGACGGGCGCTACGTCGGCTTTCATTCCGACGCCGACAACCTGAGCGCTGCGGACAACAACGCCTTCACCAACGTCTTCGTCCGCGACCTGGCCACGAACGTGAGCACGCTCGTCTCGCGCCAGAGCGCCGCAGACGGCGGGGCGGGCGGCGACGCTGCCTCCGACTCCGCCGCGGTCTCCGGCGACGGGCGCTACGTTGCCTTCCAGTCGGCCGCCACCAACCTGAGTGGCGTCGACAGCGCCGTCATCGACGTCTTCGTCCGCGACGTTCTGGGCGACCCCACGCTGCCGCCGTCCGACACCGACCCCCCGGGGCTGGACCTGTCGGGAAAGAAGAAGCAGAAGCTGGGCCGCGCGGTCACCGTCAAGGCCTCCTGCGATGAGGCGTGCACCGTGGTGGCGGAGGGAACGGTGAAGCCAAAGGGCAAGGCGAAAGACAAGTCGAAGCGGGCGAAGAAGCTGGAGCTGAGGGAGGACAGCGCCGAGCTCGACGCCGATGCCACGAAGAAGCTGAAGCTGAAGCCGTCCAAGCGGGTGAAGAAGAAGCTGAAGGCCGCCCGCAAGGGAAAGGCGACGATCACCGTGACTGCGACCGACGCCGCGGACAACTCGACGAGGGAAAAGCTGAAGCTGAAGCTGGGCTGATCCGCCGCCGGTGGAGCGCGGGGACAGCCGACCTGCGCGCCACCGCGCGGTTCATTGCGGCTCGACCGGCTCGATCCCGTCGCCCTCGCCCGCGACCGCGATCGTGCGCGCCCGCGAGGCGGCGAGCGCCTGCGCGTTAGCCGGGTCGGCGGCGGGGTCTGCTGGGAGCACGACGTAGTCGCCCGGGCGGACCCAGACCGGAACGTACTCGACCTTTTTCACCGTCGCTCGATCACCGTCGACCTCGAACCGCAAGAGCGCGATCAGCCCGTCCTGGGTCGCAGCCGGCAGGCCGGTGGCTGCGCTCTGGTTGGAGACCAGGTTGCCCTCGCTGAAGACGACGTACTTGCCGTTGATCCTGCGAATCGGCTGTACCACGTGCGGCCCCTGGCCGACCACCGCCGTGATCAGGTCCGAGCGGGTGAGCCGCGCGGCCACCTCGAGCTGGGACGGGTTGGGGGCGCTCGAGTTCTCGTCGCCCCAGTGCAGGTTGACGATCACCGCCTCGGCGCCCTGCTCGCGCGCCCGGCGGGCATCGGCGAGGATCGCCTCGGCGCCGGCCTCGGGATCAGCGGCGGCGTACTCCTTGAGCACCCACCCGTTCGGCGCCGGGATCCCATTGGTGGCGTCGGTATAGGCGAGGTAGCCGAGCTTGACCCCGTCGACCCGGAGGATCTCGGGGCGCTCGGAGGCCGGCGCCGAGGGATATGAGCCGGCGTGCTCGATCCCTCTCTGCTCGAGCGCCCCGACAGTGGCTCGGACGCCTTCCAGGCCCTGGTCGAGGGAGTGGTTGGAGGCGGTCGAGCAAGCGTCCCAGCCGCTGCGGCGGACCGAGGCAGCGAGTCCGGTCGGGGTGTTGAAGATCGGGTAGCTGGTCGGCGGTCCGGGTCCCATCGGCGTCTCGAGGTGACAGAGGCCGAGGTCGGCTCCGCGGACGTAGGGAGCGATGCGGTCGAAGAAGGGCGCGAAGTCGTACTCGCTGCCCTCGCCGTTGGCGAGCGCGCGGTCGAGGAGCGGACTGTGGATCAGCAAATCGCCGCTGACCGAGACGGTGAACCGCTGCGGTCTCGGCTCGGGCTCCGGCTTCTTGGCCGGGCGCGAGCGGTCCGCGGCGCGGGGGGACCGCTCGCCGGAGTCCTCGACGACCACCAGCCAGACCGCGCCCGCCGACGCGATCACGCAGGCGATCGCGAACGCGGCGGCGAGCCGGCGGCCCATCGGGCCCGGCTACTCGCCGCCGGGCTCGGGCTCGTCGTCGGCCTCCGCGTAGAGGCTCTCGGACGCGAGCAGCTTCATCGATCGGCCCCAGAGCTTGACCTCGAGAAAGAGATCGTCGCCGAACCCGCTCACCGCGTCGACGGCGACAAGGGTGAAGCGGCCGTCGGCCACCGGCGCCTGATCGAGCGTCTCGTCGTCGAGCTCGGCGGTCGCCGCGACCGCGCCGCGGACCAGCGGCAGGCCCCAGACGAGGGTGATCTCCCCCCCACGTCCGCCGTCGGTCCGCCAGCGCCCGATCACGTCGTCGTTGAGGTCGATCTGCCACTCCGGGTTGGCGGCGGCCGTGACGTCGGTGAAGTCGGCTTTCGCAGCCAGGTCGGCCGGCTCGCCGTCCTCGCCGGCAGGCACGAACGAGACCCAGCCGAAGTACTCGGCGAGCGCCTCCTCGCCTCCCTCGCCGACCGTCGATTCGGCCGCGCTGCCGCTCGCCGGCACGTAGACGCGCCCGCCCCAGCTGCGGTCCGGAAACCACTTCACCGTCGCCGGATCGAGCGCCGAGCCGGCCTCTGGCGCGAGCGGCTCGCACTCGGCGGCGAACGCGTCGCGCAGGCGCTCCTCCCAGCGCCCGTACGGGCGTCCTTCCTGGGAGGCGTCGGCGACCGAGCGCGGGAACGGCCTGCGGATCGGCGCCACTACCCGGCCACCTAGCTGCCGCCGAGCAGGTTGCCAAGCGCCCCCGAGGCGCCGCCCCCGCCCGTCGGCGCGACCCGACCCTCGGAGGGCTGGATCAAGAGCCAGCCCTTGCCCGAGAAGGCGAGCTGGATCGTCTCCCCGGATCCGCGGCCGATCAAGGTCTTGACGTTGACGTCGGTCTTCACCGCGCTCGAGACACCCTCCGACCAGGTGATCGCCGCCTGCGGGTCGGCGTAGGTGCTCTCGCCGTCGATCTCGATCAGCAGCGGCGCGCCGTCGGAGACCAGGGCGACGGCCCCGGTACCCGAGAGCTGCATGTTGTAGAGGCCGCCGGCGAGCGCCCCGGAGGCACCCTCGACCCGCTTGATGTCCCAGTCGATCCCCGCCTCGAAGGCGAGCACGTGCGGGCCGTTGGCTGTGATGCTCTCGTTCTCGAGCCGCAGGAGCTGGATCTCCTGCGCCATGTCGGCGAGGAAGATCTCGCCGCTGCCCGAGACCTTCATCAGGTTGGTGCCCTCGCTGGTCACCGCCTTCTTCAGCATCCGCGAGAGTCCGCCCGAGCCGGCGTGCTCGAACCGCACGTCGCCCTGATAGGCGACCATCGAGCCCAGCTTCGCCTGGATCTCGACCCCGGCCAGCTCGACCTTGAGCAGCTTCGAGCTCTGGAGGCGAAATGCCTCGCCACCTTCGGTTTCCTTGAACTGCTCGAGCCCCTGCTCGATCGACATCAAGCTCCCTCTCCGTCTTGGCCTCGCCGGGCAGACTACCCGGAAGCCGCCGCCCCGCCGCCGCCCTTCGGCACCGCCCAAAGCCACTCCTGGATCCCCTGGCGGTACTCGGCGATGACGAGCTCGCGGTCGATCTGGCGCAGGCCGTTGACCCACCACAGCTCAGGGAACCGGCTCGCCCAGCGCGGCTCACCGCGCACGATCCGCAGCTCGTGCGAGCCGGCGAGGCGGCGCTCGATCAGCGGCCGGGTGCCGCCGTGCAGCTCGATCAGCAGCGACGCCCGTGCGAGCCACGGAACCGCATCGATGTCGATCAGCTCCGCCTCCGCCCCCTCGCAGTCCATCAGCACGCAGACCGAGTGCGCCTCGAGCCGCGGCTCGAGGCCGGCGAGCTCGCCAACCGTGCACAGCCCGCGCGCGTCGATGCGCGGCTCGACCTCGTTCAGGAGCGCGATCCGGCGGGCGGCGGCGCGCATCGCAGGATCGGCCTCGTAGGCGATCACCGCCATCTCCCACACCGCCCGGCCGAGGCCGACCGCGTAGTAGCCCTGCGCCGAGCCGACGTTGACCAGCACCTCGGGCTCGGCGGCGATGATCTCCTCGATCACCGGGTCGAGCTCGCACTCGAAGCTGCCCGCGACGTAGGGGCCGGGGAAGAGCCCGCGGGCGACGAGGCTGCGCGGGTAGAGCATCCCCGCGAACGGCCCGCGCAGGATCCCGCAGCTGGTCTGGCGCGCGATCTGCAGGCTTGGGTAGGCGCCCGGCGAGCTGAGCCAGGTGGCGCACTCGCGCAGCTCCGTCCACAGCCCCCGTGAACCGGACTCGTCGCGACTCATCGGCGGTCCTCCGCGAGCGCCGTCCGCAGGTCGGCCGCCGCGCGCTCGGGCGGGTAGGTGTTGATCTCGACCCCGGTCCCGAGCTCGAACCCGGCCCGGGTGGCGAGCCGCGGGAGGATGTCGATGTGCCAGCAGAACTCGTCCGCTCCACGCGGGGCGGTCCGGACCCAGAGGTTGAGCTGCGGCAGGCGCCCGAGCGCCGCGCCGAGCGCGCGGAGCGCGGTCGCGAGCATCGCCGTGCCGCGATCGTCGTCCTCGAAGCGCGGCTGGGGCGTGCGCGGGATCACCCGAAGCTCGAACGGGGAGCGCGACGCCCACGGGCAGATCAGCAGCGCCTCGTCGTCGACCGCGACCAGGCGCTCGCGCCGACGCGTCTCCTCGGTCGCGACGTCGGCGAGCAGGTGGCCTCCCGTGGTCCGCTCGTGATAGGCGGTCGCGCGCTCGCGCTCGCGCGCCACCTCGGCCGGGACGAAGCCGAGCGCGTAGAGCTGGGCATGGGTGTGCTCGAGTGAGGCCCCGGCCTGGGGCCCCTCGTTGACGATCAGGTGAACATGGGCGGCATCGGGTTGGGCGCGGATGCGGGTGCGCCAGGCATCGACGGCGGCGTCGAGCTCGGGCTCGGAGAGCTGGGCGAGCGAGGTCGCATGCCGGGGGGCGCCGACGATCACCTCGTGCGCTCCGGCGGCTGGCTGGGAGCGAAACAGGTCGAGCTGACCACGCGTCGCCGCCCCGAGCGGGTCGATCGAGCTCGCGATCCCGGTCTCCGGTTCGGCGCTCGCCGCTCGCCGCTCGCCGCTCGCGTCGAGGGCCGGGTAGAGGTTGGGAACCGAGCGGGCGGTCCAACCGGGGGTGTTTGGCTCGCCTCCATCGGGACGATCGGCCCAGACCTCGGGCGGGGTGCGGTCCTCGCGGCCCTCGCAGAAGGGGCAGCTCCGCTCGGCGCCGGGGCGCGGCTCGGGCGCCGCGGCCGCGAACGCGTCCGGGCGCTCGGCTCGGCCCGGGGCGAGGATCGCCCGCAGGCCGGTGAGCTGGTCGATCCGGATCTCGGGCGCGGTCAGGACGGCTCGTCGCTGCCGGCACCGCCGGAGGCACCGGTGAACTTGCTGAACGCGCTCATCATCTCGATCGGGACCGGGAAGACGATCGTCGTGTTCTGGTTGACGCCCATCTCGAGCAACGTCTGCAGGTAGCGGAGCTGGAGCGTGGCCGGGTGGCGCCCGATGATGCCGGCCGCCTGGGAGAGCTTCTCGGCCGCCTGGAACTCGCCGTCGGCGGCGATGATCTTCGCCCGGCGCTCACGCTCGGCCTCGGCCTGGCGCGACATCGCCCGCTGCATGTCGGCCGGCAGCTCGACGTCCTTGACCTCAACCGTCGAGACCTTGATCCCCCAGGGCTCGGTCTGCTCGTCGATGATCTGCTGCAGCTCGATGTTGAGCCGCTCGCGCTCGGAGAGCAGCGCGTCGAGCTCGGCCTTGCCGAGCACCGAGCGCAGCGTCGTCTGGGCGATCTGGGAGGTGGCGAGGAGGTAGTTCTCGACCTCGGTGACTGCCTTGTTCGGGTCGACGACGCGGAAGTAAGCGACAGCGTTGACGCGCACCGTGACGTTGTCCTTGGTGATCACCTCCTGCGGCGGGACGTTCAGGGTCACCGTTCGCAGGTCGATCCGGACCATCTGGTCGATGATCGGGATCAGCAGGATCAGGCCAGGCCCCTTCTGGGCGATCAGGCGGCCGAGCCGGAAGATCACTCCGCGCTCGTACTCGCGCAGGATCCTGATCGCCGTGGCGAGGATGAAAAGGACGAAGACCGCGATAACGCCGGCGACGATCAGTCCGACCATCTAGCTGCGCGCCTCCTCCTCCTCGTCGTTCTCGGCCGGGCGAACCCGCAAGGTCAGGCCCTCGACCGACTCGACCCGCACTCTAGCGTCGCGCACGCTCAGGCGCTCGGCCTCCCGCGCGCCGACATCCTCCGCCGGACCGGCGCGCCAGAGCGCTCCCTCGACGAACACCTGCCCGACCGGATCGAGCGGGACCCGGACCACGCCGCCGGCTCCGATCAGCTCCTCCCAGCCGGTCCGCACCGGGTTGCGGCGCGCCTGCACCGCCTTCGCCGCGGCGAAGGCGAGAAAGCCGCCGAACAGGATCGCGACGGTGATCACGACCGGGACCGAGACCTCGAGTTGCTCGCTGCCGGTGTCGAACAGCAGCAGGCCCGAGAGCGCCAGCGCGATCACGCCGACGGCGCCGAGGATGCCGTGCGTGGGCAGCTGCGCCTCGGCGATGATGAAGCCGATCCCGACCACCAAGAGCAGGACCCCGGCCGCCTGCACCGGCAGCTGGGCGGTCCCGTAGGCGCCGAGCAGCAGGAAGACCAGCCCCAGCGTTCCCGGCAGGATCAGGCCCGGGCTGAAGATCTCGATCGCGATCCCGACCAGGCCGAGGAGCAGCAGCACGTAGGCGATCGTCGGGTTGACGAGCACCTGCAGGGCCTGGTACTGGAACGGCATCTCGCGCTGCTCGATCACCAGCCCGTCGGTGTCGAGCGTCTGCGCCTTCGGCCCCACGACCCGGAACCCGTCGAGCGCAGCGAGCAGCTCCTCCTCGCTTCCGGCGACGATGTCGATCAGCTCGCGGTCGAGCGCCTCGGTGGCGCTGAAGTTGGCGGCCTCGGTGACCATCCGCTCGGCCAGCGGGCCGTTGCGCCCGTGCGACTCCGCCAGCGCCCGCATAAACGCTGCCGCATCGTTCTCGACCTTTTGCCCCAGGGTGCCGCCGATGTCGCCGCCGGTCGCGGTCACCGCGCTCGCCGAGCCGACGTTGGTCTGGGGAGCCATCGCGGCGACGTCGCCGGCCTCGACGATGAAGGCGCCCGCCGACGCCGCCCGGGACCCGTTCGGGGAGACGTAGACAACGACCGGCATCGGGGCGTCGAGGACGTCCTTGATGATCTCGCGCATCGAGGTGTCGAGCCCGCCCGGCGTGTCGATCCGGATCAACGCCAGCGGCGCGGCGTCGGCGTCGGCGTCGCCCAGCGCCGAATCGATCCACTTCTCGGTCGCGGGGTCGATCGTGCCGCTGAGCTCGATCGAGGGCACCGTCTGTGAGTCCTGGGCGCCAGCCCCGGTGGGGATCAGGCAAAGCAGCCCGGCGAGGATCAGCCAGAGGGAGATCTGCGCCCGACTCGTCATGGCTCGGATTATCCGCTTCGGGCGTAGCGCTCGATGTCGCCGGCCAGCTCCTCCTCGGAGGCATACCCGCCTCGACGCAGGTAGGTCGTCTCGCCCTCGGCGTCGAAGAACGCTGTCGACGGGAACTCTCGCCCGGCACCGATCAGCTCGGCGATCTCCTGATCGGGGTCCGAGAAGCTCGGGTACGGGAGCGGGAACTCGTCGAGAAAGGTCCTGGCGGCGTCCTCGGAGTCGTTCGAGTCGACCCCGATGAACGCGACCTCGTCGCCGCGCTCGGCGGCCTGCGATTGGAAGAACGGGAACTCGAACCGGCATGGGCCGCACCACGACGCCCACTTGTTGACCACCACCGGATGGCCGTGCAGCTCGGCGAGCTGGGCCTGGAACGCCTCCGCTCCGCCCGCGAGCAGCGCGTCACCCTGCGCGTAAAGCTGGGCGAGCGGCTTCGGGGCATCGGCGAGCGCCTTGTCGTAGTCGGGCGCCGCCGATTCGGGGTTGGCCGCCCCCGGGTCGACGTCGTCCTCCGAGCCGCTGCAGGCGCCGAGTCCAAGTACCAGCGCGGCCAGGATCGTGGTCGCCACGGTGCGTGGATTCGTGACTCGGCGACGCATCGGGTTGCGGGTGTGGTTCAATCTAGGTCGGTCCCGTTGATCTTGGACCGCGGGGTGACGCCGGTCCGGCCGGAGGGGATTTCGGTCCGGCGCCCGCCTCCTCCGAGCTTACTTCGCTCGCCGTGCCGTCCGGACCAGCGCGAGCGCGGGACCGCAGACCCCCTTTTCCCCATGTCCAATACCACCGACGTTGCCGCAGGCGCGGCGAGCGAGTTGAGCGAGGCCGACCTCGATCGGGTGCGGGAGTTCACCCGTGAGCCGATCCTGCTCGAGGGCGAGACGATCGCCGACCTGGCCCCGGGGACGGCGCGCCGGCGGGCTGTCGACGCGGCGCTCGAGGAGCTCGAGTCCGGCGCCGAGGCGCCCTCCTTCGAGTGGCGGCGCGATTACTCGCTGCTGCTCGGGCTCGAGCGGCTGCTCTGGGACGAGCGGCCGGTGCTGCGCGACGGCGCCGAGCTCAACGAGCATCAGGTCGATGCGCTCGCCGGGACGCTGGCCGCGATCACCGGCGAGCTCGAGAGCCCGGAGGGCGAGGCGCGACGGAACGGCCGCGGCAACGGGGCGGCAAAGTCCGAGCCGGCCGGGGCGAACGGCGACCCCGAGGTGAATGGGGGCGCCACCCTCGACGAGGAGGACGTGCTCGAGCCGGACGAGGAGCCCCAGGACTGGGACGAGCCCGAGGACGCCGACGCGGTCGTCGCCGAGGCGCCCGAGGATCCCGGCGCGAGCCGGCGGTTCTGGTTCGAGCACGCGACCGGGGCCGGGAAGACGGTCGCCGCGGTCGGCTTCGTCGACGCCTCGCGCACCGGCGGGATCCTGATCCTCACCCACCGGCGAAACCTGGTCGACCAGTTCATCGGCGAGATCTCGGACCGCGGCTACAAGGAGCGGCTCTCGCCGCCGCTGCTCGACGGCGCCGACCACCCATACGGGCCGGTCACGGTCGAGACCTACCAGTGGTTCGTGCGAAACGCGGGCCGGGTCTCCGACGCCTACTCGATCGTGATCTGCGACGAGGCCCACACGGCGCTCGGCGAGAAGACCAGCGCCTGTATCCGGCGCTGGACCGGGCCCGCGTTCATCGGCATGACCGCGACCGGAGCGCTGATCGCCCGGCACGTCGCCGACCTGTTCCCGACCCAGACCTCGCGCTTCGACCTCGCCCAGGCCGCCCGCCGGGGGGTGATCGCGCCGCTTCGCTGCATCCGCATCCCGCCGGGACCGGGAGTGCGGACGATCGCCAACGTGCCATTGCGCCGCGGCGAGGTCGATCAGGACTTCGACCAGGAGGAGCTGGCCGCGCTCCTCGACCAGGAGCCGTTCAACGTCGCCGTCGCCGACCTCTACCGCTCACGCTTTCGCCGCGTGCCCGGGGTCGTCTACACCGCCGGCGTTCGGCACGCGAACAACGTCGCGAAAGCCTTTCGCGACGCGGGCATCGACGCGCGCGCCGTCTCGGGCGAGACGCCGAAGCGCGAGCTGACCGAGATCCTCGCCGCCTTCGAGCGCGGCGAGGTCGACGTGCTCTGCAACGCGATGCTGCTCGCCGAGGGCTGGAACTCGCCCCGGGCGACGATCTGCATGCACCTCGCTCCCACCGCCTCCCGGCGGGTCTACCAGCAGCGGGTCGGCCGCGTCACCCGGCGCAACCCCGGCAAGGAGGCGGGGCTGGTGATCGACTTCGTGCATCCGGCGACCACGCACGACGAGACCGTGGTCTCGCTCCACAGCCTGCTCGACCGCGACGTCTATCGCGGCGGGGCGATCGTCGTCGGCCCGGTCCGCCGCGGACGCGGGCGCCGGGTCCGGGTCGAGCGCCGGGTCGTGCCCGTCTCGGCGGACCCCGAGCGCCGGCTCGCGGTGCTCGAGCGCGAGCTGTGGCGGATCGCGGTCGAGAACCTCAACTACTCCGAGCAGCACGCCTGGGCGGCGCTCGCCGGCGCCCGGGTGACGGCCAACAACTGGCGGCGCGCGAAGGCGATGATCCAGCACGATCAGGCCAAGGAGCTGCGACGGCGGTTCCTGCTCACCTGCCTGCAGCGCAACCGCAGCAGCCAGCTCCGCCTCAAGGCGCTGGGCGAGATCGCGGCGCTGCGCGAGGCCGAGCCCTTCGACGACGCGGTCGAGATCGTCGCCGGCTGGCCGCGCGACGAGCGCCGGGCCGGGGCAAAGGTGCTGCTGCAGGCGCTCGCCGAGCGCCGGATCGGGCGCCGGGACCAGGCCCAGGCCTGGGTCTGGAGGCTGGCGGAGACGACCCGGGAGCTGCACGAGGAGTACGCGGTCCAGCGCTGGCCCGAGACCAAGCGGCTGCTCGGCCTGTTCGTCAACTCGTCGGGCCGTGCCCACGGGCGCAACGCGCGCAGGATCGTCCACTCCGCCCGCCAGCAGGACCGCCGGCTCGCTGTCGCATTGTTGGCGGCGGCGGTCGCGCACACGCCGGAGGCCGAGGAGGTGCTTCGCGGCGCCCGGATGCGGATGGCCCGCAAGCCCTCCGCGGTGGCGCGCGAGCTGCTGCGCAACTTCCCCAAGGGCGGTGGCAAGCGGCGGCGGCGGCGCTCCTCTTCCAAGCGCGAAGGTGGGGAGCGCCGGCCCCGTGAGCGGCTCGATGCCGAAGCGGGCGAGGCGGAGCCCGGCGAAGCAGCGCCCGAAGAGGCGAAATCCGCGCCGGCCGACGAGCAGGACTAGCGCTCGAGCCGGAGGCTGACCTCGCCCGACCCGAGGCTGACCCGCTCGCCCGCGTCAGGCTCGACGACCAGGTTCCCTCGCTCATCGACCCCGGTGGCGCGACCCGAGCCCGGCGCGATTCCGGCGCCCTCCCAGCTCACCTCGCGGCCGCGCAGGGCGTCGCGCCCGCGGTAGGCGTCGAGCACCTCGGCCGCCGGCGCGCCCAGCCACTCGCCGAGCGCGGCCGAGACCGCGTCGCGCAGCGGCTCGACCTCGATCCCGTGGGCGACCGAGATCGCCGGCCAGCGCAGCTCGTCGGGATGCTCGTCGTCCGCGATCGCGACGTTGATCCCGATCCCGATCACCGCCCAATCCGGCGGGCGCGCCTCGATCAGCACGCCTGCGACCTTGCGCTCCTCGATCCAGACGTCGTTGGGCCACTTGATCGCGCAGGCGACCGGTGCGAGCGACTCGATCGCCTCGCAGATCGCGACCGGGACCGCGAGCGGCAGCAACACGTGCTCGAGCTCGAGCGGGCGCAGAAGCGCCGAGTAGAGCAGCGCCTTGCCGGCGGGCGCCGACCAGATCCGGCCCCGCCGGCCGCGGCCGGCGCTCTGCTCGGAGGCGGTCACCACCGTGCCGCTCGGCGCCCCGGCCTCCGCGAGCTCGCGGGCCCGCTCGTTGGTCGAGTCAGTGAGCCGCAAGTGCAGGTGCGGGCGACCGAACCCGGTCACGCCCGCCCCAGCTCGACCTCGTCCCCGGCAGCGATCCCGAGCCGCTCCCCGGCGTCGCCGAGGTTGACCGCCAGCGCGAGATTGCCGGAGGAGCCGGGGTAGAGGAGCAGCTCACCGGGATCGACGTCGACGAAGGTGCGCCCGTAGACGCCCTCGTGCTCGGTGCCGCCGGTAAGGACGCGGATCGCGCGGCCGGGCACCAGGCCGGCCGCGGCCGCATCCTCAGCCGTCGCGATCAGGCTCGCGTTGCCGTATCCGTCGAGGTGGCTCACGGTCGCTGTCAGCCTGACGCCCCGATCGATCAGCGCGGCCGGTCGCTCGAGGCCGGCGAGGCCGGCGGGATCGATCGGCTCGCCGAGCTCGGCGAGCGGCGCGCCGAGCGCCAGGTGGGCGGCGACAGGGGCGAACAGGTCGCGGCCGTGGAAGGTGGCCGAGAGCGGCTCGAGCCGGACCGGCGAGCGCGAGACGTCGATCGCCTCCTCGCAGCCGCCGAGCCGCTCGATCGCGAGCGAGAGCAGGCCGTTGTCGGGTCCGACCAGGACCCGGTCGCCCTCGGCGACCCGGACCGCGACCGCGCGCCGCGCCGAGCCGACCCCCGGATCAACCACCGCCAGGTGGATCCCGGCCGGCGCGTAGGGCAACGAGCGCGCGAGCATCGCCGCACCGTGGCCGACGTCGTAGCCGGGGATCCCGTGGGCGAGGTCGATCACCGGCGCCTCGGGTGCGATCCGCGCGATCACCGCCCGGCAGACGCCGGCGAACTCGTCGGCGGGGTCGTAGTCGGAGAGGAAGGTGATCGGGCGGGTCATCGACCGCCCACGTCCGCGACCAGCGCTGCGACCAGGCCCTCGACGTCATGCCGGTCCGCCTCGACGTGGACGGTCAGTCCGGCGTCGCGGGCGGTCTCGCTGGTGATCGGGCCGATCGAGACGATCCGGGCGCCGGCGGGGAAACGGTCGCCGACCGCCGCGAGCAGGTTGCGGACGGTCGATGAGGAGGTGAAGGTCACGTAGTCGGCCGCGGCAGCGGCCTCGATCGCCTCGGGCTCCGGCTCCTCGCGGACCGTCTCGTAGAGGGCGACGTCATCGACCTCCGCTCCGCGCTGCGCGAGCGCGTCGGGCAGGGCGTCGCGCGCCTCGCTGGCGCGGGCGATCAGCACCGGCCGCTCCGCCACCTCGACTTCGGCCAGTGTCTCGATCAGCGCCTCGGCGACGAAGCGCTCCGGTACGAGGTCGGCGATCACGCCGTGCTCGGCGAGCGCCGCGGCGGTCCCCGGGCCGATCGCGGCGACGGTCGCGTTGGCGAGCGCGCGAGCATCGCGGCCCTGGGCAGCCATCGCCTCGAACAGCAGCGCGACCCCGTTGGCGCTGGTCAGGCAGACGAGCGCGTAGGAGTGCAGCCCGGCGACCGCGTCGCGCACCGCAGGATCGTCGAGCCGCGGCTCGATCCTGATCGCCGGCAGCTCGACCACGTCGGCCCCGAGCCCGCGCAGCGCGGTGGCGAGTCCGCTCGCCTGCGCGCGGGCACGGGTGACCACCACGCGCCTGCCGTGCAGCGGGCGGCGCTCGAGCCAGGCGATCGCCTCGCGCCTACCGGCCACGGCACCGAAGACGAGGATCGCCGGCGCTCGCAGTGCCGCATCCGCTACCGCGGTGGGAAGCTCGGCCAGGGTCGCGGTCACGGTGCGCTGGCCGGGCCGGGTCCCGCGCTCGATCGCTGCCGCCGGCTCGGCGGGGTCGCGGCCGCCGGCGGCGAGCCGGTCGGCGATCAGAGGCAGGTTCTTGACCCCCATGTAGAGGACCAGCGTGCCCGGAAACCTGGACAGCGCCTCCCAGTCGAGCGCCGTCTCGGGCTTCTCGGGATCCTCGTGGCCGGTGACGAAGGCGACCGCGGAGGCGTCGTCGCGGTGGGTGACCGGGATCCCGGCATAGGCGGGCGCCGCGACGCCGGCGGTGACCCCGGGCACGACCTCGAACTCAACCCCGGCGTCGGCGAGCGCCTCGGCCTCCTCGCCGCCGCGCCCGAAGACGAACGGATCGCCCCCCTTCAGCCGCACGACGCTGCGGCCGGCGCGCGCCCGGTCGATCATCAGCGCCTCGATCCGCTGCTGCTCGACCGCGTCCTCGCCGGGGCGCTTGCCGACATCGACCAGCTCGGCGTCAGGCCGGGCCAGCTCGAGCGCATCTCCGCCGACCAGCCGGTCGTGCAGGATCACGTCGGCGCTCGCGATCAGCTCCAGCGCCCGCGAGGTGATCAGCCCCGGGTCGCCGGGTCCCGCTCCGACCAGGTACGCGACCCCGGGCCGGGCGCTCATCGCGCCGCCGGCTCGGCCCGGCTCAGGATCTCGCGAGCCCCGGCGGACAGCATCCGCCCGGCGAGCGCCTCGCCGAGCGCCGCGGGTTGCTCGGGGTCGCCTTCGACCTCGTCGCGGACCCACTCGCTGCCGTCGGCGAGGCCGGCGTAGCCGCTGACCGTGAGGCGCCCGGCGTCGAGCCGGGCGCAGATCCCGACCGGTGTCTCGCAGTCGGCGCCCAGCGCACGGGTCGCCGCCCGCTCCGCGGTCAGCTCGGTGAGCGCGGTCGGGTCGGATATCGCCGCCGCGGCGGCGGTGGTGTCGGCGTCGCCGCGGCGAGCCTCGAGCGCGAGGCAGCCCTGCCCGGGCGCCGGGGTCAGCTCGCCGAGCTCAAACCGGAACGAGATCTCGGCCTCCCGCGAGAGCCTGATCAGGCCCGCGCAGGCGAGCACGATGCCGTCGTACTCGCCCGCGGCGAGCTTGGCGATTCGGGTGTCGACATTGCCGCGCAGCTCGCCGATCTCGAGGTCGGGCCGCAGGGCGAGAAGCTGCGAGCGCCGGCGCAGGCTGGCGGTGCCGATCCGCGCCCCCTTTCCGATCTCGCCGATCGATGCGGCGGCGCCCAGGAAGGCGTCGGCGGGGTCCTCGCGCGCCGGAACGCCGACCAGCGCCAGCTGCTCCGGCCGCTCGCCCGGCAGGTCCTTGGCCGAGTGGACACCGAGGTCGACCTCGCCCGCGATCACCGCGGCGGCCACACCGCGCACGAAGCGTTCCTTGTCGCCGGGTGCGGCGTCGGCGGTCCTCAGCGGCACCGTATCGGCTGAGCCGAGCTCGGCGGCGACCGTGTTCGCCTGCGCCAGCGCGAGCGCGCTCGAGCGCGTCCCGAGCCTCACCGGCCGCCGCGGCGGCGCTGGCGGTCGCGCAGGTCGGAGACCTCCGTGGCGGGAGAGTCGAGCGGCTCGGACTCGGGATCGAGGCCGAACAGCTCGCGCAGCGCGGCGATCTTCGCGTATGCGTCACCCTCGCCCGCGGCGCGCTTGAGCCGCAGGGTCGGCTCGTGCAGGAGCCTCGAGGCGATCGCCCGCGACGCCGCCTGCAGCCGTTCGCGATCGGCGTCGGTCAGCCCCTCCCAGCGCTGATCGTTCTCGGCCAATACCCGCTCGACGACGTCGGCGGCGCGCTCGCGCAAAGCGACCACGGTCGGGGTCACGTCCTGGGCCGCGAGCCAGCGGTCGAAGCGGCGGCCCTCGGTGCCGAGGATCGCCTCGGCCCGGCTGGCCTCGGCCTCGCGGCCTGAGAGGTTGCGCTCGACCAGGGACTGGAGGTCGTCCATGTCATAGAGGCTGACCGCGGTCAGCTCCCGGCATCCGGGCTGGACGTCGCGGGGAACCGCGAGGTCGATCAGCAGCAGTGGGCGGTGGTCGCGCGCCTGCATGACCTCGGCCAGCTCCTCCCGCTCGATCACGTGATGCGGCGAGCTGGTCGAGCTGACGACGATGTCGGCCGCGGCGAGCTGCTCGGGCAGTTCCTCGAACCGAACCGCCTCGCCGGCGAACCGCTCGGCGAGCCCGATCGCACGGTCGTAGTGGCGGTTGGCGATGAAGATCGCCCGCACCCCCCTTGCCGCGAGCGCGCGGGCGGTCAGCTCGGCGGTCTCGCCGGCGCCGACGACCAGCACCCGCCGGTCGTCGAGCTCGCCGAGCGTGCGCTGGGCGAGCTCGACCGCGACCGAGGGGACCGAGAGCGAGCGCTCGGAGATCCCGGTCTCGGTCCGCGCCCGCTTGCCGGCAGCCAGCGCCGAGCGAAAGAGGCGATTGAGCACCGGCCCGGTCACCCCCTCGACCAGGGCGAGCTCGTAGGCGCGCTTGACCTGGCCCTGGACCTCGGCCTCGCCGATGATCATCGAGTCGAGGCCCGCGGTGACGCGCATCAGGTGATCGGCCGCCGCCGCCGCGTGCAGCGAGTAGAGGTGGGTGACGAGCTCGGTCGGCGAGAACTCGGCCTCGCGTGCGAGCGAGCCGAGCGCCAGCGACTCGGCGCCGACCGGGTCGCCGGCGTAGATGTAGAGCTCGGTCCGGTTGCAGGTCGAGATCGCCGCCGCCTCGAGCACCTCGTCGCGCTCGACCAGCTCGCCGAGCAGCCCGACGGCGCGTCCCTCGGTCAGCGCCAGGCGCTCGCGCAACTCCAACGGCGCGGTCTTGTGCGAGACGCCGAGCGCGAGCAGCTCAGCCATCAAGCACCTCCTGGCGGGTGCTCCGCTCCCGCTGGAACACCTTGCCCTCGGCTTCGCCTCGGGCATCTGCTTCTGCTCCCGCGTCCGCCCCGCCAGGGCCCGGACCGAGAGGCTCGTTTGCCTCCGCCAGCTCTCCGAGCTCGGCCAGCTCGCGGTCGAGGCGCGCGAGCCGCGCCGACATGATCGCGACGTAGACCAGCAGCAGGGCGAGGAAGACGAGATAGGCGCCGGCGACGTACTTGCCGGCCTCGTCGAGTGGCAGCGCCGGCATCAGCTCCCCGCCTCGCGCGGGGCGGGCGCGATCCGCGAGCTCGAGCCGATCGCCTCGTCACCCTCGAGCGCGCGCCGCAGTCGTCCGATCCGGGCGCGCGAGGACTTGGTCGCGAGCTCGAATCGCACCAGGGTCTCCCAGAGCAATGCCATGCCCGCCAGGCAAACGAGGAAGGTGAGCGTCATCCTCGCGGTCAGGCCACCGTCGGCGGTCGCGAAGACCCGCGGATGCACGAGCGTCTCCGCCAGCCGCACGGCGATGAAGTTGAGCGGCACGAAGGCGCCCGCGGTGATCGCGAACACGGAGGCGTAGCGGGCCTGGCGCTCCCGGTCCTCAATCGCATAACGCAGCGGGTAGTAGGTGCAGTAAAGGAGGAAGACGATCAGGAACGAGACCAGAGTCGGCTCGTCCCAGACGAACCACTTGCCCCACGAGGCGCGCGCCCAGATCGAGCCGGTGACCAGCACCGCGATCCCGAGGATGACCGAAATGTGGATCGAGACGTAGGAGCGGACGTCCCACTTCGGGTCGCCGCTTCGCAGGTGCAGGATCGCCTGGATCGCCGCGACCATGAACCCGACCAGGGCGCAGATCGCGAGCGGCACGTGAAGGTAGAAGACCTTCTGGACGAAGCCCTGGTCGGCATCGTTGGGGGCGAAGAAGAAGGTGAGGGCGAACCCCGCGATCAGCGTGACCACGGTCAGCGCGGCAAGGGTTCGGGGGGCCCGGAAGCTCATCTCGATGGTCGGATCGGCTCAGTCCTCGAGCAGGAAGTCATAGACCGCGTAGCCCACGAGGCAGAAGACGACATCGTAGAGAGCGAGCACCGCCAGCCACTTCGCGAACCCGTCGTAGGAAGGGCCGGCGGCGGCCAGCAGCGGCTCGGCGGCCCCGGCGGCCGCGATCATCACCGGGACCAGCAGCGGCAAGAGCAGCAGCGGCGCGATCAGGTCGCGGGCCCGCGAGTGGACCGCGATCGAGGAGACCAGGGCGCCGACCGTCGCCAGCCCGAGGTTGGCGAGCAAGAGCACAGGGGCGAGCGCGAGCAGGCCGATGCCGGCGTCGAACAGGAAGGCGAACAGGGGCACCGCGACCAGCTCGAGCGCGAGCAGGTAGACGACCAGGACGGTGAGTTTGGCGGCGAACAGGGCCGACCCGTCGACCGGGGCGAGCCTGATCACGTCGAAGCCCCCCTGCTCACGCTCGGCGACGAAGACCCGGTTGACGGCCAGGATCGCCGCGAACAGAACGGTCGCGAGCAGCACCCCGGCGGCCAGGCCGCCCTCGAGCTCGGTCCGGTCGAGACCGAACCGGAAGAGGACGAAGGTGGTCGCCGCGAAGAGCACCATCGCCGGTACCGACTCCAGCGTCCGCAGCTCGGTCCGTAGGTCCTTGGCGAGGATCGCCCGATAGGCGCTCACGGCGCGCCCCCGTAGATCGCACGGGCATCGCCGGCGGAGAGCCCGGCCGCCGGGCCGGCGTAGGCAGGGTTGCCGTCGGCGCGAAGGGCCAGCACCCGATCGGCCTCCGCGAGGCCGTGCTCGACGTCATGGGTGACCAGGACCCGCGCCCGGCCGGGCCGCGGGGCGAGCAGCGCCTCGATCGCTCCCGCGGCGCCGACGTCGAGGTGCGAGCGCGGCTCGTCGAGCAACAACAGCTCGGGCTCGTGGAGCAGGGCGCGGCAGACCGCGGCCCGCTGCAGCATCCCGGCCGAGAGGTTGCGGACCAGATCACCGCCACGTCGGCCGAGCCCGGTGCGCTCGAGCAGCTCGGAGATCCGCGCGCCGGCGTGCTCGACCGAGTGCAGGCGGGCATTGAACTCGAGGTTCTCGCGCACGGTCAGCTCGCGATAGAGCAGCGGCTGGTGGCCCAGGTACCCGATCCGTCCCCTGGCTTGCCAGGACTGCCGCGGCAGCTCGGCGCCGAGCACCGACACCGATCCCGCCGTCGGCCGCAGGAGGCTGGCGAGTACCCGGAGCAGGGTGGTCTTGCCCGCCCCGTTGGGACCGAGGACGGATAGCGTCTCGCCGGCCGGGAGCTCGATCGCGATCTCACGCAGCACCGGACGCTCCCCGTAATCGCGGCGCAGGCCGCGCGTGACGATGACGGGAGGTTCGGCCTCGGCCTCACGGCGCCCGGTGGACGCCTCCAGCGCGCTCTCCATAGGGATCAAGGATCGCGGACCGGCTCGCCCCCCGCGTTCGTAGTCCGGGCATGTGGGCGCAAATCGCAATCGCGATCGCGCTGTTCAGCCTCGCCTCGACAGCGACCGAGCGGCCGCCCCGACCCGCCGCCGGCGAGGCTCGGGTCGAGTGGCGGAACTCGATCGCGGTCGGGACTCCGGAGGACGGAAGCCTGGTGCGCGGAGTACGGCTGCCGGCGCAGGGCCGCACCTACTTCACCTGGGACCCGGTGCTCCGGCGCTCGCCCGATCGCGATTGGCGGCGCTGGGGGACCGACGAGCTGGTGCGCACGACACTGCGCGTGCTGCGCGAGTTTCGCCGCCGCCACCCGGGGGCGCCGCGGGTCGGGGTCGGCGACCTCAGCCTCCCGAGGGGCGGGTACTTCGGTCCGGAGGTCGGCGGCGGGATCGGCCACGCGACGCATCAAAACGGACTCGACGTCGACGTCTACTACCCGCGCCTGGACCGCAGCGAGCGCCCGCCCGACGCCCCACAGGACGTCGACCTGAGGCGCGCGCAGGAGCTGGTCGACCTGTTCGTCGCCGCGGGAGCGGTGACGGTCTACGTCGGACCGAGCCTGCCGCTGACCGGCCCGGCGTCGATCGTCACCCCGGCGACCAACCACGACAACCACCTGCATGCCCGGATCGCGCCCTAGCGCAGTTACTCAACGGCCCTTGCGAAGCGCCCGCGCGCCGACCTTGGTCAGCGGCACGATCCCCTCGCGGAGCGCTCTCAGGCGACCGCCGCTGCGGCCGTAGAGCAGCTGTGCGGACGAGCGCAGCGCGGTGCCGAGCGCGCGGTCGTACGGCTGCCACCAGATGTCGCGCGCAAGTCCCGGCTCCCAGGCGACATGCTTGATGTTGACGCACTCGTAGAAGCCGAACTTCGAGTGCGAGCGGCCCAGCCCCGACTCCTTTACCCCACCCCAGGAGGTCTGCAGGGCGCCGTGCGAGTAGGAGTGGTCGTTGATCCACACCATTCCCGACTCGATCTGGCGCGCGATCCGTTCCCCCTTTGCGCGGTCCCTGGTCCAGACCGAAGCCCCGAGCCCGAAGCTCGAGTCGTTGGCGCGCTCGACCGCCTCGGCCTCGTCGGCGACGACGATCACCGGTACCACCGGTCCGAAGATCTCCTCGTTCATCAGCCGCATCGAGTCCTCGACCCCGGCGAGCACGGTCGGCGAGATGAACCGGCCGCTGAATCCCGACACCTCGCGCGGCCCGCCGGTCAGCCGCTCGGCTCCGTCGGCGAGGGCGTCGTCGACCAGCCCGGTCACCAGCTCGGCCTGCTCGGCGGAGACCATCGGCCCGATCTCGGTCTGCCAGTCGAGCGGGTCGCCGACCGTGAGCCGCTCTGTCTCGCGGCGCACGCCCTCGAGAAACGGCTCGGCGACATCCGAGACCACGTAAGTGCGCTCGATCCCCGAGCAGGTCTGACCGGAGTTCGCAAACCCGCCCCAGACGCAGCCCGAGACCGCGTTCGCGAGGTCGGCGTCGGCGCAGACGATCTGCGGGTCCTTGCCCCCCAGCTCGAGCACCGCTCCCTTCAGTCGCTGCGCGCAGGCATCGCCCACCTTGCGCCCGACCTCGACCGAGCCGGTGAAGAAGATCTTCGCCGTCGATGCCTCGCAGAGCGCCTGGCCGACCACGCCGCCGCCGTGCACGGTGCGCACCAGACCGGCGGGAAAGCCGGCGTCGTCGAAGACGCGCTGGATCCGATCGCCGAGCAGCGGCGTCAGGCTGGCCGGCTTGAGGACGACCCCGTTGCCCGCCATCAGCGCGATCGCCACCTCGCCGAACGGAATCGACCATGGGTAGTTCCAGGGCGCGATCACGCCGACGACCCCGAGCGGCTCGTAGGAGAAGAAGCTGCGCTTCGTCTTCAGGAACGCCTGCGGGTAGGGGATCCGCTCGTCGGCGAGGATGCCCGGCCCGGCGTCCGCGCACCAGTGCAGCGCGTCGATCGTCGGCAGCAGCTCCATCGAGAAGCTCTCGGTGATCGGCTTGCCCTGCTCGCGAGTCAGCAGCGCGGCGATCTCGTCCATGTCGGCGAGCAGGACGTCGGCCGCGCGGCGCATGTAACGGGCCCGGTCGGCGAGCGTCAGCTGGGCCCAGAACGGCTGCACCTCGGCGACGTCGTCGACGACTGCCTGGACCTCGTCGGGCCCGATCGTCGCCACGGTGCCGAGCAGCTCGCCGGTCGCCGGGTTGAAGGACTCGAGCGTGCCCATCGCCGGTGATTCTATGGCGGGTCCGTCGGTCGTCCGGCTTTCTCGAAGCGCTCGCGACGAATCAGCGACGAACGCCGCGCAACGGGTGGGCCGATGCCGGACATGCTTGTCCTCTCAGCGGACCTCCCGCTTTTCGGCAGGAATGCGGGAGGTCGGATTGGGGCGACTGGTGCACGAAGCTGGAGAAGAGACAACGGCCCGCGAGGTGACGCTGACCGAGCTGCGCGAGCGGACGGCGGCGGTGATCGCGGCGGTGGCGGCAGGCGAGGTCGCGGTGGTCAGCAAGCACGGGCGTCCGCCCGCGGTCCTCGTGCCGCTCGCCGACCGCGACTCGTTGACGCCGGCAAGCGTCGAAGCGGTCGCGTTCAGTACGGGCGCTGGGTCAACGGCGGCGGGATCCACGGCCGCTACCGCTAGTCGCGCCCGGCCTCCCCCCGGCTGCGCAGGCGCTCGAGCAACTCGCCGAGCATTCGCTCGAACCCGCGGTCGGTCGGCTCGTAGAAGCGCTCGCCCTGGACCTCAGGCGGCAGCAGTGGCTGCCCGGCGACGCCACTGGGGGCGTCGTGGGAGTAGACGTAGCCCTCGCCGCGGCCAAGCTCGGCGGCGCCCGGGTAGTGAGCGTCGCGCAGGTACTCGGGCGGCAGCTTCGCGCCGTGCTCGCGGATGTGGGCGCGGGCGGCGACGAGTCCCTTGTAAGAGCGGTTGGACTTCGGCGCCAGCGCCAGGTAGACCGCCGCCTGGGCGAGGTTGAGCGCGCATTCCGGCAGGCCGACCCGGTCGACCGCCTGGGCGGCGGCAGTGGCGATCAGCAGCGCCTGCGGGTCGGCGTTGCCGACGTCCTCGGAGGCCAGGATCACCATCCGCCGGGCGATGAAGCGCGGGTCCTCCCCGCCCTCCAGCATCACGGCCAGGTAGTAGAGCGAGGCGTCGGGATCCGATCCGCGGGTGGCCTTGATCCAGGCCGAGATGTAGTCGTAGTGCTGATCGCCTTCGCGGTCGAAGCTGACCGCCTTGCGCTGTAGCGCGTCCTCGGCGGTCCCGAGGTCGACGGTGCCGTCGACGAGCCGAGCGGCCTCGACCGCCCGCTCGAGCGCCGCCAACGCGATCCGGGCGTCGCCGCCGGCGCGGGTCGCGAGCAGCTCCAGCGCCTGGTCGGCAACCGGCGGCGGGTCGGCGATCCCGCGCTCGGGGTCGGCGAGGGCGCGGCCCAGCAGACTCGTCAGGTCGCCGGCGGCGAGCGCGCGCAGCTCGTAGATCTGGCTGCGCGAGAGCAGCGCCGAGTTGACCTCGAAGTACGGGTTCTCGGTCGTCGCGCCGATCAGCGTCAGCAGCCCCTCCTCCACCGCCGGCAGCAGCGCATCCTGCTGCGCCTTGTTGAAGCGGTGGATCTCGTCGAGGAAGAAGATCGTCGGCTGGCCCGTGCCGCTGCGCCGCTCGCTCGCCCGCTCGATCGCCGCTCGCACCTCGGCCCGTCCGGCATTGACCGCGGACTGCTCCTCGAACGCTCCCCGAGCCGCAGCGGCGACGATCCGCGCCAGGGTGGTCTTGCCTGAGCCCGGTGGGCCGTAGAGGACCATCGAGTGCGGTTCGCCGGTCTGGATCGCCGTTCGCAGCGTCGAACCCGGTCCGAGCAGGTGGTCCTGGCCGACCAGCTCGTCGAGCCGCTGCGGGCGCATCCGCACCGCAAGCGGGGCCTCGGAGGCGGGGACGGCGGTGCGGCGGCTGCGGTCGGCGGAGTCCTCGGCGTCGAACAGGCGGCCGCTCATCGCGTCCAGTATGGCCCGGGCCCGGGTGCCGAGTACCCTGACCGGATGGCGCAGGAGTCGGTGGTCGCCGGCAGCGGGCTGGGAGCCGAGGCGGTCGAGCTGCTCTCCGAGCTGATCCGCCTCGACACCGTCAACCCGCCCGGCAACGAAGGGCCCGCGCAGGAGATGCTCGCGGCGCGACTCGGCGAGGCGGGCTTCGAGTGCACGGTGCTGGCCGCCGAGCCTGGGCACCCGAACCTGATCGCGCGCCTGCCCGGCGAGGGGCCCGGCGAGACCCTCTGCCTACTCGGCCACGTCGACACCGTCCCCGCCGACCCTGGCGAGTGGAGCTTCGACCCCTGGTGCGGCGAGGTCGTCGACGGCCAGGTCCTCGGCCGCGGCGCCCAGGACATGAAGGGCCAGGTCGCGGCCGAGGTCGCTGCGGCCGTCGATCTCGCCCGCGCCGGATGGCGTCCGGAGCGCGGCGAGCTGAAGCTGGTCCTGACCGCCGACGAGGAGATGGGAGGCGGCGCGGGGGCGCAATGGCTTTGCTCGGAGCACCCCGAGGCGGTGCGCGCGGACCTGGTCCTGAACGAGGGCGGCGGAGCGGCATTCGAGCTCGGCGGCCGGCGCTTCTACACGCTCTGCGTCGGCGAGAAGGGCGTCTGCCGCCTGCGCCTGCGAGCTCGCGGCAAGGCGGGACACGCATCGGTGCCGGCTCTCGGCGACAACGCGCTGCTGAAGATGGCGGCGGTGCTGGCGCGCTGCTCCGAGCAGCCGCCGCTTGAGCCGACGCCGGAGGGGATCGGGTTCCTCTCACTGTTGCTCGACCGCGACGTGTCCGGCGCCGAGCTGGAGGCCGCGGTCGCCGAGCTGCGCGCGCTGTCGCCGACGCTGGTCGCCTACCTGGCCGAGCCGATGCTGCGGGTGACGCTGGCGCCAACCACCGCGCGGGCGGGTGAGAAGGACAACGTCATTCCCTCCCACGCGGAGGCGCTGATCGACTGTCGCGTCCCGCCCGAGATCGGGCCCGACGCGGTCCGCGCGCACGTCGTCGAGTTGCTCGGGCCGCTCGAGGAGACGGTCGAGGTCGAGCTCGTCAATCCGGTGGTCGGCAACCGCTCGCCGGTGGCGACGCCGCTCTGGGAGGCGATCCGGACCTCGCTCGCGGAGCTCGACCCCGAAGCGACGCTGGTCCCGATCGTGATGCCGGGATTCAGCGACAGCCACTGGTTTCGGCGGGCGTTCGGCTCGGCGACCGTATACGGCTTCTTTCCGCAGCGCGAGCTCGGGCTGTTGGAGGCGGCGCCCCTGATCCACAGCGCCGACGAGCGCGCCGCAGTGGCCGACATCGAGCTCGCCGCGGGCTTTTACGCCGACCTCTGCCGGAGGGTGCTCGGGTGAGCGGCCCGGGACAGCCGAGCTCGAGCGCCGGCTCCAACGGCGCCGGTCCGGACGAGGCCACGCAGATGCTGCGACTGGGCGGGATGGCCCTCCGCAACGGGCTGCTGATCCACGGCCCGACCTCGTGGGCGGTGGCCGCTCGCGCCGCAGACGGCTCGATCGAGGTCGCCTCGGGCCCAAAGCCGAGGCTCGCACGTGGCAGGCTGGCGAAGGTGCCGCTGGTGCGCGGACCGCTGCGCCTCCTCGAGGCGCTCGCGGTGGTGCCACTGGCACGGCTGCGGCTCGAATCCGCGCGACTGCCGTTCGAGGATCCGGCGGTGCTCGGCGCGTTCGTCGTCGCCACAGGCGCGACCGGAGCGCTTCGCCGCACCAAGCCGGCGAGCGCCGGGCGCGAGCTCGCGGTGGTATTGGTCGGCGCGCTGCCGGCGCTGACCGCGCTGAGAAGCGCCGACCTCGCGGCCTATCACGCGGTCGAGCACAAGGCAATCGCCGGCTATGAGCGGGGTGAGGACCCGGCGACGGTGCCGAAGGAGCACCGGCGCTGTGGGTCGAACCTGATCGCGCCGATGCTGGCGCTGTCGCTTGCGGCCCAGGTGCTGGTCGAGCGCCTGCCGCGACCTCCGGGGCCGCTGGTCCGCGCGGCCGCGGCGACCGCTGCCGCGGGGGCGGCCGTCGAGCTGTTCGCGTTCGCCGAGCGCAACCCCGAGTCGGTCGTCGGGCGAGCTGTCCACGGCCCTGGGTACGAGATCCAGCGCCGCGTCTCCACCCGCGAGCCCACCGCCGAGCAGCTAGAGGTCGGTGCGGCGGCCCTGGACGAAGTTCTACGGGCAGAAGGGCGGTAGCGCTACCGTTTAGATGGGTATGGACGCCGAAGGCCGGAGGTGGCCGTGATCGCTCTCACCTACGACCAGTTCCTCGAGGACATCCTGATCCCGTGGGCCCCGGTCGTCCTGATCGCGGTCGTCGGCTATTTCATGTGGCGGACCCTGCGGCTGATGCCGCGGACCAAGCCGCAGGAGATCTCGCCGAAGGCGAAGAGCCCGGTCAGGTGGTCCGACATCGCCGGGGTCGACGAGACCAAGGACGAGCTCCGCGAGGTGGTCGACTTCCTCTCGGACCCGAAGCGCTTTCAGCGGCTCGGCGCCAAGGTCCCGAAGGGAATCCTGCTACACGGCCCGCCGGGGACCGGCAAGACCCTGCTGGCCAAGGCTGTCGCCCACGAGTCCGGGGCCAACTTCTTCAGCCAGTCAGCCTCATCGTTCATCGAGATGTTCGCCGGCCTGGGCGCGGCGCGCATCCGCAGGCTGTTTCGTGAGGCTCGCGAGAACGCGCCCGCGATCATCTTCATCGACGAGCTCGATGCGGTCGGTGCGCACCGCGGCTCGGACATCTCGGGCGAGCGCGACCAGACCCTGAACCAGCTCCTGGTCGAGATGGACGGATTCGACGCCCGCGACAACGTCGTCGTCATGGGCGCGTCGAACCTGCTCGAGAAGCTCGACAAGGCGCTGCTGCGGCCGGGCCGGTTCGATCGCCAGGTCTTCGTCCCGCCGCCGGACATGAAGGGCCGCCGCGAGATCCTCGACGTCCACACCCGGGGCAAGCCGCTGGCCCAGGAGATCGACCTCGAGCGCGTCGCCCGCCACACCGCCGGCCTGACCGGCGCCGACCTGGCGAACCTGGCCAACGAGGCATCGATCCTCGCCGGGCGCAGCAAGCGCGATTTCATCACCCAGTCGGACTTCGACAACGCGTTCGAGCGGGTGATCGCGGGCCTGCAGTCGCGCAAGGTGATCACCGCTCACGAGAAGCGCGTCGTCGCCTGGCACGAGGCCGGCCACGCGCTGGTCTCCGAGCTGCTGCCGACCGTCGACAAGGTCGAGAAGGTCTCGATCGTTCCTCGCGGCAAGGCGCTCGGCTACACGCTCAACCTCCCGCAGGAGGACCGCTACCTGAAGTCGCGCGGGGAGCTGATCGACTACATGAAGGTGCTGCTCGCGGGGCGGATCTCCGAGCAGATCACGTTTGGCCGGATCACCACCGGTGCCGCGGACGACCTCAAGCGGGTGACCGCGATCGCCCGCTCGATGATCCACGAGTACGGGATGGGGACGACGATCCGCTCGCACCAGGTCCCGTCCGACGACCTGACCGTGTCGGAGTTCCTGCGCCAGACGCGCGACGAGGAGATCCAGGCGATCTCCGAAGAGGCCTACCGGGGTGCGCACGAGCTGCTCAGCGACCACCGCGATCTGCTCGACGAGATCGCCGAGCGCCTGCTCGCGAACGAGGTGATCGAGCGCGAGGAGATCGCGGCGATCATGGCCGCGAAGCGCGATCGCACCGAGCAGCCGACGAAGCTGCTCGACGTGAGCCGGGCCGGGGACCCGGCCGAAGCCGTGGCGAGCAGGCCCGAGCCGACGACTGACTAACCTCCGGGCCCGATGTTCGGGCTGATCGACCACGTCGGGATCGCGGTCAATGACCTCGGCGGTTCCCTGGCCCTGTACGAGGAGGCGTTCGAGATGCCGGTCGCGCACCGCGAGACGGTCAGCGAACAGGGCGTCGAGGCGGTGCTGCTCGACGTCGGCGAGACGCACGTCGAGCTGCTTCGCCCGCTCGGCCCGGAGACGCCGGTCGGTAGGTTCCTCGATCGCAACGGGCCCGGACTGCATCACGTCGCCTACCGGGTGACGGACATCGAGGCGACGCTCGCGCAGCTCGGCCGACAGGGCATTGAGCTGATCGACACCGAGCCACGGGTCGGGATCAGGCAGAGCAGGGTCGCGTTCCTGCACCCGCGCGCGACCGGGAGCGTGCTGACCGAGATCGTCGAACCCGCGGAGGGACAGTGATGGCGGAAGAGCAGATCAAGGTGGAGATCGGATTCGGGATCGGCCAGGTCCTGTCGGTGAAGCTCGGAGAGCCCGAGCTCGCCGGGCTGCGCGAGGCGGTCGTCTCGGGGAGCGGCTGGCACGAGGTCAAGACCCAGGAGGGGACCGTCGCTCTCAACCTGGCGACGGTCGTCTTCTTGCGTGTCGAAGACGCGGCGCACTCGATCGGGTTCAGCGGCTGACGACCCGGCGGTTGATCGCGCTCGGCCTCGCGGCGATCGCCGCGGCGGCGCTGTGGTGGCGCAGGAACCCCTCCGCGTGCCCGTACAGCCAGCGCTTCTGGGTCCAGGCGCCGCACCCCCTGATCACCCGCCGGCGGTTCCGCGAAACGCTCGCCCCGGCGGCCGGCGAGCAGGTGCTGGAGATCGGCCCCGGGACCGGCTACTACACGCTCGAGCTGGCCTCGTGGCTGGGTCCGGGCGGGCAGCTCGAGATCTTCGACATTCAGCAGGAGATGCTCGACCACACGATGGGCCTAGTCGCCGGACGCGGGCTCGCCAACGTCGCCGCCACGCAGGGTGATGCCCAAGCGCTCCCCTACGAGGACGACAGCTTCGACGCCGTCGTGCTGACGACGACGCTGGGCGAGATCCCCGACTCCGACGCTGCGCTGGGAGAGGTCGCGCGGGTGCTGAGGCGCGGGGGGCGGCTGATCGTCGGCGAGCTGCTCGGCGATCCCCACTACACAACCCCGGGCTCGCTCCGCCGGCGCGGGGAACGGGCCGGAATGCGCTTCGAGCACCGAAGCGGGCCTGCGTTCGGCTACTTCGCCCGCCTCGTCGCCTAGCCCGGCGGGGGTCGCGACGCGATCAACGGGCCGGTCAGGCGGCTGCGCTCAAGGGGACCCGGGTTTCGCGCCCGCTTCGCCGGGTAGGTGAAGGGCGCACTTCGAAAGGGGCCAAGAGATGACCATCGCCGTAATCGTCGCGGTTTGCATCGTTCTGCTCGTGCTGGCGTTCCTGCTCCCACGGGCGTCGTGGTGGCCGCAGAAGGGCGTCGACAAGACGCTCGGGGGCGCGCAGGGCACGGCATCCAAGTTGCCCGGCAAGGCCGGCGAGCTGGCCCAAAAGCCGTTCGAGTCCTCGCGCAAGGCGACCAACAAGAGCGCCCAGAAGGGCCGCGAGGGCCGCTCGAAGATGCCCGACTGAGGTGAGCACCGTCGCGCTGCTGGCCAACCCCGACTCGGGGTCGGGCGAGGCCGAGGCGATCTCAGGCCTGCTCGCCGGCGAGGGCGCCGACGTCCATGCCTTTGGGCTCGACGAGTGCGATCGCGCCCTCGCCGCGGCGCCCGAGCGGATCGTGGTCGCCGGCGGCGACGGGTCGATCGGTTGCGCCGCCGAGGTCGCCGGCCGCGCCGGGATCCCACTCGCGGTGGTCCCGGTCGGCACCGCGAACGACTTCGCCCGCGCGCTTGGGATCCCGCAGGACCCCGAGCGCGCCGCGGTCCTGGCGGTCGCGGGAACGAGCACCCGACGGCTCGACCTCGGGCGGATCGGCGAGCGCCCGTTCGTCAACGTCGCGAGCGCGGGGCTGTCGCCGGTTGCGGCCCGCAGCGCCGACGGCCTCAAGCGGAGCGTCGGGCCGCTCGCCTACGCGGCCGGGGCGCTGCGCGCGGGGCTGGCCGCGGACCCGATCGAGTGCCGGGTGCGCTGCGACGGAACCGAGGTCTACGAAGGGCCGGCCTGGCAGGTGACGGTGGCCTGCGGCGGCGGCTTCGGCGGTGGGGCCGAGGTCGAGTCCGATCCCCAGGACGGGATCCTCGACGTGGTCGTGATCGAGGCGGGCTCGCGGGCGAAGCTCCTGGTCCACGCCTACGGGATGCGCGCCGGCCGGGTCGAGGGCCAGCGCGGCGTGCTCACCGGGTCGGGCAGTGAGGTCGAGGTCGATGCCGGAGGCGGCGCGGGATTCAACGTCGACGGTGAGATCGTCGAGGCCGAGCGGCTTCGGGCGACGGTCGAGCCGGGGGCCTTCGAGGTCGTGGTCGGCTGATGCGGGTGCCGGGCAAGCTCAGGGTCGAGCCTCCGCGCGTGGGTCGGCGCCAGCCCGGCTGGCAACGCGCCTGGGAGCGCTACCGGCTGCCGGCGGCGCTCGGAGCCGCGGCGCTCGGCTGGTACGCCGCCGATAGCCTGCGCCACCGGCGCGAGGGTGCCTTCGGATACGAGATCGACACCGATCTCGCCGTCGGCTCGGAGGACTTCTTGCGCGCCGCGGAAGCGCTCACCGGCGCGCCGATCTCCGAGGGAAACGAGGCCGAGCTGTTGATCAACGGCGACGAGATCTTTCCCCCCTTCCTGGAGACGATCGAGTCCGCACGTCGGACGCTCAACGTGCAGACCTACGTCTACTGGCGCGGCGAGATCGCGGTTGACGTCGCCCGGGCGATCTGCGCCAAGGCGCGTGAGGCGGTGCGCTGCAGCGTGATCCTCGATGCGCTCGGCGCGGCGAAGATGGATCGCTCGTTGGTGCGCGAGATGGAGTCGGCGGGCGTTCGGGTGATCCTGTTCCGGCCCCCGAAGCCGTACGCGGTCCGGCGGATCGCCAACCGCACCCACCGCCGGCTGCTGATCGCCGACGGCCAAGTGGGGATGACGGGCGGAGTCGGGATCGCGTCCGAGTGGACCGGCGACGCCGAGGGGCCCGACCACTGGCGCGACACCCACGTCCGCGTCCGCGGCCCGGTGGTCCGCGGGATGCAGGGCGCCTTCGCCGAGAACTGGCTCGAGGGCACGGGAGAGGTTCTCGCGGGCGAGGGCTATCTGCCCGAGCTCGAGCCGGTCGAGGGCGGCGGCCCGATGCAGCTGGTCCGCTCGAGCGCAACGGTCGGCGATACGAACGCCGAGGCGCTGTATTACCTCGCGATCTCATCGGCTCGAGAGACGATCGAGCTGACCGCCGCCTACTTCGTCCCCCGGCCGGCGTTCACGGAGGCGCTCTGCTCGGCGGCCGGCCGTGGGGTCGAGGTCCGGATCCTGGTCCCGGGCCCGCACATCGACAAGGCCCTGGTCCGAGTGGCCGGACGAGTGGCCTATGACGAGCTGCTCGAGGCCGGCGTTCGCCTGTTCGAATATCAGCCGACGATGCTGCACGCGAAGTCGCTGTGCGTCGACCGCACCTGGTCGTCGGTCGGGACGGTCAACTTCGACAACCGTTCGTTCCAGCTTCACGACGAGGTCACCCTCTGTGTCTGGGACGAGCGCTTCGCGGGCAAGCTCTTGCAAGCGTTCGAGCGTGACCTCGAGCGATCCGAGGAGATCGGCGCCGCTCGCTGGGACGGCCGTGGACCGGCCCAGCGGGCGAGCGAGGCGGCGACCACGGTCCTCCGCCGCGAGCTCTGAGCGCCGGGGCCTATCCTGGGCCCGTGCTCGAACGCTTGACGCCTGCGCGCTCTCGAGGCCGAGCCGGAGCGCTGCTTGCCCGGCGCCAGCGACATCCGGCGCTCGCTGCGCTCGGCGATGCGGACCAGGCGCTGCTGCGCTTGCTGCGGATGCGCGCCCACGCCGAGCCGATCGAGACCATCGCCAAGGCGCTCGGCCTCGCGGGCGAGTACGGCGCGGTCTGGGCAGGGATCGGGGCGATCGGCGCTTCGATCGACGAACGCCGCCGGGGCCAATGGATGGCCGCCGGGATCACCGGGCCGGCGGCGGTCGCGATCAACTTCGTGGTCAAGGTCGGGGTCGGGCGCCGGCGGCCGTTGATCGACGAGCACCCGCCCCTGGCCCGGGCACCGACCGAGCTCTCGTTTCCCTCCGCTCACGCGACCTCCTCGGTCGCCGCGGCGACGGCGCTCGGCCGGGTCGAGCCGCGCGCCCGTCCCTACCTGTTCGCGCTCGCCGCCGCGATCTGCGTCGGCCGCCCCTACCTCGGCATGCACTACCCGTCTGACGTCCTCGCCGGCGCGGCGCTCGGTTTCTGCATCGGCGCCCTCGTCCCGAACCTGGGCGCGGCGCCGACCGAGGAGCGCCTGTTCGAGCTGGCGGTCGACGCGAACGAGCGCGCCCAGGCGACGCGGCGAGCAGAGGGGAACGGGGGAGCGATCGCGCCCCTGGTTGCTGAAGGCTCGGCCGGCCCCGGGGATCCCGCCACCGACAAAGCGTGAGGATCGGAATCGTCGGCCTTCCGAACGCCGGCAAGTCCACCCTCTTCAACGGCCTCACCCGGGCCGGCGCCGAAACCGGCGACTATCCGTTCACGACGATCGACCCGAACGTCGCCGTGGTTCCGATCCCGGATCCGCGTCTGGGGCGGGTCGCCGCCACGGTCGGCTCGAGCGAGGCGGTACCCGAGACGATCGAGTTCAACGACCTCGCGGGCTTGGTGCGGGGCGCCTCGCAGGGCGAGGGGCTGGGCAACAAGTTTCTCGCCGCGATTCGCGAGACCGAGGCGATCTGCCACGTGGTCCGCTGCCACGCCACCGCCGGCGTCCCCCACCCGGAGGGCCGGATCGACCCGCTCGACGACATCGAGCTGATCGAGACCGAGCTCCTGGCCGCCGACCTCGAGCAGGCCGAGCGCCGGCTCGAGCGGGTCGCCAAGCTGGCCCGCTCGCGCGACAAGCAGGCGGTCGCCGAGCGTGACTGGCTGGAAGCGGTGGTCGAAGGACTCGCCGGAGGGCGCCCGGTCCGCTCGCTGCCCGCCCCCGACGCGGCAGCCGATGCGCCGCGCAAGCTTGCTGCGCTGACCTCGAAGCCGGTCCTCTACGTGGCCAATGTCGACGAGGGAGTTGACGAGGTCCCGGCCGCGGTCGCCGAGCACGCGCGCGGACGCGGGGCGGTCGCGGTCGCCGTCTCCGCCCGGGTCGAATCCGAGCTCGGCGAGCTCGACGAAGCCGAGGCGGCCGAGATGCGAGGCGCGCTCGGGATCGCAGAGTCGGGACTCGAGCTGGTCGTCCACGGCGCCTTCGACCTGCTCGACCTGATCGTCTTCTTCACCGCCGACGCCGGCAAGGAGGCGATGGCGCGCAGCCTGCCCCGCGGCTCGACCGCATGGGAGGCCGCCGGCGAGGTCCACACCCAGATCCAGGCCGCGTTCGTGCGCGCCGAGGTGGTCGCCTGGGACGACCTGGTCGAGGCCGGCGGCTACGCCGGCGCCCGCGATCGCGGGCTGCTTCGCATCGAAGGCCGCGACTACGTGGTCGCGGATGGCGACGTCGTCCACATCAAGGTCTGAGAGGATCACCGCGATGGACGAGCCGTTCATCGTCAACGTCGCCGAGGCGCGCGCGCTCTCACACGTGCAGGGCGGGACCTACGTTCCCTTCGAGCCGCCCGACGCCCGGTTTCCGGACTTCGGGATCAACATCCACGTGCTCGGGCCGAACCAGCCGAACGGCAAGTATCACTCCGAGAACGCTCAGGAGGACTTCCTTGTGCTCGCGGGCGAGTGCAGGCTGATCCTCGAGGGCGAGGAGCGCAGCCTGCGCGCCTGGGACTTCGTCCACTGCCCGGCGGGAACCGAGCACATCTTCGTCGGCACCGGCGAGCGGCCGTGCGCGATCCTGATGGTCGGCACCCGCCGCGGCGACGACGAGGTGCTCGACTACCCGCCCAACGAGCTCGCCGCGCGCTACGGCGCCTCGGTCGCCGAGCGCACCGTGTCGGCCCGCGAGGCCTACGCCGACTGGGACTCGGAGCTGACCGAGACGCGCCTCGAGTGGCCGCCGGGCGCCTGAGCCTCAGCCGCCGCGCGCGCCAGGCTCGAGCAGCTCGGCGCCGAGCTTTGAGACCGTGACGTGAATCGCGCCCGGCTCGACCGCGTAGTCGATCAGCGCCAGCGCGCTGAGGCGATCGAGCGCCTGCTGAAAGGCCTCGGCCTGGCGCTTGGAGGCGTACTCGCGGCGAATGTCGAACGCCCACCCGGTCGTGTGCAGCGAGTACTCCGGAGTCGCTTCGGGGTTGACGCCGAGCAGCAGCTCCTGGTAGGAGCGGTCGCGGACCGCGCTGCTGACCAGCAGCGGCGCCGGCTGGTTGGACTCGAGCAAGACCAAGCCGGCGAGGTAGCTCAGCGTCGCCAGCGCCTCGGGACGCAGCGCGCGGTAGAGCTCCGGTGAGCGGTCGAGCTCGCCCGCGAGCTCGCCCAGCCGCTTGTCCGGAACCCAGCCCAGCCCGGGGTCGAACGGGAGCTCGGCGAGCTCGCCGTCGGCGAGTGCGTCCTCGATCGCGTCGGGGTCCTCGAAGACCTCTGTCTCGGCCTCGGGGTGAAAGACCTCTTCCAGGGTCGCCTTTGAGGTCGCCAGCTCGGCGATCTCGGCGAGCTGCTCGGGATCGTCGCGGTAGAGGCGCATGACCTGCTCCGAAGCGCGCACCTTCCACAGGTACTCCGACGACTCGTCGCCGAAGCCGGCGAGCAGCTCGTATGCGTCGCGATCGGCATCGGGAGAGGAGTCGAAGTAGACGCGGGCGTAGGAGAGGCCCTCGTCGGCGACCAGATCGCCGATCGGCTCGTCCGCGCCGGCGTCGGCGTAGGCGCGCAAGACGCTCTCGAGGTTGCCGATTCCCATGTGGTAGGAGACGACCGCGAGGTCGTCGGCCCCGAACCGCTCGCTCGCGATCGCCAGGTAGCGCGCGGCGCCGTCGATCGCGCGCTCGGGATCGAAGCGCTCGTCGACCCGGGCGCGCTCGGCGAGCAGCCGGTCGGTTTCCCTCGGGCCGTCCGAGTCGCCGATCCTCTCGGTCAGCGCGACACTCGCCGCCAGGTCGACCTCCATCCCGAGCAGCTCGGTCGCGGTCGAGGGAATGATCTGCGCCAGGCCCGAGGCCGACTCCGGGGTCGGGCCCGCGATCACATCGGGGCGGCCGGCGCTCTCGAGGAAGAGGACGGCTTCGAGCGTGTCGGGGTCCACCCCGTGGCGAACCGCCGCCGCCTCGATCTCGGGCCGGTAGGCCGCCGTGCGCTCGGCGGAGGCGAGCACCCCGCCGGGGCTCATCTCGTAGATCACGTGCGAGGCGCCGATCGCGGCACGGCGCTCGAATTCGCGCTGCCGCGCGGCGCTCCAGGCGAGCGGATCGGCCTCGGGAGCGGCGGCAGCGCTCGCCTTGCGCGCGATCCGCGCCACGTCGAGCTCGAGCGGGTCGCGCTGGCCGAGTCCGAGCGCGAGCGCGAGCGCTGCCAGCGCCACCGCGGCGAGCGCAAGCAGCAGCGTGCCCGCGACGACGCGAGCGAAGAACCCCCAGCCGGACCGCTCGTCGTGCACGGAGTCCCATGTTAGGGTTCGCCTCAGTGGCTACCCGGAGGTGGAGGGGATTCGGCCTGGCGCTCGCGATGATCGCGTTCGCAGCGCTGATCGCGGCCCCGGCCGCCGGGGCAAAGGCGAAAGGATTCGAGCTCGGTGTCGCGGCAGGCGACGTCGACTCGAGCTCGGCGATCCTGTGGGCGAAGGCGAAGCGGGCCGGCAAGGTCGAGCTCCAGATCACCGATCGCGGCGGGTTCGGCCGCTGCGACCCAAAGCATGCCGGCAAGCTCGGGTTGAAGGCGAAGCGGGGCAGCGACTACACGGTCCAGAAGCGCGTCAAGCATCTCGACCCGGAGACGTCCTACAGCTATCGCTTCTGCATGAAGGGCGGGCGCAAGTCCGACACCGGCAAGTTCACCACCGCTCCCGCCGCGAACTCCAATCAGACGATCCGGTTCGGGTTCTCGGGCGACCAGGACGCCCGGCCCGAGCCCGGGCAGACAGAGCCGTACTGGAACAACTTCGAGATCTGGGACGCGATTCGCCAGCAGCGCAACGACTTCAACGTGCTGATGGGCGACACGATCTACTCGGACACCGAGGTCCCGGGCTACACGTTCGACGATCTCGCGCTGACCGTGGAGCAGAAATGGGAGGCGTACAAGACGAATCTGCGGATGAAGCCGTGGGCGAAGGCGCGCGGGTCGGCCGCCTACTACGCGCACTGGGACGACCACGAGTTCATCAACGACTTCGCCCCGGGCGCTGACAACTTCCCGCTCGGGGTCGGAACGGTCGAGATCGACGGCGAGGAGCTCTACGAGCGCGGGGTCGAGGCGTTCACGGACTACAACCCGATCACCTACAGCAAGGGCAAGGGCATCTACCGCACCGTGCGCTGGGGCAAGAACCTGGAGGTCTTCTTCCTCGACGAGCGCTCGTTCCGCTCGACGGCCTCGGACTACACCAGCGTCTGCGACAACCCGCCCGGGACTCGCGACTTCGCGCCGACCGCTCCACAGAGCGTCCGGGACGCGTTCTCCGTGATCGCCCCGGCGCTCGGCAACCCGGTCCCGCAGGCGTGCCTCGACTCGATCAACGATCCGAGCAGGACCCTGCTCGGCTCGAAGCAGCTGAAGCGGTTCAAGAAGCAGATCGCGAACTCGAAGGCGACCTTCAAGGTGATCATGAACGAGCTCCCGATCCAGCAGTACTACGTCGACCCGTACGACCGCTGGGAAGGCTATGAGGCCGAGCGCCAGGAGGTGCTGCACTACCTCCAGGACAAGGTCGAGAACGTCGTCTTCCTGACCGCGGACGTGCACGCGTCGCTGGTCAACGACGCCCGCTACAACACGCTCGGGCCTGCCGGGGTGCAGAACTCGGGCATTCTCGACGTGACCACCGGCCCGATCGCGACCGCGAACTACGGCCTTGAGATCAGCGACACGATCGGGATCCCCAGCGCGGGCGGTCTGGTGCAGAGCCTCTTCTTCAAGCCCCAACCCCCGGACGGAGTCGGGATGCAGTGCGCCTCGGTGGACCAGTTCAGCTACGCGCAGGTCGAGGTGACGAAGAGCCGGCTGACGATCGACCTGCTCGATCCCAACGACCAACCGGTCCTCGACACCGGCGACAGCACCGATCCGCTGGCGCAGCCCTGCGCCCAGGTCGTGATCCCAAAGCAGTAGCCGCCCCGGTGGAGATCGCGGCGCGGTTTCCCGGCGTCGAACTCGGGGCGGGGCACTACGAGAGCTTCTACCTGAAGCTGACCAGGCCCGGGGGCGGGCGCGCGGTCTGGATCCGCCACACCGTCCACAAGCGGCCCGGCGAGGCGCCGACCGGGGCGCTGTGGTTCACGCTCTTCGACGCCGGCGCCTCGCGACCGCGGGCGGCGAAGCTGACCGTGCCGGCCGAGGCGCTGAGCGTGCCCCGTGATGCCTACATCGAGATTGCGGGAGCGCGGCTGGCGCCGGGCCGCGCGTCCGGCGGGCTGGCGACCGAAGCAATCAAGGTCGGCTGGAAGCTCGAGTACGAGGCCCGGGCCGAGCCCTTCCATCACCTGCCGTACCGGTTTCTCTACGCCGCGCGGCTGCCGAGGACGAAGCTGCTCTCTCCATGCCCGGACGCCCGCTTCTCGGGCGTGATCACGATCGACGGCGAGCGGTTCGTGCTCGACGGGTGGCCGGGGATGGTCGGACACAACTGGGGCATCGAGCACGCCGAGCGCTGGAGCTGGATCCAGGCCAACGAGCTGCTCGGCGGCACCGGTTGGTTCGACGCCGGCCTCGGCCGGATCAAGATCGGTCCATTGACGACTCCATGGATCGCCAACGCGATGCTGAGCCTCGACGGCGAGCTGCACCGGCTCGGCGGACTGGACCGGATTCGCTCGATCAGGGTCGACGAGACGCCAACTCGATGCGAGTTCGAGCTCGGCGGCCGCGAGATCAGGGTCCGCGGGCGGGTCGGCTCCGAGCCACGCAACTTCGTCGCCTGGATCTACGCCGATCCCGCCGGCCCCGAGCACAACACGCTCAACTGCTCGATCTGCGACCTCGAGCTGAACGTCGAGCAAGAGGGGCGGCAGCCGCGCCGGCTCGAGTGCGTCGGCGCCGCGACGTACGAGCTCGGGACGCGCGAGACCGACCACGGGATCCCGCTCCAGCCAGACCCGGACGGGTGAGCCGCGCCTCTAGCGGTGCTTGAACCGGGCCCAGGTCGAGCGCAGCTCGAGCCTCGCGCGCAGGGTGTCGCCGCTGACCGCGGTGCTGCCGCGCGAGCCGACCACACGGGCGCGCACGATTCGCGGCGACCGGCCGCGCTCGAGCACCTCGATCCGTTTCAGCCTGCCCTCGAACAGGCCCGAGAGCTCTGACTCCATCCGCTCGTCGGAGAGCCGCTCGCTCCACCTGTGGACCGGAGAGACATCGTCGAACGGGTCGTCGACCGACTTCAGGTACGGCACTTTGCTGCCGCCGGAGAAGCCGAACTCCGAGTTCTCGGTCTGGCCGCCGGAGGTCGAGAAGTAGTAGGTGACGGCGGCCTCGCCGCGGTACTTGACCACCTCGCGCCTGGTCTTGGCGACCGCCGCGTTGGTCGCGCTCGTCTCCGAGGACCGACCCTCGTAGACCTGGCTCCGGGTGTCGGCGTAGTGGTCGAAGGCGCCGCCGCGCGAGGTCGCCACGCCGTAGGAACGCGCGACCACCGCCTGAGCGCGAAGCGCCTGCTTCGGCCACGAGGACGGGACCTCGTTCGGGACCACTCCCTTGACGTAGGCCTCGAGCGCGAGCTGATTGATGACCATCAGCGAGCCGTCGTCGTTGCGGGCCACTACCGCGCCCCGGTAGCGGCCGAAGCCGCCGATCCGCAGCCCGCTCCCCGCCCTGCCCTCCTTGCCGCAGCGCTTGAGCCGGCGGTCGCCGGCGCGCAGCACGACACCGCCTCCGCCGGCGGCCATCGTGTAGCGGCGGTTCGGCTCGATCCGCCGCCCGCAAGCGTGCTCGGCGCCGCTGAAGGCGACCGAGCCACCGCCCGAGCCGAGCAGCACGCGGACCTGCTGGCCGCCGGTCTTCGCGACCCTCGTCTGCGTGTAGTAGTGGCCGAGGATGCGCTTGTAGCTGCGACCGTGCTTCGCGAACCCATAGGCCCCGTACTGCGAGAGGCCGACCCCGTGGCCGAAGCCGCGCCCCTTGATCGTCCACGAGCCCTCGGCCGCGGTCGCCGCGAGCAGTGCCGCCGCGATCAGCACGGTGCCGATTCTGCGCATTCGGAAAGCCATCGTCCGCGTCCCCTGACCGAAACAGCGTACGGGGGGCGGAAGTCGCGGTCAGGCGGGCGCTGCAAGGGCGGGCGATACCCTGCGGGCGAAACCGAACGGAGGCTGAGATGGGCACCGTGACGCGGGAACAGTCGATCGTCGAGCGAGCGCCGAAGCAGCTCTTCATCGGCGGTGAGTGGCGCGACGCCGAGCGAGCTGCAACGTTCGCGATCGAGGATCCCGCGACGGGGGAGGCGATCTGCGAGATCGCGAACGCGACGCCCGCCGACGCGCAGGCGGCGATCGACGCGGCATGCGCCGCCCAGGAGGAGTGGGCCGCCTCGGCGCCAAACGAGCGCTCCGAGATCCTCTATCGGGCCTTCGAGCTGCTCAGCGAGCGCGCCGACGACCTCGCCCTGCTGATGACGCTCGAGATGGGCAAGGCGGTGGCCGAGTCGAAGGCCGAGATCATCTACGCGGCCGAGTTCTTTCGCTGGTTCTCGGGCGAGGCGCTGAGGATCGACGGCTACTTCAAGACCGCCGGTAACGGCGCCTCGCGGGTCCTGGTCATGCGCCAGCCGGTGGGCCCCTCGTACTTCATCACCCCGTGGAACTTCCCGAACGCGATGGGGACGCGGAAGATCGGCCCGGCGGTCGCTGCGGGCTGCACGATGGTCGTCAAGCCGGCCCAGCAGACGCCGCTGTCGATGCTCGCCCTCGCTGAGCTGCTGGCCGAGTGCGGGCTGCCGCCCGGGGTCCTGAACGTCGTCACCGGCACCTCATCGAGCGACATCTCGGCCCCGATCATCGGCGACCCGCGGCTGCGAAAGCTCTCCTTCACCGGCTCGACCGAGGTCGGCCGCAAACTGATCGCCCAAGCGGCTGAGAACGTGCTCAAGGTCTCGATGGAGCTCGGCGGCAACGCCCCGTTCCTGATCTTCGAAGACGCCGACCTCGACGCGGCGATCGAGGGCGCAATGATCGCCAAGATGCGCAACATCGGCGAGGCATGCACGTCGGCGAACCGCTTCCACGTCGCCGAGCCGGTCGCAGGCGAGTTCGCCGAGCAGCTCGCCGAGCGGATGGGTGCGATGCGGCTCGGCCGCGGGACCGAGGACGGGGTCGAGATCGGGCCGCTGATCGACGCCACCCAGCGCGACAAGGTCGGCGAGCTGGTCGGCGACGCGGTCGAGCGCGGCGCCAGGTGCGTGGTCGGGGGCCAGGCCCGCGACGGCGCCGGCTACTTCTACGAGCCGACGGTGCTCGCCGACGTCCCCGACGGCGCCCGGGTGCTGACCGAGGAGATCTTCGGCCCGGTCGCCCCGGTCAAGGGTTTCGCATCCGAGGAGGAGGCGATCGCGGCCGCGAACGCGACCGAGTTCGGGCTCGTCGCCTACGTCTTCACCCGCGACATCAAGCGCGCGCTGCGCGTCTGCGAGGGCCTGGAGACGGGGATGATCGGCCTCAACCAGGGCCTCGTCTCCAATGCCGGGGCGCCGTTCGGCGGCGTCAAGCAGTCGGGCATCGGCCGCGAGGGTGGCAACGAGGGAATCCACGAGTTCCTCGAGACCAAGTACGTGGCGATCAACGCCTGACCCGCCGACCACGCAGCAAGGCTGTGCCGGGTCAGTAGCGGTGCAGCCAGCCGGCGAGCAGGTTGCTCCACGAGCGCTTGCCGCAGCGCGGGCAGGCGCTCAGCGCGTGCTCGAGCGGCGCCCCGCAGCCGCGGCACCAGGGCTTGGGCTTGACGACCGCGGGCACGCCTCGGCTCAGCTCAGCGCCCGAGCAGCTGGCCGATCAGTCCGCCGGAGCGGGGCTTTTCGAGATAGCACTGGTGGTATTCCTCGGCCCGCCAGAACCCGGTCGCGGGCTCGATCGAGGTTGCGACCGGCTCGCTCAGGCGCGCTGCCACCCGCTCGCGGGCGGCCTCGGCCGCGCTCGCCTGGGCCGGTGAGTGGGTGAAGATCACGGTCCGGTACTGGTCGCCGACGTCCGGGCCCTGGCGGTTGACCTGGGTCGGGTCGTGGATGCGCCAGAAGACGTCGAGCAGCTCCTCGTAGGAGATCCGCGCCGGGTCGAAAGTGACCTGGCAGACCTCGGCGTGCCCGGTGCTCCCGGAGCAGACCTGCTCGTAGGTCGGGTTCTCGGTCGTCCCGCCCTCGTAACCGACGGCTGTGTCGACGACGCCGTCGAGCTCGCGAAACGCCATCTCAACCTGCCAGAAGCAGCCGGCCCCAAAGGTTGCGACCTCGGTCGCCGGGTCGGTCTCGGTTGCGTTCTTCATTCTCGCTTCTCCTTCGCTCACTTCGCCTGCTTGATTGTCGCAGCAGTGCCGCGCCCGTTACGCGGGGCGACGGCGGGGCGGCGTTAGGGTTGGCGCGAGAATGGGTGTAGAGGTCGAGGAGCGGACGCGGTTCCGGACCACGTCCCTGTGGCGGCTGGTGGCTGCCGGCGCGCGGACCTACGAGGGCGGCGACCACCAGAACGCCACCCTGATCATCGCCCTGATCTGCACCCTGAGCGCCGCGCTCGCGGCGGCGTTCCTGCCCATCGACCCGCCCGACGAGGCGGTCGGCGCCGGGGGCTGGGCGGTCGCGATCGGGCTGATCGTCGCCGGCTTCGTCGTCGGGCGGGCGCTGCGGGTCAGGCGGCCCGCGCCGGGGTATGGGGCGCTGCTCGCGACCAGCTACGTCGGCCTGCTCTCGGTGGCCGTGCTCGAATGGCTCGCCGGCGGCACCGCGACCGCGTACACCCAGCTCACCCTGCTCTGGCTCGGCTCGGCGATGGGAGGGCATCCGCTCGCCCGCGCGCTTCCCTTCCTGCTCGCGACCGGCGTGGTCACCGCCGCACCGCTGCTCTATGGCGACTGGAGCTCCTCACTCGCCGAGGAGCTCGCCGCCACCTACCTGTTCAGCGCCGCGCTTGGGACGCTGATGTTCGTGCTGCTGAGCTACATCCGCGCCCAGCGGGTCGAGCTGTGGGAGGCCGAGCGCCGGGCCCAGGCGCTGGCGCGCGGCGACGCGCTGACCGGGCTCGCCAACCGGCGCGCCTTCGACGAGGCGCTCGAGGTCGAGCTCGGCCGCAGCCGCCGGGCGTCCTCGACGACCAGCGTCGCCCTCGTCGACCTCGACCGGTTCAAGGAAATCAACGACCGCTTCGGACACCTCGACGGCGACCGCTGCCTGCGCGATACCGCAGCGGCAATCGAGCGCGCCATGCGGGCGGGAGATCGGGCCTTTCGCTGGGGAGGCGACGAGTTCGCGCTCCTGCTTCCCGACACCGACCTCGAGGGAGCGGAGCGGGCCTCCGAGCGGGTGGCCGCGGAGGTGCTCAACACCTGCGCGGCGGCAAACGGGACGCCGCTCTCGGTCTCGTGGGGCGCTGCCGAGGCGAGCGGGGCGATGGAGGCCGGTGAGCTGCTCGGCCACGCCGACATCGCCCTGCTGACACTCAAGCGCGAGAAGCTGCAGACCTCCTGAGCGCAGGCGCCGGCTCCGATCGCCTGGTCAATCGTGCGGCCGGGCCAGGCGGCCGTGGTCGAGCACCTCGTCGAGCACCGCCTCGTCGACTCCATGCTCGCGCGCCACCTCCCGCACCGTGCGCCCGGAAGTCGACGCCTCCTTGACGATCTCGGTCGTCCGGTCGTATCCGATGTGCGGGGTGAGCCCTGTCGCGGTCTGCAGGGTCGACTCGGCGTGGCGGCCGAGCATCTCCTCGTTCGGCTCGATCCCGCTCACGCACTTGGTGTCGAGCAGCCGAGCCGAGGCTGCGAGCAGCTTCACCGAATCGAGCAGGTTGCGCGCGATCAGTGGCACCCGGACGTTGAGCTCGAATTGTCCCTGGGTCCCGGCAACGCTGATCGCGGCGTCGTTGCCGATCACCTGGTCGCCGACCTGGATCACGACCTCGCAGATCACCGGGTTGACCTTGCCGGGCATGATCGACGATCCCTTCTGCAGCTCCGGGAGGCGGATCTCCGCCAGGCCGGCGCGCGGGCCCGAGCCCATCAGCGCCAGATCGTTGGCGATCTTGATCATCGAGACCGCGACCACCTTCAACGCCCCGGACAGCTCGACCAGGGCGTCGCGGCTCCCCTGGGCCTCGAACGGGTCGGCCGGGGCGCTGATCTCGAGACCGGTCTCCTCGGCCAGAAGCCGGCGCACCCTGCGGGCGAACTCGGGATGGGTGTTGAGGCCGGTGCCCGCGGCGGTGCCGCCGAGCGGGATCTGGCCGACCCGCGCCAGCGTCCCGCGGACCCGGTCGGAGCCGAGCCTGACCTGAGTCGAGAAGCCGGCGAACTCCTGCCCGAGGGTGACCGGCACGGCGTCCATCAGGTGGGTGCGGCCCGCCTTCACATGCCCCGAGAACTCGTCGGCCTTCGCCGCAAGGGCGTCGGCGAGCGCGTCGAGCGCGGGCAGCAGACCGGAGGAGACCTCGCCGAGCGCGGCCAGGTGGACCGCCGACGGGAAGACGTCGTTTGAGGACTGGCCCATGTTGACGTGGTCGTTGGGATGCGCCACGTCGCCGGCCAGGCTGGCGATCACCTCGTTCGCGTTCATGTTCGAGGAGGTCCCCGACCCGGTCTGAAAGACGTCGACCGGGAACTGGTCGTCGTGCTCCCCGGCGGCCACCGCGTCGCCGCCGGTCGCGATCCGCTCCGCGACCTCGGGATCGAGCTTTTCGAGCTCGGCGTTGATGCGGGCGGCGGCGGCCTTGATCCGCCCGAGCCAGTGGATCACCGGCGCGGGGATCGGATCTCCCGAGACGGGGAAGTTGGCGACGGCCTTGTCGGTCTCGACGCCCCAGAGCTTAGTCTCGGCGGCCACCGGTGGGCAGGCTATCGCTCGCGATCGTGGCGGCGGCGCTCCCTGTAGGCGCGCGCCTTGGCACGATTGCCGCAGTCGCCCATCTCGCACCAGGTGCCGGAGCGGTTGCGCGACCGGTCATAGAACGCCCACCGGCAGTCGTCGGCAGGGCACACCTTGAGCCGCGGCCAGGTCTGATCACGCATCGCCTCGTGAACGATCGCGAGCAGGCGGGCGATCGAAGAATCAACCCCCTCGCAGCGGGTGACGAGCTCGCCGCCGGTGGCCGAGAAGCGCAGCCCGATCGCCGCGTCCTCGGACTGCTCGTTGAGCGTCGCGAGCGCCGGTGGCGGCGGCGACTCGCCGGAGTTGTTGGCGAGCAGCAGCTCGCGCAGTGCCTCGCGGACGGCGATTAGCCGCTCGCGCTCCGGGCGTTCCAGGGCGCGCTCTCCGCCCGGCAGCGAGTTGTCGGTCAGCCAGCCGGAGGCCCCGGAGCCGGTCGAGAGCTCGTCGGTGTCGTGCTCGAGATCGAACGTGTTGACGAAGCCGCGGATCAGCTCGAGCTGCCCCGGCGCGCTCTGATCTGCGTGCGCCACCATAACCGACATCATAGCGTCGCCGGTTATGCTATAACTAGCGAACGTCGTACAGTGGTTACCTCGAAAAGGAGTCCCGATGAACTCGATGCTGACGATCCTCTATCTCGACGCCAACCACGCAGGCTGGCGGCGGCGCAGCGCCGAGCTGCGCGTCCCGAGGCAGCGGACCTCCCGCCCGTCGGCCTAGCCGTCCGCCTGGCCGGCGCCGTAGCCCTCGCCAAACGAGCGCTCGAAGGAGGCCGAGAACGGCTCCCCGCCCGAGCCCGCGTACCGCGCCGCGGAATCGAGGCGCAGGACCAGGTCCTCGTGGATGCCGCCGGTAGACGCCGCGGCCTCCTGGACCGCGCCGACCAGGTAGCCGAGCTGGACTATCGCCGCCGGGTCGGGGTCCGCGCGCGCGCGGCGGTTGAGCTCGGTCGCCGCGGCGACCACCGACCGGCCGACGTCCTGGACCGGCCCCGGCGCCTGTTCCTCGACCAGACAGGAGCTGATCGGCGTCCCCGCATCGAGTAGGACCTGCTGCGGGGCGGCCTCGAGCGCCCGGAGGTAGGCGGAGGCTGAAGCGAGGCAGGCCGCGGGCGTCGGCGGCGGCTCGTCGGAGCCGCAGCCGGCAACGCAGACGAGCGCCGGGATCACCCCTGCCAGTGCCGGCGAGAACCTCACCGAGCAGACTCTAGGGACCGCGAATACGCTGCCCGCGATGAGCACCACCGCCCCGCTGGACGGCTTGCTGGTCGCCGACTTCACCCGCGTCCTCGCCGGGCCGCTGGCGGCGATGACGCTCGGCGACCTCGGGGCGGAGGTGATCAAGGTCGAATCGCCGGCCGGCGACGAGACCAGGACCTGGATGCCGCCTGAGTCCGCCGCCGGAGAATCGACCTACTTCCAGGCCGTGAACCGCAACAAGCGCTCGGTCGTGCTCGACCTCGGCGATCCCGGCGACGCCGCCATGGCTCGCGAGCTGGCGGCGCGCGCCGACGTGCTGATCGATAACTTCAAGCCCGGCACGCTGGAGCGCTTCGGACTCGGCACCGAGCGGCTTCGAAGCGACAACCCGCGCCTGGTCCATTGCTCGATCACCGGCTTCGGCACCGGACCGGGCGCCGCGATGCCGGGCTACGACCCGCTGGTCCAGGCGCTCTCGGGGCTGATGTCGATCACCGGACCGGCCGACGGCGAGGCGTCGAAGGTCGGGGTCGCACTGGTCGATGTGATCGCGGGCCAGGCCGCGGCGGTTGCGGTGCTCGCCGCGCTCGCCGCCCGGGAGCGCAGCGGCGCCGGGCAACGAATCGAGATCGACCTGCTCTCCAGCGCCCTCTCGGCGCTCGTCAACCAGGCATCGGGCTATCTCAACGCGGGCGCTGTGCCGCAGCGGCTCGGCAACGTCCACCCGAGCATCGAGCCGTTCGCCACCTACGCGGCCGGTGACGGCTCGCTGATGATCTGCGCCGGCAACGACCGTCAGTTCGCCGCACTCTGCGAGGCCCTCGGGGCGCCGGAGCTGGCGGATGACGAGCGCTTCGCCACCAACCCGCGCCGGGTCGCGAACCGGACGGCCCTGCGGCCGCTGCTCGAGCGGCGACTTGCGACGGCGTCCGTCGGGCAGTGGTCGGAGCGCCTGCGCGCGGCCGGCGTCCCCGCCGGGGCGGTCAACGATCTCGCCGGGGCGTTCGAGCTCGCCTCCGAGCTCGAGCTCGACCCGGTCGACGAGCACGACGGCGTGCGGACCGTGCGCTCGCCGCTCGGCCTGCGCTCCACCCCGCCCAGCACCCGCCGCCGGCCGCCCCGCCTCGACGAGCAGGGGGACGAGATCCGCTCCTGGCTCGCCGGCGGCCGGTCGGAGCGCGCCTAGAATCCGCCGCTCGTGAGCGGATTCACGCCCGTCGACCCCAAGCAGCGCTTCCCGGAGCTCGAGCAGCGGGTGCTCGAGCGCTGGCGCGAGCACGACGTCTTCGCGCGCCAGCTGGCGCAGCGACGCGACGCCGGGGCCCCGATCTGGAGCTTCTACGAGGGGCCGCCGACCGCCAACGGCAGGCCGGGATCGCACCACGTGCTCTCGCGCGTGTTCAAGGACGTCTACCTGCGCTACCGCGCGATGCGGGGGCACTACGTGCCGCGCAAGGCGGGCTGGGACTGCCACGGGCTCCCGGTCGAGCTCGAGGTCGAGAAGGAGCTCGGGATCTCGTCCAAGGCCGAGATCGAGAAGTACGGGATCGCCGAGTTCAACGCCCGCTGCCGGGAGTCGGTCTTCCGGTACGTCGAGGAGTGGCGACGGATGACCGAGCGGGTCGGCCTCTGGATCGACCTCGACGACCCCTACATCACCCTCGAGGACTCCTACATCGAGTCGGTCTGGTGGTCGCTGCGCCAGATCTGGGACCAGGGGCGGCTGTACGAGCGCCACAAGGTCGTGCCCTACTGCCCGCGATGCGGGACCGCGCTCTCCTCACACGAGGTGGCGGAGGGCTACCGCGACGTCGAGGACCCCTCGGTCTATGTCCGCTTCCCGGTCACGGGAGCGCCACCGACCGACGCGATCCCGGAATCGCCCGTGCAGCCCGGTGACGCGCTGGTCGCCTGGACGACCACCCCGTGGACCTTGATCTCCAACGCGGCCCTCGCCGTCGGGCCCGAGATCGAGTACGTGCGCGCACGCCACGAGGACGAGGTCCTGATCGTCGCTCGCGATCTGGTCGAGCGGGTGCTGGGCGAGGACGCCGAGGTCCTCGCCCACTTCCCGGGCACGGCACTCGCCGGGATCCGCTACGAACCGCCCTTCCCCTACGTCTCGGACTACGGGCCTCGCGGCCACACGGTGCTCGAGGCGGACTTCGTCACCACCGAGGAGGGCACCGGCGTCGTCCACACCGCGATCGCCTTCGGCGAGGACGACTTCAAGCTCGGCGAGCAGTACGGGATCAAGCTCCAGAACCCGGTTCGCGCCGACGGCACCTTCGACGAGCGGGTGAGCGACTTCGCGGGGCTCCCGGTCAAGCGCGCCGATCCCGAGATCGTCGAGGCGTTGCGGGTGGGCGGGCGGCTGCTGCGCTCCGAGGTCTACGAGCACTCCTACCCGCACTGCTGGCGCTGCGCGACGCCGCTGCTCTACTACGCGAAGTCGAGCTGGTACATCCGCACGACCGACGTCCGCGACCGGATGCTGGTCGAGAACGAGCAGATCGGCTGGCGACCCGAGCACGTCAAGCACGGTCGGTTCGGCAACTGGCTCGAGGGCAACGTCGACTGGGCGCTGTCGCGCGAGCGCTACTGGGGCACGCCGCTGCCGGTATGGGAGTGCGAGTCGGACGACTGCGACGAGGTCGTCTGCGCCGGCTCGGTGGCCGAGCTGCGCGAGCGCGGCGGCGATCCACCCGATGACCTGCACCGTCCCTATATCGACGAGGTGGTGCTGCGCTGCGACGCGTGCGGAGGCGAGATGCGGCGGGTGGAGGAGGTGATCGATGCCTGGTACGACTCGGGCGCGATGCCGTTCGCCCAGTTCCACTACCCGTTCGAGGGTGAGAAGGAGTTCGAGGCGAGATTCCCGGCCGACTACATCTGCGAGGCACAGGACCAGACCCGGGGCTGGTTCTACTCGCTGCTCGCCGAGTCGACGCTGCTCTTCGACCGGTCGAGCTATCGCAACTGCGTCTGCCTCGGCCTGCTCCTCGACCCCGAGGGCCAGAAGATGTCGAAGAGCCGCGGCAACGTCGTCGACCCGTGGGAGGTCTTCGACGCCCATGGCGCCGACGCCTTCCGCTGGTACCTGCTCTCAACCCAGCAGCCGTGGTCGAGCTACCGCTTCTCCGCCGAGACCGTCGGCGACGCGGTGCGCCAGTTCCTGCTCACGATCTGGAACACGTACTCGTTCTGGGTCCTGTACGCGACCGCGGAGGGGCTCGACGCCGACGACGTGGGCTCGTCGCTCGTCGCTCGCCGCTCGTCGCTGGAGGACCTGGACCGGTGGGCGTTGAGCCGTCTACAGGGCGTCCAGGCCGAAGTGATCGAGCGCATGGACGACTTCGACTGCACGAGCGCCGGGCGCGCTATCGCGGCCTACGTCGACGAGCTCTCGAACTGGTACGTGCGTCTCAACCGCCGCCGCTTCTGGGACGGCGACCGGGCCGCGTTCGCGACCCTGCGCCACTGCCTGATCGAGGTCGCGACGCTGCTCGCGCCGTTCATCCCTTTCACCGCCGACGAGATCTACACCAACCTCCGCTTCGGCAGCGCCGGGTCCGATCGCTCGGTCCACCTCGCTGACTATCCCGAGCCCGATCCGGCGCTCGTCGACGCCGAGCTCGAGGCGGGCGTCGGGGCGGCGCTGCGGGCGATCGAGCTCGGGCGAGCCGCGCGCGCCGCGGCGAAGGTCAAGAACCGCCAGCCGCTGCGCCGCGCGGTGATCGTCGCAACCGAGTCCGAGCGCGCCGAGATCGAGCGCCTCGGCGAGATCGTCGCCGCCGAGCTCAACGTCAAGGAGCTCGACTTCGTCTCCGATCAGACCGAGCTGGTCACGCACGAGGTGAAGCCCAACTACCGCACCCTGGGTCCCCGGTTCGGCAAGCTGATGCCGCAGGCGGCCGCGGCCGTGCAGGCGCTCGACCCCGATCACGCAGCGGAGGCGATCCGCGGGGAGCGCACAATCGGGATCAACCTCGACGGCAACGACCACACGCTCGAGCCGCAGGACCTGAGCCTCGTCATGCAGCCGCTCGGGGGCTACGAGGTCGAGGCGGAGGCGGGCCGCGCGGTCGCGCTGGCGCTCGACCTCGACCCCGAGCTGGTTCGCGAGGGGACCGCGCGCGAGGTTGTGCACGCGGTCCAGGCCGCGCGCAAGCAGGCGGGCCTGCACGTCTCCGACCGGATCTCACTCGTGCTCGGCGGCGACCCGGAGCTGCTCGACGCCGCGCGCGAGCACGAGCGCTACATCGCCGGCGAGACCCTCGCTACCAGCGTTGCCTACGGCGGCGGCAGCGCGCCGGTCGCAACCGCCAGGATCGACGGGCGCGAGCTGGTCGTAGAGGTCGAGCGCGCCGGCTAGGAGAGCGTCAGCGCAGGCTCCAGCTCGGCCTCGAGCCGGCGCTTGGGCAGCGCCCCTACGATCCGCTTGGCCTCGGCCCCGTCGCGGAACAGGATCAGGGTCGGAATCGAGAGCACCTCGTAGCGCGCGGCCGTCTGCTGGTTCTCGTCCACGTTCAGGCTGACGATCCGAAGCTCGCTCTCGCGCTCGGCCTGGATCTCCTCGAGGATCGGATGCACGACCCGGCACGGGCCGCACCACGGAGCCCAGAAGTCAACCAGGACCGGGGTCTCGGACTCGAGCACGTCGGTCTGGAAGTCGGCGTCGGTAACGTCAGGGAGCTTGCCTGTCACTTGGGTCTCCTAACCCGCTGCGGGTGCCTTGGGTGTCGCGTCGGCGGGCCGCCGACCGTCCTGCTTCAAAAAGTATAGCTCCGGTCGCGGCCGCCACCTGAGAGCCGCAGCAGCGGCACCCGGATCGCGGCCTCGGCGACGATCGCGCCGCTCATCTTCGACTCGCCGACCCGGCGGTCGGCGAAGACGATCGGGACCTCGACCACTCGCAACCCGGCCCGGATCGCGCGGTAGGTGGTCTCGACCTGGAACGAGTACCCCTGCGAGGCGAGCGTCTCGAGCTCGATCGCCTCGAGCGTGGCGCGGCGGAAGACCTTGAAGCCGCCGGTGAGGTCGTGGACCTCGATCCCGAGCAGCCGGCGCGCGTAGATCGAGCCACCGCGACTGACCAGACGCCGGATCGGCCCCCAGTCGGCGACCCCTCCGCCGTCGACGTAGCGCGAGCCGAGCACCAGGTCGGCGCCGGCGGCGGCCTCGATCAGGCGCGGGAGGTCGACCGGGTTGTGCGAGAAGTCGGCATCCATCTGCACGATCAGCTCGGCGCCGCCCGCGAGCGCGCGGCGAAACCCGTCCACATACGCGGGGCCGAGCCCCTCCTTCGACGGCCGGTGGACCACCTCGACGTCGTCATGGGCGGCGGCGAGCCGGTCGGCGAGCCGGCCGGTGCCGTCGGGCGAGTTGTCGTCGACGATCAGCAACCGTCGCCCGGCGGGCAGCTGGTCGCGGATCGCGCTCACGATCGCCTCGAGGTTCTCGGCCTCGTCGTAGGTGGGGAGCACCAGCCAGACGCCGGCGGGGGCGGACACAGGCGCCAATCTAGAGTGCGTGCCCGTGCCGATGCGAAACGCCGAGATCGCCGATGCGATGGCGGAGCTCGCGACCCTGTACGAGCTCGACGGGGCGATCCGCTACCGGGTGCTCGCCTACAGGGAGGCGGCCCGGGTGATCCGCCAGAGCCCGGTTTCGGTCGAGGAGCTGGCGCTGGCCGGAAAGGCGACCGAGCTGCCGGGGATCGGCGAGACGCTGCAGACGAAGATCGTCGCCCTGGTCGAAACCGGGGAGATCCCCTCGGCGACGAAGTTGAAGGCGAAGTACCCGGCCTCCCTGGTCGAGGTGACCCGGATTCCCGGCCTCGGGGCGAAGACGGTCCGCCGGCTGTACGACGAGCTCGGCGTCGCGACGCTCGACGACCTTCGCGCGGCGGCCGAAGAGCAGCGGATCCGCGACCTCAAGGGACTCGGCCCGAAGGCCGAGGAGAACGTGATCGCGGCCCTGGCGACGCTCGGGGAGAAGGGGCCCGCCGAGCGGCTGCTGCTCTCCCAGGCCCTCCCAGTGGCCGAGGAGCTGGCGGCTGCGCTCCGCGCCCACCCGGACAGCGACGCGGTTACCGTCGCCGGCTCGGCGCGGCGGCGAGCCGAGACCTGCAAGGACATCGACCTGATCGCGACGGCGCGCGACCCGAAGCAGCTGGCAATCGCCCTGACCGAGCACGAGCTGGTCGCCCAGGCCGGGTCCCCCGGAGCTTCGGGAACCCGGGTGACGACGTACAACGGACTCTCGGTGGACCTGAGGATCGTCGAGCCCGAGGCGTACGGGAACCTGCTCCAGCACTTCACCGGCTCGGCCAAGCACAACGTCGAGCTGCGTGAACGGGCGCTCCGGGACGGACTCTCGGTATCCGAGCACGGAATCACCGACGAGGAGTCCGGCGAGGTCGCGCGCTACCGGACCGAGGGCGAGGTCTACGCGCGCCTCGGGCTCGCCTACATCGAGCCGGAGCTGCGCGAGGGCGGAGGCGAGATCGCTGCGGCGGCGGCGGACGAGCTTCCGGAGCTGGTTGAGCTCGCCGACATCCGCGGCGACCTGCATTGCCACACGACGCTCTCGGACGGCCGCAACACGCTCGAGGAGATGGCCGAGGCTGCGCGGGCGCGGGGCTATACCTACCTCGCCGTCACCGACCACTCGGCGAGCCACGGGTTCGGCAATCACGTCACCGCCGATGCCCTTCGGGGACGAATCGAGGAGGTGGCGGCGTTCAACGCCGCCTCGAAACGCCGCTTCCGGCTCCTGGCCGGCTCGGAGGTCAACATCGGCACCGACGGCTCACTCGACTACGAGGACGACCTGCTCGCCGAGCTCGACTGGGTGATCGCGAGCGTCCACACCTCGTTTCGGATCTCGCCAAAGGAGATGACCAAACGGGTGGTCGCGGCGATCGAGAACCCGCGCGTGGACTGCATCGGTCACCTGACCGGGCGCCTGATCGGCAGGCGCGAGCCCTACGAGATCGACGTCGAGGCGGTCGCCGAGGCGGCGGCGGCCAACCGCACCCTGCTCGAGATCAACGGCAACCCCAACCGCCGCGACCTCTCCGAGCGCCACGCTCGGCTCGCCGCCGAGGCCGAGGTGGGGATCTGCGTCAACACCGACGCGCACGGCGTCGACACGCTCTCCAACATCGTCTACGGGGTCGCCACGGCTCGGCGTGGGTGGCTGACCCGCAAGCAGGTCGCCAACACCCGAAGCTGGCGCGAGCTGCTCAAGCTGCGCGGTCGCTCGATATAGTTTGCTAAGCTAATTAGCGATGGTAACTACTACTGTCGCATCCCCGACCGAGATCGCCGCTCACCTGAGGCTGGCGATCACTCGCACCGCCCGGCGGCTGCGCCAGCAGGGATTTGCCGCGGAGGGACGCGGCGAGCTCAGCCCGAGCCTGGCCGCCGCGCTTGCGACGGTCGAGCTGCACGGGCCGCTGACCCCGTCCGAGCTCGCGGCCCGCGAATCCGTCAAGCGCCCGACCGCGACCCGGATCGTCGCCAAGCTCGAGCAGCTCGGGCTCGTCAACCGGACCGCGGATCCCTCCGACGGTCGGGCCTTCCTCGTCGCCACGACGGGCGGCGGGCGCGACCTCCTGCGTCGTCTGCGCACCCGCAAGACGGCCTACCTCGCACGCCGGCTCGCCCGGCTCGATCCCGACGAGCTGGCGACGCTGGAGCGGGCGGCGGAGATCCTCGAGCGGCTGCTCGACGAGGAAGCCTTGCCGTGAGCGCGGCGCTGCGCCGCTCCTTCTCCGCCCTCCAGATCCCCAACTACCGGCGCTACTTCGCCGGTCAGATCGTCTCGCTGAGCGGGAACTGGATGCAGACGGTGGCCGAGATGTGGCTGATCCTCGAGCTCACCGGCAGCGGGATCGCCGTCGGGGTGACCTCGGCGCTTCAGTTCCTGCCCATGTTGCTGGTCGGCGCCTGGGGCGGGGTGCTGGCCGATCGCTGGCCGAAGCGGCGCCTGCTGGTCGCCACCCAGGCGACGATGGCCGTCCCGGCGCTGGGCCTCTGGGCGCTGACGGCGACCGGCGCGGTCGTGCCCTGGATGGTGTTCGGGCTCGTCCTCGCCCGCGGCCTGGTGACCGCGGTCGACCACCCGACCCGGCAGGCGTTCGTGATCGAGATGGTCGGCTCGGACCGGGTGGTGAACGCGGTCGGCCTGAACAGCGTCCTGATCCACGCGGCGCGGATCCTCGGGCCGGCGGGGGCCGGGCTGCTGATCGCCACGGTCGGGATCGCTCCGTGCTTTCTGGTCAACGCGGCGACCTTCGCCGCGATGATCGTCGCCCTGCGGGCGATGGACCCGCGGCTGCTCGCCCCGACGCCGGCGCCCGATCGCGAAACGGGCGGCGTCGGTGCGGCGATCCGCTATCTGCGCGGCGAGCCGAGCCTGCTGATCCCGCTCGCGATGATGACCGTGGTCGGGACGCTGGCGTTCAACTTCCAGGTCCTGCTGCCTCTGCTTGGCCGCTTTACCTTCGAGGGCGGCGCGCTCGCCTACACCGCATTGGCGATGGCGATGGCGGCCGGGTCGATCCTCGGCGCGCTCGCCACCGGCGCCCGCGGACGGGTCAGCGAGCGCCAGCTCGTCTCGGCCTGCGCCGCGTTCGGCGCCTGCGCGCTGCTCGCAGCCGCGGCGCCGTCGCTGCCGGTGGCGCTCGCGGCTTTGGTCCCGCTTGGAGCAGTCAGCGTCAGCTTTGCCGCCGGTGTCAACTCGACCCTGCAGCTCGGCGCCTCGGCCGCGATGCGCGGCCGGGTGATGGCGATCTACTCGGTCGTCTTCATCGGCTCGACGCCGATCGGCGGGCCGATCGTCGGCGGGTTGGCCGAGCTCGCGGGCCCGCGGGCCGGGCTCGTGCTTGCCGCGGTCGCGGCACTCGCGGCGGCGGCCGGCGGCTGGTACGCGTTCTCCCGTCGTCGCGGGCGACCGGCGACCCTCGCACGACTCGCCGAGCCGGCGCTCGGCCGGGTCGCGCCGGCGGGCGCGCAGCTAGGCGCTGCGGGCCGGCGGTGGGGGCGGCGGATTCGCCGACGGGGCGCGGTCACGGTAAAGGCCGGGGGTGCGGATCAGCCGCAGCGGCTCGAAGGCCGAGGACGGCTCGACGTAGAAGCGGACCCCGTCGCGGTCCTCGATCGCCGCCACCGCCGCCTCCCGTCCCCGCCAGGCGAGGGCGATCAGGATCGCGTAGCCGGCTCCGATCGCCGCCACCTGCGGCCAGACCCAGCCGGCGCCGCCGACGACGAGCGCGAAGAGCCCGATCGGCCACAGCCGCCCGAACGCGATCCGACCCGGGCTCTCAGCCGGCAGGCTGGTTGCGGTGCGCGCCCCGGCGAGCACCCGCGCGGTCGCCTCGCCGACCCTCTCGGCGCGGCCGAGCCAGAGCCCGATCGCCGCTGCGACGACCCACCAGCCGGCGGCGATCGCGAGCGCGAAGTCGTCGGACTCGCGGTTGGCGACCAGAACGCTGACCGCCCCCAGGGCGGTGGCGACACCCGCGACCAGCAGCACCGTGGCCCGCAACAGGTCGCAGAAGGTCATCACAGGCCTCGCAGCAGCTCGAGGAACCCGTCGGGTCCCGCGACGACCAGGTCTGCCTCGCGCTGAAGCTCGGCCGGTCCATCGGCCGAGGCGACGGCCACGCACACCGACGCCTCGAGCGTCCCCGCGCGCTTCAGCTCCCGCAGGGCGGCGAAGGCGTCGCGATCGGTCGCGTCGTCACCTCCGAACAGCGCCCGGGTCGCGCCCGCGCCCTCGATCAGCCTCCGCGTAGCGACGCCCTTGTGCACTTCGGCGACCGGCCGCAGCTCGAGCACCATCCGGCCCCGGTGCGGGATCAGGCCCTGTTCTCGAGCGAGCGTGGCAATCGCCTCGGCGCGCTGGTCGGCGGTGTCAGGATCGGTCGCACGACGCCAGTGGATCGCCTGGATCGGCCCCTTGTCCTCGAGCTGGAGGCCGACCGCCTCGAGCCGAGGCCAGTCCAGGCGCGCGGCGAAGGCGGCTGCCGCGGCGCCGCGGCGCCCGAGCGCCGGATCGAGGCGCGGCTCGGAGTCGCCCGGCGCGAGCAGCTCGAGCCCGTGGTTGCCGGCGTAGGTGAGCTCGGAGACCCCGACCATCCTGCGCGCGAAGCTCGCCCGCCGGCCGGTCACGCAGGCGACCAGGCGAAAGCGGCGGGCCAGCTCGCGCAGCAGCTCCCTGGCGGCGGAGGGGACGGTCGCCGCCTCCGGATCGGCGACGATCGGGGCGAGGGTCCCGTCGATGTCGCAGAGGATCGCGGCCCGGTCGGGTTCCGCGCGAAGCGGCTCGAGGATGGCTTCCGCGGCGCCCATCGGCGGCTCTAGTATCGCCGCGATGGCCGCCGATCGGTTCCTGAAGCTGGCCGTGACGGCGACGGCCGCAGGCGCCTTCAGCGGCCTGTTCGGGGTCGGCGGCGGAACGGTCATCGTTCCACTGCTGATCTTCCTGTTCGCCTACGGCGAGCGGGCGGCAACCGGGACCAGCATGCTGGCGATCGCCGTGATCGGCGCCTTCGCCGCGCTCGGACAGGCGCTGTACGGGAACGTCGACCTGCTCGAGGGCCTGCTGGTCGGGGTCCCCGCAGTTGGCGGGGTGGTGGCCGGAGCTGCGATCCAGCAGCGCGTGCCCGAGCGCTCGATCTCGCTCCTCTTCGCCGCCCTGCTGGCCGTGGTCGCGATCCAGTTCCTGATCGCCTGATGGAGTACGTCGCCGCCGCCCTGCTCGGCTTCGCCGGCGGCGCCGTCGGGGGGCTGCTCGGCGTCGGCGGCGGGATCCTGTTTGTGCCGGCGCTGGCGATCTTCCTCGACGAGCCGCAACTGCGCGCCGAGGCGACCTCCCTGGTCGCGATCGTGCCGGTCGCGATCGTCGGCGCCTGGCGCCAGAACGCCTACGGCAACGTCCGAGTGCGCGACGGGCTGATCGTCGGCGCTCTCTCGCCACTCGGGGTCGCGGCAGGGGTGGTGCTCTCGAACACGGTTTCCGAGCGCGCGCTCGAGGTCGGGTTCGCGCTCCTGCTTCTGTTCGTCGCGACGCAGTTGGTGCGCCGGGCGCTGCGCGCTCCGGGCTAGAAACGCCCGTGCTCGAGCGCGCCCTTGACCGAGGCGTCGAGGGCGTTGATCCGGTAGAGGGCGAGCGCTTCGGGTCCGGCGAAGCCACGCGCGGCCGCCTGGCGCCCAGGACCGGCATCGGGCCCATGGTGGGAGAGCACGCAGTTGAGCAACGCGAGCCGGCGCTCGTCCGGCAGCGAGGACGCGGCGGCGCCGACGATCTCGGCGCCGATCGCGAGGTGGCCGAGCAGCCGCCCCTCGGCGCTGAGCCCGAAGTCGGCCCCGTAGGTGAACTCACGCGCGCGGCCTGCGTCGTGGACCAGCGCGGCGGTCATCAGCAGGTCCGAGTCGAGCCGGGGGTGAAGCTGGCAGACCTCGCCGACCAGGGTGCCGACGGCGACCGTGTGCTCGAGCAGTCCGCCGAGGTAGGCGTGATGGCCGGCGCGGGTAGCGGGCGCGCGCCCGAACTCGGCCGCCACCGGACCCGAGAGGACCACCGTCTCGGCGACGCCACGCAGGCCCGGGTCGTGGATCTCGCGGACCAGGTGCTCGGCGAAGCCGGTCAGCTCGTCGGCGGATCGGTAGGCGGCGGGGAGGAACTCCGCCGGGTCGAAGCTGCCGGGCTCGAGCGGGCGAGCGTCCTCGAGCTCGGCGACGAGCTCACCGCGGTAGCGCTCGACCTTGCCGCGGGCGGCGATCGCGTCGCCGGCCTCGAAGCGCAGCCCGATTCGATCGGGGTCGCGGAACACCCGAGCGCCGATCACGCCACTGCGGTCTCGCAGGCGCAGTGAGAGGTACGAGCTGCCGTTCCGCGCCGTCAGCCGCTCCTTCGCGAGGCACGCGTAGCGACCCTCGAAGCGCTGTCCCGGGTGCAGCTCGGCGACCCGCGGATGGACCTGGGCGAGCGCGGCTTCCACCCGTCCCATCTTGACCGGGCGGTCGGACCGGATCGGCCCGCGAAGGCCGCCTGGCGGGTTGTAGTCTCGACCCTGTGGAGCCACTGAAGTGGGACGGCGACCCGCCGCCGCTGCGCTCGCCGATCCTGGTCGCCGCCTTCGCGGGCTGGAACGACGCCGCCGGGGCGGCCACGACCGCGCTCGATGCGATCGCCGGCTCGCTCGACGCGGAGCCGATCGCCGAGCTCGATCCCGAGGAGTTCTACGACTTCCAGGTCACCCGGCCGACGATCCGGCTCACGGACGGACAGACCCGCGAGGTCGACTGGCCCGAGAACGCCGTCCTCGCCGCTCCCGCGCCGAGCGCCGAGTGCGACCTGGTGCTGATCTCGGGGATCGAGCCGAACACTCGCTGGCGGACCTTCGCCGAGGCAGTGCTCGAGGTCGCTGAGCGGCTCGAGGTCGAGCTGGTTGTCACGCTCGGCGCCCTACTCGCTGACGTCCCCCACAGCCACCCGGTCCCGATCACCGGCCTCGCCTCGGATCCCGAGCTGGTCGAGAGCCTCGGGCTGAGCCGCTCGAACTATGAGGGCCCGACCGGGATCGTCGGGATCATCCACGACGCCTGCCGGCGCCGCGGGTTCACGTCGGCCAGCCTCTGGGCGGCCGTGCCCCACTACGTCGCCGCCGTCCCGAACCCGAAGGCGGCGCTGGCCCTGCTGCGTCGGCTCGAGGCGTTCACCGGGGTCGCGATCGAGGCCTCCGAGCTCGAGGAGGCGATGGAGCGGTTCGAGACTCAGGTGGACCGCGCCGTCTCGTCGAATCCCGAGATCGAGGAGCTGGTCCGCCGGCTCGAGTCCGAGCAGTCCGAGGACGTCGAGATCGACACCGGCGAGATGCCCTCGGGCGACGCGATCGCGCGCGACTTCCAGCGCTTCCTGCGCCAGCGCACCGATCCCGAGGAGCCTGGGGCGCAGTAGCTGCCGGGCTCACGCCTCCGACGCCGGGCAGATCAGCCGGTAGTCGCACCAGGAGCAGATCTCGTACGAGGGGCGTGGCTCGAAATCCTGGCCGGTGATCCCCCCGGCGACCTCGAGCACCGTGCGTTCGACCCGCTCGGGGTCGTCCGGCTCGGCCGGTACCTCGACCCGCTCGTCGGCGAGCACGTACCAGTAGCTGCCCGACCCCGCGTCGATCTCCCAGGCCTCGCGGGCGCCGAGCCGGTATAGGGCGATCTGGACGTCGCCGCTCAGCTTCGGACCCGAGCCGGGGTCGCCGGTCTTGTAGTCGATCAGCTCGTAGCCGCCGTCCGGGAGGCGGTCGACGCGGTCGACGCGGCCGCGCAGCTGGTGCGGGCCGATCGAGAAGGCGAAGCTGCGCTCGAGCCAGACCGGCTCGGACTGAGAGTGGGAGTGGCGCTCCTGGTAGCGGGCGAGTGCGGCGACCGCTCGGTCCCTGTACTGAAGCTCGTCGTCCGAGGCGCCGAATCCCTGTCGGCGCCAGCCGGCTTCGAAGAGGCCGAGCAGGCGGTCGATGCTGCCCGGGGCGGCCGCCAGGGGCTCGTCCCCGCCGGCCGCGGCGCGCATCTCCTCGGCGTGGAACCGCTCCAGCACCTGGTGGATCAGGATCCCGAAGCGCTGGTTGATCGTCGGCTCCTGCGGGATCGCGAAGACGCGCGCGAACTTGTACTTGAGTGGACACGTGCGGTAGAGGTCGATGTCGGAGGCCGAGAGGCCGAGGCCGCCCTTGCGCCGGGGCAGGAACTGCTCCAGTGACGGCTCGCGACGCGCGGCCACCTGCTCGCGGCGGGCGGTTCGCTCGCGCTCCTCGCCGAGCAGGTAGCGGTCGAGCGAAGAGGCCTCGAGCTCGATCATCTGGCCGGGCGATGCGACCCTCCCGAGGAGCTCGTTGATCGCCGCGATCGCCTCCGGCGCCTGCTCGGCGCCGGGCCGCTGGATCAGGGCCGCGAGCTTGACCAGCTCGAGGTAGCGGGCGACCGCGGAGTCGACGTCGGCAGCGGTGTCGAGCCGCATCTCCGAGAGCGCTGAGCCGGCGCGCCACGACGCCTCGAGGACCTCGTCGCGCAGCGCCCGGTAGGTCGAGTGAAGCCCCTCGGCGGGGCCGAACAACTCCTCCTCGTGAACCTCCTCTTCGCCTTCGAAGCGCTCGATCGCGGCGCGGTAGATCCGCGACGGCGCTGAGCCGCCCTCCTCGTCGCGGCCGGGCCAGGAGAGGACGAGGGTGCGGCGGGCCCGGGTCATCGCGACGTGGGCGAGCATCAATCGCCGGGTTGCGGTCAGCTCCTCTCCCGGCTCGGGCATCGGCTCGGCGAGCAGCGACTCGGGGATCCACTCGTCCTCCCATGGGCGCGCCGGGACCGCGCCGCTTCGCAACCCGAGCAGGAAGACGTGGTCGAACTCCAGCCCCTTGACCTGCTCGGGCTCGGCGAGCAGCACGGCGCCCGGCGCCGCGCGCTCGCAGTCCTGCTCGCCGAGCTCGCCCGCGTCGGCGACGGCGGCGATGTGGCGGACGAAGTCGCGCGCCGAGCCGCGTGGCTCGCGCCGTGACCAGTCCGCAGCCAGCTCGGCGAGCCGCGAGAGGTTGACCAGTCGCTCCGCCGTCTCCGGGCTGGCCGCGAACAGCCGCTGGCGGCGCAGGCCGACGCGCTCGATCAGGCGGCGGACGAAGACGTCGGCGCGCACCTGCTCGAGCGCCTTCGAGGCCGCCTGGTAGAGGCTCAGGAATCCCTTGATCCGGTCCCGCGCCTCGGGCGGCAGCTGCGGGCTCTCGAGCGCCGCCTCCAGCGCCGAGACCATGTCGAGCTTGCGACGGCGAGCGATCGTCGTCACCTTCGCCAGGTCGACGGAGCGCAGGTCGACCGGCGGGCGGGTCAGGGCCCTGACGACCGCGGCCGCGTCGGATGGGTCGGCGAGCATCCGCAGCCAGGCGAGCGCGTCCCGCACCTCCGGGCGGCCGAAGAAGGCGGCGTCGCCGGCGAACCGGTAGGGGACGCTGCGCTCCTCGAACGCGGCGGCGATCAGCCGGCCCTCGCGCCAACCCGAGCCGGCGACGACGCAGATCTCCTCGGGCCGCACTTCGCCGCCGGCGAGCAGATGCTCGATCTCTCGCGCCACCGCTTGCGCTTGGGCGCGATCGTTCTCGCAGCGCCAGAAGCGAAGCGCCTTCGGCTCACGCAGCGCCGGCCCGAGCTCGATCTCGACCAGTCGCGGGTGGGCGGCGCGGAACGCCGCCAGGCCCGCCTCGCCGGCGCCGCGAAAGCGGCGGGTCGCCTGCCCCGGGTCGCCGGCGCAGACGAGGTCGCCCGCGATCGTGATCCGGTCGAGGATTCCCCGATGCGCGACGCCGGCGTCCTCGAGCTCGTCGGCGAGCAGGTGCTGGAAGCGTGCGCCAACCGACTCCGCGACATCGGCCCGGTCAGCGAGCAACTTGCCCAGCTCGAGTACGAGGTCGCCGTGATCGAGGCTCCCTGCCTCGCGCAGGATCCGATCGTGGCGGGCGTAGAGCTCGGCGAACTCGATCTCGCGCTCCGCGCGCTCCCGTTCGCCGGCAGTAGCGGCCGCGCGCTCCCCGGCCACCGCCCACTCCCGCAGGGCCGCCGGCGACACCGCCTCCGCCTTGAGCAGGTCCACGCGGCGCAGCAGGCGGGCGAGCAGCCCGGCCGGGTTACCGCGGATCTCATGCCGGCGCAGGGGCAGCTCATCGAGCCGGTCGAGCAGGATCGCCAGCCGGTCGGCGGCGCCGACGATGGTGAAGAAGGGGTCGAGGCCGGCCTCGGTCGAGAACTCGCGCAGCAGCCGCTCGGCCGCCTCGGCGTAGGTGTGGATCCAGAGCTCCTCGTGCGGACGGTCGAGCAGCGCCTCGGCGCGGTCGCGAAGCGCCGCCCGGGCGGATCGCGAGCGGGTCAGGACCAAGACCGCCTCGGGTCGCACACCACCGCTGACCAGCGCCTCGAGGCGCAGCGCGAGCGCCTCCGAGCGGCCGGAACCGGCGGGGCCGGTGACGAGCAGCGGCCCGCCCGAGTGAGCGACTACCCGAAGCTGTCCGGAGCTCGGCTTGTGGCCGTTCAGGGACACGCTGGCAACTGTCTAGCATGGCCGGTCCGATGGTCGAACCGGACCACCAGCCCCCGGCCGCGGCCGACTGGTTCGCCGCCTGCCGGCGCATGGTCGCGGCACAGCGCCGGCTCTACGCCAACACGGCCGGGATCGCGGCGCGGACCGAGTACGACGGGGTTGGCGAGGGCGGCGACCGCAGCCTGGTGATCGATCGCGCGGCGGAGGAGATCGTCTTCGCCGAGCTCGACGCCCTGCACGCAAGCGGCGCCGCGTTCACGGCGATCTCCGAGGAGCGGGGGGAGGTCGGCTTCGGCGACGGCGGATCCGCGACCCGGGTGGTGATCGATCCGATCGACGGCTCGCTGAACGCGCGCCGGACCCTGCCCTCGTTCGCGCTCAGCCTCGCCGTCTCCTCCGGGCCCTCGATGGCCGACGTGGAGCTCGCCTACGTGTTCGATTTCGGGGCCGGAGAGGAATTCACCGCCGAGCGCCATCGAGGCGCCAAGCTCGACGGCGCCGAGCTGCACGCGCGCGGGCCTGGCTACGGGCTCGAGCTGATCGGGCTCGAGGGGACCAAGCCGCAGCGGATCCTGCCACTGATCGAGGGGCTGGCCGGAAAGGCATTCCGGGTCCGCGGGATCGGCTCGCTCGCCTTGACGATCTGTTACGTCGGCGCCGGGCGCTTCGATGGAATGTTGAGCGGGCGCACCGCGCGCTCGGTCGACGTCGCCGCCGCCCAGCTGATTGCCCGCGAGGCCGGGGCGTGCCTGAAGTTCGGCAGCCTGGCGCTCGAGCAGGCGGAGCTCGGGCTGGACGCGCGCTACGACATCATCGCCGGGCTCGACGAGGAGATGCTTGGGACGCTGCTCGAGATCCAGCGCGCCAGCCCCGTGGAGCCGGATTGAGCGCCGCGGCCGGGCTCGTCGACTGGGGGCTCGCCGAGAGGACCGCCGCGGCGGTGATCGGCGGCGTCGGCCCGGTCGGGCGCCCAGCGGCCGCCCAATCCGACGACTATCGCGCGGGCGAGGTCGCCGCGGCCTGCGAGGTGGCGATCGGCCTCGCGGCCGATTACGCCGGCCTGGGCGAGGTTGCCGAACCACCCGCAGCCGAGCTGCTCGACCGTCGCGACTGGGCTCGGGTCGCGCTCGACAGCCTGGCCGAGGCGGCAGAGCCGATCGAGCAACGGCTGGCGGGCGAGCTGGCGGGCGCGGGTCCGCTCGCTCCGGTCGCCCGGCGAGTGCTCGGCGCCACTGTCGGGGCCGAGGCGGGGGCCGCGGTCGGCTACGCGGGCCGTCGGGTGCTGGGACAGTACGACGTGGCGCTGTTCGACCACGAGCGCCCGGCTCGGCTGCTGTTCGTCGGCGCCAACCTCGACTCGGCGCGGCGGTCGCTGGCGGCCGACCGCGAGCTGTTCCTGAGCTGGATCGCGCTTCACGAGACCACGCACGTAATCCAGTTCGAGCGCGTTCGTTGGCTCGCCGGGCACGTCCGCGGGTTGGCCGGCGAGCTGATCGAGTCCGCGAGCGCCGGACTTGGCCCGGATCGTCTCGGCGAGCTCGTGCGCCGCGTGATCCGGGACCCCCGCGAGCTGGTTCGCGCCCTCTTGCGCGGCGAGCTCGCCCATGCGCTTGCAGACCCGGCCCAGCGCGTCACCTTCGACCGCCTGCAGGCGACAATGTCGGTGATCGAGGGTCACGCCGAGCACGTCATGGACGCCGCCGCTCCTGAGCGTCCCGGGCTCGCCGAGCTGCGGCGGCGCCTCGAGCGCCGGCGCGCCGGTCGCAGCGGCCTCGGCGAGCTGATCGGCCGGTTGCTCGGCTTCGACCTCAAGCTTCGCCAGTACGCGCTCGGCAAGACGTTCTGCGACGGCGTCACCGAGCTCGGTGGCGCTGAGGCCCTGCGCCTCGTCTGGCGCTCGCCGGAGGGCCTGCCGACGCTGGCCGAGCTCGATCGGCCGCGGTCCTGGCTCGAGCGCGTCAAAGAGCCGCCAGCACAGCCCGCGTAACCACCGCCGCGGGCGGGGTTACAAACACCTGTTCGGGTACTTTGCTACGCTGAACATGCTTAGTAGTAAGGAAGTTAGAGATAGAAAACGAAACCCAAGGGGCATGAAGATGACTACCACCGCCGCCAACAACAAGGGCACGAGCAAGCCCAAGACCACCACGACCCGCACCGCGCAGGCCGACACCCAGCCGGTCCAGATCGTTCGCCAGAGCGCTGAGCGTGTGCTTGACGTCCCCGTCGGCGCCGCCCTGCTGGCCCGGGAGCGCGTCACCGACGCGGTCGAGCCGTGGACCAGCACCACGGGCCGCGAGCGGGAGCTGAAGAGCCTTCGCACCCAGGTCACGCGGGAGCTCAACAAGTTCGAGCGCCGCGGCGGCCAGGCGCGTCGCAAGGCCACCCAGCGCGTCCGCTCCAGCCGCACCCGGGTCGAGCGTGAGCTGAAGGCCCGCCGGCGCGAGGTCGAGCGGACCGTGAAGCAGAACCGGACCAAGGTCACGAGAGCCGTGAAGCAGAACCGCGGCAAGGCCGAGGACGCTCTCTCGAAGGCCCAGGACCGGGTTTCCGAGCTGGTCTGACCGGCACTTAGCCCGGGCGCCGCGAGAGGTCGGCACCCGGAGAAGCTGCTCGCGGAGAACCGCCGGGCAGACAGCAACCTCTCCTCGCAGATCGACCGGCCTTGCGCCGGTCGATCGCTGTTTAGGCGACTCTCGGAGGCGCTCTGCCAGAATGAAACCGATGACGCTTCCGAGCACAGAGCAGGTCACCGACGCGCTGCGTGCCGTGATCGACCCCGAGCTTCGGCGCTCGATCGTCGACCTCGGCATGGTGCGCTCGATTGACGTCCGCGACAGCGGCAAGGTCGAGGTAGTCGTTTCGCTGACCACCCCCGGCTGCCCGATCCGCTCGCACTTCCAGCAGGCCGTGGCGACCAACGTCGCCGCGCTCGACGGGGTGACCGAGGTCGGAGTCGGCTTCGACGTGCTCAATGACGAGGAGAAGGGCCGCCTCCAGCAGGCGCTCGGGCGGCCGGGAGGGCTGCCCGAGGGAGCGCTCGCCCAGGTCAAGAACGTGATCTGCGTCGCCTCCGGCAAGGGCGGGGTCGGGAAGTCGACGATGACCGCCAACCTCGCCGCGGCGCTGCAGGCCGAGGGGCACAGCAGCGGCGCTCTCGACTGCGACGTCTACGGGTACTCGATCCCGCGCATGCTCGGCGTCGACGAGCGACCCGACGTCAACGCCGAGCGCAAGATCATCCCGCCGCTCGGGCCGGCGGGGATCAAGGTGATGTCGATCGGCTTCTTCCTCGAGCGCAACGCCGCCGTGGTCTGGCGCGGACCGATGCTCCACAAGGCGATCCAGCAGTTTCTCGAGGACGTCGCCTGGGAGGACGTCGACTACCTGCTGCTCGACCTTCCGCCCGGGACCGGCGACGTCTCGATGACCCTCGCCCAGCTCCTGCCGCAGGCGCGCGTCGTGGTCGTCACCACCCCGCAGCCGGCGGCCCAGTCGGTCGCCCGGCGGGCGGCCGACATGGCGGCGAAGGTCGACCTCGAGCTGCTCGGCGTGATCGAGAACATGTCCGGCTTCACGACCCCTGACGGCCAGCGCTTCACGATCTTCGGCGAGGGCGGCGGACAGCTGCTCGCCGATGAGCTCGACGTGCCGCTGCTCGGCAAGGTCCCGTTGGCCGAGCAGCTGCGAGTGCACGCCGACACCGGGGTCCCGCTGGTGCTCGAGCAGCCCGACCACCCCGCCTCGCAGGCGATCCGCGCCGCCGCGCGCGGAATCATCGCCGCGACGCCCCAGGAGCTGCCCGTGATGCAGGCCGAGTCGCCCGCCGCGCCCGCTCCGGCTCCGGTCGGAGGCACCGAGCTCCCGGTCGTCCAGGTCCAGGGCTGAGTGGCCGACGCCCACCGCGAGCTCAACCGCCGCTGGTGGGACGAGCGCGTCCCGATCCACACCGCGAGCGAGTTCTACAACGTCGACGCGTTCAGGGCCGGAGGCTCGAGGCTGTGCCCGTTCGAGCTGGACGAGGTCGGCGACGTCACCGGCAGGCGGCTCGTGCACCTGCAGTGCCACTTCGGCCTCGACACGCTGTCCTGGGCGCGTCGCGGCGCCTCGGTCGTCGGGCTCGACTTCTCGGCCCCCGCGGTGGCTGCGGCGAACGACCTCGCCGCCGAGACCGGCCTCGATGCCCGCTTCGTCGAGGCCGACGTCTACGACGCCGTCGCGGCGCTCAACGGCGAGCGGTTCGAAATCGTCTACACCGGGCGCGGGGCGCTCAACTGGCTTCCGGACCTTCGCCGCTGGGCGCAGGTCGTGAGCTCGCTGCTCGCCGATGACGGCTTCCTCTACCTGGCCGAGTTCCATCCGTTCACCGATGTCTTCGCCGACGACGACCTGACGATCGAACTCGACTACTTCCACGATCCGGCCGGGCTCCGGATCTCCAACGGCGGCGGCACCTACGCCGACCTCGATGCCGAGACCACCAACAACGCCACCCACGAGTGGTCGCACCCGATCTCCGAGGTGATCGAGGCGATCCTCGGCGCCGGCCTGCAGCTCGAGCTCTTTCACGAGCAAGACCACACGCTGTTTCGGCGCTGGCCCGGCCTCATCGCCGACCCGGACGGCACCTACCGCCGCCCCGAAGGCATGCCGCGCCTGCCGCTGATGTACTCGCTCCGCGCCCGCCGCGGATAGGCCGAGGTCTACTTGCCGGCGTAGTACTCGGCGTTGATCGCCGTGTACTTCGCCCACTCGCCGGGGAGCTGGTCCTCGGCGAAGCAGGCGTCGACCGGGCATGCCTCGACGCAGGCGTCGCAGTCGATGCACTCGTCCGGGTCGATGTAGAGCTGCTCGACGCCGTCGTAGCCGGACTCGTCGGGAGTCGGGTGGATGCAGTCGACCGGGCAGACCTCGACGCACGAGTTGTCCTTCTGACCGATGCAGGGCTCGGCGATCACGTAGGCCAAGTCTCTGGAACCCTTTCTGTCGTCTGGCGTCCGGCTTCAACCCGCCCACACGGGGCGGACCCGGCGAGCGAACCGAGCATTTTAGAGTTCCCCCCGTGATCTTGGTTACTGGAGCGACGGGGACCGTCGGCCGCGAGCTGCTGCCGCAGCTGCTCGAGCGAGGCGAGGAGGTGCGGGTGCTGGTCCGTGACCCGCGTCGCCTGGGTCGGCTGCGGGTCGAGGTTCGGATCGTGCTCGGCGACCTCGCCGACCTCGCCGACCCCCGGGTGATCCGCGGGGCGCTGCGCGGCGTCGGCACCGTGATCCACCTCGCGGCGGCGATCCGCGATCAGCGGCACGCCCGGGTGGAGGAGCTCAACGGGCTCGCCACAGCGCGCCTGCTGCGCGGCGCGGAGACCACCGGCCTGGACCGCTTCGTCTTCTTCTCGGCGATCGGGGCAACCCCGATCCAACGCACCCGGTTCTTCCGGGCCAAGGCGCTCGCCGAGCACGCGGTGCGTGCTTCCGAGCTGACGACGACCGTCTTCGCGCCCTCGATCGTCTACGCGCCCGACGATCCCTGGGTGAGGACGATGCGACGTCTCTCGCTGCTGCCGGTCCTGCCGATCTCCGGTGACGGGCGCTCGCTCTATGAGCCGATCTGGGCCCGTGACGTGGCCCGCTGCGTGCTTGCCGACCTCGATCGCGGCGAGGGCGACCGCCGTCATCAGCTTGCCGGGCCCGAGCGGCTGACCTACGACCAGATGGCGCGCCTGATCGCGCGGGCCAACGGCCGCGAGCGGGTGCTTGTCCACGTGCCGCTCGGGATCGTCCACTACGGGCTCACCGGCCTGCGCAAGGCCGTCGGCGACGCCGTCTTCGCGACCTGGGAGGAGGCGGAGCTGATGGAGGTTCCGATGGTCAGCGTGCGTGGCGACGCCGACGTGCGCGCGCTCGGCGTCGAGCCGGTGCCGATGGGGGCCGTGCTCGCCGCCGGCTAGGACCCGGCGACCACCGGATCCCCGGGCGAGACGCAGAGAGGCCCGGGCGACCGGCCCGGGCCTCTCGAAGCTGCCGCCCGTGGCGGGCGGCGGTCGCCGAAGCGACGGCTACATCATCCCGCCCATATCGGGCATCCCGCCACCGGGCATCCCGGCGCCCTCCTTCTCGGGCGGCTCTGCGACGATCGCCTCGGTCGTGAGGATGTTCTTCGCGATCGAGGCCGCGTTCTGCAGCGCCGAACGGGTGACCATCGTCGGGTCGATGACGCCGGCCTTGACCAGGTCGCCGTAGTCGCCGGACTCGGCGTCCAGGCCCTCGCCTGGCTTCAGCCCGCGGATCTTCTCGACCACGACCGAGCCCTCGAGTCCCGAGTTCTCGGCGATCTGCCGGATCGGCTCCTCGAGCGAGCGGCGGATGATCTCCGCGCCCGTCGCCTCGTCGCTCTCGAGCCCGTCGGGCTTGATCGCGTCCTGGGCGTTGAGCAGCGCCACTCCGCCGCCGGGCACGATGCCCTCCTCGAGCGCCGCACGGGTCGCCTGCAGGGCGTCCTCGACCCGGTGCTTCTTCTCCTTCATCTCGGTCTCGGTGGCGGCGCCGACCTTGACCACCGCGACACCGCCCGCGAGCTTCGCCAGGCGCTCCTGGAGCTTCTCGCGGTCGAAATCGGAGTCGGTGTTCTCGATCTCGGAGCGAATCTGGTTGATCCGGCCCTCGATGTCGGACTTCTCGCCGGCCCCGTCGATGATCGTCGTCGTGTCCTTGGAGACGACGACGCGCCGGGCGTGGCCGAGCTGCGAGACCTGCGTGTTCTCGAGCTTCAGGCCCATCTCCTCGGTGATCACCTCGCCGCCGCTGAGGATCGCGATGTCCTCGAGCATCCGCTTGCGGCGGTCGCCGAACCCGGGCGCCTTGACCGCGACGCCGGTGAAGGTGCCGCGGAGCTTGTTGACGACCAGGGTCGCGAGGCTCTCGCCCTCGACGTCCTCGGCGACGATCACCAGCGGCTTGCCGGCCTGCATCACCTGCTCGAGCACCGGCAGCATGTCGCGCACCGAGCCGATCTTCTGATTCGCGATCAGGATGTAGGGGTCCTCGAGGACCGCCTCCATGCGCTCCTGGTCGGTGACCATGTACGGCGAGATGTAGCCCTTGTCGAACTGCATCCCCTCGGTGAACTCGAGCTCCATGCCGAAGGTCTGGCCTTCCTCGACGTTGACGACGCCGTCCTTGCCGACCTTCTCGATCGCGTCGGCGATCACGTTGCCGATCTCCTCGTCGGCCGCCGAGATCGCGGCGACGCGGGCGATCTGCTCCTTGCCGCCGACCTCCTTGGACTGCTTGTCGCGCAGGTGGTCGACGACCTGATCGACGGCCGTCTCGATCCCGCGCCGAAGCGCCAGGGGGTTGGCGCCCGCCGCGACGTTCTTGAGCCCGTGGCGGACGATCGTCTGGGCGAGCAGGGTCGCCGTCGTCGTCCCGTCACCGGCGACGTCGTTGGTCGCCGTGGCGACCTCGCGGACAAGCTGGGCGCCCTGGTTCTCGAACACGTCCTCGATATCGATCTCGCGCGCGATCGTGACCCCGTCGTTGGTGATCGTCGGCGCGCCGAACTTCTTGTCGAGGACCACGTAGCGGCCCTTCGGGCCGAGCGTGACCTTGACCGCGTTGGCGACGGCGTCGACACCGTTCTGTAGTGCCGCCCGCGCCTCCGCGTCGTACTTGAGCTCCTTGTGAGCCATCTTCTCTGCTTCCTTTCGGTCGGTCTAAGTCGGTTGGTCAGACGACCTTCGCGAGGACGTCGGACTCGCGCAGCACGAGCAGGTCATCGCCGTCGACCTTGATCTCGGTGCCGCCGTACTTGCTGTAGAGGACCTCGTCGCCCTCGGCGACGTCGAGCGGGATCCGCTTCTCGCCGTCCTCGTCCCAGGCGCCGTCGCCAACGGCGACGACCGTGCCCTTCTGGGGCTTCTCCTTGGCGGTGTCGGGGAGAACGATGCCACTCGACGTCGTCTCCTCCTCCTCGATCGCCTTGACGATCAGGCGATCGCCAAGCGGCTTCAGGTTCATTCGTTACCTCCGTGGTGCGTGGTTCGGGCTTCTACAAGTCTCGGTGCGACTCGCTTGGCACTCTACAGATGGGAGTGCCAAGACGCCGTCAGTGTAGCGTCGCCGCCGCGAAACGTCAACAGATCTCAGTCGCTGCGACTTAGATACCGGCTCAGTCGGCCGCCAGCAGCCGGCAGTCGAGCAGGGCGGCGATCCCGAGGCCGCCGTTGCGCATCACCCAGTTGTGGTTCCACTCGAACGCCGGGCGCAGCGCCGGGGCGAGCGCGTTCATCCACGGCTTCGAGGTCGCCACGTTCCACTCGTAGAGGACCGCGGTCACCCCGCCCTGCTCGAACAGGCGCCAGCGGCCGATGCCGGTCAGCTCGCCCTCGGCGCGCGCCTCGATCAGGTGCGGCCTGGCAACGGCCTCGGTGTGGGCCTCGAAGACCAGGTCGTAGGGGAGCTTCGAGCGCCAGGTGAGCCGCGAGTGCGAGCCGACCCCGTGCTCGTCGCCGGGGTCGAGCTCGACCACGTCCTCGACCCCGCGCCACCAGCTCGGCCAGGACTTCTGGTCGAAAACGGCCTCCCAGATCGGCTCGCGGGGGGACTCGAGCAGCCAGGTGGTCAGGAACCTGTACTCGGTCGCCACCGGCGAGCCTCAGTTTCGCGAGGGCGTCTCGCCGTTGCCGAACTGGGCGCCGTGGGGGGTCTCGATCACCTGCGAGAAGCGGACAACGGTCACCGTCTCCTCGGGATCGATCTCGCGCCCGTAGATCTGGCGCATGAAGCCGAGCGTCTCCTCGAGCCGCCGAAACTCCGGGTTGTCGTGCTCGATATCGCGTGGCGAGAGGTCGCGGGCACGCTTGACCTCGACGTCGTCGATCACCGCGGTGAAGATGCGCTCACGCGGGCTGTGTTGGTGGCCGACCGTGACCCAGACGAGCTGGCCGCGCTCGTACTTGCGCGCCTTGTCACCGAGTCTGATCGTCGCTGTCTTTCGCCCCCGCTTGAGCTGGTCGACGAACGCGGGCGAGAAGAAGTTGAGCGCATAGAAGCCCCTTGGCATGAGCGCTGAGCCTATCGCGCGTTCACTCGACCCCGAATCCCTGCTCGCCGAGCAGGGGGACGAAGCGACACGGTGCGATCGGCCGGCGCGCGATCCCGTCGCCGGTCTCGAGATCGAACCCGGCCGCCTCGCGAGTGAGCACGGTCAGCATGTCCGCCCCCGGCTCGCGGAGCGGGATCACCAGCCGGCCGCCGAGCTCGAGCTGCTCGAGCAGGCTGGCCGGAGGTGCCGGGGCGCTGGCATGGACGGCGATCGCCGCAAACGGGGCGCGCTCGGCGGCGCCCAGCGTCCCGTCGCCGACCCGGACCTCGACGTTCTCGATCCCGAGCGAGGACAGGCGCTCGCGGGCCTCCATCGCCAGCCCTTCGATCCGCTCGATGCTGATCACCTCGCGGGCCAAGCGCCCGAGGACCGCGGCCGAGTAGCCCGAGCCGGTGCCGACCTCGAGCACCCGCTCGTCCCCGTCAAGGCGCAGCCCCTGGCAGATCGCCGCCACCACCCACGGCTGGGAGATCGTCTGCTCGTCGCCGATCGGCAACGCCCCGTCGGCGTAGGCGCGCCCGCGCAGGTGTTCGCCGACGAACTGCTCGCGCGCGACGTCTCCCATCGCCGCGAGCACGCGCTCGTCGCTGATTCCGCGGCGCCGAAGCTGCCGCTCGACCATGCGCTGGCGCTTGGCTGCAAAGTCGGTCAGAAGATGTAGGCCCGCAGGCGGCGGGGCTCGAGCACCGTGACCCGGCCGCGGCCGACTGCGACCACGCCGGCGCGCTCGAGCGTGGCGAGGAAACGGCTGACGCTCTCACGGGAGGTGCCCGCGAGCTGCGCCAGGTCCGCCTGGGTCATCCGCACCGTCACCCCCTCGCGATGCTCGGGGATCGCCTCCTCGGCGATCAGCTGCGCCAGCACTCCCGCGACTCGGCTCGGAACGGTTTGGAAGGACTGGCGGGCGACGCGCTCGTTGGTCTCGCGCAGGCGGCGCGTGATCGCGACGATCAGCTTCGCCGCGATGTCACCGTTCTCGGCGATCACCCGCCGCACGTCGGTGGCGGGCAGGGCGAGAAGCTCGGCGTCGGTCAGCGTCTCGACGCTGGCGGAGCGACTGCCGCCGTCCAGCATCGCGAGCTCGCCGAAGAAGTCGCCCGGGCCGAGCGTCGCCAGCGCGATCGCCCGCCCGTCGGAATGCTCACGGGTAACTCGCAGGTCCCCGGCACGGACGATGTAGCAGGCGTCCGACGAATCGCCCTCGTGAAAGACGCGGACCCCTTTCGGGAAGGAGCGCGGAACCGCCACCGCACCGATCCGGTCAAGCTCGGGAGGCGACAGCTCGGCGAACAGCGGCACGCGCCCGAGCAGCTCTGCGGACCCTGATCGCATCCGCTCAAGTATCGCCGCTCGGGGCGAAGATGGTCGACCGTCCAACCCGCACCACGATCAGGGCTGACAGCGCGTGCACCAGTAGGCGGTCCGGTTCGCATCCCCCTGTCCTCGCGAGCTGACCCGTCCCCCGCACGCCGGGCATCCGGTCCTGGTCGCGCGGTAGATCGCACGCGGACGCCGGCCGCGTTCGAGCGAAACGCGCATCGTCCACTCGACCGCGCCGATCAGGCACTCGGCCTGCTCGTCGCCGAGCTCGTCGACGGGGCGCCACGGGCTCACCCCGGCGGCGAAGCAGGCCTCGTTGCGGATCGCGTTCCCGACCCCGGCGACGATCCGCTGATCGAGCAGCGCCTCGCCGACCTCGCGTCCGCCGCCCAGCTCGCGCAGGCGCCGCGCAGCTTCGCCACGGTCGAAGCCCGCGCCCAACGGGTCCGGGCCAAGCCGGCGAAGCGCCGGGTCGGCGCGCAGGCGGGACTCGTCGACCAGCCGCAGCAGCTTGCCGCCGGTTTGCGCCGCCACGGCGGAATCCGCCGCGAGCAGCAGCCAGGGACTGCCGTGCGGGCCGCGGGCGCCGGAGAAGAATCGCCAGCGCCCGTTCATGCCCAGGTGGCTGTGGAGGACGAGGTCGCCGCTGAAGTGCGCGAGCAGGTGCTTGCCTCGGGCCTCGGCGCGATCGAGCCGACGCCCGAGCAGCGCCTCGGCTCGGCGGTGAAGCGGGGAACGCGGGCTCGGCGCCTGTGCACGCTGGAGCTCGCGGCCCGCGAGCGCCGCGTTCAGCCGCCTCGCAACCCGATGGACGCTGTCTCCCTCGGGCATCAGCCCGCTGCGGCGACCAGGCGCCGCGGCTGGCGCGAGAAGCCGGCGGCGATGATCTGCTCCTCGAGTCCGGACCCGATCACGGGCTCGCCGTCGATTCGCTCGATGCCGAGCTTGGGGATCCGCTGCTCGCGGGCGGCATCGGCGAGCTGCGAAACCGCTTCGACGAGCGCCTTCCCCTCGAGCTCGGCCAGGCGCACGATTCCCTTCCCGCCGCGCTCGACGTAGACGATCGGTTTGCCGTCGAGCATCAGCACGAAGGCCCCCGGGGCGCGGGCGGGCCGGCGACCCTCGGCGCGCTTCGGCCACCGCAGGGCGGCGCCGTAGGGCTGGGCCGGATCGGTCGCCGCCAGGATCAGGTACTCGCCGTTGCGACTCGGCATCCCGCGCAGCCGCTCGATCGCTCCCGCGAGCGCGAACTGGGCTCCGCCCAAGCCCTCGACGAAGTAGCCGCGCCGCGCGGTGCCGAGCATCTCGAGGTTCGAGAGCTCGCCGTAGAGGGAGGAGAAACCGCCGGGCACCCCTTCGCCGAGCACAGTCTCCCGGGTCACGATCCCGTAGCGCTCGAGCATCAGCTCGGCCTGGGCGCGCAGCCGCGGACCCTGGGCGGGCGCGGCACGAAACAGGGCCTCCGTCAATGACCAGCGCCCCTGGATCGTGTCCTGGGACGGGTTTCGGCGTGAGGCAAAGCGGCGGGTGGCGCGCCTGCGTTCCCCGACCGCGCTCAAACGCCGCGCGCGCAGCGGCGCGAAGGCGTCGTTGGTCACCTCGCCGGCCCAGACGAGGTCCCACAGAGCTGCGTGGAGCTGCTCGTTTTCGGCTTCGATCTCGGTCACCAGGTCGAGCCAGAACGACGGCGCGGCGCCGAGCCGCTCGCGGATCGCTTCGTGCAGCTCGCCCTCGGGGCGGTCGAGCTTCGCGTTCGCCGGCGGCGGACCGGCGAGGTGGACGTCCTCGCGGAAGTAGAGCGCCACCCTGCCGGTGCGCGCCAGCGGGCCGGCGCCGATCCAGACCACCTCGCCACTGGTCGTGAGCTGGTCGAGCCACGCGGGGCTGTAGGCGCCGAGGCGGCGCGGGAGCACGTCGCGCTCCCAGACCTCCGGGGTCAGGGCTAGGCCCTGGAGCGGGACCAGCGCCTCGCGGAGGCGGTCGGGCCCGGCGCCAGCCGCCCGGTGCACGTCGACGTTCTGCCACGCCGGCAGGAAGCGGGCAAGCTCGGCCGAGTCGACGGCCTCCGCCTCCTGGCGCAGGGCCGCGACGCTCGCCCGCCGGACCCGGCGCAGGACGTCGGAATCGCACCATTCGCGCTCGCTGCCGCCAGGGAGCAGCTCGCCGCGCACCAGTTCGCCGGCCTGCTCGAGCTGCTTCAGGCCCGGCGTCAGGTCGAGGCCGTAACGCCGGTTTACCTGTGCGGTCGGAAACGGGCCGTGGGTGCGGGCGTAGCGGCGCACCAGCGTCGCCATCGGCTCGGAGACCGGCTCGAGATCGGAGTCCGGCAGGCCGGCGGGAGGCGGCACGCCGAGCGCGTCGCGGTAGAGCGCCGCGTCCTCAGTCGCGATCCACCGCGGCTCGCCTGCGATCCGGACCTCGACCGCGCGTCGCTCGCGCGCCAGCTTGGCGAGCATCGAGGCCGCCGAGTAGCCCTCCGCCGTTCGCGCCTCGCACTCCTCGGCACTCAGGTCGCCGAGCCGGCGCAGCACCTGCTGGAGCGCGTCGCGGTCCTTCGCCAGGGCGTCGGGGTGCTTGAGCTGCAGCGAGCGCTCGACCTCGTCGAGCGCCTCGGGATCGATCAGCTCGCGCAGCTCGTCCGCCCCGAGCAGCTCCGAGAGCAGGTCGCGGTCGAGCGCCAGGGCGGCGGCACGGCGCTCGGCGTTCGGCGTGTCGCCCTCGTACATGTAGGTGGCGACGTAGTCGAACAGCAGCGAGGAGGCGAACGGCGACGCGGTCTGCGTCTCGACCTCGACCAGGGAGATCCGCCGCGAGTGCAGGTCGCGCAGCAGCTCGACCAGGGCGGGCAGGTCGAGTACGTCGCGCAGGCACTCGCGGTAGGTCTCGAGCACGACCGGAAAGCGGGGGAAGTCCTTGGCCACCTCGAGCAGGCTCTGGGCGCGCAGTCGCTGCTGCCAGAGCGGCGTTCGCTTGCCGGGGTAGGCGCGCGGGATCAGCAGGCTGCGGGCTGCGTTCTCGCGAAAGCGGGCTCCGAACAGCGCCGAGCCGCCGAGCTCGCGGACGACCAGGTCCTCGACCTCGTCGGGCTCGAGCAGGACGAGCTCCGCGTCGGGGGGCTCGTCGGCGTCGGGGAGGTGGACGACGATCCCGTCGTCGGACCAGATCGCGTCCGCCTCGAGGTCGAGCCGGTCGCGGATCCGCGCCGAGAGCGCAAGCCCCCAGGCGGCGTGGACGCGCCCGCCGAACGGGGAGAGCACGCACAGCCGCCAGTCTCCGATCTCGTCCCGGAAGCGCTCGACGACCAGCGACTCGTCCGAGGGCACGACGCGCGTCGCGGCCTGCTGCTCGCGCAGGTAGGCGACCAGGTTCTCCGCCGCCCGCCGGTCGAGGTCGTTGTCGGCGGCCAGGGTCTCGGGGTCGGCGCCGACCGCCTCGCGGGCGAAGGCGCCGATCGCGCGGCCGAGCTCGGACGGGCGCCCGATCCCGTCTCCACGCCAGAACGGCACCGCCCCCGGCACGCCGGGAGCGGGGGTGACGATCACCCGATCGCGGGTGATGTCCTCGATCCGCCAGGTGGTCGCGCCGAGCAGGAAGGTCTGGCCCGGGCGCGCCTCATAGACCATCTCCTCGTCGAGCTCGCCCACCCGCCGCCCGTCGGGCAGGTGGACACCGTAGAGACCGCGGTCGGGGATCGTGCCGGCGTTGGTCACCGCAAGCTGGCGGGCGCCCTTGCGGCCCCGCACGGTGCCGGCGGTCCGGTCCCAGACCAGCCGCGGGCGCAGCTCGGCGAACTTCTCCGACGGGTAGCGGCCATCGAGCATGTCGAGCACGTTCTCGAGCTGCTCGCGCGAGAGCTCGACGAACGGCTCCGTCGCGGTCACCAGGCGCTCGACCTCGTCGACCTCCCACTCGTTGTCGGCGACCATCGAGACCAGGTGCTGGGCGAGCACGTCGAGTGGGTTGCGGGGAATCACGGTCTCCTCGATCTCGCCCGCGCGCATCCGCTTCGCGACCACGGCACACTCGAGCAGGTCGGCGCGGAACTTGGGGAAGATGCGGCCCTTCGACGTCTCTCCGAGCTGGTGGCCGGCGCGGCCGACCCGCTGCAGGCCGCGGGCGACCGACTTCGGCGACTCGACCTGGATCACCAGGTCGACGGCGCCCATGTCGATTCCGAGCTCGAGCGACGAGGTCGCGACCAGGCAGGGCAGCTTGCCCGACTTGAGCAGCTCCTCGACGACGAGGCGCTCCTCGTGGGCGAGTGAGCCGTGGTGGGCGCGGGCGATCTCCTCGATGCTCTTGTCGGTGGCCGGCGGGTCCTGTCCCGCCGGAGGAGCGTCGGTGGCGGATGCGTGATTGGCCGCTTGCTCCGTAGCCGGAAGCTCTGGCTCGTGCTGATCGTTATGGAGTTCGTTGAGCCGCTTCGCGAGGCGCTCGGCGCCGCGGCGGTTGTTGACGAAGATGATCGTCGAGGTATGTGTGCGGACGAGCTCGAGCAGCTCCGGATAGATCGCCGGCCAGATCGAGCGCGGGTTGGCCGCCGGGTCCAGCGAGGCCTCGATCGGGCCGGGGTCGATGCGGTCGGGTGAGTGCGGCGGCATGCTCGTGCTGACAGCTGACCCGTCCGCCCCCGCACGCGAAGCGGAGGAGGCGGGCGGAACGTTCGGATTGTTCATGTCGTCGACGGGGACGACGATCTCGAGGTCGAGCTGCTTGCGGACCCCGGCGTCGACGATCTCGCACTCGCGCTTCGGGCCGGCGAGAAAGCGCGCGACCCGGTCGAGCGGACGCTGGGTCGCAGAGAGCCCGATCCGCTGCGGCTCCGGGTTGCCCTCGGCGGCCACCAGATGCGAGAGCCGCTCGAGCGTCAGCGCCAGGTGGGCGCCACGCTTGGATTGCGCGACCGCGTGGATCTCGTCGACGATCACCGCCTCGACCGCGGTCAGGATCTCGCGCGCCTGCGAGGTGATGATCAGGTACAGCGACTCCGGGGTCGTGATCAGGACGTCGGGCGGCGTCCGTCGCATCGCCTGGCGCTCCTTCTGGGGCGTGTCACCGGTCCGAAGCCCGACCGAGACCTCGGCGCCGATTCCCGACAGCGGCGCGCGCAGGTTGCGCTCGATGTCGTACGAGAGGGCTTTGAGCGGGGAAACGTAGACGATCCGCACCCCGGAACCAAGGCTCTCGGGGTTGCGCGAGAGCGCGTCGATCCCCCACAGGAACGCACTCAGGGTCTTGCCGGAGCCGGTCGGGGCGCAGATCAGCGTATTGGCGCCGGAGGCGATCTTCGGCCAGCCCTGCGCCTGGGCGGGAGTCGGTGCCTCGAACGACGCCTCGAACCAGCGGCGGGTGCGCTCGCTGAAGGCCGCCAACGGGTCCGATTTCACACTCGACTTCGGCATCGGTCTCAACCGATTGATCTTACGGATCGGATCCGGCGACCCACTGATCGCGCTCGAACGACCGGATGAGTAGCGTGCGGGCCGTGGACGACCATGTCGCGCAGGTGCGCTCCGCGTATGAGGCGATCAACCGGGGCGACTACGCGATTGTCGCCGAGCTGGTGGCGCCGGGATTCGAGTGGCACCCCAACACCGGCGAACCCGACGCCAGGGTTCTGCGCGACCGCGACGCGATGACCCGCGTCCGCGACGTCGTCGCGGCATTCGCCGACTTTCGCACCGACGTCGAGCAGGTCGCCGACCTCGGGGCGTTCGTGGCGGTGGCGGTGTGCCATCGCGGCACCCCGGCCGGAACGACCCATCAGGTCGAACGTCGCGAGGCTCACCTGTGGAGGTTCGCCGGAGGTCGGGCGGTGTCCCTGCGCGAGTATCCGACCCTCGATGCCGCGCTCGAGGCGGCAGCCGACCCGGGGGCGGACTAGCCCGGTTCACAGCGACCCATTAGCGCCTTCGCCCGCGCCTACCAGGGCAGCTCGTCGGCGATCTCGGCCAGCTTCGGGGCGGCGCGGTCGCGCTCGGAGGTCCGCGGCTCCGAGATCGGCCAATCGACGGCAACGTCGGGGTCGTCCCAGGTGATCCCGGCCTCGGTCTCAGGGTCGTAGCGGCTCGAGAGCTTGTAGTGGACGTCGGCGACCTCGCTGAGGACGCAGAAGCCGTGCCCGAAGCCGACCGGTACGAAGAGCTGGCGGTGGCGCACGTCGTCGAGCTCGTGCCCCTCCCACTGCCCGTAGGTCGGCGAGCCGCGGCGCAGGTCCACGGCGACGTCCCAGATCCGTCCCCGGCAGCAGCGCACGAGCTTCGCCTGGCCCGGCGTGGTCTGGAAGTGCAGTCCGCGCAGGATCCCGGCGCCCGAGCGCGAGTGGTTGTCCTGTACGAACGCGGTGTCGACGCCGAGCTCGGCCCACTCCGAGTCGCTGAAGGTCTCGACCAGAAAGCCCCGTTCGTCGCCGTGCACCTCGGGCTCGACCAGAACCAGCCCGGCGAGGCCCGTTTCGAGCCGGCGCGCCATCAGCCGAGTGCCGAGCCGTAGCGACGCTCGTAGTACTCGCGATACTCGCCCGAGCGGATCGGCTCCCACCACCATTGGTTGGCCCGGTACCACTCGACCGTGCGCTCGATCCCGTCGTCGAAGCCGACCGCCGGCTCCCAGCCGAGGCCGCGGGTCTTCTCCGAGGAGAGCGAGTAACGACGGTCGTGGCCGAGCCGGTCGGTGACGTGCTCGATCAGGGATTCGTCGCGCCCGGTTAGCGCCAGGATCCGCTTCACGACCTCGATGTTGGGCAGCTCGTCGGGACCGCCGACGTTGTAGGCCTCGCCCGCTTGGCCGAACTCCAGCACCGTATCGATCGCGTTCGCGAAGTCCGACACCCAGAGCCAGTTGCGGACCTGGAGCCCGTCGCCGTAGACCGGGAGCGGGTCACCCGCGAGCGCGTTGAGGACGCAGAGCGGGATCAGCTTCTCCGGGTACTGGCGCGGGCCGTAGTTGTTCGAGGCGCGGACGATCAGCGCGTCGCAACCGTAGGTGTTGCGAAACGCCCCGACCAGCAGGTCGCCGCCGGCCTTCGAGGCCGAGTACGGGGACGAGGGATCGAGCGCGGAGCGCTCGTCGAACGAGCCCTCCTCGATCGAGCCGTAGACCTCGTCGGTGGAAACCTGCAGGTGGCGGATACCGGCGTCGCGGGCGGCCTCGAGCAACACGTAGGTCCCGTAGACGTCGGTCTGGATGAACTCGCCGGGATCCTCGATCGAGCGGTCGACGTGCGTCTCGGCAGCGAAGTTGACGATCGCGTCGCAGCCATCGACCGCGGCCCGGACCGCGTCGCGGTCGGCGATGTCGGAGACGGTCAGCGCGCAGCGGCGCTCGTCGAGTCCTTCCAGGTTCTCGGTCCGGCCCGCGTAGGTGAGCTTGTCGAGCACCCGGACGGAGAACTCCGGGTGGTTGTTGAGCCGGTGGCGGACGTAGGCGGAGCCGATGAAGCCGGCTCCACCCGTGACCAGAACATTCATCGCACCACGTCCTCCGCCTCGCGTCCGGGCGTGTTGCGGTTCGCCGATCTGCGGGCGCGGCGCTCGGACAGGTACTCCGACAGCCCCTGGCGCCAGTCGGGCAGCCGGATCGGGTCGGGTCGCTCGCTGCCGAGCACCGAGTAGGCGGGGCGGGGCGCCGGCCGGCCCAGCATCTCGGTGGTTCCTGACATCACCCGGCATTCCACCGCGGCCTGGTCGAAGATCTCCTGCGCGAACTCGAACCACGAACACTGCCCCGAGGCCGGGACGTGGTGGATGCCGAACTCGTCGCCCTCGATCAGCCGCGCGAGCGCCTCGGCGAGGTGCGGCGTGTAGGTCGGCGTTCCGACCTGGTCGGCAACGACCAGCACCTCGGGCTGCTCGCCGGCGATCCGGAGCATCGTCTCGACGAAGTTCGGGCCCCGGGTCCCGAACAGCCACGAGGAGCGAACGATGATGTGGCGCGGGTTTGCGATCGCGACCGACGTCTCGCCGGCCTGCTTCGAGCGCCCGTAGGCCGAGATCGCCGCAGGGAGGTCAGACTCGACGTAGGGGCTGGCCTTGGCGCCGTCGAAGACGTAGTCGCTCGAGACGTGCAGCACCTTTGCTCCGTGTGCCGCCGCCGTCCCCGAAACGAGCGCCGCCGCCGCGTCGTTGACCTGCATCGCGGCCTGCTCGGCGGCCTCGGCTCCGTCGACATCGGTCCAGGCGGCGCAGTTGAGCACCGCCTCCGGGCGCAGCTCGGCGAACACGTCCTCGACCGCGGCCGAGTCGGTGATGTCAAGCTCGGAGCGGGCGAGACCGAGGACCGCGTGGCGGCGCGCCGATAACGCCTCGACCACGTCCCCGCCGAGCATCCCGGCCGCCCCCGTGACCAGGATCCTCACGGGATCTGGACCTCGGAGTTGTCACCGACGATCATCCGCAGGGTCTTCGGCAGCGCCTCCCCGCGGGTGAGCTTGACGTTGCGGCCGAGCAGGCTGGCCTCGATTCGGGTGTCGAGGTCGCGGACGCAGGCCCCCGCGAGCAGGATCGAGTGCTCGACTTCCGAGCCGATGATCTCGACGTCGCGGTCGATCGACGTGTACGGGCCGATGTAGGAATCGACGATCCGCGTCCCCGCTCCGATCACTGCCGGTCCGCGGACGACGGAGCGCTCGAGCTTGGCGCCGGCCTCGATCGCGACCCTGCCCTCGACCCTGGTCTCCTCGTCGGCCTCGCCGTCCATGCGCCGCTCGAGATCCTCGAGCACGAGCCGGTTCGCCTCCAGCATGTCCGAGAGCTGGCCGGTGTCCTTCCACCAGCCGCCGACCGTGCGGCTCTCCACCTTTGCCCCGTGGTCGATCAGCTGCTGGATCGCGTCGGTGATCTCGAGTTCACCCCGCCCCGACGGCTCGATCGCGCGGGCAGCGGCGAAGATCTGCGGCGTGAACATGTAGACGCCGACGAGCGCCATGTGGCTCGGGGGGTCCTTCGGCTTCTCGACCAGGCGGACGATCGTGTCGCCGTCGAGCTCGGCGACCCCGTAGTGCCACGGGTCCGGTACCCGGGTGAGCAGGATCAGGGCCTCCGGCTGGTGCTCGCGGAAGGCGCCAACGAGCTCGGTGATCCCGTCCCGGAGCAGGTTGTCGCCGAGGTACATCACGAACGGTGACTCGCCGAGGAACTGCTCCGCGGTCAGCACCGCGTGGGCGAGTCCGAGAGGCTGCTGCTGGGGGATGTAGGTGATCGAGGCGCCGAACGCCGAGCCGTCGCCGGCCGCCTCACGGATCTCTTCGCCGGTGTCGGGCGCGATGATGATCCCGATCTCGGTGATCCCAGCTTCGACCAGGGCCTCGATCCCGTAGAAGAGGACAGGCTTGTTGGCGACCGGCACCAGCTGCTTGGCCGAGGTGTGCGTGATCGGGCGCAGGCGGGTGCCCGCCCCGCCCGAGAGGATCAGCCCCTTGAGAGCTTCCATCGCGCGGCAAGGCTAGCGACGCCCAGGCCCGATCGCGCGAGCCGGCTAGTAGGTGCCGCCAAGCTTGCGGTGGTCCCAGCTCGCGGTCCGCACGGGACGAAACCTGATCGCGACCCGCTTCGCCGCCTGCGCCCGCAGCGCGGCGGCGGCATCGCCCTCGATCGAATCGATGTCGTCCGAGTAGCGCAGCGCCAGCTCGGTGCCGAACTCGAGCACGGACTCGGGGTCGCGAACCAGCTCCGCCTCGGCCTCGATCTGGACCCCGCGCAGCTCGAGGTATTCCGTGCCGGCCTCGACCAGGAGGGTGGCGCGGGGGTCGCGCTCGAGGTTGCGCACCTTTTGCGACTTCGCGTACGTCCAGACCCAGATCTCGCCCTCGCGGACCGCGAACCACATCGGCATCGAATGCGGCCAGCCGCGGGGGCCGAGGGTGGAGATGATCACGATGCGTTGGGAGCTGAGGAGGTGAAGTTGTTCGGCGGCGGTGAGCTCGATCTGCTTGCGGCGGCTCATCAGCTCGTCGCTCGTCGCTCGTCGCTCGCCGCCGGGGTGGCGGGGTCGAGGGTCAGGGTTCGCCAGGGAGGCTCCCCGGCCATCGCCTGTGTCCCGCCGCCGGCCCAGCGGGGCTGGAGGTCGTCGTAGTGGGAGCTGGCGACGTGACCGGACTGGCCGGTGAACGCCTGCCAGCGCGAGCGTGCCGGGTCGCTGGCGTCGGCGATCATCCGCCAGGCCGGGGCCCAGATCGCCCGGTAGGGGTCGTTCGGGTCCCAGCCGACCTGCGCCACCGTCTCCTCGCCACCCCCGACCTCGAGCCGGCGGCTGAAGATCGCCGCCAGGGCCGGGTTGGCGTCGCCGAGTGCGTGCGGGAAGTCGAGCGCGTGGACCACCCCCCAGGTCCACCCGGCGGGATCGGCGCCGAATCGCCTCTCCAGCTCGTCGAGGGCGGCCCGCAGCGAGTCGAGCGCCAGCTCGTCCCATTCGCATCCGATCAGCTCCGCGTCACCCTGCGCCCAGAGCCCGAGCAGGTGCGAGTGCCAGCGCCAGGGCGAGGAGACGTGCCGCATGAACCCGTTGTCGGCCCGATCGAGCCAGCGCTCGCCGAGGTCACGGTCGCCGATCACAAGCCGCGTCACCTCGCGCGCGAGCTGCAGTGTGAACGCCTGGTAGATCGTCGCCGCGACCGAGTCCGGCCCCATCTCCCCGTCCCAGCTCCGCAGGCGCTCGATCGCCGCCGTCTCGCGCTGGTCCCGGGCGCGCAGCCGGGCGAGCCGCCGGGCGGTCTCGAGCCCTGGGATCGAGACCATGTCGGTCTGGATCCGCGCGAAGCTGTCGAGGTCATGCTCGTCCTCGGCGGTCAGCAGGTCCTCGATCCGGCGAGCCCGGTAGCCGTCGAGCCAGTCGCTGGTGATGTGGTGCGGGTAGTCCTCGGGTGTGATCCGGTTGTTGGCGGTGAGGACGTAGCCCTGCTCCGGGTTGACCAGCTCGGGGAGCTCGTCGTAGGGCACCCGGCCCTGCCACTCGTGCTCGCCGGTCCAGCCCGGCTTCGGCAGGTCCGGGCAGCCCCCCGCGCGGAGCGGGACGAAACCGATCATCTTGTAGCCGATCGCGCCCTGGCGGTCGGCCCAGACCAGGTTCGAGACCGGCGCGTTGTGAGGTGCCAGCGAGGCGACCAGCTCCGGCCCGCTGCGCGCTGGCAGTACCGCCAGGCTCGCCTCGGTCACGCAGGGCGCCTGGAGCGCCGTCCAGCTCAGCGCCAGCGGCTCGTCGGGATCGGCGCGCAGGGCCTCGTTGACGAGCGGCCCGTGATGGGTGGCTCGGACCAGGAGCCGCTCGGGTTCGCGGCGACCCTTGACCTCGATCAGCTCCTCGGTGAGCGAGAGTGGAAGCAGCTCGCCGCGGAACTCGTACTGCTCGTCGCGCACCCGCTCGACGAACAGGTCCATCACGTCGGCCATCGTGTTGGTGAACGACCAGGCGACGTCGTCGTTCTGGCCAAAGGCGATCCCGATCCGGCCCGGAAACGACGCCCCGCGGCAGGTCCGTCCGCCGACCTCGATTCCGAGCTGGTAGGTGATCCCCGGCATGCTCGGGGGCAGGTGGGGGTCGCCGGCAAGCAGGGCGCTGCCGGTCGCCGAGCGCCTCGGCGAGACGGCCCAGTTGTTCGAGCCCGTCGCCTCGGGCGCGAACCCGAGCGCCTCCCGCAGGACGTCGATCTGCGCGGCGAGCGCCAGTCCGCCGCCGCGCCACTCGGTTCCCGGCTCGAGCGCCACCGGATTGCCCTCGGGGTAGCCCGGGTCAAGGCGCGCCGCCAGCTCGGGGCCCAGGTCGCGGACCATGTCGGCGCGGATCAGCTCGCGCTCCCAGTTCGTCGACAGCCCCAGTGCCAGCAGCTTGGTCAGGGCCAGGGTGTCGGCCGGGCGCCAGGGCTCGAACTCGGTCCGCAGGAGTTGAAGCTCGACCGGGAGCGCGGCGGCAGCCTCGGCGGATGCGTTGACGCCGGCGCTGTAGGCCGCGAGCGCCGACCCCAGCTCCTCCCCCAGCTCCGCCTCCTCGGCGAGCGCGATCCGGCGCAGGCCGAGGGTGCGCACGAAGCGGTCCGCCGGGAGACCGGCGGCGCCGGCTATCTCCGCCAGGCGGCCGCAGGCCAAGCGCCGGTAGAGGTCGAGTTGCCAAAGCCGATCCTGCCCGTGGCAGAACCCCTGCCCGAACCAGCCGTCCTCGGCGGAGCGGGCGCTGACGTGCGGGACGCCCCAGCGGTCGCGCCGGATCGTTACAGGGGCGGAGGGGCCGGGGATGCTGATCGTCCCGGTGGTGCGCGGCAGGGGCCGGCGCACGAATTGCCACCAGAGGCCGGCTGCCGCTGTCCCCAGCGCGGCGCCGGCGGCGCCGAGCGCCTTGAGCGGTGGTCGTCCGAGCACCCCGGGAACTCTAGTGCGGCCCTGTGCTCAGTCGATCAGCTCGATCCCCTCGAGCGCGCCCTCGGAATCGAGCTTTTCGAGGTGCGCGGCCATCACCGCCGCGGCTGCGGCGCGCAGCCCGGGCGGGACGTCGTCCCAGACCCGATCGAGCAGCTGGTCCCGCGAGCGCTCTCCGCTTGCGAGCGCGGCGAGCAGATTGCGCTCGCGCTCCAGCCGGTGCTCGATGTACTCCGTGATCTTCGCTGCCGGATCGTCGACGTAGGGGCCATGGCCCGGGCAGAGCAGGGCCGGGGCGCGCTCGCGCAGGGTTCGCAGTGAGCTCAGGTAGCTCGCCAGCGAGCCGCCGTCCGGGGGAACGTAGCTCGATCCGTGACCGAGCACGAGGTCACCGCTGAAGCAGACCGCCCCGAGCAGCAGGCAGCGATGGTCGGCCGCGTGCCCGGGGGTCGGCAGCGCCTCGAAGGGGCCGATGCGACCGCCGGAAACCTCGACCACCGGGGCGTCGAGCAGCGGGACCGCTGCCGAATGGTCCAGGTGGGAGTGGGTGAGCACGATCCCCGCGATCCCTCCGTGGCGATCCGCCAACGCGCGAACCCGCTTCGCATGGCCCGGATCCGCCGGGCCGGGATCGATCACGAAGGCCCCGCCTGGCGCGGCGACGACGTAGGTGTTGGTCCCCTCGAGCGTCATCGGCCCGGGGTTCGGCGCGACGATCCGCTCGATCTCGGGATGGCCCGGAGGCGAGTCGCTGATCGGGGCGTCCGCGGAGATCAGGAGCTCGTGCCGACCGCCTTGCGCACCGCCGCCCGGACGTCGGACGGCTCGAGCACGACCAGGTCGCCGACCCCCTTCAGCACCTCGCGGACGAGCCAGTCGCTCGAGCCGTAGGGCAGCTCGACCACCACCGCGCCGTCGTCGAGCTCCTCGACCACCGTCCGCTCCTCGCGCAGCCACCGGGCGCGGTCGGGCGAGACCCAGACCCGGGCGACGCCGGCCGTGGTCACCTCGCCGTGAGCGAGCCATTCCTGCTCGGCGAGGGCTTCCTCGATCCCCTCGCGCAGCTCGAAGCCGCGGCGGGTGATCACGGCCTCCTTCATCCGGTCGAGGCGGAAATGACGCGTGTCGGCGCGGTCGAGGTCGAAGCAGCCCAGGTACCACCCCTCGGGCCCGTTGACGAGTTGGTACGGCTCGACCTCGCGCTTGGTGAACTCGTCCTCGTTCTCCTTGTAGTAGTGCAGCTCGAGCACCTGGTGGCGCTGGATCGCCTCGTTTACAGTTCGGACGACGGACGAGTCGTCGCGACCGGGGGCGATCTCGAGGCCCTCCTCGGAGGGATCGTGGCCGAGGGCGGTGATGATCTTCTTGCGCGCGCTCTGCAGCCCCGATTGCGGCAGGTGGTCGCCGAACAGGTCGATCGCCGCGACCAGGGCCTTCGCCTCGAGCGGCAGCAGGCGAGCCGGACGGGCGAAATTGTCGCCGTAGGTGTCCGGGTCGACCTCGATCCGGTCGCCGGCGATCTCCGCGTAGAGCACGTAGGTGCCGCCGCCGAAGTTGACCACGTTGAGCACGTCGAGATCCTCCCGGAGCTCGTTGAGAGAGATGTTGAGCTCGTCGAGTACCTGCTGGGTCGGCAGGCTCTCGTCGTCCCGCGCCGCGCCGATCAACAGCCCCGCGAGGGTGACCAGCCGCGCGAAGCGCTCGGGGCGGATCACCGACTCGGCGCGGCCGTTGGAGCTGCGCGCCCGTGAGCCGTTGCCGTCGGCGATCGGGCGGCGGGCCGTGGCGGCGACCTCGAACTCGCGGTCGTGGCGGTCGCGCAAGAGCGCAAGGCGCTGCTCGGTCTCGGCGGCGAGCTCCGGCGGGTCGAGCAGGCGCGCGTTCTCGCGCCAGCTCAGCACCCAGGAGATGAGCTGGCGCTCGGACGCGTACTCGGTCTCGAACACCGAGCCGCGGCCCTTGACACCGTCGGCCTTGGTCGGCTTGCGAAAGCTCCCGTGACGGCCGAAGTCGCGCTCGACGAGCCAGACGATCCGTTCGCGCAAGAAGACCGTTGCCGTCCCCTTGATCTCGCCCATCTGCCAATCGGCCCGGGTTCCGTAGTCACGGCGGTCGAAGTCCTCGGGGGCTGAGAAGTCGTGCTCGGCCTTGGTCGCGTAGGAGACCTTGCCGTTGATCCGTGAGAGCCGGAACACGCGCACCTCGTCGCGCTCGTGCGAGTGACCGATCAGGTAGAACTGGCCGTCCCGAAAGACGAGGTGGTAGGGGTTGACCTTGCGGTCGGAGACCTCGTCGCGTTGCAGCGAGTAGTAGGAGAACTCGATCGTCTTGCGGCGCGAGATCGCGGTCTCGATCTTGGCCAGCCGCTGCGAGAGCTCCCGTCCGGAGCCGGCGGCCGAGAGCTTGACGTCGATCGGCGCCTCGGCCTCGTCCGTGAGCGGGCTCGGGCGGCCCCAGGAGACCTGCTGAAGGGCCAGCCGCAGCGGTTCGGCATATGCGAACTCGCCGTCGAGCAGGCCGAGCGCGGTCCGCAGCGCCGCCAGCTCGGAGTCGGCGAACTCGATTGCAGGCAGGTAGTAGTTCTCGGGCGGCAGCGCGTAGAGCTCGGCCTCGAAGAACCCCTCGGCGGGCTTTTCGACCTGCAGCGAGATCCCGAGGCTCTCGAGCTCGGCGCGGTCGGCGTAGAAGCGGCGAGCGAAGGCGTCCTCGTTCATCGAGCTGTAGCCCTCCACCTCGCGCTTGATCTCGAGCGCCGAGACGGGCCGGCGATTCGCCATCAGGAACGAGATCAGGGAGAGCTGGCGGATGAGCTTCTCGGTGTCCTTGGCCACGGCACCCGAGCATATTGAGCGGCGAAAGCGACGCCGAGCGCGTTCGTCGCGCAACCGTCGCAAATTGCGGGGCCGAGGGGTAGGCTCCGTGTCTGAACAGTCTCGACTCGGGAGGTCTTTCCGATGTTCCCCCCCATCCGCGCGCTCACCACGCTCGCCACGGCCGCAGCTTTGGTCGCGCTGCCGGCGCTCGCCGCGGCCGGCCAGACGAACACCGTGCAGCTCTCCGCCAAGCTCAAGGGCAACCAGGAGGTGCCGGGCCCCGGCGATCGGAACGGCAAGGGCGAGGGCTTCTTCTCGGTCAAGCCGAAGAAGGGCAAGCTCTGCTACCAGGTTTCGTGGAAGAAGATCGAGGAGCCGAGCGCGGGCCACATCCACAAGGGCGCCAAGGGCGTCGCCGGCGACATCAAGGTGCTGCTCTTCGATCAGACGCCGCCGACCTCGACCGTCGAGGACTGCGTCAAGGACCTGAAGAAGAAGCTCTTGAAGCGGATCGCGAAGAGCCCGGAGAAGTTCTACGTCAACCTCCACAACGCCGCGTACCCGGACGGCGCGATCCGCGGCCAGCTGGGACTCGCTCTGTAGCCGGTCTCGCCTACGCGGCCCGGCTGCCGAAGTAGGCGGCCGAGTCGATCCCGCGGTCGAAGCGCGACCAGGTCGCGCCCTCGGGCAACTCGCGCTCGATCCGATCGAAGCTGCCCAGCTTGCCGCCGAGGTTGTCCATCGCGTGCACGAGCGTCGCCTCTCGGGTCGCCGGTACCACCGGCGAGCCGTTCTCGTAGCTGCCGTGGTGGGAGAGGACGATGTGGAGCACGGCCTGGGCGAGCTCCGGGTCGAAGCCGTCGATCGACTCGGTCTCGCGCCGGACCAGGTAGTAGCCGAGCGGGATCTCGCCCTGCAGGCGCCCGGCGTCGGTGAGGTCGATCGCCAGCGCGTGGTCGTTGTAGGCCTCGGTCTTGCCGATGTCGTGAAGCAGCGCGCCGGTCACCGCGACGTCGCGGTCGAGGCCAGGGAAGGCCGCCGCGGCGGCGCTCACCGCCTGGGCGACCGAGACCGTGTGGTCGAGCAGCCCGTGCGGGTAGGCCTGGTGGTAGTACTTGGCCGCCGGCGCGACTCGGAATCGCGCCCACAGCGTCGAGCCCGGGGCGAAGACGCGCTCGAGCAGCTCGCCGAGCTTCGGGTTCTGGATCGTCGCGATCAGCTCGCGCAGGCCCGCCTCCAACCTGGCGGCCGAGACCGCCGGGCCCTCGGCGAGCTCGTCGTGCTCGTACTCGTCCTCGCCCGCGCGGCGGATCGACTTGAGGCTGATCTTCGCCCCGTACTGGGGATGGACCGAGAACCTGCCCTCGACGAACACGACCGCACCGGGCGGTGCGAGCTCCCAGCACTCATCCACCCCGTCCCAGGCGATCGCCTCGATGGTCCCGGTGCGGTCGGCGATCACCAGGCGGACGAAGTCCTCGCCGTTCTTGCGGGTTCGTCGCTCGCGCTCTCGAACCGCGAACGCGGCCGTCACCGCGTCGCCCTCCTCGAGCTGGTTGACGAACTGCCGCGCCGGAGCGGCCGGCGCCGGAGCGGCCCCGAGCGGGGCCTGGAAAGCGGCTATTTGACCCTGGCTGCTCATCGATTCTCAACTTAGACAGAGGGCCGGACGGCGATGTCCTCTCCCCGGGGTCTCACCGGTAGGGTCGCGATCGGCGCCGCCGGACTGACACCGGCCCCGGCGCGCGGCTACGGAAGCGGAGCGACCTGCTCGTCGGCCGGGGCCGCCGCGGCGGCGGCCGCGGTGCGCTCGAGCTCGCAGCCGAACTGCGCCCCGAAGACGACCGCGACGTTGGTGATCCAGATCCAGACCAGGAACACGATCGCCCCGGCGAGGCTGCCGTAGGTGTTCGCGTAGGAGCCGAAGTTCGACACGTAGAGGCTGAACGCCGCCGAGCCGATCAGCCACAGCACCGTCGTCAGCGCGCTCGCCGGGAGGACCCAGCGAAGCCCTTGGTGCTCGACGTCGGGGGAGAAGCGGTAAAGCAACCCGATCACGATCGCGACGACGGCGAACAGGATCGGCCACTTGGCGATCTCGAACGCGGTCCGCGCGGCGTCCCCGAGCCCGAGCTCGTTGGCGATCGCGGTCGCCAACGGGCCCGTGAGCGCGAGCGCGACCAGAACCAGGCCGAGGATCACGCAGCACACCAGGGTGAGCAGGATCTGCAGCGATCGCAGCTTCCAGAACGGGCGTTCCTCGTCGGTGCCGTAGATCTCGTTCGCGGCCCGGATGTACGCCCCGACGTAGCCCGACGCGGTCCACAGCCCGACCGCGATCCCGAGCACCAAGCCGATTCCGGCCTGGGGGGAGTCGCGGACGATGTTCTCGACCACCGGCTTGACCGTGTCGACCGCCGAGTCGGAGCCGAGCTCGTCGGTTATCCGCAGCAGCCCGTCGATCGCTTCCTCCGAGCCGAGGATCCCGAGCAGGGAGACCAACACGATCAGGAACGGGAACATCGTTAGCACCGAGTAATAGGTGAGCGCGGCCGCGTTGTCGGTCAGGTCGCGCTCGCGAAACCGCTTCGCCGCATCGCGCAGCGCGTGCCACCACGCGCGCGGGGTGAGGTCTGTTGGGCGCTCGACCCGTTCCATGGCGAGGGGCGGAATCGAACCGCCGACACCACGATTTTCAGTCGTGTGCTCTACCAACTGAGCTACCTCGCCGCGGCGGACAAGGCTAGCGCCGGACAGCCGCGAGAGCGGCTTCGACCGCGCTCTCGGGGTCGGCCGCGATCTCGATCCCCGGATCGCCGTCGAGCGGCGATCCGGAACGAACCGTCCAGCTCCGCAGGGCGATCACCGGACGGCCGAGCTGGCGGGCGTGGCCGATCTCCGACAGCGTTCCCCACTCGCCCCCGATCGCGATCACCGCCTGGCCGGAGGCGACCACCGCGAGGTTCCGCGCGGAGCCGATCGCCGACGCGACGACGTGGGTGCAGTGCGGATTGGCGCTCGCGGGATCGTCGCCTGGGACGATCCCGATCACGCTCCCGCCGGCTTGCGAGGCGCCGCGTGCCACCGCCTCCATCACCCCGCCGAGGCCGCCGCAGACGACCACCGCGTCGGCCTCCGCCAACCGACGGCCGACCTCTTCGGCGAGCGACTCGAGCTCGGCGTCGCCGGCGCCCTTGCCGATCACCGCGATCTGGCGTGAGCGGGTCACGCGGCGCGCCCCGGGCGTCGCCGCTCAGCCGCGATCAGGTTGATGATCGAGTCCATCAGCTCGAGCGAGCCGGCCTTGTGCAGGGGCTCGTTCAGGTTCCCGCACTTCGGACTCTGGATGCACGACGGACAGCCCGATTCGCACGGGCACTCGCCGACCAGGCGCGCAGCGTCACCGACCAGCCGTTCGAATTGATCGAAGCCGCGACGCGCGATTCCGACCCCACCGGGATGGCCGTCGTAGATGAAGATCGTCGGCTGTCCGGTCTGGAAGTGGACGTTGGTCGACAGGCCCCCGATATCCCAGCGATCACACATCGCGAGCAGCGGCAAGACCGCGATCTGGCTGTGCTCGGAGGCATGCAGCGCGCCGAGCAGCGTCTCGGTGGGCAGCGCCGCCGGGCCCGCCAACTCGTCGGGCAGCACGTACCAGAGCGCCTGAGTGGGAAAGCTCTGCTCGGGGAGGTCGAGCGCGACGAGGTCGATCACCGAATGGTCGGCGAGGCTCTTGCGCTGGTAGGCGATCACCTGCTCGGTGACCGAGACCGCTCCGTAGCTGAGCTCGACCGAGCCCTCGGGGACCGGTCCCACCCGGCGCTGCTCGGCGAGCTCGTCGATGTAGACCGCAGTCTCCTTCTTCGGCTGCGTATACCAGTCGCCCTCGAAGCCATCGACGATCGCGCGCCGCCCGTCGACGTCGAGCTCGGCGACCTCGTAGGCACGCCCGAGGTGCAGGTAGATCGCTCCGGGGTGCACGGTGCTGAACGCGCGCTCTGCCTCGACCTGGCCGATCAGCTCGCCGGAGGCCCTGTCGACGACCGCCACCGAGTCGAGCGAAGCTGAGCGGAGCGAGATCTCCCCGGCGGGAAACCCGGGCCCGCGCGGCACATAGCGGCCGTCGCGACCGCGCCGCAGCTTTCCCTCGCCGACCAGCGCCTCCGCGCGTTCGCGCCAGCGCCCGCCGAGAATCGCGTCGTCGTTGGCCCCGGGCTGATCGCCGCTGCCGCCGAGCGGCACCTCATAGGCGGCGGCGAGCACGTGCGCAGCCTGGATCCGCTCGTTGGCGTGATCGAGGATCGCCGCCTCGACCGGGCGGGCGAGGAACTCGTCGGGATGGCGGCAGAAGAACTGGTCGAGCGCGTCCTCGCCGGCGACGTAGAGCGCGATCCCGTCGCTGCGCCGACCCGCCCGCCCCCACATCTGGCGCAGGCTCGCGACCGTGCCCGGGAAGGTGACGCAGATCGCCGCATCGAGCTCGCCGATGTCGATCCCGAGCTCGAGCGCGTCGGTGGCGACGACGGCGAGCAGCTCGCCGCCCGCCAGCTTCGCCTCGATCTCGCGCCGTTGTTGGGGTGTGTAGCCGGCCCGGTAAGGGGCGATCCGGGCCGCGAGACGCGCTTCGCCGAGCTCCTCGAGCCGGGTCCGCGCAAAGCGCTGAATCAGCTCGATCCCGCGACGGCTGCGCAAGAAGCAGATCGTCCTCGCTTCGTTGACGAGCAGCTCACAGAGCACCTCGGCCGCCTCGGAGAGGACAGAGCGCCGGGTCATCGTCTGCGGGTCGATCACCGGCGGGTTCCAGATCGCGATCCTGCGCCGCGCCTGCGGCGCGCCGTCCGAGTCGACGAGCGCGAACGAGGTGCCGGTCAGCCGCTCGGCGAGCTCGACCGGGTTGGCGATTGTCGCCGAGGCGAGCACGAAGCGCGGCTCTGACCCGTACAGCCGCGCAACCCGGCGCAACCGCCGCAGCACGTTGGCGACGTGCGAGCCGAACACACCGCGGTAGGTGTGCGCCTCGTCCACCACGACCCATTCGAGGTTGGCGAAAAAGTCACCCCAGCCCTTGTGGTGCGAGAGCATCCCCATGCTGAGCATGTCGGGATTGGTGAGGACGAGATTCGCGCGCCGCCGAATCGGCGGCCTGTCCTCGCGCGGCGTGTCGCCGTCGTAGATCGCGTGTCGCAGCGGCGCCAGCCCGAGTTGCGAGAGCTTGCGCGCCTGGTCCTGTGCCAGCGCCTTGGTCGGGTACAGATAGAGCGCCCTCGCCTTCGGATCGCGGGTGATCGAGTCGAGGACCGGCAGGTTGAAGCTCAGCGACTTGCCCGAGGCGGTGCCGCTGGTCACGATCACGTCGCCGGCGCGGGCGGCGGCCAGCGCCTCGACCTGGTGCGAGTAGGGCCGCTCGATCCCGAGCCGGGCGAGCGCCGCGAGCAGCTCCGAAGCCAGGTCAGCCGGCAGTGCCGCGTGGGTCGCCGGCCGTGGCTCGCGCTCGCTGGTCGTCACCAGACGCTCGTCGATCTCGCCCGCCTCGAGCAGGCGCTCCCAGGCCAGCGGCGGCGCGTCGTCCAGCGCGCTCATCGGCTCGGCGCCGCGATTGCGGCGGCGGTTCGCAGCGCGTCGAGCGCGCTCACGTCGTGAAGCCGCAGCACGTCCGCGCCCGCGGCGACGGCGAGCGCCGTCGCCGCGAGGGTCGCCGCCTCGCGCTCTTCAGCGGGCAAGCGCCGCTCCCACGAGCCGGCCAGCAGTGCGCCGAGGAAGTCCTTGCGCGAGAGGGCGACGAACAGCGGCCGGCCGAGCGCCCGCAGCTCGCCGAGGCGGCGCAGCAGCTCGAGGTCCTCGTCGACCGTGAGGTCGAAGTCGAGCCCCGGGTCGAGCGCGATCTGCTCGATCTCCACCCCGGCGGACACGGCGCGATCGAGCCGGCGCTCGAACCACCCGAGCAGGTGGGCGACCGGGTCGTCGTGACGGGGCGCCGGGCGGTCGACCCGCGGCGGTCCCTCGATGTGCATCAGCACATAGCCGCACCCGCGCGCGGCGATCAGCTCGAGCATCTCCGCCTCGCCGCCGCCGATGTCGTTGATCCCCGCCGCCCCGGCGTCGAGCGCCCGGGCAGCCACCTCGGCGGAGAAGGTGTCGGCGAGGACCGGGACACCGGATTCGGCGGCGAGGCGCTCGACCGCGGGGACCAGCCGCGCCGCCTCATCGTCGGCCGGGACCGCGGGTCCGCTTGCCGCCGCGACCGCGCCCACGTCGAGCAGGTCGAACCCTGCCTCGACCAGCCTCAGCCCGTAGGCGAGGGCGCGCTCCGGCGTCTCGCTGCGAGCGCCCACAAAGAAGGAGTCCGAGGTGACGTTGACGATCCCGGCGGCCAGCGGAGGCGGGAGCTCGAGCCGCCTGTTCGCGAGTCGCCAGGTGAGCATCGCCGTCTAAGTTAGTGCGCGCCGATGGCCTTGCGCTGCGTCTACACCGACCTCGACGGGACCCTGCTCGGTCCCCGTGGCTCCCTGTTTCGCGATCCGGAGGGCAACTTCAGTCTCCGTCAGGCGAGGGCGCTGGAAGCATGTCACCGGGCCGCGGTGGAGGTCGTGATCATGTCCGGGCGCCGCGAGGCACAGGTGCTCTCCGACGCTCGCCTGCTCAGCCAGACGTCCTACATCTATGAGGCCGGCTGCGGGGTGATGATCGACGGCGAACGCACCTTGCTGACCGGCGACTGGGGGATCGACGAGGACGGCGCGACCCCGGCCGAGCGGATCCGGGCAGCCGGGATCCCCGAGCTGCTGTTCGAGCACTTCGAGGGCAAGCTCGAATGGCACGCGCCCTGGCACACCGGCCGCGAACTGTCGCTGCTGATGCGCGGCCGGGTCGACGTCGCGGAAGCGAATGCGCTGCTGCGCGAGCGCGGCCACCAGGATCTGCGCTTCCTCGACAACGGCGCGATCGGCCGGCGCCTGGAGGGAATCGAGGGCCACGCACACGCCTATCACCTGGTCCCCGGAGGCGCGAGCAAGGCGAAGGGGGTCGCGTTTCACCTGCGCGCCCGCGGCTATGACCCCGAGTTGTGCATCGCTGTCGGCGACTCGATCGAGGACCTCGAGGCCGCCGCCTCGGTCGGGCGCTTCTTCGTCGTCGCCAACGGACCTGAGCGCGACGAGGCGCTGCGCGAAGCGCTGCCGCGGTTTGCGAACGCGACCGTCACCCAGGGCGCGATGGGAGACGGCTTCTACGAGGCCGTCGTCTCGACCCTGGCGGAGCGCTCCCGGTAACCACGGCGCTGAGGGATCAGTCCCGCCGGGGAGCGGCGCTGGGGCCGCGGATCCGGGCCAACAGCCGGTCGGTGAGCCTCGGCGAGATCCCGTTCAGGCCGAGCAGGCGGACCAGCCCCGGCACGTAGACGCTGCGCTCGTCGGCCTCGACCGCGGCCAGCATCCGCTCCGCGACCAGCTCGGCCGGCACCGCCTCGTCCTCGCGGCGCCAGTCCGGCTCCGCGTGGGGCTCGTGAGTGTGCAGGTCGGTCGCGACCTCGCCGGGGAACACCGTCGTCACCGAGACACCGGTGCCCGAGAGCTCCTGCCGCAGCGCCTCGGCGAACCCGCGCTCGAACGCCTTCGTACCCCCGTAGACCGCCGCCCACGGAAAGGCGCGCAGTCCCGCCCCCGAGGAGGTGACGACGATGTGCCCGCCGGCCTGGTCGAGCATCGGCCCGAGCGCCGCGGCGACCGAATAGGTGGTCCCGAGCACGTTGACCCTGACCATCTCCTCGGCGAGCTCGAGCTCGACGTCAGCGAACGGACCGTAGTGGGCGATCCCGGCGTTGGCGAACAAGAGGTCGACCCCGCCCGCTCGCTTGCAGAAGCGATCGACCGCGCGCTCGACCTGGCGCCGCTTGGAGATGTCCGCGGCGAGCACCAGGTGCTGCCCCGCCGGGCTCGGGGCGAGCCGCGCGATCAGCTCCTCGAGCCGCTCCCGGCGCCGGGCGACGATCCCGACCCGGGCCCCGCGCGCGGCGAGCGCCACGGCGAGCGCGCGGCCGAGGCCGGCGGAGGCGCCGGTCACGACCGCCCTCGTCTCGGGCCCGATCCGCATCCCCGAGATCCTCTCACGCGACCCTTGAACAGCGACCCGTAGACTCGGCTGCGATGTCTCAGGAGCACGCGACGATCGCCGAGGAGGAGTACCTGCAGACCATGTTCTGGCTCGAGGAGGCGGGGCTGGCGATCACCGGGGCCAACATCGCCCGCGCGATGCAGCTCTCGCCGCCGACCGTGCACGAGATGATCGGCCGGCTCGAACGCGACGGTTACGTCAGCCGCGAGGCGGACAAGTCGCTCGGCTTCACCCCCGACGGGCGCCAGCACGCGCAGGCAATCGTCCGTCGCCACCGCCTGATCGAGCGCTTTCTCACCGATGTGCTCGGCGTCCCTTGGGACGAGGTCCACGAGGAGGCCGAGCGGCTCGAGCACGCGATGTCACCGGTACTCGAGGAGCGGATGCTGGCGGCGATCGGCGACGCCACGACCTGCCCGCACGGGCACCCGATCGTCGAGGGCGCCCGCGAGCAGGGCGCGCTGCTCGCCGACGTCGAGCCGGGCGCGAGCGTGCTCGTGCTCCGGTTCGAGAACGAGGCGGAGGAGCTGCTGCATTATCTGAAGCGGGCGGGGCTGCGTCCGGGGCTCGACGGCAGGCTCGAGAGCGCCGACCAGGAGGAGGTCGTGGTCGCGTCGGACGACGGGCGCCACGTTGTCTCGCGCAGCGTCGCCGAGACCGTCTCGGTGCGGGCGGAGCCGGCACCGCCGCCACGCGCCCCGCTGCCGGAGGCGCTGGTGCTGTCGAGCGACCGCTACGGCCGCTGACCCGGCACGCGGCGGGTCAGACGTCGCCGCAGATCTGGCGCAGGCGCCGGTAGAGCGCCTGATCTTGCGGGCGGACCTGGTAGTCACGCCTGCGGACCTTCGCCTCGTGCTCGCGCACGGCGGCGGCGAGCGCGGCGAACCGGCGCTGGGCCAGGTTGCGCTCACTGACCGGGTCGAGCTTGCGATTTCCCTCGATCATCCGAACCGGACTCATCCGTCCACCTCCTCGTCTCTTGTCCGCCTCACTGTGGCGCCTCGTGATCGGCAGCTTGCTTACGTCCTGTGAAGATCAGGCTATCAGTTTCTTGACCTGTTTAGTCAAGAAGGCCGGGAGGCGAATCGGCAGGCGCCCCGCCCTCAGGCGAGGCTGGCGGCCCGAGCCGACTCGAGCGCGGCAGCGATCCGCTCAACCCCCTCGTCGATCCGCTCGACCGGGACGCTGGCGAACGAGAGCCGCAGGCTGGCCTCACCGCCGGCGAGCATGAAGTCGGGGCCGGCGACGAACGGAGCGCCCTCGCGCTTGGCGACCTCGAGCGCGGCTCGGGTGTCATGGCCGGGCGGAAGGTCGAGCCAGAGGAAGTAGCCGCCCTCGGGGATCACGAAACGGGCCTCGGGGAGGTGGGCGCCGAGTGCCGCGACCAGCGCGTCGCGGCGCTGGCGCAAGGCGTCGTTGACGAAGCCGATGTTCTCCCGCAGGGCGCCCGAGCGACAGAGCTCGAGCACGATTGACTCGGCGAGCATGTTGGGCGAGATGTAGTGCTCGGAGCCGCGCTTGGCGAGCGTCGCGATCTGCTCGGCAGGGCCGGCCAGATAGCCGACCCGGACGCCGGGGCTGACCGTCTTCGAGAACGAGGAGGCGTGGATCACCCGCTCGTCGCGATCGAGCGAGAGCATGGTCGGCAGCTCCGCGCCGCCGAAGCTGATCAGCCGGTAGGGGTCGTCCTCGAACAGGGTGAAGCCATGCTCCGCCGCCAGCTCGACCAGCCGCTCACGCTTGCTGGTGGAGAGCGTGCAGCCGGCGGGGTTGTGGAAATTCGGGATCACGTGCGCGAGCCGCACCGGACCGGCAGCCAGCTCGCGCTCGAAGGCGTCGATGTCGATCCCGTCGGACTCGAGCGGGACGCCGACGACCTGCGCCCCGCTGCGCCCGAGCAGCAACAGGGTGCGGTCGTAGGAGGGCTGCTCGACGATCACCCGGTCGCCGGGGTCGATCATGTAGCGGAAGAGCAGCGCCGCCGCCTCCATCGAGCCGTTGGTGACCATCACCTGGCCCGGGTCGATCCCGTGCAGCTCGGCGGCGATCCACTCGCACAGGCCGGGATGCCCGATCCCGGTGCCGTACGAGAGCGCCCGCTCCCAGTCCTCCGCCAGCGCCGTCGCAGCCGCGGCACGCACGGCCTCCGCCGGGAGGATGTCGGCGCTCGGGGCGCCGCGAGCGAAGCTGATCACGTCGGCGGCCATCGAGCCGAGCCTAGCAACGCCGGTAGAGGGCTCACGAACCGAGGCGGGGAGGCGTTCCCAAGGCATGGGATCCGGCGATACCGAGGTCGTGGGCGCGCTGCTCGAGCGCTTCATCGACGGTGACTCTGACGGTGCCCTCGCCTACTACGCCGCCGAGGTCGAGTTCGATGCCCGCCACTTGCCCGACGGGCAGATCTATCACGGACACGACGGCGTCCGGGCATTCATGCGTTCCCTGCGCGCTGCCATCACCGACTACGAGCTCGCGGTCGAGGGGATCTTCAAGACCGACGATGAGGTCGTTGTGGTCGCCGCCGAGCGCGGTCGCGGTCGCGCCAGCGGCGCCATCTTCGAGGTGGCCTGCGCGCAGCGATATGCCGTGCGGGACGGCAGGGTCGTGCGCTGGCGAGTCCGCTCGCGCAGCGGCGCTAGCCGAGTGCCCTGATCGTCTCGACCGCGAGCTCGGCGGTCTCGGTCGGGCTCTTGCCGACCCGCACGCCCTTCGCCTCGAGCGCGACCTTCTTCGCCTCGGCGGTACCCGAGGAGCCCGAGATGATCGCCCCTGCGTGGCCCATCTGCTTGCCCGGCGGGGCGGTGAAGCCGGCGATGTAGGCGACCACCGGCTTGGTCACCGACTCGGCGATGAACTCGGCTGCGCGCTCCTCGGCGTCGCCGCCGATCTCGCCCACCATCACGATCCCCTCCGTCTCGCCGTCCTGCTCGAACAGGGTCAGCACGTCGATGAAGTCCGAGCCCACGATTGGGTCTCCCCCGATCCCGACGATCGAGGAGTTGCCGATCCCGGCCTGCTTGAGCTCGTTGCCGATCTGGTAGGTCAGGGTGCCGGACTTCGAGACGACGCCGATCGGGCCCGCGTCGAAGAACTGCGCCGGGATGATCCCGACGTTCGCCTTGCCCGGCGAGAGGACGCCGGGGCAGTTGGGACCGATCAGGCGAACGCCGGCCTGCTTGGCGCGCCAGTAGACCCGCAGCATGTCGAAGACCGGGATCCCCTCGGTGATCGCGATCACCGTGTCGATCCCCGCTTCGATCGCCTCCTCGATCGCCGCCGCGGCGAAGCGCGCCGGGACGAAGACCATCGAGGTGTTCGCCCCGCGCTCGGCGACCGCCTGTCCGATCGTGTCGAAGACCGGGACGCCGTCGACGTCCTGGCCGCCCTTGCCGGGCGTAACACCGGCGACGAGGTCGGTCCCATACTCGCGGTTGCGCAGACCGTGGAAGCTGCCCTCGCGGCCGGTCAGGCCGCTGACGACCAGCTTCGTGTCCTGGCCGACGACGATGCTCATCGCTGCGCCCCGTTCATGCCAGCTCCACCACGGACCTGGCGGCGTCGAGCATCGTCTGTTCGACGTGCAGGTTCGAAAGCTCCGCCTCGGCGAGGATGCCGAGCCCCTGCTCGGAGTTGGTCCCGTCGAGGCGGACCACCAGCGGCACCTCGATCTCGATCTGGCGCGACGCTTCGATGATCCCCTTGGCGATCTCGTCGCAGCGGGTGATGCCGCCGAAGATGTTGAACAGGATCGCGGTCACGTTCGGGTCCGAGGTGATCACCTCGAGCGCGTCGACGATCGCCTCAGCCTTCGAGCCGCCGCCTGCGTCGAGGAAGTTCGCGGGCCTGCCACCGGCCTGCGCGACGACGTCGAGCGTCGACATGCAGAGCCCGGCGCCGTTGCCGAGGATGCCGATGTTGCCGCCCAGCTTGACGTAGGTCAGGCCACGCTCCTTGGCCATCGCCTCCTGGGGGTCCTCCGCCGACTTGTCGCTCAGCTCGGCGAGCTCGGGGTGGCGGAACAGGGCGTTGCCGTCGATCGTCGCCTTCGAGTCGAGCGCGATCACCCGACGGTCGCCGGTGACGACCAGCGGGTTGACCTCAATCAGGGTCGCGTCCTCGGCGACCGCCACCTGCGCGAGCTTGACCAGCATCTCGCCGACCTGGTCGGTGACGTCCTCGTCGATCCCGGCGTCGACGGCGATCTCATGCGCCTGCCCGAGGTCGAAGGGGGGGTCGGGCTCGATGTGGCGGCGGATCAGCGCGTCCGGGTCGGTCTCGGCCATCTCCTCGACGTCCATGCCGCCCATTCGCGAGAGCATCGCGAGCAGCTTCTTCGCCGAGCGGTCGAGGATGATCGAGGCGTAGTACTCGGCCTCGATCTCGGACGCCTGTTCGAGCCAGAGATCGTGCACGGTGAGCCCGCGGATGTCCATCCCGAGGATCGCCTCCGAGTGCGCCCGGGCCTCGGCCTCGTCCCTGGCGACCTTGATCCCGCCCGCCTTGCCGCGCTTGCCGATCGCGACCTGCGCCTTGACCACGCACGGGTAGCCGATCTCGTTCGCAGCCGCGACGGCGTCCTCGACCGTCGCCGCGTGGCGTCCTTCGGGGACCGCGACCCCGTGCTTGGCGAAGAGCTGCTTGCCCTGGTACTCGAGTAGATCCATGGTCCCGGAGGGGCGCGGAGCCTATCCGACAGGCATAATGCCGCGCCGCGAACCAATTGGACCATGGCCCTTCCGAAGCTCAAAGACATCAACTGGGTGAGCACCGACTGCTACGGCACCCTGATCGATTGGGAAAGGGGAATCCTGGACGGGTTCTCGCGCGAGGCCGAGCGCGACGGGTTCTCGTTCGACGAGCAGAAACTGATCGCCCGCTTCCTCGAGGTCCAGGCCGAGATCATGGCCGGCTCCTACGAGCTCTACGCCGAGGTCCTGCGGCGGACCGCGGTCAAGGTCGCGGGCGAGATCGGCTGGGAGCTCGAGCCCTCGCGGGCGCAGTTCGTGCCCGACAGCGTCGCCCGCTGGGTGCCGTTTCGCGAGGCGAACGCAGCGATGGACCGGCTCGGCAAGCGCTATCAGCTCGGGATCGTCTCGAACATCGACGACAAGCTGCTCGGCGTCTCGCGCCGGCACCTGCGCACCGACCTCGACCTCGTCGTCACCGCACAGCAGGTGCGCAGCTACAAGCCCGACCCGGCCCACTTCAAAGAGGCGGCGCGGCGGATCGGCGGCAAGAAGGGCTGGCTGCACATCGCCAGCGGCTACGAGGCCGATGTGGCGCCGCTGCTGAAGATGAACGTGCCGGTGATCTGGGTCAACCGCCACGGCGAGAAGCTCGACGGGCGAAGGAAGCCCGACGCGGAGGTGCGCAACTTCCGCGACGCGGCGAAGAAGCTCGGTGCCGGCGGCTGAGCCCGGTCGGCCCGGACGCGACGCCCAGCCGCCCGCGTCGGTAGCCGCCGACCCCGCCGACGAGGCGATGGTCGCGCGAGCGCACGAGCGCTTCGCCGCCGAGCGGCGCAAGCTCGAGCGCCGACGCCGGCGCGCCGAGCGGCAGGGGGCGCTGCCGAACCTGATTGTGATCGGCGGCCTGAAGTGCGGGACGACGAGCCTTCACCACTACCTCAACCTGCACCCCGAGATCGCGATGTCGCGCCCGAAGGAGCTCAACTACTTCGTCGCCGAGTTGAACTGGGAGCTGGGGGGCGAGTGGTACGCGAGCCACTTCGCCCACTCCGCCGCCGTCCGCGGCGAGAGCTCGCCGCACTACACAAACCTGCCCCGCTTCGCCGGCGTCGCCGAACGGATGGCAGAGCTGGTCGGCGACGCGCGGCTGATCTACATGGTCCGGAACCCCATAGATCGCATCCTCTCCCACTACCTCCATAACGTGGGCGGCGGCTATGAGTCGCGGTCGCTGGAGCAGGCGCTCGCCGATCCGGACTCCGCGTACGTGGCCCGCAGCCGCTACGCGATGCAGCTCGAGCCCTACCTGGAGGCCTTTGAGCGCGAGCGGATCCTGATCGTCGCCAACGAGGACCTGGCGGGCAACCGCGCGCACACGGTGCGCCAGGTGTTCGGCTTCTGCGGCGTCGATCCGGGCTTTACCTCCGAGCAGTTCGACCGCGAGTGGGAGACCGGCAGCGGCAAGGGGGCGGGCGGCTTCCGGCTCATGGACCGCGCCGTGCGCCTGCCGGGGCTGCGAGCCCTGGATCGCAACTTCGACCGGTTGCCGGAGTCTCTGCGCTGGCTGGTCGAGCTGGTGGTCCACGATCCCGACACCGGCGCCGCGCCGAAGCCCGAGCTGGCCCCGGGGTTGCGCACCCGGCTTGAGGCGCAACTGGGCGACGACGTCGCCGCGCTGGAGCGAATCGCCGGCCGGCGGTTCGGTTGGCTGCGGAAGTGAGCGTGCCGGGTCACGGGCGTGAGCCGGGTGGGTACCCTGTTAGTCGCCCGCTGGGATCTCCCCCCGTCTGCCTCTACCCTTCGAGCTACGACCCAGAGGGACGGGAAAGCGAGGCACGGTGAGCGAGGACGAACGATCGGCGGAGCTCGAGGCCGAAGCGGGTCGCGCACAAGAGCGCCTACGGCTCTACAAGGCGAGGATCCCTGGACGGCGGCCGGGCGACCCGGGCCGTCTGCGCGACCTCGAACGTGAGTGCGCACGTACGGCGCTCCGCCTGCGACGGGCACGCACCGTACCCGAGAACAACTGAGACCCGAGGAGCACGATGCAATCGACGATTACCGAAGATCAGCTCGTGGGCGCCGCCCAGGAGCTCAACCAGCCGGAGTTCACACGAGCTGACGTCGCGAGCAAGCTCGGCGTCGAAAAGCCCGAGCTCAAGCGGGCTTTCGCCCACGCGCGCAAGTCCGGGCGGATTGAGAAGGTCCGCGACGACGAGGAGAACACCGGCTACTTCCGGCTCACCTGAGCCGCGGACAGAACGTCCCGGACTCCTCGCCCTGTGAGGTACTGCGGGACGTTGATCGCCCCGGGGGCCCGCTGATCGCTCAGCGGTCCCGGCGCAGCTCGGTGAACACGGCGGTCATCCTCTGCGGCTCGCCCTTGCGCTGCGGCTCGCCGTCGCGCTGCTCGTCGGCGACCACGTGGGCGACGGCGTTGATCAGCGCCAGGTGGGTGAACGCCTGCGGAAAGTTGCCCAGGTGGGCGCCGCTGCGCGGCTCGAGCTCCTCGGCGTAGAGCCCGAGCGGACCCGCGAACGAGAGCAGCTTCTCGCACAGGGCCCGGGCCTGCTCGGCCTCGCCGATCTCCGAGAGCGCGGCGACGAGCCAGAAGGAGCAGATCGTGAAAGTGCCCTCCTCGCCGTGCAGCCCGTCCTCGGTCTCCTCGACCCGGTAGCGCAGGACAAGGCCGTGGTCGGTGAGCTCATCGGCGATTGCCGTCACGGTCGCGCGGACCACCTCGTGGTCGGGCGGCAGGAAGCGAAGCAGTGGCGCGAGCAGGGTCGAGGCGTCGAGCGCGTCGGTGTCGTAATGCTGACGAAGCACGCCGCGTTCGGAGACCCCGCGGGAGAGGATCTCGGCCTTGATCTCGTCCGCGGTCGCGCGCCAGCGGGCGGCCGTCTCGTCGTCGCCGCGCCGCTCGGCGAGCCGCGCGCCGCGATCCGTGGCGACCCAGCACATCAGCTTCGAGGACACGTAGTGCTTCGGGGCGCCGCGTGCCTCCCAGATCCCCTGGTCGGGTTCCCTCCACACCTTCGACGCCGCCTCGACCTGGTCGGCGATGATCGGCCAGACCGGCGCCGGGATCTCCCGGTTGGTCTTCGAATGGATGTAGAGCGAGTCGACGAGCGCGCCGTAGACGTCGTTCTGCTGCTGGTCGAAAGCGCCGTTTCCGATCCGCACCGGGCGTGCTCCGCCGTAGCCGGAGAGGTGGTCGAGCGTGCTCTCGGTCAGCTCGCGCTCGGTCCCGATCCCGTACATGATCTGGAGCTTGTTGCCGTGCGCGAAGCAGACGTCGCCGATGAAGCGCGCGAAGTCGTTCGCCTCGGCGTCGAGGCCGAGCACGTGCAGGCTCCAGAGCGTGAAGGTGGCGTCGCGGATCCAGCAGTAGCGGTAGTCCCAGTTGCGCTCGCCGCCCGGGGTCTCGGGCAGCGAGGTGGTGAGCGCCGCGACCATCGCTCCGCTCGGCGCGTAGCTGAGGCCCTTGAGGGCGAGCGCGGAGCGCTGCAAGTGGATCCGCCAGGGGTGGTCGGCGAAGTTGCCCGCCGCGAGCCAGCGGCGCCAGTATTCCGCCGTCTCGTCGAGCCGGGCGACCGCGTCCTCGACCGTCTCGGGCGGCAGCGGGTCCGCTCCCCAGGCCAGAGCGCAGAAACGCTGCTCGCCCTCGACCAGGCGGTGGCGGGCCTCGATCCGTTGATGCTCGACGCCGAGGTTGAGGTCGGTGGTCAGCAACAGTCCTTGCCCACCCTTCTCCGGCGTCGTCGCCCGGTGGCGACCCTCCGCCAGCTCCCAGCTGACGCCGGCGCGCCCGTAGTCCGGTACCGGGCGGCACATGAGCTCGACCTCGACCTCGCCCTGCACGCATTCGGCAACCCGGATCAGGACCCGTTCCGCATCGAGGTCGGGCGGCGGGCGCGTGTGAGGGTCGTCGCTCCGCTCACGCCACGGCCCGATCGAGAGGCCGTCGCGAATCACCAGCCAGCCGGTCTCGGTTGCCCAGGTGGTCTCGAGCACGTTTGTGCCGGGCTCGTAACGGCGGGCGACCGGGACCGTCTCGTGCGGGCCGAGCCGAAAGCGCCCGGCGCCGCGGTCGAGCAGCGCCCCGAAGACGCTCGGCGAGTCGAAGCGCGGCACGCACAGCCACTCGACCGAACCATCGGGCGCGACGAGGGCGCCGGTGTGGCAGTCCGAGAGCATCCCGTAGTCGGCGATGCGCGGGAATAGGGGCGCACTCAGCGTCGCTGGGTCGACCATCGGCCGCGACTCTAACCTTCCGGCCATGCGGATCGCGGTCGCAGCCGACGAACTGGTGGGAGTCGCCGCCGCGGTGCTCGACGAACTGCGCCGACGCGGCCGCGAGCCGATCGCGCACGGTGCCCTGCTCGAGGACGATCGCGATGACTGGGCCTGGGCGAGTGAGGCGGCGGCGCGCGAGGTCGCGGCCGGCCGCGCCGATCAGGCGATCGTCTGCTGCTGGACCGGGACCGGGGCCTCGATCGCCGCCAACAAGGTGGCCGGGGTCCGGGCAGCGCTGTGCGCCGACGGGCCAACCGCTGACGGTGCGCGGCGCTGGAACGACGCCAACGTCCTCGCGCTCAGCCTGCGCTCCACCTCGGAGGCCGAGCTGAGGGAGATCCTCGACTCCTGGTTCGCGGCCGAGCCGTCGGCCGAGAACGCCGACCGCGAGAACGTCGCGCACCTGGCAGCGATCGAGGAGGCGCGCTGACCGTCCCGGTCCATCGTCTGCTCCCCGAGCGCGGTGAGACGACCGTCGCCGACCAGGTCGCAGGCCTCGACCTGATCCCGCTCGCGGGACCCGAGCGCCCGTACCTGGTCACCAACTTCGCGCTCACGCTCGACGGTCACGCGACGATCGCGGGCCGGTCAGGGCCGATCGGGACCGCGACCGACACCGCGATGCTGGTCGGCCTGCGAACGCGGGTCGAGGCGGTGATGATCGGCGCCGGGACGATGCGCGCCGAGAGCTATGGGCGGGTGATCGCCGACCCGGCCAATCGCGAGCGTCGCGAGCGCGAGGGCCTGGAGCCCGACCCGCTGGTGGTGATCGTCTCCGGGCGGCTCGACCTGCCATGGGACGCGCCGCTGTTCACCGAGGGCTTCGGACGTTGCCTGATCTGCACCTCGTCGGAGGTCGACCCACCCGAGACGACAACAGCGGTCGAGGTGCTGCGGCAGGAAGCGGGGGTCGACCTGCGGGCCCTGCTCGGGCACCTTCGCGGCGAGCTCGGGGTCCGGGCCCTGCTCTGCGAGGGGGGGCCGCGTCTGCACGCCCAGCTGCTCGACGCCGGGGTGGTCGACGAGCTGTTCGTCACCCACGCCCCCAAGCTCGCCGGCGGGCAAGGACCGGGCTTGGCCGCCGGCCTGAACGAGCTCGAGCGCCCACTCGAGCTCGCCTGGCTGCTGGCCGACGAGGCGGGCAGCGAGCTCTATGCCCGCTACCGCGTCCCGCGTGGCTGACCGCGCGCCAGGCGCAGTCCCGCGCCGCGCGTCAGTCGAGCGCTGCCGACTCAGGCAGGGTCCCAGATCGGCAGCTGGTCGGACTCGAGCTCGGGGATCAGCCCGCGCGCGGCCGATCGCCGCTCGCCGCGGCGGAGCATGCGCAGGGCGATGATCGTGGCGCCGAGCAGCGCGGTCACCCCGAGGCTGACCTGGACGCTGAGCAGTCCCTCGCGGCTCCAGTAGACGTCCTCGAGGTCGAGCAACAGCGCGGCCTCGTCAAAGGTCAGGCCGACTCCGGCCCCGAACGGGAAGGCGAGCGTGGTCTCCAACCGCTCGGACTGGGTCACGAGGGCGGCCGCGCCGCTGGCGAAGGCGACCAAGATCCCGGGCACAAAGTGATGGATGTGGCGCCCGCCGAGCTCGACGTTGCGGAACGGCCACCAACCGGCCCGGATCCCGATCGTCGAGGTGCGGACCAGCGCGAACCCGCCGAGAAAGCCGCTGAGCAGGTTGAACAGCACCGTCTCGTGGCGCGGCGTCGCGTCGTATCCCTCGATCGCCACCGCGACCGTGTCCTGGGCGGCCTCGCCGGCTACGACGACGGCCTGCTCGGCCGTTTCGACCACCCCGGCGGGCGAGTCGGCATCGGAGCTGCGCCGGCGCGCGAGCCGCAAGAGCTCGCCGGCGACCACCGAGCCGGCGGTGGCGAGGGCGAAGCCGGCGAGTCCGAGCGTCAGGCGGTCCGCGCGGGGCTCGGAGGATCGGCCCAGTCCGAGCACTTTCAGAGCCGGATCAGGTTCTCGGCGGTGATCCCGCGGGTCGCGCCGCGGAAGTCGACCACCAGCGGCGCCTCAGCGACCACCCGCTCGTAGTCGGTCTCCTCGTGAGCGGTGATGATGCACGCGACGTCGCATTCGGCCAGCCCCTGCTCGAGCGGCAGCGAGGTGAGCCCAAGCTCGGAGACCTCGGGCACATGGGGGTCGGTGTACGTCAGCTCGGCGCCGAGCTCGCGAAGCAGATGGACAATCTTGATCGCCGGCGACTCGCGCAGGTCGCCGATCCCGGCCTTGTAGGAGACGCCGAGGATCAGCACCCGCGAGTCGCGAACCGGCTTGCCGGCGTCGTTGAGCGCCCGGACGATCCGCTCGACGCAGAAGCGGGGCTGGTGCTGGTTGACCTTCCCGGCCAACTCGACGAACTCGGCCGGGAAGTCGTACTCGCGCGCTTTGAAGGCGAGGTAGAACGGGTCGACGGGCAGACAGTGACCACCCATGCCCGGCCCGGGCTCGAACGACATGAAGCCGTAGGGCTTCGTCGCCGCCGCCTCGACGACTTCCCAGACGTCAATCCCCATCCGGTCGCAGAGCACGGCGAGCTCGTTGACGAGCGCGATGTTGACCGAGCGGAAGATGTTCTCGAGCAGCTTCGTCATCTCCGCCGACTCGGGAGTCGAGACGGGCACTATCTGGTCACAGATCTCGCCGTAGACCTCGACGGCGCGGTCGCGGCAGGCGTCGGTCAGCCCTCCGACGACTTTCGGGGTGGTGCGTATCGTGTCGTCGCCGCGGCCAGGGTCAATCCGCTCGGGCGAGAAGGCGAGATGGAAGTCGGTCCCGGCGGCGAGCCCGGATTCCTCGAGGATCGGCTGCAGGCGCTCGCGAGTGGTTCCTGGATAGGTGGTCGATTCGAGCACCACGAGCTGGCCCTCACGCAGGATCTCCGACAACGCGCGACCGGCGGCAGCGATGTGGGAGAGGTCGGGCTCGCGCTGGTTGGCGAGCGGAGTCGGGACGCAGATCAGCACCGCGTCGCATTCAGCCAGCGGCGCGTGGTCGGTCCCGGCGGCGAGCCGGGGCGCAAGACGCGCCAGCCGCTCGGCCGTGACGTCCTCGACCCTGGTCCTCCCGGCCGCCAGGTCCTCGATCAGCGATGAGTCGGTGTCGAAGCCGACCACGTCGTGACCGGCGTCGGCGAAGGCGACCGCAAGCGGCAGGCCAACGTATCCGAGCCCGATGATCCCGACCTTCATGCGGAGGCAGTGTAGGCGTCGGCGAGCTGGGCAATCAGGTCCGCGTTCAGCCCTGCGGGCTCGATTGCGCCCTCCGTCGCGCGCACCGGGATCAGCAGCTTCGCGGCCACCAGGGCCGCGGCGAGCGCCGTGTCGGAGGCGTCGGTGAGCACGATCGCCTCGGGGCGCTCGGCCTCAAACTCGGCCTCGAACGAGAGCAGCGCGCGGGCGAGCGCCGCCGGCGAGCCAGTCTCTCGATCCCGTGCCTGCTCGGCGGCCGAGGTGCTGTCGATGAAGCGGACGGCGATCGCACAAGGATCGCGTTTTCGCCGGTCAGAGCGGAAAAAGGCACGCACCGCGAACCTTTTCGCCGCTCGTCCATATAGGGTTACCGACATGAAGCGCCTGCTCGCCCCATGGACGTTGGGCATGCACGCCGCGCGCCACGTCGCCTGGTACGTCAACTACCAGCTCAGCGGCGAGACCCGCGTTCGCCCCTCCTAGGCTTGGGGCACACGCACAGGGTTCCGGCCCCGATCTAGTAGCCGCCGGCGGCGCCGTAGGAGCCGCTGGTGTCGTCATCGCCGTCCCGCCCGTCGTCGTCATCGCCGCCGCACGCGCCGAGGCCCAGCGAGCCGAGGACGACGATGGTGAGGATCAGCAGGGCGATTCGCATGGAAAAACCCTACGGCCTCGCCCGCGGCGCGACTTCGTCGAGAAGCGCCCGAACGCGCTGCTCGATCTGATCACGGATGCGCCGGACGGTGACAAGGTCCTTGCCCGCCGTGTCCTCCAGGTTCCAGTCCTCGTAGCGCTTGCCCGGGAAGACCGGGCATGCGTCACCGCAGCCCATCGTGACCACGACCTCGGCCTCGCGGACGGCGTCCGTCGTGAGCAGCTTGGGCACCGCGCGGCTGAGGTCCACCCCCACCTCCGCCATCGCCTCGACCGCCGCCGGGTTGATCTCGATGGCTGGGTCCGACCCGGCGGTACGGACCTCGACCCGATCACCGGCGAGCTTCTTCAGCAGGCCGCCGGCCATCTGGCTCCGGCCTGCGTTATGGACACAGACGAACAAAATGGTCGGGCGATCGTCGATCATCGCCCTGGGACTTTATCGATTGACAATTGCTGATTCAATTGATATATGTAGATCAATGGCCATCGATCTGGAGCTCGCACCGAAGCGGAAGCGCCCTGCGGGCGAGCCGTGCTGTGAGCCGGTCGTTTATCCCGACATCGAGCGAGCGCAGGCGGAGCGGCTCGGCCGGGTGGCGAAGGCGCTCGGTGACCCGATCCGCATGCAGCTCGTCGACGTTCTGCGAAAGCACGCGGGCCAGGTTTGCGTCTGCGAGCTGGTGCCGCTGTTCGACCTCGCCCAGCCGACCGTGTCCCATCACCTCAAGGTGCTGCGCGAGGCCGGGATCGTCGGCTCCGAGCGCCGGGGGCTGTGGGCCTACTACCACGTCAACCCCGATGCACTGGAGGAGCTTTCCGAATGGCTGTCCTGAGACCGCACCTGGCCCTGACCGTTGAGAGCGTCGAGCGGGCGTTGCCGTTCTACGAGGCCCTGTTCGGGGTCGAGCCCGCGACGGTCCGTCCCGGCTACGCGAAGTTCGAGGTCGCCGACCCGGGATTGAACTTCACCCTCAACGAGGGCGAGCGCGACGGCGCACTCGGCGCCTTCAACCACGCCGGGATTCAGGTCGACTCGACCGATGAGGTTCTGTTGACGCGGGCGCGGCTGGTGGAGGCGGGTCTGGCCACCTTCGATGAGATGGACACGACGTGCTGCTACGCCAAGCAGGACAAGATCTGGGTCACGGCCCCGGACGGCGAGCGCTGGGAGGTCTTCGTGACCCACGGCGACGTCGAGGCCACTACCGAGGAGCATGAGTTGGTCACGTGTTGCTGAAGGCTCAGCCGCGTCCATAGGCGAGTTGCATCACCACTTCGAGTGATCTATCGGGACCCGGCCAGTGCTGGTGCAGGAGCTCGGTTCCTCCGGAGCGAAGCGCGTAGCGGAGGGCCAGCGCGGTGATCAGGACGTCGTCGAGCTGACCGACGACCGGGATGAAGTCGGGCACAAGATCGATCGGGACCGACAGATAAGCGACGAGTCCGAGTAGAACGACCTTGCGTCGCCGCGGAACCCGCCGATCGCGCATCAGGCGACCCAGCAACACAAGGCAATCGGGGATGAAGCGCATGAGCGCCCGCGCCTCTGTCCGCCGACCGACGAACAGCAGGATCGCGAGCAGGCCGAGATAGGTAATGAGGGTGACCCCGATTCCGACCAGCAACCACTCGAGCGCAGACACGGGTCACATCGTGGCCGAAGCGGCGTTGTGGGGCCTTTCGCTCCACTTGTATAGAGAGCGCCGCAGGCGCCGGAATCATCGGTACCCGTCCGCCGGCGACGCAACAGTTACGCGCGGGATGAGGCGAGCGAGATGACTTGGGCCACGCGGTTCCGTCTGCGCGAAAGCCTGCTCGAAAGCCTCTGGCTCATCCCGGTAATCGGAGCCGTCCTCGGGGGGATCCTGGGAGTCGTCGTGTCCGTCGCGGACGAGGACATCGGCACCCCTTCGCTATGGCAGTACTCCCCCTCGACCGCGAGCACGGTTCTAAGTGCGATCGTGGGCGCGACGGCTGCCCTCACCGGCTTCGTCGTCACCGTCACCGTGCTCGTAGTACAGATGGCGACCGGGACGTTTTCGGCCCGGATCATGCGCGTTTGGTTCCGCGAGCGCATCTTGAAGGTGACGCTCGCGGTTCTGCTTGGCACGCTCACCTTCTCGTTTGCGGTGCTCCAACGGATCGACGACGACTCCGTTCCGGACGTCGGCGTGACGCTGTCGGGATTGTTGATCTCCCTGTCCCTGCTGGTCTTCATCGTCTTCTTCGACCGATTCATCCGTCGGCTGCGACCGGTGGCGGTCGCCGCGGACGTCGCAAGCGTGGCTCGCTCGACCTTCGCGGAGGTTGTGCGGCTCGCCGATCGGCCAGACATCCGGTGGGATTACGTGACCACGGGCGCGGAGCCGACGCTCGTCGTGCGAGCAAGCCGCAGCGGCGCAATCCAGGCCGTCGATCCCGACGGTCTTGTCGAGTGGGCTCGCGAGCACCGCGCCGAGCTCGTCCTGCCACACCGGGCAGGCAACTTCGTGCAGACGGGCGGCGAGCTGATGCGCGTCTACGGAGGCGAGTTCGGCGATCGTGCTGAAGCGGAGCTCGAGGGAATGATCGCGCTCGGCGAGGAGCGCACGTTCGACCAGGACCCGGCGTTCGCGCTCAGGATGATGGTCGACATCGCGAACAGAGCCCTCTCGCCGGCGGTGAACGATCCGACGACCGCCGTCCAGGTTCTCGACCACATCGGATCAGTTCTCGGCCTGATCGGGGGAACCGACTTCGAGACGCTTACTGAGCCGGAAAGCGACGACACGCCAGCCGCGGTCGTCATCGCGACTCACCGCTGGGAGGACTTCGTGTCGCTCGGACTGACGGAGATCCGTGAGTACGGCGCTACTTCAGCGCAGATCACGCGGCGACTCCGAGCACTGCTGGCGGAGCTTCTCGAGACGGTACGGCCCGAGCACCGTGCTGCGGTCGAGGAGGAGCTCCGCCGCCTCGATGCCACCGTGGCCGAAGGCTGGCGCGACTCCGTCGACCTCGATCGCGCGGTCGTGGCCGACAGCCAGGGGATCGGCGACCCTGCGCGCGGCTCGTAGAGCCATCACTAGGGGTATAGACGGCGTTCTGGCCGTTCCGTAGCTCCTACTGGCCGATACCTGCCCAGAACTGGGGCGAGGGCAACTTGGCGCACCTGAGAAGTGCCAGGCGCTCGTATACCTCGCGGCGACGGGTCAGTTGACCTTCAGCTTCAACTTCATCCCGTCCTTGGCGTGGATCGTGCAGATCAGCTTGTACTTGCCCCGCTGCTTGAACTTCTTCGCGAAGTTGACCCCGCGGTCGTCCGTGGTCTCGGACCCGAAACCGCTGCCGGGCCCGGACTTCTTGGTCACGTTGTGGCGGTCACTGCCGATCCACTTGAACCTGACCTTGGTGCCGGCCGAGACCGTCTTGCGCCCGGGCGAGAAGAAGTCGTCGGCGAGCTTCACCGTGGTCGAGCCGCGAGCGCCGGCAACCCCGCTCAGGGGCCCGATCGCAAGCCCTACGAACAGAAATGAGCAAACGACTGCGACGAATGCGCTCTTGGTCTGCATCCCTTCCTCCTTGGTCGAGTCCAGCGGTACCCCTCAGATCAGCTGCGCCAGGCCGAGGAGCGCAAGAGGCCTGCAAGAGGGGGTACGTAAGAGCCGGGGCGGCAGATTTACCGCAGCCAAGACGCTCGGGCGGCTTACCGTCACCGTCGACAGGCAGGCCGGGTCGCGGGCCGAGCCCCGGGGCCAGTAGGGTCGAGGGGTGATCGCGAAGTTCGCGCGAGTCCTGTCTCTGGTCGCGAGCTTGGCCGCGTTCGGTGCACTCCTCCCGGCGGCGACGGCCGCGGCCAAGGATCGGACCGAGGACGTCCTGGTGGTCAGCAACAACTGGGCCGGCACGGCCGACCTGATCGACCCGCGAACGTTCGACCGGCTCGAGCGGATCAACGTCGTCCCCGACCTTCAGCAGCGCCTGGCCGAGATCGCCGCCGATCCGATTGCGACGTTCTACTTCGACAACATCCGCAACCTCGTTGGCGAGGGCCACAACCAATACGTCGACGACGGCTTCACCTCCCCGGACGGAAGGCTCGTCTACTTCTCGCGGCCGAGCTTCGCCGACGTGGTGGCAATCAACTTGAAGAGCGAACGGATCGTCTGGCGAACGAGAGTCGACGGCTACCGCGCCGACCACATGGCGATCTCAAGAAACGGCCGGCGGCTGCTGGTCTCGGCGTCGACCGCGAACGTGATCGATGTGATCGACACGCGCAACGGGGCGATCATCGCGCGGATCCCGTCGGGCGACTCGCCACACGAGAGCAACTTCTCAAGTGACGGAAAGCTGATCTACCACGCGAGCATCGGCTTCGTCTACACCGACACCGACGATCCCGCGGAGGATGCGGCCAAGGGAGTTCGCGTGTTCGAGGTGATCGACGCGCGCACCCTCGAGGTCCTAAGGACGATCGACATGGGCCAGAAACTGGCCGAGGCCGGCTACCCGAACATGAGCTCCGCGGTGCGCCCGATGGCGATCACGCCCAACGAGCGCTACGTCTACTTCCAGGTCTCCTTCTTCTTCGGCATCGTCCAGTACGACCTCAAGCGTGACCGGGTCGCCGCTGTGCTCGACCTGCCGCTCGCGGACGCCGAGGGCCTGCCGCGAACCGAGTTCCTGCTCGACTCGGCTCACCACGGGCTGGCGATCAACCCCCGGGGCACGAAGCTCTGCGTGGCCGGGACGATGTCCGGCTACGCGGCGGTCGTCACCCGCAAGCCCTTCGAGCTTCAGCGCAAGACCCAGGTCGGCGAGGGCCCGTATTGGTCGGCCTCGAGCGAAAACGGCAAGTACTGCTTTGTATCGGTCGCCGGCAACGACCGGATCGCCGTGCTCTCGTTCAAGACGGGGCGGGAGATCGCCCGGATCAAGGTTGGCGACCACCCGCAGCGTATGCGCACGGGAGTCATCCGGGCCCCCTACCTGCGCTGACGTTTGACCGCGCGCCTCGTCGATCGACCGCGAGCCGCGATCAGGCCGCCACGCACTCGGACGACGGCCGAGCCCCCTGCGGTTGCAGGGCTTACCCGGGGCGCTCGCCTAACCCGCTCTCCTCCTCGAGCATGCTGCGCTGACTGAGGACGTAGAGCAGGCCGAGCGCCGGCAGCACCAGCACGGCCGCGACTACGAAGACGATGATCACCATCGTCAGCGTCGGGCCGGTGCCGGCGCCCTGGGAGATCGTCAGGCTCTCGGGAAGCAGATATGGGAATTGGGCGACGCCCCAGCCCCAGATCACGGCGACGACCGCGCCGACGGCGAGCGGCCGGGCGCCGCGCCGGGCGCCGCGGCGGATCAGGACGATCGCCCCGATCCCGCAGACCGCCGAAGCGATCACCAGCGGCAGTGCCTCGGCCGTGAGGCGGTCGTAGACGTAGCGGGCGTCGTCGCGGAGGACGAAGATCCCGGCGATCGCGATCGCGCCGGTGACCAGCGCCGCCACGAGGGCGCGGGCCGAGAAGTAGCGCTCGAGGTCCTCGTCGCCGGCGTGGCGGGCGTCGGTGATCAGGAAGACGGCCGCCAAGTAGGCGCCGGTGGCGACGAACAGCACCCCGACCAGGATCGAGACCGGGTTCAGCCAGCTCGACCACGGGTCTCCGGCGGCGTTGCCGACCGGGACGCGCCCCGCGGCGATCGCGCCGACCACGGTGCCCATGAAGAACGGGGTGATCACCGACGATGCCGCGAACAGGTGCTCGGCGAAGCTGCGCTCGGAGGGTCGCTTGACGACCTCATGGAAAGCGAAGCCCGAGCCGCGAAGGACGATCCCGAGCGCGGCGAGGCAGAGCGGGATGAAAAGCGTCGACATCACCGCCTCGAAGGCGACCGAGAACGCGGTCCAAAGCACGACGAGGATGAAGATCAACCAGACGTGGTTGGCCTCCCACACCGGCCCGATCGCCGAGTCGATCAGCCTCCGCGCCCGCTCGGCGCGCTCACCGCTGCCGCCGACGAGCGACCAGAACCCGGCCCCGAAGTCGGCGCCGCCGAAGACGGCGTACAGGGTCGCCCCCACCCAGAGGATCGCCGCCGCGATATCGGCCTTGCTCACGCCCTCTCCTCCGCCGGCTCAGACGACGGCCCGTAGGGAACGCCGACCGCCTCCTCCCCCTCCTCGCGCCAGCGCCGCGCCATTCTCCGCAGGATGAGCACGGTCGCCGTCCCGAGCACCGCGTAGAGGACGAGCACGATCGAGAAGGTCACCCAGATCCCGCTGGCCCCGGTCACCGCATCCTCGGTTCGCATCACCTCATAGACGATCCACGGCTGGCGCCCGACCTCGGTGACGATCCAGCCGGCCTCCATCGCGAGGACCGTGGCCACGCCGGAGATCGCCACCGCCCGCAGGAACCAGGGTGTCTGGGGGATGTCGCGTTTTCGCCACCAGGCGATCCCGAACCAGAGCCCGAGCGCAATCAGGGCCGATCCGACCCCGACCATCAAGTCGAAGGCCCAATGCAGGAGGGTGTTGGCCGGCGGTCGGTCCCTGGCGGGCACCGTGTCGAGACCGGTGACCTCGGTGTCCGTGCTGAAGCCGACCAACCACGAGTCAAGTCCCGGAATGCCGATCCCCCCTTCGACCCCGTCCTCGGTACAGAGGCCCCCGATGTACTCGGTGACGTGGGTGTGGGTCGTCTGCACGCACTCCATCGCGGCGAACTTGATCGGCTGGTCCTTGGCGATCTCGCGCGCCGCAGTGTCGCCGACCATGAACTGGATCGGCGCCAGGATGCAACCGACCGTCAGTGGTATCAGCAGGCCGAGTCGGTGATGGCGATCGCGGCGCCCGCGCAGCATCCCGACCGCGTACACCGAGGCCACCAGGAAGCAGGTGACCAGGTAGGCGGCGAGGATCATGTGCGGGACCTCGTAAGGGACCGCCGGGTTGAAGATCACCTTCAGCGGATCGATGTCGGTGACGTTGCCCGCAGCGTCGAGGGTGTAGCCCTGGGGTTGGTTCATCCAGGCGTTGACGCTGACCACCGAGAAGGCGCCGCCGATCCCGCAGATCGCGATCGGCACGCCGGTCCAGAAGTGCGCCCAGCCGCTCAGCCGATCCCAGCCGAAGATGTAGATCGCGATAAAGATCGCCTCGAGGAAGAAGAAGATCCCCTCGATCGCGAACAGGATCCCGAACACGTCGCCGAAGCGGCCCGTGAACGCGGGCCACAGGAGGCCGAACTCGAACGAGAGCACCGTGCCGGTCACCGCGCCGACCGCGAATGTGACCGCGGCGACCTTCGACCAGCGCCGCGCCAGCCCGAGCGCGACGTCGTCGTCGCGCTTCAGCCCGATCCAGTTGGCGATCAGCATCATCGCCGGAAAGGCGACGCCGATGCACGCGAGGATGATGTGGAAGCCGAGCGTGAACGCCATCTGGCTGCGAGCCGGAAGCAGCTCGGAAGACGCCCCCAGCAGACTCGGCAGGAGATCGATTACCGAGCCGGCGTCTGTCACTTGGTCGCCTTCGTCTCCGCACCCCGATCGGGGCCCGTGGGCAGCAGGCCTTCAATCACCCGGTTCTCCACCACACCGAACCGTGCCTCGATCCAGGCCCTGAGCACGCCGAGTCGATTGCCCAGCACACCGCTCAGGTAGTACAGATGAACGCTGAGATACATGTAGAAGGCGAGGCGCCCGGAGATCTCGCGCCCCCTCACCTGGCAGACCGCCCTGCCGCGTCCGACCACCGCAAGCGCGCCCTTGTCAAAGTAGCGGAAGGGCGTCGATGCGCCGGGTTGGCCGGCCCGGATCGCCTTTGCGACGTGGTGAGCCTGCTGAATCGCCACGGTCGCGAGCCCGGGCAGCGCCTTGCCGTCGGCGCCGGGGTGTCTCGCCATGTCCCCGATTGCGGAAATCTCGGGATGACCCGGGATCGTGCAGTCGGGGTTGACCTCGATCCGACCTCCGCGGTCGGTGCTCGCGCCGGTGGCCCGCGCCACCACCTCGGTCAGCTTCGCCGCGTGAACACCGGCTGCCCAGATCACCGTCCGCGCGGCGATCCGCTCCTCGGTTTCACCCGCCTTGACCGTTAAGCCGCTCTCATCGATCGCGGTAGCCTGCAGACCTTCGCGCACCGTCACCCCGAGCGAGTTGAGCTCCTTCGCCGCCTTGGCCGACAGCTTCTTGCTGAACGCTGGGACGACGCGCTCGCCGGCATCGACGAGGATCACCCGGGCTTTGGTTGTGTCGATGCGCGAGAAGTCACGCCGCAGGTCGCGGGCGAGGATCGCCAGCACGCCGCTCGTCTCGACGCCGGTTGGGCCGCCTCCGACGACCGCAAAGGTCAGCCACTCGTCGCGCGTCGTCGGGTCGGTGGCCCGCTCGGCCTCTTCGAACGCCCCGAAGATGTGCGCGCGAAGCCGGACGGCGTCGGCCAGGGTCTTGAGGCCGTAGGACACCTGCTTCCATTCGTCGTGGCCAAAGTACGAGGTGTCAGCGCCGCAGGCGAGAATCAAGCTGTCGTACTCGAGCTGCTCGCCGGTGTCGAGGCTCAGCTTGCGGCCCTCGACGTCAACGGCGGTCGCCTCCGCCATCAAGACGCTGACGTTTTTCTGTCGCTTCAGCAGCGCCCGGATCGGGGACGTGATCTGACCCTCGGACAGGCCGCCGGCCGCCGCCTGGTAGAGGAGCGGCTGGAACAGGTGATGGCTCATCCGATCGACGAGCGTCACCTCGGCGTCGGCTTGCCGCAACTCCTTCGCGGCGGCAAGCCCGCCGAACCCACCGCCGACGATCACCACTCGCCGGCGCCCTGCAGAGGCCTCAGCCGCCACGAGCGGGCTCTGGTCCATCCCCCGCTGCCCCCAGCCGCTGAAGCAGGTGATCGCCGATCCGCAGGGAGTTGGCGATCGCCGTGAGCGCCGGGTTCACGGCCCCGATGCTGGGGAAGAAACTGGTGTCGACCACGTAGAGGTTGTCGAGTTCGTGCGCCTTGCAGTCCGTCGAGGAAGCGAGGCGATGGACGAGGATGCCGCCGCCGCGCCGCTGCCAATCACGATCACGTCGTAGTCGCTCACGCCCCGTACTCCTGCAAGACCTCGGCGAGGATGATCGCCGCCGCGGCCTCGATCAGCGCGAGGTGCGAGAAGGCCTGGGGGAAGTTGCCCAGGTGCCGGCCGGTGCTCGTATCGAACTCCTCAGCGTAGAGCCCGAGCGGAGAGGCGACGCTGAGCAGGCGCTCCATCAGGTCGCGGGCCGCCTGCTGCTCGCCGACGATCGCCAGCGCCGAGACGAGCCAGAAGGAGCAGATCAGGAAGCTGCCCTCCTTGCCGGACAGGCCATCGTCGGTCTCGTCGGTGCGGTAGCGCAGGACGAAGCCGTCCTCGGTCAGCTGATCGGCGATCGCCTCGACCGACTTGCGCAGCGTCTCGTCGTCCCCGGGCAGGAACCCGAACAACGCCGCGAGCAGCGTCGAGGCGTCGAGCGCATCGGTGTCGTAGTGCTGGCGCAAGACACTGTCGCGAACCCCGTGCGCGAGGATGTCTTCGCGGATCTCGTCGGCGGTCGCGCGCCAGGTCGATGCCTGGTCGGATTCGCCCGCGATCTCGCCCAGCTTCGAGGCCCGGTCGAGCGCGACCCAGCACATCAGCTTCGAGGAGACATAGTGCTGCGGGGCGCCGCGCGCCTCCCAGATGCCCTGGTCGGGGTCGCGCCAGACTCTGGTCGCGCACTCGGCCTGCGACTGGACGATCGGCCACAGCCGCCGCGGCAGGCGCTGGCTACGCCGGGTGTGGAGATGGATCGAGTCGAGCACGGCGCCGAAGACGTCGTTCTGGCGCTGATCGAAGGCGCCGTTGCCGATCCTGACCGGGCTCGCCCCCGCATAGCCGGAGAGGTCGTCGCGCGTCGACTCGGTCAGATCGCGGCGCCCGTCGATCCCGTACATGATCTGCAGCGCGCCGTCCTCGTTGGCCTCGAGGTCGGCGAGGAACTGCATGAACTCGTCCGCCTCCCAATCGAGGTTGAGGAAGTGCAGCGCCTGCAGGGTAAATGTGGTGTCGCGCATCCAGGTATATCGGTAGTCCCAGTTGCGCTCGCCCCCGGGGGTTTCGGGCAACGAGGTCGTGAGCGCGGCCACGGTGGCGCCGGTGGGCATGTAGGTGAGGCCCTTGATCGCCAGCGCCGAGCGCTGGATCGGCTCCCGCCAGCGGTGGTCGGGCATCCGCGCCCGGCCGAGCCAGCCGCGCCAATAGCGCGCGGTGGCAGCCATGTGGGCGTTCGCCTCGTCGATGTCCTCGGGCGAGGCCAGGCCCTCCGCCCACGACAGCGAGCAGTAGACCTGATCTCCCTGCCGGAGGAGGTGTCGCGCACGCACCCAGTCGCCCTCGATGCCAAGGGGAATGTCGGAACGGAGCCTGATCGTCACGTCTGCCCCGGTCGCGTCGGCGGTGCGCCGATCGTCGCCGACAAGCTTCCACTCGGCCGGAACACGGCCGTAGTCGAACTCCGGCTCGCAGATCAGCTCCATCTCGACCTCCCCATCGAGGCACACCGCCGTGCGGACCAGGAGGTGCTCCCCGTCCTCGTCGGCCGGAGGCCGGGTGTGGGGCGTGATTCGATCCTCCCCGAGGCTCGGGCCCATGGTCAGCGCGTCGCGGATCAGCACCCAACCGGTCGGGGTGTGCCAGGTGGTGGAGAGGATGTTCGTGCCCGGCTCGTAGATTCGCGCGGTCGGCACGTTGATCCCGAACGGCGCGAACGTAAAGGAGCCGCCCTGGCGGTCGAGCAGGGTGCCGAACACGCTCGGTGAGTCGAACCGGGGTACGCAGAGCCAGTCGATCGCGCCGTCGGGAGCGACGAGGGCGCCCGTGTGGCAGTTGGAGAGAAAGGCGTAGTCGGCGATCGGCGGAAACGGCGACGGCGCCGCCGCGCTCTGGGGCATGGTCGCCTCGGTCACTGCGCGATCCACGGCCCGTGCCAGCCGCCGTAGTCTGCGACGAGCTGATCGGCGGCCTTCGGGCCCCAGGACCCGGGCTTGTAGCGGTGGACCTTCGGCGGCTTGTCGAGCAGCGGCTGCATGATCCGCCAGGTTTGCTCGATGTTGTCCTGGCGCGTGAAACGGGTGCTGTCGCGCTGCATCGCGGCATGGAGCAGGACCTCATAGGGGGTCGGACCCTCGCCCCCCTCTTCGGCAAACTCCGTGTCGAGGTTGATCCGCTCTGGCTCGCGGGTATCGCTCCGCTGGGCGTCGATCAGCAACCTGATCCCCGTCGAGGGGTCGAGCTTCATCACCAGCTGGTCGGGCTCGGGCCGTCGGTAGGGGGTGAACCCAAGTCGCGGCGGGTGCTCGAAGATCAAACGCAGCTCCGTCTGCGTCGCCGGAAGCAGCTTTCCGCTGCGGATGAAGAACGGAACTCCCTCCCAGCGCCAGTTGTCGATCTCGAAGCGTGCTGCGGCGTAGGTCTCGGTGGTCGAGTTCTTGGCCACGCCGTTGACCTTGCGGTAGCCCTCGTGCTGCCCGCGGACGTATTGGGCGGGGTCACCGGCCGGCATCGCCGCGAAAACGGCGAACATTGCATCTTTCAGCGGGCGCGCCGCCCGGCCAGCCGGCGGCTCCATTGCGGCCGCCGCCACCACCTGCATCAGGTGGTTGACGACCACGTCTCGAAGCGCGCCAACCGGGTCGTAGAAGTGGCCGCGATCCGCGACCCCGAAGTCCTCGGCCATCGTGATCTGGACGCAGGCGATGTGGTTTCGGTTCCAGACCGGCTCGAACATCGTGTTGGCGAAGCGCAAGTAGAGGATCTCGGCCAGTCCCATCTTGCCGAGGAAGTGGTCGATCCGGTAGAGCTGTGACTCGTCGATGTACTGATGGAGCTCCTCGGCGAGCCGGCGAGCCGAGTCGAGGTCGTGGCCGAACGGCTTCTCGACCACGATTGCGGCGTTCGCGGTCAGCTTCGCGTCGGCGAGTCCCTTGACGACCATCCCGAACAGCGAGGGCGGGATCTCGAGGTAGAAGACCGGGCTCTTCGCGCCCTCGATCTGACTGGCCGCGCGCTCGTAGGTCTCGTTGTCGGCGAAGTCCCCCTGAACGTACGAGAAGCGCTTGAGCAACCGGTTGAAGACCTTGGGCTTCACCTTCTCGCCGGCACCCTCGATTGCGGCGCGGGCGTGCTCGCGAAGGTCCTCGTCAGACCAGTCGTCGACCGCGACGCCGACGATCGGACAGTCGAGCAGGCCGCGCTGTTCGAGCCGGTAAAGCGAGTGGAAGGTCATCACCTTCGCCAGATCACCGGTGATCCCGAAGATCACGAAGACGTCGCACGGTCGAACGTCTCTCCTCGCCACAATCGCATCCTATTCGCACTGCTGCAAGGCTGAGCTCGTGCCACGGACCGCGACCCGATCGATCAAGACCGAGGCACCAGATGATCGGTAGGCGGATGGTCGAGGGATTGCCCGCGCTGACGTTGGCGACCAACGCCGGTGTCGAGGCCGCCTTCGTCCCCAGCGCGGGCATGGTCGGGTGCTCGCTGCGCCATCGCGGGGAGGAGCTGCTCGGCCAGCGCGGAGGCCTGCGGACGTACATCGAGCAGCGATCGACGATGGGCATCCCGCTGCTTCATCCTTGGGCGAATCGCGTCGCGCGACCGCGCTTCTCGGTCCTCGGCAGGGAAGTGGTCCTTGACTCGGGTTCAGCGCCGATCGCGCTTGGGCCCGGCGGACTGCCGATCCACGGGCTGCTCGCTGCGGCAAGCGGATGGGAGGTGGACAGACACGAGGCCGTGGGCAGCGGCGGCGTGCTGTCCGCCAGCTTCGACTTCGCCGGGCACGAGGAGCTGATCGCCGCGTTCCCGTTCCCACATCAGTTGCGGTTCGAGGCGACCCTGCGAGATCGGACATTGACCGTGGCCACGGCCGTCCATGCGTCCGGCGACGCAAAGGTGCCGATCTCGTTCGGCTATCACCCCTATCTGCGCCTCCCGGGGATCGATCGCGCCAACTGGGAGGTGAGGATCCCGGTCCGTGAGCGGCTGCAGCTCAACCCACGCATGCTCCCGACCGGCGAGCGCGACCCGGTCCAGGTAGACAGCGGCCCGCTTGGCTCCAGGACCTTCGATGACGAATACCTGGCCCCGGTCGACGCCGAGCCGTTCGTCCTCGCCGGCGGCGGCCGGCGAATCGAGCTGTCCGTCGGTCCCGGCTACCGCTTCGCCCAGGTCTTTGCGCCTGCCGATGACGATGTTGTGGCCTTCGAGCCGATGACGGCGCCGACCAACGCTCTCGTCGCCGGCGGTCCCGACCTTCCGCTGGTCGAGCCCGGTGGGCGTTACGAGGCGATCTTCTCGATAACCGTTGCGGAGCTCGACCACGAGCCCAGCCGCGACTAGGCGCACGATTCGGCGGCTCGTCGTCGCGCAGTGGGGCCAGCACATCGAGGCCCCCTCCCCAAATCGAGCACGTTTCAACCAGACGGTCCATCCCGGCCGGCGGCAGTCGGCGGGCGATCAGCACTGTCGGGGTCGCGTCGAGCCGATTCAGCGCGTGCGAGACTACCCAGCCCGATGCGGGTAGCAGTCGTCGGGCACGTTGAGTGGGCCGAGTTCGCGCGGGTGGAGGCCGTGCCCGAGCCCGGCGCGATCGTTCAGGCACTGGAGGACTGGGAGGAACCGGCAGGCGGAGGAGCCGTCGCCGCCGTGCAACTTGCGCGCCTGGCCGGCGAGTGCCTTTTCCTCACCGCGCTCGGCGATGACGACCTCGGGCATCGAGCGAAGCGAGAGCTGGAGGCTCTCGGCGTCCGGGTCGAGGCGGCCTGGCGATCCGAACCGCAACGGAGGGCCTTCGTCCACGTCGACGCCGGCGCCGAGCGCACGATCACCGTGATTGGCCAGCGCTTGGGACCACAGGCGGATGACCCGCTTCCCTGGGCCGAACTCGACGGCGCCGATGCCGTCTATCTCACGGCGGGCGATCCCGGGGCGGTCCGGGCGGCGCGAGCGGCGCGCCGGCTCGTCTCGACCGTGCGCGCGGTCGATTCGCTGGCCATGGCGGGCGTCGAGATCGACGTGCTCGTCTCGAGCGCCGAGGACGAGGGCGAGCGCTACACGCCGGGAGAGGTCGAGCCGCCGCCACGTTTCGTTGCGCGCACTTCGGGTGCCGCCGGTGGCGTCCTCGAGGCGGCCGATGACGCCGGGAGCGAGTGGGCCGCTCCTCCCCTGCCCGGCGTTGCTGTCGACACCTACGGCGCTGGGGATTCCTTTGCCGCGGGTCTGACCTTCGGGCTTGCGCAGGGCCGCTCGGCTGAGGAGGCGGCAGCGCTCGGGGCACGCTGCGGAGCGGCAGCCGTTACCGGCCGCGGACCCTACGCGGGGCAGATTCGCGAGGCACCCTGCACATGAGGCGACAACGGGGGGATGAGCACCGGGGACGAAGGCCGCCGAGACGAGTTGACAGCCGCCGAGTTCGAAGACCTGTTCGAGGCCGTCTCCAACTGGGGCGCTGGGGCCCCGACGACGAGCGGGGCGCTCTCAACTACCTGACCCCCGCCGGGGGTTCTCGAGGCCGCGAGGCTCGTTCGCACCGGGGAAACCGTGACGCTCAGCGTTCCGCTGAACACCCGCCTGGGAATCACAATCCCGCGCCGGTCGATCACCACATGACCATGCTGGGCCCGCCCGACGTAACCGCGACGGCACCCAATGCCACCGCCAGCGATCATCAGCTAGCCGCACGGAATAATGCTGTGAGGCCGCGCGAATCGAAAACCTGCGGTCCTGTGAGATGACCGCATGTGCCTCAGTCATCGAGGGCGTCGGCGACGCCGGCCCCCCGTGTCATCCCCTCGTCTGCCCAGCCCGAGCGGGAGTCGAGCTGGCGCGCGGCTCTGACCGCTGCGCGTCCGAGCGCGTTGGCGTAGGTGGGGAACGAGAAGGGAACCAGAGCGAGCTGCTCGACCTGCATGCCGGACGCGACCGCGAGCGCCGCCAGCTGCGCGAGTTCGACTGCCCGCTCGCCCACGATGTGACAGCCGAGGATCGTGTGGTTCTCGCGGTCGGCGACGAGCTTGCAGAACCCCGTGGGGCGACCGTCGATGATCGGGCGCGGCATGGAGTCGAAGCCCTCTGTCCCCACGACGACGTCATGGGCCTCGCGAGCGGTCGCCTCGCTGAGCCCGACAGAGGCGTATTCGGGGTCCGTGAAGCTGCCCAAAGGGCTGACCTCCGCGGGAAGGATCTCGGCACTTCCGCCGGTGGCGTTGGTCGCTGCGAGGTAGGCCTCGCGCGCGGCCTCGTGGACGACCATCAGGTGCCCGGTGACGTCTCCCGCGGCGTAGATGCCCGGGGCGGTCGTGCGGAGTTGGGAGTCCACCTTGATGTAGCCGCGGGGATCGGTCTCCACCCCGGCCACCGCGAGGTCGAGCGGGTCGGTGTTCGCGAGCCAGCCGACCGCGACAACCGCCAGCGTCGCGTCGATTTCTGCCTGTGTATCTCTCCCGGAATAGACGAGTCGCACGCCGGCGGGAGATGGCTCGAAGCGCTCGATCGTTCCGGCGTGCTCGAGGACGCGCACGCCGGAGGCGTGCAGCGCCGTGCTCATCGCCGCGGCCACCTGCTCGTCCTCGCTCATGAGGATGCGGGGGGCGGCCTCGAACAGGGTGACCCGCGATCCGAAGGCATTGAAGATCGAGGCGACCTGAACCCCGGTCGCACCGGCGCCGATCACCAGCAGCGAGTCGGGCGCCGATTCGAGGCGCCAGGCATCGCTATGGGTGCAGGTCAGCTCGAAGCCGGGCACGGGGAGCTGCCGCGACACGCCGCCGGTGCACAGGATGATGTTCGCGGCTCGCAGTTGCGGTCCGTTTTCGCTCTCAATCACCTGCGGCTCGACGAAGCGGGCGGTTCCGGCGTGTTCGTAGATGGTCACGCCGACCTGCTGGAGCTCGTCGCGCAAGACGGCGTGCGCGCGCACGGCGCCGGTGACCTCGCGCACGCGCGCGAGCAGACGCCGATAGTCGAGCGTGGGCTCGCCGGCACTGATCCCGTAATGCCCGAGTTGCCTTGCCTCCCGCATCAGGCGCGCCGCGTGGGCCAAGGTCCGCACCGGCACCGGCCCGTCGGTGGCGGCCATTCCCCCGAGCTCGTCGCGCGTGACGAGCGCCGTTCGAGCTCCGAGTCGCGCCGTGCGCAGCGCCGCGACGACGCCTGCGGGCCCGGCGCCGATGACGATCACATCGAGGTCGTCAGATGGCAGGTTCGTAGCGTCGCATCTCCTGGGCCGCCTGACGGGTCCGGGCGTCGCGGAGGCACGGGGTAAGGGGCCCGCGGGTGGGCGATACCTCCGTTGAGGTCGCGTTGAGCGTGCGGGCCCTGCACGGCGAGGGTCCGATTTGGGACGCCGCGACCGTCCGCCTGTGGTGGGTGGACATCACAGGAGAGCGGGTGCATTGCTTCGATCCGGAGTCCTCTGAGCACAGCTCCTGGAGCACCGCCGGGCAGCCGGGTGGCGTGGTGCTCGGCGCGATGGGCGAGCCGGTGGTGGCAAGCCAGGAGGGCCTGGCGGTACTCGACCGCAGCACGGGCACCCTGGACGTGCGGGTTCCGATCGAGCAGGACAGGCCCGAGAACCGCGCCAACGACATCAAGGTCGATGGTGGCGGACGCGTCTGGGTCGGCACGATGGCCTTCGACAAGCGACCACGAAACGGGGCGCTCTATCGGGTCGACGGGGGCCGGGTGACCCGTGTCGTCGACGGTCTGACCATCCCCAACGGGCCGGCGTTCGATGAGCCGCGCGGGCGGCTCTACCTCGCCGACACGGCCCTCTGCGTCGTCGATGTGTTCGACCTGGACACTGCGACGGGTGCCCTCAGCGGTCGCCGGCGGTTCCTCGATCTCAGCCGCGAGCAGCTCTGGCCGGACGGCATGACCGTCGACGGTGACGGCATGCTGTGGGTGGCACTGGGACGAGCCGGCGCAGTCCACCGGTACCGAGCGGAGGGCATGCTCGACGACGTCGTCGAGCTGCCGACCTCGAATCCCACCTCCGTGGCCTTCGGCGGCCGCGACGGCGGCGACCTATACATCACGACCTCATGGGTCGACTGCGAGCGGCCTGGCGAGGAGCCGCTGGCGGGCGCGATCTTTCGTTGCCGGCCCGGAATGACGGGCCTGCCCTCGCCACGCTTCACAGACTTCCCACGACGAACCGAGAAAGGCGTCACAGAATGATCGAGCGCATGGTCCTGTTCGGAGCTTCCGGTGATCGGACCAGCCGCCTGCTGCCCGCGGTCCCCGACTGACCGCCCAAACCTGAAAACGCGAAAGTCCCCGGTTTGCTGAATCCGATCGCGATCCTGTAGCGGCAAGCGACCCGGTCTGGTCCTCGCCACGCTGACTAGCACGAACCGAGACCCGGTCCTGGGCACGGAGACTCGCCGGCGGAGCGGCGCGATTCCGTCGACCGTGCCGTGGACTTCGGCAGGACTCGAACCTGCGGCGTTTCCCTCTTGGGGTTCGCGCGGTCGATTGGAAGCGGGGGACAGAAAACCCCGCTCTGAGCGGGCCTTCTCCGATGCAGGTGAGCGAGGCGGTTGGCCGATTGATGAAGCGGTGCTTCGCACCAGTCAGCCGGGGACGGACAGGTCATTGAGAAGTACCCGCGGACCCGAGGATCCGCGCCTTCTCGGCCGCGAACTCCTCGTCGCTGAGCGCGCCCGAGTCGCGAAGCCCGGCCAGGCGCTCGATCTCGCCGACGCGCGGGTCGCCGCCCGCCGCGGCAGTGGGCGCGCCGGCGGTCGCGACGGGCGGCTCGAGCGCCTCCCGGATCACCTGGCGGCGCAGCATCTCGGTCCCGAGTGCCGCGAAGACGATCAAGAGCAGCGAGGGGACGATCCGGTGGGTGGCGATCACCGGGTCCCACCAGAACAGCAACAGCAATAGCGCCGCGAGCCCGCCGTAGGCGTAGGCGGGCTGGCGCAGGTAGGGGGTGAGTCGGCGGCGGATCGAGGTCGCCCAGCGACTCGGGCCGGCGAGCCAGGCGGCGAGCACGATCACGATCCCGTAGAGGACGATCGACTGGCCGGTCTCGAGCATCAGCGAGGTGCCGATCTCAAACACCGAGCTGACCGCCGCATCGGACGATGCGACCTCGCTCAGCGAGCCGACGACGAGGTTGGCGGCCACACCGCGGGCAAAGAGGACGACGACGCCGACGAAGATGAACGAGATCCCGACCGCGCGCAGGGTCTGGCGGCGGCGATCGCCGGCGATCGCGATCGCGACCGCGTAGAGCAACAGGACGAGCGCGGTGAGCACGTAGCCGACCTTTTGCAGCAGGTTGAGGCCCTTCTGGGCGGCGTCGAGCTCGCTCGACTTCATGATCTCGATCGAGCTCGCCTTCGGTGGCAGCTTGGCGGCCACGTCGGGTAACCCGAGCTCGGCGGTCACCGACTTCACCACCGAGGTGAGGTCGAGCGTCACCACCCCGCCGGTGGTCGCCACGAACTCGCCCTCGTCGTCGAGCAGGGCGATCAGCTTGCTCTGTGCGGCGGCGCTCGCGTCGACGAAGAGCTGCTGGACCTTCGGTTCGGAGAGCGCCCTGGCGACGACGTCGTCGGCGCCGCTTCGAAGCGCTCCCGAGATCGGGCCGGCGAGCGGCGCGAGCTGCGGGGGAAGCCGGTCGGCGAGCTCTGCCTCGACGTCGACGTTGTCGAAGATCGTGGTGACGATGAAGGTGTTGAGAGAGGCCTGGATGTCGGCGTCCTGGATCAGCTGCTCGCTGGTCGTGCTCCAGGTCTCGGTCTCGAGCAGCTGGCGCTTGGCCCAGAGCGCGAACACCGAGACGATTGCGATGATCGTCGCGAGGACGATGATCGTGATCGGCAGCGCGCGGCGCCCGGTCTTTTTCTTCGCCTCGACCTGGCTCACCTGGCGCCCCTTGGCGGGATCTCGTCAAACATCGTGCCCAAGTGTCTTCCCGGACGCCGACTGCCGCAAGCCTGCCTGCCTGCCCCCGTTGGTGGTACGGGCATGCGGGCCTTCCTTCGTAATTGCCATGCCGTTATGCGAGCGGGTCAGCTGAGGCTGCCGGCCGCGTAAACGACATCGGTCTGCGCGACGCCGGTCCCCGCCGAGGCTGAGCTCGGCGTTCCTAGGCGCCATCAGGCCGACCCATGGTCGCCCCAGGTTCCGCGGATTCCCAGGGATGTCATGGCTCAGCCCAGCCGAACCCCGACCGCCAAAGCCCAAAGGGATTCGTAGTCAGGGGACCTGACTGGACCCGACGGGCCCCGGTCTGGTGGCGTCCGGTCGGGTACAGAACGCCCAGGCCTATCCACAACCACATGAGAACTCCCTTCTTGGAGGTTGAGCTCATTCGAGCTCCGATTGACGCGACCGTCACGTAGCGCCGGACTCAATCTCGCGGACACGAAGGTCTCGGGCAAGCCGGCTCGCACGACACCTGGTACGCATGCGCCCACGCCCTTAGGTCTAGGGCCGGGCATATCCTTGTCGCGTGCCGATTCGGGTCATCGTCGCCGACGACAGCTACATCGTCCGCGAGGGCATCGAGGAGATCCTCGCCGGGTGCGACGGGGTGGTGGTCGAAGCTTCGTGTGCAGACAAGGATTCGCTGCTCTCCGAGATCGACGCGCGGGAGCCCGACGTGGTCCTAACGGACGTCCGGATGCCGCCGACCTCGACCGACGAGGGGATCGAGGTCGCCGCGAGGCTGCGCGAGACGCACCCCCGGATCGGAGTTGTGATCCTCAGCCAGTACTCGGATCCCAGCTACGCGCTGCGCCTGTTCGATTCCGGCTCAGAAGGCAGGGCATACCTGCTGAAGGACCGGGTCCACAACCGTGCCGATCTCCTCGACGCGATCGAGGCCACCGCCGCAGGCAGGTCGGTAGTCGACCCGAAGGTCGTCGAGATTCTGATTCACGCACAGACAAGGGCCGAGCGCTCGCCGATCTCCGAGCTCACTCCGCGTGAGCTCGAAGTGCTGGCCGCGATCGCCGAGGGAAACAGCAACGCCGCGATAGCTGAGGGCCTGGTGCTGACCAAGCGCGCGGTCGAGAAGCACATCAACGCGATCTTCCTCAAGGTCGGGTTGACCCACGCCGCGGATTCGGCGGAGGTCAGCAAGCGGGTGAAGGCCGCGCTGCTCTTCCTGGCGGAGAGCCCGGACCTCGAAGCGGGCTGACTGAGGCAGGATGGAGACAGACACCCGGGGCGGATTCGTGCCTACACCCTTGCCCTCGCCGCGGCTGCACTGGATCCTTTCGGAAATGAACGGTGTTCGGGCAACCGGCAGCGAGTCGGTCAGGGTGCTGACGGTCGACGACCACCGACCGTTCCTCGAGGTGGCCCAGGAAATGATCCACGGCATGCCGGAGTTCGAGGCCGTCGGCGAGGTCATCTCGGGCGCAGACGCGATGGTCGCCGCCGACACCGTCGACCCTGACCTCGTCCTGATCGACGTCCACATGCCGGGGATGAGCGGGATCGAGGCGAGCCGAAGGCTCAGCGCCTGCCACCCGGAGATCGTCGTCGTCCTGATCTCCACCGCCGACCCGAGCGAGTTGCCGGCCGCGGCGCGCACTTGTGGCGCGGCTGAGGTACTGAGAAAACAGGATCTCGGACCCAGGACCATTCGCCGCATCTGGGCCGAGCACGGCAGACCCTCGGCCTCCTGAACCTGCCCTTTGTGCGACCCTGGTTCGAGCTGTCATGGGGGACGCGACAGCAGAGACCGAGGAGAACCGGGCAGTTCGCGTCCGTGATGGCCTGCGACTGAAGCTGGTAGGGCTGGCGATCGCGGGCGCCGCACTCTCAGCGGCCTCGGTTGCGATCGCCCTATCCAATCCAAGCGCCACCGACCGGGTCACCATCGCGGTCTGTTCGGTGATGCTGACCGCGGTCCCGGTCGGGGTCGGCATCTACGCGTGGGGGCGAGAGCCAAGGAACCGGTTTGGTGCCCTGCTCGTGGCGACGGGCTTCCTCTGGGGCCTGACGTCGTTATCGGCATCCGACAACGACGTCATCTACAGCCTCGGGAGGGTTTCGCTCTGGGTCGCCGAGGTGGCGCTGCTCTACACGATGCTCGCCTACCCGACGGGTCGACTGAGAAGACGGGCGGAGCGGGCTGTGGTTCTGTCCATCGGCTTACTGGTGATCACGCTCTACATTCCGACGGCTTTCATCAGCGAGCAGTTCGTCCTCCCGTTCCCGCTGACGACCTGCACCGCCGGTTGCCCGACCAATGCGTTCATGCTCACCGGCTCGGAGCCCGCGTTCCTCGGCGAGGTCGAATACCTGCGCGATGTCCTGGCGGTTGTCCTATTCACCGCAGCCGTCTCGATCCTGGCGCTTCGAATCAGGCGCGCGACGCCGCTGATGAGGCCGATGCTTGTGCCCCTACTGGCGACGGCGATAGTCCGGCTGGTCTCAGTGGCCGTCTACCAGCTCGCGGCAAGCAATTATCCGGACGCGACGTTCACCGAGATCGTCGGCTGGATGGCGGGGTTCGGGATCCCGGCGATGTCGATCGCCTTCCTCGTCGGACTGATCTACTGGCGCCTGGTGGAGGCGAGGATGCTCGAGCAGGTCACGGCCATCCTCCGTCCCGATCTCGGCCCGGAGGGCCTGGAATCGCTGCTCTCCGGTTCAGGGGTCGGCGGATCGGTTCGGGTGCTCTACCGGATCCCGGCCATCGCGGGCGGGCCGGATCGGTGGGCAAATGGCGTCGGGCTCATCGAGCAACTGCCCGCACCAGGCTCGTCACAGGTGATCGCCGAGTACCAGTCCGGTGAGAACAAGGTCGCGGTGGTCCACGAGGAGATGCTCCACGGACAGACGAGGTTCCTCGAGGCGATCGCCTCCTGCGCGATTGCCTCGCGCGAGTACGAGCGACTCTCAATCGCACTGGACTCGTCCCTGCAGGAGGTGGCGGCCTCGCGCGCCAGGATCTCCGCGGCTGCCGACGAGGAGCGCCGGCGAATAGAGCGGGACCTGCACGACGGCGCGCAGCAGCAGCTGGTCACGCTTCGAATCAAACTCGAGCTGATTGCCGAGAAGATCGAGTCGGACCCCGAGGGGGCGGCCGAGCAGCTTCGGGGCGCTGGGACTCGGATGACGGACGTGCTCGAGGAAGTCCGCTCCCTGGCGCGCGGCATCTACCCGCCGCTCCTCGTCGATGCCGGGCTGGGCGAGGCGCTGGTCGCCGCGGGGCGGCGCTGCGCCTTGCCCGCCACTGTTGACTGCGACGGCATCGGCCGTTACCCGTCCGAAACCGAGAGCGCCATCTACTTCTGCTGCCTGGAGGCGCTCCAGAATGCCGACAAGCACGCCGGTGGCGCCAGCTCCATTGCGATCCACGTGCGGGAGTCCGGTGGCCAGCTTCGCTTCGAGGTGTGCGATGACGGCGTCGGCTTCACACCGGCGGGCACCGCCAACGGCGGCGGGCTGACCAATATGCGCGATCGCGTTGCTGCCCTCGGGGGCACGCTGAGGGTGATCTCCTCCCCGGGCGCCGGTACTCGGGTCCGCGGCACTGTCCCGCTCACGCCACTGAGTGACCCCTGAGCGCGACGCCAGAGCAGCAGGCGGTCACCCGGGTCAGCGAACTCGTCCGCGTGCGAGCGCTCAGAGGTCCAGCAGCTTCGCCTTCTCGCGCTCGAATTCCTCATCGGTGAGCACGTTCTGTTCGTGAAGCTGGGCGAGCTTCTCGAGTCTCTCGATCGCCTCGGCGCTCAGTCCACCCGACTCGGCCGGCGGCGCCGGTGCGGCGGCGGGCTGGGCGGGCGGCGGTGCGGGCGCGGCAGGTTGGGCCTCCGGCGGTACGCCCTGCTGCTGCTTCGCGTCGTGGTGCTTCTTGGCAGCAATCGCAGCTCCGCCGACTGCGGCTGCGCGTCGTCTGCGCTGGCGTCTATTTGCCATCGTCATCCTCTCCTCTTGGGTATCTGATTTCGATCGTCAGGGCTGCGTTCGCGGCCATTCGCCGAGTCAGCACGGCACACCCCGCTGCGCTGCGCCCTCGCCGGTGCCCTCCGCCAAGCAGACGGCGAAGTGCTTCTCCAGATCTCCCTGAGCGAGGGCGCCGGCCGCACCGATCGCGACGATGCGTGTCCGCGGGGCCCGTTGGCCCCACTCGCCGTCAAGGGCAACGTCAACCCTCTTGCCCACGACCTGCAGCACCGCGCGGCGCTCAGGTGCCTCGGAGACCGATGCGACACCCTTGGCCCGATAGATGTCCGCGGGCAGCGTCGCCGCCACCTTGCGGAGACGGTCCAATGAGAGCGGCCGGTCGGTTTCGTAGCTCCACGACTCTAACCCGTGCTCAGGATCGGCGTGCTCTGTGTGACCGCAGCCAGGATCGGAGCAACGCCGGGTGTGGGTAACCCGCTCGGGTTCGAGGTCAGGGTGGAATCTCCCGACGCCGAGCAGGACCTCGAGCGGGACGTCACACCTATGGGCCTCGAGCAGCCTGTAGCGGTGCAGGCGATCGTCGAGCCATGCCCTGATCCTCTCGGTCTGGTCCGGACCGACGAGGTCGGTCTTGTTGAGGACCACCATGTCAGCCGTCGCGACCTGCCAGATCTTCAGCTCCATCTGCTCGGGAGCCGCGAAGACCTGCTCGGCGTCGACGACGCAGATGACACTGTCGAGGCGGACCCGGTCGATCAGCGACGGGTCATCGGCGAACGTGAGGACGATCCCGGTCGGCTCGGCGACTCCGCTCGCCTCGAGCAGGATGTACTCGGGCCGTTCGGGCCGTTCGATGACCTCGATCACCGCCTGGGAGAGGTCGTCGCGGATCGAGCAGCAGACGCAGCCGTTGGCGAGGCTGATCACGTCGCTCTCGACATCGACCACGAGGTCGGCATCGATGTTGATCGAGCCGAAGTCGTTGACGAGCACGCCGACCCTCATTCCATGGTCCCCGTTGAGGATGCGGTTGAGCAGGGTCGTCTTGCCGGCGCCGAGGAAGCCGGTGAGCACGGTCACCGGGGTCCGCCTGGCGCCGCGGGGATCCTGGTCGTGGCCCATGCCGCCCCCTAGTCCCGGCCGAAGCGGCTCTTGATCTTCTCGCCGACCTTCTGAGCGACCATCCTCGGGATCTCGATCTTGAACCCCCTCGGGAAGACCCGCACGAGGTCGCGGTTGACGTCCTCCGGGTAGTAGAGGTCCGGGTCGATCTCCTGCTCGCGGACGAACTCCTCCTGAACGTCGGTGACGTTGTGCCGGGGGTCGGGGAAATCGACGCTGAGATGGGTGGGACCGAGATCGAACAGCTCCTTGGCCTCGGAGGGGCTCGGCCGCGCCGGGCTGGCCGCCTCCGAAAGGGCTGCGTTGCGGGTCCAGACCGCCTCCTTGGTGACATTGACGACCACGCCGTCGGGAGCGCCGAACTGGAACAGGCCGTCCCAGTGCACCCGGATTCCGGCGAGGATCTCGGGCAGCAGGTCCTCGTCGAAGGCGGTGTGGGTGACCATCGCCAGCCTCGGGTTGACCCGCTTCGTCAGGTAGCCGACCGCGTAGTGGACCGTGTGGGCGGTGTCGACAGTGTTGTTGGTGATCATCTGCGGCAGCCCCATCTTCAGTTCCTGGAGCTTCGCCACGTCGGGCTGGACCTCGGTCACGAAGACGTCGACGTCCTTCGCGAACTCGGCGGTGAGCTCGTCCGGTCGCCCGTCGCCGGTCCAGACGAACGAGAGGCCGTTCCAGTCGAGGCGGTAGGCGGAGGCCCCGTCCTTGGTGTGGGAGCGGCGCCAGTGACGGACCGTCACCCCGTCCTGCTCGTAGCAGACGCCATTGTCGTCGCGAAAGTCGAACTCGTTGACCTCGACCTCGTAGCCGTCGCCAATCGGTGAGGAGTTGAAGCTGTCGATGTGCCAGTGGGCCATCTGCTTCATCCCGTCGACCATGGCCTGGGTGCCGTCCTCGGGCGTTCTGCCCGATGGGCCGTGCACCCGCAGCGGCTTCCAACGGGCCGCCCACGGGGCGAAGGCGAAGAGGTAGGGCAGCTCGCCGTAGTGGTCGACGTGCAGGTGGGTGAGGAAAATGTCGTTGACCATCTGCAGCGGCACCTGCATCGCGAGAATGTTGCGCAGGCAGCCGGGACCGAAGTCGAAGAAGAAGCGCTTGCCGTTGCCGAGCTCGACCATGATGCAGGTGGCCGCCTGGTTTCTCCGCGGCGGGAACGGACAGCTGCCGACGAAGGTGATCCGCATTTCGTCCTTGCCGAGTTCCTCCGACGTCGGGTAGTAGGTCGACCCGCTGCCGACGCTGTCGGTCGGCTTGTAGTACGGCGGCATCGTGATCCCGCCTCCCCCAACTCCTCCGTAGGGATTCATCGGTGGGATCTGCCCGTTGCCGTCTGACATCGCTTCCTCCTCGCGATTTCGCTTCCAGTCCGGGCCTACTCGAGGCTCAGGCTGCTGGAGAGCAGTCTGCGCTCAACCGGGTCAGCACTGCAAGGGAGCGAGTACCCGCCGGGCGATGGTGGCCGCACCACAGCTGGCGGCATGGCAGCCCCATTGCCCGGCGTGGGCCGGTGTGCGACGGTCCGCTGATGCCGCGGGTGGGGACCCCAACAGGCGAGCGCGCTGGTCCACCATGATTGGCGGGAAATAGATGGACTGGGCGCTGCCGATCGTCGCGCTGGCGCTGATCGCCGTTGCCGCGGTCTCCAAGCGGCTGTCGGGATCGCCGATCACGCCCGCGATCCTGTTCGTCTCCATCGGGCTCCTGGTGGGCCCCAAGGTCCTCGATGGAATCGACATCTCGAGCACCAGCTCGACCGTGCGCGCGCTGGCCGAGGCGACACTGGCATTCGTGCTCTTCTCCGACGCCTCGCGCATCGACTTCGGAAAGCTGCGACGCGAGATCTCGGTGCCCCTGCGTCTGCTCGGCATCGGGCTGCCGCTGACAATCGCCCTCGGAGCGCTCGCAGCGGGCGCGATCTTCGACGTACTGACGGTCTGGGAAGCGGTCATCCTCGGGGTCGTCCTGGCGCCGACCGACGCCGCCCTCGGCCAGGCGGTCGTCACTTCGCCGCGCGTCCCGGGTCGGATTCGTCAGGGGTTGAACATCGAGAGCGGGCTCAACGACGGGATCTGCGTACCGCTGTTGTTCGCTGCCGTTGCGGCCGCAGACGTCGAATCGCACATCTCGCACGGGCGCAGCCCCTCAGAGCTCCTGCTCGAGGAGATCGGCTACGGGATCGTCGGGGGGGTCGTCGGCGGGCTTCTGATCGGAGCCGTCGTCATCTATGCCGGGCGCAGGGATCTGATCCAGGGCAGCTGGCGCCAGGTGATCCCGGCCGCCGGCGCGGCCCTCGCCTACGGCACCGCCGTGGCCCTTCACGGATCGGGCTTCATCGCGGCCTTCGTCGCGGGGCTGGTTTTCCGCGCGGTGATCAGGCGCGACCCCGAGGACACGAACCGGCTCACCGAGGAGGTCGGAGGCGTGCTCAACGGGGTCACGTTCATCCTCTTCGGGGCGATCCTGCTCGGACCCGCGCTGGGTGAGCTGAGCTGGGAGCTCGCCCTCTACGCCGTCCTCAGCCTGACGGTCGTGCGAATGGTGCCCGTCGCGATCGGGATGCTGGGCTCGCACGCTCGTCTGCCGACGGTTGGATTCCTGGGCTGGTTCGGACCTCGCGGTCTGGCCTCGATCGTGTTCGCATTGATCGTGATCGAGGAGTCCCAGCTTCCCCACGAGCACCTGCTCGTCCTCGCGGTCTACCTCACCGTGGGGCTCTCGGTCTTCGCCCACGGCCTCACCGCCTCTTCGCTGGCCAACCGCTACGGGGACTGGTTCGAGCGCCATCCCCGCGACACGGCACCGCCGATGGAGAGCGCCCCGACCGTGGTGACCCGCGCCCGCGGGCCGGTGCTCCGGTAGGGCACCTCGGCTCGCTGCCCTATTCGTGCCTTGGGTTCGAGGCGAACCGGGCAAAACAAAACCCCACCTGAGCGGGGCTTTCTCTAGTGGGCCGTACAGGGATCGAACCTGTGACCTTGAGATTAAGAGTCTCCTGCTCTACCAGCTGAGCTAACGGCCCGGGGCGTGATGGTAGCTGCCGGCGACCGGGCGGCGACGGGCCTGGATCAGGGCGTCGGGACGGTGGTTGGGCCCCCGCCCGAGAGGCCGCCGAAGGGGTCCTCGATCCCCGCGCCGCCCGAGCCCTGCGACTGCTCCTCCTGCTGCTGGGCGAGCCTGCGCTTCTGCTCTCGGGCCTGCTCGCCGAGCCGCTCGACGCTCTTGCGCACGTCGCTGCGGGTCGAGCTGTCGGCCGCCTCGACCGCCCGCTCGCCGGCGGCGTCTCCGGCCTCGATCTTCCCGTCCGCATAGAGGTAGAGCGCGAGCTGGTAGAAGGCGGCGCTCGTGCCCTGTGCCTCGGCGACGATCGCCTGCGCCTCCGCGGCGCCGGCGGGGTCGAGGAGCAGCTGGTACGCCTGGGCGGCCTCCGCCGCCGCCGCCGTCGGCGGCCGCTTCGGCTTCGTCTCGAGGTAACGCTGCCAGGCCGCCACCGATTGCTCGAGCTCGGCTCGTGCCGAGTCGGAGATCTCCGGCACGCCGGTCTGGCTGATCGTCACCCCGCTCTCGGTGGCGGAGCGGAAATAGGCGCTTGCGAGGGCGAGCAGGGCGCGCTCGTTGTCGGGATCGGTCTCCAGGGTCTCGTTGGCGTCCTCGATCGCCTGCTCGTACTGCGGGCTCGAGGAGCTGTCGTCGCCGCCGAGGCCGATCGCGTCGAAGATCCCGCCGCTGACGTCGCTGCCGATCCCGAAGCCGACGAAGCTGATGAAGAAGACGAAGGCGAGAAAGCCGAAGACGATCTGGACCACGCGCCGGCGCTTGCCGCTCTTGAGATCGAAGATCATCGGGGCCGAGAGGCTAGCTGCCGGCTTCGCCCGGCGAGACCTCGCTTCCGAACCGCTCCCCGGCCGGGCGGCCGAACCGGCGCGCGACCAGGATGCTGCCCTCGTACAGCAAGAGCAGCGGGATCATGATCATGATCATGCTGATCGGATCGCCGCCCGGCGCGGCGGCGGAGACCACGGCGATGATGAAGATCGCGTAGCGGCGGTTGTGGGCGAAGAACTCGGGCTCGACGACCTCGAGCTTGGTCAGCGAGAGGATCGCGATCGGGATCTGGAACAGCAACCCCATCGCGATCAGCATCAGGCCGAAGAAGCTGTAGTAGTCGCGGGCCCGGACCTGGATGTTGAACTCGGCCTCGTTGAAGTTGAGCAGGAACTTGACCGCGACCGGCATGACGACGAAGTAGGCGAACGCGACCCCGGCAAGGAAGAGGACCGGGATCGCGATCAGGAACGGGGTCAAGGTCCGCTTCTCGGCCGGCGAGAAGGCGGGCAGGACGAACGCATAGATCTGGTACAGGATCACCGGCAGAGCGAGCACGAAGGCGCCGTAGGCGGCCACCTCGACCGTGGTGAAGAACGGCTCGGTGACGCCGAAGGTGAGCGGCTCACCGGTATCGGCGGGCAGTGGGGCGTTGGCGATCTCGAGCATCAACCCGTCCTGCCAGAAGCAGAGCGCGAAGGCGACGCCGATCGCGCCCAGGCCGACGATGATCCGGGTGCGCAGCTCGTCGAGGTGCTCGACCAGGGTCAAGCGGTCCTCGAAGTCGGCCGCCTTCATGCGCGCCATCGGCTCACCGGCGCCCGCGGTGCGCGGACGTCATGCTCAGCTGCGGTTCTCGGCTACGACCTCGCCCTCGACGGGCTCTGCGCCCGGCTCGGGCTGCGGCTGAGCGGCCGAGACCTCGAGCTTTGCCTGCTCGGCCCGCTCATCCTCGTCCTCGCGCTTGCCGGTGATCGAGTCCTTGAACTCGCGCATTCCCGAGCCCAGCGACTTGCCGAGCTCGGGCAGGCGCTTGGGCCCGAAGACGAGCAGCGCGATCACGAGCACGATCGCTACTTGCCAAATGCTGAAATCCATCGCCCTGGGATGGTACTGCGCGCGGGTGGCGCCATCGCAGGCGGCCTTGCGTTCAGCCCGGCGGCTTGCGTTCCCGCTCGTCGAAGTTGAGGTAGTAGCGCGACGGCGTCGGACCCTCCTGGCCGCGGTATTTCGAGGCCGTCTCGTCGCTTCCGTAGGGATGCTCGGCCTCGGTGGACATGCGCAGGAACGAGATCTGGCCGATCTTCATCCCCGGGTAGATCGCGATCGGCAGGTTGGCGACGTTCGAGAGCTCGAGCGTCAGGTGTCCGTCCCAGCCCGCGTCGACGAAGCCTGCGGTGCTGTGGATCAGGAGCCCGAGCCGGCCCAGGGAGCTCTTGCCTTCGAGCCTCGCGACCAGGTCGTTGCCGAGCCCTACGCGCTCCAGGGTCGAGCCGAGCACGAACTCGCTCGGATGGAGGATGAAGGCCTCGCCGTCGCCGACCTCGACCAGCTCGGTCAGGTCCTCCTGAGCCTGCTTGGGGTCGATGAACGGCGTCGTGTCGTTGCGAAAGACGCGGAAGTAACGGTCCACGTGCAGGTCGACCGAGGAGGGCTGGATGCAGCCCTCGCCGAGCGGATCGATGACGATCCCGCCCCGCTCCAGCTCCTCGCCTATCGACCTGTCCGAGAGGACCACGGCGGCGCAGTCTATTCGCGGTCACGGGCACCGGGCCACCCCATTTCTGGACGGGTGTTGGATCCCGGGTGCAACTAGGGGCCAGCCCCTAAAGCACATGGGTTCGGGCGCCGATATGGGCGTCCGAGATGGCCGAAGGACAGACCGCAGAACCGGATTCACCGCTCGACGGGCTCAGCGCCTCGGAGCTCGACGTGCCCCGGCGCCCGCTGCAGGCGGGTGAGAGGCTCGGCCTGCACGTCTGTCCCTCCTGCGCCTCCGAGCTCGTCTATCCGACCGAGTGGGAGCCCGCGCCGCGCAAGCGCTGGAACGTCGACCTGCGCTGTCCCGACTGCGAGTGGCTCGGCGGCGGGCTCTATGCGCAGGAGATCGTCGACCGCTTCGACGAGGTGCTCGACGCAGGGACCGAGCAGCTGCTCGACGACCTCAACCTGCTCGCCCGCGCGAACATGGAGGACCAGGTCGAGCGCTTCGTCGCCGCCCTACGCGCCGGCCAGATCCTTCCCGAGGACTTCTAGGCCCCGACGGCAGTCCACGCGGGCCGAGGCGCCGCGGCCTCTACAGTCTCCGATCCCAGCGCGCAGGGAGGAACGATGCCGTTCGGTCGAACGGTCCTTTGCATCTTCGCGATCGGTGTGGCGGCGGTAGCCGGCCTCGCCCTGCTGCGGTCCGGCGACGGGCAGAACGCCGACGAGGGTGGGCCGCGCTTCGGCTTCAACGAGCTCCGCTGGGGCGTCGGCTGGCAGAGCGTCTCCGATCAGCCGCTGCTCGCGGCGGTCGAGGTCGCCGAGCTCGCCGGGGCCGACACCGCCCGGATGATCGTCCCCTGGTTCGACGTGATCGGCCCGACCGGAGCCTGGGACGAGGCCGCCTGGAGCCGCTACCGCGACGCCTACCGGGCGCTGTCGGACCGCGGGATCGAGCCCGTCGTCGCACTGCTCGGGGCGCCCCGCGGCGCCGCCGGCGACCAGATCGACCCCGACTGGGCGCAGCCGGGCTGTGCGAGCGGCTTCGCCGTCCCCCCGGCGACCGCGTATGACGCCCAGTGGGAGGCGTTCGTGCTCCGGGCGGCGAACGAGTTCGACCGAGCGCTCGCGATCCAGGTCTGGAACGAGCCGAACTCACCCGACTACTGGGGTGGGTGCGCGCCCGACCCCAACCGCTACCTCGAGCTGGTCGGGCTGGCGCGGGGCGCGATCGCGCGCTCCGAGCATCCCGATCGCGCGCTGGTCTCCGCGGGGCTCAACCCGTCGGGAGGCGCCGCGGTGGTCGCCTGGCAGGAGTACCTCGCCGCGCTCGTGGCGGGAGGACTGCTCGACGACGTGACTGCGGTCGGGCTGCACCCCTACCCGGTGCCCGCGGACTGTGCTCGCCCGGAGGCCTCACCGCCCGAGCGCCTGGCAGCGGCCGTCGGCCTCCAGGTAGATGAGGCGATCGCCGTGCTCCCGTCCGGGACGCCGATCTGGGTGACCGAGTTCGGCGCCTCCTCGGCGGCGGGCGTGAGTCCCGACTGCCGCGCACTGACCGAGACCGAACAGGCCGAAACGCTGCTCGCCACCTACGCGGAGCTCGCGGCCCGTGATCAGGTCGAGACGGCGATCGTCCACCAGCTCGTCGACGACCGCGACTCCCCCGAGGAATTGCAGAACCACTTCGGGGTCACTCGTGAGCAGCCGTTCCTGGCGCCGAAGCTCGCCTACTCGTGCCTGGCGGAGCGGCTCGACGACCCCGACTCGGGGTGCGACGACTAGGAGTAGCGCTCGACGACCCCGTCGGCGACCAGCCCAAGCAGCTCGAGCCGCTGGCGGTCGAGCTCGGCCTGGCCGAGCGCCGCTTTCGCGCTCTCGACCCGGCGCCGGGCGCCGGCGCGCACCTCTTCGAGCGCCCCGGTGGCGGCGATCCGATCGCATGCGGCCTCGGCGCCGCTCGCGTCGAGCGCGCGCAGGTCGATCGCGGCAAGCGCCGGATCACGCTCGCGCGCCACGATCAGCGGCAACGTGACCGTGCCGTCGAGGAGATCGGTCCCGCGCGCCTTTCCGGTCCGCGCCGGAGGTCCGGCGACGTCGAGCACGTCGTCGAGGAGCTGAAAGGCAAGCCCGATCTCGCGCCCGTATGCCGCCAGCGCCTCCCGGCTCTGCTCGCCCGGCTCGGGATCGAGCCCGATCAGGCAGGCGCATTCGAACAGGCGGGCGGTCTTCAGCCGGCAGCGCTCGAGATAGCGCTCGCGGTCGATCTCGACGACGAACGCGTCGCGGCGCTGAGCGAGCTCTCCCTGGGCGAGCCCGACCGAGGCAGCCGCCAGCAGCGCGACCCGACGCGCGGCGCCCGAGCCACCCGCGGCAAGCTCGGCGAAGGCACGCGAGAGGAGCAGGTCCCCGGTTGCGGTGGCGGCGCCGCGCCCGGCGCGCGCGAACACGGTCGGTCGGCCACGACGAAGCGGCGCGGCGTCGAGGACGTCGTCGTGAACCAGGGTCGCCATGTGGACGAGCTCGACCGCGGTCGCCGCGCCGACCGCGGCGTCACCCGCCTCGGCGCCGGCGCAGAGCAGGACGAGCATCGGACGCAGGCGCTTGCCTCCCGCGGCGAGGGTCGCTCCGGCGTGCTCGGCGAGCTCGTCGCCATGGTCGTCGACCAGGTCGGAGAGCCGCTGCTCGACCGCGCCCATCCGCTGCGGAAGCCAGGCCTCGGCAGCGTCGAGGACCGTGGTCACGGGAGGTGGGACCGCGGATCGCTCCATCGCCTGCGTCTCCTCAGGGTCGGCGCCCGGAGTGGATCGCGATGATCCCGCCCGCGAGCAGCGTGTAGCGGATCCCTCGCAGCCCGCTCCGGTCCATGATCGCCGCCAGCCCCTCAGGGGGCGGGAAGCGCTTCACCGACTCCGGCAGGTAGGTGTAGGCATCGCGGTCGCCGGCGAGCCCGCCGAGCAGCGGGACCAGACGGTCGAACCAGAGGCCGAAGAAGGTCGAGAGCGGCGGTCGGCGGGGCTGGGTGATCTCGAGGATCACCAGCCGTCCTCCGGGTCGTAGCACCCTGGCCAGCTCGCCGATCCCGGCTTCCGGGTCGGCCAGGTTGCGGATCCCGAAGCCGACCGTGACCGCGTCGAAGGACGCGTCGTCATAGCTGAGGTCGAGGGCGTCGCCCCACTCGAAGCGCACCGGGCTACCGCGCGTGTCGGCCTTCTCGCGCGCCAGGTCGAGCATCCGCTCCGAGAAGTCGGAGCCGATCACGGTCCCGCCTGGCCCGACCCGGCGCGCGAGCTCGAACGCGAGGTCTCCCGTTCCACAGCAGGCGTCGAGCGCCAGATCGCCGGGCGCGAGCTCCGCGCGGTCGGCAGCGCGCTCGCGCCAGCGGTGATGAAGCCCGGCGGTCATCGCCGTGTTCATCAGGTCATAGACCCCCGCGATGCGGTCGAACATGCCGCGAACCTGGGCCGCGAAGGCGGCTCCATCGCGCTCGCCGGGCCGGTTCGAGGCGGTGCCGGCCGCCGACGGCGGCCGCCGGCTCATTGCAGCGAGGCGAGGAAGTCGACCAGCGCCTCGAACTTCTCCCGCGGCAGGTCGCCGTAGGCCGGCATCACATCCGGTCCGACCTCGAGCGAGCGCGCGATCGCCTGCGCGGGAAGCTGGGCGCCGATCTCGGTCAGCTCCGGCCCGGGCCCGTCGTTGCCGTTCTCGCCGAACTTGTGGCACGCCAGGCACCCCGACTGGGCTGCCACCTGCTTGCCCTTCTCGTACTGAGCCGGAACCTCGAGCTCAATCTCGGTCGGCGAGCCCGCCGAGGCGCCGAGGAAGGTCAGATACGCCATCGCGACGATCGTCAGAACGCCGGCCGTGGTCGCCACCGGGCGGCGATCGGGGCGCCGTTCCGGATTGCGGTCATAGAACGGCAGCAACAGGAGCAGGACCATGCACAGGGTCGGGATCCCAATCGTCGCGATCGGGACCAGCTCCGGTGGCTTGAGCACCCGCAGCAGCTCGAAGAGGAAGAAGAAGTACCACTCCGGCCGCGGCACGTAGGTGGTCGTCGTCGGGTCGGCCTTCGGCCCCAGCTCGGCGCCGAGGACCAGGGACATGACCACGATCACCACGGCGACGACCATCATCATCACCGAGTCCTTGAGGATCGCGTAGGGGAAGAACGGCTTGCCCTTCTTCTTCAGGATCTCGTACTCGCGGAGGTATGCCTCCTTCTCGGCCGCGTTCATCCCACCTCCTCCTCACGCAGGGACTTCGGCTTCGGGTCGGCGCGCACCCACGGCGGCGCGGTCGTCCCGAGCTTCACGACCAGGTAGAGATGGGCGAAGATCAGGGCGATGATCAGCCCGGGGACCAACAGCATGTGGACGGCATAGAAGCGCGGCAGGGTGGTCGCGGTGAACTCCGAGCCGGCGCGCAGGAAGTCCGCCAGATAGGGGCCCACCAACGGCCCGGACCCGGTGATGTTCATCGCCACGATCGTCGCCCAGTAGGAGCGCTGATCGAAGGGCAGCAGATACCCGGTCAGGCCCATTACCAAGGTCAGGATCAGCAGCACGACCCCGATCACCCAGTTGAGCTCGCGCGGGTACTTGTAGGCGCCGAAGAAGAACGTCCTCCCCATGTGGAGGAAGATCAGGATGATCATCACCGTCGCGCCCCACTTGTGCATCCCGCGCACGAACTCGCCCAGGAAGACATCGTTGGTCACGTGCTGGATCGAGGCGTAGGCCTCGGTCGCCGAGGGCGTGTAGTACATCGCCAGGAAGACCCCGGTCAGCGCCTGCATCGCGAACGCGAACAGGGTCGCCGAGCCGAGCGTGTAGAACCAGTTCGTGCCCTTCGGGACCTTGCGCAGCAGCATCCCGGTCAGGAACGGGGTCGCGCCGGCGCGCTCGTCGACCCAGCCGACGACGTCGACCGCACCCTCCTTGCCGCGGTCGGCGACTACGGTCCCAAGGTTCTCGCCCTCGCCCTCGCCCGCGGCGCCGTTCCCGCGGGCGCCGTTCGCGCGCTCGCCCGGCTTCTGTGGCTTGCGGAAAGCTGCGGGAAGCTTCGGCATCGTCTAGCTCGGCGGCGGCGCGGTCGTGGGACGGGGCGGGTACAGGTACTCCCAGACGCCGCCGGTGAACTCGCCCGGGTCGCGAGCGCGGACCGGCTCGAGATCGCTGGTGACGCTGTAGCGGGGGCCGACCTCGAGCGTGTCGCCGACGACCCGGGTCTGGAACCGGTCCAGCGGCCGGACCGGGGGGCCGCCGATGACGCTGCCCTCGAAGTCGTAGACGCCGCCGTGGCACGGGCAGATGAAGTTGCCCGCGGCCTCGACGAAGCGAACCGGGCAGCCGAGGTGCGCGCAGCGGGTCGAGATCGCGACGAACTCGTCCGGGCTCTCGCCGAGGTCCGGGCTTCCGCGGCGGATGTAGACGGTCGACTTGCCCGAGTCGCCCGTCCCCTCGACGATCGTGATCACGGCCTGGCGATAGGTCTCCGGGATGAAGTCGTCGGGCGAGCCGACGCCCTCCCAGCGCTCCTCGGGGTTGTCGAAGATCGGCGCCAGGGCGAAGGCGACGGTCGGCAGCGCGACCGCCGAGACGGCGACCACGCCGGCCGCCTGCCCGCCGATCGCGAACACCGTCCGGCGAGTCATCGTCTCGCCTTCGAAATAGCCCGCGGGCTTGGGCTTCTCGGGGGCGTCGCCCCGCTTCTTGTCCGCCGGCTCAGCCAAGTCAGGTCGAGAGGTCGGGCGCGAAGTCTATTGCGTCGGCGGCTCGGCCTAGCTCGTCGCCCAGCCCCGCCTCGGCGGCGGTTTCCGAGCACGCCCGCCAGAGCTGCGAGTCCGCGCCGCTCGCGCGCTCACGCAGGGCGGTCTTGGCGCGCTCGTGCGCACGCGAAGCACCGGCGCCGATCGCGGTCGCGCTCGCGAGCCAGAGCGCGGCCGACTCGCGCTCGGCGTGCTCCGCCGGGCGGCTTCCGTCGTGGACCTCGGCCGCGAGGCTGATCAGGTCCGAGAGCTCGCACACGGCCTCGAGGTCGCCGAGCGCGGCCAGCCGCTCGAGTCCGAGCGCGTAGAGGTAGTCGCCCGCGAGCAGCGCCAGCTCCGGGTCGGCGCCGGTCACCAGCCGCCCGCGCGAGTAGTGCAGCAGGTAGCCCTCGCGGACCGACTCGACCACGATCGCGTACTCGCCGGGCGCCGCCGCCGCCCGCGGCCCGGCGCCCGCCAGCATGCCCAGGACCGGGTCAGCGGCGCCGGGCTCGCCGACCTGCGGGCTGACGACGGAGTCCTCGGCGCGCAGCGCCTCGGCCAACTCAACGAGCGCGTTGCGGGCCGGCGTGCGCACCTACGTATTGAAGGCCTGGTCGAACGCTTCCGCGGCCGCGTCGCAGGTGCGCTCGATCGCGGCCTCGTCATGTGCGAGCGAGACGAACCAGGCCTCGAACTGGGACGGCGGCGGGTAGATGCCGCGCTCGAGCAGCGCCCGGCAGAAGCGGGCATGCGCGCCCAGGTCGGAACCCGAGGCGGCGGCGAAGTCGCGCGGAAGCTCGGCGGCGAAGAATGGGGTCACCAGGCCGGGCACCGAGGCGATGCTGACCGGATACGGTGCCGCCGCCCGTTCGAGGCCGCCCGCAAGTCGCTCGGTCAGCTCGCCGAGTCGGGTGTAGGCAGCCCGGTCGAGCTTCGCAAGGGTCGCCAGGCCGGCGGCAACCGCGAGCGGGTTGCCCGACAGCGTGCCCGCCTGATAGACGTCGCCCACCGGGGCGATCATGGACATCAGGTCGCCTCGCCCCCCGTACGCAGCGGCCGGCAGGCCGCCGCCGAGCACCTTTCCGATCACGGTCAGGTCGGCGTCGACGCCGAGCAGCTCCTGCGCGCCACCGCGGGCGACGCGAAAGCCGCTGATCACCTCGTCGAGGATCAACAGCGCGCCGTGCTCGTCGGACAGCGCCCGCAGGCGCTCGAGGAAGCCCGCGGCAGGCGCGACGACGCCCATGTTGGCCGGGATCGGCTCGGCGAGAATCGCCGCCACCGGGTGCTCGGCGAGCGCCGCTGCGACGGCGTCGGCATCGTTCCAGGGCACGACGATCGTCGCTTCCGCCTGGGCCGCCGGTACGCCGGGGCCTGCCGGGATTGACTGAGTGGCCAACCCGGAGCCCGCCTCGGCGAGCAGCCCGTCGACGTGGCCGTGATAGGCGCCGGCGAACTTGACCAGCTTCTCGCGCCCGGTCGCCGCGCGCGCGAGGCGGATCGCGCTCATCGAGGCCTCGGTGCCGGAGTTGACCATCCGGATCGCCTCGACCGAGCCGAACCGGTCGCACACTGCCTCGGCGAGCTCGACCTCTCCCTCGGTGGGAGCCCCGTAGCTCGTCCCGCGTCCCGCCGCCGCCTGAACCGCAGAGACCACGTAGGGATCTGCGTGGCCGAGGATCAGCGGCCCCCACGAACAGACCCAGTCGACGTACCGGTTGCCGTCGACGTCGACCAGCTCGAAGCCCTCGCCGCGCTCGATGAAGATCGGATGCTCGCGGCCGATCGAGGCCATCGCGCGGACCGGGGAGTTGACGCCGCCGGGCATCCGTGCGGTGGCGCGCGCGTAGAGGGCCTCGGAGGTACGAGTGTCGAGAGACACGCCTCGCCCGCTGGTCACGCGAGCGACGAGCGACGAGCGACGAGCCGGCCCTCGCTACCCATGGGCCCGCTCCCACTCGGCGTAATCAGGCGTGAAGTAATGCAGCCGGATCTTCTTGAACTCGGTCGAGGAGTACAGCGTCGCGCGGTCGCGGCCGTGCAGCTCGTGCTCGTCGGCGATCGAGTCGAGAATCGCGTCGCACTCCTGCTTCGAGCGCCCGTGGGCCATCGTGAACACCGAGTACGGCCAGTCCCGGTAGGTGGGGCGCTGATAACAGTGCGAGATCCCGCGCACCGCCGCCATCCGCGTGCCGACCTCGGCGATCCGCTCGTCGCCGACGCGCCAGACCCCCATTCCGTTGGCCGAGAACCCGGCCCTGCGGTGATAGAGGATCGCCGCAACACGGCGCAGGAGCTTGCGCTCGACCATCCCCCCGAGGTGCTCGAGCAGCCGCCCGGTGCTGATCCCGACCGCGGCCGCGGCAGCATCGTACGGGCGCGTGCCGACCTCCATCGGCCCCTGCAGCGCGCGGATCACGGCGACGTCGAGCTCGTCGTAGGGCTGTGCCGAGAGCTCGCGCGGGACGGTGCCCGAATCGGTCGCGGCCAGCGCCTCGGTCCCCTTCTCCATCTCCAGGTTCATGTTGATCTTGAACAGGCGCAGCGTCGGGAGCTGGCGGATCGACTCGGCGCCGGTCAGGTTCTGCAGGAGCGCCAGGGTGCCCTCGAGCCCGAGCTCTGAGTCGGGCGGGGTGGCGATCGTGAACCAGAGGTTGAACTCGTGCGTGCGCAGGTAGTTGTGCGAGACCCCGGGGTGGGAGTTGATGATCTTCGCCGCCCGCTGCGGGTTGGCGGGATCGACCTTTGCGGCGACCAGCATCGACTGATAGCCAAGCGCGCGGGTGTCGAAGATCGGCGTGATCTCGCGGATGATCCGCTCGTCGAGCAGCCGCCTCGTCCTGACCAGCAGCTCGTCGAGCTCGATCTCGGCCTCGGCCGCGAGCGCCCCGTAAGGCTCCTCGGCGAGCGGGAAGCTCGACTGGAGCAGGTTCATCACCCGCTTGTCGGTGTCGTCGAGCGGGATCGCGGCGCCGTGCTTGCGCGACCGGACCTTCGCCCGCGGAGCCTTCACGCCAGCCACGTCGCCGCCTGCTTCGCGTAGTAGGTGAGGATCACGTCGGCGCCGGCGCGACGGATCGCCGTCAGCGCCTCGAGTGCTGCCGCCCGCTCGTCAAGCCAGCCGTTCGCAGCGGCGGCCTTCAGCATCGAGTATTCCCCCGACACCTGGTAGGCGGCGATCGGGAGGTCGAGGTCCTCGCGCACGGCGCGGATCACGTCGAGGTAGGGAAGGGCGGGCTTGACCATCACCATGTCGGCCCCCTCGGCGACGTCGAGCCGCGCCTCGCGCAGCGCCTCGCGGGCGTTGGCCGGGTCCATCTGGTACCCGCGCCGGTCGCCGAACTCCGGCGTCGACTCGGCCGCCTCGCGGAACGGGCCGTAGAAGGCCGAGGCGTACTTCGCCGAATAGGCGATGATCGGTGTGTCGGGGTGGCCCTCTTCGTCGAGCTGGTGGCGGATCGCCGCGACCCGGCCGTCCATCATGTCCGAGGGCGCGACCGCATCGGCGCCGGCGTCGGCGTGCGAGATCGCGGTTCGAGCGAGCAGCTCGACCGTGATGTCGTTGTCGACTTCGCCGTCGCGGACGAAGCCGCAGTGGCCGTGCGACGTGTACTCGCACAGGCACACGTCGGTGATCACCGTCAACTCGGGATGCGCCTCCTTGAGCGCGCGAACCGCGAGCTGGACCACGCCCTCGTCGTCGTGGGCGGCGGACCCCGACTCGTCCTTCGCCGCCGGGATCCCGAACAGGATCACGGCCTCGATCCCGACCGCCTGCAGCTCGGAGGCCTCGGCGACCAGCTCCGAGATCGAAAAGCGCTCGATCCCCGGCATCGACTCGACCGGCTCGCGGACGCCCTCGCCGGCGACCACGAACAGGGGCTGGACGAGGTGCCGCGGCGAGAGCTCCGTCTCGCGCACGAGGTCGCGGAGGGCCTTCGTCCGCCGCAGGCGCCGCATGCGCGTAGCGGGGAAGCTCACGGGCTGGATTGTAGGCGGGCTCGGCCGCCTACAGGCGCAGCGACGGTAGCGCCGCGATCCGGCGGCGCTACCGCACGAGCTGCCCCGACTCAGGTGGTCGCCAGAGACCCCAGTGCCTTCAGCGCCTTGGCACTGTCGGCATGGAACTCACCGCGAACGACCTTGCCGTCGCGGAACTCCATCAAGTGCACGAACGGGGATTCGAAGCTTCCGTTCTCCCCCGTCGCGGTCTGAGTACCGGTGACCACGACCACGTCGCCGCAGTCGAGGAACCTCTCCGGCTCGACCCTGAAGGCTGACCAGTAGTTGGGGAGCTGGGCGAAGTTGGCGAGGATCGCGTCGCGACCGCTCGTCACCCCGCCCAGCGGCAACTCGTCCGAGCTCAGCCACTCGGCGTCCTCGGCGAATCCCTCGCTGAGCCGCTCCATGTCGCCCGAACCGAACGCCTCGTACGCGGCGCGCGCCTCATCAACGTTGGACATACGAACTCCTTCCGCTTGAATGCTGACCGTTTCGACCCTACACCCGCACGGCCCGCCCCCCAAGAGCTCAGTCAAAGCGGCGCAGCGCCAGCCTCGCGAGTGCCCCGTAAGCGGCGGCGATCACCAGGCAGTGCAGCAGCGGTAGCGCGACGTCGGGGCCGGCGGCGTCGAGGCCCCCGCGCAGAGCCTCGAGCGCGGGATCGAACGGGAACAGCGCCCTGACGACCTCGATCAGGTCGTAGACGCCGCCGCTCACGGTCCCCGACGGCACCAGGGAGAGGAAGGCGATCGGCAGCGAGACCATGAACGCGAGCAGCGAGCTCGCCCGGACCTCCCGTGCCGAGCCGCCGATCGCGGCCCCGAAGGCGGCGAACGCGGCGCCGCCGGCGACGACCGCGAGCACGATCAAGGGCGTCCGGGCCCAGTCGATCGAAACGAGGGCGCTGAGCGCAACCAGCAGCAGCAGGGTGACGACGACCGAGGCGACGATCCCGAGCACGATCTTCTCGATCAGCAGGCCGGTGCTGCCGACCAGGCCCCTGGTCACACGGGCGAAGGCGTTCTCCTCGCGCTCGAGCGCCAGCGAGCCGGCGACCAGGAGCACGGTGACGAACATCAGGGTCACGGTCGCCGCGACCGCGATCGCGAAGCTGTCGAGCCCCGAGCTGTCCCCGGCGACCACCGTCTTCTCGACCGCGATCGGCTCGGCGACGGCACCCAGCAGGGGCAAAGCGAAATCGAGGTTGTCCCGGGCCAGCTCGCTGAACCGGATCACGCGGTCGAGTGCCTCCCGCGCCGAGCTCGCGGGCGGGAGCTGCGTGCGGACTGCCTTCAGGATCGCGCTGCTGCGCGCCAGGCCGAGCACGTCGAACTCGCCGACCAGCGGCAGGTCGAAGCTGCCGCCCTCGATCAGCAGGTCGAGGTAGGTCGAGGCCTCGTCGGAGATTCGCTGCGAGAGGATCAGGTTGGCCTCGGTGACCAGGGCCTGGATCCGGTCGTCGACGAGGCTCGCCTTGACCGGATCGTCCTCGTTGACGAGGACCTCGACCGTCGGCTGCTCGGGGTCGAGGCTGGCCAGCGACTGGAGGTTGTCGAGCAGGTCCGGGGGCAGGATCAGGGCCGCGATCACATCCCCGTCGGCGACCTTCTCCTCCGCCTCGGCACGGGTCGAGACGTCGACGCACTCGACCCGCGAGCAGAGCTCCTCGCGGGCGATCCCCCGGTCGATCCCCTCCTCGTCACCGCCGATCTGGAACTGCTGCTCGTCGGGGACCTCGTTCAGGAACGCGACCCGGGGCTTCGAGCCGTCTCCTGAGAGCGCGAACCCGATCAGGACTCCGAGCACGATCGGATAGCCGACCAGCAGCGCGACGATCAGCGGCGAGCGACGCAGGATCTGCAGGTCCTTGAGCAGCAGCCAGCGCATCAGTGGCCGCGCTCGCGCAGGAAGGCGACGAACGCGGCCTCGAAGTCGCGCGCGTCGCCGCCGACCGCATCGTGCAGCGCGTCCGCGCCGCCGTCGAACACCCGCTCGCCGTCGGCGAGCACGAGCAGCCGGTGGCTGTAACGCTCCGCCTCGAGCAGGTTGTGGGTCGAGTAGATAACGGTCGTGCCGGTCCCGGCGAGGGCGAGCACGAACTCCCACAGCCGCTCGCGCTGGCGCGGATCGAGCCCGGTCGACGGCTCGTCGAGCAGCAGCACCCCGGGCTCGGAGATCAGCCCGATCGCGATGTTGACCCGCTGCTGGTTGCCGCCGGAGAGGGTCCCGACCTGATCGTCGCGCCGCTCGCCGAGGGCCGTCTGCTCGAGCATCCGCTCGACCACGTGTTCGACCTCGGCGGCGCCCTCGAGGCGGGCGAACAGGCGCAGGTTCTCGGCCACGGTCAACCGGCGGTAGAGCCCGGTCTGCTGTGGCACCCAGCCGACCTCGCCGGGCACCGCGACCGTGCCCGAGTCCGGTGCGCGGATCCCGGCCAGGATCGAGAGCAAGGTGGTCTTGCCGGCCCCGTTGGGGCCGATCACCGCCAGCAGCTCGCCGCGATCAGCCGAGAACGAGACGTCGCGGAGAGCGGTCCGGTCGCCGAAGCTCTTCGACAGCTCGTGCGCCTCGATCACGGGCGCGCTCGCTTGCTCGGTCCCGCTCACCGACGGAACGCTATTACGCTGCGATCGCATGAAGGTCCTCTTCGTCGGCGATGTGGTCGGCAAACCCGGGCGGTCGGGCCTGCGGCGCGCGATGCCGGGGTTGCGCGAGCGCCACGCCCCGGACCTGGTGATCGTCAACGGCGAGAACTCGGCCGGCGGGCTCGGGATCACGCCGAAGACGGCGGCGGAGCTGTTCGAGACCGGGGCGGACGTGATCTCGCTCGGCAACCATGCCTTCCGCCGCCCCGAGGCGCTCCCCTACCTCGACCAGACCGACCGTGTGATCCGTCCGGCGAACTTCATGGCCGGCAATCCCGGTCGCGGGCATGCGATTGTCGAGGCGGGTGGGATGCGGGTCGCGGTCGTCAACCTGATCGGCCAGCTCGGACTGCGCGCCGCGCGCTCGCCGTTCAGCGAGGCCGACCTGCTCGCCGATCGTCTCGATGCGCAGGCCGATGCCCTGTTCGTCGACTTCCACGCGGAGATGACCTCGGAGAAGGTGGCGATGGGCTGGCATCTCGACGGCCGCGCGGCGGCGGTGGTCGGCACCCACACGCACGTGCCGACCGCCGACGCGCGAGTGCTGCCGGGCGGTACCGCCTTCATCTCCGACGTCGGGATGACCGCCTCGCGGGCGAGCGTGCTCGGGGTCCGCTGGGAGCAGGCGCTGGAGGGCTTTCGGACCCAGATGCCGGTCAGGTTCACGACCGCCGACGAGGACGTGTGGGTCAACGCGGTCGTGGTCGACGTCGACGACGACGGGCTCGCGCAGTCGATCACCCAGCTGCTCGAACCGGCTCCGGACTGACCGCCGCCCGCAGCGGAGTCGCCGTCGCGAGCGCGATCAGGAGCGCCGGCGTGAACCACGGGATGTAGAGGTAGAACCAGTGCTCGGCCGTGAGCTGGACCGCGATCACCACCGCGGCCGCGAGGGCCGCAACCTGGGCGATCGTCCGCCGCCGGGGCCGAAGCGCGAGCGCCAGGGCCAGGGCGGCGACCAGGACCAAGACCGCCGCCTGCAGCCAACCCAGGCCGGTCACCTGCCCCCAGATGCTGAACGGGGAGCTGCGATCGAGCTGGCTCTCGACCGTGCGCTCCCAGAACGTCGCCAGGCCCGGATCGATTGCCGGGTGGGCGAGGGCGAGAGCGCCGACGGCGAGGAAGCCGAGCGCGAAGGCGAGCGGAGATCGAAGGCGGCCCCGCCCGGTCTCGGCCAGGCCGCGATCCCCCGCCGCGTAGAGCGGCACCAGCGCGAGTGGCGCGAACTTCGCCATCACGGCGAGCGCCAGCAGGCAGCCGCGAGCCAGCGGACGGGCGAACAGCGCCAGCGACCAGGCGAGCAGGGCCGCGACCAGCGAGTCGTTTGAGTTCGCCTGCAGGGCGAACGCCGTGTACGGATAGGCGAGCCAGCCGAAGGCGAGGATCGCCGCCAGCTCGCGGCCTCGCCGCCCGGGTCGCAGCCGCAGCGCGAAGGCAACCAACCCGGCCACCGTCGCGAGGTCGAAGGCGATCGCCGCCGCGTGCGAGGCCGCGAGCTCGTCCCACTCGCCGCTCCACGGCAGCGCGAGCTCGAACGGCAGGTAGGCGAAGTAGTTGACCGGCCCGTAGGTGTCGCCGAAGCGGTTCTCGGCGGGAAACTCCCCCTCGCCGTACAGGGGCTGGCCGTGGGCGATCCGGTCGGCTCCGATCGTGCCGGCGTAGCCGACGTCAATCACCCCCGAGTCGCCGACGTTGAGCGTGATCCGGAAGGCGACCAGGCAGATGGCGGCGAGCGCCAGCCAGCGTCCCTCCAGCGATGGCCGCAACGGAGCCCCGCCGCGAAACCCGAGCCAGAGCGCGCGGGCGAGCAGGTAGACCAGCACCGGATATGCGAGCGGCGCCGAGATCCCGATCTCGCCTCGGTTGAAGAACACGTGCGAGGCACCGAAGGCGAGCAGCGCAAGCAGGTCGAGGTGGGCGATCCGCAGCGGCCGGCGCCAGTCGAGCAGCCCGGCGACGAAGATCAAGCAGAGCGGGATCCAGACATAGGGTGCGTTGAGCAGGTGGCCGAACTGACCCTCGTAGCCGCGGGCCATCGGCCACGCGACCTGATAGCCCGTCCACGACTCGCGCACCGCCGCGCTCGAGCCGTCGACGACCACCTGGGCCACCCCCCGTCCCCCGGCTCGGTAATCGACCTGCCAGGCGCCGTCGCCGGTGGCCGTTACGAGCGTCTCCAAGCGGCCGTAACGCCGGCTCTGCTCGGCGACCACCGGGTCGCGACCGGCGATCGCGACCGCTTCGCGCGCTCCGACAACGTAGCCGGGCGGCGCCTTCGGCAACGACTCCGGGGGCCGTGGGTCGGGACCCGACGCGAGTGCCTGCGCCGGGGCGAGCAGGCAGCAGATCGAGCCGGCCAGCGCTAGCGCCGGGGCGAGCCGAACGTCCACAGCTTGTTGCCGACGAAGTTCACCGGCATCGAGAGCGCCACCGCGAGCGCCTGCGAGGGGAGCTCGGGGGCTCCAGCTCCCGAGACCAGGACCTCGAGCAAGACGAGGTTGAGCGCCAGCGCGGCGACGCTGACGGCGAGAAAGCGCGGCGCCTGGAACCCGGCGGCGCCGGCGCCGGCGCCGAAGGTCCAGTGGCGATTCCAGATGAAGTTGTTCGTCACCGCAACGCAGAACGCGCCGACGGCCGCGGCGATGTGACCGGTGTCGCCCGTCTCGATCAGGAGCGCGAAGACCGCGAGGTTGACGGCATAGCCCGACGCGCCAACGAGCGCGAACTTGAGCAGCTGGATCCAGTTGGCCGGCCGCCGGGAGCCGAGATGGACCCGGCGCAAGCTCTCCGACGCGCCCACGCTAGCTCAACGCCGCCGCGGATCGTGTTGCCGGTCGTCCGTCCCCGGGGGCGATTCCGAAATGGCCGAGGACGAGTTCAGCGACGTCGCTGAGCGCCCACTGCTCGTGAACGTGCTCAGCGCCGGGCTCGAGGCCGCAGAGCAACAGCGGCCCGAGCGAGTCGTCTGCGTCCAGCGATCCGTGGCTGCCGCCCGGGCAATGCGTGACCCCGCCCCAGTCGACCAGCTCGTAGCCGGGCGAGGCCGAGATCAGAATCTCACCTGCGTAGGGCGCGTGCAGCGCCGACCACAGCCTGCTCAGAGCATCGGGATAGCGCTCCGACTCGAAGCGTCCGTCGTCGAGGCGGGCGTCGAGCGCCGCCGGATCGCCGTCGACGTCCCAGCCGCATCCGCGGCGATCGACGACAGCCGACCCGGGCCGGAAGCGAAGCTCGGCACCGGCGCGCTCGACGACGGCCTCCTCAACGGAGTCGCCGGGCGAGATCCAGGCAAACAGATCCACCCCTTCGAGGTCACCGAGCCTGCGCCGCACGTCGGCGTGGGTGCGCGACCCGCGGCGGCCTTCGGCCAGCACGTAGACGGCGCCGGCGCGAGCGATCGGGCTGACCGCGAGCTCGGCGTGTCCCGGGTCGACGTTGGGCTCGAGCACCGGCCATCGCGCGCCCAGCGCCTCGGCCAGCGGCAGCGGGTGCTCGACCGCGGTCTGGGCGTGGTCGGAGAGCAGGATCACCGCGTTCGCGGCCAGCAACGCGTCGAGACCGCCGGCCGCGTCGGCGAGCTCGGCAAAGGCGGTGTCCGCGCGGGCGATCGACTCGACCTGGGCGTGAGGCCCGAACCGGTGGGAGTGGTGGTCGTTGTCGGGCAGCGAGAAGAGCAGGAAGTCGTAGAGGTCGTCGCTGACCAGGCGCCGACCGACGCAGGCCGAGTACTCGTCGCGAGTGCCGGGCCGGGCGAGCGTCGGCGTGCACTCGACCGCGCGGCTCGAGTACAGCTCGCCGTAGAAGAGCTCGTCGGGCCCCCAGGTCGCGTGGCGGAAGCTCGCGGCGAGGGCGACCCGGCGCAGCAGTCCCTCGAGCCCGAGCTCGTGGCGGGTCCGACCCCGGTAGATCAGGAAGGGCGTGCAGGCACTGCGCAGGCCGTGATCGGCGAGCCGCTCGAACACCGTCTCCACCTCGTCCGAGAGGTGGGACATGTTCATGTTGTAGACGATGTCGTAGAGGGTTCGGAAGAGCCCGAACGCACGTGTCGCCTCGAACGAGCTCCCGTACTCGACGTAGCGGCCCTCGGCGCGGTTGAACCAGTTGCTGCCGCTGATTCGGTGGCGGTCGGGGCGCTCACCGGTGACGATCTCGGAGTTGCAGACGGGGGTCACGGAGGGAAACGAGGAGACGCAGTCCTCGATCAGGGTTCCGCGCTCGCGCAGAACGGCGAAGGTCGGCGCGACGCCGGTCTCGATCGCCTCGAGCAGCATGTCGGTGCGCAGCGAATCGACCACGCAGAGGACCAGCTTGCGGCGGCTCACCGCAGCGTCCTGAGGCCCTCGTACTTCTGTCCCGCCCGGCGGCGGCGGCCGAGATGGAGCCAGACGAGTGCGGCGAACGCGAGCAACGCGACCGGCGGCAGGAGCACCGAGAGGGCGGCGAGGACGAGGGCGGCGAGCGCGATCAGGGCGCCGGTGAAGCCCGCCCCGTCGGCGCGCCGGGCCGCGCCCGCGGCGAGATCGCGGGTGACGACGAACGCAAAGGCGGCGAGCGCGGCACCGACCGGCCATCCGGGCCAGGCCGGGTGGTCCTCGGCCGCCAGCGAGATTCCGAACAGGGCCGCTCCGCCGACCGCGGCGGCGAGCACCAGCACGGTCCCGAGCGTGCCCCGGAGGCCGGAGGCACCGGCGAAGGCGCCCGCCGCGAGGGCGAGCCCGGCGCCCTGGCAACCTGCGAGGAAGAGGTCCATCCGCGCCCGCAGGCTAGATGATCGCTCCCCGGCGACCAGGTTGCTCGACTCCCCCTGCGCCCGGCCTCCGAGCCGCCGCTCGAGGGGGTCGGGGGAGTGCGAGGTGGCCTAGCCGAAGCTCAACCTCCGGTGACAGCCAACCAGCTTTACGGTCAGCGGGCCGTCTGTGTCGACCTCGAGCCGCGGATCGCAGGAGAGCCTGGCGCGCTCGACGTGGACCCGAACCCGGGCGAGGTTGCGCGCGACCAGGGTCAGCGCGTCGCGCCTGGCGGCGGCCGCCGCGGGGCCCCAGTCCTTCGAACGGCGGCGGAACGGGATCTCGCCCTGGGCGCCCGGACCGAGCGTCCCGGCGCTCTGCACGGTCGGCGCGGGCTCGGGGTCGCCCTCACCGAAGCCGGCGGAGAACGCGTCGACCTCGCCTTGCGGCGTTGTGCCGGAATCGTCGCGCAGGCGCAGCCCCGAAAGCCAGTAGGCGTGGTCGGCTACCGTCGCGCGTTCGGGGAAGTCCATCGTCGGGTTGACCACGTAGCTGACATGGGCTGGGTTGCGCCGCACACGGGCGGTGCCCAGGAACTCGGCCGCAGGGGCGTACTGGTCGTGGACCGCGAGCGATAGGTGGCCCGCCGGATCGAAGACGTCGAAGACGTACCGGTAGCCGAGCGAGTCGAAGCCGTCGGCCTGCGCGCTGGTGCCCGAGATCGGCACGCTGGTGTCGTCGGCGCCGACCCAGATCAGGAACGGGACGTGACGGAGCGAGGCCAGCATCGCGTTCGTGTTCGAGCCCGCCAGCGGACCGAGCACCGGAGGCGCCCAGATCCCCACACCGGGCGGGCCGACGACGGGGTTCGCGCGCGCGAACAGGTCCGGGAACTGAGCCGCGAGCTTGTAGGTCCCGTAGCCGCCCATCGAGTAGCCGGAGATCGCGGTCCAGGCGGGGTCGAGGTCGAAGCGCCGGGCGACGTCGGCCCAGACCTCGAACACGTCGGCGCCGGCGGTGCCGTAGTACCAGCCGTCCGGACCGCGGCCGGCCGGCGTGATCACGATCGAGCCTCGCCCGCGCCCGCCGAGTTGCGACTGGTTGTTCGAGTTCGAGAACTGGTTGAAGTTCGCCCGCAACGAGTGCAGCAGCAGGGTCAGCCCGTAGCCGCGCTTGGGCGCCGGGCCCTCCGGGACGTAGAGGGAATATGGCTGCAGCCGGCCGGTCATCTGCCCCCCACAGTCGCCGGTGGTGTTGCAGTCGAGGTCCCAGTTCGCGCCCTCGCCGATACTGAAGCGGCTCGAGAGGATGCGGTTAGTCGGGCCGGCGGCGGGCACGCCGGCGGGCTCGCCGCGCATCAGATCGGTGCGCCCGCGCCGCAGCTTGGCGAAGTCGACGACCGCGTGAAACGGGCTCAGCTCCCCGTCCGCCAGCGCCGCGGCTTGGGCCGCGTCGCGCCACCACCCCGGGCCCCCGGCGGCGGTATCGGCCTCGCGCGGGAACGGCTCGGCGAAGCGGAAGGCGGCGTTGAAGAGCGCCGTCGGCTCGTCGAGCCCGCCCGCGCCGCCGGGAGTGTCCCCGTCGGCAGCCGCGCCGGGCGTCAGGTACGTACCGGCCGCGGGATCCCAGAGTCCGACCCCGGCCGCGAGCCGCACCCGGCTGCGGCCCGGGTCCCAGGCCCGGGTGGCGACCCGGACGTCGATCTGATTGCGCCGGGTCGAGACGCGGACCCGGGGCGCGGGCTCGATCGCCGCTCCGCCGGCGGCCGGGACCATCTCCGCCTCGTCTCCGTGGACGGTGAGGAAGTACTCGGCGGGAGCGCTCGCGCCCGCCCCGTGGGGCAGCGGTCGCGCCGCGCCCGAGTCCCCGATCGCGATCGTCGCTGCGACCAGCGCCGGGTCGAGCAGCGAGTTGAGCGTGATCCTGAAGGCGGTCGAATCCCGGAGCGGCTTGACCCGGAGCTCGACCAGGTCGGCGGCGTTCTCGGCGTATGCGGGATCGGTTGGATAGGTGTACGTGCCGCTCGGGCGGGAGAAGAAGTTCGCCGCGCGCGGGTCGCCGGGGTCGCGCTCGCCGGCGGCGCCGCTGTCGTCGTAGATGAAGTCCTGGTAGAGAAACTCGCCCCGGCGGTACGCGGAGGCGCCGGAGACCAGCAGCGGCTTGGCCTCCCAGGGGCCGTGGTTGCGCAGCTGGGGTGCCGTGGTCGGCTTCTGATAGAGGACCTGCGGCCCGGGTCGGGGCTCGGGCCCGGAGTACAGCGAGCCGTCGGCTGCCGGCGCCGGCGCCGGGGCGATCAGGCACGCGACCCCGATCAGGCAGGCGGTGAGCCGGCTCATCGTGCGGGTATCCAGTCGCCCCGGAAGCTCAGTCCTCGCCGGCGGCGAAGTCCTCCGGCGAGACCTCGTCGAGGAAGTCCTTGAACTTCTCGACCACCTCCTCCTGGTCCTCGACCTCGTGCTCGAACTCGATCGAGGATTCCTCGATCACCTCCTCGGCGGCGAAGATCGGCGCCTGGCAGCGGACCGCAAGCGCGATCGCATCCGACGGGCGGGAGTCGATCTCAATCTCAGACCCGTTGACCGAGATCGTGATCGAGGCGTAGAAGGTGTTGTCGCGCAGCTCGGTGACCGAAACCCGCTCGCACTTGGCCTCGAGCTGCTCGAGCAGCTCGTTGAGCAGGTCGTGGGTCATCGGGCGCGGCGTCTGGGCCCCCTGCAGCTTCATCAGGATCGCGGCAGCCTCGGGATGGCCGATCCAGATCGGCAGGAAGCGGTTGCCGTCGACCGTCTTCAGCAGCACGATCGGCTGCTTGCCGACCATGTCGAAGCTGACACCGTAGATCTGCATTTGCTGCATGGGTGACTCCCGGCACCTGGGCCAGATTGCGCGCTCGGCCATTATAGGTGCGCCCCTCGCGGCCCCCGGTGCGAGAATCGCGCCGTGTCCCACTGCCGCCAGCAGGGCTTCATCGAGGCGCCGGCCGAGGTCGTCTGGGAGTTGATCTCCGACGTCGAGCGCCATCCCGAGTGGTGGCCGCGCGTAGTCGAGGTCGAGTGTGAGGGGCTCGAGGAGGGCTGCACCTATCGCCAGGTAACCCAGGGACCGTTCGGCAAGGAGCAGTTGAAACTGCTGATCGAGGGGCGCGACGAGCTGCGGAATCTGCGCATCCGTTGCCTCAACACCGGGACCTTCGTCCGCTTTGAGATCACCGAGGCGCAGGACGGCACCTTCGTCGACGGCGAGATCGGAATGGACCCCGAGGGCCTCGTGCACCGGGTGTTCGACGCGGTCGCCGGCCGCCGCTACTTCTCAAGCTGGCTCCGCTCGACCCTCGACGGGCTTCGCTCCGCAGCAGCTCGGGCGCGCTGAGCGCCGGGGGAGACCCTCGTGGCCTGCTCCAGATCAGGCGGTCTGGCGTGGATGGGCGATCGTGGACTCGAACCACGGACCTCGTCCTTATCAGAGACGCGCTCTAACCAACTGAGCTAATCGCCCGCGAAGCGGGCATTCTAGAAGAGCCTTGCCACGACGACCGGACATCGCGCCCCTGCGACGCGAGGACCTCGATCCCGACCCGATCGCGCAGTTCGCGGCCTGGTCCGCGCTCGCCGACGAGCAGGCCCCGCTGCCCGAGGCGGTCACCCTGGCCACCGTCGATGCCGATGGGGCTCCGGATGCCCGCATGGTGCTGCTCAAGGGCGCCGACGAGCACGGCCTGCGCTTCTTCACCAACTACGGCTCGGCGAAGGCGGCGCAGTTGGGTACCGACGGGCGCGCAGCGGTGGTCGTCTACTGGCGCGAGCTCGACCGGCAGGTGCGCTTCAGGGGCACGGTTGGGCGACTCGGCGAAGCTGAATCCGACGCGTATTTCGCGACCCGCCCGCGCGACTCGCAAGTCGGGACCTGGGCGTCGCCGCAGTCCGAGCCGCTCGAGTCACGCGAGCGGCTCGACCGGCTCGTCCGCGAGGCCGAGGAGCGCTTCGCAGGGACCGAGGTGCCGCGCCCCGAGCACTGGGGCGGCTACCTGCTGCGCCCGCGGACGGTGGAGTTCTGGCAGGGGCAGGTCGGGCGTCTGCACGACCGATTTCGGTACACCCGCGCGGGCGAGACCTGGACGGTCGAGCGTCTGGCGCCCTGAGGTCCGGGTCGGCGGCTCAGCCGCGACTCACCTGGCGCGCGAACTCGAGCAGCTCATCGATCGTCTCGAAGCTGAGCTCAGCCCGGATGCCCTTGCGCGCCGAGCGCACCGTGACCCCGTGTCCGAACGCCTCCTCCAACGCCTCCTCGGCACGCAGCAGCGCGGCCTCCTGGTCGGGGTGCGGAATCACCTTGGCCGCTTGCGCGCCGCGACCCGCCCTGGCGCGATTCTCGGTCTCGCGCACCGACCAGCCGCCGGCGACGGCGGCGCGCGCCAGCAGCCTGCGCGCGTCGTTGCCTTCTGCCTGCAGGATCGCCCGCCCGTGACCCTCCGACAGCTCGCGCTCCGCGAGCAGGTCGAGCACCTCGTCGGGTAGGTCGAGCAGCCGGATCAGGTTCGAGACCGCCGGCCGCGTGCGGCCGAGCCGGCGCCCCAAACCCTCCTTCGACAGCCCAAGGTCCTCAACCAGCGTCGCGCAGGCCCTCGCCTCGTCGACGGGGTTGAGATCCTCGCGCGCGACGTTCTCGATCAACGCGGTCTGGATTCGGCGGGTGTCGTCGTCGCTGCGCAACACTGCCGGCACCGTCTCCATCCCCACCTCGCGCGCGGCGCGCAAGCGGCGCTCGCCGGCGATCAGCTCGTAGCGCCCGTCGGGCAGCGGTCTGACCAGCAATGGCTGGATCAGCCCCGCCTCGGAGATCGACTCGGCGAGGCTCGAGATCGTGTCGGGGTCGAAGCGCCGGCGCGGCTGGTCGGGATTCGGGCTGATCAGCTCGATCGGGACATCGCGGAAGGCGGGGTCGCCGGGACCGCTATCAGGCAGGATCGCCGCCAGGCCCCGCCCGATGCCGCGCCGGTTGCTCATGCGGCGATCGCCCCACGGTCCTCGGCCGCGGCGAGCTCGCCTGCCAGCGCCCGGTAGGCGGCCGCGCCGCGCGAGCTCGGCGCGTGGTCGATCACCGCCAGACCGTAGCTCGGCGCTTCGGCGACCCTGATGCTGCGCGGTATCACTGTGGCGAACACATGTTCGGGTAAGTGCTGGCGGAGCTCGGCCTCGACGTCGCGGGCGAGCCGCGTCCGTTCGTCGTGCATGGTGATCAGCACGCCGGTCAGAATCAGCGCCGGATTGAGCTGTCGGCGCACGAGGTCGAGCGTTTCGAGGAATTGGACCAGGCCCTCGAGCGCCAGGTACTCGGCCTGGACGGGGACGATGACCCGGTCCGCGGCAGCGAGGCCGTTCACCGTCACCGGCCCGAGCGAGGGTGGGCAGTCGAGCAGCGTGAGCGCAAACCGCTCGCGCACCGGCCCGAGCCGGTCGCGCAGGCGACGCTCGAATCCCTCGACTCTGGGCAGCTCGACCGCGGCCCCGGCGAGGTCGCGACTCGCCGGCACGATCCAGAGGTTGTCCGGTCCGGCCGGGCGGGCAGCGACGGCAACGGACGTCTCGCCGCACAGGCACTCATATGAGGATGGATTCGCGTCGCGGTCGATGCCGAGCGCGACGGTCGCGTTGCATTGGGGATCTAGGTCGACCAACAGCACCTGACGACCGCTCGCGGCGATGCAGGCGGCGAGGTTGACGGCGGTCGTCGTCTTGCCGACGCCCCCCTTCTGGTTCGCGATCGCGTACACGGCTCCCATTCGGTCTCGACCTTAGCCCGGCGATCGGCGTCGATCGGGTTGGTTCGGCCGGCGCCGGGTGGATCCGAACGGGCGCTTCTTCGCCATCCCGGCGCGCCGCGGAACCCCGGGCGGCGTCGGCCCGACCTTGCGCAGCAGGTGTAGATGCCTGTTAGCCGCGCCCGGGGAGGGAGGGACGCGAACCACCCGCTCGGCGGCGATCGCGAGCGAGCCGGCGGCTCGGTCGAGCTCCGCCTCCTCGTCCGGATCGCGCCGCCCCTTCCAGGCGACCAGCGTCCCGCTTGGGCGCAACAGGGGCACCGCGAGCTCCGCCAGCGTCGCGAGCCGGCCGACCGCCCGAGCGGTGACCACATCGTAGGCCTCACGCCCGCCCGCGGGAGGCGGCTCCTGCGCCCAAGTCTCGGCCCGGGTGCAGAGGGCTCGAGCGTTCCCGAGCCCTGCGGCCGCGATCGCGCGCTCGATGAACTCGCACTTGCGACCGACCGACTCGATCAGGTCGACGCGGGTGCCCGGCAGGGCAGCTGCGAGAGCGAGCCCCGGAAACCCGGCACCGGCGCCGAGATCGGCGAGCCGGGCCGGTGCGCCGACCAGGCCCAAGCCGCTGAGCGAGTCCTCGACGTGGACACGCCAGGCCCGGTCGGGGTCGCGGACGGAGCTCACTGAGCCCGGATCAGCGGCGAGCAGGCTGAGCACCGGCCGGAGCCGGTCGCGAAGGTCGGGCTCCGTCAATCCCCGACCAAAGGGGCGACGATCACGCAGCGCTCGGGCTCCTCGCCCTCGCTGAAGGTCTCGACCCCGGAACGGTCCTTGAGCCGGTCGTGGACGATCTTGCGCTCGAACGGGCTCATCGGCTCGAGCTCGATCTCCTTGCCCGCCTCCAGCGCCCGCTGGGCGGCGCGCTCGGCCTGGTGCTCGAGGGTCTCGCGCCGACGCTCGCGGTATCCGGCGGCGTCGACCGAGACGCGCTTGCGGTCGCCGCGGCCACGAAATGCGACCCGGTAGCCGAGCAGCTGCACGGCGTCGATCGTCTGCCCGCGGCGACCGATCAGCAGGCCCAGGTCCTCGCCGTCGACCCGGGCCGCGATCTCCTCCTCGCCCTCCTCGACGATTACCTCCGCGTCGAGGTCGAGGGCGTCGACGATCCTCGACATCAGCATCTCCAGGCGTGCGGCGGGCTCGGCCGGCAGCTCAGTCATTTGCGGCGCTTCTTCTTTCTCGGCGGGGGCGGGGGCGGCTTCGCCGCGGCGACCTCGGCCGGGGTCGGGGGCTTCGGCGGCGGGAAGAAGGTGTAGACGACGAGCTGCTGGCCGAGCGTCCAGACGTTGGTCGCGATCCAGTACACCCCGAGGCCCGCCGGCTGCGTGGCGATGAAGGGAGCGAAGACGACCGGGAGCGCGAACATGAGGATCTTCTGGTTGCGGTTCTCGACTCGCGAGGACATGACCAGGCCGGCGGCGAGCTGGGTGACGATGAAGAGGACCATCATGACCGCCAGCTCGACCCCGGTCGCCTTCTCGGTCAGGTTGTCGATGAACAGGAAGCCCGTCGGCGGGGCGGCGAGCACCTGCTCGGTGAACGTGTCGCTGTTGAGGAGCTGATAGAGGGCGAAGAAGACCGGCAACTGGAGCACCAGCGGCCAGCAGGAGGCCAGCGGGTTGATCTGGTTCTCCTTGTAGAAGGCCATCATCTCCCGCTGGAGGCGCTCCTTGTCGCCCTTGTACTTCTCCTGCAGCGCCTTGAGCTCGGGGGCGTGCTGCTGCAGGCGTCGCATCGAGGAGATCTGCTTGATCGAGAGCGGCAGGATCACCAGCCTGGTGATGAAGGTGAGGCCGACGATCGCCAGGCCCCAGCTGAGGCCGACGTCGTCGTGCAGGAACGTGATCACCGAGTCCGCGACGTCGATCAGCGGCTGCAGGATGTTGGCGAGCGTGATCAAGCCGCGGCTCCGCTGCGATCGTGGTCGCTGTCGCGAAACAGGCGCCGGTCGCGGAGCTCGTCGACACCGCCATTGGTCCAGGGGTTACAGCGGGCCAGCCGCCAGGCGGCGACGATCGTTCCCCGCACGACCCCGAGCTCACGCACCGCCTCGACCGCATAGGTCGAGCACGAGGGGTAGTACTTGCAGCGGCTCGGCAGCACGGGCGAGATCAGGCGCCGGTAGAGCTGCACCGGCAGCAGGGCGAGCTCGCGCAAGAGCGCGGGCAACGTCGAGGCGCCGGTGGGTGGGCGTTTCACGTGTTACGCCGCCTCGCTGCCCTGCTCACCGAGCAATTCCGCCAGCGAGGCGCTGACCCCCGGCACTCCCTCACGCTCGACCAGACCTGCAGAGTCTGGGCGAGCGACGACGACGACGTCATGTTCTGCAGCAAGCTGCTCGTCGAGCGCCCAGAACGCTTCCCGCAGCGCCCGCTTGACAGCGTTTCGCTGCACGGCCCCGCCGACCTTGCGACCGACCGAGATCCCGAGCCGGACGCCGTCGGCCTCGCCGTCGGCCTGGGCGCGCGGGAACGCGTAAAGGACGAAGAACCGGTTCGCGCGCGAGCGTCCATCACGGTAGACGCGGTCGAAGTCCCCGCTGCGCGTGAGCCGGCCGCGCTTCCGGCGGTTGGCCATTCGTCAGGGACTGAGCCGCTTGCGGCCCTTGCGCCGGCGGCGGCGGATCACATCCCGGCCCGAGCGGGTGCGCATCCGCGCCCGAAAGCCGTGCGTTCGGGCGCGCTTGCGCTTCTTCGGCTGCCAGGTCCGCTTCATGAGGAGGCGCCAGTATAGAGAGGGGTCCGCGGGCGGACGGGAGGGCCTGACCGAACGCCAGGGATCGCCTGCGTCGATCCGGCAACCGCCGTTTCCCGCGAAATGCGCGGAGCGCCAGAGGAGCCGCAGGAACGCGTATGTATGGTCGCCGAGTGCCCTCCGAGCAGCCAGCGGCCGACCCCGACGAGCTCTGGCGGCGCGTTCGAGACGAGCTAAAGGCCTCGCTTCCGGAGTCCACGTACAGCCTCTGGCTTGAGCCGTTGCGGGTGGTGGCGGTGCAGCGGGGGACGCTGCTGCTCAGCGCTCCGGCGAGCGTACGCACGTGGGTCGAACGACGATACGCAGGCGAGCTCGAGGCCGCGCTAAGGCGGCACGGTGACGCGATCACGAGCGTCGCCTTCGTCGGCCAGGCAAACGAGCGCGCCGGCGATCACGGCTCGGCGCCGGTGCCGCTCGATCCGGGTCACACCTTCGACCGCTTCGTGATCGGTCCCGGCAACCGGCTCGCCCACGCCGCGGCACTGGCGGTCGCCGAGCTTCCCGGCGAGGCATATAACCCGCTCTTCCTGCATGGACCACCGGGGCTCGGCAAGACACACCTGCTCGGCGCGATCGCCGAGTACATGTCGCGCAACCACCCGGCGCTGAACGTCCACTACACGACCGCAGAGCGCTTCACGAGCGAGTTCGTCGGTGCCCTGCGCCGCGACGGGCCGGAACTGTTCAAGGCGCGCTACCGCGAGCTGGATGCGCTGCTGATCGACGACGTCCAGGTGCTCGAGGGCAAGGAACGGACCGAGGAGGAGTTCGTCCACACATTCAACACCCTGTTCGCGGCCGAGAAGCAGATCGTGCTCTCCAGCGACCGCTCACCGGAGGCCCTCTCTCGGCTTGCCGAGCGGCTCCGAGACCGCTTTTCCTGGGGGCTTCGAGTCGAGCTCGGGCAACCCGACCTGCGAACCCGAATCGCCCTCCTCTGGCGACTCGCAGGCGATCACGGGCGGGCGCCGGCCGAACCGGCGGTGCTACACGAGATCGCAATCCGCGCGCCGGGGAACGTACGGTTGCTCGAGGGCGCAATGACCCGCGTGCTGGCGATCGCCTCCCTGCTCAGCGAGCCACTCTCGACTCCGATCGTGCACCGCGCGCTCGGACCCGAACGACGGCCGGCGTCGGCTTCCGGGCAGATCCCGACGCTGGAAGCGATTCAGGATGCAGCCTGCGCCGTTCACGGACTGAGTCGCAACGAGCTGCTCTCACACCGCCGCGCGGCGCCGATCGCCCACGCGCGACAGCAGGCGATGTACCTGTCTCGCGAGCTGACTCAGCTCTCTCTGGTCGAGATCGCACGTGGCTTCAACCGCGACCACAGCACCGTTCTACACGCGACGAGGGCCGTCGCCGGGCGGCTCGAGCCCGGCTCCGACACCGCAGAAGAGATCCACAAGACCAGGCTCAAACTGGGCGTCGGCGCCGTCGGCGATCAGCCACCGTCCACCGATCGCGGACTTCGTCCACCCGACGAGCACCGTTGATCGAGCGTCAATACGGGAGGATCAAGCGCGATTCGCGAAACGATCCACAACCGTCCACAGACCAGATACATCTGAACCAGATAGGAAGATGAGCAAGGCAAGATGAAAGTCTCGGTACCACGTGACCCCCTCGCCGCCGCCCTGCAGCTAGTCGGGCGCGCCGTATCGAGCCGTGGGACGCTGCCTTCGCTCGGCGGGATCCTGGTCTCGGTCGAGGGCGGAAGTCTCACTCTGCGGGCCACCGACATGGAGCTCGCGCTGACTCGTACCTTGACTGAGGTCGATGGGCAAAGCGACGGCACGGTGCTGCTCCCGGGTCGACTGTTTGCCGACGTCGTGCGCAGCCTGCCCGCCGGCGACGTCGTGCTCGAGTTGCGCAGTGAGCAGCGCGACGTGGAGATCGCCGCCGGAGGAGCGCGGTTTCACCTCCGGACGCTGCCGGCGGAGGACTTCCCGCGCCTCCCGGCTGTCGAGGGGGACTCGGTGCGACTGCCGGGTGAGCCGTTGGCGGCGACGATCGACCTCGTCGCCCGTGCAGCGTCGCGCGATGAGGTGCGTCCGATCCTGACCGGCGTCCTGCTCCAGGCGGAGGGCGAGACGCTGACCATGGTGGCGACGGACTCCTACCGGCTCAGCGTCAAGCACACCTCACTTCAGAGTGCCGTCTCGCAGGGCTTGGAGGCGAACATCCCCGCTCGGGCGCTCCGCGAGCTGGCCCGGATCGTCGCCGGCGAGGCGGTGGAGGAGGTCGAGATTGCGCTCTCGCGCAACCAAGTCGTCTTCGTCGCCGGCGAGGTGTTGCTGTCGTCCCGTCTGATCGAGGGGCAGTTCCCGAGCTGGCGTCAGCTGATCCCGGAGTCCTTCGAGCACGAGGTGCGACTGCCGCGCGAGGAGCTGCTCGAGATCGCCCGCCGGGTGAGCCAGCTCGCCCAGCGAAATGCGCCACTGCGACTCGGCTTCACGGAAGGCGAGCTCACGGTCGCGGCTGAGACGCCTGACATCGGTGATGCCAGTGAGGCGATGCCCGCGCCGTACTCGGGCGAGCCGCTGGAGATCGCCTTCAACCCGCAGTTCCTGGTCGAGGGGATCGAGAGCGTCGGCTCCGAGGAGCTCGCGGTGCAGCTCTCGTCACCACTGCGCCCCGGGCTCCTGCGCCCGGTCGGTGACGAGGACTTCAGCTACCTCGTGATGCCGATCAGGCTCAACGCCTAACTCTCGCGCGGCGATGGTCGTCGACAGCGTCAGCGCGCTCGACCTGCGGAACTTGGCCGCCGCAGAACTGGCGCTGGGACCGGGGTTGAACCTGCTCTGGGGCCCGAACGGGGCGGGGAAGACCAACCTGCTCGAGGCGACCTACATGGCGCTTGCCGGGCGCTCGTGCCGGACTCGTGACGATCGCGAGGCGATCGCTTTTGGCCGGCCGCTCGCTCGGGCGAAGGCGACCGTTGCCGATCGGGATCACCGGCGCGCCTTCGTGTTCTCGATCAGCCGCGCCGAGGGCCGCCGCCATCTTGTCGACGGCGAGCCGGTCAGCGCCGAGAGCGCCACCCGCCGGCCGAGCCTGGCGGTCTTCATGCCCGATCGCCTGGCGCTGGTCAAGGGGCCGCCGAGCGGCCGCCGCGCCCACCTCGATGCCTTCTCTGCCGCGCTCTGGCCGGCCCGGGTTCAGACCCGGCGCCGCTACTCGCGCGCGCTGGCGCAACGCAACGCGCTCCTGGGCAGGATCCGGGCCGGCGCCGGCTCACAGTCCTCGCTCGACGCCTGGGACCTCGAGCTGGCCGAGAGCGGCGTAGGGCTGATCGCCGATCGAGCTCAGGCGTGCGAGCGGCTTGGCGCCGCGTTTGAGCCGGCGGCCGTGGCACTCGGGCTCGCGGCCGAGCCGGCGGTCCGTTACCGCCCGCGCACCGAGGCCAACGATCCGGCCACGCTCGCGGCTGAGCTCCGCGACCGGCGCGAATCCGACCTTGCCCGTGGCTACACCGGCTGGGGCCCCCATCTCGACGAGCTGGCGCTCGAGCTGGACGGCCGGTCGATGCGCCGCTACGGGTCGCAGGGTCAGCAGCGAACGGCGTTGCTGGCGCTCCTGTTCGCCGAGCGCGCGGCACTGCTCGAAGGCGGCCTGCCGCCGCCCCTGATGCTGCTCGACGACGTCGCCAGCGAGCTCGACGGCGAACGTCGGACGCTGCTGGTCGAGTTGCTGGCGGCGGGCGGCGGCCAGGCATTGATCACCGCCACCGATCCCGAGCAGCTGCCGGGAACGGGCGGCCGGACCGAGATCGCGGTCCGCGAAGGCCGCGCGCTGTCCGCGGCGATGAGTGAGCGAGCGGCATGAGCAAACGCCCGCGAGCCCTAGCCGAGGCGGTGCGGGCGGTTCGCGACGCGAGCCAGCCGGCGACCCTGCTCGCGGCCGTGCAGGGCCGGTGGGAGGCAAGCGTCGGGGAGCGAGTGGCCCGCGAGGCGCAGCCGGTGCGCGAGCGCGACGGCACGGTCACCGTCTCGTGCCGGGCTGCGACCTGGGCGCAGGAGCTCGACCTGCTCCAGGACGAGCTTCTCGCGGCGCTGAACCAGGCCCTTGCGCCGCGGCGGGTGCAGGCACTGAGGTTCGTCGTCGGCGAGGATACCACGCAGACTGACTTTACTTCGTGATTTGCAGGCTTTTTGTTACAGATGGCGCGGTCTTCCGGCTGCCGATGCTGGTATCCTGACTTGAACTTGCACCCTTGCCCCGAGCCGCTCGGATTTGCCCCTGATACCGGGCCCGACGGTCGGGGTTTCTCATGATCACGACGGAAGGGCCGACCAGCCAGTGACAGCCAAGTCGGGCGCCGGCGCCAAGCGCGCCGCGCCCTCGAAGAAGAAGGGCTCGGGCGAGTACACGTCGGGCGAGATCACGGTCTTGCGCGGCCTCGACCCGGTCCGCAAGCGCCCGGGGATGTACATCGGCTCAACCGGGCCACGCGGCCTTCACCACCTCGTCTACGAGGTGGTCGACAACTCCGTCGACGAGGCGCTCGCCGGCCACTGCGACAGGATCGAGCTCACCCTGCACCCCGACAACAGCGTCACCGTCACCGACAACGGTCGCGGGATTCCAGTTGACGAGCACCTGGAGGAGAAGCGCCCGGCGGCGGAGGTGGTGCTGACCACCCTGCACTCCGGCGGCAAGTTCGGAGAGGGGGGGTACAAGGTCTCCGGTGGGTTGCACGGAGTCGGGGTCTCGGTCGTCAACGCGCTCTCCGAGCGGCTCGAGCTCGAGGTGTGCCGTGACGGGCATCGCTGGCGCCAGCGCTTCGAGCGCGGGGAGCCAAAGGGCGACCTGAAGCGCGGCGAGAAGCTGAAAAGCACCGGGACGACGATCACCTTCCTGCCCGACGCCGAGGTCTTCGAGACACTCGAGTTCGACTACGCGACGCTGGCCGAGCGGATGCGCGAGACCGCCTTCTTGACCCGGGGCCTGCAGATCGAGTTGGTCGACGAGCGTGGCGCCGGCCAACGCGACACCTTCCTCTACAAGGGCGGGATCGTCGACTTCGTCAAGCACCTAAACGAGAACAAGGACGCGCTGCACCGCAAGACCGTCTACTTCGAGAGCGACACCTCGGACGGTGCGGTCGAGGTCGCGATGCAGTGGAACTCCTCCTACCAGGAGTCGGTGTTCTCGTTCGCCAACAACATCAACACCCACGAGGGCGGCTCGCACCTGTCGGGATTCCGCGCCGCGCTGACCCGGACCCTGAACGCGTACGCGCGGACGAAGGGGCTGCTGAAGGAAAAGGACGAGAACCTCTCCGGCGAGGACGTTCGCGAAGGCCTCACCGCGGTGATCTCGGTCAAGCTCGCCGAGCCGCAGTTCGAGGGCCAGACAAAGACGAAGCTCGGCAACCCGCCGGTCGAGGGCCTGGTCAAGGAGACCGTCAACCGCAAGCTGGGCGAGTTCCTCGAGGAGAACCCCTCGGAGGCGCGCCGGATCCTGACCAAGGCCGTCGACGCCGCCCGCGCCCGTGAGGCCGCCCGCAAGGCACGCGACCTGACCCGCCGCAAGTCGGCGCTCGAGAACTCAACCCTGCCGGGCAAGCTCGCCGACTGCACGGTCAAGGACCCCGCCCTGGCGGAGTTGTTCGTGGTCGAGGGCGACTCGGCGGGCGGCTCGGCCAAGCAGGCCCGCGACCGCAACACCCAGGCGGTACTTCCCTTGCGGGGCAAGATCATCAACGTCGAGAAGAGCCGGATCGACAAGGTGCTCGCCAACAACGAGATCCAGGCGCTGATCACGGCAATCGGGACCGGAGTGCATGACGAGTTCAAGCTCGAGGACGCCCGCTACCACAAGGTGATCCTGAGTACCGACGCCGACGTCGACGGCGCCCACATCCGCACCCTCGCGCTCACCTTCCTCTACCGGCAGATGCCGGAGCTGATCGAGGCCGGCTACGTGTACATCGCGAAGCCGCCGCTTTACCGGGTCAAGAACGGCCGCCAGGAGGTCTACGTCGAGAGGGAGTCCGAGCTCGAGGCGCTGCTGTTGCGCGACCGGATCGAGCAGTACGAGATCGCCGACTCGGTCGGCAAGTCGCGCAAGCTGACCCAGGCAAAGTGGCAGCGGTTCAACCGGCGGCTGAAGGAGTACGAGGGCTGGTCGGATTCGCTGCGGGCCGAGTTCGGGCACGAGCTGGTCGACTTCCTCGCCGAGTGGCAGATCCTCGACGCGGGGGCGGCGACGATCGCCGGGGTCAAGAAGCTGGCGGCCGCGAAGGACCCTGAAGGGGAGGCGTTCGAGACCGAGATCGTCGCCGAGCCCGACGGCGCGCTCGAACTCAAGGCGATCCACCGGCGCAGCGGCCTGGCCCGCTTTCACACCCTGCGCCCGGAGCTGTTCGCTTCGACCGACTACCGCCATCTCGTCGACGTCCACGCCGAGCTGCTGAAGCAGGTCGGCAGGCCTCCGTTCAAGGTCGGGCTCGGCGATCGTGCCCGCGAGGCGGACTCGTTCACCGAGCTGCGGCGCCAGATCGTTGACCTCGCAAAGCACGGCGTCACCCTGCAGCGGTTCAAGGGGCTGGGCGAGATGAACGCCGACCAGCTGCGCGAGACGACGATGGATCCCGGCTCGCGGACTCTGCAGCGGGTGACGATCGAGGACGCGACGATGGCCGAGCGGATCTTCTCCGAGCTGATGGGCGACAAGGTCGAACCCCGGAAGGCCTTCATCGAGCGCCACGCCAAGGAAGTGCGGTTTCTCGATGTCTGAGCGCGGGCGCTGCAAACCGGCGCATCTCGAGGTCCTCGGCCGATCGTTTCGCTCACGCACGTTTTCAGTGCGCTCGCTTCGCCGATCAGCCTGCGTCCCCCGACCTGCTTGGTTTTCGCGCCCGTTCAAGGCTCGGGTGAGCTAGATGGAAGGCGGATTGGACGCGCTGACCGGGCGAATCGAGGAGCGCGAGCTGACCCAGGAGATGCGCAGCTCGTATCTCGACTACGCGATGAGCGTGATCGTCGGGCGGGCGCTGCCCGATGTCCGCGACGGGATGAAGCCGGTTCACCGGCGAGTGCTCTACGCGATGCACGACCTTGGCCTGCAGCCGAACCGGCCCTACCGCAAGTGCGCCTTCATCGTCGGCGAGGTGATGGGCAAGTATCACCCGCACGGCGACACGGCGATCTACGACACCCTGGCCCGGATGGCGCAGGACTTCTCGCTGCGCTATCCGCTGGTCGACGGCCAGGGCAACTTCGGCTCGATCGACGACGATCCGCCGGCGGCGATGCGGTACACCGAGGCCCGCCTCGCCCGCCTCGCGACCGAGATGTTGCGTGAGATCGAGTCCGAGACGGTCGACTTCGGGCCCAACTACGACGAGTCACAGGCCGAGCCCCTGGCGCTGCCCGGCCGGTTTCCGAACCTGCTCGTCAACGGCGCCACCGGGATCGCGGTCGGGATGGCGACCAACATCCCGCCTCACAACCTCGGCGAGTCGATCAGCGCCGTCAAGGCCTACATCGAGAACCCCGAGATCGACCTGCAAGGGCTGATGAAGCACGTCAGGGGCCCGGACTTCCCAGGCGGCGGGACGATCATGGGCACCGAGGGGATCCGAGACGCCTATGCGTCGGGCCGTGGCTCGATCCGCGTCCGCGCCAAGGCGCATGTCGAGCCGCTCAAGGGCGGCAAGGAGGCGATCATCGTCTCCGAGCTCCCGTTCATGGTCAAGAAGGGCGGCGACGGCGGCCTGATCACGAAGATCGCGGACCTGGTCCGGGAGAAGAAGATCAACGGGATATCGGACCTGCGCGACGAGACGGACCGCTCCGGGATGCGGCTCGTGATCGAGCTCAAGCGCGGTGGCGACCCGGCGATGGTGGTCCTGAACCAGCTCTACAAGCACACCCAGATGCAGACGTCGTTCGGGGTCAACATGGTCGCCCTGGTCGACGGCGTGCCGCGCACCCTGTCGCTGAAGGAGGTGATCGAGCACTACGTCGCCCACCAGCGCGACGTCGTCACCCGGCGGACCCAGCACGAGCTGCGCCGCGCCGAGGCGCGCGCACACATCCTCGAGGGGCTTCTCGTCGCGCTCGACAACCTCGACGCGGTGATCGCCCTGATCCGCGGCTCGCAGGACCCCGACGCGGCGCGCGAGGGGCTGATCGCGGAGTTCGAGCTCTCGACCGAGCAGGCACAGGCGATCCTCGACATGCGTCTTCAGCGGCTCACCGCGCTCGAGTCCGACAAGGTCCGCGCCGAGCATGCCGAACTGGTCAAGCTGATCGCCGAGCTACGCGCGATCCTCGGCGACCCGACCCGGATCGACGCGGTGATCGTCGGCGAGCTCGACGAGGTCGAGCAGCGTCACGGTGACGAGCGCCGCACCGAGATCACCCACGTCGAAGGCGATCTCGACATCGAGGACGTGATCGCCGATCAGCAGATGGTGATCTCGATCACCCACTCGGGCTACGTCAAGCGGCTGCCGCTGGCGACCTACCGCCAGCAGCGGCGCGGCGGGGTCGGGGTGATGGGGATGAACCTCAAGGAGGGCGATTACATCGAGCACCTGCACATCTGCTCGACCCACGACTTCATGCTCTTCTTCACCAACCGCGGCAAGGTCTACCGGCTCAAGGTCTACGAGCTGCCGGAGGGCTCGCGGACGTCCAAGGGCTCGGCGCTTGTCAACGTGCTGCCGCTGCGCGAGGGCGAGCGGGTGATGGCGGTGAAGCCGACTCGTGACTTCAGCGAGGGCAGGTACCTGGTCTTCGCCACCGCCAAGGGCTTGGTCAAGAAGACCGAGTTCAAGGCGTACAACACGCCGATTCGCGCCGACGGGATCATCGCGATCAAGGTCCGCGACGGTGACGAGCTGGTCCAGGTGAGGCTCACCGACGGCGAGGACGACCTGCTCCTGGTCTCGAAGTCGGGCCACGCATCGCGCTTCAGCGAGAAGGCGGTGCGCCCGATGGGCCGCGACACCTCCGGGGTCAAGGGCATGAACGTCGCCGGCAAGATCGGCAAGAAGGCCAACCGCGTGCTGGCGATGGACGTCGCGCGCGACGACACCGAGCTCTTCGTCGTCACCGAGAACGGCTACGGCAAGCGCACCGCCGTCTCCGAGTACCCGGTCAAGGGCCGGGGGACGAAGGGCGTGCTGACGATCAAGCTGACCGAGCGCAAGGGTGGCCTGGCGGGGGCCCTGATCGTCCGCGACCACCAGGACCTGCTGTTCATCTCCCAGAACGGGATGGTGCAGCGGACCAACGCCGGCGGGATCTCGCGCATGGGCCGCGCGACCCAGGGCGTCAAGGTGATGAACATCAAGGACGACGACCTGGTCAGCGCGGTCGCGCTCGTGGTCGAGTCCTCGGCCGACGTCGCCGAGGAGGCCGAGGAGGTCGCCGAGGCAGCCGCCGCCGGCGCGAAGCCGGCCGCAGAGCCCGACGGGTCCGACTAGGCCGGCTCGAGGACGGCGACCGGTGCCAACTCGGGACAGCCCGCGTCGGCGACGCTCGCCTCGTGTCCGAGCCTGCGGCGGAGCTGGGCGAACGCGGTGACGCCGAGCAGCGCCGGCACGCCGAGCTGAAACGCCCGGTAGCCGAGCACGGCTGCGGCCGCGATCCCGATCGGCGTGCCGAGCAGGGCGAAGGCGGCGATCAGGCCACCGTCGGTGCCGCCGATCCCGCCCGGAAGCGGCACCAGACCACCGAGCTGGCCGATCGCGTAGGCGAGCACGAAGACGCCGACCGTCGGGCCGCCACCACCGAAAGCGGCGAACACCGCCGCGAGCGCCATCACGTCGAGAGCCATGTAGCCGATCGCCCCGAGCACGATCACCGGCCGCCCTGAGCCGAGCAGTTCGATCGTGTCGCGGACGCCGTCGACTAGGTACGTTCGGCCCTTGGCGAGTGCCGCCCTGAGCCGACCGGCTCGAGCGCTGGAGCTCGGCCCGATCAGGCGAGGAGCCGCGGCGATCACCGCGAGCGCGGCTGCCGCGAGCACCGCCGGCGCGAGCGCGGTCAGCAACGCGACCTCGCCCGGCAGCAGACCGGTCGCGAGGCCGATGCCGGCGGCGATCACGGCGGCGAAGTTGACCGAGCTTGTGATCAAGAAGAAGGCGACCGTCCGCGGCCCGATTCGGTCGGCGGGCATCCCGACCCGGCGCAGCACCCAGGCCCCGAGCGCCAAGCCGCCGGCCCCGCCGGTCGGCAGCAACACGTTGGCGGCCTGCTCGGCCATCCCGACCTCGTAGCTGAACCGCCACGAGAGCCGGGAGGAAAAGACGCCGCGAAACGTCGCCACGAAGGCCAGGCAAGATCCCACCTCCAAGGCGGCGGCCGCGGCGATCAGGGCGGGGTCCGCTCCGGCGAGCCGCGCTCGAAGCTCGTCCAGCCCGGGGAACGCGAGCACGGCGGCGGCCACCAGCGCGACCAGGACGCCGAGCTCGATCAGGCGGCGGGCTCCGGGCAGGGCGTCGGGCCTGAGCTCGACCGAGGCTGCGTTTGCACTCTTGACGCCGTCCATGAGTCCAGCGTCCCCGATCCCGACTCCTCCTTACGTGAGACCGATCACGGGCGACCTCCCCGTCTGCTTCAATCGGATCACCAGAGAAAGGAGGTGGTCCGAACTTGAGCGACAGTATTTTCGGGACACTGGAGGTGCGGGGCCGCTAGTCGGCCGCTCCGCCCGTCCGGCGGGCGACCGCCGATTCGGGCGAGCAGCGTGCGAGCCGCCTGGCGGAGTCCAACCCCAGGCACCGGCGGGTACCGGAGGCCGGACTGAGTCCCACCCGGCCGCGAATCCGCGACCCGCCCGAAATCGCACCTTGGAAGGGCCGCCCTGGCAACGGGGCGGCCCTTCGCGTTCGCGGATAGGCTGGCGCGGGTGAGGGATCTCAGTGGGGCCAACGCCCTGGTCACGGGTGCGGCCGGCGGGCTCGGCCGCTACATCGCCCGCAGTCTCGCCGCAGAAGGTGTCAATCTCGCCCTCTGCGATCTGCCCGCGGCGCAAATCGACGATCTGGTCGCTGAGCTCGAGCCGCGGGTCAAGGTCGAGGTCGTGGCCGCGGATCTCAGCGACGCGGACGGGATCGAGCTGGTCCACCGGCGCGCCACCGACTCGCTCGGACCGATCGACGTGCTCGTCAACAACGCGGGCCTCGAGTTCTCCGGCGAGTTCGCCGAGCAGACCGTGGAGCAGCTCGAGGCGATCACGACGGTCAACCTGCTGGCGGTGATGGAGCTGACCCGGGTCGCCCTCCCCGGGATGCTCGAGCGGCGCCGGGGGCACGTCGTCAACCTCGCCTCGCTCGCGGGCAAGCTCCCGGCGCCTTACCTTGCCTCCTACAGCGCGACCAAGCACGGGGTCGTCGGCTTTACCCATTCGTTGCGGGCGGAGCTCGGCAACGAACCGGTCGGCTTTACCGTCATCTGCCCAGGCTTGATCAGCAAGGTGGGGATGTACGGTCGACTCGAGCAGCACGTCGGCGACGTACCGCGAGAGCTCGCCACCCTGCCGCCGGAGCGCGTCGGCGACGCGGTCGTCGAGGGCATCCGCCACAACCGCCCCGAGATCGTCGTCGCCCGCCGCGCGGTGAAGCCGGTGATCGGTCTTGCGGCGGTGGCGCCGAAGCTGACCAGCCGCCTATTGCGCAGCGAGCGCAACCTCGCCTTCGGACGCCGCATGGCGGAGGCACGTCGGAGACTCGACGGGGCCGCCAAGTAGCCGCCCGGATCAGGCCGCGATCAGGTATGGCTCCCAGGCGAGGGGCACCCGGGGGGCGGCGATCCGGATGAAGACGGTTGGCCCGGGCGGTTTCGGGCGACTCGACGGGTGCATGCTCGCCTCGCGTGGCATCCGGTTGCCCTTCTTGCGGTTGCACGGCGCGCAGGAGGCGACGATGTTCTCCCACACCGACTCGCCGCCGCGGCTGCGCGGGATCACGTGGTCGACGGTCAGCCCGGCGGCCTCGTGGCCGCAGTACTGGCAGGTATACGCGTCACGGGCGAGGACCGCCTTGCGGGTGATCTTGCGCCGGTGCACGTCACGCGGGATGCGCACGTAGCGGACCAGCCTGATCACGCAGGGCCGCTCGAGCTCGAGCCATTCGGAGTGCAGGGCGCCCTCGCCCTGCTCGAGCACCTCGGCGCGCGACTTCAGCACCAGCACCGCCGCGCGGCGAACCGTGCAGACGTTGATCGGCTCATAGCTCGCGTTGAGGACCAGCACCCGGGAACCGTGCGAGCGCAAGCGCCCGCTGACGTTGGCCTGATGGCCGTTGAAGTGCCGCCGCCCGGCGCCGGCGCGCGCCGCCACGCGGCGGCGTCCTACCTCGGGGTCAGCGAGGTCCTCCATGGTGAGCGGCATTGTAGAGCGGCCCGCGCGCCGCCCGCCGGCTACCCGGGAATGCCGTTGATCGCCACCGGGTAGCTGCCCAGGACCCGCACCGACTCGGCCTTCGCCCGCAACGCCCGGATCGCCGCTGCCACGGCCTGATCCGCTTCGGCACCTTCGAGATCGACGAAGAACATGTAGCGGCCGAGCCCACGCCGCAGCGGCCGCGACTCGATCCTGGTCAGATTGACCTCCCGGCTCGAGAACTCGGTCAGAGCGTCGACAAGGGCCCCTGGGTGGTCGGCCCCGAGCTCGGAGAAACTCAGGGTGGTCTTCCACGGGCCGGCACCGCGCGGCTCGGTGTCGGCCGACGCGATCCAGACGAACCGGGTCAGGTTGTCGCGACCGTCCTCGACGCCCTCGCGAAGCACCACGCAGTCGTAGATCCGGGCCGCCGAGAGGGCCCCCAGCGCGGCCCAGGGCGCGTCCGTGTCGGCGACCTCGCGGACCGCGTCGGCGGTGCTCGGGGCTCCCCGAACCTTTGCCTGCGGTAGCTCCTCGCGGATGAAGCGTGCGCATTGCGCGCTCGGCTGCGGGTGCGAGACGACGACCTCGATCTGGTCGAGCGGCAGCACGCGGCGGGCGATCAGGCTGTTGCGGATCGGCTGGTCGTGCTCGCCGACGATCGCCACCTCGGGGGCGTCGAAGGCGAGCGCGTCGAGGGTCGCGCGCACCGAGCCCTCGATCGAGTTCTCGAACGGGACCAGTGCTCGATCGGCCGTGCGCTCGGCGACCGCGACGATCGCGTCGTAGATCGTCGGCACCGCCAGCGCCTCGAACGCCTCGTCGCCGGCCGCCGTGCGCAACGCGTCCTCACTGAACGTCCCTGCCGGGCCGAGGTAGGCGACTCGCATCGGCTCGAACCTTAGTCCCGGCGGCGGGCCGCCCCGGGACGATCAGTTGAAGGTGACCGTGTAGGTGGCGCGGTTGTTGTCGGCGATCTGCTCGCCGAGCACCGGCACCACCTCGACCGTGAGCGTGAGCGCGACATCGCGCTCGGGTACCGGCTCGATCGTCGCGCTGGCCTCGGTCGCTCCGCCGGCGTCGATGCTGGCGATCGTCGCTTCGCCCTCGCTCGACGTCGCGCCGCCGCTGAGCGAGTAGGTGACCAGCACGTCCTTCTCCTCGACGTCGCCGCCGTTCTGGACCTCGACCGTGAGCTGCGGCGGCGCGTTGCCGAGCCCGACGGTGTTGTCGAAGTCCGGGCTGAGCGTCGTCTTGTCGATCGAGACGCCGCCGCTGACCAGCTCGACGCCGTGGGTGCCCGGAGGCACGTTGCCGGTCGCGCTCGCGAACGAGTTCAGGATCACTGTCAGCTCGACCGGGTCGAGCCACTGCGCCGACGGCCGCGGCAGGAAGACGCTCTCGTCCACCGTGCCGTCGATTCCCTCCTCGGCGGCGGTCGCGTCGATCTCGGTGCGGGCGCGTTCGAACAGCACGTCGCTGGCCAGGAAGGCCTCCATGTCGGCGGTCATCCGGGTGATCGCCTCGGTGCGTCCCTCGGTCGCGAGCGCGCTCGGGATGTCCTCGGCGATCCCGGCAAGCCCGTCGCGGCGCAGCTCGAAGGACTGCACGAGCTCCTCCTGGGCGCCGGCGACGTCGTCGGGCGCGTCGAGGCCCTCGACCCGCTGCAGCAGCCCTTCGGCGGTCCCGCGGTCGGTCGTGATCTGCGCCTCGAGCTGGAGCTCCTTGAGCCCCTCCTCGGGTTCGAGCAGGCGGTTGAAGAAATCGGTCGAGAGCTGGTTGGACGTGGCGACGATCGAGTCGAGGTCGGAGAGGTAGTTCTCGAACCCTCGCTCCTCGCGGGCGCTAAGGCAACCTCGCACTCCGAGCAGGAGCAGGATCAGGATCCCGACTCCGACCAGCAGGGCGATGACCCGCCGGACGAGCACCTGGCGCTGCCGGTCGGTCGGCGAGCGCCGGGAGGGGGGCCCGCTCGGGGCCGGATCTAGTTCGTCCTCATCCAGGAAAGACACGATGCACCTGGGACGCGTTCGGCGGGGAAAGTATGAACCCTGCCCCGGCAGCAACCGCGAGCCTCGATTTCACGCCTGGGCCATGCGGTGCACAGGCAGGAGGGGGTGTCGGGACGACGAAGCTCGCACGGTGGTGGGCGACGAGCTGCTGATGGACCGCTTTCGCGCTGCTCGAGCGAATTGGCTCGGGCGGGATGGGGACCGTCTACCGTGCCTTCGACGAGCGCCTGCAACGCGACGTCGCCGTCAAGGAGGTGGCCGCGGCCGACCCGGCCCGGGTCCTGCGCGAAGCGCAGGCGGCCGCCCGGCTCAATCACCCGGGGATCGTCACCCTCTACGAGCTCGGCGAGTGGCGCGGCAGCGCGATGCTTGTCTCCGAGCTGGTCCCGGGCCGGACCCTGGCGAGCATGCACGGCGATGGATCGCTGAGCGACCGCGAGGTCGCGGAGCTCGGCACCGATCTCTGTGGCGCGCTCGCTCACGCGCACTCGCGGGGCGTCGTCCACCGCGACGTCAAGCCCCAGAACGTCGTCGTCGGCGCGGGCCACGGTGCCGGACCCGCCGCGAAGCTGATGGACTTCGGGATCGCGAGGATCGCGGGGGCGCCGAGCCTGACCGAGCGTGGCGAGGTGATCGGCACGCTCGCCTACATGGCACCCGAGCAGGCGAGCGGCGAGCTCGCGGGCCCCGAGGCCGACGCCTACTCACTGGCGCTGACCCTCTATGAGTGCTGGACAGGGGCAAACCCGGTCGTCGGCCGGACGCCGGCCGAGACCGTGCGCCGGATCGGCGGCGAGCTACCCCCGCTGCGCACGGCCCGCCCGGATCTGCCGGAGGGCCTCGGTGAGACGATCGACGGCTGCTTGGAACCCGATCCCCGCCGACGCCCGACGGTCGTCGAGCTCGGCGAATGCCTTGAAGCCGAGGCGGGCGGGCTTGACTGCGAACGGGCGCTGCTCGCCTCGTGCGGGGATGACCCCACGCCCGACCGCGGGGCGAGCCGGGCGCTGCGAGTGCTCGGCATCGCCTGCCTGGCCGGCGTGCTCGCCTTGCTCGCCGGGCCCGGGGGGCTCCCCGGCGCCGCCCTCGTCCTCGCGGCCCTCTCGCTTCCATCCCTGCTCGTCGGGCTGCCGGCGGCGGCGCTCGCTCCGGTGGCTGCACCGGTGCTGGGCGCGGCCGGGCTGGGCAGTGTGGCGGCGGCGCTTGGCGGCTGCGCCGACTCGATCGCCGCGCGCGCCGCGCTCGGTGCTGCGTCGTGGGCATGGCTGCTGGCGGGCTCAATCGCTCTCGGAGTCGGCCCCGAGCTCGGGATCGCCCCGCCGGCGCCCGATGGCTGGGCAGCCGATCCCGGACTCGCCGCCGAGACGGTGCTCGCGCCCCTGCTCGGAGTCGAGTCGCTGCTCGGTGCCGCCGGCTTCGCGCTCGCGGCCGTGGCGCTGGGATGGCTGCTGAGCCTGGGCCACGCCTCGATCGCGCTGCTCGCGGCAATGCTTTGGGCGGCGGCGACCGACGCGGCTTTGTCGCTGATCGGAAACGGCGCCCTCGGCGGCCGCCCACTCGGGATCGTGCTCGCCGCCGCCCTTGCGGTGGCGGTGGAGTTCGGCCTCCTGCGCGGCGGCGGCGCCATCTGGCACGGATCGCGCGCCCGCGCCCGGTCCCGGCCGCTGACCACCTAGGTATCTAGGATTCGGGGTTCTCCGACGTGGCCCGGGGCGTGTCCTCACCGTCGCCTGAGCGGGGATCGAAACCGATGAGCGTCCTGCGAAACCTCGAGCAGCGGATCGAGAACCTCGTCGAAGGGGTGTTCAGCCGTGCCTTCTCCTCCCAGGTCCAACCGGTCGAGATCGCGCGCAAGCTGGCAAAGGAGATGGACGCCCACCGAACCGCGTCGGTCTCCCGGGTCTATGTGCCGAACCAGTACACGGTCTGGCTCTCGGCCGAGGACCGCGAGCGGCTCGAGGGCTACGAGCGCTCGCTCGAGCAGGAGCTCTCCGCCTACCTGCTCGAGCACGCGCGTCGCCACGACTACGCGCTGCTCACTCGTCCCGACGTGCACCTGGAGTCCGATCAACGCCTGCGGTTGGGCGAGTTCGGGATCCAGACCCGGCTGGTCAAGCCGCCCGCACGCCAAGGGGAGTCCCCGGAGCAGGGCGAGCAGGGGCACACGATGGTCTACAGCGTGCCGCCGAAGCAGTCGAAGGCGCGCAAGCGCCCGGCGGCGCACCTGACCGAGACGAAGGCGATCGTCTCGCTCGACGATCGGCGCTACGTGCTCGACGGGCCGACAGCGGTCCTCGGGCGCTCACGGGAGTGCGACTGCGTGCTCAACGACCCCAACGTCTCGCGTCGCCACGCCGAGCTTCGCCGCGGTCCGACCGGCGATTGGCAGATCGCGGACCTGCGGTCGACCAACGGGGTGAAGGTGAACGACCGGCTGGTCGACGCCTCCCGGCTGGCGCCGGGCGACGTGGTCGTGCTCGGGACCGTCCGGTTCACCTTCGACATCGAGCATTGAGAACCACACCGGTGGCTCCTCCGCTCCCGCCTAGAACACCCGGGTCGAACGCATGGATACAGAGCCGATCGCGGTAGCGCTGAAGTTCGGCTTCCTCGCCGTGCTCTACCTGTTCCTGTTTTGGGTCTCGCGCAGCGCTTTGCGCGAGCTCCGCCGGACGACGGCTCCGGCGCCCGAGGCGACCGGCTTTCATGCGATCGGACCGGGCGGCCGCGCGGCGGCGACTGACGCCTGGCTGGTCGCGGTGCGCGGCGGCGGTCTGCCGGCGGGCGAGCGCTACGACCTCTTCGGCGGCCTCTCGATCGGGCGCTCGGCAGATGCCGACGTGCGGATCGAGGACCGGTTCGCCTCCGGAATCCACGCCCGCCTCTACTCCCGCGGCGCCTCCTACTACGTGGAGGACATGGGCTCGACCAACGGCACCTTCCTCAACGGCAGCCGGCTCTCGGGTGAGGCCGAGCTCTCGGACCTGGATGAGATCAAGATCGGCGACACCGAGCTGCGCTTCGAGCTCCAGATCCCCGAGGGTGCCTGATGCTGCGCGTGTCCGAGCAGGCCTTCCGGTCCGACACGGGACGACAGCGCACGGCCAACGAGGACGCCTACTTCGCCCGCGCGCCGCTGTTCGCGGTCGCGGACGGGATGGGAGGCGCGCAGGCTGGCGAGGTCGCGTCGCGGATCGCGGCCGACTCGTTCGAGGCGGCTGAGCGCGCGGGCGACTCGGGCGAGGCCTTCCTGCGTCGCCTCGCCGAGTCCGCGAACGAGCGGATCCACGGCCTCGCCCAGGACGACTCGAGCAGATCGGGGATGGGGACGACGCTGACCGCCGCCCTGGTCGAGGGCGACGAGGTGGCGATCGCGCACGTCGGCGACAGTCGCGCCTACGTGCTCCGCGACGGCGAGCTGCGGCTGCTGACCTCCGACCACTCGCTGGTCGAGGAGCTGCGCCGCCAGGGCAGGCTCACCTCCGAGCAGGCCGAGGACCATCCGCAGCGCTCGATCATCACCCGCGCCCTCGGGCCCGAGGCGGAGGTGGAGGTGGACACGCTGACGGTCTCCGCCCGCCCGGGCGACGTCTTCCTGCTCTGCTCGGACGGCCTGACCACGATGCTCAGGGACGAGGAGATCGTCGCCGCCCTGAGCTCGGGCGAGAGCCTCTCCTCCGCCGCCACGCGCCTGGTCCGCGAGGCGAACGAGGCGGGCGGGCGCGACAACATCACAGTCGTCGCCTTCCGGCTCGAGCCGGCCGGCGAGCTGGCCGCCGATCGCGAGGCGACCCTGATTGGGCCCAGCGCAGAGGAGGCGGGGCTGACCGGCGAGCGCGTCCGCGGCGCAACCGAGCGCCGAGCGCCGAGCGCCGAGCGACCGCAGCCGCCGCGCAGCCGCCGTTGGAGGACGGCTGCAAAAGTGCTCGTCGCCGCGCTGCTGGTTGCCGGGCTGTCGGTAGCCGCCTATTACGGCGCTCGCCAGGTCTATTTCCTCGGCATCGACGAGGGCGGGCGGGTCAGCCTCTACCGCGGCCTGCCATACGAGCTGCCGTTCGACCTCAGTCTCTACTCGGAGGTCTACTCGGTCCCGATCCAGGCCTCCTCGGTCCCCGAGGATCGACGTCCGAGCCTCACCGACCACGAGCTGCGCTCGCGCGACGACGCCCTCTCGCTGCTCGACGACCTCCAGGCCGCCGCCGAGCCCCCCTTGCCTCAACCCCCGCCCGGTAACCGTGGTGCACAGCAAGGCGGCTCCGGCGAGAGGTCCCGCGGCCAGAGCGCCGGCAATTGAGCGCCCGCAACCGAGAGCTGCTCGCTCTGGTCCCGGTCGCGCTGCTGCTGACCGCAGGGTTCACCGCGGTCTTCATCACCCAGTCGGACGAGATCGGCGACCTGAGCCTGATCTACGGCGGCTACTTCCTCGCGCTCTGCTTCGCGGCGCACCTGTTCCTGCGCTTCCGTCTGCCCTACGCGGATCCGTACCTGTTCCCGCTCTGCGCGCTGCTGGCGGCGATCGGGCTGGTCGTGATCTACCGGATCCGCGACGAGCTCGCCTTCGACCAGGCCTCCGTCTTCGTGCTCGGACTGGTCCTCTTCTGCCTCACGATCCTGCTCCTGCGCGACTACCACGTGCTCGAGCGCTACCGCTACCTGATCGCGACCGCCGGGATCCTGCTCCTGCTCGGGCCTTTCATCACTCGCAACGAGGTCAACGGCGCCTACCTGAGCGTCGACATCGGCCCGCTCTCGTTCCAGCCAGCGGAGTTGGCGAAGATCTGCATCGTCATCTTCTTGGCCAGCTATCTGGCCGAGAAGCGGGAGATGCTCTCGGTCGCCGCCCGGCGGATCGCCGGCCTGACGATCCCGCCGCTGAAGCATTTCGGGCCCTTGGTGGCGGTCTGGGGAGCGGCGATGCTGATGCTCGTCTTCATCCGCGACCTGGGCAGCTCGCTGATGTTCTTCGGCGCCTTCCTCGCACTGCTGTACGTCGCCACCCGCCGCTTCTCCTACGTCTTGATCGGCCTGCTGCTGTTCGCGCTCGGCGCATACGTCCTGGGGACGAACATCCCCCATGTCCACGACCGGTTCGAGATCTGGCTCGACCCGTTCGCGGCCGACTCGCCGGCCGGAGCGGGACAGGTCCAGCAGTCGCTCTTCGCCCAGGCGGAGGGCGGCCTGTTCGGGACCGGGCTGGGCGACTCGCTGCTCAAGCTGCCGGGGCCGTTCGCGCCCGATTGCTCGCAGCCGTTCCCGGAGTGCGGCAGCATCCTCCCGGCCCCGCACACCGACTTCATCTTCGCGGTGATCACGATGGAGCTCGGGCTGTTCGGCGCCTGCGGGGTGATCCTGATCTACGCCCTGATCGCCGCTCGCGGCTTCAAGACCGCGGTCATGGCGCCGGACGCGTTCTCGAAGCTGCTCGCAGCCGGGTTGACAGCGATCTTCGCTCTGCAGGCGTTCGTGATCATCGGCGGGGTGACCAAGGTGATCCCGCTGACCGGGGTCACCCTGCCGTTCGTCTCCTTCGGCGGCAGCTCGATCGTCGCCAACATGATCCTGCTCGCGCTGTTGCTCTTGATCAGCGACCGCGCGCGCCGTCCAAGCGCCGATCCTGACGACGGCCGCGAGCCCGAGGGACTGGTCGCTTGAACACGCCGATCATTCGCATCTACGCGCTGCTCCTGGTGTTGCTCGCGACGCTGGTCTACTTCACCTCGAAGTGGGCGGTATTCGACGCCGACGAGCTCGAGGCCGAGCGCGCCAACCGCCGCCCGTTGATCGAGAGCCAGCAGATTCCACGCGGCTCGATCACCAGCGCCGACGGCGTCCTGATCGCCGAGAGCCTCCCGGAAGGAGGCGGGCGCAAGCCGGTCTTCGTGCGCCGATACCCACAGGGCTCGCTGTTCGGGAACCCGGTCGGCTACAGCTTCGTCGAGGTCGAACAGAGCGGGATCGAGTCCTCCGAGAACGACCTGCTGATCGGGGAGGAGAACGAGTTCGCCTCGATCATCGATCAGCTTCGCGACCAGCAACCGGAGGGGGCGGACATCACCCTGACCCTGGACGCCGAAGCGCAGCGGGTCGCGACCGACGGTCTGCAATCGGCGATCACTGTTCCGGGCACCGGGGCGGCCCTGGTCGCGATCGAGCCCGCGACCGGCGCCGTGCGCGCGATGGCGTCGATCCCGGGCTATGACCCGAACGGGGTTCAGGATCCAGACGTGTTCAGCGAGCTGAGCGAGGACGAGTCGGCGCCCCTGCTCAACCGGCCGACCCAGAGCACCTACCCGCCCGGCTCGACGATGAAGGTCGTCACCGCCGCCGCGGCGCTCGACTCGGGCGAGTTCGAGCCCGACAGCGTGCTCAACGCCGACTCGCCGATCGAGATCTCCGGCGTTCCGCTGGAGAACGCCGGCGGACAGCCGTTCGGCGAGATCGACATGACGACGGCGCTGACCAACTCCGTCAACACGTACTGGGCGCAGGTCGGCGAGCAGCTCGGCGCCGAGACGATGGTCACCTACATGGAGCGGTTCGGGTTCTTCTCCGACCCCGAGCTCGACTACCCGGACATCCAGATGCGACCGAGCGGTGTCTACAACGCCGACGACGAGCTGGTGCGCGAGAGCTTCGACGTCGGCCGGGTGGCGATCGGCCAGGGCGGCGCCGAGGGGCAGCTGCTGGCGACCGCGACCCAGATGGCCGAGGTGGCGGCGACGGTGGCCAACGACGGCAGGCTGATGGAGCCGACCTTCCTGCAGTCGGCAAGGGACCCCGACGGGCGCACGATCGAGGAGCTGGACCCGGAGGAGCAGTCCCAGGTGATCTCCGAGCAGTCCGCGGCCGAGTTGACCGAGATGATGGTCAACGTGACCGAGGAGGGGACCGCGGCCGGCCTCTCGGTCGGAGGCACGTCGTTCGCCGGCAAGACCGGCACCGCCGAGATCGACCTCGAGGGCACCAACCAGCCCTGGTTCATCGGCTTCGCCCCGGCTGAGGACCCGCAGATCGCCGTCGCGGCGACGGTCGAGCGCTGCGCCGGCTGCTTCGGCGGCGAGGTCGCCGGGCCGATCGCGACCGAGGTGATGGAGAGCCTGCTCGGATGAGGCTCGAGCAGGGCCAGCGGGTCGGCGACCGCTACACGCTCGTCGCCCGGCTCGGGACCGGGGGGATGGCGGACGTCTGGCTTGCCCAGGACCGAATGCTCGACCGCCGGGTGGCGCTCAAGTTCCTCGACGAGCGCTTTGCCCAGGACGCCCAGTTCGTCGAGCGCTTCCGCCGTGAGGCCCAGGCCGCGGCCGGGCTCCAGCACCCGAACGTTGTCGGCGTCTACGACCGTGGTGAGACGGACGGACGGCATTGGATCGCGATGGAGTACGTCGAGGGGGCGATGCTCAAGGACCTGATCGCCCGCGGCCTCTCGGTTGGCGAGGCGGTCGAGATCACCCGCCAGATCCTCTCGGGAGCGCGGTTCGCCCATGCGCGCGGGATCGTCCACCGCGACCTCAAGCCGCAGAACGTGCTCGTCGACCGTGAGGGCCGGGCGCGGGTGACGGACTTCGGGATCGCTCGGGCTGGCGCTTCGGAGATCACCGCGACCGGCTCGGTGCTCGGCACCGCACAGTACCTCTCCCCCGAGCAGGCACAGGGTCTCGACGTCACCGCTACCTCGGACGTCTACTCGATCGGGGTGATGCTCTACGAGGAGCTGACCGGGAGGGTCCCGTTCGACGCCGACTCGCCCGTCGCAGTGGCGCTCAAGCAGGTCTCCGAACAGCCGCAGAGCCCCTCGGCGATCAACCCGCAGGTCACCCCGGCGCTCGACGCGGTCGTCCTCCGCGCCCTCGCCAAGGACCCGGCGAACCGCTTTCAGTCCGCGGATGAGTTCCTGCGGGCGCTCGATGCGGCCGAGGCCGATCCCTCCGGCGGGTCGCTCGGCGACACGGCCTCCTACGCGCCGGCGGCGATGGCCGGGGCACTCGCCGGCGCCGCGGCGGGCGCCGCGCTCGGGGGTGAGTCCGAGGCGGAGACCCGGCCAGCGCCCGCGAGCGAGGAGGCCGCCGGAGCGCAGGACTCGGGTGGCTGGATGACCCGGCGCCGGGCGATGGTCCTCGCCGCGATCGCGCTGATCGCAGCGGGCGTTGCGGCTTTGGTCTTGACCCGGCCGGAGGAGGTGGCTGTCCCACTGGTGCTCGGCGACCCGGCGCCGGTGGCGCGGGAGAAGCTCGAAGGCGCGGGCTTTCAGGTCGAACAGACGCTGGCCCCGACCTGCAGTCCCGAGAACTCGGTCACCGAGCAGGATCCACCGGCACGCTCAAGGGCGGAGGAGGGGTCTGAAGTCACGATCACGGTCAGCCTCGGTCTGACGGTCAAGGTGCCGCCGACTCGGGGCCTGACCCTCGGGCAGGCGCGCAAGCGGCTCGAAGACGCCGACCTGCTTGCGTCGACCCGCGAGCAATCCTCGCGCGAGGTCGCCGCCGGCCGGGTGATCAAGAGCCGGCCGGCCGGAGGCGAGGAGGTCGAGTGCGAGTCGCAGGTGACGCTGTTCGTCTCCAAGGGCGCGAACCTGATCACGCTTCCTGACGTGATCGGCCAATCTCAGGAGATCGCGGAGTCAGAGCTTCAGCGCCGCGGCTTCATCGTCGACGTCGACACGCGCGACGCGGACGAGCCTGAAGGGATCGTGATCGTCCAGGACCCCGGCCCGGGCTCGCGGCTGCTGCGCGGCGACAGGGTGACGATCGTCGTCTCGACCGGGGCCGGCTCGGTGGTGGTGCCGTCGGTCGAGGGCCAGTCCGAGGAATCGGCGATCAGCACGCTGCAGTCGCGTGGGCTCTCGGTCGACGTGATCGGCCAGGAGACCGACCAGTCGAGCGAGGACGGCAGGGTGCTCGACCAGGCGCCCGCGTCGGGGACGCGGGTGCGGGCGGGCGACACGGTGACGATCACGGTCGGCGAGTTCGTGCCGCCGGTCGAGATCGAGCCGCCGACGGAGGAGGCGCCGTGACCGAGGTCGCGGTGATCTTCGGCGGCCGCTCCTCCGAGCACGAGATCTCGCTTCAGTCGGGAGCCTCGGTCGCGGCAGGCCTGCGCGAGGCCGGCCACGAGGTAACCGAGGTGCTGATCGAGCGCGACGGGCGCTGGACCGCCGCCGGCGCCGAGGTCGAGATGCGCGCCGGCGGCGGCCTGCTCGGCTGCGAGGTCGCGTTTCCGGTCCTGCACGGGCCGTTCGGCGAGGACGGCACCGTCCAGGGCCTGCTCGAGTGCCTCGACCTGCCCTATGCGGGCCCGAGCGTGCTCGCGGCCGCGGTTGCGATCGACAAGCTGGTCTGCAAGCGGCTGCTCGCCTTCGAGGGACTGCCCCAGGTCGAGTTCGCCGAGGTCGGTGAGCCGGGCTGGCGCGAGCACGTCGCGGCGATGGCGAAGCCGCTCTGGGTGAAGCCGTCGCGGCTCGGGTCGAGCGTCGGCATCTCGCGAGTAGGCGATCTCGAGCGCGGCCTCGACGAGGCGGTCGAGGCCGCGCAGGCCCACGACCCGCGGGTGATCGTCGAGGCCGATGCCGGCGGCCGCGAGGTCGAGTGCTCGGTGCTCGGCAACGCGGGGATCGGCCACGACGAGAGCATCGAGACCTCGGTCCCGGGCGCGATCGTGACCAAGGCCTCGGACTGGTACGACTTCGAGGCCAAGTACGCGGACGGCGGGATGGAGCTGATCGTCCCGGCGCCGCTCGACGAGCCGACGACGGAGCGGGTGCGTTCCCTCGCCGCGGAGGTGTTTCGCACGATCGGCGGTACCGGCCTCGCGCGTTGCGACTTCTTCGTCCGCGACCGGGGGGAGGTGCTTGTCAACGAGATCAACACGATTCCCGGCTTCACTGCCACGAGCGTGTTCGGGAAGCTGTTCGAGGCGACGGGCGTGGCCTATCCGGAGCTCTGCGACCGTCTCGTGCGCCTGGCGCTCGACCGCTACCGGCGCGAGCGCAGCTATCGGTTCTAACCGGTCGTCAGCCGCGCCTCGGAGATCTCGACCTTGTACTCGCCCGGCGATCCGGCGAGCCGCGTGAGCCAGATCAGGTAGTACTGCGCCGGCCCCGGCAGCTCGAGCTCGAACACCTCCTCGGCCGCGGCGCCGCTGACGCTCCCGACCGGCTCACCCCAGCCCTCGAAGGTGTCCGGAGGCCCGCTCTCGGCGGCGTAGATCTGAGCGTCCCAGCCGCCCTCGGTCGAGCTGATCGCCAGGTCCGCACCCTGCACCGGCTCCTCGGCGTCGAGGATCAGCCCGACCCCCGCCTTGCCGGCGTCCTCGAGAACCGGGGTCTCGGTGTATTCCTCGGTCGCCCAGGCGGTGGTCGAGTCACCGTCGATGGCGAGCTCGGTCAGCTCGGGATGCTCGGAGCCCGGGGGTGTGCCGAAGGGATCGAAGTCCTCGGCGCCGACCAGGGTCACCTCCTCGCCCGACGGTTGCTCGGCCCCGCCACTCCCTCGACCGCGGTCATCATCCTTGAAGCCGGCGATCAGGAGCGCCGCGGCGGCGCCGGCCAGCACCAGCAGGATCCCGGCGATCGAGACCCGGCGCGAGGTCAGGATCCGCCGCCGCCGCTCGGGAACCGAGGCGAGCACGGTCGTCGCCTCCCCGCCGGCGGACCCGGCGCGGGCGACCTCGACCTCGAGCGCGTTCTCGAGGTCGGCCAGCATCGCCGCCATCTCCGGGTAGCGCTTCTCGGGCTTCTTCTCGGTCGCGCGCTCGATCACCGCGGCCAGCGCCGAGGAGACCTCGGGGCGCTTGCGCTGCACGTCGGGCATCTGCTCGTTGACATGCTTCATCGCCACCCCGACCACGGTCTCGGCCTTGAACGGGACGTCCCCGGTCAGCATCTCGTAGAGCAGGACCCCGAGCGAGTAGATGTCGGAGCGGTCGTCGACCGGCTGTCCCATCGCCTGCTCGGGAGAGACGTAGTCGGTGGTCCCGAGCACCCGGCCGGTCTTCGTCAGCCCGTCCTGCTCGAGCTCGCGGGCGATCCCGAAGTCGGTCACCTTCGCGCGGCCCTCAGAGTCGATGAGGACGTTCTGGGGCTTGACGTCCCGGTGCACGAGCCGTCGTGCGTGGGCGGCCTGGAGCCCGCGGCCGACCTCGATCGCATAGGCGGCGGCCTCGTCGAGCGGCAGCCTGCCCATCCGGTCGATCCGCTGCTTGAGCGTCTCACCGTCGCAGTACTCGAACACAATGTAGGGCCGGCCGCCGTCCTCGCCGGCGTCGATCACCGCGACGACGTTGGGGTGCGAGACCTGCGCCACCGCCCGCGCCTCGCGGCGGAAGCGCTCGATCTGGTCCGGCTGGTCGGAGATCTCCCGATGCAAGACCTTGGCCGCGACCCAGCGCTGCAGCGTCTCGTCCTTGGCCAGGTAGACGGTGGACATACCGCCCGAGCCGAGCTTCTGATCGAGCAGATATCGCCCGGAGAGCACCGTTCCGGTCAGCGCACCGGGTGCCCCTGTCGTCGCCTCGCTCATCGCGTGTCCATTTTCAACCCTTGGCCCGGCCGGGTGTTACAGCGGGCGTCGGATGAATGATGACCGCCGAGCGACGCTACTTCACGGACGCGGCCTCGCGGCTCTCGAGCCCGCGGATCAGCTCGACCAGCTCCGGGGCCGCCTTCTCAGGCGACCCGGAGTCGAAGGGCGGTGCCGGGTCGTATTCGATTCCGAGCTGGATCGCCTTCGCCACCTCGTCGCCGGCGATCCGCGCCGCCAGCATCAACGCCATGTCGATGCCGGCCGAGACCCCGGCGGCGGTGATCAGCTTGCCGTCCTCGACCACCCGAGCGGCGACCGGCTCCGCGCCGTAGCCGGCCAGCGAGTCGCGATAGACCCAGTGGCTGGTCGCGCGCTTGCCCGCCAGCAGGCCGGCAGCGCCGAGGACCAGCGAACCGGTGCAGACGGAGGTCGTCCACCTGCTGGTGCGATCAGCGGCGCGCAGCCACTCGAGTACCTCCTCGTCGGCGAGCAGAGCGCGGTTGCCCTCGCCTCCCGGGACGAGAACGATCTCGGGATCGGGGAGCTCGGCCAGGGCGAGGTCGGCGTTCAGTCCAAGGGCCCCGGTGTCGGTGCGCTTCGGCCCCGCCCGCTTGGCGACGAACGAGGGCTCGGCATCAGGCAGCCGCGAGAGCACCTCGTATGGGCCGACGGCGTCGAGGGCGGTGAGCTTGTCAAAGATCAAAAAGGCGATTCTCATGCTTGGATCGTCGCACTTCGAGACGGTTGGTGAGCCAGACTCAATTTGTCGATCCGGCCAGTCCGCGTTCGTCATCCAAGCGAACACCCCTCGAAGGGAGGAAAGCGATGAAGTACATGCTGTTGATCCACCAGGGCGATGCCCCGACGCCGTACTCGGAGCAGGAGTGGGGCCGCCTTTCTGAGGATGAGCAGAAGCGGATCGGCGACGCCTACCGGGCGATCAACGAGACCCCCGGCGTCAGCCCGGGACTCCAGCTCCAGCCGCCCGAGACGGCGACCACCGTGCGGGTGCAGGGCGGGAAGACGTTGAGCACCGACGGCCCGTTCGTCGAGACCAAGGAGGCACTCGGCGGCTACCTGATTCTCGAAGCCGACGACCTCGACGCCGCGATCGATGTCGCCTCTCGAATCCCGGCGGCGAGCATGGGCGGTGCGGTCGAGGTCCGTCCGGTGGCGGAGTGGTAACGACTCTCAGCTCGCGCCGGACTCGACCTTGACCTCGCAGAGGTCGACGGAGGCGCGAGTGCCGGGCGTCTCGGAGGAATCCATCTGAGCGAGGATCTCGCTCGACTCGCGCATATCCGCCTCGGTCTCGAAGAAGCCGATGAAGACGGCCGTCGCCTGGGACTCGTCGAAGAGCAGTTTCATCGCCGATGAGCGCACCCCCGGCGGCGGCCCGCCGGCCTCCTCGACCCGGGCGGCGATCTCGGCGATCCGGTCGGGGCTTGCGTCGGTGAACCTGACGACTCGCGCGTACATGGACGGCCTCCTCTGTCGGTTGGGCCGATCCTATCCCCGTCTGAGCGCCCTACCGCGTCGGAGGATCACCCCGGCCCGATCGGTCGCCCTGCCTACCCGCCGGGCGCCCGGGTGATGGGTGCGCAGCAACGCCAGCGCAGGCTCCTCGTCGGCCGCCGCGGTCACGCAGGCGAATCCGCAGCCCATGTTGAAGACCTCGTGCATCTCCTCGTCGGAGACCTCGCCGAGCTCGGCGATCAAGCCGAAGATCGGCGGCACCGGCAGCGGGTCGTCGATCTCGAAGCCGACCGGCGCCGCCAGCCGCAGCAGGTTGCGCAGCCCGTCGCCGGTGATGTGGGCCAGGCCCCGAACGTCGACCTCCGAGCGGAGCAGGTCGAGCACGGCGCGGACGTAGATCTCGGTCGGCTCGAGCAGCAGCTCGCCGAGTGGCCGCCCGAGTCGCCGGTCCTCGAGCGGGACCTGGTCGAGTGCCCTGCGCGCGAGCGTGTAGCCGTTCGAGTGTAGGCCCGACGACGGCAGCCCGATCACCGGGTCGCCCGGCTCGATCCGGTCGCCGGTGATCAGCGCGTCGAGCCCGACGAGGCCGATCGCGCTGCCAGTCAGCTCCCAGCCGGTGACCACGTCGCCCACCTGCGCGATCTCCCCGCCGGGGATCTCGATCCCGGCCAGCTCGGCACCTCGACGCAGCCCCTCGCCGATCGCTCCGCAGATCTCGGCATCGGCCTCGCGACAGAGGATGAAGTCGAGCATCGCGATCGGCTCGGCGCCGACACAGACCAGGTCGTTGACGTTCATCGCCACGCAGTCGATCCCGATCGTCTCGAACCGGCCCAGCTTCTCGGCGACGACCATCTTGGTCCCGACCCCGTCGGTCGCGAACGCGACCCCGAGCCGCTTGTCGATCCGCAGCACGCTTGCGTAGTGCCCGGGCAAGCTCACCGCGCGGGTGGGCTTGCCGGTCTCGATCCGCTCCAGGTGCTCGACGAGCGCGCTGACCGCACGGTCGGCATCGCGCTGGCTGACCCCTGCACCGGCGTATGCCTGCTGCTCGCTCACCGGGCCATTCTGACCACGATCGCGGCTGCCAGCGTCAGCCGGTAGGCGGCGTAGGGCCAGAGCGCGCGATCGCGCTCGACGAGCGCGATCAGGCGCTGGGAGGCGAGGGTGGAGAGGAAGGAGGCTCCGATCCCGGCGCCGATCGCCTGGCCGAAGCCCGGGGGAAGCCCGCGCCGGCGCAGGCGCGCGCCCTTGAGCAGCGTCGCGCCGACGATCACCGGCAGTGCAACGGTGCGCGAGAGCAGGTTCGAGTGCTCACGGTCGAAGCGCCGGGCCCGGGCGGCTGTCAGGGTGGCACCGTTGCGCGACACCCCGGGGACCAGCGCCGCCGCTTGCGCGATCCCCAGCGCCAGCCCGTCGACCGCCGCGGCGTCGCCGGGGCCGCGCTCCTGCGGTCTGCGGTCGGCGAGCACCATCGCCAGCGCACCGGCGGCGAGCCCGGCCGCGATCGAGCCGGGACCGCCGAGCCGGCGCTCGATCGGACGCTCGAGCGCATACCCGGCGATCGCCGGCGGGACGAACGAGAGCGCGATCACCGCGGCCCGACGTCGGTCGAAGGCCGCCAGCTCGGCGGCGATCAGGCGCCGCTGGCCGATCAGCAGCGCGGCGGCGGTGCCGGCGTGCAAGGCGATCTCGAAGCTCTTGCGCAGCTCGGGGTCGAGCCGATCGACCTCCCAGCCCGCGAACCAGGGCAGTAGCGAGAGGTGCGCGGAGCTCGAGACCGGCAGCAGCTCGGCGGGTCCCTGGACCGTCCCCAGCGCCGCCGCCCGCGCCGGGGTCAGTCCGTCGCCGCGCAGGCTCAGGAGCGCGCCTCGGAGGCGGGCTCGCCGCCGCCTGGCCTGCGGCGGATCAGCAGGTAGATCAGTCCCCCAACGACGCCCGCCAGCACCAGGTAGTCCCCGTAATGCAGGTAGTCCCGCCACTGCTCCCAGTTGTCGCCGACCCGCTCGCCGATGAAGCCCAGCAGAAGCACCCACGGGATGCAGCCGGCGAGGGTAAAGGCGGTGAAACGCCAGAACGGCATCCTCGCGACCCCGGCCGGCAGCGAGATGAAGGTCCGGATGATCGGCAGCATCCTGGTGAAGAAGACGGTCGCGTCGCCGTGGCGCTGGAACCAGGAGTCGGCCCAATCGAGGTGCTTGCGGTTCACGTGCAGGACGTGGTGGCGCTCGAGCAGCTCGAGCCGGCCGAAATAGCCGACGGCGTACGCGGCCCAGGAGCCCACGACATTGCCGAGCACCCCGGCGGTGACGATCCCGAACAGGCTCATCTCGCCCTCCGAGACGTTGAACCCCGCGAACAACATGATCGCCTCGCTGGGGACCGGGATGCAGGCGCTCTCGAGCAGCATCAAGAAGAACACCCCCGCGTATCCGAGCGCGTCGATCACGTCGACGGCGACCTCGACGATCGGGTCGACGACGAAGTCGGTCAGCCCGGCTAGCGGGAGGGCGATCTGGCCGCTGAGCGCGTCCATGCGAGCGCGACACGTTACCCACCGCGCCGCCCGCGGCCGCCGTACACTCGCCCCGAGATGTCGCGGCTCACCGACCCGGTCTACCGTCGGCGGGCGCTCGAGTTCGCCGCCGACGCGCTGCTCGCCACCGCGGCCTACGCGCTCGCCTTCAAGCTCCGCTTCCTCGACGTGCCGGGAGGGATCCCCGACCGCTACGAGACGATGCTCGCAGGCTCGGTCGCGTTCGTCGCCCTCGGCACCGCGCTCGTGCTCGAGCTGCTCGGCGTGCACCAGCAATGGTGGCGCTACTTCCGGCTCCCCGACCTCTGGCCGCTGGTCAGGGCGCTGGCGGTCGCCAGCGCACTGCTGTGGCTCGTCTTCACGCTCGTCCAGCCCTACGACGACAGCCTGCCGCGCTCGGTGCTGATCTTCTACTTCCTGCTCTCGGGCGTCTTCCTCGGCGGCGCCCGGTTGGCCCGACGGTCGCTGGCCGAGCGTCCGACCCGCCGCGCCCGCGAGCGCCGCGCCCGCGACGTGCTCGTGGTCGGCGCCGGCTCCGGCGGGCAGATGGTCGTCCGCGAGCTGAAGCTGAACCCGAACCTCGGCGCCAGGGCGGTTGGGTTCATCGACGACGACCCGCGCAAGCGCGGCATGCGCACCGAGGGGCTGAAGGTGCTCGGGACGACCGACGAGATCGGCGCGATCCTCGACCGGGTCGCCCCGGCGGAAGTCGTGATCGCGATCCCGTCCGCGCCCGGCGTCCTTCGCGGCCGGGTTGTCGCCGAGTGCCGGGAGCGCGACGTCCAGGTCAGGACCCTGCCGACCGTGTTCGAGCTGCTGCGCGGCGGCGTCCAGCTCACCCGCCAGCTGCGCGAGGTGCGGGTCGAGGACGTGCTCGGCCGCGAGCCGGTCGTCATGGAGCTCGACCGGGTCGGCGCCTACCTCGAGGACAAGCGGGTCCTGGTCACCGGCGCCGGAGGTTCGATCGGCTCCGAGCTCTGCCGCCAGATCTCCCGGGTCCGGCCGCGACTGCTGGTGATGGTCGACCACGCCGAGGACAACCTGTTCGAGGTCGATCGCGAGATGACCGGTCGGTGGCACTTCACCCGAGTCGAGTCGGTGCTCGCCGACTGCAAGGAAGGCGACCGGATGCTCGAGGTGATGCAGCGCTTCAAGCCCGAGATCGTCTTCCACGCCGCCGCCTACAAGCATGTGCCGCTGATGGAGGCGAACCCGCTCGAAGCGCTGCGCAACAACGCGATCGCCACCCAGGTGACGGCGAAGACCGCGGCGGCTTCGGGTGCCGAGCGCTTCGTCCTCGTCTCGACCGACAAGGCGGTCAACCCGCACACCGTGATGGGCGCGACCAAGGCGATGGCGGAGTGGATCGTCGAGGCCGCGGGCCAGCGCCACCCCGAGACGCGGTTCACGATCGTCCGCTTTGGCAACGTGCTCGCCTCGTCCGGCAGCGTGGTCCCGATCTTCCGCTCGCAGATCGAGCAGGGCGGGCCGGTGACCGTCACCGATCCGGAGATGACGCGCTACTTCATGACGATCCCGGAGTCGGTCCAGCTCGTGATCCAGGCTGCGGATCTCGGGGGCGCGTCGGGCGAGGTCTACGTGCTCGAGATGGGCGAGCCGGTGCGGATCATCGACCTGGCGCGCAACATGATCAAGCTCGCCGGCTACGAGCCCGACGAGATCGCGATCGAGATCGTCGGCGTGCGCCCGGGCGAGAAGATCCACGAGGAGCTGTTCAACCCGGATGAGCGCTCGCTGCCGACCGCGGCCGAGCGGATCGTCCGCGCGGTCCGCGCCGATCCGCTCGATCCCGACTGGGTCGAGGGAACCGTGACGCGGCTGGAGTCACTGGTCGCGTCGGGGGATGAGGCGGGGCTCGCCGAGCACGTGGTCGAGCTGATGGGAGCCGAAGGCTCGGCGCGGCGAAGCCTCGCCTGATCGGCAAGACTCCCGCGCTCAGATGGTTGACCTGCTCGAGCGGATCGGGCCCTATCTCGGCATCGCCGCCTTCCTCGGCCTCGCGGTCCTCGCGTTCCTGATCTTCCAGCAGGCACGCGAGGTGCGCCGGTTGCGCGACTGGGCGGGACGGGCGCCCGAGCGGGCGGACGATGCAAGCGCCGCCGCCGCCGCGGCGACCGAGGCGCGCGGAGAGACGGTCGCCGAGGATGAGGTCGCAGAGCCTGACGTCGCCGCCGAGCCCGGACGGGTGCGGGGATGGTGGGACGGGGCCCGCGCCTGGCTCGCGGACCGCTATGCGGGACTCGACCGACGGATGCCGGTCGATACGCGCTACCTGTTCGCGGTCCTCGCGGCCGGGTTGGTCGCCGCGATCGTGCTCACCGGTGGCTTCGGGCTGATCGGGGGCGACGATGGCAGCGCAGACGACGGCAAGCGGGGTGGCGGGCAGCAGGAGAAGGAGAAGAAGACCGAGGTCGCGGTCCTCAATGCGACCCAACTCCAGGACTCGGCCGGGACCGAGATCCAGGGTGTCGAGGGGCTGGCCGCGAAGGTCGCCGACGAGGTGGTCAAGCCCGCCGGCTTCAAGGTCGGCAAGGAGGAGACCGCTGCGTCGGGGTTCGACGAGACGACGGCGATGTTCGAGCCGGACGCCGAGGAGCAGGCGAACGAGCTCGCCGAGGCGATCGCGGACCAGCTCGGCGAGACACCGGTGATCCCGATGATCGACGAGGTGCGGGAACTGACCGGCGGCGCCCCGGTGGCGCTGGTGATCGGGCAAGACGACGCGGACTTCTAGTAGATGGGTGATTAGCCCGTGCAGATCGAGGAGCTCTTCGACAGCGCCACCGGCTTCGTCGCGCTCGGCGCCCTGCTCGGCCTCGCGCTGCTGCTGCCCCTCTATCTCTCGCAGCGACGCGACGTGCGCCGGATGCGCGCCTGGATGGATCGGGAGCCGAACCACCCGGCCGAGGATCTGACCGCGAGCGAGGCGATCCTCGACCGCGCCGAGGCCGAGCTCGAGGAGCTGATGCCCGAGGAGCCGCCGGCGGCCGAGCCGACGCCGACGCCGGCGACGCCGATGGCCGCGGCGACCCGGGTCACGCACGAGCGGCCGGCGCTGGAGCGAATCACGATGGAGCGGGCGGCGCTCGAGCCACATCCGCGGTGGCGGCGGTTCGCAAGCCGCGCGACCCAGCCGCGGGTGCTGGTCGCGATCGGCCTGCTCTCCCTGCTGCTCGGGGGCGCCGCGATCCTGATCTCCGAGGAGGTCCTGAAGCTCGGCGACGAGCGCCCGGCTCGCACCGAGGCAATCGAGCGCTCGGAGGTGACCGTCGCGGTCCTCAACGGGACCTCGGTCAACGGGCTCGCCGGCAAGGTCAGCTCCGACGTCGAGGCCAGCGGCTACCGACCGGGCCCGATCTCGAGTACCGAGCCGGGATTCGCCAAGACCGTCGTCCTCTACGCCCCGGGTCAGAAGCGGGCAGCCGAGAAGGTGTCACGCGACCTCGGCGTCGACAAGCGCACGGTCGAGCCGCTGGACGGCGAGTCGAAGCGGCTCGCCGGCGACGCGGACGTGGTCGTGATCGCCGGCGAGGACCGGGCATCTTGACGCGCCGCGTCTCGCTCGGCGCGGCGCTCTTCTTCGTCCTCGTCGCCGCATCGCTGCTCGCCTCGGTGCTCGTCGTCCGCGCCCGAACCCCCGATCTTGTGCTTGAGGTGCTCCAGCCCCGGGTCGATCAGAGAGCCGTCTTCGGGCCCGCAGGCGAGCGGCCGCATAGGGTCACGATCGAGTTCTTCGTTCGCGAGTCCGAACCGCATGCGTTGGTTGGTGTCGTCGATCGCCACGAGAATCTGGTCCGGACGTTCGACGAGGACGTTGCGCTGAGCGAAGACGAGCCTGTGCTCTACCGCTGGGACGGCAGCAGCGACAGCGGCGAGCCGGTCCCTGCGGGTCGTTACCGCCTCCTCGTCGGGCTCCCCTCCCAGGACCGCGAGATGGTCTTTCCCCGCCGCTTCACCTTCGAGCCGCGGAGCCCGGACTGAGCGCCTCGGCGCTCGAGGCCGTCGGGATCCTGGCGGCCTGCGGGGCGGCGGCCGCGTCGCTGGTGCTCACCGATCGGCGGGCGCGCCTGGTGGCGATGGCCGTCGCGCTTGGGGTCGCGCCCGTGCTCGTGCTCGGCAACGTCTGGGACGAGCCGCGGGTGGTCGACTTCCGCGCCAGCTCGACCCAGGTCGGGGCTGCGCTCGTCGTCGGCATGGCGGGCGTCGCCGCCTTGGTGGTGGCATTTCGCCGCTGGTCGCAGCTGTTCGCGATCACCGCCTTCGCCGTGCTGCCGCTCCGGGTCCCGGTCGAGATCGGCGACGAGACCGCGAACCTGCTCGTTCCGCTCTACCTCGTGATCGCCGCCGGCCTGCTCACCCAGGCACTGGCCGAGCGCCGAGCGCCGAGCGCCGAGCGCCGAGACGACAGGTCCCCCTGGCTTCGCCGCCTGCTTGCCGTGACGCTGATCCTCTACGCGCTGCAGGCGACCTACTCCGAGGACGTCCCGAACGCGATCGAGAACCTCGGCTTCTTCCTGGTCCCGTTCGCGGTCCTGTTCGCGCTCCTGCTCGACGTTGACTGGTCGCGCGAGCTCCTGCGCCGGGTCCTGATCGCGGTCACGGCGGTCGCTGCCGGGTGTGCGCTGATCGGCATCTACCAGTACTTCGCCCGCGACCTCTTCCTCAACCCCGAGCTCCTCGACGCGAACCAGCTCCACGTCTACTTCCGGGTCAACTCGATCTTCTTCGACCCCAACATCTTTGCCCGCTACCTCGCGCTCGCGATCACCGCGCTGGCCGCCTGCATCGCCTGGGGCGGCTCGCGGCGCGACCTCGGGCTGGCCGGCGCGGTCAGCGCGCTCGCCCTGGTCGCGCTCGCCTTCAGCTACTCGATTACCGGCCTGGCGGCGGTGCTGGCGGGCCTCGGGATTATCGCGATCCTGCGCTGGCGCTGGCGCGGCGCGGCCGCGTTCGCCGTCCTCGGCCTCGCCGGCCTCGCCGCGCTCGCAATCGCCGGCGGCACCCCGACCAGCGACATCGAGGACTACCGCAGCATCGACAGCGGGCACGCGGACCTGATCGAGGGCGGCCTCGAGCTCGCCGAGGACAGGCCGCTCGGCGGTTGGGGCTCGGGGTCCTTCGGCCGCGCCTTCTACGACCGGATCGAGCCCGCAAGAACCACCGTCTCGCACTCAGAGCCGATCACGATCGCCGCTGAGCAGGGGGCGATCGGCCTGGCGGTCTACGCCGCACTGCTCGTCGTCGCCCTGATCACCGTGCTCGGCGCCGGCGCCGGGGCATCGCTCGCCCGGACCGCGGTCGCCGCCTGCTTCGTCTCGATGCTGGTCTCGAGCTTCGGTTACACCGGCTTCGTGATCGACCCGGCGGTCTGGGCGCTGCTCGCGCTCGGGGTGGCCCTGCGCCCGGGTCCGCCCGGGCTCTCGGCGACCATCTGAGCACCCGTGTTCGAGTATCTGCGCCGGCTCGCCACGACGGGCGCCGCCTACACCGCCTCGAGCGTGCTCTCGAAGCTGGTCGCGGTCGTCCTGCTGCCGATCTACACGGCCTACCTGAGCCCGGCCGACTACGGAGCGGCCGAGGTCATGCTCGCGTCCCTGGTCGCCGCCAGCATCCTGGTCCGGCTCGGGCTGATCGAGGCCCTGCTCCGCTTCTACTACCTGGCCGGCGAGGATCCGCGCCGGGTCGTGGCGACCTCGTTCGCGGCGCTGCTCTGGACCGCGACGGCGGGGGCGGCGGTCGGGCTGGCCCTCGCCGAGCCGATCTCCGAGGCGCTGCTCGACCGCCCCGATCCCGAGCTCGCCCGGCTCGCGGTGCTCGGGCTCTGGGTCCTGACCCTGTGGGAGTACGCGCTGACCCTGCTGCGGCTCGACGAGCGCGCCCGCGCCTACTTCAACCTCACCGTGCTCAACGTCCTGGCGACGATCCCGGTCACGGTCTGGCTCGTCGCTGTCGAGGACCAGGGCGCGGCGGGGATCCTGCTCGGCAGCTTCGGCACCGGGCTCCTGTTCCTGGCCTGGCGACTGTGGCGGGAACGCCGCCGGCTCACGTTCGTGCCCGAGCTCTCGCTGCTGCGGCGGATGATCCGGTTCGGGCTGCCGACGATGCCGGCCGAGCTCTCGCTCTACTCGCTCAGCTTCATCGACCGGATCCTGATCGTGCGCCTCGCCGGCCTCGCCGAGGCCGGGCTCTATGCGCTGGCGATCAAGTTCGCCCAGGGGATGAACGTGCTCGCGCGCGGATTCCAGCTCGCCTTTCCGCCGCTCGCCTACTCGATCGCCGACGACGACGAGGCACGCCGCGCGTACAGCCTGATCGTGACCTGGTTCGCGGCCGTCTGCGCCTTCTTCGTCGCCGGCCTCTGGCTGCTCGCGCGCTGGATCGTCGACCTGCTCGCTGCGCCCGAGTTCTTCGACGCCTACGAGGCGATCGGCCTGCTCGCCACCGGGATCGCGCTCTACTCGCTCTATCTGGTCCTGGTGGTCGTCCTCGGGCGGACGGGACGGACCGAGTTCAACCTGCCCGCGACGCTGGCGGGGACGGTCGCCAACGTCGTCCTCAACCTCCTCTTGATCCCGCCGCTGGGAATCGTCGGCGCCGGGATCGCGCTCGTCGCCTCCTACGCGCTGGTCCTGGGCCTGATGTACGCGCTCACGCAGCGCCTGTTCCCGGTGCCCTACGAGTGGGGACGGCTTGCGCTGCTGGTCGCGATCACAGCGGCGATCGTCGCTGCCGGGGAGCTGCTCCTGCCGGCCCATGGGCTGGCGGGCCTGGCGGCACGTACGGCCCTCTGGCTGGCAATGCCGGCGCTGCTTCTCGCCGTCGGCTTTCTCAGCGCAGCCGAGCGTGACCGCCTGCGGGCGTGGCTGCGCCCGGCTGCGGTCCGCGAGCGGCTCGCGGCGCTCGCCGCCGGGCCACCACCGAGCGAGCCCGAACGCGAGCTCGAGGCGGGCTACGCACCGGAGGTGATCGAGGCCGTTCGCCGCGACGAGGATCGGCTCTAGCCGCGGGCCCTGTTGTAGGCCTCGGCCGCCTCGCGCAGCCCCTCGCCGTGGCCGGGGAAGAGCGCCGCGCGGGCGTGTAACCGATACCAGCCGGGGTCCTGGCCCGGCAGCAGCCCCGCCGCCAGGGCCCGCAGCCCGTAGCTCCAGGCGGCGAGCAGCCGGGCCGCCAGGGCGGTCGCGGCGCTGTGGTGCTTGTGCATGTATCGGTCGCGACCGCGGTGAAACTCGATCACCCGCCGCTCCTGGCCTCGGTCGGTGGCGAGCTGCTCGTGGTGGACCGCCTCGGCTTCCGGCACCCAGAGGATCCGCCCGCCGGCGTCGCGAAGCCGCCGGCAGAGGTCCGTCTCGTCGGAGTAGACGAAGAAGTCCGGGTCGAAGTAGCCGACCGCGGCGACCGCTTCGCGGCGGACGAGCATCGCTGCCGACTGCACCCAGCCGACCTCGCGAGTGCGTTCGCCGCGGCTCTGGGTGACGAGCACGTGGTGCAGAAAAAGCGCCGCGGCAAGCGAGGTGCCGAGGCCGGGCAGCTGCCAGGCGGAGGGCTGCGCCCGGCCCGCGGGATCGAGCAGCTTCGCGCCCGCAGCCACCGCGCGCGGGTCGCCGCGCACGGCTCCGGCGAGCGCTGCGGCGGCCCCCGGGCGCAGCTCGCTGTCCTCGTTGAGCAGCAGGCAGAGCTCCCCGCGGGCCTCGCGCAGCAGCCGCGAGTCGTTCTCGGCCTTGCCGGTGCGGCGCTCGAGAGCGATCACCCGCAGACGCTCGCCGAGGCCGCCCGGACCGGCGTTCCAGCGCTCCACCTCCTCGACCGAGCCGTCGTCCGAGGCGTTGTCGAGCAGCAGCACGTCGGAGTCCAGATCGCCGGTCGCCTGGGCGCTGATCGCCTCCAGGCAGGCGGGCAGATACCGCCCCCCGTTCGTGTTCACGACGCAGTAAGTCAGGTCCACTGGCAAGAATCGTTCCCGATGCGGGTTCAGATCGTCGACCCCCCGGCCTACACGCCGCCCTACGACCGCGCGCTCTGCGCGGCCCTCGCCCGCGCCGGGGCCGACGTCGAGCTGGTCACGACCCGGTTCCCGTACGGGCCGGTGCCGGAGCCGAGGGGCTATCGAGTGACTGAGCTCTTCTACCCGATCGGCGCGTCTCGCGAGGGCGCGGACGGCGTTCGGCGCGCGTTGCGCGTCGCGCAGCACGTCCCCGGGATGCTGCGGCTGCGCGGCCATGCGCGCGCCGCCGACCTGGTCCACCTGCAGTGGCTGACGGCGCCGGCGATCGACCGCCACCTGCTCCCGGAGCGCCCGCGCGTGCTCACGGTCCACGATCCGCCCGCCGGGCGCGGGGTCGCGGACCTGCTCGAGCGGATGGACGCCTTGATCGTCCACTCGCTGGCCGGGGTGGCGCGGCTGCAGGCGCTGGGCCTCGACCCGGCTCGCGTGCATCGGGTCGCCCACGGGACCTTCGAGCACCTGACTCGGCAGCCCGACGAGCGCCCGCTCCCACCCGACCTCGCAGCCGTCGAGGGCCCGGTCGCGCTCTGCTTCGGGCTGGTCCGGCCGTACAAGGGCGTCGATGTACTGCTGGAGGCGTTTCGCGAGATCGAGGGAGCCGAGCTTTGGGTCGTCGGCCTGCCTCGGATGCCGCTGGGACCGCTCGAGGCGCTGGCGGCCCGGTGCGCGGCCACGGTCCGCTTCGTGCCCAAGTTCATCACCGACCCCGAGATTCCGGCGTACTTCCGCCGCGCCGACCTCGTCGTGCTGCCCTACCGCGAGATCGAGCAGTCCGGGGTCCTCTACACCGCGCTCGCGTTCGGCAAGCCGATCGTTGCCTCGGACGTCGGCGGGTTCAGCGAGATTTCGGAGCTGCGGCTGGTTCCGCCCGGCGATTCTGCGGCGCTCGCCACCGCGCTCGTCGAGCTGCTCGGCGACCCGGAGCGGCGCGCCGAGCTGGCGCGCGCCTCGGTCGCCGCCGCGGTCGGCGAACACTCCTGGGACTCGGTCGCGGAGCGCACCCTGGCGGTCTACCGCGACGTCCTCGAACGATCGGACCGCCGGTGACTGCGATCGCGATCGCCTTCTGGGCCGCGATCGGGCTGCTGGCGTATACGCACCTCGGCTACCCGCTGCTGCTCGCGGTGCTGGCGCGGGCGAGGAGGGAGCCGGCGCCGGCGGCAGTGCGCGAGTTGCCGGCGGTGAGCCTGATCGTCGCCGCCCACGACGAGGAGGACGTGATCGAGGCGAAGGTCGCCAACGTCCTCGCGCTCGACTATCCGCGCCAGCTGCTCGAGCTGATCGTCGCCTCGGACGGCTCGACCGATCGCACCGTCGAGCTGGCGAGCGCCGCCGGGGCCGACCTGGTCCTCGACCTCGCCCGGGGAGGCAAGATCGCGGCGCAGAACGCTGCTGCCGGGCGGGCTCGTCATGACCTGCTCGCGTTCAGCGACGCGAACGCAAGCTGGCCGGTCCCGGCGCTGCGCGAGCTGGTCGCCCCGTTCGCCGACCGGCGGGTCGGCTACGTCTGTGGCCAGGCGCGCTTCGTCGACCCCGGGGGATCGAACGAGGAGGGCGCCTACTGGCGCTATGAGCTGGCACTGCGAGCGCTTGAGTCGCGATTCGCGGGGGTGACAGCTGGCAACGGAGCGATCTACGCGGTCCGCCGGGCCGCCTACCTGCCGCTCGGCCCCGCCTCGAGCCACGACCTGTCCTTTCCGTTCATGCTCACCAAGCGCGGCTGGCGTGCCGTCTATGCCCCCCGGGCCGAGTCGGAGGAGAAGATGGTGGCGACAATCGAGGGCGAGTTCGCCCGCAAGCGCCGGATGATGCGCGGGATCTACGACGAGGTGGTCGGCGACGGGATGCTCTCGCCGCGCGGCTACGGGCTCGCCTACGGGTTCGAGATCCTCAGCCACAGGCTCCTCCGCTACGCCTCGCCCTTCCTGCACCTGATCGCGCTGGCGGCCAATCTCGCCCTGCTCGGCGAGGGGGCGGTCTACGCGGTCACACTCGCCATGCAGCTCCTCGTGCTCGCCGCCGCGGCGGTCGCCCCGCTACTTCCCCTGCGTCCCCTGCGCCTGGCCCGCTACTACGTCCTGGTCACCGCCTCGATCGCTGCCGGGCTCTGGGACCGGATCCGGCTCGGGACCCCGGGCACCTGGGAGCGCGCCGAGGGGACGCGCTGATGCCCCGGCTCGCAGACATCGCGATCGCCTCGCTCGCCCTGCTGGTCGCATCCCCGGTGTTGCTGGTCGCGGCGCTGGCGATCAAGCTCGGCTCGCACGGCCCGGTGATCTACCGTTCGCCGCGGGTCGGTCGTGGCGAGGTCGGCTTCGAGCTGCGCAAGCTGCGCACGATGCGACTCGGCAGCGACCCGGTCGGGGTCGGGGTCCCGGTGCTCGGCGACGACCCCCGGGTGACCCGGGCCGGCCGCATCCTGCGCAGGCTCTCGCTCGACGAGCTCCCGAACCTGGTCAACGTCCTGCGCGGCGAGATGTCTATTGTCGGCCCGCGCCCGACGCTCGCCGCCCAGGTCGAGCGCTACACGCCCGAGCAGCGGCGCCGGCTCGAGGTCAGGCCCGGCCTCACGGGCTGGGCGCAGGTCAACGGCCGCGCGGGGATCCCGTGGGAGCGCCGGATCGAGCTCGACGTCTGGTACGTCGACAACCGCTCGCTGCGCCTCGACCTGTGGATTCTCGCCCGCACGGTCGGGCTGCTGGTCACCGGGCGGGGGCTGTACGGGTAACTTCTCCCGCCGATGGCTAAGGCCACCGTCACCCTGCGCGACTTCCGTCCCGGCGATGCCGAGGCGGTTTGTCGCTGGTTCAACGATGACCGGGTGACGGCCGATCTGGTCGGCAGGCGCGAGTCCTTCGACCTCGAGGCCGCCGCAGGATGGGTCGAGCGCGCGATCGACACGAGCCGGGATCGCAAGTGGGCGATCACGATCGACGGCGAGGACGCCGCGGTCGGGTTCGTCGCCCTGTTCGGGCTCGACCGCGACCTCGGGCCCGAGCTCGCGGTGCTGGTCGGCGAGCCGTCGGCGTGGGGCCGGGGCGTGGCCCGCGAGGCCGAGCGCCAGGCCTGCATCAAGGCGTTCGAGACCTACGGCGCCCACCGCATCCACGCCGAGATTCCGGCCACCAACGAGGCGGCGCAGAGAGTGGTCACGTTCTTGGGCTTCGAGCGCGAGGGCGTGATGCGAAGAGCGATCGTGCGGGGGGACAAGCGGATCGACAACCAGGTCTGGGGACTGCTCGCCGAGGATTTCACCGGGTGGGAGAGCAGCCCCGCGCAGAGCTGATCGCCGACCGCGGCGCCGCCGCGGCGAGCGACGACTTCTTCCGCTCGCGGGAGTTCCTCGCCGCCGAGGGGGTCACCCACACCCTGCGTCTCGCCTCGCCGCGACGGACCGCGCTCGTGCCGCTGATCGTCGCCGAGGTGCCGGGGTCCGACCGCCCCGACGCCAGCTCCCCGTACGGGTATCCCGGCGGGCTGACCCGGGGGGAGGGCGAGCCGGAGAGCCCGGACGCAGTCGACTGGTCGGCGACGGGACTGGTCAGCGTCTTCGCCCGCGAGCGCCTCGGCGCCGAGCCGTGGCTGGCCGGATCGAGCGAGCGCTCCCGGGTGCTCGTCCACGATCCTGCTCGGCCGCGCGCGCTGCGTTCGCGGCTCGCCGAGCAAGTGCGTGCGAACCTGCGAGCCGGCTGGTCGGTCGCCGTCACGCCCGGATCGAGCGCGCGGCCCGAGGACCGGGACGCGTTCGCGCTCGCCTACGAGCAGACCATGCTCCGCACGGGGGCCGCCGACCGCTACTTCTTCTCCCGCCCCTACCTCGACGCGGCGCTCTCTTATCGCGGCAGTTGGCTGCTGATCGCCCGCCGCGACCGAGCGCTCGGCGCCGCGGCGATCGCGGCCGAAAGCGACGGGCTCCTTCACTACTTCCTCGGCGGCACGGCCGAGGAGGCGCTCGGCTCGTCGCCGTTCAAGAACGTGCTCGCGCGGATGCTCGACCTCGCCGACGAGCTCGAGCTGGCGCTCAATCTCGGCGGCGGAGTGCGGCCGGGCGATGGCCTGGAGGGCTTCAAGCGCGGCTTCGCCAACAGCGAGCTCGCCTTCCGCACGCACGAGCTGGTCTGTGATCGTGCCGAGTATGAGCGGCTCTCGGCCGGGCGCGAGCGCGGCGAGTTCTTTCCCGCCTACCGTGCCGGCTGACGCGCCTTCGGGGCCGCGATCCGCTCGGCGGGCGGAATCTCTTCCTCGGGCGGCACGATCGTCCCGCCGCCCTGCTCGATTCGCGCCCCCGACCAGCCGCCTTAGCCTTGCGACCTCGGCGTATAGGCGCTCGCCGGGACACGCGGTGAGCCCGACCGTGCGGTGGCCGATGATCTTGTTGAGGCGCACCTTGCGGCCGCGTGGGTAGCGGCTCGCCTCGCCGCCGGCTGAGGTCAGGGTCGTCTTGTCGGTTGCGCGCAGGCCGTGCACGGAGAGCTTCCACGCCAGATAGTCGACAAGCGACGCCTTCGCCGCCGGCGAGATCGCGGTCGCCGTGTGCGTGCCGATCGACGCCACGCCGGTGGTCTGGGAGTTGAAGCCCTGGGCGTGCGCGCCGACCACCGCCTTCCTCAGCCCGCCGGCTCGCCCGGCGTAGAGGTTGCCGAACCGGTCGACGAGCGCGTTGTAGCCGATGTCGTTCCAGCCGTTGCCGTTGCGGTGATAGCGGCAGATCCCGAGCACTATCGCGGGTGCCTCGGCCTCGCTGTACCTGTTCGCGGTCACGGTGTGATGGACGGCGGCCGCCTTGACCGTGCCTCGGGCCGGAGTCGCGCGCGGCTTGCAGCCTCCCTCGGCCCGGGTCGCGCCCCATTCGCTGCGCTTGACGATCTCGGGGCGCACAGGCAGCGCCTCGGCCTCAGGATCGAGCACTCCCGTCGCCGAGACGAAGGCGGAGTTGATCGCTTGGCGAACCGCCGTCAGCGCGCCGCCGACCTCGCTCGTCGTGCCCGAGACGTTGACGTAGTGCAGCGTCCCCGACGGCCGCCAGCCGCGAGTGCGGACCTGAAGCTCCTCGGCGCCTCCGAAGTAGACCGGGTTGGCGTCCTCGGTCTCGACCCAGCGCGTCCACGTCCCGCCGCGCTCCCGCCCGCGCAGCTCCAGCGGCCGGGTCTCGCCGGCGAGCCCGGCGAGGTCGAAGCGTTCCGGCGCCGCGATCACCGGCGACTTGAAGCTGACCCGGCCGCGACCGGGCCCGGTACCGGACGGCTCGGCCAGACGGGAAAGCGACGGCAGTCGCTGCTCGAAGTCGACCGCCTCCGGGATGTAGGGCTGGGCGGAGAGGGAGGGCGCGGCGACGTATCCACAGCCCGCGGCCAGGGCCGCGGCCAGGACGTGTCTGAGCTTCAATCGCACCTGCATAGACCAACACGGTTCGGCCCGCAGCGATGCGCGCTGCGGCGTCCCCCGCTTTTCAGAGTGTCAGATTTGCAGGGCTTTCGCCCCGCACCCGGCGTCGCTGCTAGCCGTCGTCCGGGATCATCGTCGCGACCGCCTCCGGCCCCTGGCCCCGGAACGTGTCACGGAAGGCGCGGATCGCGTCGAGCGTCGCCCGCCCCTCGTAGGTCGGGCAGGCGAGGAGCTGAGTCCAGGCGGTCGCCGCGACGTCGTACGGCATCTCCGGATTCGGAAACAGCAGGATCGCGTCGAAGTCCTCCTCGAACAGGCCCTTGAGCTCGAGCTGATCGGACTCGGGCAGCTTCGGCGAGTACTGGATGTCGATCCGGCCGTGCTCGAGCGAGTGCAGGGAGTACCACGGCTCGGGGTAGTCGCCGTAGGCGCCGTCGGCGAGCTGCTCGGCGTTGTGGTTGCCCGACGTCGGGGGGGTGGTCTCGTAGTCGGGGATCTCGGCCTCGTCCTCGATGTGCGTGCTGCCCTCGTCGGGGAGATCGACCTCCAGCTTGCAGCCCGCCTGCTTGGCGGCGATCTCGAGGTCGCCCTGCTCGAGCGGCGGCGGCGGCGTCCCCGGGCGCCCGTCGGGCCGGTAGCCGTGCACGAACCCGCTCTGAAGCTCGATGTGGGCGTTCTCGGGGATCTCCTCGCCGTCCACCTGCAGCTGCTCGTCGCCTCCGCCGCCGCTCGCCAGCGCGACGAAGATCCCGACCACGACCGCAAGGGTGAGTCCGCCGGCGACGACGTAGCCGAGCAGCAGGCGCCGCTTCTCCGCCGCCGCCTCCCTCTGTTCGGCGGCGAGTCGCTCCTCGCGTCGCCGGGCGCGCTCTTCCCTACTGGTCACGGCGCCGCAGGGTAGCGGGCGCGTCTTCAGCAGACCTCAAGGGGCTACGCCCTCCGCGGGTCGCTCCTCGGCCGCCCAACGCTCGGGTTCGCGAACCCCGGGGACGAGCAGGAAGGAGACGAAGATCAGGGCGGCGAGCACCCCGGCCCCGATCATTGTCTCCTCGACTCCAAACACCGCCGCCGCCGGGCCGGCGAGCGCGAACGAGACCGGGACGAGGCCGAACGAGACCAGGTAGTCGACCGCTGAGACGCGGCCGAGCATCTCGCGCGGCACGTGTGACTGCATCATCGTCGCCCAGGTGATGTCACCGATCGCGAACAAGAAACCCTCGACGGCCCCGATCGCCATCGCGACCGCGAGGCTGCCCGCGAGCGGGTAGAGGGCGAGGCAACCGAGGCCGACGGCAAAGCTCACGTACATGACGACGACGTGGTTGCGGGCCAGACCGCGCTGGCCGAGCACGATCGCGATCACGATGGCCCCGATCCCGGTCGCGGCGAGGATCGCCCCGAAGCCGCCGGCGCCAGCGTCGAGATCGTTGCGGACCAGGTACGGGAGCAGGACCTCGAGCGGTCCGTAGTAGAGCAGCAGCCCGAGCGCCGCCGCGGCCAGTGACGCCCAGAGCCAGGGTTGGGAGCGTACGAAGCGAAACCCCGCCGCGATCTCGACCCGCATCGAGTGGCCCGACTCGGGGTTGACGGCCGGCCGAGCGCGCATCAGCGAGATGCAGCCGGCCGAGAACAGGAACGAAGCGGCGTCGATCAGGAACGCCACCCCGGGTCCAACTCCCGCCACGAGCAGGCCCCCGATCGCCGGTCCAGCGGCCCGGAACGAGATCGGCTCAGTGAGGCTGTTGAGCGAGTTGGCCTGGACCAGCAGGGGCCGGGGGACGACCTCGGGAATCGTCGCCTCCCAGGCGGGTCCGAACAGCGCCTCACCGATCCCGAACGGGATCACCAGCACTACCACGTGCCAGAGCTCGAGCGCCCCGGTGACCGAGAGCACGCCGATCGCGGCCAGTGACCCTGCACGGATCAGATCCGCTGCGATCAGCAGGTGCCGGCGTGGGATCCGATCCGCGAGCACGCCGCCGAACAGCAGCAGGCCGACCATGGGCACGGTCCAGGCGAGCCCGACGACCGAGAGCGCGGTCGGCACGTTGGAGATGTCGTAGACCTGCCAGGCGAGGGCGACCAGGGTGATCCCGTCGCCGATCATCGACACGGCGATGCCGGTGAACAGCAAGGCGAAGTCGCGCTCCCTGAGGGGGCGCAGCACACGTGGGGTGCGCGCCACTACGGAGCTGCCGTTTGCGCTCTCTCGGCCGGCTCGTCCGCGTAGACGTCGGCGATGAAGGCGGCGAGCTCGTCATCGAGACGTCCGGGGCTGACCCTCCACTCGGCGATCGACTCGGCGTTGACGAGCCGCGCGCGTGGAAGCTCCTCGACCAGCATGTCCGAGTCGGTGAACGGGTGCAGCGGGTCGTTCGGATGCCCGATCACCAGCGTCGGCAGGCCGATCAGCTGGCGCTCGTCGCGAGGCGGTGCGGTGCGGCCGAACAGCACGCCCTCGAGCACGGCCTCGGAGGACTCGGGCGAGCGCCGGGTCCAGTCGAGGCAGATGTCGACCAGGAAGGTGGTCCGCGGGATCCGGGTGGTGACCGCGGCGACCCCGCGCAGGAGCGGCTTCGCCACCCTCAGGCTGACCAGGATCGGGAGAAAGAGCAGCCCGGCGGCGACCAGGGCATTGTCGAGCACCGGCATCTCGATCAACAGCGCCCGCGCGGCACGCGGGTGCCGCGCGGCGAGCTCGAGCGAGCAGTTCGCCCCCAGCGAGGTGCCGCCGACGACCGGACGATCGAGCTCGAGGTGGTCGATCAGCGCCGCGAGCTGGTCGGCGAAGGTGGTCATCGTGTAGGCGCGCATGTCGGCGGGCTTGTCGGAGGTCCCGTGGCCGAGCAGGTCGACGGTGATCACTCGGATCCCCCGGGAAGCCATCTCCGGCGCGAGCTGGTCGTACATGTGCCTGTTCATCAGCAGCCCGTGCGCAAGCACGAGGACCTGCTCGCCATCGCCGTAGTCGGTGAAGTCGATTCGCTGCCCGTTGAAGACGAACGACCCGTCGACGGCTGCCATCAGGAGGAGTCTAAAGACGCGCTGCGATGCTCAGGGAGGGCGCCGCCGGCCCGCTCCCACGGCCGTGACGCGCGCAGCGCCGCGAGCACGGCGCGCGTTCCCGGGGCGCGGTTGAGCGCGTAGAAGTGGATTCCCGGCGCGCCGGCCGTGAGCAGCTCGTCGCACTGCTGGGCCGCGTAGGCGACCCCGAGCAGCGCCTCGGCCTCGGGGTCGCCGCCGAGTCTCTCCATCGCTTCGGCGAGCTCGGTCGGGATCGAGGCGTCGCAGAGCTGGCAGATCCGCGCCACCTGGCCGAAGCTGGCGATCGGGATCACGCCGGGGATGATCGGGACCTCGATTCCGCGTGCCCGCGCCGCGGCGACGAAGTCGAAGTAGGCCTGGTTGTCGAAGAAGAGCTGCGTGATCAGGAACATGGCCCCGGCGTCGACCTTGGTCTTCAGGTAGGCGAGGTCGCTGTCGAGATCATCAGCCTCCGGGTGGACCTCGGGGAAGCAGGCGCCGCCGATCGTGAACCCGTGCCGCTCGGTGATGAACCCGGTCAGCTCGGCGGCGCTGGAGAGGCCGTCGTCGGGCGGGATGAACTCGGCCTCGCCGCGGGGCGGGTCGCCGCGGAGGGCGAGGATGTTCTCGATTCCGATCGACGCGAACCGATCGAGGATCGAGGTCAGGCCTTCGCGCGTCTCGCCGACGCAGCTCAGGTGGGCCATGACCTCGATCCCGTGCTCGGACCGGATCCGCTTGGCGATCTCGACCGTCCCGTCCCGGGTCGCGCCGCCGGCGCCGTAGGTGACCGAGACGTAGTCGGGCTCGAGGGGCTTCAGCGCCTCAACCGTCTCGAAGAGCTGCGCGACGCCCTCGTCGGTCTTCGGCGGGAAGAACTCGACCGAGAACACCGGCCGCTGGTGGTCGAGCAGGTCGTCGATTCGCATCGCCGTGATGGTAGAGCGGGGCCGGGCCCCCGCCCCTCAGCGCTCGCGCCGGTCGGCTACCGTCGCCGTCGCCTGGGCGGTCGGCATGACGCCGACGTAGTCGAGATCGACGTGGGCCGGCCGGCTGACGCAGAACGCGATCACCTCGGCGACATCGCGCGCCCGCAGCGGCGCCAGCCCGCGGTAGACCTCGGCGGCGCGCTCGGCGTCGCCGCCGAACCGGACCAGCGAGAATTCCGTCTCGACCATCCCGGGGGCGACCTCTGTGACCCGGACCCCGTCGCCGAGCAGCTCGAGCCGCAAGGTGCGGGCGAGCGCGTTGACCGCGTGCTTGGCGGCGGTGTACCCGCCGCCGCCCTCATAGACCTCGACCCCGGCCACCGACCCGACGATCACGATCTGCGGGTCCCGGCCACGACGGAGCGGCCCGAGCAGAGCCTTCGTCACCCGCATCACGCCGGCGACGTTCGACTCCCACATCTCGCGCCACCGGTCCTCGTCGGCCCGCTCGACCGGCTCGAGCCCGAGCGCGCCACCGGCGCTGTGCACGATCACGTCGACCTCGGGCAGCTCGCGCGCCAGCTCCCCGACCGAGGCCGGGTCGGCGACATCGAGGCGCAGCGCCCGGCCGCCGACCTCGCGCGCCAGCTCCCGGCAGCGCTCGAGCCGGCGTGCGGCGGCGATCGTCGCCAGCCCGTCGGCGGCCAGCGCCCGCACGGTCGCAGCGCCGATCCCGCTCGAGGCGCCGGTGACCAGCGCGATCCTGCCCGACGATTGCACGCGGCCAATCTAGACGGTCGACCACCCTGGTCCATATCGTTCGCCGGGTGACCGGCGCCGGGGAGCTCGAGAGATCCGTCGAGGCGACGCGCGAGCCAAGCTTCCTGCTCGCCAAGCCCGAGAAGCGGCTGCTGAGGTGGATCGCGGCCCGCCTGCCGCGCTGGGTCCTGCCCGACGACCTGACCGCGCTCGGAGTGCTCGCGGCGCTCGGGGTCTGCGTCGCCTACCAGCTATCCAACGACAGCATCGAGTGGCTGTGGGCGGCGAGCGGGCTGCTGGTCGCGCAATGGCTCGGCGACTCGCTCGACGGGACCCTGGCGCGGGTGCGCGGGATCGAGCGACCGACCTACGGCTACTACCTCGACCATCTCGTCGATGCGATCGCGACCGCGGCGATCGGGATCGGGATCGGGCTCTCGCCGCTGATGCTGCTCTCGATCGGGACCCTGATCGTGGTCGCCTACCTGATCCTCTCGATCAACGTCTACCTCGAGAGCTACGCGTTCGGGCGCTTCTCGATCGGCTACGGATGGATCGGCCCGACCGAGGTCCGCCTGATCCTGATCGCGCTCAATACCGTCGTCGCACTGGGAGCCGGGCTGGACTTCGCGCTCGCCGACCTCGAGCTGACGGTCTTCGACCTGATCGGGCTGGCGATCGCGGGAACGATGATCGCCCTGCTGCTCGGCCGCGCGGCGCGCAACCTGCGCGAGCTGGCCGGCAAGGAGCCGCCGGCCCCGCGGCGCTGAGCGCGTTTTCTCGCACTTTGCGGGCTCGTGCCCGGCGAGCCCCTTGCATTTCGTCGTCGGTCGGTCTAGGTTCCCCCTGCGGTCCGGGAGAGAGGAAACCGGCGCGAAAGCCAAGCGCAAGGACCTCTCCTAAGGAAGCTCGCAAAGCTTTGTTCGCGCGAAGGCTACGTGCGGGGCAGGCGGAGAGAGTTCCACCGGGCCGTTTTTCTTGCCCTGATCGGCTCGACGGCGTCTCGCGCCACCTGTTCGGGCCGTCCGATCGCCCGTCTACCTTGGCCGGCGCGGTGAATGATTCGCCGCCGGCTCGGGTTGGCCTGCCGCCACGGGTCGCGCGACCGGGGCGCACAGGGGAAGCGGGCGCTGTGGCGTAACCCCGGCAGACGCTACCGCTAGCCCGCCCGCTTCCCGCCTCAGCACTCGGCTCGCGGCAGGCCGCGGCGTGCCCCTTACCATTGGCCCGTGGCGACGGTTCCGGAGCTCGACCCGGGCGCGGTGGCCGACGTGGGCGCCGAGCTGCGGGCGAATGTCAAGCGGGCGGTAAAGGTCCGCGACGACGTGCTCCGCGACGTCCTGGTGGCGCTGTTCGCCGAGGGCCATGTGCTGATCGAGGACTACCCTGGGGTCGGCAAGACCGCGCTCGCACGGGCCCTCGCCCGCTCGCTGCGGGCCGAGTACGCCCGGGTCCAGTGCACCGCCGACCTGCTGCCGTCCGACATCGTCGGCACCAACGTGTTCGATCAGGGGGCGAGCCGGTTCGAGTTCCACCCGGGGCCGGTGTTCGCGAACGTCGTCTTGGTCGACGAGATCAACCGCACCTCGCCGAAGACGCAGTCCGGGCTGCTGGAGTGCATGCAGGAGCGCCACGTCACGATCGACGGCCAGCAGCACGAACTGGCGCGCCCGTTCGTCGTCCTCGCGACCCAGAACCCGGCCGAATACGAGGGCACCTATCCGCTCCCGGAGGCGCAGCTCGACCGGTTCATGGTCCGGGTCTCGCTCGGCTATCCGAGCGCCGGCGAGGAGGCGGAGATGCTCGAGCAGCACGCGCGCCACGACCGGGTTCTCGACCTCGAGCCGGTGACCGAGGTGCCGACCGTGCTCGCCGCGCAGGCGGGGGTCGCGTCGATCCACGCCAGCGAGCCGCTGCGACGCTACGCGGTCGGGCTCGGTGAGGCGACTCGCAACGACCCGCGCGTCGAGCTCGGCGCGAGCCCGCGTGCCGTGCTGATGCTGTTCCGCGCTGCGAAGGCCCTCGCCGCCCTCGACGGCCGCGATCACGCGCTCCCCGACGATGTGCAGGCGCTCGCCCCCTCGGTGCTCGCCCACCGGCTGCTGCTCGTCCCCGGCGCCGCTCCCGGCGACGCGAACGAGGTGGTCACCGCGGCGCTGGAGCGCGTCCCGGCCTTGTAGGCAGCGCGTGCCGGGGGCCCCGACAGCGATCCCGCTCGGCGCCGTCCTGACGATCGCCGGGGCCGGCTTTGACACGCCGTCGCTGCTGGTCGCGGGCGTCGGCCTGGTCGGGCTCGCGATCGTCGCGGTGATCTGGGTAGAGCTCGCCCGGCCGCGGCGGCTCGAGCGGGCTCCGGCACCGGGCCGGGTGGTCGAGGGCGAGCCATACCCGGTGCGGATCAGCGCCGTCGGCGCCCACCTGCCACCGCCCGGCGGCCGGCTCGTAGACGGCGTGCTCCCGGCCCCGGTCGCGATTGGGCCGCGCCGCTCGCTCGACCATGTCGCCGAGGTGCGCCTGAGCGGGCGCGGCCGACGCCGGCCCGGGCCCTCTCGGGCCGAGATCCGCGACCCGCTCGGGCTCTGGACGCGCGGCGCCGAGAGCGCCGACCCGGGCGAGGTGCTGGTCCTGCCCCGGATCGAGCCGGTGCTGGTGAGCGGGCGGGGCGGGGGTGGGGCTGGGGCGGGCACCCTGGCCGGGCTCGAGGATGCTGCCGCGGCGAGTGCCCTCGATGCGCGCGCGATCGAGCTCGAAGTCGACGGCCTGCGCGCCTACCGCCGGGGCAGCCCGGCCTCGCGGATCCACTGGCCGGCGGTCGCACGGACGGGGGAGCTGGTCGAGCGCCGGCTCGTCGCGGGTGCCGATGCGGCCCCGCTGGTCGTCCTCGATGCCGAGCTGCCGGCGTCTCCGGCGGCCCTCGACGCGGCCGTGCGCGCTGCGGCATCGCTCTGCATCCACCTGGCCGGCAGGGGTGGCTGCGCAGCCCTGCTGCCGGACGACCGTCGCGCGACCGAGATCGAGCCCGACCTGCGCGGTTGGCCGCAGCTCCACGCCCGCCTCGCGGTGGTCGAGGCCGGCTCGCCGAGCGCCGCGGTGGCGCGGGCGATCCGCTCCGGTGCGGTCTTCTGGGTCACGGCGGCCGAGCGTCCCGCCCTCCCGCAGGCGCTGCGCGCGGGCGTCGCACCCCGCTATCTGGTCGCGCCGAGCACCGGGCGCTCGGCGACGTTCACAGTCGCCGGCTGCGACGGATGGCTGGTCGGAGTCGCCGCGCGGGGCGCGATCGGGAGGCTCGCGTGACCGGTGTGCCGCTTCGAGAACGAGCGACCCCGACGCGCCCGGTGGAGTCCGTTACTCGTCGCGCGGATCCCTTCGGCTCCGTAGCCGATCGATCCTCGGGCGGCTCCGCGCCCGCGGCGACCCGGCCCGCGATCGAGCTCGGCTTCTTCGCCGGGCTGGGAGCGCTCGGGGTCCTGCGGTGGGCGCAGCTCGTGACCGACGCGCCGGTCGCGCGGCTGCTCGGAGCGCTGGTGGTCGTCACCGCGGCGGCGACGGCGCTTTCGCTGCTCGGCGCCCGGCGGTTGCCCTGGCGCCGGTCGGCGGCGGTGGTGACGTGCGTCCTCGCGACCGCGACGGCGGCTGTGGTGGTCGGGCTGCCGGCCCGGATGCTGGCCCCGGGCGGCTGGGACGAGCTGTTCGAGAACCTCGGTCGCGGCCTGGCGGCAGTCGGCGAGGTCGAAATGCCCTACGACGGCGGGGCTGTCTGGGTGCGGCTGGCACTGCTCCTGTTCGTGCCTCTGCTGCTCGGGGTCGCCGCGCTGCTCGGGTTCTGGCCCGGCCGGCGCCGGCCGGCGCTCAGGCTCGCGGCGCTGGCGGCGCTCACCGGCCTATTCGGGGCGGCCGTGACGCTCGATTCGCCCGCTAACGAGCTGCTCTGGGGAATCCCGCTGCTCGCCCTGATCGCCGGCTGGCTCTGGGCTCCGGCGCTCGAGCCGCGACGGATCCCGGCCGCGATCGCGATCGCGGCGGCGGCCGGCGTCCTCGCGATCCCGGTCGCCGCCCGCATCGACCCCGCCTCTTCGTGGTGGGACTACCGGAGCTGGGAGTGGTTCGGGGCCGAGAGCGGCGTGAGTTTCGAGTGGGACCACTCCTACGGTCCGCTGCCCTGGCCGGACAACGGCACTGCCCTGCTCGACGTCCGCAGCGCCAGCCCCGCGTACTGGAAGGCGAGCGTGCTGGACCGCTTCGACGGCTTCACCTGGCAGCGCGCGCGCCGCGCCGACCCGCTCGCCACGGCCGAGCGCGCGGCGCGGCGCGACACCCCCGGCGCCGAGCTCCCGGAGCGCCATCGAGACTGGCTCTCGCAGGCGAGCTACGAGGTCCGCGCCCTGTCGAGCGGGGTCGTGATCGGGGCCGGGACCGCGCAGGCGATCCTGGGCCTCGACGAGGTCTCGGTGAGCGCCGACGGCACCTTACGCGCCGGCGCCGACCGCTTGCGGGCGGGCGACGAGTACTCGGTCGTCTCCTATGTGCCCCAGCCGACCGTACGCGAGTTGCGCACCGCGCCGGCGACCTACCCGCGCGAGCGATTCGAGCGCTCGACGTTGATCGCCCTCCCCGCTCGGCTCGGCCCTTCGGGCGAGTTCAGCTTCGCTCCCGACCGCGCCCGCGCGATGCCCCTCTGGGGCGAGCGGCCGGATGCCGAGCTCCGCAGCGAGCTGCTCGCGTCCCCATACGGCGCGACATATCGCCTCGCCCGCCGCCTGGTGGCCGGGGCATCGAACCCCTACGAGGCGGCGCACGCGATCGAGCGCCACCTTCGCAACGGCTATGACTACTCGCCCGACGTCCCCGAACGCGCCTATCCCCTGGCCGCGTTCCTGTTCGAGGATCGATCGGGCTACTGCCAGCAGTTCGCCGGAACGATGGGTCTGATGCTGCGGATGGTCGGGATCCCGAGTCGGGTCGTCTCGGGCTTCGCCCCCGGCAGCCTCGGCCAGGAGCGCGGCGTCTACGAGGTCCGGGACACCGACGCGCATTCTTGGGTCGAGGTCTACTTCCGCGGCATCGGCTGGGTCACCTTCGACCCGACTCCGGCGGCCGCCCCGGCGGCGTCGCAGGGCTCCGGCACGACACTCGGGACCTTCTTTCGGGGGCGTGGCTCGGTCGCCGACGAAGAGGGCGGAGCGAGGCTCGAGCGCGCGCTCGAAGGGGGCGTATTGGCACCCGCGCAGCCCGACGGGGGCCTGCCCGGCATGCTCGTGCTCGCAGCTCTGGCGGTCGTTGCGGGGCTGCTCGGGTTCGCCGCCGCGGTGATCCGGCGCCGCCGCCGGGCGCTGGACTCGGGATCGCTTGCCGAGCCGCAGCTCGACGAGTTGCGCGCCGCGCTCGACAAGCTCGGGTGGGCGCTGCCGGGTCCGACCACCCTGGCCGATCTCGAGCGGCGGCTGAGGGCGTCCCGGCCCGACGCCGCCCGCTACGCGGCAGCGCTGCGTGAGCACCGCTTCGCGCCGCACCCGCCACCACCGCCCGGCTCTGCAGCGCGCCGGGCCCTGCGCCGCGCGCTCTCGAGCGGCGGGCTTCGCCATCGCTGGCGGGGCTGGCTCGCGATTCCCCCCGGCGGTCCGAGGTGAGGGTGTCTGGCGCCGACGCCGAACCGGCCGAGATCGAGCCCGGGCTCTGGCGCTGGACCGCGCGCCACCCTGAATGGCGACCGGGGGCGGCCGCCGGGAGCCCGGCCGACTGGCCGGCCGAGGTCGGCTCGGTGCTGGCCGAGGTTGCGGGCGCTGCGGTCTTCATCGATGCGCTGGTCCCGGCCGCGCTCTGGGCCTGGGCGGACGAGCGCTGCGCCGCGGCCGCCCGGGTCCTGGCCCTGACCACTATCCGCTTTCATCGCCGCAGCCGCTCGGAGCTCGTCGCCCGCTACCGAGCACAGACCTCTCGCGCCCGCGCCGAGCTACCGGCCGGAATAGAACCGGTGCCGCTGCGTGGGGCGGGGGAGGTCGAGTTCTGGCTCGCCCAGAGGCGAACCCTGGTCGTCGGCGACCGCCTGCTCGGCGCTGTCGGCGGTGGCCTGCGGCTCTGCCCTGAGCCGTGGCTCCGCTACCTGGAGACCGGAATGACGCTCTCGGGTCTGCGCGAGCGGTTGCGCCCGTTGCTCGAGCTGCCGATCGAGCGGGTGCTCGTCTCGCACGGAGAGCCGGTGCTCTCGGGCGGACGCGAGGCGCTCGCGGAGGCGCTGCGGTGAGCGCCGCGGAGGTGCCGGCGCTCACCGGCGTGCTCGAAACCTGCCTTTACCACGACAGCGGTGAGCGCGGCGAGGTAGAGCGTTTCTACACCGAGGTACTCGGCCTGCGCGCAGTCGCGCGCTGGCCAGACGGGATCGCCTTCCGCGTCGGTGGCGGGGTCCTGCTGCTCTTCGACCGCAGCCTGCTGGCTGAGCGGGAGAGCGCGATCTCCGCCCACGGCTCGACCGGTCCCGGCCACGCCTGCCTGCTCGCCGCCGACCGCAGCGCCTATGAGGGATGGATGCGGGCGCTCGCGGGCCGCGGGATCGAGATCACCCACGAACAGGACTGGGAGCGGGCCAGGCGCTCGTTCTACTTCACCGACCCGGCGGGCAACCTGCTCGAGATCGCCGATGGCGACCTGTGGCCACGATGAAGGCGGGCCGCCCTGCCGCACAGGCCGCGGAGTCCGAGGCGTTCGAACGAAGAGTCGTCGGTTCCTCGATGACGCGCTGCTGGGCGATGGCCCTTAGAGCCGTGGTACGGTCGCCGCGTCGCGCGTCGTGATCGTGAGCGGAGACGCTCGAAAAGGAGGGCGGGATGTCCACCGATCCGCACTCGTCCACTACGCCGCCGACTGAACCGCCGAGCGGCCTGGCAGCGCGGGCGGCGCACTGGAGCGCCGAGCATCGCAAGCTCGCGATCTGGGGCTGGATCGCATTCGTGGTCATCGCCGTGATGGCGGGCAACGCGATCGGCAAGGAGGAGATCCACGGGGCCGACATGTTCAACGGCGAGTCGCACGACGCCGAGGACACCCTCTACGACGCTGGGATGAGGCCCAACGACGAGCTGGTGATCATCCAGAGCGAGTCGCTGACGTTCAAGGATCCGGAGTTCGCCGCCGCGATCGAGCAAACGGTCGAGGAGCTGTCCGGGGCCCAGTACGTTCAGAACGTCACGTCGCCGCTGGACGGAGGGGGGTCGGTGTCCGAGGACGGTCGCTCCGTCCTCGTCGACTTCGAGATCACGGGCGACGATCTCGAGGCCCGGGATCGGCTCGTGCCGGCCGAGAGCGCGGTCGCCGCGGTCAAGGCCGACCACCCCGACCTGCTGATAGAGCAGTTCGGCAACGTCAGCGCCAATAAGGAGCTCAACGACACCTTCACAAGTGACCTTGGGAAGGCGGAGCTGATCTCGCTCCCGCTGACCCTGTTGATCCTTGTCTTCGCCTTCGGGTCGCTGGTCGCGGCAGGCGTGCCGCTGCTGCTCGCGATCTCCTGCGTGATGGCGGCGCTGGCGCTGGTTTCGCTCCCGAGCCAGCTCTCCCCGGTCGACAGCAACGTCCAGTCAGTGATCCTGCTGATCGGGCTCGCGGTTGGCGTCGACTACTCGCTGTTCTACATCCGTCGCGAGCGTGAGGAGCGCGCCGTTGGGCGCGAGCCCCGAGCGGCCCTGGACGTCGCCGCCGCGACCTCCGGCCGCGCCGTGCTGATCTCCGGCCTCACCGTGATCGTCGCGATGGCCGGAATGTTCCTCAGCGGCGACAAGACGTTTTTCTCCTTCGCCGAGGGAACGATCCTCGTCGTCGCGCTGGCGATGTTCGCCTCGCTCACGGTCCTGCCCGCGCTGCTCGCCTGGCTCGGAGACCGGATCGACAAGGGCCGGATCCCGTTCTTGGCACGGCGTCAATCGGCCGGGGAGTCGCGGTTCTGGTCGCCGATCATCGAGCGTGTGATGCGCCGCCCGTGGCTTTCGATCGCGATCGCCGGCGGCGGCCTCGTGCTGCTGGCGATCCCGGCGCTGAGCATGAAGATCGTGGTCTCCAGCACCGACGACCTGCCGCAGGATCTCCCTGTGATCCAGACCTACAACGTGGTCCGGGACGCCTTCCCGGCCGAGGGCGTGACCGCCGACGTGGTCGTCGAGGGAGACGACGTTCGGGAGGGAACCCAGGTGTCGGTGGGCATCGACCTGCTGGTGCGCAAAGCGGAGTCCTCCGACAAGGTGCTCCCGGGGACCGAGATCACCTACAACGACGATGGCACCGTGGCTCTGGTCGCGATCCCGACCGTCGGCACCGGCAACGATCAAGCGTCGTCGGACGCGCTGGAGGAGATCCGCGATGAGATCATCCCCGCCTCGATCGGCAGGATCGACGGCGTGACCGTCAACGTCAGCGGCCCGGCAGCCCAGTCTGTGGACTTCCGCGACCAGCTCGTCGACCGTCTGCCGCTGATCTTCGCCTTCGTCTTCGCGCTTGCCTTCCTGCTGATGCTGGTCACGTTCCGCTCGATCGTGATCCCGATCAAGGCGATCATCCTCAACCTGCTCTCGATCGGCGCGGCTTACGGAGTCCTCGTGTTGATCTTCCAGGACGGCCGGTTGGAGGGCGTGCTCGACTTCAGCTCGAACGGGGGGGTGACGTCGTGGCTGCCGCTGTTCCTGTTCGTGATCCTGTTCGGGCTCTCGATGGACTATCACGTGTTCATCCTCTCCCGGGTGCGCGAGCTCTGGCGCGGAGGGCTGAGCACCGATGAGGCCGTGAGGCGGGGCATCTCGACCACGGCCGGGACCGTGACCAGCGCGGCAGCCGTGATGGTGTTCGTGTTCGCGGTCTTCATCACCCTGACCTTCCTTGACTTCAAGGAGATGGGCGTCGGCCTCGCGGTCGCGGTGCTGATCGACGCGACGATTGTCCGCGGCGTGCTGTTGCCGGCGTCGATGAAGGTGCTCGGCGATTGGAACTGGTATCTGCCGAAATGGCTTGAGTGGATGCCGCACGTCCATGAGCCCGAGTTCGCACCGCCGCCGTCGAAGCCGCCGGAGCCTGAGCCGGCGGATCAGCGCGGCGACGGCGACGAGCCCGATGCCCAGCCGGCCCCGGCCTGAGATGCGAAGGCCCTCGACGAACGCGGTGCGGCGGCCTCCGAAATGGAGCTAGCGGGACTCGAACCCGCGACCTCCTGATTGCGAAGCGGGGCGGCACTCGGAGCCGGAAGCGGGGCTTGCGGCTCTATCAAGCGGGATCTGCCCGACGCGCTGGGAACGCAGCCAGCGTCGGGTAGCCGTGGATGTTGGTGGATTTGGGCACCAGAACGCGCTTGGTGCCCAATGGATCCGGTGCTCCGCTGGACCCCGGCCTGAGCGGCGTCCGGGCGCGCAGCATCAAGCGGCCGCAGCGGCGATCGGGCGCACGCGGCTGCAGCTTCTCGGGCTTCCTCCCCGCGCGAGGACCAGCAAGTAGGAACGGGCCGCGACGCGCTGGTCGCGGCCCCTATGCGAGCAGTGTGCGGCGCCGCCCTCGACGCCTCATGATGGAAGCCATGATGACGTCTGCGCCGACGCATCGCGGGCTGGGCGTTACGGCAGGTCTGGACGCCGGAGTCGCCCGCGAACTGGCGGCTCGATGCGAGCAGCTCGGCTACCACTCGGTGTGGTCAAACGACGAGCCGGCCGCTCGCGGTCTCGACACGCTTGCGGAGTTCGCCGCGGCCACCGTGACGCTCCAGCTCGGGGTGGGGGTGTTGCCGCTGCACCGATATCAGCCAGTCGAAATCGCGGCGGAGGTCCAGCGCCTCGGGATCGATCCCGCGAGGCTGTGGCTCGGGATCGGGTCGGGTGCGCTCTCCTTGCAGATCGACGCCCTCCAACGAGCGGTGGCAGAGCTTCGCGCGCTTGTGCCCGAGGGGACACGCATCGTCGTCGCTGCGATGCGGCCTCGACTTTGTCGTCTCGGCGGCGCGATCGCCGATGGCGTGCTCTTGAACTGGATGCTGCCTGACCAGGCGGCGCGGGCACGCGGCTGGGTGCGTGATGCGGCGGCGGAGCAGAGACGGACGGCTCCCGTCGTCGCCTCCTACGTGCGGGTCGCGCTGGGTCCAGGTGCAAACCGGCGGCTTTGTGAGGAGGAGGGTTTCTATCGGACCATCAACGAGGGCCATCGCAAGCACTTCGCGGCGATGGACGTCCGTGTCGGTAGCGTGGGGATCGAAGCGTCCCAGCGGTCCGACCTCCTCGAGGCACTGGCCCCGTACCAGTCTGCGCTTGACCTCACGATCGTGCGCGTACTCGCTGACGCCGACGCGGCCTCGCTTGGCGCCGTTGCGGACGCGGCAGCGCCATGACCACGGGCGTCGCGGCACCACGATGCCCGACCCCTTCCGGGCGCTCCGCTTCGCGCGAAGCTGGCCGGGCGACTGGAGCGCCGCTCCCGCGTCGCGCGAAGAGGGGAGCTGAACCTGGCGGTGCACGACGCCCCCGAAGAAGGCGCCCGCTGAGGACGATTCCGTGTCCGGCCGGTCCTTTTGGCAGCGACGGTGGCACTCGAATCGCCAAGCGTCCAGGCTTTCAAGCGAGGAAACCCGCGTTAGCGGGGCTTTCCGAGATGGAGCTAGCGGGACTCGAACCCGCGACCTCCTGATTGCGAACCAGGCGCTCTCCCAACTGAGCTATAGCCCCGGGATGGCCGCCAGTTTACCGTCCCGATCAGGAACGATCGCGAGGAAATCCGGCATAGGATGGGATCGACCGAGCAGGGGGAGGTCCCGGCTCGCTAACTGAGGAGGTTCTCGTGAGGGGACGAGTTTTTTTGGGTGTGCTCGGGATTCTGGTGGTCGCCGGCGGTGCGTTTGCCGCAATCGGGCTCGGCGGCAGCGACGACAAGGTGGCGCCAGCCCCCCCGGTGGAGAGGGAGATCGAGCGGATATCGGCCGCCGAGGCAAAGGCGAGCGGCGCTGCAGTGGAACGGGCCAGGGGGGGCGCCAAGAAGGTTCGCATCAGCTACTTCACCGCGTCCACCCCCTTGCCGGTACCTGCGAACGGCGCCACGGACATCACCTTCCTGACCTGCCCGGCCGGCAAGGCGATCTCGGGCTTCTACGCGACCGACAGGCTGATCGCCGTCGATCACTTCGCCGCGGTCCCGCCGGCCCAGTGGGAGTTCGGCTTCGTCGACCTCGCCGGCGCGCCGGGGCAGGCGGTTGAGGGAATCGTGTGCGCAAAGGGCGTCAAGTAGGGGCGGACGAGCGATTCGAGCCCGGATCCCGCGACCGCAACAGCGGTCGCGGGGCCCGACGCTTGAAAGGGACGGGCCCGGGCATGGCGAATCTAGGCCGCGGAGTAGTCTTCGCGTAGCGCATCGCCATGGGAATCCTCGACGACGCGATTCGACAGCACCTCGACCTGAAGCGGCGCCTGGGTGCCGACGACGACGAGCTGAAACGGCTCGAGGACGAGGCCTTCGGGCCCCCGAGCCGTCCCGGCGACCCCGAGTTCCCCGATTCCGACTCAGGCGGTGAGGCAAGCGCGGCCGAGCCGGTCGCCGTCGAGGGCGTCGCCGTCGAGGAGCGGCCCCGCATCGAAACGTCGGACGACTCGCCGCCGCCGGAGGCGCAGGACTCCGAAGCCGATGAGCAGGGGTCCGACGCCGATCGCCAGGCCGAGGGCGAGTCGCCCTTCTACGACCAGAGCGAGGAGGAGCTCGACCTCGAGCTGGACCTCGAGTTCGAGGACGAACCCGAGGTGACGCCGGCGCCGCCGACCGCGAGCGAGCCGCCGATCGAGTCGCTCGACACGGTCGAACATCCGTACGAGGGTGCGGTGGAGGAAGCCGGCGAGGGCGAGCAGGCCGGGGAGCACGTCGACGAGCCGCAGGAGGTCGCCGACGAGAACGAGGACGAACCGCTCGAAGGTGAGCTCGTCGACGAGGGCGGCGACCGCGAGGACGACGAGGAAGACGAGGACGTGCTCGAGGAGACCCCCGAGTTCCTACGCGACGCTCCCGAGGACGACGAGCTCTGGTTCGAGCAGGGCAAGCCCAAGGACTTCGACTTCTGAACGGCGATTGCCGAGCGGCGCGCCCTGCGCCGGCTCAGACGTAGCCGCGAGTTCGCGAGGCGTCGACCACACGCTCGATCCCGAGCAGGTAGGCGGCCTCGCGCAGCTCGAGCTTCTCCTCCTTGGCGCGACCGGAGACCTCGCGATAGGCGCGGCGCATGATCGTGCCGAGCTTGTCGTTGACCTCCCGCTCCTCCCAGCGGAAGTGCTGGAGATTCTGCACCCACTCGAAGTAGGAGGCGACGACGCCGCCGGCGTTCGCCATCACGTCGGGGATCACGTAGACGCCCTTCTCGCGCAGGATCTGGTCGGCGATCGGGGTCGTCGGGCTGTTGGCGCCCTCGACCAGCACCTTGCATTGCATCCGGTCGGCGTTGTGCTCGTGGATCATCCCGCCGAGCGCCGCCGGGATGAAGACATCGCAGGGGACCGCGATCAGGTCGTCGGGGTCGATCTGCTCGACGCCCTCGAACTCGGTGATCAGCCCGCCGCCGGCGATGTGCTCCTGGAGCGCGTAGGCGTCGATGCCGTCGTCGGCGCGGATCGCGCCGTTGGCGTCTGAGACCGCCACCATCCGCGCCCCGAGTTGCTGCATCAGGCGCGCCGCCCACGAGCCGACGTTGCCGTAGCCCTGGACCGCGAAGCTGGTGTCGGCGGTCGAGAGGCCGAGCTGCGGGGCCGCCTCGCGAAACATGTAGACGCAGCCCCGGCCGGTCGCCGCCTCGCGCCCGTAGGAGCCCTCGAGCGCGATCGGCTTGCCGGTGCAGATCGCCGGCGTATGACCGTGCAGCTTGCCGTACTCGTCCATGAACCAGGCCATCGTCTGGGCGTTGGTGTTCACGTCCGGCGCCGGGATGTCGCGGGTCGGGCCGAGCACCTTCTCGATCTTGTCCATGAACGAGCGGGCGATCCGCTGCAGCTCCGCCTGGTCGAGGTCACCCGCCGGGCAGTTGACGCCGCCCTTGGCGCCGCCGAACGGGACCCCGGCGACCGCCGTCTTCCAGGTCATCAACGAGGCCAGCGCGCGCACCTCGTCGATGTCGACCTCCGGGTGGAAGCGGATCCCGCCCTTGTATGGGCCGCGGGCCCCGTTGTGCTGGATCCGGTAGCCGGAGAAGACGTGCGTCTTGCCGTCCGCCAGCTTGATCGGGATCTGGACGGTGACCTCGCGATATGGGGTCCAGAAGACGACCCGGAGGTCGTCGGCGAGCCCGAGGTGGTCGGCCGCGAGGTCGAAGTAGTGGCGGACGATGTCGAGGTTCGAGACCTCCGCCCGGCCCTTTCCCGGCCCCGCCTGCTGCGCTGCCTGCTCGGCGGCCTGCGACGACTTGTCCGGATCCTCGCGCTCGCCGACGGCGACCGCGGTCTCGCTCTCAGTCTCGGCGCTCTTCGATTCCACCCTTGGCCCGCGATCCTCCCACAAACCTCGATCGCCGCCAAGCGGCGGTTGACGGGCGGGTCGAAAAACTTCTCGCAGGTCCGCGGCCCCGACCTACAATCGGGCTACCCAGGGGCCATAGCTCAGCTGGGAGAGCGCCTGCTTTGCAAGCAGGAGGTCGCGGGTTCGAATCCCGCTGGCTCCACAAATTTTCATCGGGGTTCGAGTTCGAGTGAACGCAATGGCCAAGAGGACGTCCAAGAAGTCGGCGAAGGGCGCAAAGCCGACCCTCCTCGCAGGCGGCACCCCTCAGATCGCGAAGGCCGACGGCGACGGTCCGGTGCAGGCCTACATCGCGGCCATGCCGGGGCTGGAAAACGCGAGGTCGGGCGCCGTCTCGACGCGCTCATCGCGCGCACCGTCCCCCCGGCTCGCTCACTCCTACGGGCTCGACGCTTGCGGCCGAGGGTGACCCATCCGTCGTTCGGCGAGACCTTTGCAACACCGTCCCATGGGAGCGGGCGCCCGAGACGACGAGAACCCAGTGACTGTGCGCATGGCCTTCCTAGGACTCGAATGGGGGCGCCTCGCCCCAACCCCACCGAGGGACAGGTGCGTGCTCGAAGACCTGGGCGTCCGGCTGGGAGTTGTGCATCGCAAGGCGGGATCCCCACTCGGCGTAGGCGACGAGCGCCGAGCGAAACTCGGGCTCGTCCGGAAGGCCAGCGTCGTCGGCGGCGAAGCTGAGCAGCGAGACGAAGCGATGCCGCTCCTCGGGCGCAATCGCAAGGCCGCGATGGTGAGCGAGCATCTTCTCGTAGCCGCCCAAGTCCTCCGTGTAGCGGGCGGGGCCGCCGAGCACCTCCGACCACCAGATGCTGACGTGCGCTCGGTGCTCCTCGCTCACCCCGCCGGGAAAGTACGGCGAGAGCAGCTCGTCACGCTCGACGCGGTCGTAGAAGCAATCCATCAGCCGCCGGATCGCCGCCTCCCCGCCGGCCCACTCGTAGAGCGTCGGCGTCGCGTTCATTGGTGCTGTGCCGCCATTTCCATTGCGATCAAGGGACTGGTTCGCCGATCCCGAGCATGTTCCCCTCGCTGTCACGGAACCAGGTGCCACGCTCGCCGCTGCCCTTGCTCGGGTACTGGCCCTCGATCTCAGCGATGCCATCGATCGTCTTCAGCCCGGGCAGGTCGTACTCCTCGAACACGACGCCGCGGCTTCGCAGCTCGCTGACGGTCGCCTCGATGTCATCGACCTCCCAGCCCATCTGCGTGTGGTCCCCGGCGGCTGAACCGGTTGACTCGAACAGGGCGAACTCGCCGTTGGCGCAGACGTAGCGCAGGCCGCCCTCCCTCTCTTCGGCCGGCTCGAGTCCGAGCTTCTCGGCGTAGAACGCGCGCGCCCGTTCGAGGTCCTGCGCCGGAAGTCGCGCGGCGACCCTTCCGTTCTTCAGCATCGTCATCCCTCCCTTCGCGGCCCTCAGCTCACCGCCTTCTTCACGAGCACGCTGACCTTCTTCTCCTCGGCGGGGGTCAGCTTCTTCAGCGCGAACTCGGTCGGCCACATGTTGCCCGCGTCGAGGTTCGCCGCGTCGTTGAAGCCGAGGGTCGCATACCTGGACTTGAACTTCCCCGCGTTCTTGAAGAAGCAGACAACCTTGTCGTCCTCGTTGCGATACGCGGGCATCCCATACCAAGTTCTCGGCACGAGGTCAGGAGCAGTGGCCTTGACGATCTCGTGGACCCGCTTGGCCATCGTGCGATCGGACCCCTTCATCTCGGCAATCTTCGCGAGCAGATCCTTTTCGCCCTCGGCTCTGCTCTTCTCGGCCTTCAGCTCCTTGGCGCGCTCCTTCATTGCGGCCTTTTCCTCGGCCGTGAACCCCTTCGACTTCCTGTTGGTCGCGGTGGTGCTCTTGGCGGACCTCTGCGTGGCCTTCTTTGCGCTCATCGTTTCCTCCTGTGCAGACTCTCCGGGGTCATGTTCTTCTAGAGTCGTGGTAGATCAATAATCGGAAGCCACCGAAGACCTCGCACCACCGGGCCGTGACGTGGGCTCGATGCTTCTCGTCCACATTCTCGGGAAAGAGCGGCGACAAGGGCTCGTCGCCCTCCACCCCGTCGTAAGACGCATCCATCAATCGTCGGACCGCCGCCTCGCCGCCGGCACTTGATACAGGCTCGGGGTGGGGTTGTCGGGCTCAGACGCCAAGGCAGGTCTCGGTCAGCCCGCAGGGCGCAACTGCACGACTGGCGGTCACGAGTGGCTTTCCGGCGTGGGGGTCGGAGGACGGTGACCCGGATAGAGCCATCCGCGCAGCAGCCGGGTCACCCGCGGCATCACCACCCCAGGTCATCACGGGGACCGTGAGCGCGGTCGTGATCGCCAGGCTCGCGGCCAGCGGCAGTCCCTCGAGCAGCGGGCCCGTCAGGGCCACGATGGCGGTGATCAGGGGGAAGATCGTGATCCAGGTGAGCAGCGCCATCTTGTATGGCGGCGGGGGCATCCCGAACTGGCCCGGCAGGGTGAACCAGGTCTCGAGGCCGGTCACGAAGCTGGTGTGCATCGGGCCGATCACGTGTGGCTCGGCGCGCTCCATCCAGGCCGTGTGCTCGTCGGAGTCAAGCCAGGCGCGCAGGTGCTCGGCGGTGTCGAAGCGATAGACGGTGCGGTACTCGCCCGCGCTTGCGCTTTGCGGCCGGAATACGTCGACTCCGAGATGACCGGGGAACTCGCTCGCCGCGGAGATGATCCCCGCGAGGAATTGCTCGTAGGTGGTCCGTGCTCGGGAGGCGTCAGCACTAGCTCCACTTCCCTCGGGCAAGCACGAGCCACCGCTGCCGGTAACCCCGGCGCTCGTACAGACGCTGGGCACCGTCGTTGCCGGGCATGAGCCCGACGATCACCTCGGTGATTCCCTGGCGCTCGAGCTCGGCGTCGATCTCGTCGAGCAGGCGGGTCCCAAGGCCCGCTCCTCGAAACGGCGCCGAAACCAGCATCGTCTCGATCTCAGCGATCACCTCGGGGACCCGCCACGAGTCCGTGAGCTCGGGACCCGCCTCCATTACGCGGACGAGCGCGTATCCGACGACTCGCCCCTGGGCGCGGGCCAGCAGCAGGAACGAGCCCCGGTCCGCGAGCCACTCGCGATAGGAGGAGGAGCGCACCCGCCAGGAGCTCTCTTCGTCGACGAACTCGCCGCTCTGCGGCGCCACGTGGGCATGGTGATGATGGAGCTCGAGCCACAGCTCGCGAAGCGCCGCGACGTCGTCCACGCCGCCGCGCTCGATCGCGATCTCAAAGGAATCTGCGTCCACGTGCCCAGTGAAACAGATGGACAGCGGTGGGATTGAAGTAGGCCGCCGGCGGTGACCGAGGCGAGCCTGAGACGGCCGCGATCGACGCCAGAGACCCATCGGCCCCGGCCGTGCCTGGCCCGGCCCTAACCACGGCCTCCGCCTGCTCGATCTTGTTCCGCGCAACGAACTGCACCGCTCGACGGGATCGGCTCGCCGACCAGAGAGTCCAGACCAGGCCGGGGGCGATGAGCAATGTGGCTGCCAGAACGGTGCGAGCCGGTCGCGACAGTGCCGCATATCTCCCCCTCATCGCGCCGACCCCTGTCGCCGCGCCACGAATGTGAGGAGCCAGAACGATGAAGAAGACGAAGCGCGGCTCGCAGGAAGGAAACGGAGGAGACTCTCCCTCTCAGCTGATCGACGCGAGCTGAGTGATTGGCGGGCGAGACGCTCGCTCGGGTCCGAAGTCTCGTCAAGCAGGCGGCCCCGAAGTGGTCGAGGAGTGGAAGTGGAGAACAGGCCTCTTCAACTCCAGCCTCGAAGGCAGCACCAGGCGTGCCATCGATTTCCATCAGGGCGACGAGATCGATGAAGAGGCGTTGAAGGCGCTGATTCGCGCCGCCGTGGCGCTGAACACGTCGGTGTCAGCTACCGCTCGCCGTCGGTCGAGCCGATCAGGCGGCTGCGAAGCGCTTCTCGTAACGCGCGCGGCGCTTTGCCGCCTCGACCTCGCGGTCCTTCGGCGGCGCCGAGGAGACCAAGCTCTCCAGCAGGCGCTCGGTCACGGCAGTGACCTCGGCGACCGCCCGGTCGAAGGCCTCGACGTTGGCCTGCGACGGCTTAGTCGAGCCGCTGATCTTGCGCACGTACTGAAGCGCGGCGTCCTGGATCTCCTCCTCGGTCGCCGGCGGGTCGAAGTTGTGCAGGGTGCGGATGTTTCGACACATAACGTCAGCGTAGCGGCGCGCAGCGCGCCGCGGATCAGCAGCTCTCACCTGGCTCTAGCGGTCGGGCGGCTCGCGCAGCGCGCCGATCAGCGCCAGTCCGAGCATCAGGATGATCCCGACCGAGAGGACGACCACGATGTTGACGCCGTGCTCGAGCGCGACCACGAGCGTCATCGCCGCGAACACCGCCACGAAAGCAAGGCCGCCGACGAGCAGCACCGTGCGCGCGTTCGGTCTCACTAGCCGGGCCCCGCCGGTTCGGCGAGGCGCCCGCGGGTTCCGGCGACGAACAACCTGATCGCCGCGAGCCCGAAGACGAAGCCACCGACGTGGGCGAGGTAGGCGACGTTGTCGCCGCCGGCGAGGTCGGTGATCGCGGTCTGCCCGATCGCGGGCAGGAACTGGAGCACGAACCAGATCCCAAGCAGGATCACCGCCGGGATCTCGATCAGGGTGACGAAGAAGACGAGGAAGATCAGGGTCAGCACCCTGGCGCCGGGGTGGAGCAGCGCATACCCGCCGAGCACTCCGGCGACCGCGCCGCTGGCCCCAATCGTCGGCACGGTCGAGTCCGGGTCGACGAGCGCCTGCGCGTAGACGGCGATCAACCCGGCGAGCAGGTAGAAGACCAAGAACCGTGGTCTGCCCATCGAGTCCTCGATGTTGTTGCCAAAGATCCACAGGAAGAGCATGTTCCCCGCCAGGTGCAGGATGCCGCCGTGCATGAACATCGAGCTCAGCAACGTCAGCCACCAGACCGCCTGATCGAGGGGAGCCGCGCTCCCCAGTCCCGCGGCGACGCCGCAGACGATCTTCGACTCCGGCGGCGTCGCCTGCAACGCGCACTCCGACTCGCCCGGATGCGTGATCCGGTACGGGATCGCCCCGAACTCGACGGCGCTCTGATCGATCCCGCTCGTCAGCCCGGCCCGGGCGAGCTGCGGATCGGTCGGGAACTGGGTCTGCCAGATGAAGATCGCCACGTTGGCGACGATCAGCGCCACGGTCAGGACCGGGAAGCGGCGGGTCGGCAGGTTGTCCTTGAGCGGGATCAAAGCTGGCAGGGTATGCGGGCATGAACGACGCGGAGCCCCGCGTGTGGCCGGCGGGCGGCGAGGACCTGGTCCGGGTGGCCGAGCTGCTCGGCGAGTTCCGTGATTGGATCGGCGCCTCGGCGCCGTCCGACGATCGCATGCTCGCCTCGGTCGAGCGGATCCGGGCGAACGGGGATGCCGAATACCTGCTCGGCGCCCTGGGCTCCGCTGCGCCCGACGGGGTCTGTCAGCTGCGCTATCGCTGGAGCGTGTGGACGGACTCCGACGACGCTTGGATCGAGGACGTGTTCGTGCGCGAGTCCGCCCGCGGTCGCGGCCTCGGCCGAGCTCTGGTCGAGCTCGCGCTCGAGCGCGCACGCGAGCGCGGCTGCGCCCGGATCGAGCTCGACGTCGACGAGGGCAACGCCGCCGCTCTGGCGCTCTATCACCGGCTCGGGTTCGCGGGAGACCTGAAGGCCGACGTGCGCAGCCTGCTCCTCGGCTGCGACCTCTGAGCGCCGCTAAGCGGCGCGCCGCTGCCCGGCCTCCCGGGCGGACTCGTCGGCGTGGTAGGAGCTGCGGACCAGGGGTCCGCTCGCGACCGATTCGAAGCCGAGCGCGAGCGCCGCCTCGCGCAGCGCCTCGAACTCGTCCGGATGCCAGTAGCGGACCACGGGAAGGTGGTCGCGGGTCGGACGCAGGTACTGGCCCACGGTCAGGATCTGGACGCCGTTCGCGCGCAGCGTCTCGAACGCTTCGACCATCTCGTCGAAGCTCTCGCCAAGCCCGACCATCAGGCCCGACTTGGTCAGCACCCGGTCCCCGCCCATCTGCTTCGCCATCCGCAGCACCCGGCACGATCGCAGGAAGTCCGAGCCCCGACGGGCCCGCGGGTAGAGCCGGGGGACCGTCTCGACGTTGTGGTTGAAGACGTCCGGTCGCTCCCCGATCACCTTCGCCAGCGGCATCTCCTGTCCGCGGAAGTCCGGGGTCAGAACCTCCACCTTGCAGCCCGGGACCTGGAGCCGGATCGAGCGGATCACACCGACGAAGGCGCCGGCGCCGTAGTCGGGCAGGTCGTCGCGGTCGACCGAGGTGATCACCGCGTGGCGGAGGCCCATCCGCTTGACCTGGGCGGCGACGCGGAGCGGCTCGAGCGGGTCGTTCCAGGTCGGGACCCCGGTCTTCACGTTGCAGAACCCGCAGCGGCGGGTGCAGACGTCACCGAGGATCATGAACGTCGCCGTACCCCGCTCCCAGCACTCGCCGACGTTGGGGCAGTTCGCCTCCTCGCAGACCGTATGCAGGTTGTCGGACTCGATCGAGCGCTTGAGCCGCCGGTAGGTCGGCCCGCCCGGGGCGGGGACCTTGAGCCAGTCCGGCTTTCGCTCGCGAAACGGCCGTCCCTCGATCGACTCCGCGCCTCCCGGGCTCGCGCGCGAGCGGGTGACGTGGACGCGCAAGCCCGCCTCCGCTCGCGGGGCGGAGGAGGTGACGGCATGTGGTCGGTCGCTCACGCGGGCTCCAACGCTAGCCGCCCAGCGACCTCGTCCCAGCGCCGTTCGATCGCTGCCCGGCCGAGCAGCTCCGCCAATCGCTCCGCGAGTCCGGCGCCGAAACCGGCCAGCTCCTGCTCGGCACCGAGCTCGCGGGCGATCGACGTCATCCGGCAGGTCTCGATCCCGCAGGGAACGATCCATTCGAAAGGCTGCAGGTCGTTGTTCACGTTGACCGCCAGTCCGTGGGTCGTCACTCCACGATGGACGTGGATGCCGATCGACCCGATCTTGCGGGCCTCGCCCTCGGGCGGCGGCCGGTCGCCGACCCAGACCCCGGTCAGTCCCGCGATCGGCCCGGCCTCGACACCCCAATCCGCGAGCGCAGCGACCATCGCCCGCTCGAGGTCGCGGACGAACCGGTGCACGTCGTCGGGCGGATCGAGCTCCCGCAGGCTTACGATCGGGTAGGCGACGAGCTGGCCCGGGCCGTGGTAGGTGACCCGGCCGCCGCGATCGGTCGCGGTGACCTCGATTCCCTGGGCGCGGTACCAGTCCTCTCCCATCGGCAGCTCGGCAGGGGTCGAACGGCGCCCCTTGGTGTAGACCGGCGGGTGCTCGAGCAGGACGAGGAGGTCACCGAGCTCGCCGCGCCGCCGCGCGGCGGCGAGGGCCGACTGGATCGAGCGCGCCTCGCCGTAGGCAACGGTCCCCGCCCGCACGACCGAGAGCTCATCCATCGCGGTCAGTCTCGCAGAGCGGCCTCGAGGCGCTCGCGCGCGAGTTCGTGGGCCGCGGCAAGGGGGGTCGTCCCCCGCGCAGCCGCGATCTCGAAGACGCCGGCGAGGCTCTCCTCGATCCCCTCGGCGAGCTCGATCGCATGCTCGCGCGAGTAGCCCTTGAGGTCGCGGTAGACGCTGATCAGTCCGCCGGCGTTGGTGACGAAGTCCGGCGCATAGAGGATCCCGCGCTGCGCCAGCTCCGCCGCGAGCGATTCGTCGGCGAGCTGGTTGTTGGCCGACCCACACACGATCGAGGCGCGGATCCGGCCCACGTCGTCGGCGCAGATCGCGCCCCCGAGTGCGCACGGCGCGAGCACGTCGCATTCGGCCAGCGTCGCCTCGACCGGCGAGGCCCAGCTCGCCCCGAGCGCCATCGCGAGCTCGCGTTTGCCGGGCGCGATGTCGGAGGCGATCAGCTCGCAACCGGCGGCGGCGAGCCGCTGCGCGAGGTGGGCGCCGACGTGCCCGAGGCCGATCACCGAGACTCTGCGGCCGGCCAGGCGTGCGGAGCCGAAGCGCGCCCGCACCGACGCCCGGATCGCCGCCTCGACACCGATCGCGGTGATCGGGCTCGGGTCGCCGGAGCCGCCCAGCTCGACCGGCAACCCGGTCACGTGGTCGGTGCGCTCGGCGATCGCCACCAGGTCGGACGGGGACACGCCGACGTCCTCGGCGGTGATGTAGCGGCCGGCCAGCGACTCGACCAGATCGGCGAAGTCGAGCAGCGCCGCCCTGCGGCGAGCGTCGTCGAGCCCGTCGGCGGGCAGGCAGACCACCCCCTTGCCGCCACCGAGGTCGAGCCCCGCAACCGCCGCCTTGTGGGTCATCCCGAGCGCCAGCCGAAGAGCGTCGCGGGCGCCGTCGATCGGCGCCCGGTAGCGCCACATCCGCAGGCCGCCGAGCGCCGGCCCGAGCGTGGTCGAGTGGATCGCGACGATGCAGTAGGCGCCGCTGCGGGGGCCACGGCGAATCACCAGCTCCTCGTGCTCGAACTCGACCGGCCCGACGCCGACACGCTCCGCGTGTTGCGCCGCGGCGACCTGAGCCGTGGCCTTCGAGCCGCGGCCGGCGGTCGGGCGCTCGGTGACCGCGACCGCCATCACTCGCGCTCCCAACCCTCGAGGCGCTGCTTGACCCGGGCCAGGAAACGGGCTGCCTCGGCGCCGTCGAGCGCTCGGTGGTCCCACGACATCGGAAGGTAGGTCATCGGGCGTATCGCGATCGCGTCCTCGCGTCCCTCGGCCTCGATCACCACCGGCCGCTTGACGATCGCCTCGAGGTCGAGGATCGCGACCTGCGGCTGGTTGATGATCGGAGTCGCCAGCACGGCGCCGAACTGCCCCGGGTTGGTGATCGTGAAGGTGCCGCCGTGGACCTCGTCCGGATCGAGCTGCTTCGAACGTGCCCGCTCGGCGACTTCGGCGACCGCGACCGCCAGCCCCTCGAGGCTGAGCCGTTGTGCGCGTGGGATCACCGGCACGATCAGGCCGTCGTCGAGCGCCACCGCGATGCCGAGGTTGACGTCGTCGTGGTAGACGATCTCGTCGCCCTCGACCGACGCGTTGAGCGTCGGGTGATCGGCCAACGCTTCGACCGTCGCCCGGGCGACGAACGCGAGGTAGGTGAGCCGCACGCCCCGGCGCGCCATCGTCGGCTTGAGCTCCTCACGCCGCGCGGCGACCCGCGACATGTCGACCTCGACGATCGTCGTGCAGTGGGCCGCGACGCGGCGGCTGTCGACCATGTGCCGCGCGATCGCCTGGCGCATCGGCGACATCGTGACTCGCCGCTCGCCGCTCGCCGCGGGGTGCTCGGCCTCGGCGTGGCCGTCCGAGTCGAGAAACGCGAGCAGGTCTCGCTTGCGCACCCGGCCGCCGATTCCCGTGCCCTCGATCCCCGCGAGGTCGATGTCGTGCTTGTCGGCGATCCGGCGCACAACGGGTGAGTAGAAGCCCGAGCGGTCCACTTGGGGTTCGTCGCTCGCCGCCGGCCGCGGGCCGCTGGGACGGGGCTCGTGTTCGTCGGGATGGACTTGGCCCGGCTTGGCAGCCGAGTCGATCTCGGCGATCGGGCCCCCGACCGGCACTGTCTCGCCGGCCTCGGCGACGATCCGCGTCAGGCGCCCGCTCGCGGGGGAGGGGATCTCGACGTCGACCTTGTCGGTGGTCACGTCGGCGATCGTCTCGTCGGCCTCGACCCAGTCACCGGGCTGCTTGCGCCACTCGAGCACCGTGCCATCGGCGACCGAAACGCCCATCTGCGGCATCTGAACAACGACCAACGTTCCGCCCGCCCGCTTCGCTTCGCGTCCGGGGGCGGCCGGGTCAGCCGAGGGACTAGTACTCCAAGACCGCACGGCAGGCCTCCTTCATGTCCTCAAGCTGGGGCAGGACCGCCTGCTCCAGCGGGGGGCTGAATGGGATCGGGACGTCGGGGGCGGTCAGCCGTCGCACCGGCGCGTCGAGCGCCTCGAAGGCCTCGGCCGCGATCAGCGCGGCGACCTCGGCGCCGACCCCGCACGACTGCGTCGCTTCATGTGCGACCAGGACCTTGCCGGTCTTGCGCGCGGTCGCCAGGATCGCGTCGCGGTCGAGCGGGCAGAGCGAGCGCAGGTCGAGGACCTCGATCTCCGCTTCGAGCTCCTCGGCCGCCTCGAGCGCGAGGTGCACCGCGGACCCGTAGGCGATCACCGACATCTCGCCGCCCTCGCGGGCGATCCGCGCCTCTCCGAGCTCGACTGTGTGCTCGCCCTCGGGCACGTCTTCCTTGACGTGCCGGTATAGGCCCTTGTGCTCGAGGTAGCAGACCGGGTTCGGGTCGCGGATCGCGGCGGCGAGCAGGCCCTTGGCGTCAGAGGCCCGCGCGGGCGCGACGACCTTGAGCCCGGGGGCCTGCAGGAACCACGCCTCCGGGTTCTGGGAGTGGAAGGGACCGCCGGAAAAGCCGCCGCCTGATGGCAGGCGGACGACGATCGGTACCGCGATTCCCTGCCGGTAGTGCAGCTTCGCCGCCACGTTGACGAGCTGGTCGAAGCCGCAGGAGATGAAGTCGGCGAACTGCATCTCGCAGACCGGGCGCATCCCCTCGACCGCGGCGCCGACCGCGGTGCCGATGATCGCGTTCTCGGCCAGCGGCATGTCGAGGACCCGGTCGGAGCCGAACTCCTCGATCAAGCCCTCCGTGACTTTGAACGCGCCGCCGAAGGCGCCGACGTCCTCGCCGAGGCAGAGCACGGATTCGTCCCGCCGCATCTCCTCGCGCAGCCCGTCGGAGATCGCCTCCAGGTAGGTCATCTCGGACATCACGCGACCTCGGGAATCTGCGCTCGCTCACCCCACTGCGACCACGGAGCCTCGCCGTCGCCGAGCGGCGTGGCGGCGAGTGCGAAGACGCCGTCGCAGGCGCTCGATGGGTCGGGCGGCGGCGAGTCGAGTGCCCGCTGCGCGCAGTCCTCCACGTAGCTCCTCACCTCGGTGCGGATCTCCTCGACCTCGCCGGCGTCGAAGCCGTGCTCGGCGACGAGCCGCTTCGCGTAGAGCTCGATCGGGTCGCGGCGCGACCAGTCCTCGAGCATCTGCGGTGGCACGTAGCTCATGTCGTCATGGGCGCCGTGGCCATGCATGCGCATCGTCAGCCCCTCGATCAGGGTCGGCCCGTCGCCGCTGCGCGCCCGCGCCGCGGCGACCCGCGAGGCCTCGAACACGGCTTCGACGTCGTTGCCGTCCACCTTGACCCCGGGAAAGCCGTAGGCGCGCGCCCGCTCGACCGGGTCGACAGCGAACTCGAGCTCGTTTGGCGTCGAGTAGGCGAAGCCGTTGTTCTCGAGAACGAAGACGACCGGGAGCCTGTGGATGCCGGCCAGGTTCATCGCCTCGTGCCACTGCCCGTTCGCGGTCGAGCCCTCGCCGAAGTAGGTCATCGCCACGCGGGGCTCGCCGCGCAGCTTGAAGGTGAGCGCCATCCCGCTCGCCACCAGCGCCATGTCAGGGAGCATCGAGACCATCCCGACGCAACCGAGCTCTCGGTCCCCGAAGTGCATGTTGCCGTCCTTGCCGCCGGTCAGGCCGCCGGAGCGGCCCATGTAGTTGGCCAGGTAGCGGTCGGGGGTCACGCCGCGGACGAAGTGCGCCCCGAGGTCTCGATGCAGGATGCACATCCTGTCGCGCGGCCCAAGCGCGTAGGAGGAGCCGACCGAGATCGCCTCCTGCCCGCAGCCGTCGTAAAAGCTGCCCGGCACCTTTCCCTGCCGGTAGAGGGTAATCGCGCGCTCCTCCGCGGCGCGCATCATCGCCATGTACCGGAGCAGGTTTCGCCTGTCCTCGCGGCTCAGCGGCTCAGCCTCTGGGCCGCCGACCCGCTCAGCCGCGCGACCGCGCCCACGTGCGTCGCGCGACCGCGCCGTTACCTCGGCCTGGTTCCATCTCTCCGCCCTTCGTGTCTGGCCGATCCTTCGGGATCTCCTCCGGGCCGGCCGCTTCGCCGCTTCGGGATCTCCTCCGCGACTCCTATGGACGATGGGCTCGAGGGGTTCCGCCCTCGCTCCCTATGCCTCGATCCACCCGAGCTGCTGGCTCGTGCGAATCGCTACGCCGATTCTATTCCCGTTTTCGGATCTTTCAAGCGTCGGCCTCGGCCCCGCCGTGCTGGCGAGCCCGGAGATCGGCGAGGCTGATCCGTCCATCTCGGCCCGTGCCTGCGATCTCGCCGGGGTCGACCTCGTGCTCGCCCACGAACCGGCGAACCGCGGGAGAGAGGAAGGACCCCGGGTCCCGCCTTGGTGCCCCGGCAATCGGCGCGTCGCGGACCAAGTGCTCGGGCACCGCCCGGTGCTCCTCGCTCGCGGGCGGCTCGATCGGCGCCTGCTCGATCGGCGCCGGCTCGATCGCGAGCGCCTGATCGGCACCGGCCGGACCGGTCACGCCGACGTCGATGATCGCCAGCGAGCCCCCGGTCTCCGCGCGGTTGCCAGGCGCCAGGGCGAGCATCCGCATCACCCCGGCCGCCGGGGAGGTGACCTCGGCGGTGACGTCGTCCCAGGCGACCAGGCAGATCGGCTCCTCCGCCTTGACCTGCTCGCCCGGCTGCTTGAGCCATGCCAGCACCGATGCCCCCTCCGAGGATCCGGTCTCGGGCATTGTCACCTCGACCGTGCCCGGGTCTTGCTCGTCAATACTCGAGAAGGTCACGGCTGATCTCCTCGACCGCGTCGACGTCGCTCTCCCACACCCGCCCGCCGTCGGCGTGGGGACCACCCCGCTCGGGCGAGCTGAGGCGGACCCTGCGCGGGGGGGCGTCGAGGTACTCGAACGCCTGCTCCCAGATCGCCGAGACGAGCTGCGAGGTGACTCGATTCGCGACCCCTCCGGGCTCGGCGAACAGGATCCGGCCGGTCTTGCGGACGCTGGTCAGGACTGCATCGGTGTCGAGCGGTTGCAGAGTCCGGAGGTCGAGCAGGTCGGCGGTGCCGTCGAGCCGGTCCGCCGCGGCCTCGCTCGCCGAGACCCCGGCACCATGGGTGACGATCGTCATCCTCGTGCCCTCGCGAGCGAGCCGGGCGCTGCCGATCGAGACCAGGTGTGTCCCCTCGGGGACAGGGCCGTCCTCGGCCCGCAGCCAAGCGTGCTCGAGCACGCAGACGGGGTCGCGATCGCGAACAGCGGCGACGGTCAGGCCCTTTGCGTCGGCCGCCGTCGCCGGCGCCACCACCTTGACCCCGTCCGCGCCGAGCAGCCAGGCGAGTGGATCCGCTGCGGCGGCTCCACCCGCCGTCAGCGGATCTCCCCAGGAGAGGCGAACCGTGACCGGGCTGGCGGTGTCGAGGTCGGCGGCGTGGATCGCCGCCAGCTCGGCGATCTGATCGAGTGCCGCGGCGCCGGCGTCCGCGGGACCGAGCTCGCATATTGGTCGCAGGCCCTCCTCCGCGGCTCCGCAGGCTGCGAGCACCAGTGCGGCGCCCGCGGAGTGGGTCTCGACGACGCGGTCGGCGCCGAAGGTCCCTAGCAGCCGGCCGGCGATCCCGTCGGGCGTGGTGGTGAACATGATCAGCGCCGGATCCCTGTGCATCTCGAGCCGCAGGGCCTCGGTGACGGCTTCGTCGAAGCTGATCTGGGTGCCCGTGATCGTCATCCGCGGCGGTTCCCCAGCGCCTGCTCGAGCTCGCCGGAGGCGATGCGTTCGATCTCGTCCAGCTCCGCTCGCGAGAAGCCGCCGATCATCAGTCGGCGCTCATATCCGGCGACCGAATCCACCTTCCCGGCGCCAAAGCGCGACATCCGACCGGCCGCGGCGGTCTCGTGCCCCCCGATCGCGGCGCACTCGACCACCGCGGGCCGGCGGTCCCGTCGCGCGGCGGCGAGCGCGGCCCCAACCGTCGCGACGATGGCCTCGTAGTCGGTCCGATCGACCACCCGCTCGCTGCGATCCGGTACCGGGGAGGGATCGATCGCGACGACGACCAGCGGCAGCGCCAGCTCGCGGGCGAGCGACAGGGCGCCCGCGTATGCGTGGTCGCCTTCCCAGCGGCGATCGGTCAAGGCGAGGACCGCGTCGGTCTCGCCCCCGGATCGTCCGAGCGCGATCGCGAGCGCGATTCCCGCTCCGATTCCGACAGGGCTCTGCGGCCCGATCCCCGGCCGCAGCGGGCGCCCCGATCGGCCGCGCGGCGCTCGAGCTCGCGCGGCGGCGATCTCGGCCGCAGTCGCGCGTGAGGCGAGGTGGGCCGCGAGCCAGTTGTGAGGGGCGACGAGCCGGTCGTTGGGCTCGGCGGCCGACGAGGCGGCGACCGCGGCCAGGACCGCCTCGCGGCCGCTCGGGGCGGCGTCGCGCGTGCCCGACATCGATCGTTCCAGGCCGCGCGCCAGGACCAGCATCTTGAGCAGCTCGCGTCGCTGCTCTCGGGTCAGCGACGCTCCCTGGGCCTCCGCGGTCTGGACTGTCGTCTGCTGGGCTGAGTTCATGGCCGATACCGCCATGCTCACCATCGGCACCGGGCCCCCGGCGTTCGGTCTCGGCCTCGTTCGCGGACGTTCGGCCTAGGGGCTGGACCCCGGGGCGCGGGCCACGCCGCCGGCAGGTTTCCTCTTTATCCCTCTTCGCCGATCTCGCGCAAGGCCTGCTCGCGGTCGGTGAACGTCTGCCAGGAGACGATCTTCCCGTCCCGCACGACCACGATCCACGTCGCCGGCATCTCGAGCTCGACCCCGCTCTCCCTGCCTCGCGCGCACCACCGGCCCGTGACCACGATCCGCCCCCCGGCGCGGCGAAAGTCCTCGGGGAGGGTGCGGAAGACCTCCCAGTTCGCGAGCACCTCCTCGCGCCACCAGCGGGCGACCCCTTCGGGTCCGCGGTATGTGCGCCCCTGCATCGCAGCGCCGAAGGGAACGACCTCGATCTCCTCGTCCAGCTCGCGTCGAAACGCGTCCTCGTCGTTGCGGCTGAACGCCTCCCAGGTCCGCCGGATCACCTCGAAGTCCGGATCAGTCACGAGGGGTGTCAGAGCCAGAAGAGGACCGTGATCACAGCGCCAGCCCCAACGGCTCCTCGAGCAGCGCCCGCACGCGGGCCAGTAACTCGGCCCCTTCGGCGCCGTAGAGGATCCGGTGATCGCAGGCGAGGGTGACGCCCATGACCTGCGCGGTGGTGATCTCGCCGGAGCGGACCACCGGCGTCGGGGTGATCGCCCCCACCGCCAGGATCGCCGCCTGGGGTGTGTTGATCACGGCTCCGAACTCGGTGACCCCGTACATCCCGAGATTGGAAACGGTGAAGGTGCCGCCGGAGAGCTCGGGCGGCGTGACCGTGCCGTCTCTGACCTTGCCGGCCAGCGCCCGCGACTCGGTCGCGATCTGGCGCAGGCCCTTGCGGTCGGCGTCGAAGATCGTCGGCACGACGAGCGCGTCCCGGGCGGCGACGGCGACCCCGACGTTGACCCGCTGATAGAGCTCGAAGCGTCCGTCGCGGTAGGCGGCGTTGGCGCGCGGGAATTCGCTGAGCGCGATCGCCGCCGCCTTGATCACCATGTCGTTGAACGACGGGACCACGTCGCCTTCGCCGGCGGTGCCCTTGAGCTGCGCCCGCGCCTGCGCGCAGCGGCTCATGTCGACCTGCGCCGAGAGGTAGAAGTGGGGCACGGTCGCCTTCGACTCGGCCATCCGCCGCGCGACCGTCTGCTGCAGCTTGGTCGGCTCGACCACCTCGACCGCGCCCTTCGCGGTCTCGGGGGAGGGCGGAGTTGCCGCGGGCGCGGCGGGCGCGGCGCCCGCGCCCGCGCCGGCCGCCGCCTCGACGTCGGCCTTGATGATCCGCCCGCCCGGGCCAGAGCCGGACAGCGAGGAGATGTCAACCCCCCGTTCCCCGGCAATCCTCCGCGCCAGCGGCGACGCCTTCACCCGCCCGTCGGCCGCCGGGATAGAACGAGGCTGGGTAGGGGAGCCCTCCTCCAAAGCCTCGGAAGTTGAGCGGGGCGCAGACTGATCTGGGGCGGGGGCGGTGGAGTCGTCCGGAGGGCTATCCGCAGCACGGACGCGAGGACTGCCCGACGGGGGACCTCCGCCGTCCCCGCCCCCCGCCTCGCTGTCGGCAGGCTCGCCGACGTCTCCCACCTCGTCCGCCTCGCCAACCCGCGCGATCACGTCACCGATCGGCAGCGTGTCGCCTTCGCCCGCGACGATTTCGATCAGGGTCCCGGCGGCGTCCGACTCGAACACCATGTTCGCCTTGTCGGTCTCGATCTCTACCAGTTCCTCGCCGACCTCGACCGGATCGCCGACCGACTTGATCCAGGTCAGGATCGTCCCCTCCTCCATCGAGTCCGAGAGCCGGGGCATCAGGATCTCAACGCTCATCGCGATCTCCTCGGCTTCCGACTGCGGGATGCCATCTCAGCCGAGCGGCGCTCCCTCGGTGGTCGCTAGCGCGGCGCTGACCACGTGCTCGGAGTGCGGGATCGCCGATTGCTCGAGCCGCTTCGAGTACGGCATCGGCACGTCGGCGCCGGTCACCCGCTGAACCGGGGCGTCGAGATGGTCGAAGGCCTGCTCGGTGACAAGCGCCGCAATGTTGGCCCCGACCCCCCCGTGCGGCCAGCCCTCCTCGACGATCACCAGGCGGTTGGTCTTGCGGACCGACTCGAGGATCGTGTCGAGGTCGAGCGGTCGCAGGGTGCGAGGATCGATCACCTCTGCCTCGACGTCGTGATCGTTGGCGAGCGTCTTCGCCGCCTGCTGGGCAACGTGGGCCATGCGCAGGATCCCGACGATCGTCACGTCGTCGCCCGCCCGCCTGATCGAGGCCTGACCGAAGTCGACCACGTGGTCGCCATCCTCGGGGACCTCGCCGCGAGCGCCGTAGAGTGTCTCGTGCTCGATGAAGATCACCGGGTTGTCGTCGCGGATCGCCGCCTTGAGCAGTCCCTTGCCGTCGGCCGGAGTCGAGGGACAGGCGACCAGCAGGCCCGGGACCTGGAGGAACATCGCCTCGAAGCTGTGCGAGTGGGTCGGCCCGAGCTGGTGCCCGCCACCGCCGGGCATGCGAACCACCATCGGCACCTTCGCCTGGCCGTTGAACATGTAGGGGATCGCCGCGGCGTGGTTGATGATCTGGTCGAAGGCGAGGAGCGCGAAGTTGATCGTCATCAGCTCGACGATCGGCCGCAGCCCCGCCATCGCGGAGCCGACTCCCATCCCGACGATCGTGTTCTCTGAGATCGGGGTGTCGCGGACGCGCCGCTCACCGAATTCGTCGAGCAGCCCCTCGGTGACCTTGAACGCGCCCTGGAAAACGGCAACGTCCTCGCCGATCACGTAGACGGTCTCGTCGCGGCGCATCTCCTCGGCCATCGCGTCCCGAAGCGCCTCGCGCATCCGCAGTCCCGCCATCTACCAGGGTCCCTCCGTGTCGCCCTCGTCCTGCTCGGAGATGAACTCCTCGCGGTCCTCGAGCGCGTCGGCCCCCTCCCGGTCCTCGAGCTGGCCCTCTTCCTCCCGGCCCGCGGTCGAAGCGGCCTGGCCGCCGTAGGCGGCGCCAGCCTCCGCGAGACGCTTGGCCTCGCCCTCGAGCTCCTCGCGCTCGCGCTCGCCCGCGAACGGGACCGGCGCCCGCTCATCGACCGCGTACCAGCCCGGGATCTGGTCTCCGAGCACGTAGAGGTGGTCGTAGAGCGAGTCCAGCGAAGGCTCGGGGGAAGCGTCGGCGAACTCGACCGCGGCGAGCACAGCGGCATCGACCCGCTGGTCGATCTGCTCGCGCTCGGCCTCGTTCAGTATCCCCTCCGCTACGAGCCTGGAGGCGAACATCTCAATCGGGTCCTTCTTGCGCCACTCCTCGACCTCCTCCTTCTCGCGGTAGACCTCGGGGTCGGCGGCGGAGTGGCCGCGATAGCGGTAGGTGAACGCCTCGACCAGGGTCGGGCGCCGGTCCTCGCGCGCGATTCGCACGTGCTCGGCCACGGTCTCGCGCATCGCGACGACGTCCATCCCGTCGGCCCGCACGCCGGGGACCCCGAGTCCCTCGGCCTTCTTGGAGAAATCCGTGACTGCCGAGTGGCGCTCGACGGCGGTCCCCATCCCGTACAGGTTGTTCTCGAGGATGAAGACCACCGGCAGTTTCCAGAGCGCAGCGAGGTTCATCGTCTCGCCGAAGTTGCCGCTGTTCGAGGCGCCGTCGCCGAACATGCAGACGGTCACAGCGTCGTCGCCGAGATAGTCGGAGGCGAGCGCCATCCCGGCGGCCAGCGGCAGGTTGCCGCCGACGATCCCGTAGCCGCCCATGAACCGTCGCTCGAGGTCGAAGATGTGCATCGAGCCGCCGCGGCCGCCCGAGGTTCCGTCGACGCGCCCGAAGAGCTCCGCCATCACCCGCTCGGGCTCGGTCCCGCGGGCGATCGCGTGTCCGTGGGTCCGATAGGTCCCGACCAGGTAGTCCTCGCTTCGCATCGCGGCGACCGTGCCGACGATCGTCGCCTCCTCGCCGATCGCGAGATGCAGGAAGCCCCCGGCCTTGGCCTTCTGGTACTGGCGCCCGGCTTCCTCCTCGAAGCGCCGGATCAGGGCCATCGTCTCGAGTAGCTCGAGGCAAGTGTCGCGGTCGGGGAGCGGGCGCTCGGAGGTCGGCGTCCCGCCCGCTTCCGCCGTCTTCACAGTCTCGCTCGCCAACCCGACCGCAACATAGCTCACCGGAGCGCCGCCGCCGCCGCGGCCGCCTCCTCGAGCCGATCGTCGCCCCAGAACACCTGCGCTTCGACGACGATCGCCGGCACGCCGACCACCCCTCGGTCACCTGCGCGGTCGGTTGCCGCACGCAGGCGGATCTTGATCGCGTCGCGGGCGATCGCGGTCTCGAGCGCGCGGGGATGCAGCTCCGACGCGGCCGCGGCGACGAACACGTTGTCGGGCTCGGAGAGGTCGCGGCCGGCGGCGAATGCCTGCCGGAACGCCGCCAGCGAGAAGGCCACGGTCCGGCCGACCTCCTTGGCGAAGGTGGCGGTGCGCATCGCGACCAGCGTGTCGCCCGGCCAGGGCTCGGGCCAGCGAACCGGCGGCAGCCCGTAGGACTGGGCCCGCCGCTCGACCGCGCGCATGCCGCTCTCGCGCTCGGGGCCGTCCGCCCATGAGCCGCGCCCGAAGCGCTTGAACAGGCCGCCGAGCAGGACCGGCTGCCACTCGGGCTGCTCCGCCCCGGCCTGCTCGAAGACCGCCGCGATCCGTTCTGCGGCAAGGTAGGCATACGGAGAGCCGAGGTCGAAGTAGAAGACCGCGGGCCCGGACAAGCTCGGGCTCTACTGGTGGATCGCCCAGCCGTCGACCGCGCGCGCGGCTTCGAGGACCGCCTCGGAGATCGTCGGGTGGGGGTGGACGATCCGGGCGAGCTCCTGGTAGCCGCCCTCGAGCGCGATCGTGTCGACGAGCTCGGCGACCATGTCGCAGGCCCGGTTGCCGACTACGTGCGCGCCGACGATCTCCCCGTACTCGGCGTCGACGACGAGCTTGACGATCCCGTCGCGGTCGTCGTAGACGGCAGCCGCGCCCACGCCTCCGAGCTTCATCCGCGCCGTCTTGATCTCGCGGCCGGTCTGCTTCGCCTCGTCCTCAGTCAGCCCGACGCTCGCAACCTGCGGGTGACAGAAGATGGCGCCCGCGACCAGGTTCGGATCGAGCGGATGGGTCGGGGCGCCGGCGATCGCCTCGGCTGCGATCACCCCCTCCTCCTGGGCCTTGTGCGCGAGCGCGGGCCCGCGCACGAGGTCGCCGATCGCGTACACCTTCGGATTTGAGGTCCGCTGGAACTCGTCGATCTCGACCCTGCCGCCGTCTCCCGTCTTCACCCCGGCCGCGTCGAGGCCCAAGCCGTCGGTGTCCGGTGCGCGGCCGCCGGCAATGCACAGGTACTCGACCTCGATCGACTCCGAGCCGACCTTGGCGCTGACCGACTTGGAGCCGGCCTCGACCTCGGAGATCGGATTGCCCGTCAGCATCTTTATCCCCTGCTTCTTGAACACCCGCTCGACGACCCGGACCACGTCGGGGTCCTCCGCCGGCAGGATCTGGTCCAGCATCTCGATCAGGGTGACCTCGGCCCCGTAGCGGATGTACGCGGAGGCGATCTCCGCCCCCGAAGCGCCGGCGCCGACGACCGCGATCGACTTCGGCAGGCTTGGCAGCGACCACGCTCCCCAGGTGTCGACAATCCGCTCCGAGAACTCGACCCCAGGGATCGGGGTCGCCGTCGAGCCGGTGGCGAGCACCACCGCGGCCGCCTCGTGGGTGGTTCCGTCGACCGCGACGTTGGCATCGGAGTCGAGTTCCCCACGCCCGGGGATCAGGGTCACCTTGTTCTTGTCCCAGAGCATCTTCACCCCGCCCGAGAGGCCCTCCGAGACCTTCGCGCGACGCTCGGCGAGCGCCTCCCAGTCCAGCGCCGCGCCCTCGACCGTGACCCCGAGCTCGGCCGAGTTGCGGGTATGGTCGAGGATCTCGGCCGTGTGAAGCATCGTCTTCGCCGGGATGCAGGCGTAGTTCAGGCAGCGCCCGCCGGGCTTGTCGGCCTCGACGACCGCCGTTCGCTTGCTGAGCTGGGCAGCCCGGATCGCCGCGTGATAGCCGCCCGGCCCGCCTCCGATCACGATCACGTCATGGGCGTCGGCCATGCGCCGACTCTATATGAGAGCCGTTTGCGCGAGAGCGGCTCGGGCCGGCGCTTTTCGGGTCGTCAGTCCGTCGCCCGCCGCTCGGGCATCTGGATCCGGGCCATCGCCTTGATCATGAAGTAGAACATCGTCCCGGCCCCCGCGATCAGCGCCACGGTCCCCACCGCCTGGCCCCAGGCTGTCGCCTGGACGAGGCCCAGGGAGGCGGCGACCAGGACGATCACGAGCAGCGCCTGGAAGCCGAGCACCGCCCAGTAACGCGCCTTCCACATCCCGTACGCCATCGTCGCCATCAGCGCGACGACGGCGACGACCGACAGCAGCGGGGCCCGCTCCTCGCCCTGCTCGATCCCGTCGCTGCCGATCTTCGTCACCTCGACCCCGGCGAGGTAGCCGATGACGGTCGAGACCGCGATCAGGCCCGAGATCACCGCCCCGACGGTGACCACCGTCGGGCGCTCCCCGCGGGCGAGCGGCTCGAGCGCCTCGCGTGCCGCCTCGTTGCGCGCCTCCGAGCGCGCGGCCATCGCCTCGCGGCGCTGCTCCTGCTCGGCGAGGCGCTCGGCCGAGCGCTCCTTGCGCCTGCTGCGCGCGGCTCGCTTCCGCTCTCGGCTAGCCACCGTCAGGAGGCTAGACGGCCCGCTCGAGCGCAGCCCGGAGGACCCGCGCAACCGACGCCGGGTCTGCGGCCTCGCGGAGCGCCCTCACGACGACGACCCGGCGCGCCCCGGCGGCGACCACTTGGTCGATGTTCGAGCGATCGATCCCGCCGATCGCGAACCAGGCGGCCTCGCCGCCGGCGTTCGCCGCGTGCCGGACGAGTTCCAGCCCAGCCGCGGCCCGGCCCGGCTTGGTCGGCGTTTCCCAGACCGGCCCGACGCTGAGCTGGTCGGGGCGGGCGGTGCCGGCTGCGGCGAGCGCGGCGTCGAACTGGTCCGGCGAGTGCGTCGAGAGGCCGACCAGCGCGCTGCCGCCGGCGCCGGCCCTTGCGTCGGCGACCGCGATGTCGTCCTGGCCGACATGGACACCGTCGGCGCCGCAGGCCTCGACCAGCTCTGGCCGGTCGTTGAGGAAGAAGAGCGCGCCGTGGCGGTCGGCGGCGCGCCGGAACAGCGCTGCCGCCCGGCGCAGCGTCTCGTCGTCGGCGAGCTTGTCGCGGAGCTGGATCAGGTCCGCGCCCCCGCTCAGCACCGCGTCGAGCAGCGAGGCCTGGGCGCGGGGGTCCGGCATCGCCTCGCAGACGAAGTACAGGCGCGCGCCCGCCAGCCGCCTGCGTCTGGCGGCGAGCAAGCCGTCGCGGTCTCGGTCTCGGCGCGAGAAGCCCTCAGTGATCAGGGGAGTATCTTGAACCTGAACGGGAGCCCGACCAGCGGGGCTGAGAGGGCGGCGACGGGCCGCCGACCGTCTGAACCTGATCCGGGTAATGCCGGCGCAGGGACGATCCGGCCCGCCCGCCCGGAGAGGAGCGTTCCTTCCGTGGCAACTGAAAACGGTGAGCACGACGCGCTGATCGTCGGCGCCGGAGTGATCGGGCTGGCCTGCGCCTGGCGGGCGGCCAAGAGCGGGCTCGATGTGCTCGTGCTCGAGCGCGCGCGGCCGGGCGCCGGGGCCTCGGGCGTCGCGGCCGGGATGCTCGCTCCGGTCGCCGAGGCGACCTGGGGCGAGGATCGGCTGCTCGAGCTGGCGCTCGAGTCCCACCGGCTCTGGCCGCAATTTGCCGGCCGGCTCGCCGAGGGCACCGACCGCGAGATCGGCTTCCTCGGGCTCGGCGCGCTGCACGTGGCGCTCGATCGTGACGAGGCCGCCGAGCTGCGCCGGCGCTTCGAGCTCATGCAGTCGCTCGACCTGGAGGCGGAGTGGATGCGCCCGCGTGCCTGCCGCGAGCTCGAGCCCGGCCTCGGCGCGGTCGCCGGCGGCGTCGCGGCGCCGCACGAGGCCGCGGTCGACCCGAGCGCGCTGGTCGCTGCGCTCGCGGCGGCCTTCGAATCCGCCGGGGGCCGGATCGAGACCGCCGAGGTCGCCGGTGCGCTGCTCGAATCGGGCCGGCTCGCCGGGGTCCGCACGGCCGACGGACGCCGCTATCGAGCGCGGTCGACGGTGCTCGCCGCCGGCGCCTGGTCGGCGGCGGAGTGGCTGCCCGCCGCCGCGAGGCCGCCGATCCGGCCGGTCAAGGGCCAGATCCTGACCCTGCGCGGCCCGGCGCAGGAGCCGGTCTGCGAGCGGATCGTCGTCACCGAGCGCGTCTATCTGGTTCCCCGTGGCGATGGGCGGCTGGTCGTCGGGGCGACGGTCGAGGAGCACGGCTTCGACCTCCGGGTGACCGCGGGCGGCGTTCACGAGCTGCTTCGCGAGGCCTATCGAGCCGTCCCCGACGTCGCCGAGCTCGAGCTGGCCGAGGCGGTCGCGGGCCTGCGGCCGGCGACGCCGGACAACCTGCCGCTGATCGGCCCGGGAGCGATCGACGGCCTCGCTGCTCGCCACCGGCCACTACCGAAACGGAATCCTGCTCGCCCCGATCACCGCCGAGCGCGTGCTCTCGCATCTCACGGGCACGACGAGGCCGGCGGAGGCGGCGGCACGATGACGATCGAGCTCAACGGCGAGCGGGTCGAGCTCGAGCCGGGTTCGCCGGTCGCCGTGGCGATCGAGCGCGCCGGGGCGCGGCCGGACCGACGCGGCGTTGCCGTCGCCGTCGACGGCGAGGTCGTGCCTCGCAGCGCCTGGCGGACTACGGCGCTCCGGGAGGGCCAGCGGGTCGAGGTGGTGGGGGCGATCCAGGGTGGCTGACGGCTCACCGCCAGGGTTCGAGCTCGGCGGCAGGCTGTGGCGATCCCGGCTCGTCGTCGGCACCGGAGGATTTCGATCCCTGGCGCAGATGGAGGGCGCGCTGCGCGCGTCCGAGGCTGAGATCGTCACCGTCGCGCTGCGCCGCGTCGACTCCACCGCCGAGGGCTCGGTGCTCGACCTGATCGGCCGGCTCGGCCTGTTCGCGCTCCCGAACACGGCCGGGTGCTACACGGCGCGTGACGCGGTTCGCACCGCTCGCCTGGCACGCGAGGCCCTCGAGACCGACTGGGTCAAGCTCGAGGTGATCGGTGACGACCGCACCCTGATGCCCGACGCCGTCGAGCTGGTCGACGCGGCCGAGACGCTGGTCGACGAGGGCTTCACCGTGCTCCCCTACACCAACGACGATCCGGTGCTCGCCCGCCGGCTCGAGGACGCCGGCTGCGCCGCGGTGATGCCGCTCGGCTCGCCGATCGGGTCCGGCGCCGGGATCCGCAATCCCTACAACCTGCGGATCATCGCCGAGTCCGCCGGCGTGCCGGTCGTCTGCGACGCCGGGATCGGGACCGCGTCCGACGCGGCCCTGGCGATGGAGCTCGGCTGCGACGCGGTGTTGCTCGCGAGCTCCGTCTCCCGCGCCGCCGATCCCGAGCGGATGGCGGTCGCGATGCGCGACGCGGTGAAGGCCGGTTATGAGGCGCGTCGCGCCGGTCGGATCCCGCGTCTGCTCCACGCCGAGGGCTCGACTCCGGGCGAGGGCCTGCCGGAGCTGACCTAGCCCCGCCGGGCGCTTCCTCCCCGACAGCCGCCACCGACCTGCTACCCTGCCGCGCTTCGGTATTGTTGAGTAAGCCAATCTAGAAAGGTGTAAAGAATGCCCAGCTTCCCACAGAAGCCCCGTCGCAGCGGGGCCGCGAGCGCCCCTCGAGCGTCCGCGCGGCCCCGCGGCGACGCCCATGCTGCCGGCCCAGCCCGGGCTCTGGCAGCGGTCGCGGTCGGTGCCTCGCTGATCCTCGGCGTCGCCGCCTGCGGCGGCAGTTCCGATGCCTCCTCCGACAGCGGCGGGTCGGTCGACCTGGTCGCCTACTCGACCCCCGAGGAGGCGTACACGCAGGACCTCCAGCCCGGCTTCGGCGCCACCTCGGAGGGCGAGGGGGTCGAGTTCTCGAACTCGTTCGGCTCCTCGGGTGACCAGTCACGGGCGGTCGAGGCCGGCCAGGCCGCCGACGTCGTCCATCTCTCGCTTGAGCCGGACGTCACCCGGCTGGTCGACGCCGGCCTCGTGGCCGAGGACTGGAATCAGAACGAGTACAACGGCATCGTCGAGGACTCGGTGGTCGTGTTCGCGGTCCGACCGGGCAACCCGGAGGGGATCGAGAGCTGGGACGACCTGCTCCGCGACGACGTCGAGGTCCTGACCCCGAACCCGTTCACCTCGGGCGGCGCCCGCTGGAACCTGATGGCAGCCTACGGCAACAAGACCCTGACCGAGGGCGGATCGGAGGAGGAGGGTCTGCAGTTCCTCTCCGACCTGCTCAACAACGTCGCGGTCCAGGACGAGAGCGCCCGCGACTCGCTGGGAACGTTCCTCGGCGGCAAGGGCGACGTCCTGCTCGCCTACGAGAACGAGGCGATCGCCGCTCAGGACGCCGGCGAGGAGCTCGACTACGTCGTGCCCGACAGCACGATCCTGATCGAGACCCCGATCGCCGTGCTCAACGACGCGGACGAGTCCGCGCAGTCGTTTGTCGACTACCTCTACACCGACGAGGCGCAGCAGCTGTGGGCCGACAAGGGCTACCGGCCGGTGATCGAGTCGGTGCTGAAGCAGAACGAGGACAAGTTCCCGATCCCGCCGGACCTGTTCACGATCGCCGACCTCGGTGGTTGGGACAAGGTGACGACCGAGTTCTTCGATCCGGAGAACGGCTCGGTGGCGGAAATCGAGCAGAACCTGGGGGTCGCGACGGAGTGAGTCAAGGGGCCGTCGCAACTGCGAAAGCACCGCCGAGGCCGGGCCTTCGGCTCGGCTTCGGCGGCCCCGGGCTCACGCGTGGGCCTGGTTGTCGCCTACCTGAGCCTGATCGTCCTCATCCCGCTCGCGGCAGTGGTGGCGAAGTCGTTCGAAGGCGGGCTGGCCTCGTTCTGGGACGACGTCACCGCTCCGCAGGCGGTCGCGGCGCTGAAGCTGACCCTGATCGCCTCGGTTGTCGTGGTCGCGATCAACGCGGTCGCCGGAACGATCATCGCCTGGGTCCTGGTCCGCGACGAGTTCCCCGGCAAGCGGATCGTCAACTCGCTGATCGACCTGCCATTCGCGCTCCCGACCATCGTCGCCGGGATCACGCTGCTGGCTCTCTACGGGGACAACGGCGTGCTCGGGCTCTCGGGAGTCTCGTTCACGCGGATCGGGGTGATCATGGCGTTGCTGTTCGTCACCCTGCCGTTCGTGATCCGCTCCGTGCAGCCGGTGCTGATCGAGCTCGATCGCGACATGGAGGAGGCGGCCGCCTCGCTCGGCGCGGGCCGCCTGACCACCTTCCGGCGGGTCATCCTCCCGAACCTGACGCCGGCGATCCTCTCCGGAGTGGCGCTCGCGTTCGCCCGCTCGATCGGGGAATTCGGCTCGCTGGTCTTGATCTCGGGGAACATCCCGTTCAAGACCGAGGTCGCGTCCGTCTTCATCTTCAGCCAGATCCAGAGCGATCGCGAGGTCACCGCGGCGGCCGTGTCGGTGGTGTTGCTCATGATCGCGCTCTTGGTCCTGATCGGGATCGGGGTTCTCTCGAGGAGGAGCCTGCGCCATGCCAGCTGACGCGGCGACGATTGAGCCTGGGCAGGCCCCCGGTCGCGTCGGCGGAGGCAGGCTGGCCAAGTACGGCCTGCGCGGCGTCGCCCTCGGCTACCTCTTCGCGCTGCTGCTGATCCCGGTCATCCTGATCTTCTTCAAGGCGTTCGAGGACGGCATCGCGCACGCGATCGACTCGGTGACCACTCCCGAGGCGATGCACGCCTTCTATCTCACGCTCGTCCTCGTGCTGATCGCGGTGCCCCTCAACACGGTCTTCGGGATCGCCTGCGCGCTGGTCCTCGTGCGCCAGAACTTCCGCGGCAAGGCGATCCTGAACGGGCTCATCGACCTCCCGTTCGCGGTCTCGCCGGTCGTCATCGGCCTCTCGCTCGTGCTCGTCTATGGAAGCGTCGACGGGTGGTTCGGGCCCTGGCTCGCTGAGCAGGGGATTCAGGTGATCTTCTCGCCGCCGGGCATGGCCCTGGCGACGATCTTCGTCTCCCTGCCCTTCGTCGTGCGCGAGGTCGTGCCCGTCCTGCAGGAGATCGGAGACGACCAGGAGCAGGCCGCGGCCACCCTCGGTGCCACTGGCTGGCAGACGTTCTGGCGGGTCACGCTGCCGGCGATCCGTTGGGGCGTCACCTACGGCGTCGTCCTCGCGACCGCCCGCGCGCTCGGCGAGTTCGGCGCGGTGGCTGTCGTCTCGGGCAAGATCGAGGGCAAGACCGAGAGCGCCACGCTGCTGGTCGAGAACCTGTACGAGCACTTCGACGTCGCCGGCGCCTACGCGGCAGCGCTGGTGCTGGCCGTGATGGCGCTGTTCACGCTGCTGTTCATGAACGTGATCCAGCGTCGCGACAAGCCCGCCAAGCCCCCAACCGAGGTCGCCGTCGGCGACGCGGCAGCACTGTCTAGCGGAAAGGAGCTCAGAGATGAGCATCAAGGTTGAGAACGCGACCAAGCAATTCGGCGACTTCTACGCGCTCGACGATGTGTCGATCGAAGTCCGCGACGGCTCGCTGACAGCCCTGCTGGGCCCCTCGGGGAGCGGCAAGTCGACCCTGCTGCGGGTGATCGCCGGACTCGAGGAGCCCGACTCGGGCAGGGTGCTGATCTCCGGAGAGGACATGACCCAGGTGCCGGTCCAGAACCGGAACGTCGGCTTCTGCTTCCAGCACTACGCCGCGTTCAAGCACATGACCGTGCGCAACAACGTCGCCTTTGGCCTCAGCATCCGCAAGCAGCCCAAGGACGAGATCGACCGCCGCGTCCACGAGCTGCTCTCGCTGGTCCAGCTCGAAGGGCTGCAGGACCGCTATCCGTCCCAGCTGTCGGGTGGACAGCGCCAGCGCATGGCGCTGGCGCGGGCGCTCGCGGTGGAGCCGAAGGTGCTGCTGCTCGACGAGCCGTTCGGCGCCCTCGACGCCCGCGTGCGCACCGAGCTGCGCCGGTGGCTGCGGCGCCTCCACGACGAGGTCCACGTGACCACGGTCTTCGTCACCCACGACCAGGAGGAGGCGATGGACGTCGCCGAGCAGATCGTGGTCATGAACGAGGGGCGGGTCGAGCAGGCGGGGGTCCCGACCGACCTCTACGACCACCCGGCCACCGAGTTCGTGATGAGCTTCGTCGGCACCGCGAACCGGATCGGCGCCTTGCTGGTCCGCCCTCACGACGTCGAGGTCGGCCACGTCCGCGGCTCGCGCAGCGAGGAGGCGATGATCGATCGGATCGTCCATCTCGGCTTCGAGGTGCGGATCGAGATGACGCTCGCCGACGGCAGCCCTCTGATCGCCCAGCTCACCCGCGCTCAGGTCGAGGAGCTGGAGCTCCTCGACGGTCAGATCGTCTACGTCGAGCCGCGGCGGGCTCGCGTCTTCGACGAGAACGGGGCCGCCCCGCGGACCGAGGAGCTGGCGCTCGCGTGACGCTCGCGACCCTGGTTGCCTGGGCGATGCTGGCGGTTCTGATCGCCTGGTTCGGGATCGTCCTCGTGGCGACCTTCCGCCAGCTCGACGGGGAGGTCCGTAAGGCCTCCGAGGAGGATCGCTAGTCAGCTCCCCGCCCGGGCCTCGGGACGCTGCGAGAGCGAGGGGATCGGCGCCGGCAGCTCGCCGGCGACGACGTCGGCGAGCGTGACCGACTCGAGCACCTCGCGGACGTTGGCCCGCAGCGCCAGCCAGACGTCGCGCAGCGGTTCGCAGCCGCCGAGGTACTCGACCTCGTCGGGCGACTCGCCGCGCACGGTCGCCAGCGGGCCCTCGACCGCCCGGATCACCTCGGCCAGGGTGATCCGGTTCGGCGCCTGGGCCAGCCAGTAGCCGCCGTCGCTGCCCCGACGGCTGTGGACCAGCCCGTGCACACGCAGCTCAGCGAGGATGTTCTCGAGGAAGCGGATCGGGATCACCTGCGCGGCGGCGAGCAGCTCGCCCTTCGCCGGCGCCTGCTCCGAGGCGCCCGCGGCCGCGAGCTCGACCAGCGCCCGCACCGCGTAGTCCGCTTTCGCCGAAACTCGCATCGGCCTACTCTACGGCTGCCTCCGTAGCTCAACTGGCTAGAGCAGCAGGTTTTTACCCTGAAGGTTGAGAGTTCGAGTCTCTCCGGAGGCATCCGATCCGAATAGCGTCCAGTCCCCGTGAGCGCGAGGACGGAAGGCAGCCGCGCGATGTGGGTGACGCTGGTGGCGATGACGCTCGCCAACAGCATGATCCTGGTCGACCAGACGGCCGTGCCGCTGGCGTGCCCGGCGAGCGGCAGCTCGACCTCGGGGGTGAGGATCCGGATCTCGCCTCGCTGTCGATCGTCGACAAAGACGGTCTCCGCGAAGCCGAGCTCGGCCGCCACCGCTTGGCGCTCGGCCTCGGGAACGGCGGGGCCGTCGAGGAAGACGCCGAGCGGATTTCCACCCGAGCCGTCGGGCGCGCAGAACACCCGCAGGACGTGAAGGGTCGGGTCGCGGCCCGCCGAGCCGGTCAGTGGCGGAAATGGCGGTGGCCGGTGAACACCATCGCGACCCCGGCCTCGTCACAGGCGGCGATCACCTCGTCATCCCGCCTCGAGCCGCCGGGCTGGATCACGGCAGCGGCTCCGGCGCGGATCGCCGCCAGGGGCCCATCCGGGAACGGAAAGAAGGCATCCGACGCGACCGCGGAGCCCGAGAGTCGCTCGTCCGTCAGGTCGCCGAACGCGTCGCGCGCCTTCTCGAGCGCGATCCGGACCGAGTCGACGCGGCTCATCTGCCCCGCTCCGATCCCGACCGTCGCTTCGCCGTGGGCGAAGACGATCGCGTTCGAGCGCACGTGCCGGCAGACCTTCCAGGCGAACAGCAGGTCGCGCCACTGCTCCTCGCTCGGCTCCGCCGCGGTCGGCACGGTCATCGAGTCCCGCCCCTCGATGATCCGGTCGGGATCCTGGACCAGGAGCCCGCCGCGGACCCGCTTCAGATCGCGCTCGCGGGGCTCGTACTCGATCGACTCGCCGGCCTCGAGCTCGAGGATCCGCACCGACTCCTTGCGGGTCAGCAGCTCGAACGCACCATCCTCGAAGCCGGGCGCGAACAGGACCTCGACGAACTGCTCGTGCAGGCGCTCGGCGAGCTCGCGGTCGATCGGCCGGTTGAAGACGATCACCCCCCCGAAGGCCGAGACGGGATCGCAAGCGGCCGCCCGCCGGTAGGCGTCGTCCGCGTTCTCCGCCACCGCCACCCCGCAGGGGTTGTTGTGCTTGACGATCACGCAGGCGGGCTCGCTGAACTCGTCCAGCAGCCGGCGCGCGGAGTCGAGGTCGAGCACGTTGTTGAACGAGAGCGGCTTGCCGTGCTGCTTGGCGAGCCCGGAGAGCACATGCGGGCGCCCGCGGCCCTCGACGTACAGCCCGGCCTTCTGATGCGGGTTCTCCCCGTAGGCGAGCTCGATGAACTTCTCATGCGCCATCACCCAGTGGTCCGGGTAGGACTCGTAGCGGAGCGCGAACCAGCGGCTGATCGCGGCGTCGTAGGTGGCCGTATGGGCGAAGGCCTCGTTGGCGAGCCAGTGCCGGGTCTCGGCAGAGATCTCACCGCCCGACTCCACCAGCTCGGCCAGCACCGCGTCGTAGCTCTCCGGCCTGACCAGCACGGCGACGTCGCGGTGGTTCTTGGCCGCCGCTCGGATCATGGTCGGCCCCCCGACGTCAATCCTCTCGACCGCCTCCTCCTCGCTCACCCCGGGCTTGGCGACGGTCTCCTGGAACGGGTAGAGGTTCACGCAGACGAGCTCGATCGGCTCGATCCCCTCGGCCTCGAGGGTAGCGACGTGGGCGGGATCGTCCCGGCGCGCCAGCAGAGCCGCATGCAGTCGTGGATGCAGCGTCTTCACCCGCCCGTCGAGGATCTCCTCCGAGCCGGTGAACTCCGCGACGTCGGTGACCGGGATCCCCGCCTCGCGGATCGCCGCCGCGGTGCCGCCGGTTGAGATCAGCTCGACCTCGAGCGCCGCCAGTCCGCGGGCGAACTCGATCACCCCGGTCTTGTCAGAGACCGAGATCAGCGCCCGGCGGACCCGGACCGGGCTTCCCGACGGAGGGGCTCCACCCTCCTGCGCGATCGTCGCTTCGATGCTCATCGCAGCCGAGTCTATGCGCGATCCCGGCCCTCCGCGCCGGGTTTGATCGCGACCGGGCGGCCGCCGCGCGGATCGATTTCGACCCGGCCGGAGGCGATCATCCGAATCGCCTCCGGGAGCAGCTCGTGCTCGGTTGCGTGAAGCGTCGCCTCGAGCGCGTCGCGGTCACGATCGTCCGGGACGGGCACGGCGCGCTGGAGGATGATCGGCCCGGAGTCGACGCCCTCGTCGACGAAGTGGATCGTGACGCCGGTGACCCGGACGCCGTGAGCGAGCGCCTGGCCGACCGCGTCGAGGCCGGGGAAGGCCGGCAGCAGCGCCGGGTGCACGTTGACGATCCGGCCTGCGAAGCGGCGCACGAACTGCGGGTCGAGGAGCTGCATGTAGCCGGCCAGGACGATCAGGTCAACCTCCCGCTCGACTAGCCAGTCACCGATCGCCAGGTCGCGCCGGGCACGATCCGCGAACCGCCGGGTCGGGAACTCGGCGGTTTCGATCCCGGCCGCCGCGGCCCGCTCGAGCGCCGGCGCCCCGGGCTTGTCGGAGCCGACCGCGACCACCTCGATCCCCTCGCGGCCATGGACCCGGTCGATGATCTCCTGCAGGTTGGTCCCTGTTCCCGAGGCCAGCACTGCGACTCGGAAGCTGGCCGGAGCTCGCTCCATCGGGCGCCACCCTAGATCGTCCGGGCGCCGCCGGGTGTCAGACTGCGAGCGTGCGACAGCGGGTCAGCGTCATCACCCTGGGTGTCTCCGACCTCGCGCGTGCTCGCCAGTTCTACGAATCGCTCGGTTGGCGGACCGGGGCAGAGCCGGATGACGACGTCTGCTTCTTCGCTGCCGGCGACATGGTCCTTGCACTCTGGGACCGCGCCCGGCTCGCGGCCGACAGTTGCGTCGAGGACACCGGCGGCTGGGGCGGCGCCACCCTCGCGCTCAACCTCGGCTCGCCGGAAGAGGTCGATGCGGTGACCGCCGAGGCTCGGGCGGCCGGCGCCCGGATCGGCCGCGAGCCAGCGCCGACCTTCTGGGGCGGCTACAGCTCCGTGTTCATCGACCCTGACGGCCATCCGTGGGAGGTCGCCCACAACCCGCACTGGACGCTGACCGAGGACGGAGGAGTCCGGCTCGGAGACTAGATGGGTGATCCCACGCCTTCACGTACGCGGATGACGCGCGGATACCGGCGCCGGATCGCGCCCGTCCTCCTCGCCCGTGCCCACGGGCACGCGCTTCGTCGGCCGACCACGACCGGACTCGGTCCCGCGCGCCCCCGCGCACGCGAGGCCGTGGAATCAACCATCTAGGCGGCGCGCTCGGTGGCGACCAGCTTCGGGAATCGGCCCCCGGTCGAGCACAGCGCACCGCCGTCGAGCAGGGCGTCGACCTCGCGCAGCAGCTCATCCGCCCGCCAGTCGTCGTACTTGCCATAGCCCGGCAGCTCGTCGTATCCGTGCTTGATCACGACCTTGCTGCGACCGCCGCGGAGGATCTCGACCGCGCGGGTGCGACCGACCGAGGGGCGCGCCTCGCGCACCACGCGAAGGATCGCCTGGTCGATGGTCGGCCGCTCGTCGCTGGCCACTGGTCGCTCGGGTGCGACCTCGCGCGGCGAGCGCCCAGCGGCGAGCGCCGGAGGACCATCGCAGACGTCGCAGCATCTCCCCGCCGCCTCGGGCTGCGAGCGATCGCCGAAATGGCGCAGCAGCGACTCGCGACGGCAGCGCCCGCCCTCGACGAAGCTCCAGATCTCGCGGTACTGGCGCCAGCGATGGCGTTTGGCCTCCGGGTCTCCGACCTGGTTGATGAAGAAGACGTGCAGGCCCTTGTCGCGCTTCTCGGCAAGCAGCACGCAGCGCGAGTCGAGCCCGTCGCGCCCCGCCCGCCCGGCCTCCTGGTAGTAGGCCTCGAGCGATGCGGGGACCGTCTCGTGGATCACGGTCCGCACGTCTGGCTTGTCGACCCCCATCCCGAACGCGTTGGTAGCGACCACGACCGGGGACTCGCCGGACATGAACGCGCGCTGCGCCGCCGCCCGAGGCTCCCGCTCCATGCCCGCGTGATAGGCCGGCACCGGGAGCTCGAGCGCCTGCGAGAGCCTGGCGGCGGTCTCGTCGGTCTTACGCCGGGTGCCCGCGTAGACGATCGCCGGCAGAGCGTCGGGCTCGCCGAGCAGCGCCAGCGTCGCTCGCTCCTTCGCCCGCGCGGACGCGACCGGGATCACGTCGTAGGAGAGGTTGGGGCGGTCGAACCCGGTCGTGATCCGGACCGGGTCGGCGAGCCCGAGCCGGCGGCTGATGTCGGCCGCCACTTGCGGCGTGGCGGTGGCGGTGGTGGCGAAGATCGAATCCGCTCCCAGCGCCCGGGCCACCTCCCCGAGGCGGAAGTACTCGGGCCGGAAGTCGTGGCCCCACTGGCTCACGCAGTGCGCCTCGTCGACCACGAACAACCCGATCGCCGCACCGCGCAGACGGTCGACGAACCCGGGTGTCGCGAACCGCTCAGGGGCCACGTAAAGCATCCGGACCTCGCCCGCCAGCGCCCGCTCGAGCACCGCCCGGTTCTGCTGGGGATCTCGCTGGGCGTTGACGAGCGCCGCCTGCCCGCCGACGTTGTCGACCTGATCCTGCATCAGCGAGACCAAGGGGGAGACGACGATCGTCAGCCGATCGGATACCAGCGCCGGAAGCTGATAGCAGATCGACTTGCCGGCGCCGGTCGGCATCACCAGCAGCACGTCGCGTCCTGCGACCGCCGCCTCGACAGCCTCCAACTGCCCGGGCCGGAAACGCGGGTGCCCGAAGTGGCGCCCGAGAGCGGCTGTCAGATCGGCGTTCAGGCGGCGCCTTGGATCACCGGGAGCTGCTCGAGCGCGAACTTGCCGTTCGCCCCGTCGCTGTCGCCGAGCGGGTAGTCACCGGTGAAGCAGGCGTCACAGTGGACATTGCGCGGCGTCCCCACCGCTTCGTAGACGCTGTCGATCGACAGGTAGGCGAGCGAGTCGGCGCCGATCTCGTCGGCGATCTCGTCGATCGTCCGCCCGTGGGCGATCATCTCCTCGCGGGTCGACATGTCGACCCCGTAGTGGCAGGGATGGCGGATCGGTGGGGCCGAGATCCGCAGGTGGACCTCGAGCGCCCCGGCGTCGCGCAGCATGCCGATGATCTGGCGGGTGGTGTTACCGCGCACGATCGAGTCGTCGACGACGACCAGGCGCTTGCCCGAGACGATCTCGGGCAGCGGATTGAACTTCATCCGCAACCCGTGCTTGCGCAGTTCCTGGCCCGGCTGGATGAACGTTCGGGCTACATAGCGGTTCTTGATCAGGCCATCGTCCTTGGGCAGCCCCGATTCGCGTGCGAAGCCGTTCGCGGCCGCGTTGCCCGAGTCGGGGACCGAGATCACCAGGTCGGCATCGACCGGCGCCTCGCGGGCGAGGATCTCGCCCATCCGGCCTCGCACCTCCTGCAGCACTCGGCCCTCGAGGCGCGAGTCCGGGCGCGAGAAGTAGATCTGCTCGAAGACGCAGTGCGCCTGGCGGGTCGAGCGCACGACCTGGCGGGTCTCGAGTCCGTCGGCGGTCAGGGAGACGGCCTCCCCGGGGTGGACCTCGCGCACCGTGTCGGCGCCGATGATGTCGAACGCGCAGCTCTCCGAGGCGACGCACCAGCGGTCGCCGAGCCGCCCCAACGAGAGCGGCCGCACCCCATGCGGATCGCGGAACGCGACCACCGCCCGCTTCGTCATCACCACGGTCGAGTAGGCACCCTGCAGGCGCGGCATCACCTCGGCGACCGCGTTCTCGATCGGGCGCGCCTCCTCGACCGAGAGCATGGCGGCGATGATCTCCGAGTCCGAGGTGCCGCGAAAGGTGATCCCGCGCTCGCGCAGCTCGTTATAGAGCTCGACCGCGTTGGTCAGGTTGCCGTTGTGGGCGAGGGCAAGCTCGCGCCCGTCGTCGCGCCAGACCGGCTGCGAGTTCTCCCATGAGCCGCCGCCGGTGGTCGAGTAGCGCACGTGGCCGATCGCCATGTCCCCCTCGAGCGCCTGAAGCTTGCCCTCGTCGAAGACCTGGGAGACGAGCCCGGTATCGCGCAGCGTGGTGATGTGGCCGCCCTCACAGGTCGCGATCCCGGCCGATTCCTGGCCTCGGTGCTGGAGCGCGTAGAGCGCGAAGTAGGCGAGCCGGGCAGGATCGCGCCCCGGCGCGTGGACGCCGAACACGCCGCACTCATCGCGCGGTCCGTCACGGTCGCTGATCGGCCGCTCGGTCTCACTCATCAACGGATCGAGCCCCCGGAGGCTGGGTCGGCGCAGGCGAGCCGCCTGCACGAAGAGGCTACCAACGAACCCGGATCCGCCACCGGAGCATCGCGGCCCGGGAGCCGCCCCCTTGGTGGCCGGATCAGTCGGCCGCGAGCGTCTCGGCGCGCTCCCCGAGCGAGCGCCACGCGTCGCCCACGTCGGCGAGCTGCAGATCGACGACGGCGCCGGCAGCGGAGATCCTGAGCCGGTCGCCGCCGGCGGCGCCGATCACGAACAGGTCGGTGCCGCCGGCGCCCAGCGCCTCGAGCTCCGCCAGCCCGCCGGCGAGCACGAAGCCGCCCGGTCCCTCCCCGAACAGCGCCGACTCGCCCGAGCAACCGCGGGCCTCGATCAGCTCGCCGAGGTTGGCCTCGAGCCCGACGCCGCCCGCGATCGCCATCTCCGCTACCGCGCACCCGAGCCCCCCATCGCTGATGTCGTGCGCGGCCCGGATGCGATCCGCCCGCACGGCCTCGCGCACCGCCTCGATCGCCACCCGAGCCTCGGCGATCGCGGGAGCCGGGAGCCCGAGACCGAGGTCGCCGCGCAGCTTGGCCAGCTCGGAGCCCTGCAGCGAAGGCGCGAACGGACCGCAGACGGCGATCGCATCGCCGTCGGCGAGCGCCAGCCCCCCGGCGCGGCGGGGATCGGGCAGCTCGCCGACCATCCCGACCACCGGGGTCGGGTAGATCGGCCCCGCCTCGGTCTCGTTGTAGAGCGAGACGTTGCCGCCGACGACCGGCACCCCGAGCGCCTCGCAGGCGTCCGCCAGGCCTTGGGTCGAGCGATCGAGCTGCCAGGCGACGGCGGGCTTCTCGGGGTTGCCGAAGTTGAGGCAATTGGTGAGGCCGAGCGGCTGCGCGCCCGCGCAGGCAAGGTTCTGCGCGCACTCGAGCACCGCTTCGACAGTGCCCGCGTACGGGTCGCAGGCGACCCGGCGTCCGTTGCCGTCGATCGCGACCGCGATCGTCGCCCCGGCCTCGGGCAGGTGCAGGACCGCCGCGTCGGAGGTCCCGGGGCGCCGGACAGTGTGCGAGAGCACGATCGAGTCGTACTGCTCGAACGCCCAGCGCTTGCTGGCGATGCTAGGTGAACCGAGCAGCGAGAGAAGGATCTGGCTCGGGTCGTCGGCTTCCAGGCAGCGCTGATTGCCGTAGATCCAGCCCGTCGGAGGCGCGGGGTCGAGGTCGTAGAGCGGGCACTCGTCGACCAGCGCCACGACCGGCGTCTCGCCGACCACCTCGCCGTTGCGAAGGACGCGAAAGTCCCGGCTCGAGGTCACCTCGCCGACCGCCGCGGCGCTTGTCTCCCAGCGTTCGCAGACAGCGACCACCTCGTCCACCCGCACCGGCTCGACCACCGCCAGCATCCGTTCCTGCGACTCCGAGACCATGATCTCGAACGGCTCCATGCCGGGCTCGCGGAGCGGGACCCGGGCGACGTCGATGTCGATCCCGACTCCGCCGCTCGATGCCATCTCCGCCGCCGAGGACGTGAGCCCGGCGGCGCCGAGGTCCTGCAGCGAGACCAGCAATCCCGACTCGAGCAACTCGAGGCAGCACTCGAGCAGCTTCGCCTCCTCGAACGGGTCTCCGATCTGAACCGACGGCCGCTTCGAGTCATCGCCCTCCTCGAGCTCGGCCGAGGCGAGCACCGAGGCGCCGCCGATCCCGTCGCGCCCGGTGGAGGCGCCGATCAGGACAACCGCATTGCCCGGCCCGGCCGCGGCCGCCCTCACCATCCGGCTGCGGCGCGCGAGCCCGACGCACATCGCGTTGACGAGGCAGTTCTGCTCGTAGGGGGCCTCGAAGTAGACCTCGCCGCCGACGGTCGGCACGCCGATCGAGTTCCCGTAGTGCCCGATGCCCGCGACCACGTGGTCGAACAGGTACCGCGAGCGCTCGGAATCGAGCTCGCCGAAGCGCAGCGAGTCGAGTACCGCGATCGGCCGCGCCCCGAGCGCGAAGACGTCGCGGAGGATCCCGCCGACCCCTGTCGCGGCGCCCTGGAAGGGCTCGACCGCGCTCGGATGGTTGTGCGACTCGACCTTGAACGCGACCGCCCACTCGTCGCCGATCGAGACCGCGCCGGCGTTCTCGCCCGGTCCCATCAGCACCCGGGGGCCGTCCGTCGGCAGGCGGCGGAGCAGCTTCCGGGAGTGCTTGTAGGCGCAATGCTCGGACCACATCAGGCTGAACATCGCCAGCTCGACGTCGTTGGGCTCGCGTCCGAGCTTGGCGACGATCAGCTCGAGCTCGGCATCGGTGAGCCCGAGCTCGCGATGCCTGGCATCCGAGACGGTCAAGGCGCGCAGTATCGCGCCTCTGCATGTCGCCGTTCAGGCAGGCGCCGCGACCGCTGCTTCGACGGCTCGGGCGTGTTGTCATCCTCCGATGGCGATCTCGTCCCACAGCCGCCGCGGCCCGACGGCAGCGCTTGCGCTGCTGGCGCTGCTGATCGCGCCGGCCGGCGCGAGGGCAGGCAGCTCGGAGGAGCCGCCAAAGGCCGAGCTGGCGACCACCGGCAACGACTCGGAGCTGGTCCGAAGCGTCTCGATCGCGACCGACCCCGGCCTCAAGGAGAGGGTGGTGATGTCGCTTGGGCCCGAGCAGCTGAAGCGGATCGAGGCGGGCGATCGGATGCGGGTCAGCGGCGAAGTCCAGGTCTCGACCACGTGCGTGGCCCGCGGCCCCCGTTGCGTCGGACGCCGCTACGAGTTCAACCCGACCGTCGCTGCGCGAATCGTCCTCGCCTCGGCTCCCGAGCCTGGCGCCGAATCGATCCCGCTCTCCGCCCCCGAGCAAGTCCTCTGCAAGCAGCGCCGGCCGAACCGCAACCATCACTGCACCCTCGCCTTCCCGAATCTCGAGACCTCGGTCGCCGACCCCGACGCGCTCCCCTGTCCGGCCAACGCCTGCTACGTGAACATGCTGCTCGGGGCGTCGCATCGCAACGCGCGCAACGGCAACCGGGTCGTCCTCGGCGCCGATCTCCCCGACGGTGGCGTGAAGCGCGACAAGGGCAGGCTGAACGTCGTCCAGGCACGCAGCGAGGTGCAGCCGCCGGCCACTCAGTCGAGCGTCGAGCTCGTCAACGATTCGCTGCCGCTGATCGAGGGCAAGAAGGTCAAGCGCCGCGTCGTGCACTCGATCCCGATCGCGGCGCCGACCAAGGGCGAGGTGCTCGCCTTCGACGGCGGTTACGTGTCGACGATCGGGCAGCTTCCGTTCAACACCTTCATCTCCTCGCGGGTGATCCTCGCCGAGAGCCCGACCGCGACCGATCCCAGCGGGCTCGCGCGCAGCGCCGTGCAGCTGCGCGGCGACGCGACCGAAGCCAACGGGTTCAACTGCACCCAGGGCCCGAGCGGCTTCGCCTCGCCCTGCACGACCGCAAAGGCCGGCGCGATCCGGATCACCAAGGACGCGATCGACGGCTCGGGTGTGCCCGCGACGCTGTACCTGAACCTGGTCGGGTCGGCGAAGCCGCTGCTCACCGACCAGAGGGTGAAGCGATCGCAGCGGATCGAGCTCGGGACGTCGTCGGGCCTCGCGCTTGCCCGCTACACACCCGGGCAGGCCTGAGCCCGGGCACAGGCTAGGCGGGCGCGACCGCGGACTTCTCGCGCGCCCGGCGCTCCCCCTCCTCGCTGGCGAGCTCGTAGCCGAGCTCGACCAGCATGTCGCCGGCGACCGCCTCGTATTCGGCGACTTCCTCGGCTGTCATCCGCTCGCGCCACATCTCGACCCGGTCGGAGCGCGGCGGCTCGTTAGCGAGCCGGTGGCTGTCGAGGCGCGCAGCGGCGGGCTGCGGGGGCCGGTTCTTTCGCGGCAGTTCGCGCGCCTTCTCGGCCAGGCGCTCGGAGGCGCGCTCGTGGTAGTCGAGCATCACCGGGTCGAAGTCGAGCTCGATGAACTCGCAGACCCGGCGCAACACGCCCTCGGTGTCGCCGACGAGCTCCTCGAACCGGACCTCGCTGTAGTGCTCGACCGAGGGCGCCATCTTGCGCGCCTTGCGAATCCGGTTCCGCCACAGCCGCGCCGACTCGGCATAGGTCTCGGGACCCCAGTTCATCCGCAGGTGCGAGAGCGAGACGTCGCGCCCGTCGCGGATGATGTGGACGAAGCGCGCCTCGGGCAGGACCCTCTGGATCCGCCGCATCTCCTTCACGTACCCGGGCGTCTTGTCCCCGTAGCGCCGCTTGCCCTCGCGCTCGATGTAGAGCATGTAGAAGGCGCGGATCGCGTCGGCGGCGGTGAGCGGATCGAGCGCCGCGATCCGCGTCCTGAGCTCGGCGGCGTCGAGGTGGAAGTCGCCCCACCGCTTGTGGTCGATCGCCAGGTTGGCGGCGTCCTCGGCGCTCTGCGGAGAGCGCTCGAACGACTTGATCAGCTTCGGCACCCAGTGGGTCTCCCCGGGGATCGCGAGCTCGGGGTGAGAGTCGAGCATCAGTCGCAGCAGAGTCGTTCCGGAGCGGGTCACACCGCAGACGAACGGGGCCGGGGGCGGCTCCGGGGTGCGCCCGCGCAGGCGCCGTCCGGCGCGCACGATCCGGGCCCGCTGCCGGTATCGGTCGATTTGGTCGAGAACGCTCATCCGCGGCAGTTCAAGCTACCCGTTCGCGCCCAGCAGCTCGCCCAGGCCCCGCACGGTCTCGTCCCAGCGTCGCTCGTGGTCGCGAACCCGGATCGCGCCGGCGGCCAGTTCGGCCCGCTCGCGGTCGTCGGCGAGTCGCTCGATCGCCGCGGTGAGCGCGCCGACGTCGGGGTCGAGCGCCGCGATCCCCGACCGCGCCGTCCCGGTCTGGTGCGAGGCGACCAGAACCCCGTTGATCTCGGCGTGAATCGCCTCGTTCATCGGCGGCGCGTCATTGGTGATCGCCGGGATCCCGAACGCGATCGCCTCGTAGAGCGGCAGGCCGAGGCCCTCCCAGCGCGCCGGCGCGAGCACCACGTCGCAGCCCGCCAGCCGGCGCAGATGCTCGTCGGTTGGCAGGTCTCCGACCTGCAGCTCGATCCGCGGATCGCGATCTGCGGCGACCAGCGCCGGGCGCAGCTGCTTGCGTTCGACCTGCGCCGTGATCAACAACCGCAGCCGAGGGTCGTCGGTTGCCTGAAACGCTTCGAGGACGGGCTCGAGCGGCTTGCGGTGCCCGAGAAAGCCTCCGGGGAATAGACAGGTCACGGTATCTCGCCGTTCGCCGCTCGCCGCTGGAGACTCGGCTATCGCGATCAGCTCGGGATGGCAGCCCCATGGGATGTAGGGGCTGTCGATGCCGAGCTCGGCGTAGCGCCGCTGCTCGGCACGGGTGAGGGAGAAGACGACGTCGAAAGCGTCGCCTGCGCCGACGACGTGCTCGGGCGCGAAGTGCTCCCAGACGAATCGTCCGAGCGTCCTTACGCCTCGCCCACGCAGCTCGGCGAGCTCCGCGAACTGGTAGTTCTGATCGCAGAAGACCGCCTCGATCGCGTTCCCGTCGATCCACTCGAGGTACTCGCCGAGCGGGATCTCATAGGCGGATGCCTCGGTCACCCCGGGCTGGTCCCAGACGTCGTCTCGATCGAGCGCCCCGGGCCGCGGTCCGCGTTCCTTCTTTGGCCGCGCGAGCACGAAGGTCTGATGGCCGAGCTGCTCGAGCGCCGAGCGCGTCTGACGCCCGACGACGGGTTGGCCGCGATTGAACCACTTGCTCACGACCCCGACTCTCATGCTCAACGAACGCCCTCGACGAGCGCAGCCAGGCCCTCGACCGTACGCTGCCAGCTTCGCTCGCCGCCGCGCAGGCCGAGCGCGCCGGCCGCGAGCCGGCTGCGTTCCGTCTCGTCACCGAGCCGCTCGATCGCCGCAGTGAGCTGCTCGAAATCGGGGTCGAAGGCGGGGATTCCCGAGCCGGCCTCGCCCCAGGGCACCGAGTCGACGCAGATCCCGTTCACGCCGTCGATCACGATCTCGTTCATCGGCGGCGAGTCATTGGTGATCGACGGCATCCCAAAGGCGACCGCCTCGTAGAGGGGCAGCCCGAGTCCCTCCCAGCGCGAGGGGGAGAGGCAGACGTCGCAGCTCGCGAACTGGCGCAGGTGCTCGGCGGTCGGCCGGTCCTCGAGCTCGACCACCACCCGGTGGTCGCCGCCGGCCGCCCGCTCGAGCTTGCCGCCCTTGCGATCGACCTGGCCCCGGACCAGGAGCCGCAGGTGTTCGCCGGGGGCGCGGGTGAACGCCTCGATGATCTCGGCGAACGGCTTTCGCTTGCCCATGAAGCTGCCCGGAACGTAGAACCGGACTTCGTCCGCTCGGCGCTCGTCGCTCGTCGCTGGACTCTCGGCCACCGCGACCAGTTCCGGATGGCAGCCCCAGGTGAGCAGCGGGCTCTCGATCCCGAGCTCGGCGTAGCGCTGCCGCTCGGCGCGGGTGAACGAGTAGATCACGTCGTAGGCCTCCCGGGCCGGCCCGGCGTGCTCGGGCGCGAAGTGCTCCCAGACGAAGCGACCGATCGTCCGCACCCCGCTTGCGCGCAGGGCTGCGATCTCGGCGAACTGGTCGTTCTGATCGCAGAGCACGAGCTCGAGCGCGTTCTCGGCGACCCAGCGCTGGTACTCGGCGGCGGGGACGTCGGCCTCCGAGGCCGTAGTCACCCCGGCTTGGTCCCAGACCGGATCGACGACTCTGTCCTGGCGCGCGCGCGGGCCCTTTCCCGGCTTGGCGAGAACGAACGTCTCGTGTCCGAGCTCGTCGAGCGCCGAGCGGATGTAGCGCGAGACGACCGCCTGGCCGCTCGCGAACCATTTGGTCACGATGCCGACGCGCATCCGGATGCGGTCAGGCGGCTTCGATCAGCGCCGTCGCCTTCGCGACGGCGTCGGCGCCGACCGGGTAGCCGAGCTCGGCCAGCAGGTCGCCGGCGATCTGCTCGAACTCGGCGCGCTGCTGCGCCGTCATCTGCGTGCGCCACCGCGCGACCCGGTCGGCGCTCGGCGGCTTGGTGGTCATCGCGTGGGTGGCCATCCGGCGTTCGACGCTGAGCTCCTTCGCCCGCCCGTCGCCCGGCAGCGCTCGTGCCATCTCCTGGAGTCGTTCGCCGGAGCGCTCGTGATAGCTCAGCATCGCGTCGTCCCAGGGCAGGTCGACCAACTCGGCGACCCTACGCAGGACCGGCTCGGTGTCGAGGATCAGGTCCTCGTAGCGGATCTCCGTGTAGTGGTCGAGCTGAGGCGAGTCCTCGCGGGCCTTGCTGATCTTCTTACGCCAGCGCCGCGCGACGTCCGCGGCGGTCAGCTCGCGGACCGTCCGGTCGAGAACCGAGAGGGCGACGTCGCGCCCGTCCCGGATCACGTGCACGAAGCGCGCTTCGGGCAGCGCGCGCTGGATCAGCTTCATCTTCTGCACGTAGGTCGGCGTCTTCTCGCCCCAGCGCGGCTTGCCCTGCTGCTCCATGTAGGCCTCGTAGAAGGTCCGGACCGCGGGTCCGGGCCGCAGCTTCGGAAGCGCCCGCAGCCTGGTCAGCATCTGCTCGTCGGAGAATCCGAAATCGCCCCACTCGCGAGCGGACTTCATCGCCGCCAGGGCGTCCTCGGGGGTCGCTCCGGGCTCGCGCGCGGCCTTGATCAGGTCGGGGACGAAGTGGGTCTCGGGCGGGATCGTGAGCTCGGGATGGGCGTCGAGCATCATCCGCAGCAGGGTCGTGCCGGAGCGGTTCATCCCGACCACGAAGACCGCCGGCGGGCGGCGAGCGTCGTCCTTGGGTGATCGGGAGAAGAGGCCCATCTCGTCGGCCGCGCGAGCCTCCGTGAGGGAGGGGGAAGGCTCGGGCGAGCGGCTCAGGATAGCCGCTCAGTCGCCCCGCAGCCGAGCCAGCAGCCCCTCGCTCTCGCCCTTGCCGCGGGTCGAGGGATCCTTCGCCCGCGCCCACTCCTCGGGGGGGATCCAGTCCTCGCGCGGGGTCGCCGTCTCGTAACCCAGCTCGTCGAGCAGGTATCCGGCAGCCTGCTCGAACTCCGCGTTCTCGGGTTCGTTCATCTCGCGCTTCCAGACCGCCAGCCGCTCGGGGTCCGGCGGCTTCGTCGTCATCTCGTGCGCCGCGACGCGCTCGCCGGCCTCGCGCTCCGGGCGGGCCCGGGTCGCCGGCAGCGCCCCGGCCATCTCCTGCAGGCGCTCGGAGGCGCGCTCGTGGTAGCTCAGCATCACCGGGTCGTATTCGAGCTCGACCAGCTCGCAGACCCGGCGCAGCACCGCCTCGGTGTCGGCGACAAGGTCCTCGTAGCGGACCTCGAGGTACTCGCCGCCGGCGATCTCGGCGGCGTCCTCGCGCGACTTGATGATCCGCTTGCGCCACCGCCGCGCCATCTCACGCGGTGGGAGGGGTTGCTTGCCGCGCTTGATCATGCGCGCGTTCTGCGACAGCCCGGCGTCGCGCCCGTCGCGAATTACGTGCACGAACCGCGCCTCCGGGAGCGTCTTCCGGATCTTCTTCATCTTCCGCACGTAGTCGGGGGTCTTGTCGCCCCAGCGTGTCTTGCCGTGCTTGTCGGCGTAGAGGCGGTAGAAGGCGCGCAGCGCGTCGGCGGTGTTGAACGGCTCGACCGCCTCGAAGCGCTCCAGCAGCTCGCGCTGGTCGAGCCCGAAGTCGCGCCAACGCCGGCGCTGGTCGGCGACGATCGCCCTGCTGGCGATCGCGGGTGAGAAGCGGATCCGTCCCGAGGCCTGGATCAACGGGTTGACGAAGTGCGTCTCGGGGGGGATTGCGAGCTGCGGGTGTGCATCGAGCATCATCCGCAGCAGGGTCGTGCCGGAGCGGCCGACGCCGACCACGAACGGGGCCGGCGCGCCGGGCTCGGCGCGGCCGCGCAGGCGGCGGTTGCGCAACATCCTGATCGAGTAGTCCAGCATCAGTTCGAAACGCCGTCGGTCCCGGACGGGAGCGGAGGGGCCAACGGCAGTAGCTCAGGATGCCACGTCGTAGCCGAGCTCGGCGAGCAGGGGACCCGCCTCGGCCTCGAACTCGGCCCGGTCGGCCTCGCCCATGCGCTCCCGCCACCCGCCGGCGCGCTCGGGCTCGGGGGGCCGGACCGCCGGCGCGTGGGCCCGTCGGCGCTCCGCGCCGCTGCGCCCGGGCCTCGCCCCCGCCGGGTCGAGGTCGCCGAGCTCGGCGAGCCGGTCGGCCGCCGCGCGGTGGTAGTCGAGCATCGCCGGCTCGAACTCGAGCTCGATCAGGGCGCAGATCCGCCGCAGCTCGGCCTCGGGCGAGGCGACCAGGTCCTCGTAGCGCAGCTCCAGGTAGCGCCCGCGCAGCCGGCGCGCCTGCTTGCGGGCGGACTCGACCCGCCGCCGCCAGAGTCGCGCGGCGTCCCCGATCGGCTTGCCGGCCCCCATGCCGCGCTCGCGGCGCGAGAGCGCGACGTCGCGCCCGTCCCGGATCAGGTGCACGAAGCGCGCCTCGGGCAGCACGGCGGCGATCGTCCGCATGTGCGCGACGTAGACCGGCGTCTTGTCGCCCCAGCGCGGCTTGTCCCGCTGCTCGGCGCAGAGCTCGTAGAAGGCGCGCAGCACCCCGGCGCTGCCGCCGTCCGCGAGCTCGTGCACGCGCGCGCTGAGCCGCTCGGGGTCGATCCCGAAGTCGCCCCAGGTCCGCGAGCGGACGATCTCGGCGACCAGCTCCTGCGCGTGGCCCCCCGCCTGTTCCCGGGCGATCAGCTCGGGGACGAAGTGGGTCTCGGCCGGGATCGCGAGCCGCGGATGCGCGTCGAGCATCAACCGCAGCAATGTCGTTCCCGAGCGCCCGACCCCGACCGCGAAGGGCGCGGGCGGCGGGGTGCGGCTCCGCCCGCCGCGTCTCACGCCGGTGCGGGCGCCGCGCTCCGTGCCAGCGACCTGAACAGCCGCAGGCCGTCGGCCGAGCCCGTCAGCGGGTCGACGGCGTGCTCGGGGTGCGGCATCAGGCCGACCACGTTGCCGCGCTCGTTCGCGACCCCGGCGACGTCGGCGCTCGAGCCATTCGGGTTCTGGCCGGGTGCATAGCGGAACACGATCCGTCCGCTCGCCTCGAGCTCGGCGAGCTGGTCCGGTGGAGCAAACCAGCGCCCGCTCATGTGCTTGATCGGGATCGACAGCCGTTCCCCGGGGGTGCAGGCACAGGTTGCCGCGGTCGCCGCGCTCTCGACCTCGATCTCGACCTGGCGGCAGACGAACCGGAGCCCCTCGTTGGCCAGGAGCGCCCCGGGGAGTAGGCCCGCCTCGCAGAGGACCTGGAAGCCGTTGCAGATCCCGAGCACCGGGCCGCCCGCGGCGGCGAACTCGCGCACCGCCTCCATCGCCGGCGCGAAGCGGGCGATTGCCCCCGCTCGCAGGTAGTCGCCATAGGAGAACCCGCCCGGGATCACCACTGCGTCGAGCTCGCCCAGGTCCTCGTCGGCGTGCCAAACCAGGCGCGCCTCTGCGACCCGCTCGCAAGCGAGCAGCGCATCGCGCTCGTCGCACGACCCTGGAAACTGGAGGACACCTATCACCACTGCCCGTCGGCTCCTCCGCTACGCGTCCGGGGCCGACGGGGTCGTAGGCAGGTCGGCCCGTCGTTCAATCTCGTAATCCTCGATCAGCGGGTTGGCGAGCAGCTTCTCGCACAGCGAGTCGAGGTCGGCCTCGGTTGCGGCCTCGAGCTCGACCAGGCGCCCGACCCGCACCTCGGAGACGCCGTCGAAGCCGAGCGCCGGCAGCGCCCGCTCGACCGCCTTTCCCTGCGGGTCGAGGATGCCCTGCTTGGGGCGGATCAGGACCCGGACCTTCACCCCGATGACACTAGCGTTCGGCGAGGCGTCGACGAGCGCGTCCCATGAACCCGGCGAGCCGCGAGCCGGCCGCGGGCGGGCTCAGGTCGAGCGGCGCGCCGTCGTCGGTCGCGAGCACCTCCGCGTACCCCGCGCGCTCGAGCTGCTCCTCCATCCCGAGCAGGCGCGCCGCGCGTCCCCAGCGCGGGTCCGCCTCGAGATGGATGTCCTGCTCACGCCTGATCTGCGCGTTCGCCCACCCGACCACCGGCTCGGGCGCCGGGCGACCGAGCAGGGAGTAAACGCGCTCAAGACCCGCCCGCGGATCGGAGCGCAGGTCCTCGAGCCGCAGGCGCGCGAAGCGGTCGCCGAACAAGCGCCGCCCGTCGCCCTCGGTGGTCTCGAACGCTGACTTCCAGACCAGCAGCGGGCGCAGGAAGTCGGGGATCTCGGCCGGCAGGTCGAGCGAGCGCCGGCGCGCGGCCACGTCCTCGGAGAGCCGCCGGCTCGACCACAGGCGCCTGCCGGTATGGGCGGTGAAGAAGGCGTCGGCGTCGGGATAGATGTCGGTCCGGCGGCGGCGCCCGAGCAGGGTCGAGGCCGTCACCGCCCTCGGGTCGCGGAGCACGTGCACGACCGCGGCCTCGGGGTCGATCTCCGCCACCGCAGCGAGCTTGTGGTGCAAACGGGTCTCCTTGATCACCACCGCAGAGGCCTGGGCGAGCAGGTAGGCGAGCAGCTCGCCGACGTGGGCCGGGAGATCGGGCTCGAGCTCGAGCTCGGGCGCCCGCGGGCCGCCCCAGTTGAAGAGCTCGATCTGCAGCTCCGGGTAGCGCTCGGCGCGAAAGCGCTCGCGGAGCACGCGGGTCTCGGCGAAGGCGTCCGTGTCGCGCGCCCCGCTCCCGCCGCCGACCGTCTCGGTGTCCTCGCGCAGCGGCTCGTAGAAGCAGCGCAGGCCCGGGTCCTCGAGCAGCGCGTCGTGGACGATCGTGGTGCCCGAACGGCGCAGGCCGAGGACGAACAGGTTCACGCCCCCAGCGTACGGGGACTCGACTCAGTCGAAGTCGCGCTCGGTGATCCGCTCGTACGCCTCCACGTACTTGGCGCGAGTGTTGGCGACCACCTCGTCGGGGAGCTCGGGCCCGGGCGGGGCATGGTCCCAGCCCGACTCGTCGAGCCAGTCGCGTACGTACTGCTTGTCGAACGAGGCCTGGGAGCGCCCCGGTTCGTAGTCGGCGGCGGGCCAGAAGCGCGACGAGTCCGGCGTCAGCACCTCGTCGGCGAGCACGACCTCCGCCCCGGGCGAGGACCCGAACTCGAACTTGGTGTCGGCGATGATGATCCCGCGCTGCGCCGCGTGGGCTCGGGCGTGCTCGTAGAGCCCGAGCGTGACCCGCCGCAGCTCCTCCATCAACGCTCGGTCGCCGACCACCTCAACCGCGCGGTCGAAGTCGATGTTCTCGTCGTGCTCGCCGAGCTCCGCCTTGGTCGCCGGTGTGAAGATCGGCTCGGGGAGCTGCTCGGACTCGCTCAGGCCGGCGGGCAGGTCGATCCCGCAGACGGCGCCCGTCTCGCGGTACTCGCGCCAGCCCGAGCCCGAGAGGTAGCCGCGGGCGACGCACTCGACTGGATACATCTCGAGCTGCCTGACGCGCAGCGCCCGCCCCGCGACCTCCGCGGGCACGTCCTGGGACAGGTAGTGATTGGGGCAAATCCGGCCGGTCGTCTCGAACCAGAACACCGACATCTGCGTCAGCACCCGGCCCTTGTCGGGGATCGGCGTCGGCAGGACCACGTCATAGGCGGAGATCCGGTCGGAGGCGACCATCAGTAGGTCCTCGTCGACTTCGTAGATCTCGCGGACCTTGCCGGAGGCGTGAAGGCGAAGGTCGGAGAGGGAGCCGCTCATCGAAGGGCGCGATCCTACAGCTCGACCAGGTCGTCGCCGACCCGGATCGTGCCGCTGCGGACCACGTCGACGCGCAGCCCGCCGCGGTCGACCATCCCCTTCAGCACCCCCGGCCGGGTCAAGCCCTGCAGATGGCTGCACGGCTCGCAGAGCTCGATCCCGAGGCACTCGACCTCACCGACCCGGAACCGCCTCCCGACCAGCTCATTGAGCCGGGCGCCCCGGGTGAGCACGTTGCGCCGCGACTCCTGGTGGCTGAGCGGGATCCCGGTCTCGGCGCTGAACGACTCCAGCGCCTCGGCCTCGATCAGGGTCAGGTCGCCGCCGTCGGGACGCTTGGCGGGCTCGGCGAGGAAGTAGCGATCGCCGCGTGGGCCCTGCTCGGCGAGCACCTCGACCGCGGCGACCACCTCCGGCAGCGCCGACTCGGTTGGCGTGATCGCGATCTGCTCGACCGTCCCCGGCATCGTGACCAGGATACGGCCTGCCTATACCCCACCCCGGTATAGTTTTCCGGCGTGGGCAACGACGGGGCCGGATACGTGGCGGACAAGGAGGCGATCCTGCGTCGGCTGGCGCGGATCGAGGGCCAAGTCGGCGGCGTGAGCAGGATGGTCGAGGACGAGGCCTACTGCGTCGAGGTCCTGACCCAGGTCGCGGCGGTGACCCGGGCGTTGGAGGGGGTCTCGCTGAAGCTGCTCGCCGACCACACCGACCACTGCGTGCGCGACGCGGTCGCCCGTGGCGGGACCGAGGCGGACGAGAAGATCGACGAGCTGCTCACCGCCGTCGAGCGCTTCGCGAGGACCCGGTGAGCACCGCGACCGAGGCGGCGGCGCGCGGCGATCGGGAGACGCCGCGGCCCCGCGACGGCACCTGGCCGCCGCCGCGGGTGCGCCTGCCGAGATCGGTGCAGACCGCCCGCTTCGTCGGCCGGCCGATCGCCTTCCTCGAGCGCTCGCGACGGGAGCTGGGCGAGACCTTCCAGGCCCGGCTCTACGGGCCGGGCGACGTCGTCTTCATCTCCGACCCGCCGTCGCTGAAGGCGCTGTTCGCCGCCGACAGGGTGAACACGATCGCCCCCGGGCGCAACGTGATCCTCGAGCCGCTGCTCGGCCCCGGCTCGCTGCTCCTGCAGGAGGACGACGAGCACCTGCGTCGCCGCAAGCTGATGCTGCCGCCGTTTCACGGCCAGCGCATGCGCGCCTACGAGGAAGTGATCCGCGAGGCGACCGAGCGCGCGATCGCGTCCTGGCCCCGGGGCGAGGAGATCGCACTCCACCCGAGCATGCAGGCGATCACGCTCGAGGTGATCCTGCGGGCGGTGTTCGGGGTCGAGGACGCAGGACGCAGGCGCGCGCTCAGCGAGGCGCTTGTCGAGATCCTCGCTTCGACGGCGTCCCCGGCCGCGGTCGGCTACGCGATCCCGGGCCTTCGCCGGCTGCCGCTCTACCGGCGCCTCAACGAGCTGCGCGGACGCGCCGACCGGGCACTGCATCACGAGATCGCCGAGCGGCGCGCCGACCCGCAGGTGGGCTCGCGCGAGGACATCCTCTCGCTGCTGGTCTCCGCCCGCTTCGAGGACGGGTCCCGGATGGGCGACGCCGAGCTTCGCGACCAGCTCATGACCCTGCTGCTGGCCGGCCACGAGACGACTGCGACCGGTCTCGCCTGGGCCTTCGACCTGCTGCTTCACGACCGCGACGCCCACCAGCGGCTGCGCGCCGAAGTCGAGGCCGGCGACCACGAGTACCTGGACGCGGTCGTCAACGAGGCGCTGCGGGTGCGCCCGGTGGTCCCGTTCACCGGCCGCAAGCTGCGCGCCGAGGCCGAGCTGGGCGGGTTCGGGCTGCCTCGGGGGACGGTGGTGATGGCCGGGATCTACCTCGTCCACACCAGGTCCGACGTCTACGAGGACCCCTACGCTTTCCGGCCCGAGCGGTTCCTCGTCGCCGAGCCACCCGACACCTTCTCCTGGATCCCGTTCGGAGGCGGCACCAGACGCTGCATCGGCGCCGCCTTCGCCCAGTTCGAGATGCGGATCGCGATCGAGACGATCCTGCGCGAGGTCGAGCTCCGTGCGGCGACGCCCGAGCTCGAGCGCCCGGTACGCCGCAACGTCACCCTGTCGCCGGCGCTCGGGACGCGCGCGCTGATCGCCTGATCGGCTCAGCCGAGCCGATCGAGCCGGGCGAGCACCTCGGGCACCTGCGCGAGGTAGGCGTCGGGATCGAGCACCGTGTCCAAATCAACGCGCGCCAGCTCCTCCGCGTCGCGCCCGGGGCTGTCGCGGTGCACGGCGATCGCCTTGCTGAGCAGATCACGGAACGGCGTCCCCTCGTCCCAAGCCTGCTGCGCCGCTTCCTGGACCAGGCGATAGGCCTCGTCGCGGGTCATCCCGGCCTCGATCAGCGCGGTCAGCGCCCGCTGGCTGAACAGCGCGCCGTGGGTGAGCTCGAGGTTGGCGCGCATCCGATCGGCGTGGACCGTCATCCCCTCGACCAGCCCGGTCGCCAGGTGCTGCATGTAATCGAGCAGGATCGTCGCGTCCGGCAGGATCACCCGCTCGGCCCCCGAGTGCGAGATGTCGCGCTCGTGCCAGAGAACGACGTTCTCCAATCCGGCTTGCGAGTACCCGCGCAGGACTCGGGCCAGCCCGCAGATCCGCTCGCTGGTGATCGGGTTGCGCTTGTGGGGCATCGCCGAGGAGCCCTTCTGCGATCCCGACGCGAACGGCTCCTCGACCTCGCGCACCTCGGTCCGCTGCAGGTTGCGGACCTCCTGCGCGAACCGCTCCAGCCCGGCTCCCGCGAGCGCCACCGCGCCGAGCACCTCCGCGTGACGGTCGCGCGGCACGACCTGGGTCGAGGCGTCCTCGGCGCGCAGCCCCAGCGCGTCCATGACGCTGGCCTCGACCTCGGGCGGGATCGAGGCATAGCTGCCAACGGCGCCCGAGAGCTTGCCGACCGCGGCCTGCTCGAACGCCCGCCGCAGGCGGTCGAGGTTGCGGTCGGCCTCAAACGCGAAGCCCGCCAGCCTCAGCCCGAAGGTCGTCGGCTCGGCGTGGACGCCGTGGGTGCGTCCGACGCACAGCGTCTCGGCGTGCTCGCGCGCCTTGGCGACCAGGGCGTCGCGGTAGGCGGTCGCGCCGGCGACCAGGATCGTCCCCGCCTCGACCAGCTGCAGCGCCAGGGCGGTGTCGAGCACATCGGAGGAGGTGAGCCCGTAGTGAACCCAGCGCCCGTGCTCGCCGATCGACGCCGAGACGACGTCGACGAAGGCGGCGACGTCGTGGTTGGTGACCCGCTCTCGCTCGCGCACCGCCTCGACCGTGAACGCGGCTCGCTCCCGGCACGCCTTCGCCGCGACCGCTGGCACCTCGCCGTGTGCGGCCCAGGCGTCGGTGGCCGCCAGCTCGACCTCGAGCCAGCCCTGCATCCGGCGCTCGTCGCCCCAGACCGCTCCGATCTCGTCTCTCGTGTAGCGGCCGATCACGCGCTGATTATTCGCGCGGCCAGCAACCCGGCGTTCTTGGCCCCGTCGATCGCGACGCATGCCACCGGCACCCCCGGGGGCATCTGCACGGCGGAGAGCAGCGCGTCGAGCCCGCCCAGGCTCTTGCCGAGGATCGGAACCCCGATCACCGGCAGGTCGGTGTGCGCCGCGGCGACCCCGGGCAGGGCGGCGGACATACCGGCGCCGGCGATCAGCACCCTCAGTCCCCTCATTCGAGCCGCGTGGCAGTACTCGCGCACCTTCTCGGGGTCGCGGTGCGCGCTCATCACCCGCACCTCGTAGCTGATTCCCGCCTCCTGCAGGGCCTCGCCGGCGGGACGCATCTTCGGCTTGTCGCTCTTCGAGCCGAGAATGATCCCGACCCGGGGCGCGTCGACCTCGATCTCCTCGAACGCGGCCTCGACCTCCGTCCTCGTCTCGGGTGGCCCGGTGCCCGGCGCACCGACCTCCGGCCCGGTGCTCGGCGTTGGCTCCTGGATCTCCACGCTCCTCCTTTCGGTTCAGCTCGCCGCCAGGGCGGCCACCGCCCGCTCGGCGATGTCGGTGCGCATCTGCATGCCATCGAACTCGATCAGCTCGGCGGCGGCGTAGGCGCGTTCGCGGGCCTCGCCTGGCGTCGGCCCGAGCCCGGTCACGTTCAGCACCCGCCCACCGGCGGTGACGATGTCGTCGTCGGCTTGCGCGGTGCCCGCGTGGGTGACCTCGACTCCGTCGGGGACGGCGTCGAGGCCGGTGATCGGATCACCCGTCGACGAGCTCTCGGGATAGCCGGCCGAGGCGAGGACCACGGTGACCGCCCAATCGGGCGCGAACAGCGCCTGTGCTCCGGAGAGCCCGCCCGGCTCGCGGGCGCGGCGGCAGAGCTCGAGCAGGTCGGACTCGAGCCGGGGCAGCACCGCCTGGGTCTCGGGATCGCCGAACCGGCAGTTGTATTCGAGCACCTTTGGTCCGGCATCGGTCAGCATCAGGCCGGCGTAGAGCACTCCATGAAACGGGGTACCACGAAGGCGCATCAGCTCGACGACCGGCCGGTGAACCGCGTCGGCGAGCCGTTCGACCCGCTCGGGGTCGAAGCCCGCGACAGGCGAGTAGCTGCCCATCCCGCCGGTGTTCGGCCCGAGGTCACCATCGAAGATCCGCTTGTAGTCCTGGGCCGGGGCGAGCGGGAGCACGTTCTCGCCGTCGCAGAGCGCGAGCAGCGAGAGCTCGGTTCCCTCCAGGTGCTCCTCGAGCACCACCTGTGTCTTGCCGAAGCGCCGCTCGACGAAGAAGGTCGCGATCGCGTCGCGGGCCTCGTCCTCGCTCGCGCAGATAATCACCCCCTTGCCGGCGGCGAGCCCATCGGCCTTCAGCACCGCCGGGTACGAGGCCCGGGCGACCTGTTCGAGCGCCTGCTCGCGGCGGCGCAGGACGGAGTGGGCGGCGGTCGGCACCCCCGCCTCGGCCATGATCGCCTTCGCGTGGACCTTGGAGCCCTCGAGCCGGGCGGCGTCCGCGGAGGGCCCGAAGGCCGGGATCCCGCTCGCCTCGAGCGCGTCGACGACTCCGTCGACCAGCGGCGCCTCAGGGCCGACCACGACCAGGTCGCAGGAATGTGCCCGCGCCGCCTCGACGACCGCGGCCGTGCCCTCGCCGGCGAGCTGCACGCAGTCGGCGTCCCGCGCGATCCCGGCGTTGCCCGGTGCGCAGAGCAGCTCCGGGCGGCTCGGCGAGCGCGCGAGCGCCCGCACGATCGCGTGCTCGCGCCCGCCCCCGCCAACGACCAGCACCCGGCTCATAGCGCTTGGGTGAACTCCTCGACGTCGATCGCGGTCAGCGTCTCGTTCATCACCGTGCCGCGCGAGCCCATCTCGACCGAGAGCTTGGCCATCGTCTTCTCGTCGGGCGCCTCAACGACGCTGATGAAGTCGTACGCGCCCAGCGTCGCCCACTGATCGAGCACCTTGACCCCGAGCTGCTCGACTTCCCGGGCCACCTCCTGCACCCTGCCGGGATTGTCCTTGATCGTCTTCACTCCGTCCGAGGTCAGGCGGGTGAGCATGATGTAGGTCGGCATCGTTCTTCCTCCTCCGGATTCGGCGGCCGACAGCTCGCAACCCCCTTTCTTTCACGTCGAGCGGCGGGGCGCAAGTCCGGCGGCTCGGATTCCGCGACAATCGTCGGGTGCCCGGGCACCCGATCGTGGCGGCCGATCTACGACCGCATGCTCGCCGGCTCGGAGAAGGCGGGGCTTGCGCAGCTGCGCGCCGACCTGCTCGCCGCGGCGCGTGGCCGCGTGCTCGAGCTGGGCGCCGGCACCGGGGCCAATCTCGCCGCCTATCCGGACCAGGTGGAGTCGGTCACCCTGATCGAACCGGACCCGCACATGGCCCGGCGCCTGCGCGCCAAGATCGCAGCGAACCCGCCGCGGTTCGAGCACGAGCTGGTCGAGATCGGCGCCGAGCGACTCCCGTTCGGGGATCACCGCTTCGACACCGCGGTCGCGACGCTCGTGCTCTGCACGATCCCGATCCCGGCCGGGCGCTGGCCGAGGTCGCCCGGGTGCTGCGCCCCGACGGCGCCCTGCTGGTGCTCGAACACGTCCGCGATCCGATCAGCGCTCGCCGCGCGCGCTGGCAGGACCGGCTCGAAGGGCCGTGGGGTGGGTCGCCGGCGGGTGTCACCCGAACCGTGATACGCGGGCGGCGCTGCTCGCTGCGGGCTTCGACGTCTCGGCGATCGAGCCGCAGACATTCCCGAAGGGCGGCCCGGTCGTCAAGCCGATGATCGAGGGCAAGGCGACCCGCGCCGGCTCCGCGCGGTGATCAGCCGCCCGATCGCCTCGCGGGTTCGATCAGCGCCGAGTAGTCGCCGACGGTCCGCTCCCATGCGAGCCGCGAGCGGGCCTCGAGCGCGCCGCGCCGAAGCTCCGCCAGCCGCTCCGGGTCGCGCGCCGCTTCCATCGCCGCGGTGAGCTCGCGGACACGGGGCAGGTAGGCGGGGATGCCCGAGCCGGCCCTGCCGCGGCGCCGGCCCCGGATCAGGAGCCCGTTGCGGCCGTCGATCACCTCGTTCATCGGCGGGTTGTCGTTGGTGATCACCGGCACCCCGAGGGCCATCGCCTCGAACAGGTGCAACCCCAGCCCCTCCCAGCGGCTCGGCGCGACGCAGACGTCGGCTGCCGCGAACAGCCGCAGGTGCTCGTCGGCGGGCAGGTCCTCGAGGATCACCTCGATCCGCGGGTCGCGGGCCGCGGCGCGCTCGAGCAGCTCGACCCGGCGTTCGACCTGGCCCTTGACGACCAGCCGGACGTCGTCACCGCGCAGCCGCCGGAAGGCCTTCAGGATCTGCGGCAGCGGCTTGCGCCGGCTCAGAAAACCCGCCGGGTAGAAGAAGCAAACCGGGCCCCGTCCCTCCTCGGGCAGTGGTTCGCTTCTTGCGTAGGCGATGAGCTCGGGATGGATGCCCCAGTGCACGCGCGGGCTCTCGATCCCGAGCGCGGCGTAGCGCTCGCGCTCGCAAGCGGTCAGCGAGTAGATCGTCCCCAGCGCCCGCTTCGCCGGATCGACGTGCTCGCGTGAGAACTGCTCCCAGACGAACCTCCCGACCGTGGACACGCCGGTGTCGCGGAGCGCCTCGATCGCCTCGAAGCCGTAGTTCTGGTCGAAGAAAACGAGCTCGAGCGAGTTGTCGCGCCCCCATCCGACCAGCTCCGCGGCAGAGATCCGATACTCCGACGCCTCGGTGATCCCCGGCTGGTCCCAGACCCCCGAGCGGTCGACGAACGAAGGCCGGATGTTGCCGGCCCTGGTCGGGCGCGCGAGCACGAAGGTCTCGTGCCCGAGCGAGTCGAGCGCCGAGCGAAGCTGGCGCGCCACGATCCCCTGCCCGCGGTTGAACCAGTAGGCGCAGATCCCGATCCGCATCGCGCGCGAGCTTAGATGAGCGTTTCCGGGCCCTTGGCTATGCGGCCGCGACCGCGGCGGCGCTTTGGGCCCGGGCGAATCGCAGCTCCCCGGCCTCCGCATCGACCTTGACCAGGTCACCCTCGCCGAACTCGCCCTCGAGCAGCTTCAGCGCGAGCTTGTCGACCAGCTCGCGCTGGATCACCCGCTTCAGTGGCCGGGCGCCGAAGCTCGGGTCGTAGCCGAGGTTGCCGAGCAGCGTGCGGGCGTCGTCCGAGAGCTCGATCTCGATCCCGCGCTCGCTCACCCGTCCGGCGAGCAGTCCGACCTGGAGGTCGACGATCCGGCTGATGTCCTCGCGCGAGAGCCGGTGGAAGATGACCACGTCGTCGATCCGGTTCAGGAATTCGGGCTTGAACGTCGTCGCCAGCACCTCTTCGATCTGCTCGCGGATCCCCTCGTCCACCATCGGGCCGGTGATCCTGTCCGAGCCGACGTTCGAGGTCATGATCAGGATCGTGTTGGTGAAGTCGACGGTCCGTCCCTGGCCGTCGGTGAGCCGGCCGTCGTCCATGATCTGGAGCAGGACGTTGAACACGTCCTGGTGCGCCTTCTCGATCTCGTCGAGCAGGATCACCGCGTAGGGGCGACGGCGAACCGCCTCGGTGAGCTGGCCGCCCTCCTCGTAGCCGACGTACCCGGGCGGCGCGCCGACCAACCTCGAGACCGAGTGCTTCTCCATGTACTCCGACATGTCGATGCGGACGATCGCCTGCTCGGAGTCGAACATGAACTCCGCCAGGGCGCGCGCGAGCTCGGTCTTTCCGACCCCGGTCGGGCCCAGAAAGAGGAAGGTGCCGATTGGCCGGTTCGGGTCGGCGAGCCCGGCGCGTGAGCGGCGCAACGCGTTTGCCACCGCCTCGACCGCCTCGTCCTGGCCGATCACCCGATCGTGCAGCCGCTCCTCCATCTGGATCAGCTTCTCGACCTCGCCCTCCATCAGCCGCGAGACCGGGATCCCGGTCCAGCGCGCGACCACCTGCGCGACGTCCTCCTCCGTGACCTCCTCGGTCAGCATCGACCCGCCCTCGGCATGCAACTCTGCGAGCCGGTCCTGCTGCTCGGCGAGCACCTTCTCGAGCTCCGGGATCTCGCCGTATCGCAGCTCCGCCGCCCGCTCGAGGTCCTGGTCGCGCTCGGCCCGCTCGGCCTCGCGATGGGCTTCCTCGAGCCTCGCCTTGGCTGCCTTGATCTCGTCGATCGCCGCCTTCTCGGACTGCCACCGGGCCTTCATCTCGGCGGCGTTCTCGTTCAGCTCGGCGAGCTCGGCCTCGATTGCCTCGCGGCGCGCCTCGGAGGCCTTGTCGGTCTCCTTCGAGAGCGCCTGCTTCTCGATCTCGAGCTGTTGGATCCGGCGATCGACCTCGTCGATCTCGACCGGCGAGGACTCGATCTCCATCTTCAGTCGCGAGGCGGCCTCGTCGATTAGGTCGATCGCCTTGTCGGGAAGGAATCGGTCGGCGATGTAACGCTCCGAGAGGGTGGCGGCCGCGACGATCGCCGGGTCGGAGATCCGCACCCCGTGGTGAACCTCGTAGCGCTCCTTGAGCCCGCGCAGGATCGCGATCGTGTCGTTGATGTCGGGCTCGCCGACGAGGACGGGTTGGAAGCGGCGCTCGAGCGCCGCGTCCTTCTCGATCTGCTTGCGGTACTCCTCCAGGGTGGTGGCGCCGACCGCTCGCAGCTCGCCGCGCGCGAGCATCGGCTTGAGCAGGTTGGCGGCGTCCATAGCTCCCTCGGTCGCGCCCGCGCCGACGATCGTGTGCAGCTCGTCGATGAACAGGATGATCTGGCCCTCGGCCGCCTGGACCTCGCTGAGCACGGCCTTGAGGCGTTCCTCGAACTCACCCCGGTACTTCGAGCCCGCGACGAGCGCGCCGACGTCGAGCGCGATCACGCGCCGGTCGCGAAGCGACTCCGGCACGTCGCCGGCCACGATCCGCTGCGCCAGGCCTTCGACGATCGCGGTCTTGCCGACCCCGGGGTCGCCGATCAGGACCGGGTTGTTCTTTGTCCGCCGCGAGAGAACTTGGATCACCCGCCGAATCTCCTCGTCGCGGCCGATCACCGGATCGAGCTTGCCCGCGGCCGCGTCCGCCGTCAGGTCGCGGCCGAACTTGTCCAGCGCCTGCATCGTCTCCTCGGGGTTCGGCGAGGTGACCCGGTGCGGCCCGCGGACCTCGGTGATCGCCTTCTGCAGCAGCTCGCGGTCGGGGAGCAGCTCGGCGACCCCGGAGCCCTTGTCGGCGAGCGCGAGCAGGATGTGCTCGACCGAGATGAACTCGTCGCCGAGTGATGCCATCTCCTTCTCGGCGCGCTGCAGGGTGCGGACGAAAGCCTGCGACGGGCGCACCTCGGGCTCCTCGTCCCCGCCGATCGTCGGCAGCGAGGCGATCGCCGCGTGGCTGCGCTCGACGATCGCCTCGACGTCGGCGGAGATCTTGCGCAGGACCGCCGGGGCGAGCCCATCCTCCTGGGTCAGGAGCGCCGCGAGCAGGTGCGGCGGGGCGACCTCGGGGTTGTGGCCCTCCCCGGCGAGGCGCTGGGCGGCGGCGACGGCCTCCTGGGACTTGACCGTGAAGCGGTCTGCCTGCATCTCAGCTCTCGGAGCGGCGTCCGCGCCGCTCGATCGGGATCTCGACCGACTCGTAGGCGCCGTAGGGAACGATCTCGGTCCGCAGTGAGCGACGCACCCGATCGAGCTCAACCTGCATTCGGGTCTCCAGCTCGGCCGCCCGCTCGCGCATCCGGGCGAGCTCGGCCCGTGTCCGCTCGAGCTCGCGCTCGAGCCCGAGCACGGTCTCCACCCCGGCCAGGTTCAGGCCCTCCTCGGCGGTCATGCGCTGGATCCGTCGCAGGCGCTCGACATCGGCGTAGGAGTAGAGGCGGGTGTTCCTGGGCGATCGCTGGGGCGTGATCAGGCCCCGCGCCTCGTACATCCGCAGCGTCTGCGGATGCATCTCGGCGAGCTCGGCTGCGACCGAGATCATGAACACGGCCCGGCGCCGGTCGAGACCGCCGGCCGTCCCGGCCCGCGCCCGCTTTCGCCCTCGCTCGGCCATCGTCTTCAGGCCACCTTCGCGGAGGCCGCGGACGCGTCGCGAAGCAGCTGCTCACGGGGATCCTGGTCGTTCATCGTCTCGGCAAAGCCGGCCAGCGCCTGGCGCTGCTCGGCGGTCAGCTCGTCGGGCATCTCGACCTCGATCCGATACAGCAGGTCGCCCCGCTGCGACGAGCCCGGCCTCGGCGGCCCCTCGCCCCGCAGTCTCTGCACGGTTCCGTGCTGGGTCCCGGCCGGGACCCGGATCCGCTTCGTGCCGCGCAGGGTCGGCACCTCGACGGTCGCTCCCTCGATCGCCTCGGCGACCGTGATCGGCAGCGTGACCTCGAGGTTGCCGTCGTCGCGGCGTCGAAAGATCGGCGACGGGGTCACCCTGGTGACCACGTAGAGGTCCCCGGGCGGCGCACCCCGCGGTCCGTCCTCGCCCTTTCCCCGGACCCGGATTCGGCTCCCGTCGCGGACCCCGGCCGGGATCCTGACCCGGTAGCGCTTGCGCTGCATCGTCAGGCCCGAGCCCGAGCAGGTCAGGCAGGGGTGCTCGATCACCTGTCCCGCGCCGCCGCAGGCCGGGCACGGCTGGCTGATCGAGAAGAAGCCCTGGCTCTCGGAGTCGACGCCGCGGCCCTCGCACCGCGGGCAGACGACCGGGCCGGTGCCCGGCTTCGCTCCGGTGCCGCTGCAGGTCTTGCAGGTCGACTGCTTCGGCACCGTGACCGGGAGCTCGGTCCCGTCGATCGCCTGCTGGAAGCTGAGCTTGACCTCGGTCTCGAGGTCGCGCCCGCGGGCGGCCTCCTGTGGGCCGGCGCCACGCCGGAACAGGCTCGAGAAGATGTCGCCGATGTCGGCGCCGAAGCCGCCGCCCGGGCCCGGGCCGCGTCCGAAGCCCGCGAACGTGCCCTGAGCGTCGTACTGCTTGCGCTTCTCGGCGTCCGAGAGCGTGTCGTAGGCCTGCTGGACCTCCTTGAAGCGCTCCTCGGCCGCGCCGTCGCCCGGGTTGCGATCCGGGTGGTACTCGCGGGCGAGCTTGCGGTAGGCCTTCTTGATCTCCTCGGCGGAGGCGCCGCGGCCGACGCCGAGCACCTCGTAGAAATCGCGCGCCATCCCCAGCCCCCTACTCGCTCACCACCACGCGGGCCGGCCTCAGTACCTGGCCGTCGAGTCGGTAACCGCGCTCGAGCGTCTCGACGATCACCCCGGAATCGGCACCCGCCTCGGCGGGCCGGGTGGAGATCGCTTCGTGGACGGCGGGGTCGAAGCGCTCGCCGGTCGGGTCGTAGGCCTCGACCCCCGCGCGGGCCAGGGTGGCACGCAGCTCGCCGTGCACGAGCTCGACCCCGCGGGCAACCTCGGACCCCTGGTCGGCGGCCGCCAGCGCCCGCTCGAGGTTGTCGATCGAGGGCAGCAGCTCGCGGGCCAGTGACGCCTTGCCGCGGCGTTCGGCCTCGCCCGCCTCGCGCAGCGACCGCTTGCGGTAGTTCTCGAAGTCCGCCTTCGCGCGCTGGGCGAGCTGGAGGTACTGGTCGCGTTCGCGGGTCAGGTCGCCGACCAGCTCCTCGAGCTCGTCGGAGACCATCGCGCCCTCGTCCGCGGACAGCGGACCGCTGTCGGCTGTCGCGGCCTCGGAAACCGGCTGGTCGGCGTCGCTGTTCTGTGGCTCAGGCCCGCTCGTCATCCACGACCTCGGCGTCGACGACCTCGTCCTCGGGCTCGCCCGAGCCGTTGGTGCCCGCGCCGTCCGTGGAACCCGCCTGCTGCTGCTCGGCGGCGGCCTGGTAGACCTGCTCGGAGACCTTGTGGAAGGCCGCCTGCAGGGAGTCGGTCTTGGCCTTGATCTCCTCGACGTCGTCGGATTCGAGCACGCCTCGGACCGCCGCGATCGCCTCGGTGATCTCGGCCTTGGCGGGCTCGTCGATCTGCTCGTCCATCTCGCCGAGCTGCTTCTCGGCCGTGTAGGCGGCGTTCTCGGCCACGTTGCGCGCCTCGACGAGCTCGCGTTGCTTGCGGTCCTCCTCGGCGTGCGCCTCCGCGTCCTTGATCATCTGCTCGACCTCGGACTCGGCGAGGCCCGAGCCGCCCTTGATCTCGATCGTCTGCTCCTTGCCGGTGCCCTGGTCCTTGGCGGCGACGCTGAGGATGCCGTTCGCGTCGATGTCGAACGTGACCTCGATCTGCGGCAGCCCGCGCGGCGCCGGCGGGATCCCGGTGAGCTGGAACTTGCCCAGCGACTTGTTGTAGGCGGCCATCTCGCGCTCGCCCTGGAGCACGTTGATCTCGACCGACGGCTGGTTGTCGTCGGCGGTCGAGAAGGTCTCCGACTTCTTGGTCGGGATCGTCGTGTTGCGCTCGATCAGCCTCGTCATCACGCCACCCTTGGTCTCGATCCCGAGGGTGAGCGGGGTAACGTCGAGCAGCAGCACGTCCTTGACGTCGCCGGCCAGCACGCCGGCCTGGATCGCGGCGCCGATCGCGACGACCTCGTCCGGGTTGACGCCCTTGTGGGGGTCCTTGCCGACCAGCTCCTTGACCTTGTCCTGGACGGCCGGCATCCGGGTCATTCCGCCGACCAGGACCACGTGGTCGATCTCGGACCCGCCGGCATCCGAGAGCGCCTGCTTGACGGGGGAGACGACGCGGTCGAGCAACTCCGAGGTCAGCTCGGCGAGCTTCGCCCGGGTCAGCTTGATCTCCAGGTGCTTGGGCTCGTTGTTGATCGCGGTGATGAACGGGACGCTGATCTGCGTCTCCTGGGTGGTGGAGAGCTCGATCTTCGCCTTCTCGGCCTGCTCGTAGAGGCGCTGGAGCGAGCGCTTGTCGTTCGAGACGTCGACGCCCTGGTCGCGCTTGAACTCCGCGACCAGCCATTCGACGATCGCCTTGTCCCAGTTGTCGCCGCCGAGGTGGTTGTCGCCGGCGGTCGCCTTGACCTCGAACACGCCGTCGCCGATCTCGAGCACCGAGACGTCGAAGGTGCCGCCGCCGAGGTCGAAGACGAGGATCGTCTGCTCGGACTCCTCCTTGTCGAGCCCGTAGGCGAGCGCCGCCGCGGTCGGCTCGTTGATGATCCGCTGCACCTCGAGCCCGGCGATCTTGCCCGCGTCCTTGGTCGCCTGGCGCTGGTCGTCGTTGAAGTAGGCGGGGACCGTGATCACCGCCGAGTCGACGGTGTCGCCAAGCTTTGCCTCGGCGTCTGCCTTCAGCTTCTGCAGGATCATCGCCGAGATCTCGGGGGGCGAGAACTGCTCGCCATGGGCGTTCACCCGCACGTCCCCGTTTGGTCCCTCGACGACCTCATAGGGGACGATCGTCTCCTCCTCCTTGACCTCGACCTCCTTGCGGCCCATGAAGCGCTTGATCGAGAAGATCGTGTTCTCCGGGTTCATCACCGCTTGGCGCTTGGCGACGGTGCCTACCAGGCGGTCGCCCGAGTCGGTGAACGCGACCACCGAGGGGGTCGTTCGACCGCCTTCGGAGTTCTCGATGATCTCCGGCTCGCCGCCCTCCATCGCGGCCATCGCCGAGTTGGTCGTTCCGAGGTCGATTCCGATTGTCTTCGCCACGTCCGAGTGCTCCTTCTTCGCCTATTGCCTGGAATTCAAGAAATCTGAGTGGCAGACTAGCAGATCTGCGGAGCTGCGGCAAGCCTGTCGGGCCCCCACGAGCGCGCACCGCGGGCTTTCGGGTTCAGCAGGAAGGGGGCTTGGGCTTGGGCGCGGTCGCGGTGTCGACGGTCGGGCCCTTGTCGATCTGGCCCGCGTAGGCGGCGACGAAGGAGGCGACGTCCTGAGCGTCCTCGCCGACCACGATCCCCTTCGGCATCCGGCCTCCCTGACCGCAGGTCACCGCCTGAAGAACGCGCGTGTAGAGCCCTTCGTAGCCGTCTGAGGTGTTCGATCCGGTCGGCACCAGGAGCTCGTCGAGGTCCGGTCCGACGACCCCGTCGGTGCCGGCGGCCGCGAGCGTGTGACAGGGGCCGCAGTTGTTAGCGAACACCTGCTTTGACCCGAGGTCGCGCGAGGCGACCTCAACCGTGCCGGCGCTCTCGCCGCCCTCGCGGCCGAGCGCGAGAAAGGGCAGCGCCAGCAGGCAGATGCCGGCGAAGATCCCGAAGACGACGAAGGGGCGCTTGCTCACTGAGGCGGAAACCTACCGGCTCGGCCCCGCGCCTCGCTGCGCGCGAAACCAGGGACACATCCTGCGCAGCGCGCACTGCTCGCAGCGCGGTCGCGGCCGGCAGACACGGCGCCCGTGGGTGATCAGGTTGATGTGCAGCTCGTAGGCATCGGCGGGGTCGGTGATCGCGAGCATCTCGTCGTGGGCGACCTCGAACGACGCGCGGCTCGGGAACAGCCCGAGCCGGCCACCGACGCGATGGACGTGCGTGTCGACGGGGATCTCGGGCCGGCCGAGGGCGAAGATCATCACGCAGGCCGCCGTCTTGCGCCCGACGCCGGGCAGCTCGGTCAGGAACTCGATCGCCTCGTCGCGGCCGGCATGCTCGAGCCAGTCGAGGTTGGGCTCGCCTCCGCAGTCGTCGAGCCGTCGCAGGATCTCCTGGATCCGCGGCGCCTTCGTCTGCGAGAGGCCGCCCGGCTTGATCGCCGCCTCGACCTCGGCCGGGTCGGCGTCGCGGACCTCAACCCAGGTCGGAAACCGTGCTCGCAAGCGCTCGTAGGCGACGTCGCGGTTGCGGTCGTTGGTGTTCTGGGAGAGCACCGTCCGGACCAGCTCGGCGATCGGGTGTCCGTGCGGGTGGTTGACCGGCCGCCCGTAGAGCTCGCGCAGCCGATCGCGGATCGCGCGCACCCGCGCCCGCCGGGGGCGCCGCCAGCTCGAGGATTCGCGCGCCGCCGCGGCCACCGCGGTGAGGATATTTTCTGCGCGTGGTCGTGGTCGAGCAGCGCGTGGTCAGGGTCGACGGGGTGCGGACCTTCTACCGGCATGTGCCCGGCGAGGGCCCGCCGGCGGTCTTCGTGCACGGCAACCCGACCCACTCCGAAGCCTGGCTGCCGTTCCTCGAGCGGATGCCGGGACCGGCGATCGCGCTCGACCTGCCCGGCTGGGGCTTCAGCGAGACCCCCGACCGCGCCGGTTTCGATTACTCGATGCACGGCCTGGGCCGGTTCGTCGGCCGCTTCCTCGAGCTGCTCGAGATCGCCGAGCACGCGCTCGTGGTCGACGACTGGGGCGCGGTGGCGCTGATCGACGCCCAGGCGTGCCCGGCCCTCGTCCGCAAGCTGGTGCTGATCGACACCGTGCCGCTGCTGCCCGGCTATCGCTGGCACTGGGTCGCGGACCGGGTCTGGCGCCGGCGGGTGCTCGGCGAGCTCGCCAACCTGACCACCACCCGCGCAAGCCTGAGGCTGCTCTCCAGCCAGGCCTCGCCCGGCCGCGGCGCGCTGCCAGAGCAGTTCCTGGACCTGATCTGGCGCGGCCGCCGCCCGGGCACCTGGCCCGCTGTCCTCGACCTCTACCGCTCCGCCGACCCCGATCGGCTCGCCGCCGCGGGCTCACGGCTCGGTGAGCTGAGCTGCCCGGCGTTGGTGATCTGGGGCCGGGCCGATCCCTACATCCCGGTGCGGTTCGGGCGCGCGTACGCCGAACGGCTGCCCGACGCCGAGCTGGTCGAGCTCGACCGGGCCGGGCACTGGCCCTGGCTCGACCGGCCCGAGGTCATCGATCGCGTCGTCGCCTTCCTTAGCGCCTGAGATCGGCACCGGGTGCGCGGTTGGAAGATTGGGCCCAGCAGCCCCGTTGATGAATTGCTGCGTGTAGCGGGATGCTGCGAGCAGCGGGGGTCGCCGAAGGCAGGGTTCGCCGAGTGCGTCGCCCATCCACAACTTCGGGAGGGAGCCATGGAAGGCATCGGAAGCGGGGTGGCGGGCTACTTGCGTCGTCACCATGTCGGCTTGATCGCGATTGCGATCGCGGTCTCGGGCGGCGCGACCGCGACGGCGCTCTCGACCGAGCCGGTCCCAGTGCTCTCGCTGAACGGCTCGGGCGTTGCGGGCACAAGCGGGGGGGCAGGCCGGGTGGTCACGGCGGAGAACGCGAAGGTAAAGACCCTCACCTGGGACAGGGACGCGTCGACCTCCGGTGACATCGACACCGACAACATTCACAGCTACACAGCGGCGCCCGAGGTTTTCACGATCGCCCAGCCGGGGATCTACAAGATCTACGCCCGGATCGAGTGGCTCCCAGGGAACGGGATCGGTGATCGGGTGCTCGAGTACCGCGAGAACGGAAACCAATACGTCACCCGTCTTGCCAAGGTGCCGGCGCACACCTACACGATCGAGCAGGACGGATCCCTCGTCCGCCGCCTCGAACCCGGCGAGACGATCCGGATCGCGGCCCGGCAGACCAGCGGGGAACCGCTCGGGGTCCTTGGGAGGCACATCAGCATCGTCTGGGTCGGCCCGTAGATCGAGTCCCGCGCCCGGCCCGGCGGTGGACTCCGAGCCACGCTAGCCGCCTGTTTACACTCACTGGCCGTGCGGTCTGTCGGGGCGAGGATCGGAGCGCTGCTGCCAAGGGGATGGCTCGATGCCGTCCTTCAGTTCGCGCTCTTCTACGTTGCCTACAGCGGCTACCAGGTCGTGCGCGGGCTCACCGACTCCGGCCGCGAGCTGGCGCTTGCCAACGCCGAACGAGTGATCGACATCGAGCGCTCGCTGGGTACCTTCTTCGAGCCCGGCCTGCAGCAGTCGCTGATCGACCACGTGCCGTGGATCATCGACGGGGCGAACTTCGCCTACCTGAACTCACACTTCGTGGTCACGACCGTGTTCCTGGCCTGGCTCTACTTCCGCCGCAACGAGCACTTCTACTTCGTCCGCAACATGTTCATGGTCGGGATGGCGCTCGCGCTGATCGGCTACGCGCTCTACCCGACGATGCCGCCGCGTCTGTTCCCGGGCGAGGGGTTCACCGACACGATCGCCGTCTTCACCGGGGTCGCGCAGGACTCGAAGACCGCCGGCCTGCTGGTCAACCAGTACGCGGCGGTGCCGAGCATGCACATCGCCTTCTCGCTGATGGTCGCCGCCCCCGCCGTCGCGCTGAGCCGCGGGCGTGTCTCCCGGACCCTGTGGTCGGCCTATCCGCTGCTCGTCTTCGCGGTCATCGTCGTCACCGGGAACCACTACTGGCTCGACGCCGCGGCCGGCGCCGCGGTTGCCTGCCTCGCCGCGGTGGCGGCCCGCGCCCTCGCCCGCCTGCGCCCCGCGGTCTGGTCCTGGCCCGAGGGCGGCCAGGAGGCCACCGCGTGAGCCTGCCCGGCTGATCGTCTAGCGTCCGAGCATCGACGCCCACCGGCGCCCACAACCGAGGACGGCGGCCGAATGGCGCGGCTACGCCCGCGGCCGCCTGATCGACTCGCGCCTGACCCCGAACGCGATCTCGATCACCGGCCTGCTGCTCAATCTCGCCGCCGCCGGCCTGGTCCTCGCCGAGCACTTCTTCCTTGCCGGGATCGCGTTCATCGTCGGCTCGGTGATGGACACGCTCGACGGTCGCTACTCGCGGATGTCGGGCAAGGGAACTTTGTTCGGCGCCTTCCTCGACTCAACCCTGGACCGGATCGAGGAGGGGCTGATGCTGACCGCGGTCGCCTGGTACTTCGCCGACTCGGGCGATGCGGTCGCCGCCGCGGCCTGCGTGTTCACCGTCCTCGGTTCGCTGATGGTCTCCTACACCCGCGCCCGCGCCGAGGCGCTGGGCGTCGAGTGCAAGGTCGGGATCGCGACCAGGCCGGTCAGGGTGGTGCTGCTCTCGATCGGCCTCGTCTTCGGGGCCGGCGAGCTGATCGGCGACGTCGACCTGCTCGCCGCCTCGATCTACGCGATGGCGGCGCTGACCGCGTTCACGGTCGGGCAGCGGGTCTGGCACGTCAGAGGCGAGCTGAAGGCGCTCGAGGCGGCCGATCTCGCGGTCGCCGAGACGCCGGACCTGTAACTATCGCGCTAACGGCGGGTAGTTCGCGATTCACCCCGCTCAGGAGGATCCTTCGCATGAGTGAACAGAACGGCGACGCCGCCGGCGCCAACGGGCGCCGCCCCGACGACGGCAAGGTCCGTGTCGCGATCGTCGGCGTCGGCAACTGTGCCAACAGCTTCATTCAGGGTGTCCAGTACTACCAGGACGCCGATCCCGCCGACCCGGTCCCCGGCCTGATGCACGTCGACCTCGGCGGCTACCACGTCCGCGACATCGAGTTCGTCGCCGCCTTCGACATCGACGCCGAAAAGGTCGGCAAGGACCTTTCCGAGGCGATCTGGTCGGGCCAGAACGACACGATCAAGTTCGCCGACGTGCCCGAACTCGGGGTCGAGGTCAAGCGCGGCATGACCCACGACGGGCTCGGCAAGTACCTGAAGCAGAAGATCACCAAGGCCCCCGGGCCGACCGCCGACATCGTCGGGGTCCTGCGCGAGAGCCGAGCCGACGTTCTCGTTTGCTACCTGCCGGTTGGCTCCGAGGCGGCGACCAAGTGGTACGTCGAGCAGGCCCTCGAGGCGGGGGTCGGGTTCGTCAACTGCCTGCCCGTGTTCATCGCCCGCGAGGACTACTGGGGTCGGCGCTTCCGCGAGGCGGGGCTGCCGATCATCGGCGACGACATCAAGTCCCAGGTCGGGGCGACGATCGTCCACCGTCAGCTCGCCCGCCTCTTCCACGAGCGCGGGGTCGAGCTCCAGCACACCTCGCAGCTCAACGTCGGCGGCAACATGGACTTCTTCAACATGCTCGAGCGCGAGCGGCTCGACTCGAAGAAGATCTCGAAGACCAACGCCGTCACCTCCGTGATGGGGACGGAGCTGCCCGAGCGCGACGTGCATGTCGGTCCCTCCGACTACGTGCCCTGGCTCACCGACCGCAAGTGGGCACACATCCGGCTCGAGGGCAAGTCGTTCGGGGACGTCCCGCTGACGGTCGAGCTGAAGCTCGAGGTCTGGGACTCACCCAACTCCGCCGGGGTCGTGATCGACGCGGTGCGCCTGATCAAGCTGGCGCTCGACAACGGCGTCTCGGGCCAGCTCGACGGACCGTCGAGCTACCTGATGAAGTCGCCGCACAGCCAGCGTCCCGACGCCGAGGCTCGCGAGCAGACGGAGGAGTTCATCGCGCGCCACGCGCGCAAGCCGCTCGACAAGCCCGCCCCCGAGCCCGCGACCAGCTAGCCGCCCGCCGCCCCCGGCGGGGCCACTCCCGCCTATCCTGATCCCGGTGCCGCCCAGCGACCGGCTCACGATCGCGCACGTCAGCCCGCATCCGTGGGGCGTCCGCCACGAGATCAACGAGTTCGTCACCCGGGTCTCGACGGTGCTTGCCGAACGTGGGCACCGGCTCGTCGTCGCCGCTCCCTCGGACTCGCGAGCGGCGGTGCGCGAGTCGCGGCGCGCGATCGCCGATGCCGCGCAGCGACCGGCGCCGCTCTTCGACGGCGCCGGCGGAACCCGCGTCGACGGCGCCGGCGGACCGCGTCTGCTGGCGCTCGGCAGCGCGATCCCGATGCCTCGCGGGCCGCGGCCGCGGGCCGCGCACCTGCCCGTCGACGCCAGCCGGGCGCTCGAGGGCCTGCTCGGCGGGATCGAGTTCGACATCGTCCACGTCCACGACCCGTTCGTGCCCAGCCTCGCCTCGGCGGCGCTGCGCCACTCGTCCTCGCTCAACGTCGGCGGTTTCTACGAGCCCAGCGAGCGGGTCCTCTCGACTCAGGTGGCCCGTCCGTTGGTCGAGATCTTCCTCGGGCGCCTCGATGCCCGAACGGTGAGCTGCCGGACCACGGCGGAGTTGATCGAGCGTTTCTTCCCGGGGAGCTACGAGCCGCTCGAGCCCGGTGCCGACGCCGCCGCCGATCCCTGGTGGCCGGGGGCGGACGACGGCGCCCGGCCCGCCAGGCGCCGGCCGCGGATAGCGTTCTGCCTCGAGGAGGAGCGTGGGGCGCTTCGCCTCTTCCTGCGGGCGGTGCGGCGACTGCCGCTCGATCGCGAGTGGGAGGTCGCCGTGCGGGTCGGCGACTCGACCGAGCTCAGGCTCGCGCAGGGCCTGCGCGAGCGGGTCCGGGTGGTACGCGCCGGGCAGGCGTCGCCCGAGTCGCTGATCGCAGCCGCCGACGTTCTCTGCGTCGCCTCCGGTGGCCCACGCCCGGCGCCCGGGCTGGTGCGCCAGGCGCTCGCCGCGGGCACGGTCCCGGTCGCGTCGCAGATCACCCTCTACGACGAGCTGCTCGGCGACGGGGAGCGCGGCCTGCTGTTTCCGCCTGGCGACGCGATCACGCTCGCCGGCCAGCTCGAGCGACTGCTGGGCAGTTCCGCCCTGCGCCGGCAACTCGCGCGCAAGGGCCGCGTCGCGGTCCGCGACTGGGACGCGGTCACCGACCAGGTCGAGTCGATCTACGCCCGGATCGCAGCCCGCCGCCACGATCCGCGCGGCAACCCCGAGCTGCGCCGGCGGGTCGCACGCCGACGCCCGATCCACGTCGACCTGCACATGCACACCGACCACTCGCCCGATTGCGCGACGCCGGTCGAGACGCTGCTCGCAACCGCGCGCGAGGTCGGGCTCGGAGCAATCGCGATCACCGACCACAACGAGGTCTCGGGGGCGCTTGCGGCGCGTGAGATCGGAGCCGAGTTCGGGGTCAAGGTGATCGTCGCCGAGGAGGTGAAGACGGCCGAGCAGGGGGAGGTGATCGGGCTCTTCCTCGAGCGCAGGATCGAGCGCGGGATGACGATGGACGAGACGATCGCCGAGATCCGCCGCCAGCGCGGCCTCGTCTACGTCCCGCACCCGTTCGATCGTCTGCACTCGGTGCCCGACTACGAGCACCTGCTCGCGATCGTCGAGCAGATCGACATCCTCGAGGTCTTCAACCCGCGGGTTGCCCTGACCGCCTTCAACGAGGAAGCCGAGCGGTTCGCGGCCAAGTACCGCATAGTTCCGGGCGCGGGCTCCGACAGCCACGTCGCCCAGGGACTCGGCAGCGTGATGATCCGCGTGCACGACTTCGACGGGCCCGAGGAGTTCCTCGAGTCGATGCGCGACGCCGACATCGTCCGCAAGCAGAAGAACCTCGTCTACGTGCAGGCGCTCAAGCTCCTGCAGACCGGCGGCGGGCGCGGTGGCAAGCGGCGCAGCGGCGGCCCGGCGGCGCGCGCCCGGGCGGGCAAGCGCTGATGCAGAGCGGCGGCGCGGAAGGAGCGCGACGGGCGCCGTCAAAGACGCCTTCGGTGCCGACCACCGACGACGAGATCCAGGAGAAGTACCTCGAGCGCGCGATCCGCGAGCTCAACCAGCTCACCCACCGGCTGCAGGAGTGCGCGCACTGCCCGCGCGGGAACCTGATGCCGGTGCTCGGGTCGGGGCACCCGCAGGCAGACGTGATGCTGCTCAAGTACGCCCCGACCGCGGCCGAGGTCGAGGAGGGCGTCGCCTTCTACGGGCGCTCGGGCAACGCGCTGATGAAGAGCTTCAAGCGGCTCGGGATCGACCCCCTCGCGGTCTACGGGACCCTCTGCGTCAAGTGCCCGGTCTCCGACCCGGCGCTGGCCGGGGGCGAGTGCGTCGAGCGGGTGGTCGAGGAGATCGCGATCGTCAGCCCCCGCTGCGTGGTGGTGATGGGCGAGCGGGCCCTCGAGACGGTCAACGAGCTCGAGCTGCCGCTGGCGCGCCGGCTCGATCCGGAGCTGGGCCGGATCCAGCCGCTGACGCCGACGATCGAGGCGCTGTATGTGCCCGATATCGACGACTCGCTCGATGCCGAGCGCGCCAAGCGCGAGTTCTGGACCGCCTTCAGGGCGCTCGGCGACTGGTACGCGGACCTGCCTCCGTACTAGGCCGCACGCGCCGCCGGTGGTGCGGCGGCCTCGGCGACCGAGCTCATCGCCTCCAGGTTGGCGCTCGCGAGCGCCCGCACGACGGTCACATCGAGGGCCTCATAGGCGGCGAGCGAGGCCTGCGCCTCGGCCGAATCGGCTGCGGCGACGCCGACGGTCCCCTCGGGCTCGCCGAGGCGCTGGAAGTGGTTGCGGTAGCCATCGTGGAGGTCGCGGTAGAAGGCCTCCTCCTTGGCCAACCGGGCGGCCGCGTCGGCGCCCACCGCGACCCGCACGTACCCGAAGCAGGGAGGCGGACCATGCTCGGTGTCGGCGGCGCCGGACTCGACGCTGAGTCGCGCCGAGGCGGCGAATGCCGGCGTCATCCAGTTGAAGAACGCGCCGTCGTACTCGCGCCCGGCGAGCGCGCACATCTTCGGTCCCATCGCGGCGAGCACGAGCCGGATGCCGGGCAAAGCCTCGCGCAGGTCGACGATCGCCTCGCGCATCGTCGACAGCGGGCGCTCGGAGAACCCGGCGCCGACCCCGAGCCAGAGCCGCTCGTGATCGAGGCCGAGGCGCTCGACGTGATCGGCGATCGCGGTCGGAGGGTGGCGGTCGAGGGCGATCACGGCCACTCCGAGCTCGAGCTCGGGGGCGGCTTCGGCGAAGGCGGCGAGCGTCTCGAGCCCCAGCGCCCCTGGGTGGTCGTTCGACCACAGTGAGCCGTAGCCGAGCTCGGCACAGCGGGCGGCGAGTGGCGCGGCGACCTCCGGGTCGAGCCCCGCGGCGACGCCGAAGCTACGCGAGCTCATCGCTCGAGCACCGCCACGCACTCCACGTGCGGCGTCTGCGGGAACATGTCGACCGGCTTCACCCGCCGCAGCGTATAGCCGGCCTCGACGACCTGGGCGGCGTTCGGCGCCAGGGTCGTCGGGTTGCAGGACAGATAGACGATCCGACGCGGCTGGCATTCGAGCAGCCGGCGAACGACCTTCGCCGAGAGGCCGGCGCGGGGGGGATCGACGACGACGAGATCGGGCCGGCCGGCGCGCTCGAGCAGCGGCCGGATCCCGAGCCGGGCATCGGCGGCGACGAAGCGCGAGTTGGCGATCCCGTTCGCCTCGGCGTTGTGCTCGGCGTCGGCGATCGCCTCGGGGACGGTCTCGAGCCCCCAGACCTCGCCCGCATGCGGGGCGAGCGAGAGCGCGATCGTGCCGATCCCGCAGTAGAGGTCGAAGACCCGCTCGCGCCCGCTGAGCGCGGCGAGCTCGGCGGTGATCGCGTACAGGCGTTCCGCCATCTCCGTGTTGGTCTGAAGGAAGGCGGCGTGTGAGACCCTGAGCTCGAGCTCGCCGATCCGTTCGGCCAGGTGCTCGACGCCGAGCACGCCCGTCGGACCGTCGGTGCCGCTGCCCGGTCCCTCGATCACCGTGTGCAGGTCGACCGGCGGGCGCGGGATCGGCGCCGCCGAGGTGACCAGCCGGGTCTGAAGCTGTCCCGTGCGCCGGCCCTCGCGGACGACGAGGTTGCGAAGCGCGCCGGCGCTGGCCCGGCGCTCGTACGGGGCAAGCCTCTCGGCCCGCGCCCACTCGCGGACCGCGTTTCGCGCCGCGTTGTTCGCCTCGGACGCGAGCAGGCAGTCCTCGACGTCGACGACGTCGGTCCAGCTCCCGCGCCGGTGAAAGCCGAGCACTGGGGCCTTGTCGCGGGCGCCGAAGGAGTACTCGAGCTTGTTGCGATAGCGCCACGCCTCCAGCGCCGGCTCGATCGGCTCGAGCTCGAAGCCCTCGAGCCGACCTATCCTGCGCAGCGCCTCCCCGACCTGGTCCTGCTTGTGGGCGAGCTGACGCTCGTAGGCCATCCCCTGCCAGGGAGCTCCGGGACAGGGCTCGCCGTCGTGCAGGCACCGGTCGGCAATCCGCTCGCTGCCTGGACGCATGATCTCGATCGCTCGCGCCTCGGCGTACTGGCGTTTGGACTTGGTCAGCCGGGCGCGGACGCGGTCGCCCGGAAGCGCGCCGGAGACGAAGACGACGTAGCCGTTCGAGCGCGCGACCCCGCGCCCGCCCTGGGCGAGCGAATCGATCTCCAGCTCGAGCTCGGCGCCCTGGCGGGGTCGTTCGGCGTCGGCTGGGATCGCCTTGCTCACGCCCCTATCGTTGCAGCGGTCGGCCGGAGCTCGCCGGTTTGGCGCCGGCCGCGCGCCGCGCCCTACTTCGCCAGCCGCCGCTCGATCTCGGCGAGGATCCCCTTGCGCGCCTTGCCGGCCTTCTCCTGAGTGCGGACCTGGCGCAGCTGGGCCGGATCGAGGTCGCGCAGGCGGGACTTGATCTGGGCCGCGGTGAGCTGGTCGTAGCCGGTGATCGGACCCCCGGGACCGCCGGCGCGGCGCCGCAGCTTGTCGGCCTCGGCGAGCGGGCGATCCGCGGCGTCGCGAACGCTGCGGCCGACCCGCTCCGCGGTCCGGCTCGCCTGGCGGCGCGCCGAGTCGGCGCGCGACTCGGCCTCCCGGCGCACCTGCTCGAGCAGCTTCTCGAGCTCGGAGATCAGCTCGTCGGTGACCTTGCGGCCGCGGCTGAGCAGGTTGAAGACGAGCTCGTTGGCGTCGCCGCGAGTCATGCGTCCGCGCTCGACCGCCTCATCGACGACCTCCTCGATCCGCTCCCGGGAGAGCGTCACGTTCGACTCCAGGGCGCTGCGGCTGCGCTCGAGCGCGTCGCGAAACGCCTGCACGCTCTTGTCCGAGCGTCCCGCGGCAGCGGTGCTGCGCGAATCGCCACCCCCGCTCGAAGCCGTCGATCGCCTGGTCGCCATCTTCTCCTCCTCGCTGCGTTTGCCGACTCCCGCCTATCTCATCACAACCGTCAGCAGGAGAAGGCCCCGTCGACCGGAGCGTGGTCGGAGAGCCGGATCGCGAGGCCGCGGGCGCGGACCTCGCGCCGCTCGGGCGGCCAGGCCGCCGGCGGGCGGACGATCTCGCAGCCGCGCACGAGCAGGTGGTCGAGCGATCCTGGCGCGGTCGGCGCCCGCAGTCCGTGGCGGCGCTCGAGCTGCTCGTAGATGGGTGAGTCCTGCGGGCGCAGGTTGAGGTCGCCCCCGATGACCAGGGGGGCGCCCGCCGCCCACTCGACCGCGTGCTCGGCGGCCAGGCGCACCTCGTCCTCGGCCTGCTCGCGCAGCGCTTGTCCGGCACTCGCGTGCAGATTCGCGACGCAGTAGGTCGTCTCGTTGCCGAGCGCGATCCGGGTGAAGGCCATCGCGCGCCGCTCCGGCCGCGGGCCGGGGCGCAGGACGAGCGCCCGGCGCTCGACCACGGCGCCGCCGCGGACCAGGGTCAGGTTCGACCCGCCCTCGGCGGAGCCGGTGAGATCGGGGTTGATCCGAGCGGCGAGCGCGCGCAGGGGCGCGCACGAGTTGCGCGAGGTGAGAACCGCGTGCGGCTGGGCGTCACAGGCGCTCGCTAGCGACTCGGCCCACCGCGGCGGGCATTCCTGGAGCAGCGCGACATCCCACCGTGCCCGGGCGAGCACGGTCGCGAACGCCGCTCGGAGGTCGGAGTTGACCTGCCGGTGAGTGGCGTTTCGCTCGCTGATCCGCAGCAGCCGCGAGCGGATCGTGAACAGCGCCGGGTCGGGCGGCGCGTCGCGGCCGTGGTAGAGGTTCCAGGTCAGGGCCTCGACTTGCATCGGCGTAGAATGCCGCGCTTGAGCGGGGCCGTCGTCAACCACCTGCTGACCGGCGACGAGCTCTCCGACACCGAGCTTGCCTCCCTGCTCGAGCGCGCCGCCGAGCTGAAGGCCGGCCGCGGCCGGGGCGAGGGAGCGGGGGCGCTTGCCGGGCGCAGCGTCGCGCTGCTCTTCGGGCGCCCTTCGACCCGAACCCGGGTCTCGTTCGAGGTCGCGGTCACCGAGCTCGGGGCCGCCGCGGTGACCCTGCGCGGCGACGAGCTGCAGCTCGGCCGCGGCGAGTCGATCGCCGACACCGCGCGGGTGCTGTCGCGCTACCTGCACGCGATCGTCGTCCGCTGGCAGGAGCACGACCCGGTGGCCGAGCTCGCCGCCGCCTCGGAAGTGCCGGTGGTCAACGCGCTGACCCCGCTTCATCACCCCTGCCAGGCGCTCGCCGACCTGCTCACCCTTCGCGAACGGCTCGGTGGGCTCGACGGGGTCAGCCTCGCCTACGTCGGCGACGGCAACAACGTCGCCCGCTCGCTCGCGATCCTCGGCCGCAAGGCGGGAGTCGAGGTCAGGGTGGCGACCCCCGAGGGCTATGAGCTCGAGCCTGGCCTGGCGGCGCTCGATACCCACGACCCGCGCGAGGCCGCGACCGGCGCCGACGCCCTCTACACGGACGTCTGGGTGAGCATGGGCGACGAGCCCGACGCCGACAGCCGGCGAGCCGACCTCGCCCCCTATCAGCTCAACGACGAACTGCTCTCGCTTGCCTCGGGGCGCGCGATCTTGCTCCACTGCCTGCCCGCCCACCCGGGCGAGGAGATCACCGAGTCGCTGCTCTATGGCGAGCGTTCGGCGGTCTGGGACCAGGCCGAGAACCGCCTTCACACCGAGAAGGCACTGCTGGAGATGCTGGTCGGCTAGCGGTCGGTGCGCTGCCGGCTGGCTCGTGGTTTCGGCGCCGGGCCATCAAGCCATCGTGGCTCATCGAAACCGCCGTACTCCTGGATCGCGCCGTAGATGTGCTGGACGATCGGCGTGCTGTGCACCTTCAGAGTGGCGACGCCATAGGGAAGCTTGTTCTTCTTGCTTCCACTGCTCGAGGTTGGTCGGGGGTTGAGGTAGTGCTTCCGCAGCGATGAGCGTGGGAGGTTGAGGCCGGTGAGCCAACGGTCCTCGATCTCGGTCAGCGAGAGCCCGTTCCCGAGGTAGACGTGAAGCGAGAGCCGAAACCGGTCGTCCGTGACCTCGAAGCACTCGGCGAGGAAGCGCCTATAGAAGCGAACCAGGTGCAGATCGGAGTTGCACAGCAGCACGGAGTTCCGCTCCTTTGACCCCTCCGCCCAGTGCAGCATGCACCCGCCGAGATGCAGCGGCTCTGCCAACTTGGCTCTCGACCTGCCCTCCTGCTGCCATCGCATCCGCTGCTCGCGACGGCGCTTCCGTAGCGTCGCAGCCCGCTTTGCAATCGTCCTGGCTTCCTGAGGCGCGGAGAGGTTTCGGCGATGCTGCTCGGCCGAAAGCTCGATCTCGCGCGTCCAGTGGAGAACGCTCGATGGCGACGCACCGACCTCAGCGGCGATTCGTTTGATCGACATCCCGCCACGCCGCAGCCGGCGAGCCTCCGCGCGTTCTGCAGGCTTGCGAGGGGTGCCGGTGCCTACGAACATACGTTCGCCTAGCTTAGGTGGCGGAGCGGACGTAGGACCCCAACAGGGTCGCCCTAGACTCCCCCTGGGGCCCCGTCGTCTAATGGCTAAGACCGGTGGTTTTCATCCATCAAATCGGGGTTCGATTCCCCGCGGGGTCATCCATGCAGCCCGAGCTCGAGATCGGCCCGCTCACCCTGCAGACGTTCGGGATCATGTTCGCGCTCGGCTTCGTCGCCGCCGGGGCGCTGGTCGGCAAGCGCCTCAGGGAGCTCGGCAAGCCGGCCGACTGGGCCTACGAGATGGTCTTCGCAGCCCTCGTCGGCGGGATCATCGGCGCCCGGATCGACTTCATCATCCAGAACTACGACTCGGTCTCCGACGACCTGTTCGGGAGCATCTTCTCGGGCTCGGGACTGGTCTGGTTTGGCGGCGCGGTCGGCGGCGCGGTCGGCGTCCTGCTCTGGGCCTGGTGGCGGCGGATTTTCAACCTGACCCTGCTCGACGTCTGCGCGCCGGGGCTCGCGATCGGCTACGCGGTGGGCCGGATCGGCTGCCAGGTCTCCGGTGACGGCGACTACGGGATCCCCTGGGACGGCCCCTGGGCGATGGCCTACCCGGACGGCACCGTGGCAACCGACGTTCCCGTGCATCCGACGCCGATCTACGAGACGCTGGCGATGGGGTTGGCGACCTACGTCCTCTGGCGCCTTCGCGACTCGCTCCGCCCCGGGCTCCTGTTCGCGCTCTACCTCGTCCTCGCCGGGTCCGAGCGCTTCCTGGTCGAGTTCATCCGCCGCAACGACGAGGTGCTGCTCGGGCTCACCCAGGCGCAGCTGATCAGTCTCGCGATGATGTTTGCCGGTGGCGCCTGGCTCGCGGTGAAGGCGAACCGCGGCGAGCTCGCGGCTGCCCCGGGCCTGCGCGACTCGCCTCCGGCGCGGCTCGATCCGGCCGCCCGGCCCGAGCCGCTCTAGATCGAGCGCAGCAGCCCGCCGTCGATCGGGATCGAGGTGCCGGTGATGTAGGCGGCGCGCTCGGAGGCGAGGAACGCGACCAGGTCGCCGTACTCTTCCGGTGTGCCGAGCCGGCCGGCGGGGATCTCCTTCGCCGCCTCGCTCTCCATCCGCTCCCAGCCGCCCCAGTTCGCCGCCAGGCGATCGGTCGCGAAGCGGCCGGTTGCGACGTCGTTGACCGTCACCCCGTCGGCGGCCACTTCCCGGGCGAGCGTCTTGAAGAAACCGACCAGCCCGGGCCGGTGCGAGTTCGAGAGCGCCAGGCCCGGGATCGGCTCCCAGGTCGCGCTCGAGCCGACGTTGACGATCCGGCCCCAGCGCCGCTCGCGCATCGGCCCCAGCACGGCCTCGATCAGCACCCGCGGCGCGAGGACGAGCGAGTCGTGCGCTTCGCGCCAGACCTCGAGCCCGGCTTCGAGCGCGGCGCCCACCGGCGGTCCGCCGGTGTTGGTTACCAGGACCTCGATCGCGCCCAGCTCGGTCGCGACCTCGCCGGGCAGCGCCGCCATTCGCTCGAGGTCGCCGGTGTCGCCCTCGAACCCGGTGACGTCACCGTCGATCTCCGACGCTGCCCGCTCGAGGCGCTCCGGCGAGCGGCTGACGATCGCCACCCTGGCACCCTCGCGGGCGAGCGCGGTGGCGACCCCGCGCCCGATCCCGCTGCTCGCGCCGAGCACCAGCGCTACTCGCCCGTCGATTCCGAGGTCCATCGAGCCTGACGCTATAGGGTGGCCGCGTTGCCCGACCCGGACCTCTACGAGCAGATCATCGCCTCGGCCGACCCGATCTACGGCGGCCCCCATCAGGGCAGCAGGGCGTTGCACGCGAAGGGCACCTGGGCGCACGGCACGTTCACCGCGACTCCCGAAGCCGCCCGTCTGAGCCGGGCGGCCCATCTGCAGGGTGACGAGATCGCGGCCCTGGTCCGCTTCTCCAACGCGAGCGGCAATCCCCGGGCGCATGACGCCGACCGCGACGGGCGCGGCATCGCGGTCAAGCTGCGCATGCAGGACGGACTCGAGACCGACATCCTCGCGACCACATCGCCCGCCTTCGTGACCCGGACGCCCGAGGACTTCCTCGAGCTGATGCGGGCCCGCACGCCCGACCCCGAGACCGGCCAGCCCGACCTCGAGAAGCTCGGCGCCTACGTCGCCGCGCACCCCGAGGCGATGACCGCCGCCGAGGCGATCCAGATGCGCGAGCCGCTGGCCAGCTTCGCCGCCGCCACCTACTTCAACCCGCACGCCTTCGCGCTCATCGCTCCCGACGGCAGCTGCACCTGGGCGCGCTGGCGCTTGGTCGCCGACCTGCCCGAGCAGCGGATTCCCGACGACGAAGCGCGCGAGCGGGGCCGCGACTACTTGCACGAGGAGCTCGCTGACCGGCTGAGCGCCGGGACCGTCGGCTTCGAGTTCCGGATCCAGCTCGCCGCCGGCGACGATCCGCTTGACGACCCGACCGCGGTCTGGCCCGACGATCGCGAGCTGGTCGACGCCGGCAGGCTCGAGCTCACCGAGCTGGCCGACGACCCCGAGGGCGACGGCCACATCGAGGTCTTCGATCCGACCAGGGTGATCGACGGGATCGAGCTCTCCGACGACCCGATCCTGCACGCGCGCCCTAAGGCGTACTCGGTCTCGGCCTATCGCCGGCTCGGCTGACCCGGGGCTGATCCACACCGCGGTCGCTCCCGTAGGACGTGGGACAAGCGGGGCCGCAGGGAGCCCCGGCGCTACCCAAGGAGCACAAACGATGACCTCTTTGCGGATCGAGAGCGCGCTCTCGCGCGTCGCCCGCGACCCGGTGTCGCGACGCCGGTTCCTCGCGCTCACCGGTGGCACGACGGCAGCCGGTGCGCTGCTGGCGGCCTGTGGGGATGACGACGAGGAGATGGCGACCGCCGCCGACGAGGACATGGCCTCGCAGTTCGGCGACGGCGATCTCGGGATCGTCAACTACGCGCTCACGCTCGAGTACCTCGAGGCCGGCTTCTACGGCGAGGTCGCCAAGAGCGGCCTGTTCAAGGGCGGTGACCTCGCCTTGATCAAGTCGATCGGCCAGGCCGAGCAGGAGCACGTCGCAGCGCTCACCGCGACCGCGAAGCAACTCGGAGGCCAGCCCGCGAAGGAGCCGAAGGCGCAGTTTCCGCTTGACGACGCGGCCTCCGTGCTCGAGCTCGCGGCGACGGTCGAGAACCTCGGCGCCGCCGCCTACCTCGGACAGGCGGCGGCGATCGAGAGCCCCGACGTGCTCGCGGCGGCGCTCTCGATCCATTCGGTCGAAGGGCGCCATGCGGCCGCGCTCAACGCGCTGGTCGGCGAGCCGGTCACCCCGGACGGGGCGTTCGCTCAGGGCGCCGACATGCAGACCGTGCTCGACGAGGTCAAGCCGTTCCTCGTCTGAGCGACGAGGCGCAAGCGAGAAAGGAAGCAGGATGAAGAACTACGACAAGGCAGCCCCGGAGCTGGTGGCGGTCGAGGTCGAGAGCCTCAATCGCGGCACACTGCTCGTCCGCGCCGCACTCGCGGCCGGCGCCCTCTACGGCGCGACGGCCGTCACCCCGCTGGTCCGCCGGGCCTTCGCACAGGGCTCGATGGGGGACATCGAGATCCTCAACTTCGCGCTCACGCTCGAGTACCTCGAGGCCACCTTCTACAAGGAGGCGGCCGCGGTCAAGGGCCTGAGCAAGGAGGTCGCCGAGTACGTGAAGACGTTCGGCGACGAGGAGCAGGAGCACGTCGACGCGCTGGTGGCGACGATCGAGGACCTCGGCGGCGAGCCGGTCAAGGCGCCGAAGGTTGACTTCGGTGACGCCTTCTCAAGCGCCGGGAAGTTCGTCCCGCTGGCGATCACGATCGAGGACACCGGGGTCAGTGCCTACAACGGCGCCGCGCCGATGATCGACTCCAAGGACCTGCTCGCGACCGCCGGCGGCATCGTTCAGGTCGAGGCTCGTCACGCGGCGGCCCTGCGGCTGGCCAACGGTGAGCCGCCGGCCCCGGAGGCGTTCGACCCGACGCTGACCGAGGACGAGGTGCTTAAGGCGGTGCAGCCATTCATCCAGTCGTGAGGGAATCGCCTCAGCTCGTGGCGCTGCTCGTCTGCGCCAGCCTGGGCGCCGGCGTCGTCGCCGGCGGCTGCGGCGGCGACGAGGAACCGATGGCGACGGCAGCCGGTGCGCCGGCGGCGGAGTCGACCAACGAGATCAGGATCGCCGACTTCAACTACGACCCGGAGCGGGTGACCGTCGACGTCGGCGCCGAGCTCGTGTGGACCAACGGCGATCAAGCGCCGCACACGGCGACCGCCGATGACGGCTCGTTCGACACCGGGACCTTGGACCAGGACGACTCGGGCAACGCCACCTTCGAGCAGCCCGGCACCTACTCCTACTACTGCCGGTTCCACCCGTTCATGAAAGCGACGGTCGAGGTCCAGTAGGCCGCGGCCCAAGAGAGGTAGAGAAGCGATGCCGAACATTGGACCAATGGAGATAGCGATCGTTCTGATCCTCGCCCTGATCGTCTTCGGGCCGAAGAAGCTGCCCGAGCTCGGAAGGTCGGCGGGCAAGGGCTTCCGCGAATTCAAGGACTCGATCACGGGACGAGAGGACGAGTCCCCCACGGCGATCGAGAGCGGCAAGCGCGAGACCGAGCCGGCCAAGAGCTGACCCGTTGAGGCTCACCGCTGCCGATCACGGCCAAGAGCTGACCCTCGTCGAGCACCTCGACGAGCTCCGTACGCGGCTCTTCGTCTGCATCGCCGCGCTCGCCGTCGCGGTGGGCCTCTGCTTCTGGCAGGACGACCTGCTCCTGGAGCTCGCCAATCAGCCCCTGCCGGACGGGCGCGAGCCGATCACGCTCGGTGTGACGGAGCCGTTCTTTACGACTGTGAAGCTGGCGCTCTACGCCGGATTTCTGCTCGCCCTGCCGGTGATCCTGAACCAGATCCATGCCTTCGTCTTGCCTGCGCTGAGCCCTCGTGCGCGCAGGACCGCGACTCCGTTCGTGGCCATGGTCCCGGTCCTGTTCATCGGCGGGGCCGTTTTCGCCTACGCGGTCATCGTCCCCGCGGCGACCGAGTTCCTGCTCGGCTTCAACGCCGGCGAGTTCCGGATCGAGGTTCGCGCGTCGGAGTACTACGGCTTTTTGATCACGAGCCTGATCGCGGTCGGGATCCTGTTCCAGGTCCCCGTCGGCACGCTCGCGATCTGCCGACTCGGGATCGTCACCCCGGCGCAGCTCGCCGCCAACCGCCGCTACGCCGTGCTCGCGATCGCCGTGGCGGCAATGCTGCTTCCCGGCACCGACCCGGTGACGATGCTGCTCTCGATGGCGCCGCTCTACGGCCTCTTCGAGGCCTCCCTGCTGCTGGCTCGCCGCTTCGGCACTCCGGCTGATCAGGCTCGCGATCTCCGCGATCGCGCCGCTTCCGTTGACGGCGGCGCTTAGCGCCGGCTGCGCTTGCGGATCCCGACCCGCTGGATCGCCACCCCGGTCGTTTCCGCGCTCGTCGTCTCGGCCGTGACCGGCAGCCGTGAGTGGTCGCTCAGGTAATCGCGCGCGTCCTCGGTCATCAGCAGCTCGATGTGACGGCGCCCGCCGCCCTTGAGCTCGAAGCTCCCCTTGGCGACGGCAAATGAGCGCTTCGCGCCGCCGAGCCGCGACTCGAGCACGACCAGCCCGTCGCTGCAGGTCTCAAAGCCGCGCGGGCACTTGACCTTGGCCCGCAGCTTGCGCCCGTCGGGCCGGATCGGGCCCGCGGTCAGCTTCGCGCGCGGATTGCGGTCGAAGTCCTCGGAGAGCTTGTAGCCGTCCGGCACGAACTTCGGCGCGGGCGCGGAGACGACTCCGCCGAGGGCGCCCGGCTTCTCCCGCACCGGCAGGCGTAGCTGGAGGTTCGAGACGGTGACCTGCTGCTGGTCGTTGGACGGGCGGCCGTAGCCGCCGAGCGGGCCGCCGCCGTCGTCGGCCGGCAGCAGCTCGAGCTTCGCGAGATGGCCCTGGTCGAAGTGCCAGCCGTTGGCGTGAAGCTGGAACGCCTGCTTGGTCGGGCCGCCGCTCTCCGGTCTCCAGAGGCCGCGCGCGATCAGCGTCTCCTCGCCGCTCGGAGCGACGTCGAGCAGGCGCGCCGCGACCTGTGAGGTCTCGCCGGGGAGGGTGAACTTCGCGATCAGGGTCGGGGAGCCGAGCAGCGTGTAGCCGCCCTCGGGGGCCGGCTCGAGTCGGTAGCTCGCGCTGCCGGGCTGATCGGCGCCGTCGGCCGTCGCGCAGGCGCCGCCCCCCGTGACCGGGTCGAACGTCGCCGCGATCGCCGGGTCGCCGGCGTCGGCGGCGATCGATCGCGCGCCGCGCTCGCGGAACCGGACCTCGCCCTTTGCGATCCGAGCCCAGGTCCGCGCCTGGTAGGGGCCGCCGCCGAGCTCGCCGGCCGGGCAGGTCTGGGTGAACGCGGTCACGCCCTCGAACGGCTCCGGACCCTCGCCGAGGACGAAGTGCTCGAACCACTCCAGCTCGCGAGCGCGCAGCAGTTCGTTGACGTTGTCCTTGCTGGTCGAGCGCGGGTGCCCGGCGATCTCGCCGAAGATCAGCGACAGGTGGGCCTCGGGGTGCTTGGCTCGGGTGCGGTTGTAAAAGCGCAGCGCCTCGTCGACCGGGAACAGGTCGTCGGTGAACCCGTTCGAGAACAGGACCGGCGCCGGTTCGACGCTCGGGTCGATGTAGTAGGCCGAGTGATGGGAGGTGACCTCGTCGAGGATCGCCTCCGCCTCGGGCCGGCCGTCGTAGGGCTCGCCGGCCAGCAGCAGCGAGCGCCATCCGGTCAGGTCGGCGCTCGGATCGGCGCCCTGCGGCGCGTAGAAGCCCGGCGCTCCCAGGCCTGACACGTAGAGCCCGTTGACCAGGGACTCCTTCAAGACGCCGAATCGCCCTCGGTAGGGCGCCTTCCTGACGTAGTCGAGGGTCGAGCCGTTGGGAGTGAGCGAGTAGGCGAGGTCGCTCCAGGTGATGAACGGCGCCGCGGCGGCGAGCTCGAGCGCGACTCCGTCCGGGCTCGTCCAGGGGATCAGGCTGCCGTCGGGCTGCATCGTGCGGTTGCGAAGCGCCGCCAGCGCCAGTGACATCCCTCCCCCGTACGAGCCGCCGATCGCGGCCAGCTCGTCCGGGGCGACGAGCCCCTGGTCGACGAGCCGGCCGGCGAGCAGCTGCGCGTCGCGTACCTCGTAGCGGGTGTCGATCAGGCGCACGTAACCCGCGGCGCAGCCCGCCGGGTCCGCGGCCCGGGACGCGGCGGAGCCGCAGGACTCGTGAAAGCCGCGGTCGGTGATCGAGAAGGTGGCGTAGCCGGCGTCGAGAAAGCGCTGCATCGAGGCAAGCCCGATCTTGTCGCCGCCGTAGCCGTGGAACAGCATCACCAGCGGATAGTCGCCGTCCGGGCCGCTCGCCGGCGCCGGCGGGAAAGCGACGTTGATGTCGAGCGGCACCCCGTCGAAGGTCTTGGTCGTTGAGCGCGGGGCGCCGTCGAAGTTGCTGCAGAATCGCACCCCGTCGCCCTGCACCCGGCACTCGACGTCGCCGTCGAAGACGTCGCTGATCGCCGCCGATGCGGTTCCGGGGAGCGCCAGCGCGGCGCCAATCGCGATCAGCGCGAAGGTCCCTGCTCCCGGCGACCGTGCCCGCATCCGTCTCGCAGAGTAATGGAACAGTGCGCTGATACGGTCGCCGCGATGGGCCCGACCGTGGTCACGGAGCTGTTCGGGATCAGGCACCCGATCCTCTGCGCTCCGATGGCGAGGGCGGCGACGCCGGAGCTCGCCGCCGCCGTCAGCGAGGCGGGTGGGCTCGGCGGGCTCGGATCGGCGGTCCTGCCCGCGGAGGAGCTGCGCCGCGAAGCGGCAGCTGTGCGAGCGCTTACCGACGAGCCCTTCAACCTCAACTTCTTCGTCCATCCGACCCCCGAGATCGCGCCGGAGCGCGCCGAGCGAGCCCGCGAACGGGTGGCCGCGCTCTATGCCGAGGACGGGCTCGGAGAGCCGCCGGTCCCGAGCGTGCCGCCGATCGGCTTCGACGACGAGCGGCTCGCCGCGGCGCTCGAGATCCGTCCCGCGGTGGTCAGCTTCCACTTCGGGCTTCCCGAGCCGGCAGCGGTCGCCGCGATCCGCGATGCCGGCACCCGCGTGATCGCCTCGGCCACCACCACCGCCGAGGCCGTCCGGCTGCAGGAGCTGGGCGCGGACGCGGTGATCGCCCAGGGCGCCGAAGCGGGCGGGCACCGCGGCAGCTTTCTCGTCGCCGGGGACGATGGGCCGATCGGGACCCTGGCCCTGGTCCCGCAGGTTGTCGACGCGGTCTCGCTGCCGGTGATCGCCGCCGGGGGGATCGCCGACGGCAGGGGGTTGGCCGCGGTCCTTGCCCTCGGCGGCGGTGCCGCCCAGATCGGCTCCGCCTTCCTCGCCTGTCCCGAGGCCAGCGTCCATCCCGCGCACCTGGAGGCGCTTCGGGCCGCCGCCGGCGAGGCGACCGCGATCACGAGGGCGTTCTCCGGCCGGCCGGCACGGGCGGTCCGCAACGATCTCAGCGAGGCGGTCGGCGATCACGAGGTGCTCCCGTTCCCGGCCCAGGTCTCGCTCACCGCTCCGCTCGCAGAGTCCGGCCGCGAGCCGGCGCAACGGCTGCCGATCTGGCTCGGCCAGGCAGCCTCCCTGGCCGTCGAGCGACCGGCCGCCGAGGTCGTCGGATCGCTGGTCGAGCAGGCGGGCAGGGTGCTCGCCGGCCTGCGGGCGGCGTGAGGGCCGCTCAGCTCTCGCGCTTGACCTGCGAGCCGCCGACGACCGCGTCGCTGCCGTCGGGGAACCGGACCCAGGCCTTGTTCCCGCCGTCGTAGTCGGGTGCCCAAAGGACCATCGTCGCCTGCGTCGCGCTGCTCGGCGTCCGCCGGCCCGATCGAGACCGGCTCGGCGCCCTCTGCGTCGAGGCCGCGCCAGATCCGCACGAACGGGTTCTGCTCCCATTCGTCGCCGATCGTCGAGGGCTGACGGTGCCCGGGGTGGATCCGCGTCTCGGGCGCCAGCTTCATCAACCGCTCCATGATCGAGTGCCGCAGGTCGTCGAACCCGGTCGCTCCGGGAGCTCGGGTGCCGCCCACGGTCCCCTTGAAGATCACGTCGGCGGTCAGGCAGTCGGTCTCGTTGATCAGCAGCGCGCAGTGGTCCGCGCAGTGGCCGGGGGTGTGGATCACCTCGACCCGCAGGCCCCCGGTCTCGATCACGTCTTCGTCGGCGAAGGTCTCGTCGACCCCTCCATCGAGCAGCTCGGCGGTCTTCTCGTGGGCGAGGATCGGGACCCCGAACCGCTGCGCCAGCTCCTTCATCCCGAACACGTGGTCCCAGTGATGATGGGTGAGCAGGACGTGGGTGATCGCGGTGGCCTCACGCTCGGCGCGCTCGCAGAGCGGGTCGGTGACGCCGTTGGAGTCGATCAGGACGCCGGTGCCGCCAATCTCGTCGACGGCCAGGTAGGCGTTCGAGAGCCACTCGGCCTGTTCGACTCGCTGCAGGATCACCGTCTCACTCCTAGTTGAACTCGATCACGCTGCGGATCCCGTCCTGGGCCTCCATCAGCTCGAACCCGCGGTTGACCTCGTCGAGGGTGATCCGGTGCGAGATGAACGGATCAACGTCGATCTTGCCCTCGAGCCAGAGGTCGACCAGCATCGGTACCCCTTCGCGTCCCTTGACCCCGCCGAAGGAGGAGCCGGCGACGCGCCGGCCCGTGATCAGCAGGCGGGGGATCACGTCCAGGGTCTCGCCCTTGCCGGCGACTCCCGCGACCGTCGCTAGGCCCCAGGCCATCCGCGCGGCCTCGACCGCCTGGCGCATCACCGCGACGTTGCCGGTCGCCTCGAATGTGTAGTCGGCGCCGAACCCGTCGGTCTCCTCGATGATTCGCTCGACGATCCCCTCGTCGGCGACCATCACCTCGGTCGCGCCCTGCCCCCTGGCGAGCTCGAGCCGATCATCTGAGAGGTCGACGCAGATGATCCGTTCAGCGCCTTGAAGCCGGCAGCCGGCCACCGCACCGAGCCCGACCATGCCGGCGCCAAAGACGACGCAGGTCGAGCCCTCGCGGACCTTGGCCGTGTTGATCGCGGCCCCGAGCCCGGTCGACAGTCCGCACGCGAACAGGCAGGCGCCGTCGAGTGGCGCCTCAGGACTCACCTTGGCGAGCGCGATCTCGGGCATCACCGTGCACTCGGCGAAGGTCGAGGTGCCCATGAAGTGACGCATCGGCTCGCCCTCGCGGTGCAGGCGAGTGGTCCCGTCGGGGAGGTAGCCCTTGCCCTGCTGCTCGCGGATCGCCAGGCACAGGTTGGTGCGCTCGTCGCGGCAGTGCACGCACTCCCCGCACTGGGGCGAGAACAGGGTCACCACGTGGTCGCCGACCGCCAGCGATTCGACCCCCGGGCCGACCGCCTCGACCACCCCGGCCCCCTCGTGCCCGAGCACGGTCGGGGCGTACCCGGACGGGTCGACGCCCGAAGCGGTGTAGAGGTCGGTGTGGCAGACGCCGCACGCGACCAGCCGGACCAGCGCCTCGCCCTGCTTGGGCTCGGTCAACTCAAGCTCCTGGACGACCAAGGGCTCGCCGAACTTCTCCAGCACCGCAGCGCGCATCCGCATCCCGAAGTCTCCCTCTCTCGCTTTGAGCCGATGGTATGGATCCCCGCCCCGGGCCGCCGCCCGCCCCGATCGGGGACAATCCGCGCGGGCGGTTAGCTCAGCTGGAAGAGCACTCGCTTTACACGCGAGAGGTCGCCGGTTCGAGCCCGGCACCGCCCATCTCCGAGCCTCCGCTAGCCTCCAGCAGCAGCGTCGCCACCCGCTCGGGGTCATCCCAGGTCGGCGTGTGGCCGAGGCCCTCGAGCACCACGTAGCGGGCGCCGGGCGGCATCCGCTCCGCTCGCGGCGGCGCGACCAGGCCGTCCTCGCTCGCCCAGGCGACGGTGGTCGGGACTGTGACCAGCTCCGGGTGCTCGAAGATCCGCGCCCGCATCTCGTGGTTGGTCGCCGCGTAGGCCGAGGCGTCGGTCCAGTCCTCGATCAGGCCCCTTGCCTCGGCACGGGTCAGGCGCTCCGGGTGGGCCATGGTCGTCGCCAAGAGGCGATTTCGGAGCGCCGGCCAGCTCACCGCGGCGCCGACCAGCGGGCGCAGCGCCCGCGCCAGCCGGTGGGGGTCGAACGCCCGCGGCCCGAGCGGTCGACGCCAGAGTCCTGCCGGGCAGATCGCGCACACCGACGCGGCCCTGCCGGCCTTCGCGATCTCGAGCGCGATCCAGGCCCCAAGCGAGTTGCCGGCCACGTGCGGGCGCTCGAAGCCGAGCCGCTCGCAGAGGCTCGATACCGCGGCGCCGAGGTTGGCGGCGGTCGGCGCGATCCCGCCGGGCAGCGCGGGGGAGCGGCCGGCGCCCGGGGTGTCGACCGCGATCACGTCGCGCTCGCGCGCGAGCAGGTCGAGGACCGGATCCCAGACCCGCTTCGAGCCGCCGAGCCCGTGAATCAGGACGAGAGGCTCGCCGGTGCCGCGTCGCTCGTAGCCGAGCTCCATGCCTCCGCTCCCTGGTCGAAGCCCGGTTTGGCGAGCAGCGCCTGCACGTCGCGGATCCGGTGCTCGCGAAAGCCGCCCTCCGACGAGGCGAGGTAGAAGTTCCACAGTCTCTTGAAGCGCTCGTCATAGCCGAGCGGTCGCAGCGCCGGCCAGGCGTCGTTGAAGTTGGCCCGCCAGCTCGCCAGGGTGCGGGCGTAGTGGGTGCTGATGTCCTCATACCAGGCGATCGGGATCCCGTTCGCGGCCGCGAGCTCGGTGATCAACGCCAGCGAGGGCAAGCAGCCACCGGGGAACAGGTGCTGGTTGAAGAAGCTGCGAGCGGCCTTCTCGGACTCGTAGAGGTCGTCCTCGATCACGATCGCCTGCAGGAACATCGCGCCGCCGGGACGGGTCAGCTCCGCGCATCTGGTGAAGAAGACGGGGAAGTACTGCCAGCCGACCGCCTCGATCATCTCGATCGAGGCCAGCTTGTCGTAGCTGCCCTCGAGGTCGCGGTAGTCGCGGAGCAGGACCTCGATCCTGTCCTCGAGGCCGGCCTCGCGGACGCTCGCGAGCGCGTACTCGTGCTGTTCGCGCGAGATCGTGGTCGTCGTCACCCGGCAGCCGCGGGTGCTCGCCGCGTGCAGCGCGAGGCCGCCCCAGCCGGTGCCGATCTCGAGCAGGTGGTCGTCGGGGCGCAGCGCAAGCCGGTCGCAGACTCGCTCCAGCTTCGCGAGTTGTGCGCCCTCGAGCCCGGTCTCGGGGCCGGGGAAGTAGGCGCAGGAGTAGACCAGGCGTGGGTCGAGGAACGACTCGAACATCGTGTTGCCGAGGTCGTAGTGAGCCGAGACGTTCGCGGCGGCGCCGCGCCGGCTGTTGCGGGGAACTCGGCCCAGGGCCCGCTGCAGGGGGCCGATCACCGGGTGCAAGAGCCGCCGCAGCCGATCGAGCGGGGGCAGCTCGCGGCAGGCGATTCGCGTGACCTCGACCAGGTCCTCGCTGCTCCAGAGTTCCTCGACGAACCCCTCACCGAGCCCGGCGCTGCCACGCAGACACCAGCGGTAGGCGCGCGGGTCATGGACCTCGATCAGCGCCCGCAGGGCGGCGTCCGCGGGACCGAACCCGAACCGGCGCCCGCCCTCGACGATCTCGATCCGGCCGCCGGTGATCCGTGCGAGCGCTGCGAACAGCAGCCGGCGGGCGAGCGCGGTGGTCATGATCGGGTAGCGAATCACCATTCGCCGGCCGTCGTCGGGTGGGCGTCTCGCGCCGGCGCAGGTCGCGACGCCTCGTCCCGGCAGCCCCTTACCCTCGCCCGCTGATGACCCGCCGATCGCGCTTCGAGCTTGCCGCGGCGCTGGCGCTGCTGGCCTTCGCGGCCCTGCCGGCCGCCGCCACAGGGGCCGAGGACCCGGCCGCCCAGCCACCGTTCGGCGGCGAGCAGCCGCCGCCGGCGCTCGAGCCGGACTCGCTCACCGAGCCGCCGCCGGGCTTCGCGATCCCGGCGGTGCGGGCGATCGAGCTCGCGGGCGCGAGCGAGGTCGTGCGGGCAGAGCTCGCCGAGACGCCGGCGGCGCAGCCCGAGGCCCTGATCCGCGGCGAGCGCTGGCAGGTCGTCTACGCCGACCCCGTCGGCACCCGGGTCGCTGAGGTGATCCTCGACGGTCGCAGCGGCGAGATCGAGGAGGCGTGGCGCGACCAGCAGCTCGGCTCCCGGCTGGCGCGGGGATACGACGGCGCGATCGCCCAGAAGGTCAACTCGCCCTGGGTCTGGTTGCCGCTCTGCCTGCTCTTCATCGCCCCGTTCTTCGATCCGCGCCGCCCGTGGCGGCTCCTGCATCTCGACCTGCTCGTCGTGCTCGGGCTCGGCGTCTCGCTGTTCTTCTTCAACCGGGCCGAGATCACCGCCTCGGTCGCCCTGACCTACCCCGTGCTCGGCTACCTGCTGATCCGGCTGCTGGTCACCGGGCTGTGGCCGCGCGAGCGCACCGGGCCGTTGATCCCGCTCGCTCCGGTTCGCTGGCTCGCGGTCGGGGTCGCGGTGCTGGCGCTGGGCCGGATCGCGCTCAATCTCGCCGACTCGCAGGTGATCGACGTCGGTGTCGCCGGGGTGATCGGGGCCGACCGAATCGGGGACGGCGCCGGCCTCTACGAGGGTGACTTCGCCGCGATCCCGGGCCTGCGCGGGGACGTCTACGGGGCCGGCAACTACCTCGCCTACCTGCCCTTCGAGCTCGTCCTCGGCTGGGACGGAAGCTGGGACGGAGTGCCGGCCGCCCATGCCGCGGCGATCACCTTCGACCTGGTCTGCATCGCCGGCCTGGTCGCACTCGGCCGCCGGCTGCGCGACGGCGACGCGGGTCGGGGGCTGGGCTGGGCGCTCGGCTTCGCCTGGGCGGCCTGCCCGTGGACGCTTTACACGCTGAACGCGAACGCCAACGACGCCCTGATCGCCGCGCTCTCGATCGGGGCGCTGCTGGCGCTCGGCTCGCCGCCCGCCCGTGGCGCGCTGCTCGCGATCGCCGCCGCTGCCAAGTTCGGCCCGGCCGCGCTGGTGCCGCTGTTTGCCACCGCCGAGGGCGAGGACCGCCGGCGCGGAGTGATCATCTTCGCGATCGCCTTTGCGGCCGTCGGGCTGGCGCTGACCCTGCCCTTCCTGCCCGACGGCGGCGTGCGCGAGTTCTATGACCGCACGCTCGGCTACCAGGCGACCCGCAGCTCGCCGTTCAGCGTCTGGGGCCAGGCGCCCTCGCTCGACTTCCTCCAAGGCCCGGTCCGGGTCGGGGTCGTCGTCCTGGCGCTCGGCGTCGGGCTCTATCCCCGCTTCAAGACCCCGGTCCAGGTCGCGGCGCTGGCGGGCGCGGTGACGATCGCGCTCCAGCTCACCGCCACCCACTGGTTCTACTTCTATGTCGTCTGGTTTCTGCCCTTCGTGCTGGTCGCCGCGTTCGCCGGCCAGCGCCAGGTCACGCCAGGCGAGTCACCAGGCGCCCGAGCTGCGGCGAGCTAACCACGACCTCGTCGCCGGGCGCGAGCCAGACCCGCGGCTCGCGCGCGCCGCCGATCCCGGCCGGGGTCCCGGTCGAGACGATGTCGCCCGGCTCGAGCGTCATCAGAGCCGAGAGCCGCGAGAGGAGCTGCGGGATCGAGAACACGAGCTCGGCGGTCGAGGACTCTTGCATCCGCTCGCCGTTCAGGTCGAGGGCGATCGCGATCGCGTCGTCGGGTCCCGCCTCGTCGGGGGTGACGATCGCCGGGCCGCACGGGGCGGCGCCGTCGAAGACCTTGCCCGGCATCCACTGCGGGGTCGCGAACTGCAGATCGCGCGCGGAAAGGTCGTTGAGCAGCGTGTAGCCGGCGAGGTGGTCGATCGCGTCCGCCTCGGCGACGTCCTTGGCCCGCCGCCCGACCACGAACGCGACCTCGGCCTCGTAGTCGACCTTGCGGCTTGCGGCCGGCAGCGCCACGGTCGCCCCGTCCGCCGCCAAGGCGTTTCGGAACTTGGCGAAGAAGGTCGGGCTGGCGGGCGGGTCGAGTCCGGCCTCGGCGGCATGGTCGCGGTAATTGAGCCCGATCCCGATGATCTTCTCCGGGTCGGGAACGGGCGGCAGCAGCTCGACCTCCGACAGCGCCGAGCCCTCGCCGGGCGCCTCGGCGAGCTCGGCCAGGCGAGCGGAGGCGAGCAGCTCGCGCATCCCCTCGCCGCCGCCCCCGAGCGCGTCCCACGCGTCCACCACGACTCCCTCGCGGAGCACCCCCGCTCGGGCCCCGGCCGGCAACGCGTAGCTGACCAGTCGCACGGTCGCTGAGGCTATCCGGCCGCGCCGCCGCGCAGAGCGGTGGATCGTGTCCGGATACCAAGCACGATCCCCCGGCGAGCACGATCCCCGGCGAGCACGATCCCCCCGATCGTGGGTGGCCGATCCCTAGAATCACTCCGGCGCCGGGGGGCGTAGCTCAGTTGGTTAGAGCGCCGGCCTGTCACGCCGGAGGCCGCGGGTTCGAGTCCCGTCGCTCCCGTACCACACAAACCCCATAGCTAAGCCATAAACCTCCAAGTGCCGCAACAAGGCCGACGGCGGCGGCTTTTGGCTCGCTACCACGTCTCGCTAACAAAACCGATCCCGAAACGGTCGGATCTCGCCCGCTGAAGGGGAGGGGTAAGGCGGGAACGGTGTCGTGCGCGAGCAAATGCATAACGTCCCGCGCCACACGCCGGAGTCCCACGCGCGATCCACAAGCGGAGTCCCGTGCGGGCTGGCGTTATGGCTTCCCCCTCTCGCACGAAGCCGAAGTTCCGCTTTGCATGGAAAGCGACACGTTTCGGATCGACCCCGTTCTCCGAAGCGAACCCTGCCGGGGAACGCGAACATCCGCGCTCCGCGAACTCCAAGATTGTCCCGGACTGGCCAAACCCAGCGCATTCACCGGCCCGCTCCCGTGTCACCATCCCCGGATCGAAAATGAGATGACCGAAATCCCGCCGGGCAGCTTCCGAATGGGCTCGCCCGCCTTCTATCCCGAGGAGGGACCGGTTCGAGAGGTCCATGTCGACGCCTTCATGATCGATCGAGCCCCGGTGACCGTCGCCGAGTTCGAGCACTTCGTTGCCGAGACCGGCTACGTCACACTCGCCGAGCACCCGCCGAACCCAGGCGACTACCCAGACGCCGACCCCGATCTCTTGGTCGAAGGATCGGCCGTCTTTCACCCGACCTCCGGCCCCGTGCCCCTCCACGACCCAAGCCTGTGGTGGGCCTACGTTCCCGGCGCGAGCTGGCGGCACCCATGGGGGCCGAGGAGTGACAACGCCGCACGCGCTGACCACCCCGTCACGCACGTTGCATTTGAGGATGCGAGCGCCTACGTGAGCTGGGCGGGCAAGGAGCTCCCGACCGAGGCTCAATGGGAGCGCGCTGCTCGCGGAGGGCTCGAGGCTGCGGCCTTTGCTTGGGGCGAGGAGGAGCATCCGCACGGCAAGCTGATGGCCAACTCCTGGCAGGGCACGTTCCCGTGGAAGAACACCGGCGCTAGTGGCTGGCGTGGGACCTCTCCCGTCGGGTTGTTCGCGGCCAACGGATTTGGGCTGTTCGACGTGACCGGCAACGTCTGGGAGTGGACCGCCGATTACTACTCCGCGCGTGGCGCCGGTGCCGACGAGGCGGCGGCGAGCCCCTGTTGCGCGCCGCGTAACCCACGCATCGCCTCTCCAGGTGAGAGCTACGACGTCGGCAACCCCGGAGCGCAGATCCCGAGGCGAGTGATCAAGGGCGGCTCGCATCTTTGCGCGCCGAACTACTGCTTGCGCTATCGGCCCGCGGCTCGACAGCCCGAAGCGGTCGACACCTCCACGAGCCACATCGGCTTCCGTTGCGTCCGTCGGCCTGAGTAGCTACGAAACGACGCCTGGCTAGTGGGCCAGCCCGCGGGTCCGGGTCACCTCGACCGGCGCGCTTTCCATCGGCGGCGCCGTGTCGCGGGGGTGGCGCTCGAACCAGCCCCCGTAGCGGTTGGCGAGCGAAGAGGCGGTGAGGCCGTGGGCGAAGACCGAGAGCCCGACGGTGAGGTAGACCGCGAGGACGAGCAGGTGCTCGTGGGGAAGCTGGGACTCCTCGATCACGATCAATGCGAACACGATCGAGGCGAGACCGCGGGGTCCGAACCAGCCCAGGAAGCCAAGCGTCGGCAGCCGAGCGTGCGAGCCCAGCATCCCGATCGCGACGGGCACCATTCGCACGACCGTCAGGCTGAGGACGGCGTAGAGGGCGAGCTCCCAGCTCAGCTCACCCAGCGCGGGTCCGAGCAGGATCGCCCCGAAGAGGATGAACGTGACCCCGTTGAGCACGCCTCCGACCTCCTCGGTGAGCCGGTTCGTGTCCTCGGGGTCGCGCCTGATCACCGCGCGGAAAACCAGCCCCGCGACGAAGGCCGCGATGAAGCCCGATCCGTGAAGGGCCACGGCGGTGCCGTAGGCGAGGGCCGCGCCGGCGGCCGGGATCACCTGGCGCCAGCTGCCCTGGATCAGATCCCTGCGCCCGGCATAGATGACGACGGCTCCGATCAGAAGCCCGCCGACGACCCCCCCGACGATCCCGTAGCCGATCTCCTCGAGCAGGAGCTCTGAGGGGCTGCGCCCGTGCGAGATGTGCGATTCGACGTCTGCGGCCGCAACGGCAGCGAACAACAGCGGTACGCAGATCCCGTCGTTGAGCCCGCTCTCGATGTTCAACCCCTGACGAATCCGACCCGGGACGCGCGGCGAAGTGACGACCGCCTGGCCGAGGGCGGCGTCGGTCGGCGCCAGGACGACCCCGAGGATGACCGCTTCCCAGACCGTCAGTACGTCGAAGATCGCGCCCGCTGCGAGCGCTCCGAGGGCGATTGTCAGCGGCAGCCCGATGCCGAGCAGACGCAGGGGCACCGAGATCTCGCGTCGCAGCTTTCCGAAGTCGATGCGCGAGGCGTCGGAGAAGAGCACGAATGCCAGTGTCGCCTCGGCCAGCGCGCGCACGGTCGAGCTGGTGCTCGAGATGTCGATTCCATCGAGGACCTTGGGGCCCACCAGGAGCCCGATGGAGACGAACAGGATCGCGGGCGTGATCGGCGATCCCGTAGAGCCGCTTCGAGACCGCGGCGACGGCGATCAGCGCCAGGGCCACAACCGTCAGCGACCACTCCATTTCAAGCTACCGGTCGCCGCGGTTTCGAGATCGAAGTTCGGAGCCTGGCTGTCATCTTCGCCAGTGTCGCCGCCGGGCCTCGGCCCGGCTCGACGGCGGCGCTCGTAGTTCGTTTGCGAACTACCCCAGGGGGTCAGATTCCGAGCACCTTCGCCTTCTCGCTGGCGAACTCCTCATCCGTGAGCACGCCTTGTTCGTGAAGCTGACCAAGCTCCTTCAGTCGCTCCGTGGTATCGGCAGTCACTCCACCCGACGCCGCTGGGGCGGGGTCGGTGGGCTCAGCCTGCGGCGGGCTGTCCTGCTGCTCTCCGGCCAGCTTGTTGTCCCTGTGCTTCTTGGCAGCGACGGCAGCTCCGCCGAGTGCGGCCGCACGTCGTCTGCGTTGGCGTCGGTCTCGGCTCATGGTCATCGTCTCCTTGTGTTCGACCGTGGTCAAGCTTGACGATCCTCAAAGCTCGGTCATCACCTGATGCGGGTGAAACCGTGTCGATCCCTCAGCACGATCGATCAACACGATGTCGACCTCGCCCCCGCCTCCCGCCCTCCGCCCGCCCTGTTGGAGCCGTCAAGAACTACCGCCTTGGACGAGAGCGCAACGTTGCGCTTTGTATGGACAGAGCAACGTCAGGGGCACGAGATACTGCGCGAGCACGTCACAAGAGACCTGGCGCTAGTCCCCGGAGATGGCCGCCCTTCGCTCGAGGCTGCGGCGTCTGGGCGAGGCCCACGAGTTGCACCTAGCATTGGAGCCTCGTTGGGGATCGCATGAGCGTCAAAACTGAGGTCATCGCCGACCGCGGCCGGTTGCCGACCCCGTCGCCCGGCCCCCGACCCGACCTCACGGGTCGCGGGCTTGTGGTGCGCGAGCGTGCCGTCGCGCGATGTCGCAGCGCCGAAGCGGCGATCGTCCTCGTTCAGGCGCCAGCCGGCTTCGGCAAGACCACGGTCCTTGCACAATGGGAGTCAGCGGACCCCCGCCCGTTCAGGTGGATCTCTGCCGACTGGCGCCACAACGATCCGGCGTTGCTTCTCGCCTCGATCGCCTCCGGGCTGAACGACGTCGCGCCGTTGCCCGCCGACGTGCTCGCGCCGCTCAACGCACCGTCCCCGAACCTCAACCTGGTGACCACGCGGCTCTGCGATGCGCTGTCCATACCCCGGCCACCGATGGTGATCGTGCTCGACGACCTGCACCTGATCGACAACCAAAAGGCGCTCGACAGTCTGATGGCAGTCATCGAGGCGATGCCGGCCGGAACGACGCTTGCCGCTGCGGCGCGAGAGGAGCCGGCGCTGTCGCTCGGCCGGCTGCGCGGCCGCCGACTGCTTCGCGAGCTTCACATGGCCGAGTTGACGATGAGCAGCGGCGAGGCCGCGGAGCTGCTCGCCACCGCCGGTCTCACCCTCTCTCGGGATCAGGTAGAGCGGCTGGTCGAGCGCACCGAGGGCTGGGCGGCCGGTCTATACCTCGCGGCGCTCTCGCTGCTCGAGGCTCCCGATGTAGAGGCCGGACTTCGGCGTTTCTACGGCGACGAGCGGCGCGTCGCCGACTACCTACGTGATGAGTTCCTCTCCGGGCTGTCGTCGGCCGATCTGGATTTCCTCACCCGCACGTCGGTGCTCGACCGATTGAACGGGTCGCTGTGCGATGCCGTGCTGGCGCGGAGCGGGTCGGGGCGCGACCTCGGTCGCCTGGCTCGCTCGAACCTGTTGCTGATCCCGCTCGACGGGAGGGATCGCGAGTACCGCTGCCACGTGCTGCTTCGCGAGATGCTCGAGGCTGAGCTGCATCGGCTCGATGAGTCGGCCGAGTCCGAGCTGCATGCCGGCGCCAGCCGCTGGTACGCGGGCGTCGGCGATTGGGACCAGGCGGTGCCCCACGCGATCGCCTCGGGGGACTTGGAGCGGGCGGCGGACATGATCTGGGACCAGTCGGCCGACTACTTGAGCAAGGGGCGCGGCGCCACTCATGGCGCCTGGCTCGATCAGTTCACCGAGGCGCAGGTCCGCGCGTCGCCGCCACTCTGCCTCGCCTCGGCGACCCGGTACCTGAACGTCGGCAACGGCGCCCAGGTGGAGAACTGGACCTCAGCGGCGGTCGCCGCTTTGAAGGTGGCCCCACGCGCCGACTCAGTGGGACTCGAGGCCGCCGCGCGGCTGGTGCGAGCCTCGGGCGTAGCACGGGAGGGCGTCGCCCAGATGGGCGCGGACGTTGACGGCCTTGCCGAGATGCTGCCCGAGACAAGTCCTTGGAGGTCGGTGTGCCTACTAATCGAGGGCGTGTCGTTGCAGCTGCGCGGTGATCGCGGGGGCGCGCGGCGCGCGCTCGAGGATGGAACGAGGAGAGGCAGCGCTGTCGCTCCCAGCATCGAAACGCTGGGTCGCGCACAGCTCGCGCTGCTGGCGCTCGACGAGGACAATGTCGACGAGGCGAATGCCGCCGCCGAGCGAGCGACCATCGCGGCGGATCGCTACGGGCTGCGCGACGACCCGACGCAGTCGCTCGTCTTCGCGGTCGTCGCCCTCGTCTGGGCCCTCAGGGGGCGAACCGACGACGCCAAGCGGGAACTCGAGCTGGCGGGCCGACTGCTACAGATGCTCGACGATATCAGCCCCTGGTACGAGGCCGAGACCCGGATCGTCCTCGCTCGCGCCCTGCTTCGACTCGACGATATCGGCGCGGCGCGAGCCCGCCTCGGCGAAGCGGGTCGGCACCTGCGGCGAACCGACGACGCGACCGTCCTGCGTGGGTGGCTCGAGCAAGCTTGGCAGGACGCCGATGCAGCGCGAGCGGTAACCGGGCGCTGGCCGCTCACGCCGGCCGAGCTGCGGCTGTTGCATCACTTGCCCACGCACCTCAGCTTTCGGGAGATCGCCGAAGAGCTGTTCGTGACGGCGAACACCGTGAAGACGCAGGCACGGTCCATATACCGCAAGCTCGGGGTCTCGAGCCGCGCCGAGGCCGTCGCGTGCGCGAAATCCGCGGGCCTACTCGAGGCCGGCGACGGCCCCGAGCACTTGAGGCCGGTGAAATCACCCCGATCGGGGGATGATCCGGCCCGCCCGCGGGCCTAGTTTGGGACTGCGGCGTCGCCGCCCACCGACGGCGTCGCCTCTCAACCCAATCGAAGGAGGCGCGTTGAGCACCTACGACAGCGAAGCAAGCCGGGGCGACGGGTGGGTCCTGTTCGCCGGGATCATGATCATGATCGTCGGCTTCTTGAACTTCATCTTCGGGATCGCGGCGATCGACGGGTCCAGCTTCTTTACCGACGAGGGCCGCTACGTGGTCTTCACCGACCTCAACGCCTGGGGCTGGTTCTTCCTGATCATCGGCGTCCTGCAGCTGATCGCGGCGTTCTCGATCTGGAACCGCCACGCCTACGGGCGCTGGTTCGGCATCCTGACCGCAAGCGTCAACGCGATCGTGATCCTGTTCACGGTCAACGCGTTCCCGTTTGCCGCGTTCATGATCTTCATCATCGACCTGCTGGTGATCTACGGCCTAGTCGCGTACGGCGGTCGCGACCGCTCGGTCCCCTGAGCGGTCATTGGTCGCGATCCCATGTCCGCGGTAGCAAGGCAGACCCACCAGGCTCTGGCCAGGCTCGCGGGCGGACGGGCCGACGAGGTCGCGATAGCTGAGAGCGAAGCTCGGACCCTGGCGCTCGTTAGGATCGCGAGCCTGATCGCCCTCGACGGCCCGCCCGCCTCCTACGCGCGGCAGGTGGCCGACGCGGTCGAGTCCGGTGCGAGCGCCGAGGACCTGCTGGGCGTCCTGCGGGCGATCGCGCCCGAGGTGGGGGAGCCGAGGGTCGTCGCCGCCGCGCCGGAGATCATGCTCGCGCTTGGCCTCCCTCTTCCGCGCGGGCCGGAGCCGGTGTAGGCGGCTCGTGGGATCGCTGATTCGACGAAGGGCGTTGCTGCGGGCGACTGCGATCGGCGGCGGCGCGTACTACTCCGGCAAACTTCGGATCGAGGCGACCTCCGAAGCCGGCTCACCCGGGTGCGGGGGACGCGGCGAAGAGGCCGGCAGTAGGTTTCAGGCCCCGCCCCGATCGGGCCGCTCCGGTGCGAGTGGAGGAGTCGAAGCGCAAGCAACAGGAGAGGCTTGATGAAGACGAGATCGGGCCGGTCGAATACCTGATCGTCGAGCTCGTCTGCCGCGGCCATCAGATCCTCCTCGCTGAAGTGGCAGCGGCCTCAAGTTCAAGCGCTGCCACGGGCGCGCCTGAGCCACCGGTCAGTCGACGCGCTCCGCCTCGGCGTCCGCTTTGCGCATGAACAGGCGAACGAACTCCTTGGTGGGGAACTCGACCGGGAGCACGTGAACCGAGGGGGCGACGGTGACGCGGTAGGCGACCGCCGTCCCCAGGACGGTGGGCGTGAACGTCACCCTCGACGTGTACTCGTCGAGTGGCGCCCCGGACAGCATCCGATACGAGTAGCTGGTCGGGCGCGCATACTCCGTCACCTCTTCGCGCACCGTTGCGCCGACCAGATGTAGCTTGCGGATCGCGCCCAGCCCGTTAGGCGGCGGCTCGCCCTCTCGCTCCAGCTCCGCGGCGCGAATCAGGCCGACCAGGTTCGCGTAGCCCCGGTGGTTCGTGTAGACGTCGAAGACAGTCTCCGGTCTCGCCTTAACGGAGCTTTCGACCACGAACTCGCTCATCACTGCCGAGGGTCACCCGCACCGGCGTCCGGTCACCCTGTGCCTAGCCTCCGAGCCCGGCCTGAGCGTCGGCGAGACCTGCCTTGAGCTCCTTCGCGCTGGCCTTGTCGATCTGCGCCGAGGACTTGCGGATCGCGTTCGCCAGTGCCTCGTCGACCTGCGCGGCATCGGCGTGGTCGTAGACTGCGATCACGCCGGCCGAACCGGGCGGCAGCGCATCGTCGAGCTTCTCGCCGATGCCGGCGGTCAGACGGTGCTTGGCGAACTTGCCGGCCAGGGCGCCGATCGCGGCCCCCCCTGCGGTCGCCGCAAGCAGCGGCGGCGAGAAGAGGCCGATGACGAACCCCGCGCCGCCGAGAGCTCCGGCGCCCTTGCGGGCCAGGTGATCGCCGGATTCGACGACCTCTACCTCGCCCTCGGCGTCCTTGCTAACCAGGACGACGCCGTCACTGGCGACCTTCTTCTCCTTGATCATCACGAGCAGGGCGTCGAAGTCCTGCCGGGCGAGGTCGGGGATCAGATAGACCGCGACCAGGGCATCGAGCTTTGCCTCATCGCTCATCGACGTGCTCTCGCTCAGCGCTCATGCCGAGACGGCGTGAGCGGCGCCCGACATCTGGGCGTGCTCGTGGATCGCATCCTCGTCCGCCGCATCGAGGTGCGGGTTGATGTCGAAGACCACTTTCCTGACCGTCCCCGTGAACGCGTACGGCGACTTGTCGGCGTAGCTGAGGTCGACGGGCAAACCGTTGTCGCAACCGATGTCCATACCGGCGTAGCCGGAGAACCGCTGCGGCACCGTGTGCTCCATTCGGCCCTTGGCGACGGGCTCGTCGTTGACCAGCAGGGTCACCTCGCCACCGGTGGCCGGCTTGGCCTCGTCGGCCGCGAACCGGAGCTGCACCTGCACCTCGCCGCTGGGCAGCGGCTGCTCGGCCTCCTGGGTGTAGACCAGCACGCCCATCATCGAGTAGGTGTGCTTGAGCCTCCCATCTTGGACGAACAGCGAGTAGCCGCCCATGTTGTCCGCCTCGGCGACGATCACCCCCTCGGCACCGTCGTCGGGGATTACCAGGTCGGCGCTGATCGTGTACGAGCGGTTGTAAATCCGCGGAATCGCTCCGGCGGAGACGTTCTGCACGTCGCCGTAGTAGGTGAACTTCGACTGCTTCGGCACCGGCGGGACGACGCCGAAGAACGAGGTCAGGCCGCCGAGCAGGGGCAGGACGTTGTACTTCTCCGCCTCCTCCCAGAACAGCGCTCGCAGCTCCTCCACCTTCTCGGGATTCTCCCCGGCGAGGTCTCGAGCCTGGGCGAAGTCGTCGGGCAGGTAGTAGAGCTCGACCGGGTCATCGTCCGGGTTCCAGACCCCCGGCGCGAACTTCTTCATCGTCTCCGGATCGAGGCTCCAGGGAATCCTCGGCAGGCGCTGCGCGAGCCACCAGCCGTCCTTGTACATGCCTCGGTTGCCGACCGTCTCGAAGTACTGCTGGGTGTGGTGCTCGGGCGCCGCGCCGTCCGCGATCGAGTCGGCGAAGGCGAAGCCGTGCATCGGCTGCTGCTCGATCCCGTCGACGTGGTCGGGCTGTGGGATGCCGGCGATCTCGAGGATCGTCGGGCCGACGTCGATCACGTGCGTGAAGTGGTCGCGCACCGCCCCCGGGTCCGAAACCGACCGCGGATAGCGGAGGACCATCGGGTTGCGCGTCCCGCCGAGGTGCGAGCTCACCTGCTTGCCCCAGTTGAACGGGCAGCAGCCCGCCCACGCCCAGGCGGCGGCGTAGTGGGGGCCGTACTTGTCGCTGCCCCACGCCTCGAGCCCGCCGTACTTGAACACCAGAGCCATCTGCTCCTCGGGGGTGAGCGGGATCCCGTTGAGCACCGCCATCTCGTTGAACGAGCCCGTCAGCGTGCCCTCCATGCTGGCGCCGTTGTCGCCCCAGATCCAGATCACCAGGGTGTCCTCGAGCTCGCCCATCTCCTCGATTGCGTCGAGCACGCGGCCGACGTTCCAGTCGGCGTTCTCGGAGTACCCGGCGTAGGTCTCCATCTGGCGCGCGTAGAGGCGCCTCTGGGTCTCGTCGAGCGACTCCCAGGTCGGGAAGGCGTCGTTGCGGGGCGAGAGCTCGGTGTCCTCGGGGATCACGCCGAGCTCCTTCTGCCGCGCGAACGTCCGCTCGCGCATGGCGTCCCAGCCGTCATCGAACTTGCCGGCGTACTTGTCGCTCCACTGCTTCGGGACCTGGTGCGGAGCATGGCTGCAGCCGGTGGCGAAGTAGGTGAACCACGGCCGCTCGGAGTCCTGGGCGCGGATCGCGTGCAGCCACTCGATCGTCTTCTCCGCCATGTCGTCGGGGAAGTAGTAGTCCTCGCCGTCCTTGCCCTCGGGGACGCCGATCACCTTCTGGTTCTCCGTCAGCAGCGGATCGAACTGGCCTGCCTCGCCGCCGAGGAAGCCGTAGAAGTGGTCAAAGCCGAGGCCGGTCGGCCAGCGGTCGAAGGGCCCCGCGGCGCCGGTCTGGTCGTCGGGGGTCAGGTGCCACTTCCCGAACGCACCGGTGGTGTACCCGTTCTCCTGCAGCACCCGCGGGACCGGGGCGCAGTCGCGGGGAACGGTGGCGTTGTAGCCCGGGAACGGGCCTGCGAACTCGCCGACCATGCCGAAGCCGACGGCGTGGTGGTTGCGGCCCGTGAGCAGCGCCGCTCGGGTCGGGGAGCAGAGCGCCGTGACGTGGAAGCGGTTGTAACGCAGGCCCTGGTCCGCCATCCGGGTGTAGTTCGGGGTCTCGATCGGACCGCCGAAGGTGGCGGGATTGCCGAAGCCCGCGTCGTCGATCAGAACCAAGAGCACGTTCGGCGCGCCCTCCGGCGGCCGCACCTGGGCCGCCTGGTTCCAGTCGGGCTCGGAGCCGTCGAGGGTCCGCTTGGTCACGCCTGCAAACGGAGGCCGGCGGATCGGCAGCCGGGTCCTGTCGATCGATTCTGCGGCCATCTGCGCTTGCTCTTCTCCTTCGCGGCAACCTACGCCGCTCGCGGTTCGCTGCATCCGTTGCGGTCTGAAACGACCCTAAACGATGGAATCAGGTTGCCAAGCGGTAGGCATCACCCCGATCGAATGAAATCGTCAGATCGGGGTGATGACCTGGCGCCGTTGTCACGTTGTAGTCCCACGCCGATGAGCCAGGATCACAACCATCGTGCTGACAAGCTTGACCGGCGAGCCTCCGCGCCTCACGTTCCTCCCGAGGAGCGCGGGACTCAGATGGGTTGACCGAATTCCCTTTTTCGGCGCCATAGGCCCTAGCGTCGCTTCCTAGGTAGGACGCATTAGTCCCCGCGCTGATCGGTGCCACCGTGGAGAAGTTGCGCTTCGCATGGAAAGCGGAACATCTGGCGCGGGAGGGTCAGGCGCTATGACCGCCGGACCTCCTCGCGGCCAACAGGCCGCGGATTGGTGGACCGCGCCGCGCTCGCGGTCTTCCGCTACCCAACTCGCGCCCACGCGCGGGGCGGGGCGATGAGACAATGCGTACCGGAATGACGTCCGCAGCGCCCGCGCGCGTGCTGGTCGTCGCTCACCGGACCGCGGCGACCCCGAGGTTGCTCGACGAGGTCCGGGCCCGCGCCCGACGGTCCCCTTGCAGGTTCACGCTGCTGGTGCCACGTCCCTATTGGGACCCGGACACCGACGAGGCCGCGATCACGCTCGAGCTCGCTATCCCGCTGCTCACCGAGGCGGCAGGTGGGACCGTCGAAGGGATCGTCGGTGACACCGACCCGTTCGTCGCCGTACAGTGGGCGCTCGAGCGTGGCGACTTCGACGAATTGATCATCTCGACTCTGCCGGCGCGCGTCTCGCGTTGGCTGCGGCGCGACCTCCCCCACCGCGTGGAGGCGTTCGGCCTACCCGTTACTGTGGTCACTGCCGAGTAGCTGGCGCGCGGACGGGAATTGACACGAAGGGATCCCAGTGGCTGACGAAACACCGAGCCGAGTCGAAGCGGTCAGCAGATACCTGAACGAGAAGCGAGTTGAGCACGAGGTTGTCGAGCACGATGAGCGCTTCACGGCGGCGGGCGAAGCGCGGGCATCTGGAATCGGCCCAGAGGACGCCGCAAAGGACGTCGTCCTGCGTAGGGGCAATGCGTACGTACTCGCAGTCATTCCTGCATCCGAACGACTTGATCTACGGAAGGCGGCAAAGCTGCTCGACGAAGGTGAACTGCGCCTAGCCACCGAGGAGGAGATCGCCGCGGAGTTCTCCCAGTTCGAAGTCGGGGCCTTGCCCCCCTTTGGCCCGCTCCTCGATATCGCACAAATCGTCGATCGGCGCCTTCTCGACGTCGAGCGGGTGCTGTGCAGCGGCGGCGATCATCGCCACTCTTTGAAGCTCGATCCCAAGGAGATGGTTCGCTTAGCTGACGCCCGCGTCGGCGACCTTTGCCAGGACTAAGTGCGCGCCACGGCGAGCGTCGACCCTGTCGGCATGATCGCCTCGCCAGGCCAGGCGGGGAGATCGACTCGTCGAAGGCGGGTTGTGTCCCCGGCCGCAAGATAGTCGTGCACGTCCGGTTTCACGAGCGCGACAAGAAGAAGCTCGGCAGCGACCACGCCGGCAAGAAGGGGAACTTCAAGATCCGCATCGGCCGTCGATTGCCGCTCGGCGACTACCTGATCAAGGCCGAACAGGCTGAAATCGGGGCCCCCGGGCGCAGGGTCACCTGCCTTCGCCGGGTCGACAGATCGCTCGGTGTCCATACCCCAGCTCGGAAAGGGGGGTCGCGAAGGCGTACATATGCCTTCACGACGCCTACTAGGTAGGACGCATTAATCCCAGCGCTGATCGGTGTTGCCACCACGGAGAGATTACACTTTGCTCGGGAGGCGTTTGAGGACTACCTGGTCGAGCCCGAGGAGTTCATCGCCGGGGGTGACGCCGTGATCGTGCCGGTTCGGATCTCCGGCCAGGGAAGGGGTAGCGGCGTGAAGCTGGACATGCACCTCGTCCACCTTTGGGTTCTCCGGGACGGCAAGGCCATTCGCAACGAGATCCACCGGACGGTCGAGGAGGCCCTCGAAGCCGCCGGGCTGTCGGAGTAGGCGATGTCGCAGGAGAACGTCGAGGTCGTGCGTGAGACCTACGCCGAATGGCAGCGCGGAAACATGAAGGCCGGAGTGGAGCGATTCGATCCCGAGATCGTCTTCGAAAGCTTCATGCCGGATGCGCGCGAGCGAATCGTGGCGAACGGACCCGCCGAAGTTGAAGCGTTCATGCGTGAGTTTCTCCGGGACTGGCGCGGTTACCGGCTGATCGGCGACGAATACCGCAGAGTCAGCGCGACAAGAGTGTTCGTCAGGGGCCGCCAAGCTGCCGTCGGCCGCGAGAGCGGCGCCACCGTTGAAGACACGATGTATTCGGTTTGGACCTTCCGCGATCACAAGGTTGTTCACCTGATCTTCGACCGTAATAGGCAGCGAGCCCTCGAAGCCGCCGGGCTTCAGGAGTAGGCGATGTCGCAGGAGAACGTCGAGCTTGCAAGGCGCTTCCAGCAGGCTCAGCGCGGAAGCCTCGAGGCGGCGATGGAGTTTGTTTCCGAGGAGGTGCTGGCGGTGGAGTTTGGCGCTCGCGTCGATACCCCGAAGGTCTTCCGGGGTCGCAAGGCATGGCTCGACTATTACGGGCAGGCGGCCGAGGTCTTTGAGGACTATGAGCGAGAGATACATGAGTGGATCGATCAGGGGGATTGGGTCATTGCGGTGGGGCGCTGGATGGGTACGGGCAAGTCGAGCGGTGTGCCGGTTGAAGGTCGAGCCGTCAATGCAGCTCGGTGGCAGGACGGCAAAATCGTCGAGTATCTGTTCGGGTTCGCAAGCAAGGAGGCGGCCGTCGAGGCGGTGCGGTCGCGGGAATAGCGACTGGCGTGCGAGATACTGCGCGGGCGATGTCGCAGGAGAACGTCGAGGTCGTTCGCCGGCTGTTCGCCGCCTTCCAGAGCGTTGACGTCGGCAACTTCGAGCGCCGCCTCGACGAGGTGCGAGAGATGTTCGATCCCGAGGTCGAGTGGGTCGCGGCGCCGCACTCGCTCCTGGCGAGCGAGGAGTACCGCGGGTACGACGGCGTCCGCCGCTTCTGGACCGAGTTCCTGTCGGGCTGGGAAGAGTACGGCGTCCAAGTCGACGAGCTGATCGACGCGGGTGATCAGGTCGTCGCGGTGATGCGGCTGAGCGGACGCGCCAATGAGCTCGAGGTCGACGAGGCGCGGTCGTCGCTTCTCACGTTGCGCGACGGAACGATCCTGCGGATCGAGCCCTTTGCGAGCAAGGACGGCGCCCTCGAAGCCGCCGGGCTGTCGGAGTAGGCGAGTCATCAGCAATCGAACGTCGCGACCCTGATCGGTCCCGCTGACTTGGTGGCAGGTGGGTAAACGCGCCCTCCGGCGTCGGCCGCCGTCGAGCGTCGTCATCCCCTCAGCGGCCTGTCACGCCGGAGGCCGCGGGTTCGAGTCCCGTCGCTCCCGTTCAGAGCCGGTGACGGGAGGGCAAGGGGAGCCTCGTGTGCTCGCATTCGGGATAGGCTTCGAAACCGCGGACGAGGACGCGCGGATCATCGAGGGCCAAGGACGAACTGGCAGAGCAGAGGAGAGAGCGTGAGCGCAGAAGAGCTTGAAGAGATGGGGCCGGTCGACTACCTGATCATCGAGTGGCCCGACCGCCAGCCGCGCGGCGAGGCCGCGCCCCTCCTAGCCGACCTCGTGGACCGCGGCCTCATCCGCATCATCGACCTCGCCTTTGTCGCCAAGGGCGAGGACGGCTCGGTGACGATGCTCGATCTCGCCTCGCTGGCCGAGCAGGCCGCCCCGCTCGGCGAGCTGGCCGGCGCGTCGTCGGGCCTGCTCGCCGACGAGGACGCCGAGGAGGCGGCCACGGCGCTCGAACCCGGGACGTCGGCCGCGGTCCTCGTGTACGAGAACGTCTGGGCGGCACCGTTCGCCGCGGCGCTTCGCCGCTCCGGCGCCCAACTGGTCGCAAACGGCCGGATCCCGGTCCAGGCCATCCTCGCCGCGCTCGACGCCGCCGAGGGATCCGACTCCAACACCGCCTGACCTAGGAAAGGAAAGAGCTCATGCCAGGATTGCTCGGAAACGTCGCCAGGGTCGCCGTCGCGTCGGGAACCGCGACCGCCGTTCGCAACCGCGTCTCGCGCCGCCAGTCAGAGCGCTGGTCCGAGCAGGGGGAGTCACAGCCTGCCTACCTGCAGCCCGAGCAGGCCGCCGCACCCCCGCCTCAGGCCGCTCCGGCGCCGGCCGCCGATCCCGTCGAGCAGCTGACCAAGCTCGGGGAGCTTCGCGACAAGGGTCTGCTCACGGAGGAGGAGTTCGCCGCGCAGAAGGCGAAGCTCCTGGGCTAGAGCGGGCTCGAGCGAACGCCCCGTAGCACTGAGGGTCTGGCTGCTCGTAACGCGGGTGTTGGTGTTCCGATAGGACCACTTCGGCGGTTGGATGAGACGGGGTCTCGTGCACGACCGCCACGACGTGCACCGCCGTCGGCCACAACTAAACGGCCCCGCGGTGCGACACTCCCCCGATCAAGCCGTCTTCCGATCAGTCCGAAGGAAAGCCCGCGCCGCGGGCGAGGCAGAGGATCAAGATCACGGTTGTAACCGGGATCACGGTCGCGCTCGGCGTCGCGGCGCTCGCCTATGCGGACGGCGCGAGTGACAACGTCGCGGCGGTGGAGGGATCGGTGAAGGCGAAGAGGCTCGATCGCAAGAAGCTGAAGCCGGTCGCGCTGTTCACCGAGGTCCGGACCGAGGGTTCGGTGACCGGCACACAGCCAAACCCCGAGCGCGACTACGTCGAGTACGACAAGGACGTTGCCTGGAGGTCGAACGCCGCTCCGCGCTGCACCGCGAACATCGATGTGCCCGGCCTGAGTGCCGACCAGGCTCGCGACCTGTGTCCGCCGAAGTCCTACATCGGCATCGGCGAGGTTGAGGTGAAGATGAGCGAAATTGCGCGGCTCAGCCTCACGGTTTCGGTGTTCAACGGCCCTGGCAAGAACGAGATCCGCCTGCACACCGCGAGCCCGACGCTCGGGGGCGGCGCGGTCACCGTATACGGCGAGATCGTCAAGTCGGACTCGAAGAAGTACGGGCCGGTGCTGCTGGTCCCGGACCAGCCGGACGCCGGCGGCGACGCGTTCATGATCACCAAGTTCAACTCGACCATCTTTCGCTCGAGCGGTGTCTCGTTGGCGAGCTGCCCCGACGGGAGGTTCCGCATCCGCCGCACGGTTACATACGACGACGGCTCGCAGGAGAGCGTCGCCGATTCGCAGACGTGCAAGCAGGGGAAGGGCGGCTAGGTAGCGGGAGTCGTCACGCCGGTTGGGCGAGCGCCGCGGGTAGCTCGTTACGAGACGGAATCTCCAGCTTCATGTAAGCGTTGCCGAGATGCTTCTCGACCGTCTTTCGGGTCACGAACAGTCGCTGGGCAATCTCAACGTTGCTGAGACCCTCTGTCGCCAGCTTGGCGGTTCGGAGCTCGCTCGCGGTCAGCGAGTCCACGCCGGTGCGAAACACGCTGCGAGGCCGCGACCCCGCGGCGGCCAGCTCGTCCCGAGCGCGGCGAGCGAGCCCATCGGCGCCGCTCACGTGGGCAAGCTCAAGTGCCTTTCGAAGCGGCTCACGCGACTCGCTGCGCTGGCCGTTGCGCCGCATCGCCGCCCCCAGCTCCAGGCATGAGTGGGCGAGCTCATGCGGAGGGCCGCTCGCCTCGAGCGCGGCGACGGATTCGCGCAGGGTCTGGATCTGGCGCCGCTTGGCCTCGATCGAGGACCTGGCCCGCAGCATCGCGCCGATCACGTGCCCGGCGCCGAAGGCGCGTGCCCGGCTCTCACCCTCGATGACGATCTGCCGAGCCTCGGCGGTGCGATCGAGTGCGGCGAGCGCCGGCACAACCTCCTGGCGCCATCGAATCGCCGCCGGATTGAGCATGTCCATCTCCTCGAAGTCCTCGCCGACCGCGATCAGGTCCTCGGCACCGCTCTCGAGCTCCCCACGAGCCAGACGCAGAGTGCCTCGGATATGGAGCAGGGGAGGGGCCAGCGGGACCAGGCTGAACGGCGCCGAGAGATCCCACTGTTCCGCCAGCTCTCCCGCCTCATCGAGCCGGCCTCTGGCGATCAGCGCGACCAGAAGGTTGCTGATCGCGATCAATACCGGTAGCGACACCGCCTCAAGATCCCGGAGCATGTCCCACGCCGTGCGGGCCTCTGCCTCGGCGTCGGCCAGCCTGCCCGCCAGGCAATCGATCTCGGCCAGCGCGCTCTCCCGGTAGCTGGCGACATGCACAAGCCCACTGGATAACGACCCTTCCCACCCTCGAGCCGCCGCCTCTCTGGCCGCTTCCCAGTGTCCACTCCAGGCCAGGACCTTGCAGGCAATGCTGGGCACCGGACCGATCACGACGGCGAACCGCTGGCCCTCGACCCCGGCGGCCCCGCGGCCGGTCCAGGGCGGCGGGGGAAAGCCCGCGGCCAGGGCGACGACGTCGGCAACCGGATCGCAGCGTAGGAAGCGGTCGAAGGAAAGTGCCTGGCGGACCATCAGCTCTCCGGGCGTGGCCGACGCCGTATTCGCCACGACCGCATCGATGTGTGCCGAATCGTCCGGACGGCGGCCAACGTCCAACGTCCTCACACAGAAGAGCGAGGCTTCGGCGCGGAGCCGCGCCTCTGCGCCGTCCGGGATCGCCGCCACCAACCGACCCAACCAGTGCGCGGCCCGCTCCAGGTTTCCAGCGTCGAAGTAGGCCCAGGCTGCGTCCTGGAGTGCCTGCAGGTGAAGCTCGGGGTCGTCCGTACGCTCGGCAACGGCCACGAGCAACTCGGGAGCATCGATCGGGCTTGCCTCCCCGAGCGCCCGGCCCAGCTCATAGCTCAGCTCGACCTCCTCCCGCGCAGGCTCCTCGAGCGCTCGCTCCAGGTAACGCCGTGCAGCCTCGGGGGCGCCCGCACCCATCGCCTCGCCGGCGGCGTCCCGCAGCTGCCCGACAACCCATTGGTCGCCGTTGGGGGCGCATGCCATGAGGTGTGGCGCGACCTCGCGGGCGTCGCTGCCGGTAGAGCTCAGCAGCTCCGCGGCCCGGCGATGGGCGTCGGAGCGACCCTCCTCGGACAGCCCGCCATAGAGCGCCGTCCGGACCAGCGGATGAACGAAATCGATCGGCTGCCCAGGCGCCAGGATCTCGGCGCTGCGAAGCCGAGCGCAGAGGTCCCGGGCGCGATCCTCACTGATCCCGGCCATGCCCGCCGCATGGCGCAGCTGCGGAGCCCCGCCGAGTACCGCGATCGCGCGCGCCAACGAGGCCGCCTCCGCTCCGAAGGGCTCAAGTCGCGAAGAGACCGAGCGGGCGATGGACTCGGTGCCCATTGAGGCGAGCTCCCCGGGGGCGTCCGCATTCGGGTCGATGGACCGCGTCCGCAGGCTGCGCAGCACCTCCGTGAGCAGGAAGGGGTTGCCGCCGCTGGCCCTGCTGCAAGCATTCGAGAACCCCCCCGACGGCGAGCTGCCGAACTCGGCGACGATCAGTTCCTCGACCGCCGCATCGCTCAGTGGCGAGGGCCGCAGGACCTCGCTCGCATCGAGCCGTAGCGGCTCGAGCTCGGCGGGCTCGTCCGCCTCGCCGGTCCGCGCGGCCACGAGGATGAGTACCGGGGTGTCGGTCACTCGACGCGCAAGGAAGTTGAGCCAGCGCAGCGATTGGGTGTCCGCCCACTGACAATCGTCGATCACGATCTGCACGGGCTGGGAGTCGCACAGGTTTGCGAGCAGCCAGTAGAGGCCATGGATCGGGGCGAAGCGGTCGACTTCGGCATCCGGCCCGGTCGGCCCCTCCCGCCCGAACGCGATCAGCGAGTGCGCGGCGCTGCCGGACAGCAGCCGCGACCGCTCAGCTGCGTCGGCGCGCTCGTTAATCGGCTCCAAGAGCTGGCGCGCGACCCCGAACGGCATTTCGCGCTCCAGCTGTGCCGCTCGAGCCTCCAGCACCAGAACGCCCGGTGGCCCTCCGTGCTCGCTGGCCGCGGCAAGGAGCCTCGTCTTCCCGATCCCGGCCGGTCCCTCGATCAGCAGCATCGATCCCTGGCCATCGGCGAGACGATCCAGCCCGTCTCGTATCACGTCCAGCTCGTGCTCGCGCTCGAGCAACGGGGTCTCGTTTCTGGCATCCGCGATCGGATTCATCACTGCTGCTCGACCCTGCATACCAGACGCGCCGAACAACCGTGCGCTCTTTGCAGCACAAATAGTGGGGTGGCTCCCCACTGCGAAGCGCGACTGCCGGTGGGAGGCTCGCTGAAACGAGGGTGTCTCTATCGCCCTCTCCGGTTTCACCGGAACACAAAGAAGAAAGGACGTATGTCATGAGAAAGGTCATTTGCGTCATCGCCGTTGTCGGGCTCACGGTCGCATGGGCCGCGCCAGCCCAGGCGGCGAGGCACGACATCAACTCAACCATCACGCTCGCGGGCATCGCGACGACGGGTTCCCCGCCGATCTCGGGGTCCGCTGAGTACGCCGGGACGTTCAAGGGTGATCTCGGCTCGGGTGCGATCGTTGGGACCAATCTGTTCGGACCCGTCCCCACGTTTCACGGCACCTTCCGCGTCTACCTGAAAAAGGGCACGCTGAAGGGCAACTTGGAGGGCAGCGGTGCACCGACTGCCGGCGGAGGCCTCGACCTTTCCGGCGGTGGCGAGATCACGAAGGGCAGCGGGAAGTACAAGGGCGCCCACGGCAAGTTCACGTTCGCCGGAAGTCAACCCAACGAACCGCCCGTCGCAACCCTCGCGATCACCGGCTCGGTCAAGTACTAGGTCGCGGAGCCTGTATGCCGTTACCTCGGCCGTAGTGCGAGGCGTTGGAGGGGGCCCTCATCCCGCATTGATGAGGGCCCCTTCGTTCCGAGCAGGGACGTCGGCCTCGGCGGCGGCGGACGTGTGCAGGTGGCCTCAGGCGGCGCCGGCGGGCGGCGGGGCGGTCGGGTCCTCGCCGCCGTCCTCGCCGAGCGCTTCGCGGGCGATGAAGTCCTCGACCAGGAGCAGGTTGTCGGCCGAGCGCTCGACGACCTGGAGCAGGTCCTGCATCAGCGCGACCTCCTCGACCTGCTCCTTGACGAACCACTGCATGAACTGCTCGGCGCGGTAGTCCTTCAGCGAGCGAGCGAGCTCGAACAGGTTGTAGATCTCCTCGCCGACCCGCCGCTCCTGCTCGAGCGCCATCCTGACCGGCGCGACGCCGTCCGGATAGCTCGACTTCGCAGCCGCGATCTCGGGGACGCGGACCTGCTCGTCGACGTCGAGCAGGAACTGGACCATCATCATCGCGTGGCTGCGCTCTTCGGCGGCCTGGCGGTAGAAGAACGCGGCCAGCCTCGGCAGGGTCTCGGCGTCGTAGTGGACGGCGGCGCCGATGTACTGCATCGAGGCGCCGAACTCGTTCGCGATCTGCTCGTTGAGGGCGTCGGCGAAGGACTTTGGCTTCTTCTTGGCTGCCATGCGCGAACCCTACTCGCCCCAGCGAAAGCCGGTCTCGCTGTGGGCCGGGTCGATCGGGCTGGTCGGCATCCCGGTCGGCACCGCCGGATCGTTGAAGCCAGAGGGCGCGACGTCGTTCGGCGTCTCGGGGTGAAACAGCGAGGCCAGGTACTGGATCTGCCCGCGCCCGCACTGAAGCTCGCCCTGGCCGCCGCCGTAGATCGCGATCCCGTTCGCCTCGCAGTGCTCGTAGATCTCGAGCAGCTCGTTCAGCGACCCGAACCGCGAGGGCTTCGAGTTGATCGCCTTGCGGGCCATCTGCTTGACGTCGGCGAGCGAGTGAAGCGGCGCGTCCCAGGTCACCCGATCGGCGTGCGGCTCGAGCACGTCCCGGGTCTGGTCGTTGATGTCGGGGTCCTCGAGGTAGGCGTCGGGGAAGGCCTCGGCGACCGCCCGGTAGAGCTCGGGGTCGGTCTCGACGTCGACCGGCGTGCCTCTGTACATCCCCTTCAGGTCGAGGACCCGGACCGGCGCCAGCCCGGCGATCTCCTCGATCAGCTCAGCGTCCCAGTCGTTCTCGGGGTCGAGCTTGAACTCGAGCGCGGGGTACTTGGCGAGCCGGGCCTCGATCGCCGCGGTCGAGGACTTGTGATCGCCATCGCCGAAGCTCCCGAGCCGGGTCGAGCAGACGTAACGCAACGGGGACGGATCGCGCTCGACCACCTCCCAGAGCGCCATCCCGCTCTGTCGCAGGGCGAGGTCGAGGGCCGCCGACTCATACGCCCAGCGGCGGTAGTGGCGCGAGGCGTCGTACTCGGGCGGCGCGTTGGCGAACAGGTCGAGGCCGCCGATCAGCTCGCAGGCCTCGCCGAGGGTTCGGGGGCCGGTCAGGTCGAGCACCTGGCCGGCATCGCGGTGGGCGATGTGGTCGAGCGCCGTGTAGACGACGTCCTCGCCGATCCCTTCCTCGCCGCGACCGCGCAGGTGAACGACGGTCGAGGGGCGGGTGAAGTCGCCGAACTCGCGATCGTGGGCTGTGAGCTCGCAGCTCTCGATCCGGATCGGCAGCGCGGCGAGGCGGTCGTAGGCGGCGCTCACGGCGCCCACCCTAACGGTCGGCTGCCGCTCCTTACTCGCGGCCGACGGGGACCACGAGCACCGGCCGCTCGGAGAGATGCAGCAGCTTGTGGGGCGTCGAGCCGAGGATCGCGCTGCGGATCGGGGTCTCGCCGTGGGTGCCCACCACGATCGCCCGCGCGTCATGCTCCGCGGCGAGCGAGATCAGGGCGTCGGTCGGTCGCTCGGGCACGAGCGCCAGGGTCACGTCGACTCCCGCCTCACGGGCGCGGGCGAGCGCCGGCGCCGTCGCCCGCTCGCCGAACTTGCGGACCTCCTCGCGGTGGGCCGCGTGCTCCTCGCCGTAGCCGCCCGGCTCGTAGCCGAAGGCGACCACGATCCGATCACCGGTCGTGCCGGCGAAGTGGATCGCCTCCTCGAGCGCCGCCCGGGCGCATTCCGAGCCGTCGTATCCGACCACCAGCGATCGCGCCATCTCAGGCCCCACCGTCGCGTGGACCCGCTCCCCCGGCGTCGGCGGCCTCCTCGGAGATCCCGATCGCCTCGACCTTGCCGCCACCGACGGCGACCTCGTGCGGGACGTGCTCGAACGCGTGCCGCGAGAAGAACTCCTTCGCCTGCGGGGGGCCGAACAGCCGCCAGAGGATCATCAAGAGCACACCCATCGCCGCGAAGACGAGCGCGATCGCAAGCGGCATCCCGACGCCGAACAGCTCCGAGCCCGAGTAGGAGGCCTTCGGGTCGGAGAGGTCGCGCGCCGACTCGAACAGCAAGTAGGTGAGCATTCCGGCGCCGATCAGCGGCGCGACGCCGATGAAGACGAGGTTCTTCGCTGAGCTGAACAGCTCGTGGCGCCAGTAGATCGCGCAGGCGATCCCAGTCAACCCGTAGTAGAACGCGATCAGCAGCGAGAGCGCGGAGAGCGAGTCGAAGAGGAAGTTCTCGGAGATCAACCGCCCGGGCACATACCAGAGGACGGCCAGCGCGCCGACGACGATCGTGCCGAAAGCGGGCGTCAGGTAGCGCGGGTGGATCGCCGCGAACCTCCTCGGTAGCGCGCCGGCGGCGGCCATCGAGAGCGAGGTGCGCGAGCCGGGCAGGATCGTCGTCTGCGCCGAGGAGATCCCGGAGATGATCACGGCGATGATCAGCAGCTTGCCGAGCTGGTCGCCGAGCACGGCGTTACCGCCGATTGCCAGCACCCGGGCGTTGTCGTCGAAGACCTCGATCCGGTCGAGGCCGAGGTATGCGATCAGCGCCACACCGACCGCGATGTAGGTGACCACCAGGATCACCGTGCTGGCGAGCCCTGCGAGACCTGGAGCCCGGGAGGAGTCCTTGCTCTCCTCCGAGAGGTTGACGGCGCTCTCCCAGCCCCAGTAGATGAACACCCCCAACAGGACCCCGGTCAGCAGTCCCGAGTACTCGACCCCGAATGGCGAGAGCCAGCTCAGCTCGGGATCGATCGACGCCGCGGGCGCCTCGCCGGCCGCGATCTTTACGAAGGCGACGACGGCGAACAGGAGCAGGATCGAGACCTGGCCGAGGGTCAGCACCCGCTGCAGGTGGGCCGAGATCTCGGTCCCGATCACGCAGATCGCGGTCATCACCCCGATGATCACGAGCGCGAGAACGACGTTCGCGATGTCGGACTTGCGGAGGTCGTTGAGGTCGAAGAGGTCGTAGATGAACAGCGCCGAGACATCGGCGAGCGAGCCGATTACCAGGATCCCGGTGGTACAGATCGCCCAGCCGCCCAGGAAGCCGGCGTAGGGGCCCATCGCGCGCGTCACCCAGGAGAAGGTCGTGCCGCAGTCGGTATCGACGCGGTTCATGTAGTAGAAGGCCGCGGCGATGAAGAACATCGGCACGAACGAGAGCAGCAGGATCCCAGGCGCCTTGACCCCGACCGCGACCACGATCGAGCCGATCACCGCCGCCAGCGAGTAGGCGGGCGCAGTCGAGGCGAGGCCGACCGAGAGCCCGTCGACGAAGCCAATCGCGTCCTTCTTCAGGCCCTTATCGCCGGTCTCCTCGGCCGGCTCGGCCTGCCGGTCCACCGGTACGCTCGCGCTCTCCATCTGGCTCCCCTCCGGGCTCGCGCTGGGCGCGACTTTAACCGAAACCGGAGGGTCCGCACCCTCGAATCAGCGACTCAGCGGTAGTCCGGATTGGGGAAGTCCGAGCGGCAGCCCGCGTCCCACTCCGAGCGCTGGTTGCCGTGCGCCGGGATCCCACCCGCGTCCTTGAGCATCCTTGCGAGGTGGAGCAGGTTCCAGGTCATGAAGGTCGTGTTGCGGTTTGTGAAGTCGTTCTCGGGCCCGCCCGAGCCCTCGTCGAGATACGACGGGCCGGGCCCCGCCTCGCCGATCCAGCCGGCATCGGCCTGGGGCGGGATCACGTAGCCGAGGTGCTGGAGCGAGTAGAGGACGTTCATCGCGCAGTGCTTGACCCCGTCCTCGTTGCCGGTCACCAGGCAGCCGCCGACCCGCCCGTAGTAGGCGTACTGCCCGTGGTCGTTGAGCAGGTGCGAGTTCGCGTACAGGCGCTCGACGATCTGGGTCGCGATCGAGGACTTCTCCCCGAGCCAGATCGACATCCCGAGGACCAGGATGTCGGCGGCCATCACCCGCTCGCTGATCGCGGGCCACTCATCGGCCTCCCAGCCGTGCTCGGTCATGTCGGGCCAGATCCCGGTCGCGATCTGGTGATCGACCGCCCGGATGCACCCGACCTCGACCTGGTTGCGGCGCATGATCTCCATCGAGATGTCGATCAGGCCCTGGGTGTGCGACAGCTCGGGGCTGCGCTTGAGCGTGCAGTTGATGAACATCGCGCGCAGGTCGGAGTAGTCGGTCTCGCTGTGCGCGCAGAGCTCGATCTGCCGCTCGGTCAGGACTTCGCGCTCGCTCATCTCTCCTCCTCGCTCCTCGGTGGCTCGGCGGAGGAGTCCTTCGACCCGCGGTTCCGTTACACCTGCAACGGCCTCAGCAGCCCCGGCAGCCGATCACGAGCACCCAGACCGCGGCGTCGGCGCTGCCGTTGAAGTGGCCGCGCCGCAGGCCGACCCCGATGTGCTCGAACGACCCGTCGAGCAGCGTCTCGCGGTGGGGCGGCGAGTCAAGCCATGCCTTGAGCACCTGGCGGGCGCTGCCCCGATCCCGTTTGCCCCAGGCGAGGTTCTCGCCCAGTCTCCAGCCTGAGGTCCCCGACGCGTAGCCGAATCGCTTCGGGTAGGTGTCGAACGAGCGCCCGCAGGCCGTGTGGCTGAAGCCGCAGTCGAACAGGTCACCGACCTTGCGCCCGGCGGCGCGTTCGAGCGCCCGGTGGGACTTCGTCGACGCCGAGCGCGCGTGGTCGATCAGGCAGCGCATCGCATGCTCCTGCTTTCGTTCCGAGGCGTGCGTGTTCTGCTGACCGGGGCAGCTCGCCTCCGAGGCGACGATCCCGCCCTGGGCGGTCGCGGGCAGGGCCGCGACGACAACGATGAACACGCAGCCGAGCAGCATTGTCCACGGCGTTCGGATACGGGCAGTCCGGATCTCGCGCATCAACCCTCCTGGTTGCTCTTCCTCGGCCGACGGAGTTAGCTGACGGGCTCGCGCTGAAGAGTGCGCTACGGCTCGAGATCGGCCGATTCGCCCCCGGGGACCGTGTCCCCATTTGGATCCTCCGCTCGCGGCTCTGGCGAACCGCGACTAGGCGCCGCCCAGGCTAGCCCAGAAGTCGGACAAATGTGTTGATCCTGCGTGAAAACTGTTAGGCCTTGCCTAAAACTGCCGCAAACAGCATCATTCTCTTCGGTCGTTCCCGACCAGCACCCGTGCCGCGAGCTCGCCGAGCGCCTCGATCGCGAGTGCCAGATCGGCTTCGTCGGTGTCCTCCTCCGGAGCGTGGCTGATCCCGCCCCGCGAGGGCGCGAACAGCATCGCCGCCGGCAGCACGCGAGCCACCTCGGCGGCGTCGTGCAGCGCTCCGCTGGCGAGCTCGGCGTCGTCCCCGGCGACGGTGGCGCAGACGGCGCGCGCTGTCGCGACCAACCCCGGGTCGAAGCGGATCGGCTCGATCCTCCAGACCTCTGTCTCGGCCAGCTCGCAGCCACGGGCGGCGGCGACCTCCTTGCATGCCTCCCTGGTTCGCGCCAGCATCCGGGCGAGGCCCGGCGCCTGCGCGTGGCGAAGGTCGACCGAGAGGGTGGCGCGCCCGGGCACCGCGGTCGCGAACCCGGGCTCGAGCCGCAGCTCGCCCGTGGTCGCGACCCCGCCCTCGTCGATCGCCAGGCGCTCGATCGCGAGCGCCGCCTCGGCGGCCGCCAGCCCGGCGTCGCGGCGGGAGTCGATCGGGGTCGTCCCCGCGTGGGCAGCCTGGCCGCGAAACGCGAACCGGGACCGCTCGACCCCGGCGCAGCCGCTGACCGCGGCGACCCGCAGCCCCCCGGCCTGCATCCGCGGGCCCTGCTCGATGTGGAGCTCGAGGTAGGAGGCGAGGCCCAGCCGGCGCCCAGCGGATCGCGACGCGTGCTCGAGCTCGACGCCGTGCTCGGCGAGCACCGCCGCCGCCGACCGCCCGTCGCCGTCGCGCAGGTCGCGCAGCGAGGCCGGGTCCAGCGTGCCCGCGAACGCCGAGCTGCCGAACAGGCTGCGCCCGAACCGCCCCTCCTCGTCGGCCCAGTCGACGAGGACGAGCGGGCGCGCCGGTGCGCGGCCGGTCTCCGCGTGGGCGCGCACGACGCCGAGCGCCGCCATCACCCCGAGCGCTCCATCGAGCCAGCCGCCGTCGGGGACCGAGTCGAGGTGCGAGCCGAGCGCGAGCGCCGGCGCCCGCGCGTCGGCGCCCTCGAGCCGAGCCCAGAGGTTGCCCGCCTCGTCGACCTCGGGCTCGATCCCGAGCTCGGCCAGGAGCTCGGCGAGCAGGCCGCGCGCCTTGCGCCAGGGCTCGCTCCAGCAAACGCGCTGTGCGCCCCGCTCGTCCGCGCTGCGGCGCTCGAGCTCGCGCAGGTCGCGGATCACCCGGCCCGGGTCGATCACGGGCGACTTGGCCACCGCTCAGCCGCCGCCGGGGTCGCGGGGAAGCGCCTGTGCGAGGCAGTGCGCGCCGCCGCCTCCGGCGGTGAACATCGAGAGCTCGGGGTCGAGGACCTCGATCCCGTGCGCGCGGAGCCGCTGGTTGAGCTCGGTCGACCCGGCCGCCGAGATCACACGCTCGCCCCCGAGTGAGATCGCGTTGACGCCGAGCTGCATCGCGTCGGCGAGCGAGACCTCGAGCAGCTCGAAGCCCTTGGCCCGCAGCCATCCGACCAGGCCCCCGGATGCCGCCTCGACGCAGACGACTGCGAGCTTCGGCGCCAGGATCGAGACCAGGACGTCGATGTGGACGAACTGTCCCGGGATCGGCTCGATTCGCACCTCCCAGCCGTCGTCTCGCATCCAGGCGGCGAGCTGCCGCGCGGCCCCGATCTCGGTTCGCTCCTCGCCGTTTCCGATCAGGGCCACGCCGGGCTCGACCAGCGTCACGTCGCCGCCCTCGAGTGCCCCGGCGGTGATCATGCCGCGGATCGGGATCGAGCGCCTCCGGTAGAAGTCGATCACCGGCGCGTACTCCCCGCGGCGCCACGGCTGCTTGAGCTGGGTCACGACCGCCCCGCTCGGCGTCATCGCGCTCGAGTCGCGGGCGAATACCTGGTAGGGAAGAGCCGGGTCAGGGTCGAGCGTGTGCACGGTGACCCCCGCGGACTGATACGCGGCGACGAGCTCGCGGTGCTGGACGCGCGCGAGCTCGGGGTCGAAGACGGCGCCGCTCTCCAGCGTCGCCTTCGAGATCGCGCTGGTCGGCAGCCAGCGAAAGTTGTCGGGCGGGCCGAGCAGGACGTCGCGCAGAAGCCCGTACTCGGAATCCGCCCCCCAGACAACTCCCGCCACCTCCTCGGCGTCGCCTCCGGCGGTGCGGGTCATCGAGCCACGACGCGAATCGTCTTCAGGCTGCGGTCGCTGGCGCCGCGGACGAGCCCGCCCTGGGCGAAGGTGCCGGCGACATAGTCGAGCGTCGCACGGGTGAGGCGCTCGCCGGGGAGCACGTTCGGGACCCCCGGCGGATAGGCGGCGAGCGACTCGGCGGCGATCCGACCCTCCGCGTCGTCGAACGCCACCACCTCCTGGTCGGCGAGGAAAGCCTCACGCGGCGTCAGCTCGGGTGGGCCCCACTGCGGCGGCTCGGCCAACGGCTCGAGCGCCCGCGCGCCCTCCTCGCCGAGCCGCTCGCAGGCGCTCTCCAGCGCGCTGACCAGGCGCTGGCCGGTCTCGCTCGCCCGCTCGCCCATCCCGAACACGGCGACGGCGACGTTCTCCGAGACGAGCTCGAGGCTGATGTCGTGGCTTTCGCGCATCAGGCGCGCGATCCGGTGCCCGGTGGCGCCGGTGCCGCGCACGTCGATCACGAGCCGCATCGGGTCGTAGGCGAAGACCCCGCTGCGCCCGACTATCCGCTCGTCGAGCACGTCGAGGCCGTCGATCTCGCAGATCCGACCCCGCAGCTCGGCCAGCGATGCGGCCGTCTCGGCGAGCAGCTCCTCGCCGCGGGTTGCCGCCAGCCGGCGCGCTGCGTCGAGCGACGCCGTCAGGAAGGCGTTCGGGCTCGTCGACTCGACCAGGGTCACCGAGCGGTCGACGACCAGCTCGTCGATCCGGTCGCCGGTGCCGAGGTGCAGGATCGCGGACTGGGTGATCGAGCCGATGATCTTGTGGATCGAGGAGAGCACCAGGTCGGCGCCGCAGTCGAGCGCCGCGTCCGGCAGCGCGGAGGAGAAGTGCAGGTGCGCGCCCCATGCCTCGTCGACGACCAGCGGCACTCCGCGCCGATGGGCGACCTCGGCGAGCGAGGCGATGTCGGCGACGGCCCCGAAGTAGGTCGGGGAGACGACGATCGCGGCGGTCGCCTCGGGCTCGGCGGCGAGCGCCGCGTCGAGATGCTCGGGGATCACGCAGTGGGCGATCCCGAGCTCGGGGTCGACCTGGGGTGCGACGAACCGCGGCCGCAGGCCGGAGAGCACGAGGCCGTCGATGATCGACGTGTGGATGTTGCGCTGGACCACGACCCGGTCGCCGCCGTGCGCGAGCGCCAGGCAGATCGCGTGGTTGCCTCCGGATCCGCCGTTGACCAGGAACCAGCTCCGCTTCGCCCCCCAGGCCTCGGCCGCGAGCCGCTGCGCCTGCCCAAACGGGAGTCGATCGGGGTCGGGCCCGATATCGATCCACTCGAGCCCGGCTGGGATGTCCATCCGGATCGCCTGCTCGCCGAAGGCCGCGGTGAGCGCCGGGTCGGCACCCGCGCCTCCCTTATGGCCGGGGACGTGAAAGCGGCCCGGCTCGCGCTTGGCATGCTCGACGAGAGCGTCCAGGTACGGCGTCGAGCTCTGGTCCATCGGGCTGAACTTACTGCGGGTCGGCGCGGAGCCCGGTGGCTGCTACCTTTGCCCGGTCCTTTTATGGACGACGACCTCCCCCGAAGTACGCCAGCGTCGCCCTGAGCGGTGACGGCTCTCTTCCTCGTCCTGCTGATCGCGCTCGTCCTGATCAACGGGCTCTTCGTCGCGGCCGAGTTCGCCCTCGTGCGGACCCGCAAAGGGCGAATCGAGGAGCTCGCGAAGCGCGGCGAGGCCGGGGCCGAGCAGGCGCTCGAGCAGCTCGACAAGATCGACGAGTCCCTCGCCGCGTGCCAGTTCGGGATCACCCTGGCCTCGATCGGGATCGGCTTCCTCGGCGAGCCCGCGATCGCCGACCTGATCGAGCCCCTGATCGGTGACGGGACCGGGGCGCACGCGATCGCTTTCGCGATCGCTTTCGCGGTCGCGACCGCGCTCCACATCACGATCGGCGAGCAGGTCCCGAAGATGCTCGCGATCACGCGCTCCGAGCCCACGGCGCGCGCCCTGTCGCGCCCCTTGAGCGCCTTCCGCGCGCTCAGCGCCCCGTTCATCTGGGCGCTGAACCGCGCCTCGAACGCGATCGTGCGCCTGTTCGGGGTCGACCCGAGCGACCTCGGCGAGAAGCACACCTCCGCCGACCTCAAGGAGATCATCAGGACCTCGGCCCGCGGCGGCAGCCTCGACCCGGGGGAGGCGGTGATGCTCGGCGGCGTCTTCCACCTGCACGAGCAGCAGGCACGCGAGGTGATGACCCCGATCCCGGCGGTGGTCACCGTGAACGCGGACGAGACGGTCGAGGACGGCCTGCGCCGCTGCGTCAGCTCGGGGCACACTCGGCTGGTCGTGGTCGAGGGCGACAACCCCGACAAGGTCCGCGGCGTCGTCCACAACAACAGCCTGGTCCGGCTCTACATGAATGCGGGCGGCGACGCCGCGCTCGAGCCGGCGATCCGCGAGGTGCCGGTCTTCCCCGAGACGAAGCCGCTCGACGACCTGCTCGCCGAGCTCCAGCGCCAGCGCTCCTCGATCGGGATCGTCTCCGACGAGTACGGGCGCACGGTCGGGATCGTGACGGTTGAGGACATCCTCGAGGAGGTTGTCGGCGAGATCGAGGACGAGACCGACCCGCGCGCGGTCGACCTCCGCCGGCTCACCGACGGCGACTGGTACGTGCGTGGCCACGTACCGCTCGGCGACCTCGAGGACGCCGGGATCCAGCTTCCGGTCTCCTCGGACGCATTCAACTCGATCGGCGGCTATGTGTTTTCCGAGCTCGGTCGGCTGCCCAAGCGCGGCGACAAGGTGCTCGCCGACGGCTTCGAGCTGCGGGTCGAGTCGGTGCGCGAGAACCGGATCGTCGCGGTGCGGATCCACTCGGTGACCGCAGAGCACCGCGTCGTCGGGACCGAGGCGCCGACCGGGTCAGAGGGAGCCGGCGCCGGGTAGCCGCGAGCGCCCGCAATCTGCGGCTTTCGGCCGCCTGGCTTCCGTCCGTGGGCGGATCTAGCGTCTTGGCATCGATGTGGGCAGTGCGCTTGACCGAGAAGCAGCTTGAGGTGTTGAGGGCGATGCTGCGCAGCGAGTCGCATCTGGGCCCGGCGCTGAAGGGGGCGCTCGAGGCGCTCGAGCTGGCGCGCTGGGACGAGCTGCCCGACGCGCAGCTCCCCTGGGGGAGCGTCGCCGACGAGGCCCGCCGCCAGGGGGTCTCTGAGGCGGAGGTCGTCTGGGACCTCTGCGGTAGCCACCCCGAGCCCCCGGCGCCGCGCTCGACCCGCAAGGGCAAGGGCGCCGCCGCCGCCCGCCGCGCGGCCTGACCGGCGCTCACTCGTATTCGTAGAAGCCCGAGCCGCTCTTGCGGCCGAGCCGGCCCGCGGCCGCGAGCTCGCGCAGCCGCTCCGGAACCTGGTCGGACTCGCGACCGGAGTCAGCGTGCAGGCTGTCGCCGATCGCGACCGCGACATCGAGGCCGACGAAGTCGAGCAGCTTCAGCGGACCCATCGGATGCCCGGCGCCGAGCCGGATGCACGAGTCGACGTCCGCCGCGCTCATGCCCGTCTGCTCGATCATCCGCACGGCCTCGAACAGGAACGGGAACAGCAGCCGGTTGACCACGAAACCGGGCTGGTCGGGTACCTCGATCGCAGTCTTGCCGAGCTCGGCCGCCCACAGCCGGGCCCGCTCGGCCGCCCCGTCGCGCAGCCCCTCCGGCAGGCAGAGCTCGACCAGCTCCATCCGCGCGACCGGGTTGAAGACGTGGAGCCCGAACACCCGCTCGGCAGCGCCGCTGCGCGCGGCGAGGTCGGCGACTCGCAGCGAGGAGGTGGTGCTGGCGAGGTCCGCCTCGGCGCAGAGCTCGGCCAGCATCGCCAGCAGCTCGCCCTTCGACTCGAGGTCCTCGGCGATCGCCTCGACGACCAGGTCGACGTCGGCGAGGTCGGCGGGGTCGGTGGTGACCCGGATCCGCGCCGGGACGCCCGCGTCGAGCTTCTTCGCCTCAGCCTGCGCCGCCTCCTCGGCGCGCCACGCGGAAGCGTCGCTGCGCGCGAGCAGGCGCACCTCGCCGAGCCGGCTCGCGCAGGCCGCGAGACCGCAGGCGATCGTGCCGCTTCCGGCGACCGCGGGCCGGGCGTATCCGTCTGAGCCGTCCACGGCGTGGTTACTATCACGCCCCGGATGCTGCGCCGCGTATCCGCCTTCGCCGCGGGACCGAGGACGAAGTGGGTGGTGATCGCCGCCTGGGTGATCGTCGGCTTCGCGCTGTTTCAGTTCCAGCCCAAGCTGCAGGAGGCGACGACCAACGAGAACGAGGCCTTCCTGCCGGGAAACGCCGAGTCGACCGAGGTCAACGACCTCGTCGAAGAGCGCTTCCCCGACGGCCGCGAGGTCGACATCCTCGTCCTCTACACCCGCGACGGGGGCCTGAGCGAGGCCGATCGCCGCCGGATCAGCGAGGACGCGCGCAGTTTCGCCGGCGCGGGCGGCGCCGGAGCTCCCGCGACACCCTGCTCGAGCGCCGATCTCGACGGGGTCCTGACCGTCATCGACCCCTTCCAGGGCCCGATCTGCGGCGCCGAGCCGATCGCGACCGCCTCGGGCGCCCCCGAGGCGGCGCCCGAGGACGCCCCCGCCGCGGTCTCGGCGGACGGCTCGACGGCGCTGCTGCTGATCCGCACCAACACCGAGGACTCCGAGGAGATCCAGGACAACGTCGCCGCGCTGCGCGAGATCGCGCCGGATCCCGATGCCGGCGAGGGCGAGCTGCGCGCGTACGTGACCGGGATCGGCGGCATCGTCAGCGACTCGATCGAGGTCTTCGAGTCGATCGACACGACGCTGCTGCTGGTCACGGTCGGCCTCGTCCTCGTACTGCTGCTGGCGATCTACCGCTCGCCGGTGATCGCGCTGGTGCCGCTGTTCGTGGTCGCGATCGCGTACGGGATAGCCGCCGCGCTCGTCTACGGCCTGGTCGAGGCGGGGGCGCTCGAGGTCAACGGCCAGACCACCAGCCTGTTGATCGTCCTGATGTTCGGCGCCGGCACCGACTACTGCCTGTTGATCGTCTCCCGCTACCGCGAGGAGCTGCGACGGTTCGAGGACAAGCACGAGGCGATGGCGCATGCCACCGAGCGCACCGGGCCGGCGATCCTCTCGGCCGGCGCGACCGTGATCGCTGCGATGCTGGTGCTCACGCTTGCGGACTTCCGCGCCACCCAGACGATGGGACCGGTGCTGGCGCTGGGCGTGGCGGTGATGCTGCTCGCGGGCCTCACCTTCCTGCCCGCGCTGCTGGCGGCGCTCGGACGCAACTCCTTCTGGCCGGCGATCCCGCGCCACGGCAGCGAGCAGCAGGCTGCACTCGGGATCTGGCGCCGGGTCGGGCACTTCGTCCACGAGCGCTCGACGCTCGCGCTCGTGATCTCGGTCGGGATCCTCGCCCTCGGCGCGCTGGGGCTGTTCCAGGACCGCGGCATCATCGACTTCGGCGAGGGCTTTCGCGATCCGCCCGAGTCGGTCGACGGCCAGCTCGTGATCGAGGATCAGCTGGCGGCCGGCCAGACCGCGGTAACGACGGTCCTGGCTTCCACCGAGGCCGCCGAGCCGGTGGCGGATGCGGCGCGCGGCGTCGAGGGCGTCGAGGCGGTGGTCCCCGCCGGAACCTCGGAGGACGGAGAGCTCGAGCGGATCGACGTGACGCTCGCCTACGACCCGTTCTCCGACGAGGCCAACGACACGATCCCGGCCCTGCGCGTGGCGGTCCGGGGGGCCGCGGGCGACGGCGAGGCGCTGGTCGGCGGGCTGACGGCGGAGAACTTCGACACCACCGAGACCCTGCGCTCGGACGCGAAGCTGATCGTGCCCCTGGTCCTGCTGCTGATCTTCACCATCCTCTGCCTGCTCTTGCGCGCGGTCGTCGCGCCGCTCTACCTGGTCGCGACGGTGGTCCTCTCCTACGCCTTTGCGCTCGGCGCCACGACCCTGATCTTCACCGAGATCTTCAACCAGCCCGACTCGGACCCGGGCCTGCCGACCTTCGCCTTCATATTCCTGGTCGCGCTCGGGGTCGACTACAACATCTTCCTGATGAGCCGGATACGCGAGGAGGCCGCCCACCAGGAGACCAAGGAGGCGGTGATCACGGGGCTCGAGCGGACCGGCGGCGTAATCACCAGCGCCGGGCTGATCCTCGCCGGCACCTTCTTCGCGCTCATGAGCCTGCCGCTCGAAACGCTGTTCCAGATCGGGTTCACGATCGCCTTCGGGCTCCTGGTCGACACCTTCCTCGTCCGCACGATCCTCGTCCCAGCGATCGCGTTCAAGCTCGGCGAGCGCAACTGGTGGCCGTCGAAGGTCGCCCACGACCAGCCCGCACGCGAGCCGGCCGGTTAGGCACAATCAGGGCTGATGGCGGAGGTCCTCTACTACGCGATCCCGTTCTTCGTCCTGCTCCTGGTCCTCGAGTACCTCTCGTTCCGCCAGGTCCAGGACGAGCAAGCCGACCTGATCGGCTACGAGGCCCGCGACACGCGAACCAGCCTGACCATGGGGTTCGGCAACGTGGCGATCAACTTCGTCTGGAAGTTCGCCGTACTCGCACTCTACGTGGCGATCTACGAGTTGACGCCGCTGCGGCTCGACCCCTCCGACTGGTGGGTATGGGTGCTGCTCTTCTTCGCCGACGACCTCTCCTATTACTGGTTTCACCGCGTCTCGCACGAGAGCCGCGTGTTCTGGGCCAGCCATGTCGTCCACCACTCGAGCCAGCACTACAACCTCTCGACCGCGCTGCGCCAGACCTGGGTCCCGATGACCTACCTGCCGTTCTGGCTCTGGCTGCCGGCGATCGGCTTCGAGCCGTGGATGGTGCTGCTCGCGCAGAGCTGGTCGCTGATCTATCAGTTCTGGATCCACACCGAGCGGATCCGGAGGCTGCCGCGCCCGCTCGAGGCGGTGCTGAACACGCCCTCGCACCACCGCGTTCACCACGGCGTCAACGACCAGTACCTGGACCGCAACTACGGCGGCATCCTGATCATCTGGGACAAGCTGTTCGGCACCTACGAGCCCGAGGGCGAGCGGGTCCGCTACGGGCTCACGACCCAGCTCCGCACCTTCCGCCCGGTCCGGGTCGCGTTTCACGAGTACATCGCGATGTGGCACGACATCAAGCGCGCACCGCGGCTGCGCGACAAGCTCGGCGTCGTCTTCCACGGCCCCGGCTGGACCCCGCCCGGGGTCAGCGAGTCCGAGGCGACCCGCGGCTGACTGACGAGTCAGTCGGTCGGGTATCGTTGTCGCACAGACCGACTAGGAGGAACTGAGATGGCGAGCAACGGTTCGGGCAAGTTCGGGGGCCGCGAGGTCGTGATCGTCGAGGCCGTGCGGACGCCGGTCGGCCGCGGGCACGAGGAGAAGGGCTACTACAAGGATGTCCATCCCTCGAACCTGCTCGCCAAGACCTACACCGAGGTGATCGAGCGAGCCGGGATCGAGCCCGCCGAGGTCGAGGACGTGGTCGCCGGCTGCGTTCAGCAGTTCGGCGAGCAGGCCTTCAACATCGGCCGCAACGCCTGGCTCGAGGCCGGGCTCCCGATCGAGACCCCGGCGACGACGGTCGATCGCCAGTGCGGCTCCGCCCAGCAGGCGGTCAACTTCTCCGCCGCGCTGATCGCCTCGGGCGTCCACGACGTCGCGATCGGCGGCGGCGTCGAGCACATGGGCCACATCTCGTTCGCCGACGGGATGGCGGTCCAGTCCGAGCACGGGCTGGCGTTCTCGCCCGAGCTGATGGAGCGCTACAACCTCGTACCGCAGGGGATCTCGGCCGAGATGATCGCCGACAAGTGGGAGATCCCACGCTCGGAGCTCGACGAGATCGGCGTCCGCTCCCACCAGCTCGCAGCGAAGGCGACCGAGGAGGGCCGTTTCGAGCGCGAGATCGTCCCGATCGAGGTCAACGGCGACACCTACTCGACCGACCAGGGGATCCGTCCCGACACGACGCTGGAGAAGCTCGCCGAGCTGAAGACCGTGTTCAAGGAGGACGGCAAGATCACCGCCGGCAACTCCTCGCAGATCTCCGACGGCGCCGCCGCGGTGCTGCTGATGAGCCGCGAGAAGGCCGACGCGCTCGGGCTTGCCCCGCGCGCCCGCGTCCTCGACCAGACCACGGTCGGGGTCGATCCCGTGATGATGCTGACCGGGCCGATCCCCGCCACCGAGCGGCTGCTCGATCGCAACGGGATGACGATCGACGACATCGACCTGATCGAGATCAACGAGGCGTTCGCGTCGGTGGTCGCCGCCTGGCGCCGCGAGCTCGAGCCTGAGATGGACCGGGTCAACGTCAACGGCGGCGCGATCGCCCTCGGGCACCCGCTCGGCTCGACCGGCGCCCGGCTGCTGACCACGCTGCTGCACGAGATGGAGCGCGACGACAAGCAGATCGGGCTGGTGACGATGTGCTGCGGCGGCGGACTCGGCACCGGCACCCTGATCGAGCGCGTATGAGCCGCGGCGCCGCCGGCCTTCCGCTCCTCACCCTTGCCGCAGCGGCGCTGCTCGCGGCCGGCTGCGGTGGCGACGAGACGCAGAGCAAGACGGCGTGGGTCGAGCAGGCCGACGACATCTGCGCGGCAGCCGACCAGGATCTCAATCAGGCGGTCGAGGACCAGTTCGGCGGCAACACGCCGCCCGACGACGCCGAGCAGGAGCAGTTCGTCACCGACGAGGTCATCCCCAGCCTCCAGAGCCAGCACGACGAGATCGCCGACCTGTCGGCGCCCGAGGGAGCCGAGGAGCAGGCCGATGCCCTGCTCGCCGCGCTGCAGAGCGGGATCGACGCGCTCGAGGCCGATCCCGCCTCAATCCAGGCGGCCGGAGCCGACGCGCCGCTCGCGAAGGCGAATCAGCTCGCCGACACGCTGGGGCTCACGGACTGCGGCGGTTGACCCGGCCGAGGGCGCTCGACCGGGTCCAGATCGGCGGGCTCGGCGACTCGCTGGCCGAGCTCGGTGAGCAGGCCCGCGAGGCCGAGGCGGCGGGAATCGACTGCGTCTGGTCGGTGGAGCTCTTTCGCAGCTCGATCACCCAGGCGATGTGGCTTGCAGCCGGGACCGAAACGGTCGGGCTCGGGACCGGGATCGCCTGGGCGTTCACGCGCAGCCCGTTGATCATCGCGCTCTCGGCGCTCGACCTCGACGAGGCCTCGGGCGGGCGCTTCCGGCTCGGCCTCGGCGCCGGGGTCAAGCGCCTCAACGAGACCTGGCACGGGGCGGAGTACGGCCGGCCGGCGCCGCACCTGCGCGAGACGGTCGAGGCGGTGCGCCTGATCATCGAGCAGGCGGGGAGTGCGGAGCCGATCCGCTACTCGGGCGAGTACCACCAGCTAGAGATCAAGGGCTGGGCGCGCCCGCACCGCAAGGCGCGCGAGACGATCCCGATCTACACGGCCGCCGTTCAGGAGGGGATGGCGCGGATGGCGGGCGACGTCGCCGACGGTCTGATCGGCCACCCGATGTGCTCGATGCGATGGCTCGACGAGGTCCTGGTCGCCAACTTCGAGCTCGGCCTCAGCCGCTCGGGCCGCGAGCGCGCGAGCTTCGACTTCCTGCCCTCGGTCTGCTGCGCGATCTCCGACGACGAGGAGGCCGCCTACGAGGCCGCGCGGCGGACGATCTGCTTCTACGCGACCGTCCGCACCTACGCGCCGCTCTGGGAGATGCACGGTTTCGGTGACGTCGCCGCGGCCGTCGGCGAGGCCTTCCGGCGCGGCGACTTCGCGGAGATGCCGCGCACGTGCCCGGACGAGATGGTCGACGCCTACTGCGCCGCCGGGCCGATCGACAAGGTGCGCGAGCGGGTCGAGGCGGTGGCCGAGCGTGGCGACGGGATCTGGCTCGGCCCGCCGACCTACTTCCTCGCCCCGGAGGAGATCGGCGATCAGCGCGGACCTCGCGCCGGCCCGGGTCCGAGGCGTTCGCCGACCGCTGCCTGCTCGCGCGCGTAACGAATCCGGCCCGGCGGCCACCTAAGCGGCGTGGAGGAGATCTCGTTCCAGAACCTGCTGATCGTCGTCGCGGCCGGGTTCGCGGCCCCGTTCGCGCTCGGCCTGGCGCCGCGGCTTCGGCTCCCGGCGGTGGTGCTCGAGATCGTGATCGGGATCGTGATCGGCCCGGCGGTGCTCGGCTGGGTCGAGGTCGACGAGCCGGTCGAGGTGCTGTCGCTGGTCGGGCTCGCGTTCCTGCTCTTTCTCGCCGGGCTCGAGATCGACCTCGCGGCCCTGCGCGGCGCGCTGTTGCGGGCGGCGTCGCTCGGATTCGTCCTCTCGCTGGCGCTCGCCGTGGTCGCCGGCGTTCTCCTCGACCTCGCCGGGATCGCGGACGAGCCGCTGCTGATCGCGATCATCCTCGCCTCGACCTCGCTCGGCGTGATCGTCCCGGTGCTCCAGGACTCGGGCCAGGTCTCGTCGCGATTCGGGCAGCTGGTGATCGCCGCCGCCTCGATCGCCGACTTCGCCTCGGTGCTGCTGCTGACGCTGCTGTTCTCGGGCGAGTCGGCCGGGATCGGCGCCAAGCTGATCCTGATCGGGCTGTTCGTGCTCGTGATCGCGGCGGTGGCGGTCGGCGTCGCGGAGGCTGAGCGCTCGCGCCGGATCTCGGCGGCGCTGGTCCGGCTCCAGGACACCAGCGCGCAGATCCGGGTCCGCGGCGCCTTCGTGCTCCTGATCGGCATGGTCGCGCTCGCCGAGCAGCTCGGCCTCGAGCTGATCCTCGGTGCGTTCGCAGCCGGCGCGATCCTCAACCACCTGGACATGGACCGGGGGATGACCCATACCGAGTTCCGCGCCAAGCTCGCCGCAGTCGGCTTCGGCGTCTTCATCCCGGTCTTCTTCGTCGCCAGCGGCGTGCGCTTCGACCTCGACGCGCTGTTCGCCTCCTCGACGGCGATCGCGGCGATCCCCGCCTTCGTCGCCGCCCTGCTCCTCGCCCGCGCGGTTCCGGCCCTGCTCTACCGCGCCCAGCTCGACCGCCGGCGAGTGCTCGCGGCGGGGCTGCTGCAGGCGACGTCGCTGCCGTTCATCGTCGCCGCGACCGCGATCGGACAGGACCTGGGGTTGATCGACGCCGCGACCTCGGCCGGGTTCATCGCCGCCGGGCTGCTCACCGTGCTGGTCTTTCCGCTCACCGCGCTCGGGCTGCTCGGCCGCCAGGATCGCGCGCAGGACGCCACCGGCTCGCCGGCCGGCGGACCGGCGGTCATGTAGGCAGGCGCCCGCCGACGAACTGGACCATCCCCGAGAGGCGGCGGTGGATACCGGCGAAGCCGCGGTGCTCGAGTGCAGCGACGATCTCGTCGCCCTCGAACAGCCGCATCCCGCTCGCGCGCTCGAGCAACGGCTTCAGCGGCCTCAGCGTCAGCTCTCGCCGGATCGAGGTCATGAGCGCGATCCGCCCGCCCGGCCGGAGCACGCGGCGGATCTCGTCGAGGGCGGCAAACGGGTCGTCGAACAGGTGCAGGGCGGCGAAGCAGCAGCAGGCGTCGAAGCTCGCGTCGCGAAACGGAAGCTCGGTCGCGGAAGCGCGGAACAGGACCAGGTTCTCATCCCCCGAGGCGTGCAGCTCGCGGCCGCCACGCTCGAGCATCGTCGCCGAGGCGTCGACGCCGACGACCAGGCCTTCCGGGCCGACCGCGCGCGCGAACTCGCGCGAGAAGTTGCCCGGCCCACAGGCGAGGTCGAGCACGAAGTCGCCCCGGCCGAGTCCGAGCAGCAGCCTGGCGATCCGCATCTCCTCCGCCATCCCCGGCCCGGTCAGTCCCTTTGCCACCCGGCCCAGGGCCGGGCGCCAGTAGCGCTCGTAGATCGCCGGGACGAAGTGGCTCACCATCAGGTCCTGGGTCACCCCGGTCGACTCGAGCGGCCGTGCGAGCAGGTCGAGGTATCCCGCCTCGTTCGGCTCGCGCTCGGCCGCGACCGGATCGGCGAGCAGCGCCCGCGCTCGCGCCAGGGCGGAGGCCGGAGGCTGCGGCGCGCTCTCCGCGCTCACCCGTCCGCCCGCGGGTCGCCGGAGTGCCGGGCGAGCTCGTTCAGGCGGGCGATCTGACGCTCGCCCTCGAGGCGGGCCGGGTGATCGGCCGGGAGCGGCGCGATCAGGCGCTCGATCCGGTTGCGGATCTGAAGCGCGAAGTGGGGGGTCGAGGGCCCGGCGAGCTCGCGCACCTCCTCGGCTGTGATCTCGCGACCACCGAGGCGGTCGGGTCGTTCGCTCTCGCTCATCGCTGCTGGTCGTCTCGCTCGCCGTCGCCGGCGGGCTCGTCGGGCGAGGACTCGACCGCCCCCGGGCCCGGCACGAGCCCGGTCGTGCCGGGGCCTGACGTTACCGGCACGAGCTCGGCCAGCTCGTCGACCTGGGCCTGGAAGTCGACCGAGATCGCCGACGGGTCGCCGATCAGCCAGATGTGGTTGTAGAGCGCCCGGGTCGGGTCGTCCTCGTAGCCGGGCTTGAGGTCGAGCAGGTACCCGCGTAGCTCGGCCGGCACCGCCTCGCTGTCCTCGACGACGAGCAGCGGGCCCCAGGTCCCGCTCGCCGAGAGCGGCGCTGCGGCGCCGGCGTCGAGCGGCCGCGACCCGTTGGCGATCACGAATCCGTGACCCGGATCGTTGATGTTCCAGCCGAAGCTGCCGCTGGCGAAGCGGGCGAACTCGATCGCGTTCGTGACCGCGCCCTCGGCTCCGACCCGCTCGGCGGTCGGGGCGAGGCGCTCGAGCCGCCTCAATGTGGCGGCCGAGATCGCAGTCGGCGGCCCGAGCACGTAGACCGGGGTTCCCCGGTGGCGCTCGAGCGCCTTCGCGGTCGCATCCGGCACGGTCTCGCGCCCGACGAACAGCACCGGGTCGCCCGACCGCGCCGCCCAGCTCGCGGCCGGCATCGCATAGGCGGGGTCGTCGGAGCTGGCGACCACGATGTGCTCCGGCTTGCCTGCGAGGCGGGCGCGCAGCGCCAGAACCCGGGCCGCGACCTCGGCCGGGTTGGCACCCTCGACCGCGAGCTCGTCGAGATCCGTGGAGCCGGCGGCCGCGCCGAGCGCGAAAACCTGAGTGCCGTCCGTGCGCGCAGACCCCTCCGGGCCGAGCTCGCGGATCGCGCTCTCGCCGAGCTCGCCGAGCTCGCCGTCCTCGGCGACGAGCAGCGGCGCGCCGACCGGCGCAGCGACGAGCGACGCCGCCGCGATCCCGGCCGGCCAGTCGGCGGCGTCGACGACGCTCACCGCGGCCGGGCCGGGAACCCCGCCGGTGGAGGGGAAGACGGCGAGCGCGGCCGCGGCCGCGGTGGCGGGCGGCGACGGCGATCCGATCCGGGTCGTGTTCTTGGTCGCGAAGGCAGGGAACCCGAGCTCGTCGGGACGCTCGGGGGCCGCCACCTCGCGAACCACGACCTCCGGGGCCGGGGTGGCCACGTCGTCCTCACCGCCGCTCGCGAGCAGGTACACGCCGACCCCGAGCGCCGCGACCAGCGCGATCGCGCCGCCGGCGAGCGCCCAATGGCGCCCGAGCCAGTGGCCGAGGTCGGCGAGGAAGTAGCGGATCGAGCTGAGCACGGGCGCAAGGCTACGGCGAAAGCATGCGCTTGCGTGCCCCCGCCCGAGCAGTATGATTCGGTTGACTGACGAGTCAATCGGTACCGCGGGGCCCGAGTCCCGGTGTCGGAGGCCAGGAACGGCAATGGAGGTCTGAGGGGATGGATTTCGCGCTCAACGCCGAGCAACTGGAGTTCAAGGCGCAGTGCCGCCGGTTCGCGGCCGACGTGATTCGGCCGGTGGCGGCCAAGCACGACGCCGAGGAGTCGATCCCCTGGGAGCCGATCCGAAGCGCGCGCGAGCACGGGCTGAGCGGGGTCGAGCACCTGCAGCGGATGGGCTCGGATCCCGACGGGATGTTCGGGGTGATCTCCGCCGAGGAACTGCACTGGGGCTGCGCCGGGATCGCGCTCGCGATCTCGGGCTCGGGGCTCGCCGCGGCTGGGCTGGCCGCATCCGGGACCCCGGAGCAGATCGCCCGCTGGGTGCCCGAGTGCTTCGGGGTCGGCGACGAGGTCAAGCTCGGCGCATACGCGGTCACCGAGCCGCAGGCCGGCTCCGACGTCAAGAGCCTGCGGACCACGGCCCGCCGCGACGGTGACGAATGGGTGCTCGACGGGACCAAGGTCTTCATCACCAACGGGGGGATCGCCGACGTCCACGTCGTCGTCGCGACCGTCGACCCCGAGCTCGGACACCGCGGGCAGGCGTCGTTCGTGATCGAGAAGGGGACGCCGGGATTGCGCCAGGGCAAGAAGGAGTCGAAGCTCGGGATCCGCGCCTCGCACACGGCCGAGGTGGTGCTCGAGGAGTGCCGGATCCCGGTCGAGAACCTGCTCGGCGGGATCGAGAAGCTGGAGCGAAGGCTCGAGCGCGCGCGCTCGGGCGAGTCGTCGGGGCGCGCATCGAACGCGCTCGCCACCTTCGAGCTGACCCGGCCGATTGTCGGCGCCTCGGCGCTCGGGATCGCCCAGGCCGCGTACGAGTGGACGCTCGCGTACCTCGGCAACGGGGCGATGCCGGCGGACCCGTTCGAGGCCGCGCTCGACGGCAGCTCGACCGCCGGGCGGCCGCCGCTCGAGCGCCAGGCCAACCAGCAGCTCCTGGCCCAGGTCGCGACCGAGATCGAGGCTGCCCGCCTGCTGGTCCAGCGCGCCGCCTGGATGGGCCGCAACGGGGTGCCGATGACCGGTGGCCAGGGCTCGATGTCGAAGCTCAAGGCCGGACAGGTGGCCGTCTGGGCGACGCGAACGCTGATGGACCTCGTCGGCCCGTTCGCCTACACCGCCGAGTGCCCGCTCGAGAAGTGGTTCCGCGACGCGAAGATCTACGAGCTGTTCGAGGGCACGGCAGAGATCCAGCGCCTGGTGATCTCGCGGATGCAGGTCGCCGAGTATCAGGAGCGCCTGCTCGAGGCGGCCGCGATCGCCGCCGAGGCCCCCGAGCCAGCCGCCGCCGCGCCCAGCGCCGCCTGAAAACCCGCTTGCAGGCCCGAGCCGCGCCGGACGCCCGGCGCCTGGCGCCCGGCATCCTGATTGCTACCCTGCGCGAGCAGATCGCCGAGTCCGTCCGGGTTCCGAGCCCGGCGGAGCGGGGGACCCAAACCCGCACCGGGGCGAATGGCGTGGATCGCAGAGATCCGCAGCGCCTAGCGCGAGAGCGCGAGCCCGTCAGCTAACTCCGCAGGCGAACGCAGATGGACACCGCCCACAACCGAACTTCGCTCAAGGCACGCCTGGCGGCCGCCGGCTTCGGCGCCGCCCTGCTCGCGGCCGTGATCCTGGCCGGTGCGGGCGGGGCCCGGGCGCAGGACCTGCAGGGCGAGCTCGACTCCAAGCAGGCCGAGCTCGACCAGCAGCAGGAGCGAAAGGGCGTGCTCTCGACCGAGCTCTCGCGCTACAACGACCAGCTCGACCAGCTCGCCGGCGAGGTCGCGGTGCTGCGCAACCGGGAGGCGATCGTGCAGGCCGAGCTCGACCGGGTCAAGGCGCAGCTTCGGCGCGAGAAGGACCGGCTCGAGCAGCTGCGGTCGGAGCTTCGACGCTCGCTCAACGTGCTGCGGCGGCGGCTGGTCGCGATCTACCGCTCCGATCAGCCCGACGTACTCACCGTGATACTCGAGTCCGACGGGTTCGACGACCTGATCGAGCGCTACGAGTATCTGCGCCGGATCGAGGAGCAGGACGCCGGCGTCGTCGGCAGGGTGCGAGGCCTGCGCAACGCCTCGCGCGACGCGGTCGCGCGGATCGAGGCGGCCCGGGACGAGATCGCGGCCAAGAAGGCCGAGCTCGAGCGGACCCGGATGCAGCTCGAGGCCCGCGAGGCCGAGCTCGACGCGGTCCGTGACCGCAAGGCGACGGCGCTCGACACGGTCCACTCCGACATCGAGCGGCTCGAGGGCGACATCAGCGACATCCAGGGCCAGATCCAGGCCCAGATCCAGGCCGCCTCGTCGACTTCCACCGATCCGCTGCCCGCGGGCCCGGTCCAGGGTGCGTCGGGGGGCTGGATCTGGCCGGTCAACGGGACCCTCTCCTCGCCCTTCGGCTGGCGCTGGGGACGAATGCACGAGGGGATCGACATCGCGGTCCCCGCCGGGACCCCGATCCGGGCCGCGCAGGCGGGCAGGGTGATCCTCGCGGCGCCCACCAGCGGCTACGGCAACTACACCTGCATCGACCACGGCAGCGGCCTCTCGTCCTGTTACGCGCACCAGTCCAGCTACGCGACCAGCGTCGGCGCCAGCGTCGGCCAGGGTGACGTGATCGGGTACGTCGGCTGCACCGGAAGCTGCTTCGGCGACCACCTGCACTTCGAGATCCGCGTCAACGGGGGCGCCGTCGACCCGCTCGGATACCTCTGATCGACGGCTCCGGGCGAACGCCGGCGCTCTGCCGTCACAATCGGTCGCCCGATGAGCACCGAAACGAGCCAGGCCGGCGCCCGTAGCGACCCGATCGCGGGGTCGGCCGTGTACCCGCGCGGGGCGCGGGTCAACGACCGGGGCCACCTCGAGGTCGGGGGTTGTGACGTGGTCGAGCTGGGCCACGAGTTCGGCACCCCCGCCTACATCTATGCCGAGGACGACATGCGCTCCCGCGCCCGCCGGTACCTGGAGGCTTTCGCCGGCCTCTGCGACGACTTCGAGGTCGTCTACGCGAGCAAGGCGGCGCCTTTCACCGCCGCCTGCCGGGTCTTCGAGCAGGAGGGCCTCTCGATCGACGTCGCCTCGGGCGGCGAGCTGCACCTGGCGTTACGAGCTGGATTCGACCCCGGTCGCGTGCACATGCACGGCAACAACAAGAGCGACGCCGAGCTGCGCCAGGCTGTGGCGGCCGGGGTCGGGCACGTGATCTGCGACTCGCTCGCCGAGATCGACCGCCTGGACACGATCTGTGCTGAGAACGGCGCCCGCCAGCGGGTCCTGATCAGGGTCACGCCCGGGGTCAGGGCGGAGACCCACGCCCATGTCCAGACCGGCCAGCTCGACTCCAAGTTCGGGCTCGGGATGGCCGACGGCCTGGCTGCCGATGCGGTCGAGGCCGTGCTCGCCTCGCGGAGCCTCGACCTGGTCGGCCTGCACGCCCACATCGGCTCACAGATCTTCGAGCTCGACCCGTACGTGCGGGCGATCGAGGCCCTCGCCGAGCTCGCGGACCCGGCCTGGTGCCGGCTGCTCAACGTCGGCGGCGGGCTCGGGATCGCCTACACCGCTGCCGACGATCCGCCGTCGATCGAGACCTACGCCGAGGTCAAGGTCGCCGGGGTCGAACGCAGCTTCGGCTCGCCGCCGCGGATCCTGGTCGAGCCGGGGCGGTCGTTGGTCGGCAACGCCGGGATCACCGCGTACACGGTCGGCACGGTGAAGGAGATCCCGGGCGTGCGCACCTACGTCGCCGTCGACGGGGGCATGTCCGACAACTTGCGACCGATGCTCTACGGCTCGCGCTACGAGGCGCTGATCGCCAATCGCGCCGACGCCGAGCCCGAGACGACCGCGACGATCGCCGGCATGCATTGCGAGTCGAGCGACGTGATCGTCCGCGACGCCGTTCTCTCAGAACCCCGCCGCGGCGATCTCCTGGTCACGCCCGCGACCGGAGCGTACGGCTACGCGATGGCCTCGAACTACAACGCGGTTCCGCGACCGCCGATCGTTTTCTGCAGCGCCGGCGACGCCCGCCTCGTCGTCCGCCGCGAGACCTACGAGGATCTGACCGCCCGCGATGAGTAGTCCCTCGACAGACCGCGCCACCCCCGGACGCGAAGCGGAGGAGGTGGCGCGCATAGGCTTACTGGGTCGGGGGACGGTCGGCGGCGCCTTCGCCGACCTGGTCGCCGACAGCGCCGCCGAGATCGAGGCGGCGGCCGGACGGCCGCTCGAGCTCGCCGGGGTCCTGCGTCGCTCCGAGGGCGACTTCGAGCAGATCCTCGAGCGCAGCGAGATCGTCGTCGAGCTGATCGGCGGGATCGACCCCGCCCGCGACTACGTGCTGCGGGCGCTACGGGCGGGCCGCCACGTGGTGACCGCGAACAAGCAGCTCGTCGCGCGGCACGGCGAGGAGCTGTTCGAGACCGCCCGCGAGAACGGGGTCCAGCTTCGCTTCGAGGCCGCGGTGGCCGGGGTGGTGCCGGTGATCCGGGTGATCCAGGAGAGCCTTGCAGCGACCAAGATCACGAAGGTGTTCGGGATCGTCAACGGGACGACCAACTTCATCCTCTCCGAGATGGCCGGGACCGGGGTCGCCTATGCCGAGGCCCTGGCCCGCGCCCAGGAGCTCGGCTACGCGGAGGCGGATCCGAGCGACGACGTCGGCGGCGCCGACGCGGCGGCCAAGATGGCGATCCTCGCCCGGCTCGCATTCCATACGGACGTCGCGCTCGACGACGTCTCCTATCAGGGGATCACCGAGATCCAGCCCGACGACCTCGCCTATGCGAAGGAGCTCGGGCTGTCGCTGAAGCTGCTCGGCGTCGCGGAGCTGATCGGCGAGGGGATCAGCGTTCGCGTCTTCCCTTGCTTCCTCTACCGCGGCCACCCCTTGGCCCCGGTCGAGGGCCCCTTCAACGCGGTCATGGTGGAGGCACCGTCGATCACCGAGATCACGATGTCGGGCCCCGGCGCCGGCGGGGTCGAGACCGCGACCGCGGTGCTCGGCGACGTCGTCTCGATCCTCGCCGGCGAGGCGCCCGTGCACCGGCTGCGCCGTGAGCTCGGCAGGGTGAGCGAGGTCTCCTCGTCCTTCTACCTTCACCTCGAGGTCGCCGACCGCCCCGGGGTCCTGGCCCGGATCGCCGACGTGCTCGGGCGCAACGAGATCTCGGTCCAGAGCGTCGTCCAGCGCGGGCTCGGCGACGACGCGCGCTTGGTGATGGTGATCCACGAGTGCGCCGAACGGCGCTTCGAGTCCGCGCTGGCGGAGATCGGCGAGCTCGACTTCCTGCGCTCGCCGCCGCGCGCGATCCGCGTGATCGAGGAAGAGTTCGTTTGATCCGGCCCGCGCGGCCAACCGACGTCGAGGCGGTGACCGGCGTCGTCGAGAGCGCGTTCGCGCACTACGTGCCGAGGATCGGCCGGCGGCCGGCGCCGATGAACACCGACTACGGCGAGCGGATCGAGCGCGGCGAGGTTCACGTGACCGGCGATCCCGTCACCGGGGTGGTGGTGATCGGTAGCCGCGGCGACCGCGCCCACCTCGACCTGGTCGCAGTCGATCCCGCCGAGCAGGGCGCCGGGCTCGGGCGGGAGCTGATGGCGTTCGCCGAGCAGGACGCAGTCCGGCACGGGTTCAGCGAGATCCGCGCCGACACCCACGAGCGGATGACCGAGAACCTCGGCTTCTATGCGCGCTTCGGATACGAGGAATACGACCGGCGCAGCGAGCAGGGCTACTCCCGGGTCTATTTCCGCAAGCGTCTTTGGGGTTAGCCGTGGTAATCGCACGACTGGACGCCGCCCGGGCCTGAGATGCCGAGGCCGCTGATCGAGCGCTATCACGACCGGCTCGGGCTCGAGCCCGGCGACCCGATCGTGAGCTTGCACGAGGGCTCGACCCCGCTCGTCGACGCGCCGGTGATCTCCGAGCGGGCGGGTGCCCGGGTGCTGCTCAAGCTCGAGGGCGCCAACCCGACCGGGAGCTTCAAGGACCGGGGGATGACGGTCGCCGTCTCGCGGGCGAAGGGCGCCGGCGCCGAGGCGGTGATCTGCGCCTCGACCGGGAACACGGCGGCGAGCGCCGCGGCTTACGCCGCCCGGGCCGGCCTGCGCGGCGCGGTGATCGTCCCCGAGGGCAGGATCGCGATCGGCAAGCTGGCCCAGGCGCTGATCCACGGGGCGCGGGTGATCGCGCTGCGAGGCAACTTCGACCAGGCGCTCGAGATCGTCCGCGCGCTCGCCGCCAAGCATCCTGTCGAGCTCGTCAACTCGGTCAACCCCTACCGGATCGAGGGCCAGAAGACGGCGGCGTTCGAGGTCGCCGAGGAGCTCGGCGAGGCGCCTGACGCGATCGCGATCCCGGTCGGCAACGCGGGCAACGTCACCGCCTGGTGGCGCGGCTTCACCGAACTCGGTGCCGAGCCGCTGCTGTACGGGTTCCAGGCCGCCGGCGCTGCGCCGTTGGTCCGCGGCGAGCCGGTCCCCGAGCCCGAGACCGTCGCCTCGGCGATTCGGATCGGCAACCCCGCGCGCTGGGAAGAGGCGATGGCCGCGTTCACCGGCTCGCGCGGGCGGGTGGAGAAGGTTTCCGACGAGCAGATCCTCGACGCCTACCGCCTGCTTGCTTCCGCCGAGGGGATCTTCTGCGAGCCCGCCTCCGCCGCCTCGGTGGCCGGGATCCTCGCTCACGGGCTTCCGGCCGCCCCGGGCGGCGAGCCCCCCGCTTCAATCGTTTGCGTGCTCACCGGCCACGGGCTCAAGGACCCCGACACGGCGCTCGGCACGGCGCCGCCCGTGATCGGCTGCGAAAACGACCTGGTCGCGGTCGAGCGCGCGATCTTCGACTGAGCCGGCGTCGAGCCTTCACATTGCGCGCGCCATTGGTGCTGCTCGGGCGGGCACGCTTGCTTTGTGGACGCGATCGAGGTATTGCGCGAGCTGAGCAGCGCGCTGGCGCCGCCGCGCTGCGCGGTCTGCGGCGCCGAGACCTCGGCACGGCACCTGATCTGCACGGGTTGCGACGGCGCGCTCGCTGCCGGGCCGCCTGGCCGAGGCGCCGTCGCGGGCCTCGGGTCGGTCACCTGGGCGGCCCCCTACGACGGCGCCGCCCGCCGCCTCGTCGCGTCGCTCAAGTTCGGTGGCGGGCTTGGCCTGGCGGCGATCGCAGGTCGCGCGATCGCCGGCACGCTGGCCGCTGATCTGGGTCGGTGGACGATCGTCGCCGTCCCGGCGGCGCCGCTGCGCCGGCGCCGCCGTGGATTTGACCCCGCCGAGCTGATCGCGGACGAGCTCGCCACGCGGCTCGGGCTCGAGCGCGCGTCCGTCCTCCGCCGCCGCAACGGACCGCGCCAGGTCGGTCGGCCGCGCGGCGAGCGGCTCGGATCGCCGCCGCGGGTGCGCGCGATCGATACGGCCCCGCACAGGACGTTGATCGTCGACGACGTGATGACCACTGGAGCGACGCTCTCCGCCTGTGCCGCCGCGCTGCGCGGCGCGGGCGCGAGCGAGGTCCAGGGCGCGGTCTTCGCCCGGGCACTTGGCTAGACCGACACGGGGGCGTACGATTTGGCAACCGGGACCGACGGCGAAAGGAGCGAGGGTGAGGATCGAGGTGAGAGGGCGAAACACCGAGGTCACTGAGGAGCTTCGGGACGCGATCGAGAAGCGCTTCGCCCGGGTCGGACATCAGGTCTCTGACCTGGCGACGCTCGAGGTAGAGCTCACCGAGGAGCGCAATCCATCGATCTCCGACAGCCAGATCGCCGAGGCGACCCTGTATCTGAAGCGAGCGACGCTGCGCGCGCGGGAGGCCTCGCCGGAGATGCTGCACTCGATCCATGAGGCGGCCGAGGACATCCGCCGCCAGGTCAAGCGCGACCGGGAGAAGCGCCGCGGGCGGGCCAAGTCGCGCCGCTGGGTCGGTCGCCTGCGCCGCCGCGAGGCCTGATCCGCCGGCCCGGCGCGGCTCGCCTGTCGCCGGGCAAGCCACCTGTACCCTGAAAAACCTAGATGGCCCGGGGAATCATCGACAAGGCCCTGCGGCTGGGCGAAGGGCGCAAGTTCCGCGACTACGAGCGCCGAGTCGAGTCGATCAACCGCTACGAGCCCGAGATCGAGCTGCTCGACGACGGCGAGATCCGCGGGCGCGCCGACGAGCTGCGCCGCCGCGCCCGCGACGACGAGCCGCTCGACGAGCTGCTCCCCGAGGCCTTCGCGCTCTGTCGCGAGGCGGGCAAGCGGACCCTGGGCCAGCGCCACTACGACGTCCAGCTGATCGGCGGCATGGTCCTCGACTCGGGCACGATCGCCGAGATGCGCACCGGCGAGGGCAAGACGCTGACCGCGACCCTCGCCGTGTTCCTCAACACGCTGGCGGGCGACCCGGTCCACCTGGTGACCGTCAACGACTACCTCGCCCGCCGTGACGCCGACTGGATGCGACCGATCTACGACCTGCTCGGCGTCTCGGTCGGGGTGATCCAGTCGGAGATGCAGCCGGCCGAGCGCCGTCAGCAGTACGCCTGTGACGTTACGTACGGGACCAACTCGGAGTTCGGCTTCGACTACCTGCGCGACAACATGGCCGGCTCGCTGGAGGAGTGCGTGCAACGCGAGTACGCGTTCGCGATCGTCGACGAGGTCGACAACATCCTGATCGACGAGGCGCGCACCCCGCTGATCATCTCTGGCCGCCCCGAGCAGGCCGCCGACACCTACTACACGTTCGCCCGACTCGCCAAGCAGATGGTTGGCGAGGAGATGAAGCCGAAGCTGAAGTCCCTCGGCGAGTCGCGCGACACCTCAGAGGCCAGCCACGACTACGAGTTCGACGAGAAGCACAAGACGGTCGCTCCGACCGAGGCCGGGGTCGCCAAGGCCGAGCGCTTCCTCGGCGTCGACAACCTCTACGTCTCCGAGCACGGAACGCTCGTCAACCACCTGATCCAGTCGCTGAAGGCCGAGTCGCTGTTCAAGCGCGACACCGACTACGCGGTGATCGACGGCGAGGTGAAGATCATCGATGAGTTCACGGGCCGGATCCTCGAGGGCCGGCGCTGGTCGGACGGCCTGCATCAGGCGGTCGAGGCGAAGGAGGGCGTTCGGATCCGCGAGGAGAACCAGACCCTGGCGACGATCACGCTCCAGAACTACTTCCGCCTCTACGACAAGCTCGCCGGGATGACCGGCACGGCGCTCACCGAGGCGACGGAGTTCATGAAGATCTACGGGGTCGCGGTGGTCGAGATCCCGACCCATCGGCCGATGATCCGCGCCGACCACAACGATCAGATCTACAAGACCAAGGACGGCAAGTGGCAGGCGGTCGCGAGTGAGATCAAGGAGCGCCACGAGACCGGGCAGCCGATCCTCGTCGGCACGATCTCGGTCGAGATCTCCGAGATGCTGTCGGCGGAGCTCCGGCGCTCGGGGATCGAGCACAGCGTCCTCAATGCGAAGCCCGAGAACGCCCAGCGCGAGGGCGAGACGGTCGCCCAGGCCGGGCGGCTCGGCGCTGTGACGATCGCGACCAACATGGCCGGTCGGGGGGTTGACATCAAGCTCGGCGGCGATCCCGAGCAGCTCGCGGTAGCCGAGCTGCGAAAGCTCGGCGTGACGCCTGGCGATGAGAGCTGGCGGGAGGAGCTGGCCGACCAGACCGAGCGCTTCAGCGAGCAATGCGAGGCCGCCGGCGAGAAGGTGATCGAGCTCGGCGGGCTCTACATCTGCGGAACCGAACGCCACGAGTCGCGCCGGATCGACAACCAGCTCCGCGGACGCTCAGGGCGCCAGGGAGATCCCGGCGAGTCGCGCTTCTTCCTCTCCGCCGAGGACGACCTGATCCGGCTCTTCGCCGGCGAGCGGATCTACAAGATCCTCGACCGGCTCGGCCCTGTCGACGAGGAGGGCCAGGAGTACCCGCTCGAGGCGAAAATGCTCACGCGGACGATCGAGAACGCGCAGAAGAAGGTCGAGCAGCAGAACTTCCTGATCCGCAAGCGGGTGCTCGAGTACGACGACGTGATGAACGAGCAGCGCCGGGTCGTCTACAAGTACCGGCGCGAGATCCTCGAGGGGCGCGACATGTCAGACGTCGCCCACTCCGAGCTCGAGGCGGTGGTCTCGCGGCTGGTCGAGACCTACACGCCCGGTGAGATCTTCGAGGACTGGGACCTGGGCGGCCTCGAGGGACACGCGGGTGCGCTCTGGCCGCTCGGGGCCTCGCTGGCGGACCTCGACCCCCAGACGTCGAGTCGCGAGCGGATCACCGAGATCCTGACCGAGGACGCGCTGGCGGCCTACGGGCGCCGCGAGGAGGAGTTCGGCGCCGAGCTGATGCGCTACCTCGAGCGCCAGATCCTGCTCCAGATCATCGACAACCGCTGGCGCGAGCATCTCTACGAGATGGACTACCTGCGCGAGGGCATCCACCTGCGGGGGTTTGCCCAGATCGATCCGCTGGTCGCCTACAAGAACGAGGGCTTCACCATGTTCCGCGAGCTGATGGCCTCGATCTGGGAGGAGTTCACGCGGGTGATCTTCCACGTCGAGGTCAACATCGAGCCGGCCCAGGCGCAGCAGATGTTCGGCGAGGACGACCGCCCCGCCGGCCGCGAGGTGCAGTACGCAGGCGGCGGACCCGAGCAGCCGTCGGCGATGGCGCAGGCGGCCAGCGCCCCGCAGGCGGTCCCGGGGGTCACCGGCGGCGCCCACCCGAGTCCGATACCAGAGCCCGCCGGCCCGTCGCCCGACACGGTCAACCCGACCACTGTGGTCAAGGACGATCAGCAGAAGATCGGCCGCAACGACCCCTGTTGGTGCGGCTCGGGGAAGAAGTACAAGAAGTGCCACGGGGCCTGACGGCGCCGCGGAGGCGACTGCCGCTCGCGGCGCTCGCGGTGGCGGCGGCGGCGCTCGCGCTTGCGGCGCTGGTCGAAGCCGGGCCGGCCGTCTCGGCAAAGTCAACCGTGACCATCTCCGGCCGCGCCTACGTCTTCAACCACTCCGAGGACGGGATCGCCGGCGCGACGATCCGCGTCCGTGAGCGGCCGGAGGCCACCGCGATCACCGACGCCAACGGCGACTACGCGCTCGCCGTCCCCGACGACACCAACGTAACCCCCTACATCGAGCCGCCCGCCGGCTACCACGAGATCGACCTGCAGACCTTCCACACCCGCGGCAAGGCGATCGAGAACGCGAACTTCCAGACGCCGGCCGACGCCGAGTACAACGGCCTCGCGGCGCTGCTCTCGGTGCCGATCGGGCCCGACGGCCGACCCGAGCAATGCGTGATCGTGACCACGGCTTCGGCGCGCAACGTTCGCGGGGTCGACTTCGAGACCTTCCGCGCCCGCACCCCGCACGGGGTCGCCGGCGCGACATCGCGCAGCAAACCGGTGCTGCCGGGGCCGATCTACTTCAACGACAGCGTGATCCCGGACCCGTCGCGGACCGAGACCTCAGGCGACGGCGGGATCGTCTGGACCGAGGTGCCGACCGGCACCTACCGGGTGATCACCGAGAGCGCCTCGACACGCTTCGCGAGCTTCCTCGCCACTTGCGAGCCGGGGCGGATCGTCAACGCCAACCCGCCCTGGGGGGGCTACGAGCTGAGCCCGGGCGAGCGGCCGCTCGGCGCCGGGGTCGTCGCCGGTTCGGTCGTCAAGGTTGGCAACGGTCGGCGGGCGGGCAACAGGCTGGTGATCGTGAAGTTGCGCGCCGGTGAGCCGCTGCGGGCAAAGCTGGTCCTGCGCCAGGACGGAAAGACCATCGGTTCGCGCAAGACCAAGGAGCTCGAGGTCGGGGCCAATAAGACCAAGCTCCGGGTTGCGCCGAAGGCCGAGCGCGGAGCGGCGAAGCTGAAGGTCCGGCTGATCGACGCCGCAGGCGACGCGATCACGGATCGGATCGGGCTGCGCCTGCCGCGGGACTCCTAGCGGGGGTCCGATGCGCAAACGTGATCCCGAGGCCGTCGCGGGAGCGTTCGTCGACGCCTTCAACGCCGAGAACCTCGACGCCATGGTTGCGGTGCTCTCGGAGTCGGTCGAGATCCAGGGTGGCCGGGGATCGGTCCGCGGCCGCGACGCCGCCCGCGAGTGGGCCACGCGGCGGCCGTCCGGCGAGCTCCGCCAGCGGCTTCTGCTCGACGAGGTCCGGACCGAAGGGGCCGTGCCGGTCGCGGAATTGCGCCGTCAATGGCTCTGGGCCGAGACCGGGGAGGTCGCCGACGAGCAGCGCCTCGGCGTCCTGGTCGAGCTCGACGGCGACGGCCTGATCCGTCGCTGGCAGCCCTTCGACGACCCCGCCGAGGCGTTGGCGGCGGCGGGCTTGCGCGAAGCACCCAATTCCGAATAGGGTCATCCGGGGACGAATGAGCGTTCGAGCGATAGCGGTCGGGCTGGCGAGCATGACGATGGTCGCGTGCACGGCTGGGCCGGCCGCGGCCGATCGCCCGGACGACCGGATCGTCGGCGGGGCGCCGACGACGATCTCGGAATACCCGTGGCAGGTGGCGCTCGCCGACAGCCAGGCGTTCCAACCGGGGGAGCAGGATGGCTATCAGCGCCAGTTCTGCGGCGCCACGCTCGTCGCGCCGACGATCGTCGTTACGGCCGCCCACTGCGTCTACGAGTTCACCCTCCCGGTCGGCTGTGCCCCCGCGGACGGCTTCAACTTCCCGGCCGAGGACTTCGCCGTGTTCACCGGGCGCACGACTCTCTCCTCCACGGAGGGTCAGGAGATCGAAGTCGCCGAGTACTACTACTTCGAGAGCGATGGCACGGCGCAGGCGCAGTCGACTGGCGACGGTGACGGCCTCTTCGATTGCGACACCAACCAGTGGGACGTCGTCTTCCTGCAGCTCGAGGCCCCGTCGACCACCGGAACTCCGATCCAGATCGCCGGACCCGACGAGACCGCGACCTGGGCGCCCGGCCAGCCGGCGCTGATCAGTGGCTGGGGCGATCTCGCCAACGCCGCCGGCAACTTCCCCGACCAGTTGCACGCGGCGACGATCGACATGCTCGACGACGCGACCTGCGCGGCGCCCGGCGTCTATGGGCCCGACGACTTATTGACCTTCTATCCCGAGACCCAGGTCTGCGCCGGCATCTTCCCGGCGGGCGGCATCGACACCTGCCAGGGCGACAGCGGCGGGCCACTCGTCGTCTCGGTCTTCGAGCGCGGCCGCGACTCGCGCGCCGTCACCGACCATCGCCTGGTCGGCGACACGAGCTTCGGCCTCGGATGCGCACTGGCGGGGTTCCCCGGCATCTACGGCCGCGTCGCCGACGACCCGATTCGCTCGGCGCTGCAGAGCGGGATTCAGCAGGTAGCCGGCGTGGACGTGGTCGGCTCTGGCGCGCTCCCTTCCGACGACGACCCGCCGCAGACGAGGATCACAAAGCACCCGCCGAAGAAGGGCGACAAGAAGAAGGCGAAGTTCAAATTCACCGCCGACGAGGAAGCGACCTTCGAGTGCAAGCTCGACAAGAAGGGCTTCAAGCCCTGCGACTCGCCGTACAAGAAGCAGGTCGGTCGCAAGGGCCACAAGTTCCAGGTCCGTGCGATCGACGTCCAGGGCAACGTCGACCGGTCCGCCGACAAGTTCAAGTGGAAGGTGAAGAAGGCCTAGCCGCGCGGCCGCCGCTCGCCGCGGCTAACCTCCGCCGCGTGGCCGAGGCACCGTCGAAGGAGGCCGTGAGCGCGCGGATCGGCGAGATCCGCGAGAGCCTGACCCTGCTCGCGGACTACCTTTGACCCCGCCGGGCTCGACGCGGAGATAGCGAAGCTCGAGGGCGAGATGGGCGCCGCCGGCTTCTGGGACGACCAGGAGCGCGCCGCCTCCACCTCGGCCGCGCACGCCCGTACGCAGCGACGGCTCGAGACCTTTCGCGGGCTCGAGCGCGACGCCGCCGACCTCGACGAACTTTCCGAGCTGGCCGCAGAGGACTCCGAGCTCGCCGGCGAGCTCGACTCCCAGCTGGCGTCGATCGAGTCCCGGCTCGCGGCGCTCGAGGAGGCGCGGCTGTTCAGCGGCGAGTACGACTCCGGCGACGCGGTGGTCACCGTCCGGTCGGGGGCCGGCGGCACCGACTCGCAGGACTGGGCGGAGATGCTGCTGCGGATGTACCTGCGCTGGGCCGATCGGCGCGGCTTCGAGGTCGAGCTCAAGGAGGCCTCGGAGGGCGAGGAGGCCGGCATCAAGTCGGCGACCCTGATCGCCAAGGGCGAGCACGCCTACGGGCTTTTCGCCGCCGAGCGCGGCGTGCACCGGCTGGTCCGGATCTCTCCCTTCGACGCCCAGTCGCGACGCCACACGGCCTTCGCCCAGGTCGACGTCGCCCCGCTGGTCGACGACGAGGTCTCGGTCGACCTCGACGAGGAGGAGGTGCGGGTCGACACCTACCGCGCCTCGGGCGCCGGCGGCCAGCACGTCAACAAGACCGACTCCGCCGTCCGGCTCACCCACCTGCCGACCGGGATCGTTGTCCAGTGCCAGAACGAGCGCTCGCAGACCCAGAACAAGGCGACCGCGATGCGGATGCTGCGCGCCCGTCTGCTCGAGCAGGAGGAGCGAAAGCGAGCCGAGGAGCTGGCGGCTGAGCGCGGCGAGCAGAAGGCCGCCGAGTGGGGCTCGCAGATCCGCAGCTACACGCTGCATCCCTCGACCCGGGTCAAGGACCACCGCACCGGGTACGAGGTCGGCGACGCGAACCGCGTCCTCGACGGCGACCTCGACGCCTTCGTGCGCGAGTACCTGCTCAGCCAGGCCCACGATGCGCGCTAGCGTCGACGTCGCCGGCCTGGAAGTCGCCTACGAGCGGGCCGGAGCGGGGCCGCCGCTGGTGCTGTTGCACGGCGCGATGGCCGACGGCAGGATGTGGCACCCACAGCTCGAGGGCCTCTCCGACCGGCTCACGGTGATCGCCTGGGACGAGCCCGGCGCGGGCGGATCGGCCGATCCGCCGGCGGACTTCGCCCTCCCGGACTACGCCGATGCCGTGGCGGGCCTGATCGGCGCGCTCGGGTTCGACGCCGCCCACGTCGGCGGCCTCTCCTGGGGAGGCGTCGTGGCGCTCGAGCTGTACCGTCGCGATCCGGATCGGGTGGCCTCGCTGATCCTGGCCGATACCTACGCCGGGTGGAAGGGATCGCTGCCCGAGGCGGAGTGCGACCAGCGGCTCGCCCACGCGATCGAGCAATCGGAACTGCCGCCAGAGCAGTTCGAGCCGACCCTGCCGGGGTTGCTGGGGCCCGACGCGCCGGCGCCGGTAGCCGACGCGCTCGCCGCGATCATGGCCGAGGCGCGCCCTGAAAGCATGCGGCGGACCGCGGTCGCGATCGCGACTTGCGACCAGTGCGACCTGCTGGCGCGGATCACGGTCGCCGACCCTGCTGATCTGGGGCGAGGACGATGTCCGCTCGCCGCTCTCGGTCGCCGAGCAGTTCCGCGCCGCGATCCCCGGCGCCCGTCTCGTCCTCATCCCCGAGGCGGGCCACATGACCAACCTCGAGCAGCCGGCACTGTTCAACGACGCCGTGCGCGAGTTCTGTCCTACGGTTCAGCCATGGCGGTGAGCATCGCCGTCGGCGTCTCGGACGAGCTCGACCCGGTCGGGGCGTTTTCCGAGGCGGCCGACGCAGCGGCGCGAGACCTGGGAGGGAGCTGCGACCTGGCGCTGATCTTCGCCGGCGCTCCTCACCTCGGCCACGCCAAGTCGATCCTCGCCGAGGTCCACCGGCGGCTCGAGCCCGCATCGCTGATCGGATGCGGAGCCGGCGGCGTGGTCGGCGGCGGACGCGAGATCGAGCAGGGTCCCGGTGCGGTCGTCTGGGCGCTCTCGGCGCCCGGGGCGAGTGTCGCCAGCCATCACCTGGAGGCCGAGCCGTACCGAGGACGGCGTAACGATCCGCGGAGCTGCCGGAGGGCGAGGCGCTCGGCGAAGCGCTGCTCGTGCTCGCCGACCCGTACACGTTCAGCGCCGAGGCGCTGCTCGGCCATCTCAACGAGAGCCACCCCGGGTTGCCGGTGCTCGGTGGCCTCGCCAGTGCCGCGGCCGGTGGCTCCGCGGCGCTGTTTCGTGACGGCGACCTGCTTCACTCCGGGGCCGTCGCCTGCTCGTTGAGCGGGATCCCGCTGATCCCCTGCGTCTCCCAGGGCGCGACCCCGGTCGGTCCGGAGATGACGATCACGGCGGCCCGCGGCAACCTCGTCACCGAGCTGGCCTCGCAGCCCGCGATCGCGCGCCTGCGCGACGCGATCGGCGACCTCGACCCCGCTCAGCAGCAGCTCGCCGCTCAGGGCCTGATGCTGGGCCTGGTGATCGACGAGAACCAGCCCGAGTACGAGCGTGGCGACTTCCTCGTCCGGCCGATCATCGGCGCCGACCCAGACGCCGGCTCGCTCGCGATCGGCGAGCGAGTCCGGGTCGGCCAAACAGTCCGGATGCACGTCCGCGACGGGGCGATCGCCGATCAGGACCTGCGCGACGCGCTTCGCGCCGGATCCCAGGCGGCGGGCAGCGGGGGCGCGGCGGGGGCGCTCCTGTTCACCTGCAACGGCCGCGGCTCGCACATGTTCGAGGTACCCGACCACGACGCGAACGCGCTCGAGGACGCGCTCGGCGCCCCGGCCGGGGGCTTCTTCTGCGCCGGCGAGATCGGTCCGGTCGGGGGGCGCAACTTCCTGCACGGCTTCACCGCGACGATCGCTCTGTTCCCGCGCTCGGTCTGATGGAGGGGCTTCGCGAGCTGGTCGGGCGAGCGCTCGCCGAGGACGTCGGCGCAGGCGACATCACCTCCGAGGCGACGGTCCCGGCCGATGCGCGCGCGCGGGCGCGGATCGTCCAGAAGCAGCCCGGCGCGGTCTTCGGCCTCGCCGCCGCCCGGGAGGCGTTCGAGCAGGCGGGCGCCTCCGAGTTCGAGCCGCTGATCGTCGAGGGCGAATGGCGCCAGCAGGTCCCGGCCGACGTCGCGCTCGTCGCCGGGCCGGCCCGTGCCCCTGCTCGCCGGCGAGCGCACGGCGCTCAACTTCCTCGGCCGCCTGTCGGGGATCGCAACCCTCACGGCGCGCTTCGTCGCCGCGGTCGAGGGTGTCGGCGCGACGATCCTCGACACCCGCAAGACGACCCCGGGCCTGCGGGCGCTGGAGAAGGCGGCGGTGGCGGCCGGGGGCGGCTCGAACCACCGCCTCGGGCTCGACGACGCGATCCTGATCAAGGAGAACCACGTCGCGCTGGCGGGCGGTTTGCGCGAGGCCGTCGCGGCGGCGCGCGAAGGGCGACCCGGCGAGGAGATCGAGATCGAGTGCAGGACCCCGGCCGAGGTAGCCGAGGCGCTCGAAGCCGGCGCCGACCGACTGCTGCTCGACAACATGTCGGTCATCGAGCTGCGCCGCGCGGTCGCCGCCCGTGACGAGGCTGGCGCCGACGCCCTGCTCGAGGCCTCGGGCGGGGTGACGCTCGACAACGTCGCCGAGGTGGCCGCGACCGGCGTCGAGCTGATCTCGATCGGCGCGCTCACCCACTCGGCGCCGGCGCTCGACCTCTCGATGCTGCTCGAACCTGCATAGTCTGGTCGCGATGGAGATCGCACCCGCCCAGGAGCTGCGCGCGCGCCGCGAGGCCGTCGTGATCGAGCACATGGAGTCGGAGAACAGGCACGAGTTCGATCTCACGCTCGACACCTTCGACCATCCCCGCTACGAGCTGATCGCCACCGGCGAGATCCACGACGGCGAGCGCGAGGTCGCGGCCTACTTCGAGGAGACGCGGACCGCGTTCCCGGACCAGCGCAACGAGCTGATCGCGATCCATCACACAGACGACGCGGTGATCGTCGAAGCGATGCTCTACGGCACCCACCTGGGCTCGTTCCGCGGCCTGCCGCCGACCGGGCGGGCGTTCGAGATGCAGTTCTGCGCCCTGTTCCTGTTCGACGCCGACCGCCTGGTCTGCGAGCGGGTCTACTTCGACGTCGCGACGATCCTGCGCCAGCTCGGCATCGCCCACGATCCGCTCAGCCTGCGCGGCCGGGTCGCGACCGTGTTCAACCACCCGCTCACGGTCGGCCAGGCGGTGGCCCGCAACCTGCTGCGCCGCTGAGCCTACTTGAGCAGCCGTGAGAGCCGGCGATCCTTGAGCACCCGGCCGCCGGTCTGGCAGCGCGGGCAGTAGTTGGTCTGGTGCTCGGCGAAGTAGACCGCCTCGATCGTCGTCTCACAGCGCGGGCACGGGCCGCCCTCGCGGCGGTGCACGCGGAGCGGCATCGGCAGCTTGTCGGGGACCGCTTCGCCGACCACCTGCTCGTAGTGCTCGATCGCGTCGCCGAGCACGGCGAGTGCGGCGTGCAGGCGCGCGACGTCCTCGTCGTCCAGATCCGAGCCCTTGCGAAACGGGCCCAGCTCCGCCTCCCAGAGGATCTCGTCGACCCAGCTGCGCCCGATCCCGGCGATCACGCGCTGGTCGCGGAGCAGCGGATGCAGGTGGCGGGGCTGGTCGATCGCCGCCGCGAGGCGCTCGAGCAGCGGTGCCGGCCACGCCTCCGGGCCCAGCGTGGTGACCATCTCGTCGGCCTCGACCCCGCCCGGGCGCAGCAGCTTCGCCCACGCGCGCTGCCTGGTCCCGAACTCGCGCAGCCGCAGCTCGCGCCCGTCGGCGAGCCGGATTAGGACCCGCGAGCGGCGGTCCTTGAGCGAGGCGCGCTTGTCGAACACCTGCAGCCTGCCCGCAGACATCAAGTGCACCAGGAGCTCCAGCGGTTCGTCACCGCCGGCGAACGCCACCACCGGCATCTTCCCGATCCGCCGCACGCCGTCGATCCGCATCCCCTCGAGCGCGGAGAGTGGCGGGTCGACCGTCTTCAGCGCCACCATCCCCGGTGCGAGCGTCGACTCGACCTCCGCTCCTGCGAGCGCCGCCGCCAGCCTGCGGGCGGTGATCTCGACCTCGGGAAGCTCGGGCATCGGGCTCAGTAAACTGCTTCGCAGTTCATTCGCTCTGCTTCAGGCCGGTCACGGGGCCGTGCACGGGCAGGCGAACATACGACGGAGGAAGGCGCGCGATGCAGCAGCTGCCGACACTTCAGCGGAATCCGAGCAGCCCGGCGCCGACGCGCGCGGAGATCGAGCAGCTCTCGGCCGAGGTGCGCGAGCTTGCCGCGCAGCGAAACGCGGTCATCCTCGCCCACAACTACCAGGTGCCCGAGGTACAGGACGTCGCCGACCATATGGGCGACTCGCTCGGCCTCTCGCGCCGCGCCGCGTCGACCGAGGCGGACGTGATCGTCTTCTGCGGCGTCCACTTCATGGCCGAGACGGCCTCGATCCTCTCGCCCCAGAAGACCGTCCTGATCCCGGATCCAAACGCCGGCTGCTCGCTCTCTGACTCGATCGACGCCGACCAGCTGCGCGCCTGGAAGGCCGAGCACCCCGGGGCGGTGGTGGTGATGTACGTCAACACCTCGGCCGAGGTCAAGGCCGAGACCGACTACTGCTGCACCTCCTCGAACGCGGTCAGCGTCGTCGAGCACATCTGGGCCGAGCACGGCCCGGAGACCGAGATCCTGTTCGGGCCCGACATGTGGCTGGGCTCGTTCGTCGCCCGCGAGACGGGGCTGACCGAGGAGCCCGAGCGCTACGCGCGCTTTCACGTCTGGGACGGGGAGTGCCACGTGCACGCCGGGATCCGCCCCGACGACATCAACCAGACCCGCGCCGAGCACCCCGACGCCGACTTCCTGATCCACCCCGAGTGCGGATGCGTGACCCAGGTGATGGAGTACGTCGCGGCCGGCGACATTCGACCCGACGGCGTCCACATCCTCTCCACCTCGGGGATGCTCGAGCACGTGCACTCACACCCCGACGACGAATTCGTCGTCGCGACCGAGACCGGGATGCTCTATCCGCTCCACCAAGCGGCGCCGCAGGCAAACCTGATCGAGGCCAACCGGATGGCGTTCTGCAAGTACATGAAGATGATCACCCTGCCCAAGGTGGCCGAGTCGCTGCGCGAGCTGAAGGTCGAGGTCAAGGTGCCCGAGCAGCTGGCCGAGCGGGCGCGGCTGCCGATCGAGCGCATGGTGAGCATCGGCTGAGCGCCGGGCACGACGCCCTCCGTCCAGGGGCGCTTGCTAGCTTGCGGGCGTGCTCGAGGTGGCGGTGCGATTGGTCCTCGGCGGGGTGTTGGCGGGCGCCAGCCTGGCGAAGCTCGCCAGTCCCGGCTCGAGCCGGGCGGCGCTGGCGACTTTCGGGATCGACGGACGGACGGCGCAGGCGCTCGCCTTCTGGCTGCTGATCGCGACCGAGCTCGGGCTCGCGGTGGCCGTGATCGCCGGCTCGGAGACCGCGGCGTGGCTCGCCGCGGCGCTCATGGCTACGTTCGCGGCGACGATGGCGGGCGCGATCATGCGCGGGCGCGCCGGCGCCCCCTGCGCCTGCTTCGGTGCCCGCTCGACCGTCGGCTGGTCGGGTGTCGGGCGAAACCTCCTCCTCGCGGCCGGCTTCGTGGCGCTCACCTTCCTGCCCACCGAGGAGATCTCGACCGACGAGTGGCTCGGGCTCGGCCTGATCGCAGCGCTCATCGCCTGCGCCGGCCTCGCGATCGCCGTCCTGGCGCTCGCGCGTGAGGTCGGGATGCTGCGCCTTCGCCTCGGCCCGGAGGGGGCGCTCGAGATCGCCGAGGAAGGCCCACCGCTGGGCTCGGAGACGGCGCTGATCGAACGCTTCGAGCTCGACCCGGAGGCGAAGTTGGCGCTCGCCGTGTTCGTCGCTGAGAGCTGCCACGTCTGCCGCGCGCTTGAGCCCTCGATCGAGGTGCTCGCGAGCGACCCGCTGGTCGCGGTCGAGAGCTTCGAGGAGGAGCGCGAAGCCGGCGCGTGGGACGAGCTGCGGGTTCCCGGCAGCCCGTTCGCGATTGCCCTCGACCGCGAGGGGACCGTGCTCGCCAAGGGGACCTTCAACAACCTCGCCCAGCTCGAGAGCGTCCTGGCCGCCGCGGAGCGGCGCCGCGCCGAGCGCGAGATCAGCGGGGCGCTCGGTGTCTGAGCGCGGCGATCCGCGTCGCGCAGGCCGCGTCTCGCGGGCGGTCGAGTCGCTCGCCGGCGACACCTCGCGCCGCGGCTTCCTCGCCCGGGCCGGCGGGGCGATCACGGCGCTCGCCGCGGGCGGGTTGGTCGCGCGGGCGGTGAAGCCCGGCGAGGCCGACGCCTTCCACTTCTGCGGCCACATCTACACGACCGGGTCGTGCCTGCACCCGACCGGGACCCCGCGGATCGACGGGCACGGCTATCCGCTGCGGGCCTCCGATGGCCAGCCGGTCGACAACCTGGGCCGAGCGGTGAACCGCAAGGGGGAGCCGGTCAACGACCACGGCAAGGCGCTCAGCGATCCCGACGGGCGCCCGCTGCCCCCGGCGCCGAGGACGAAGGTGTGCGACGAGACCGGCCGCGTGTACGGGTTCGCGCCCCACATCGACGGCGGCTGGTATCGCTGCTGTGAGGGCAACGTGCGCAAGCTGGTCGACTGCTGCGCCCACTCCTCTCGGCGGATCAACGGCGACGCGGCTCTCGAGGGCTATTGCTATCGCGGCCGCAAGGTGTTCTGCGTCATGTACTTCCAGACCCGGGTGCCGTGCTAGTGGACTGGCTCGAGGCAGTCCTGGTCGCGGCGGCACTGGTCGCGGGGCTGACCGGCACCTGGTCGCCGTGCGGCTTCTCGATGATCGAGACGATCGGTCCGGTCGGCCACACAAGCGGCCGGCCGACCACGGCGGCGGCCTGCATCACCTTCGTGGCCGGGGCGCTGGTTGGCGGAGTCGCCACCTTCGGCGCCCTGGGCGCGCTCGGCGCCCTCGCTCACGGGGCCGATGACCGGGTCGCCTACGGGCTGGCCGCCGCGCTCGCGGCGCTCGCGGCGCTGGCCGAGATCCGAGGCCTCGCGATCATGCCCCAGGTGCGGCGCCAGCTTCCCGAGCACTGGCGCCGGGTGATGCCGATGCCGGTCGCCGCGGGCCTGTACGGGATCCTGCTCGGGCTCGGCTTCACCACCTTCGTGCTCACCTTCGGGGTCTTCGCGCTCGCCGGGATCGTCCTCGCCGTCGGCGAGCCGGCGATCGGAATCGCCGTCGGCCTCGCGTTCGGTGTCGGTAGGGCGCTGCCAATCGCGCTCCTGGCGCCGATCGCCGCCCGGCCGGCGGGGATCAGGGTCACCGAGCTGATGGCCGAGCGGCCGGGCATCTACCGCGGCGCTCGGCTCGGTGATGGCCTGGCCCTGCTCGCCGCCGCCGCCGCGCTCGCGCTCACCGCTCCCGCGAGCGCCGCTGACACCGAGGCCCGACCTGCGGCCGACCCGGCCACTGCCGGCAAGGACCTTCTCTATCAGCGGCCGGATCGAACCGCGATGCTCCAGCGCCAGGGCCCGGATGTCGTGATTCAGGGACACGACCCGGCGGCCGGCGGCGGCCGCGTCGCGACGATCTTGAGCGGTGAGATCGTGCTGTTGTCGGCGGTCAACCTGGACGTGATCGGCCGTGTGCCCGCGCCTGACGCCGACGCGGTCGCGGTTTCGCGCCACTGGGTGGTCTGGCGTGCGCGCCGGAACGGCCACGACTTCCTCCGTGCCCGCAACGTGGCCGACCCGAGCCGCCCCGGACCCGAGCATTCGCTGGGCAAGGCCGGAGGCGCCGCGCAGCTCGGCCGCCCCAGCCTCGACGACAACCGGCTCGTCTACGCGCGCGCGACCCGGCACGAGAATCGGATCGTCAAGCGGCTGCTGGGAGCGAAGCGCAAGAAGCGCGCCAAGGTCACCGTGATGCGCTCGGATGTCGAGGGACTCTCCAACCCCTCGATACAGGGCGGCGCGCTGCTCTACGTACGCCATACCAGGCGCGCGGACCGGCTCAAGCTCGCCCGGCTCGGCGGGCGCGGCACGGGCCGCACGTTGATCTCCCGCCGCGGTGGCACCCTGTGGTCGACGGCGCTCTCGCAGAAGCGCGCCTACGTGACCCTGCTGCACGGGACGCGGCCGCGCCAGCGGATCCTCTCGGTCGGACGCTGACCTACAGCTCGCGCTCGTAGAACAGCATCCGCGGCCCGTCGGGGTCGCCCTCGCGGTTGCTGAACCCAAGGCTCTCGTAGAGCGCCCTGGCCGCGACGTCGTCCTCACCGGTATTGAGCTCGATCACGGTTGCGCCGGCCGCCCGGGAGACGTCCATCGCCGCCTCGAGCAGCGCTCGGCCGAGACCATCCCCGCGGCGCGGCGGCGCCACGTAGAGCTCTTCCAGCATGGCGTCGAGCGCGCCGCTGATCACGGAGGGTCGAAACCGCAGCTGCGCGAACCCGTCGGGCTCGCCGCTCGCGAGCAGCACGATCAGCTCGTCGGTCGCGAGCAGCTCGGCGTAGCGCTCGGTCAGCACCGCGATGCCGGGCGTCGGCGCTGAGAACTCGGAGTTGAAGTCATGCATCAGCCGCGCGGCATCGGCCGCATCGACGGGGTTCGCCCGTCGCACCTCGCGGTTGGCGTCCGTATCTCCCACCCGCTATTCGTAGGCGAGCGCCTCGAGCACGTCGAGGCGCGAGGCGCGACGGGCTGGGCCGATCGCCGCGATCACGCCGGCGATCATCGCCAGCACCAGCATCAGGATCAGGGTCCCGAACGGGATCGAGAGCGTGAAGCCCTCGTCAGCGAGCGGGCGGCTGACCACGATCGCGAACACGACCCCGAGGATCGCTCCGAGCACGGCTCCGATCAGGGCCGTGATCACGGCCTCGTAGCGGACCATGCGGCGCACCTGCCCGCGCGATGTCCCGACCGCGCGCAGCAGCCCGAGCTCGCGGGTGCGCTCATGGATCGAGAGCGCCAGGGTGTTGACGATCCCGAACAGGGAGACGATCACCGCGAGCAGGAGCAGCGCGTAGACGACTCCGAGCAGCGTGTTGAGCTGCTCGGCGATCGAGTCCTTGAGCTGCTCGCGGTCCTCGGACTTGGTGGTCGGGAACTCCGCTTCCAGGGTCTCGTCGATCGCCGCCCGGACCGTGGCGGCGTCGGCATCGTCCGCCAGGTTGACGAACACGTTGGTGATGCTCTGCGCTTCGCCGTACGCGGCTGCGTTGACGCCGGAGGCGGCGTAGTCGCCGATGAAGTCGGTCGCGTCCTCGAAGGTGCCCGTGACCGTGTAGGTGATCGTCCTGCCCGACGCGGTCGTGGCCTCGAAGGTGTCGCCGACCTCGAGCCCGTTGTCGGCGCCCCAGCGCTCGTCGATCACCGCCTCGTCCGGGCCGAGCCCGCCGAGCAGCTCCTGCGAGCCCTGCTTCCACTCGAGGGTCAGCACCTCGGCCGCCGTCCGCGGGTCGACCAGGGTCAGGAAGCCGTCGCCGATGCCCTTGACCTGATCCTGCGTGTAGCGAAGCGGCGAGGCGACCTCGACCCCGTCGATCCGGTCGATCGCGTCGGCCGTCTTCAGCGGGATGTCGGAGAAACCGTCGGTGTTGGAGATGATCAGGTCGCCCGCGATGCCCTTGTCGATCGCATCGTCGATCGAGCCGCGAAGCCCGGCCGCGAACACGGTCACGAACGAGACCAGGGCGAGGCCGATCATCAGCGCCGCCGCGGTCGAGGCCGTGCGGCCGGGGTTGCGGACCGCGTTCTCTCGCGCGAGCCGCCCCGGAACGCCGCGCAGGCGCTCGAGCGGCGCGCCGACCAGCGCCGCGAGCGGGGCGACCAGGCGCGGGCTGAGCAGGGCGACGCCGAGAAAGACGGCGGCGGCGCCGGCCCCGACCCAGGCTTCGCCGGGGTCGAGGGCCCCGAACAGCCCGAGCAGCATCAACCCGAGCCCAAGCGCCGCGAGCAGCGCTCCGGCGACCCCGCGGGCGCGGCGCTCGCGCGGCGTCGCCAGCACCGCCCCCTCGCGCAGGCCGGTCACCGGGGGGACCCGGGTCGCGCGCAGCGCCGGCAGCAGCGCGGCGAGCACGGTCAGCCCGGTGCCGAGCACGAGCCCGATCACCACCGTTCGCGTCGCGATCACCGTCCCGGTGCTCGGCAGATCGATCCCGACCGCGTCGAATAGCGCGCTGATCGCGGGTGCGAAGCCGATCCCGGCGAGCACCCCGATCACCGCAGCGACGAGCCCGATCACGAACGCCTCGGTGATCACAGTGGTGAGGATCTGGCGCCGCTTGGCGCCCAGCGTGCGCAGCATCGCGAACTCGCGGGTTCGCTGCGCGACCGTGATCGAGAACGTGTTGAAGATCAGAAACGCGGCGACGAACAGCGAGACCCCGGCGAAGATCAGCAGCGCGGTCTTCAAGAAGCCGATGAACTCGCCGACGTCCTCGCGCTGGGACTCGACGTTCTCGCTCCCGGTCTCGGCCTTGACCGAGCCCGGCAGCTCGGTGTTCAGGTTCGCGGCGAGCTGCTCGGGGGCCGTCCGATCGTCGGCGGCGACGTTGATCTGGTCGAGTCGGCCCTGCTTGCCGGTCACCCGCTGCGCTTCGCGCAGCGTCAGCTCGGCCACCGTCGCGCCGCCGAACGAGTCGACGTCGCCGAGCGTCGCGATCCCGACCAGCGTGTACTCGCTGACCGCCTCCTTGCCGGCGATCTCGATCCGGTCGCCGAGCGCAAAGCCCTCGTCGTCGGCCGACGCCTTGTCGATCACCACCTCGTCGTCGGCGCTCGGCTTGCGGCCCTCGACGTAGGTGAGCGGGTCGAAGCGCTCCGGGACTGTCGAGAACCCGAGGCTCGGGGCGCCGCCGCCGCCCCGCGGCTCGCCGTCGGCGCCGATGATCCACACCTGCGGATCGGCGATCCCGCCCGCCGCCTCGGCGACGCCCTCGGTGCGCTCGACCCGTTCCAGGATCCGCTCGCTGAACGGCGGCACCTGGCCGTCGTCGGTCTCGACCACCTCGCGGGTGGTGACGACCGCGTCGATCCCCTGGTTGGACTCGGTGAAGATGCGGTCGAACGAGCGGTCGATCGTGTCGGTGAGCACGTAGGTGCCCGCGACCATCATCACGCCGAGCACGATCGCCAGCGCGGTCAGCGCGGTGCGCATCTTTCGCTCCCAGAGGTTGCGGAGCGCGATCGCCGCCATCTATCAGGCGACCTGCTTCATCAGGTCGAGCACCTGCTCGGCGCTCCCGGCGCCCTCGTCGCGGACGATCCGCCCGTCGACCAGGACCAGGACCCGGTCGGCGACGGCCGCGGCGACCGGATCGTGGGTGACGACGACCACGGTCTGGCCGAACTCGTCGACCGCCCGGCGCAGCAACGCCAGCACCTCCTCGCTCGAATGCGAGTCGAGGTTGCCGGTCGGCTCGTCGGCGAACACCACGGCCGGCTCGGCGAGCAGCGCGCGGGCGATCGCCACCCGCTGCTGCTGACCGCCGGAGAGCTCGGCCGGGCGGTGGTCGAGTCGATCACCGAGGTCGACGGCGTCGATCAGCGCCTCCAGCCGAGCGCCGTCGGGATCCCGGCCCGCGAGCTTCAGGGGCAGGAGGATGTTCTCGCGCGCGTCGAGGACGGGCAGGAGGTTGAAGAACTGGAACACGAACCCGACCTTGTCGCGACGCAGCTCGGTGAGCTCGCCGTCGTCGAGGTCGTCGAGGTCGATCCCGTCGATCACCACCGTGCCCGAGCTCGGGCGATCGAGCCCGGCAAGGATGTGCATCAGGGTCGACTTGCCCGATCCCGAGGGTCCCATGATCGCGGTGAAGCGCCCCTTCGGGAACTCGACGCTGACTCCGTCGAGCGCTCTCACCGCCGCCTCGCCCTCGCCGAAGACCCGGCGCAGCTCTCGGGCCGAGACGATCGGCGCGTTTGGGGATCCGGGGGAGCCGGTCATCGCGTTCCTTTCGGTTGGGGTGAAGGCCATCTGGCCCTGGGGGACCGGCAAAGCTAGAGGATCCCGCCGCGGTCGACGGGGCTAACCGGGCGGCGGCGCCAGCACCGAAGGCGGCACGTCGGCGATCCCGACCGCCCGGTAGAGCGTCGAGCTCGGCTTCGCGATCAGCCACCGCCCGTCGATCAAGACCAGGTGGATGACGTCGTCCTCGATCGAGACCTGCTCGCGGTCCGCGAACTCGGTCGCCACGGTCGCGATCGCCGTCGCCGACCGGCCGTCGATGCGCTGCAGGCGGAGCTGGGCGAGCTCGGCCGAGTCCCAGACCGGCAGGCCGCGCGGATCGCGGTAGCCGATCGACGCCTCGAGCGCGCTCGCGCAGTCGTCGCGCGGCTCGGGCAGCTCGACCGCGTCGAGCACCCCGTCGGCCAGCAGCGCGCAGGCGCGCTCGCCGTCGCGGGCGTCGAGCGCGGCGATGAACTGCCGCACGGCCCGCTCGGCACCCTGTTCGAGCTCTGTCTGGCGCGGATCGCCGCCCCCGGTCTCGGCCGGACCCGAGGGCTTATCGATCGGCGGCGACTGGCCGGTGTCGGGCTCGGGGATCGCGCCCTGCTCGGGGGTCGTCAGCGGCGGGATCGGCTCGTCGTCGCCGCAGCCCGCGAGCGCCGCGCCGGCCAGGGCCAGTGTCAGGGCGGCGGCGAGCGATCTGGTCGGGCGTGCGGGCATCCCGTCCTGCATTTTGCGGGTATCGACGTGTCGCTTGATGTCCGCGTCCGCCCTTAGGTTTGATCCGGCTTGTCCGCCTCGAGCGCCCGCAATGACCGCTAGTCTCGGCCGCGTGACCCATCTGCGGCCGGTCCCCGACCCCAGACCCGCCGTCCGCGAGGGCGAGAATGCGAGGCGGTCGATCGCTGAGCTCGAGCGCTGGGCGACGATGCTGCGCATCGACTGCGTCAGCATGCTCGCGGTCGCCAAGTCGGGCCACCTCGATTCCTCGCTCTCGGCTGCCGACATCGTCGCGGCGCTCTACTTCCGCGTCCTGCGCCATGACCCGACCAACCCCGAGTGGCCCGAGCGCGACCGGTTCGTGCTCTGCAAAGGTCACGCGGCGCCGATCCAGTACGCAGCTCTGGCCCTGACCGGCTATCTGCCGCGGGAGGACCTGATGGGCTTGCGCAAGATCGGCGCCCACCTGCAGGGCCACCCCGATATGAACCGGACCACCGGGGTCGAGGTCTCGACCGGCTCGCTCGGGCAGGGGCTCTCGATGTGCGTCGGCATCTGCCTGGCGTTGCGACTCGACCGCCTCGACGACACCGCCCACGTGTTCGGCGTCCTCTCCGACGGCGACTGCCAGGAGGGCCAGACCTGGGAGGCGGCGACCGCCGCCGCCCATTTCGGGGTCACCAACCTGACCGCGATCGTCGACTACAACCATCTGCAGACCGACGGCACGACCGAGGAGGTCATGGACACGGGCGACGTGCGGGCGAAGTTCGAGGCCTTCGGCTGGGACGCGATCGAGGTCGACGGCCACGACATGGGCGCGATCGTCGAGGCGCTCGAGCGCAGTCGCTCGCTCGACCGCCCGGCGGCGATCGTCTGTCAGACCAAGAAGGGCAAGGGGGTCTCGGCGATGGAAGGCCGGTTCGGCTTCCACGGCAAGCCGCCGAGCCAGGAGCTCGCGGCCGAGGCGCTGGAGGAGCTCGAGGCGCGGCTCGAGGAGCAGACGAGGTCGCTCGATGGCGGCTAAGGCGGAGCCGGCGCCGACCCGCAACGCGTACGGCGATGCCCTGGTCGAGCTCGGCGAGGCGCACGAGGACGTGGTCGCCCTCGACGCCGACCTCGCCGTCTCGACCCAGTCGATGAGGTTCGGCGAGCGGTTCCCGGAGCGGTTCTTCAACTGCGGCGCCGCCGAGGCGAACATGATGTCGATCGCCTGCGGGCTTGCGGCGAGCGGCAAGGTCCCCTACGCATCGACCTTCGCGATCTTCGCCGCCGGGCGCGCCTATGATCAGGTCAGGCTCGGCATCGCCCACAACGAGCTGCCGGTCCGGATCGGCGCCTCGCACGGCGGCGTCTCGCTCGGCGAGGACGGAGCGTCGCATCAGATGATCGAGGACATCGCGCTGATGCGGGCGATGCCGCGGATGCAGGTGGTCGTCCCCGCCGACTACAACCAGGCCTACCGCGCGACGCTCGAGTCCTACGAGAAGGAAGCGCCGATGTACATGCGCTTCGGCCGCCCGGCGACCCCGGTCGTCTACGACGAGGTCCCCGAGACCCTCGGCGGCGGAGTCGAAGTGCTCCGCGAGGGCAAGGACATCAGCCTGATCGCCACCGGCCACATGGTCTGGCGGGCGCTCGAGGCCGCCGACAGTCTCGAGGCCGAGGACGGGGTGGAGGCGGAGGTGCTCAACGTCTCGATCGTCAAGCCGATCCACTCCGAGCCGGTGCTCGAGTCGATCTCGAAGACCGGGGTGGCGGTGACCGCCGAGGAGCACCGGATCACCGGCGGGCTCGCCGACGCGGTTCGCCACGTCGCCGCCGAACAGCACCCGGTGCCGGTGTTCGCGGTCGGGATGGGGGACGAGTTCGGCATCTCGGGCACCGGCGAGGCCTGCATGGAGCACTTCGGGCTCACCGCGCGCGGGATCGCCGATCGCGCCCGTGAGGCGATGCTGCTGAAGCCGATCGTCTCGCGGCCGCCGCTGTTCGGGCCCGAGTGGACCTGATCACGCGCCGTTTGCGCAGCCGATGAGGCTTAGGCGAGCGCCTTCGCCTTGATCGCGTCGAACTCCGTCTGCGTGATCGCGCCGCTGTCGAGCAGCTCCTTCGCCTTCGCGATCTCGGTCGCGGAGCCGCCCGCGGTCTGACGGACGTACTGGTCGAACTCCGCCTGCTGCTCCTTCGCCTGCTTGACGCTGCGCTCGCGCATCCCCTCGTGCTGGGCGATCAGGTAGACGAGCACGCCGAGGAACGGCAGGAGGATCACGAACACGACCCAGGCCGCCTTGTGCCAACCGCCGATGTCGTGGCGGCGAAAGACGTCGATCAGGACCGTGATCGCGATCCAGATCCAGATCACCCAGGCGAAGAAGATGATCATCGTCCAGAGGACGTCCAGGAACGGGTAGTCGGCGGCGATCAGCAAGACACTCTCCCCTCAGGTTTGGCGGCGCGATCATATCGGTACGCGACCCGCGGCCGGGCCCGAATGAGACTACGCTCGGCGGATCGAGGAAGGCAGCCCGCAGACCAGGCTTTCGGCCGAGCGCACGCAGCTCGCCTGGTGGCGCACCGGGCTGACCGCGATCGCGGTCGGGATCGGGATCGGCCGGATCCTGCCGGCCCTCGACCCCACTGTCGACGAGCTGCCGTACGTGCTCCTCGGGTCCGCCTTCGCGGCCTACGGGATCGCGCTGATCGCAATCGGGAGCGCCCGAGCCGTGCGCCTCGATCGGGCCGTCGAGGAGGGTCGCTTCGCTCCGCTATCGCATCGGGCCGAGCGTCTGCTCGCGGCGGTCGGCGCCCTGCTGGGGATTGCGGTGATCGCCGTGATCGCGATCAGCTGACTTCCGTCTCGACCTCGATTCGTCCGTCCTTCGCGGCGAGCTTCAAGGCGTCGTAGTCGCGCTCGTTTTGGTCGGCGTAGGCGGCCGCGAAATCGGCGATCGCGCGATCGAAACTGTCGCTTCCGCCGAGGTAGGCCGCGATCGCGACGCGATCGCCCGAGCGGGCGTGGGCGCGGGCGAGGATCGCGCCGCAGAGGCGGGCGTAGCGGGCCAACCCATCCGGCGTCATCGCCTCGACCACCGCCGATCCCTTCTGGTCCCAGAGCTGACGGACGTAGAAGTCGCGCTTTCGGTTGTCGGGCCCGGTCGCGGTCAGCCAGCCGAGCAGGATGTCGCCGGTCGACTGGGTCAGCCGCTGGCCCTCGACGACCCGCTGACCTTGGTGCGGATACTCGGTCGGGGCCGTGTAGGGCTCGAGCACCGACGGCTGGGCCTCCTTGACCTGCAGGAAGAGCGGGTCCTCCTCGTCGCGCCCGACAAACAGGGCGACCCAAGCGCGCGTCCCGACGCTGCCCACCCCGACCACCTTGCGCGCGGTGTGAACGTACCGGTAGCCGTCGAACAGGTGCCGGCGCTCGGGGCTCAGTGTCTCGCGGTACTGCTCGAGGACCTTTCGCAGCCTCGCTTCCGCGGTTTCGAGCTGCTTGCCGGCGAAGACCTCGTCGAATGGGACGAGCACAGGAGGATCGCTGCGGAATCGAAGCTCCCCGTCGACATTCTGGGTGAGCTTCTCGAACGCCCGCAACCGGGTCTTGCGCTCCGCCTTGGCAACCGTGCGGTCGAATCTCTTGAGCTCCGTCTTGCTCGCGCCGGCTCCGATCATGTCCCGCAGCTCGGCGACCGCGACCCGCAGGTACCAGACGTCGAGATTCGACATCGCGGCAAGCTCGTGGATCCGGTCGCGGTACTCGCGCGCGACGGTGCGGACGATCTCCGCTCGCTGCGAGCGCTCGAAGCCGCGATCGCGGCCGGCGATCTCGAAGCTCGCGGCGAGGCGCTTCAGATCCCACTCCCAGGGTCCCGGAAGCGTCTCGTCGAAGTCGTTGATGTCGTAGACGAGGTCGCGGCTCGGCGACGCGAAGCCACCGAAGTTGGACAGGTGCGCGTCGCCGCACGCCTGCACGAGGAGGCCGGAGGTCGGGCTCTCGGCCAGGTCGGCCGCCATGATCGCCGCCGCTCCGCGGTAGAACGTGAACGCCGAGGCGAGCATCCGCCCGTAGCGCAACGGGACCAGCTCCGGCACTCGGTCGGCGGCTTGGCGCTCGAGGATGGCCACCGGATCGGCGCGGTCGGCCGCAGGCGCCCACTCCGCATGACTCGACCGCGGCACCTTCTTTCGCGCCGCCTTGCCCGCCGCCGCCCGCTCCTGCGTCGATCGCGCCTCCTGGTGCAGGGCGCTCTTGGTCACGGCCGGGCTCATCCCTACCACCCTAAACCGATGCTCCCCGCGACGCATCGACCGGAGCGGATGATTTCCCCGTCCCGCAATCGCCAGCGATGCCAGGTCTCATAGGATCAGCCCGTGGGCACGCCCGGCGCCGAACCTGGACCGGCCGAACCGCACTCGGAATCGTCACCCGATCAGGGTCCCGGGTGGCTCCGGGACGCAGAGCGAATCGACGTCGCCGTCTACGCGGCGATCGCCCGCACCCCCACGCCGGCGCTGGACACCGCGATGAACCGCGTCTCCAGCGCGGCCGACTACTCGAAGCTCTGGATCGTCGCGGCGGCGCTGCAGGCAGCGCTCGGCGGCCGGCGGGGCAGGCGGGCGGCGGTTGCGGGCCTCGCCTCCGTCGGGGTCGCCGCGGCGGTCGCCAACCTGGCGCTGAAGCCGCTTGGCGGCCGCCGTCGCCCGGAGCGGGTCGTCGAGCAGGTCCCCGGCGCGCGCTGGGCGCGGATGCCGGGCTCGACCGCATTTCCGTCCGGGCACTCGGCCTCGGCGTTCGCGTACGCGACCGGAGTCGGCCACATCCTCCCGATCGCCTCGATCCCGCTGCTCGGGCTCGCTGCCGTGGTCTCGTATTCGCGCGTCCACGTCGGGGTGCACTATCCCGGCGACGTCGTCGCGGGCGCCCTGGTCGGAACGATGCTCGCCCAGCTCACCACCCGAGCGCTTGACCGCAGCTTGGCCGTCTCGTAAGACTGCCAAGCTGAGCCCCCAAACAGAAAGGCTGTGAGCATGCAAGGACCGCGTTGGCAGGCGATCGCCGGGATCGCGGCAATCCTCGTCTGCGGCCTGATCGCCGCTGGCTGTGGTGACGACGACGAAACGACCACGACGACGCCGTCGGGCGGGTCGGACGCCGAGCCGGCGATCGACTCGGCCGTCAGTTCCTGTACCGACTCGGCACAGCAGCTCGGAGGCGCCGCCGGAACTGCCCTCGATAGCGCCTGCAAGTCCGTCGGCAACACCGCCAAGCAGGCCGTCAGCGAGGGCGGTGAACAGGCCCAGCAGGCGCTCGCGTCGGCGGCGAAGTCGTGCCGGAGCACGGTGGGCCAGCTCCCGTCGGGCCAGGCCCAGGACGCGCTCGGCAAGCTCTGCGACGCGATCGCGAGCGCCGGCTAGGTCGGGGCCGGGCTCTCCTCCAGCGGGTCTGCGGGTTTCGCCTTCGATTGGGCTCCGGGCTGGACCGTCGGGATGCCTCTGGTGAACGGCAGAGCGGCCAGGGCGATGACCGCGAGCAGCGAGATCGACGCTCGCAGGCCGTCGATCCGGCTCTCCGCGTTGGCCTCCGTGACCGCATCGGCGGTCGTAGCGGGCACGCCCGCCTCCGAGAGCTGCGCCTCGAGATCGGCGTCGGACGTGAACGGGATCCCGGCCGCGAGCTCGGTCTCGGCCTGGTTGGCCAGGCCTTCGGGAACCGCAGGGTTGTCCTGGATGCCGGTGAAGAACGAGGCGGTCAGTGCCGAGATCAGAACCGCACCCGCCAGCGCCGTTCCGATCGAGGCGCCGAGCTGCGCGCCGGTGTTCTGCAGCCCACCTACCTCGCCGCTCTGCTCGTCGGGAACCGCCGAGACGGTGACGCTGCCGAGCTGAGAAGCGAGGGCTCCAAGGCCCGCACCGCAGAGCAGCAACGGCCAGGTGACGATCTCGGGGCCGGATCCGACGTCGAGCAGGCCGACGAGCAGCACCAGGCCGGCGAACAGGACCATGAACCCGATCTGGATCACCCGCCGCGGATTGGCCTCGGGAAGCAGTCGCGGGATCCCGACGGCGAAGGCGAGCAGCGAGAGCGACAACGGGAGCAGCCTCACCCCGGTATCGATCGCCGAGAGGCCGAGGGCTACCGACAAGAACAGCGCGACGGTGAAGAAGATTCCGGCCTGGACCAGGTACGTGAACAGGAACGACATCACTCCGTTTCGCAGCTGCAGGTTGCGCAGCATCGCCGGCTCGATCAGCACGCCCCGACCCGCCTTGACGCGTCGGTTCTCCCAGGCGAGGAAGAGCGCCAGCGTGACGCCGCCGGCCAAGACCATCCAGATCACCGGCGAGAGCCCAAGCACCGTCGGGGCGTCGGGCTTTGGCTGGACGAGGCCCCAGGTGCCCGACTTCAGGATTCCGAGGACGATCAAGCTCAGCCCGAGCGCCGACAGGGTCGTCCCTCCGAGGTCGAGGCGAACGCCCTCCTCGGCCGGCTTGTCTTTCATCCGCCGGCGCCAGCAGGAGGATCACCAAGACGATGATCACCTCCCCGGCGAAGACCCAGCGCCAGGACGCATAGGTGGTGAACGCGCCGCCGATCACGGGACCTAGGGCAGCCGCGATCGCGCCGGCGGCGACAACGAGGCCGTAGGCCCGCGGGCGCTCGGAGCGGCCGAAGTTCGATGCCACCAGCGCGACGATCGCCGGCATGATCAGCACCGCCCCGAGCCCCTCCAGAAACGACCAGCCGATGATCAGCACGGTCAGGTTGGGAGCGAGCGAGGTGGTAAACGAGCCGCAGGCATAGATCACGCAGCCGATCGCAGAACGCACGCTTGCGGCCGAGAATCTCACCGAGCTTTCCACCGGTGATCATCAGCGACGCCATCACGAGCGTGTAAAGGGTGATCGCCGTCTGTATTCCGGTGACGGTGGTCCCGACGTCGTCGGCCACCGTGGCGATCGCGGTGTTCATCACGGTGGTGTCCAGGGCCATCACGAATTGCCCGGCTGCCAGCGTGGCGAGGACGATCCCGCCGGCCGCCGCGGCCGCCTTGCCGGTCGATCCGCTCATGCGCCGTCGGCGGACAGTCGGCCGGCGTCCTCGGCCTGATACTCGGCGAGCAGCCGCTGCTCGTCGTCCTTGCGCGGGAAGCGGAAGAAGACGACCGCGGCGCCGATCAGGATCGCGACGATCCCGGCCGCATAGGCCCGCTCGTCTCCCCGCAGGAACGCCGACTTGGCGCCGGCGATGATCTCGCTGGCGTACTTGGGGTATTGCGAGGCGGTATCGGCGGCGCTGGAGAACGACTTCGTGAGCTCGCTCTGGACGTCGTTGGTGACCTTGTCGGCGTTAGGGGACGACGCGATCGACGCGCTCACGGCCGAGGCGTAGCCGGCGGTCAGGACGGCGCCGAGGATCGACTGCATGATCGCGCCGCCGAGGTCACGCTGGAGGTCCGCGGTCCCCGACGCCATCCCCGCTCGATCGACCGGCACCGAGCCGGTCAGGGAATGTGAGGCGGGCGTGCCGGCGAAGCCGACGCCGATACCGATCAGGGCGTAGCCGAGGCCGACCTTCCAGTACGAGATGTCCTCCCTCCAGAGCAGCAGCATGACCAGGAAGCCGAGCAGGCAAAACGCGTAGCCGAGCAGCAGCGTGAACCGGGCGCCGCGGGCGTCGACCACCTTCGCCGAACGAGGGGCGACGAGGACCATCAGCATGGCCGCCGGGAGAATCGCCAGGCCTGCGTCCAGCGTCGAGTAGCCGAGCACGTTCTGGAGGAACTGCTGACCGATGAACATCGCCCCCATCAGCGTCCCGAAGACGATGATCCCGGCCACCGCCGCAACCCAGAAGGTTGGCCGCGCCGCGACCTCGAGGTCGTACAACGGGGCCTTGGCGCGGCGCTGGCGGATGACGAACGCCACCGCGGCGGCGAGCGCGATCGCCGCCAGCCCGAGGGCCAGGGTGCCTTCGTTCGGGACCGGGGCGAAATTGATCGCTAGCACGAGTGCGGCGACGAGCAGGACCGAGAGGATGCCGCCCAGGTTGTCGACCGGATCGCTGGTCTCGTTGACGTGTGCGGGAACCAGCCGCAGGGCCATGATCAGCGCGATGACCGCGAGCGGCAGCGTGACCAGGAAGACCGATCCCCAGTCGAACTGCTCGAGCAGCGCTCCGGAGAGCAGCGGGCCGAGCGCCGCGATCGCGCCGCCGATCCCCGACCAGAGCGCAATCGACTTCGTTCGCTCCGGGCCCGACCAGAGCGCCGTGATCAGCGCCAGGGTCGTGGGGAACGCCATCCCGGCGGCGAGCCCGCCGATCACCCGGGCGACGAAAAGGACCTCGATCGATGGTGCGAGACCGGCGAGCAGGGAGGCCGGGATCGAGAGCGCCATCCCGCCGACCAGCATCCGCTTGCGCCCATAGCGGTCTCCGACCGCGCCGAGATAGAGCACCGAGGCCGCAAGCCCGAGCGAGTAGCCGACCGCGACCAGGTTGAGCGCGGTCTGGCCGGCGTCGAAGGCCTTGCCGATATCGGGTAGGGCGACGTTGGCGACCGCGAGGTTCAGGTTCGCGACCGCCGCGACGATGATCAGCGTCGCGAGCACCACTCCCGCACGCTTCGGGGCGCCACCGTTCATGCGAGCGCCACCGGCCGGCAGGGCTGGATCGCCCGGCGGCGAAGCCCGTCGCGATGGCGGAGCAGTTCGAGTCGTCGGCGGCCGGCCGCGCGGTCGAGCACCAGATCGAGCGAAGGGGTCTGCGGCCGCGGGTCGCTGCGGCGGTGATCGCGATCCTGTGGCTGATCGCGATCGTCGTCTTCGGAGTGATCGAGCGGCTCGTCAATCCGGAAACCTTCGACTCCGTCTGGGACGGGATGTGGTGGGCGACCCAGACCGTGACCACGGTCGGCTATGGCGATGTCGTGCCGCAGTCCACCGACGGCAAGCTGATCGCAGCCGTGCTGATGATCGGCGGGCTCTCGTTCTTCGCCGTGATCACCGGCGTGATCACCAGCGCTTTCGTAACCGCGGCCCAGGCGCGGCGTCGCGCGAGCGGCGCGGACCCGCTGGCGGGCCGAATCGACGAGCTCAGCGCCGAGGTCGCCGCGCTGCGCGAGGAGCTCTCTCGGACCGCCCGCCCTCCGCCCGACGGCTGATCGCCTCACGTTACCCCGGGCGCCGGCTCGGGGCGCCCCTGGGGTGGCGGGTCGGCCTGCTCCTCGGCTGCGCGAGCCTTCGCCAGGTCGGCGGAGATCCGGGTGATCGCCGAGGTCAGCGGGGCGGCGACGATCAGCCCGATTGTCCCGAACAGCGCTCCACCGGCGATGGTCACGATCAGCACCGCGAGCGGGTGGATCCCGAGCGCCGCTCCCATCGCGAACGGCTGCACGAGCTGCTGCAGGACCCCGTTCGCGAGCAGCTGGACGACGATCATCCCGGCCGCCGCGTCGGTGCCCGAGCTGCCGAGCGCGATCAGGACCGCGAACGCACCCGCCGCCCAGGCGCCGAGGTAGGGGACGTATGCGCCGATGAAGGTGACCGCGGCGATCGTCCCGATCAGCGGCACCCCGAGCAGCAGCGCCCCGAGCGTGACCACGACGGCGTTGAAGGCCGCGACGATCGTCACCCCGAGGAAGTAGCCGCGCAGCGACCCGAGAACGCGCCGGCCGATCGTCTCCGCGACCGGCTTCGGCACCCCCGAGTGGTCCTCGACCCAGGCGCGAATCAGCGGGCCGTCCTTGAGCAGGAAGAAAAGGCTCAGCGCCGTCATCGCGAGAAAGAAGACCAGCGAGGAGAGCTCCCTGACGCCCGAGACGACGCCGTTGAGCAGCGCCGAGGCGCTGTCGCTGATCCCCGAGCTGGCGTCCTGCTTTGCCTGATCAGCCTTGTCCGGGCTCAGGCCGAGGTCCTGGAGCCAGCCGGCGACGGTGTCCTCGGCGTCGGAGAGGTGCCCTCCGATGTCGCTCGCCTGGCCGCTGATCCCGAGCACCACTATCAACAGCATCCCGGTGCCGACAGCGACTATCGCCAGCATCAACAGCGCCGCTCCCAGCGCGCGCGGCACCCGGTGGCGGTTGAGCCAGCCGACCAGCGGTGAGCCGACCGCGGCGACGATCGCCGCGACGATCACCGGGACCACGATCACCTGGGTCAGGGAGGCGAGCCAGACCAGGCCCACGAGCAAGACCGCGACGCCGACCAGCAACCACGACATCAGTCCGACGTTGCGAAGCCAGTCGGGCACGGTGAAGACCCGGCTCAGCTCGCCTGGGTCGATCTCGATGTACTCGTCGTCGCCTTGCTCGCTTGCCGAGCGCTCGCGTCGCTGCAACCGGCCGCGGATCACCGAGCGATCGTAGTTTCGGCATCGGACCTTTGTTCATCGGGGAGGGAGCGGCGACTCGGCGCAGAACTACCGTGGACATGGTCGCGCGATAGCGGCTGGCTGACAAAGGAGTCTCAAATTGAGAGGCACAGGTCGAGTCGTCTTCGCAGCGACGATGCTGCTCATCCTCGGAGTGCTCAACATCATCTACGGCATCGGCGCCCTCGATGACGCGAACATCTTCGTCAACGACACGAGGTTCATCCTCAGCAACCTCAACACCCTCGGCTGGGTTCTGATCATCCTCGGCGTGATCCAGCTCACCGGCGGTTTCTCGCTGTTCTCGGGCAACGCCTATGGCCGCGTGATCGGCATCGTCGGCGGAAGCCTCGGCGCGATCGGGGCGCTGCTGTCGGTGGGCGGCGCCTTCCCTTGGTGGTCGCTCGCGATGTTCGCGGTCTGTGTCTACGTCGTGCACGGGATCATCGTCTACGGAGAGGACGAGCGGGCCGTAGCCTGAGCCGATGGTCGGCGGGAGCTCGCGTCATCGCGGGCTCCCGCGACATCGCCCGGGTTCGGGTGATCGCGGCCCTCGAGCTTGCGACGCCAGCCCGCCAGCAGCCGGTGCACGGCGGCGGCGCCGACGATCGGCTCGTCGGGGATCTCGAGCCCGTCCGGGTAGAGGATGAACGGCCTGGTCTGCGGGCCGCCGATCCCGCCGTGGAACGAGATCAGCTCCTCGAACGCGCAGCCCTCGTCGAGCTCGGGGTCGTAGAAGCTGCCGACCATGATGTCGGCGACGTGCTCGAACCCGTCCGTGCGCAGCAGGTGCTGCCCGGAGTTCGGAGGGAACGCGGCGAGCGGGTCCTCGCCCTCGACACGACCATCGGCGAGGTGGTGGACGCCGGCCGCCCCCATGGCCAGGGCGCCGTGCTCGGATGAGCGCACCAGCAGCCAGCCGACGTGCGGGTGCTCGCGCAGGGCCCGGATCAGCGATGGATGGCGCTCGTCGATCTCCTCGAGGGTGAGTCGCCGCCGCTCGTCCATCAGGTAGACCAGTCCCAGGTTCCCGGACCCGAGCACCACGACCTCCCGGTCCGAGACGTCGTTCTTGGGACGCTTCTCCTCGCTTCGCCCGGTTGCCTCGCTGATCGCGTGTCCCACCATCGCGCTCTGCTCGTCGCCACCGGCGTACTCCGCGACCTCGCCCCCGCTCAGCGAGCGCTCGACCAGCTCGTCGAGCCCATAGCCGTTTCGCTGCTTGAAGGTCGCGCCCTGCGTCTGGCCGTGGTCGGAGAGGACGACGATCTCGTACGGCCTCGCCGCGTAGCGACGAGCTCGCTCGATCCGGCCGAACTGCTGGTCGAGCTTGCGCAGCGCCTCCATCGTGTCGGCGCGCTGGAGCCCTGAATGGTGCGCGACCTCGTCGTAGCTCGAGAAGGTCGCGTAGACCGCGGGACGCCCGCGCATCATGTCGGTCAGCACTCCGAAGACGATCAGGTCGCGCACGATCACGCACATCGCCCCCCGCAGGAGCGGGTAGATCCCGCCCCGGTGGCCACGGGGGCGGACGTCGCGGCGAATCGCCCGGAGCGCGGCCATCCACTCGAGCAACACCTCCCAGACGAACAGGACCAGCGCCCGTGTGACGTTGAAACCATTGGCGAGAAAGGCGCGGTAGCCGGGGTTGGCCCGCTTCTCGGCCTCCATCCGGCTCACGGTGAGAATGGTCTCGTCGGCCTCGCCGGAGAGCAGGTTTCCCCGGCTCGCCCCTCCGTCGACGAGCAGCCCGCGGCCGGTCGCGTGACGTCGCTCGATCTCGGCGCAATCGGCCGGCGCCGAGCAGGACATCAGCGTCGCGTTCTCCTTCTCGACCCACCGGAACGCGGGGATCCCCTCGTTCGAGCCGAGCAGGATCCCGGCTTGGCTGGCGCCGGTCTGCGAGGAGAGGTCGGTCTCCCACTCGGCGAGGTGGTAGCCGTCCTCCGCGATCCAGCGGGCGATGTTGGGGGCGCTCCCGTCGCGCATCGCGCTTTGGAGGATCGGCAGCGCCAGGCCGTCGATCTCGAGGAAGATGATTCCCGCAGTGTCGGTTGGACCCTTCGCCTCCCTGGCGCCGCGCGACCCGCCGGATCACTCGCAGCGTGTACTCGTCGTCGTCGTTGGTCCCGGTGATCGCCTGGAGCACGATCGAGACCGCCGCCATCACCAGCGACATCAGCAGGGCGTCCCCGAACGAGTCGATCCCGAGCACCTCGGGGAACAGCTCGTCGGTCAGCATCAGCGCCCCCGCATCGGCGAACAGGACCAGCAGGAAGCCGGCGACGAGCGTGAAGGGGAGCCGCAACGCCGCGATCAGAGGCGGCAGGAAGGCGTTGATGACCGCGATCAGCGCCGCGACCAGGAACGCTCCGCCGGGGTCGTCGAGGCTGACCCCGGGAACGATCGCGGCGGCCGCATAGACCGACGCCGCCGAGACGATCCAGGCGACGACAAGGCGCAGCGGGCGGAGGCGCGGCTTGGCCGGTCTCCAGGCGACCCCGGCGACGTCGCGTGCGGCCCGTCCGGATCCGTGGCTGGGCCGCCGGGCATCGGTCGGCAGCCTATCCGCGGCCGTCTCGGCGCGAAGCCTGATCCGTGGCCCGGCGCCGGGTCGCTGACTACGCTCCGCCGATGCTCGGGCACCGGTTGGCGGAGAGGTATCCGGGGACCCCGCAGGGCTGGACCGTGGTCGACCGCCACGCGATCGGCCCGTTCACCACTCACGTCGCCTACCGCCGTCCTGACGGGGAGATCGTCCAGTGGTCGTCGCGGTTCGCGCGCAAGCACGCCTCGAGACTCTCCCGTGCGACCCACCCCCGTCGCCGCTGGTGGGCCCCGCGCCATGCCTCATGGTGGATCGGAGTCCTGTTCGCGATCGGCTCGGTCTGCTTCTTCCTGGGCCCGTTTCCGGGCTTCGCCGGCCTGGTGGGCTCGGCCGCCGACGGCGCGGTGTTCTTCGTCGGCTCGGTCTTCTTCACCTCCGCCGCCCTGCTGCAGTACCTGGAGGCTGCCAACGCGGACCGTGATCCGGCGGGCCGCCGGACCCACCGGGTCCGGCTGATCACGTTCGAGCCGGGCCGAATCGACTGGTGGGCGACCCTGATCCAGCTCGTCGGCACGGTCTTCTTCAACATCAACACCTACAGGGCGATGCAGGCGAGCTTCGATACCTCGCAGGTCGATCGCCTTGTCTGGGCGCCCGAGGCCGTCGGTTCGATCTGCTTCCTGGTCGCTGGCTTGCTGGCGTACCTCGAGGTGCGGGGTGGAGGCGTTTGGCGGGCGCAGCGAAACCTGGAGTGGAAGATCGCGACGATCAACCTCCTCGGTTGCGTGCTGTTCGGGATCTCCGCCGTCGCGGGCTACATCGTCCCCGACACCGGCGACGTGCTCGACCTGGCAGTGGCCAACGTCACAACCTCGCTGGGCGCGCTCAGCTTCCTGATCGGCGCCGTATTGCTACTACCCGAGGGGGCCGACGTCACCACTTGAGCTCGATCTCGAGCTCGCGCTCGTCGGTCTCGACCTCGAGCTCGACCTTGAGCTGGACCTTGTCGGGGACGTGGACCGTCATCTTCATCCCGCCCTGCTCGAACTTGAGCTCGTTGCTCTTCGCGAGCATGTTGGCGAGCGCTCGTAGACGGGCCACGACCTCCTTGCGCTCCAGGGTCTCCTTCTGTTCGATCTCGACGATGTCCATCGGTTCTCCTTCTCGTGTCTGGTTCTGGTCTTCCGCGGGCCGTACTAGCCGGCGGCTGCAGGTGAACGCCCGGCGGCGATCGCGAACACCGCACGGGCGGTGTCGGGCAGGCTCTCGGGCATCGCCGCCGACGGGGAGGCGCCCGGATGCGCGCGCGCGATCCGAACCCGCAGCACCCCGGGCAGGATGCGAAAGCGAAGCGGGGCCTCGAGCACCAACGCCTCGCCGTCGACGCCGGCGGCGATCGGCCCTTCCGCATCGACCTCGAAGGTGGGGGTCGACCATTCCCGCCACGGTCGCTGGGGTGCCTGCCGGGCCTCACCCCTGCCGGCCGGCGCGGAGGCGACCGTGATCCCAAGCAGGCCGTCGTCGATCCGCGGCCGGGTGCCCGAACCGACCGCCTTCCCGAGCCGGTAGCGGTTGTTCGAGACCAGGATCGCGGCCCCCGAGGAGTGCTCGTGCCCGCCGGGTCCGGTCCAGCGAAGGTCGAGCCCCTCGCCTTCGGGGCCAAGCACGTCGGGCAGCGTGTCGAGGATCGTCTTCAGCTTCGCCTCGCGATAGCCCTCGCGCTGGACCGCCTCGGCATAGAGGCCGAGCGAGACGTTGTTGACGAACACGCGTCCGTTGACCTCGGCGAGGTCGACCCGGCGTTCGCCGCCGTCGACGAAAGAGTCGAGCGCGCCGACGACGTCGTCGCGATCGACGCCGAGGTCGAGCGCGAAGTGGTTGCGCGTCCCGGCCGGGATGCAGGCGTAGGGGAGGTCGAGCTCGGAGGCGACCGCGGCGACCACAGCCTGCGAGCCGTCGCCGCCGGCCATCGCCAGCCCGTCGGCGCCCTCGCCGACGGCGGTTCGCACGAGCTGCTCGAGGTCGCTGCCGAGGGTGAGCTCGATCGGCTCGATCCCTCGCGCCCGCGCCTCGTCGGCGAGCTTGAACCGCTCCGCCTTGCCGCCGCCGGACTTCGGGTTGAAGAACAGCACCGGGTGCGCCGGCGGGGAGGCGTCGGCGAGCGGGATGTGGACGACGAAGGCGACCTTGGTGGCGATCACGGTCGCGAACGCCGTCGCGCCGACCACGACGGCCTCCAGGACTCCGCCGTCGAGGATCACGATCAGCAGCGTTGCCACGAGGAGGGCGGCAGCCAACCCGAGGCCGGCGAGGCGCCGTGCCCCTCGGCGGATCAGCCCATACCAGCCGACGATCGCCGCCCCGATCAGGAGCACCGCGATGATCAGGCCGCGCGGGAAGTTGGCGATCACCGAATAGGTGGCCGCGATCAGCGTCAGAGCCGCGAGGGCGAGGGCGAGGATCGCCGCCGGCCGAGTGTTGCTCATGAGCGTCGATCCTACCCTTGGGCTTCGCGCCTCGCTGCGGATCAGCGAGTTGTTCTCACCGACGTACGCGGTGGCCCGGCCACGCCGGCGGCGAGCACGACGACGATCGTCCGTCGTGAGGAACTACACCTAGGCGGCCGAGCCCTGGCGACCTCCGTAGGCGACGAGGCCGTAGATGACGAGGATGTCGATGATCATCACCATCAAGGCCGCGAACGGGAACGCGTTGACCGTGAACAGCAGGATTACGAAGTTCACGCTCGCGGCGAGGACCCCGAACCAGCGCCCGTACGCGTGCCGGTTCCAGATCGAGAATGCGGCGATCATCTGCAGCACGCCGACGATCAAGAAGAACCAGCCCCACGCGTTGAGATCGGTGAAGATGATGTAGCGGCCCTCGTCGGTGAAGAAGCTGGCGCCGTCGATCGCCGCGATTCCCCAGATGAAGTTGAGGAAGCCGGCGATCAGGAGCATGATCCCGGCAAACAGGACCCAGCCCTCACCGCGACTTTCCGTCTCGTAGGTGCTCAACGAAGTACCTCCCCAATGTCGCTTCGCGCGCCGCCTCGTAGCGGCACTGCCGTGAGCTTACGGCGGCGATCGGCCGGAGTCACCCCGCCGAGGTGATTCGAGAGGCAAGAAGCCCACTCAGTAGCCGACACTCGTCTTCACCCGCTTGCGCTCGGACTCGTGCACGCCGCCCTTCTTCTCGAGTGTCTCGCAGGCCGCCGCGATGTCGTCGGCCAGGGTGGAGACGAGGGCGTGGGTGAGGTTGATCTTGACCAGCGCCCGCATCATCTTCACGTGCTCGGCGTTCGGTGGCATCGTGTAGGCGGGCAGCATCCAGCCGCGCTCCGCGGCGACCTGGAACGCGATGTCGAACTCGTCGTAGGGCTCGTCACCGGCAAGCTGGAAAGCGACCAGCGGCAGTCGCTCCTCGCCCGCGCCAATCACCTTGAACCGGCCGATCTCCTCGATCCGCTTGGCGAGGAACTCGGCGTTCTTCTGCATCGCCGTCATCACGAACCGATAGCCCTCGCGCCCGAAGCGGATCAGCGCGTAGTACTGGGCGAGCACCATCGCCGACCCGGTCGAGAAGTTGAGCGTGAAGGTGGCGTCGGTCTTGCCGAGGTAGTTCTCGTAGAAGACGAGGTCCTCGGCGAGGTCGGACTTCTCGCGGAAGATCAGCCACCCGATCCCCGGGAAGACGAGCCCGAACTTGTGGCCGGAGACGTTGATCGAGCGCACCTGCTCGAGCCGGAAGTCCCATTTCGAGTCCGGGTACAGGAACGGCCACACGAAGCCGCCGCTGGCGCCGTCGATGTGCAGCGGGACGTCGAGGCCCTTCTCCTCCTTGAGCGCGAGCAGGTAGTTGTTGATCCCGACCACGTCGTCGGCGTGCCCGGTGAAGGTCGTCCCGACCACGGCCGCGACGCCGATCGTGTTCTCGTCGACGTGCGGCTCGACGTCCTCGGGCCCGATCGTGTACTTGTCGGGCTGCAGGGGCACGATCCGAGGCTCGACGTCGAAGTAGCGGCAGAACTTCTCCCAGACGACGTGCACGTCGCCGCCGAAGACCAAGTTCGGCTTCTCGGTGCCCTTGCCCGCCGCCTCGCGGCGCTCGCGCCACTTCCACTTCAACGACAGCGCCCCGAGCATGATCGCCTCCGAAGAACCCTGGGTGCGGGCGCCGGTGGTCTCGCCGGGGGCGTTGAAGAGGTCGGCGAGCATCCGGATGCAGCGCTGCTCGATCTCCGCGGTCTGCGGGTACTCGGCGTGGTCGATGAAGTTGCGGTGCAGGTTCTCGGCGATGATCGCCCGGGCCTCGGGCTCCATCCAGGTGGTGACGAAGGTGGCCAGGTTGCGCTCCGGGACCCCGTCGAGGACGAGCTCCTGAGTGATCAGGCGCATCGCCGGAACCGGATCCATGAACCCGTCCGGGAACTTGCGGTCCGGGACCCCCTCGGTCAGCCACTTGTGGGCGATGCCGTCGTCGAATGGGTGCTTGGAGCTCGCTTGCATGGCTGTCCTTCCTCCTGGTCGGGCGCCTGATCCAATCAGTCCGCGGCGCCGGGTGCGGTTCAGGGGTCGTTCGCGGGGGGCCAAAGTGAGCATCTGCTAACGCTGCGCTAATCTTGCGCACGCTGAAGAGGGATGCCGGTCTTGCGCAGCTTTCGCTGCAGGGCGCGGCGTGGCGGGGCCGTCGCAGGAGTGGCCCGGTAGAAGAGGAAAGAGGCTCCGCATGCCACTACTGAAGACACGCAGATCAACCGCCGGCCGGCGCCGGGAGGCCTATGACCACGCTCGCCGAGCGCCGCGGTCCTCGACGCAGCGCCGCGGCGACGGCCAGCCGCCGATCATCGAGGTCGAGGACGCGACGGTCGTCTATCCGGGCGGGCAGGTCGCCCTCGACCGGGTCTCGCTCGAGGTCGCTCGCGGCGAGTTCGCCTTCGTCGTCGGCCCGACCGGATGCGGCAAGTCGACCCTGATCAAGACCCTGATCCGGGAGGTCGAGCCCGCCGACGGGCGGGTGCGGATCGCCGGCAAGGACATCAACCAGCTCGACCACGACCGGACCCCCTACCTGCGGCGCCGGATCGGGACCGTGTTCCAGGACTTCAAGCTGCTGCCGAACCGGACCGTCTACGACAACGTCGCCTACGCCCTGCAGGTGATCGGCGAGCCGCGCTCGCAGATCCGCCGCAAGGTGCCCGAGATCCTCCGCCTGGTCGGGCTGCAGGCGAAGATCCACAGCTACCCGGATGAGCTCTCGGGTGGCGAGCAGCAGCGGGTCGCGATCGCGCGCGCGTTCGTCAACCACCCGCCGCTGCTGCTCGCCGACGAGCCGACCGGCAACCTCGACCCGGTCACCTCGATCGGGATCATGCAGCTGCTGTACCGGATCAACCGGACCGGGACGACCGTCCTCGTCGTCACCCACGATCGCGACATGGTCGACAAGATGCGCCGCCGCGTGATCGCGCTCGAGGAGGGCCGTTTGGTCCGCGACGACGACGCCAGCGGCTACCACGACGAGTCGACTACGGAGTTCGCCGCCCGGATGCGCGCCGAGATGGGCGTCGGCGACGAGGGCGGGACCAACGGGCACGGGGACTAGCTGGTGGGTCGGGTCGCCTTCTTCCTCTCCGAGGCGTTTCGCGCGCTGCGCCGCAGCGCCGCTCCCAGCGTCGCCGCGATCGTCACGATCGTCGTCACCACGCTGCTGCTCGGCGTGCTGGTGCCGGTCCTCCGGGCCAGCGAGTCGAAGGCGACCGAGGTTCGCGAGCAGATCGGGCTCCAGGTCTTTCTCTATCGCGACGCGACCAGGGCCGAGATCAAGGCGCTCGAGAAGGAGCTCGCTGCGGTCCCGCACGTGGCCGGGGTGCAGTACTGCTCGCCCGCCTGCGCGAAGCAGGAGCTGGCCAAGGAGCTCGAGGGGGATCTCGAGGGGTCGATCTCGGAGCTGAACCAGAACCCGTTGCCGCCGACCTACAAGCTCGAGCTCGACGACCCCGACAATCTTGAGGCGGTCCGGGCCGCGCTGCTGCCGCCGAACTCGGCCGGCACGCCGACCCCGATCAGCGACGCCATCGACCCGCCGATCGGCCAGGACCGCGAGAACGCGACCAAGATCCGCGAGGTCACCGGCGCGGTCAAGATCGTCCTCCTGGTGATCGCCGCGCTGTTGCTGGTCGCGTCGCTGCTGCTGGTTGCGAACACGATCCGGCTCTCGATCTACGCGCGGCGGCGCGAGGTCGAGGTGATGCGGCTGGTCGGCGCGACGAACTGGTTCATCCGCTGGCCGTTCATGATCGAGGGCGTGATCGTCGGCGTTGCCGGCGCGGGCATCGCGGTCGGCATACTTCTGCTCGGCAAGGTAACGATCGTGGATCCACTCGCCGACGACTTCGCTTTGATCGACAATCTCTCCACCATGGGCTTCGTCCCCCTGGTGGCGATGCTGGTCGCCGCCGCGGTCCTCGTCTCCGCGCTCGGTAGCGGCATCACCCTGCGCCGCTTCCTGAAGGTGTGAGAGCGCCCGCCGGGAGCGGGTTCGGCTCCGGTCTCGTCAGCGGTCTGATCATCGGGGTGCTGGCGGCGGTGCTCGCCGGGATGCTGACCGGCGTGCTGCCCGGGGATGACGATCCGAGCGCGTCGAGTGAGGCGCTCGACACGATCGAGGACAACTACTTCGAGCCGGTCGAGCGTGGTCAGCTCGAGGACGCATCGATCCGAGGCATGGTGAGCGAGCTGCGTGAGCGCTTCGAGGACCGCTTCTCGCACTTCTTCGATGCCGGCCAGCTCGAGGACTTCAACGCGGCCACCTCGGGCCGCTTCGACGGCGTTGGCCTAAGCGTCTCCGAGGTGCCGCGCGGGCTGCGGGTCGCCGACGTCTTCCCCGACAGCCCGGCCCAGGCGGCCGAGATCAAGCCCGGCGACCTGGTGGTCGCCGTCGACGGCAAGTCGATCGAGGGCGTGCCCTCGCAGGTCTCTACCGGGCGGATCAAGGGCCCCCAGGGGACCGAGGTCGAGCTGACCGTGATCCCGGCCGGGGGCGGTCCGGAGCGCGACCTGGTCCTCGAACGCGCCGACGTCAGGTTGCCGGCGGTGGCCGGCGAGCTGCTGACCGTGAGCGGGCGCGAGGTTGCCCACGTTCACTTCGCCAACTTCAGCGAGGGCTCTCACGGGGAGCTCCGAGAGGCGATCGAGGGGCTCGAGCGACGCGGCGCCGAGGGCCTGGTGCTCGACCTGCGCGGCAACGGTGGCGGGCTGCTCAATGAGGCGGTCCTGTCGGCGAGCGTGTTCGTCGAGGAGGGGACGGTTGTCTCGACCGAGAGCCGCACCCAGGGCGACCGCTCCTATGAGGCGGTCGGGGACGCGATCGAACCGCTGCCGACCGTTGTGCTCGTCGATCGCGACACCGCGTCGGCGGCGGAGATCCTCGCCGCGGCGCTCGAGACCTATGACCTCGCGACCGTCGTCGGCACCCGCACCTTTGGCAAGGGCACGTTCCAGGAGGTGATCCCGCTGACCGCCGGCGGGGCGCTCGACCTGACGATCGGCCAGTACCTGACCGCGGCTGGGACCTCGATCGCCGGCGAGGGCGTGAAGCCCGAGATCAGGGCCGAGGACGACCCGCGGACCGAGCGGTCCGACGAGGCGCTCGACCAGGCGCTCCAGGTCCTCGCCCCCCGGCTTTGAGTCCGCTGGTCGGGGTGGTCGGCAAGCGGGGGCGCTTCCCGGTCCTCGAGCCCCTGTTCGAGCGCGGTCCCCAGGTCAATCTCGCCCGCGGCTCGATCCGGGTCCGCGAGGGCGAGATGGTGCTCGCCGCTGAGCGGCCAGGAGGCGCGAAGGTGACCGAGGTGCTCGGAGCGCCCGAGAACGCGCGCGACGTGGTCGGCGCGCTGCTGCTCGCGCGCGGTCTCGAGCGTGGGTTCGCGCCACGGCTCGAGGGGGACGCGCGTGACGCCGCCGAGCAGGCGGAGCGCGGCGCCTCGGAGCGGCGCGATCTTCGGGCCCTCGACACCTTTACAGTCGATCCCGCGACCGCTCGCGACTTCGACGACGCCGTCTCCGCCCAACCCGAGGGTGACGGGGTCCGGCTCTGGATCCACATCGCCGACGTCGCCGCGCACGTGCGGCTCGGCAGCGCCCTCGACACCGAGGCGTTGCGGCGCGCGAACAGCACCTACGTCCCGGGCGCGGTCGAGCCGATGCTGCCCGGGGCGCTTTCGGCCGGCGCCTGCAGCCTCGCCCCGGACGTCGATCGGCTCGCGGTGACCGCCGAGATCGCGCTCGGCCAGGGAGGGGAGACGCGGAGCGCGAGCTTCTACCGCAGTCGCATCCGCTCCGACCATCGTCTCTCCTACGACCAGCTCGACGAGTTCTTCGCCGGGCGCGCGAGGCCTCCCGAGGTGATCGCCGCGCCACTCGAGCTCGCCCGGCGGGCGGCGGCCGCGCTGCGCGAGCGCCGCCGCGGGTCTGCACTCGAGATCTCCACCGCCGAGCCCGAGTTTCGCTTCGACGCCGACGGCAACGTCCTCGGCGCCCAAGCGGTCGAGCAGACCGAGGCCCACGGGCTGATCGAGCAGCTGATGATCCTCACCAACGAGCGCGTCGCCGACCTCTGCGAGCGTCGCCGGGCGGCGACGCTCTACCGCGTCCACGAGGACCCGGACCCGGGCCGGATCGCGGTTCTCTTCGAGCAGCTCGCCGCGCTCGACCTGCCGACGCCGCCGCTGGCCGATCCGGAGAGCATCTCCCCGACACAGGCGGCCGAGCTGGCCGCGCAGGCGAGCCACCTGGTCAGCCGCGAGGCCGAGCGCCGCGGGCACGGCCACGCCGCGTATACATCGCTTGTGCTCCGCTCGCTCAAGCCCGCCGTCTACAGCGACCGCAACCTCGGCCACGCCGGGCTCGCCAGCCCAGCCTACTGCCACTTCACCTCGCCGATCCGTCGCTACCCGGACCTGATCGCGCACCGGGCGCTGCTCTCGCTGATCGGCGCCGGCGAGCACGAGCCGGAGCGGGCGGCGACGCGGGAGGCCGGCGTCTGGTGCTCGGAGCGCGAGCGCGAGTCGATCAAGATCGAGCGTGACGCGGACGACGTCTGCGCGGCCTTCCTGCTCGAGCGCGAGCTGTTCGAGGCCGGCTGGTCGCAAGAGTTCGAGGGGGAGGTCTCGGGAGTGATCGGCGCCGGCGCCTTCGTCGGCTTCGGCGGTCAGCTCGGCGACGTCTACGAGGGGTTTCTCCCGGCCCGCCGGATGCGCGGCGAGCGCTTCGACCTCAACTCGACCGAGACGGCGCTCGTCGGCGGCCGCAGTGGCCGCCGGGTGAGGATCGGGGACCCGGTCCACGTGCGCGTCGACGGCGTCGAGGCCGCTCGCGGCCGCGTCGACCTGGTGCCCGCCGGAGCGCAGCCTTGATGGCCCGCAAGAGCGGCAAGCGCAAGGCGGCCGCCGGAGACCTGGCGACCAATCGCCGCGCTTCGCACAAGTACGAGCTGATCGAGCGCTTCGAGGCGGGGATCGAGCTGCGCGGCAGCGAGGTCAAGTCGCTGCGCGGGGGTAAGGCCCAGATCGGCGACGCATACGCGGTGATCGAGGAGGGCGAGGTCTGGCTCCGCAACGCCCACATCCCCCCCTACGAGCCCGCGGCGATGGAGAACCACGAGCCCGAGCGGCCACGCAAGCTGCTCCTGCACCGCCATCAGATCGAGCGCCTGATCGGCCGCATGCAGCGCAAGAAGCTGACCCTGGTCCCAACCCGGGTCTACTTCAAGGGATCACGAGCGAAGGTCGAGCTGGCGCTCGCGCGCGGCAAGGAGCAGCGCGACCGCCGACGCGAGATCCGCGACCGCGACGTGCAGCGCGAGGTCGAGCGCGAGGTCCGCCACCGGCTGCGGTGACCCAGGGGTTGCCGGTGGGCGCGCAGGCGATCCTGCGCCCGGGCCCTGTCGGCTGCCCCCGGTCGCGCGGGCGTGCGACCATATGTCCATGCGCTCCTTCAAGCTCGAACGCAAGAAGAAGGCCCCTGAGTCGCCGACCCCGCCGCCGGACCAGCCGGCTGCGGCGGCTGCTCCGCCCCCGCCGGCTGCGCAGCAGCAGCCCGGCTCGCCGCAGCCGCCCGCCTCGCCGACGCAGCAGGCCCCCGCGCCGGTGCAGCAGGCCCCGGGTCCGCAGGCCACCGATCAGCCCGCCGGCGGCCCGCCCGCCTCGGCGCCGCCTCCGGGAGCCTCCGCGCCGCCGGCGTCCGAGCAGACCTCGCGCAGCGAAAAGCCGGCCAAGCGCGAGGCCCCAGGGCGTGGCGCCGCCGCGGGCGCTCAGCCCCCGGCCGCGTCCGGCCCGCCGGCCACCGGACCACCGGCAGCGGCACCGCCGCCGCCGGCCGCGGCCGACGAATCGCCGCGCGCCCGCCGCCGGCGCGAGCGCGAACAGCGCAAGGCGGCACGGGCAGCCGAGAAGGCGCGGGTCAAGGCCGAGCGCCAGCGGGCGATCCAGGAGCGCCAGCGCAAGCGGGAGGAGCTCAAGCTCGCCAAGCAACAGCAGCGCGAGGCCAAGCGCGCCGGCCGCGGCAAGGCACCGGCGCAGGCGACCCCGGCCCCCGGACCTCAGGCGCCGCCCGAGTCTCCTACGCCGGCGGCGGCCCCGGCGCAGAGCACGGGTTCGGGAAGTGCGGCGCAGGCCGCGGTGGCGGGTGCCGTGATCGCCGCCGGTGCCGCCGGTGCCGCAGGAGCGAGGGGCCAGCGGCCGACCGAGTCGATACCCGCGGTCGAGTCCGCCGAGCCGTCGCCTCCCGCGCCGGCCGCCCCGCAGCAGCCGCCGAGTGCTTCACCGACCCCGGGTAGCCCCCCGACCACTCCCGCGCCCGAGGAGCCTTCCCGGCCAGCCGCGCCCTCGTCGCCGTCGCAAGCTCCGTCGCCCACTACGCCACCGTCCGCACCACTCGCCCCGGCAGGTGTCGAACGGACGGTTCGTGAGGCGGCCGAGCGCTCGGCGCTGGCACGGCTCGGGCAGTCGGAGGCCGACCAGGCGCGCCAGCGCGAGCGCGAGCTCGCCGCCGAGAGAGCGCGCGAGCTCGAGCGCATGCAGGCCGAAGCCGATGAGCGGGTCGAGCGCGCTCGCGTCGAAGCCGAGCGCGCTGAGTCGGAGCGCGTCGTGCTCGGACGCCCGCTGCCGGAAAGCCCCGAGCCGGAAAGCCCCGAGCCCACCGAGCCCGAAAGCCCTGAACCGGCCCGCCCTGCGCCCGAGCCGGACCGCGAGGCCCTGCTCGCCGACCTGCAACGGGCTGAGGACGAGCTCCAGGCTCACCGCGTCGAGGAAGAGAAGCTGGCGCGCGAGCTTTCCACGGCCGAGACCCGCCTGACCACGAACAAGAGCCAGACGACCGACGCGCTCGAGCGCGCGACGAAGCGGCTCGAGGAGGTCGAGGAGCGCGCTCGACAGGCCGAGGAACGCGCCGAGCGAGCCGAGCAACTCGCCACGGTCAAGGCCGAGGAAGTCGAGCGGGCCCAGCGCCTGCGCGAGACCCTCGACCGGATCTCGGAGGCCGAGCGCCGCGCCGACGCGGCCGAGCGCCGCGCCCGCGAGGCGGTCGAGAGGGCCGCCGAGCCAGTGCCCGAGGTCGACGCCGAGGCGGTTCTCGGCTCGGCCCCCGCGGAACCGCCGCCGGCGGCCCGGGCAACGCCCGCGGTCGGCCCCGCGACGATCGGAACACCCCCCGCCGAGCCCCCGACGATCGGCGAGACGCCGGCCGTCGCCGAGCAGCCGCCTGCTCCTCCCGAGACGCCGGCGCCGCAACCCGCCGCGAGCTCGGGGACGACGGTCTCGCTCAACTCCGCCACCTATGACGAGCTGCGCGCGCTCGGGCTCTCGGTCACCCAGGCAGGCCGGGTGCTCGCTCACCGCGACAGCGCTGGCGGGTTCGGCTCGCTCGATGAGCTCGACGAGATCCCCGGCTTCCCAAAGACCTTCCTCCAGTCGATCAAGGGCCGCCTGACGCTCTAGAGCCCGTACTCCTCGAGCAGCTTGAGCCAGGTCTCGCTGCGGGTCGGGAACGCGGGCACCGCGTGCCAGAGCCGATCGAGCGGCACCTCCGCCGTGACCGCGATCGTCGCCGCGTGCAGCGACTCGGCGATTCCCGGCCCGACGAAGGTGGCGCCGACGATCACCCGGCACTTCTCGTCGACGACGATCCGCGAGTTGCCATCGGCGTTGCGGCCGACGAAGCTGGCGCCGGCGCTGGCGGCCGTTTCGACGTCGACCGCTCGCGCGTCGATCCCGGCCTGCTTTGCCGCAGCCAGCGTTCGGCCGACCGCGGCGACCTGAGGCTCGGTGAACACGACCCGTGGCGACCCGAGCTTGTCGCAGGTCGCCGCCACATCGGCGCCGAGGATGTGATCGGCGGCGATCCGCGCCTGGTACTTGCCCATGTGGGTGAGCAGCGCCCGCCCGTTGACGTCGCCGATCGCGTACAGCCAGTCCGAGCCCGCGACCCGGAGTTGGTCGTCGACCTCGAGGTATCCGCCGGCCGCGACCCCCGCCGCCTCGAGCCCGATGTCGTCGGTGCGGGGACGGCGACCCACGGCGACCAGCAGCTCGTCGCCCCGCAGCTCCGCGCCCCCCTCGAGTCGCAGCGAGACCTGCCCCGACTCGCCGCGTGCGACCGCGGTCGCCTTCGCGCCCGTCCTGATCTCGACCCCTGCGCGCTCGAGGCCGGCGCTCACCTGCTCGCTCGCGAACGGCTCCTCGGTTGCGAGGAGGCGATCCTCGGCCTCGACCAGCGCGACGTTCGACCCGAGGCTGCTCCAGGCCTGCGCCATCTCCGCGCCGACGACGCCGCCGCCGAGGACCAGGAGCCGGTCCGGGACCTCGCTCGCCGTCGTCGCGTCGCGGTTCGTCCATGGCCGGGCCTCCGCGAGACCGTCGATCGGAGGAATCGCAGCGGTGGTCCCGGTCGCGACGATCACCGCGCGGCGGGCGCGCACGAGCTCGCCACCGACGTTGACGGTCCGCTCGGCGGCGAGCGCGCCGCGACCCCGCAGGAGCTCTATCCCGCGCGAGTCGAGCCACGGGAGCTGGCCGGAATCGTCGCGGTCGTGGATCACCTCGTCGCGGCGGTCGAGCACCAGGGCCGAGTCGAGCTTTCCTGAGATGAGCTCGCGCGGGCCAGGCACGCGCTCGACCTCGGCCAGAAGCTCGGCGGGCCGCAGCAGCGCCTTCGACGGCATGCAGGCGTAGTAGGAGCACTCGCCCCCGATCAGCTCCTGCTCGACCAGGGCGACTTCGAGCCCGCCGTCGGCGAGCCGCCCCGCGCACACCTCGCCCGCCGGGCCGGCGCCGATCAGGATCACATCGACCTCTCGCTCGCTCATCGTCCCTCCATCAGACTCGGCTCTGCCCGCAGCATTACCCACCGGGCCCGATCGGGTAGACAGGGGAGATCGCAAAGCGAAAGGACAGGCTCGAGACCTATCGCTCGAAGCGGCGCTTCGAGCACACGCCGGAGCCGACCGCCGATCCCGGCGCCGCGGGCGCCGGGCGCCGGTTCGTGATCCAGGAGCACCACGCCCGCCGCCTGCACTGGGACTTCCGGCTCGAGCGCGACGGCGTGCTCGTCTCCTGGGCGCTTCCCCGCGGTGTTCCCGGCGACCCCGAGCACAACCGGCTCGCAGTGCACACCGAGGACCATCCGCTCGACTACATCGACTTCGCCGGCGAAATCCCGAAGGGGCAATACGGCGGCGGCAAGGTGACGATCTGGGACAGCGGCACCTACGAGGAGGAGAAGTGGGAGCCCGGCAAGGTCGTCGTCAGCCTCTCCGGCGAGCGCGTCCGCGGCCGCTACGCGCTCTTTCGCACCCGCGGCGAGGATTGGATGATCCACCGCATGGACGCGGCGCCGGCGGGCAGCGCGCTGCCCGAGCGGATCGAGCCGATGCGCGCCAGCGAGGGCAAGCGCCTGCCGGCGGGCGATCAGGACTGGGGGTTCGAGATCGACTGGCCCGGCAAGCGCGTGATCGCGCTCTGCGATACAGGCCATCTCGTGCTCCACGACGCCGGCGGCGACGACCTGCGGCCGCGGTTTCCGGAGCTGTTCGCGATCGCGCTCGAGCTCGAGGGTGAGCCCGTCGCGCTGGACGGTGTGCTCGCGGTGCTCTCAGACGAGGGCAGCGCCGCCGACCAACGCCTCGGGCGCCGCCTCGGCGCTGCCTCGGACTCCGAGGTCCGGCGCCGGATGCGTGAATCGCCCGCGACCCTGATCGTCTTCGACCTCCTGCACGCCGGGCGCGAGAGCCTGCTCGAGCTCGCCTACTCGGAACGCCGCGAGCGCCTCGATGCGCTCGCCCTTGACGGCCCGAGCTGGCAGACGCCGGCGTTTCACCGGGGCGATGGCAAGGTCTTTCGCGCCGCCGCCGCCGAGCGCGGGCTGAGCGCGATCGTCGCCAAGCGGCTCGCCGGCCGGTACCGGCCGGGAACCGTGAGCCGCGACTGGCGAGTGCTTCGCGCGCGGCTCTAGACGTCCGAGAGGCTCTTCTCGAGGAAGGTCTCGCTGACGCCGACCGCGAGCAGTGCCGCGAGACCCAGGTAGGCGACCGCGACCAGCACTCTGGTGCGGGTGGGGATCGCGTGATAGGCCCGGCCCTCGGGCGTGTTGCGGTTCTTCCACCGGTGCCAGGTCTCGAGCCCGCCGAAGATCAGGACCAGGATCAGGATCGGGTTCGGGAAGGCGAAGGTGAGCGCCACCAGCCCGGCGAAGCCGGCGACCCAGACCCAGGGCGAGAGCGCTGCCATCGCCCGGCCGCCGTCGAGCGGCAGCACCGGGAGCAGGTTGAGCAGGTTGATGAAGAAGCCGATGTAGGCGAGCGCCTGCCAGAACTCCTCGCCGGTGGCGAGCCAGATCCCGAGCGGGACCAGGGTCGCGAGCGTGCCGAGGATCGGCCCCGCTAGCCCGACCCGGGCCTCGGCGGCGGCGTCGTCGCCGAGCGACTTGGCCGAGATCACCGCGCCGAGGAAGGGGATGAACATCGGCGCCGACGCCTCGACTCCCTCGCGGCGAAGCTGGATCACGTGACCGAGCTCGTGCACGAGCAGCAGCAGCACGAAGCCGAGCGCGAACGCCCAGCCCCAGATCAGCGCGTAGGCGGCGATCGAGACCAGCATCGAGGCGGAGGTCGTGAACACCTTCAGCTTCGGCAGCAAGAGCAGGATCGCCTTCAGCTTGGTCGCCAGGAGGACGAGGAGGGCGACGATCGGACCGCCGAAACGCTTCGCGCGCTGGCGCCAGTCGCCGCGTCCCGAGCCCGGATGGATCGGTTCGTACTCGCGATCGGGCGGGGCCGGCGCGGGGGCCGGTTCGGGCCGCAAAGCGCCGGGTCTTAGGTCACTCATCTCGCGCCTGAGGATACGGGCACGGCTAAGGCTCCAATAAGCCGAGCCGCCGAGAGTGGAGGCGGCGGGAATTGCACCCGCGTCCGCGGAGGGATCCCGATGTCTTCTACGAGCGTTCCCGTCGGAGTCTGCTCTCGGCGTCCGGTTCGGTCGATCCGCGGGGCACGTCCCCGGCGCCACACCCTCCTGTCAATGTCCCCCTCGGGTCGAGGGTCCTACCCTCGGGGTGAGCCCGCTTTCTGAAGCCGCGGCCCGGGACGCGGGCGCTCCCGGCGCGACTCCCTCAGCGGCTGTTAGGCCGCGAGGGCGAACTCATGGTCAGAGTTCGCAACTATGGTTTTCCGGGGTTCTTTAGCGAGGCCAACCCGGAGTCCTCGACTCGCAACACCGGGACGAAACATCCACGTCGAATCTGGTTCGCCCCCGGTTATGTGGCGGGAATGATACTCAGACCAGCTCGTCGAGCTTGCGGATCTGAAACGCGCGGACGATGTCGGTGACGCCCTGCATCAGGGCCCAGATCCCGGCGAAGACCAGCAGCACGTAGGACTTCTCGATGAAGAACTGGCCCGCTGTCCAGAACGCGAGCACGACCATCAGGATGCCGGCGATCAGCCCGAGCCACCAGAGCTCGTTCGCGTCGCGGGTCATGAACGCCTGGATGACCCAGAACACGCCGACGATCAGGAAAAGGAAGCCGAGGATGTCGGCGAGCGCGGCGAACGTGTTCTCGGGGCTGATCAGCGCGATGACCCCGGCGATCAAGAAGAGGACGCCGAACAGGCCGTAGACCCAGCGCAGCTGCTCGGCAAGCCCCATGATCACGAACTGCTGCAGGCCGGTGGCGATGAACATCGCGCCGATCAGCACGCCGACGGTTGTGATCGAGGCCTGGTCGAACTGGAGGATCACGGCGGCGATCACGATCCAGAAGATCCCGAACAAGAGCCAGAGCCACCACAGCCTCGAGAACCCCCGCACCGCCTCGCGCGCCTCCTGATCCGTGACCGTGCTTTCCATCGTCCCAGTCCTTTCTTGGCCGCCGCGTATTGCGAAGGAACCTTCTCCGTCACCCCTAGCCCTCCTGCCTGCGAGGATCGGGCCGTGGCAAAGCGCAAGCGCAAGCGCGCCCGGCCCGATCCGGTCGAGACGCGTGCCTACACGGACGCCGAGGGCAACGTGCTCACCCTGCGCTGCTCGCTGAGCGCCGCGACGATGCGAACCGTCGCCCGCGAGGCCGGCGGCCGCGCCGCCGCCTCCGCGGAGGACGCCTGGCAGCGACGCAACGAGATCCTCTTCGAGCGGCTCGCGGTCGTCTGGGAGATCGCCGGCCTGCCGCTCAGCGATCAGAAGCTGCTGCTCGGCCGCTACCGGATCGCCGATGAGCAGACGCGGCGCTGGGTCCGACAGACGATCAACGAGCACGTCGAGCGCTACCTGCCGGACCTCGGATAGGCGTGCGCCCCGAGCTCTCCAGCGAGTGGCTGGCGTCTGCGACCGCTGCCGTCGCCGCGGGTGCCGAGCGCGAGCTCGACGCCCTGGTCGCCGTCTCCTCGCCGTCGGGCGACCGGGGCGCCGCCGAGGAGATCTGCGCGGTGGTGGCCGCGCTGCTGCCGCCCGGCGCCGCGGTCCGACGCCCGCCCTGCTCCTCGCCGGACCACGCCCCCGACCTGCTCGCCACGCTGACCGGCTCGGGATCCGCGCGGCTACTGCTCCTCGGCCATCTCGACACCGTGGTCGCCCATCCCGACCACCGCCCGCTCGAGGTCGTCGGCGAGCGCCTGGTCGGCTCCGGTGCGATCGACATGAAGGGCGGCGTCGTGCTCGCGCTGGGAGTGCTGCGGGCGCTCGCGGCGCTGCCCACCTGCTTCGCCGAGCTCAGCCTGCTCGCGGTCAACGACGAGGAATGGCGCACCGGCGGCTTCGACCACGGATCGCTGTTCGCCGGGTATCACGCGTGCCTCTGCTTCGAGGCCGGCGAGCTCGGGCCGGCCGGCGAGGAGGGGGTGGTGGCCCGGCGCAAGGCGGCCGCGACGATGCGGGTCGCGGCCCGTGGTCTCGCCGCCCACTCCGGGTCGGCGCCCGAGCGAGGCCGCAACGCCCTGCTCGCCCTCGCCGAGGCGGCGCGCCGGGTGGCTGAGCTCCACGACCCCCGGGGATCGGAGCGGCTGACCGCGGTCCCGACCGTGATCCGGGCGGGCGAGGCGTTCAACGTCGTGCCGGCGGCCGGCGAGCTGGTCAGCGACCTGCGCGCCGACCGTCTCGAGGCCTTCGAACCGCTGCTCGACGCGATCCCGCCCGTCCTCGGCGAGGTCGAGCTCGAGGCCGAGCTGGTTCGCCGCTGGCCCGGTATGGATACCCGCGGGCCGGTCAGCGACCGCATGCTGGGTCCGGCGCAGCGGCTGCTCGGGCGTCGCATCGTCGCGACCGAGCGCGGCGGCGCCAGCGACGCCAGTCACCTGGCGTCGCACGTCCCGCTGACCGTCGACGGGCTCGGCCCGCGCGGCGGCCGCGCCCACAACCCAGAGGAGTTCGTGCTCCGGGACTCGCTGCGCTCGCGGGCCGAGGTCGCTCTGGCGATCGCCGCGGCGGCGCTCAGCCTCGGCCGATGAGCTGCCCGCAATTTGCGTAGGTGTTAGCGTTCGCCTCTGCGCCGCGGCGACTCGACGTGCTCTGGAGCCGCCGGAACGGGCGCGCGAGGGTCGATCAGAAGGGGCAGCACTGAGGCCAGCGCATCGGATCAGCGAGTCAGGTCCGGGATCGCGGACGCCAGCCGTCCGTGCGCTTTCTGCCTGGGCCTCAGACTCGCCGCTGGTCAGTCGGGCGCACGCCCTGGCCGCCGAGGCGCATGGCGAGCAACGGCGCGCCACCGACCGAGAGCTCTTCCTCGTCCACGTGACGGAGGTCGGCGAGCTGCTGCACGAGGCCGGGTGCGACGAGGACCTGGTCGCCGCCGGGCTTCTGCACGACGCGGTCGAGCGCGGCAGCCTCACCGAGGCCCGACTCCGCGCCGAGATGAACGATGGGATCTCCGCGCTCGTGCTCGCGCTCACGGAGGACCCCGAGATCGCGTCCTTCGCGGAGCGCAAACGGGCGCTTCGCCGGCAGGTCGAGGCGGCCGGCACCCGGGCGATTACGATTTTCGCCGCCGACAAGCTCTCCGACATCCGCGGGCTCCGCCGGGGTATCGCCGCCGACCGGGAGTCGATCGAAGGCCGCATGGGAACGACGGTGAACGCGATGGCCGGCCACTACCGTGAGTCCGTCGCGATGATCGAGGCCAGCGGCCTTGATTCAGAGTTGGTCGAGAGATTGCGCGCCGAGTTGGCAGAGCTCGCGAGCATGCCCGCCCCCGCCATGCCGGCGCCGGCTTCGTCGGCCTAACCGTCTAGGCCCGACCGGCGGCGAGCAGCCGGCGCAGGAAGCGTTGGGTCTCGGGCTCGCGGGGCGCCTCGAGTACCTGCTCGGGCGGGCCGACCTCGATCAGGCGGCCCTGGTGCAGGAAGCAGACCCGGTCGGCGACCTCGCGGGCAAAGCCCATCTCGTGGGTGGCGATCAGCATCGTCACCCCCTCGCTCTTCAGAACCCGAACCGCCGCCAGCACCTCGCCGACCAGCTCCGGGTCGAGCGCGCTGGTGATCTCGTCGAGCAGCATCGCGCGCGGCCGGGCGGCGAACGCGCGCGCGATCGCCACCCGCTGCCGCTGCCCGCCGGAGAGGCGCTCGGGGTTGTCGTCCTCGCGCCCGCCCAGTCCCAGTCGCTCGAGCTGTGCCCGCGCCGCCGCCTCGGCCTCGGCGGCGGGCACCCCGTGCCCCTTGATTGCGCCGAGGACCACGTTCTCGAGCACGCTCAGGTGGGGGAAGAGGTTGTAGGCCTGAAAGATGAACCCGAGCCGGCGCCGGATCGCGACCGCGTTCACCGACGGGTCGGTGACTACCTCGCCGTCGAGCAGGATGTCGCCGTCGTCGATCTCCTCAAGCAGATCCACGCAACGCAGCAGCGTCGACTTGCCCGAGCCCGAGGCTCCGATCACGGCCACCGCCTCGTGCTCGGCGACCTCGAGGTCGATCCCGTCGAGGACCTGAAGCTCGCCGAACGCCTTGGTGACGCCGCGCAGCTCGAGCACCGGGCCGCCGGCGCTCAATTGCGCGCCCTCCCGCGCTCCCAGCGGTCGAGCAGCCGCGCCAGCGGGATCGTCACGCAGAGGTAGAGCAGCGCGGCCGCGATCATCGGCGTGTAGTTGAAGTCGGTCGCGGCGAGGATCTGCGCCTCCCGGAAGGCCTCGCCGGTGACGCCGATGATCGCGATCAGCGCGACGTCCTTCTGCAGGGCGATGAAGTCGTTGAGCAGCGGCGGGCCGACCCTGCGCACCGCCTGGGGCAGGATCACGTGGCGCGTTGCCTGGCGCTCGGTGAGACCGATCGCGAGCGCCGCGTCCCGCTGACCGGGGTGGATGGATTGCAGGCCTGCCCGGTAGACCTCGGCGACGTAGGCCCCGTAGGAGAGGGTGAGCGCGATCCCGCCGAGCACGACCGGCTCGCTCGGCAGCCCGCTGAGGTCGAGCGCAGGGACCCCGAACCCGATCAGGTAGACGAGCAGGATCGTCGGGATGCCGCGGAAGACGTCGGTGTAGACGATCGCCAGCAGCCGGAGGGGAAACAGGGCCGGGGCGTCGATCGTCCGCATCAGCGCGACGGCCAGGCCGAGGACCAGGACGGCGACCTCGACGATCAGGAACACGCGGATGTCGAGCCAGAACGCGCGTGCGATGTCCGGGAAGGACTCTCGAAATACCTCCGGGTCGAAGAAGGTGTCGCGGACCTCGGGCCAGCCGGGGCTGGTCAGGATCAGCGCCGCGATCCCGCCGAGGACGAGGACCGTGGAGACGGCGGCGATCGCCTGCCCCCGCCGGGCCTGGGTGCGCCGGGCAGTCGCCCGCTCTGCGCGGCGGTCCGCCACGGCTACGGGCGCCGAGCTACTCGAGGACTGGGGCGCTGGTGACGTCGCTCATCCACTTCTTCTCGATCGCCGGCAGCTCGCCTGACTCGTTCAGCGCCGCGATCGCCGCCGAGACGCAGTCGGTGAGCGCCGAGTCCTTCTCCAGCAACGCGCCCCACTCGTCGCCGCCGGGGGCCGCAAACTGGCCGGCGATCGTCCCGTCCGGAACCTGGACCGCCGTCAGGAAGTACGCGGTCGGCACGTCGACGACGATCGCGTCGACTTGGCCGTTCTTGAACGCGCTGACGACGTCGTTGGACGTGTCGAACACCTGTGGCTCGCTGCTCGGCTGGATCACGTCGTTGACGGCGTCGAGGCTGGTCGTGCCGATCTGAACGCCGATCGTCGCGTCCTGTAGCTCAGCGAGCGAGCTGACCCCGTCGAGCTCGCCGCCCTTCTTCACCACCACCGCCTGCTCGGCCTCGTAGTAGGGGGCCGAGAAGTCGACCTGCTCTGCGCGCTTCGGCGTGATCGAGATCTGGTTGACGTCAAAGTCGAAGTCCTTCGGCCCCGGCGCGTAGGAGGCGTTGAACGGGACCACCGTCCACTCGACATCGGACGGGTCGAACCCGAGCTGGGCGGCGATCGCATACGCCGTCGCGCTCTCGAAGCCCTTGCCGTTGGTCGGGTCGTTGTCCTCGAAGTAGGGCGGGAAGGCCGGCTTGTCGGTGCCGACCGTGAGCACACCCGACTTCAAGGTCTCGAGCTGGTCCGGGGTGCAGTCGTCGAGCGAAACCGTGGCCGCGGTCTCCGAGCCGGAGTCAGAATCGTCGTCCTCGCCGCAACCGGCGAACGCCGCGAGCGCGAGCATGGCGGTGAGCAGGAACAGGACGCGCAATCTGGACACGTGGGCTCGACCTCGCTGCCAGGGGACGGGACCGGGGAATCCTATGCGATCCGTTGCCGGCGCCCGCCCGCCGGACCTCTAGCTTTGTGGGCGCCGATGAGCCCTGGTGACGTCAACGCCCTGCTCGGCCGGGTTGGCCTCCCGGCTCCGCTCTCCGAGCTCGCTCGGCGCGACTGGGACGCGATTGTCATCGGCGGCGGTCACAACGGGCTCACCGCCGCCGCTTACCTGGCCCGCGCCGGGCGCTCGGTGCTGGTGCTCGAGCGCCGCGACCGGCTGGGCGGCGCGTGCACTCTCGAGCGGCCGTTCAGCGACCAGCGCTACGTGGTCAGCCCGTGCGCGTACCTGGTCGGCCTGCTCGATCAGGTCGTGATCGACGAGCTCGAGCTCGAGCGCCACGGCTACTCGGTCACCGCCGCCGACCCTCAGAGCTGGTCGCCGCTTCCCGATCGCGGCTCGTTCGCGTCCTTCCTCGACCGCGAGCGGACGCTCGCTTACCTCACAGAGCAGGGATTTGCCGACTCGGAGATCCGCGGCTGGCTCGCCTACGAGGACCTGTTCGAGCGCTGCCGTCTGGCGCTCCGCCATGGCCCGGAGGGCGACACGTGGCAGTCGCCTTCGCCGAGCCGCGCCGAGATCGAGCGGATGCTCGGCGACGAGGAACTGATCTCGCTCGTTTTCGAGGACTCGATCGCCACCGTCCTCGACCGCTACGTCGGCGACGAGCGGATCAAGCACGCGGTCTTCGGCCAGGGCGTGATCGGCAGCTTCGCCGGCCCTCGCGACCCGGGCACGGCGTCGATCAAGCTCCTTCACCACCAGGGCGATCTGCTAGGGCTCGGCTCGGTCTGGGGCTACGTGCGCGGCGGGATGGGACGGATCTCTTTCGCGATCGCCGAGGCGGCGCGAGAGGCGGGCGCGACGCTCGCCGCGGGGGTGGAGGTCTCCCGGATCGCACCCGGCGACGGGGTCGAGGTCGAGTCGGGCGAGCTGATCCGCGCTCCGGTCGTCGTCTGCAACGCCGACCCGAAGCGGATGCTGGCGATGCTGGACCGCGACTCGCTGCCCACCTCCTATCGCGAGCGGCTCGAGGCCTGGGACGTCGACTCGCCGGTCGTCAAGCTCAACCTGGCGCTCGATCGAATCCCGACCTTTCCCGCCGCCAAGGGCACCGGAGTCGAGCCGCAGCGGGCGATCGTCGCGGTCACCCCCGGCCTCGACGCGGCCCAGGAGGCGGTCGAGGCCGCGCGCCGCGGCGAGCCCGCGATCGGCTTCGCCGACCTCTACTTCCAGAGCGCCTACGACGACTCGGTGGCCCCACCGGGAGCCGAGGTGATGAGCGTGTTCGCCCAGTTCGCGCCCTACCGGTTGGCGGAGGGGGACTGGGACACGCGGCGCGAGGAGATCGGCGACCGGGTGCTCGACGCGATCGCCGCCTACGCGCCGGACGTCCACGAATGCGTCGCCGAGCGCGAGGTGCTCGGCCCACCCGACATCGAGGAGCGGATCGGGCTCACCGGCGGCCACATCTTCCAGGGCGAGGCGCTCCCGGGGCAGATGTGGGAGCGCCGGCTCGAGGCGCGAACGCCGATCGACGGCCTCTATCTGTGCGGGGCCGCGACCCACCCCGGCGGCTCGGTGATCGCGCTCAACGGCCGGATCGCGGCACGGGCGGTGCTCGACCGCGTAGGCTCGCCGGCGTGATCGGCCGCTCGCAGCTCCCGCCCGGGCCAGGGGCGCCGGCGGCGGTGCAGACGCTCGCCTGGTGGACCCGCTCGATCCCGTTCATGGAGCGCTGCCGGGCGCGCTACGGACGGCGCTGGACCCTGCGGCTGCTCGGCTCGCCGCCGTTCGTGATGCTCTCCGATCCCGAGCAGTTGCGCGAGCTGTTCACGGCGTCGCCGCAGGCGCTTCATCCCGGAGAGGGCGCAGCGATCCTCGGCCCAATCGTCGGTGAGCGCTCGGTGCTGCTGCTCGACGAGGATGCCCACCTCGAGCAGCGCCGGCTGATGCTGCCCGCGTTCACCGGCGAGCGAACGGCCGGGCTCGCCGACCTGGTCGCCGACGTCACCGAGCGCGAGGTCGCCTCGTGGCCGCGCGATCGCGCGATCGCCTTGCATCCCCGGCTTCAGGCGCTGACGCTGGAGATCATCCTTCGGGCGGTGTTCGGGCTCGAGCCGGGCCGCCGCCTCGACAACCTGCGGGCCGGGCTGACCGAGGTCCTCGATCTCGGGACCGGCCCAGCCTCGCTGCTGCCGCCGTTCCAGCTCCAGATCGCCGGGCACGGGCCTGCGGCCAGGTTGCGCCGCTTGCTGGCCGAGGTGGATGTCCAGATCCACGGACTGATCACCGAGCGCCGGGCCGATCACGCCGATCGCGACGACGTGCTAGCGCTGCTGCTCGACGCGCGCCATGAGGACGGCTCGGAGATGACCGAGCAGGAGCTTCGCGACGAGCTGATCACGCTGCTCGTCGCCGGCCACGAGACGACCGCGTCGCAGCTCGCCTGGGCGTTCACGCGGCTCGCGCGGGCGCCGGACGTGACCGCGCGGCTCGAAGACGAGATCGATCGCGGTGAGGACGATTCCTACCTCGAGGCGACGATCCGTGAGGCGCTGCGCAGCCGCCCCGTGCTCCCGAACGTGCAGCCGCGGCTCGTCAAGCGCGAGCTCGAGCTCGGCGGCTGGACCTACCCGCCGGGCTGCTGTCTGGTCGGCAATGCCTACCTCGTCCACCACGACCCCGAGCTCTACCCGGACCCCTACAGCTTCCGCCCCGAGCGCTTCCTCGAGCGCGAGCCCGGTACCTACACCTGGATCCCGTTCGGCGGCGGCAGGCGGCGCTGCCTGGGCGCGAGCTTCGCGCTGCTCGAGATGCGCATCGTGCTCCGGGCCGTGCTCGCGTCAAGCCGTGTACGCGCGGTCGGCGCTCGCTTCGAGCTCAGCCGCCGGCGCAGCATCACGCTCAGTCCCCGTGCGGGCGCCCGGGTCGAGTTGCACCCCCGTGAGGATTCCGCCGCGGCGAGGGTTTAGGCTTCTGCGCGATGGAGGGATCACCAGCAGCGCCCGAGCGGCGCCTCACCGTCGGCGGCGTGATCAGCGAGGCCTTCGAGCTCTACGGGAAGCACGCCGCGACCTTGATCTTCGCCGCGCTGGCGATCTTCATCGTCTCGGGCGTGATCCAGGGCCTGCTCAACGAGACCGACAGCTGGATCCTGAGCTTCGTCGGCTCGATCGTCTCCCTGGTCGCCTGGGCGCTGTTCACCGGCTTCGTCGTCAGCCTGGTCGCCGACGTGCGCGATGGCCGCCGGGACTTCACGGCCGGCGAGCTGCTGAGCTCCGGGTGGCACGCTGTCCTGCCGCTGATCGCCTTCGGGATCCTGTTCGGGCTCGGAGTCGGGATCGGCCTCCTGCTCTTGATCATCCCTGGCCTCTTCCTGCTCACGATCTGGTCGGTCGGAGTCCCGGCGATCGTCGTCGAGCGGGCCGGCGTGTTCGAGGCGTTCGGTCGCAGCCATGAGCTGGTCCGGGGCGACGGCTGGACCGTCTTCGGCGCGATCGTGGTCGCCTTCCTGGTCCTTTGGGGTCTGGGGATCGCCGCGGTCCTGCTCGGCGCCGTGATCGCCGACGCCGCGGGCGCGATCATCCTTGCGATCATCGTCAACGTCCTCGCCGCTCCATTCGCGGCGCTGGTCTCGAGCGTGCTCTTCTTCGAGCTTCGCGGCGCCGCTCCGGCGGCCGAGCCGCCCCCGCCGGCCCCCGCGCCGGCTGCCTGAACGGCGCCTGGCGCCGCAGCTCCCGACGCTCTAGCTTGCGCTGATGCGCCGGCTCTTCGCCCTCGTCGCCACCGTGCTCCTGGTCGACACGATGTTCCTCGCCGCGCTGGTGCCGCTGCTGCCCTCCTACGTCGACGACCTCGGGATCTCGAAGGCGGCTGCGGGAGTGCTCAGTGCCTCCTATCCGGCGGGAACCCTGCTCGCTTCATTGCCGTCCGGCTGGGTCGCGGCGCGGATCGGGGTTCGGCCGACGATGCTGATCGGCCTCGGGCTCCTGGGGGTGTCGAGCATCGCGTTCGCGTTCGGCGACACGATCCTCGTCCTCGACCTGGCCCGGTTCGCGCAGGGAATCGGCGGTGCCTTCGCCTGGACCGCCGGGCTCGCGTGGCTGATCGGCGCCGCGCCGAGCGACCGGCGTGGCGAGATGATCGGCTCGGCGATGGCGGCGGCCGTCACCGGGCTGCTGCTCGGGCCGGTCCTCGGCTCGATCGCGACCGCGGTCGGCCCCGAGGCCGTGTTCACGGGAGTGGCCGTGCTCGCCGCCGCCCTGATCGCCTGGACGCTGACCACGCCGCGATCCGCGCCGGCGCCGGTCCGCTCGTTGCGCGAGGTGGCCGACGCGATCCTGACGCCGCCGATCCTGCTCGGCTTCTGGCTCGTCGCGGTGCCGTCGGTGCTCGCGGGGGCGGTCGAGGTGCTGGCGCCGCTGCGCCTCGACGAGCTCGGGGCGAGCGGGACCGCGATCGGGGCGATCTTCCTCGTCTCGGCGGCGATCGAGGCCGCGATCAGCCCAGCGATCGGCCGGCTCTCGGACCGGCGTGGCCGGCTGCGGATCGTGCGGGTGGGGCTGCTGGCGGGGACCGGCGCGGCGTTGCTGCTGCCGCTGCCGGTCACGGTGGCGGTGCTCGCGGTAGTCGTCGTGGCCGTCTTCTTGGCCTTGACCCTGACCTGGACTCCTTCGATGGCGTTGCTCTCCGAGCGGACCGAGTCGGCGGGGATCGACCTCGCGTTCGGCACCGCCTTGCTCAGCCTTGCCTGGGCAGGGGGGCAGGTGCTCGGCGGGTCGGCGATGAGCGCGCTCGCCGACGCGACCTCCGACGGCATCGCCTACGCGTCGATCGCGCTCCTGCTCGGCGTCACGGTCGCGGCGCTCGGCGCCCCGGGTCGCCGCCGCGGCGCGTAGGCTCAGTCGAGCTCGAACCAGGCGCCGGCCGGGCCCAGGTTCGCAATCCGGGTCTGCCCGACGCTCGACTCCTGTCGCCAGCTCTCGTGGATGTGCCCGCAGACGACCAGCCGCGGGGCGCGCTCCTGGACCGCGGCGAGCACTGCCTCGCTGCCGAGGTTGTCGCCGGCGGCTGAGCGATCGACGTGGCCGTGCGGCGGTGAGTGGGAGACCAGGACCGCGCCCGGGGGCATTGCGGCGAGCATCCGCTCGGCCTCGTCCTCGTCGAGGTCGAAGCTCCAGTCCCAGGGCGTGACCGGAACCCCCGCGCCGAGCCCGAAGACATCGACGCCGCCGATCTCGGCGCCCTCACCGTGCAGGACGGTCGCCGCCGGCCACGACGCGGCGGCCTCGCGCAGCGCCTCCTCGGTCTCGTTGTTGCCGGGAACGAGCACGGTTGGCGCCTCGATCGCCGCCAGCGCCTCGATCGTCTCGGTCAGCCCCTCGTGCACCGAGGCGAAGTCCCCGGCCCCGATCACGAGGTCGGCGCCGGCGCCGGCGGAGACCAGGCTCGCGGCCTGGTCGAGATCGCGATGCAGGTCGCTGAAGGCGAAGACGCGCATCAGGCCCGCGCTCCGCGCAGCTCGGCACGGCGCTGTCGGAAGTGCACTGCCTCGTAGGCCACCAGGCCGATCATCAGTGCAGCGATGGTAATCAGCGCCGCCAGGGAATCGACCTCGGTCGCGTAGGGGATCAGCGCCAGCGCGATCAGGGCCGCGAACAGCCGCTGGCGGTTCAGGGTTCCAACGCTGCGCAGCCTGATCGCGACGTGGCCGAGCAGATATACGGCGACCCCGCCGCAGAGCGCCACCGCGGCGACCGTCTCGAGCGGCTCATCGATGTAGGCGATCGTCTTCTTGACCCCCAGCGCCGTGAGGATGATCCCGGCGATCAGCAGCCCGTGCAGGACGCCCCACGAGTCGCGCGCGAGACGGTTCTGCTCCACACCCTTGGCCTCGCTGAGCTTGCGCTCGGCGACGATCGAGACGACGTCGAAGTAGGCCCACCACTGTGCGCCGGCGAGCGCGATCGCCGCGATCGCGGCGACGATCACCGGCCCGGTGAGGTCGCTGGGGCCGGCGCCGAGGGCGACGATCGACTCGCCGAGCGCGATGATCACGATCAACCCGAAGCGCTCGGCGAAGTGGGAGGCGGACACCCGGAAGCCCTCGACGTCGCGCAGGTAGGGGGTGCCGTAGTCGATCAGCAGGGCGACGATCCAGAGCCCGGCGCGGGCGCCGCCGTCGAGCAGGCCGGCGACGATCAGCAGCGCCGGCGCCAGCAGCAGCCCGGGGGCGAGGTTGACGATCGCGCCGCGGATCTCGACCTCGGGCGCGCCGTAGGTGTAGACGGCGATGTGGATCGCCCGGACCGCGAAGTAGGCGACGCCGAAGATCACCGCGTCGTCCGAGAAGGCGCCCGGGACCGCCAGCGCCGCGATCAGCATCGCCGCCATCGCCGAGAGCAGCCCGAAGCGGGCGAGTCCGTCGTCGGAGTGCAACGCGTTCGTCAGCCACGCGTAGGCTCCCCACCCCCACCAGACCGCGGCGAGCACCAGCATCCCCTCGCCGAGCCCGGTCCAGGTCGGCTTCTCGGCCATCAGGAAGGTCACCTGGGTGAAGGCGAAGACGAAGACGAGGTCGAAGAACAGCTCCAGCGGCGTCACCTTCGCCTCGTCCGCCGAGCCGGCGCCGTCGGCCTCGAGCAGCTCCGTTTCCGCCTCGCCCATCGCTCAGATCATGCCAAGTGGCCCTGCTCGAGCCGGGCGGCGAGCTCGAGCGTGGTGCTGTCGATCGTCGCCTCGACGAGCTCGAGCTCGCGACCGAGCTCGGCGAGGATCGCCCGCTCGGCGTCCTCGACCCCGATCCCCGGGACCTCGTCCTCGACGCTGCCCGCGGTGCGCGGATCCCAGTCGAGATCGAGCGCTTCGTAGACCGGCTCGAGGGCCGTGCGAAGCAGTGCCGAGCCGGTGACGACGAGCACGCCCCCGGCGTGGGCGCCGCCGCGGATCAGCCGCTGGCCGATCCCGGCGAGCTTCACCTCGCCGCGCGCGTTGACGCTCCACGCCCCCGGGCAGTACTCGCCGGGGACCTCGCCGGCCCGCGCGTCGACCCCGAGCCCGGCCAGGGCTCGGGTGATCACGCCCGCCAGCCACTCGAAGCGCTCACCGGTGCCGGCGACCGGTCGCTGAGCCGGGCTCGCCCAGGCGAACGCGAGGGTGCCCTCGTGAAAGGCGGCCGCCCGACCGCCCGCCAGCCGCACGACCGGCTCGAAGCCGGCCGCGCGGGCGGCGCGCACCGCCGCCTCGAATCCGGGCGCCGCCCGGTCCTGCTTGGAGAAGGCCAGCTCACGCTTGGGGCGGTGAAGCCGCAGGGTCGAGGGCAGCTCTCCGCCGGCGACCCGCATCAGGATCGCCTCGGAGACCGCGGTGCCGAAGGCCGGACGCTGCGGAAAGCCCTGCCTGATCACGGATAGCCGAGTGTGAGCGTTTTCTTGCAACTGTGACCACCGTCACACATCGTTTGCTCACCGGCTGGAACGCTGCCTCGCTCACACGGACGCCCCGCGGGCACCGTCTGGCCGAGCGAGCCCGACGAGCGTAACCGCCCCCAGGGCCGCGTAGCCGCCCGGACGAGACGAAGTGGCGACCAGATGTCGCCTGCCGGGGGCCAGATGGAGGTGGTTCTTCCGTGTATCGCAGGATCAAGCTGATCGCGGTCGCATGCGCTGTCGCCCTTACGGGGGCCGCTGCCGCTCAGGCAGACGCCCCCAGGCTCGAGCTCGTCGCCCAACCGGCGGACCGATTCGAGCGCGCGATCGAGACGCACCTGCTCGCGGTCGACTACGCGGAAGCGCTGAAGCGGGCTCGGACCCTGAAGGCCGGCCCGGACCGCAGCCTGCTCGAGACGAGCGCCTCGCCAGCCGATCTGCGCGAGGGCCTCGCCGGGCTCGAGCGGCGGATCAAGCGGGCCGAGGCCGAGCCGGACTTCGATCTCGCGCCGGGCGTCTCGCAGAGCACCCTGGACGCGATCGGCGCCTGTGAGTCGGGCGGCGACCCGACCGCCGTCAACTCGGCCGGCTACTACGGCAAGTACCAGTTCGACACCGGCACCTGGGCATCGGTCGGCGGCTCCGGCAACCCCGCCGAGGCTTCCGAGGCCGAGCAGGACTTTCGCGCCTCGTTGCTCTACAGCCGGGCCGGGTCCAGCCCGTGGCCGGTCTGCGGCGCGTGAGCGGTTGATCGGCGGCTGACCCCCTTTCGCGTCTCGCCCGATCTGCCGATGATGGTTGGGTGAGCGTCAACGACCTCGTCCTGGTCCAGGGCATGCGCGACACGCGCACGACCCTGGCCCGGTGGAACCGCGACCCGTGGCCGGTGCTGCGCGCCTGGGTGGTCGGCTCGCTGGCTGTCGCCGCGTGCCTCTTGCTCGCGGTCTGGGCCGTCGCCTCCAACTCGCCCGTCGACCTGACCTCGATGTACGTACCCGGTCTCGACAACGAGGCCGCGCTTGGCGACGTGGCCGCGATCCTGGCGCGCAACGCGCTCGTCCTCGCCTTGCACGCCACCGCGTGCGTGGCCGGGTTCATCGCTGGTAGCTCACTGGCGCTTTCGGCGGCGCAACGGACCGGCGTCTCACGCTGGGTCCACGAGCGGGCGCGGCCGGTGGCGGTCGCCTGGGTGGTCCTGGTGACGTGCTTCTCGCTCGTCACCCAGGCATACGCGCTCGGGCTCACGGGGGCCCAGCTCGCGAACCAGTTCGAGCTCTCGCCGGCCGCCCTGATGCTGACCGTCGTTCCGCACGCGGTGCCCGAGCTGGTCGCCGTCTTCCTGCCGCTCGCCGCCTGGACGATCGCCAGCCGCCGCGACGAGTGGGACGAGCTCATGGCGGCCACCTTGACCACCGTCGTCGTGGCGGTCCCGATCCTGATCGCCGCGGCGACCTGGGAGGTCTATGGCTGGCCGCGGATCCTCGCCGGCGCGTCCGGCATCTAAGCGATCCGCCGCCGCGCGAGCGGCTCAGGCGGCCTTGCCGTCGCTGTCCTCGCCGAGCAGGGCGCGGCGAAAGACCCGCTCCTCCTCGTCGAAGAGGAATCCCCACAGGTGGCGGCGCTCGAGCAGCGTCCGGCGCTTGGTCTCGAGGATCGCGGCCCGGGGCAGCCCGGCGACCCGCTCGGCGAGCGCGAGCGCACGGGTCCTGACATCGCCGGAGGCGACCTCGCGCACGATCCCGAGCCGCTGGGCCTCGGCCGCGCGCACGATCCGGCCCGTCAGGCAGAGCTCCTGCGCGACCGTCGCCGGCAGCACCGCCCGCGCCGCGGCGTAGCTGGGTGGAATCCCGCGGGGCAGCTCCGGGTAGCCGAAGCTCGCCGACTGCGCCGCCACCCGCAGGTCGCAGAGCAGGGCGAGCGCGAAGCCGCCGGCCAGGGCCGGGCCGTTGATCGCCGCTACCACCGGGCGGTGGCACTCGCCGACCGCCTTGAAGGCGAGGGTGCTGGTCTCGACCAGGCGCTCGCGGTTGCGCAGGTCACCGCCGAACTGGCTCGTGTCCATCCCGGAGCAGAACGAGCTTCCGGCGCCGGTCAGGACGATGCAGCCGACGCCGTCGTCCTCCGAGAGCGCTCCGAACGCCTCGCCGAGCTCGAGCCGCAGCTCGATCGAGAGCGCGTTGTGCTTCTCGGGGCGGCGCAGGGTGACGACGGCGACCTCGCCCCGTCGCTCGATCGAGAGCAGGTTCGGCACGGCGCCGATTCTAGATCCGCGGGCTGCCCGGTGTGGCTTGGCTAAGCGGCCTCGCGCTTCGGCGGCTGGCCCTCGGCGCCGCGCGATCTGCGAACCGTGATCTGCTCGGCCCGCATCGTCGGCCGGAGCTCGTGGAGCATCGCCTCCAGGCAGCGTTTGCAGCTGCACTCCGGCACGCTCAGGCCGGTCTCCGGGCAGCTCGGCTTCCCTACCCCGGAACTCACCCGCGCAGGGTACGGCGGCCCGGCGGCGGAAAAGTGCGCTCCGGACGTGCGGCCGGGGTTCGCGCGGCCGGGCCTGCGATATTGCGCCGGTGGCCGACCCGGCCGACACGCCCGTCCCCGAGCAGACGCCGGCCGGACCCGGCGAGCGCGGCCGCGCACCCGTCCCGGCAATCGAGGCGGCCGCGGTCCGCGCTCCGACCCGGGGCAACCGCCGCCTCGAGGCGCTTCTGGAGGGGGTCAACGGCGATGCCGAGGTCCGCACCTGGTGGCACATGGCGCAGGTGCGGTCCGAGCGGCTCGGCATGTCCGACCACTCCTGGGTTCACGTGCAGGTGGTGCTCAACATCGCCCTGCGCCTGCTGCGCCTGCTGGTCAAGGGTGGGATCGAGCCGGCGATGGTCACCGACCACGCGATGCGCGACCGCGACGCCGAGGTCGTGGTGGCGGCGGGATCGCTGCTGCATGACGTCGGGATGTCGATCCATCGCGCGGACCACGAGGCCTACAGCCTCTTCCTCGCCGAGCGCAAGCTGCGCGAGCTGCTCGCCGGCGTCTACAGGGACCCCGCCGAGAGGACCGTGGTGATCGCGGAGTCCCTGCACGCGATCATCGGCCATCGTCGCCGCGGCGAGCCGTACACGCTCGAGGCCGGGGTCGTCCGCGTCGCCGACGCGCTCGACATGGCGGAGGGGCGCTCGCGGCTTCCGGTCGAGGCGGGCCAGATGGGCATCCACGCGATCTCCGCCGCGGCGATCGACTCGGTCGCGATCTCGGCCGGGGAGGAGCGGCCGGTGCGAATCGAGATCGCGATGAACAACTCGGCGGGCGTCTTCCAGGTCGACGACCTGCTCGCGACCAAGCTCCGCGGCACCCCGCTCGAGCCCAACGTCGAGGTCGTGGCGACGGTCGAGGGCGAGTCCGAAAAGCGCCTGCTGACCGAGTTCCGGATCTAAACGCCGGCACCCGCGGCGCCGCGACCCTCGCCGGCGGCGAAGCGGCCGGCGCCGGCGACCCCGGTGGCGACCGACGCCCGCCCGAGCTCGGCCTCGAGCTCGAGCCCGCGCTCGAGCTCCAGCCCGGCGCCGTCGATCGCGGCCAGCCGGTCGGAGAGCATCGTCGGCTGCGGGAACGCGGCCAGTCCGGCGGCGATCTCGAGCGCACGATCGAGGTGCTCCCCGTCGCTCACGACCTCGTTGACCAGCCCCCAGTCCAGAGCCTCGGCGGCGTCGAGGACGCGCCCACTGAGGATCATCTCCAGCGCTCGCCCCATACCGACGATCCGCGGCAGGCGCTGGGTGCCGCCGTCGATCAGCGGCACGCCGAAGCGGCGCTCGGTGAACCCGAGCCTGGCACCGGTGGTCGCGACCCGCAGGTCGCACCACAGCGCCAGCTCCAGCCCGCCTGCCAGGCACCAGCCCGAGATCGCGGCGATCGTCGGCTTCGAGGCCCGCAGGCGGGTGAACCCGAGGGGCCCGGCTGGGCGCTCGTCGAGCCAGGCGTCGACCGCCGCCTGCGGGTCGTCGCCGGAGAACTCGGCCGCACGCCCGGCAAGGGCCTTGAGGTCGGCGCCGGCGCAGAATGCCTCCGGCCCCTCCCCGCTCAGCACCAGCGCGCGCGCCTCCTGGTCGGCCTCGAAGCGGTGAAAACCCTCCAGGAGCAGCCCAGCCGTCTCGTCGTCGACCGCGTTGCGGCGCTCGGGGCGGGTGATCGTCAGCACCGCGGCCGGGCCGCGACGCTCGTAGCTGACCTTGCTCACGCCGTCAGGGGCGGCGGAGCCGCTCGAGCTCCTCGCGGGCGCGGTCGCGGCGGCTCTCGAGCCGCGACTGGATCACGGTCGCGACGACGACGAAGATCGCGAAGAACGCCATCACCGCGAACGAGAAGTAGGTGATCACCTTGTCGTCGGTTCGGCCCCAGAGGCCGACGCCGTCGGCGGCCATCGCGGCGGGCGCGAGGACCAGCACGGCGAGCAGCGAGATCGCTGCCAGCAGGGCGAGGCGACGGGCTCGGCTCACGGCGCGAACTCTATCGTCCCCGCCTTATGTCGATCCTCGAGGCGATCCTGCTCGGGATCGTGCAGGGCCTGACCGAGTTCCTGCCGATCTCCTCGTCCGGGCACCTGATTCTCGTCCCCTGGGCCCAGGACTACACGTTCCTGCGCGAGAACCCCGATTTCAACAAGACCTTCGACGTCGCGCTTCACATCGGCACCCTGATCGGGGTCGTCTACTACTTCCGTCACGAGCTCTGGGCGATGGTGCGCGGCTTCGCGCGCACGGTTTCGGCACGCGCGATCGAGGACGCCGACGGGCGCTTGGCGTGGCTCGTCCTGATCGCCACGATCCCGGCCGTGATCGTCGGCGGGTTAGGCGAGGAGTGGATCGACGACAATCTCGGCGAGCCGTGGATGATCGGCGTCCAGCTGATTATCTTCGGGCTCCTGCTCGGCCTCGCCGACCGGCTCCCGCAGCGGGTCGAGACCCGCGAGGTGACGATCCGCCAGGGGCTGGTGATCGGACTCGCCCAGGCCGTTTCGCTGGCTCCGGGGACCTCGCGCTCGGGGATCACGATCACGGCCGGCCGGTTCCTCGGGCTGACCCGTGACGCGGCCGCGAAGATCTCCTTTCTGCTCCTCGTACCGGCGACCGCGGGCGCGATCCTCTTCAAGGGCGTCGAGGCGGTCAGCGACGGGCTGCCCGACGGCGTCGTCGGCCCGATGATCGCCGGAATCGCCGCCTCGGCGATCTCGGGGTACCTGGCGATCTTCGGCCTGCTGCGCTTCGTGCGCACGCACAGCTACGACGTCTTCGTCGTCTACCGGGTCCTGATCGGGATCGCGATCCTGGCCGCGATCGGCTTCGGGCTGCGCTCGGCCACCTTCTGAGCGCGACCCCGCGGCGGACCGCGGCCGACTCCATCCGGCCACGGCCCGCCTGGTAAGAGTTGCGCGCGGCCCGGGGCAGGGAGTGAGGCCGCGCGCTGCACGAGAGAGGATCTCGTGAGCGGCAGTCTGGCCCGGCTGCACCCGCGAGGCGTGAAAATGGTGAGAATTTGCGTGTGAAACTGATGTGAACGACCGCTGACCGTGGTCCCCGGCGTCTACCATGGGTGCTCGAGAGGATCGGGGGCATGAACCAACCGCCTGCGACAGTCCGCCTTGCCGTGATCGACGACGACAGCGGCTTCGTGCGCGTGCTCACGCGCCGCTTCGACGCGGCCGGATGGGAGTACCGGATCCACGCCGCCAGCGTCCCCTCTGAGGAGCTGTTGGCGATGAAGCTGAACGCGCTTCTCGTCGACCTCGCGATCCTCGGGCCGCTCGGTTGGGAGTTCCTCGAGCGAGTCTGCGGCATGCTCCCCGACCTCGGGGTGATCGTCTGCACGCAGGGCTCGACGGTCGCTCAGCGGGTTCGCGGCCTGCGCCTCGGCGCCGACGACTGGATCGCCAAGCCGTCGCATCCGGAGGAGGTGATGGCGCGGATCGAAGCCGTGGTCCGCCGCCGCCGCCGCAGCCAGCCGAAGTCCGAGGCGGGGCCCGTCGTCGCGGGCGAGGTCGAAATCCGCGCGGACCAGTTTCAAGCCTTCGTCGCCGGCCAGAGCCTGGGCCTTACCCGGCGCGAGTTCGAGCTCCTACAGGTGCTCGCCGAGGCGAGCGGACGGGTGATCGAGCGCGAGGACATCTACCAGCGCGTCTGGGGCTACGCGATGGCCCACGGCGACCGGTCGGTCGACGTGTTCGTCCGCAAGCTGCGCTCGAAGATCGAGCGGCTCTCGCCCGGCTGGGGCTACATCCACACCCACTTCGGGGTCGGTTACCGGTTCGAGCCTGAGCCAAGCGCGCCGGTCAGGGCCGTGGGGCAGGCCCCTGAGCCCGAGGCCGCCAAGACGGCCCGGCCCACGTCCCTTGCGCGGGCAGGCTAGACGGGCTTCACACCCTTTTCACACTCGCGCGGCTCCGGCGCAACAGACTCGTTCCGACCAAGAAGTCCGAACGAGAAGGAGACGCATCCAAGTGATGTCCAAGAAGTGGCTGCTCGCCCTCGGCGCCAGCATCGTCCTCGCCGGCGGCCTGGCCGCATGCGGTGACGACGACGACAGCTCGTCCGACAGCGGCGGCGACAGCGCCAGCGGCCTCTCGGGCACGATCGCGATCGACGGCTCGAGCACCGTCCAACCGTTCGCCCAGGCAGCGGCGGAGCTGTTCGGCGAGGACAACCCGGACGTCAAGATCACCGTCGGGGCCGCCGGCACCAGCGGCGGGTTCGAGAAGTTCTGTGCCGGTGAGACCGACATCTCCGACGCCTCGCGGTCGATCGAGCCTGAGGAAGAGAAGCTCTGCAAGGAGGGCGGGGTCACCTACACCGAGGTTCAGGTCGCCAATGACGGCATCTCCATCGTCACCAACCCGAGCCTCGCGATCACCTGCCTGACCACCGATCAGCTCAAGCAGCTTTGGGCGGACGACACGGTGACCAACTACAGCGAGCTCGGCAAGGACGCCGATTCCGGCGAGGCGCTTCCCGACGCGGAGGTGAGTCTCTACGGACCGGGCACCGACTCCGGCACCTTCGACTATTTCACCGACGTGATCAACGGTGAGGAGGGCGTGAGCCGCAAGCAGTACCAGGCCTCCGAGGACGACAACGTGCTGGTCCAGGGCGTGTCGGGAGACCAGAACGGGCTCGGCTACTTCGGGTTCAGCTATTACGAGCAGAACGCCGATGCGCTCAACCTGATCTCGGTTGACGAAGGCTCGGGCTGCGTCGCCCCGAGCGCGGAAACGATCCAGGACGGCTCGTACTCGCCGCTCTCGCGTCCGCTGTTCATGTACCCGTCCGCCGAGGCGATCGCGAAGCCCGAGGTCGCCGGGTTCATGCAGTACGTGGTCGACAACTACAGCGAGATCGCCGAGGCGGCGCTGATCGTCCCGATGGACGAAACGCAGGCCGGGAAGGCGAAGTCCGCGGCCGAGGGAGCGCTCGGCAGCTAGTCCGACGGCCGGCTTCCGAGACGACGCGATCAAGTGGAAGCCGGCACTCAGGTAGCAGGAGCGACGTCGGGGGCACGGCCCCTCGGCGTCGCTCGTCGTCGCTGGGGCGAGGAGCTGATCCGCGCCTTGCTCTTCCTCGCCGCGCTGATCTCGATCCTGACCACGCTCGGGATCGTCTTCGCGCTGGTCGAGGAGTCGATCCCCTTCTTCCAGGAGGTGGGAACGGACTTCTTCGCCTTCACCGACTGGGCGCCGCTGTTCAACCCGCCCTCGTTCGGGATCTGGCAGCTCCTCAACGGCACCTTCCTGATCACCGGGATCGCGATCCTGGTCGCGATCCCGGTCGGTCTCGGGTCGGCGGTCTACCTGTCCGAGTACGCGACCCCGCGGGTGCGGAAGGTCGTCAAGCCGTTCCTCGAGATCCTGGTCGGGGTGCCGACCGTGGTCTTCGGCTACTTCGCGCTCACCTTCGTCACCCCGACGATCCTCCAGGACCTGCTCAACATGAACATCTCGATCTTCAACGCGCTCGCTGCCGGCGTCGTAATGGGGTTCATGATCGTGCCTACGATCGCCTCGATCTCGGAGGATGCGATGCGCGCCGTCCCCGGCGGCCTGCGTGAGGGCGCCTACGGGCTCGGCGGCACCAAACGCCAGGTCGCCACGCGGGTTGTGTTCCCGGCCGCGATCTCGGGCGTCGTCGCGTCGATCGTGCTCGGGATCTCGCGCGGGGTCGGCGAGACAATGATCGTGCTCGTCGCCGCCGGCCTGCAGCCCAACTTCGGGATCAACCCCACCGAGGGCTACGCGACCGTGACCACGTTCATGGGCGCGACCGCGAAGGGGGACAACCCGGTCGGGACGATCGGCTACGAGTCGATCTTCGCCTGCGGGCTGACCCTGTTCGTGCTCACCCTGGTGATGAATATGGTCGCGATCCGGTTCGTGCGCAAGTACCGCGAGGTCTACGAGTGACCGCACCGCCATCCGACGCGGTCGGCAATCGCGGTCCGCAGTCGGTTCGCTCAGGGGCGAAACTCGCGCTGGCTCGAGTTCGCCTTCAAGGCGAGCCTGCTCGCCTGCCTCGCGATCGCGATCGCGGTCCTGGTGCTGCTGCTCGTCGACGTCTTCGTCGACGGGCGTCGGCTCGCTCAGCCTCAGCTTCCTCACCGACGTGCCGTCGCGGATCAGCCCCGAGACCTCCGGCATCGGCCCGGCCCTGGCCGGGACGCTGTGGCTGATGCTCGTCTGCGCGCTGTTCGTGATCCCGGTCGGGGTAGCGAGCGCCGTCTACCTGGAGGAGTACGCGAACCGCGAGAGCAGGCTCAATCGCTTCATCGAGCTCAACATCCAGAACCTTGCCGCGGTCCCCTCGATCGTCTACGGCGTGCTCGGCCTCGCCTTCTTGGTCCGTGGCGTCTTCGACCTCGGGAACGTGCTGATGGCCGGGGGGCTGACGCTGGCGCTGCTCGTGCTGCCGGTGGTGATCGTCGCCGGGCGGGAGGCGATCCGCGCGGTGCCGCCGTCGATTCGCGAGGGCTCGATGGCCCTTGGTGCGACGCAGTGGCAGACGATCTGGAAGCAGACCCTCCCCGCGGCGGTGCCGGGCATCGCCACGGGCGTGATCCTCGCGCTCTCGCGGGCGATCGGCGAGACCGCTCCGCTGATCCTGATCGGGGCGGTCGGCTTCGTCAACTTCATCCCCAGCGGCCCCGACGACACCGCGACCGCGCTCCCGATCGTGATCTTCGACTGGATCTCGGACCCGCGTGAGGAGTACAAGGCGCTCGCGGCCGCGGCGATCATTGTCCTGATGGCGATTCTGTTGGCGATGAACGCGTTCGCGATCTGGCTACGGAACAAATACGAGCAGAAGTGGTAGGTGATTACCCTTGGAGCGCACGGTGACCGAACCTGAGCAGATCAGAGATCCCCGGGAGGCGCTCGGAGTCGACGTCGCCGCGACCGCGCGTGCAGCGGCTTCGCGGCACGGAGCGAAGCCGTCGATGAGGCGCGAGGCCGTGTTCGGGCTCGAGCAGGTGACCGTCTCCTATGGCGGCTTGCCGGCGGTCTCCGAGGTGACGATGGACATCTACCGGAACACGATCACCGCCCTGATCGGCCCCTCGGGCTGTGGCAAGTCGACCCTGATCCGGTGCCTGAACCGGATGAACGACCTGATCCCCTCGGCGAGCGTCGAAGGGCGGGTGATGTATCACGGCGAGGACATCTACGCGGCCCAGGTCGATCCGGTCGAGGTCCGGAAGCGGATCGGGATGGTGTTCCAGAAGCCGAACCCGTTCCCGAAGTCGGTCTACGACAACGTCGCCTTCGGCCCCAGGATCCTCGGCATGGACGGAGACATGGACGAGATCGTCGAGCGGGCGCTGCACGGCGCGGCGCTCTGGGACGAGGCGAAGGACCGGCTCGACGACAACGCGTTCGGGATGTCGGGCGGCCAGCAGCAGCGGCTCTGCATCGCCCGCTGCCTCGCGGTCGACCCGGACGTGATCCTGATGGACGAGCCCTGTTCGGCGCTCGACCCGATCTCGACCGGCAAGATCGAGGATTTGATGCTGGAGCTGCGGGAGCGCTACTCGATCGTGATCGTGACCCACAACATGCAGCAGGCGGCGCGGGTCTCGGACATGACGGCGTTCCTGATCGTCAAGCTCGACGCTGAAGAGAAGCACCGCCAGGGCAAGCTGGTCGAGTACGCCGAGACGGAGAAGATCTTCACCAACCCGGCCGATCAGCGGACTGAGGACTACGTGAGCGGGAAGGTCGGCTGATGCCCGGCGGAGTCCGGATCCACTACCAGGAGGAGCTCGAGAACCTCGAGGTGCGCGGGCTCGAGGGACTGGACCTCGTCGCCGGCCAGCTCGACAAGGCGGTCGAGGCGGTCGAGCACCAGGACACCGAGCTGGCGGAGCTGGTGATCGCGAGCGACGACGTGATCGACGGGCGTTACCTGGAGATCCACCAGGCGATCCTGACCCTGCTCGCCACGCAGGCGCCGGTGGCGACTGACCTGCGGCTGATCTCGGCGCTCCTGCACGTGATGAAGAACATGGAGCGGATGGGCGATCAGTGCGTGAACGTGGCCAAGCTGATCCCGATCAGCGGCCACGAGCCACCGGCCGACGAGCGGATCCTGAAGGACATCGTGACGATGGGCAAGCAGGTGAAGACGCAGGCGGTGCAGGCGAAGCGGGCATTTGCCGACCGCAACAGCGACCTCGCCCGAGACCTCGTCCGCCAGGACGATGTGGTCGACAACCTCAACAAGGAGATCTTCCGAATCGCGCTCGAGATCGGCGACGATCACGACCGGCGCGAGTGGGCGATGACGATGATCCTCGTCGCCAGGGCGCTGGAGCGCTTCGGCGACAACTGCGTCGACATCGGCGAGCAGGTCGTGTTCGTCGTCACCGGCCTGTTCCGAGAGTTCCAGGACGCCTCGCACCCGAGCGCGCCGGTTCCGTCGTAGCGGGATTCGAGATCCCGGCGAGGAGGATCAAGTGGCGACGATGAGCCGCGGATTCGGCAGGGCGCGGTTTCGCCGCCGGGCCGCCGTCGATGCCGCCAAGCGCCAATCGGAGGTCCTCGATTGCCTCTCGGCGGCGGGAGCGAACCTGCGCCGGACGGGGGAGCTCGCCGAGCGCCTGTTCGCCACCTGGCCCGACGACAGCTCCCAGCTCCGGGCGGAGATCCGCGAGTGCGAGCACCGCGGCGACGAGCTCACACGTCGCATCGTCCATGGGCTCCACCGCGGTGAGGTGCGCCCGTTCGACCGCGACGACCTCCACGCTCGCCGCGGCAATTCACGATGTAGTCGACGACGTCGAGGAGGCGATCGAGGAGACGGTCATGTACCGAATCGAGGCGCCGCTCGAGCAGGCGGAGGCGCTTGCGGGCGTCCTGCACGACGCGGCGCGCCCGCTGGCGCTGGCTCTGGAGAGCCTCGGCCGGCTGGCCGAGACCGCCCCCCGTCCGCTTAGGCGGCGAAGCCGCGACGAGGGACGCGACAGCTTGGCGGCGCTCCTGATCGATCCCCATCTGCAGGCGGTGCGAAGCCGCGAGAAGGAGGGGGACCGGATCTACCGGGACGCCGTGGCGGCCCTCTTCGACGGCGGCATCGACCCGATGCTGATCATCCGCTGGAAGGACGTGCTGGCGGCGATCGAGGAGGCGATCGACCGCTGCTGCAACGCCGCCGACATCCTGGAAAGGATCGTCGCCAAGCACTCGCTGTGAGATGGGCGAGCCCTCGGATTCGCGCAAATAGCGCTCGCCGCCGCCGTAATTCACGATGCCGTAGCACCTCGACTGGAGGTCCGGTTCTATGTTTTGGCCCGAGTGACGGATGAGCGCCAGTCGGAGGGCGCCGAGCAGGAGCGTTGGGCGCGAAGCCTGGAGCGCTCGCTGGCCCGACGTGGAAGCCGCCTGCGCCGGCCGCCCCTCTCGCGAACCCTGTTGCGCGTAGCCGCGCTCGCAGCGTCTGTCGGTGCCGCGATCCTGGCCGTGGTCGCCCTCGCGAGCAGTGGCGGTGGGTCCGCGGCCCCCGGCGTGCGGACCGTCCAGGACAGCGGATCGCACTCGAGCCCCAGCCGACCGATGCTCCCGGCAAGCTCCCGACCGCCTCGGGGCTGCGACGCGCCTGGGCCTATGCGCGCGAGCGGGGCGGGGTGGTCTCGATCGCGGTCGTCGATACCGCCGGCCGGCTTCGCGGCCGCCACGAGGGGAGGCGCTACGTGTCCGCGAGCGTCGTCAAGGCGATGCTGCTGGCAGCCGAGCTCGATCGCCTCGCCGACCAGGGTCTCGGGCTCGATCCGAGCACCGAGCAGACGCTGCGGGCGATGATCACCTACAGCGACAACGCCGCCGCCGACTCGATCTACTACCGGGTCGGGGACGCGGGGCTGTACCGGGTCGCGCGGGCGGCCGGGATGCGGCGCTTCGCGGTCTCCGGCTACTGGGCGAACGCCCAGATCACGGCGGCGGACATGGCGCGGTTGTTTGCCCGCCTCGACGCGGTGATGGCCGGGCCCGAGCGCGAGTTCGCGCTCGGGCTGCTCGGCTCGGTTATCTCCGAGCAGAGCTGGGGTATCCCGGATGCCGCCGGCGAGCGCTGGGCGGTCCGCTTCAAGGGCGGCTGGCGAGAGACCGAGCGCGGGTCGCTGGTCCACCAGGCGGCCGAGCTGCGACGTGACGGGCAGAGCCTGGCAATCGCGGTCCTGACCGACGGACAGCCTTCGCAGCCGTATGCGATCAGGACCGTGCGGGGGGTCGCGCGGCGCCTGCTGGCCGGCGATCAGCCCTTGCGGTCCCCTGCCGGCCGCAGCCTGAGATCCTCTCATCTCGCTCTCATACTTCTCCGGGAGCCTGCCTGCATGAGAATCCTGGTCGTCGAGGACGAGCCAAAGATGGCGGCGCTGATCCGCCGTGGCCTTCGCGAACAGGGGATCGCGGCCGACGTCGCCGAGCGCGGCGAGGACGCGCTCTGGATGGCCGGCTCGACCGAGTTCGACGCGATCGTGCTCGATGTGATGCTGCCGGGGATCGACGGCTTCGAGACCTGCCGCAAGCTGCGTGACGACGGCGTCTGGGCGCCGGTCCTGATGCTGACCGCGCGCGACGCAGTCGAGGACCGGGTCGCCGGCCTCGACCACGGTGCCGACGACTACCTGGTCAAGCCGTTCTCGTTCGCCGAGCTGCTCGCCCGGCTGCGGGCGCTGGTCCGGCGCGGGCCGATCGAGCAGCCGGTGGTGCTCGAGGCGGGCGATCTGCGGCTCGACCCGGCCACCCACTCGGTCACTCGTGGCAGGACCGAGATCGCGCTATCGGCGAAGGAGTTCGCGCTCCTCGAGGCGTTCATGCGACGGCCGGGCGAGGTCCTCTCGCGTCTGCAGCTGCTCGAGCACGCCTGGGACTACGAGTATGAGAACCGCTCCAACATCGTCGATGTCTACGTTCGCTACCTGCGCGAGAAGATCGACCGTCCCTTCGGCACCGACACGATCGAGACGGTGCGCGGGGTCGGCTATCGGCTGCGCGCCCAGCCGTGAGTCTCTCGCGGCTCTCGATCCGCGCCCGCCTGACCGCCGCCTTCGTCGCCGCGCTGGCGCTGGTCCTCGCCCTCGCCGGGCTGTTCGTCTACCTGCGCACCTCGAGCGAGCTGACGGGGGTGCTCGAGGACGGGCTCAACGCCCGCGTCGCGGACCTGCGAGCCGTGGTTGCCGCCGACGCGGAGCCGAAGCTGACCGGAGGCCTGTTCGAGGGCGAGGAGGGTTTCTCACAGGTGCTCGCACCCGACGGCGAGGTCCTGGCCTCGAGCTTGGGGCCCGACGTCGGCGCCGCGGTCAGCAGCGAGATGCTCAGGCAGGCGGCGGGCGAGCCCGCGCTAATCGACGGGACGAAGGTGGCCGGGATCGAGGGCGATGCCGCGGTGCTGGCGGCACCCGCGGACTCGCCCGCGGGTCCGGTGATCGTGGTCGCCGGGTCATCGACCGACGACCGGCGCGAGGCGCTCGCCGGGATCGCGGGCGCGTTCCTGATCGGGGCGCCGCTGGCGCTGGCGCTGGCCGGTGGACTGGGGTTCCTACTCGCCACGCGCGCATTGGCTCCGGTCGAGGCGCTGCGCCGCCGCGCGGCGGAGATCACGCTCGATCGCGACGGCGAGCGCCTCGGGCTGCCGCCGGCCGACGACGAGCTGCGCCGCCTCGCCGAGACGCTGAACTCGATGTTGGACCGGATCGAGGAATCGCTGGCGCGCGAGCGGGTCTTCGTCGCCGACGCGAGCCACGAGCTGCGGACGCCACTGGCGATCCTGCGCGCCGAGCTCGACCTCGCCCGGTTGCCCGAGCGAAGCCTCGAGGAGCTGCGCGAGGCGATCCTCTCCGCCAGCGACGAGGTCGACCGGCTCTCGCACCTGGCCGAGGACCTGCTGGTGATCGCCCGCGCCGACCAGGGCCGGTTGCCGATCAAGCGCGAGCCCGTCGAGGTCCGCGAGTTGCTCGAGCGCGTCGCGGCACGCTTCTCGACCCGCGCCGCCGACGCCGGACGGACGATCGTCGTCGATGCTCCGCCGGCGCTGACCGCACGGCTCGACCTGCTCCGGGTCGAGCAGGCGCTCGGCAACCTGATCGACAACGCGCTGCGCCACGGCGCCGGCGAAGTCCGCCTCGCCGCGCGCTCGAACGGCGGCGCGCTTCGGATCGAGGTCAGCGACGCGGGCGGCGGATTCCCTGTCGGCTTCGAGGAGGTCGCGTTCGAGCGCTTCACCCGCGGCGACGAGGGACGAACCGCCGGCGGAGCCGGCCTCGGGCTCTCGATAGTGCGCGCGATCGCCCGAGCGCACGGCGGGGACGTCGGGGTCGTCCGCGCCGGCGCCCCCGCGACCCTGCGGGTCGAGCTTCCCGAGCCGGGAGCTACTCCGTAGCCTCGTCCTCGCCCGCGTCGTCGTCCTCGCCGGTGCCGCTGTCGTCGTCGGCCGCGGTCCCGACCGAGTCGAAGCTGCCGTCGATGTGGACCTCGACCTGCGACCCATCCGGGCGAGTGACCTCGACCTCGTAGACGCCGGCGTCACCGGACTCCTGGTATTCGACCTCCGAGACCGTGCCGCCGCCGACCGCGTCGAGCGCGGCACTCTTCGCCCGCTCGGCGTCAGGGCCACTGACCGACTCCTCGGACTCGCCGCCGCCAACGGCGTACGCGATCCCGGCCCCGCCGGCCGCGAGCACCGCGACCGCCGCGCCGATTGCGACCCACCTGCGATTGACGTTCATCGGTTCCTCCTTCGTGTTCGAGCTCCGCGGCCCCTTGTAGGCGCCAATGATTAGATGACGATGAGAGCGCGCTCCGGCTCTCATCAAGCACTCATTCGCGAGGCTTAGACCTCGGCCGAGGTTGTCCGTCGGGTCATCAGGCCTACCGAAAGGAGTTCAGGGTGAGGAGCAAGCTGGAGGTCAAGCTGGTCGGGCTCGGGGTCGCTGCGCTCGTCGCCGCGCTGGCACTCGTCGCCTGCGGCGACGACGAGACGACCACGGAGGCAGACCCGGGCGCTGAGCTGCCACAGGGCAGCGAGCCGGTCAAGCTCGACCCGGCGGAGTTCACGACCGAGATCGACAACCCGTACTGGCCGATGAAGCCGGGCAGCGGCTGGATCTATCGCGAGTTCGACAGCGAGGGGACCGAGCAGAAGGTCGTCGTCACCGTTACCGAGAGGACGAAGCGAATCGCCAACGGGGTCGAGGCGCGGGTGGTCCGGGACGTGGTGACGGAGAACGGGGTGCCGGTCGAGGTGACCGACGACTGGTACGCCCAGGACTCGGCCGGAAACATCTGGTATCTCGGCGAGGCGACGACCGAGTACGAACATGGCAAGCCGACGACGACCGCCGGTTCGTTCGAGGCCGGGGTCGACGGCGCCCAGCCCGGGATCATCCTCCCTGCCGATCCAGAGCCGGGAATCAGCTACCGCCAGGAGTACTACGAGGGCGAGGCGGAGGACGAGGGCGAGATCGTCCGCGTCGGGGTCCAAGCCGAGGTACCGGCCGGGCACTACACCGATGTGCTGATGACCCAGGACACGAACCCGCTCGAACCGAAGGTGCTCGAGTTCAAGTTCTATGCCCCGGACGTCGGTCCGGTGCTGGCGGTCGGGGTCTCCGGCGGCAGCGACCGCGAGGAGCTGCTCAGCTACACCAGGTAGCGCCGATTGCGCGCGGGGTGGCCGCGGCGCAGCAGGGTGACCGTGTCGGCCGCGAGCTCGGAGGCTCGCGGCCGGTGCGGCGGGTGCACTTCGAGCAGCAGCGGCGCCGGGTGGCCGGTCAGCAGCGGCGCCATCCGGCTCCAGTCGAGTGTCCCTCGTCCCGGAGGCAAGTGCAGGTCGAGGCGCTGGGGGTCGACTCCGAGCTCGGCGCCCGAGCGCCGGCGGCGGGCGCCGAGGTTGTCGTGAACGTGAAACAGCGAGACGAGGTCGAGCACCGGCTCACAGAGCCGCTCGATCGAGGTGTGACGCTGGTCGGCGATCACATGCGCGTGACCGATGTCGAGGCAGAGCGCGAGCCGGTCGGAGCCGATCCGCCGGGCGAGCCCGCGCAGGTTCAGTGGAATCGCCGAGAGCGGGTCCGGACCCGGATACAGCGGCGCCAGGTTCTCGATCGCGATCGTCACCTCGAGTCGCTCGGCGAGCGGTACGAGCCCGGCCAGCGAGCGGACTTCCGCGGCCAGCGCCGCTTCGCTCCCGAGGCCCTCGGGCAGGGCGAGCGCGTGATAGACGACTTGGGCCGCGCCGGCCTCGGCTGCATAGGAGAGCAGGCCCTCGATGCCGCGGTCGCCTGCGGCGCCGCCGGCCCGCAGCCCGTCCGGGGCGTGGACCACCGCTGTCAGTCCGGTCGTCGCGAGCGATCCGCGGACAGCCGCCGCATGCTCGATGCAGGCCCGCGGCTTGATCAGCACCGAGGGTGGCGGGGAGTGCAGCTGGACCCAGGAAAAGCCCGCCGCCTCATAGGACTTGAGCAACGGAGCCGAAGGCCACCACTGGTGCGGGACGCTCAGTCCCAGTCGTCCGGCGAGGGTGTCGCGACCCCCCTTCGCGCTTCTCTCACCGGCCGCCTGACGCTTGGCTGAGACGTCGCTGATCGGCATCGGGCTGCAACTTAGCCCGGCAAACCCGCACCTTCCGTGAAACCCGAGTGAAGCGGGTGTGAACAGGGCGTTACCTCCGCCCCGACCCGCCCGCCTTATCCGTGTCGTTTGCCATCATCGGGCCGGATGCTGTGCGCCGCGGTCGACATCGGCTCGAACACGACCCGGGTCCTGGTCGCAGAGCCGCAGGAGGGACAGCTGCGCAAGGTGATGGAGCAGCGCGCCTATACCCGGATCGACAAGGCCGCCAAGCGGCGCGGCAAGATCACCGCGGAGAAGGTCGCCGAGCTGTGCGACGTGGTCACCACCCAGGTCCGGCTCGCCGAGGAGCTCGGCGCCGAGGCGATCCGGATCGTCGCCACCGCCGCGATTCGCGAGGCGAAGAACTCGGATGCGGTGGCGCGCGAGATCGCCGCGGCCGCCGGCGCCGCCGTCGAGGTGCTGAGCGAAGAGCAGGAGGGCAGGCTGGCCTTCCTCGGCGCAACCAAGACCCTCGGCCACCCGGTCGAGGGCGACGTCGGAGTCGTCGACGTCGGAGGCGGCTCCTCGGAGATCATCCTCGGCACCGTCTCCGGCGGGGTGCGTGCTGTGCGCTCGTTCAAGATCGGCTCCGGGGCGGTTGCCGAGGAGTTCCTCACCAACGACCCGCCCTCGGCCTCGGAGATCCGGTCCCTGCGCGACTACATCGACGACTTCTTCGACGGGGCCGAGGTCGAGCATCCCGAGCAGGCCGTCGCGGTCGGCGGCAGCGCAACGTCGCTGCGGACGCTGGTCGGCGCGGTGCTCGAGTACGAGACGCTCGAGCGCGCCGTCCGCGTGCTGACGGGCGACCCGATCGCCGAGGTCGCCAAGCGGTTCGAGCTCGACCCGCGGCGGGTCCGGATCCTGCCCGCCGGGGTGCTGATCCTCGAGAAGCTCTCGGAGCTGCTCGGGCAGCCGCTACAGATCGGCAAGGGCGGGTTGCGCGAGGGCGTGATCCTCGACCTGCTCAACAACGGCGCCTCCGACGGCGCGGCAAAGGCGCTGGCGGCCTAGCTCCTCGCCCGGCGCGGACGGTCGGCGCGGGTATCCTGAGCTGGTGGCGAAGCCGCGTTCGATCCCGGGGTTGAGCGAAGAGGACCCCTACGCCGCCGCGGCGGCCCGGGTGGTCCGGGTCAGGACCGCGGAGCTGGCCGAGCACGCCGCCGGGGTCCTCGACGTGGATGAGATCGAGGGCGTGCACGACATGCGGGTCGCCACCCGACGGCTGCGCGCCGCGCTCGAGGTTTTCGAGCCCTGCTTTCCGCGCAAGCGCTACCGCGGCGCGCTGCGCGAGGTCAAGGCGCTCGCCGACGCGCTCGGCGAGCGTCGCGACCGCGACGTGACGATCGCCTCGCTGCGCGAGTTCGCCGCCGCGGTCGACCAGGAGGACCAGCCGGGCCTCGAGAGCCTGATCGCCCGGGTCCGGGCCGAGCAGGCCGACGCCAACCGCGATCTCGCCCCGCACGTCTCGCCCGAGCGCGTCGCGAGCCTGGTCGAGACGCTCGAGGACCTTGCCGGCGAGGCGGCGACGCTGGCCGGCGAGTCCGAGCAGACGCCCGCAGGCGCCCCGGGCGCCCTCGCCAAGTCGTCGGCCGCCAACGGCGATGGGGCGGCCGGCGAGGCGAGCGAGGCGGCAAGCCGGTGAAGGCGCGGCGGGTCAAGAAGCTCGATCCCGCGGCGCCGCTGATCGAGAACGCGGCCCGGATCATTCGCGTTCGGCTCGACGAGCTGCGCTCGTTCGTCCCGGCGGCGCTCGACCGCAAGCGCTCGACCGAGCAGCACGACATGCGGATCGCCGCCAAGCGTCTGCGCTACGTGCTCGAGGCGACCGAGTTCTGCTTCGGGCCGCCCGCTCAGGCTGCCCGCAGGCGAGCGCGCCAGATCCAGGAGGTGCTCGGCGAGCTGCATGATTGCGATGTGATGCTGCCGCTGGTCGAGGGGCACGTGAAGGCGCTCCACGAACAGGACGCCGAGGGGATCCGCCGGCGCGCGGGCCGCTCGGCCGACCTCGACCCGGCGCTCAGCGCCGCCGCTTCCCACCGGGCCGAGTACCGGGGGCTCGAGGTGCTCGCGGTGCACGTCGACGCCCGCCGCGGGCTGCTCTTCGACCGCTTCGTCGAGCTCTGGAGCGAGCTCGAGCGAGACGCGACCTGGGAGCGGCTGGAGCGCGAGGTCAAGACGCGACTCGCGGTGGCCCGCGAGCGGCGCGCGGCGGCCGAGCGGGCGCGCCGCGCCGCACGAGACCTCGAGCGCGCGGAGCACCAGCAGCGTGAGGCGGCGGAGCGGGCACGGCTCGCCTCCGAGGCGCTGGTCGAGGCGCGCCAGGCGCGCGGCGAGCGGCCCCCGGCGACGTCTCGCTGACCGTCGGCTCGACCCAGACGCGCGCGGCTACCCTGATCCGGGTGGCAGGGAACTCGCGAACGCTGAGGCAGCCGCGGTTCGTTGCCGCGGTCGCCATTGTCGCCCTCGGCACCGGAGGAGTCGCGGCGGCGCGGACCGCTGCGGGCGGACTCGGCGACCCGTTCTTCCCGCGACAGGGCAACGGCGGCTATGACGTGCGCTCCTACGACCTGCGCCTGCGGGTTCATCCCGAGCGCGATCTGCTCCAGGGCACGGTCAGGATCCGGGCCACGGCGACCGAGGACCTGGGCAGCTTCAGCCTCGACCTCCGCGGCCTGGAGGTGATCGGCGCTCGGGTCGACGACGCGCCGGTTCGGCGCTCGCGCGCGGCGCAGAAGCTGATCCTCGGGCCGCCTCCGATCGCCGCCGGGCAGGAGTTCACGGCTGTCGTCCGCTATCGCGGCCGGCCTCGGGCGATCCTCGATCGCGACGGGTCGAGGGAGGGTTGGATCAACACCGACGACGGCAGCGTGGTGGTCGCCGAGCCGCGCGGCGCGCCGACTTGGTTCCCGGTCAACGACGCGCTGACCGACAAGGCCGAGTTCGAGTTCAGGGTCACGGTGCCGAGGCCGCTGAAGGCGATCGCCAACGGAAGCCTGGTCAAGCGTGTGCGGCGCGGTCAGCGCAGCGTCTGGCGCTGGTCGGCTCGCGAACCGATGGCGCCGTACCTGGCGACCGTCGCCACCGGGCGCTTCCGCCTCCGCGAGAGCGACGAGGCCGGGATCAAGGCCCTGAGCGCGATCGACCCGCGCCTCTGGCCTGAGTCGCGGGGCCCGTTGCGCAAGACCGGCCGCGTCCTCGCTCTGTTCGAATCCCTGTTCGGCCCCTATCCGTTCGAGGTCACCGGCGCGATCGTCGACGACGCCCCGATGGTCGGCTACGCGCTCGAGACCCAGACCCGGCCCGTCTATGACCGGCGGCCCCGCGTCACCCTGATCGCCCACGAGCTCGCCCATCAGTGGTTCGGCGACAGCGTCGGGCTCACCACCTGGCCCGAGATCTGGCTCAACGAGGGCTTTGCCACCTGGGCGCAGTGGCGATGGGCCGAGCAGGCGGGTGGCCCGACGACCGCCGAGCGGCTGGAGAGGCTGAGCGCGACGCCCGCGACCGCGGGCGGGTTCTGGAACCCGCCCCCGGCCGGTGTCCCGGGGCCCGGCGAGCTGTTCAGCGACTCGGTCTACGTTCGCGGCGCGATGGCGCTCGAGGTCCTGCGCCAGCAGGTCGGCGAGCCGACCTTCGTCGCGATCCTGCGCGAGTGGACCGCCGCCCACGCGTACGGAAACGCGACGATCGCGGAGTTCGTCGCGCTCGCCGAGGCGCGCTCGGGCCAGGAGCTCGGCCCGCTCTTCGACGCCTGGCTCTACCAGCCAGGCAAGCCGACGTAGCCGGCCCGCAAGCCCGGGCCCACGCCGTCGCGGGAGCTCGCCCGGAGCCGCTGCGGCGCTAGCCTGTTCGCAGCGAGTGGACCCGCTAGAAACCGAGATCGCCGCGCCGGCAGAGGTCGAGGAGAGGCCTGCGGCGTCGGCGAGCGAGCCGGCGCCGGACCTCGACGATCCCGCCCTCTACTTCAACCGCGAGCTCTCTTGGCTCGATTTCAACGACCGCGTCCTGCAGCTTGCCGAGGATCCGTCGCTGCCGCTGCTCGAGCGGGTCAAGTTCGCGGCGATCTGGGAGTCGAATCTGGATGAGTTCTTCATGGTCCGGGTCGCAAACCTGCACGATCAGGTCGATGCCGGCGCCCTTGCTCGCGGCGCCGACGGGATGCGCCCGATCGAGCAGCTCGCCGCTATTCGCGAGCGGGTGATCGGACAGCGCGACCGCGCCGGCGCCTGCTTCGAGGGCGACCTGCGCCCGGCCCTCGCCGAGCAAGGGATCAGGATCGTCTCCTTCGACGCCGCCAATGCGGACGAGATGGGGGAGCTGGACCGGCTGTTCGAGAACCAGGTCTTCCCCGTGCTCACCCCGCTCGTGATCGGCCGCGGGCGTCCCTTCCCCTACATCTCGAACCTCTCGCTCTCGCTCGCTGTCGTGCTCCGCGATCCCGAGCAGCCCGACAACGAGATCCTCGCCCGGATCAAGGTCCCAAAGGAGCTGCTGAGGCGCTTCCTGACCGTCGGCGACGGCGGCACCCTCGTACCCCTCGACGCCCTGATCGCCGCCCATCTCGGCTCGCTCTTCCCCGGCATGGAGGTGATCGGCCACACGCTGTTCCGGGTCACCCGCGACACCGACTACGACGTCTCGGACGAGGCCGACGACCTGATGGAGGCGGTCGAGGAGGAGCTGCGCCGGCGCCGCTTCGGCGAGGTGGTAAGGCTCGAGGTTGAGGCGGGGATGGCCTCGCCGCTGCGCGAGCAGCTGGTCGCGGCGCTCGGGATCGACGAGGACCAGGTCTACGAGGTGGACGGCCTGCTCGACCTCGCCGATCTCTGGGACGTAGTCGGCGTTCCGGCCCACAAGGAGCTCCGACACACCTCGTTCTCGCCGGTCACTCCGCCGCGCCTGCTCGCCGGCGAGCCCGACAAGGAGGACGACGTGTTCACCGCGATCCGGTCGGGCGACATCCTCGTCCATCACCCCTACGACTCGTTCACGAGCTCGGTCGAGCACTTCGTCAAGCAGGCGGTCGCCGACCCGCAGGTGCTGGCGATCAAGCAGACGGTGTACCGGACCAGCGCCGACTCGCCGCTCGTCCCGGGGCTGATCGACGCCGCCGAGCGCGGCAAGCAGGCGGTCTGCCTGGTCGAGCTCAAGGCCCGCTTCGACGAGCGCGCGAACATCAAGTGGGCGAAGAAGCTCGAGGAGGCAGGGGTGCACGTGGTCTACGGGATCCCGCGCCTGAAGACCCACGTCAAGTGCGTCCTGATCGTGCGCCGGGAAGGGGACGGCGTGCGCCACTACGTCCATATCGGGACCGGCAACTACAACCCGAAGACGGCTCGCGTTTACACGGACCTCGGACTGTTCACTTGCGACCCCGAGATCGGCGCCGACATCGCCGAGATGTTCAACTCATTGACCGGGTACGCGCGGCCGCGCAGTTATCGCACCGTGCTGGTTGCGCCGTTCAACCTTCACAGCGGGATCATCGACGAGATCGAGCGGACGGTCGCCGCCCACTCGCCGCAGACGCCGTCGCGGATCCGTCTGAAGATGAACTCGCTGCTCGACGCATCGGTGATCAAGGCGCTCTACGCCGCGTCGCGGGCCGGGGTCGAGGTGCAGATCAACCCACGTGGGATCTGCGCCCTCCGTCCCGGCGTGCCGGGCGTTTCGGAGAACATCGAGGTCGTCTCGATCGTCGACCGGTTTCTCGAGCACTCGCGGATCTACTCGTTCGAGCGCCACGGGGAGCCGGAGAGCATCTACATTGGCTCCGCCGACCTGATGCCCCGCAACCTCTACAACCGGGTCGAGCTGGTGACCCCGGTCCTCGACCCGAAGCTGCGCGCCGACCTGGTCGATGTCCTCGACCGCTCGTTCGCCGACAACACTAACTCTTGGGAGCTGCACGCAGACGGCAGCTGGGAGCGCCGGCGGCCCAACGGCGAGCCCCGCAACCTCCAGCGCGAGCTGATCGAGCGCCAGCAGGCGAAGGCCGCCTCGGGCGCCGAGGTCGAGTCGCCGGTCTAGGTCAGCGGTCCGACTTCATAGACTCACTCCGGTGGCCCAGCGGCACACCGCAGCGGGATTCTGGCTCGACGAGGCGGGGGAGCTCGACCCCTGTCCGCCCCTGCCCGGCGACCGACGTGCCGACGTCGTCGTCGTCGGCGCCGGTTACACCGGGCTGTGGACGGCCTGGCATCTGAAGGCGATCGAGCCCGATGCCGAGGTCGTCGTGGTCGAGGCCGGGCTCGCCGGAGCGGGGCCGAGCGGCCGCAACGGCGGCTTCTGCAACGCGCTCTGGTACTGGCTGCCGGTGATGCGGGAGCGGTTCGGCGACGAACCGGCCCGCGAGCTCGCGCTCGCTGCCCAGGCCTCCGTCGACGCGATCGGGAGCTTCTGCGTCGAGCAGCAGGTCGACGCCTGGTATCGACGCGGCGGCTACATGCGCGTCTCCACCGCCCCGGCCTGGGACGGCGACTCCGCGGACGTGATCGCTGCCTGCGACGAGCTCGGCCTGGCCGGCGCCTGCGTGCGGCTGAGCGCGGAGGAGGTTCGGTCACGCTGTGCCTCGCCGGTCTTTCGCGCCGGTGCCCTCTATCCGGGCGCGGCGACCGTGCAGCCGGCACGGCTCGCGCGCGGGCTTCGCGACCGTGTCAGGGCCTCGGGGGTGAGCCTGTTCGAGAACACTCCGGTCGTCGACGTGAGCCGGCGGGGCGGCGACGTCGTGGTGCGCTGCGGGCGCGGAGAGGTCGTCGCCGGGGCCGCGGTGATGGCGACCGGCGGGGCCCTGGTCGGCGTGCCGCGCCTGCGCCGCCGGCTGACGGTCACCTCGAGCCACATGGTGATCACCGAGCCGGTCCCGGATCTGCTCGAGGAGCTCGGCTGGACCGGCGGTGAGTGCATCACCGACGCTCGGGCGATGGTCCACTACTTCCGCACCACCCCCGACGGCAGGATCGCGTTCGGATGGGGTGCCGGAGACGTCGTCCGCGGCGCCCGCACCGGCGGGCGGGCGGAGGTCGACCCCGAGGTGATCGCCGAGGTCGAGCGCCACCTGGTGCGCTTCTTCCCGGATCTGGGAGAGCGCCGGATCGAGCTCGCCTGGGGCGGGCCGGTCGACGTCTCGCCGAGCCACCTCCCGGTCGTGGTCGAGATCGACGATCGAATCCACGCCGGCTTCGGCTACTCCGGTCACGGCGTCGGCCCGTCGCACATGGTCGGCCGCTCGCTCGCCTCGCTGGCGCTCGAGCGTCGCGATGCGCCGGCCTCGCTCGCCTTCGTCGAGCCGGAGCCGCTCCGGGTCCCGCCCGAGCCGTTCCGCTATGTCGGCGGGCGGATCATCCGCCGCGCGATCCTGCGCCAGGAGGAGGCGATGGAGCGCGGCGAGCGCCCAGGCTCCCTGACCAGGCTGGTGGCAGGGATCCCCGAGCGTGTAGGGATCCACATCGGACGCTGAATACGGCGACTCTCATCCGCGTCTCACCGAAATCTCATCGCCCCCTCACCGGGCCCGCATACACACCTCCCTGACAAGCAAAAACGGCGGGGCAGATCCCGCCTGAAACGAAGGGGAAGTGCCAATGCTCAATCCAATTCGACGGATCGGAATCGCGCTCGGCCTGCTGAGCGTGACGCTCGCCGTCGCGGCGAGCCCGACAATCGCGGCGGCGAAGCTCCCGCAGGGCAGCGAGCCGGTCGAGCTCGATCCCGCGAAGTTCAGCACCCGGATCGACAACCCGTATTTCCCGTTGGTCCCCGGAGACCGCTATGTCTACCGCGAGACGGACGGGGACACCAAGCAGCGGGTGGTGCTCAGCGTCAGCAACAGGACCAAGCTGATCGCCAACGGCGTCATCGCGCGCATCGTCCACGACCGCGTGACCGAGCGAGGCAAGGTGGTCGAAGACACGTTCGACTGGTACGCCCAGGACTCTGACGGCAACGTCTGGTACCTCGGCGAGGACACGGTCGAGTGCAAGAAGGGCAAGATCAAGAACCACTCTGGCTCCTTCGAGGCCGGGGTGGATGGCGCCCAACCGGGCGTGATCATGCCCGCCGATCCCGAACCGGGGCTGGAGTACCGGCAGGAGTACTACGCCGGAAAGGCCGAGGACAAGGCCGCGGTGCTGAGCGTCAACGAGCAGACCGAGGTCCCGTTCGGCCACTTCACCGGCGTCCTCTTGACCAAGGACCTCGTACCACTCGAGCCGAAGGTCTCGGAGTACAAGATGTACGCCCCGGGCGTCGGCCTCGTACTGGCGGTCAAGACGTCCGGTGGCGAGGGGCGCGAGGAGCTGCTCCGCGTCAAGCACGACCAGAAGGTCAAGCTGCCCTCGCAGAGCAAGCGCTGCGTGGCGTAGGTCGGGCGGCTGTCCGCGCTTGACAGCGTCTCGGGGCTATCCGATTTCTTCCGGGCCCTGGCATACGCTGTCGGCCATGGCTCGGCGACGGTGTATTGCCCACCTCGACATGGACGCGTTCTACGTCGCGGTGGAGCTGCTGCGCCGTCCCGAGCTGCGCGGCCGGCCTGTGATCGTCGCCGGGAGCGGGCCGCGCGCGGTGGTCACGACCGCCTCCTACGAGGCCCGTCCGTTCGGCGTCGGCTCGGCGATCCCGGTCGCGCACGCGAAGCGGCGCTGTCCGGAGCTCGTCCACCTGCCGGTCGACATGGCGCACTACCGCGAGCGCTCGCGGGAGGTGATCGGGATCGTCGAGGCGCTGGGCGTGCCGAGCGAGCCGGTCTCGCTCGACGAGGTCTACCTCGACCTCTCGGGGGTCCCCGATCCGGTGGCGAAGATGAGCGCCCTCGTGCGGGCGATCCGCGAGCGGCTGCGGCTCGACGCGTCGGTCGGCATCGGGCCGAACAAGCTGGTCGCCAAGGTCGCCTCCGACGCCGAGAAGCCGCGCGGGTTCGTCGTCCTCACCCGCGAGCAGGCGGCGCGCCGCTTCGCCCTCGACCCGCCCCGGCTGATCCCCGGGGTCGGCCCGAAGACCGCCGAGCGCCTCGGCGCGATCGGGATCGAGACGATCGGCGACCTGCAGGCGCACTCGGTCGATGACCTCGTGCGCCGGCTCGGCCCCAGTCACGGCCGCGGCCTCCACCAGCGCGCCCACTTTCGCGACGACTCCCCGGTCGCCCGGCGGCGCGCCAAGTCGCGTTCGGTCGAGACCACCTTCGACCACGACATCGCGGATCCCGGGCGGCTCGAGCGGACTCTGGCCGAGCAGGCGCATCGGCTGGCGGGCGAGCTCGCGGGGCGGGGCCTCGCCGGACGGACGATCGGGATCAAGGTCAGGCTCGACGACTGGACCACCGTCACCAGGGTCCAGACGCTCGACACCCCGACCGACCGGGCGCCGGTGATCGCGGCGACCGCCGTCTCGTTGCTCCGCGCCTACGCCCCGCCCCGCCCGGTGCGTTTGCTCGGAGTCAGGGTCGCTTCCTTTGCGACGGACGGCCGCGCGGACGAGCCCGGCGCCGAGCCGCTCAGCCTGCTGCCCGCCGCCTGAGCCTCACCAGCGGCTGGTGACCACCTTCTTGCGGGTGTAGAAGTCGACCGCGTCGGTCCCGTTGGCGTGCAGGTCGCCGTCGAGCGAGTCCTTCCAGCCGCTGAACGGAAACCAGGCAACCGGCGCCGCGACGCCGACGTTGACGCCCAACATTCCGGCCTCGGCGCCCCAGCGGTAGGCCCGAGCGGCGCCCCCCGAGCTGGTGAAGATCGAGCCCGCGTTTCCGTATCTCGACCCGTTGGCGAACTCCAGCGCCCCGTCGAGGTCTGAAACGCGGACGACGGCCAGCAGCGGGCCGAACAGCTCCTCGCGGGCGAGATCGGACTCGGTGTCGGTTGTGGCGACGATCGAGGGGCCGATCAGCGTCCCGCCTGGGCCCGGGTCGCGGCGCCCGTCGAGGATCACCTCGTCCTCGCCGCCCTCGGCCGCCTCGATCGCGCCGGCGATCCGCTCGCGCGCCTCGGGGCCGACCAGCGGGCAGACCTCGACGCCTTCCTGATCGCCCGGACCGACGCCGAGGTCGGCGGCGGCCGCGGCGAGCGCATCCAGGGCGCGGTCCTGCTCGGCGCGGGTGCCGACGAGCACCGCGACCGACCCGGCCAGGCAGCGCTGCCCGCCGGCGCCAAAGGCCGAGGACATGATCGCGGACACGGTCAGGTCGAGGTCGGCGTCGGGCATCACGACGAGCGAGTTCTTGGCCCCGCCGAGCGCCTGAAAGCGCTTGCCGTTGGCGGCCGAGCGCTCGGCGATGTAGCGCGCGGTCGAGGCCTGGCCGACGAAGGAGATCGCGTCGATCTGCGGGTGGTCGAGCAGCCCGTTGACCGCGTCGTGGGCTCCGTGGACGAGGTTGAGGACCCCGTCGGGCAGCTCCGGGATCGAGTCGATCAGCTCGAAGATCAGCTCCGACGGGCGAGGGTCGCGCTCGGACGGCTTGAGGATGAAGCTGTTGCCGCAGGCGATCGCGAAGGGCAGGAACCAGAGCGGGATCATCGCCGGGAAGTTGAACGGGGTGATCGCCGCGACCACGCCGACCGGCTGGCGAACGAGCTCGACGTCGACGCCCGAGGCGACGCCCTCGAGGTTCTCGCCCTTGAGCAGGTGCGGGATGCCGCAGGCGGCCTCGGTCGACTCGATCCCGCGCACGACCTCGCCGCGCGCGTCGTCGAGAGTCTTCCCCATGTCCTCGGTGACCAGCCGGGCGATCTCATCGCGCCGCTCCCAGAGCGAATCGCGAAGCGCGATCACGGCGCGGGCGCGCTTCTGGGGCGCGACCGCCCGCCAAGCGGGCTGGGCCTCGCGCGCCGCCCGGGCTGCGGCGTCGATGTCGGCGGCGCCCGAGAGCGGGACCAGCGCGTTCAGCCCGCCGGTTGCCGGGTTTCGGTCCTCGAGCGTGCCGCCCGCGGCGGCTTCGACCCAACCGCCCCCGACGTAGTTGCGCAGGGTTCGCGTCGCTCGCGCCGCTGTTGAGGCGCCTTGTTCCTCAGTCGCCATAGGGGTACCACCATTCCTTCGCTTCGATCTCGGTCTCGATGTGCACGTGCTTGGTCTCCTGGAAGGCCTCGAGCCCCTCGCGCCCGAGCTCGCGCCCGAGCCCCGACTGCTTGAAGCCGCCGAACGGGCCCGCGTCGTTGTCGGTCAGCGGGTCGTTGAACCACACCGTCCCGGCCTTGAGCTCGCGCATGCAGCGCAGCATCGTCGCCATCTCCTCCGTGTAGACGTTAGCCCCGAGCCCGAACCGGGTCGAGTTCGCGAGCTCGATCGCCTCGTCGAGCGAACCGACCCGGACCAGCGGCGCGACCGGGCCGAACGTCTCCTCGCTCAGCAGCCCCGTCTCGGCGGCGGCGCCGGTGACCACCGCCGGGGAGAAGAAGTGCCCGCGCTCGTGCCCCGCCCCGTCGCCGCCGACGACCAGCTCGGCGCCGCCGGCCACCGCGGCCTCGACCTGGTCGACGACCTTCTCGCGCTGGGCGGCGGAAACCATCGGCCCGACGTCGGTCCGCGGGTCCATCGGGTCGCCGACGACGAGTGTCCGGGTGTGCTCGGCGAACGCCTCCAGGTACTCGTCGTAGACGTCGCCCATGACGTAGAAGCGCTCGGCCGAGGTGCAGACCTGGCCCGCGTTCAGGAACGCCGCCCAAGCGCCGCCGCGGGCGGCGATCCCGATCTTCGGCGCCACGTCCGAGCAGACGATGAACGGGTCCTTGCCGCCCATCTCGAGGTTGACGCGTGCGACCCGCTCGGCGCAGACGGCCGCGATCCGCTTCCCGGTCTCGACCGAGCCGGTGAAGGCGACGCACTCGATTCTCGCATCGCCGACGATCGAGGCGCCGACGTCACCGGCGCCGGCGACGACGTTGACGGCCCCGTCCGGGAGGTGGCTGAAGCAGTCCGCGAGCGCCAGGGTGGAGAGCGGGGTCAGCTCCGAGGGCTTGCAGACGGTGGCGTTGCCGGCCGCGAGCGCCGGGGCGAGCTTCCAGGCCAAAAGCAGCAGCGGGTAGTTCCAGGGCACGATGCAGCCGACCGGGCCGACCGGGTCCTTGACCACGAGCGCGAGCTGCGAGGCCTCGATCGAGGGGATCACGCGCCCGGCCGAGTCACGACCGATCTCGGCGTAGTAGTCGAACGCGGCCGCGGTCCAGCCGATCTCGTCGACGTTCTCGACCCGCGGCTTGCCGCCCTCGAGCGTCATCAGCTCGGCGAGCTCGTCGGTGCGGTCGCGGATCCGCGTCGCGGCCTCGTGCAGCATCTCGCCGCGCTCGACCGCGGGGGTGCGCTCCCAGCCCCGCTGGGCCTCGGCCGCGGCGGCGATCGTGGCGTCGAGCTGCTCGGCCGAGGGCGTGGCGACCGTTGCCACGGTCTGCTCGGAGAACGGGTTCTCGACCGCGAGCGGTGTGCCGTCGCCCGCCACCCGCTCGCCGCCGATCAGCAGCCTGGTCTCGATCTCGCTCACCGACTCGATGCTAGCCGGGCGCCGGCGAGGCGGCCGGGGGTCCGGCGAGCGGGGTCGGCTCGTCCTCGGGCTGCACCGCGGCCAGCTTCTCGGCCCGGCGCTGCTGCCAGACCGTGAACCCCATCGCCAGCGCGGTGACCAGGAACAGCATCGTCGCCAGCACGTTGACCTCGACCGGGATCCCGCGCTGGGATGCACCGTAGATGTAGAGCGGGAAGGTGACTTCTTGCCCGGCGTTGAAGTTGGAGATCACGAAGTCGTCGATCGAGAGCGCGAAGGCGAGCAGCGCGGCGGCGACGATCCCCGGCATCAGCAGCGGCAGGGTGACGGTGCGGAAGGTGGTGAAGGCGCTCGCGCCGAGGTCGCGGGCGGCCTCCTCGAGCGAGCGGTCGAAGCCGATCAGCCGCGAGCGCACGACGATGACCACGAAGCTGATCGAGAACATCACGTGGGCGACGACCAGACTCGGGAAGCCGAGGCTGATGAAGTCGACGAACGGCGGCAAGCAGGAACATCGACAGCAATGCCGCCCCGATCACCACCTCCGGGGTGGCGGTCGGGATCACGATCAGGAAGTTCGAGGCCCGGCGGCCGAAGAACTCGTAGCGGACCAGCGCCATCGCGATCAGGGTCCCGAGCACGGTCGAGATCACGGTCGCCACCGCGGCCAGCTCGAGGCTCAAGATCATCGCGTCGGTGAGCTGCTCGATCGCGAACGGGTCCTTCCAGTGATCGAGCGTGAACCCCTCCCAGGTGAAGTTGTAACGGCCGGCCGGATCGTTGAACGAGAACAGCGCGATGATCGCGATCGGGATCAGCATGTAGGCGATCGCCAATCCCGCGTAGAAGTTGAGCGCGTGCTCGCGTAACCACCTCACGCTCCGAACCCCCGGATAGCGAGCTCGCTCACGCTCGCTCTGCCTCCTCGCCCATCAGCGCCTCGCTGCCGGCGAATCGGATGTAGACGATCACCAGGACCAGGATGATCGCCAGCAGCGCGAACGAGAGCGCGGCGGCGGTCGGCTCGTCGAGCAGGACCAGGTACTTGCTCTGAATCACGTTGCCGATCATCGCCTGGTTCTGGGAGCCGAGGAACTCGGCGTTGATGTAGTCGCCCGAGGCGGGGATGAAGGTGAGCAGGACGCCGGCGACGATCCCGGGCCCGGTCAGCGGCAGGGTCACCTTGCGGAAAGCGGTGCTCGCCGACGAGTAGAGGTCCTTCGCCGCCTCGATCAGGCTCCTGTCGAGCCGTTCGAGGCTCGCGTAGATCGGCAGGATCATGAACGGGAGGAAGTTGTAGGTGAGGCCGGCGATCACCGATCCGGCGGTGTCCAGCACCCGGCCGTCCTCGGCGACCAGGCCGACGGTCCTCAGCGCGTCGACGACGAAGCTCTGGTCCGAGAGGATCGTCTGCCAGGCCAGGGTCCGGATCAGGTAGGTGGTGAAGAACGGCGCGACGACGCAGAACAGGAGCAGGTTCTTGTAGCGGCCACCCCGGAAGGCGATCGCGTAGGCGAGCGGGTAGGCGATCAGCAACGCCAGCAGCGTGGCGACGCCCGAGTACAGGAACGAGCGCAGGAACTGGGTGTCGAACTCCGACAGCGCGTCGCTGAAGTTGCTCCAGTTCCAGGCGAACTCGTAGCCGGTCGTGGAGCTGCCCTCAAAGAGCGAGATCCGCGCCATGAAGTACATCGGCACGACGAAGAAGAGGACCAGCCACAGCAGGCCCGGGGCGAGCAGGCCGTAGGGGATCAGGCGACGGCGAGCCGAGGTCACGTGGCGCTCTCCACCCGACTCCTGGCTCGCCGCCGGTCGCCCCCGCTCAGCCTGCGAGGACCGACTCGAACGCCTCCTCCACCGTCTGCTCGTCCTCCGGCGAGAGCTGGATCGTGCAGTCCTTGGTGTACTGGTCGTCGGGGAAGATGAGCTGGTTGTTGGCGATCTTCGGATCCCGATCGACGAGGATCTCCTTGACGCCGTTCACCGGGGAGACATACTGGACGTACTCGGTGATGTCCGCTGCGACCTGCGGGTCGTAGACGTAGTCCATGAACGCCAGCGCCGCGGCGGTGTTCGGGGCGCCGACCGGGATCAGCATGTTGTCGGTCCACAGCATGCAGCCCTCGTCCGGCATCCGGAACTCGATGTTCGGGTTGTCGGCCTGGAGCTGGACCGCGTCGCCGGACCAGCCGACCGCCGCGACGACGTCGCCCCGGGTGAGGTCGTCGGCGTAGTCGTTGCCGGTGAAGTCGCGGATCTGACCGGACGCCGCGGCCTGATCGAGCTTCTCGATCGCGTCGAGCCAATCCTGATCGGTGGCCTCGGCGGGGTCGATCCCGTCGGCCTTCATCACCAGCGGCACGGTGTCGTGTATGTCGGAGAGGAAGGTGACCTGGCCCTTGTACTTGGGGTCGAAGAGATCGTTGATCGAGGTCACGTCGGGCGCCAGGTCCTTGCGGACGATCAGCCCGGTCATCCCGCTCTGCCACGGGACCGAGAAGTTGCGCTCCGGGTCGAACGACGGGCTCTGCAGGCTCGGGATCAGGTTCTTCTCGACGTTCGGGATCGCCGACTTGTCGAGGTTCTGGATGTAGCCGAGGTCGTACATCCTCGCCGCCATCCAGTCCGTCGGGACGATGATCGAGCGACCGCCCGACTCGCCCTGGTCGAGCTGGGGCCTGAGCTTGCCGTAGAACTCGGTGTTGTCGTTGATGTCCTCGATGTACTTGGTCGAGACTCCGGACTCCTCCTCGAAGTTGGCCACCGTGTTCTTGTCGATGTACAGGGGCCAGTTGGAGATCGTCAGCTCGCCGGAGGGGTCGCCGCCCTGCGCGGTCTCGACCTCGACGTCGCCGCCGCCGCCCTCGAGTCCGCCGCTGTCGTCGCCCCCGCAGGCCGCGAGGCCCAGGCATCCGAGCAGCACCGCGATCGCGGCGATCAGCTTGGTCATCATTCTGTTCAGTCTCCTTCTTGGCTTGATACGGGCACCGGGGCCTCCGATTCCCTGACTACGTGGATGTGCTCGGGCGCCCACGAGAGGCGCACCGAGGCGCCGCCTCCCGGCAGCCGTCCGCGCTCGGATTCGTCCGCGTTCGGGACCAGGACGGTCATCGGGACGTCCCCGGCGAGCTTGACGACGATCTGGGTCGCGGTGCCGAGGTAGACCGAGCTCTCGACCATCCCGTCGACGCTCGGCCAGCCGCTTGGCGCAGACGCCTCTCGTGCATCGAGCCGCAACTTCTCCGGGCGGACGACCGCGTGGCAGCGCTCGCCGCTCGCGATCCCGTCGGTCGGCGCCTCGATCTCGACCCCGGCGTCGAGCCGGACCCGCGAGCCGGCGCCGTTGGACCGCACGACCTCGCCGGGCATCAGGTTGGAGACGCCGATGAACCCGGCGACGAAGGTGGTCGCGGGGCGCTCGTAGATCTCCTCCGGAGTGTCGCACTGCTCGACTCGGCCCTGGTTCATGACCGCGATCCGGTCCGACATCGTCAGCGCCTCTTCCTGGTCGTGGGTCACGTAGACGAACGTGATCCCGACGTCGCGCTGGATTCGCTTCAGCTCCAGTTGCAGGCCCTTGCGCAGCTTCAGGTCGAGGGCGCCAAGCGGCTCGTCGAGCAGCAGCACCTTGGGCAGGTTGACGAGCGCCCGGGCCAGCGCGACCCGCTGCTGCATCCCGCCCGAGAGCTGAGCCGGGCGCTGGTTCTCCCGCTCGGCCAGCCCGACCCGCTCGAGCTCGGCGGCGACGCGGCTCTCGATCTCCGAACGGTCGACCCGCTTGCGCTTCAGCCCGTAGCCGATGTTCTCGGCGACGGTCATGTGGGGGAACAGGGCGTAGCTCTGAAACACCGTGTTGGTGGGCCGCTTGTGCGGCGGCAGGCCGGCGACGTCGGCGCCCTCGATCTGAACCCGCCCGACGGTCGGCTGCTCGAATCCCGCGATCATCCGCAGGGTCGTCGTCTTGCCGCAGCCCGAGGGCCCGAGCAGGGTGAAGAACTCGCCCTGGCCGATCTCGAGCTCGACATCGCGGACCGCGGCGAAGTCGTCGAAGCGCTTCGTCACCTGCTCGAGCCGGACGGTCGGCTGGCCCGGGTCCCCGCTTCGCTCCTCGCTCACACCCTCTCCGTGCACTTCGCCGGACAGGCTAACGGGCCGGCGCGGGATGGCGCAAGTGGAAAAAGCCCCAAAACGTCCAACCCCGCTTGGCCGGTTCGTACAAAGGAAACGGCGGAGATTGACCCTCTTCCCGGTTGCCTTCCAGGCTCGGGGCGGCTACCGTTGTACGGAACGTAGAGAGCCAATGGACCGGACGTCGTAGGAGGTACGAGATGGCGAGCACGGACACGGTTGCCGAGTCGGTCAGCAGCGAGCTCCAGGATCGTGCCAAGCGGCACCTGTGGCTGCACTTCAGCCGCATGGGCACCTACGCCGACCAGGACGTGCCGATCATCGCCCGCGGCGAGGGCGCCTACGTCTACGACGAGCACGGAAAGCGCTATCTCGACGGGCTCTCGGCGCTGTTCTGCGTCAACGCCGGACACGGCCGGACCGAGCTCGCCGAGGCGGCGGCCCGGCAGGTCGCCGAGCTCGACTTCTACATCATCTGGAGCTACGCGCATCCGCGCGCGATCGAGCTCGCCGAGCGGATCGCGGAGCTGACTCCCGGCGACCTGAACCGGGTCTTCTTCACCTCCGGAGGCTCGGAGGCGGTCGAGTCGGCGATCAAGCTCAGCCGGGCCTATCACCAGCGGACCGGCAACCCACGCAAGATCAAGTTCCTGACCCGCGAGATCGCCTACCACGGGACCACCCTCGGGGCCCTGCAGGCGACCGGGATTCCGGCCCTGCGGACCGACTTCGAGCCCCTGGTGCCGGGCGGGATCAAGGCGCCGAACACCAACAGCTACCACTGGCCGGAGGATCGCGACCCGCTCTGGGCGGCGGACCAGATCGAGGAGAAGATCCTCTTCGAGGGTCCCGAGACGGTCGCGGCGGTGATCCTCGAACCGCTCCAGAACGCCGGCGGCTGCATCCCGCCGCAGGAGGGCTACTTCCAGCGCGTGCGCGAGATCTGCGACCGCTACGACGTCCTGCTCGTCTCCGACGAGGTGATCTGCTCGTGGGGCCGGCTCGGCCACTTCTTCGGCTGCCAGCGCTACGGCTACCAGCCCGACATCATCACCACGGCCAAGGCGCTCACCTCCGCCTACGTACCGATGGGGGCGATGATCGCCTCCGACCGCGTCTACGAGCCGTTCGCACACGGCAAGGAGTCGTTCACGCACGGGTTCACGTTCGGCGGGCACCCGGTCGCGGCCGCGGTCGCGCTGGCGGCGATCGACGTCTACGAGCGCGAGGACCTGAACGCGCACGTGCTGCGCAAGGAGGCCGAGTTCCGCGGCATGCTCGAGGGGCTGCGCGACATCCCGATCGTCGGCGACGTCCGCGGCGACGGCTTCTTCCACGCGATCGAGCTGGTCAAGGACCAGGAGACCAAGCAGGGGTTCAGCGACGAGGAGTCGGAGTGGCTGCTGCGCGGGTTCCTCTCCGGCGAGCTCTATCGCCGCGGCCTGATCTGCCGCGCCGACGACCGCGGCGACCCCGTGATCCAGCTCGCGCCACCGCTGACCTGCGACAGCGAGCAGTTCGAGGAGATGCACGACGTGCTGCGGCCTGTGCTCACCGAGGCCGCGGATCAGATCAATGTCCGTTCGAGCTACTAGGAGCCAGTAGGCCGGCGTGCTGACGGTCGGCGGCCTCGTCGAGGACTGCGGGCTCGCGCTCTCAGCGGGCGAGTCGGGCGCGCAGCATTCTGTGCGCTGGGTCCACATCTCAGAGCACGAGGACCCGACGCCGTGGCTCTCCGGTGGCGAGCTGCTGCTGACCACCGGCTACAACCTCGGCACTCCGAGCAAGCAGCGCCGCTACGTCGAGCTGCTCGCGGCGCAGGGCCTGGCGGGGCTGGGGTTCGGGGTCGGCTTCGACCACAAGCGGATGCCGAAGGCGATCCTCGACAAGGCCACCGAGGTCGAGCTGCCGCTGTTCGAGGTCCCGTACGAGATGCCGTTCATCGCGATCACCGAGCGAGCGGCGGCGCGACTCGTCAACGAGCAGTACGACGTACTCGAGCGCGGCGCCCAGGTGCACGAGCGGCTCGAACGGCTGGTGATCGAGGGCGGCGGCCTGGACGAGATCCTCGCGTCCACCTCGGGCGCGATCGTCGGCACGGCGCTGGTCCAGGACCCGCGCGGGCGGGCGCTGTCGCGCCATTCGCGCGGCGGCGAGCTCGCGCCCGAGGACGATGACGCACTGGCCGAGGAGATCGCTGCGCACTCGGCGTCCAGCGCCCCCGCGGCTTTCGCGCCGGCTCGCGAGTCGCTCACCGAGCGCGCCCTGTGCGTGCCGGTTCCGGGGGGCCCCGGCGGCGCTCCCGACGCCTGGCTGACCGTGGTCAGCGACGGTCGGCCGCTTGGCGATTTCGAGCGCCTGATCGCGCGCCAGGCCTCGATCGTGGTCGGCCTGGAGCTGATGCGCGAACGGGTCGTGCGCGAGACCGAGCGCCGCCTCGCCGGCGACCTGCTCGCCGACGCGCTCGGCGACCGGCTCGACACCGAGGAGTTGCGCGGGCGGCTGCGCCCGTTCGGGATCGGCGACGAGGCCGCGGTCCTGGTCTTCGAGCTGCACGACCCGCCTGCGGCCGAGGGGGTGCTCGAGGTCACGCTCTCGGAGGCCGGCATCCCGGCGCTGGTCGCGACCAGCGCCGCGGCCGGGCGCCCGCTGCTCTGCGCGGTGGTCGACGCCGCGGCCGCGGACCCGATCGGCACCGCGCGCCACGCTCGGGAGGCGCTCGTCGGTCCAGGTCGCGACGGGGTCCGCGCCGCGGCCAGCCGGCCGACCGGCGTCGGCGCCCTGCGCCGCGCCTTCCACGAGGCCCGCTGCGCGCTCGAGGCGACCTCGCTCGCCGACGGCGAGGCGCCGGACGTCGCCTCGCACCGTGACCTCGGCGCCTTCACCCTGCTGCTCGCGATCCAGGACGAGGACGCGTTGCGCCTCTACAGCGAGGGCCTGCTCGAGCCAATCGAGCAGACCGAGGGCGAGTACGGCGGCGAGCTGCTGCGCTCGCTCGAGGCGTTCATCGAGAACAACGGCAACTGGGAGCGGGCGGCGCGGCAGCTCTACTGCCACCGGCACACGCTGCGCTACCGGATCCGCAAGATCGAGGAGCTGACCGGCCGGAACCTCGGCAGGGCTACCGACCGGATCGAGCTCTGGCTCGCGCTGCGAGCGAAGGAGCTGGTGAGATGAAGGGCCGAGGACGCGGGACGCGTGGGACCCGCGTCCGATGACGGGTGATTCGACGTTGAGGGGAGAGCCGTGAAGGTAGGCGTTGCGACAGAGATCAAGCCGGACGAGTACCGGGTCGCGATCACGCCGATCGGCGTTCGCGAGCTGGTCGAGCACGGCCACGAGGTGCTGATCCAGAAGGGCGCCGGCGAGGGGAGCTCGATCTCCGATTCCGACTACGAAGCGCAGGGGGCGCGGATCGCACCGGATGCGGAGCCCGTGTTCGCCGACGCCGAGATGGTGCTCGGGGTCAAGGAGCCCCAGCCCCAGGAGGTGGGGTTGCTGCGAGAGGGACAGACCCTGTTCACCTACCTTCACCTGGCACCCGCCCCGGAGCTGACCAGGGGGCTGATGGAGTCGGGATCCGTCTGCGTCGCCTACGAGACGGTCGAGGACTCGCTCGGCCGGCTGCCGCTGCTGGCGCCGATGTCGGAGATCGCCGGCAAGATCGCGACCCAGGCCGGCGCCTTCATGCTCGAGAAGCCGCTCGGCGGGCGCGGGATCCTGCTCGGCGGAGTGCCCGGCGTCGCGGCCGCCAACGTGATGATCATCGGTGGCGGGGCGGTGGGGATGAACGCGGCCTTCATCGCGATCGGGATGGAGGCGGACGTGTTCGTCTATGACGTCTCGATCGACAAGCTCCGCGAGCTCGATGTCGTCTTCGGCGGCCGCGCCTCGACCGTGTTCAGCTCGACCCTCTCGGTGGAGGAGCGGCTTCCGGACATGGACCTCGTGATCGGTGGGGTGCTGGTGCCCGGGGCCCGCGCCCCGCGCGTGATCACCCGCAAGCAGCTCGGCCTGATGAAGAGCCACGCTGTGCTCGTCGACGTGGCGATCGACCAGGGGGGCTGCTTCGAGACCTCGAAGCCGACCACCCACGGGGACCCGACCTACGAGGTCGACGGGATCATCCACTACTGCGTCACCAACATGCCCGGCGCGGTCCCGATCACCTCCACCTACGCGCTCACCAACGCGACCCTTCCCTACGTGCTCGCGCTCGCCGACCTCGGCGTCGCCGAGGCCGCGCGTCGCGACCCGGGCCTGAAGCTCGGGATCAACGTCGCCGCCGGCGTCGTCACCCACCCGGCGGTCGCCGAGGGGGTCGGGGTGCAGTACACGCCGCCCGAGCAGGTGCTTGCGATCGGCGCGCCCGACCCGCTCACCGACGGCGCTCGGGTGACGCCGCCGGCCACGCTGCCGAGCGCAAACTGAGTCCTGAAGCAAAGGGAACAACGAGGAGGAGAGATGGCCACCGCCACCGCGACCAAGCTGCAGAACTTCATCGAGGGCGAGTTCGTCGACCCCGCAGATGGGGCAACCGAGGACGTGATCAACCCCTCGACCGGGGAGACGATCGCGGAGGCCCCGCTCTCGACCACGGAGGACGTCGACCGCGCCGTCGCCGCCGCCCGCAAGGCGTTCGAGAGCTGGTCGGTCACCACCCCGGCCGACCGCGCGGCGATCCTACTGGCGCTCGCCGACGCGATCGACGAGCACGGCGAGGAGCTCGCCGACATCGAGTCGGCCGACGCGGGCAAGCCCCGCCACACCTTCCTCGCCGACGAGATCCCTGGCTGCTCTGACTGCTTGCGGTTCTTCGCCGGCGCGGCGCGTGTGATGGAGGGCAAGGCGGCGAACGAGTACGTCGAGAACCGGACCTCGATGATCCGCCGCGAGCCGGCGGGCGTCTGCGCGCAGATCACGCCCTGGAACTACCCGCTGATGATGGCGATCTGGAAGATCGGCCCGGCCTTCGCCGCTGGCTGCACGACGGTGCTCAAGCCGGCCGAGAACACGCCCTGGTCGACCTTCAAGCTGGCCGAGATCGCGGCCGACATCCTGCCGCCCGGGGTATTGAACGTGATCGGGGGCCACGGCGATCCGGCCGGAGCGTCGATGGTCACCCATCCCGGCGTCGACTTCGTCTCGCTGACCGGCTCTCCGGAGACCGGCAAGTGGATCGCACGGGCGGCGGCCGACACGCTCAAGCGGGTTCACCTCGAGCTCGGCGGCAAGGCCCCCGTGATCGTCTTCGACGACGCCGATCTGGACGCCGTCAAGGAGACGATCGCTGCGACCGGGCTCTACAACGCGGGCCAGGACTGCACCGCCGCGACCCGGGTGCTGGCTGGAGCGAGCGTCTACGACGACGTCGTCTCGGGCCTCGCATCGGAGGCCGAGGGCTATGTGATGGGCGACCTGCTCGACGAGTCGACCACCCTGGGTCCGGTGATCTCCGAGCGCCAGCGCGACCGGATCGAGGGGTTCATCGACGGCAAGCCGGGCCACGCCGAGGTCGTCACCGGGGGCAAGCAGCCCGAGGACCTATCGGGCTTTTACTACGAGCCGACCGTGGTCGCCAACCTCGAGCAGAACGACGAGATGGTCCAGAACGAGATCTTCGGACCGGTGATCACGGTGCAGCGGTTCGACGACGAGGCGAACGCGATCGAGTGGGCCAACGGGACCCGCTACGGACTCGCCTCATCGGTCTGGACCAAGGACATTGGCCGCGCGATGCGCGTCGCCAAGGCGCTGCGGTTCGGCGCCGTTTGGATCAACGACCACATCACGATGGCCAACGAGATGCCCCACGGTGGGTTCAAGCAGTCCGGCTACGGCAAGGACATGTCGATGTACTCGCTCGAGGACTACACCGAGGTCAAGCACGTGATGGTGAACCTGGAGTCCTGAGGCCTCAGGGCGTTCGCGGTTCGAGCAGCAGGCCGAGCTGGCGAGACTGGGCGACCAGGGTGCCGTCGGGCGCCCAGAGCTCGCCGTCCTCGTCGAAGAAGCCGTCGCGGACGAGCCGGTTGCGAAACCGGCCCAGCAGCAGTGAGTCGTCGAGCGGCAACGGGGCGCGGAAGTGGATCGTCAGGTCGAGGGTCGGCGCCGGATGCAGCTCGGCGAGCCGGGGCCAGGGCGCCGGGAACCAGGCGTCGGCGCAGATCGCGACCGTGAGTGCATCAACCGGTCGCCGCTCGAGCAGGCCGAGCCAGCCGCCGACCTCGCCGTGCTCGGAGCCGCTGAACGGCAGGTCGCCGAACCGCCGCTGCATCGATAGGCGCTCGATGAACACCGGCGGGCGCTTGCGCTCGAAGCTCGGCTCGGCGCGCTGGCGCGGCTGCGCTGGATCGACCTCCGGGATCGGGGCCTCGTCGTGCTCGGGCCCCGGCCAGGGCTTCGAGTAGGCCCCTACCGCCAGGCCGAGCAGCTTGCCGTCCTGCTCGAGCCGGCCGCTGACCGTGGTCAGCGACCGCCCCTCGCGCTCGATCGCGGCGCGGACGGTCACCGGGCCGGCGGCGGGCACGCGGAGGAAGTGCATCGTCGCCGACCGCGGTGGGCGGTCCGGGTCGCCGACCGCGAGCTCGAGGCCGCGCAGCACGATCGCCATCACGTAGCCGCCCAGCGGCCCGCGGGGCGTCTCCCACCCGGGAACGATCTCGCCCTCCCAGGCCCCGGTGCCCGCCGGGCTCAGGGCGGTGTCGTCGTCGAGTCCCACCGAGTGCGGCACGATATCCGGCCTAAGGTCCGCGTCCGCCGCCGCGACCGCGGGCACAACTTCGCGGTGCGGATTCAAGCCGCGCCGGGTCCAGTCGATCCAGTGGGAGATGCGCCTCGTCCTGATCCTGCTCGGTCTGCTCGCGCTACCGGTGACGGAAAGCGCTGCGCTCACCGCCTGGCCCTCGGAGCCGCAGGGCCTGGTCAGCCCGGAGCGGAAGACGAGGAAGGGTCTCGACTGGTGGGCGGATGGACCGATCTCGGCCGAGTCGATCGGACATGGGGAGTACTCGTTCTTGGCGCCGAACGGCGGCGATCTGGCGCAGACCACCGGAACGCTCGCGGACCCGGCCGAGGTCGTCTCCAACCCCGCCAAGCCGATCCCTCATCCGGGCTATCCGGACATCGCCTACCTGTCCGGCGGCCAGACCTACGACCTCGGCCACTCGCGGCGCCTGATGTTCGTGCATGCCGAGCGCTATCCGACCGGGGACGTCAAGGTCTTCTATGGCACCATCGGCCTCGCCCTCTCCGACGATGACGGGCGAACCTGGAAGTTCCTGGGGGAGATCTTCCGGCCGGACCTCCCCTATGAGGAGTTCCGCCGCTGCCGAGACGCGGTCAACGCCAGCTTCGGGCAGTTCGTGATCGCAAGGACCGCGGGGCGACGCTACTTCTACTCCTACAGCATCGACCACACCGACTCGTGCGTGACCGACTACGCGGTCTTCAGGGCGCCGGTCGGGCAGGTCGTCAGGGCGGCCAAGCAGGGCCGCGTCTCGACCTGGCACAAGTTCGATGCCGGCGAGTTCACACAGCCCGCCTTGGGCGGCAGCTTCACGGACATCCTCCCGGGCGCGCAAACCGGGGACTTCGCGGTCACCTACAACTCGTACGTGGATCGCTTCCTGTTCGTCTACCCGCACCAGTACCCGCGCCAGCCCTACTACGAATGGCGGGTCGCCGAGTCGGCGGACGGCGTGAGTTGGGGGCCGCCGGCCCCGCTCGGGGATGCCACCTACGGCGAGCGCTACGCCCCGTCGCTGATCGGAACGGCCAACAAGCCGCAGACCACCGGACGCCGGTTCTGGATCTACTACACGGCGTCTCTGAGTAGCGGCTGGGATCGTTGGCCGACCTCGACGCTGACCCGTCAGAGGGTGACCCTGGCGGGCCCACCCATTCCCTAGGCCTGCGCCGCCGGGGCGGCTCAGTCGTATTCGTAGAACCCGCGCCCGGTCTTCCGGCCCAGGTGGCCGGAGACGACCATCCGCTTCATCAGCGGCGGCGGCGCGTACTCGGGTCGCTTGAACTCCTCGAACAGCGAGTCGCAGACCGCGTAGAGGACGTCGAGGCCGACAAAGTCGGCGAGCTCCAGCGGCCCCATCGGGTGCCCGCAGCCGAGCCGCATCGCCTCGTCGATCGCCTCGCGCTCGGCGAACCCCTCCTCGTACATCCGCACGCCGGCCATCAGGTAGGGGACGAGCAGCATGTTGACGATGAAGCCGGAGCGGTCCTTGGTCCGGATCGGGCGCTTTCCGATCCGCTCGGTGAATGCCTCGCAACGCTCGACCGTCTCGGCGTTGGTGTCGATCCCGACGACCAGCTCGACGAGCTTCATCACCGGGACCGGGCTGAAGAAGTGGAGCCCGATCACGCGCTCACGCCGCGCGGTCGCCGCGGCGAGCTGGGCGATCGGGATCGAGGAGGTGTTGGAGGCGATGATCGACGGTCCGGGCAGCGTCGTGTCGAGCTCGGAGAAGACCGCCGCCTTGACCGCCGGGTCCTCGGTCACCGCTTCGACCACAAGGTCGCAGCCGGCAAGCGCCTCGAGCTCGGTGGTCCAGGTGATCGCCTCGATCAGGGTCGCGGCCTCGGCGGAATCGAGCTTGCCGCCCTCGACCGCGCGGCCGACCGAGCGCTCGACCCGCTCGCGCGAGCGCTCGAGCGGCTCGGGGCCCGGCTCGTGGAGGAACACCGGCAGGCCCGCCCGCGCCGCCGACTCGGCGATCCCCGAGCCCATGAACCCGGCCCCGACGACGCCGACGGTCTCGATCGCGGCCGGCATCAGCGCGCCAGGGCGTCGAGGGCGACGCAGCCCCGCGGGTGGACGACGACGGGGTTGAGCTCGATCAGCTCGAGCTGCTCGGCAAGCAGCAGGTCACCGACCCGGGCGGCGAGCGTCGCGAGGGCGGTTACGTCGAGCTGCGCCCGTCCACGCTGGCCGGTCAAGAGCGGCGCCGCCCACAGGCCTCCGATCGCCCGCTCGACGCGCTCCGGGCTCGCCGGCAGCGGCACGATCGAGACGTCGTCGAGCGCCTCCGCCCACACCCCGCCGAGCCCGATCACCAGCGCCGGGACGACCGCGTCGCCGCGGGCGGCGACGATCACCTCGAGCCCGGGCTCGACCATCCGCTCGATCAGAATCTCAGCCTCCGCCGCGACCTCGAGTGCCGCCAGCCGGCCGTGGGCCTCGCGTAGAGTCCGCTCGTCCTCGAGCCCGAGCTCGAGCGCGCCGACGTCGCTCTTGTGCTGGACGGCTGAGCCCGAGAGCTTCAGCGCCACAGGCGGGCCGAGCTCGGCCGCGGCCGCGACGGCCTCCTCGGCGTCGGCGACGATCCGACCCTCCGGCACGGGGACGCCCGCCCCGCGCAACAGCCGCTTCGCCTCGGCCTCGCCGAGCCAGCTCGTCCCGTTGGCGGTCAGGTGCCCCGCCGCCGCAGCGGCGATCCCGCGCAGCCGGGCCGGGTCGCCGCGCGGCTCGCGCAGCGCCGCCGCGCAGGCGATCGCCGCCCCCAGGCCCGCGACCGCCGCCACGCCACGATCCGCCAGCTCACGGATCGCCGATTCGTGGATCAGGTCGGGAAGGGTCGAGGCGACGAGCGGGGCGGATGTCGCCGCCGCCGCCCCGGCGGCGATCCCGCGGCGGACCGCCATCCACGACTCCTCTCCCTCGGCCCCGAGGGAGTGGGGATGGTCGAAGAGGAGCAGGAGCTGGTCGATCGCCGGGTCGGCGCCGACGATCGTGATGATCCGCTCCAGAAGCTCCTCGTCACCCCAGATCAGCGCTGTGTAATCGAGCGGGTTGCCCACGGTCGCCGCGTCGGGCAGCAGCTCGGCGAGCGCGTCGCGGGTGCCCTGGCCGAGCGCCGGAAGCGCCAGCTCCGCGCGGGCGGCGAGGTCGGCGGCGATCCCCGAGTCCCCGCCCGAGCAGGTGAGCACGGCGAGGCCGCCGTCCCCGCTCGGGCGCGCCCGGGGCTCGGCCAGGGCGCGCGCGAGCTCGAGCAGCTCGTGCGGGTCGCTCGCCCATGCGGCGCCGGCCTCCTCGACCAGCGCCCGGAAGACGCGGTGGTCGCCGGCCAGCGCGCCGGTGTGCGCGGAGGCGGCCCAGGCCCCGGCGGCCGACTCTCCCACCTTCAGCACCGCGACCCCGATCTCGCGCTCTGCGCAGCGCGCAAGCGCCTCCGCGAGCTTGACGCCATCGCCGTCGGACTCGAGGAACATCGCGATCGAGCGGACGCCGTCGAGCTCGCAGATCGCAGCCAGCCAATCGCTCGCCTCACAAACCGCCTGGTTTCCCGTCGAGACGATCGTGTGCCAGCGGGTGCCGCGCTTCGAGCCGAGCGCGTTGACGGCGACGTTGCCGCTCTGCGAGATCATCGCCACCGCGCCGGGCTCGAGTGCGTGGATCGAGTCACCCCACATCCCGGCGCCGGCCGCGACCGAGATGATCCCGTTGCCGTTCGGCCCGCAGACGGGGAAGTTGGCGGCGAGCGCCGTCTCGCGCAGCTCGGCCTCCAGCGCGCGGCCCTCCGCGACCTCGCCGAAGCCGGCCGAGACCACGACGGCGCCGCCGCAGCCGCGCTCGACCGAGTCCCGGATCGCCGCCGGCACGCCGGGCGCCGGGATCGCGACCACGACCGCGTCGACGGCCTCGGGGAGCTCGCCGACGCTCGGCACGCAGGTCCGGCCGAGCACCTGCTCGCGTTTCGGGTTCACGCCCCAGACCGGGCCCTCGAAGCCGGCGCGCTCGAGGTTGCGCAGGACGTTGCCTGCGTATGCGTCGGGACGGTCGGTGGCGCCGACGACCGCGATCGATCGCGGCGCGAGCAGCGGGGTAAGGTCCATGCGCTGAGGCCGGAATCTAGAGTCGGTCAGGGATGGCCTCAGTGCAATATGCGCTCGACCCCGCGGCGCTCGAGGCCGCGGGCGACGATCAGCCGCTGGATCTCGCTCGTGCCCTCCCAGATCCGGTCGACCCTCAGCTCGCGCAGGAAGCGCTCGGCGACGTTGGTGCGCATGTAGCCACGCCCGCCGAAGGCCTGCACGCAGCGGTCGGCGCAGCGCCAAGCGGCCTCGGAGACGAACAGCTTCGCCATCGAGGCCTTGTGGTGGACGATCTTCGGGTCGGCGCCGGCATCGACAAGCGTCGCGACCGAGAGCGCGAGCAGCCGGCCGGCCGCCGCGTCGGCGGCCGAGTCGGCGAGCGGGAAGGAGACCCCCTGGTAGTCGAAGATCCGCGAGCCGCCCTGCTGGCGTTCGCAAGCCCAGGCCACCGTCTCGTCGAGCAGGCGCCACATCGCGCCCACGCCGCGGGCCGCGATCGCGAGCCGCTCCTCGGTGAACCACTTGCGCTGCAGCTCGTCGCCCGCGCCCACCTCCCCGACGACCGCGTCCTCGCCGACCTCGACGTCGGTGAACCGGATCGCGGGGTGGCCCTCTGGGTAGTTGTGGGTGAACGGCGGGTCATCGACGTACTCGACCCCGGGCGCGTCGCTCTCGACCAGGAACAGGGTCGGCAGGCGGTCGTCGCCATCGACCACGTTCGCCATCACGATCAGCACCTGCGCGACGTCGCCGCTGGTCACGAACCACTTCTCGCCGTTGATCCGGTAACCGGCGTCGGTGCGCTCGGCAAGGGTCGAGATCCCCGACGGGTCGGAGCCCGCCTCGGCCTCGGTTACGGCGTAGGCGTCCTTGAGCTCGCCGGCGATCGCGGGACGCAGGTAGCGCTCGCGCTGGGCCTCGGAGGCGTTGTCCCAGACGTTGTAGGCGTTCGGGATGTGCCAGTAGACCCCGTTGGTAGAGCGCCCGAGCTGCTCCTCGACCAGCACCCACTCGGTCCGCGTCCAGCCCTGCCCCCCGTACTCGGGCGAGTGCAGGAAGCCGTTCAGGTTGGCGGCGATCGCCTCGCGCTTGATCAGGTCGATCGTCTCCTGCGGCAGGCGCCCGTGCAGGCGCTCGGCCGCCTCCTCGTGGGGGATCAGGACCTCGTCGACGAAGCGGCGGGCGCGGGCTCGCAGCTCGGTCTGCTCGGGCGTCAGCTCGAGCGGCAGGCTGATCGTCTCGGCCGCGCCCGGGGTCTCGGTGGCAAGGGTGCTCATTCGTTCTTCGCTCCTCTTCCCCTGGGCGTGATTCCCAACGCCAGAGCATCGTGGTTGTCGATCACCGCGGCAGCCAGCTCGGCCGCCTCGGCCACCTGCGGATCGCCCCCGTGGCGGGAGCTGCGGGCGAGGCTTCGGGCGTCGGAGATCCAGCGCCGCCAGGCCCGTCGGTTGGCGCGCCTGACGAGCCGTTCGGCGCGCGCACGCTCGGCCGCGATCTGCTCAGCGGTCGGGCGGCCGCCCGCGCGCAGGGTCGCGATCGCGTCCGGCAGCTCGCGCTCGGGCTCCGGTGTGAGTGAAAGCCATGCTCTACTCGCCAGTACCATTCGCTGCTAAGATATCAGGCGATTGACTACAAAGTCAGCACAAGCGGTGGGAGGCAACGTCGACGGCGACGGCGCCGTGCCTGAGCAGGCGGTAGCGGACGGCACCGCGGCGGCCGGTTTCCCGCTCGCGCTCGACCCGACGCTCTACCGTGACCCGGCCGTGCTCGAGGCCGAGGTGGACATGATCTTCGCCCGCACCTGGCAGTTCGCCGGCCACGTCGGCGACCTGCCCGAGGCGGGCAACTACATCACAGCCCGCGCCGGGGATCAGCCGGTCCTCGTCCTGCGCGGCAGCGACGGCGAGCTGCGCGCCTTCCGCAACGTCTGCCGGCACCGCGGTTCCGAACTCCTGACCGGAAGTGGGCGCTGCAAGAAAGCGATCCGCTGCCGCTACCACGGCTGGACCTACGATGCGACGGATGGGCGCCTGCTCGGCGTCCCCGAGCACCGCGAGTACGGCGACCGGCTCGACAAGTCCGCCCTCGGCCTGATCCCGGCCCGAGTCGAGGAGCTGGCCGGGCTTCTATTCGTCAACCTCGACCTCGACGCGGCGCCACTTGCGGAGGTCACGGCGGGGCTCGCCGAGCGTCTCGCGCCGTACCGGATTCCGGAGCTCGCCAAGTTCTCGAGCTCGAAGGGAGGCGGCGACGACTCGACCCAACCCGCGAACTGGAAGATCGTGGTCGAGAACTACCTCGAGGGCTACCACGTGCCGATTGCCCATCCCGGTCTGATGAGGATGCTCGACTACAAGGGCTATACCGCGCAGCTGCACGACGGCTGGGTGTGGGTCGATGCGCCGCTCCGCGATGAGCCCTCCGGCAATCGGCTCGAGCGGCTCTACCAACGCCTTGTTCGCCCGATGCCGGGACTTTCCGAGGAGGCGAGCCGCAGCTGGTACTACGCCTTCATCTACCCGAACACGGCGATCGACCTCTACCCTGACCAGGTCAATGTCTGGCAGATCCGCCCGGCGGGTCCCGAGCTGACGGCGGACAACTGGTCCTGCTATCGCGATCGCGATTCGGGCCCGGTGGCGCGGCTCGTCCAGCGGGTCAACACCAGGTTCAACAGCCTCGTACTCGACGAGGACATCGATCTCGTCGCCGCGGTCCAGACCGGCACCCGGACGCACGGCTACCGGCCCGGCCCGCTCGCTGCCAAGGAGGCGGCTGTGGGTTGGTTCGCCGACCACGTTCGCGCCGACCTCGGCGAGGTCGCAACGATCAGATGACCGCCCCGGCAGGGCAGGCGACCGAGGCGCCGGCCCGCGAGCGGATCCTGGAGGCGGCCTGCGACCTGATCGCCGAGGATGGGATCGACGAGGTGCGGATCGCCCGCGTTGCGCGCCGCGCCGGAGCGTCGACCGCGCTCGTCCACCACTACTTCTCGACCCGCGAGGAGCTTCTCGAGCAGGCGCTGCTGCACTCCTTCGACCGGGTCGCGGATGAGCGCTTCGGCGCCGAGTCGCCGAGCGACGAAACCGCCACCGAGCAGCTCGCGCGGGTGATCGACGAGTCGCTTCCCCTGCCGGGCGTGCAAGTGGAGGAGGAGTGGGTGCTCTGGGTCGAGCTCTGGCTCCGGGCGGTTCGCGATCCGTCGCTGCGCCCGGTTGCTCACAGCCTCTACGGGCGCTACCGCGCCTGGGTGGCGGCCGCGATTCGGGCCGGCGTCGAGAGCGGCGAGTTCGCGGCGGTCGATCCGGGTCCGCTGGCGGACCGGGCGGTGGCGCTGCTCGACGGCTTCGGGCTTCGAGCCGTGCTCGGTGACCCGAGGATCGACGCCGAGCGAGCCCGCCGCGAGGTCACCGAGATGCTGGCGCGCGAGCTCGCGATCGCTCCGAAGGAGCTGGTGCCGGGTTAGTCGCAGTGATACGTTGGCCGGAGGACGCGTGGGAGAGAGAGGATGAGGTTCACAAGTACAAGGCGGGAGCTGCTCCAAGCGGGCGCCGGTGCGACCCTGGCGGCGTACGGCCTCTCCGGCTGCACCGTCTCGCGCCAGGTCGACAAGTCGGCCCAGGGCCAGGTGATCAAGCCGGAGATCGACGGCGACCTGCTGATCTACAACTGGGCCCAATACATGGATCCTGCGCTCAAGCAGGGTTTCGCCGAAAAGTACGGGGTCGAGGTCAAGGAGGTCAACTTCGACAACCTCGAGGCGATGGTGATCAAGCTGCGCAGCGGCGCCAGCTACGACCTGATCTGGCCCAGCACCGAATACGTCTACCGGCTCGATAACGAGGGGCTGTTGGCGAAGTTCGACCGCGATCTGCTCCGCAACAGCGAAAACATCTCGTCGTTCTACGACAGTCCGTGGTGGGATCCGAACAACGAGCTCGGGATCCCCTACACCTACTACACGACCGGGATCGCCTGGCGCAACGACGTCGTGTCGGGGATGAAGGGTTCCTGGAACGACCTGCTCAACCCCGATGCGTCGGGCAACATGTTCATCCTCGACGACTTCCAGGAGGCGATCGGCGAGGCGAACCTGATCAACGGCTTCGACCTCAACACCCCGGACGGGAACCAGCTCGAGACCTCGAAGGAGACGCTGCTCGAGCAGAAGGAGAACGCGCGTGGCTTCTCGACCAACAGCGTCCAGAACCTCGTCAACGGGACGGCTGTCATGCACCAGGCGTGGAACGGCGACATCACCAACGTCCGCAACCAGGTCGACGATCCCGAGAACTTCAGCTACGAGACCTGCAAGGAGGGCGTCCCGGTCGGCACGGATCTGATGTCGATCCCGATTACCGCGAAGAGTCCGGGGACCGCGATGCTGTTCATGGACTGGATCATCGGTCCCGAACATGCGGCTCAGAACGTGAACTGGAACGGCTACCCGCAGCCGGTCGAGGGAGGGCTGCAGGCGTTCGCCGAGCTGGTCAAGACCGAGCCCTCGATCGACGTCGACCTAGAGGCGCTCGCGGACTCGGCGCTCGAGTACCGGCTCGACGACCCGACGGCGCGCCAGCTCTGGACCGAGACCTTCACCGAGGTCAAGGCCGGCTGATGGAGGACGTTCGCAGGTGACCGCCGGCGGTTTCTGGAACCGCTTCCTGATCCCGGGGGCGGTCTGGCTCGTCCTCCTGTTCGCGGTCCCGCTCGTCTTCGTTCTCGCGCTCTCGTTCGGGTATGTCGACGACCTCGGCCGCGCCGTCTACGCGAGTGACCTCAACAACTACGCGGACGCCTTCAACCCGACCTACTTCCCGATCCTGCTGCGCTCGGTCCTGTACGCGTTCGCGACCACTGTCCTCTGTCTGCTGATCGGCTACCCGGTCGCCTACTACATCGCCCGCTTTGGGGGCCGCTACCGCAACGCGCTGATCGCGCTCCTCGTGCTCCCGTTCTTCGTCAACTACCTGGTCCGCACCTACGCCTGGGTCGCCCTGCTCGCCGACGAGGGCCTGGTCAACGACGCGCTCGTCAACAGCGGGATCATCGGCCAGCCGATCCAGATGATCAACACTCCGTGGGCGGTGATCGGCGGCCTCACCTACGGCTATCTGATCTTCATGATTCTGCCCGTCTACGGTGCTCTCGAGCGGCTCGACCGCTCGGTGATCGAGGCCGGCAAGGACCTCTACGGCACCCGCTTGCAGACCTTCCTCCACGTCACCCTGCCGCAGACCAGGCAGGGCATACTCGCCGGCGCCGTACTCGTCTTCCTGCCCTCGGTCGGCGACTTCGTCTCGGCGCAGTTGCTCGGCGGAACCGACACCTACATGGTGGGCAACCTGATTCAGGACCAGTTCTTCGCCGCCAACAACTGGCCGTTCGGCGCCGCTCTGACCGTGGTGATGATGCTCTTCCTCTCGATCTGGATGGTCGGCTACCTACGATCGGCGGCGCGCGACGTGCGAGGGGCGGCGATCTAGGTGGCCGAGTCGCACGGTTTCGACAGGCCCATCTTCCTGCGCATCTGGGCGGGGATCGTCTACCTGTTCCTGTTCGCGCCGATCCTGGTCGTGATCCTGTTCTCGTTCAACTCGATCAAGTCGCTGAACGTCTTCGACGGCTTCTCCCTGCAGTGGTACGAGGAGTTCTTCAACGACTCGGCGCTGCGCGAGTCGCTGTTCATGTCACTCGAGATCGCCTTCCTGACGATGCTCGCGGCGACCGTGATCGGAACGGCGCTGGCGATCGGCCTGGTCCGCTCGCGGGCCCGCTGGGCCCCTGGGGCGAATATCCTGATGCTGGTGCCGCTGGTGGTACCGGAGATCGTCGCCGGGATCTCCGCCCTGCTGATCTTCAGCCAGGTCGGGATCGCGCTCTCCTTCTGGACGGTCGTGATCGCCCACATCACCTTCTCGATCTCCTACGTGACGATCGTCGTCCGCGCCCGGATGGCGTCGATAAGCCAGGAGGTCGAGGAGGCGGCGATGGACCTGGGCGCGACCCGCTGGCAGTCGGTCCGGCTGGTACTGGTGCCGGCGCTGTGGCCGTCCGTGCTCGCCGCCGGGCTGCTCGTCTTCGCCTTCTCCTTCGACGACTTCGTGCTCTCCTTCTTCACCACCGGCGAGGAGTCCCAGCCGCTGCCGGTGCGGATCTGGTCGGCGATCCGGTTCCAGGTCTCGCCGACCATCAACGCGATCGGGACCCTGATGATGGTCGTCTCGTTGTCGGCGATCGCGCTCGCCGTGCTCCTGCCGCGCCTCTTTGGCCGGCGCGAGTCCGGGCTCAAGGTGCTGACGGCACAGGAGGGATAGATGGCGGAAGCGATCAAGATCGAGAACGTGACTAAGCGCTTCGGCGAGTTCGTCGCCGTCGACGACGTCGACCTGACGATCGAGCAAGGGGAGTTCTTCTCGCTGCTCGGGCCGTCGGGCTGCGGGAAGACGACGACGCTGCGGATGCTGGCCGGCTTCGAGGTCCCGAGCGAGGGCCGGATCCTGCTCGAGGGCGACCCGGTCGAGGACGTGCCCCCCTACAAGCGCGACGTCAACATGGTCTTTCAGAGCTACGCGCTGTTCGACCACCTCGATGTGGCCGAGAACGTCGCCTTCGGACTCAAGCGCCGGAAGGTCGACAAGGCAGAGATCCAGCGCCGGGTCGGCGAGGCGCTCGAGCTGGTCAACCTCGCCGAGCGGGCGAGCGCCCGACCGATCGAGCTCTCGGGCGGCCAGCGCCAGCGGGTGGCACTCGCGCGGGCGCTGGTCAACCAACCGAAAGTGCTGCTCCTCGACGAGCCGCTCGGCGCGCTCGACCTCAAGCTCCGCAAGCAGATGCAGGTCGAGCTGAAGCAGATCCAGCGCGAGGTCGGGATCACGTTCGTCTACGTGACCCACGACCAGGAAGAGGCGCTGACGATGTCGGACCGGATCGCGGTCATGAACGAGGGCCGGGTCGCCCAGTGCGACGAGCCCGAGGACATCTACGAGCATCCCAGCGGCGAGTTCGTCGCCGGCTTCATCGGCACCTCGAACCTGATGGCCGGCGTGGTCGAGGACGGCAGGGTGCGACTGGCGAACGGCGAGCGGCTCGAGATCCCGCTGCCGGCCGACCTCTCGCGCGGCGACTCGGTCCATCTCTCGGTCCGGCCGGAGAAGATCGCCCTCGACGACGACATCGAGGAGGGCATGGTGACGCTTGAGGGCCGGATCGAGAACCGCATCTACCTCGGGGTCTCTACCCAGGTCACCATCTCGCTCGGCGGCGACGCGCAGGTCGTCGCCCTCGACCCCGCCACCTATCGCTCCGATCCCGAGGATCGCTGGGAGCCCGGTAGCACGGTCAAGGTGGGCTGGCACCCCGAGTACTGCCTGGTCCTGCGCTGAGCCGATCCGCCCTCGTGATCGGGGCCGGGCTCGCCGGCCTCAGCGCGGCCGACGAGCTCGCCCGGCGGGGCGCCAAGGTCGAGGTGCTCGAGGCCCGCGACCGGGTCGGGGGGCGGACCTGGTCGATCCAGGCTCCGAACGGGGCGACGATCGAGATGGGGGCCGAGTTCGTATTGCCCGGCAACGACGCGGTCGCGGCCCTGGCGGACGAGCTCGGGCTCGGGCTCTGGGACAAGGGGATGCGCTACGGACAGCGCGAAGCGCGGGGCGGGATCGGCACCAGCGCCGAGGAGATCGCGACCGCGGTCAGTGAGGTCGAGCTGGCGGTCGAGCGGCTCGCGGGCCGGCAAACGGTGCGCGAGCTGCTCGACTCGCTGGCGATCGACGCCGGCGCCCGCGAGGTGATCCTCGCCCGGGCCGAGATCTCCTCGGCACGGTCGGCCGACGAGGTCCCGGCCACCGACCTGACCGGCCTCGCCCACATCGACAGTGAGCCGTCCCCGAGCGTCGCCGGCGGCAACCAGGGGCTGGCGCTCGCGCTGGCGCGGCGGCTCGGCGACGCGGTGCGGGTCCGCGATCCCGTGGTCCTGGTCGAGTGGTCGGCCGACGGCGTGCGGGTGACGACGGCCTCCGCGCACGTTGCCGAGGCCGAGCGCTGCGTCGTCGCGGTGCCGGCGAGCGTCATCGGCCGGATCGAGTTCGAACCGCCCTTGCCGGACGCGAAGCGCGAGGCGCTGGCGGCGGTTCGCTACGGGCACGCCGCGAAGCTGTTCGTGCCGCTCTCCGAGCCGGCCCCGATCGGCGCCGTGATGAACGTCCCGGAGCGCTACTGGTGTTGGGTCGCGACCGGTCCGGGGGATGAGCCGATGGCGCTCTTGAGCTGCTTCGCCGGCTCACCGGCCGCGCTCGAGCGCCTCCGGATCGCGGACGGACCGGACGCCTGGCTCGACTCGGTCGCCGCCCTGCGCCCCGAGTTGGCGCTCGAGCCCAAGGCGGCGGTGCTCTGTGCCTGGGACCAGGATCCGTGGGTCCGCGCCGCCTACTCGATCTCGCCGCCTCCGGAGCTGACCGCGGCGCTCGCCGAGCCGGTCGGGCCGATCGCCTTCGCCGGCGAGCACCTCGGCGGCGCCTTCAACGGGCTGATGGAGGGCGCGATCCGCTCCGGCCGCGCCGCCGCGGCGGCGCTGACCGGCGCCTAGGGCGCGTCGACAGCCGCCGCGGCGCCGCCGACCGCGGTCCCGCCGCCGCGGCCCGGGGCCACCGTGCCCTCGTCCTGGGTCAGGCGGTGGGCCAGGTAGACGGGGATGATCGAGATCAGGATCACGATTACCGCAACCGCGTTGACGATCGGAAGCTGGTTCGGGCGCGAGAAGTTGGTGAAGATCCAGACCGGCAGGGTCTGGTCCCCGGCCCCGATCGTGAACGTGGTGACGATGATCTCGTCGAAGGAGAGCGCGAAGGCGAGCAGGGCGCCGGCGATCAGCGCCGAGCGCATGTTCGGCAGCGTCACCATCCGGAACGTCTGCCACGGGCTCGCGCCGAGGTCGGCGGAGGCCTCCTCGAACGACCCCGCCAAGCGTCGCAGGCGGGCGATCACGTTGTTGTAGACGACCACGATGCAGAAGGTTGCGTGACCGACGACGATCGTGAGCAGGCTGAGATCGATCCCGAGCACCTGGGTGAAGGTCGAGTTGAGCGCGATCCCGGTCACGATCCCCGGCAGCGCGATCGGCAGGATGACCAGGAACGAGATCGTCTCGCGCCCGAAGAAGCGATAGCGGGAGACGGCGAGCGAGGCCAGCGTGCCGAGCACCAGGGCCACCGCCGTGGCCAGCAGGCCGGTCTTGACCGAGTACAGGAACGCGTCCCGGGCGCCGGTGTTGTCGAAGGCCCGCTCGAACCAGTCGAGCGTGTAGCCGTCGATCGGCCATTGGAAGGTCTTCGACTCGCCGAACGCGTAGATCACGATCACCGCCAGGGGCACGTAGATGAACGCGAGCGTGATCCCGGTGCCGATCCGCAGCAGTACCTGAGAGCGTCGGGATAGGCGCATATCTGCCTACAGATGCTCGAACGCGCCGGCGCGGCGGGCGATCAGCAGGTAGACGATCATGATCAGGATCGGGACCATCGCGAAGGCTGCCGCGAACGGCAGGTTGACGGTGAAGTTCGAGTAGACGACCGTGCCGATGAACTGCTCGCCGGAGCCGATCAGGCTCGGGGCGATGAAGTCGCCGAGGGTGAGCGAGAAGGTGAAGATCGAGCCGGCCACGACCGCGGGCAGCACGAGCGGCAAGACGACCCGCCGGAACGTGTAGAGCGGCTTCGCTCCAAGGTCCTCGGACGCCGACATCAGCGTGTTGGGGATCCGCTCGAGCCCGGCGTAGATCGGGATGATCATGTAGGGGAGCCAGATGTAGCTCATCACCAGCCAGACGGCGACGATGCCGTAGCCGGGACCATCGATCCCGAGCGGCTCGAGGGCCCAGTTGAGGATCCCCTCCTCGCTCAGGATCGCGCGCCAGGCGAAGACCTTGACCAGGTAGGCCGACCAGAGCGGCATCAGGACCGCGACGACCAGCAGCCCGCGGGTGTGGGGCCTCGCCACCTTGGCCATGAAGAAGGCGAGAGGGAAGGCGAGCAGCGCGTCGGTCAGGGTGACCAGGGCCGCGACGATCACCGTGCGCGCGGTTACCGAGCGGTAGACGGACTCCGAGACGACATCCTTGAAGTTGTCGGGCGTGAACGTTTGCTCGATCTCGCCCGAGAGCTCGCCGAGCGACCAGAAGCTGGTCAGCAATAAGACCGCGAGCGAGCCGAGGTAACCGATCACCAGCCATCCGATCGGCCCGGCGAGCAGCGCCCCCGCCTGGAGCCGGGGGCGACCATGGAAGAGGTCGGCGAGCCTGCGGCCCGCCGACCTCCTCGGCGCCGGCGTTGCTACGCCGGCTTCCACGTCAGGACGTCCATCAGAGGACGGTGTCGGGTTGGGTCAGCCCTTCACCTCGTTCCACGCCTGGACCCAGTCCTCATAGGTCGTGCACACCTCGCCGCGGTCATCGCCGCAATCCGCTACCGGGGTCGCCCAGTAGTAGAGCCCGTCGAGGTACTGGTTGGCGCCCTCGGCACCGTAGTTCTCGCAGTGCTTCGGGTCGCTGGTCAGGTCGCACGCCTTCGCGTTGGCGGGCGCTTCGCCGAACCACTCCGCGACCTCGGCCTGCACCTGCGGCTCGGTGATGTGGTTGAACCACTCATACGTGCAGTTCGGGTTCTCGGCCTCCGAGCTGAGCATCCACGTGTCCGACCAGCCGGTTGCGCCCTCGTCGGGGATCGTCGCCGTGATCGCCGGATCCTCGGCCGATGCCGCGAGGTAGTTGTAGGGCCAGGTGGTGCCGACGACCGTGTCGCCGTTGACCAGCGACTGGATGTTCTTCGCGTAGTCGGACCAGTACTCGCCCACGTTCTCGCTCTGCTGCTTGAGCAGGTCGGTCGCCGCGGCGAGCTGATCCTCGTCGAGCTCGTACGGGTTGGTGATCCCGAGGTCCGGCTCGTGCTCCATCAGGTAGAGCGCCGCGTCGGCGATGTAGATCGGGTTGTCGTACGCGGTCAGGTTGCCCTTGTACTCGCTCGCCTTCTCGGGATCGAAGACCACGTCCCATGAGGTGGGAGCGGGCTTGACCTCGTCGGTGTTGTAGCTGAGCAGGTTCGCCCCGCGCCCGTGCGGGATCCCGTACATCTGGCCGTCGACCGAGTTGTACGGCTGCTCCTTGAGGTCGGGGTAGATGTCGGCGTAGTTCGGCACCAGGTCGGTGTTGACCGGGACCACGTCGCCGCCTTCGATCAGGCGCACGGACGCGTCGCCGGACGCCGAGACGGCGTCGTATTGGCCGGTCCGCATCAGCTGCACCATCTCGTCCGAGGTGTTGCCGAGCTTGACGTTGACCTCGCAGCCGGTCTGCTTTTCGAAGTCGGTGACCCAGTCCACGTCGGGGTCGGTCGAGCCGTCCTCGCAGTAGGACACCCAGCAGACCAGGTTCAGCTCGTCCTCGGTCGCCCCGATCTCGGTTGCCGGCTCGGCTCCATCGCCGCCGTCATCGTCGTCATCGCTGCCGCACCCGACCGCGAACGCGACCATGAACACCAGCAATCCGGCGATCACGAGCCAGGCAATTCGAGCCGGTCCTCCTCCCACTTTGCGCATCACTGTTCTCCTCTCTCGTCGCTCGCGGCCGTGACCGCGACCGTGTGTTCCGGCCGCCATCCGACGACCACCTCCCGTCCAACCTGTTGGAGCGCCTCTGCCGAGGACGTCTCCAGGTTCTGACGGACGACTTGCAGCTCTCCTCCAGCCTCGAGCGCGACCAGATAGCGGGTGATCATCCCCGCGTAGGCGACGTCGCGCACCCGGCCGCCCTCGGTGTGCATGCCGTCATCGGCCTCGCCGGGGTTGAGCATCCTCACCTTCTCCGGGCGGACGGTGAACTGGCGCCCCTCGCGGTCGAGCACGTTCGAGACCCCCACGAACCCGGACACGAACTGGCTCGAAGGCCTCTCGTAGACCTCGGCCGGGGTGCCCACCTGCTCGATCCGGCCGGAATTGAAGACGGCGATCCGGTTCGACATCGTCAGCGCCTCCTCCTGGTCGTGGGTGACGTAGACGAACGTGATCCCGACCTCGTGCTGGATCTGCTTCAACTCGACCTGCATCTGCTCGCGCAGCTTCAGGTCGAGCGCTCCCAGCGGCTCGTCGAGCAACAGCACCCGCGGGCGGTTGACGATCGAGCGCGCGAGCGCGACCCGCTGGCGCTGGCCTCCCGAGAGCTCGGCCGGCTTGCGCCCTCCGTACCCGGCCAGGCGAACCATCTCCAGCGCCTCCTCGCCCCGCGCCGCGCGGTCGGCCTTGGCGGTGCCCCTGACCCGCATCCCGTACTCGACGTTCTCGGCCACGGTCATGTGGGGGAAGAGCGCGTAGTCCTGGAACACGGTGTTGACCTCGCGGTCATAGGGGGCGAGCCGGACGACGTCGCGCCCGGCGAGCTCGACCGTCCCGGAGTCGGGAAGCTCGAACCCGGCGATCATCCGCAGGGTCGTCGTCTTGCCCGAGCCGGAGGGGCCGAGCAGGGTGAAGAACTCGCCGTTCGCGACCTCGAGGTCGATCCCGTCGACGGCGACCACGTCGCCGTAGGACTTGCGGACCCCGCGCAGGCAGATGTCGGGGGTCGGCGGTTGCGAGAGCTCGCCTTCGGGGCTCGCCACAGGCTCGCTCAGTTGCTCCACTGCGTACAAGGGGTCGTCGTCAAGCCTGCTGACGCTATCCGAACCGCAGCAAGTGTGCCACCTGCGCCGCGGCCAACGCTCGCGCCCCGACTGCGCCGGTTCGGCATCGCGGCTGGTCAGGAGATCGCGCGCAGGAGCGCCGTCACCGTCGCGGCCACCGCCACCACCGGCAGCATTGTCGCTCCGAGCGCGAGTGCGCCCGCGGCAGCGGTGATGCCCGCGAGCCGCGAGTCGATCTCGAGCGAGCCCCCTTCCGGCGCCCCGAAGGTCTCGACGACGACCAGCGCCGCCAGCACCGCCGGCGCGATCAGCGCGATCACGGCCCGGAAGCGGTCGGGCAGGTCCCGGCCGCCGAACAGGACCGGGCCAGAGGCGCGGATCGCTGCGCTTGCCAGGGTCAGCGCGGCGATCGTGATCCAGGCCTCGTTCATCGAGGCGGCCACCGGAGGCCGACGAGGGCGCACGCCGAGGCCGCGATGATCGGGACCCCGGCGGGCGTAAAGGGGATCAGCACCAGCGCCACCACGCTGCCCAACCCTGCGACGACCGCCGGCGGACCGCGTCGCAGTTCGCCCTCGACGAGCAGGCAGAGGAAGAAGGCCGGGAAGATCGCGTCGAGGCCGAGGGCGCCCGGATCCCCGATCAGGTCGCCGGCGAAGACGCCGAGCGCCGTTCCGACCACCCAGAGCACGTAGCAGGGTGCCGAGACCCCGACCATGAACGCGGGGTCGAAGCGGCCGCCGCCTCGGTTGGCGGCGGCCCAGGCGAAGTCGATCATCGTCTGGCCGATCGCCGCCCGGCGCAGCGGGCCGCCGCGCAGGGACGGGGCGAGCGCGATCCCCATCGGCGCGTAGCGGGCGTTGAGCAGGATCCCGGCGACGATCGCGGCGACCACACCCCCGCCGGCGCCGAGCACCGCGGTGGCGGCGAACTGCGCGGAGCCGGCGAACATCAGCGCCGACATCACGATCGGCGCCACCCCGCCCATCACCGGCTCCGCAAGGACCCCGAACGAGATCCCGACCAGCATCCCGGCGACCGCGACCCAGATCGCGGCCCGCGCTCCCGCAGCGAAGCTCCGGCGCGGGTCGGATTCCGTGCCCGAGGTCGACGCCGCGGTCCGTTGCCTATCGCTCAGCCCGTTGCTCACGGGCTGAGATCTACTAGAGCCCGGTCGGGTGGCGCTTGACGTACCCGCGCCCGGAGCGCATCTCGGTGCTCCAGCCCGGGCCGTCGCCGACCGTCATCGACGTGTCGAGGCGCAGCCCCGCGATCACGGCGTAGATGTGCCCGCTGTTCGCGTAGGTGGTGATCCAGGCGCCCTTGCCCGGCTTCCCCCAGCGCATGAACGACCCCGACGGCATCGCGTAGTCGAGCAGCCCGGCGCCGGTGAGCGCGTAGCTGACCGAGCCCGAGCAGTCATAGCAGCGGGACTTACGGCGAGCGTGGCCGCCGCCGAGGCAATAGGGCTTGCCCTTGACGATCTCGTTCGCGGCCTCGATCGCGCGCACGACCTTGCGTGGCGCGTTGGCCGGCGGAATCGCGAAGCCGTTCTTGAGCTTCGCCTTGCCGCCCGGTGTGGTCACACCGGTCGGGGCGGCGCTGGTCCCGCCCATCCCGACCCCGCCGCTGCCCGCGCCGAGCGCGGTCGAGGGGAGTGCGATCAGCGCCGCAACCATCGCGAGGCCGAGCGCGGCGCTGAACTTGCTTCTCGGACTCGCCTTCGATCTATACGTCAACTGAACCAGACTCCTTCGTCGGCCTACGGGGTTAGCTGACGGGCTGGCGCTGAAAGAGCCTGCGCCCCCACCGCGAACGGTGGGTTAGCCCCAACAAGTGGTTCCCCCGCTCTGCGAACGCCCGACTTCTGTATTCCTGCCGTCGAGGCGCCCGAGATTCGGCTTTACCGGTTATCGAGGTGCAGCAGGCTACACAATTCGACGCCGGTTTGCGAAGACCTGCTTACGAACAAGTGCTGATAGGCACGACCGGGCCCCGAGCGGGTAACCGCTGCATCACTCGGGTCGGGACGCCGGGTTGGTCTCCGCCCAGGCGACGATCCGCTTCGAGTCGGTGATCACTTCGCCATCGTCGGTGACCAGGACGGGCACGGTGTCTTGCCCGGAGATCCGCTCGACCTCCTTGCGGCCCGCGGTCTTGATGTGCACGAAGTCAGGGCCGACGCCGAGCCCTTGCACCTTGACGACGTCGGGATCGTGTCCCGCGCGGCGCAGGGCCCGGTGGGCGTTCGCGCACGGGTGCCCGCCCGGGCGGATTGTCTGGAACGTGCCCCAGCAGACGTAGAGCTTCACCGCACCGCAGCCTAGCCGGGTTGGTACGTTGCGGCTCGTGGAGCTCGCCGGCAAGACCGTCCTCTTGACCGGGGCGACCGGCGGCCTGGGTCGGGCGATCGCGACGGTGCTCGCCCGCAGTGGGGCGGCCGTGCTGCTCAGCTCGCGCAGCGCAAGCGAGCTCGAGCTGCTCGCCGCCTCGCTGCCGGGCGCGGGCCACCGGTCGTTGGTCGCCGACCTCGCGGAGCCCGGAGCGGCGCCGAGCCTCGCCGGTGAGGCCGGCGAGGTCGACGTCCTAGTCGCCAACGCCGGCCTGCCGGCGTCGGGCCGGCTCGAGAGCTTCTCCGCCGAGCAGATCGAGCGCGCGCTGCGCGTCAATCTCGAGGCCCCGATCCAGCTCACCCGAGCCTTGCTCGAGCCGATGCGCGAGCGCGGTTCCGGACATCTGGTCTTCGTCTCCTCGCTCTCGGGCAAGGCGGCCACCGCGCGCCAGTCGCTCTACTCGGCGACCAAGTTCGGTCTGCGCGGATTTGCCCTCGGCCTGCGCCAGGACCTGTGGAGTAGCGGTGTCGGGGTCTCGCTGATCTCGCCCGGGTTCGTGCGCGAGGCCGGGATGTTCGCGGACTCCGGCGCCTCGGCGCCGCGGGGACTTGGCACCACCACGCCTGGACGGGTGGGCGCGGCGGTGGTCGACGCGATCGCGCGTGACCGCGCCGAGGTCGACGTGGCGCCGCTGCTGCAGCGAAGGCTGGCGGGGTTCGCCCACTGGCGTCCGCACCTGGCGGCGCGGCTTTCGAGCGCCGGCGCCGGCAAGGTGGGCGATCGCGTCGCCCGCGGCCAGGCCGGCAAGCGGTAGGCGGCATACTGAACCGATGAGCGACAGCTACGGCGCCAGGGACGTCCTCGCGGTCGCCGGGCGCGAGTACGAGGTCTTCCGGCTCGGCGCGCTGCAGGATCGGTTCGACGTCGACCGGCTCCCGTACTCGCTCAAGGTCCTGCTCGAGAACGCGCTGCGGCTCGAGGACGGCGACTCGGTGACCGCCGCCGACGTCGAGGCGATCGCCTCCTGGGACGCGGCCGCGACTCCCAGCGACGAGATCCCGTTCCAGCCCGCGCGGGTGCTGATGCAGGACTTCACCGGAGTCCCGGCGATCGTCGACCTGGCGGCGATGCGGGACGCGATCGACGAGCTCGGCTCCGACCCCGCTCGGATCAACCCCCTCGTCCCGGTCGACCTCGTGATCGACCACTCGGTGCAGGTCGACGCGTTCGGCAGCCCGCAGGCGTTCGACATCAATGCCGATCGCGACTACGAGCGCAACGGCGAGCGCTACGCGTTCCTGCGCTGGGGTCAACAGGCGTTCGACAACTTCCGCGTCGTGCCTCCGGCAACCGGCATCTGCCATCAGGTCAACCTCGAGTACCTGAGCCAGGTCGTGTTCACCGGCGACGCTCCCGATGGGGGGCGCCAGGCCTATCCCGACACGCTCGTCGGCACGGATTCGCACACCACGATGGTCAACGGCCTCGGTGTGCTCGGCTGGGGGGTTGGCGGGATCGAGGCGGAAGCGGCGATGCTGGGCCAGCCGATCTCGATGCTGCTGCCGCAGGTCGTCGGCTTCCGGCTCGACGGTGAGCTGCCGGAAGGCGCCACCGCGACGGACCTGGTGCTCACCGTGACCGAGATGCTGCGTGAGCGCGGCGTGGTCTCGAAGTTCGTCGAGTTCTTCGGGCCCGGCCTGCACACCCTCGGGCTCGCGGACCGGGCGACGATCGGCAACATGTCGCCGGAGTTCGGGTCCACCTGCGCGATCTTCCCGGTCGACCGCGAGACCCTCCGCTATCTCGAGTTCACCGGTCGCCCGACCGAGACGATCGAGCTCGTCGACGCGTATGCGCGCGAGCAGGGGATGTTCCATGAGGCCGACTCCGAGCAGCCGACCTTCTCCGAGACGCTGGAGCTGGACCTGTCGAGCGTCGAGCCCTCGATCGCGGGTCCGAAGCGCCCCCAGGACCGGATCGCGCTCAGCGAGGCGAAGGCGGCGTTCCTGGACTCGCTCGCCGAGTACGGCCCGGGCGTGGCCGAGCCGGACGGCAACGCCTACGACGAGGCGGTCGAGCAGTCCTTTCCCGCCTCCGACCCGCCGGCGGAGGCCCACGCGGGGGCGGCCGGCAGGCCGCGGGCGGCGACCGCGGCGCCGGCGACCGAGCGCCCCTCCGGCGCCCGCGACTCCGGCGTCGTGGTCACGCTCGAGGACGGGACCGAGGTCGAGCTCGATCACGGCCGGGTCGTGATCGCGGCGATCACGAGCTGCACCAACACCTCGAATCCCTCGGTGATGATCGGCGCCGGCCTGCTCGCCAAGCGCGCGGTCGAGCTTGGGCTCGAGCGCATGCCCTGGGTCAAGACCTCGCTGGCCCCGGGCTCGACCGTGGTCACCGACTACCTCGAGCGGGCGGGGCTCGACCGGTACCTCGACCAGCTCGGGTTCAACCTCGTCGGCTACGGCTGCACGACGTGCATCGGCAACTCCGGACCGCTGCCGGAGGCGATCTCGTCGGCGGTCAACGAGAACGACCTCGTCGTCTGCGCGGTGCTCTCGGGAAACCGCAACTTCGAGGGCCGGATCCAGCAGGACGTCCGCAACAACTACCTCGCCTCGCCGCCGCTCTGCGTCGCCTACGCGCTCGCCGGGCGCATGGACATCGACCTTCAGACGCGAGCCGCTCGGTGTCGGCGCCGACGGCAACCCGGTGCACCTGGCCGATATCTGGCCGAGCGGCGAGGAGATCAAGGCGGCGATCGCCGATGCCGTCCGCCAGGAGATGTTCGAGCGCAGCTACGCGGACGTCTTCTCCGGCGACGAGCGCTGGCGCGAGCTCGAAACGCCGGCCGGTGACCGCTACACCTGGCCGGCTTCGACCTACGTCCGCAGGCCGCCGTTCTTCGATCGCATGCCGGCCGAGCCCGAGCCGATCGAGCCGGTGCGCGGCGCCCGGGTGCTCGCGGTGCTCGGGGACAGCGTCACGACCGACCACATCTCGCCCGCGGGCGCGATCAAGAAGGCGAGCCCGGCGGGCGCCTGGCTGATCGAGAACGGGGTCGAGCCGCGCGACTTCAACTCCTACGGCTCGCGGCGCGGCAACCACGAGGTGATGATCCGCGGGACGTTCGCCAACGTCCGCCTTCGCAACCGGTTGGTCGAGCGCGAGGGCGGCTTCACCCGCCACTTCCCCGACGGCGGCGAGACGACGATCTACGAGGCCGCGATGGCCTATGCCTCCGAGGGGGTGCCGCTGGTCGTGCTCGCGGGCAAGGAGTACGGGTCGGGCTCCTCGCGCGACTGGGCGGCGAAGGGGACGGCACTGCTCGGGGTCCGGGCGGTGATCGCCGAGAGCTATGAGCGCATCCATCGCTCGAACCTGATCGGGATGGGGGTGCTGCCGCTTCAGTTCGGCGAGGGTGAGAGCGCCGAGTCGCTCGGGCTCACCGGCGAGGAGACGATCGACATCGGGGATCTCGCCGGCGGCGAGGCTCAGACCGTGTCGGTGAGCGCGGCGCGCGAGGGTGGCGACCCGGTCGAGTTCGAAGCCACGGTTCGCCTCGACACGCCGAACGAGGTCCGCTATTACCTCAACGGCGGCATCCTGCACCGCGTCCTGCGCGATCTCCGCGCCTGACGCCGGCTTCGCGGTTGACACCGCTACTCGCGATCGGTCAGAATGCGCGTAATCCCGCGGGAGGGAGATCTTCTTGATAAAGACTCGTCCCCGGCCAGTCCCGCCTCCGGGGGCGATCGCGTCGGCATCCCTCCCTGGCTACCGACGCGCAGGCGGTGGCGCGGGCCGTGTGGACCCCCTGCCTCCCGCGGCCCCGCCCCGCCACCTACGTCTCACGGGTCACAGGGGGGCGGCGCTTGCGCTCGATGTGGTGGATCGCGATCACGCTGCCGACCGGGCCCACTGGAGTCAGAGTGGCGGCGAGCAGGGTGTAGGGGGCTTGATGACGCAGGATCGCGACCCAGATCAGGAACGCCAGGAGGATGAAGCCGATCCCGTGCCCGAGCCCGAAGAAGAACGTCGGCCGCTCGAGCCCGGGTGCGAGCCAGACAATCAGCAGGCCGGCGAACAGTGCCAGCTCGACGTACGACGCCACCTTGACCCACTCGAACATTCGGCCCGGTACGAGCGTCCGCAGCCCGTCCTGCTCTTCTGCCCCCATCGCCGGGCGATTGATAGCGCAGCCATAGGCGCGACGATCGCGTCCCGATCGTGTTCAATCATCCGATGATGCGCCGCGCGGCGGGACTACTGCTCGGCCTGATCGCCTGCCTCGCCGCACCTGCGGGGGCGACGGCCGCAGTCAGCCTGACTCCGATCGGGAGCTTCGACCAACCGGTGTTCGTCACCTCGGATCCCTCCGATCCCGACCGGCTGCTGGTCGTCGAGCGGCAGGGACGCATCGTCCTGCTCGACGGTGGCCAGAGCACCTTCGTCGACCTCCGCGACCAGCCGCTCGTCGAGTCGGGCGGGGAGGAGCAGGGCCTGCTCTCGGTCGCGCTCGCCCCTGACTACGCGAGCTCCGGACACCTGTACGTGTTCTACACGCGCCAGGGCGATGGCGCCCTGCAGATCGACGAGCTGACCGCGAACGGCGACCGTGCTCCGCTCTCGAGCCGCCGTCCGGTGCTGACGATCCCGCATCCGAACTTCGCCAACCACAACGGCGGCCAGCTTCAGTTCGGCCCCGACGGTCACCTCTACATCGGCACCGGCGACGGCGGCTTTCAGGGGGACCCGTTTAAGAACGCCCAGTCGACCGCCTCCCTGCTCGGAAAGCTCCTGCGCATCGACCCCCGCCGTAGTGGCTCCGCCGCCTACACGGTCCCGGCCGGCAACCCGTTCGTCGGCACGGGCGGCCGCGGCGAGATCTGGAGCCTCGGCCTGCGCAACCCGTGGCGGTTCTCGTTCGACCGCCTGACCGGTGACCTGCTGATCGGCGACGTCGGCGGGGCAGCGCGGGAGGAGATCGACCTCTCGCCCGCACCGGTCGCCGGACGTGGTGTCAACTTCGGCTGGGATTGCCGCGAGGGCACCGAGTTTCACGAGGCCTGCCCGCCGGGCGCCACGTTCACCGACCCGATCCACCAATACGCGCATGCGGGCGGCGAGGCGGCCGTCGCCGGCGGCTACGTCGTCCGCGACCAGGGTCTGGAGGAGCTCTACGGCCGCTATGTCTACGCCGACACATACGGAGGCCAGCTCCGCTCGCTGGTCCCCGGCCTGCCGTTCGCCACCGGCGACCGCTCCGAAGGCCACACGCTCCCATTCGTGAGCTCGTTCGGCGAGGACGCCTGCGGCCGCGCCTACGTCGTCTCGCTCGTCGGACCGGTCTACCGGCTCGGCGACGGCTCGCCCGCTCCATGCGTCGTGGGTGGCGGCGGGGGTGGGGCCGGACACCGGTCGTGCGCCGGCCGGCGAGCGACGATCGTCGCCTCCGCGCGCCGCCTCGAGGGGACCAAGCGCGCCGACGTGATCGTCGGCGTTTCTCGCCGCAACGTGATCCGCGGCGGTCGCGGGGCGGATGTGATCTGCGGCCTCGGCGGGGACGACCGCCTTCGCGGCGGCGCGGGCAAGGACGTGTTGCGCGGTGGCCATGGGGCCGACCGTTGCTCCGGCGGGCGCGGCCGCGACCGCCTGCGCTCCTGCTGACGCCTTCCGGCTGGGACGGGGTGCGCCCTACCCCTCGAGCGCGGTGAGGACGATCCGCTCCTGCTCGAGCCGGTGGGCGGCGGGATAGCCCTCGCTGGGGCTGGAGCGCTGCGGGCGGCCGACGTACTTGAACTCGACCCCCTCCGGCAGCAGCTCGGGCATCCGGCGGGCCATCACGCTCCAGGCGCCCATGTTCTTCGGCTCCTCCTGCGTCCAGACCACCTGCTTGAGATTCGGGTAGGTCGAGATCAGACGCTCGATCTCGTTGCGCGCGAACGGGTACAGGAGCTCGACCCGGGCGATCGCCACCGAGCGGGCCGACTCGCGTCGCTCGTGCAGGTCGATGTCGTAGAAGAGCTTGCCGCTGCATAGCACCAGGCGCTCGATCGCCTCGCGGTCGGAGACCCCCGGGTCATCGAGGACGAACTGGAACTGGCCCGTGGCCAGCTCCTCGAGCGTCGACGCCGCGTCCCTGAGCCGCAGCAGCCCCTTGGGCGTGAAGACGACCAGCGGCCGGGGCTTGGAGATCCGCGCCTGGCGTCTCAGCAGATGGAAGTACTGGGCCGCGGTCGTCGGGTTCGCGAGCCGGATGTTCCCCTCCGAGCCGAGCTGGATGAATCGCTCGATCCGGGCGCTGGAGTGCTCCGGGCCGGCGCCCTCGTAGCCGTGCGGGAGCAGCAGTGTGAGCCGGGTCGTCTGCCCCCACTTCGACTCCCCGGCGACGATGAAGCTGTCGATGATCACCTGGGCCGAGTTGGCGAAGTCGCCGAATTGCGCCTCCCACAGCATCAGGCTCTCCGGCGACGCCGCGGAGTAGCCGTACTCGAACCCGAGGCAGGCCGCCTCGGAGAGGGGGCTGTTGTGGAGCTCGAACGGGGCCAGCGCTCCCGAAAGGTTCTGGATCGGGACGTAGCGCAGCCCGGTCTTCTCGTCATGCAGCGCCAGGTGACGGTTCGAGAAGGTGCCGCGCTCGGTGTCCTGCCCCGTGAGCCGGATGTGGGTGCCCTCGGTCAGCAGCGAGGCGAAGGCGAGGCTCTCGGCGTGCCCGTACTCGATCTCGCCCTGGTCGAGCTTGTCGAGCCGGCTGAGCAGCGGCTTGCGGAGCTTACGGTGGATCGTGAAGCTGTCGGGGACGCGCAGCAGCTCCTCGTTGAGCGCTCGCAAGCGCTTCTCCGACACCGCGGTATCGACCTCAGGGCTCTTCGTCCGGTCGAGCTCCCCGGTCCCGAGCGCGGTCGAGCTCGGGTCCTCGTAGTCGCCGGCCTCCATCTTCGCCCGCAGCTCCTTCAGCGTCGTCTGCAGCTTCGCGACCCGGTTGACACCCTCGCTCTCGACCTCCTCGGCGCTGATCACACCGTCGGCGATCAGCCTCCGCGCGTAGAGCTCCGAAACCGGCGGATGCTCCTTGATCCGGGCCGCCATCGTCGGCTGCGTGTAGGCGGGCTCATCGGTCTCGTTGTGCCCGTAACGGCGGTATCCGATCAGGTCAATGACCACGTCCCGCCCCCACTTCTCGCGGTAGGCCATCGCCAGCCGCACGGCGGCGATGCAGGCCTCGACGTCGTCGGCGTTGACGTGGATGATCGGGCAGTTGAAGCCCTTCGCCATGTCGCCGGCGTAGGGCGTCGAGCGCCCCTCCTTTGGATCGGTGGTGAACCCGACCTGGTTGTCGGTGATCAAGTGGATCGTGCCGCCGGTCGAATAGCCATCGAGCGCCTGCAGGTTGAGGGTCTCGGCGACCACCCCCTGACCGGGGAACGCCGCGTCGCCGTGGAGCAGCAGCGGCACCGCCGCCTGCGGGTTGTGCTTGAGCTGCGGACCGGAATGCTCGGTCTGCGCCGCGCGGGCGCCCCCCTCGACGACGGGATCGACGAACTCGAGATGGCTCGGGTTCGGGTAGAGGCGGACCTTGACCTCCTCGCCGTCACCGGTCGCGAACATGCCCTCGGCGCCATGGTGGTACTTGACGTCGCCGGTCCCCGAGTGCGGGATCGCGGCGATCGCTTTCACCTGGTCGAGCGCCTTGGCGCCCTCGAACTCGGCCAGGATCGACTCCACCGAGCGCCCGAGATTGTGGGCGAGCACGCTGAGCCGGCCCCGGTGGGCCATCCCGATCACGACCTCCTCGGCGCCGTTGCGGCGCGCCAGGGTCGCGATCTCGTCGATCATCGGCACCGCCGCGTCGAGGCCCTCGATCGAGAACATCTTCTGGCCCAGGTAGGCCTTTTGCAGAAAGCGCTCGAACTGGAACACCTCGGTGAGGCGGGAGAGCAGCGCTCGGCGTTCCTCCTCGGCGAACGGGGCGCGGTGCCATCCGGTCTCGACGATCTCACGCAGCCAGATCCGCTGCTGGTGTGAGGAGAGGTGCTCGATCTGGTACGCGATCGGGCCGCAATATGCGTCGCGCATCCGCGGCAGCGCGTCGAGCAGCGTCTCGCCCTCGACCCCGATCCGCAAAATCGAGGCCGGGATCCGCTCCATCGTCTCGGGGGTCAGGTTGAGGTTCTCTGGCTCGAGCGCCGGATCGCCCTTCGGGTCACCGCCGAGCGGGTTGACCCTGGCGGCGAGGTGACCGTGGGTGCGGTAGGCCTTGAGCAGCGAGGTGGCCGCCTGGACGGCCTGAAGCAGCTCGCGGTCCGGCTCCGCGGCCGCGACCCCGGTGGGCGCGGCGGTCGGCAGCGGCAGCGCCGAGGCCGCCGCCGGATGCGCCGTCGTGACCACGCTCGAGGCCAACCCGAGCGACTCGGCGACCTGCTCGTAGAAGTCTTCCGCGCCCTGCAGCAGCTCGTCAACCCGGCGCAGGAAGGAGCCCGACTCGGCCCCCTGGATGATCCGATGGTCATAGGTCGAGGTCGTCGTCATCACCTTCGAGACCCCGAGTGCCTTCACCTTCTCGGCCGGCACGTGCGCCCACTCGACCGGGTAGGCGAGCGAACCGCAGGCGACGATCGTCCCCTGACCCGTGAGCAGGCGGGGCACCGAGGCGACCGTGCCGAGCCCGCCGGGGTTGGTGAGCGTGACGTTGGTTCCCTTGAAGTCGTCGGCGGTGAGCTTGTTCTCGCGCGTCTTGGTGATCAGCTCCTCATAGCGCGCGTGGAAGGCTGCGAAGTCGACCGTCTCGGCCGCCTTGATGCAGGGGACCATCAGGCTGCGCGAGCCGTCCTTGCGCTCGACGTCGACGGCGATCCCGAGGTTGACGTGCGTGGACTCGATCATCGTCGGTTTGCCGTCGCGCTCCTCGTAGCTGCGCGCCATCGCCGGCCAATCGGTCGTCGCTTGGACGATCGCCCAGGCGATCAAATGAGTGAAGGAGACCTTCATCCCGCGCTCTTTGAGCTCGGCATTGAGCGCCTTGCGCTTCGCGTCGAGCGTGTCGACGGGGAGGGTGCGGAACGAGGTCGCGGTCGGCATCGAGCGGCTCTCGTTCATCGCCTCGGCGAGCATCGCCGCCGGTCCGCGCAGCGGCTTCGCCTCGCCCTCGACCGCCGGGGCCTTGGCGCCGTCGGCCGCCGCCAGCACATCGGCCTTCACGATCTTGCCTCCGGCGCCGCTGCCGCTGAGCCCGTCCAGGTCGATGCCCTTGGCCGCGGCGACGCGGCGGGCGACCGGCGATGCCGTGGCGCCGTCGCCGTCGGCCGCAGCGGGCGGGGCCTCCGCAGCCTCGGCGCCGGCGTCGGTGGCCGGCTCTGCGGCGGGTGCGGCGCCCGCGCGCATCTCAGCGAGCGCCTGGCCGACCTGGACCGTCTCGTCGACGGCCACGAGCAGCTTCGCGATCGTGCCGCTGGCCGGCGCCGGGACCTCGGCGTCGATCTTGTCGGTCGAGACCTCGACCACGGTCTCGCCCTCGGCGACCTGCTGCCCCTCGGATACGTGCCACTCGAGGATCGTGCCCTCGGTCACCGACTCGCCCATCTCGGGCATGGAAAGGACCAGCGTTTCGCCCGCCTCCTCCGCTTCGCGTCCGGGAGCCGTGGGGTCGGTGGTGATCTCACCCGGCTGGGGCGACCGCGACGGGACCGTGTCGTCGCCGAGGTCGGCGTCGCCCTCGCCGGTGCCGGCCATCCCGGGCGCGCGCTCGGTCGCCGCCGCCCCGTTGCCGAAGGCGCCGTTGGGATCGATCCGGGCCAGCACCTGGCCGACCTCGACCGTGTCGTCGGGCGCCGCCAGGATCTTCGTGATCACGCCGCTGGCCGGCGCCGGGACCTCGGCGTCGATCTTGTCGGTCGAGACCTCGACCACGGTCTCTCCCTCGGCGACCTGCTGCCCCTCGGATACGTGCCACTCGAGGATCGTGCCCTCGGTCACCGACTCGCCCATCTGGGGCATCTGGACTTCGATCACCGCCGTCTCGGCCACTTCTACTGCGAGTGTATGACGTTGCCGCCGCGATAGCGCGAGCTTATTTCGCGCCCTCGTCGGCCAATGCCCAGTCGAGCACCTGGCGAAACGGCGCCGGCTCGACGTCGAACAGCTCAGCACCGCTCGGGTCGGCCACCGTGGTCCTGGTTCGCAGGCCCTCGACCAGCGGCCGGGCGACGCCCGAGTCGACCGGCGTCACCAGGCCGATCCAGAGCGACGACAGCTTCGGCGAGAGCAGCGGCACGGGGAGCATCAGTGGACGGCGCTTGCCGAGCGCGTCGGCCATCTCGCCGATCATCGCCCCGTAGGAGAGCACGTCCGGGCCCCCGATCTCGATCTCGCGGCCGGCGGCGGCGTCGACCGCCGGCGCAGCGACGAGGTAGTCGAGGACATCGTCGATCCCGATCGGCTGTGTCGGGGTGCGCAGCCAGGATGGCGCGACCATCACCGGCAGGCGAGCGACGAGATACCGCAGCGCCCGGTAGGACTCGCTCCCGGCGCCGACGACCATCGCGGCGCGGAAGTAGCTCAGCGGCGGGCCCTCCTCGGCGAGGACCAGCGCCGTCTCGTGCCGGCTGCGCAGATGAGGTGACCCGCCGTCGTCCCCGAGCCCGCCCAGGTACGCGACCCGGCCCACTCCCTCGTCGCGGCAGAGCCGGGCGAAGTTACTGGCCGCCTCCCGGTCGCGCTGCCCGAAGTCGGCGCCGCCGGGTCCGCCCCGGCCCATCGAGTGGATCAGGTAGTAGGCGACGTCGACCTCGCGTCCGGCCCCGCGCAGGCTCGTCGGGTCTAGGGCGTCGCCCTGGTGCAGGTCGTGCCCGGCGTCGCGAAGCTCCTCTGCCCGTGCGGGGTCGCGTACGAGGCAGCGGACATCGAACCCGGCGTCGGCGAGACGGTTCGCGAGACGGCCGCCGACGAATCCGGTGGCGCCCGTGACCAGCGCCCTCATCCGGTCTCCGCCCGGTCGCCGGAAGTCGTGGCTTTGGCGTCGCGGGGCGGGGGCAGCTCGAGGCCCGCGAGCGAGCGGAGGAACCCGATCGTGATCCGGCGATGGATCCGGACCTGGGTCTGTGAGTAGAGCCAGGCGCCGAAGCGGGCGAAGCGCCCGCTGCCCCGCAGCCAGGGATAGAAGTTGCGCACCTCGACCCGGATCCGCACCGTCGCCCGCGTGCCGTCGGGCGTGAGAGACGCGGTCGTGGCCCGTTGGCGCCGGACCTCGATTCGCAGCCACCCGCTATCGCGGCCCTGTGCGGCGACCAGTAGCCCGCGCTCGATCTGCCAGGTAACGGCCGCGGTGTCCGCCGAGGTCTCGTACTCGGGGGCTCGAAACCGCAGCAGTCCGAGCGAGGAGGGTCCGACCACGACGGTTCGCGACGCCTCGCCGTAGAGGACCCTGATCACGCCCCGCGAGGCGCGTGCCAGATAGAGCCAATAGCCGCGCGCCAGCCGTTCGAGGCTCGCCGGCTGCCAGAGCCGCCCCAGAGCGGTGGCGGGCATCGAGAGCTCCGCCTCCTGGACCGAGGCGACCGCGCCGGTCGCCGGGGCGCGCTTCTCCTCCGGCTCGGGAAGCATCTCGATGGTCGCGCGAGCGGGCGCGTCGGACGGCTCGGCGGAGGCGATCACACGCGGTAACGCTCGAGCGCTTCCTCGCGCGCCCGCCGGCGGTCGACGATCGGGGCCGGGTAGTCGGAGCCGATCACGCATCCTGCGTCGCGCTGGACCTCGATCGGCATCGAACAGGGCTCGGTCATGTACTCGGCGGGCACCGCCCGAAGCTCGGGCACGTACCGCCGCACGTATGCATGGTCGGGGTCGTGTGCCTCCTGCTGGCGGGCCGGGCTCAGGATGCGACGAAAGACCGGCTGCGGATCGGTTCCGACCGAGGCGATCCACTGCCAGTTGCCGTTGTTGTTCGCCTCGTCGCCGTCGATCAGCAGCCGCATGAAGTGCCGCTCGCCCCAGCGCCAGTCGATTCCCAGGTCCTTGGTCAGGAACGAGCCGACGACGAGCCGGGCGCGGTTGTGCATCCAGCCCTCGCGACGGAGCTGGCGCATTCCCGCGTCGACCAACGGGTAGCCGGTCAGCCCCGCGCACCAGGCGTCGAATCGCTTCTCGGCATGGCTCCAGCCGATCGCGCCCCGGTAACGGTCCTGGAACTCCGAGCGCACGTTGCGGGGGAAATGGGCGAGCACGTGGTGGTGGAAATCACGCCAGCAGAGCTGGCGGTGAAAGGCTTTCGGCCCCTCCCCGCGCGACATGCGCGTCTCGATCTGCCGCGGCGAAAGGCACCCGAAGTGAAGATAGGGGGAGAGGCGGGAGGTCCCCCCGCGACCGAGCGAGTCGCGGCCCTGCCTATAGCTCCCGATCGGCCCGGCGAGGAAGCGATCGAGCGCCCGCCGCGCTTCGGCCTCGCCGCCCGGCATCGGTTCAGCCACCTCCTGGGCGAGGCCGAGCGATCCGAGCTCAGGGAGGCGGCCCTTGGCGAGCCTCGAGGGCAGCGCCGGCAGCTCGGAGGGAGCGTTGAGCAGCGGCCGTCGATCGGCCTCGAGCCAGGCGCGAAAGAAGGGCGAGAAGACGGTGTAGGGCTTGCCGCCCCGGGTCGAGATCAGGTCGACGTCGATTGCGTTCAGCCCCGGATGCGCGTGAAAATCGATCCCCGCCTTGCTGCACGCGGTGCGCACCCGCAGGTCACGCCTGCGCGCGAACGGGCCGACGTCGCCGCTGACGTGGACGGCGCCGGCGCCGATCTCGTGTGCCAGCGCGATCAGCTCCGCTTCCGGGGGGCCTTGGCGGACCACGAGCCCCGACCCCCGCCGCCGAAGCTGGTCGTCGAGGTCTGCGAGGCATTCGAGCAGGAACTGGGTCCGCGGCCCGGAGGCGTGGCGGCCGCCGAGCAGGCGGCGGTCGAAGCAGAACAGCGGCACCACGCGTTCGTGGCGGTCGAGCGCCGCTCGCAGCGCCGGGTGGTCGCGGATCCGCAGGTCCCGCCGCAGCCAGACGATCCCCGCGGCGCTCAACCCGCCCCTCCGGCTCGGCTGTGGGCGGATCGTCGGCACTCCCTCAGCGTACAGGTTGTCGAGATAAATCTCTATATTACGTGCATGTTGTCGATCGGCGAGCTCTCGGCCCGCACCGACGTCGCAGCCGGGACGCTGCGCATGTGGGAGACCCGCCACGGGTTCCCGGCGCCGCAGCGGCTGAAGAGCGGCCATCGCCGCTACGCGGCCGGCGACGTCGAGCTGGTCCGACTCGTCCTTCGCGAGCGCGAGGCTGGGCTCTCGCTCGCCGCTGCGATCGATCGCGCCCTCGCGTTCGCCGCCCGCGGCGAGCCGTCCGTGTTCGCCGGCCTCCGGCGCCGTCGGCCCGAGATCCGGCCGCAGCGGCTCGAGAAGTGGGCGCTGGTGTCGCTCAGCCACGCGATCGAGGACGAGTACCTGGCCGGCGGCGGACGCGGCCTGCTCGCGGGCAGCTTTCAGCGCTCCGCCTTCTACCGGCCCTCGCGGCAGCGCTGGCGCGAGCTCGACCGCCTCGCCGAGGCGAGCGTCGTCCTCGCCGGCTTTCGGTCGCTTCGTCGTCCGGCCGCGGCACCGATCGAGGTTCCGGTCGGCTCGGCGGATCCGGCGGCGCGCGAGTGGGCGGTGATCTGCGACGCGCCCGGGTTCACCGCGTGCCTGGTCGGCGCCGAGGCGGCAGACCGCGGGCGATCCGATCGGCAACGCGCGTTCGACGTGATCTGGAGCTTTGACCCGACGACGGTCCGGGACGCCGCCGAGCTCCTGATCGGGATCGTCGCGGTGCGGGCGCCGCGCTGTGAGGTGGTGCTGCGGGACGCGATTCAGCATCGGCCCGGACCGGGACCGACGGCAACTGCACTGTCCGCGTGCGAGCGCATGGTCGGCTACCTCGCCCGGCCCCGCCGGAGCGGATAGGCGTGCGCGTGCCGACGGCCGATCAAGTCCTCACTCGCGCCCTCGATGGGGCGCTCGACCTCGCCGTGGTCCCGGGCTACTCGGCGCTCGGCTACAGGCTGAGGCGGCGGTTCTGGGATCCGGAGCCGAAGCTGTCGCTCGAGCGCCACCGTGTGCTCGTCACCGGGGCAAGCTCGGGGATCGGCGAGGCGATCTGCGAGCAACTCGCCCGCCGCGGCGCCGTGGTCCACATGCTGGCTCGAGACCCCGACCGCGGCGAGCGGGCCAGAGAGCGGGTCGCCGGCCGGCTCGGCGTCGACGGCAGGGTCGACGTGGCGGAGCGACTGCGGCTCGAGCTCTGTGATCTCGCCGACCTGGGCGCGGTGCGGGACTTCGCCGGGCGCTTCGCCGGCTCGGCCGACGAGCTGACCGGCCTCGTCCACAACGCCGGGGTGCTGACGTCGGCGCGCGAGCGAAGCGTCGACGGTCACGAGCTGACCTTTGCGACCGGCGTAGTGGCGCCCTTCCTGCTCACCCGCCTGCTCGGTCCTGGGCTGCACCGGGCACCCGCCGCGACCGTCGTCTTCGTCTCCTCGGCCGGGATGTACACGGCGAGGCTCAGGTCCGACGACCTCGAGCTCGACCGACGTGAGTTCGATGGACCGCGCTTCTACGCGCACGCCAAGCGTGCGCAGGTCGTTCTCGCTGAGCTGCTCGCGGAGCGTTTCGAGGGCGCTACGACCGCCTTCGCCTCGATGCACCCGGGCTGGGTCGACACGCCGGGGCTCCGCGACTCCCTGCCGCGCTTCCATCGGCTCATGCGGCCAATCCTGCGCGATCCGTCGCAGGGGGCCGACACCGCCACCTGGCTGATCGCGGCCGGCGGCGCCGCGAAGCGGACAGGCGAGTTCTGGCACGACCGCCGACCGCGGCCGAAGCACCTCCTGCCTTGGACCCGGGAGGCCCCCGCGGATCGTGACCGACTCTGGTCCGAGCTGATCCGGATCACGGCTCCCTACGAACTACCCGGGGCGACGCAATGAGTGGCACGGTCGCCGTCATAGGCGCCGGGATCTCCGGCTTGGTGGCCGCGCGCGAACTGCAGCGCGCCGACTGGGAGGTCGAGGTCTTCGAGGCTGCGAATCAGCCCGGCGGTCACTCGAACACCGTCTTCGTCGAGGACGACGGCGGGCGCCATGGCGTCGACACCGGCTTCATCGTCTTCAACGAGCGCAACTATCCGAACTTCGAGCGCCTGCTCGGCGAGCTGCGCGTCCCAACCCAGCCCGCGCCGATGCACTTCTCCGTCTCCGACGACGGTGGCGACTTCGAGTGGTCGAGCCGGCCACTCGGGCTCTTCGCCAAGCCGGGCCACCTCGTCGACCCGCGCTTTCATCGGATGCTCGCCGACCTGGTCCGGTTCTTCCGCGAGGCGCGCGAGCTGCTCGATCGTGACGGCGACAGCGAGTCGCTGCGCGCCTTCCTGGTCTCGCGCGGCTACTCGGAGTACTTCATCGAGCGCCTGATCATTCCCCAGGTCGCCGCCGTGTGGTCGGCCGACCCGGCGGCGTTGTGGTCGTTTCCGGCCAACTTCCTGGCCCGGTTCCTCGACAACCACGGGGCGCTTCAGCTCCGCGGCCGGCCGCGATGGCGATCGATCGTCGGCGGCTCGCGGCACTACGTCGACCCGCTGATTGCGCCATTTCGGGACCGGATCCGGCTCGCGACGCCGGTCCGCGAGCTCCGCCGGCTTCCCGACCGGGTCGAGCTCGCCACCGACCTGGGATGTCGGGCGTTCGACCAGGTCGTGATCGCCACCCATTCCGACCAGGCGCTCGCGCTGCTCGCCGACCCGAGCCGAGCCGAGCGCGCGCTGCTCGGCTCGCTGCCCTACCAGTCGAACGAGACCGTGCTGCACACCGACAGGTCGCTGATGCCGAGGCGCCGGCGAGCCTGGGGGAGCTGGAACTTCCATCTCACCGGGGCTTCGCTCGGCCGGACGACGGTGACCTACGACATGAACCGTCTCCAGCGCCTGCGCGCCGGCCGCCGCTACCTGGTGACGCTCAACCGCGGAGAGGCGATCGATCCGGCGCAGGTGATCTTCCGGACCAGCTACGCGCATCCCGTGTACACCCTCGAGGGCCTTCGCGCTCAACGAAGCTGGGCCGAGATCAGCGGCCACAACCGTACCCACTACTGCGGTGCGTACTGGGGCTGGGGGTTTCACGAGGACGGCGTGGTGAGCGCGCTGCGAGCCTGCGAGCGGCTCGGGGCGCTGGCACGCGGGCGAGAGATCGAGGCGGCCCGGCCGCCCGCGGAGCGGGCTGCATGAGCGGTTCGGCGATCTACGAGGGGTGGGTCACCCACCGCCGCCTGGCACCGGTTCGAAACGAGTTCCGCTATCGCGTCTGGATGCCGTTGCTCGACCTCGACGAGCTGCCGCAGGCGCTCGACCGCCATCCGCTCTGGTCGGCGCGACGCCCGGCCCCGGTGCGGTTTCGCTCCCGGGACTTCCTCGCCGCCGGGAGCGCCGGGGCGCCGCTTGCGCGGCGCTCTCGCGAGCTGGTCCGCGAACGGCTCGGCGACGCGCCCGCGGGCGCGGTTCGGGTGCTCGCCAGCCCCCGCTTCCTCGGGATCGGATTCAACCCGGTCAGCTTCGTCTACCTGCACGCCGAGGACGGCACGCTCGCGGCGCTGATTGCCGAGGTGACCAACACGCCCTGGGGCGAGCGCCACAGCTACGTGGCGGGCCGGGGGGCTGACGGGGTGGCGATCCAGGCGCGCTTTCGAAAGCGGCTCCACGTCTCGCCATTCATGGCGATGGAGCAGACCTACGAGCTCGAGGCGAGCCCGCCGGGCGCGGCGCTGTCCGTATCGATTCGCTCCCGGCAGCGGGGCCGGCAGGTGTTCGAGGCGACCCTGGCGCTGCGTCGGCGCGAGCTCACGTGCCGGGCGATGACCCGGGTCCTGGTCCGCTATCCGCCGAGCGCGCCGTTGACAGTGGCGCGGATCTATGCCAATGCCCTGCGACTGAGGGCGCGGGGCGTGCCCCTGCACCGCCACCCGTTGCAGGGGCAGGCGTCAACCTGATTCGTGTAGGCGGGCGACCAGCGCGACGTCGTTCGCGGCCGTGTCGCGGGGCCCCTCGCGCAGGAACTCGATCGCCTCTGCGGCGTGGTCGCAGAACCCGCACCGAAGCACCGCCCGCGGGCGGATTCGCGCCGCAGGTGAGATCGGCAGCGCGCACGAGGGGCAGACGAGCGCCCCCACCGCGAGCACCTGCGCCCCGCCGACGAGCAGGCGCTGGTCCTCGCCGACCGCTGCGCCTCCGCTACGGCCCAGCCGGACGTCGGGCTCGCCGCGGTCTCCGGGGTCCGGAGCCAACTCAAGGGCCATCGATCACCACCGCAGGGATAGTAGGGTCCGAGGCAGGCGATTGGCGGTCGTGGAGGAGAGGCAATGACCTACTTCGTAACCGGAGCAACGGGGTTCATCGGCCGGAACCTCGTCGAGCAGCTGCTCGAACGCGAGGGGACGATCTTCGTCTTGGTCCGAGAGGGCTCGAAGGGGCGGCTCGAGGAGCTTCGCAACCGGTGGGGAGTGGACGAGCATCGGATCGTCGGGATCTCAGGAGATCTCTCCGAGCCCTGCCTGGGGATCTCCGACGACGACCTCGAGCGACTGCGGGGCCGCGTCGACCACCTGTTCCATCTGGCGGCGATCTACGACATGACCGCCGGCGCCGAGTCGCAGCGGATCGCCAACGTCGAAGGGACTCGACACATGGTGGAGTTCGCGCACGCCGTCGAGGCAGGCTGCGTGCACATGGTCAGCTCGATCGCCGCCGCCGGGCTCTACTCCGGGACCTGGCGCGAGGACATGTTCGAGGAGGCCCAGAACCTCGACACGCATCCCTACTTCCGCACCAAGCACGAGTCCGAGGGTGTGGTGCGCAACGAGTGCGAGCGGCCGTGGCGGGTCTATCGCCCGGGGATCGTGGTCGGCAACTCCGAGACCGGCGAGATGGACAAGGTCGACGGCCCGTACTACTTCTTCAAGCTGATCCGTCGGATCCGCAACACGGTCCCGCAGTGGATGCCGATGCCCGGCATCGAGGGCCGAGAGATCAACATCGTGCCGGTCGACTACGTGGTGCGGGCGATGGATCACATCTCCCACATCGAGGGGCTTGACGGACGGGCCTTCAGCCTCACCGACCCACGCCCCCCGACCGCCGGGGAGGTGATCGACATCTTCGCCCGGGCCGCGCATGCGCCGAAGTCCTCGGTCAGGGTGCCGGCCGGCGCGATCGAGGCGCTCGAGCCGCTGGTGCGGACGGGCGTTTCGATCACGCCGCTTGGCGACGCGCTCACAGATCGTGTCCTCGACGACTTCGGGATCCCGCGCTCGGTCCTGGTCTACGTCAACTACCCGACCCACTTCGACTCGCGCCAGGCCGAGGCGGCGCTCGCCGCGACCGACATCAGGGTGCCGCCGCTGGAGGCCTACGCGGGCAAGCTCTGGGACTACTGGGAGCGCCATCTCGACCCGGACCTGTTCCGCGACCGCACTCTGCTCGGGGCGGCGCGCGGGAGGCTGGGCCTGATCGGGGGAGTGACGGAGATCGTCAAGCAGCAGATCCCCGACGAGTTCATGCGCCTCGGCCGCCGGCTTCAGGGAGCCGCCTCGTTGGAGACCGCCGTGCAGGGGAAGGTCGTGCTGATCACCGGCGCCTCGTCGGGAATCGGCAAGGCGGCGGCGATGAAGGTCGCCGAGGCCGGCGGCACGGTGCTGCTCGTCGCCCGGACCCCCGAAAAGCTCGAGCTGACCCGCGACCAGATCCTCTCCGGCGGCGGCGTCGCCTACATCCATCCCTGCGACCTCTCGGACTTCGACGAGATCGATCGGATGGCCGACGAGGTGCTCGCCGAGCACGGGCACGTCGACGTGCTCGTCAACAACGCCGGCCGCTCGATCAGGCGCTCGATCGCCCTCTCATACGATCGCCCGCACGACTTCGAGCGCACGATGCAGCTCAACTATCTCGGGGCCGTGCGCCTGATCCTCAAGCTGCTGCCGGTGATGCGTGACCGCAAGTCGGGCCAGATCGTAAACATCAGCTCGATCGGGGTGCAGACCAACATGCCCCGCTTCTCGGCGTACGTCGCCTCGAAGTCGGCGCTCGACGCATTCTCGCGCTGCATCGCCTCGGAGATCGTCGACGACGGCGTGCACGTGACGACGATCCACATGCCGCTCGTCCGCACGCCGATGATCGCGCCGACGAAGATGTACGACCGCTTCCCGACCATCACCCCCGACGAGGCGGCGGACATGATCGGCGAGGCGATCATCCACAAGCCGAAGCGGATCGCGACCCCGATGGGCACCCTGGGCCAGGTCCTCTACGCGCTGAACCCGAAGTCGATCGACTACATCCTCAACACCGCCTACCACCTGTTTCCCGACTCGAGTGCCGCCAAGGGCGAGAAGCGGGCCAAGCCCGAGCCGGGCGAGCCCCAGACCACCGACGAGCAGGCGAACAGCCAGCAGCTCCTGTTCGCGAACCTGATGAGGGGCGTGCACTGGTAGGCCCCTCGGCGCCCGCCCCCCGGCTCCGCAAGCACTGGGGCTGGGGGTATGAGGACCAGCAGCCCTCGCCGGCCGAGCTGCGCACGGCGGCGGCCGAGATCCGCGCCCGGCTCGGATTCGGCGGCGCGGCAGAGCAGCCGGTCGCCCTCGAGGCGATTGAGCTGGCGCCGCCGCGCCTGGCGCCGCCGGCTTCGCTGGCCGGGATCGTCGCCGACGATCATCGCGAGCGCGTCACGCACGCGCTCGGCAAGGCCTACCGCGACATCGTCCGCGGCTTTCGGGGCCGGATCGATCATCCCCCCGATCTCGTCGCACGGCCCCGCGACGAGGCCGAGCTCGAGGCCGTGCTCGACTGGTGCGCCGACGCGGGCGCGGCGGCGATCCCGTTCGGCGGCGGGACCAGCGTTGTCGGAGGGGTCGAGCCGCGGATCGGCGAGCGCTACCGAGCGGCGGTGACAATCGATCTCGAGGCGCTCGACCAGGTGCTCGAGGTCGATCCGGTCTCGCGGGCGGCGCGAATTCAGGCGGGGGTCCGCGGGCCCGCGCTCAACGAGCAGCTTGCCGAGCGCGGCCTGACCCTGCGCCACTTCCCGCAGTCGTTCGAGTACTCGACCCTCGGGGGGTGGATCGCGACCAGGGCCGGTGGGCATTTCGCCACCGTCTGGACCCACATCGACGACCTCGTCGAGTCGGTGCGGGCGATCTCGCCCGGCGGGATCTGGGAGAGTCGGCGGCTCCCGGGCTCGGGGGCCGGCCCGAGCCCCGACCGCATGCTGATCGGGTCGGAGGGGACCCTCGGCGTGATCACCGAGGCCTGGGTCCGGGTCCACGAGCCGCCGGCCCACAAGCTCTCGACCGCGGTCGCGTTCGACACCTTCGCCGCCGGCGCGCGAGCGGTCAGGGCGCTCGCCCACTCGGGGCTCAACCCGGCCAACTGCCGGCTCCTGGACGAGGCCGAGTCGGCGCTCACGCACACCTCCGAAGGCCGGGCGGCGACGCTCGTGCTCGGATTCGAATCCGCCCATCAGCCGGTCGACACGCTCATGGACCAGGCCCTCGAAGTGGCGACAGATCACGGCGGACGGGCACAGCGAGATCCGAGCGCCGAGCGCCGAGCGCCGAGCCCCGATGCCGTATCCACCTGGCGCCACGCCTTCCTCGCCGCCCCCTACCTGCGCGACACCCTGGTCGCGGTCGGCGTCCTCTCCGAGACCTTCGAGACGGCGATCACGTGGGACCGGTTCGAGGACTTCCACGCGACGGTGAGCGAGGTGGCCCGCATGGCCGTGGCCGAGGTCTCCGGCGCTCCGGCCGATGGCGACGGCGCGCCGAAGCTGCTCTGCCGGTTCACCCACGTCTACCCGGACGGGCCGGCGCCCTACTTCACGGTCCTCGCCCCGGCCCGGCGCGGCGGGGAGGTCGAGCAGTGGGACCAGATCAAGGCCGCGGTCTCGGAGGCGCTGATCGAGGCCGGTGGCACGATCACCCACCACCACGCCGTCGGCCGTGACCACCGTCCCTGGTACGACCGCCAGCGTCCGGAGCCGTTCGCGGCCGCGCTGCGGGCGGCAAAGCGAGAGCTCGACCCGAGCGGCCTGCTCAACCCCGGCGTTCTGATCGACCCCGCCGACTAGAGTTCGCCGGCCGATGCCGCCGCTGATCCGGGCCCTGCGCCCACAGGAGTGGATCAAGAACCTGCTCGTGTTCGCCGGCCTGCTCTTCTCGGGCAAGCTCGACGAGGGCGACCAGGTGGTGGCGGCGACGCTCACCTTCATCGCCTTCTGTGGCATCGCCAGCGCCGGCTACCTGCTCAACGACCTGCTCGACCGCGAGCATGACCGGCGCCACCCCGAGAAGCGCCACCGCCCGATCGCCAGCGGCGCGGTCGGGACCGGCACCGCGGCGGCGCTCGCGGCCGTCCTCACCGTCGCCGCGATCGCGCTCGGGCTTCTGGTCGAGACCGAGGTCGGAGCGCTGGTCGCTCTCTACGGGGTGATCACCACGGCCTACACGCTGGTGCTCAAGCGGCTCGTGATCATCGACGTGATGGCGATCGCCTCGCTGTTCATCCTCCGGGTGGTCGCCGGCGCGGTCGCGGTCGAGGCGCAGGCGTCGGAGTTCCTGCTCATCTGCACCGGTTTCCTCGCCCTCTTCCTCGGCTTCACCAAGCGCCGTCAGGAGGCGATGCTGGAGGGACAGGCCGACAACGTTCCGGCCACCTCGGCTCCGCGTCCGGGGCCGGCCGGGTCAGGCGACGGTTCGCCCGACCCCTTCACGCGGCCCGTGCTCGAGCACTACTCGCTGCCCTTCCTGGACCAGATGATCGCCATGGTCACCGCCGCCGCGATCATCAGCTACGTGATCTACGCGGTCGACTCGCCCCTGGCCGGGTCCAAGATGCTCGCGACCGCGCCCTCGGTGCTGTACGGGATCTTCCGTTACCTGTACCTGATCTACGACCGCCGCGACACCCGCTCGACCGCGGCGATCCTCTCCAGCGACCCCGGGATCATCTTCGCCGCCGTGAGCTGGGTCGGCGCGGCGATCGTTGCGCTTTACGTGATCGACTAGATTCGCGTCCCGGTGGACCTGACCCTGACCAGCGACGAGCAGGCGTTCCGCGACGAGCTGCGCTCCTGGGTCGAGGCGAACCATCCCGGGCCGGCGCCGCAGGGTGGCGACCAGGAGCAGTTCGAGTTCGAGCGCGAATGGCAGCGCCGGCTCCACGCCGCCGGCTGGGCGGGGGTCTCATGGCCGAAGGAGTACGGCGGCCGCGGAGCGACCTTGATCGAGCAGGCGATCTTCGGCGAGGAGCTGGCCCGGGCAAAGGCGCCGCGACCGGCCAACGTGCTCGGCCTGGTGATGGGCGGGCCGGTGGTGATCGCGCACGGCACCGGCGAGCAGAAGGAGCGCTTCCTGGAGCCGATCCTCTCCGCCGAGGAGATCTGGTGCCAGGGCTTCTCCGAGCCCGAGTCCGGGTCGGACCTCGCCTCTCTGAAGACGAGGGCGGCGGCGACCGACGGTGGCTGGCGGATCAGCGGCCAGAAGGTGTGGACGACGTTCGCCCACGAGGCGAAGTGGTGCATGCTCGTCGCCCGCACCGACCCCGAAGTTCCCAAGCACAAGGGCCTGACCTACTTCCTGATGGACATGGAGCAGGACCAGGTCGAGGTTCGGCCCCTGCGTCAGATCACCGGCGAGGCGGAGTTCAACGAGCTCTTCATCGAGGACGCCTACGTGCCCGACGAGAACGTGGTCGGCGGGGTCGGCAACGGCTGGATGGTTGCGATCACGACCTTGATGAACGAGCGTGCCGGACTCGGAGCCTCGGCGGCACTGGGGCTCAGCAACTCGCTCGACGAGCTGATCGAGCTCGCGCGCGAGCGCGGCCTCGCCGCCGACCCGCTGGTGCGCGACAAGGTCGCTCGGCTGAAGATCGGGATCGAGGGCCTGCGGTTGGGAGCGATGCGCTCCCTGACCCAGACGATGAAGGTCGGCACCCCCGGGCCCGAGGGGTCGATCGCGAAGCTGCAATGGTCGTCGACCAACCAGGCGCTGACCGAGCTCGCGGTCGAGGTCGGCGGGGTCGAGACGCTGCGCGCGGACAACCTCTGGGCGTACCGGTTCCTTCGTTCGCGGGCCAACTCGATCGAGGGCGGGACCAGCGACGTGCTCCGCAACATCGTCGCCGAGCGAGTGCTCGGGCTGCCCAAGCTCAGGTAAGGCGCGGTGGACTTCGACTTCAACGACACTCAGCGGGAGATCAAGTCGACCGCGCACGACTTCCTCGCCAGTCGTTTCACGCCCGAGAAGGTGCGCGAGCTCGCCGAGTCCGAGAGCCCCTATGACGACGAGCTCTGGGCGCAGATCTGCGAGCTCGGCTGGCCGGGGATCGCGGTCGCCGAGCAGTACGGCGGGCTCGGGCTTGGCACCGTCGAGCTGGTGATCCTGCTCGAGGAGCTCGGCTATGCCTGTGCCCCGGCGCCGCTGATCTCGAACGCGGTCGCAGGCCTGGCCATCGAGATGGCGGGATCGGACCAGCAGAGGCAGCGCTGGCTGCCCGGGATCGCATCCGGTGAGGCCCGCGGCGCAGCCGAGCTCACCGCCGACCCGGAGCCGCTGATCGGCGCCGCCGCCGGCAGCGCCGTGCTCGTGCTCGCCGACGGCGAGGGGGCGAAGCTGGTCGAGACCGAGGCCGCGACACTCGAGCGGCTGCCGCTGATCGACACCACCCGGGCCTACTACCGGGTTCGCGCCGAGGGCGGAGAACCGCTGCCGGGCGATGTCTCCGCGGCCGTCGACCGGGCCGCCGTCGGGCTCGCCGCCGAGTTGGTCGGGGTCGCGCAGCGGGCGCTCGAGATGGCGGTCGCCTACGCCAAGGAGCGCGAGCAGTTCGGCCGCCCGATCGGTGCCTACCAGGCCGTCTCGCACCGGCTCGCGGACATGCTCTGGGACGTCGAGGAGGCGCGCTCGCTGACCTACTACGCCGCCTGGGCGGCCGACGCCGAGCCGGAGTCGCTGCCGCTGGCCGCCTCGATGGCGAAGGCGCGTGCGTCGGACGCGGCCTCGGCGGTCACCCATCAGGCGATCCAGACGCTTGGCGGGATCGGCTTCACCTGGGAGCACGACGTCCACTTCCTGCTCAAGCGGGCGCGGGTCGGGGCCCAGATGCTCGGCGGCGCCCGCGTGCACCGCGAGCGGGTTGCCGAGCTGGTCGGGCTCGGGCCGGCGAGCCGATCCGGCTAGGGATCGGCCAGGACCTCGGCGTCCGAGGCGAGCTTGACCGCACCGTCGAGCGTGTACTCGACATCCACCGTCTCATGCTTGCGGTAGGTGCCGAACAAGCCCAGGTACATCGCCGCCCAGCGACCGGCGGTCACCTTCTCCTTGACGATCGGGCGGGCGAAGACGATCCCGCCGCTGCCAAGCTCGTAGTCGACCCCGGCGGCCTGCTCGACCCCGTTCACGTAGACGCGGATCGGCGGCCGCGCCCCGCGTGGCAGCCGGACTCGGCGCCCGGCGGCGTAGCTTCCCTTCGGGACCTCGGCTTCCTGTCGCTTCACCGGGGCTGACCTTAGCCTTCGAGCTCGCGGGCGATCGCCGAGTACGGGCTCTCAGCGCCGGCCTCGAGCGGTCGCCGTGCGACCCCGCCGCTGAAGGCGACGATCGAGCCGTCGCCCATCACGTCGATCCCGGCGCTGCGGCCCCGGAAGACCGACCCGGTCGAGACCTCGAGCCGCGCCGCGACCCGGTCGGAGGACTCGAACTCGCGCAGCATCTTGACGCTCGGAAGGTCGGCGCCGGCTCGGATCCGCTCGACGTGCGCCTCGAGGGCGGCGAGGGTGGTGGACAGGTCTGGGTGGCGCTCGCGCGCGACTCGCGGTCCGTGGCGGATGGTGAGGCGGAAGCCCAGCTCTCAGGCGCCGCGGCGGACCAGCTTCGGCCGCCGTGCCGGCGGGCCGGTGATCTTCTCGGGCCCCGAGCGCTCGGCGATCGGCACGTACTCGCGGTCGCGCTCGCCGGTGTAGATCTGGCGCGGCCGGGCGATCTTCTGGTCGCCGTCCTCGTTCAGCTCCATCCACTGCGCGACCCAGCCCGAGGTTCGCGGGATCGCGAAGATCACCGTGAACATGTCGGTCGGGATCCGCAGCGCCTCGTAGATCAGCCCCGAGTAGAAGTCGACGTTCGGGTACAGCTTGCGCGAGGTAAAGAACTCGTCGTCGAGGGCGCGCTTCTCGAGCTCGACCGCGATGTCGAGCAGCGGGTTGTCGCCTGTCGCCTCGAGTACCTCGTCGACGTTCTTCTTGATGATCCGCGCTCGCGGGTCGTAGTTCTTGTACACGCGGTGCCCGAAGCCCATCAGCCGTTCCTCGCGGTTCTTGACCCCTTCGAGGAAGGCGGGGATGTTCTCCGTGCTCTCGATCCGCCGCAGCATCTTCAGCACCGCCTCGTTGGCCCCTCCGTGCAGCGGCCCGTACAACGCCGCCACCCCCGCGGCGACCGCCGAGTACGGGTCGACGTGCGACGAGCCGACCGAGCGCACCGCGTTGGTCGAGCAGTTCTGCTCGTGGTCGGCGTGCAGGATGAAGAGCACGTCGAGCGCCTTCGCCAGGCGCTCGTCGGGGTGGTACTTGAACTCGGTCTTCTTGAACATCATCGAGAGGAAGTTCTCGGCGTAGTTGAGCTCGTTGTCGGGATAGACGTAGGGCAGGCCGAGGTTGTGCCGGTAGGCGAACGCGGCCAGCGTCGGGACCTTGGCGATCAGCCGGATCGCCGCCATGTAGCGCTCCTCGGGATCGTCGATCTGCGTTCGCGTCGGGGTAGAAGGTCGAAAGCGCGCCGACGCTGGAGAGCAGCATCCCCATCGGGTGGGCGTCGTAGCGGAACGTCTCCAGGAGGTGCTTGATGTCCTCGTGGACGAAGGTGTGGTGGGTGACGTCGAAGACCCAGCGCTCGAGCTGGGCGGCGGTCGGAAGCTCGCCGAAGACCAGCAGGTAGGCGACCTCGAGATAGCTCGAGTGCTCGCAGAGCTGCTCGATCGGGTAGCCCCTGTGCTGCAGGATCCCGGCGTCGCCGTCGATGTAGGTGATCGCCGAGCGGCAGGAGGCCGTGTTGGTGAACGCCGGGTCGTAGGTCATCAGGCCGAAGTCGTCCTCGGAGGCCTTGATCTGGCGCAGGTCGAGCGCCCGCACCGTCCCGTCCGTCACCTCGAGCTCGTAGCTCTCGCCGGTCCGGTTGTCGGTCACGGTCAGGGTCTCGGCCGTCCGCTCGGCCGTCGCGGCGCCGCTGCCGTCTTGGGAAGTCCGCTGCTCGTCGGCCATCGCCTCTCCCTCGATCGATCGCTCGGTCGCCTTCATTCTCGCAGCTACGAGAATCCCGCCGGGGCCGCGGCGACCCGCCCGCTCAGCGGACGAACGACGTCTCCTCGAAATGGGTGAGGCGCTTGAACGCGGCCAGACGCTCGGCGATCTCGGCCTCGGAGAGGCGAGTGAGGCGGGTGGTCCCGAAGTCCTCGACGTTGAACGAGGCCATCACCGACCCGTACGCCATCGCCTGGCGCAGGGCGCGATCGTCGTGCACCCCGCTGACTCGGACGGCGTCGAGGTAGCCGAGGAAGCCGCCGGCGAAGCTGTCGCCGGCGCCGGTCGGGTCCCAGACATCCTCCAGCGGCAGCCCGGGGATCGCGAACGACTCGTCGGCGGTGAACAGCGCCGCCCCGTACTCGCCGCGCTTGGCGACCACAACCTCGGGTCCGATCTCGATCGCCTCCCGGGCAGCCTGGACGAGGTTCGGTCGCTCGGTCAGCATCCTCAGCTCGGCGTCGTTGAGCAGCAGGCAGTCGACCTCGCTGATCGCCTCCACGAGCGAGTCGCGCGCCGTCTCGATCCACAGGTTCATCGAGTCGAGCGCGGCGAAGCTCGCCGAGGACTGGCGCCGGACATCGCGCTGGAGCTCGGGCTGGATGTTGCCGAGAAAGAGCATCTGGGCCTCGCAGGAGCCGCGCGAGAGCTTGGGCTGAAAGTCGGCGAACACGTTGAGCTGCGTGTCGTCGGTGTGAGCGACGTTCATGTCGTGCTCGTAGTGGCCGCGCCAGACGAAGGTCTCGCCGCCGGGGACGCGCTCGATGTCCTCGGTCTCGATCCCGCGCTCGCTCAGCACCGCGAGGTGCTCGGGAGCGAAGTCCTCGCCGACCGGGCCGACGACCCGCACATCGGTAAAGAAGCTGGCGGCGAGGGCGAAGTGCACAGCCGAGCCTCCGAGCATCCGCTCGCGCTCCCCGAACGGGGTTTGGACGCTGTCGAAGGCGATCGATCCGACGACGGTCAGGGCCACGGCTGCGGCATCCTGACAGACTCATCCGCGATGAGAGCGATCCGCATTCAGCAGTTCGGGGGGCCCGAGGTGATGGAGCTCGCCGAGCTCCCCGATCCCGAGCCCGCCGACGGAGAGGTCCTGGTCGACGTTGTGCGGGCCGGGGTCAACTTCGCCGACACCCACGCGACCCGCAACGACTACCTCGCCGAGCAGACTCTGCCGCTGATCCCCGGGGCGGAGGTCTCGGGTACGGCGCCGGACGGCCACCGGGTCGCCGCGATCCTCGCCTCGGGCGGCTACGCCTCGAAGGTCGCGGTCCCCGAGCGCTGGCTGGTCCCGATCCCCGACCAAGTCTCCGACGACCAGGCGGCTGCGCTGCTGCTCCAGGGCCTGACCGCGCACGCGCTCGTGCACCGCTGCGCGCGCCTGGGGCCGGGGGAGACGGTGGTCATCCAAGCTGCCGGGGGCGGCACCGGGACCCTCGCGGTGCAGCTCGCCAAGCGGGCGGGGGCGCGGGTCGTCGCGCTCGCGTCGACCCCGGAGAAGCGCGAGCTCGCCGAGCGGCTCGGGGCCGACGCCGCGGTCGACTCGCGCGCCGAGCAGCTCGGCGAGGCGATCCTCGCCGCCAACGACGGCCGGCAGGTCGACGCAGTGCTCGAGATGACAGGCGGTCCCACCTTCGAGGCCTGCCTGAGCACGCTCGCCCCCTTCGGCCGACACGTCGTCTTCGGGATCGCCTCGCGCGAGCAGAACGAGGTCTCGACCGGCCACCTGCTGCGCCACTCCCGCTCGCTGGTCGGGTTCTGGCTCATGCACCTGGTGCCGCACCGCGCCGAGGTCGCGGCGATGATCGGCGACCTGCTCGGAGCCGTCGCCTCGGGCGAGCTGGAGGTGGTCGTCGGGGACGTGTACCCGCTTGCGGAGGCGCGTCGCGCACACGAGGACCTGGCCGGGCGCGGGACCAGGGGCAAGCTGCTGCTCGACCCGACCCGATGACCAGGTTCTCGGACCTCGGCCTGAGCGAGGAGATCCTGCTCGCGCTCGAGGAGCTCGGCTACTCCGAGCCGACCGCGATCCAAGAGCAGGCGATCCCGGAGCTGCTCGCCGGCCGCGACGTGATCGGCCAGGCGCAGACCGGGACCGGGAAGACGGCCGCCTTCGGCCTGCCCCTGCTCCAGTACCTCGATCCGAGCTCCGCCGAGACCCAGGCGATCGTGCTGACGCCGACGCGCGAGCTCTGCATCCAGGTCACCCAGGCGCTGCGCGCCTACGCCGAGCATCGCGAGGTCGAGATCGTCGCCGTCTTCGGCGGGGCGCCGATCTCGACCCAGCAGTCGCGCCTGCGTCGGGGCGCCCACGTCGTCGTCGCCACAGTCGGGCGGATGATGGACCTGATCTCGCGGCGCTCGCTGGTGCTTACGTCGGCCCGCTTCGTGGTCCTCGACGAGGCCGATGAGATGCTCGACCTGGGCTTCATCGAGGACGTCGAGAAGATCCTCCGCATGTGCCCTTCGGGCCGCCAGACGTCGCTCTTCTCGGCCACGATCCCGCCGCCGATCGCGCGGCTTGCCGAGCAGTACATGTACGAGCCGGTGACGATCAAGGTGACGCCGAAGCAGCTCACGGTGGACGCGATCGAGCAGGCCTACGTCGAGGTCGAGCCGCGCAACAAGACCACGCGGTTGATCGAGGTGCTGCGGGCCGAGGAGCCCGAGCAGGCGATCATCTTCTGCCGGACCAAGATCGGCGCGGCGCGGCTCGACGACCAGCTCCGCGATCGTGGCCTGCGGGTCAAGGCCCTGCACGGCGACATGAGCCAGGGCCAGCGCGACGGGGTGATGATCCAGTTCAAGGAGCACAAGCTGCCGCTGCTGGTCGCCACCGACGTCGCCGCGCGGGGACTCGACATCGAGCACGTCACCCACGTGATCAACTACGACATGCCGAACAACACCGAGATCTACGTGCACCGGATCGGCCGCACGGGCCGGGTCGGGCGAACCGGGCGAGCGATCACCTTCGCGACCGCGAAGCAGCGCGACGAGATCCCGCGGATCGAGCGCGAGGCAAAGACCGTGATCGGCGAGTGGGAGCCGCCCGAGGAGCGAATCGAGCACGCGCCGAGACCACGACGCCGCGACCACGACGCCGAGCGCCGACCCAGCCCCGAGGCGAGCGCCCCGGCCGAGCCCGGGGACGGCCACGTGAAGCTGTTCGTCAACCGCGGACTGCGCAGCGGGATCAGCGAGGAGACGTTGCGCTGGGCGCTGACCGAGGGCGCCGTGATCCCGGATGCCGAGATCGCCGCGATCCGGGTCCTGGAGCGGTTCTCGTTCGTCGAGCTTCCCGATCGGCAGGCGAAGCTCGCGCTCGAGCGGCTCGACGGGACGAAGCTCGAGGGTAAGCAGATCCGGGTCGAGTACGCGAAGGGATAGCCCCGCGTCTTCGACGCGCCCAACGTCCCGCTGGACCGTTCTCGCGCCGACCCTGCTCGCAGCGGTCCTGGCGGCCGTCTATCTGGCCTGGTCGCCCGCCAGCCAGGACCTCGCCGCGGCCACCTTCCGTGCCGAGTTCTTCGAGCGCAACGGGTTCGAGAGCTTCAACGAGCTCTGGTACTCGGGCCACAACCTGCTCTCCTACAGCGTTCTCTACCCGCCGGCCGCGGCCCTGCTTGGCGTCCGGGTCAGCGGGGCGATCGCGGTCGTCGCCGCGGCCGCGGTTTTTGCGGTGCTGGCACGCCGGCGCTTCGGCGACCTGGCGCTGTGGCCGGCGCTGTGGTTCGGCGTCGGCATCTCCCTGTGGCTGCTGACTGGACGGATGCCGTTCCTTGCCGCGCTGCCGTTCGGGCTCGCCGCCGTGCTGGCGGCCGATCGCGGGACCCAGCCGGCGGCGGCGGCGCTGGCGGCGCTCACCGCCCTCACCAGTCCGGTTGCCGGGCTCTTCGTCGCCCTTGCGGGCGGCGCGATCGCGCTCGCCGGCGAGCGCCGAACGGGGCTCTGGCTCGCGCTCGGCGGCATCCTGCCGACCGTAGTCCTCAACCTGGCCTTCCCGGTCGGCGGCAGCGAGCCGTTTCGCTTCTCGGCCTTCATCGCGGTGCCGCTGCTTGCCCTGGCGGTGATCTGGCTCGTGCCGGAGCGCTACCGGGCGTTGCGGATCGGCGCACTCCTCTATGCCGCGCTGGCCCTCGCCGTGTTCTTGGTCCCGAACGCGCTCGGCGGCAACGTCACCCGGCTCGGGGCGCTGTTCGCGGGCCCCGTCCTCGCGCTGGTGCTGTGGCCGCGGGGGCGGCTCGTCGTGCTGGCGGTCTCGTTGCCGCTGCTCTACTGGCAGCTCGTGGCCCCGGTCCGCGATCTGCGCAAGGCCGCGGGGGACCCCGCCACCGAGCGCGCCTTCTACGCCCCGCTGCTCGCCGAGCTCGATCGCCGGCCCACCGTCACCCGGATTCAGATCCCACCGACCGAGAACCGCTGGGAGGCCGCCTACGTCGCCCGGCGCTACCCGATCGCCCGCGGCTGGCTGCGCCAGCTCGAGTCCGAGGACTTCGACCTGTTCACGGACTCGAACCTGACCGCCGATGCCTACCGTGAGTGGCTCGCCGAGCACGAGGTCGGCTACGTCGCGGTCGCCGACGCCGACCTCGACTACCTGGCCGAGGACGAGGTCGCGTTGATCGACTCCGGCCTCGACTACCTGGAGCCGATCTGGCGCGGTGACGACTGGCGCCTGTACCGGGTCGGGAGGACCTAGACCCCGACCGCCAGCCCGACGCCGAGCAGCCGCTCGAGCCGGGCGATCGTCTCGGCCGCGTCGCGGTGGCGGACGGCCGTCATCCCGACCGCCTCGGCCCCGACACAGTTCTCGCGCAGGTCGTCGACGAACACCGCCGAGGCCGGCTCGATCCCGAGCCGATCGCAGGCGAGCCGATAGATCTCCGGCTGGGGCTTGTGCAGGCCGACCTCGCCCGAGATCACCGTGACGTCGAAGATCCTGGTCGGTGCGCGGTCGTAGATCCCCAGGCCCCATGAGTTCGAGATCAGCCCGGTCCGGACTCCGGCGCCGCGCGCCGTTCGCACGGCACCGATCATCGCCTCGTCCGGCCGCAGGTCGGCGAACATGCGGCCGATCAGGCCCTCGTGATCGGCGAGCCCGAGCAGCTCCCCGAACCGGCGCTCGAAGTCGGGGTCTGCGAGCTCGCCGGTCTCTAGGCCGCGAAGCAGGGCCAGCGCCTCGCGGTTGCCGCGGAACAGCTCGAGGACCGCGTCGGGCGCCAGTCCCTCGCGCTCGCAGAATGACCCGAAGGCAACCCAGATGTCGCTTGTCAGCACGCCGCCGAAGTCGACGACCAGGGCCATATGCTTGCGCGCCATGGCCGCGCAGGCTAGCGACGCTCTCGACGTCCCCCGGATCGAGTCCTGGTTCGCTGCGCACGCCGGGCCGGTCGAGTTGCCACTCGCCTTCGAGCAGATCGCCGGCGGGCGCTCGAACCTCACCTTCGCGGTCTCCGACGCAGCCGGACGGCAGTGGGCGCTGCGCCGGCCGCCGCTTGGCAGGCGCCTCGCCTCCGCACACGACATGGGCCGTGAGTTCCGGATCATCCGCGCGCTGGCGGAGACCGCGGTTCCGGTCGCCCCGACGGTCGGCCTCGCCGAGGATGCGGACGAGCCGTTCTACGTCATGCGCTGGGTCGACGGCCCGGTCCTGCGCACGCTCGCCGACGCCGAGCTGTTCCCCGACCTCGGCGAGCGCCGAGCGATCGCCGAGCGCGTGGTCGACACCCTGGTCGCGATCCACGCCGTCGATCCCGACGCGGTCGGCCTCGGCGAGCTGGCCCGCAGATCGGACTACGTCGCGCGCCAGCTGCGCCGCTGGCGCGGTCAGTGGGATAAGCAGCACACCCGCGAGCTGGCCCTGATCGAGGAGGTAGGCGATCGGCTCGCCGCCCGCATCCCCGAGCAGGGACCGGCGACGATCGTGCATGGCGACTACCGGCTCGACAACATGATCCTCACCGCGGGCGGCGAGGTCGCCGCGGTCGTCGACTGGGAGCTGGCGACGCTCGGCGACCCGCTCGCCGACGTCGGGATGCTGCTCGTCTACTGGGGCGAGGACGGCGATCAGCTGATCCCGCTGCTCGAGCCGGCGACGATGGCGCCGGGGTTCCTGACCCGCGACGAGGTGGAAGGCGCTACGCCGACCGGTCGGGCCGCGACCTCTCCCAGATCGACTTCTTCGTCGCCCTCGCGCTCTGGAAGCTGGCGATCATCCTCGAGGGGGTCTTCGCCCGCTACTCGGCCGGCCAGTACGGCCAGGCCGATGCCGACGAGGGGCTACAGCGCTTCGCGCGCAGCGTCGAGCGCCTCGCCCGGGCCGCTGACGAGGCGGAGCGGCGGCTGCCGTAGCCGCGGCCGGCGGCTCAGGCGGGGTCGTGCGCCGGCGCCGCAGCGGTCGCGGGTTCGCCGTTTGCGTCCCGACTCGCCCATCGGGTCAGCTCGCGACGCGCAATCACCATCTTGTGCACCTCGTCGGGGCCGTCGGCGACCTTCAGCATCCGCGAGTAGCGCCACATCCCGGCCAGTGGCGTGTCGTCGGACATCCCGAGCGCGCCGTGGACCTGGATCGCGCGGTCGAGCACGTCCATGACCACGTTCGCCGCGACGACCTTGATCATCGAGATCTCCCGGCGCGCCTCCCTCTTGCCGTAGGTGTCCATGCGCCACGCCGCGTTGAGGGTGAGCAGGCGCGCCTGCTCGGTCTCGATCCGCGACTTGGCGATGAAGTCCTGAACGAACTGCTTCTCGGCAAGCGGCCCCCCGAACGCCTCGCGCTCGTGCGCGCGGCGGCACATCATCTCGATCGCCCGCTCGCAGGTCCCGATCGCGCGCATGCAGTGGTGGATGCGCCCGGGGCCGAGCCGGTCCTGGGCGATCGCAAAGCCAGCCTGGCGCGGGCCGAGCAGGTTGTCGGCCGGCACGCGGCAGTCCTCGTAGCGGATCTCGCAGTGACCCGGGCCACCGTCGTGTCCCATCACCGGCACCGCGCGAACGAGGTCGAAGCCGGGGGCGTCGGTCGGGACCAGGATCATCGAGGCTCGCGCGTAGGGGTGGGCATCGGGATCGGTGATCACCATCGCGATCGCAACCGAAGCTCCGACGGCGCCGGAGGTAAACCACTTGTGCCCGTCGATCACCCACTCCGACCCGTCGAGCACCGCGCGGGTGAGCAGTGTGGTCGGGTCCGAGCCCGCGACCTCGGGCTCGGTCATCGAGAAGCAGGAGCGGATCTCCCCGCCGAGCAGCGGGGCCAGCCACCGGACTTGCTGGGCCTCGGTGCCGTGCTCGGCGAGGATCTCGGCGTTGCCGGTGTCGGGAGCGGCGCAGTTGAACGCCATCGGCGCGATCGCGGGGCTGCGGCCCATCTCCTCGCAGAGGACCCCGTACTCCCAGTTGGACAATCCCACCCCGTGCTCCGGGTCGGGCATGAACAGGTTCCACAGGCCCTCCGAGCGCGCCCGCTCGCGGATCTCGACCAGGATCTCGGGATAGGCGCGCCCGGACTCGACGGTGACCTCGTCGTCGAGCGCCGCCAGAGCCTCGGCCTCGACCGGGTAAACGTGGGCGGCTATGAACTCCCGTACCCGGTCACGCAGCTCCGTGACTCGAGGACTGAGCTCGAAGTCCATCTAGAACGCGAGCGGAACGTACTCGCGCGGGAAGCCCGAGGGTCCGAAGAACCAGCTCTCGATCGCGTAACGGGTCTTGGTCATCGACGGATCGGTCGCGGTCGTGTGCAGGAACATGTCGTCGAACAGCAGCACGTCCCCCGCCTCGAAGATCGGTCGCAGGATCCCGACATCGCCTGCCGCCTCCTCGGCCACCTCGGGCCCGACGGACCAGTCGAACGTGGCTCCGCGGGTTCCGGTCTCGACGATCTCGTCGAGCCGGCGCGGCACGATGTCCATCCCCGGCGCGACGTCTCCGCAGCGTGTGAGCGCGATCCACACGTTCATCGCTCTGACCCCGTCGCCGAGGAAGGCGCCGTCCTGGTGCCAGCCGACGCCGGTATCGGGATCGACCTTGCGCAGCGTGCACTTGTTGACCGAGATCGCCGGCCGCTCGCCGAGGTAGTCGCTAATCAGTCGCTGCAGGCCGGCGCGCTCGAGCTTCTCGAGCACGTCGAACATCAGGCGCGGGGAGTCGGCACCCCAGATTCCGCCGCCGCCAGTGACCCAGCTGCGCTCCGCCGCGAGGTCGTACTGGGCCTCGGGCTCGAACTCCTCGTAGTAGCCGCCCTCACCGGCGCCGTCGCCGGCCAGAAAAGCGTCGCGAGCCTGGAACGAGCGCTCGACCTCGGTCGCCATCTCGGCGGCCTCATCGGGCTCGATCACACCCCGGATCAGCAGGCAACCTTGGCGGAGGATCCCGGCGCGCAGTAGACCGGAGCTGAGCTGATCCGTTCGAACGACCGGCGGGCCGGGCCCGTCAGCCGTCGGGAGCGCGTCGAAATCGGGCTCGGGAAGCGGAGGCGGCTGGGCGCCAGGATCGGCGAGGCCGGCGCCCGCGCGATGCCTGAGCAAGAGGATCCGGCGCTCGATCTCCGGATCGCGTCGCTCGCGATTCGCCCGGGTCAGCTCGCCAATCTCTTCGAACATCTCCTCCGGCGACTGGGGCTCCGCGACGGCGGTGGATTGGGATTGCTTGCGGGAGCGGAAGATCATCGATCAGTCGGGCGCTTCGGAGCCGGAAACGCTAGCAGGCAGGCGCAGGCCTTTGCGACCCGTCACTGCAGTGGCCGCGCCGGTATGCCGACCACCGTGGCCCCGGCGGCGACGTCCTTGGTCACCACGGCGTTGGCGCCGATCCGCGCCCCGGCGCCGACCCGTAAGGGGCCGAGTATCCGCGCCCCGGTCCCGACGTTGACGTGCTCCTCAATGACCGGGCCCTCGAAGGTGCCCGCGCGGAGCCCGATGCTGACGAACGGCGCGATCACCGTCCCGGTCCGGATCAAGGTGAAACCGTCCAGCACCACCTGGCCGTGGGCGATCTGCACTCCCGGCTCGATCACGACCGGGTCTCCGATCTCGACCTGCGCGACCATGCTCGCGCCGAGCCCGAGCAAGCGCGGGAGCATCGGTATCCCGAAAGCCTGCAGCCGCGACTTGAGTCGGTACAGCACCTGGGCCAGGAACGGATCGCTGCTCCACGCCAGGCGCAGAGCCTGCCCGATGCCGTCCGCACGAGAGCGGAACTCGTAGCGCTCCGACCGGTGCGCGGCGGCGATCCTCGCGTCGGCGACGATCGCCGCCCAGAACGGCGGATGGCTGGATCGGACCTCGTCCATCGGCTTGCGATTCCGCTCACTGTTCGAGTCCTCGCTCCGCGCGTGGGTTGCCACTGCGCTTACCGGCGACGCCTGACTGCCCGGCCGATTCCCCGCAACGGTGCGGTGAAGCGCCAACTCGCAGTGCCGCGGATCCGCTCCAGCTCGCGCTCGAGCTCGGCCCGTTCCTCGGCGTCGCGGTTGGCCTGCGCCTGGCGGACGAGGTCGGCCATGCCACCGAGCAGCTTCGCCGCCGCCGCCTGCGCCTCGGCCTGCCGAGCGCGATCCTCCCAGCCGGCGCCGTTGCCCGACGGGCCCTGATCCCACTTGCGCGCCAGCTTCATGTATGCCTGGAGCCAGCTCTGCACGTCGTCGATCAGCTCGATCGTGTGGTGATGGACGATCCGCAGGTCCTCGGTCACCACCTTGCGGCCCGCGGCGCGCGCCTGGCAGCAGATGTCGAAGTCGTAGCCATGCAGCAGGCCCCCGAGCGACTCGTCGAAGCTCAGCTCGCGGATCGCCCAGGGGGACATCCCGATCAACGCCCCGTCGATGGCGTCGACCTCACCGGTGCGCGAGAAGGAGGGGTTGGTGCCGCCCGGGTAGCTCATCGCCGGGATCTCGCCTCCCCCGTACTCCTCGTAGCGGTGCGAGAAGGACGCCCAGGTCACCGAGCCCTCCCACCACGCGATGCTGCGCTGTCCGGTCGCGCCGGCGCAGCCGACCAGGGCCACCTCGGGGTCGTCGAGCGCGCGCCGCAGCTTGTGGCAGAAGTCAGGGTCGACGATCTCGGCATCCTGGTGCACGAGCACCAGCGCCTCGAGGTCCTCGAGCGCGCGCGCCTTCTCGAGCAGCAGGTTGTAGCTGCGAAAGATCGAGCCCGCCGCTCCGAAGGCGAGCACCTCGGTGTCCGGTTCGGCCGCGAGCTCGAACCCGCGTGCTGCGCAACGCTCGTAGACGTCCGGTTTCGTGATTGAGCAGCCGAAGGCGATCATGTGCCGATCCATGCGCGCGATCGCGCGGGAGGGGCAAAATAGCGCGACGCCTGCGAGGAGGCCGCCCCGGCTCGCTCAGCCAGCGGGGGCGCCCGCGGTCACGGTCCGGTCGCGCTTCGACCGGCCGCGGGAGAGCGCCTGGGCGCCGAACAGGACCCCGACCATCACCGAGGCGACACCGATCGCCGGGATCACCACGTCGGGCGAGCCCTCCTTGATGATCAGCGTGGTCCCGGAGGCGATCAGGACCACGGCCAGCGCGTAACGCAGGAACGTCTGCGGGGCCTTGACCGAGAGATTGGTGCCGAGGATCACGCCGGGGATCGAGCCGAGCAGGATCATCGTCGCGAGTAGGAAGTCGATGTTGCCGCCGATCCAGTGCGCGGCGCCCGCCGCCCAGAGCAGGACCGCGGCGTGGAAGACGTCGGTGCCGACGACCCGCTGCGGGGTGAGCCGGAAGATCGCGATCAGCGCGATCGCGATCAGGGTGCCGCTGCCGGCCGAGGTGAGGCCGATCACGAACCCTGTCGCGACTCCAGTGATCACGGCGGCGATGATGTGCGATCGGTAGAGGTGCAACGCGGAGCGCTCCTGGATCACTCCGGCGAGGAACAGCGAGCGCAGCAGGGTGGCGAGCCCGACCACCAGCAGGGCGCCGCCGAGCATCCCGAGCACGAGCGCGTCGAGGTCGTCGCCGTACTTGCTCTGCAACAACTCGATCACCCAAACCCCGGCGATCGCTGAGGGCACGCTTCCGACCGCGAGCCAGAATGCGAGCCCCTTGTGGACGGTGCCGAGCTTCAGGTGCTTGTAGCCGCCGACCGTCTTGGTCACCGCGGCGTAGAAGATGTCGGTCCCGATCGCGGTTACCGGCGAGATGCTGAAGACGAGGATCAGCAGCGGCGTCATCAGCGAGGCCCCGCCCATCCCGGTCATCCCGACGAGCACGCCGATGCCGAACCCGAACACGATCAGGCGCGGGTCGATGCCGAGGCCGAAGATTTCGAAGACTGGATCCATGCGTGCCGGGAGGGGCGAGAGTGAGCCCGAAGCGCAATAGCGGCCTTTCTGGACCAACTTAGTCCTGAAGGGCGACGCGTGATGGTAGCGCATCGCGATCCGGCGATGGGGGGGCGAACGGGGCGGCGGCCGGGCCGCCTATCGCTTCAGCCAGGCCTCGGGATCGTTGAGGATCGCCTCGATCCGCCAAGGCAGCTCACCGCGGCTGACCTCGGCCAGGGTGACGTTCTCGAGCACCGCGCGCAGCCCCGCCCGGACCGCGACCCAGACTTCTCGCAGCCGCTCGGCCGGGCCGCCGTAGTGAAGGTCCTCCGGAGCGTGCTCGTGGATGTTGGCGAGCGGCCCCTCGACCGCCCGGATCACGTCGGCGATCGTGATCTCGGCCGGGTCGCGGGCGAGCCAATAGCCTCCCCGTGCGCCGCGGCGGGCCTGGATCAGCCGCGCATGCTTGAGCTCGAGCAGGATGTGCTCGAGGAACTGCAGCGGGATCCCCTGCGCCTCGGCGAGCTGCTCGCCCTTGACCGGCTCGGACTCCGGGCTCGCAGCGAGCTCGAGCGCCGCCCGCACCGCGTAGTCCGCCTTGGCTGAGATCCGCAAACTAGACTCGCCTTCCTTGATCGACCTCCAGGCGCACTCGACCGTATCCGACGGCCAGCTTGAGCCCGGCGACGTCGCCCGTTCCGCCGCCGAGGCCGGGGTGACGGTGATGTCGCTCACCGACCACGACGGTGTTGCCGGGGTCGCGGAGGCTACCGCCGCGGCCGAGGCGGCCGGGATCACCAACGTCCCCGGGGTCGAGATGTCGTGCGTGCATCGCTACTCAGAGGACCTCCACATCTGCGGCTACTGGATCAACACCGAGCGCATCCTGCCGGCCTGCGAGCGCGCTCAGCAGGAGCGCGTCGACCGCGCCAAGGAGATCATCGCCCGGCTCAACGACCACGGGGTCGAGGTCAGCTTCGAGGACGCGGTCGCCGAGGCCGGCGCCGCGGACGCGATCGGCCGCCCCCACATCGCCAAGGCCGCAGGAGCGGGACCGGATCTCGGACCGTTCTTCGAGCAGTACCTCGTTCCCGGCGCGAAGGCATTCGTCGCGCGCCGCTGGCCGAGCGCCGAGCAAGCCGTCGAGCTGATTCACGACGCGGGCGGGATCGCCGTCGTCGCCCACCCCTACTGGGACGTCAAGGACCCCGACCAGGTCCGTGACCTGGTCGGGAGCCTCGTCCGCGACGTCGGCCTCGACGGGATCGAAGCCTTCTACCCGCCGCACACCGCCGAGCAGACCAAGCACTGCCTCGAGCTCTGCGAGGAGTTCGGCCTCCTCGCCACCGCCTCGTCGGACTTTCACGGGCCGACCCACAAGACGTTCAGCCGCTGGGGCGCCTACGACACCTACGGGCTCGGCCAGCCGCGGGTCCCAGAGCGCTCCTAGCGCCCCGGGGCTAGAGCGGCGGACCGCCGATCGGCGCGCGCCCCTCGTCGGGGGGCGTCGGAGCCTCGGGGTCATAGCTCCAATACCCGCAGAGGTCCTTGCGCGTGTAGGCGACGCTGCCGGGGTCATGGGCGTAGTTCCACTCCTCGGCGGGACCGAGGTAGAACTGGCCGACTCCGATCCCGCTGCCGGAGCCGATCAGGCCGGGCGGCTCGGCGTCGAAGGTCTCGCGCCAGTAGCGCTCGGACCAGAACAGAGCGCAGAACTCGGTGAAGATGTACTCGTCGGTAAACAGGTAGCCGCTTTCGGTCAGGTGGGGCCAGAGGTTCCGCATGCAATCGTCGAGGCTGGCCTGGTAGTCGACATCGAGGAACGCGAGCACAATCGGCTCGCTGTGTTCCGGCAGCGTTTCGCTGAACCATCCCTTGCGAAACGTGCAGCGGTCGATCCGGCCGAAGCGGGCGACGTTGCCTTTGACCACCTCGAGGTCGCCGCGCAAGAATCCGGTCTGAATCCGACGGGCGTACTCGTCGTTCCCCGTCGGGGCCGGGAGTCCCTCGAACGAGTCGTAGACGATCAGCTCGCGCCCCGCGGCTTCGCAGGCCAGCGAGAGGTTTGCGCTCGACCCGCCGAGGTAGCAGCCGCACTCGACCACAACCCCCTCGACCTCGGGCGGGATCTCGAGCAGCTTCACGGCCATCGCCAGGTGAGCCTTGTAAGAGGTGCCGGTCCAGACACCGCGAGTCGTCTTCCACATCCGCCAGCCCAGCCGCACCCGCTTGAGCCAGGTGAGCCGGTAGGCGGGGTGGATCCGATGGCTCCAGAGCAGGTAGAGGATCGTCGCCGGCAGTGTGAGGACCGACCAGGCACGCGCCAGCCAGTTGGGAAGGAAGACAGTCCGCCAATCGCGCATGCGGGTCGGCCAGTCGCGGGCCGGCGGCGCCGACAAGCCCATTCTTTAGTCCCGTCCGGCGGCCGCGGGTCAGACCGCGACGGCCGCGGGGATCATCTCGCGGTCCTCGAGGTAGGAGAGGATCTGCTGCGCTGACTCCTCGGCCGATTGCTGCTCGGTCTCGATCACCAGCTCCGGGTTCTCGGGCGGCTCGTAGGGGTCCGAGACCCCGGTGAACTCCTTGATCTCGCCGCTTCGCGCCTTCGCGTACAGGCCCTTGACGTCGCGCTGCTCGCAGGTCTCGACCGAGGCCTTGACGTAGGCCTCGACGAAGCGCTCGCCCATCATCTGGCGCGCCTCGTCGCGGATCTCCCTGTAGGGGGAGATCGCGGCGGTGATCACGGGGACCCCGTTGCGCGAGAGCAGATTGGCTACGAACGCGATCCGGCGGATGTTCGTGTCCCGGTCCTCCTTTGAGAAGCCGAGCCCCTTGGAGAGGTTCTCGCGCACGACGTCGCCGTCGAGCACCTCGAGCTTGGACCCGCGCTTGCGCAGTTCCTTGACCAGGTGGGTGGTGATCGTTGACTTGCCCGAGCCCGAGAGCCCGGTGAACCAGAGGCAGAAGCCCGTGTCGTCAGCCATCGGTGGCCGATTCCTCCTTGTAGGCGTCGATCAGGATCTCGGCGACCTCGTCGCGCGAGAACTCGTGCGGCGGCTTCTCGCCTGCCTCGAGCATCTCGCGCACCTTGGTCCCCGAGAGGAACAGGTGCGATTCCTGCGGATGCGGACAGGTCTTCGCCGAGCCCATCCCCTCGCACTCGTGGCACCAGAACGTGTGCTCGAAGAACAGCGGCGTGATCCCGAGCTCCGCCGTATCGATGTCGTCGAAGATCCGTTGCGCGTCGTAGGTGCCGTAGTAGTCGCCGACGCCCGCGTGGTCGCGGCCGACGATGAAGTGCGTGCAGCCGTAGTTGCGGCGGATGATCGCGTGCAGCACTGCCTCACGCGGACCCGCGTAGTGCATCTTGCCCGGGTTGACCCCGAGCATCACGTGGTCGGGGTGGTAGTAGTTGTCCATCAGGACCTCGTAGCAGCGCATCCGTACGTCGGCCGGGATGTCGCCCTTCTTGGTCTCGCCGATCAACGGGTGGATGTAGAGCCCGTCGCAGATCTCCAGCGCGGCCTTGGTCAGGTACTCGTGCGCGCGGTGGATCGGGTTGCGGGTCTGAAAGGCGACGATCCGCTTCCAGCCCCGCTCGGCGAACGCCGCCTTCGACTCTTCCGTGGTCTGGTAGCGGCGCATGAACGCTTGGTCGTGATCGGGCAGCGCGTCGGCCTCGATCGGGCCGGCAAGGCAGCGGGCGCCCTCCTCGCGGATCGCGGCGACGCCCGGGTGCTCGCCGTCGGTCGTCCGGTAGACCTGCTCGGCCTCGAGCTCGACGTCGCGCTCGTAGATCTCCTCGACCGTCAGCCGCCCGAGCGGCTTGCCGTTCGGGGCGCTGAGCTCGATTACGTCGCCGACCGCGCACTCGAGGCCGGTCGCGAGCGTGATCGGGATCGGCCAGATTCCCTTGGCGCCGCTGCTCAGGCGCATGTCCTCGCAGACCGAGCGATGGTCGGCCGATCCGAGAAAGCCGGTCAAGGGCGCAAACCCGCCGTTGGCGAGCAGCTCGAAGTCCGACGCCTGGCGCGAGCTGAGAGTCAGCGCCAGGGCGGTGTCCGGGCTACTCATTGATGCCGCACTCGGTCTTGTCGAGGCCGGCCCAGCGGCCGGAGCGGGTGTCGTTCTCCGCCCCCGGGCGGACGGTGCAGTGGGTGCACCCAATCGACGGATATCCCTCGTCGTGGAGGGGGTTGTAAGGCACTTCGTTCTCCCGTATGTGGTTCCAAACTTGCTCGTCGGTCCAGTCCGCCAGCGGGTTCAGCTTCCACAGGCCAAAGCGCTTGTCCCAGCCGAACTTGGCTGCGCCGGCCCGGGTCTGGGAGTCCACTCTGCGGATCCCGGAAACCCAGCATTCGGCCTCCAAAAGCGCCGCCCGCATCGGCTCGACCTTGCGGATCCCGCAGCAGGCGTCCGGATGACGGCGCCAGAGGTTAGCGCCGTGCTCGGCTTCCTGCGTTTCGAGCGAGATCCCCGCATATCGCATGAACGAGATCCCGTAGCGCTCGGAGAGTGCGTCCCGGGTCTCATAGGTCTGCTCGAAGAGCAGCTCGGTGTCGAGGTAGAAGAACTGCGCCTGCGGCTCGACCGAGTGGGCGAGGTCGACGATCACCGAGCTCGTTTTTTGAAACGAGGTCGCGATCCGCAGCGCGGGATGGAAGCGCTCGATCGTCCACGCGATCGCCTCGGCCGCCGACAGCGGCTCGACCTCGGCCGCGACCGCGACGGGATCGACGAGCTGGCCGCGGATCATCGGTAGGCGCGGCGCGTGGCCGTTCCCGTTCCCGTTCGCGGCCCCCGGCGGAGGCGACCCGTTCTGGTCGTGAAACGGTCGCGGCCGCTCGGAGGCCGAGCGGCGAGCGGCGAGCGGCGAGCTCATATCGCGCACTCGCCCTCTCCGCGTTCGACCCGGTAGGGCTCGGAGCGGTTCCAGTCGATGAACTCGTTCATCGACTCGAGGCTGAACTCGGCCGGCAGCGCCAGGTCGCGGACGAGCTCCTCGAAGGCGCCCGTGCCGACCCGCGCGACGAACGCGTTGAAGATCTCGCCCTCGGTCCGCTCCGCCTCGTAGTGGCGGATCCAGCGCTCGACCGCGTCCGGGACGCGCTTGGCCGGCAGCCGGACCTTGAGCCGGTGCCCGAAGACCACGTCGCCGCCCTCGTAGTTGCCGCCAACATGGGCGATGTATGCGGGCATCGTCCGCTCGCCGGCCTTGATCGAGGCGCCGTAGAAGCCGATGCTGCCGATGTGGTGCTGGCCGCAGCCGTTCGGGCAGCCCGACATCTTGATCTGGATCGCCCGGGTCAGCGAATCGGTGATCTCCATCTCCTCGACGCGCTGTTGGATCGCGGCATTAAGACCCATCGAGCTCGTGATCCCGAGCTTGCAGCTGTCGGTCCCCGGGCAGGAGACGACGTCGTCGATCTCGAGCGCTCCGGCGCCTCCGAGGTCGAGCTCTGCCAGCCGCTGCCAGACGTCATAGACGGCCTCGTCGCGGACCCAGCGCAGGACGAGGTTCTGCTGCACCGTCGTGCGCGCGTAGCCGCCCGTGTACTCGCGCATGATCTCGGCCAAGCCGCGGAACTGCGCCGGCAGCAGGTCGCCGCGGGTCACCTTCACGGTCACGGTCGAGAACCCGGCTTGGCGCTGCGGGGCAACGTTCGCGGCGCAAAAGCGCTCGTACTCGGAGTGATCGCCGTTCGGGCTCGAGTGGGCCGCGGGGGCGGCCGGCGCGTTGAGCGCCTCGTCGTCGACGAACAGAAGCCGATCGAGCGAGAAGTCGCGCTCCCCGACCCACTCGCCCGCCAGCTCATCCTCGACCAGGTCGCGAAAGGCGTCGATCCCGATCTTGTCGACCAGCACCTTGATCCGCGCCCGGGCCCGGTTGACCCGCAGCCATTCCTGGCGGTCGAAGATCCGCAGGCACGCTTCGGTGACCTTCAGGTAGTCGCCGTTGTCGAGCTCGATGAACTCGTACAGCGTGGGGGCGACCCGGGGCATGATCGAGGTCCCGCCGCCGACCACCATCTCGACGCCGCGCACTCCGTCGCGCAGCTTCGGGACGAAGCCGATGTCGTGGATCCGGGTGATCGCGACGTCCTCATCGCTGGCGGTGAACGCGGTCTTGATCTTGCGCGGCATCAGCTGTGTGGTCGGGTGACGGACGAAGTAGCGCACGTAGGCGCCGGCGTAGGGCGTGACGTCGAAGGGCTCGTCGTGGGCGACCCCGGCGTAGGGGTCGCCGGTGACGTTGCGGACCGTGTTCCCGCAGCCCTCACGCGAGGAGAGGCCGACCGCGGAGATCTCGCGGATCAGCTCCTTCATCTCGGTCAGGGGCACGTGGTGGATCTGGATGTTCTGACGGGTGGTGATATGGCCCTTGCGTAGCGGGGCGAACTTCTCGACCACGCTCGCGAAAGCGTCCATCTGCTCGGGCGTGACACCTCCCATCGGCAGCTTCACCCGCACCATCTGCACGTCCGGCTGGCGCTGGCCGTAGACGCCCTGTCGCAGGCGGAAGCCGATGAACTGATCCTCGGGCGTCTCGCCGGCGAGGAACTTGTCGGCCTCGCCGTCGAAGTCCTCGAACTCGTGCTCGAGGATCGGGATCACGTGCCCGGGGACGTTCTCGTACACCTCCGGGTTCTCGAGCGACCCGACCGGGCCCTTGCCCTTCTGCTGCTTGCGACGGTCGACGTCGAGCCCGTGCTCGCTCGCGATTCGCTGCTCGGCGCTGGTCGTCTCTGGGGCAGCCGTCGGCTCCATGCGGCGGCCATATTACACAAATCCCGACCGGGATTAGGGTATTTAGACGGGCGTTCGGTTGTGACGGCCCCCGACTCCCGCCGGCGACCGGGCCCGGCTCAGTCCACGTCGGTGTCCTCGATCAGGAACGCGACCCGGACGTGGGCGCGATACTCGTCCAGGCTCTCGCCTCGGATCCCGGTCGAGACGATGTCGACCGCGCGGATGTTGCGCAGCGACGACTGGGCCTGGGTCAGCGCCTGCTTGGCGGCGTCGTCGGTCGAGGTCTTCGAGCTCCCGACGAGCTCGATGATCTTCACTACTGCCACGTTTCCTCCTTGCTCGCGTTGTGCGGCGTGGGCACCCGGTTTCTATCCCGAACGGCTCCGCGAGGCAAGTGCCAGTGGCTCAGCGCCGGGCGCCTCCCCACCCGAAGCCGCTCACCTGGCGGGCCGCGATCCCCTCTTCGAGCGCCGCGCGCTGCCACCGGCTCTCGGCCGGACGGTCAGAGCCCGTGCGCGGAGCGGTCTCGGCGAGGAACTGCTCGAGCGCCGCGACGATCGCGGCCGCCTCGGCCGCCGTGGCGCCTCCGGAGACGATCTCGATCCTCGGCCGCGGGGGCCTGCGCCTGCCGTTCGTGGTCACGCGGCGACTCTACTTGCCCTATCAATGCGAGCGTGAGCGAAATCCCCGTCTTCGACCGCGACGCGGTCCTCGCCGCGGTCTCGCCCCTGACGGCGATCGACGCGACGCGGACCGCGTTCGAGCGCCACGCGGCCGGGGAGTGGGAGATGCCGGCGAAGGTCTACGTCGACGCGCCACCCGAGGGCGACTTCCGCGCCATGCCCGCCCGCGGCGCAGGACTGGCGGCGCTCAAGTGGGTGACCTCCTTCCCGCGCAACCCCGAGCGCGGGCTGCCTGTCGTCGCCGGCGCCCTGCTCGTCTCCAGTGCCGAGACCGGCGAGCTGCTCGCGATCATGGACTGCGCCGCGATCACCTCGCTTCGCACCGGCGCCGCGGCGGCGGTCTCGGCGCAGGCGCTGGCGCGCGAGGACGCGCGCTCGGTCGGCGCGATCGGCTGCGGGGTCAATGGGGCCTGGGCCGCCCGCTGCCTGGCAGCAGCCGGGTACGGGCCGGGCCTTTGCGCCGACCCGCGCGAGGAGGCCGCGCAGGCGCTGGCCACGGAGTTGGACTGGCGCCCCAGCTCGCGAGCCCAGGCCGCCGGCCAGGATGTGGTGGTCACAGTGACGCCCGCCGACCGACACGTGATCCGCAGCGCCGAGCTGCGCCCCGGCCAGCACCTCGCGGCGCTCGGCGCCGACGCCCACGGCAAGGCCGAGGTCGAGGTCGAGGCGCTGGCCCGCTGCCGGCTGTTCTGCGACGACTGGGAGCAGGCATCCAAGGGCGGCGAGCTCTCGGGTGCCGTGGCCGCCCGGGCGATCGCCCACGAAGACGTGACCGAGATCGGCCGGGTCCTGCTCGAGCGCGCGGCCGGGCGCGTCGCCGAGGACGAGATCACCCTGTTCGACTCCACCGGGCTCGCGATCCAGGATCTTGGGATCGCGCCGCCGTGCTCGAGGCCTGGCGCGAGGGACTCGTGCGGCGCCCACCGTGAGCATGTGACAGATTCACCCCTCGGAGGGACGCCCGGAATCGATTCTCCCGACGGACAGATCGCGATCGAGGACCACCTCGCGGGCTGGTTCGATCACATCGATACCGATTTTCGCGCACGAGCCTGAACCGCCTCGTCCTCGACCTGGTCCCGGGCGGGCGGATCCTCGACATCGGTTGCGGCAGCGGCGCTCTCAGCGCCGAGTTACTGAGCGCTGGGCACACGGTCATTTCGCAGGATCCGTCTGAGCGCCTGCTCGCCCTCTGCCGGGCCCACCTGCGACGCCCGCAGCTCGACGACTCGGGGGTCCGATGCGGGACGATCGATGCGATCCCGGAGCGCGCGAGTTCGACGCCGTGGCGCTCGATGTGATCGAGCACATCGAGGACGACATCGGCGCCCTCACCAGCCTTCGCGACTCGCTGAGGCCATCGGCAGCTGGTCGTCTCGGTTCCGGCGTTGAGCCGGCTGTACGGACCGAAGGACGTCGAGGTCGGCCACTACCGGCGATACGACCGTCCGGCCCTGCTCAAAGCTCTTCGCCGAGCCGGTTCGAGCCGCGACCTGCCGGTCCTGGAACCTGATCGGAGTCGTCCCCGTCTGGCTCAGTGTCCGACGAGGTAAACGTCTCAGCGAGGAGTTCCGTTACTCGGTCCCCGATGAGCCGAGCCGCCAATGTCTGCCTGAGGCGGTGGTTCGTTGGTTTGAGGAACCGGTTCGAGCCCCGGTGGGGCTCACGCTGCTGGCAAGCGCGCGCCCTCGCTCTGACCCGCGGCGCCGGGGTTCGCTCAGAGCGGGATGTTGCCGTGCTTTCGCTTCGGCTGCTCGACCCGCTTGGTCTGCAGCGTGCGCAGCGCCCGGATCAGCTTCGGGCGCGTCTGGTGGGGCTCGATCACGTCGTCGATGTAGCCGCGCTCGGCCGCCGAGTAGGGGTTGGCGAAGTGGGCCTTGTAGTCGTCGATCAGCTTCTCGCGGCGCTCGTCGGGGGTCGGCGATGGTCTGATGTCGCGCGGTAGATGATGTTGACCGCGCCGTCGGGGCCCATCACCGCCACCTCCGCCGTCGGCCAGGCGAAGTTGAAGTCGGCGAGCATGTGCTTGGAGTTCATGACGTCGTAGGCGCCGCCGTAGGCCTTGCGGGTGACGACGGTCAGCTTCGGCACCGTCGCCTCGGTGAACGCGTAGAGCAGCTTCGCGCCGTGGCGGATGATCCCGCCCCACTCCTGCGAGGTGCCGGGCAGGAACCCGGGCACGTCGGTGAACGTCAGCAGCGGGACGTTGAAGGCGTCGCAGAAGCGCACGAAGCGCGCCGCCTTCTCCGACGACTCGATGTCGAGCACACCGGCGAGGTGCTTGGGCTGGTTGCCGACGACCCCGATCGGGTAGCCGTCGAGGCGCGAGAAGCCGATCACGATGTTCTGGGCGAAGTGCTCCTGGACCTCGAAGAACTCGCCGTCGTCGACGATCAGCGCGATCACGTCGCGCATGTCGTAGGGCTTCGAGGGGTCGTCGGGGACGATCGTGTCGAGCGCCTCGTCCATCCGCTCGGGGTCGTCGTAGGGCTCGACCCGCGGCGGCAGCTCGAGGTTGTTGAGCGGCAGGAAGCTCATCAGGTAGCGCACGTCCTCGAGGCACTGCTCCTCGTCCTCGGCGGCGAAGTGCGCGACCCCGGACTTGCGTGTTGTGGGTCATCGCCCCGCCCAGCTCCTCGAACTCGACCTCCTCGCCGGTCACCGTCTTGATCACCTCGGGCCCGGTGATGAACATGTGCGAGGTCTCCTTGACCATGAAGATGAAGTCGGTCATCGCCGGCGAGTAGACGGCGCCGCCCGCGCACGGGCCCATGATCAGGCTGATCTGCGGGATCACGCCGGAGCACTTGACGTTGCGGACGAAGACGTCGCCGTAGGCGCCGAGCGAGACCACCCCCTCCTGGATCCGCGCCCCGCCGGAGTCGTTGATCCCGATCACCGGCGCGCCGACCTTGGCCGCGAGGTCCATGACCTTGCACATCTTCTCCGCCATCACCTCGCCGAGCGAGCCGCCGAAGACGGTGAAGTCCTGGCTGAAGACGAACACCGGCCGCCCGTCGATCGTCCCGTAGCCGGTGACCACCGCGTCGCCCGTAGGGCCGCTTCTTGTCCATCTCGAACTCGTGGGTGCGGTGGCGGACGAAGGTGTCGAGCTCCTCGAACGAGCCCGGGTCGAGCAGCTTCTCGATCCGCTCGCGCGCCGTCAGCTTGCCCTTCGCGTGCTGCTTTTCGACCGCCTCCTCGGAGGCCGAGTGGACCGCCTGGTCGCGCAGCTCGCGCAGGTAGGCGAGCTTCTCCTCGTGGGTGACCGGGTAGCTCTCGCGCATCGGGGCGCCGATTGTATGCCCGCGCCACCCCGCGCCGCTGCACCTAGACTGGCGCCGATGAGCGCCACCGAGAGCAGCAACTACGCCAAGTTCCAGACCGCGAACCCCGTCGTCCGCCGGCTGATCGATCGTTTTTACGCCCGCCTGCGGGCGATCGTCTCGCCGCTGGGCGCCGATTCGCTGCTCGATGCCGGCTGCGGAGAGGGCGAGACGATCGAGCGCCTCGGCGATCTGCTGCCGGCGCGAATCGCGGCCGTCGACCTGAGCGCGGAAGCGGTCGAGTTCACCGCCGCGCGGCTGCCGCAGGTCGAGGTCGCGCGCGAGAGCGTCTACGAGCTGCCGTTCGACGACCGCAGCTTCGACCTCGTCCTCTGCCTCGAGGTGCTCGAGCATCTCGACGAGCCCGAAGCGGCGCTCGCCGAGCTTGGTCGGGTCAGCGCCGGGGCGGTCGTCGTCTCGGTCCCGCACGAGCCCTGGTTTCGAGCCGGCAGCCTGCTGCGCGGCAAGCACATCGGTGCCCTCGGCAACCATCCCGAGCACGTCAACCATTGGAACCCCGCCAGCCTTCGCGCCCTGCTCGAGCGGCGCCTGGAGGTGGTCAGCGTGGAGCGGTCGTTCCCGTGGCTGCTCGCGAGCTGTCGGCCGCGTCCCGCTGGGGTGCTGCGAAAGCCGCACCGTCCGCGCGATCTCGGCCGGGCCGGCCGGAGAGCCGCGCTCTCTCCTGATCTGGACCAGCATTTGGCCGAGCAGGCCGAGGCTGAGGAGCTGGATGCCGACGACGATCAACAGCACGCCGAGGAAGAACAGCGGCCGTTGGCCGATCGCCTCGCCGCTGATCTTCAGCGCCGTCAGGTAGAGCGAGATGGCGAGCCCGATCACGGTCAGGGTCACCCCGACGCCACCGAACAGGTGCAAGCGGGCGGTTCTGATAGCGGCCGATGAAGGTGACGGTGAGCAGGTCCAGCGCCCCGCGCAGGTAGCGCTCGGTGCCGAACCGAGAGCGCCCATGGCGCCGCGGGCGGTGGTTGACCGGTAGCTCGGCCACCCGCCACCCCTGCTGGGCCGCGAGCACCGGGATGAACCGGTGCAGCTCGCCGTAGACCTCGAGCGAGCGAGCGCACTCGGCCGCCGGTAGACCTTCAAGCCGCAGTTCATGTCGTGCAGCTGCAGGCCCGCCGAGCGCGAGGTGATCCGGTTGAACACCACGAGGCGAGCCTGCGGCGTGGCTGGGTCACGCCGGTCCCGCTTCCAGCCCGAGACCAGGTCGGCGCCCTGATCGAGGCGCTCAATCAGGCGCGGGATGTCCGCCGGGTCGTCCTGCCCATCGCCGTCGATGCGTCACGATCAGCGTCGCCAGTGCTGTGGGCGAATCCGATCGCCAGCGCGGCCGACTTGCCGAGGTTCGAGCGCAGCCTGATCCCGCGCAGCCACGGTCGCTTCGAGCGCCGAGCCGCCCGATCAGCGCGAAGGTGTCGTCGGTCGAGCCGTCGTCGACCACGATCACCTCCCACTCGCCCCCCAGCGCCGGCAAGTGCCCTCGATCTCGTCGAGCAACGCCGGCAGCGCCTCGGCTTCGTTGAGCGCCGGAACGACGACCGAGAGCGAGCTCATCGCAGCGAGCACACCTCCAGCGACCCGGTGGGCACGGTGACGCGCCAGGGATCGGACGCGCCGTCGGGCGGGATCGTCAGCACCGCGGACGAGTCCGCCGCAATCCCGCCCGCCACCGGGATCCCGGTCTCGGACGCGAAGCGGCTCAGCTCGACCGGGCCGGTCGCCGTATCAGCGCTGATCAGTGCTCTCGCCGGCGGGCATGCGGAAGCTGACCGCCCCGTCCGCTCCGGCGGTGACCTGGCGGCAGCTCCGGGCTTCGGTGCCGGGCTTAGCGGGATCCAGTGTCACCCCGAGCGCGCCAGCTATCAGCGCATCGGCTCGGGCGCGCTCGGCCTCCGGCTGGGCGCGAATCGTCTCGACCGAGTACCCGAGCGCGCCGTAAGCGGACGCGGCCGCGAGGTAGGAGCCGAGCGGCGGATCGCCGCGAGCCGCCAAGGCGCCGAACGGTAGGCTCAGCACTGAGGGAGGCTCGGCGAGGGCAGGGTTGAAGTCCGGGTTTGCGTTCTCCGCGGTGAGCTCCAGCGCACCCAGGTCGACGAGGGCCTGCGGAGCGGCGATCAGACGCAGGACGCGACTTTGGTCACGAAGCTCCGCGACGTTGGTTGCCGCCCCGACCGCCGCCGCGACATACAAAGCAGTCAGGCCAGCCCGGCTCCAACGGATGTCCGTGTGCGGCCTCGACTGCCACCAGCAGCACCACGACCGCGGCGGGGAAGAGGAACCGCTCCGTCTCCGGAGTCCGGAACACCGTTGGCGCGATCGCCTGCATCGCCCAAAGCGTCAGCGCGATCGCCGATCGCTGCCCAGAGAGCTGGCTGGTCCGCCCGCGGGCGAGCCGCCAGGCAATGCCGACGACCGCGATGAGCGCGAGCGCCGGGCCGACGGCATCCACGGACGAGCCCTGATCAGCCGAGAAATCGTGGGCCAACCCCGCCAAGGCCCCGGCGGTTGCGCCCAGCGCTTGGAACGCCCACGCCGGGATCAAGAGGATGTTTGACAGCATCACCTACGCTTCGGAGTTGTCCTCCTGGCCGAGCGCCCAAAACCACCAGGCTGTGTAGATCGCGACCGGCACGGCGACGATCCAGATCCGGCGCCAGCGGTCCTCGCGAACCAGAATCGTCACCGCCGTTCCGACGACGAACGCGAGCGCGACCGTGTACGTGACGACCCCGAGGCAGAGCAGCGCACAGGCGAGCTGGTCGCCCCGCGAGTCCCCGCGTTCGAGGGCCAGCAGGGCGCCGAGCCCGCAGGAGACCGCGAGCAGGACCGTGAAGCCGTTGCCGGTCAGCACGTGGACCCAGTCCGAGCCGAAGACGAGCAGGATCAGGGTCGGCGCGAGGGCGACGATCCTTCCCACTCGCCGCGACGCATAGACGAAGAACAGGACCGCCGTCAGGAGCACGGTCAGCGCAGTCAGGATCCGGAAGATCTCGTAGCCGGACCCGAAGGCCTCGAGGATCGCGAAGTAGACGATCCTCGAGGTGAGGATCAGGTGTCCGCCCGCCGGCGCCAGTGCGTCGCCCAGGTCCAGCCCCGGGGTCGAGGCGAACCAGGCAAGCTCGTCGACCGAGTAGGTCGTTCCTCGTCCGAGCCAGACGATCAGGACGAGCAGCCCCCGCAAGCGCCGCGCCCAGCACCCAAAACGCGGCGCCCTCCAACCTCTGCATCACGCCCCGAGTCTAAGGTCGGGAACGCTGGAGCCCATAGCCCGCTCGACCACCGCGATCAGCGCCTCGGCGATCGCGGGGTCGAGCTCGCCCCCGCCCCGGCTCGCAGCCGCTCGATCGCGGCCTCGGCCGGGTGCGATCCGGCTCGCATCGGCGGCTCGGCGAGCACCGTCTGGCACAAGCACGCGGCGCGGATCAGCCGCGACTCGATCGGGATCGCTTCGCCGCCGAGGCCGCCGGGCCCGCGCCGTCGAAGCGCTCGCGCGCCCGCAGCAGCCAGCCGCAGACCTGCTCCGGGATGCCGGCGCCGCGCGCCAGCCTGTACCCCGCCTCGAATGGGTCGTCGATGACTGCCGCTCGCCGGCGTCGAGCTCGGCCGGCGGCTCGGCGAGCACCGCAGGCCGGGACGTAGACCAGTCCGATCTCGTGCAGCCTCGCCGCCTCGCGGACGCTCTCGCACCGCCCGCGCTCGAGCCGAGCTCGACGGCGGTAGCGAACGCATAGGCGGCGGTGCCTCGGCGTGCTCGCGCGAGCCGGGAGGTGCCCTCGAGCGCTTCGAGCAGCGGCGCGCCGCGCGAGCGCAGCAGTCCCGCGAGGGCGAAGGCGCCCTCCGAATCAGGCCCCGGCGAAGGGGCGTCGGCCGGAGCCTCCGAGCTCATCGAGCAGCGTCTCCAGTGCCGCGATCGCCTCCGCGGGGTCCGGGCGCGAGTGCTGGGCGGTGATCGCGACCCCGGTCCCGAAACCGCTCTCGGCGACGAGCTCGATCGCGATCGTCGCGTCCGGCCCGCCGCCGCGCGAGCGCCAGCTCAGGGCGCGTCCGGGGTCGCGGTCGGTGACCTCGACCGAAACCGGCTCGTCCGAGCCGGTCAGCCTGCCCATCCAGCCCGCAGGACGTTCTGGGTCGTCGGCGAGCTCCCAGAGCTCGGGTGCCGACTTGACCAGCGTGCGCTTCGTCGTCGTCTCCATCCGGGCGGGCTTCAACCGGGCGCGATGGACTCCTGCCCCGACCGGTCGTCCTGCAACGCGAATCGCGCCGTCGCACTAGAAGAACGCGCCGCCCTGGTACTCGCCGAAGACGTCGCGCATCGCGCCGCAGACCTCGCCGATCGAGGCGCCGGCGCGCGAGCGCCTCGCGGATCGGGTGCAGCAGGTTGCCCTCGCCGCGGGCGACCTCGCGCAGCGCCTCGAGCCTCGCGTCGACCGCCGGCCTGGTCGCGGTTGGCCTTGAACGCGGCCAGGCGCTCGAGCTGGCGCCGCTCGGACTCCGGGTCGACCTTGAGGATGTCGACGTCGTCGACCGTGTCGGTGACGTACTTGTTGACGCCGACGACGATGTCCTGGCCCGCGCGGTAGCGCTCGTGGTAGGAGAGCGGCCGACTCCTCGATCTCGCGCTGGATGAAGTCGAGCGCCTCGACCGAGCCGCCGAGCTCCTCGACGCGCGTCGATCAGCTCCCAGGAGCGCCGCTCGATCTCGTCGGTCAGCGACTCGACGAAGTAGGAGCCGGCGAACGGGTCGACGGTGTCGGCGGCGCCCGACTCGTGGGCGAGCACCTGCTGGGTGCGCAGCGCGATCCGCGCCGAGCGCTCGGTCGGCAGCGCCAGCGCCTCGTCGAAGCCGTTGGTGTGCAGCGACTGGGTGCCGCCGCAGACCGCGGCGAAGCCCTGCAGCGCGACGCGGATGATGTTGACCTCGGGCTGCTGGGCCTGCAGCGTCACGCCGCCGGTCTGGGTGTGGAAGCGGATCTTCTGCGAGCGCTCGGCTGTCGAGCCGAAGCGCTCGCGCACGATCTCGCGCCCACATCCGCCGCACGGCGCGGAACTTCGCGACCTCCTGGAAGACGTTGTTGTGGCAGTTGAAGAAGAAGGCGAGGCGGGGCGCGAACTCGTCGATCTCGAGCCCGCGCGTCGAGCGCCGCCTCGACGTAGGCGATCGCGTTGGAGAGCGTGAAGGCGACCTCCTGGACGGCCGAGCAGCCCTTCTCGCGGATGTGGTAGCCGGAGATCGAGATCGTGTTCCACTTCGGCACGTTCTCGCGGCAGTACTCGAAGATGTCGGTCGTCAGCCGCATCGTCGGCTCGGGCGGGTAGATGTAGTTGCCGCGCGCCATGTACTCCTTCAGCACGTCGTTCTGGACCGTGCCGCGCAGCTTCTCCGACGCGCACGCCCTGCTCCTCGCCGACGAGCTCGTAGAGCAGCAGCAGGATCGCCGCCGGGGCGTTGATCGTCATCGAGGTCGAGACCTGGTCGAGCGGGATCTGGTCGAAGCAGATCCGCATGTCCTCGATCGTGTCGATCGGGACCCCGGTGCGCCCGACCTCGCCGTCGCAGAGCGGGTCGTCGGAGTCGCGGCCGAGCTGGGTCGGCAGGTCGAAGGCCATCGAGAGCCCGGTCGAGCCGTGCTCGATCAGGTAGCGGTAGCGCTCGTTGGTGTCCTCGGGGCTGGCGAAGCCGGCGTACTGGCGCATCGTCCAGAGCCGGTCGCGGTACATCCCCTCGTGGATCCCGCGGGTGAACGGGTAGGCTCGCCGGGCTCGCCGAGCCGCTCCTCGAGGCCGGGCGCGACGTCGTCCTCCTCGTAGAGGCGCTCGATCTCGATCCCGGAGTCGGTGAAGACGCCGCTCGTCGTCGGGGCCGACGACCGGGGCGATGAAGCGGTGCGTCGTCTGGTCGATCCGGCTTGCGCGGAAGTATATGCGCGGCGACTAGGCGCTCGTCGGCGGCGCTCTGGCGGTCTCCTTATCACTCCCCGAGTGGCGTCACCGGCTCGTCGCCAAGCCGTCTCCTACTCTGGGGCCAGACGTCTCGCGCAGTCAGTCGCCCCGGTGGCGCGCTCCGAGCTCTCGGCGGTACTGTCGGGTCGCTCGTCGCCAGCCGCGTCCTCGGCGCCAACGCCCGTCACTACGACGGCTCGACTACCTCGGATCGATATCATGTCGCTAGTCGACGATGGAGGTCGCGATCGCGACGATTACGCGGGATCCCGCCCGAGTTCACCGACGACGCCCGGCCTCTCCGACTTCTCCTCGTCAACAGCCTCCTCCACACCTCGCCGACGCCGCTGGGCGAGGCGCTCGCTCGCCGAGCTTGGCTCCCCGCGACGGACTGGCGGCGCTTCCACGCCCTCGTGATCCAGCTTGCCCGCACCTCCGTGGCGAGCTGCGCGCGCGCCTGGCGCGGCGAGCTCCCCGTCGCTCTGGGCGCCTGGCGTGAGCTGCTGGCGGGCGGCTCCGAACCCGTGGTCTTCGAGCCCTACGTGGTCGCCGGGGCTGGATGACTCCTGGACAAGCTCTACCTCAGCCGCCTTACCTCGCCCGCGGCCTGGTCATTCCCGGTCGCTCCCGACCAGCTGCGCCCGCGCAGCCGACGACCCGACCGTCGCCCACGGTCGAGGTCGCTGGTCAAGCCGATCTCGGCTGCGGTCGCGACCTAGCGGCCGCTTCGGGCCCGGGCCATGTCGCGCCGCGCGCGGCGATCGCCGCGATCCAGGCCGATCGATTGAGCGCGCAGCGATCGGCGATGGATGCAGCGCCGTTTCAACCCAGCGTACCGAGCTCGCGTCGCCTGCGAGACGCCCACCCCTCGAGGTACACCCGACGCTCGGAGAAGGCCGAGTAGATGAACTCCAGCGGTACGCCGTTGGCCTCGTCGATCCACTGGTTGTTGACTGCGATCACGGATCCGCGGCGTCTCGTCGCGGATCCAGTCAGCGCCCGGTGGAGCTCGGGGTCATCTCTTGCCCAGGTTCTGCTCTGCCACCGCCGGGATTCGTGATGCCGGCTCTGTATCGATCGGGGTGCAGCGCTCCACCCCTGCACGCGCTCAGAAAGCGCGCCGCGGCTGCCCACGCCGGCCCGATCCAGCGTCGCGCCGGTGCGTGAGCAGACCAGCGCGAGCAGCAGCCCGCCGTAGCGGAACATGTACGTGTACGCCTCGCCGCGCGGGCCCGTGAACAGGTCGAGCCCGGTCGGCGCGGCCATCGCCCGACCTGGTCCGCTAGGAACTCCGATCCCCAGGACCAGCAGGCGCCTCACCTGCTCCGACAGGACGGTCGCCTCTGCCAGGCGATCCGCAGCCCCTCGGCCGAGAGTACGCATCCGGCGACCAGTCCGTAGAAGAGGAAGTAAAGCCCGCTCTGCCGTGCCTGGCTCGCTGAGCATCAGCGACGAGGCACCAGACCGGCGCCGAGCAGCGAGAAGAGCCAGATCCTGGCGCCACCGAGGCGCGTCCCGCTACTGCTAAGCAGCCAAGCGATCCCGACCAGCGCTGCGTCCAGCGGCCCGAACGAGCCGACGACTACACCGCCGACGCGAGAGCTCCGTTCCTTGCCGGGAAAGCCGGCAGGTTCCTCGGCCAGGTCTCGCCTTGATCAGCTGACGGCCGGCATCTGGTCGAAGACCGACGAACGCATCCACCCCAGCCCGCTCGAATGCCCCCGGTACTGGAGCTGCGTAGACCGCCCGGACGACTAGCGCTACCTCGCCGCCGACCTCCCACACCGCGCGCGGACGCGTCGGAGTCGCCAGCCACGTCCATGCCGGCTTACACGTCGCAGCGCCGCGAGCACCAGCGGGAGTATCGAGACCTTCGCGCCCGAGGCACCGACCATGAACAGCGCGACCAGCAGCCAGTCCCCGGGCCTGGTCGCGCTCTCTCGAGCGGTGATCCGCTCGCCGAGCAGGGTGATCAGGGCACGAAGATCACCAGGCCCAAGCAGGAGCTCGGGCTTCGGAACAGGAAGGTGAAGAAGATCCCCGGAACGGTGTGTGCGCGAGGAACGTGTGGCTCGCGTCCAGTCGCAGCTCTCCGATGAAGAAGACGAGGCCGGCCGCGATCAGCCCCACCGCGGGCGCTGCGCACCAAGCTCCTCCCCTGCACCACCAGTAGCAGCACGGACGACGACCAGCGGAGGATGAAGAGGCGCAGAGAGCAGCTGTACGCCCGAGCCTGGTCACCTGGCTGGCGGCGCGAGTGTACGTTCACGAAGTAGTGGTACGGCACGGCTCCCCGAACGCTCGGATCCATGATCGGCCATTGGTGCTTGGCGTCCGCCGCATCGCGATCCAGCGCGGATAATCGATGAAGTAGTCCACGCTCTCCGTCCCCGGCAGCGGCGCACCCGGGAAGTAGCGAGCGCCGATGTACCGACGGCCACCGAGGCAGACCGCCGCCGAGCGCCATCTGAATCGCGGCCGCAGCGCGCGGCTCGGATCTCCACGCGAAGGTCGTCGATCCTGCCGTCGCCTGATGACGCCGACGCCACGACCTCGACCACGAGCGTGGTAAGCCACGAACAGTCTCGCGCGGGCCGGTCGCGCGTCAGCATGAAGGCGAGGATCTCGAGCACGTAGCCCAGCGCCCAGCCGAGGCGAGCTGGCGCAGCGCCCCTCCCGGGCCTCTGCTCAGGCACGTAGGCGAGCCAGCCCGGAGAGGACGAAGCCGAGTCTCGTAGCCGATGTCGAGCAAGCGCCTCCGCCGAGCGAACGCCGTAAGCCGAGCTGTGCGCCCCAAGCCCGCTCCCGCACATGACCGCTGCATCGCCGCGCATCGAGCTCGCCGAGCGGCATCAGCTCTTCTGGCCGCGCTGTGCCACGCGCCAGCGGGAGACCTCGATCGGCAGGTCCCGGCCGCGCAACCAGCGCGCCTCGCTCGGAGAAGAGCCCGCGACAGGGCGGTTAACCGCTCCCCCTCCCGGTCATGCTCGAAGTCCGACGCGCCTCCTCGTCGACCTCGCCGCGCCTTCGCGAGGCGAACCGCGCGATCGCGCGAGAGATCGAGTTGAAGTAGCGTGAGCCTCTCCAGTCGAGCGCTCGCGTCGGGATCCGTGCGCCGCAGCTCGGCGAGCGTTTGTAGCGGCGGAAGTGATGGCTGATCTCGTCCTGGCGCCCCACATCCAGCGCGATGGGCCGGCACGGTGCGAGCAGCAGTCCGCCCGGCCTTCATCACCCGGGCGACTCTCGTTGGCGCGGCGATCGTCTTCGATGTGCTCGAGCACTCGAGCGCCGTGATCAGTCGAACGAGTCGTCGGGGATCGTGAGCCGTGCCTTCGAGCAATCGCACCCGCGCGTCGTCCGCTCGCGCGGCAGAACTCACGGCCCGCTCGTCCGCTCGACGCCCGACCTCTCCGAACGCCCAGTGGCTCAGCATCGCGCCGGTGCTGCAGCCCAATCGAGGTTGCGGGCGCGTAGGGCCGTCCGGGGCCGGGGCGAGTCGAGCGCCGAGCACTGCCAGGATGATCCGGCGCCTGCCGATGAACCACCAGTGCCTGTCTTCCAGCCATAGTACTCCGCGTAGAAGTGTCCCTCATCTACCGCTTGCCGGCGGCCGGCAGGTGCTCGGTGCGATCACCCGCGCCGCGATCGCCGCGGCCGTCGCTGCGCTGTTCCCTTCGTCGGCATGTAGATCGCCGCCACATGCGGGCGATCGTCCTCAGCGTCCGCCAGACGTCGCTCGGCTGGACGGTCGTCTCTCCCGCCACGCCCGGGTAGTGGCGCACCCCCTTCTGCGCGATGCGGAAGTTCCATCGGCGCGCGCAGGCAACGATCTCGGTGTCGATGAAGAAGTCGCCGGTCTGCAGGGGGAGCTTGTCGCGGACCTCACGTCGCATCAGCTTGAACGCGCAATCGACGTCGCTGACCCGAACCCTAAACAGCACTCCGACGATCCGGTTGTAGACCCAGGACAGCGATCGAGCGCACCACCGAGTCATAGCGGTAGACCCTGAATCCGATCACCAGATCGTGGTCCTCGACATGCGGCAGGAAGTACGCGAGCTCGGTGACGTCGAACTGGCGATCGGCATCCGTGTAGAAGAGCAGCCCTTCGTCGCGTGCTGGAGCCCGGAGCGATCGCCGCACCGTAGCCGAGGTTGCGTTCGGTGCGGGACGAACAGCCGCACCTCCGGATACTGTCGCTCCACCCACTCCTCCGCCGCTGCTGACTCGAGTCTCGGCTCCCGTGTCGACGCCCATCACTTCGTAGCCTCGGTCAGGGCCGGCGCCCTCGGTGCTCGACTCGATCGTCGGCCGCGATTTCGTTTCTTCGTTGTAAGCCGCAGGACGACGCTCAGTCCCAGCGCGCGAGGCCCTGGCTCCACCGTACGCTCACCTAGCTGCTAACGCCCGACTCGAACTGCGCGAAACACCGCGCGAGCCTAATGTACTCCGTCCCCGCTCTCGATGGCCTCCGTAAGTACAGTCACCAGTCCGTTCTACGCCGCGCGAGCCAACCAGTTCGCACGCTCAGCGCTCGCCTCTCTGCGATCGCTTCCTCGATCACCTCCGCCATCCGCTCGGCCGGCGCCGGGTAGACGTAGGGGGCGAGAGCGTCGGCCGCCGGCGACTGCAGCTCGCCCTTCGCCAGGCGGCCCAGCGCCGCGGCGATCGCCGCCCGGTCGTCGGCGCGAACGGTGTCCCCGCCCGTCTCCTCGACGATGCGCCCGGCCTCGGTGCCGGCGGCCAGCGCCAGAATCGGGCGCCCGGCGGCGAGGTACTCGAAGAGCTTGATGTTGAGGAGCTGAGAGCGCGACGGCTGGGCGATCAGCAGCAACGCGTCCGCCTCGCGCTGAAGGGCCAGCGCCCGACCGCGCTCGAGGCTGCCGACGAGCGCGATTCGAGCCGGCGAGACGTCGGTGGCGAGGAGCTCGGCCTCCGCGTCGGTCAGCGGCCCGGCGACGACCAGCTCCAGCCTCGCCGCGGCCTCGGGATCCTCGCGTGCAAGTCGGCTCAGCGCCTCGATCAGCGGGCCGGGGTCGCGCCCGTAGCTGCCGAAACGGCCCGTGTAGACAAGCGAGGTGCGGTCAGGATCGAGCAGCCCGGTCGCCGCGAGATCGCCGGCGGGAGCCTGCTCCGGATCCCAGCCGTTCGGGATCAGCCGCGGCTCGGCGATCCTGCGCCGGTGCAGATCCGCCGCGGCCGGCTCGGAGACGCAGACGACCTCGTCGGCCGCGCCCAGGCGGCGTCGCTCGAGCCGCTCGTCGAGGCGGCGCTGGACCTCGGTCGGAAACCGCGGCCGCAAGGGCTCGAAGGTCCACCCGTCGCGCAGGTCGGCGACCCAGGCGATTTCCCGTCGACTCAACGCCGCGCCGACCCCGTGGGCGGACTCCGGTGGCGAGCTCGTGATCACGCAGTCGAACCGGCCCTCGCGAGCCAGGCGCAGCGCCCGGCGACGCGCGAACGGCGCCCAGGCGAGCGCCAGCGGCTCCGGAACGATCACCCGGCTCAGCGGGTGCGCCTGACCGCCGTAGGTGTCGGCGTCGTAGAGCGCGTCGATCCGCTCGGCGCCGCGCAATCGGGCTCGCCAGAGCTGGGCGTCGGCGCTTTGCACGACTCCGGGCTCGTCGCTGGGCCCGTATGCGGACGTGGTCAGCACGGTGACCTCGTGCCCGAGACGGCGCAGCCACTTCGCCATCGCCGCGGGGCGCAGCGCCCCCGTGTCGTGGCACGGCGGATAGAAGTAGGCGACGAGCAGGATCCGCCGGCTCATCGGCTGGCTCCGCCGCGCCGATGCGCGATCGCCGCCGCGTAGACGTGGTCCATCCGCTCGACCAGCATCGGCCAGCTCCACTGCGCGACGGCCTTGCGGCGCCCGGCCTCGCCGAGCGCCGCCCGGCGCTCCGGTCCGGCCTCGATCAGCTCGCGCAGCGCTACGGCCACCGCGCTCGGATCGCCGCGCGAGACCACAGTGCCGGTGCCGCCCGGGTCGATCACCGCCCGCACGCCCGGGTAGTCGGTGGCGATCGCCGGCAGCCCGCACGCCATCGCCTCGGCGAGCACGATCCCGAACGACTCCGGCGGCTCGGTGGTGAGCAGGAACAGATCGCATGCACGCAGCACCGCCGGCAGCGCGGCATGAGGCACCGGGCCGAGGAAGTGGACGCGCTCGCCGACCCCCGCCTCGACCGCCCGCGAGTGAAAGCCGTCGAGCAGCTCCCCGCCGCCTGCGACGACCAGGTGCGCGCGGGGATCGGCGAGTCGGGCCAGCGCATCGATCGCGACGTCGAGCCGCTTGAAGTGGTGGGCGCGGTCGAGCGTCGCCACGAACCCGGCGACGATCGCGTCGGTGGGGATTCCGAGCCGCTGGCGCAAGCCCGAGGCGTCACCGCCGGGAGAGAATTCCTCGGCGTCGACTCCGTTTGGCATCTCGACCAGCTTCGCGGGGTCGGCGTTCGCCGTCCGGCGAAGGTAGGGAACCGATTCGGCGTGGTCGGCGGAGAGCACGCAAACCCGGTCGGCGGCGCGGATCAGAAGCGGGGCCACCGAACGCTCGTAGGCCTCGAACAGCGCCCCGCGCATCCCGTCCCCGACGAGCCGGTTCTTGTAATGGACGAGCAGCGCCTGCGCGCGGCGACGTGCCCGCAGCCGGCCGAGCAGGGTGAGCTCCGATCCGAAGATGAACGGGTAGTGCAGGTGGATGACGTCGAAGCCCTCTACCCGCGCCAGCGACGGGATCAGCGGTGCGTTGCCGATCGCCACCACCGGCTCGACCCGGTGCACGATCGCGTCGCCCGGTTCGGGCGCCTCGCCCGCCGCGGGCGCCGTGAAGACCTCGACGTGATTGCCCCGCTCAGCCTGCTCACGGGCGAAGCGAAACGCGGTGTTGCCGGCCCCGCCACGGTAGGGAGGGAAGGTCGCGGTTAGGTGAGCGATCCGCAACGCGGCGCTCCCGTGGCCGCGCGAAGCGCGGCTAATCGCCCGCGCCGACGAGCCGCTCTACGCCGGCCTGCTCGATCGTCATCCGCAGCCCCTCGCGCAGGTCGACCTCGGGCTCCCAGCCGAGCAGCTGCTTGGCCCGCGTGATATCGGGCTGGCGCACCTGCGGGTCGTCGACCGGCAGCGCCTCAAAGACGATCTCCGAGCGCGACTCGGTCACCTCGATCACGACCTCCGCCAGCTCGAGCAGGGTGAATTCGAAGGGATTACCGATGTTCACGGGCTCGTGGACCTCGGACTCGGCCATCGCCACGTAGCCGCGGATCTGGTCATCGACGTAGCAGAAGCTGCGCGTCTGGCTGCCGTCCCCGAACACGGTGAGCGGCTTGTCCTGAAGTGCCTGGCGCAGGAAGGTCGGGACCGCTCGCCCGTCGTGCGGTCGCATCCGCGAGCCGTAGGTGTTGAAGGTCCGGACGATCCCCGTGTCGACGCCCTGTTGGCGGTGGTAGGCCATCGTCAGTGCCTCCGCGTAGCGCTTCGCCTCGTCGTAGACTCCGCGCGGGCCGATCGGGTTGACGTGCCCCCAGTAGGACTCCGGCTGCGGGTGGACCTGGGGGTCGCCGTAGACCTCCGAGGTCGAGGCGAGCACGAAGCGGGCGCGGTGTTTCTTCGCCAGTCCGAGCATGTGGTGGGTCCCGTACGAGCCGACCTTGAGCGTGTGCAGAGGCAGGCGCAGGTAGTCGATCGGGCTCGCGGGCGAGGCGAGGTGGTAGACGACGTCGACCCGCTCGTCGTGCGAGAACGGCTCGGTCAGGTCGTGCTGGACGAAGCTGAAATCGGCCGAGCGGATGTGCTCGATGTTCTGCAGCGAGCCGGTGTCGAGGTTGTCGACGCAGATCACCCGGTGCCCGGCGCCGAGTAGGTGATCGCACATGTGCGACCCGAGGAAGCCCGCCCCACCGGTGACTATGGAGGTACCCATCGCGCGGCGAGGATACTGCCGCGGGGGGCGCGGCGCCGCCGCCTGGGCTTGCTCTTGGTGTGGACCCTGCAGCCGTCCGCGACCAACGATCGCGCGCCGCCGCCGAGCTGCTCGAGTGCGCCGGACCGCAGCTGCGGCGGGTTGCTCGCAGGGCCTCGATCTGCGCCGACGACGCCGACGACGCGATCCAGCGGGCGCTGGTCCTGCTGCTGACCAAGGCGCCGGCGATCGAGGGCGGCCGGCTCGCGGCCTGGATGACCGTCGTCACTCGGCGCGAGGCGCTCGCGGTCCGCCGCGCCCGGGACACCGGGATCGATCCCGGCGCGCTCGACGCGACCCCGTCGGACTTCCCCGGCCCGGCCGAGCGCGCCGAGCGCGCCGAGCAGGTCACCGAGGCGAGGCTGGCGCTTGCCGCGCTCAAGCCCGGCGAGCGGCTCGCGATCGTCCTCCAGGCCCAGGGCTACAGCTACGCCGAGATCTGCGCCCTGTGCGGCTGGAGCTACACGAAGGTCAACCGCTTGCTGGCCGAGGGCCGCGCAAGTCTGCGGGCGCGGGGCGGGAGCGGTTAGCCTGAGCGCGGAGCAGCGTGAGCGGCCTATCAAGCAGAGCGCGACCGGGCAGGGCGGCTGTTATCGCCGCACTAGCGCTCGTGCTCGTCGTGCTCGCCGGGTGCACGCTGCCAAAGCCTCCGGGCGACGGCGCAATCCGCTATCGCGACGCGGTCTTCAGCACCGTCGACGTGACCCGAGACATCGTCTACGGCAACGCTCCCGATGCGCAGGGGAACCCTGTCGATCTCAAGCTCGACCTCTATCTGCCGCGCGGCGACACGGTCGACAGGCGCCCGGCGCTGATCTGGGTCCACGGGGGCGGCTTCACGGCCGGCGATAAGGCGAGCGGCGCGAGCCGGGCGACGTTCTTCGCCCAGCGCGGCTACGTCGCCGCGTCGATCAACTACCGGCTGCTCTCCGAGAACGGGTGCGGCGGCGACCCGACCCCGCCGCCGGAATGTGAGCAGGCCGCGATCGCGGCCCAGCACGACGCCCAGGCGGCGGTCCGCTGGTTCCGCACCAACGCCGGCACCTACGGGATCGACACCGATCGAATAGCGATGGCCGGGTCATCGGCCGGGGCGGTCACCTCGCTGCTCGTCGATTGGCGTCGCGAGGACCCGGGCAACAGCGGCAACCCGGGCTTCTCCTCCGCGATCCGGGCCGCGGTCTCGATCTCCGGCGGCGCGCCGACCAACGAGGCGATCGACGAGGACGACTCGCCGGCAATCTTCTTTCACGGCAGCGAGGACACCACGGTTCCCTTCGAGTGGGCGGTCCGTAACGCGGCGGCGATGTACGCGGCCGGGATCCTCACAGTGCTCGAGGTGATCGACGGCGCCGGTCACGGGCTCGGCTGGACGACCCAGATCCAGGAGCAGTCCGACTACTTCCTCTACTACGCGATGGATCTCGCGAACGCCGAGCGCTGAGCCGGCTTAGGTGCTGCCGGGTCGCCGAGCGGGTGCCTGCGGCTGCGACAGGCGCTCCGGCAGCGGCGGGTCGTCGAGTTGCTTGACCCCGGGCGCGAACTCGATCCAGCGCGGCTTGTTGAGGTGGCGGCGGATCACCTGTCGGGCGCCCGGGTAGTGCTGGACGTTGTATGCGTTGTCGGGATCGACGCCGCGGTAGTAGAGCAGCATCTTGACCCGGTCATGCGCCTCGACCCAGTCAAAGAGGCGGTCGGTGAAGACGCCGCTCTGGTCGTTGTCCCAGGGCCCGTACTCGCCGATCACGAAGGGCTTGTGGCGATAGCGCGCGAAGAACGCCTTGCCGTCGTCGAAGGCGCCGGCGAACTTCGCGTAGATGTCGAAGCCGACCCAGTCGACGTACTTGCCGCCGGGCCAGTAGTCGGCGGGCTGGTTGCCGGCGAGGTTCGGCGAGCCGAAGGTCTGCGGCACCCACATCAGCGCCACGCGGGGCGTCGGCAGGCGCTCCGGCACCGGCAGCGGCTCGCCGTCCGCGCCGCCCTCGTAGACGGGGTCGCTCTGCGAGTCGGCGCGCAGGATCCGCGGCATCCCCATCCGTACCAGGCGCTCGTTGACCCGCTCGCGTGACCCGCCGCGGACCAGTAGCGCAAAACGCCGCCACGCCTTGCGGAACCAGTGCGTCGAGTGCGCTCGGTCGCGGGCTGAGCCGTCGGCATTGAACGCCGAGTACGGGTTCCAGTGCCCGTTCATCTCCGGCATCAGGCGGATGTAGACGGTCTGGCCTGTCTCCTCGATCGTCCGTGCGAGACGCAGGACGTAGCGGTCGTCGCGGCCGCGCGCGATCTTGCGGGGGGTGATCACCTCGGCCCCGCCGCCGGGTGCGGTCGAGAGGCTGAGCACGCCGCGGGTGTCGGTCTTGCCCCAGCGGTAGAGCGCTCCGGTGGTCAGCGGCACGCGCCAATGAAAGAACGCCTGGAGCACGGCCTGGTGGGCGCCGACCTGATCGGAGAACTCGAACAGGTCGCTGGCGTAGCCCGTATCCGAGACACCGTGAAAGGCATGGCCGCCCTTCGGCGCGTAGTCGTCGGCGAGGGCGCTCGGGGCGGCCGCCGCGAGCGCCGACGCGCACGCGAGCAGCGCGATCGCCGCCTTTGTCCTCGCCGCCATCAGACTCCCGAACACCGTAGCGGCGCGCCGGTCGCGGCGGACGATGCGATTCGGTTTCGTGGGAAGCCGAGTGCGGGTCAGCGACCCGTCGGACTCCGGGCGGTCACGCGCCTGGCGATGACCGCCGAGTGACCTCGTTCGTAGGGGTAGTCACCCTGCTCCGGAACCAGCGCCCGGAAGCGGTAGCGGGTCGTCTGCGTCGTCGCGCGCAGCTCGTAGTGGGTGCTGAACCGGCAGCCGGCCCCGGTGCGGTCGGTGCGGAAGACCTGCCAACGGTGAGGACCGACCTTCGCCTGCACCTTGACCACCCTGCGGCGGCATTCGGGCCCCGGGATCCTGCCGGCGAAGCCGAGCCGATCGCCGTTCTCGACCCCGCGGACGGGAACGATGTGGAGCGTCGGGCGGGCTCGCGAGGCCAGACGATCGACGTCGTGGCGGGCGAGGACCACGTTCCCGACCGCATGGTGTACGAAAACGCGGCGACTCGGACCGGGTGGGAGCCTGAGCGAGTAGCGGCCGGCTCGACCGGTGCGACCGGTTGCCGCGACGACCGTCGGCGCTCCCGCCACCGTGGCCCGCGTCAGCGCGCAGACCTCGGCTCCCGTGATCGGCGAGCCGTCGCCATCGCGAACCAGCCCGGTCACGCGCCCGCGCCGATCGGACCGCACGATCGCCCCTCCGCGCCCGCGGCCAAGCCGCGCCGTGAGCGTGGCCGCGGCGGCGGCCGACGACTCAGGACAGGCGTTGTCGACCCAGATCCGCCGTCGTTCGCAGGCCCTGTTGGCCGTGCCGTCGAGCGCCAGGTCCTCGGCACAGGCGCGAACCCTGTTCGGCCCGGTGGAGAACCGCGCGTCGGCGGTGTCGAGCATGAAGCCGGTCCCAGCGGCGGTGGAGCATGGGACCAATGCGGTCGCGAAGCTGTCGGCGAGCTCGCAGTTGAGGACATCGCTCGCTATCTCGCGCCCGTCCACCGTTGCCGACAGCTCGCGGATCCCCCCGCCTCGGTCCACCGCGGCGAGAGCGAGCGTGCGGGCGCCTCGCACGACCCGGTCGAGAAGCAGCGAGCCGCCGAAGGTGACGAGCTCGGGCGACGCGCGATCCTCGGTGCGCAGGAACACCCCCTTTACGTACGCATGGGCGCTGTCCTGGGCGGCGACGCCACAGTTCGCCGCCGTGCACCGGAGCCAGGTCCGGAACTGAGCGAACTCCCCGCCGATCGCGTGAGCGCGGAAATCGCCGTGCTCGCCGCCGAACTGGCTCTCGCTTCCATCTGCGCCGACTGCGACCAGCTCGCCGCGGTGACCGGCGTGGCGAGTCAGGCTCGCGTTAGCTTGCACGTTCGTGAACACGGTGCCCGGGGCTGCGCGCCACACCCAGGCGCCGTAGTTGCCGGTCGAGGTGCCGGCAGCTTCGTGGTAGATCTGCAGGCCCTCGCCGGAGCCGCACCCGGAGCGCTGGCGGTAGTGATCGGTGGACCGCTCCCAGCTCGCTCCGCCGGAGGTCGGCGCGCGTGAGCTGCATTGCGTCACCGTGTAGGTGCCGCCGGCTGCGGTCGTGGGGAGCACCAGCGCGAGCACGATCACGGCGACCGCGCCCGACGTTCGGATCAGGAGTCCCGAGGTCGCGTCTTCGCAGCCTCTGCGGGGGCTTGTTGGCAAACCGGCCAGCGGTGCGAGTCTATGCCAAGCAGCGCCCGGTTTTCGGGCACGGACGCTGCACGTCAGTCCGACCCACTGACCGAGTCGTGCGCCACGCGCGGGCCGTCGCCGTCGAGCGCGAACACCACTATGTCGTCCGGCTCAGAACAGTGGCCCACCGCGGCGCGACCGGGCGCGACGGCGATCGCCGTCCCCCAAGGCGCCGGGCTGCGCAGGATCTCAGCGACCACCAGGCTGTTCGCCACCACGACGCTCGAGCCGATCGCGTCGCTATAGACCTCGGCCCGCGTGCGCTCCCAGCGTCGATCCTTGGTCGGTCGAGCGAACACCGGCACCAGCAGTAGCGAAACCCCGTGGGCGTGAAGCGCCGCAGCGAACGCGTGTAGCCGAGCCAGGTCCTCGCAGACCAGGATCGCCAGCCGGGCGCCGCCTGCTTCCACCACGCACACTCGCTCGCCGCGACTGAGGTCCTCGTCGATCGGAGCGGTCAGGCGATCGGCCAGTCCCCACAAGCTCAGGTCCTGCTCGGAGAAGTTGAACGGGTGGACCTTGCGTTGACGGACGAGCACCTCGCCCGTGCGCGCGTCGAGCATCACCGCTTCGTTTGTCGGTGGTGAGGAGCCGTCCAAGTTGCCGCTGCCCGCCACGACGAGGCGCAGCCGGCTGGCTCCTGCGCCCTCGCGCTCTCTGAGCGCAACCTGCCAGCGCTCGAGCAGCGCACGGGATAGGCAGAGCTCGGGTGCGATGCCGATCGCCGCATCCTGCTCATCCCATGCCGTGATCACCTTCTCCACCCGCGCCCGCGTGGGCTCGCGATCGGCGGGATGGATCCGGTAGAAGCGCAGCCCGGCGCGCTCCTCCACCTCCCATTCAAGCTCGTCGGGCTCGCGGATCATCGGGGTGGTGGCTACGCGGAGGCCGGCTTCGCGCTCCGGCCTGGTCAGGCGGGAGCGGGCCGGCAGGGCGATGTGATCGCAGGCGTCCCAGTCGGCTGAGCTGATCCGCACCACCGAGCCGAAGGCGTCGGCCAGGTCGTTGGGCAGTTGGCCGCGGCGGCCCGGGCGGGCAAAGCGGGGCAGGAGGGCGCCGGGAAGGGCGCCGGAGTCGAAACGGCCTGACTCCGCGTAGCGGAGCGCGTACTCGCTGAGGGCCGGCGGGGCGGCCGCGCCGAGCAGCGGATTGGCGTGGGCGAGAGCGGCGTCGAGGCCGAGCAGGACGGCGAAAGTCTGACGCCCGCCCTCGGGCGCCCCAACGGGCTCACCGTCGAGGGCGGCCTGCTCGACCGCAGCCGCGGTGGCCGCGACCTTCGCGTCCCCCATCCAGGCCTCGCCCTCGGCGTGGAACTCGGCGGGATCGAGCCGGTCGAACAGCTCGCAGAAGCGGTCGGCGTATTCCTCGCTCACACTTGACAGATAGTTGACAACAGCTGCTAAGATACGGGCATGGCCGCGCCCACCGTAGACCACTCCCGGGTAGACGCCTTGGTCTCGCGGATCGCGAGACTCGACGCGGAGCCGGCCCGCTTGGAGGCCGTGGGACTCGGCCTGGTCGACGCCCTGCTTGAACGCGACGACGAGACCCTTGCCGCTGCCCTTCACGCCCTCCGCGACGCCCGCGCGCGGGCCACTGGCGATCAGGAACTGGTCGGGTGGCTGGACGCGGCAATCGCCTTCGCGCACTGGGGACTTGAGCGCGTGCCGTCGCGGGCCGCCGTGGCCCAGGGGACGCAGGCCCACGACTTCCTGCGCGTGCTCGACGCCTCGCCCCAGCTGGGAAGCGCAGAGCTGCGCCGCCTGCTCGAGATCGACGAGACCCAGGTGAGCCGTACCGGCCGCCGGCTGCTGGAGAGCGGTCTCGTTACCCGGCGCAAGATCGGCCGGCAGGCGTTCTGGCAGCTCACCCCGCGGGGGCAGCGTGCGCTCGAGGAGGCGCCCGCTCCGCCGCGATCACCCAACTCGGAGTTCTGGCAGGAGGCGCTGCGACGCGGCTTTGAGGCGGCGTACGGCGACGAGCCCGGCGAGCCCCGCCCGGTCGATCCCGCCCGCGAGCGAATCATCGAGTGCACGCTCGAGCTCCACACCAGCCGAGGCATCCAGGCGACGACGTGGCCGGAGATCGCTGACTTGGCGGGTGTGCCGGTAAAGACGGTGGAGGCGCTGTTCCCCACCCAGGACGACCTGGTCAGAAGCTGTGGCCAGCACCTGATGGAGAGCCTGCAGCTTCCGCCGGCCGACCGAGCGTCCGGAGTCTTCTCCGGCGCCTCGTCCGAGGACGAGCGGATCCGCCGCCTGGTCGAGGCGTTCTTCGGCGCCTACGAGCGCGGAGCGGACGGGATCACAGCCGGGCGCCGCGAGCGCAAGGAGGTGGCGGTGGTGGATGAGTCGATGGAAGAGCTCGACAACTCTTTCGACGCCCTTGTCCTCGAAGCCCTACGCCCGCAACGCCCGGACAGCTCCTCGGTCGCGGCCCTGAGAGCACTCACCGACCTCGAGGTGTGGCGAACCCTGCGTGATCAGGGGGCCACGCCCGAGGCGGCGGTGGAGCAGGCGAGTGCCGCGGTCGAGCGCTGGCTCGACGCCCAACCGGCACGCTGACGCGGCTCGCGTCCTCTCGGCGCAGTCCGTGCGCCAGCTCGCTATACCACCGCCTGAGATGGGCGCAATCACTGACCTCTTCGCCGGCGTCCCGGTATCCGATCTTGACGCCGGCATCGATTGGTACACGCGGCTCTTCGGGCGACCGCCGGACATGCGCGTCGGGGACGAGGTGCTCTGGGAGATCGACGAGCACGCCTGGCTCTTTATCGAGACGAACGCGGCGCAGGCGGGCGCGGGGCGCATCACCCTCTCCGTCGCGGGGCTCGACGCGCTCCTCGAGCGCCTCATTGCCGAGCGGATCGAGCACGAACCGATCGAGACGTACTCGAACGGCGTCCGCCACGTGAACGTCCCCGATCCGGATGGGAACAAGATCGCGTTCGCCGAACCGCCCGAGGCCGCGAACGCATCGCCTCGATCGGCCGAAACCGGGGCTTCGTCGTAACGCACGGTCCTTGGCGCACGACGTGCTACGACCGTGGGCGCAGCTCAGGCAGGGAACGCCCGCGTCTGCCTCGACGGACGTGTGACACGTGCAAGTGCACGGGCTGCGAACGGCATGTGCCGAGAGCGCCACACGTGTCGTTGCTCGAAAGGCCAGGCGTAGATCGGGTTGCCGTCGCGAATCAGCTCGAGCAGGCGCGGTTCGGCGAGCTCCTTGGCGGACCACGCGTACAGGCGTTGCAGGCGCGGGACGATCACCGCGTAGTCGAGCATCCGGCCTAGACGCTGCTCCTGGGCGATATAGCGCTCGACGTCGCTGTCGAGTGGATAGCGGTTCGGGAGCACGCGTCTGAGTGAGAGGAACACCCCTGCCATCCCGAGCCGCGGATCTCCGACCAGGCGGCCGAGCGGAGCCAACCGCCCCAGCGCCAGGTGCGGCTCGGCGACGAGTGCGTGCGCGTAAAGCACGCGCACCAGCGCGACGTTCATGAAGAAGCGCTCCGGTGCGCTCTCCGCATCGGCGAGCCCCCGATGCTCTAGGTAGCCGCCCACAATGCTCGCGTTGTGTGACCGGTACCAGTTACGCCCCGTCGGTCTCGCGGCGAACTCCAGCCAGAGGCGCACGGATTGCGACGACGGCTGTCCGGCCAGGCCACCGAGGAGCGCGACTGTTTCGCACCCATCCCGCAGCAGTCGCTCGTTGACCCCCCGCCACCACGCGCTGCCGGGCGGTGACGCGTCGAGCGGATCGAGCACACCGCGGCGCGCCTGCCAGCGCATGAACGACAACGCCGCATGCCGGAACGGCAGGTGTCGCGGCGCGCGACCCGTCGGCCCGTGGAACACCCGCGCCATCAACGCAAGACGCCCCGCAGGATCGTCGCGCACCGCCGCGACCTGCGCCTGAGCCCGAACGAGCGCGCCTGCATGCTGGCTCATCGCCAAGAAGTGATAGCCGTACGGCGACTCGTCAGGGCTGCTTGTGTGTGAGGCGGAATCGCGACCGTCGCTTTGTAGGAGATGCGGGACCATCCCCATATCTGCAAAGCAGTACCGGTTCACGTTCCCCCACTCCGGTTGACTCACCCCTTCCCCGGTGGGAGGCTCGGCTTTCCGGCGGACGCCGGATTTGCCGACCAGCCCCGAACGGGAACGGAGGTCAACATGAGCAGCGCTGGCGAGAGCACCGATACGACGGCGATGCCCGAAGTGGGCACCATCGACATGAAGCTCGAGGTCGTGACATTGCCCGTCTCCGATGTCGATCGGGCCAAACGGTTCTACCAGGGCCTCGGATGGCGGCTGGACGCCGACTTCGCCTTCAGCGACGACGTCCGGGGGGTCCAGCTGACGCCTCCCCACTCGGCGTGCTCGATACATTTCGGGACGGGCCTCACCACAGCCGAGCCTGGCTCCGTTCAGCGCTTGGAGCTGGTCGTCGACGACATCGACGCGGCACGTGAGGACCTGATCAGCCGCGGCGTCGAGGTCAGCGAGCTGTTCCACAGGGAGGGCGGGGAGTTCCCTCCGGGCCCGGACCCGGAACGTCGCTCCTACCTCACTTATGCCTCGTTCAGCGACCCGGATGGCAACGGGTGGCTGCTCCAGGAGGTCAAGACGCGTCCTCCGGACCGGGAGTGGGAGGACTGACGATTTACGCCTTAGTGGCGCGTCCTACCCCGGCCTAAGCCCGACCCGAGGTCGCCGGGCGGCCGGGCGGCATATTCGCCGGCCAAGACCTGATCGCCGCCGTCGGTCCGACGACCTTGAACTTGTCCTCGCGTCGTATCTAGGCGGCCCGGACCCTCATTGCCACACGCTGCGCCCTGCGGCCGCCTAGAGGGAGACCAGAGCCACCAGAAACAGGGCGAACGCCGCCCAGGTCGTCGCGAACTGGATCCAGTTGATCGTGAAATAGCGCCGCTGTCCCACCTCCCAGTCGGCTGGCATAGCCTCGGGATCCCAGGCCAACATCACGTCGTAGTGCGGTTCCTTCCACACGTTCGCGACTATGTACACACCGACGACTACAACACCGAGGCCGATCGCGGTGAGCACGAACGAGATGGAGCTGGGATCGTCCCAGAGGAGCACGAGCGCGACGAACGGCGCGACGCCCATCCCGAGCGACCAGGCATAGTTGAACCAGGACTTCCTCGCGAATCGAAGGAACGCTTCCATGAAGTTCCGGAAGTCCCGGCCGTCCATCGCGGCGAGCATCGGATGCATGATCGTTGTCAGCATCCCCAAGAGGCCAGACGCGAGCCCCGAGAAGAAAACAGACGCTGCGAGTGCCCATTCCTCCGCCGTCATACCAACTCCTCCATCGCGCGGAGTCCAACCCTATCCCTGTCGCGGATTAGCTTCACCCGATAGCCGAGCGACAGCATCCGGTTGATCGAGCGCGAAGCTGCCGGACCACGTCGATGAGCTCCTACTCCGACAGCCCGGCGGCTTCGCGGGCCTTGTCAGCCTCGCGGTCGAGGTAGATCTCGATCCTCGTGATCAAGCCGGCTTCGTCAAAGGTCCAGACGGACCAGGAGTGGCCTTCCAGCTGGATCCCGCTACTCGCCCCTTGGGCTTTGAGGTGGTGTCTCGTGAGGATCGTCCTCTCTGCGGCGACCACGATCTCCAGCGGTGTGACCGTCTGCTGCTGAAATGCGTCCGGCTGCATCCAGCGGCGCAGGTTCTCGGCGCCGCTGTAGGGCGGCTGACCCCCCGGCGGCACCAACTCGATGTCGGGATGGACCAGCGCGATGGCGGCGTCGAAGTCCTCGCTGCTGATCGCTTCGAGCCAGCGACGCATCGCTTCGACGTTCTCCTGAGACATCGCCCGCGCAGTATCGCGCGGCGACCGTCCTCAGTCCACGACCTAGCGGAGGGGGTGGGATTCGAACCCACGGACCGAGCTAACCCGGTCAACGGCTTTCAAGGCCGCCGCATTCAACCGCTCTGCCACCCCTCCGGGAAGGCGCACCCAAGTCTGACGGCAGCGGCCCTCGAATACGCTGCCCACGATGGCGGAGTGGCGCAACTGGGCCGGCGACCAGCGCTGCTCTCCGGTCGCGATCGAGCATCCTCGCACTCGCGAGGAGCTGTCTGAGCTCGTACGCCGCGCGGGCGAGCGGGGGCTCGCTGTGCGCGCCTCGGCATCCGGCCACTCGTTCAGCGATGCTGCCCTCACCGACGGGTTGATGGTCCGCCTCGACCGCCTCGACCGGGTGCTCGAGGTCGATCGCGCTGCGGCCAGGGTCAAGGTCGAGGCCGGGATCGGCCTGCGGGCGCTCAACCACCGCCTCGACCAGCTCGGCCTCGCGCTCGAGAACCTCGGCGACATCGACCGCCAGTCGCTCGCTGGGGCGATCTCGACCGGGACCCACGGGACCGGCGAGCGCCTCCCGAGCCTCTCGGCCCAGGTCGAGGCGGTCGACCTGGTGCTTGCCGACGGCAGCGCTCTCGAGCTTTCGGCCGACCAGCCGGATGCTCTGGCTGCGGCGCGGATCGGCCTCGGGGCGCTCGGGTTGATCTACGCGGTGACGCTGCGGGTGGTGCCGGCGTTCACCCTCGACCGGCGGGACGGGCCGAGGCCGCTTGCCGAGACGCTGGGCCGCCTCGACGAGCTCAACCGGGCCAGCGACCACTTCGAGTTCTTCGTCTTCCCGCACACCGAGGCAGCGCTGTGCAAGGAGACGAGGCGCGCAGACGAGCCGCCGCGCCCGCGCCCGCCGGCTTTCGTCTACGCCCGGGAGGTGATGATCGAGAACGGGCTCGGGCGGGCGTTCGCGCTCACCTGCCGTGCCCTTCCCTCACACGCCCCGCGACTGGCGCGGATCGCCGCAAAGGGAGTCGGCCGCTCGAGAAAGGTCGACTGCAGCCACCGCGTCTTCCCCAGCGAGCGGCGCATCAAGTTCACCGAGATGGAGTACGGGATCCCTCGCGAGCACGCGGCCGAGGCCGTTCGCCGGGTGCTCGAGTGCGCGGCCCGCCCTGAGCTCGGGGTCGCGTTTCCGATCGAGGTCCGGTTTGTGCCCTCCGACGACGTCACCCTCAGCTCCGCCCACGGCCGCGACACCTGCTACGTCGCCGTGCACCAGGACCCGCGCCTGGACTGGGAGAACTACTTCCGCGCGGTCGAACGGATCATGGACTCCTACGGCGGCCGCCCGCACTGGGGCAAGCGCCACTTCCAAACCGCTGAGACCCTGGCTCCGCGGTACCCGCGCTGGGCCGAGTTCCAAACCCTGCGTGCGCGGCTCGATCCGGAGGGACGGTTCGCGAACGCCCATACGGACCGCGTGCTCGGCGCCGTCGCTCCGAGGGCGTGACCGGAAGCAGCGCGAAGGGCCGGCGGTCACCGGCCCTTCGCATCCGTTCTCCTGGGCTGCCTAGCGCTGGTTGAGCGGGATCGCGATCCCGATCACCTCGTGCCGGGGCGAGAACGCTCCCTGTGAGCTCGCCCGTCCGTTGAACAGGGTGATCTCGTAGAAACGGCTCCGGTCGCCGACCGTCAGGGCGGCAAGGCCCTTGACGTCGACCGTGGTGCCGTTGCGGACCGAGCTGTAGATGTCGAACCCGACCGACGGTCCGGTGTCGACACCGAGCTTGCCGGTCGCTGCCAGCAGGCCGGAGTTTGCCGGCGACTGGATCACCGTCTGGTCGAGCATCGAGTCGATGTCGTAGAGCGTGGTTGCCGTGTTCGGGTCCGCGTCGTTGTTGGTGTACGCGGCTCCGGTGACACCGATGGCGGTCATCGGCGGTGGCCCCGGGTAGCTGAGCGTCGTGTCGGTGAGCGTGTCGCCGTCCGCATCGACGTTGTCACGCAGGTTCTGGCCCGTGTCACTGACGATCCGCAGCCGGTCGACGGTCGGGTTGAAGTCGACCCCGAACGCCTCCCCGTCGAGGGGGACGCTGAGTCGCGACCGGAGCGTCACCTGGGCGCTCTCGTCGTCGACCACGTAGACGCCGCCGTTGTTACCGAGCCCGTAGAGGTCACCGGTTGCAGGCCGATAGTCGATGCCGACCAGTCGGTCGTCGCCGTTCAGGCCTCGGACCTTGCCGATCTTCTCGGCGGCGCGCGGGTCGTCCTCCTGGAAGCAGATCAGACGCTGGTTGCTGGTCAGACCAACGACGTCGAGATCGCCGTGCAAGCCGATCTTCCGGTTGCGATCAGCGCTGCCGTCCTCGCACCCACGATCGTGGGCGCTGTTTGCGGTGCGGTCGGCACCTGCGCCATGGCTGCCATTCCCCGCGAGGGCGAGCGGTGCGGTGATCACCAGCGCGGCGCCGAACGCGAGCGCGAGTAGCCATCTGGCCGAGGTCTTCATCCTTCACCTCCGTTTGTCGGTGCCGGCAACCGTGCGCCGGGACCGGGTTGACGTGTTCGGAGGTTGATTCGTGCAGAACGGACAAACGGTTCAAAGAAACGCCTTGCCTTCGCCGCGGTAGGTCGGCACCTCGTCCACCACCGTCTCGCCCTCGATCAGGTGCAGCGAGTTGAATCGCTCGCACAGCTCCCCGGCCTTGGCATGGCGGAGGTAGACGCGATCGCCGATCCGCAGCCGGTGGGCGGCCGCACCGAGCAGTGGCGTCTGCACCTCCCCGGCGCCCTCCTCACGGTCGAGGCGCAGGCCGCCCGGCAAGTAGGGCTCGGGTAGGCGATCCCCCGAGCCGGTGCCCGAGGCGAGATAGCCGCCGCCGAGCAAGGTCGCGATGCCCCCTACCGGGCGGCGGACGACCGGCAAGCAGAAGAAGGCCGCCGGCTCGAGCTCCAGCGAGCGGTAGTGGTCAAACAGGGCCGGGGCATAGAAGCCCGAGCCCGCGGTCAGCTCGTCGACGATCCCGGCCGCCGCGGTTCGCGCCAGGCTCCCGGTCCCGCCGCCGTTGACGAACTCCAGCCGCCGGCCGCGCTCGGCGAGTGACTCGCGCACGGCGGCGATGATCCCCGGCAGCCGGCGGCGGATCTCGCGCTCCGAGGCCTCCTGCATCGCGCGTATCGCGCCGCTGCGCAGCGGACGCCCTTGGATCCGGTCGCCGACGCCGGCGATCTGGCCCTCGTAGGCCATCAGGCCGGCGAGCATGGTCCCAGGGCGGTCCTCGATCTCCGCCGACATTCGGCGCGCCCGCTCGGCGTCGTGGACCGGGGAGCGCTTCGGGCCCACCCGGGCCAACCGTCCGCCGAGCGGCCACCAGCCCAGGTCGACGTCGAGGCAGACTCCGAGCTCGGTCGGGCCGCTGCCGATAGCGCCCTCGATCAGGTCGAGGTGCGGTCGGTCGTCGACCATCAGCACCGGAGCGCGCTCGGGCCGCTCGGCGGCGAGCCGGGCGACCCGGGCGATCGCCGCGCGGTCGACCGACGGGTAGGCGACGACGACGTTCTCCAGTCCGGTCTCGGCGAGGTGAAGCGCCTCGGGCACCGTGTAGGCGAGCACCCCGCGAAAGCCGGGGTCGAGGTCGAGCACCCGGCTCAGGACCGCGGTCGAGCGGATCGACTTCGACGCGACCCGGATCGGCAGCCCGCCCGCCTGCTCGAGCAAGCGGCCGGCGTTGCGCACCAGCGCATCGAGGTCGACGAAGGCGAACGGCGGCGTGACACCGGCGAGGATCGAGTCGTAGCGCGCCTTCAGCGCCTCGCGGTCGATGCTCTCGGGCGGCGAGCTCACGGGCGAGCGAGCGTATCTGGCCCGATCTAGAATCGAGCCGTGCCCGGAGAGGTGGCCGAGTGGCTGAAGGCACTCGCCTGCTAAGCGAGTAGGGGGCGCAAGCTCTCTCGCGGGTTCGAATCCCGCCCTCTCCGCTTCACTGGCCGACTGCTGCCCAGCCTTCCAGGTCGCGCAGCGGCTTCAGCAGCGGATCGTCGTCGGCGCGCTCCAGCAGCTGCGGTCTCGCCTCGACCGCTGGGCGCAGCTCGGCGAGCGCGGCGTCGCGGTCGCCGAGCTGCGTCAGACAACAGGCGAGGCGGTAACGGAGCAAGGGGTTGCCGCGGTGCTCAGCGGCCTCGCGCTCGAGGATCCTCGCCGCCTCGGCCCACTGCTTGCGCCTGAACGCCCGGTCCGAGAGGTAGATCGGCTCCCATGGCAAGGAGTGATACGGCTGCTCGCGCCAGCCGCCGATCGCCAGCACGGCGGTGTCGTCTTCGCGGGCGATGGCGCCTCGACGGGCCTCGGGCTCGGCCACGAAGATCGCTTCTCCGGCTGAGAGTTGAGATCGCTCGTCGCCAACCGAGAACTCGACTCGGCCGCATAGCACGACGTAGAGCTCCTCCTGGCCGGGCGACTCGACGTGATCCTCGATCACCGCCTCGCCGCTGTCGGCGCGGTAGGCGTTGACCCCGAAGGCGCCGATCCCAAGCGAGCGCCGGACCGGTACCCAGCGAAGGCAATCGGCTCCGACCTCGACAGCCTCCGCGTCGAACAACGAGAGGACCCGTGGATCGGACGGTTCGGCGGTCACGATCGCATGCTCTCAGCCTGGTCGCCTAACGTGTCGTGGGGTGGATTCGAGCTCCGACGAATACGCCGCTCAGCCCGTTGGTTCCGGCGAGCCCTCGATCAGCCGTCGCCGGCTGCTCGGCGGCGCTGCCGCGACCACCGGCGGGATCGCAGTCAGCGGACCGCTGGCCGCGAGCGCGGCCGCCAAGCATCGGCGACGCGCCGACGTGGTCGTCATCGGCGGCGGGTTCGCGGGGTTGGCGGCGGCGAGACAGGTCGCCGCGGCGGGCCACTCGGTCGCCGTGCTCGAGGCGCGCGACCGGGTCGGCGGCAGGATCAAGAACGTCGGGATCTCCGGCGACGAGCAGGTCGAGATCGGCGGCCAGTGGGTCGGACCCGACCAGGATCGGGTCCTGGCGCTGATCGGCGAGCTCGGGCTCGAAACGTTCAAGACCTACGTCGAGGGCGAGAACGTCTACTACCGCGACGGGGTGACGCAGACCTACACCGGGACGATCCCGCCCGTCTCGACCGCGGCCCTGGTCGAGGTCGCCCAGTTCATCGCCGGGATCGACGAGATGGCGGCCGAGGTGCCCGTCGACGCGCCCCAGGACGCGCCCCGCGCGGTCGAATGGGACTCGCAGACGTTCGAGACCTGGAAGCTCGCCAACGTCACCGACCCCGAGGCGCGCGACCTCGCCGACCTCGCTTTCGCGTCGGTGTTCGCGACCGAGCCCGCCGACGTCTCGCTGCTCTTCGCCCTCTTCTACACCGCAACCGCGGGCAGCTTCAACCACCTGATCGACACCGCGGGCGGCGCCCAGGACAGCAGGATCGTCGGCGGCGCGCAACTGATCGCGCTGCGAATGGCGAGCCAGCTCGGCAAGCGGGTCCGGCTCGAGCAGCCCGTCCACTCGATTCGCCAGCGCAAGGGATCGGTCGAGGTCCGGGCCCGCGACGAGACCTGGATCGCCAAGCAGGTGATCGTCGCCTTGGCGCCTGCCCTGATCGACCGGATCGAGTTCCGTCCGCGGCTATCGGCCCAGCGCGCGCAGCTTCAGCAGCGCGTCCCGATGGGTCAGGTGATCAAGTGCATGGCCGTCTATGAGACGCCGTTCTGGCGCGCGGATGGCCTCTCGGGGATGGCGACCAGCAACGTCGGGCCGGTCAACCTGACCTTCGACAACACGCCCGCGGACGGCTCCCCCGGGGTCCTGCTCGGGTTCATCGAGGGCAGCGCGGCACGCCGGTATGTGGCCGCCTCCAAGCAGGAGCGCGCCGAGGCGGTGATCGGCTCGTTCGAGCGCTACTTCGGTTCGCGGGCGCGCACGGACGTGATCGGCTATGTCGACAAGGCATGGGCCGACGACCCCTGGAGCCGGGGGTGCTACGCGGGCTACATGCCGCCGGGCGCACTGCTCGGCTGGGGAGACGAGCTGCGCCGACCAGCCGGCCGGGTGCATTGGGCCGGCACCGAGACCGCGACCGCCTGGGCCGGCTACATGGACGGCGCGGTCGAGTCCGGCCAGCGGGCGGCCGCGGAGGTGCTGGCGGAGCTGTAGGTGTGAGGGCAGGTCATCCAACGCCTCAGCCGGTCGCCTACGTCACGCTCGCGGTGGTGGCTCTGCTCGCCGGTTGTGGCGGCGAGGACCGCAGCGACTCCGGCGGGAAGCCGCCTGCCGCTGCTGAGCCGCCAGCGAAGGAGCTCGCGCCCGCCAAGCCCTCGACTCTGGCGCTCGACGGGCGCGCCGGCGCCGCCCCGATCGTCTGGGTGCGGCCCGGCGAGCGGGTCACGGTGCGGACCGAGCCGGGTGGCGAGGTCGTCACCCGGGCGGGGCCGCAAACCGAGTTCGGCTCGCCGACCGTGTTCGGTGTCGTTCGCGAGCGCGATGGCTGGGCCGGGGTGGCGACGGCGGCGCTGCCGAACGACGAGCTCGGCTGGATCCGGCTCGACCCGAAAGAGCTGAAGGCAGGCTCGACCCGGGTCTCGGTCGAGGTCGACCTCTCCGAGCGTCGCGCAGAGCTGCGCGATCGCGGCCGGGTGGTGCGCCGGTTCGCGGTCACGGTCGGCGCCCCGGGCACCGAGACCCCGACCGGGCGCTTCGCCGTCACCGACACCTTCCGCGGCGACCTCAACCCTGCCTACGGCTGCTGTGCGCTGGCGCTCTCGGCGACCCAGCCGACCCTGCCCTCGGGATGGCTCGGGGGCCGGCGGATCGCGATCCACGGGACCAGCGGCCCACTCGGGATCGCGGCCTCGCACGGCTGTGTGCGGGCGGCCGATGCTGAGGTCTCAAGGCTCGTCTCGCGGGTGCCGCTCGGGGCCCCGGTCTTCATCCGCGCCTAGCTGATCCGGCCGCCGCCCCCTGCTCGGCGAGCGCCGCCTCGAGCTCGGCCGCGAGCGCGTCGATGTCGGCGAACAGGTCGCGGTCGCCTGTGATGCCAAAGAAGACTCCGCCGTCGTAGCTCAGGACCCCGACCGAGAGCGCGTGGTGCTGGGGGGAGAGCGGCACGAACGGGTAGATCGCCTCGATCCGCCTGCCGAGTACGTAGAACGGGACCTGAGGTCCGGGGACGTTGGAGACGGTCAGGTTCCACGACAGCGGCCGCGAGATCGCGTCAGCGAGCACCCGGTTGACGGTCGGCGGGGTCCAGCCCGTCGCCTCGATCACCAGCGATGCAGCGCGCGCCTGCTCGGACGCCTTCAGCCTGCTCGTCTCGGCGTGGATCCGATCGAGCCGGGCGGCCGGGTCCGCTTCGGCGAGCGGCAGCCGCACGAGCAGGGTCGCAATCCGGTTGCCGAGCTCGAGCTGCTCGTCCGGGCGGCGGACGCTCATCGGCACCAGCGCGACCAGGTGCTCGGGCAGCGTCTCGCCGCGACGCTCGAAGCAGCGCCGCAAGGCGCCCGTCGTGACCGAGAGGATCACGTCGTTGACGGTCGCGGCACCGTCGCCGCGCGCCGCCTTCAGGTCCTCGAGGCCGGCGTCGACGTAGGCGACTCGCCGGTCGCGGCCGATCTCGTAGTTGAGGAAGGTCCGCGGCGCGGTCGGGCCGCTTGCGGCGAGCTGGGTGAACGACTCGGCCGTCCTCATCACCCGTCCGGCGGTCTCGCGGGGGGTCGTCAGCGCCTCGAGCGCGGCCTTGTGGGCGGCGCGCAGGGGGCCTCGGATACGGTCAGACGCGGCACGGACGAAGAGCAGCTCGGGGCTCGGCTGCTCGGGATCCCATTCCTGGTCGGGCAGCTCGATCTCACTGCCGTCGGGGCTCGGGTCGAGGATCACGGTGCCGACGTCGATCGCGGCGACGCCGTCGACGAGCGCGTGGTGGGTCTTGTTGACCAGCGCGTGGCGTCCGCCCTCGACGCCCTCGACCAGGTAGAGCTGCCACAGAGGGCGGCCGAAGTCCAGCGGCTCGGACATGATCCGGCCGACGAGGTCGCGCAGCTCGGCGCCCCCGCCCGGTGCGGGAAGCGCCGCGCGGCGCACGTGCCAGCGGAGGTCGAAGCGCGGGTCGTCGGTCCAGACCGGGTTGCTGAGATCGAGCGGGGTCCGGGTCACCCGTTGGCGGAACCGCGGCACCAGGGCAAGCCGCACCTCAACGTGCTCGAGCAGACGCTCGAAGTCGGGATGCGGTCCCTCGATCACGATCGTGGCGCCGACGTGGACATGGATCGGGCCGCGCTCGGCGAGCAGCGACGACATGTCCGAGGCGGAGAGCCGGTCGTTCACGCGCCGATCGTATGACCGCTCGGCCCGCGCCGCTTGCAGCGGGCTAGCGCCTGAAGTCGTCCAGGCTCTGGCGGGCCTGGCTGCGGATCTTGGCCTGCACCGGTGGCGACCAGCCGAGCAGGACTCCGACCGGCCCGAGCGCCTGGCGCGCCCAGCGCCAGAGGTCGAAGGAGTCGGTGTGCTCAGCGATCAGCCCGTCCTCGAACCTGAAGCTGGCGTCGATCTCGTTGTGGACCGCCCGACCGGTGCCGCTGAACGTGTAGTCGGCCCGCCAGTGCGCCGAGCCGCGGTCGCCCTCGGCCTCGACAGCCGAGTGGCTCAGCTCGAGGTCGGTTCCGCGCTCACAGAGCATCCGCCACATCGCCGGCACCTCGGCGCCGCGCAGGTCCTCGAACACGGGGTCGGTGAAGGTCGCATCGGCCGTGTAGCAGGCGCCCATCGCCTCGTGGTCGCGACGCGCGAAGGCGGCGTAGAAGCGATCGATCAGCTCGGCGTTGGCGCTCGCCTCGGCCACCCGGCGATCGTATCCTGTCGGCCCCGAGACGGAGGTGAGGATGGAGACGGTCGGCTTCACGGCGATGGCGGACGGGACGCGCGAGGACTACAAGCTGCTCGAGCGGCTCGAGAGCGAGTACATCGAGCGGCTTCCCGACCGGCTGCTTGCCGCGGTGCAGGGGCTCGAGCACTCGTTCGGCGGCTATCAGATCTCGCGCTGCGAGCACTCGCTTCAGTCAGCGACCCGCGCCCGGCGCGACGGCCGCTCGGACGAGTACGTCGCCGCGGCGCTCGTGCACGACATCGGCGACGAGCTCGCCCCTTACACCCACGGCGAGATGGTTGCGGCGATTCTGCGCCCCTACGTCGAGCCGCGGATCTGCTGGGTGATCGCCCATCACGGGGTCTTCCAGCAGTACTACTACGGCCGCCAGACCGGCGAGGACCCCGACGCCCGCGAGCGCTACCGCGACCACAAGTGGTTCGACGACTGCGCCGAGTTCTGCGAGCTCTACGACCAGAACTGCTTCGACCCCGCTTATGACTCGCTGCCGTTGGAGTCGTTCGAGCCGGTCCTACGGCAGGTCTTCGCCGAGCCGCGCTACCTGGACCGCGAACCTTAACTCGCCTCACCCCCAAAGTCGCCAAGCCTAAGCCTGTGGTAGAGGTTTGGGATCGGGTGAGCGATTCGCGAGCAAATTCCGAGTTTGCGGACTTTACTCATGCGCAGCAGCCCCTCGCTCGGAAGATTACGACTCGGCATGTGGGTGCTCCACGGGAGTCTCGGTCGCGGGAGGCCGGGCAAGGCGGTGGCGGCGGCGATTGCGCTCGTCGTCGCCACGCTTGCTCTCGCAGCGGCATCGGCGCTTAGTCCGGCGACTGCGCAGGCCGCTCCCTGCGACCCCCCGATCGCGAACGAGATCGTCTGCGAGAACTCCAAACCGGGTGACCCGGCAAGTGAGTGGGAGGTCAGCGGCTCGGGATCGGCGAGCATCCAGGGCTTCAGTACCGACATCAGCGTCGATCAGGGTGCGACCGTCCGCTTCAAGGTCGACACCGACGCGGACGATTACCGGCTCGACATCTACCGGATGGGCTACTACGCCGGCGACGGCGCCCGCCAGGTGGCGACCGTCGAGCCCTCTGCCGCCCTGCCGCAGAGCCAGCCCGCTTGCGCGAGCGACGCCCCCACCGGGCTGGTCGATTGCGGCAACTGGGACGAGTCGGCATCCTGGGCGGTACCTGCCGATGCCGTGTCGGGGATCTACTTCGCCCGACTCGTGCGCGAGGACGGGCCCGCCGGCGCGAGCCACATCGTCTTCATCGTCCGCGACGACGACGGCGGCTCGGACCTGCTCTTCCAGACCATGGACACGACCTGGCAGGCCTACAACCAGTACGGCGGCAACAGCCTGTACGTCGGCTCCCCGGTCGGTCGCGCCTACAAGGTCAGCTACAACCGGCCGTTTACGACCCGCGGTCCGACGCCGGAGGACTGGGTCTTCAACGCCGAGTACCCGATGGTCCGCTTCCTGGAGCGAAACGGCTACGACGTCAGCTACTTCACCGGCGTCGACAGCGACCGCAACGGCGCCGAGATCCTCGAGCACGAGGCCTTCCTCTCGGTCGGCCATGACGAGTACTGGTCCGGCGGCCAGCGCAGCAACGTCGAGGCGGCCCGTGACGCCGGGGTGGACCTCGCCTTCTTCAGCGGCAACGAGGTGTTCTGGAAGACGCGCTGGGAGGACAGCATCGCCGGGCCCGCCACCGACCACCGGACGCTGGTCTCCTACAAGGAGACCCACCCAACCGGAATCGACGATCCGACCGACACCTGGACCGGGACCTGGCGCGACGATCGCCCGATCAACCCCGAGGGGCCGAATCCCGAGAACGCGCTGACCGGGACCCTGTTCCGGGTCAACTCCGGGACCTCGGCGATCGAGGTGCCGGCGGCCGAAGGCAAGATGCGGTTCTGGCGCAATACCGACGCTGCGACGCTCGCCGCCGGCGAGACCGAGACCCTGGCGGCGAACACGCTCGGCTACGAGTGGGACGAGGCACCGGTCAACGCCGTCCGGCCCGCGGGCCTGGTGCACCTGTCGACGGCCACCCGGACCGGCGTCGAGGTGCTGCAGGACAACGGCTCGACCTATGCCCCTGGCACTGCCACCCATCACCTGACCCAGTACCGGGCCCCGAGCGGCGCGCTCGTCTTCGGCGCCGGGACGATCCAGTGGGCCTGGGGCCTGGACGGCGTGCACGATCGCGGCGGCTCCACGCCCGATCCGGACATGCAGCAGGCGACCGTCAACCTGCTCGCCGACATGGGCGGCCAGCCCGACACGCTCGAGCCGGGCCTTGTCGCCGCGACCGCCTCGACCGACACCGCGGCACCGAGCTCGCAGGTGACGGCGCCCGGCAACGCCGCCGAGGTCCCGGCCAACCAGCAGACCGTGATCAGCGGGATTGCCACCGAGGCGGGCGGCGGCGAGGTCGGGGCCGTCGAGGTCTCGATCGACGGTGGCCCGTGGCGCCCGGCCGAGGGGCGCGGTAGCTGGACCTACGCCTGGACGCCGAACGCGACCGGCCAGGCGACGATCAGGACCCGCGCCGCCGACGACAGCGGCAACCTCGAGACGCCCGGGCCGGGGATCACCGTCGACGTGGTCCCGGCGAGCTGTCCGTGCTCGATCTGGTCGGACTCCTTCGTCCCGCCGCTCGACAGCGACCCGGGCGCGGTCGAGCTCGGGGTCAAGTTCCGCTCCGACGTGGCTGGGGAGATCACCGGCCTGCGCTTCTACAAGGGGCCCGCCAACACCGGCACCCACATCGGCCATCTCTGGTCGGCGGGCGGCGCGCTGCTCGCCCAGGCCACCTTCAGCGGCGAGAGCGCCTCGGGCTGGCAACAGGTGGACTTCGCGGCGCCGGTCGCGATCGACGCCGACACCACCTACGTCGCCTCCTATCACGCGCCGAACGGGAACTACGCCGCCACCAACGGCTACTTCTCCGGCCAGGGGGCCGACAGCCCGCCGCTGCACGCGCTGGCCGACGGCGTCGACGGGGCGAACGGCGTCTACAACTACGGCCCCGCCGGGGTCTTCCCGACCAGCACCTTCGAGTCGAGCAACTACTGGGTCGACGTCGTCTTCGATGACGACACCGGCCCGGACACCACTCCTCCCGAGATCACCTCGGCCGCTCCCCCGGCCGGTGGCACCGGGGCGGCTACGTCCACCAACGTGACCGCGACCTTCAACGAGGCGATCGACCCGGCGACGATCAACGGCGCCAACTTCGAGCTTCGAGACTCGTCGGACGCGCTGGTCCCGGCGACCGTCACCTACTCCGGCGCGAGTCGGACCGCGACCCTCGACCCCGACGGCGCGCTGGCCAACTCCGCCACCTACACGGCGACGATCAAGGGCGGGACCGGCGGGGTCGCCGACACGGCTGGCAACGAGCGCCTTTCCGATCACAGCTGGTCGTTCACGACCGCGGCCCCGCCGCCACCGCCTCCTGACGAGGGCCCCGGCGGGCCGATCCTGGTGGTCGGCAACTCCGCCAACCCGTTCAGCCGCTACTACGCCGAGATCCTTCGGGCAGAGGGCCTGAACGAGTTCAACGTCACCGACCTCTCGAACGTCGACGCGGCGACCCTCGACGCCTACGACGTCGTCATCCTCGGCGAGACCTCGCTCAGCGCCGGGCAGGTGCAGACCCTCTCGGACTGGGTCACGGGTGGCGGCAACCTGATCGCGATGCGCCCCGACCCGCAGCTCGCCGTGCTGCTCGGCCTCACCGACCTCGGCTCAGACCTCTCGGAGGGCTACATCCAGGTCGACACCGGCTCGAGCCCCGGCGCCGGGATCGTCGGCGAGACGATGCAGTTCCACGGCACCGCCGACCGCTACGACGCCAGCGGCGCTACAACCGTCGCGACGCTCTACTCGAACGCGACGACCGCGACCTCCAATCCCGCTGTCACCCTGCGCGACGTCGGCGTCAACGGGGGCCAGGCGGCGGCCTTCACCTACGACCTTGCCCGCTCGATCGTCTACACGCGCCAGGGCAATCCCGCCTGGGCCGGGCAGTCGCGCGACGGCCAGGCGGGCCCGATTCGCTCCGACAACCTGTTCTTCGGCGCCGCCCCCGGCGACCCGCAGCCCGACTGGGTCGACCGTGACAAGATTTCGATCCCGCAGGCCGACGAGCAGCAGCGCCTGCTCGCCAACCTGATCGGCGAGCTGAACCTCGATCGCAAGCCGCTGCCGCGCTTCTGGTACTTCCCTCGCTCCGAGGAGGCGGTCGTGGTGATGACCGGCGACGATCACGCGAGCGGCGGCACCGCTGGACGCTTCGACCAGTACTCAGCGCTCAGCCCGGCGGGCTGCTCGGTTGCCGACTGGGAGTGCGTGCGGGGGACCTCCTACGTGTATCCCAACTCGCCGCTCACCGATGCCCAGGCGGCGACCTACAACGCCGCCGGGTTCGAGGTCGGGCTCCATCAGACGACCTTCTGCGCGGACTTCACGCCGGCGTCGCTCGACCAGGGCTACGACGACCAGCTGGCCGAGTTCTCGAGCGAGTACCCGAGCGTGCCGGCGCCGAGCACCAACCGCACCCACTGCATCGCCTGGAGCGATTGGGCCTCGCAGCCGAAGGTCGAGCTCGACCACGGGATCCGGTTGGACACCAACTACTATTACTGGCCGCCGGAATGGGTCGACGACACGCCGGGCCTGTTCACCGGCTCCGGGATGCCGATGCGCTTCGCCGATCTCGACGGCTCGATGATCGACGTCTACCAGGGCGCGACCCAGATGACCGACGAGTCCGGCCAGTCCTTCCCGTTCACCGCCAATACGCTGCTTGATCGGGCGCTCGGCAGCGAGGGCTATTACGGGGCCTTCGTCGCCAATATGCATACCGACAGCGCGAGCTCCGCGGGCTCGGACGCGATCGTCTCCTCGGCCCTGGCGCGCGGGGTGCCGGTGGTCTCGAGCCGCCAGATGCTCGAGTGGCTGGATGGACGAAACGGCTCCTCGTTCGACGGCATCGCCTGGAACGGCAACCAGCTCAGCTTCACGGTCGAGGTGGGCGCCGGCGCGAACGGCCTGCGCGCGATGGTGCCGACCAGCTCCGAGGCGGGGGCGCTGACCGGTGTGACCCGCGACGGCAATCCGGTCGCGACCACCAACCAGACGATCAAGGGGGTCGAGTACGCGTTCGTCGAGGCGCTCCCGGGCGACTACGACGCGACCTATGACGTCGACGCGACCGGGCCGGCGATCTCCAACGTCGCCCACACCGCCGGCGCTCAGAGCGCGACGATCACCTGGGACACCAACGAGCCCGCGGACTCCCGGGTCGACTACGGGACCAGCCCCTCGGCGTTGACCTCGAGCGAGTCGAGCGCCGGACTCGGCACCTCGCACTCGGTCGAGCTCGACGGCCTGGAGGCCAACACGACCTACTACTACCGGGTCACCTCGGCCGACGCCGCGTCCAACTCGACCACCGACCCGGCCGCTGCCGACCCGCCGCGCAGTTTCAGCACCCCGGCTGCCGGCCTGACCGACACCACCACCGCCGACTTCGCCGCCGGATCGCCAGGCGCCGACGGCTACATCGCCGAGACCGCCGACGGTGAGGTGACCCTGAAGCCGGCCGTCGGGGAGGAGTTCTCCGGGCTCGGCCTGCCGAGCGGCTGGTCGAGCGCGACCTGGGAGTCGCAGGGCGGCGGTCCCGGCGGCAGCGCCACTGTCTCGGGCGGCAGCCTGCACACCGACGGCGCCTTCGCGGGGACCGACGCGACCTTCGGGCCCGGCCGCTCGCTCGAGTTCGCCGCCACCTTCGGCGCCGCCCCGTTCCAGCACGTCGGCTTCAGCGACAACTTCAACAGCGTCTGGGCGATCTTCAGCACCAACAACGTCACCGGCCAGCTCTTCGCCCGCACGAACACGGGCTCGGCCCTCGTCAACACCCCGCTTCCCGGCTTGCTGATCGGCTCCGAGCACCGCTACCGGATCGAGTGGGACGCCGGCGAGGTGCGCTTCTACGTCGACGGCGCCCCGGTCGCGACCCACTCGGCCAGCTTTGGCCCGGCGATGAACGTCGCCGCGAGCGACTTCAACTCCGGCGGACCGGAGGTGGCCGTCGACTGGCTGCGGATGAGCCCGCATCCGGCCTCGGCCGACTTCGACTCGCGGGTCCTCGACGCGGGCGAACAGGTCACCTGGCAGGCCCTGAGCTGGGTCGCCGAGACGCCGGCCGGGACCGGGGTCGCGCTCAGCGTGCGGACCGGGAACACGCCGACCCCGGACGGGAGCTGGAGCGCCTTCGCCCCGGTTGCGAGCTCCGGCGGCCCGATCGGCGGCAGCTCGCGCTACCTGCAGTACCGGGCCACGCTGACCTCGACCGACGCGGCGCGGACCCCGAGCCTTGCCGAGGTCAGCGCGACGTACGGGATCGGCGGCGACACGACCCCGCCGACGATCAGCCAGCGCACGCCGGCGCCCGGGGCGACCGGGGTCGGCGCCGGCGCCAACGTCGAGGTCGGCTTCAGCGAGCCGATGGACCCCGCGACGATCGACGGCTCGAGCTTCCGCCTGCGCGCTGAGGGCGCGAGCAGCGACGTTCCGGCCACGGTCAGCTACGCCGCCAACACGGCGACCCTCGACCCCGACGCCGACCTCGACCCGGCGACCACCTACGAGGTCACCGTCGCCGGCTCGGTCGAGGACGCCGCCGGCAACGCGCTCGGCGACGACGACACCTGGTCCTTTACCACCGGCGGTCTGTCGCTGATCGACACGACCAGCGCCGACTTCGGCGGCGGGGCGACCGGTGCCGACACCTACATCGCCGAGACCGCCGACGGCGAGGTGACCCTGAAGCCGGCGGCCGGCGCCGAGTTCGGTGGTGCATCGCTGCCCGGCGACTGGATCTCGGCGCCATGGAGCGGCGGCGGCAGCGCGACCGTCAGCGGCGGACGACTGCACGTCGACGGCGCCAGCGCCGGCACCGCCGCGACCTACGCCGCAGGCCGCGCGCTCGAGTTCTCCGCCACCTTCACCGCGGCGCCGTTCCAGACCGCCGGCTTCGCGACCGATCTCAACGCGCCGCCGTGGGCGACCTTCAGCACCAGGGGCGACAGCCTCTTCTACGCCCGCACCCACAACGGCTCGACCTCGACCGACACGCCACTGCCGAGCTCGCTGCTCGGCTCCGAGCACCGCTACCGAATCGAGTGGGACGCCGGCGAGGTGCGCTTCTACGTCGACGGCGGACTCGTCGCCACCCACGTGCTCAGTTTCGGCGATCAGATGCGCCCGCTGACCAGCGACTTCGAGCCAGGCGGCGGCGAGCTCTCGCTCGACTGGCTGCGGATGAGTCCCTATCCGGGCTCGGGCAGCTTCGATTCGCGGGTCCTCGACGGAGGCCAGAGCTCCGACTGGGGCACCTTGGCCTGGGATGCAACCACCCCGGCGGGCACCGGCGTCGCGCTCAGCGTGCGGACCGGCGACACCCCGACCCCGGACGGGTCCTGGAGCGCCTTCGCCCCGATCGCCAATGGTGGCGACGTCCCCGGCAGCTCCCGCTACATCCAGTACCGCGCCGCGCTCACCAGCGGCGATCCAGGCCGGACTCCCGAGCTGGCCCAGGTCTCGGTCGGCTTCGCGGCCGGTCCCCCGGACACGACCCCGCCGACGATCAGCCAGCGCACGCCGGCGCCCGGGGCGACCGGGGTCGGCGCCGGCGCCAACGTCGAGGTCGGCTTCAGCGAGCCGATGGACCCCGCGACGATCGACGGCTCGAGCTTCCGCCTGCGCGCTGAGGGCGCGAGCAGCGACGTTCCGGCCACGGTCAGCTACGCCGCCAACACGGCGACCCTCGACCCCGACGCCGACCTCGACCCGGCGACCACCTACGAGGTCACCGTCGCCGGCTCGGTCGAGGACGCCGCCGGCAACGCGCTCGGCGACGACGACACCTGGTCCTTTACCACCGGCGGGCCTTCGGTCGGCTTCACCGACACCACCTTCGCCGACTTCTCGGCGGGCGACGCCGGCGCCGACGGCTACGTCTCGGAGACCGACGACGGCGAGGTGACCCTGAGGCCGGCGGTCGGGGCCGAGTTCGCCGGCGGGCCTGGGCTGCCGGCCGGCTGGTCGAGCTCGACCTGGGAGTCGCAGGGCGGCGGCCCAGGGGGCACCGCCACCGTCTCGGCAGGCAGCCTGCACGTCAACGGCGCCTTCGCCGGCACCGACGCGACCTTCGGCGCCGGGCAGCGGCTCGAGTTCGACGCCACCTTCGCCGCGGCGCCGTTCCAGCACGTCGGCTTCAGCGACAACTTCAACAGCGTCTGGGCGATCTTCAGCACCAACACCACCAGCGGCCAGCTCTTCGCCCGCACCAACACCGGCTCGGCTCAGATCAACACGCCGCTGCCGGGCTCGCTGCTCGGCTCCGAGCACCGCTACCGGATCGAGTGGGATCTGAGCGAGGTGCGCTTCTACGTCGACGGCGGCCTGGTCGCCACCCATGCCGCCACCTATGGCACGGCGATGAACGTCGCCGCCAGCGACTTCAATGCCGGCGGGCCCGAGGTGGCGGTCGACTGGTTGCGAATGGGCCCGTACCCGGCGGCCGCGACTTTCGACTCGCGCGTCTTCGACGCCGGCCCGGGCGGGGCGGATTGGGGTGCGCTGAGCTGGGACGCGACGACGCCGGCCGGGACCGGGATCGCACTCAGCGTACGCACCGGCGAGACCCCGACGCCGGACGCGAGCTGGAGCGCGTTCGCCCCGGTTGCGAGCAGCGGCGACGACGTCGCGGGCAACTCTCGCTACCTCCAGTACCGGGCCGAGCTGACGACCGCGGACCCGAGCACGACGCCAGTCCTGCAGCAGGTCAGTGTGGGCGGCACGGAGGACATCGCCCCGGTCGCCGTCGATGACACTGCGACGGTCGAGGAGGACTCGGATGCGAACCCGATCGACGTGCTCGCCAACGACACCGACACCGACGGCGGCACGAAGCTGATCGCCTCCGCCACCCAGCCGGCCAACGGCACGGTCGCGGTCGCGCCGGACGGGCTCTCGCTCTCCTATCAGCCCGACGCCGACTACTGCAACGAGCCCGGGGCCGAGCCCACCGACGACTTCACCTACACGCTCAACGGCGGCTCTGAGGCGACCGTCGCGGTCACCGTCGATTGCGCCGACGATGCCCCGGTCGCCGTCGATGACACTGCGACCGTCGGCGAGGACTCGGGACAGAGCTCGATCGACGTGCTCGCCAACGACCTAAACGGAGACGCCGGCGAGCTTACGATCGCCTCCGCCACCCAGCCGGCCAACGGCACGGTCGCGGTCGCGCCGGACGGGCTCTCGCTCTCCTATCAGCCCGACGCCGACTACTGCAACGAGCCCGGGGCCGAGCCCACCGACGACTTCACCTACACGCTCAACGGCGGCTCTGAGGCGACCGTCGCGGTCACCGTCGATTGCGCCGACGATGCCCCGGTCGCCGTCGATGACACTGCGACCGTCGGCGAGGACTCGGGACAGAGCTCGATCGACGTGCTCGCCAACGACCTAAACGGAGACGCCGGCGAGCTTACGATCGCCTCCGCCACCCAGCCGGCCAACGGCACGGTCGCGGTCGCGCCGGACGGGCTCTCGCTCTCCTATCAGCCCGACGCCGACTACTGCAACGAGCCCGGGGCCGAGCCCACCGACGACTTCACCTACACGCTCAACGGCGGCTCTGAGGCGACCGTCGCGGTCACCGTCGATTGCGCCGACGATGCCCCGGTCGCCGTCGATGACACTGCGACCGTCGGCGAGGACTCGGGACAGAGCTCGATCGACGTGCTCGCCAACGACCTAAACGGAGACGCCGGCGAGCTTACGATCGCCTCCGCCACCCAGCCGGCCAACGGCACGGTCGCGGTCGCGCCGGACGGGCTCTCGCTCTCCTATCAGCCCGACGCCGACTACTGCAACGAGCCCGGGGCCGAGCCCACCGACGACTTCACCTACACGCTCAACGGCGGCTCTGAGGCGACCGTCGCGGTCACAGTGACCTGCGTCGAGGACGCGCCCGACGCGCCGACGATCACCGGCACGAGCCCCGCCTCGCCGGCGAACGACAACACGCCCGAGGTCCAGGGCACGCTCGGCGCCGGAAGCCCGACCGACGTCAGGATCTACGCGAGCGCTGACTGCACCGGTCCGGTCGCCGCGACCCGCCCCGCCGCCGAGTTCACGGGCGGCGGGATCCCGATCACGGTCGCCGACAACACGACGACGCCGCTCTCGGCGATCGCGGTCGGGGAGACCGACTCGGCGTGCTCGAACTCGATCGACTACGTCGAGGACTCGGCCGCCCCGGACACCCTGATCGACTCCGGCCCGACCGGAAAGACCAACAACCCCTCGCCGAGCTTTGCCTTCCACTCGCCCCAGCCTGTAGCCGGCTTCGAGTGTCGCCTCGACGCTTCGGTCGGCGGCACCTGGGAGCCGTGCAGCTCGCCCAAGGACTACACCAACCTCGCGCTCGGCCCGCACAAGTTCGAGGTCCGCGCGATCGACGCCGCCGGCAACGCCGACCCGAGCCCGGCCAAGCGCACCTTCAACGTCGACACGGTCCCGCCCAACACCCTGATCGACTCCGGCCCGACCGGAAAGACCAACAACCCCTCGCCGAGCTTTGCCTTCCACTCGCCCCAGCCGGTAGCCGGCTTCGAGTGTCGCCTCGACGCTTCGGCCGGCGGCACCTGGGAGCCGTGCAGCTCGCCCAAGTCCTACACCGGCCTCGCCCAAGGCCCGCACAAGTTCGAGGTCCGCGCGATCGACGCCGCCGGCAACGCCGACCCGAGCCCGGCCAAGCGCACCTTCAACGTCGACACGGTCCCGCCCAACACCCTGATCGACTCCGGCCCGACCGGAACGACCAACAACCCCTCGCCGAGCTTTGCCTTCCACTCGCCCCAGCCGGTAGCTGGCTTCGAGTGCCGCCTCGACGCTTCGGCCGGCGGCACCTGGGAGCCGTGCAGCTCGCCCAAGTCCTACACCGGCCTCGCGCTCGGCCCGCACACGTTCGAGGTCCGCGCGATCGACGCCGCCGGCAACGCCGACCCGAGCCCGGCGGCGCGATCGTTCAGGGTCGTCCCCTAGGCAGCGCGGGACAGGCGGCGCGGGCGCGAGCCTACGATCGGCGCCCCGCGTGCCCGTAGCTCAGCCTGGCGCCCGTAGGGCGCTTGCCGTGACTTAGAAAATCCACCCTTTGGTGGATGCGGTTGAGCCGTTCAGGCGATGACTGCGCGGCGGCTCTGGCGTACGGTCGCCCACATGGATGCCGACGGCCGGGTGGCGGCGGTGATTAGGCTCGCGCCGCACGTCTACGGCGCCGCGGTTGCGGCGTCGGTGGACAAGGCGAGCGCGCTGGCCGTAACCGAGCGGGTGCTGATCGAGGCGGCGCGGGAACCGGCCGGCGCGGGCCGCGCGCTCGACTGCCAGCGCCTCGTCGAGAACGCGATCAGGCTCGCGGTTCGGTCGTGCCCGGCGGAAGGCTTCGCGGCGATTGAGCAAGGCGACCGGGAGGCGATCGCTCTCGCCCGACTGGGCGGCTACTCGGTGACCGAGATCGCGGCTGTGCTCGAGACGAGCGCCGAGGATGTGAAGAGACGCATGTCTCGCGGCCTCCGGACCGTGGCGCAGGGAATGGCCGCGACGGCCCGCGCGGAGATCGAGCGCTCATCGGGAATTGAGCCTGGAGTCAGTCGAGATAGCGAGCCGCGAACGCCGCCGCCTCGGCGCGGTTTCGAGCCTGCAGCTTCTCGAGCACATGGCGCACATGGGTCTTGACCGTCGACTCGCTGATGAAAAGTCGTTCGCCGATCTCCCGGTTGCGCAGGCCCTTGGCGAGCAGCGCGAGCACTTCGCGCTCGCGTTCGCTCAACTCCTCGAGCGGATCAGAGGTCGCCTCGGCCCTTCCCCCCGCGAGCTCGGTCAACAGCCTGCTGGCGATCGCGGGGGCAATCTGCGGCTGGCCGCGGCCAGCCTCGAGAACCGCCTCCACCAGCTCGTTCGGCGCCATGTCCTTGAGCAGGTATCCCGCGGCGCCGACTCGCAGCGAAGCGTAGAGGTCGGGCTCCTGCTCGGACACGGTCAGAATCAGCACCTGGCACTTGGGCGAGCGCGCGCGAATCGTGGCGCACGCCTCGATGCCCGGCATGACCGGCATGTTGAGGTCGAGCAGGACGACATCCGGGTTGCGCCTCTCGGCGAGCGCGACAGCCTCGCGACCGTCGCGGGCGAGGCCGACGACCTCGAGCCGGTCGTCCGCAGCGAGCAGCGCAGCGGTGCCTTCGCGCATCAGGCGGTGGTCGTCCGCGATAAGCACCCTGAGAGGCGGATCGGACATTGCCGTGCCCGAAGTATCGTCAGAAGCAACCGTGGACACTGAGCTCGGGCGGATTGGCGAATCCGGAGGGCTTCTCCGGCATCGATTGACGCCCGAGGTCCTGGCCGGCCTGGGAGCGATCAACCGCGTCGCCAGGGCGCTGGTCGGATCCGGCAGCCTCACCGAGCTCGCCGAGCGGGCGCTTGGCGAGATGCGCTCGAGCTCGAGCTGGCGGTCCTCTACTTGCCGAGGCCCGGCCCGCCGCCCAGCTTGCAGCGCTACGTCGCCTCCGCGGCGGGAACCGCGGGCGGGCGCGCCCGCGACGAGGTCTCGTTCGACGACGAGGCATGGCACCTGGCGGTCGCCAGTGGGGTACCACTCGTCTTCCGTGAGGAGGCGAGTTGGCTGGTCGCCAACCCGTTCGAACCGCCGGCCGATTCGTGGCTGGTGCTGCCGCTGGTGTCGGAGGGACGGCTTGTCGGGGTGGTGGTCGCGGCGACACCCGAGCCGCTGTCGCTCGACCCCACCGCCGCTACCGTGCTGCGCCTGCTCGGAGACCTGCTCGCGGCGGGGATCTTCACGGCGCGCCTGCGCCAGGAGCTTCAGGGCACGGAGATCGAGCGCGAGCGGATCCGGCTCGCTGCCGAGATCCACGACGGGCTGGCGCAGGATCTCGCGCTCGCGATGCGGGAGCTGGCGCTGCTCGAGTCGAACCCGGCGCCGGAGCGGGCGAGCGCGAGTTCCGAACGGCTGCGCGAGGCAGTGGCCTCCGCACACCGAGTGGTCCGCGCCCGGCTCGAGGATCTTTCGGTCTCCGTCCCACTCGGCGGGGTTCAAGCCGCAGTCGAGGAGGTCTGCGAGCGGCGCGGTCGCGGGCTCCCTCTCGAACTGCACGCCGCGGGCCCAGCGGTCGACGTTTCGCCGGAGACGATGGCGGTCGTCGTCCGCGTGCTCACCGAGGCGCTCGCGAACGTCGACCGGCATGCCGAGGCGAGCCGCGTCGAGGTGCTGCTTCAAGTCGAGGATGACCGCCTGACGCTCGTGGTCGCCGACGACGGTGCCGGCTTCGAGCTCGACCAGGCCGAGGGTCCTGGGGAAGGCCACTTCGGGCTCACGCTGATGCGGGAGCGCGCGCGCAGCGTAGGTGGCAACTTGAGCGTCAGATCCAGCTCGGGCGAGGGCGTTCGGGTGAGGCTGCGGGTGCCGGTGGCCTGAGAGCCCCCGATATGGTTGCTGCGATGCTCGATAGCGCGCTCGCCCCCGCCCTCGACAGCGGAGCGTGCCCGCATCTCGCGGTGCTGCTCCGCAGCGACGCCGAGTTCGCCCCGGTGGTCGCATCGTTCTACGCGCTGGGGGCCAAGCGCGGGGGGTGGTTGGCCCACCGGGCGGTGGAGGTGGACTCCGACCGCAAGGCGCTCACCGACGCGGGCCTCGACGTGGCCGGGCTCGAGTCGGAGGAGCAACTGGTGATCGAGCGCATCGACCTCGACGAGCCGCCCGACGGGTTGCCGAGGCGACTGGCGGCTGACTTCGATCAGGCCCTCGATCGGGGGCTGACCGGCCTCTGGTCCTCTCACTCGCCCGTCGGTCCGGATCCCGACGCCTACAAGCACACGCTGTCGATCGAGCGAGCGTGGGAGGGGCAGTTCAAGGACCGGCCGGTGGTCACCCTCTGTCCCTACGTCGTCGAAGGGCTCGATGGGCCCGACACGCTCGATCGGTTCGCCGGCCTCAGCGAGCTGCACCACGACGGCGTTCTGATGTCGTCCGGCGAGCGGGTCGAGCTCTTCAATCGGCCCTAGCCTCGCGCGCCGGTAGCATCGAGGAGTGCGCCGAGCGCCGCGATGATGAGCGGGCCGCAGGCGCTGCCCCCCTTCTCTGCGGTCGGCCAGGACGCCGAATCCCCGCTTAGACTCTGGGCTTTGGGCCCGTAGCTCAGCCGGATAGAGCGTCGGTCTACGAAACCGAAGGTCACAGGTTCGAATCCTGTCGGGCCCGCTAGAGAACACCCAGCTAGCGCTGGGTTTTCCCCGCACCCGGGTGCCCGCCGCACGGCAGGACTCAGGTGAGGGCCGCCACCTCGAGTTTCCACGAGCCCCGGGACAACGTCGGGCGGCCCACGGGCGTAGAGTTGATCGAGGCGCCATGACCACCGGCGACTTCCCCCGCGACACGAGCCGCCAGCTCGACGAGACGCTTGCCCTTCTCAAGCGTGAGCACTTGCTGGTGATCGAACTGGATGATCTCGCCCATCTGCTCGTGGAGCCCGAGACCGAACCGTTCGTCCCGCAACGCGGCCCGGCGCAGCCCGGAGTCGACGACCTGGCCGCGACACTGGCCGCAGCGAAGACGCTTCCGGATGAGTTGACGGTTCGTGTGGTCCTACCTGAAGGCAGTTCGCCGGACGTGCCCGTCGCCGAGGCCCAGGCTGCGCTTCACAGCCGGGCCGCGCAGCTTGCCTCGGTCGCGTGGCGCGACGCCGAGGCCGTTCGCAACACGGGTCGCCGACAGTTGCCGCTCGGCCTCGTAATCGCCTTCTTCACCATCGTAGGCGCATATACCGCGGCAGCCGCCGCCACCGAGGCGAGCAAGGCCGACAGTAGCCTCTTCGAGGTTGGCGCGCTCGTGTTCGTGGCGGGAGTCCTTCTCATGACCGCCTGGGTGGCCAGCTGGCTGGTGATCGAGTACCGCTACTTCGACTGGCGCGAAGGCGGCCGCAAAGCATCGGCCTACGAACTGATCGCACGATGCACCCTGGAGATTTCCGAACAGGCTGGCTAGAGGCGGTCGCGCCAGGCGCTGGTTCAGCGTCGGGAACCGCCGGGCGTTCTGGCGGGAGCCCGAACCGCAACGTCGAACAACCGGCCTGATGAACGAGCGAAGCGAGCGGATTCGGGTACGCGGGCTGTTGCGCCTGTTCTCGACGCGCCGCGTCCTCTCGCTTGCAGGAGTGCGAGACGCGGCTGTCATTGCGGGGGCTCTCGTGCTGGCGGGCGGAGTGGCCTTTGCGGTGATCGAGGGGGTAAGCCTCGCGAGCGGCGTCTGGTTCACGCTCAACATGGTGACGACGGTCGGCAACCCTGGCTATAGCGCCGAGACGCTCGGGGGCCAGCTGATCGCGGTGCTGGTGATGTTGGTTGGGATCGGGTTCGTGGCGATGGTGACGGCGTTCATCGCCGAACGCTTCATCCGCATCGGTGGGGCGGGGGAGGCCCAGGACCTGATGCTCTCCAAGCTCGATGCCATCGAGCGTCGCCTCGAACGGTTAGAGGACGATCGGCAACGCTAGCTCCGGTCTCGCGAAGCAGCGCCCGGCAACTCGCTGCCATCTGGTCGTCGTTGTCGACAGCTGAGGCGCCGAGGAAACCGCGCGCGCTTAGCGAACACCGACACGGTGCTTCCACTCCTACTTGCCTTCCGCGGACTTGCGCGGGCGATGGCCGCCGTCTGGCGCGATCCCGAGACCAAGGCGTTGCCGGTCGTGGCGGGCGTCTTGGTGCTCACGGGGACGCTCTTTTACTGGCGCTTTGAGGACTGGAGCGTGATCCAGGCGCTCTACTTCTCGATCGTCACCCTGACGACGGTCGGCTATGGAGATTTCGCCCCGACCAGCGATGGAACCCAGATCTTCACGATCATCTACATCCTCACCGGACTCGGCATCCTCGTCGCCCTGCTCGCCTCGGTCGCCGAGCATTACGTGACCCAGAAGTCCGAACGCGACAGTGCCCGAGAGCGCCTGAGCGCCCGTCGGAAACGCCGCCAGGCCGACTGACGCTCAGTCGGCACCGCGCGCGAATAGGATGTCCCCGCCCACGAGTGCCGGTGGGCCGACCAGAGGGGATGCAAGACATGCGAGGACATCGTTTCCATGCCGCCGCCGCGCTCACGGCGCTCGTCGCCTGCGCGTTGATCGCAGCCGGATGCGGCGATGACGATGAGACAACGACGACCACGTCCGCCGGCGAGAGCGCGAAGCAGACGGTCGACACCGCGGTCGCGTCGTGCACCGACGAGGCGAACCAGCTCGGCGGCGCTGCGGGAACCGCTCTGGAGGGCGCTTGCACGGCAGTCGGCGACGAGGCCAATCAGGCGATCAGCGAGGGCGGCGAGAACGTAGAGCAGGCGCTCGCAAAGGCAGAAGACACTTGCAAGAGCTCGGTGAACCAGCTCCCCGCGGGCCAGGCTCAGGACGCGCTCACGAAGCTCTGCGACGCGATCTCAAGCGCCGAGTAGACGCCCGTCCGCGTCGGCGCGCAGCCGGTCGCTACGGGCTCGCCTCCAGGCCCGCTACCGTTGCCCTGTGAGCAGCCAGCGAGTGCCCGGTGGAGTGGTGCACAAGCTACCCGCAGACCTGCGCAAGGCGCTGATCGCCAACCACACGGCACTCGACGCCTGGAAGGACATCACGCCCTTGGCGCGCAACGAGTTCATCTGCTGGGTCGAGGATGCCAAGCAGGAGATGACCCGAGAACGCCGCATTCGCCGGACCCAGGAGGAGCTGGAGGAAGGCCAGCGCCGGCCGTGCTGCTGGCCGGGGTGCAAGCACCGCGACCGCAACGGCGGGTAGCGGGGCTAGCCGCTTAGGGTCGGCGTCGACGCAGGCGGCGGCCCCAGTCACGTGCGAGCAGGAAGCGAGTGAGGCGCAGCGCGAGCTTACCCTTGCGCGCGGTGTAGGGGTACCAGAGGAGCTCCGACCTGGGGGTCAGCCGGGTTGCGGTGACGGCCTGCGGGCGGCAGTACTTGCGAACCCCGTGTGCGCCACCGGACCGTGCGCCGACGCCTGACTCCTTCCAGCCGCTTTGTGGCACGGGAAATGTGAGGACGTTCGTGAACATATCGTTGACGTTCACCGCGCCCACCTCCAGGCGCCGCGCGATCCGCTCACCGCGGTCGCGGTCCCGAGTCCAGACGCTGGCCGACAGCCCATAGCTCGAGTCGTTGGCTAGCCGGATCGCCTCTTCCACGTCACGGACCTTCATCATCGGCAGTGTTGGCCCGAACGTCTCCTCGCGCATGCAGCTCATTGACTGTTCGACGTCCACGAGCACGGTGGGCTCGAAGAACGCTCCCGGCAGGTCCGCGCGCTTGCCGCCGACCAGTGCGCGTGCCCCCTTTGCCAGCGCCTCGGACACGTGCCGCTCGACGATGGCGAGCTGGGTTTCGTCGGAGAGCGCCCCGACGTCGGCGTCGAAGCCCTGGCGGTCGGCGCCCTGGCGCAGGCCGCGCACGCGCTCGGCCACCAGCGCGACGAACTCGTCGTGCACCGGCTCCTCGACGTAGACGCGTTCCACGGAGGTGCATGCCTGGCCGGTGTTGGCCATGCCGCCCCAGACCGCACCGTTCGCCGCCCGCTCGAGGTCGGCGTCGGCGAGCACGATCATCGCGTCCTTCCCTCCGAGCTCGAGGCTGTATGGGATCAGCCGCGCGGCCGCGCGCTGGGCGATCTTCCTGCCTGTCCGGGTGGAGCCGGTGAACTGGATGTAGTCGGCCTGGTCAACCAGCGAGGCGCCGGTGGCTCCCGCGCCGGTCAGGCATTCGAGCACTCCTGGAGCGCCCAGGTCCTCGCGCCAGCCGCGGACGATCTCGCGGGTGGCGAGCGGGGTGAGCTCGGACGGCTTGATGGCCACCGCCGCACCTGCCAACAGCGCGGGCACCGCATCGGCCAGGGCGATCAAGATCGGAAAGTTCCACGGGCAGATGACGCCCACGACCGGGTATGGCCGATAGGTGATCGTCAACTTCTTGCTCGCGGTGAGCAGGCCGTGCGGACGCGGATGCAAGTCCGCCAGGAACTTCTCGGCGCGCTTTCGGTAGTACTCGATCAAGTCGATCGCCGTCGGGATTTCGAGGATGGCCTCCTGCCACGGCTTTCCCGTCTCCCGCTGCAGCAGTTCGGCGACTCGCTCGTCGTTGTCGAAGAGCCAGTCACGCAGGCGCCCGAGCCATTCGCCCCGGCCGCTCGGTCCGAGGGCCTCCCAGGCCGACTGATTCTGCCGTAGCCGAGCGCCGGCCGCCCGCGCCTCCTCGGCGCCCTGATCGGGCAAAGAGGCGACCACAGAACCATCCGCGGGGGACCTCACGTCGAAGCTCGGAGTTGGCCGCGGTCCGTTCTCCGGCGGAGCGCTCGCGGCGACCGTCTTCGCACCCGCAGCCGCCGCCGTCTCGGGGTCGCTCGCGTGCATCAGCTGTCAGTTTCCCACTGTGCGTTAGGCGATTCAACCGAGGCCAGGCCCTCCGACAGATCGACACACACAAGAGCCACGCTTCCGCCTAACCTCGCGACGATGGAAGCCCACGCCGAGGCTCCTGAGCGCCGACTCAGCGCGGTGATGCGTGAGGGCGAGCGGGTGACGCCGCTCGAGTTGTTCTTCGACCTGGTTTTCGTCCTCGCGCTCACCCAGTGCACCGCGCTGATGGTCGCCAACCCGACTTGGGAGGGCGTGGCGCAGGGCTTGGTGGCGCTGGCGCTCTTGTGGTGGACGTGGACCGGCTACGCGTGGCTGACCAGCGTCGTCGATCCCGAGGAGGGCGCCGTGCGACTGGCCCTGGTGGCGTCGATGTCGGCCCTGCTGATCGCCGCGCTCGCCGTCCCCGACGCCTTCGGCGACGAGGCGCTCGAGTTCGCGCTCGCCTACGCCGTCGTGCGCGCCGCGCACATCACGCTGTTCGTGCTCGCGAGCCGCGAAGCTCCGCTGCTGCGCCACTCGGTGGCGGGGCTCGCGCTCAGCACCGGCGCCGGCGTGGCCCTGCTGATCGCCGGCGCGCTGGTCGGCGGCACCGCGCAGGCGGTGCTCTGGGGCCTCGCCCTGTTGATCGATGTGGGCGGTCCGTACTTCTTCGGCGCCGAGGGCTGGCAGCTGATCCCGGCCCACTTCGCCGAGCGCCACGGGCTGGTGATCATTGTCGCCCTCGGCGAGTCGGTCGTCGCCCTCGGAGTCGGGGCCGACCTCGGCCTGTCGCTGAGCGTGACGGCGACGGCGGTGCTCGGGATCGTCCTCGTCTTCGAGCTCTGGTGGATCTATTTCGACGTGGTCGCGATCGCCAACGTGTGGAGGCTCGTCCGCGCGCCCGAGGGGCGCGAGCGCAACACCCTTGCCCGCGACGTCTACTCCTACCTGCACTTCCTGCTGGTCGCGGGGATCGTGCTCGCCGCCTTCGGCCTCCACGAGGCCCTGGCGCACGCCGAGGACCCGCTGCACGCCGTGCCCGCGTTCGCGCTCTTCGGCGGCGTGGCGATCTACCTCCTGGGCCACGTGGCGGTGCGCGAGCGCAGCGCCCACACCCTCAGCGTCCAGCGCCTGGTAGTGGCGCTGGTCCTGTTCGCGCTGATCCCGGTCGCGCTCGAGATCTCGGCGCTCGCCTCCCTCGCCGTCGTGGCGGTGCTCCTCTGCGGGCTGATCATCTACGACACCCGTAGCTACGGCCCCAGCCGCCGCCGGGTTCGTCGCGAGTTCGCGGTCGAGGGGGCGACGTCTCAGTACACACCCGGCCAGTGGACCCAGGACCGCTGACCGCCGAGCCGGTTCGCGAGCTCGCTGGACCGTGAGCCCGTGCGTTACTCGGCGCCGCGGACCCTGAATTCGGTCGTGCCTGCGGACTCATACTCGTCCGCGAGCAGGTAGTGGACCACGTAATCGCCCTCAGGCAGCGGCCACGGCTCGTTCTGACTGTCAGGGCCGAGCGTGGTCCCGCCGTCGGTCGTCGGCGGCAGCGTCCCCGCCGAATGGCCGGCCGCGTAGGTCCAGATCAGGTAGTCGTCGCGCTCCGGGTCGGCCGCCGAGGCCTCGTAAACCGCGAGCCAATCCCAGCGATTGGCGGGCGCGCGAGCCCAGGAGACCTCGATCGGCTGCCCAGGCGCGTAGGTCCGCCGGTCGGTCGAGAGTTCGAGACTGGCCTCCGGATCGCGAAGATAGAACGCAACCCGGGCAGTCTCCGTGCCTTCGTCCTCGGACAGCACGACCTCGTAACCCCCGGGGTCCCAGCCGGCGGTATTGAAGCTCGTCGTCTCGCGGTCGCCAGGGGCATCAAGCGTCTCGATGGCGTCGGAGGGGTCGCCGCCCTCGGGGACGACGACGATCTGCTTGTCAGCGCCCGCCGCGTTGTAGGTGACCTCGATCTCGTCACCGACCGTTCGCAGGCGCGCGTCGACCGCGACGAGCGTCGGCATCGCCACCGGCGTCACCTCGAACGTCGAGAGCACGGCACGGTGATCGGAGATCCACGGAGCGTCGCCCTCGATCTCCACGTCCTCGCCGCCGCGCTCGCCGACGAGCTTCGAGTCGACCGTGGTCGACGGGCCGGCGGCATAGACGTAGTCGATGCGCTCGCCGCTTCGATTCTGCGTGATCCCGGGATCCTTGACCGGATCCGGGTGCGTTTCCCGGTACGTGTCGCGGAACCCGAGCTCGAAAAGCTTCTCGCTGACGGGCCACGCAACTGGTTCCGGGATCTCCGGGCGGCTGCCGGCCGTCTCCTCGACGTAGTCGAGGCTCGACGGCTGGTTGAAGTCCCCGGTGAGGAAGATCGGGTAGCCGTCCTCGAGTAGTTCGGACATCGCGGCGAACGGCTCCTCCATCGCAGACGTCCGAACCTCGTTCTCACTCTCGATCACGGCCTCGACGGGGTGGCCGTTGCGCAGCATCCGCGGACCCCACGCGACGTAGTCGAGGTGGACGTTGAAGAATGGGACCACGTAGCCGGGCTCGACCTCGATCAGCGCGTAGAGCCCGTCGCCGCCGGACGGCTCGAGGATCGGGTACTTCGAGAGCAGCTGCAGCGAGGTGTTGTAGTACGGATAACCCGTTCTGCGGGCGATCTCCGGCAGGCGCTCGTAGGACTCCAGGACGCCGACAACGTCGGCGTCGAGCTGGCGTATCACCGCGTCGGTCTCCGGCCCCCCGCCGTACTCGACGTTGTAGACGAGCACGTCGAGACGCATCGCGTCGGCCTGCGCCGGTGCGGATGCCGCCACGGGCTCGTCGTCGTCGCCCCCGAGGCTGCAGCCGGCGAACGTGAGCAGGCCTGAGACCAGTACCGCGGCGAGCGCTCGAGCGCGGACAAGTCGCGCTCTCCTGCTTGGTGCCGCTTCCCCGAACGCCATCCTGACCCTGTAGCCAATCACACGGGACTCGAGCGCTCACTCGATGTGAAGGTCGGGGAGCCTCCGCCCGAGCCGCCCGGAGGGATGGCCGAACGGCGATCCGACCGGGTAGCGTTGTCCGCCCTGTGGCCGGCGTCCGACCTGACGATCATGCGGCGTGCGGCCGATGGTGACGGCGGAGGAGATCGGGGCGGTGGAGGTCCTTGCGGCACTCGACCCGGGCGCCCGCGAGCGGCTTTCCCGGGTGGCGGCCGATATCAGCCTCGCCCCTGGCGAGTACGCCGCGGACGAGGGGGGCGAGCGGGCCCTTTTCGCTTTGCTCGAGGGCCGCATCGAGGCGGTGCAGCTCCTCGACGGAGTCGAACGCGTGGTCGGCGAACGGCGCCCGGGGGACATCTTCGGGGAGGTGCCGATCACGCTCGGGACGGTCTTCCCGGTGGGTTTTCGGGCGGCTGAGAAGTCGCGAGTGATGCGGGTCGAGCCCCAGGACTTCCACGCCGTCGCGGCCGTGCACCCACAGGTCGCGGAGGAGGTCGGCAGGCTGGCGACCTACCGGATCGGCGGAGCGGGTGGGCTGCAGGGACTGGCGGCCGAGCCGCCCCCTCCTCGGGCGATCGTGGTCGGCCATCGCTGGGACACCTCCTGCTCGGAGCTGCGTCACTTCCTCGAGCGCAACCAGATCACGTTCAGCTGGATCACCCCCGATGCACCTGATGCAGTCGAGCAGTGGGGCGGTTCGTTGCCCGCCGCTGAGGATTGCCCTGTGGTCCGCGTCGTCGACGGCAAGACAGTGGTGCGGCCGGAGCTTCGGCGCGTCGCCGAGCTGCTCGGCCTCGGCACCGAGCCGGCCGCAGCCGAGTACGACACGGTGATCGTCGGCGCCGGGCCCTCCGGCCTCGCCGCGGCCGTCTACGGAGCGTCTGAGGGCCTGAGCGCGGTTGTCGTCGAGCGGGAGGCGCCGGGGGGCCAGGCGGGCACATCGTCACGGATCGAGAACTACCTCGGGTTCCCGTCGGGTGTGTCCGGGGACGAGCTGGCAAGCCGTGCGCTCCAGCAAGCGCGGAGGCTGGGCGCCGAGATCCTCGTCACCCGGACGATCACGCGGATCGACACCGCGACGCATCAGGTGCACCTTGACGGCGGCGACGTCCTGCGCGCGCGGACGATCATCCTCGCCTGCGGCGTCGCATGGCGGCAGCTGTCGATCGAGGGCTTCGACCGGCTCGCCGGGAAGGGGATCTCCTACGGCGCTGCGCGCAGCGAGGCGGCCGGCACTCATGGCCTCGACGTCCACATCCTCGGTGCGGGCAACTCGGCGGGGCAGGCGGCGATCTTCTTCTCGAACCACGCGCGCAGCGTGACCATCCTCTGCCGCCGCGAGGGGCTCGAGAGGAGCATGTCGCGCTATCTCATCGACCAGCTCGCGACGCGGTCGAACATCGAGGTCATTTATCGGACCGAGGTCGTGGCTGCGCGCGGCGATGTCTCCCTGGAAGCGGTCGAGGTGCGCGACACCGAGACCGGGGAGACGACCCGACTTGATACGGGTGGGCTGTTCATCTTCATCGGCGCGGACGCGGAAACAGCCTGGCTGCCGCCCGAGGTCGCGCTCGATCGCCACGGCTACGTGCTCACGGGCGCCGACGTGGCCGCTGCGGGGCGCTGGGAGCTCGACCGCGACCCGTACCTGCTCGAGACAAGCGCCCCGGGCGTCTTCGCCTGCGGCGACGTCCGGTTTGCCCCCGTCAAGCGCGTCGCTGCCGCGGTCGGCGAGGGCAGCATGGCGATCGCCTTCGTGCACCAGTACCTGAAGCAGGCGGACACGCCGCCAGAGCAGTAGATCGAGCGCCCCGCCAATCCCTGCGCGACCGCCGTGCGTATCTCCCATTGACGGGCCCCAGATCCAGAGCTCAGGAGGTGTGTCGATGAACGGACGCTTGAAGCTGGCGGTCGCGGTCGCGGTGGTGGGAGTGATGGCTGTCGGCACGGTCGTCGCCGTCGCCGGCGGCGGCAAGCAGTTCCGCGCCAGCCTGACCGGCTACGAGGAGACCCCGCTCGCCCTCTCGACCCCGGGAGAGGGACGGTTCAAGCTGCACATCGACCGATCCGACCGGGAGATCTCCTATCGGCTCAGCTACGCCGATCTCGAGGCGGCGGTGACGCAGGCACACATCCACTTCGGCGCCCGCGCCCAGAGCGGCGGGGTGAGCGTGTTCCTCTGCAGCAACTTGGGCCCACCGGCCCCGGCGGGGACGCAGGCCTGCCCACCCGCCCCGGCGACGATCACGGGCACGATTGTGCCCGCGGACGTGATCGGGCCTGCCGATCAGGGGATCGACGCCGGCGAGTTCGACGAGCTCGTCGACGCGATCCGCGCCGGAGCGACGTACGCGAACGTCCACACCGAGAAGTACCCGGCGGGCGAGATTCGCGCCCAGATCGAGCACTAGCGCGCAGCGAGCCCAGCGCCGCTCCCGCCGCCTCCCGGTGGCGGCGGGGCGCGGTCGCTCGCGAGTCCAGGCCGGTCAGACCAGCAACGCGATCCCGACCGCGATCAGCCACAGCGACCAGGCGACGTAGGTGAGCGGCGTCAGTCCCCCGGCGAGCTTCCACCCCGCCTCCTCGAAGCGGCCGACGAACTCGAGCGAGCAGAGCAGGAAGAGGGGGCCGATCAGGACCCCGACGACGCCAAGCCAATCGGGTGCGACCGTCGAGTCGATCAGCGCCACCCCGGCGAGGATCGACCAAAGGCCGGTGAAGGCGTAGCCGAGGTGCTCGCCGACGGCGACGCCGAGGTAGCGGTTCAACGCCTGAAAGACGACGTCGACGGCCTGGCCCCGCGGCGAGTCCGGCCCCGCCTCGGCGGCGACCCGGGCCAGGTAGGGGACCACGAACGGCCACCGGATCAGGCCGAGGAACTGGACCACCGAAGCGAGCACTCCGAAGACCGCCCCGAGCACGACCGCCGTCCGATCGGCGTCGTCGACCGCGATCGCGAACAGGACCGCGAGCGCGGAGAACAGCACCGCCGAGAGCGCGAACAGCCACCAGATCAGGACCAGCGCGGTTCCCCCGGACCGAAACCGCTCCAGGACCTCGTGGGTCGGTTGCCGCAGGATGTCGGGGTAGTCGAAGCGCTGGGCGAGGAGCGCAAAGCCCGCGTTGAAGAGAATCGGGACGGCGACCAGGGCGATCCCGGCGGCGGCCTGCTCGCTCACGCGCTCTGCCCAGCTACGGTGCTCAACCGTTCCCCCCTAGGCGCGGTCACGCCGCCAGAGCCAGCCGAGGAGTGCGCCGAGCACCGCCCCGACCTCGGGTGCGAGCGGGAGGTCGGTGGTGAGGCTGACGAGGATGCCGAGCGCCAGCCCGATCAACGCGCCGAGCGCGACCGCGACCCCGACGCTGATCTCGCCCACCGGGTCAATCTATCCGGGAGTGCCTCGCGCCGCCGGCGCGGGGCACCGGCGCTGCTATGTTCGCCCGCGTCCCCGGGCGCAGGGAGTACCGGGCGGACCAGAAGGGATCCGATGTCCCGCATCTTGATCGGTTATCTCGACCCCGGCACCGGAAGCGTGATCCTGCAGGCGATCCTCGGCGGGGTTGCGGCTGCGGCTGTCACCGCGAAGCTCTGGTGGCGGCGCGTGACCTCGATCTTCCGCCGCGACTCGCAAGGCGACGCGCCGACCGACGCCGAGTCGCCCGGCTCCGGGCCCGCCCAGGGCTAGGCACCGCTTAGGCCACGCACCCGCCGCGTGTCCGACGCCGTGAGCAAAGAGGAGAGCTGGGTCAGCGGTTCGTTTCGGGACTACGAGAGCCGCGTCTTCAGCGCCGGCGGCCAGGTATTTCGCAGCCTGAGCCCCGCCGCGCTCGCCGACTACGAGGTCTTGGCCGCCTCGCGCTTCTTCGCCGAGGCCCAGGAAGCAGGAACCGTGGTCGAGACCGAGCTGGCCAGCGGCTACGTCCCGCCGCCGGAGTGCCAGCCTCCGGCCGGGTTCGCCGCCGTCCTCCGCCATCAGCGGATTCCGTATCTCTCCTGGCCGTTCGAGTGGCCGTTCTCGATGCTCAAGGACGCCGCCCTGCTGACCCTGGAGCTGATCGGAAGCGCCCTCGAGGAGGGGCTGATCCTCAAGGACGGCACCCCCTACAACGTCCAATGGCGCGGCGCCGCCCCGGTCTTCATCGACGTCGGCTCCTTCGAGCGCCTGTCCGAGGGAGAGCCGTGGTTCGGCTATCGCCAGTTCTGCATGCAGTTCCTGTTTCCGCTCATGCTGCAGAGCTACCGCGAGGTCCCGTACCGGACGCTGCTTCGCGGCCAACTCGACGGAATCGCACCCGAGCAGATGCGCAACCTGCTCTCGCTGCGCGACCGCTTTCGCCGCGGCGTGCTCACCAACGTCGTCCTTCACGCCCGGCTCGAGCGCCGCCATTCGCAGCGCAGCGCGACCGCCGCCCGCGACGAGCTCAAGCGCGCCGGGTTCAAGCCCGAGCTGATCAAGGCCAATGTGGACCGCCTCGCGCGACTGGTGCGAAAGCTCGACTGGAAGCCGGGCGAATCGGAATGGTCGGCGTACCGCGAGATCTCCACCTACGGCGAGCGCGAGCTCAGCGAGAAGGAGTCGTTCGTCGAGGCCGCGATCGCGAGCGCGGCGCCGGAGCTCGTCTGGGATCTCGGCTGCAACGACGGCCGCTTCAGCCGCATCGCCGCCCGCCGGGGCGCCTACGTGGTCGCGATCGACGGCGACGAGGTAGCGGTCGACCGTCTCTACCGCGCGCTGCGAAGCGAGGGAGGCGAGCGCATCCTCCCGCTCGCGCTCGATCTGGTCGATCCCTCCCCGGGTATGGGTTGGCATGGAAGTGAGCGCCCCGGCCTGACAGAGAGGGGCGAGCCGGACCTCGTCCTCGCCTTGGCGCTCGTCCACCATCTCGCGATCGGTGCCAACGTCCCGCTCGCCGCGGTCGTCGACTGGCTCGCCGACCTCGCTCCGGCGCTGGTGATCGAGTTCCCGACCCGCGACGACCCGATGGTCGCCCGCCTGCTCGCGCGCAAGCGCGAGGGCGCCCACCCCGACTACGGGCTCGAGCGCTTCGAGGCGCTGCTCACGCGCCGCTTCGCCGTCGTCCGCCGCGAGCAGCTCGGCCACCGCGTGCTCTTCGAGGCTCAGCGGCCGTGAACGCGGCCTGGTGGCGCCCCGTCCTCACCGTGGCGCTGTTCTCGCTGCTGCCGTTCGCGGTCTTCCTCAACGACAACCGCGCCGACCTCGATCCCGACCCGATCCTTGGCCTCTACGCGCTCGTCCTGCTCGTCCCCGGTCTCGCGCTGCTCGTGATCGCAGACCGCCGAGGCGGCCCGGTGGCCCGCGAGCGCGCCGCGGTCGTCTTCGCGGTGGCGGCGTTCGTCTTCTTCCAGTTCCAGGCCGCGCGGTCTGTGGCCGAGCTCGTCGGCCTCGACGCCGACCCCGTTGTCCTCGCGGTCTGGCTGGCGCTCTTCGCCGCCGCCGTGGCGCTCGCGATCCGGCTCTCCCGTCACGGGCTGAGCTGGAACTACGCTGCCGTCGCGGGGGCGCTGCTCCTCGCCCTCCCGGTCGTCCAGTACGCGACCTTCAAGGCGACCACGCCGGCTCCCAAGCCCACCGCCGCCGCGCCCGTGGGCGTCACTGGCGCTCCCGAGCACCGCCCCGACGTCTACTTCTTCCTCCTCGACGGCTACGGCCGCGCCGACCAGCTCGAACGAGCGGTCGGGTTCGACAATGCGGCCTTCCTCGACGCCCTGGCGCGGCGCGGCTTCCAGGTCCACGACGCAGCGATGGCGGCTTACCCGGTGACATTCCTCTCCCTCGCCTCGACCCTGTCGATGGACTACCCGGCCGAGCCCGGGGAGCTCGAGGACCACACCCCGTTCTTCGACGCGGTCGGCGGCGACAACGAGGTGGTCGAGGCGTTTGGCAAGCTCGGTTACGAGTTCGCCTTCGCGACCGACTACTCGTCGTTCGAGTGCGGCGCGCGGGTCGACCTCTGCATCGACCCCCGGACGGAGCACGTTGAAGGCTTCGGCGGCGAGCGCGAGGTCGCGATCATGGGCGCGACGCCGCTCGCGACCGCGCTGCCGGCGCTCGGCGTCCACGTCAGCCCGCTACGCGGCTACCTCTCGCCGCAGGACGTGGTGCGCGAGGTCGCCCGCCGTCGCTCGGGAGAACCGCTCTTCGCCTATGCGCATCTCCTCACCCCGCATCCGCCCTACCGCTACCTGGAGGGCTGCGCGCTGCGCGAGGACCTCACCGGGCCCGAGATCGACTACTGGGGCGAGGCGGCGGGGGAGGGAGGCAAGCAGTACCGGCGGGCGATCGAGTGCCTGAACCACGATCTCCTGCGGGCGATCGAGCTGATCGAAGCGCAGGACCCGGGCGCGATCATCGTCATCCAGGGCGACCACGGCCCGAAGTTCGGGATCGACTTCCACCGCCCGCTGAGCGATTGGTCCCGGGAGCAGCTCGACACCCGCTTCGCGATCATGAACGCCCAACGGCTGCCCGGGCGCTGCGCGGAGCAAGGCGCGCGCGGGGGGCTCGCCGTCAACACCTTCCGGGTCGTCCTCGGGTGCATCGAAGGCACGCGCCCGCGCCTGCTGGCCCCGCGCGAGCTGATGATCGATCTCGAGGCGGGCGAGGTCGAGCAGGTCAACGAGCCGATCGCCTCAGCGCGAACTCGTTGACGAGCCAGAGCGCGACGTGGCGTTGACGACGCCGAACACGATCACCGGCGTGTGCCCTGAACCGCGCTACGCGTCGCGCCGAGCCGCTGCGAGCGCCTCCTCGGGATCCAGGTAGCCCCGGATCCGAACCCCCTTGCCGTTCCTGACGTCGGCGACGTTGGCATAGGGCGACCTGGTCTCGGCGCCGCTGGCCTTGCCCCGCGCGCGGATCTCGCCGATCGCCACCACGCGGTCGCCGAGGTCGTGGATCTCGGAGTACTCGAAGTGGATCTCGTCGAGCACCTCGTAGAAGTCGCGGAACATCTCGCCGATCCCGTCGTGTCCGCGGTAGATCGTCGCCGCCCCGACCAGCAATCCCGGAAGCGCCGGGTGCCACTCGACCTCGGGGTCGAGCTCCGCGACCAACGCGTCGACGTCGCGGCGGTTGTACGCCTCGACCGCGCGCTTGAGAAGCTCTGCGTTCTCCTCCGACATCGCTCTGCCGGCTCTCTCAGCTCTCCTTCATCACCGAGTAGATCACCCGCTCGGCGATTGCGATCTCGGCCTCGCCGATCCGGGCGACATTGCGGTACAGCTCCCGCCGTGCGATCCGCTCGCGCTGTTCGGGGTTCTCCAGCAGCGCCGCCATGCCCTGGTAGTAGACGCGCTCGAGTCCCTGCTCGGTCTTGATCGCCGCGTTGGCGTGGGCGGCGGCCTCGGGCGGCTCGGAGGCGAGCCGGACGATCGCCTGCTCGATCTCCCGCAGCGAGTCGCCGAGCATCCCGACCATCTCGGCGATCACCTCGTCGGGCGGCACTTCCATCGCCTCGGCCTCGTTGACGAGGTCGCGACCGCGGTTGAGCAGCCAGTCGATGCCCTGGGAGAGCGCGAATAGGTCCTCGGACTCGATCGGGGTCATGAACGCGCTGCTGATCGCCGCCATGACCTCCCGCTTGCGCTCGTCGCCGCGATGCTCGGCCTCGCGCACGAGCGGGGCCGCAGACGGGTCTCCCCCCGCCCAGGCCGCGAGCGCGTCGAGGCCGGCGAGGGTCTCGGTGACCTGGCGCTGCAGCATTCCGAGCACGTCGGGCTCGTCGGGCAGAAACCAGCGGTGTCGGGTCATGTCAGCACCTGAACGAGTCCGAAGATGGCCATTGCCAGGGCGGCGCTGATCGGGATCGTAATCAGCCAGGCGACGCCCATCTGGCGAACCAGCGCCCAGTCGACGTGGCGCCAGCGCCGGCGGCCGCCGCCGACCCCGACCACCGCCGAGGCGACGACCTGGCTGGTCGAGACCGGCGCCCCGAGCAGCGAGGCGCCAAGGATCACTCCCGCCGACGAGGTCTGGGTCGCCAGGCCGTCGACCGGCTTCAGCCGGTAGATCCGGCGGCCGACGGTGCGGATGATCCGCCAGCCGCCCAGCGCGGTGCCGACCGTGAGCGCGAGCGAGCAGGCGACGATCACCCACAGAGGCGCCGAGAGCGAGTCGATCTCACCGGTCGCGAGCAGCAGGGCGGCGATCACGCCGACCGCCTTCTGCGCGTCGTTTGCCCCGTGGCTGAACGCGAGCGCCGCCGACATCCCCCACTGGCCGGCGTTGATCGGCGTCCTGATCCGGGCGGTGGCGCGGCGCGAGAGCCGGCGCAGCAGCCGGAGCACGAGCAGGCCGAAGAGGCCCCCGAGCAGCGGCGAGATCGCGAGCGCGACCAGGGTGCCGAGGGCGCCGATAGGGTGCAGGCCGTCGAAGCCGCCCCAGTTGACCGCCCCGGTGCCGCCCTCGATCAGCGCCGCTCCGATCAGCCCGCCGACCAGCGCGTGTCCGGACGACGACGGCAGCCCGAACCGCCAGGTGATCAGGTTCCAGGTCACAGCCCCGGCCAGCCCGGCGCCGATCACCTGCGTCGCCACGTCGGCGGGGACGGCGACGATGCCGCCGATCGTGTCGGCGACCGCGGCGCCGACGAACAGCGGTCCGATCAGATTGAAAAACGAGGCGAAGACGATCGCCTGTAGCGGCCGCGCGGCCCTGGTCGCGACCAGGGTGGCGATTGCGTTCGCCGCGTCGTGAAGGCCGTTGGTGACCGCGAAGGCGAGCGCCAGCCCCACCGCCACCGCGAGCCCCGCGTCCATCGCGCGACTCTATCCGCGCCGCGAGCTAGCGGATCGGTTCGCCGGGCGGGGCGAAATCATGGGTGCGAATCCGGTCGGGCTCGATCGTGACCCGGAACCGCGGCTCGTCCTCCGGCAGCGAGTACTGGTAGCGCCGGCCCTCGTAGGCCTGCGAGAGCGAGTCGATGTGCTCGTAGTCGGGGTCGGGCTCGATCGCGACCACGGTGCCCTGGACGGCGACGTGACGGAGGATGTTCTCGGTGTCGACGATGGCCAGCGAGACGCGCGGGTCGCGGCGTAGGTTCGCGAGCCAGTGGCCGTCGCCGGCGTTGACCGTGAACGCGTCGCCGTCCAGGGCGCACCAGACGACGACCGAATACGGGCACCCGTCGGCGTCGAGTGAGGTGAGAGTGCAGGGAAGGGCCGCGGCGAGCATCTCGCGCACGAACGGGTCCCGGCTCGGCTCAGCGCTCACCCGGGCGCCTCATGCCGTCTCGAAGTACCGTCGCAGCTCGTACTCGTTGACCTGGTCGGGGTCGCCGCCGCCGGTGTGGAAGGCGAGCCACTCCCACTCGCGACTGCCGAGCCAGTAGGCGACCACGTCGGCGCCGATCACCTCGGCCAGCCGGCGGTCCGCCGCCAGCGCGGATGCAGCCCGCTTCAGCGAGTCGGGCAGCCGGGGGGCGGCACCGGGCGGCAGCATCCACGCCATTCCCTCCTGCTCGGGCGGCGGCTCAAGCGAATCCTCGATTCCGACCAGCCCGCCCGCGAGCGCGCTCGCCAGCGCCAGGTAGATGTTGCAGTCGGCCGACGGGACCCGATGCTCGATCCGGGCGGTGGATTGGTCGCGGGTGACCGTGCGGAGCGCGGTCGACTTGTTGTCCTCACCCCAGGTCACGGTCATCGGCGGCCCGGTCAGCTCGACCAGGCGGCGGTAGGAGTTGACGTTCGGGCTCAGCAGCGACATCGAGCCGGCCAGGGTGGCCAGCATCCCGGCCAGCCAGTGCCGCATCAGCTGCGAGCGGTTTCCGTCCTCGGCCTCGTCGTAGAAGGCGTTTGCGCCCTCGCGTTGCACCGAGAGGTTCAGGTGCATGCCGCCGCCCAGGTGCTCGTCGATCCCCATCGCCATGAAGGTGACCGTGCGGCCCTGCTCGGACGCGACCTCACGCAGGGCCAGCTTCGTGCGGGTGACGGCGTCGCCGGTCGCGAGCGGTGCGGCCGGGGCCAGGTTGATCTCGGCCTGCCCGGGGGCGGTCTCGTTGCTCCACGACTCCCACGAGATCCCGAGCCGCTCGAGGCGACGGACGACCGCGTCCATGAAGGCGGTGATCTCGTGCGAGCGCGACATCAGGTACGTGACCCGCGTCTGGCCGCCGAGCGGCGTCAGCCCTCGATAGCCCTGTGCCCGGGCGGTCTCGATCGGCTCGGCGAAGACCATGAACTCGACCTCGGGCGCGACCGAGACGGAATAGCCGCGCTCGGCGAGCCGCTCGACCAGCGCCCGCACCAGGCCCCGGTAGCAGGCGGGGAGCCGGAGGCCGTCGACGTCGGTGAAGTCGCAGATCACCGACGCCAACCCGGGCAGCTCGGGATCCTCGACCAGGGTCGCGGGGTCGGGCACCAGCTTGATGTCGGTCACCTCGCCGCGCCAGCCTCCCCAGTCCCAGCCGAGCGCCACCTCGCCGCCCGGATCGACGCCGAAGCAGGTGTCGGCGAAGGCGAACCCGCTCGCGAGCGAGGAGGCGAGCTTTTTTGCACCGACGTACTTGCCGAGCACCAGCCCGTCGTGGTTGGTCGCCAGCAGGCGCGCGGAGAAGATCCGGCGCTGCTCGAGCCAGTGCCCGACGTCCCGATGCTCAGGCACCGGCGCCCCCCTGATCGCCGTCGCCATAGCGGATCCGAAAGCCGGCGCCGCTGAGCACCGAGAGCTGCGGAAACGAGCCGCGGACGAAGACCTTGCCCGCGAAAGCGGCATCGACCAGCGGGACTCGCCCGCAGAGCACCTCGGCCAACCCGTCGGCGCTTCCATGCAGCTCATAGGCGCGACCATCCGGCGTTCCGTAGCGGCGCTCCTCGCCGCTTTCCGACTCGGCGACCACCAGGGCCTCGGGCGCGCCGGCCATCGTCGCGAGCACGGACCAGAAGCGCTCCGCCGCGTCGGGCCAGGCGGGGAGCGGGGCGGTGAGCAGGTCGCGCAGCCAATCCGCCAGCGCCGGGTGCTCGCCCTCGCCGTCGAGCGCCGGTGGGCCACTGCCGCGCAGGTCGGCGCTCGCGCGCAGATCGGCGGCAGCGGCGCTGCCGTGCGAGAGCAGTACCCCTTGCTCGTCGATCCTGATCGTGGCCGACTGCGGCGTCTGCTCGTCGCTGACGAGGACCGTGCCTCTGGCTCGCCCGGTCGCCTCGGCGAAGGCCGAGTCGCGCAGGCGAGCGCGCAGATCGTTGGCCAGCGCCCTGACCACAGGCGGCGGGTCGTCCTCGACCCGAACCGCGACCGCGGCCGTTGCCGGCCGGCGGGGATCGGTCTGGCTCGGGCCGGTCACCAGCGACGATGCTAACCCGAAACGTGGTTCCGCTTTTCGTCGCGTCGCGGTCTAGCGGGTAGCGTGCGAGCGCGGTGGCGCACCACAAGAGCGAGCCGGCCAACTTTCGCCACGACGCCCGCGGCTACTGGCTGCGCGAGGCGGGACCGGTCGAGCCGTCGCCGCCGCTGGCCGGCGAGGCCCGCGCCGACCTGGTGATCGTCGGTGGCGGCTACGCCGGGATGTGGACCGCGGCGGCGCTCCTCGAGCTCGAGCCCGAGGCGCGGATCGTGCTGCTCGAGGCCGGCGTTTGCGGGTGCGGTCCGAGCGGTCGTAACGCCGGCTTCGCGAACGGCTTCTGGCAGCGGTTCGACGAGCTCGCCGGGCTGTTCGGCGAGCCGGCGACGCTCGAGCTCTGCCGGCGAGCGGCGGCTGCGGTCGACGAGATCGGCGCCTGGGCCGCGCGCCACCAGGCGGAGATCTGGTTTCGCAAGGGCGGACACCTCAAGGTGGCGACCAGCGCCGCGCAGGACGGTCGCTGGCTGGCTTCGGCGCGAGCCTGCGCGAGGCTGGGCGTGCCCGAGCAGTGCGAGCCGCTCGACCGTGCTGAGGTAGCGGCCCGGTGTGCCTCACCGGCGTTTCGCGGCGGGGTCCTGACCGCCGGCGCGGCCACCGTGCAGCCGGCCCGGCTTGGGCTGGCGCTGCGCTCGGCCCTGCTCGAGGCCGGCGTGGTGATCTGCGAGCGGACCCGGGCGCGGCGGATCGGGCCGCGCGCGGATGGCGGGGTGATGGTGGAGACGAACGCCGGCCGGGTCGAGGCGGCTAGCGCGGTGCTCGCGATCGGCGGTGCCGTGGCCGGTTTCGCGCCGCTTCGCAGCGGCCTCGCGGTCACCTCGACCCACATGGTGATCACCGAGCCCGTTCCCGACCTGCTCGAGGAAGTCGGCTGGACCGGGGGCGAGTGCATCTCGACCGCTCGCATCCACGTGCACTACTTCCGGACCACACCCGACGGCCGGATCGCGTTCGGATCGGGTGGCGGCAGGATGGCCTACGGGGCGCGGCTCGGAGGCCGGATCGAGGTCGATCGCTGTGCGGTGCGCCGGGTCGGTGTCGATCTGCTGAAGCTGTTCCCGGGTCTGCGCGGGAGCCGGATCGAGCACGCCTGGGGCGGGCCGGTCGACGTCTCGCCCAATCACATGCCGGTGCTCGGGACGCTGGCCGGGACCGAGATCCACTACGCGTACGGGTTCACCGGCAACGGGGTCGGCCCGTCGCGGCTCGCCGGCACGGTTCTCGCCCGGATGGCGCTCGACCGCCGCGACCAGCTCACCAGGCTGGCGATCGTCGAGCCGTCGCTGTCCCGGGTCCCGCCCGAGCCGGCCCGATACGTCGGCGGCAGCCTCGTGCGCACGGCGCTCAACCGCAAGGAGGCGAGCGAGGACCGGGGCGCCCGGCCGCCTCGCCTCGCCGAGGCGATCGTCGAGTTGCCGCGCCGGCTCGGGATCCACATCGGGCGCTGAGGCGCGCGGGCTCGGCGGATTGGCGAAACAGCGTTCCGCCATACTGTCGGGGTGGGTCGTGACGGGCAATCGGCCGTCGAGAAGGTGAGGCGGGTGCTCGAGTGCTTCCTCCGCGCCGGCACCTTCTCGCTGCGGTTTGCCCAGCTCCTCGAGGGCAGCGGGGTCAGCCGGGCGAGCCTTCACCGAACCCTCTCCGACATGGTCGCCAACGGGCTGCTCTCGCAGGCGGACCGGCGCGAGGAGTATCGGCTCGGGCCGCTGTTGCGCTCCGCCGGCGCGCTCGCGGCCGCTGCCTCGAACGTCCCCGGCGCCGCTAGGCCACACATGGAGCGCCTGCGCGACGAGTGCCGCGAGGCGGTCGTGCTGGCCGAGCTCGACGGGGCAAGCGTGGTCCCGGTATTGCGCGCCGACGGCCTGCACGAGATGCGGATGAACCAGGCGATCGGCCGCCACTACCCGGCCCACTCGGGGGCCACCGGCAAGGTGCTGCTGGCCAGCCTGCCGGCGGGCGAGCGCGAGCGGCTGATCGGCGACGCCGAGCTCGAGCGCCTGACTGCGGACACGACGACCGACCCAGTGCAGCTGACCGCCGAGCTGGACCTGATCGCCGAGGCCGGGGTCGGGGTAAGCGTCGGCGAGCGGGTGCCCGACGCGGTCGCGATCTCGGCGCCGGTCCGTGACGCCGAGGGGCGGACCGTGGCGGCGCTGACGATCAGCGGCATTGCCTCGCGCTACGGGCGCGAGCGGCTGCTTTCCGAGGCGCTCGCGGTGCGCCGGGTGGCGGAGGCGATCTCCGTCGACCTCGGCTATCCGCCGCCGGCGGACACGAACCTCGACGACCCCGCGAGCGCCGCGAGGATGGCGCTGGAGGCGATCTGCGAGACCGCCGCGGGCCGGGCCGGCGACCGGGCGCCCGCGCCGGCCTGAGCCTGGCGTGGCCGTCAGGCGTCCGGTGCGACCCGGGCCAGGCGCTCGGCGCGGCGCTGCTGCCAGACCGTGAACGCCATCGCCGCGATCGTGAGCGCGAACAGCATCGTCGCCAGGACGTTGACCTCGACCGGGATCCCTCGCTGGGAGGCCCCGAAGATGTAGAGCGGGAAGGTGACCGTGGTGCCGGAGTTGAAGTTGGAGATCACGAAGTCGTCGATCGAGAGCGCGAAGGCGAGCAGGGCGGCGGCGAGGATCGCCGGCGCGAGCAGCGGCAGGGTGACGGTGCGAAAGGCGGTCAGCGGGCCGGCGCCGAGGTCGGCCGCGACATCCTCGATGCTGCGGTCGAAGCCGATCAGGCGCGAGCGCACGATCACGACCACGAAGCTGATCGAGAACATCACGTGGGCGATCAGCAAGGTGGTGAACCCCCGCGCGACGCCGACGTAGACGAACATCGAGAGCAGCGCCGCGCCGATCACCACCTCGGGCGTCGCCATCGGGATCAGGATCAGCACGTTCGCCGCCCTCCGGCCACGGAACCGATGACGGACCAGGGCCAGCGCCAACATCGTCCCGATCACTGTCGCGATCACGGTCGAGAGCACCGCGAGCTGGAGGCTTGTCACCAGCGCGTCGGTGAGATCGGCCTGCGCGAACGGGTGCGCCCAGTAATCGAGCGTGAACCCCTGCCAGGTGAAGTTGAAGCTGCCCGTCGGGTCATTGAACGAGAACACGGCGATCACAGCGATCGGGATCAGCATGTAGGCGACCGCGATCCCGGCATAGAGGTTGAGGGCGTGTGCGCGCAGCCAGCCGAGCACGCCATGGCCGCGCGTCTGGGTGCTGCTGGTTGCCGTCGTCTCGACGGTGACGCTCTCGTCGTCGCCGATCAGCGCCCCGGTCCCGGCGAATCGCAGGTAGAGCAGGACCGCGATCATGATCAGCGCCATGAACACGAACGAGAGTGCGGCGGCGACCGGGTAGTTGGAGAGCTCCAGGTACTGGCCCTGGATCACGTTGCCGATCATCGCCTGGTTCGGGCCGCCGAGGAAGTAGGCGTTTACGTAGTCGCCGACCGCGGGGATGAAGGTGAGCAGGACTCCGGCCACCACGCCGGGCGCCGAGAGCGGCAGGGTGACGTTGAGGAAAGCGCTGCGTGACGAGGAGTAGAGGTCCCTGGCCGCCTCGATCAGCCGCGCGTCGAGCCGCTCGAGCACCGCGTAGATCGGCAGGATCATGAAGGGGAGGAAGTTGTACGTCAGCCCGGCGATCACCGAGGCGGAGGTGTCGAGCACCCGGCCGTCCTCGCCGACAAGGCTGACCGTGCGCAGGAAGTCGACCACCGGGCTCTGGTCGGAGAGGATCGTCTGCCAGGCGAGGGTGCGGATCAGGTAGGTGGTGAAGAACGGCGCCATCACCGCCAGCAGCAGCGCCGTGCGCCAGCGCCCGCCGCGAAACGCGATCGCGTAGGCGAGCGGGTAGGCGATCAGCAGCGCCAGCAACGTGGCGATGCCCCCGTAGGCGAACGAGCGCAGGAACTGCTCGCGGTACTCCGAGATCGAGTCGGTGAAGTTCGAGAACTCCCAGCTGAACTGGAAGCCGGTGTTCAGCGAGCCCGTCTCGAGCGAGACGACGCCCATGAAGTACATCGGAACGACGAAGAACAGGCCGAGCCAGAGCAGGCCCGGGGCGAGCAGCCCGTAGGGACCGAGCCGCCGGCGGATCACGATCCCTGGGGCTCGGGCGCCCGCGGTCCGCTGCGAGCGTCGGTAGGGGTCAGCCGGCGACCAGCTGTCCCCACGCCTCCTCGATCTCCTGCTCGTCCTCGGGGTCGAGCGTGGGCTGGGTCACGCACCCCTCGGTGAACTCCTCGCTCGGGAAGATCAGGTCGCTGTTGGCGAGTGCCTTCTCGCCCTGGCGCTCGAACACCTCGCGAACGCCGTCGACCGGAGTCGTGTAGTAGACGTAAGCGGCGATCTGGGCCGCGTTCTCGGGCTCGTAGACGTAGTCCATGAACGCGTAGGCGGCCCCCGGGTTCGGCGCGCCGACCGGAATGATCATGTCGTCGGACCAGATCACGCAGCCGTCGGCGGGCATCACGAACTCGATGTCCGGGTTGTCGAGCTTCAGGTATTCCGCGTCCCCGGACCACCCGATCGCGGCGACGATGTCGCCGCGCGGCAGGTCGTCGATGTAGTCGTTGCCGGTGATGTCGCGGATCTGTCCCGATTCGACCGCCTGCTCGATCTTGTCGATCGTTTCCAGCCACTGCTCCTTGGTCGCCTTATGGGGATCGATCCCCTCGGCCATCATCATCAGCGGCACCGTGTCGCGCAGCTCCTCGAGCAGCGTCACCTTGCCCTTGTACTTGGGGTCGAAGAGGTCGTCGACCGAGTCGATGTCGGGGGCGAGGTCGGAGCGGACGACGATTCCGGTCAGCCCGCTCTGCCACGGCACCGTAAATGAGCGCTCGGGGTCGAAGTCGGGGTTGCGCAGGGTCGGCAGCAGGTTCTCCTCGACGTTGGGAAGCGCAGACTTGTCGAGCTCCTGGGCGTAGCCGAGGTCGTAGTAGCGCTTCGCCATCCAGTCGGTGGCGACGATGATGTCGCGACCACCCGACTCGCCGTTTTCGAGCTCGGGCCGGAGCTTGGCGAAGAACGACTCGTTCCCGTTGATGTCCTCGAGGTAGTTCGGGGTGATCCCGGTCTCGGCCTCAAACTCCGCCAGCGTCCCCCCGGGCCCATCGACGCCGCCCTTGCCCTTGTCGATGTAGAGCGGTCCGGTCGACATCGTGAACTCGCCCTCGGCGGGCCCGGCCTCGGCGACCTGGACTTCGCCCTCGTCCTCGGACTCGCTGCCCAGGTCGCTGCCGCAGGCGGCGAGTCCGGCCGCCGCCGCGAGCGCCAGCAGAGCCAAGCCGAGGCGGGGGAGTGCGCCGATCTCGCGATCCTGAGCCCGTCCACTCATCCGTTGCCCTCCTCCGCTCGCTTCCCCTCGGCCACCGACATCCTAAAACAAGAACGCCGTTCCGATGTTCATTCCGAAACGGGCGCAGGGCGGAGGACGAGAACCTCGCCCGGCGCCTGGTCGAGGATCCAGGCGACGTCGGCGACTTCGAAGCCGTCGCTCGAGCTCGTCCGGGCGGGCAGGACCAGGGTGTCGAAGCGCTCGCTGCCGAGTAGGCGCTCAAGCGCCTGGCGCGCGGTCCGCCCGCGCTCGATTCGCGCGTCGACCTCGATTCCCGCCCGGCGTCCCCGCTGCTCGATCAGCTCGAGCACGGCCATCGCGCGCTCGGACTCGGCTCCCATCGGCGCCTCGAGCGCCAGCCCTCTTGGCACTATCGCCAGGTACGCAGGCATGAGGACGGCCCGCTGCGTCTCAGAGAGCCGCAGCGCGGCCTCGAGCGATCGCTCCGAGAGCTCCGGGCCAAGGAACGGGAACAGGATCCGCCGGCTCTCGGAGCTCGGACGCTCCTGCGTGTCGCGATCTCATTCCGAGTCCTCCTGGTCGTCGCGCAGCGCCCGATCGGCGACGATCCGCACGTCGACGCCCGGCAGCAGCCGCATCAGGCGGTCGGCAAGCGACTCGCGCCACCTCCCGAGTCCCGCCCGGGGCGCGCCCTGTCCGATCAGCACGTACGTGGTGCCGCGCTCGCGCCCGATCTCGGCGGCGGTTCTGGCGACGTCGTCGCCCTCCTCGATCAGCAGACGCGCGCCGAGCACCGAGGCGAGCCGTCCCAGGGCTCCGAGCTGCTCGCGCTGGTCGGGCGCTTCATCGGAGCCCGGGGAGCGGACGTAGAGCAGATCGAGCTCCGCTCCGAGTCGCTGAGCCGAGCGCCACGCCCGTCTGACCAGCCGCTGCGAGCTCGGCCGGGGGGTGACCAGGGCCAAGACGCGTTCGGCGACCGCCTGCGGGGCCGCCTCAATCACGCGCTCGCGGGTGCCGAGCGGCTCCTCCTCGCGGACGACCCGCTTCGACTCGACCTCCTCGGCGACCTGGCGCAGTGCCAGCTCGCGCAAGGTCGCGAGGTTCTCGATCTTGAAGAAGTTCTGCAGCGACGCCTCGATCCGCTCCGCCGGGTAGACCTTGCCGGCCCGCAGACGGTCGATCAATGCTTCGGGCGTGAGATCGATCAACACCACCTCGTCGGCAGCGGTCAGCACGCCGTCCGGGAACGTCTCCCGCACCCGAACGCCGGTCAGCTCCGCGACCCGGTCGTTGAGGCTCTCGAGATGCTGCACGTTGACGGTCGAGAAGACGTCGATCCCGGTCTCGAGCACGTCGTCGATGTCCTCGTAGCGCTTCGCGTGCTCCAGTCCCGGCGCGTTGGTATGTGCGAGCTCGTCGATCAGCGCCAGCTCGGGGGCGCGGCGAAAGATCGCCGGCAGGTCCATCTCCTCGAGCACCGTGTCGCGGTAGGGCACTGGGCGCCGGGGCAGGCGATCGAGGCCCTCGGCCTGAGCCTCGGTCTCCGCCCGGCCGTGCGGTTCCAGGTAGGCGAGCAGGACGTCGCGGCCGGCCCGCTTCTCGGTCTGGCCCTCCTGGAGCATGCGGTAGGTCTTGCCGACCCCGGCGGCCATCCCGAGGAAGATCTTGTAGCGGCCGCGTCCGCTCCGCGCCATCGGCCGGATTCTGCCTAGGCGCCGAGCACGTTGTGGACCAGCAGGTCGACCAGCTTGATGCCGATGAAGGGGGCGATGATCCCGCCGAGGCCGTAGATGAGGATGTTGCGGCGCAGCATCGCCGTTGCGCCGACGGCCCGGTAGCGCACCCCGCGCAGGGCCAGGGGGACCAGGGCAGGGATCACGAGCGCGTTGAAGATGATCGCCGAGATGATCGCCGACTCGGGGGTGCCGAGGTCCATGATGTTGAGCTTGTCGAGCGGCCCGTCGATGAACGTGTTGGACGATGCCCCCGCGGCGACGGCGTAGGTAGCGGCGAAGATCGCGGGCAGGATCGCGAAGTACTTGGCGACATCGTTGGCGACCGAGAACGTGGTCAGGGCGCCGCGGGTGATCAGCAGCTGCTTGCCGATCTCGACGACCTCGATCAGCTTCGTCGGGTTGGAGTCGAGATCGACCATGTTGCCCGCCTCGCGAGCGGCCTGGGTCCCGGTGTTCATCGCGACCCCGACGTCGGCCTGCGCGAGGGCGGGGGCGTCGTTGGTGCCGTCTCCGGTCATCGCCACCAGCCGGCCCTCGGTCTGGAGCTCGCGGATCAGCTCCAGCTTTCGCTCCGGCGTCGCCTGGGCGAGGAAGTCGTCGACCCCGGACTCGTCGGCGATCTTGGCGGCGGTGAGCGGGTTGTCGCCGGTCACCATTACGGTGCGGATCCCCATCGCCCGGAGCTGGTCGAAGCGGTGGCTCATACCCTCCTTGACCACGTCCTTGAGGTAGACGACCCCGAGCACCTGGCCGTCGCGGGCGACCGCGAGCGGGGTGCCGCCATCGCGGGCGATCTCGTCCATCGTCATTCGCAACTCCGGTGGCGCCTGGCCGCCCGCCGTCGCGACCAGCTCGAGGATCGCATCGCCGGCGCCCTTGCGGATCCGGGTCCCGTTCAGGTCGACGCCGCTCATCCGCGTCTCGGCCGAGAAGGGGACGAACTGGGCGTGCGCGGCGAGCTCATGCTCGCGGATCCCGTACTGCTTGGCGAGCACGACGATCGAGCGGCCCTCGGGCGTCTCATCGGCCAGCGATGCGTACTGGGCGGCCTCGGCGAGCTCGATCTCGGTCACCCCTGGCATCGGGATGAACTCGGTCGCCTGGCGGTTTCCGAGCGTGATCGTCCCGGTCTTGTCGAGCAGCAGCACGTCGACGTCGCCGGAGGCCTCGACCGATCGCCCGGAGAGCGCGAGTACGTTGCGGCGCACCAAGTCGGTCCATGCCGGCGATCCCGATCGCCGACAGCAAGGCGCCGATCGTGGTCGGGATCAGCGCGACCAGGAGCGCGATCAGGGTAGCGACGGAGGCGCTGGTGCCCGCGAACTCAGCGAACGGGCGCAGGGTGACGACGACGACCAGGAAGACAAGCGTCAGCCCGGCGAGCAGGATCCCGAGCGCGATCTCGTTCGGGGTCTTGCGCCGGCTGGCGCCCTCGACCAGGGCGATCATCCGGTCGAGGAACGACTGGCCCGGTTCCTGGGTGACCTCAACCACGATCCGGTCGGAGAGCGCGCGGGTGCCGCCGGTGACCGCCGAGCGGTCGCCGCCGGCCTCGCGGATAACGGGCGCGGACTCGCCGGTCACCGCAGACTCGTCGACGGAGGCGATGCCCTCGATCACCGTACCGTCGCCAGGGATCAACTGTCCCGCCTCGACCACGACCACGTCGCCCTTTGCCAGTTCGCTCGCCGGCTTCTCGCCGCCTTCGAGCAGCCGGGCGACGGTCTCGGTCCGCATCGCGCGCAGCGCCGCCGCCTGGGCCTTTCCCCGCCCCTCGGCCAGCGCCTCGGCGAGGTTGCCGAACACGACCGTGAGCCAGAGCCAGATCGCGACCACGCCGGTGAACCAGGCAGGCTCGTCGCCGCCGCCGAGCGGCTCGCCGCCGCCGGCCTGGATCAGCCAGCCGATCGTGGTGATCAGAGCGCCGATCTCGACCACGAACATGACCGGGTTGTGGATCATCCAGCGCGGGGATCGAGCTTGCGCAAGCTGTCGAAGATCGCGACACGCAGGATCGCGCCGGTCACCATCGTCTGCGGGCGGTCGGTCACGGTGCCCTCCTCGTCGAGCGCGATGTTGAGCTCGAGCACGTTGACGCCGGGTTCGCCGAGCACCCCGAGGGCGCGACCGTCGGTGTGCTCGTCGACCAGGTCGAGCACGGTGTCGAGCTCGAGCCCGCGCTCCTCGGCGACCCGGTTCGCCTGGATCTCGGCGTTGGCCTCGGAGATGTGCGGATCGACGCCCGAGGCCGAGGTGGTCACGGCGTCCACGGGCACGTCGGCGAGCTCGAGCCCGGGCGTGAACTCGCCCTCGCGCGCCAGGTAGGTCTCGGCCTTGTTGGCGAAGTAGCGGCTCAGGGTCAGATTGTTGGGCCCGAGGTTGTTGAAGTAGGTGACGTTCGGCGAGTAGCCGGTGATCGAGGGGCGCGGCTGGAAGTAGGCCGGGTCGCGCTCGAGGCCCGGACCGCGCTCGGCCTCGCGCTTGAAAGGCTGCGCGATCAGGCTCGAGCCGACGACCTCGCCGTCGACCTCGACCTTCGAGCCGTCGGCCTGATCGCCGAACAGAACCTGCGAGACGCCGGTGGTAAGCAGCGGATAGGCGAGACCGAGGACGATCGTGACGACGACGATCGCGAGCGCGGAGTTGATCAGGTCGCGTCGCATCTCAGAACAGCTCCGGGGTCAGGCCCTGGACGATCGGTCCGAGCAGGAAGGCGGGGAAGAAGGTCAGCGCAGCGACGATCACGATCACGCGCGATCAGCAGGACGACGAAGGTCGGGGTGTCGGTGCGGAAGGTGCCCGGCCCGGCCGGCGCGACCCGCTTGCCGGCCAGCGCGCCGGCGACCGCGAGCGCCGCGAGCATCGGAACGAAGCGGCCGATCAGCATCGTCAACCCGCCGAGGACGTCGGCGAAGGTGATCCCGTAGGCGCCGTCGTTTCCCGGGCGCGTTCGGCTGCAGGTAGCCCGTGTAGCCGGCGAAGGCGGAGCCGTTGTTGTTGCCCTGCGAGGTGTAGGCGTAGAGAGTCTCGGAGAACCCCTGCGGCCCGGGGTTGTAGATCGAGGGGTCGCCGTACGGGGTCGCGATCGCGAGCGCGGTGGTGACCAGCACCAGCAGCGGGACGGCGTCAGGCGCCGATCAGGACCAGCTTCACCTCGCGCGACTCGATCTTCTTGCCCAGGTACTCGGGCGTCCGGCCGACCATCAGCCCGGCTATGAAGACCGCCAGGAGGACCAACAGCAGCATCCCGTAGAGGCCCGATCCGACGCCGCCGAAGACCACCTCCCCCGATCGACGATCATGCTCAGCGGCACCAGGCCGCCGATTCCGGTGTAGGAGTCGTGGGAGGAGTTGACCGAGCCGTTCGAGGCGGCGGTGGTCGCCGCCGCCCACTCGGTCGAGGAGGCGATCCCGAAGCGCTGCTCCTTGCCCTCCAGGTTGCCGCCCGTGGTGCCCTCCGTCCGCGGCGAGCTCGAGCCCGGCGTCCTTTTGCGCCGGGGAGCCGTTCTGCTCGGCGCCGTAGCCGACCCCGATTGCGACCACCAGCATGACCAGCATCGCGACGTACAGCGACCAGCCCTGGCGGCGGTTGCCGACCATGCGCCCGAAGGTCGCCGTCAGCGCCGCGGGGATCAGCAGGATCAGCACCACCTCGACGAAGTTCGAGAACGCGGTCGGGTTCTCGAACGGGAACGAGGAGTTGACGTTGAAGAATCCGCCACCGTTGGTGCCGAGCTGCTTGATCGCGATCTGCGAGGCACCCGGCCCGAGGGCGAGTGTCTGCTCCTGACCCGGTGACGGTCGTCAGGGCTCTCGGGCCCGGCCAGCGTCTGGATCACGCCCTGCGAGACGAGCACCAGCGCGGCGACGAACGCGATCGGCACCAGGACGTAGAGCAGCGAGCGGACCAGGTCCTGCCAGAAGTTGCCCAGCGCCCTGCCGCTGCGGGAGACGAAACCGCGGATCACTGCCACCAGCACCGCCATCCCGACCGCGGCGGAGACGAAGTTCTGCACCGCGAGCCCGGCCATCTGCGAGAAGTAGGAGAGGGTCGTCTCCCCGCCGTAGTACTGCCAGTTGGTGTTCGAGATGAACGAGGAGACGGTGTTGAAGCTGACGTCCGCCGTGCCGGAGTCGAAGCCGGCCGGGTTGAACGGCTGGATCCCCTGGGTACGCAGGATCACGTAGAGGACGACCCAGAACAGGGCGCTGAAGACGATCACCGTGCGCGCATACGACTTCCAGTCCTGCTCGCGGTCCGGGTTCGCCCGCAGAAGCCGATAGGTCAGGCGCTCGACCGGCCCGAAGATCGGGGTCAGGAAGACCCGCTCGCCGGTGTAGACGCGCGCCATGTAGCCGCCGAGCAGCGGCGTCAGCGCCGTCAGCACGCCCAGGTAGATCGCGATCTGAAGCCAGCCCTGCGCGGTCATCTAGAGCTTCTCCCCGCGCAGCAGCGCGTAGAGCAGGTACGCGCAGAGCAGCGCCGAGACCACGAGTCCCATCAGCTCGGCACCGCTCATACGCGATCCAGACCCTCGACCGCCAGCAGGAAGACCGCGAAGCAGACGATCGCGATCGCGATCATGAGCACGTCCACGCTCAGCCCCCCATCCCGATCATCGCATCCTCGAGCGCGTCCTTGAGCTCGTCGACGGTGCTGGGCCCGAACAGGGGCGAGACGGGGTCGGTGAGAAGCATGTTGGTCTGCGCGAGACCGCGGACGCCGACCGCCCGCCCGGTCTCGAGCCGCGCGGCGAGCGTCAGCACAGTGTCGCGCAGCGCGCGCACGCTCGGCGAGGTCGGAACGCTGGCGCTGAGACCGACCGGTCGATCGGCTTCATGGACGACGCCACGCAGGGCGGCGGCGATGTGTCGGCGCGACGACGCCGAGCCGAGCTGGTTCGCGCGGCAGGCAAGCAGAGGATCGCTGTGCGGATCTTCGCCGGCGGCAAGCGCCCGGTCGAGGCTGAAGCGCTTGATACGGGCGGCCAGGCGACGGCTGAACGGGGTTTGGGCACTCGGCAGCGAGAGGTGCAGATGGTGGTCACGCAGTTCCATACACCACAGCTTGAGCCCAGGCGCGTCAAGGGATCGTGAAGATCGCCATGCGGGGGATAAAGAACACGTGAAGGGCGAATCGAGCTGGCCGGCAGCCGGGAAGGGTCATCGATCACCCCCGCGTTGGAGCCCTGGTCAGGCAGCCGGGGTGAGTCCCGGATCCTGGGACTTCCCGGCGCTCAACGACGTGGGCGCTCCGCGCTGCCGGCACCTGGCGGGTCACCACGAGATCCGGCCCGGCGCAGCGGCGCGGTCACGAACCAAACGAGCACGACCAGGGTGACCAGTGCGATGACCAGGACGTCCATGGCTAGCAGCCCAGCCCGATCTGCGCCGCCTCGACCTCGTCCTCGAGTTGGGCCACGGTGCTCGACCCGAACAGCGGCGAGGCTCCGTCGGTGACCAGGATGCTGGTCATCGCGATGCCCCGGACGCCGACGGCCGGGTCGGTCTCGAGCCGCGCGGCCAGGGTGAGCAGCGGGATGCGCACCGCACGCACGCTCGGAGAGACCGGCGCGGCGGCGGTGAGCCCGACGGCCCGATCCGCTTGCCTGACGGCGGCGCGCAACGCACCGGCAAGGCGCTTGCGTTGCTTGGCCGAACAGAGCTGCTCGGCGCGACAGGCGAGCAGCGGATCGTGGTGGGGATCCTCGCCCTCAGCGAGCGCTGCGTCCAGTCCGAAGCGCCGGATACGGGCAGCGAGCCGCCGAGCGAGTGAATGATCCGCGCTCGGAGACATGAGGGGCGGATAGCGGTGACGGAGTTCCATACGTCAGAGCTTGGAGCGGCGCCCGTCAAGCGAACGTCAAGATCGACGCCTTCCGGATAAAGATCGTGTGAAGACCGACGCGGGCCCGGTTAGGCCGCGAACCGGTACCCGATCCCGGGATCGGTGCGAATCAGGGCCTGCGCCCCGGGGCTCGGCTCGATCTTGCGCCGCAGGTTGGCTATGTGCACCCGCAGCACCTGGGTGTCGTCCTGATAGCCGGGGCCCCAGACCTCGCGCAACAACGCCCGGTGGGTCAAGAGCCGGCCGCGATTGAGGACCAGTTGTCGCAGCAGGTCGTACTCGGTCGGGGTCAGGTGGATCTCCTGCCCGTCGCGGCTCACCCGCCGCGCGGGCAAATCGATCTCGAGCCCGTCGACGGTGATCGCGGGCTCCTCCTCGCCGGGGGGCTCGGAGCGACGCAGCGCCGCCCGCAGCCGCGCGACCAGCTCGTCGGGGCCGAACGGCTTTGTCACGTAGTCATCGGCGCCGGCCTCGAGCGCGCGCACCTTCTCGCGCTCCTCCCCGACCGCGGACAGGAGCAGGATCGGCATCCGACTCCACTCGCGGATCGAGGCGCAGACCTCGACCCCGTCGCCGTCGGGGAGAATCAGATCCACGATCGCGGCGTCGGGCGGTCGGACCGCGACCGCGTCGAGTGCCTCGCGCACGGTCCCGGCGGGCACGACCTCGAACCCGGCGTCGCCGAGGATGACGCGCAGCGCGCGCAGGATCTGGGGCTCGTCGTCGCAGACGAGGATCCGGCGCCGCTCGCTCACCGGTCCGTTCCCGTCGGCTCGCGATCCGGGTCGGTCGGGATCGGCAGCTGGATCAGGAAGGTCGCCCCCTGCCCGGGCAGCGACTGCGCCCGGATCGTGCCGCCGTTCGCCTCGATGAAGCCGCGCGCGATCGCGAGACCGAGCCCCGAGCCCGCGCCCGAGTCCGAGCCGCGGTGAAAGGGCTCGAAGACGGTCTCGAGCTCGTCCTGCCGGATGCCGGGGCCCCGGTCGGTGACCCGAATCATCACCCGTTGAGCGCCCGCATCGACGCTCACGGTGACCGGCTGCTCGCCGGCGAAGCGGCGCGAGTTGTCGAGCACGTTCGCCAGCGCCCGCTCGAGCTGGCCCGCGTCGCCTTTGACCATCGGAAGCTCGCCGGCGACCACGACCTCGAACCCATCCGCAGGATGCCCGACGGAGTCGATCGCCGTCTCGACCAGCTCCTCGACCGAGCACCAGTCCGCGCGGGACTCGACCTGTCCGGCCTGAAGCCGAGAGAGATCGAGCAGGTTGTCGACCAGCCGGCCGAGCCGGACGCTCTCGTCCGAGATCACCGCGATCAGCTCGTCGCGCTGGGCTGGGTTCAGGGTCGTGGAGCTCAAGCCGCCGGCGGCAGCGGTGATCGCTGTCAGCGGCGAACGCAGGTCGTGCGACACCGATCGCAGCAGCGCCGTCTTGACCACGTTCGCGCGTCGAAGCGCGCGGGTCTCGACCAGCTGGGCCTCCAGGCCCTCCCGTTGGCGGGCGGCGCTGAGCAGCGTTTCGAGGCTCGGGAGCACCCGCCGCTGGATCGCTTCGACGAGCGCCGGATCGAGGTTGCGCGGGACGCTCACCGTGCCGCTGCGGACGCCGTCGACGACGATCGGCAGCGCGCGTTTCCGTTCGTCGCTGTCGGCCCACGCCGCTTCGACGCTGACCCAGGGGATCTCGAAGGCTGCGGCGATCCGCTGGCCGACCACCGGCAGGGTCTGCTCGAGGCCCTCGCCGCCGAGCAGCACCCGAGCCATCTCCGCCGTCAGGTCCGCCTCGCGCCGCCTGCGCTCGGCTTCCTCGGCGCGCGCCCGGGCGGTGCCGGCCAGGGTGCTGGTGACCACCGCGGCGATCAGGAAGACGATCAGCGCGACCCAGTTCTGCTCGTCGGCGATCGTGAACCGCCCGGTCGGCGGAATGTGAAAGAAGTTGAGCGCCGCGGCGCTCGCGACCGAGGTCGCGACCCCCGGCCACAGCCCCCAGAGGCTCGAGACCAGGAGGATCGGCAGCATGTAGACGACCCCGGTCGCGACCGCGGGCATCAGCTCGCGCAGCGGGTAGATCGCGATCGTGACCACCGCGACCCCGCCGGCCGCAGCGAGGAGCGCGGTCGGGGTCGGTCGAGAGCGGATCGTCATCGGGCCATCGTCTCGCATCCCCCGGGCGTTGACAGAGCGCCAGGATCGGGCGCGCCCGAGGGCCCTGCCGAACGGCGTGAAAATGCGTAACAATGTCGCGCGATGGGGCGTAGGAGGGGTACCGCGACCGCGGTCGCGCTGGTGGTGCTTGGCGGGCTTCTGACGTCGGCTGCGCCGGCGAGCGCCGGGACCGGCGAGGAGGTTCTCAGCCCGGCGAGCTACCCGGGTATGACCACGTTCAGCTGCCGCACGAACGCGATCACGATGTACCCGGGGCAGAACACGAACCTTTTCGCGGGCACCAAGACCTGCCCCAACGCCGAGAAGATCAGCGGCCCCGGCGACGTCAGCGACTTCGCCCCCGGCTCCGACGCGGAGGGCTACGTGACTCGCTTCAAGCCGAGCATGGTCGAGATCAGGCCCGACGGCTCGCTGGTCACCCCGAGCGTCTGGGACCTGCACCTGCACCACGTAGTCTGGCTGGCGCCGACCGGCGGCCCCACCTTCGCCTCGGGCGAGGAGAAGACGATCGCGGCGATGCCGCAGGGCTACGGGCTGAAGGTGGGCGGCGACGCCAACTGGGGCCTCAACTACATGCTCCACAACCTGACCGCGTCCGAGAACCGGCAGGTCTACGTGACCTGGGAAATCGACTGGGTCCCCGAAACCGTGCCCGAACGCACCGACATTGAGCCGACGACGGTCAGGTGGCTCGACGTCGCCGGCTTCCCGCAGATCTACCCGGTCTTTGACGCCGAGCGCGGCTTCGACGTCGACGGCGACGGCAAGTTCGTCTTCCCCGACGATGTGCCCACCGACCCTTCGGCCCCGGGGTACGAGGAGCGCAAGAAGATCAGCAACAACAGCACCTGGGCCCTGTCCAGGGACCGGACGCTTGTCTTCGCCGCCGGCCACCTGCATCCCGGCGGCCTCTCGGTAGATCTCGAGGTCGCCCGCGACGGCCCCGATGCCGGTGCGATCGACGGCGACGACCCCGCAGAGGTACGGAAGCTGTTTCGCTCCGACGCCAGGTACTACGAGCCCGCCGGGGCGGTGAGCTGGGACGTGAGCATGACCGCGACCCCACGGGACTGGCGGATCAGCCTCAAGCAGGGGGACACCGTCTCGATCGACGTCACCTACGACGTCGAACGTGCCTCCTGGTACGAGTCGATGGGGATCATGCCGCTCTCGATCACCGACGCGGACGACCCGCTGGCCAGGGACCCGTTCGACGACGGCGCGGCGGTACAGGCGATGTACGGCCAGGGCGGTGTCCTCACCCACGGCCGGCTGCCCGAGAACATCGACGCCAAGGCGGGCAAGGACCGCGGCCTGCCCGACCCGCGCAAGCTACGCAGCAAGGGCCGCAGGGTCCCGGCGGGCGGGATCACGATCGACAGCTTCGTCTACTCAAAGGGCGGCTACTCGGCGACCCGCGACTTCCCGACCCGGCTCATGCGCCCGCCGGCGATCAAGCCCGGCGCGACGGTCAGCTTCACCAACCTCGATTCGTTGCCGACGATGTCGCAGAACGAGCAGGTCTGGCACAGCATCACCTCCTGCCCGGCGCCATGCAATCGCGGTGCGGGGATCGGGTATCCGCTCGCGCGCGGGAAGATCAAGTTCGACTCCGGGCAGCTCGGTTTCGGGACCTTCGCCAGCTCCGGGGTGACGACCGGGTCGAACGAGTACACGACCCCGCCGCTGACCAAGCCGGGAAAGACTTACACCTACTTCTGTCGGATCCACCCGTTCATGCGCGGCTCGATCCGCGTCAAGGGCGGCAAGCCGAAGAAGCTCTAGGCACGGAAGCACAAAGAGAACAGAGGAGGACAGGCAATGGAGAAAGGTGCGCAGATGAGCGCCGAGCCAGGCATGGGGGAGGACGTCACGTTCGAGGCCCTGACGAGGACCGACCGCTGTTGCCGGCTGGTGCTCAAGCAGCTGCGGGAGTCCCATCCCTATGTGTTGGAGGGGCCGGAGTTCGAGAAGCTGATGAAGCAGACCCGCCGCCAGCTTCGCGAGAACCGCGAGTTGCTCGGCACGACGCCGCCCGCAGATCAGTAGGGCCCGGCCCGCGTCAGGCCGGCAGCGCGTAGCCGACGTTGCGCACGGTCTCGATCGCGGGACGGCCGAGCTTCGAGCGCAGCCGCGAGACGTAGACGTCGACGACGTTGGTGCCGGGATCGAAGCCGAGTCCCCAGACCTCGGCGAGAAGCGCCTCGCGGCTGCAGACCTCACCCTCGCGGCTCATCAGGTGCCTGAGCAGGAGGAACTCGCGATTCGAGAGCGTCCGTGGGCCGTCGCCCGCATCGGCAACCCGTCGTTCGAGGTCGAGGCGGATGCCGCCCGCGCGCAGATTCGAGACTGCGCCGTGTCCGTTCGCATGCCCGTTCCCGTTCGCATGACCGTTGCCGTTCACGGGGCGCGTTCGCGCCTTGACCCTGGCACGGAGCTCGCCGAGCGCGAACGGCTTGGTCAGATAGTCGACGGCTCCGAGCGCGAAGCAGCGCACCTTCGTCTCGACGTCGGTGAGCCCCGAGAGGACGATCACGGCCTGTTCCGGGCGCTCGGCCACGGTCCGCTCGAGGACCGTGGTGCCGGTCAGGCCCGGCTTCGGGAGCTCGAGGACGATGAGCCCGAAGCGCCGCGAGAGCGCCAGCCGGAGTCCCTCGTCGGCCTCCAACGTGACAGCGGTCGAATGCCCGTCGGCGGCCAGGCCCCGGCTGACCATGCTCGCCAGGCGGGGGTCGCGATCGACTACCAGGACCGTGCTCACGTCTCGGAATTTGGGCCTTCTCGCCGCTCGCCGCATGAGTAATTCCCGCAAAGTACGCGAAGCCAGGCACGGACTTCGACGCCGAGGGGATGAACAAGCGGTGACGATTGGATTACAGATCTGTCAGATGACCGCCGCTCAGCGATTGACCTGGATCGCGTCCAGGAAGCCGTACTCCGGAGCGCCTCGGGGCAACCGGGCGACGTCCGGCGGCAGGCCGTCCGGGAGCCCCGCCTCCGTCTCTCGCGCCGCGATCACGACCAGGTACGCGTCAGCGGTTTGAAGCCCCTCGAACGCGTAGCTGGCGTTGCCGCCGAGCCGCTTGAGGCGCACGTCCCCGCCGCGGGCCAGGTCGGCGAGCGGGTTGACGTCGACGCGTTCGCAGACCTGCGTGTCGGTGCCGCCCCCGAGTCCGAACCGTCGATAGGCGACCTCGAGGAAGGCTTCGCAGTCGCGGTCGCGCAGGGCCCGCACGCCGCGCTCGGCGGCGACGTAGAGCTGCGGGGCGGGCTTGGTGCCGACGCTCTTCACGCCGAGGAAGGGATCGACGAAAGCGATGTGGAAGCGACCGTCGGCATCGCCGACGAGCAGCGCGCTGACGATGCGCTCGCCGCGCCGATAGTCGATCACCCCGGCGATCTCGCCGTAGGAGGCAGTGGCCTCGACCGGCAGTCCCGCGAGGTTCTGCAGCGACTCGCACCGTGCCTCGGTCGCGAGCTTGGGTCGCGACGGCGGGTTCAGCTCGTAGATCTGCTCGCAGTCGCCCGAGCTCGCCAGCTCCTCGATTCGCGCTGCCGCCTCCTCGACCGTCTCGTCCATCGCCGGTGGCGCCGCCGGTTTCAGCGACTCGGGCAGTGGAGTTTCGGCGGGGTCGCTGACCTCCGGATCACCGCTCCCGGGGCACGCCCCGGCTGCCAGCGCGAGGGCCGCCGCGGCGCCGACCCAGCCCAGCCGAAGGGCCCAGAATCGGCCGATTGACGTCCCCTGCGCCGGCGGTTTCGACAAAAATCGCTGCATCATCTGGTGGCGGCCGTACTGCTCCGGCTCGCTTCGCCTACGCTCTACTATCGCCGATCAGGACGATCGATCCCCAGCGAAACCGTAAAGGGCAACGAATTGCCGACCGCCGTGAAGATCGAAGACGTGGCCTTGCTTGGGGATCGAGACCCGAGCCTCTCCAATTGCGGTCTCAGCAGCCCGAAGCCGGGCGACTCCTCGGTTGAGCTCGGCCTCGAGGTCAAGGGCTGGGCCGTCGGCAAGGCCTCGCCGGTGAGGGCGATCGAGCTCGTCTGCGGGGGCGAGCTGATTCGCGAGGTGCCGCTCGACCCCGAGCGGGGTGACGGCGGCGGGACCGAGGACGGGTCCGTCCCTAGTCGCTTCTTCGGCGTTCTCGGGGCGATCCGGCTTCCGCCCCGGTTCGCGCTCCTCGTCCAAGCCCGGTTCGAGAACGGCGCCGCCGCGCCGCTTGCCGAGATCAGCGGCCGGCGCGAGTCGCTCGCCGTCGCCGAGGGCTCGGAGTATCTGCGGGGCGGGTTCGTGACCACGCCGAGCGGCCGGACGGGGACGACTTGGGTCGTCCACCTGCTCGGCCACCACCCGGCGATCGTCGCCTATCCCCCGCATGGGGTCGAGCCACGCGCCGCCAGCTACTGGCTCGAGGTGCTCGGCGCGCTCAGCGAGCCCGGGAGCTACAAGCGGGTCCTCCGTACCAACGTCGACCGGGATCACTGGTGGCTCGGCGAATGGCCCGAGGCGGGCCGTCAACCGATCCGCGATGAGTGGACTCGGCGTTTCCTCGGCCGAGATCGAACCCTGGCCCTCGCCGGGCATGCCCACGACCAGATCGAGGCCTTCTACCGCGGGGTCGCCGCGGAGCAGGGCAAGGACCGAGTCGAGATGTTCGTCGAGAAAGCGCCGATGGGCCGGGTTCGCTCGGAGGTCCTCAGCGACCTGCTGTCGGGCACGAAGGAGGTGAGCCTGTTTCGCGACCCGCGCGACACCCTCTGCTCGATTCTCTCCTACAGCGAGAAGAACCCGAACGCGGCGCTGGTCAGCGACCGTCCCGACGCCGGCGACGAATACCTGGAGACGCTGGCGGGCTCCTTTCGAGGGCTGCTTGAGGAGGCGAAGGAGCGCACTGGTGAATCGCTGGTCGTCCGGTATGAGGACCTGATCCTCGATCCGGAGCCGACCCTGGCTCGGATCCTGACCCATTTCGGTATCGACGCCGGCGAGGCCACCGTCTCGGAGACCCTGTCCTCGGCCTGGGAGTCGGCCGAGGGCCTGAGCGGGCACCGCACCGCCTCGGGCAGCGTCAAGGAGTCGATCGGCCGGTGGCGGCGCGACATGGAGCCGACGCTGCAGCTGCGCGCCAGCCGCATCTTCGCCGACGTGCTCGAGGAGCTGGACTACCTCGGCGACGAGGCCGCACAGGTGCGCGCCGCGGCGAAGCCCGGGACGCCGGCGGCCGAACCGTCGCGCGGGCTGTTGCGGACGATCGACTACCGGCGTTGGCGACACGTCTATGCGGTCGATCAGGCGCCCGATCTCTCCGAGCGAGATCGGGAGTCGATGAGCGAGCTTGGAGCGCTGGCGCCGAGTCCGGGCTCCGGCCTGACCGCTCTCACCGTCGGCGAGGACGGCCATCTGAGTACCGACGAGTACGACCCTGTCCGCCCCCCCGCCTCCGGGCGTCTGGCCTGGGCCACCGCGCCACTCGGCTGGGACGCCGACGCGACGTACGGCGTCCGACTGCGCAGCTCGCTCGGCCGCGCGCGGAGGCTGATCACACGGCCGTGGCGGAGAGTCTCAGCCCCCGCGGCGACGCTCGGCTTCCTGCACTACGCGCCCGAGGGCGGCCGACGACCCCTGTTCTCGAGCGTGCACCCGATCACCGGCGATCAACTTCTGACCACCCGGCCGAAGGAGGCTCGGGACCTCGGCTATCCGGATCCAACCCGGATCGGGTTCATCGAAGCCGCTGCCCCGGTGACCGGTGACCTGGCGCCGAAGCGGGTCGTGGTGCCGTGGGCCCATCGGTTCGGCATCTGGCGTTCGCCGCGCGGTGATGACAGCCAGGGGGCGATCATCGAGCCGGCGAAGGGCAGCGTGCCGCGCGACGCACTGCGCGTCCGCGGCTGGGCGCTGCTCCGCCGCGAGCCCGTCGCCCGGGTCGAGATCCGGATCAACGGCACGACCGTGGGGCGCGCCAGGCTCGGCCTGCAGCGGCCTCGCGTCGGTCGCTCCGCCAACCCCGAGGCGGTGATCTCGGGGTTCGATCTTCGCGTGCCGCCGTCGGCACTGCCGGCGGGAATCCGCCGGGCGCAGATCGACGCGCTCGTGATCGGCGCCAGCGGAACCCGCTTCGAGCTCCCGGCTGCACAGAAGATCGAGCTGACCGACCCGGCGACGCCCGTCTCGGAGGCGAGTGTGAGCCGTGCCGCGCGCGCCGGGCAGGTGCCTCGACCGAGCGCCGGTGAGAACGGCGGCGAGGGCGGCCGGGCCGCACGCTCGGTGCAGCGGGACGACCTGCGCGTGGTCGCGTTCGGACACAGCCTGGCGCCCGGCGGCGCTCAGCGCACCCTGTTCGAGCAGCTCGACCGTCTGACCGGGTCGGAACGCTTCTCGGCCGCCGTCGTCGCCGGTCAGTCGGGGCCGTGGGCACAGCGGTTCGAGCAGATCGGGGTCCCGGTGCACATCGCCGGCCAGGTTCGCGGCCGGACGCCCGAGGCGTACGAGGAGTGCGTGGCCGAGCTCACCGAGGTGCTCGAGCGCGAGGCGCCGGACGCGGTGCTCGCCAACACGATCGATTCGTTCGCCGGTGCCGACGCGGCAACCCGGCTTGGATTGCCCGTCGCCTGGATCATCCACGAGAGTTATGAGTTCCCGGTCTGGTGGCAGATGGGCCACCCGGGTGGCGAGCAAGCCCACGCGCGCGAGCGCTGCCTCGAGGCGCTGCTCGCAGCCCGGGCGACGATCTTCCCTGCCAACGCGACCCGGCGTCTCTTCGAGCCGTACGTTCGCAGCGAGTTCTCGCTGACCGCGCCCTGCGGGGTGGAGTTCGATCAGATCGACGAGTACCGCTCCCGGGTCGAGCCGGCCGCCGCCCGGCGCTCGCTCGGCCTCGACGCGGATCGACGCGTCCTGCTCGCCCTCGGGATCGCCGAGCCGCGGAAGGGGAACGCGGTCCTCGCCCGGGCTTGGGCGATGATCAGCTCGAGTCATCCCGACGCGAGCCTCTACATGGTCGGAGCGCGCGAGACGCCGTATTGTGAGGCGATCGGCCGCTATATCGAGGCCGCCGGGATCTCCGAGTCCTGCGCGTTCGAGGGCCCGACCATGGATCCCCTGAGTTGGCATGCGGCCGCCGACGTCTTCGTCCTCGCCTCCGACGTCGAGTCGGCGCCGATCGCGCTCGCCGAGGCGATGGCGTTCGAGACTCCCGCGGTCGCGACCCGCGTGTTCGGCGTACCCGAGCTGATCTCCGACGGACTCGACGGTGTCCTCTTCGAGCCCAACGATGTCGCCGACCTCGCAGCGACCCTCGACGCCGTCCTCAACATGGACCCCGATCATCTGCGCTCGCTGGGATCCCGCGGCGCGCGGCGCGTGCGCGAGCACCATGACCCCGATCGGTTCGTCGAGCGGCTTGGCGAGGTGCTGCAGGCGATCGTCCACGAGCGCGACCCGGTGCCGTCGCAGGGGTAGCCTCAGGTCCGGTGAGCAAGCCGACGAAGACCAAGAACGGGCCGCCGAAGCCGCGCGCCGGCGCCGCGTCTGCGGCCAAGACAAAGAGCCCGCCGCCGGCCAAGGCCGGCGCTCGCGAGGTCGAGGAGCTGCGAAGCGTGGTGCGCGAGCGCGATCTGCGGATCACGAAGCTGCGCGAGCGTGCCGCCGCTCTCGAGCGACGGCTGGCCCGGGCGGAGAGCTCGCCCGCAAAGGCCGCGGCGTCGGCTTCCGCCGTGGCCCCGTCCCCCGGCTCGCCGCCGCCATTCTTCATCGTCGGCCAGGCGAAGTCGGGAACTTCCTGGGTGATGCGCCTGCTCGAGGCCCATCCCGAGGTGATGGCGCGCGGCGAAGGCCGGTTCGTGGGCCGCAGCTACAAGCGCCCGGACCTGAAGCGGATCGACAGCGCGACCCTGCAGCCGAGCTCGCTCCAGCGCGCCCTGCTCGACGCCGACTACCTGCGGGCCTGGATCGAGCGCTCGGTATGGACCCGGGACGGCGACACGGAAGAGGCCCTCGAAGAGCTGGTCGCGGTCTGTACGAGGCACATCATGCACCGGGCGCTCGAGGGGTCCGGCAAGCGGCTGGTCGGTGACAAGACGCCGTTCCTGAGCGCCGACGTGATCGTCGAGCTGGCTTCGCATTTCGACGATTCGCAGGTCATCCACGTGATCCGCGACGGGCGGGACGTTGCCGTTTCAGCGATGCATCACCTCTGGAACCATCCGATCGACCTCGGCGGCGGGCTTGACCTGGCGTCGGACGAGTCCAGGATTCGCGAGCGCTACCGCACCGACCCGAAGGGGTTCCTCGAATCGGGCAAGAGCATCTTCACGGAGCGGCGAATCCTGGCCCTCGCCAGCTCCTGGCAGTCCAACGTCTCGCGGGCGATCGCAAATGGCCGCGAGCTGCTCGGCGACCGCTACACGGAGATGCGCTACGAGCGGCTGGTCGGCGAGCCGATTGCCGAGACCCAGCGTCTGCTGGCTGCGGTCGGCGCCGACGCGAGACCCAACCTTGCCGCTCGCTGCGTCGAGCGCGCGAGGTTCGAGCGCTTCTCGGGCGGGCGGCCGGTCGGCACCGAGGACTCGACCGCCTTCACCCGCAAGGGCATCGTCGGGGACTGGATGGCGGTGTTCACCGAGCGCGACCGCAGGCTCTTCGAGGAGGAGGCCGGCGAGCTGCTCACCGAGCTGGGGTACTCGAGCGCCTGAGCCGGGCCGACGTCACCGGATCTCGCTCTGAGCGGGATTACCGGCAAATGACAAACGGGTGACAAGTCTGTAAGGAAAGTGGCGGAAACCCCCCAACGTGGGTTACCGTCGGCTGGTCCGGTCGTGGCATTGCGACCGGATGTTCCGGTCGAGGCATTGCGACCGGATGGCATGGAGGCAAGAGGGGGGATTGTGGAGACAGGTCCCAATACGGATGTGATCCGGGTACCCGCTGCAGGGCAGCAGCAGAGGGCGCCCCGTACCGAAGCGGCCGCGCAACTATCTACCGTGGCGGCGATCATCGACCTGGTCCGGCCCCCGGGCGGCCGCCTGCGGATCCTCGAGATCGGCGGTGGCGAGACCAGCCTCGCCGAGGCCGAGGGCCCGGACGAAATCGTCAGGCTCGGCGATGCGGGTCAGAACGGCGCCGGCCGCAGGTTCGACGAGAGCGCGTTCGACTGCGCGATCAGCATCGACACCGTGCACCGGTTGGATCCCGCCGAGCGTCGTGCCCTGCTTGCCCGGCTTCGTCGCGCGGCGACATGCATGGTCATGGTCGAGTCGCCGCGGGCGAGCAATGAGCACAACCCGCTCGAGGAAGCGATCGAGCTCTTTCGCGAGTTCGGGGACTCGGTCCTCGTCGTCGGCGAGGAGCACCTGCCGGCCCTGTTCGCGCTCCGCGAGCTACGCGTCAGCGAGCGCTCGGACGGTCGGTCGAACGGCTCGGGTCCCGTGGCGATCGCTGAGCATCTGCTCTCGCCGTCGCCGTCGCGGCCCCGATCGGTGCTGATCTCGATCATCGACCCTGAAGCTCCCGGGATCGACACCTCGGCGCTGAAATGGTGCTGCTCGTCGCCCAGCGTCGCGGGCCGTGATCCCGCGGGCCTCGCAGTGCTGCCCCTCTCGCTCGAGATCCGACGGCTCTCTGACCGGCTCGACGGCGAACGGGCACGAGGCCGCCGGGCGGAGGCGGAGGCGGAGGAGCTGAGGCGCAAGGTCGCCGAGCTGACCCGTGTCGTCTCCGAGGATCGACTGGCTCGCGAGTCGGCCGAGGAACTGGTGGAGATCGTCGCGGCCGCCCGTGGATACCGGATCGGCCTCGCGATCTGCCGCTTCCGCGCTGGCGTTCGCCGCCGGACCGGCTCGGCGTGGCGCGCCCTGACCGCGCCCTGGCGGGCGGTTGCTGCCCGGCTCAGTCAAGCTCGCCCCCCGTCGCCCGATCAGTGAACCGCGGCCTCGACTACGAGCTCTGGCGCCTGCAACAGGCGGCCGGGGAATCGGAGCTGGATTCGCTCCGCGACGAGCTCGCGGCGACCACCGAGTCGCCGCTGATCAGCGTCGTGCTGGTCGCCGGTGCGCTGGACGAGCTCTGGGTCGCCGAGGGCGTTGACTCGCTGGCACGTCAGTCGTACTCGAACTGGGAGCTCTGCACGGCCCAGTTCGGGACCCGCTCGGCGATCGACGACGCGATCGCGGCGCGGTTGCCCGCCGGGGCCCCGGTCCGGCGCTGCGAGACCACGGCTTCCTCGAGCCCGGCCGCCGCGCTCGCATGCGCCCTTGCCCTCGCCGAGGGCGAGTACGTGGTGGTGCTCGACGAGGGTGACGCGCTTTCACCCGATGCCCTGCTGCGCCTCGTCGACGCGATCGGGCGGACCGGCGCCGACCTGCTGTACTCGAACGAGGACCGGATCGATGCGCAGGGGGTCGGCTCGGGGCCGGTCTTCAAGCCCGGGTTCTCGCCGGATCGCCTGCTCTGCGCCGCCTATCTGGGGCGTCTCTGCGCTCTGCGTCGCGAGCTGGTCGAGGCGGTTGGCGGCATTCGGCCGGAGTTGGGCCAGGTCGCCGAGCACGATCTGCTCTTGCGGGTAACGGAACGAGCCGCCCGGGTGGCTCACCTGCCCCAGATCCTCTATCACCGCCGGGTGCTGGCAGACGCCGATCACCGGGTCGGGGCCGACGGGCTCGGCGCATCCTCGGACCGGACGGTGGCGGTCGTCGAGGAGGCGCTCGGGCGCCGCCGCGAACCCGCGATCGCGAGGGCGGATCGGGAGAACGGGATCGCGCGGGTCGTGCGGCAGCCGCCCGACGACGCCACGGTCAGCCTCATCCTGCGCTCCGACCGGCGGGCCACCCAGCTTTCGCTCTTGCGCCAGCTCGAGCGTCGCTCGCTGGTCCGAGTCGACGAGGTGATCGTCGCGGGGGAGCGGCCTGCCCGCAGCTCCGGCCTCAACGTGGTCGAGGACCCGTGCCCGGCGCGGGCCGCGAACCTCGCCGCCGAGCAGGCGAGCGGCGAGGTGCTGATCTTCTGCTCGCAGGCAGCCTCGCTCCCGCCGACCACCGGTCCGCGTTGGGTCGGCGAGCTGGTCGCGCAGGCGATCCGGCCGGGAATCGGCGCGGTCAGCGGGACCGTCGTCGATCCCGACGGCCGGCTGCGCCACGGCGGGTTGCGAGTCGATCTCGAGGGGCTCGCCGGCCCGGTGCCCGAGGAGACCGATATCGGGCCGCTGAGCACCGCCTGGCCGCTCAATCCCGGTGGAGCGAGCGGCGAGCTGCTGGCGATCCGGCGCGACCTCTTTCAACGGGCCGGGGGCTTTGACGCCGAGCGCCTGCCCGGCTCGCTGTTCGCGCTCGACCTCGCCTTCCGCCTCGAGGAGGAGGGATTGATCAGTGTCTATACGCCGGTCGCGCAGATCCAGTGCCACGACCCGCGCGCCTTCCCCAGCCCGGAGGAGATCGAGGACATGTGGTCACGCTGGGCGTCACGGATCAACCGCTTACTCGACTACGAGCGCTCGCCGCTCGATCCGCATCGGTCCCCGCTGGCGCCCGAGCGGTCCGACTGCGCGAGCTTTGCGACCGGCCGAATCGAGGTTGCCGCGTGAGGGTTCTGCTCACCACTCACCAGTTCTTCCCCGACCACTTCGCGGGCACCGAGGTTGCCGCTCGCGATACCGGCCTCGAGCTGCTCAAGCGCGGCCACGAGGTCCACGTGCTGACCGTGGACCCGACGCCCGGGCACTCCGCGCCGGAGGTCGGCGCCGAAGACTACGAGTATCGGGGACTGCATGTGCACGCGCTCCGCGTCCCGGACCGGCTGCCCGCTCGGCGGGGCGGTGCGCTGCCCGTCCGCCTCGAGTACGCGGACGAGAGCGTCGCCCAACACGTCCGAGGTTGGGCGCGCGAGCTGGCCCCGGACGTCGTTCACATGTTCCACCTCGCACGGCTGACCGGGTCGACCCTCGACGCGCTGCGCGAGCTCGGGGTCCCGCTTGTATTCACGGCGACCGACTTCTGGTCGGTCTGCGTGCGCAGCATCCTGATGCGGACCGATGGCGAGCTGTGCGGGGGCCCGGACGGGCTCTCGGCCAACTGCCTCGAATGCCGGGGAGCTGAGAAGTGGTTCGGCATCGAGCCGCCGTCGCGCCCGAATCGCCGGCGGGCGCTATACCGGCGCCTCGCGCGTGATGCCGCGGCCGGCGACGGATCGGATGCGACCCGGGCCGCGACCGTGCGAGCGGTGCTCGAGCGCGGCGACTTCCTTCGCGCCCGGCTCGAGCGGGTGGACGCGATCGTCGCCCCAACGGCCCTGATGCGCGACCTGCTGGTCCAGAACGGGATGCCGGCGGACCTGATCAAGGTCCACCCGTACAGCATCGACGTCTCTCGATTCGACGCTGTGCGCAGGACGCGGCGCCGAGGGGCGCGGGGAGTTCGCTTCGCCTACGTGGGGGCGATCCGCCGCCCGAAGGGCGTCCACGTCCTGGTCGAGGCATTTCGTCGGCTTCGTGATCCCGACGCGACCCTGGAGATCATCGGGGACGTCGACTCCGAGCCCGGCTACTTCCGCGAGCTCTACGAGCTTGCCGCCGGCGACGATCGGATCCGGTTCGCCGGTGGGATCCCGAACGAGCACATCCCCGCGCGTCTGGAGCGAATCGATGTCCAGGTCGTGCCCTCGGTCTGGTACGAGAACGCTCCGCTGACGATCTACTCGGCGCAGGCCGCCGGCGTTCCGGTCGTTGCCTCGGACCTGGGCGGGATGTCGGAGGTCGTCGCCGACGAGCACAACGGCCTCCTGTTCCGATCCGGCGACGCACCCGACCTGACCGAGAAGCTTCGCCGCCTGGCCTCCGACCCGGACCTGGTCGAGCGCCTTTCGGCCAACGCTGAGGTGCCGATGACCGCGGCCCAGGGGGTCGAGTGGCTGCTCGCGCTCTACGAGGAGATTCGGGCCGGCGAGCCGGCCCCCTCCGAGAACGCCGTCGTGCACGGCCGCACAGCAACGTCGAGGTCCCGTCCGCCGTCCTCCCCTGCGACGCCCGCCCGGCCGGCGGTCGGAGCTCAGGCTCGCGCTCGCGGCGCGGGCGGCTTGTCGAACGGGCACGCTTCGAGTGCTCCCGGGACCACGCGCTCGCTCGAGCGGGAGCGCCGTGCGCGGACCCCGTGGCGCGGTCGCCGGCGCAGCGCCGCGGTGCGACGCAAGCGTCGTGACGTCCCGTCGGCCTTTTTTCTGGTCGGGCGGGCGAAGTCGGGGACGACCTGGCTGATGCGGACCCTGGACGCTCATCCAGAAATCACCTGTCGCGGCGAGGGCCGGTTCTTCGGTTGCGACTACGTGCTCGGTGCCCCGGAGACGGCTACGATCCCCGCTCGCCCGCTGGCCGGAGCGCTTGCCGCTGACGCCTCGCTTCGTTCGTGGCTGGAGCGCTCGGTGTGGGCGCGCGACCGTGACCCCAACGAGCAGCTCGCGGAGCTGACCCGGCTCGCAATCGACTACTTCTTCGCCCAGACCGCCCGCGAGACCGGGACGCCGATCATCGGCGACAAGACCCCGTTCCTGAGCCGCGATCTCGTTCGCGAGATCGCCCAGGTTCACCCGACCGCGAAGGTCGTCCACATCATTCGCGACGGTCGCGACGTCGCGATCTCGGCCAAGCACCACGTCTGGAACCGAAGCACCGAGCGCGGGGGCATCCACGAGCTCGACGGCGCCGAGCGCGAGATCCGCGATGCCTACCAGGCAAACCCGGCCGCGTTCCTGGACAGCGGCCGCAGCATCTTCACCGCCGACTGGCTGGCCGGAACCGCCCGCGAATGGACGGAGATGGTCCGCCGCGCTCGCGCCGACGGCAAGGAGCTGCTCGGTGAGCGCTATTTCGAGGTCCGCTACGAGGACTTGCTCGCCGACCCGGCCGGCGCCACCGAGACAGCGCTCGGGTTCCTTGAGGCGGACACCGGGGCGGACGTGGTCGAGGCCTGCGTCGAGCAGGCGAGCTTCGAGCGCGCAACCGGCGGGCGGAACCGGGGCGACGAGAAGCCGACCGAGTTCCTTCGCAACGGCCTCGCCGGTCAGTGGAGGGAAGCTTTCACGGCCGATGACCGCAAGACCTTTGAGCGGGAGGCCGGAGACCTCCTGATCGAGCTCGGCTACGAGGACGGCTCGTCATGGTGAGTGCCCGCTTGAGCCCGCCGGCGATCACGGTCGACGAGCTCGTGAAGCGCTTCCAGATCGCGCGACAGCGCTCCGAGGGCTCCCGGATCCGGTGGCGGCCGACGCGCTACGACACCTTGGAGGTGCTTCGCGGGATCACCTTCGCGGTCGAGCCGGGAGAGCTGTTCGGCCTCATGGGCCGAAACGGCTCGGGCAAGAGCACCTTGCTGAAGATCATCTCCGGCGTCTATCCCGCCGACTCCGGAACCGTCCGGATCGAGGGCCGGCTCGCTCCGGCGCTCCAACTCGGAGTCGGGTTCAGCCCGGAGCTCTCGGCGGGCGAGAACGCCGCGATCACCGCCGTCATGCTCGGCCTCTCGAGGCGCGATGCGCGCCTGCAGGTCGACTCGATTCTCGACTTCGCCGATCTGCGCGATTTCTCCGAGACCCGGCTCAAGGACCTCTCGCACGGGATGCGGATGCGACTCGCCTTCGCGGCGCTGATCGAGACCGACCCCGACCTGCTGCTCGTCGACGAGATTCTCGCGGTCGGCGACCGGGCGTTCCAGGAGAAGTGCACCGAGGCGTTCGCGGATTTCCGCCGCCGCGGGCGGACGATCGTCCTCGTCTCGCACGCCACCGGGTTGATCGAGCGACTCTGTGACCGGGCCCTGCTGCTCGAGAACGGCAAGGTCGAGGCGCTCGGCGATCCGCGCGCGGTGGCGGCTCGCTACATCGAGGTCAACGTTCCCGAGGGCGCAAGCGAAGCCGAGATGCTCGACGACGGGGACGAGCGCCGTGGCGCGGTCCAGATCACCGAGGCGTCGCTGGCGGTCACCGACGGGCTCGAGCGGACACCCGCCGGGGCTGAGCGCGAGATCGTGATCGAGGCGACGCTTGCTCCGCAGCGCCCGGTCGAGCGTCCCGGCCTGCGGATCGAGATTCGCAACGAGCGCGGGGGGCGGGTCTTCCTCTCGCCGACGATCCCGCTCGCGCACCTCGTCCCCGGAGTCACGCCGCGGGTCCGGGCCTGGGTCGAGGACCGCCTCCACCCCGGCGACTACTCGCTCGGCGTCTGGGTCGTTCGTCCCGGCAGGAAGGGGAACGACGTGCCCGCTTCTCAGGTCGCGATCCTGCCGTTGCGGATCCCGGGCAACACCCGTGCCGGGGGAGGTGCGGTTGCGCTCCGCCACGGCGCCACGCTCGAGCAGCCTGTCGAGGACGCGGAGGTGATCGCGGGTTGACCGAAGCGACCGCAACGCTGGACCGGATCCGGCCGGCGCCGAACGCGGGCGGCTCGCGCCGGCGCTTCTGGGACCTGGTCGTGGTCATGGCGCTGACCGAGTACAGGCGCCGTTACGCCGGCTCGGTGCTCGGCTACGCGTGGACGCTGCTGCGCCCGCTGATGCTGTTCGCGGTCCTCTACGTCGTCTTCACCCGGGTGATCCGGTTCGGCGACTCGGTGCCCGACTACGCGGTGCTGCTGCTCTTCAACATCACCCTCTATTTCTTCTTCCAGGAGGGGACGAACGCGGCCCTGCGCTCCTTCGTCGCCCGTGGCTCGGTCATGCGCAGCCTCCGGGTTCCCGCCCTCGCGGCGCCGCTCTCGGCGCTGCTCGCATCCTCGTTCACGTTCGGGGCCAGCCTCGTGGTCGCGATCACCTGGATCCTCGTCTACGGGATCGAGCCGACGGCGACCTGGCTCCTGCTCCCGGTCCTGCTCCTCTACCTCGGCGTGATCACGAGCTCGGTCGGGATCATGCTCTCGATGCTGTTCGTGCGTTTTCGCGACGTCGGCCAGGCCTGGCATCCGATCAGCCGGCTCCTCTTCTACGCCAGCCCGGTGCTGTACCCGTTCGAGTACATCCCCGAGGGGTTCTTCAGGACGCTGGCCGCCTTCAACCCCCTTTCGCCGCTCTTCGTCCAGACCCGTCAGTGGATCATCGACCCCTCGGCCCCGAGTTGGAGCGAGGTGGCGGGCGGGGGCGTTACGACGGTGGCGCCTTTCGTGGTCACCCTCGCCCTCTGCGCGGTCGCCGTCGTCACCTACCTGCGCACCCGCAGCCGGATCGCGGAGCGGCTGTGACCGAGTTTGGGAACAACTCGTCGAGGATCCTTGTATGATCACAAGCCGTCTGGCGCGATCGTCGCCAGGACGGGCACGGAATGGATACCGGAGGTCTGGTTTTGGGGGTAACTCGGAGGACTCTGCCCGCCGTCGCGTCAGTGGCGGCGTTGCTTGCTGTCGGCATCGCACCAGCAGAGGCGCATGACGTCGGCGACCTGATTCCGGCCGGCGCCGGCGAGAGCGAGATCCGGGCGATCGAAACGGCCGTGCTGGGCGCCGAACATGCGGCAGAGCACGCCGCTGCCCGCAAGCTCGAACGCCGCGCCGCCCGTGGGAAGCTGCCGCAGGAGACGGCGCGCGCCGCGCTCTCCTCGGAGGACGCCACGGTCGCCCGCGCGGGCCCGCCCGCCGAGGTCGGCGAGTGGACCCAGGCTCCGTTCGCCTTGCCGACCTACGCGATCAACTCGGTCATGCTGCCGACCGGCAAGGTGCTGTTCTGGGGTCGTCCGCCGCCCCCGGGCGGAGGCGAGACACGGCCGAACGTGGGCGAAGCGGCGATCTGGGACCCCTCGCTGGGCACCGGTCCTGCCGCTTTCACCGACGTCGACCCGCCGGTGATCGACGTCGACGGGCCCGGCGGTCAGCCGCCGGCCGCGGCACCGATCTTCTGCTCGGGGCAGTCGCTGCTTCCGAGCGGGGAGGTGCTGATCGCCGGAGGGACGCTGGCCTATGAAGGCACCCTCCCCGACGACCCCTACACGTTCTGGGCCGGTCTGCCGACCGCCTTTACCTTCGACCCGTGGACGGAGACCTGGACCCAGCAGCCCGACATGGCGGACGGCCGCTGGTACCCGACGCAGGCAATGCTCCCCGACGGGCGCACGATCGTCGCCGGCGGCTACAACGCAGAGCCACCCGGAGGTGTTGAGAGCGAGAACCTCGAGGTCTTCAACCCGGCGGCGGCGATCGGGGGCCAGGGCTCGTTCGAGCAGAAGCCGAGCGCCGACCGAGTCGGGATCGATCTCTACCCAAGATTGTTCTCGCTTCGCGACGGCAACCTTCTGATGGCGGGTCCGTACAAGCCACAGGTCGCGATCCTCGACACCGACAGCTTCACCTGGGACGAAAGTCCGTCGAGCATGTCCCAGCAGCGGCTGGCAGACAACGCCTTCCGGCGTCCGCTCGGCCCGGCCGGCTCGGATACGGTGACGGCCATCGGTGGCTTCAACCGGCCTGGGGTCACCGGCCCCTTCTACCCGGCGACCGAGACGTCAGAGACGATCGACGCCGCCAGCGGCGACCTCGACTGGACCGCCAGCGCGCCGCTCAACGTAGCCCGGGCGAACTCGAATACGGTCCTGCTCCCCGACGGCTCGATGGTCGTCGTCGGAGGTGGAAGCGGCTTCATGCAGGGCGGCGGGGGCGGCTATGTCACCTACGCCGACGGCCGCGCCCGCCAGGTCGAGCTCTATGACCCCGACACCGACAGCTGGGTGCTGGGGCCGGCGCAACAGGAGGACCGCGCCTATCACTCGACGGCGGTGCTGTTGCCCGACGGCCGGATCTTCTCGGCCGGTGACGACCACAGTCCGATCGAGCCGGGCGGTGGGGCGAGCCTGACCGACAACGGGGAGATCTACTCGCCGCCGTACCTGTTCAAGGGGCCGCGGCCGGTGATCGACTCGGCTCCACAGGCGGTCGACTGGGGCGACGACTTCGGGATCGAAAGCGCCAGTCCGGGAATCGAGCGGGCTGTGCTTGTCGCCCCGTCGGCGACCACCCACGGCGTCGACATGAACCAGCGTCACGTCGAGCTCCAGGTGCTCGACAACTTCGACGGCGAGGGTGTCAACGTCCTCGCTCCGCTATCGGCGGGCGTCGCGCCCCCTGGTCACTACATGCTCTTCCTGCTCGACGAGACCGGCGTCCCGTCGGTCGCGAGCTGGATCGAGATCGATCCGTCGGCGCCCGACCAGCCGACGCTCGGTCCGCCGCCTGAGCCACCTGCGGGCGACTTCAACGGCGACGGCTACGCCGACCGCGCGGTTGGCGCCCCACTCGAGGATCTTGGGGCGGCCAGCGATGCGGGCGCGGTCAATGTCCTCTACGGCGCTGCCGGTGCGCTAACAGACGCCGGCAACCAGCTGTTCAGCCAGGACGACGTCGGCGGTGAGGCCGCCGAGTCCGGTGACCGCTTCGGGTCAGGGCTCGCGGTCGGAGACTTCAACGACGACGGGTTCGCCGACCTCGCGGTCGGCGCGCCCGGCGAGGACGCCGGCTCGACCGCCGACACGGGGACCGTGAACGTCCTCTACGGCTCCTCATCGGGGCTGACGGCGACCGGCGCCCAGGGCTTCAGCCAAGGCAGCGGCGGAATCGCGGACTCCGCCGAGGCCGGCGACGAGGTCGGGACCTCGTTGGCCGCCGGCGACCTCGACGGCGACGGCGACGACGACCTGAGCGCCGGCGCGCCGGGGGAGAGCATCGGCACGGCCACGAACGCGGGCGCGGTCAACGTGATCTACGGCTCTGGCGGCGGTCTGAGTGCGGCCGCGAACCAACTCTGGAGCCAAAACAGCACCGACATCGCCGACAAGGCCGAGACCGGCGACAGGTTCGGCGCGGCGCTTGCCGTCGGCGACCTCGACGGCGACGGCGACGGCGACCTGAGCGCCGGCGTGCCCGGAGAGGCCTTCGGCACCAATACTGGCGCCGGCGCGGTCAACGTGCTCTACGGCTCCCCCGCCGGGCTGAGCTCGACCGCGAATCAGCTCTGGGCCCAGAACAGCGCCGGGATCGCCGACGGACCCAACGTCGGCGATGCCTTTGGCGCCGCGCTTGCCGCCGGCGACCTCGACGGCGACGGCGACGGCGACCTGCTCGCCGGTGCCCCCGGAGAGAGCGTCGGGACAGCCGCGAACGCGGGCCTCGTGCACGCGATCTACGGCTCTGGCGCTGGTCTGAGCTCGGCGGGCAGCCAGCACTGGGGCCAGAACAGCGCCGCGATCGCTGACAAGGCCGAGACCGGCGACAGGTTCGGCGCCGCGCTTGCCGCCGGCGACCTCGACGGCGACGGTGACGGCGACCTGATCGCCGGCGTGCCGGGGGAGAGTGTCGGGACCCTCGCGGGCGCGGGTGCCGCCAACGTGATCCACGGCTCCGGTGCCGGCCTGAGCTCGGCCGCCAACCAGCTCTGGCACCAGAACAGCGCCGGGATCAGCGAAACGGCGGAGACCAACGACGCGTTCGGGTCCGCGCTTGCCGCCGACGACCTGAACGGCGATTTGCACGCTGACCTCGCGGTCGGCGTGCCCGCGGAGACGATCGGGGCGATCACCGCCGGCGGCCTGAACCTGATCTACGGCTCGGCGACCGGCCTGAGCTCGGCCGGAAACCAGCTCTGGAGCCAGGACAGCCCGAACGTGCTCGATCTGGGAGAGACCGGCGATCAGTTCGGGGCGACGCTCGGAGCCGGCGCGGGTTGACGCGAAGCCGGCTCGACGCCGCCGGGCACGCAATCGACAAATTAGTGGTGCGCGGGTAGAGGCGGGCCCGGGCGGTTTGCCCCCGGCCGCTCACTGAGGACGGCGACGCGCCTGCCTGGCCGCGGAGCCCGCTCTCGTTCCAGATCTGCACGATCTCGCAAACCTTGCGTAGGTTTACCCAACTTATGAGAGGGTTGGGCAAGTTCCATGGCTTGGTGCTTGCGCAGCGGATTCTCGGTCTCGATCCTTTGTCTGATCGCGCTCGCGCGGCCGGCCCCGTCAGCCGCTCATGGCGTTGAGGATCAGGTCCTCGCGGGGGCCACCGGCTCGCAGCTGAGGGCGATCGAGACCGCCGTGTTCGGCCCCGAGCACGCCGCAGACCACGCCGCGGCCCGCAGACTCGAACGTCGCGCCGCCGGCGGCGAGCTGCCGCAGGGCCCGGACCGCGCAGCGCTCTCCTCGGAGGGGGCGAGACTGGCCGCGGCGGGCCCGCCCTCCGAGGTCGGCGAGTGGACCGTGGCACCGTTCGGGCTCCCGACCTACGCGATCCATTCGGCTCTGCTCCCGACCGGCAAGGTGCTGTTCTGGGGCCGTCCGCCGCCCCCTGGAGGAGGGCAGGTCCGGCCCAACATCGGCGAGGCGTCGCTGTGGGACCCCTCGCTCGGCACCGGTCCGGCGGCGTTCACCGACGTCGACCCGCCGGTGATCGACGTCGACGGGCCGGGGGGCCAGCCGCCGGCCCCGGCGCCGACCTTCTGTTCAGGGCTCTCGCACCTGGCCAGCGGCGAGGTGCTGGTGGCGGGAGGCAACCTGGCATACGACGACACCCTGCCCGAGGACCCGTTCACGGACTGGAGCGGCCTGCAGACGATCTTCACCTTCGATCCGCTCAGCGAGACCTGGACCCGGCAGCCCGACATGGCGGAGGGGCGCTGGTACCCGAGCCAGACGCTGCTTCCCGACGGGCGCACGATCGTCGCCGGCGGCTACAGCCATGTCTCACCCGGGGGCATCGAGACCGACAGCCTCGAGGTCTTCAACCCAGCCGCGGCGATCGGCGGACAGGGGTCCGTCGCGCAGAAGCCGAGCGCCGATCGCACCGAGTCGGGCGGAATCGATCTCTACCCGCGCATGTTCACGTTCGGCGATGACCTGCTGATGACCGGGCCGAATCGGGGGCAGGTCGCGATCCTCGACACCGACAGCTTCACCTGGGACGAGAGCCCGCCGGGCATGTCCCGCGCGCGGCTGGCCGGCAACGCCGTTCGCCGGTCCGACGGGCCGGGTGGCTCGGACACCGTGACCACGCTCGGCGGCTTCACCAGGGCCGGGCTTCCCGGGCCGTTCTACCCGGCCACCGAGACGTCGGAGACGATCGACGCCCGCAAGAGCCCCCTCGCCTGGAGCACTGATGCGCCGCTCAACGTCGCCCGCGCGAATGCGAACACGGTCCTGCTTCCCGACGGCTCGATGGTCGTCGTCGGAGGGGGCAGCGGCTTCATGAAAGCCGGCGGCGGCGGCTACGTGACCTACGCCGACGGCCGCGCCCGCCAGGTCGAGGTCTATGACCCCGACACCGACAGCTGGGTGCTGGGGCCGGCACAGCAGGAGGACCGCGCCTATCACTCGACCGCGGTCCTGCTTCCCGACGGCCGGATCTTCTCGGCGGGTGACGACCACCATCCCGAAGAGCCCGGCGGGGGTGTGAGCCTGTCCGACACCGGGGAGATCTACTCACCGCCGTACCTGTTCAAGGGATCGCGCCCGCAGATCGACTCGTCCCCGGCAGGCGGTCGACTGGGGCGACGCCTTCGGGGTCGCGAGCACCAGCGCCGGGATCGAGCGGGCGGTGCTGATGGCCCCGGCCGCGACCACCCACGGCGTCGACATGCACCAGCGCCACGTCGAGCTCGAGGTGCTGAACAACCTCCCCGGTGAGGGCGTCGACGTGATCGCCCCGCCGTCGGCCAACGTCGCTCCCCCGGGCTACTACATGCTCTTCCTGCTCGATGAGGACGGGGTGCCGTCGGTTGCGAGCTGGATCAAGGTCGACCCATCGGCTCCCGACCAGCCGACGCTCGGGCCGCCTCCGCCCGCCGCCCCGCCTCCCCCCGGCGACTTCAACGGTGACGGGTTCGCCGACCGCGCGATCGGTGCCCCGCTCGAGGACGTCGGCTCCGCCGCCGACGCCGGCGCGGTCAACGTCCTCTACGGCTCGGCCGGCGGGCTGACCGATGCCGGCAACCAAGTCTGGGAGCAGAACGGACTCGGCGGGGCCGCCGAGGCGGGCGATCGGTTCGGCGCCTCGCTCGCGACCGGCGACTTCAACGACGACGGGTTCGCCGACCTGTCCCTCGGCGCTCCCGGCGAGGACGCCGGCTCGACTTCCGACGCGGGGACCGTGAACGTCCTCTACGGCTCCTCCTCGGGGCTGGCGGCGCCCGGGGCCCAATCGTTCAGCCAGGGCAGCGGCGGCGTGACCGACTCCGCCGAAACCGGCGACCAGTTCGGTGCATCGCTTGCCGCGGGCGATCTGGACGGTGACGGCGATGACGACCTGAGCGCCGGGGTGCCGGGCGAGAGCGTCGGCGCGATCGCAAGCGCGGGGGCCGCGAGCGTGATCTACGGCTCGGGCGGCGGGCTGAGCGCGGCCGGCAACCAGCTCTGGCACCAGGACAGCACCGACATCGCCGACAAGGCCGAGGCCGGCGACCAGCTCGGCGCCGCGCTTGCGGTCGGCGACCTGGACGGCGACGGCGACGGCGACCTCGCGATCGGCGGCCCCGGGGAGGCCTTTGGCAGCAATGCCGGCGCCGGCGCGGTCAACGTGATCTACGGCTCGGCCACGGGGCTGAGCTCGGCCGCGAACCAGCTCTGGGCCCAGAACAGCGCCGGGATCGCGGACGGACCCGACGTCGGCGACGCATTCGCCGCCGCGCTCGCCGCCGGCGACCTCGACGGCGACGGCGACGGCGACCTGCTCGCCGGCGTGCCCGGGGAGAGCGCCGGGACGAACGCGAACGCGGGCCTGGTCCACGCGATCTACGGCTCGGCCGCAGGCTTGAGCTCGGCGGGGAGCCAGAGTTGGAACCAGAACAGCTCCGGCATCGCGGACAAGATCGAGGCCGGCGACCGGTTCGGCGCCGCGCTCGCCGCCGGTGACATTAACGGCGACTCGCGCGACGACCTCGGCGTCGGGGTGCCGTCGGAGGGCATCGGGACGATCGCCGGGGCCGGCGCGCTCAACCTGATCTACGGCTCCGCCGGCGGGCTGACGGCAACCGGCAATCAGCTCTGGCAGCAGGACAGCGCCGGGATCACCGAGAGCGCCGAGGCCGGGGACTCGTTCGGCGCCGCGCTCGCCGCCGCCGACATGAACGGCGACTCGCGTGCCGACCTCGCGATCGGAGTGCCCGCGGAGACGAGCGGGGCAATCCTCGGCGGAGGCCTGAACGTGATCTACGGCTCAGCGACCGGCCTCGGCGCGACCGGGAACCAGCTCTGGACTCAGGACAGCCCCAGCATCCTCGATCAGGCGGAGGCGGGCGACCGGTTCGGCGCCGCGCTCGGGGCGGGCGCTGGCTGAGTTCCGCTTGGAGGCCGGACCCTAAGCCGGTAGAATCGGGCCCGGCATGCGGGGTGCGGGGGCATCGGTGGTTCGGTTGGCGCGAATAGGCGTGTACGCGCTGGCGGCCGGCGTCTGCACGCTCGGGCTCGGAGTTCCGCCGGCGAGCGCCTCGCACCCGATCGACGACCTGATCCCCGCCGGGGCGAAGGAAGCCGACATCAGGGCGATCGAGACCGCGGTGCTGGGCGCGGAGCATGCGGCCGAGCACGCCGCGGCCCGGCGCAGCGCCCGGCTCGCCGAGCGCGGAGCGACCGTGCGGGTCAATGGGACGAAGATGGCCTACTCCTCCGAGGACGTCGCCGCGCCACGGGCGGCCGGCCCACCGGCGCAGGTCGGCGCCTGGACCCAGGCGCCGTTCCAGATCCCCACCTACGCGATCCACTCGGCGGTGCTGCCGACCGGAAAGGTCCTGTTCTGGGGCCGTCCGGCGGTCCCGGGGGTCGGCGCTCAGCGCCCCAACTACTCCGAGGCGGCGCTCTGGAACCCGGCGCTGGGGACCGGCCCGGGGTCCTTTACCGACGTCGACCCGCCGGTGATCGACGTCGACGGGCCGGGCGGCCAGCCTCCGGCCAAGGCGCCGATCTTCTGCTCGGGACAGAACCTGCTGCCAAGCGGCGAGGTCGTCGCCGCGGGCGGCACCCTGGTCTATGCCGGCACCTTCCCCGACGACGCCTACACCGATTGGGGCGGGCTGCAGACGATCTTTACCTTCGACCCGTTCAGCGAGACCTGGACCCGCCAGCCCAACATGGCCGAGGGGCGCTGGTATCCGGGCCAGGTGATGCTGCCGGACGGGCGCACCGTGATCCTCAGCGGGCTCAGCCACGTGGCGCCGGGGGGCGTGATGACCAACAGCGTCGAGGTCTTCGACCCGGCGGCGACGATCGGCGGCCAGGGCACTGTTACCCAGCAGCCGAGCGCATTTCGGACCGGCCTCGGCCTCTACCCGCGCACCTTCACCTTCGGCGACGATGTGATTGTCACTGGCCCGAGCCAGTTTCTGACCGCGAGGCTGGACACGGCGAGCTGGACCTGGGACGAAGGCCTGCCGACGATGTCGCGCTCGCGGATTGCCGGCAACGCGGTGCGCCGGCCGGGCGGCCCGGGCGGCTCGGACACGATCACGACGATCGGCGGCTTTGACCGCAACGAAGGTTCCGGCCCGTTCTATGCCGGGACGACCACGTCGGAAACCATCGACGCCGGCGGCTCGGCTCCAGCGTGGAGCACCGACGCGCCCCTGAACGTGGGGCGGGCGAACGCCAACGCGGTGCTGCTGCCCGACGGCTCGATGGTCACGATCGGGGGCGGCAGCGGCTTCCAGCTCGGCGGCGACCCCGAGCTCGGCGCGGCGGGCGGCTACATCACCTACGCCGACGGCCGCGCGCGCCAGGTCGAGGTCTATGACCCCGAGACCGACCGCTGGCTGCTCGGGCCCGCACAGCGGGAGGACCGCACCTATCACTCGACCGCGGTGCTGTTGCCCGACGGGCGGGTCTTCTCGGCCGGCGACGATCACTATCCGCTCGAGTCCGGGGGCCAGTTCAGCCTCACCGACAACGCCGAGATCTACTCGCCGCCGTATCTGTTCAAGGGCGGGCGGCCGCAGATCGACTCGGCCCCGCAGTCGGTGGCCTTCGGCGACACGTTCGGGATCGAAAGCAAGAGCGCCGGTGTGGATCGCGCGGTGCTGATGTCGCCGGGCGCGACCACGCACGCCTTTGACATGCACCAGCGCCACGTCGAGCTCCAGGTCGCCGACAAGCTCGCGGGCCAGGGCCTCAACGTCACCTCGCCGCCCTCAGACGCCGCCGCCCCGCCCGGTTACTACATGCTCTTCCTGCTCAACGACGCCGGGGTCCCGTCGGTGGCGAGCTGGGTCAAGATCGACCCCGCGGCGCCTGACCGGCCGACGCTCGCGCGCGATCAGGGCAACCCGCTCGGGCTGAAGCTGAAGGCGAAGAAGCGCCAGCGACTGTCCAAGCCGGTGAAGGTGAAGGTGAGCTGCGAGCTGGCGTGTTCGGTTGTGCTGAAGGGGAAGGTGAAGCCCAAGGGCGGCTCGGGGAGTCACCCGAAGCGGCCGAGGGCCGTGGCGCTCAAGCGTGCCGACGCCGAGCTCGACGCCGGGGAGTCGAAGCGGCTGAAGCTGAAGCTCTCGCGGCGAGCCAAGCGAAGCCTCGACTCGGCCGCCAAGGCGACCGCCAAGATCACCGCCACGGCGACCGACGGCGCCGGCAGCCGGAGCACCGAGCGGGTAAAGGTCAAGCTGCGCTAGCTGCGCCGCGCCCGGGGGAGCTCGAAGCTGACGGTCGTGCCTCCGTCGGGCCGCGCCGCCGCCCAGATTCGCCCGCCGTGTGCCGCGACGATCCGGCCGCAGATCCCGAGCCCGAGCCCATCGGTGTTTCCGTCCTCGGGTTCGCGATCGCGTCGGGCTGAGTCGAACGCGTGCGCGGCAACGCCCGGCTCGATCCCGCGACCGTTGTCGACCACCTCGAACAGCCAGTCGGCGCCCTCGGGGCGGGCGCCGATCCGGACCCTGGGCGCGCGCTCGGCGCTGCGATGCTCGATCGAGTTGGCGAGCAGGTTTTGAAACAGACGGGTCAGCGCGATCGCATCTCCGAGCACCCACGGCAGCGGCTCGGAGACGATGCGCGCGCCGGCCCGCACGACTCGCGCCTCGACGTTCGCGCGGGCCTCGGCGAGGACGACGTTGGTGTCGACCGGTCGGCGGCCCGCCGCGGGCGATGACCCGGCGTTCGCTCCAAGCGTCGCGCTGACCAGCGAACCCATCCGATCGAGGCCGGCACGGATCCCGGCCAGGTCGCGCGCGGCCGCCTGGCCGAGGCCCTCACCGAGGTGTTGCTCGAGTGAGCCCGCGAACAGCGAGATCGTCCCGAGCCCCTCGGAGAGGTCATGGGCGAGCTCCCGCGCCTGCTCGGTGGGTTGGTGATCGACCGGGCGCGGTCGCCTGCGTGCCTGACGTCGAGCGGCGGCTGCGCGATCCGATCTGCCGAGCGAGGTGAGGCCTGCACGCTCGGCGCGGGATCCATCCGTGGATCTGGTTGCTCCTTCTTCGATCACGCCCATGGGAACCGTAGCAATCGGAAGGCCTCGTTTCGAGTCGCCGGCCGTGATGGAGCAGTGGATGCAGGCGCCGCCTCGAGCCCGTGCGCCAGAGACTGCAGCTCTCATGCCGAGTGATCCGTCCGCCGAGAGAGGAAGGGCAGGTCCAAGCGGGCGTCCGCGAGCGGAGGCTCGAAGCCAACCTTTTCCTCAACCGGAGTTACGATGATCCCCGCGATCGGGAGTCGCCTTGACAGGCGGCCAGGGAGCACCAGCAGAAGGAGCGACCGGTGAGCGTCCGGGCTCTGATCGCCGACGACTTTGAGCTCGCCCGAGAGGGGATCGCGATCGCGCTCGAATCCCACCCCGAGATCGAGGTCGTGGGACATGCGGAGGACGGGCGAGAGGCGGTCGCGCGGGCGCGAGAGCTGTCCCCCGACGTGGTCGTGCTCGACCTCCGGATGGCGGCTCACGGCGGCATGGAGGCGCTCGATGCGTTCGCCACCGAGCTCCCGCAGACCAAGGTCCTGGTCCTGACCGCGAACGAGAACCCCGACAACGTCCGGGCCGCGCTCGAGGCGGGAGCGGCCGGCTATCTGACCAAGCAGACCTCCCCCGAGGAGCTCTGCGCGGCGGTCCTCGCCGTCTCGTGCGGGAGCATCGTCGTCGCGCCGGCGCTGGCGGATCCCGGATCGGGCGACGAGCCGGGCCCTGAATCGTCGTCCGACGTCGCCGGACAGCCGAGCCTGACCGCTCGCCAGCGGACGATCGTGCGGCTGCTCAGCAGCGGCCTCACCGACCAGGAGATCGCCGACCGGCTGTTCGTCTCGGTGCGGACGGTGCAGTACGACCTCAGCGAGGTGAAGTCGAAGACCGGGCTGGTGCGCCGCTCCGAGATCGCCCGCTGGGCGGTCATACACTCGCTCGGGTGACCGCCCCGACGCCGGAGCCCGTGCGTGGACATCGCCGTCCTCATAGTCGATGACTTTCCGCTCATCCGGCGCGGGATCGTCGCCGCGCTGCGCGCCGAGCCCGCGATCAGGGTCGTGGGCGAGGCAGAGGCCGTCGAGGAAGCGTTCGAGCTGGCCCGGTCGCTGCGCCCTGACGTGGTCCTGCTCGACCTGCGGCTCTCCGACGGCGATGGCCTCGAGCTGATCGGGCGCCTGACCGCCGACGACGACGGGCCCTCGGTCCTGGTCCTGACCGCGATCGAGAAGCTCGACACAATGCGCGACGCGGCGGCCGCCGGCGCTCGCGGCTATCTGACCAAACGGGTCGGACCGCGCGAGCTTCGCGACGCGATCGTCACCGTCTTCGGGGGCGGCACGGTGTTCGAGTCTTCGGCCGGGGAGGACGCATCACGCGGGGATGCGCGCCTCTCGCCTGTAGAGGCGCCGGCTTCGCGGCCGTTGCTGACCACCCGCGAGCGTCAGGTGCTTGCGCTCGTCGCCCGCGGGCAAACCGACCGGGAGGCGGCCGAACGGCTCTCGCTATCGGTTCGCACGGTGCAGAACCACCTCGCCGCGGTGCGGCGCAAGACCGGGCTGCGCCGGCGATCGGAGCTGGCGAGCTGGGCGGTCAGGCACGCGCTCGACTGATCTACTCAGCCCGCCAGCTTCTCGAGCCGCTCCGCAAGCCGGTTCATGCCCCGCTCCCGAGCCGCGCGTGCGGCGCCCGCGTAGTCGGTCGGCGCATCGGCAGGGCGCTCGACGCCCGCGTCGCGCAGCGTCGCGATCTGCTTGAAGGCGAGCAGTTCGTCGCGGGAGTCGAGCAGCGCGGCGCGCAGCTTCGGCCGCGTTTCGCGGATCGCCTGCTCGAGCACCGCCTCGAGCGAGCCGTGGCGGCGCAGCAGGTCGGCGGCCGTCTTCTCACCGACTCCCTTTGCCCCCGGCAGGCCGTCGGAGGGGTCACCGCGCAGGGCGATGAAGTCCGGGACCAGCGCCGGCGCGATCCCGTATCGGCGCTCGACCTCGTCCGGCGTCACCTGCTCGGCGCCCCGCGAGCCGGTCTTGACGTAGAGCACGGTGACCGCGTCGTTGGCGCACTGGAACATGTCGCGATCGCCGCTCAGGATCAGCGCCCGGCCACCAGCCCCCGCCTCGAGCCGGGCGTAGGAGCCGAGCAGGTCGTCGGCCTCGAGCGAGTCGTGGATCGCGACCGTCCATCCGAATGCGGCGAAGAACTCCTCGCTGGCGTCGAACTGCGGCGCGAGGTCGTCGGGCACCGGCGGGCGCTCGGCGTGATAGGGGGGATAGAGCTCGACCCGGTAGTCCGCGGCGTCGGGCCCGAAGCAGAGCGCCACCGCCCGCGGCCCGTGTTGCTCGACCTCGGCCAGGACCAGGTTCGCCGTCCCGAGCAGGGCGTTGACCGGGTTGCCGTCGGCGCCCTTGATCGAGTCCGGCAGGGCGAAGAAGGCCCGGTACAGCAGCGAGGGCGCGTCGACGGCGAGCAGCGGGGCCGGCATCGCGCTCGAGCGCTCAGTCGAAGCGGCCGCGCTCGTCGGCCGCTGCGAGGGCCTCGGGGTCGTACCCGGCCAGGTCTCCGAGTCGCTCGCTCGCGTTGACGTAGGACTGCATCGCCGCAATCGCCTCGGGGCTCGCTACCGCGCTCATGAATTCCGCGTTCTCGAGCCGCAGCCCGTCGCCCAGCGGCAGCGACCCGCCCTCGTAGACGGCGCGCTTGCAGCCCCCGATCGCCAGCTTCGGCCGCGAGCCGAGGTGCGTCGCCTCGGCGATCGCGGCGTCGACCAGCTCGTCGGGCGCCAGCACGCGGTCGACGAGCCCGAGCTCGAGCGCGCGCTCGGGCGCCATCGGCGTGCCGTCGAGGACGATCCGCAGCGCCCGCGAGCTGCCGAGCATTCGCGTCAGCCTCTGCGTTCCGCCGCCGCCGGGTGGGAACCCGAACAGGATCTCCGGCTGGCCGATCAGGTTCTCGCCCGACGACATCATTCGCAGGTCGCAGGCGAGCGCCAGCTCGCATCCTCCGCCCATCGCGCTGCCGTTGATCGCCGCGATCCAGACTGCGGCACAGCGTTGGATCCCGAGCAGCGTGTGCTTGAAGCGCTCGAGGGCCGCCAGGCCCGCGGCAGGCGTGCGTTCGAGCATCGAATCAGCTCCCGGAACCCGGCGCACCGTCCCGGCGGCGCGCAGCGAGAGGCGGGCAACGCCAGGCGAGAGCGAGGGACTGGCCTTGGCTCCCTCGAGCAGCTCGCGGACGTCGTAGTGGGCGACGAACCGGGACTCGTGGGCGCCGGTCAAGACCACGCCCCCGACCGACGGATCGGAGTCCGCGCGCGCCACCAGATCTCCGAGCCTGCCGACCATCTCGTCGTCCATCAGCGCGTGTGGAGGGTTGGCGAGGGTTGCGACCAGGACCCGGTCGCGCTGCTCGGTCTCGATCGTCCCGGCCATCGATCAGCCCCCCTCGACGAAGCCCTTGAGCTTGCCGGGCATCGTCTCGATCAGCTGACCGCGCAGGACCCCGACCAGCGGGCCGCGGATCACCATCCCGAGCATCCGGCCGAGGTCGACTGTGAGCGAGTAGGTCGCCCGCGTGCGCCCGGTGCCCAGGTCCTCCAACTCCCAGCCGCCCCCAACCGACTTCAAGTCGCCCTCCTGCTGCTCCCAGGAGATCCGCGCCGGCGCCTCGTAGCTGAATCGCAGGGTCGAGGCGAGCCGGCGCACCTTGGCGTCGGTCTCGGTCCGGACCAGGACCTGGTGGCCGTCGGCGTCGTGCTCGATGCATTCCGCGAGCTTGATCTCGGGTTGCCAGCGGGGCGAGCCCTCGACATCGGCGGCGACCGCGAATACCTCGTCGATCGGCGCCTCGATCTCGGCGCTGGCGGAACCCTCGATTGCCATCGGGCCAGGGTATCCCCTGGCGCCGGCGCTCGCCGCTGGTAGCCTCCTCGGGCTTCGAGCAGCACTGGGGGAGGAGGAGTCATCAAGCGCGCGTCACTTGTCGCACTCGCCGTGCTCGGCGGCCTGATCTTGCCACCCGCGGCGGGCGCGGCCGACCGGCTGGTCAGCTTCGACTCCGCCGGTCCGGGCCCGGCGCAATACGACCATGTCTACGCGCGCCAGATCGGGCCCCGCCGGGCCGATCGAGTGCTGGTGCTGATGCCCGGCTACCAGGGGGGCGCGGGCGACTTCACGCTGCTCGCCCGCGACCTCGTCAAGCGGGTCGACGACCTGCAGGTCTGGGCCGTCGACCGCCGCAGCCAGGCGCTCGAGGACACCGGTGTGTTCGAGCGGGCGCTGGCGGGGGAGCTGGGCGTGGAGGAGATGTTCGACTACTACCTGGGCTGGCTCGCCAACGGGGGCAGCCCGGCTGACCACTTCGACTTCCTCGACCCCGCCACGGTCCCGTTCGCCCGTGACTGGGGCATGGAGGTGGCGCTCGAGGACACGAGAAAGGTTGTCCGTGCCGCCAGCCGGAAGGGGCGCGAGGTGATCCTCGGCGGGCACTCGCTCGGCGCCTCGCTGACGGCCGCCTATGCGTCCTGGGACTTCAACGGCAAGCCGGGCTTCGAGGACGTCGAGGGCCTGGTGCTGATCGATGGAGGGCTGCTGGGCAGCTTCGACGCCTATGACGTCGCTCAGGCGCAGGAGCAGATCGCCGAGCTCGAGGCATCGGGCCCGTTCATCGACCTGCTCGGGATCGGGATCCCCGAGGCCGCCGGGGTCTTCGCCGAGGTCGGCGGGGTCTCGGCCCGCGTCGACCCGACCGGCGCCGCGACCGGCTTGCAGGAGTTCCCGCTGCTTCCGCCCGAGTTCAACCCCGGTGCGCCGGTCACCAACCGAGGGCTGCTCGGCTTCGCGTTCGATCGCGATACGTCGCCCGACGCGCTCTCGCTCCTGCACGTCAACGCGGGACAGCTCGCCGCGAGCGGCGATCCGCGCGACTGGATCGACGGTGGGGTGACTCCGGTCGCGCGCCTCGCGGAGGCGTTCGGCCAGGAGCCCTCGAATGGCGCCGAGTGGTACTTCCCTAAGCGACTCACGATCGACACCAACGGCGCCAACGAGCTGAGGCAGAACGAGGTCGCCGAGTTCCTCGGCCTGCGCCTCACTCACTCGAGGCAGATCGACGTCCCGATCTACGCCTTCGAGACCGACCTCACCGACGGCGACGTGCTGCGCGGCGCCAAGCGGTTGGTCAAGCGGGCGAAGACGAAGCGCAAGGACGCGATGCTGGTCGACGGCGCGCCGCAGCAGAGCCACCTCGACCCACTGGTCGCGAAGCCGGGCAGCAATGAGTTCCTGCGCACCGTGGTCGAGTTCCTCGACCAGTGGCGGTGAATTCCGGTCCGCGGCCGACCTTTTTATTCCCCGCTCATGCAGGTTCGATTAGGATGCCCTAACCGAGCGCTCATGCTCGGGTCAATAGTGCGCGTCGGCGTCGGCCGGGCGCGGGGAAGAAAGGTCGGTCGATGAGCGAAGCGGACTGGGCGAAGCAGATGGCGCCCTACGAGCAACCGAATCTCGGGCGCAGCGCGCTCGACATCGCGACCTCGGTCGTGCCCTACCTGGCGCTGGTCGTCGCGATGTACCTGGCGCTCGACGTCTCGGTCTGGCTGACCCTTGCCCTGGCGATCCCCGCCGGGGGCTTTTTGCTTCGCGTCTTCATCGTCTTTCACGACTGCGGCCACGGCTCGTTCTTCGCCACCAAGCGGGCCAATCGCTGGTTCGGGCGCTTCTGCGCCCTGCTGGTCTGGCAGCCGTTCACGAACTGGCGCCACGACCATGCCGTCCATCACGGCACGGCGGGCGATCTCGACCGGCGCGGGGTCGGCGATGTCCCGACCCTGACCGTCGACGAGTACCGGGCCAAGACTTGGCGCGGCCGGCTCGGCTACCGGCTGTTTCGCAACCCGTTGGTCATGTTCGGAATCGGCCCGATCTACTCGCTGATGGTGATGCCCCGCCTGACCTCGTTCGACAAGCGCCCGCGGCTGCGCAACAGCGTCCTGCTCACCAACCTCGCGCTCGGCACGATGATCGCCGCGCTCTGCCTGCTCTTCGGCTGGCAGGAGTTCCTGCTCGTATGGATGCCGGCCGCGGTCCTCGCCGCTACCGCCGGCGTCTGGCTGTTCTTCGTCCAGCATCAGTTCGAGGACGTCTACTGGGAGAGCTCGGAGCGCTGGAGCTACGCCGCCGCCGCCCTGCGTGGCAGCTCCTACCTGAAGCTGCCGAAGCTGCTCCAGTTCTTCAGCGGCAACATCGGCCTGCACCACGTCCACCACCTGAGCGCCAAAGTCCCGAACTACAACCTTCAACGTGCCCACGACGAGAACGAGGTCTTCGCCGACGTGCCGGTGCTGAATCTGCGCGACGGCCTGCGCTGTCCGCGCCTGAAGCTGATCGACCCGGCGAGCGGGCGTCTCGTCACCTTCGCCGAGGCGCGGCGGATCGCCAAGGCCTCGGCGACGGTTACGCCCGCGGCCGCGGGCGCCTCGGCCTGACCCCTCGGGCTCCTAGGCTGACCCGAGGATCCGCGCCTTCTCGGCCGCGAACTCCTCGTCGCTGAGCGCGCCCGAGTCGCGAAGCCCGGCCAGGCGCTCGATCTCGCCGACGCGCGGGTCGCCGCCCGCCGCCGCAGTGGGCGCGCCGGCGGTCGCGACGGGCGGCTCGAGCGCCTCCCGGATCACCTGGCGGCGCAGCATCTCGGTCCCGAGTGCCGCGAAGACGATCAAGAGCAGCGAGGGGACGATCCGGTGGGTGGCGATCACCGGGTCCCACCAGAACAGCAACAGCAATAGCGCCGCGAGCCCGCCGTAGGCGTAGGCGGGCTGGCGCAGGTAGGGGGTGAGTCGGCGGCGGATCGAGGTCGCCCAGCGACTCGGGCCGGCGAGCCAGGCGGCGAGCACGATCACGATCCCGTAGAGGACGATCGACTGGCCGGTCTCGAGCATCAGCGAGGTGCCGATCTCAAACACCGAGCTGACCGCCGCATCGGACGATGCGACCTCGCTCAGCGAGCCGACGACGAGGTTGGCGGCCACACCGCGGGCAAAGAGGACGACGACGCCGACGAAGATGAACGAGATCCCGACCGCGCGCAGGGTCTGGCGGCGGCGATCGCCGGCGATCGCGATCGCGACCGCGTAGAGCAACAGGACGAGCGCGGTGAGCACGTAGCCGACCTTTTGCAGCAGGTTGAGGCCCTTCTGGGCGGCGTCGAGCTCGCTCGACTTCATGATCTCGATCGAGCTCGCCTTCGGTGGCAGCTTGGCGGCCACGTCGGGTAACCCGAGCTCGGCGGTCACCGACTTCACCACCGAGGTGAGGTCGAGCGTCACCACCCCGCCGGTGGTCGCCACGAACTCGCCCTCGTCGTCGAGCAGGGCGATCAGCTTGCTCTGTGCGGCGGCGCTCGCGTCGACGAAGAGCTGCTGGACCTTCGGTTCGGAGAGCGCCCTGGCGACGACGTCGTCGGCGCCGCTTCGAAGCGCTCCCGAGATCGGGCCGGCGAGCGGCGCGAGCTGCGGGGGAAGCCGGTCGGCGAGCTCTGCCTCGACGTCGACGTTGTCGAAGATCGTGGTGACGATGAAGGTGTTGAGAGAGGCCTGGATGTCGGCGTCCTGGATCAGCTGCTCGCTGGTCGTGCTCCAGGTCTCGGTCTCGAGCAGCTGGCGCTTGGCCCAGAGCGCGAACACCGAGACGATTGCGATGATCGTCGCGAGGACGATGATCGTGATCGGCAGCGCGCGGCGCCCGGTCTTGGCCTCTGAAGCGTCGCCAGTCATCCCCTACGGAACCCTATCCGGAACCGGTGTTGCGGCGCAGGAAGCGGCGGACCTCGCGGGCGGCGTCGCCGTCGCGGTAGTACAGAGCGTCGACGTGTCCACCGTTGCGGGCGAGGTAGAACTCGGAGTTCGGGAACTCGGCCGCCACCTTGCGCCCCTCCTCGGGGGTGGTCATGTTGTCCATCTCCCCGGCGACGACCAGGACCGGCGCCTCGGTCGGCTGGTCGTCGGGCGAGACCGGCGGCTCGTAGACCTCGGTCGGCTGGGGCCAGCCGAGGCAGTACTGGTAGCCGAAGTTGACCGAGAGCGCGACCTCGCGCGGGGTGAAGGGGTAGACGGTGTCGCGGTCCTTGTTGCGGATCGCCCGCTCGAGCTCGACCCGCCGCTCGCTCTCGGAGGAGGCCTTGTCCCAGAGCAGCGGGTAGTCGTTGCAGCTCACCGCCATCTCGCCTGCGCGCACGTACTCGAGCACGTCGCCCGACTCCCACTTGGTGGTCTGCTTGATCAGCTGGTTCCAGGGGTCCGGGTTGCCGGCGCGCAGCTTGCGCCCCGCCTCGTCGAGCTCGAGGTAGGAGTCCGGGGTGCCGTACTGGGTGCCGGCCAGGACCCCGAGCAGCCACTCGACCGTCCGGCCCGTGTTGCGCAGGTGCTCGGCCAGCTTGTCGAGCCGGTCGACGGCTCCCGGCGGGCACTCGGGCGAGCGCCCGCATGCCAGCGCCAGCGCCCGGTTCCCGGTCTCGATCAGGCTCGAATACCAGGCCGACTCGCCGCGGGTCGGATAAGCGGAGTCGAGCACCAGGGCGTCGAGTGTTTCGCCGTGGCGGAAGGCGTAGGACTGGCCGAAGAAGGTGCCGTAGGAGTCGCCGTAAAGAGCGATCCGGTCGAGGCCGAGCGCCTTGCGGACGTCGTTCATGTCATCGGCGCCGGCCGAGCTCCGGTAGGAGATGAACCGCTTGCCGAGCCGGCGCGCGCATTCGGGCAGCGCGATCGCTTCGGGCCCGAGCCCGCGCTGGAGGTCGGGGCAGTCGATCGGGTCCGAGAGCCCGATCCCGCGCATGTCGACGAGGACCAGCTCGCGGCGCTCGAGCAGGTCGCCGAACAGCTTCGTGTAGGCGTTCGCGCTGCCGGTGCTCGAGTAGCCGGGCCCGCCCTCCTGGGCGAAGATCGCCCCCAGCGACGGCTGGTCACGGCGGTCGCGGCGGCGAACGGCGAACCCGATCTCGGTCTTGCCGTAGGAGGGGTCGGAGCGCTCGAACGGGACCTCGATCGAGCCGCAGCGAAAGCCCTCGGGCTCGATCGCCTCGCCGCACGGCCCCAGCTCGGCGAACGAGATCCGCTCCGGAGCGCCGCTCTTCGGCTCCGTATCCTCGCTCGCCTCGCACCCCGCCAGCAAGATTCCGAACGCGAGCGCGAGCCCCGCCGCGTACCGCCTCATCGCCCGCAGGCTAGCGCCGGGCTTGCGTGTCGCGCCGCTCGATGGTTGGATACGCGGATGGGCAGGAGAGGGCTGCTCGCGGCCGTGACGGCCGTGATCGCTTGTGGGGCCATCACGGTGGTCCCTGCCTGGGCGCAGGAAGCCGCGCCGGAGGCGCCCGGGGGCGAGCAGCCGGCTCCCGAGCCGGCTCCCGACGAGCCTTCGGCAGGGGGCGGCCAGGGGCCGCACGTGGTCCGGGTCGGGATGCTGATCAACGACATCCAGCAGCTCGACCTGCAGACGAAGTCCTATGCCGTCGACCTGTATATCTGGTTCAAGTGGGACGACCCGAAGATCGATCCCTCGCGAAGCTTCGAGTTCCTCAACCCGTACCAGCTCTGGGGCCACATCCGCGGCTACGCGGGGATCAAGCCCGAGACCCTGCCGGACGGGACCCAGTACTCCTCCCTCCACGTGCAGGGCCAGTTCAACTCCAACCTCGCGATCGACGATTACCCCTTCGACAACCAGGAGTTGATCGTCGCGATCGAGGACAAGTCGAAGGACGAGTCGGCGCTCGTCTACGAGCCCGACAGGGACCCGATAGCCGTCTCCCCGGACATCTCGATTCCGGGCTGGGACATCGGCGACGCGTCCTTGGAGGTGGTCTCGAACCAGTACCCGACCGACTTCGGCGATGCGGGCGCCGCCGCCGACACCTACTCGCGGGCGATCGGCACGCTCGAGGTGACGCGCCCGGCGAGCACCTACTCGCTGAAGCTGCTGTTGCCGATGCTGCTCGTCGTGCTGAGCGCGGCGCTGGCGCTCTCGGTGCACCCGAGGTACGTCGAGGGCAGGATCGGGATCGGGATCACCGCGCTGCTCACCATGGTCGCCCTGCAGCTGACCAGCGATGCCGGCCTGCCCGACGTCAACAACCTGATCCTGCTCGACAAGCTCTACATACTCAGCTACGTGTTCGTGGTCTTCACCCTGGCGGCGGTCGTACGCGCCTCAAGGATCGAAAGCGTTCGAAACCACCGATGAGGTCGCCGCCGCCATGCGGATCGACCGCCGGAGCCTGGTCTTCCTCACCGCCGCGTACGTCGCCTGCTATGGCGCTGATCCTCGTCATCAACCTCGCCTGACCCGGCGCCGGCTCAGCCGTAGACCTCCGGGTTGACGCAGTGCGGCATCGGCTCGCCGGCGAGCCCGGCGAGCAGGTTGTCGACCGAGATGCTCGCCATCGCCTCCGCGGGTGCGGTGCGTGGCCGAGCCGAGGTGCGGGATCACGAGCAGGTTCGGCGCGCTCAGCAGCGGGTCGGTGGGGGGCAGCGGCTCGGGGTCGGTGACGTCGAGGGCGGCGCCGGCGATCCAGCCCTCGCGCAGCGCCCGCTCGAGCGCGCCCTGGTCGACGATCGGGCCGCGCGCCGTGTTGACCAGATAGGCGGTCGGCCGCATCGCCCGCAGCTCGGGCTCGCCGATCAGCCCGCGCGTCTGCGTCGTCAACGGGCAGTGCAGGGAGACGAAGTCGGACTCGGCGAGCAGCGTTTCGAGCGCGCGCCGATCGTCGCGGCCGGCGTACGCGATCCGGCAGCCGAAGCCGGCGAGGCGGCCGGCCACCGCGCGGCCGATCCGCCCGCCGCCGACGATCCCGACCGCGGCTCCGTTCAGGTCGCGCCCGAGCAGCCAGGCCGGCTCCCAGGTCAGCCACTCGCCGGCGTGAACGGCGCGCTCGCCCTCGCAGATGCGGCGCGAGATCGCCAGCATCAGCGCTACCGCGAGGTCGGCGGTCGAGTCGGTCGAGCACCTCGGGGGTGTTGCCGACCGGGATCCCGCGCGCGGTCGCGGCGGCGATCTCGACGTTGTCGGTCCCGACCGCGCAGTTGGCGATCGCGCGCAGGCTGGGACAGCCGGCGATCAGCTCGGCGTCGATCGGGTCGGTGAGCAGGCAGAGCAGCCCCTCGGCGGCCGCCGCGCCGCGCTCGAGCTCGGCCCGCGGCGGCGGCATCCGCTCCGTCCACAGCTCGACCTCGTGCTCGGCGCGCAGTCGGTCGAGCGCCGGGCCTGGGAGGTCGCGGGTGACGTAGCAGCGGGCCATGGCGGAGAACGGTGTCACACTCGGGCCGATGGACATCGAGCTCCTCGACCGGGCGCTCGCCGAGCGCGGCGAGCCCGCCTACCGCGCGCGCCAGGTCTGGGAGTGGGCCGCGGGAGGTGCCGGCGGCTACGCCGAGATGTCGAACCTGCCGCTGGCGCTGCGCCGCGAGCTCGAGCGCCAGGTCCCGTTCTCCTCGCTCGCGCTCGAGCGCGGCGCCCGGGCCGAGCGACGGGACCGAGAAGGCCCTGTTCGCGACCGCCGACCGAAGACCGGTCGAGGCGGTGCTGATGCGCTACCGCGACGGCCGCCGCTCGCTCTGTCTCTCGAGCCAGTCGGGCTGTCCGCTGACCTGCACCTTCTGCGCCACCGGGTCGATGGCCTTCGGGCGCAACCTGAGCGTTTCGGAGATCCTCGACCAGGCGCTGCACTTCCGCCGTACCGAGCCGGTCAACCACGCCGTCTTCATGGGCATGGGCGAGCCGCTGCTCAACCTCGACGCGGTGCTCGCGGCCTGCGAGCGGCTGCCCGAGGTCGGGATCGCGACCTCGCACACGACGGTCTCGACGGTGGGCTGGCTGCCGGGGATCGAGCGCCTCGCGAGCGAGGGCCCGCGGGTCCGGCTGGCGCTCTCGCTGCACGCCCCCGATGACGAGCTCCGCTCGGCGCTGATGCCTGTCAACGACCGCTACCCGCTCGCCGACGTGCTCGAGGCGTGCCGGGCATGGCGCGCCGCCCGCCGCCGCCGCGTCTACATCGAGTACGTGATGCTCGCCGGCGTCAACGATCGCCCCGAGCAGGCGACCGCGCTCGCGCGACTGCTTGCGCCGCGGGACGCGTTCAAGGTCAACCTGATCCCCTACAACCCGACCTCGGGACCGTTCGAGGGCTCGGACGCCGCCAGGATCGCCGCCTTTCGCTCGCGGCTGGCCGAGCAGGGGGTCCCGGTGACGGTGCGGCTGACGCGCGGCCGCGAGATCGCCGCCGCCTGCGGACAGCTCGCCGCCGGCGCGGGCGTAAAGCCCGAGCCAGCTGCCGCCGATGTCTAGGAGGGATGCATGCGTCGTCTTGTCCTGGTCGTCGCGCTGCTCGCGCTGACCACTGGGGCCTCGGCGGGGTTCACCCCGGTGATCTCGGACGGAGAGCGTGTCTTCTTGACCGGCTTCCAGACGGTCTGGGCCTTCGACGCCAAGGGCTCGGGGTCAAGTGGCTAGGTCGTCCGCGCGCCTACTCGGGGTCCAGCTGCTCCTGCGCTTCGGGACCACGGCCCGGCGGGACGCGGAGCGAGATGTCGCCGCGCCCCCACTGGTCCGGCGCCCAGTCGGCCGTCAGGACCGCCTCCTCGCCCTGGTCCGCGAGCGCCTGGCGAAAGGCACGAGCGGTCTCCAGCTCGTCGAAGTCGCGGACGATGTCCCAGTCGTCGTAGGCGGCGTCGCCGACCCGCAGCTCGTCGAGCCCGTCGGGATGCGGCTCGCCCCCGGCGACGTTCCAGAACCGGCCCAGCCGCTCGCGCAGTCCCATCGACGCTGACGCTACCGCGTCGTCCGGCCGATGGCCGGAGCCTAGACTGGACCGGCGATGAAGTGGAAGCGCTCGAAGGGCGCAAAGGGGCGCGACACGATCGACATCCGCGGCGCCGGCGGCGGGTCACCGGGCGGCGGCCTCGGCGGCGGCGGACTGCAGATCCCGGGCGGCAACATCGCCGGCGCGGGCGGTGGGGTCGGGCTGATCGTGGTCCTGGTGATCGTCGCGATCCAGATCTTCGGCGGCGGCGGCTCGAGCGGCTTCGACGTCGACGACGTGTTCGGGACCGCGCTCCAGGCCCCCGGGACCGTGAACGAGAGCCCGATCCCGCGGGGCCAGGATCCGCAGGCCGAGCTCAAGGACTTCTCCAGCTACGTGTTCGGCGACGCGCAGGACACCTGGTCGGGGACCTTCGAGCGCGAGGGAGAGGGCTATGACCGGGCCGAGCTGGTGCTCTATGACGGCGCGGTCAGCACCGGCGGCTGCGGCAACGCGACCTCCGCGGTCGGCCCGTTCTACTGTCCCGCCGACGAGCGCGTCTACCTCGACCTCAGCTTCTATCAGGACATGGAGCGCCAGCTCGGCGCCCCGGGCGACTTCGCCTGGGCGTACGTGATCGCCCACGAGGTCGGCCACCACGTCCAGAACATCACCGGCACCAACGACGAGGTCGCCCAGCTCGAGGGCTCCGAGCCCGAGAGCCGCAACGAGCTCTCCGTCCGCACCGAGCTGCAGGCCGACTGCTACGCCGGGGTCTGGGCGGCGACCGTGTTCGCGGGGGGCGACCTGCATGAGGGCGACTTCGAGGAGGCGTTTACCGCCTCGGAGGCGGTCGGGGATGACCGGCTCCAGGAGCAGGCCGGCGGGCGCCTCAACCCGGACAGCTTCACCCACGGCACCTCCGAGCAGCGGCGCGCCTGGTTCACGAAGGGCTACGAATCCGGCGACCCGGCGGCCTGCGACACCTTCTCGGTCGACGAGGTCTAGCCCGGTGCGGCCGCGCCGCTACTCGCTGAGCTCGATCCGCTCGATCACCTGAGGCTCGATCGGGCGGTCGCCGGCGCCGGTCGGGGTCGCCTCGATCGCGTCGACCGCATCCATCCCGTCGCTGACCTGGCCGAAGACGGTGTGCTTGCCGTCCAGCCACTCGGCCGCCGGGGTGGTGACGATGAAGAACTGCGAGCCGTTGGTGTCCGGTCCCGCGTTGGCCATCGCGAGCGCGCCGCGGACGATCTTGTGCTCGTTGAACTCGTCCTCGAACGTGTAGCCCGGGCCACCGGTGCCGGTCCCCTCCGGGCAGCCGCCCTGGATCATGAAGTCGGTGATCACCCGGTGGAAGGTGAGCTCGTCGTAGAACCCGTCCCCGGCGAGCTTGCGGAAGTTGGCGACCGTGTTCGGCGCCGCCTCGTCGAAGAACTCGATCGTGATCGGGCCGGCGGTGGTGTGCAGCGTCGCCTCGGACATCGCAGTCACTGTAGATGATGGGTGGCCTCCTATCCTGCGCCGTGAATGCGCTGCCCGTCATGCGGCAACCACAACCGCCCCGAGGCCCGCTTCTGCGACTCCTGCGGAGCCCGCCTCGAGGCACCCGATCCGACGCCTGCGCCTCCCGCCGCGCCGCCCGCCGACGCGCCGTCGATGATCGCCGGCCGCTACTCGGTCGAGGCGTTCCTCGGCCGCGGTGGTCGCAAGCGCGTCTACCGCGCGCGCGACACGGAGGCGGGCGGCTGCGAGGTCGCGGTCGCGGTGTTCGAGACCGAGGGGATCGAGGAGACAGTTCTGGCCCGCGCCCGCCGCGAGGCGCTGGCGATGGCGAAGCTCGACGAGCATCCGCACCTGGTCCGGGTGCTCGACTCGGGCGAGGAGGCCGGCGTCCCCTACATCGTCAGCGAGTACGTCGGCGGAGGGGACCTGGCGGGGGCGCTCGAGGCGCGGGAGGGGCGCCGGCTAGAGGTCGAACGGGCGGTCTCGATCGCGATCGACATCTGCCGGGCGCTCGAGCACGCGCACTCGCGCGGCATCGTCCACCGCGACCTCAAGCCGGCCAACGTCTGGCTCGGCGATGACGGCGCCGCCCGGCTCGGCGACTTCGGGCTGGCCACCACCGGGCGCCGCTCGCGCGATGCGGTCGAAGGGATGCTGGTCGGCACCGTCGCCTACCTGCCGCCGGAGCAGGCTCTCGGGCGGCGCTCGGATGCGCGCTCGGACCTCTACTCGCTCGGCGCGATGCTCTACGAGGTGCTCACCGGCGAGCCTCCGTTCGTCGGCGATGACGCGGTCGCGATCATCGGCCGACACCTGAACGCGGATCCCGTTCCTCCCTCGCACCACCGGCCCGAGATCCCGCCCGCCCTCGATCGGCTCGTGCTCGAGCTGCTCGCTAAATCGCCCGAGGACCGCCCCGCCGGCGCCGCCCGTGCGCGTCGCGCGCTCGAAGCAGCGCTCGAGCAGCCCGCCGCCGACGACGATGACGCCGAGGACGCCCGGAACCCGCTTCGCGGACTTGCCCGGGGCGTGTTCGTCGGCCGCGACGCGGAGCTCGACCAGATGCAGAGCGTGCTCGAGGACGCGCTCGGCGGAGTGGGCAGGTTGTTGCTGATCAGCGGCGATCCCGGGATCGGCAAGACGAGGGCAGCCCAGCAGCTGGCGACGTATGCCGGGATCCGCGGCGCGCACGTGCATTGGGGGCGCTGTCACGAGGCCGAGAGTGCGCCGCCGTACTGGCCGTGGACGGAGGCGATCCGCTCCTACGTGCGCGACGCGGACCCGGTCGGCCTGCGCTGGCAGCTCGGCAGCCGGGCGGCGGACGTTGCCCAGATCGTGCCCGACCTCGCAGAGCGCCTCGGTGGGCTCGCGGAGCCGCCGGGGATCGACTCCGAGCAGGCGCGATTCAGGGTCTTCGACGCGGTCGCCGGCTTCCTCGGCGGGGCGTCGAAGTCGCGGCCGCTGGTGCTGGTGCTCGACGACTTGCACTGGGCCGACGAATCGTCGCTGCTGCTGCTGCGCTTCCTCGCCCGGCGACTCGCCGACACCGGGTTGCTCGTCGTCGGCACCTATCGCGACGTCGAGCTCGGCCGCCACCACCCGCTCGCTGACACGCTCGCCGATCTCGCCGCCGTCGAGGCCACGCGGAGGATCGCGCTGCACGGGCTCGAGCCCGAGGCGATCGCCAGCTACATCGAGCTCACCGCCGGCGTCGATCCGCCGCCGCCCGATCTCGCCGCCGCGATCCGCGAGCAGACCGGGGGCAACCCGTTCTTCGTCGGCGAGGTCGTCAGGCTGATGACGGCCGAGGGCCGGCTCGGCGAGGAAGAGGCGCGACGCGAGGTCGCGATCCCGCAGGGCGTTCGCGAAGTGGTGGGACGGCGACTCGACCGCCTCTCGGAGGAGGCCAACGAGGTGCTTCGCCTGGCGGCGGTCTGCGGCCGCGAGTTCGAGCTCGCGGTGCTCGAACGGGCCAGTCCGCTTGCCTCGGAGCGAGTCGCGGCGGCCCTCGACGAGGCGGTGGCCGCGCGGCTCGTGGTCGCCTCGCCCGAGCAGCCGGGCCGCTACTCGTTCGCCCACGCGCTGGTCCGCGAGACGCTCCAGGCCGAGGTTCCGGCGGCGCGGCGCGCTGCAATCCATCGCGACGTGGCCGAGGCGATCGAGTCCGCCCATCCGACGGAGCTCGACCACTACCTCGGCCAGCTTGCGCACCACTACCTCGAGGCGGGGCAGGCCGTGGACCCCGAGCGTGCGGTCGAGTACGCAACTCGTGCTGCCGCTGTGGCCGGCGAGCGGCTCGCCCACGAGGAGGCCGCGAACTTCTACGGCCGCGCCCTCGAGGCCCTCGAGCTCGCGGGCTCGCCCGAGCCCGAGCAACGGCTAGCGCTGCTGCTCGAGCTCGGCACCACCCAAACGCGCGCCGGTCGAGCCCGCGAGGCGCGCGCGGCGCTGGACCGCGCGGCGGCCCTCGCCCGCGAGCTCGAGCGACCGATCGACCTCGCACGGGCTGCGATCGCGGTCGCCTTCCTCTCCGAGGCCGGCGTCGTCGACGAGCCGATGATCGCGCTGCTCGAGGAGGCCCTGGAAGGGATCGGGGAAGCGGACTCCCCGCTGCGTTCCCAGCTCCTCAGCGCGCTGGCACAGGAGCTGAACTGGGTCGACCCCGCGGGCCAGGCGACGAGCCTCGGGCTCGAGGCGGTCGAGATGGCGAGACGGATCGGCGACCAGAGGGCGCTCGCGCAGGCCCTGATCCGACGCCAGTTCACGGGACCGCTCGGACTCGAGCAGTCCCGGCGCCGGCTGCGCGAAAGCGACGAGCTTCACGAGATCGCCAAGCAACTCGACGACGTCGAGCTCGAGCTGCGGGCACACGTCTACCGGCTGCGCAACCGGCTCGAGCTTGGCGATATCCGAGGCGCCGATGCCGACCTCGCCGCCTATGAGCGGCTCGCGGCGCTGCTCCGCCAGCCCGGGTATCTCTGGCACATCCCGCTACTGCGCGGCACTCGGGCGCTGATCGACGGGCGCTTCGCCGAGGCCGAGCGGCTCTCCGCCGAAGCGCTCGCCGGCGGCGAGCGCGCCCAGGAGCCGGTCGCCGTGATGTTCCACGTGACCCAGGACATCCAGCTTCGCCGACTGCGCCGCGATGCCGCCGACGTCAAGCGCCTCGAGCGGACGACGCACCAGCTCGCCGAGCTGGTCGAGCACTACCCGGCGCTCCCGGTCTGGCGCTGCTCGCTGGCCGCGGCTCACGCGGAGCTCGAGCACGCGAGCGAGGCGAGGGCCGCGTTCGAGCCGCTGGCCGCCAACGACTTCTCCGACCTCCCCCACGACGGCCAGCTGCCGGTCTCGCTGATGCTGCTCGGCGAGGCGGCGGCGTTCCTCGAAGACGTCGAGCGCGCGAAGCGCCTCTACGAGCTGATCCTGCCGCTCGACGGGACCAACGTGATCGCCGGCCGGGCCGCCGCCTGCAACGGGCCGATGGCCCGGATCCTCGGTGTGCTGGCGGCGCTCACCGGTAACGACGCCGACGCCGAACGGCACTTCACCGACGCCCTGGCGACCAGCGAGGCGATGGGCGATCGGCCGATGATCGCGCGCCTGCGCGTCTGCCAGGCCCGCCTGCTGCTCGATCGCGATGCCACCGACGAGCGCGAGCGAGCGCTCGACCTGCTCGGACGGGCGCTCGCCGAGGCGCAGGACATGGGCATGGTCGGGCTCACCGACGAGGCGCTCGCGCTGCGGCTGGAGGCTCAGGGCCTGCGAGCGATCGATACCAGCACCTCGATCGACTTCATGGCCGAGGCGATCAGCTCCGAGCAGCCGGACATCGCCGCGCTCGCCGCCCCAGACGGCCAGGTGACGATCCTCTTCTCCGACATCGAGGATTCGACCCTGATCACCGAACGACTCGGAGACCAGCGCTGGCTGGAGGTGCTGCGTGCTCACAACTCGCTCTTCCGTCGCCTCGTCCGCTCGCACGGCGGATTCGAGGTCAAGAACCAGGGCGACGGGTTCATGCTCGTCTTCCCCGACTCCCGGCGGGCGCTCGAGTGTGCGGCGGCGATCCAGCGCGCGCTCGCCGAGAGCGACCCGGTCGAGGGCGAGCGGGTCCGGGTGCGGATCGGCATGCACGCTGGTGAGGCGATCCGCGAGGAGGGCGACTTCTTCGGCCGCAGCGTGATCCTCGCGGCGCGGATCGCGGCCCGGGCGCGGGGCGGTGAGATCCTCGTCTCAGAGCATCTCAAGGGTCGCGCCGAGGAACTGGACGCGGCTCGGCCGACGATCTGCTTCGACGAAGGCGAGGAGATCGAGCTCAAGGGACTCGCGGGCACCCACCGCGTCTATCGGGCCGATTGGGAGCGGGCGTTCGCGGCCTGACCGCCGCTTCGTCGCTTAGCGCTGCTCTAGGCGCCGGTCAGCCAGGCGACCGGGTTGCGGACCATCATCGTCTCGATCTGCTCCTCGCTGACTCCGGCCTCGCGCAGCTCCGGAAGCACGCGCTCGGGCACGATCCGGATGTCCCAGTGCTTGGCCATCCCGGCCTCGAGCATCTGCACCGCGGTCGCCGGCGGGAACCAGTCGATCGTCGCGCACGAGTCGGCCGAGAGGAAGAGCCGTTCCGCGTAGCCGCGCTCGAGCAGCGCCAGCGTCGTCGCCTGGCGCTGCTCGTAGGGGAGGAAGAGCTCGAGCCCGTAGCGGTCGAGGCCGACGTAGGCGCCGCGATCGATCAGCCGCTCGACGTAGTCGACGTCGGCGGTGTCGCCGCAGTGGGCGATCAACACCCGCGCCGGATCGACGCCCTCCTGCTCGAAGATCTCGAGCTGTCGCGGGCCGGTCTCGCTGGCCGGCCGCGAGTGGGCCATGATCGGCCTACCGGTCCGGAGGCTGGCGCGCGCCGCGGCGCGGTGGACCTTCTCGACGTTCTCGGTCAGCCCCGGCTCGTCGGCGGCGCACTTGATGAACGCGGCCTTGGCCCCGGTGCCCTGGATCCCGGTTTCGATGTCGGAGACGAAGAGCTCGGCGATCTGGTCGGGATCGCGCGAGACGAAGAAGGCGGGTAGATGATCGTATGTGTAGATCCCGGTCGCGGCGACGACCTGAAGCCCGGTCTGCTCCGAGATCTCGCGCATGAAGCCGGCGTCACGGCCGATCAACATCACGGTCGGATCGACGATCGTCTTCACACCCAGATCGAGCGCCGCCCGTGCGGCTTCGAGCGCAGCGTCGCGGTCCTGTCCCGGCCCGATCGCGCGCTCCGGGATGCCGCCGAAGCTCTCCGCCCCGGGCCACTGCTCGAACACCGCTTCGTCGCGGGTCCTGAGGTGCTCGTGGATCAGGGTCGTGCCGAGCTCGGAGGCTTCGAGCGGCCCGGTCACGGTCTCGACGGTGGCCATCGGGCCCGCAGTCTATGGCGCCGCCGTGCTCACCAGAGCTTGACGACGGCGATCACCATCGAGGCGATCAGGCAGGCGATCAGGATCGCCATCAGGTAGATCCAGCTCCGTGGCATCGGGTCCCGGGGGTGCGCGACGCGCGGGGATAGTATGCGACGACCCGGGAGCGATCGGCGCAGGCCCGGGAGCCCGGAGCTCTAGGAGGCTGGCGTGTTCGAGCGGATCGTTGTTGGGACCGACGGGTCGGAGACCGCCGGCGAGGCGGTGCGCCAAGCAGCCGAGTTGGCGGCGATGACCGGCGCCAAGCTCGAGATCGTCAGTGCGTATGAGCCCGTTTCGCGCGAGCGGCTGCGCGAGGAGGCGGGCGAGATCCCCGGCGACGTCGCCCACGCCGTCGGCCCGCGCGAGGACGTAAACGTGATCCTCGAGGCCGCCGCCGGCCCGCCGCGCGAGCGCGGCGTCGAGGTCGTCGCGCACCCCCGGGAGGGAGACGCGGCGGACGCGATCCTGAGCGTCGCCGAGGAAACGCGGGCGGACCTGATCGTGGTCGGCAACAAGGGAATGACGGGAGCCCGGCGCCTGCTCGGCAGCGTGCCGAACAAGATCAGCCACCACGCCCCGTGCGGCGTGTTCATCGTCCGCACCACCTAGCCGAATCGGGCCCTGTCAGTCGCAGCTGCGCTTCGGGCTGGTCGCCCGGCCGGCGTCTAGCGTCCCGGGCCCGTAGAAGCGCTTCGGCGACCCGGGCCGGGCCGTGCACTTGAGGCGCCTCCCGAGCTTGGTGGCGGAAGGATTCGATTCGGCGAACCGGCTCGCGCGGACCAGCGCCGCGACGCCACTCGCGTGAGCGGCCGCCATCGACGTCCCGACGTCGGGCCGGATTGCGAAGCGATCGAACCCGCCGAGGCAGGAGCCGGGAAAGCAGCCGAGGGTGAGCTGCAGGATCGAGCGGCGATCGTGGGCGCAGGCCGGCCGCTCGGCCGCCGGGCGCGGCGGGCCGCCCCCCGGCGCGAGCAGGTCGGTCGCCTGCTTGAAGTGCGAGTAGGCCGCGAGGCAGCCGTGCTCCGTCGTCGCACCGACGGCCAGCACCCCCGGGGCGGCGGCGGGGTAGAGGGCCTTCGGCTCTCCCCGGCCCTCGGTCGCGTTTCCGGCGGCCGCGATCACCAGCGCTCCGCGCTTTCTCGCCTTGCGGGTCGCCTCGCAAACGCTCGGCACGTCGGCGCAGCGATCGACGGAGTCGTCGAACTGCAACGAAACGTTGATCACGTCGGCTCCGTGCTTTGCCGCCCAGAGGATCCCTGCGCCGACGTTGCTGGCGCTCCCGACCCCGCCCTTGTCGAGCACCCGAACCGGCATCAGCGAGGCCCCGTAGGCGATCCCGGTCAGATAGTCGGCGCCGGCTGAGGGTGCGTCGAGCGTCACCTGCTCGGCGATCGTGCCGGCGACGTGGGTTCCATGGCCGTTCTCGTCCAGGGGCAGGTCGTCCCCGTCGACCAGATCGATGCCGGCAACGAAACCCGCAGCGTCGAAGTCGGGCGCGGCCTTGAAGCCGTTCGAAGTGGCGGTGTAGGCGATCCCGGTGTCGACGACGGCGACGGTCGTCGTTGCGCCGCCGTCAGCGCCGGCCTTGATCGCCCGGTCCCAGCCCTTGCCGACCCTGATTCCCCCGGGGCCGGCGAGAAAGCTCCATTGGTCGGCCTGCCAGCCGCCGGGCGCACCCGAGGTGCCCCGGTCGAGCGGCGTGAGCGAGGCGCGGGCGATCCAGTTCGGCGCCGCGAACTCGACCGCCGGCGCGCGCTCGAGCGCGCGCGCCGCTCGATCGACCCTGGTCCCGGGCGGCAGCTCGACCACCTCCGAACCACCGTCCTCGAACCCGACCACGACCTCACCCGCAAGGAAGCGGCCGTCGGCGTGCGCCGGCGGCAGGCCCGCCACCAGCAGCGACAACGCGGCAAGCGCCAACCCGGCGCCGGCGCGCGCCACCGCAGCCGCCGGCGCGCGACCGGACGGCGCGAACGCTCGCTTGGGCTCTGTTCTCTGCATCGTGCGGGGCCGAAGGCGGAGCCTGCACTCGCAACACGACAGGATCGCCGAAGTTTCCTGGTCGCCGATACTTGGGCCGATGGCCGACTCCGCTTTCACCTCCGGCGACGAGCATTTCATGCGGACCGCCCTCGAACAGGCGCGCCGCGCCGCCGCCCACGGTGACGTGCCGATCGGGGCTGCGCTGGTCCGCGATCGCGAGCTGATCGCGACCGCCTGCAACGAGCGCGAGCTGCGCGCCGACCCCACCGCCCACGCCGAGGTGCTCGCCCTGCGCGCGGCGCGCCGAGGCGCTGGGCGACTGGCGACTGCCCGGGACGGCGCTGTACGTGACCCTGGAGCCATGCGCGATGTGCGCGGGCGCGATCGTCCTCGCCCGGGTGCCGCGGGTCGTCTTCGCGGTCGCCGACCCGAAGGCCGGCGCGGCAGGGAGCGTGCTCGACGTGCTGGCCGAGCCGCGGCTCAACCACCGCCCGGCCGTCGAGTCGGGGGTGCTTGCGGAAGAGGCGGCGGCGCTGCTTCGCGATTTCTTCGCCGAGCGCCGCGGATAGGCTGCGCGGATCGTGGCTTCGTCGGAGCCCCAGACCAGGATCGGGCGACCCGGGCTCGGGCAGCCCCGGCGCTATCAGCGGGGGACCGATGAGTTCACCCGCGTGCTCGCGTTCAGCGATGCGCTGTTCGCGATCGCGATGACTCTGCTGGTGGTCGGGATCGAGGTCCCCGACCTGACCGCGGGCGGCAGCGTCAGCGAGCTCGCCGACGTGCTCAACGACGACATTGGCAGCTTCGTCAGCTTCCTGATCAGCTTCGCGGTGATCGGCCGCTACTGGGTCGCCCACCACAGTTTCTGCTCGCGCCTGGCGGCGATCGACGGAGGGCTGATCGGAATCAACCTGATCTATCTGATGTTCATCGCCTTCCTCCCGTTCCCGACCGGGCTGCTCGGCAACTACTTCGAGAACCCGCTCTCGGTGGTCGTCTACTCGGTCGCGGTGGCAGCGGTCAGCGGAATGGAGGTGGTGTTGTTCAGCCACGCGCAGCGGCGAGCGCTGTTCGAGCACCAGCCACCCGAGGACGTCTACCGCTGGGGCGTGAGGCTTTCGCTCTCGCCGGTGATCTTCTTCGTGCTCTCGATCCCGCTCGCCTTTGTCAGCACCACGCTGGCGGTTCTCTCCTGGTTCCTCGCGGTCCCCTATCAGCTCTACGAGGACCGCAACAAGCCGGCCCACAGCGACGAGTACCTATAGGCCACCGAACGTCCCGGAGTCCTCGTTATCGGGGGGAGTCCGGGACGTTGCGGCGAAGCGCGAGCATCCACCAGCCGGTGCGGGCGCTCGTCGACGTCGCTCGGCGGCGGAAGCCGCCGGACCTCGCAGCCCGCCGACTCCCGGTCACGTCGCTTTCGGCCGTCCTCGCCGACGTCGAGATGAAACGGCCCGCCGTCGATCTCGGCGATCAGGCGCGCGCGCACCAACAGGGCGTCGGCCTCCTCGCCGGCGATCCTGACGTTCACCCGGGCAGCGGGCACGCCGGCAGCTGCAGAGGATCGCTAGCGCCCTGACCTCGGCCCCGCTCCGCGCCCGCTCCGAGCGGGCAGGTGCCTCGCGTAGCGCCTCGCCGATCGCACGGCCACCGGCGCTGTCCGCGAGCGGAGGACCGCGGACAGCTCTCCCAAGGATCCGCGAGCGCCTCAGACCGTGGTCAGTCTCCTGCCAGGCCCGCTTCGGCGCACCGATCTCGCGATGCGCCCGATCGCTCACCCCGCGGGCGAGATCGACCACCGTCCGCGCGACGGAGCGTCATCGGCATGCCCTGCACGGTCGTGCACGCTCCGTCTCGAGCCGACCTTCGGTCGGTGCACGCCGATGCGCCGACGACGAACGCCCGCGCCCGGTCGTCGTGCTGACGTCGAGTGCGCCTTGGCCGGTTGTCGACCAGACCCCACCACCAGGCAGCGGTCGTGTGGCTGAGCGCGGCACCCGGTCCCACGTGCAGCAGGGCCGCGTGCCATCTGCCCTCGATTCCCAGGGCCGTGTGCTCCGACGGCATAGACGCGTGGCGGACCCGATGCAGCCCTCCGTCGCCTTCCATCGCGAGATCGCGCTCCCGCTCGGCCCGCTTCGATCAACTGCTCGCGGCAGACGACACCGCCCTGCCGCTGCGCCGCTAGCGCGATCGCAGCTGAACGCGATTCGCGCCCGCCGAGCCGGCTCATCTCAGCTGCACCTGCCCGCATTCCCGCCCAGCCTGACCGGCGAAAGCGCGCGAGAGGCGCGCCGAGCGTGAGCCAGTGCGTGAGCGGAGAGGGTGGGATTCGAACCCACGAGGCAGCTTTCACCGCCCACGCGATTTCCAGTCGCGCACCTTAAGCCACTCGGTCACCTCTCCGGGGCGGGTTGACGATAGCGTCGCCGCCGCTGCCCGATCCGGCTCGCTGGCCGGCCCGGTCCGGCAGCGTTCAGCCGGGAACCGGAACGTCGGGGAGCCGCTCGAGCGCCGCGTCCATCTCAGTCTGGCTGAACTCGAGGTCGCTCAGCTCGCCGCCCAGGTAGGCGTCGTACGCGGACATGTCGAAGTGCCCGTGGCCGCACAGGTTGACCAGGATCACCCGCTCCTCGCCGGCCTGCTTGGCTGCCTCCGCTTCGTCGAAGACGGCGCGCAGCGCGTGCGAGGGCTCGGGCGCCGGGATGATCCCCTCGCTGCGGGCGAAACGGATCGCCGCCTCGAAGGCGCTCGTCTGCGAGATCGCCACCGCCTCGACCAACCCCTCCTTGACCAGGGCGCTGACCATCGGCGAGTCGCCGTGGTAGCGCAGGCCGCCGGCGTGGACGGGAGGGGGGACGAAGTCGTGCCCGAGCGTGTACATCGGCATCAGCGGCGTCATCCCGACCGTGTCGCCGAAGTCGTAGCGGTACACGCCCCTGGTCAGGGTCGGGCAGGCCGCCGGCTCGGCCGCGACGAACCTCGTCCGCTTGCCCTCGCGCAGGTTGGCGCGGATGAACGGGAACGCGACGCCGGCGAAGTTCGAGCCGCCGCCGACGCAGCCGACGACCACGTCGGGGTACTCGCCCGCGAGCTCGAGCTGCGCGATCGCCTCTTGCCCGATCACCGTCTGGTGCAGGCAGACGTGATTGAGCACCGAGCCGAGCGAGTAGTTCGTTTCCTCGGACTGCGCAGCCACCTCGACCGCCTCGGAGATCGCGATCCCGAGGCTGCCGGAGGCGTGCTCGGCCTGCGAGCGCCCGGCCTCTGTGAGCTCGGAGGGGCTGCGGTGCACGGTCGCGCCCCAGGCCTCGATCATCGAACGGCGAAACGGCTTCTGGTCATAGGAGACCCCGACCATGAACACCTCGCACTCGAGCCCGAAGAGCTGGCAGGCGAGCGCCAGCGCCGAGCCCCACTGGCCGGCCCCGGTCTCGGTCGCGAGCTTGCGCACCCCCTCCTGCTTGTTGTAGTAGGCCTGCGGGACCGCGGTGTTCGGCTTGTGAGAACCGGCGGGGGAGACACCTTCGTACTTGTAGTAGACGTGCGCGGGAGTGTCGAGCGCGCGCTCGAGCCGGCGGGCACGCAGCAGCGGGGTCGGACGCCAGAGCTTGTAGATCTCGCGGACCTCGTCGGGGATCTCGATCTCGGCCTCGGCCGAGACCTCCTGGCCGATCAGCGCCATCGGGAACAGCGGCGCGAGGTCGTCGGGCCCGAGCGGCTCCCGGGTTGCCGGGTGAAGCGGGGGCAGCGGCTCGCCCGGCAGGTCGCCGAGCAGGTTCACCCACCGCGACGGGATCCCCGATTCCGGGAGCGTGAACTGGGTCTGCTCGCTGGCGCTCAAGGCTCTCTCCTCTCGTCTGCCCGCGGGCGATTCTATGCGCCTGCGCGCGCTTGGACGGATCGCCGTTGCGCCCCGGTGCTGCCCGGCTACCCTGGTTCGATCGTGCCCCAGCATTGGGAAGCCCGATTTCCGGGCACCTCGTCCGAAGGATCCGCGGAGAGCCCGCAGTTCGTCTGGGCGATGGCTGCGCTGCTGCTCGGCGCCGGCGCGACCGTGGGCGCGCTGGCGCTGCTCGTCCCGCATCCTGGCTCCTTCGACGAGCAGGCGCTGTGGATCCTGGTCGCGGTCGCGACCGCGGGCGCGGCGCTCGCGCTGATCGCTGGCGGCCGGGCTCCGGTCTGGCCTGTGCACATCCTCGTCGGGGTGGCGATCTTGCTCGTCACCCTCGCCGCGCACTTCAGCCACGAGGACGGCGGCTTCTTCACCCTGTTCTATGTCTGGACCGGCTTCTGGGCGGTGTTCTTCTTCACGCGCCTGGTGGCGCTGCTCTATGTGAGCGCGATCGCGGTTGCCTACGGCGTCCTGCTGATCGCCGACCAGACGCCCGGGGGGCCGGCGCGCTGGATCACCACGGTCGCCGCCGTCGCCCTGGCCGCGTTCGTGATCGACTGGCTGGTCCGTCGGGTGCGGCGCTCCGCCCGCGAGTCCGCGGAGATCGCCAGCGAGCGGGCAGAGCTGCTCGCGGCACTGGCCGAGGTGGCACGGACCGACGACCTGACCGGGCTGCCGAACCGGCGCGCCTGGGACGAGGGCTTGGACCGCGAGCTGGCCCGGGCGGAGCGCGACGAGACGCCCCTCTGCATCGGGCTCATGGACCTCGACCGGTTCAAGCTCTACAACGACGACCACGGCCACCAGGCGGGCGACCGGCTGCTGAAGGAGATCGCAGCGGCCTGGCGGTCCGAGCTCCGCACGACCGACATCCTCGCCCGCTACGGCGGCGAGGAGTTCGCGCTTGCGCTGCCCGGCTGCGACGTCGAGGACGCCGCGGTCCTGGTCGAGCGCCTGCGTGGGGCGACCCCGGAGCATCAGACCTGCTCGGCGGGAATCGTGCTCTGGGACGGTTCGGAGACCGCCGAGCATCTGTTCGGCCGTGCCGACCGCGCCCTTTACGCGGCCAAGGAGGCGGGCCGCGACCGGATCGTCACCGGCTGAGCGCCCCGGACCTGGAGCCTCGTTGCCTAAGATCGGGAGCGATGGGCGAGAACGGGACCTGGCACGTCTACCTCTCCGGCGAGATCCACTCCGATTGGCGCGAGCGGATCGCCGAGGGGATCCGTGACGCGGGCCTACCGGTCGAGCTGATGGCTCCGGTCACCGACCACGCGGCCTCCGACGACGTCGGGGTCGAGATCCTCGGGCCCGAGGCCGAGGGGTTCTGGAAGGACCACAAGGGTGCCGGCGTGAACGCGGTTCGCACCCAGACCCTGCTCCGGCGCGCCGACGTGGTCGTCGTCCGGTTCGGCGACAAGTACAAGCAGTGGAACGCTGCGTTCGAGGCCGGCTACGCGGCTGCGCTGGGCAAGCCGCTGGTCACCCTCCACGAGCCCGAGCTGACCCACGCGCTGAAGGAGGTCGACCGGGCGGCGATGGCGACCGCCGCGACCCCCGAGCAGGTGGTCGAGATCCTCGGCTACGCGATCAAGGGGCCGGGCGTCCGCGCCTGAGCCGAGCGGCCGCTCAGTAACGACCGCGCTGCCGGAGCTCGGCCGTCGCCTCGAGCCAGGCGCGTCCGGAGGGCGACGCGACCGGGCTCTGCGCCCCGCCGCTGTCCCCACGCATCGCGGCCGGCAGCTCGGGTCGCCCGGTCGTGAACAGCCACTCGTCAAAGAGCGCGTCGAGCTGGCGCCCCGAGACCTGCTCGGCGAGCGCGACGAACTCCTCGGTCGTCCCGTGGCCGCCGCCCTGGCGCTTTGTCCACTGGCGAATCAGCTTCCAGAACGCGGCGTCCCCGATCTCCTCGCGGAGCACCTGGAGGGTCATCGCTCCGCGCACGTAAACGGCGTTGTCGAGCACCAGGTCCGCCCCGGGATCACCGATCACCACCGACCAGAGCGGGTCGTCGGGCGGATAGACCGCATAGGCGTCCTCGAACACCTGGCGAGTCGTCGCCTCCCCCTCATATTCGAGCCACATCCACTCGGCGTAGGTCGCAAAACCCTCGCTGAGCCAGATGTCCCGCCAGCGCTCGAGCGCGACGTCGTCGCCGAACCACTGGTGGGCGAGCTCGTGGACGACGACGTAGTCGGCGTTGATCGCAGCACCGGTGCCGAGCTCGATCCAGAAGGTGGCTGAGTACACCGGCCGCGTCTGGGTCTCGAGCGCGAACAGGATCGGACGCTCGGGATCGACGATCCCGCCGACGGTGTTGAACGGGTAGGGGCCGAACCGCCCCGCAAGCAGGTCGAGGATCTCGCCTTGGCGCGCGAGCGCCGAGTTGACCTGCTCTCGCAGCGCGCCGGTGATCGCGGGGTCTACCGCGTCGTAGACCGGGATCCCGGAATCGGTCCGCCAGCGAACGACGTCCCAGTAGCCGATGTCGATCGTCGCCAGGTAGGAGGCCATCGGCTCGCGCGCCTCCCAGCGCCAGACCTCGGTCCCGTCCGCGCGCCGGCGGACGCCGCGCGGCTTGCCGTTGGCGACCACCTCGTACCCGGCCGGGACGCCGATCTCGAACGAGTACGAGGCCTTGTCTCGCGGGTGGTCGTTGACCGGGAACCACGACGCGGCCCCCTCCGGTTGGCCGACCGCGTTGGCGCCGTCCGGGGTCACCGTGAACCCCGTCGGCAGCCCGAAGAATGCCGGGGAGGTGTAGGCCTGCGGCACGCCTCCGTAGCGGATCTTGACCCGGAACCGGTCCCGGTTGCCAAGCGAGCGCCGCGGCGTGACGATCAGCTCCTGCCCGCTGCGAGCCCAGGCTGCATGTTTGCCGTCAACCCGGACCGCGGTCACATCGAGCCCGACAAGGTCGAGGTTGAAGCTGCACAGGCGCTGCTTGGCCTTCGCCTCGATCAGCGCGCTGCCGTCGAGCCGATCGGTCACCGGGTCGTAGTCGAGGTCGAGGTCGTAGTGGCGGACGTTGTAGCCGCCGTTGCCGTAGCTCGGAAAGTAGGGGTCGCCGGCGCCCGGCGCCCCGGCACAAGCCGGCGTGCCCGCCTCGGCTGCTGCGGGAATCAGCGTCGAAACCAACGGCACGCTGAGGACCAAGAGCGCGCGCCGCAGCGACGCTCGATTCGCCCCCCCTCCGTGCCTGCCTGCGAACATCGCACCTCCCACTGCGATTCGCTCGTTGGGCCGACCCTATGTCTCCAGCGGCCGCGAGTCAAGTTTGACGCCGCCCCCGGCCCCGCTAGCCTTGAAATTCGTCACCTGGAGGGGTGGCAGAGCGGTTGAATGCGGCGGTCTCGAAAACCGTTTCGGGGGATTACTCCTCCGACGTGGGTTCGAATCCCACCCCCTCCGTTTCAGAGCCAATCTCGCTTGATAGAGCCGATCCGGGAGCACGTGAGCTCGTCGAGCCTGGGTGCTTGGCGTTGCCGCTCGGGCCGCTCCGCGACCAGCGCTAGCTTCCTGACCCGCCCCTCGTTCAGCCACTCGACCCACAGCCGGTGGGCGACGACGAGCTCGTCCAGCGCCCGGCGGCCGATCTGCGCCGCGATGCCCGCGGCGTCCGCAGCGAACGCGCGCGCCAGCGCCTGCGCCATCGCGCGGTGCGCGCGGCTGTGGTCCTCCTGCCACCTGATGACGAGCCCGGCCCGCTCCAGGGAGGTGGCGATCTCGTCGAGCGGGGTGAGCCAGACCGTGTCGGTGTCGGGCATCGCCGCCCGCTCGGCCGTCGTGAGTGGCGGCCCTTCCTCGAGCGTGAAGGCGAAGCGCCCGCAGGGTCCGAGCGCCGCGGCGATCTCGCGCACCAGCCGGTCCTTGTCCTCGAAGGCGAGCATCGTCTCGAGCAGGATCACGACGTCGAAGAACCCGGCTGGGAGCGGCGGGACCTGCGCGATCGCAAAGCGGCACGGCAGATCGCCCGCTCGCTCACGGGCGACGGCGACGGCGTTCGCGCTGGCGTCCACGCCCAGGTAGACACAGCCCAGCTCGCGCGTGAGCAAACGCCCGGGCCCGGCGACGCCGCAGCACAGGTCCAGCACCATGACCCCGGGGCCGATGCCGGCTTGCACCGCCAGGGCCCGGATCTCGCCGGCGGTCATGAAGCCCTCCTGCCCGACGAACTCGCCCGGGGCGTACGCCGACACACGCGCGCGCTGCAATGCCCGGTCGAACGGCGCGCGGTCGTCCTGCCTCATGGCCGCACCTCCGTCCGCACCGCGTCAGCTGCCGCCATCGACGACCCGAACGCGGTGAGGAAGCGGTCACGGAACGCGGCCATCGGCCAGACCGGCGCCTGCGGGCTCGGCAACATGCCGTCCTGCCATCCCCATCCCGCGATCTGGTCCATCACCTTCGGGTCGTGGGCGATGACCGAGATCGGCACGTCGTGGCTGGCGCCCCAGCCGGTGACGGTCGTCGCGGGCTGGTGGTCGCCCAGGACGACGAGGACGAGGTTGTCGTCGCCGTAGCGCTGCACGAACGAGAACAGCGTGCGCAGCGAGTACTCGATCGAATGCCCGTAGGCGGTGCGGGCCCGCTCGGCATCGCCGAAGAGCGCGGGCGGCGTGGACTCCTTCGCCGGGATGCGAGCGAAGATCGAGCCGTCGCCGACGTCGTCCCAGGGGATCAGCCGGGGGATGCGCGTCCACGGCCCGTGGCTCGAGATCAGGTCGACCTCGGCGAAGAGCGGCGGCCGGTGACTCTTGCCGAGCTCGCGACGTTGCAGCGCCAGAAAGGTGTACTGGTCGGGCATCGGGGGCAAGCCGAAGCTCCGGCCGCGGTAGCCGAGGTTGCGGCGGTCGTAGATCTTGTCGTAGCCGTAGAAGGTCGAGCCCTCCGGCCACTCACGGCGGTTCCCCGGCATGGCGGCGACCGCCCGCCACCTGGCGCGCTTGAACGCCCGGGTGAGGGTCAGGCGGTTGTCCTCGACGAGCTGGTCGTACCGCTGCTGGCCGTCGACTCGAACCCCCGACTGCAGGGTGGAGTGCGCCAGCCAGCTGAGTCCGCCGAAGGTCGGCGAGGTGAGGAAGGCGCTGCGCGAGGAGAAGCCGGCGGCCCGCAGCTGCGCGGTGCCCCGGTCGAGCACGGCGTGGACGCCGGGCGAGATGGACGAGCCCTGCACCGCGACCCTCCCGTAGCTCTCGACGAACACGAGCAAGACGTCCTTGCCCCGCAGGTCGGTAAGCAGCCGGTTGCCGGGAGTGGCGCGGAAGCGGTCGTGGGCGATCTCGCGAGCGAGCGCCGCGCGATCCGCCAGGCCGGTCCACACCGCCTGCACCTCGTCGACGGTCAGGGCGACGGCGCTCGAGGAGGCGACCGGCGCGCCGCCGACGCGGAGAGCCACCCAGACCACGCCCAGCGCCGCCGCCGCCCGGAGCGCCCAGCCGCGGTGGCCGGCCGTGACCCGCGTCACGCGCAGCACCGCCAGGACCTGAAGGGCGAGGAGCGCGACGATGAGCACCACCGCGACGGCGACGGCGACGTTCGCGCTCGACCTGCCGATCGCATCACGCAGCGTCTCGATGCCGATCCCCACGTACCTCGAGTCGTCGACGGGCTGGAACGGCCGGTCGAACGCCGTGTAAAACCCGATGTTGAGGATCTTCACCAGCACGAGCACGCTCAGCAGCCCTCCCACGACCACGGCCAGCACGCGGCGCGGGGTGGCGGGCAGCAGGGCGGCCACGGCGACGACGACGAGGAGCTCGAGGGGGAGCCGCGCGAACGCGCCGAGGGTGAGGCGGCTCGGATGGTCCGGCGCGACGAGGGCGGTCCAAACGATCAGCAGGGCGAGGACGGTGAGCGCCACGGCGACGCCGCTGTGCAGCGACCTACGCTGGGGCTGACCGACGTCACCCTCAGACACTTGGTCGTGTGCGGCCTGCCGGCGGCGCCACAGCCACCACGCGCACTGGCCGACCGACGCCACGAGCAGGGCGAGCGCGGCGACCAGGAGGGTCTGCGTGAGCGCCCGGGGCAGGACCCCGGCGGCCGCGACTGTCAGCACGACCCCCTGCGTCGCCGCGACGAGCCTGCGCCAGCGGCGCGGCGGCAGCGGCGCGCGCATCCACGGCAGCAGCCACTCGCCGGCGAGGAACAGGTAGCGTGCGGCCCCGATCGCGAGCACCCACGCGCCGTACGCGGGGGCGACGTAGACGCTGAGGGCGAGGATCAGGAACGCGTCGACCTCGCCGTCGAAGCGCGCCCCCAGCGCGGTCGCCGTCCCGGTGCGCCGCGCCAACGGTCCGTCGACCGCGTCCAGCGCGAGCGCGACGGCGGCGAGCGTCACGAGCAGCGCGACCGGCGTGCCGTGCGTGAACGAGTCCGCGACCAGCGCAGCGACGCCGACGGCGAGCGTGGCCCGGGCGAGCGTCACCCAGGACGCCGGCCCCAGCCGGTCACCGTGGCCACGCCCTAGGCCGCGTGCCAGCACCACCGCCATGGTCACGGCGCAAGCGACGCCGACGATCCAGCCGGCCGCGCCGAGACCGGAGGTACCCGCCAGGAGGGCCAGCAGTAGCACCTGGGCGATCAGCCCGGTTGCCGGACCCATATGACTCGCTCGCACCGAGCCTCGTTCATTCGTCCCGGAACCGGGGTGAGAGCGCGTAGCGCAGCAGCACCAGGTCGCCGATCTGGCGCACCTCGGCGAGCGTCGCGCGCCGCTGGGCGTTCCACGGGAAGCGCCCGTCGCGCACGAAGCGCGGGGCGCTCGAGTCGCCGACGAAGAAGGGGGCAACGACGAGTTGCAGCTCGTCGACGAGGTCGTCGGCCAGGAACTGGGTGTGGACCACGCCGCCGCCCTCGACCATGAGCCGCTCCACACCGCGGTCGGCGAGGTCCTCGCTGAGCCGGCGCATCCGCACGCGCCGACCGCCGTCCACGATCGTCGCCACCGGCCCGAGCCGCGCGCGGGCCTTGGGCACGCGCGAGCTCGAGGTGTAGACGAGCTTCTCGGTCTCGCCGGTGGTGAAGAAGTTCGAGCGCTCGTCGAGGTCCACTCGGTCCGTGACGGTGATCTTCATCGGAGACGATGCGAGCCCGCGGACCTCGCGCTCGTCGCGGCGGGCCTGCGAGCGTACGAGCAGCCGGGGGTTGTCGGTGCGCACCGTGACCGCGCCGACCATGATCGCGTCGCAGGAGGCCCGCACCTCGTCGACCCGGTCGAAGTCCGCCTCGTTGGACAGCGCCAGGCGCGGCGTCCGGTCCCCGAGGTAGCCGTCGAGCGACGCGCTGCAGCTGAGCACGGTGTACGGGCGGTCAGGCATCTGGGGCTCCGTCCCGACGCGCGAGCACCGCGAGCCTGGCCGGGAGCGGCCACTCGAGCCACGGCGCCGACCGGCTGCGGCGAACCCAGGCCGCCAGCAGCACGGCGGCGCCCGGCAGGCTGGCGACGAACACCATCACGCCGTAGACGACCGCGGTGGCGACCCCGACTGACGCGCCCAGGCCGGCGGCGGCGAACGCCCAAGCCGTCACGCCCTCGCGCGGCCCCCAGCCGCCGACGTTGGGCAGCACCCCGGCCAGCAGCACGAGCAGCGCCAGCGGCAGCATCTGGGACGGCGGGGCGCTCGCCCCCGCGGTTCGCGCGGCGATCAGGAACGTGACTGCGTGGCCCGCCACGACCAGCGCCGACGCGAGCGCGACGGCGGGCCACGCCCGCCGGGCGAGCAGTCCGTCGCGCAGCTCGCGGGCCGCGGCGCTGCGCCACCGCGCCCACCGTGATGGGCCGACGGCGGGCCGCACGCGCACCGCCAGCGCGATGCCGGCTGCCGCCGCGAGCAGTGCGAGCGCGACGAGCGGCATGGTCGCCCGCACCGGCGACGGGACGACGAGGAGCACGGCGACGGTGACGACGACCTGTACGACCTGCCCCGCCGAGCGCTCCCACACCACGGCGCGCAGCCCGCGCCCGACGTCGCACGTGTCGCGGCCGTGGCTGATCCCGCGATGGACGTCGCCCACCACCCCGCCCGGGAGCGTGACGTTGAGGAACAGCGAGCGGTAGTACGCGGCCACCGCCGGACCCAGCGGCAGGTCGATGCCGAGGCCGCGGGCCACGATCCTCCAGCGCCAGGCGCAGCACACGGTGGTCAACACGGCGAGGCCGGAGGCGGCCGCCAGGGCCCCGCCGTCGACCGCCCGCAGGCCGGCGAGGAATGGGCTCGTGCCCAGGCTCCAGACCAGTACAGCGAGCGTCCCGGCGGCAGCGGCCAGTCTGGCCCACCACCACACGGCCCGGCGGCTCGTGGTGCTGCGCCCGGCGTCCACGGCGGTCATCACGGCAGCACCAGCAGGTCGGCATGGTCGACGGTGACGGCGAGCTCCCCAGCGGCCGCCTGCGCCAGGCGCCGGCCCCGGTAGGCGCCGGCCTCGGTGGCCAGCGCGGGCTCCTGCTCGCAGGCGGCGGCGACCCACCCGTCGAGCCACTCGGCCGTCAGGTCGGCGTGGGCCGCATCGAGGCGCCAGGGGCTCGGCTTGACGACGAGCTCGGCGCCCGTCCCGCGAAGCTCGTCGACGGCGGCCGCGACGGCGTCCGGACCGAGCAGCGGGCCCGCCGCCGTGGTGCGGCGTTGGTGGGCATCGAAAGCGGCGGCCAAGCGCGCGTCCAGGGGATCCGCCGGGGTCAGGGCGACGCGACCGACGACGGTAAGCCCGAGCAGCATGGGACAACACCTGATTCCGGTGCAGGCGCCGAGCATCCCGGCGAGTCCGTCGGCGGTCAGCATGTCGAGTAGCGCCGAGGCGACGATGAGGCTCGCGCCGGCGAGATCCCCCGGTGCGAGACGGATGATGTCCGATCGCCTCGCCTCGACGGTGACCGTCGTCCCGTCGGCGGCCGGGCCCGGCGCATCGGCGACGGCAAGCTCCAGCAGGCCTACGTCCCGGTCGTGCACCACCCAGTGCTGCGGCCCGGGCAGCCGCGGCGCGAGCCAGCGGCCCATCGCGCCGCTGCCACCGCCGAGGTCGTGGATCACGAGGGTGGCGGCCGCGGAGATGTGCCGTCCGAGGCGCTCGGCGAGCTCGGCCGACCGCGCCGCCCCGTCGGCCGGCTCGCGCAGGAGAAGCCACTCCGGGCTCACCGGGACGACGCTCTCCGCCCTCATCGCGCCGCTCCCGCGAGAACGCCGGCGAGGAGGTAGGTGGTGTCCGGCCACCCGTACAGCGACGCGCGCCGCTCCCGGGCGGCCCGGCGCAGGCGCGCGCGCAGCTCGGCGTCGCCGAGCCAGGTCCGCAGCGCGGCGGCGAGGGCCGCTGGGTCGCCGGGCGGGACCAGCAGCCCCGGCCGGGTACCGTCGTCCCCGTGCCCGAGGGCCTCGGTCACCCCGCCGACCTCGGTGGCGAGCACGGGCAGGCCGCGGGCCAGGGCCTCGGTGATGACCATGCCGTACGTCTCGGCATGTGAGGCGAGCACGAGCAGGTCCGCGGCGGCGAAGGCGCGGTCGAGCTCTGGGCCCGTACGCGCTCCCGGGAAGCGCACCCGGTCGCCCAGCCCGCTGTTCCACGCGTGGCGGCGCACGCCGTCGGCGAACACGGGGTCGCGGACCGGGCTGCCCACACACGCGCAGCGCCAGGACAGGTCCGTCGCCATCGCCAGCCCGTCAAGCAGCACGTCGTGCCCCTTGTCGGGCGTCAACGCCGCGACACACAGCAGCGCGCCGCCGGCCGCGGTGCCCGGCGCGAGGCTGGCGGCGTCGACGCCAGGCGCGGCCACGTGCACCCGGTCGGCCGGCAGCGCGTACAGCTCCCCCAGCCGGCGCCGAGTCCATGCGCTGGTCGTGACGACGGCGGCGGCCGCCTCGAGGACCTCGCGCTCGCGCGCCCGGACCGCGCCGGCCTCGTCGTGCGGCGGGCGGTGGCCGAGCGGCATGTGCACGAGCACAACCTGCCGGAGCCGGCGCGCCTGTGGCACGAGCGCCTCGGGGGCGGCGGACGCGACTAGCCCGTCGAGCAGCACCACGGTGCCATCCGGAATCCGTCGGACGGCGCCCGCCAGGGCGGCTTGCCCCGCCTCGCCGGGCCGCGGCCAGGCGCCGGGCACGGCGTGCTCGTGCACCGCCCAGCCGAGCGCGGCGAGCCCTCGGTAGACCCGGCGGTCGTACGTGTTGCCACCGCTCGGCCGCGCCGGGTCGTCGATGTCGCCCGGGACGATGACGTGGACCTCCGTCACAGCGGCCGCTCGTAGCTTGCCCACGCGATGTGGGACTCGCGCAGCGTTACCACCAGCCCATCGAGCTCCCGCGCGCCGTCGCCCATGGCGCCCTCCCGCGCGCGCTCGGCGAGCCGGTCCGCGACGACCCGGGCAAGCGCCTCGGCGGTGGTGTTCACACGCGCCAACTCCACGTCGTCGTCGAGGTTGCGGTAGTGGAGCTCGCCCATCACGGCGCGCAGCGCCTCGGCTGCGCGCCCGATGTCGACCACGATGCCGTCGGCGTCCAGCGTCGCGCGGCGGAAGGTGGCGTCGACGACATACGTCGCGCCATGCAGGCGCTGCGCGGGCCCGAACACGTCGCCGCGGAAGCTGTGGGCAATCATCATGTGATCGCGGACGGTCACGCTGAACACGCGCTACACCCCCTCGTAGGTGATGGTGTGACAGAGCGCCGGCAGGCTCCCCGCGGCCAGACGCGCCATGACGCCGGGCAGCTCCTCGAAGCGCGACTCGCCGGTCACGAGCAGATCGAACGCCGGGTCGCGCAGCAGGTCAAGCGCGAGGGCCAGCCGGTCCGCCGTCGTGCGTCGCGCGCTGCGGGCCGGGGACACCGTCCCGACCTGGCTGGCGCGTAGCCGGAGTCGGCCCGCATGGAACGCACCGCCCAGCGAGAGTCGCACCTCGGTGTCGCCGTACCAGCTGAGTTCGAGAACCGTGCCCTCGGACGCGAGCAGGTCGAGCGAGCGCTGGAGTCCGGCCGACGTCGCGCTCGTGTGCACGACCAGGTCGCACTCGCCGGCGGCGTCGTCCGGCAGCGCGAAGCCGGCGCCGAGCGCGGCCGCGACCTCGGACCGTGACGGGTCGATGTCGACGAGCATGACCTCGAACGCCGGAAACCGGGCGAGCAGGCGGGCGACGCAGCAGCCGACCATGCCGGCGCCGACGACGGCGACGCGGTCGCCGATCAGCGGAGCTGCGTCCCAGAGGGCGTTGACGGCGGTCTCGACGGTGCCGGCGAGCACGGCGCGCGTCGACGGCACGTCGTCGGGCACGACGGTTACGGCGCCGGCCGGCACAACGTACGCCGTCTGATGCGGGTATAGACAGAAGACCGTGTCGCCGCGCAGCTCCGGCGGCCCCTGCTCGACGACGCCGACGTTTAGGTAGCCGTACTTGACCGGCCCCGGGAAGTCCCCTTCCTGGAACGGCGCGCGCATCGCAGCGTGCTGGCTCGGCGGCACGCCGCCGCGGAACACCAGCGTCTCGGTGCCGCGGCTGACGCCGGACCGCAGCGTGCGGACCACCACATCGCCGGGCCCCGGCTCGGGCAGCGCGACCGGCCGGATCTCCCCGCGCCCGGGCGCGCGGAGCCAAAACGCGTGCGCGTCGTCGAGCACGTTCTATTCCTCGGCTTCGTACGGCATCTCTTGGGAGCGGCCGCGGTGGAGGTGGCACAAGTAGTACGGCTGAGGGTGAGGATCGGGATTGGTGGCGAGGAGATTGAGGCGTCGCTTTCGCCGGTTGGGGAACCCGCAGGCGATCGACCGGTAGCGGAAACCGGCCCGCCGGGCGCCTCGCTCTAGCATGGTCGGGGACCAACAATCCGCAGCTTCAGAGGAGGCCAGGATGAGCGCGATCGACGAGTTCCTCGACAACAACACGGCTTTCGCGGAGACCTTCGACAAGGGCGACCTGCCGCTGCCGCCCGCCAAGAAGGTCGCGATCGTCGCCTGCATGGACGCGCGTCTCAACCCGTATCCGATCCTCGGCCTTTCGATCGGGGATGCGCACGTGATCCGCAACGCGGGCGGCGTGATCACCGACGATGAGATCCGTTCCCTGGCGATCTCCCAGCATCTGCTCGGGACGGAGGAGATCATGCTCATCCATCACACCGACTGCGGCATGCTCACCTTTAGCGATGCGGACTTCGCGCAGAAGCTCGAGGACCAGACCGGCCAGCGGCCCCAGTGGCCCGCGCGATCGTTCCCCGATCTCGACGAGGACGTCCGCGAATCGATCCGGCTGATCAAGCAGAGCCCATTCATCCCGCGCAAGGACGAAGTACGGGGCTTCGTCTACGACGTCAAGACCGGCCGGCTCGCCGAGGTCAGCTGAGCACCCCCTCTCCGCTATAGAGCCAATCTGGCTTGATAGAGCCGAACCAGCGGGGTGGTTTGACCTCGATTCGGCTCAGCGGGTTCGCCGCCCAATTCGCGCACGGGCCTCGCCGCAGGTCGATGAGTTTCCGCGCCCGCGCGAGTCACATCTGCGCGAGTCACATCTGGTAATCCCGGGTAACGTCGGATCGAGCGGACTCGGCGCACCGGGGCTGCCGAGCGAAGAGGAGGACGAAGATGGCTGAGCACGCGATCGGGACCCGCGAGGAATGGCAGGCGGCGCGCGACGAGCTGGCGAAGCTCGAGGCCGAGCAAGGGGAGCGAAACGAGGAGATCAAGAGCAAGCGGCGCGAGCTGCCATGGGTGCCGGTGGAGAAGGAGTACGCGTTCGACACCGAGGACGGAACGAAGACCCTCGCGGAGCTGTTCGACGGGCGCTCCCAGCTCCTCGCCTACAACGTCATGTACGGGCCCGATTATGAGAAGGGTGCCTGCCCTGGGTGCACGAACCTGGTCGACTCGTTCAGCGAGACGATGGTCCTGCACCTCAACAAGCGCGACGTGACCCTGATCTGCTTCTCGCGGGCACCGATCGACCGGTTGGCCGCCTACAAGGAGCGGATGGGCTGGCCGATGCCCTACGTCTCCACGTACGACACCGACTTCCCCTGGGACTTCGGGCTCGCGCTGACCGGGGAGCAGGCGCAGCAGATCCCCGAGGTCAAGGAGATGATCGACAACCCGCCCCAGTGGTTGCAGGACTGGGCCGGGCAGGTCGGGGCTGAGCTCAAGGACGGCCTTCGCGAGGGGCCAAGCTGGATCGCCTTCGCGCGCGAGAACGGCACCGTTTATCACACCTACACGGCGATGGCTCCGAACCCGTTCGTCGTCACGTACTTCGACCTGCTGCTCGAGGGGACGCCCAAGGGCGGCCCCTTCGACGAGCCGCGCAATTGGCGCAAGGACGAGTACCCGGAGTGAGCCGCGCCCGTCCGTGACCCGGACGGATCGGACTCAACGCGCACATCGCCTCCCCATAAAGCGCGCGAGCCAGGCTTAGGCGCAGGACCGCTCCGGCGGACTCCCTCAGTCCACAACCCTGAACTTGTCCTTGGCCGGGGTCGGATCCAAGTTGCCCGCCGCGTCGACCGCCCGCACCTTGAACTTGAACTTGCTCTCGCCGAGACGCTTGTACCTGAGTGGGGAGTCGCAGTCCCCGAAGTGCTTCACAGCCTGGGCGAGCCCCTTGCCCTTGAGCTTGCACTCGAAGCTCGAGCCCGGCTCGTCGGCGGTGAACCTGAACTTGACCTTGTGCTTGTCGGTCTTGTCAGGCGCGCCCTTGGTGATCTCGGTCTCGGGCGGGTCGGTGTCGGGACACGGTCCCTGCGTCGCGGCGTCGGTGGGGCACTCATCCTGCGTTTCGTCGCCGAAGCCGTCGTTGTCGGCATCGAGCTCGAGGCCGGCGGAGATGCTCATCTGGGCGCTGAGGCCTGCGAGGGTGTACTCCGTAGGCATTGACCCAGGCAGCGTGTCGCCCGGGGCGGCATGGAAATCGAAGCCTGGCGCTGCGGGTGTCCGAAAGCATTCGGCCTCGTCCACGGCCTCGGAGTAGAAGCCGAGCACGTCGCCGGACTGCACCGGGATCCGCACGTCGGTGTAGGTACTGAGCACGCCCCCTGCCGGGTTCTTCGGCGGACTTTCTCCGATGATCGTGAAGAGGTCCCCACCGGCGGGGCGGGCAACCTTGAGCTTGAGAAGCGATGGGGCGATTGGGGAAGCGTGGAAACTCCACGACGTGATCACCCCTGGGGACGGCGCCGTGTACTGCGGCGGTGCGCCAGGAGAGCTCGACTGCAGCACCGTCTCGCCCTGTGCGCAGGTCCCCTCCGCACCAGGGAAGGTTGCGCCGATCTGCGCTGCCGCCCCAGCCGATGCTGGCGCTGCCAGCGCCGCAAGCCCGGCCACCAAACCGATTGCGCGCGCGCCGTAGCCGCTCGTCTGCATCGGGCTCAGCCTATATCCGCTGGGACGACGGGCACGAGCATCTTCAACCGGTTCGGCGGCGGGTGCCTTCCCGATGCCGATTCCACGCCGTCAACGCGATCGCGATCCGGCGATAGAGTCGCTCGGTGCCGTCCTTCGCCGACAAGGTGGTCCTGATAACCGGGACCGCGCGCGGCTGCGGGGCAGTTCTGGCCAGGGCCTTCGCTGAGGCTGGGGCGGCGGTTGTGGGTTGCGACCGCGATGCCGATGCGGGCGAGGCGACAGCGGAGAAGATACGGGCGGCCGGGGGCCGGATTGACTTCTCGGCGGCCGATGTATCTCGCGAGGAGGACGTGGAGACGCTCGTTGCCGGCACGCTCGATGCCCACGGCCGCCTCAGTTGCGCGATCAACAACGCCGGCACCGAAGAGCTGGTCGAGATAGCCGACGGGACCGAGAGCGCCTTCGACGAGCTGATTGCGACAGATCTCAAGGGCCTCTTCTTCTGCCTCAAGCACGAGATAGGCGCCATGCGCACGGGTGGTGGCGCGATCCTCAACATGTCCTCGGTGACCAGCAGCATCACGGCCGCCCCGGCGAACGGGCTCTACGCGGCGACCAAGGGCGGCGTCAACGCCCTCACGAAGGCGGCCGCGATCGAGGTCGGCAAGGACGACATCAGCGTCAATGCTCTCGCCTTCGCTGCGATCGACATCCCGGGCAGCATGATCTGGCGCTACCTCGATCAACAGCAGGTGCCGAAGGAGGCCCTTCTGGAGGCGTTCCCGGTCGGGCGCATGGGCCGCCCCGAGGAGCTGGTCGCAGCAGCGATGTACCTGTGCTCCGACGAGGCACGGTTCTGCACGGGTACGACCCTTGTCCTCGACGGGGGCTTCACCGCCCAGTAGCCGAGCGGGTAGCCTGGGGGAACGCAATGCGACCCGCATGAGGAGTGGAGCAAGATGAGCAAATACGCAGTCGTTAACCCGGCCACCAGCGAGAAGGTCAAGGAGTATCCCGAGATCTCCGCTGAGGACCTCTCCGCGGCGATCTCGGCGGCGGACGACGCCCACCGGAACTGGTCGCTGAAGACGTCCGTTTCAGAGCGAGCCGCGTTGGTCCGGCGGGTGGCGGAGCTTCACTCCGAGCGGCGGGAGGCGCTGGCCGGGATCGCCGTGCAGGAGATGGGCAAGCCGATGGAGCAGGCCCTCGGCGAGGTGGACTTCTGCGCCGACATCTACGGCTACTACGCCGATAACGCGGAGGACTTTCTCAAGGACGAGCCGATCTCGCTGCTGGCGGGCGACGGCACGGCCCTCATCCGGCGGTCGTCTGTCGGCCCGCTGCTGGGGATCATGCCCTGGAACTTCCCCTACTACCAGGTGGCCCGCTTCGCGGGGCCGAACCTCGTCGTCGGCAACACGATCCTGCTCAAGCCGGCGCACCAGTGCCCCGAGTCGGCGGAGGCGATGCAGGCGATGTTCCGGGATGCCGGCTTCCCCGACGGTGCCTATCAGACGATCCTCGCCTCGAACGATCAGATCGCGGAAGTGATCGCCGATCCGCGGATCCGGGGTGTCTCGCTGACCGGCTCCGAGCGGGCGGGAGCCGCCGTCGCGGAGATCGCCGGGCGCAACCTGAAGAAGGTCGTGCTCGAGCTCGGCGGGTCCGATCCGTTCATCCTTCTGGGAGCCGCAGACATGGAGGAAGCGGTCGAGGCCGCGGCCGCCGGGCGCCTCGACAACACGGGCCAGTCCTGCAATGCCGCGAAGCGGTTCATCGTCGCCGACGGGCTCTACGACGACTTCCTCGAGAAGTTCACGGCCGCGATGACTGCGGCCGAGCCCAGCGACCCGACGTCCGAGGACGCGGAGTTGGGGCCGCTTTCGTCAGAAGCCGCGGCGGAGACCCTGCAGGACCAGCTCGATCGGGCGGTCGCCCAGGGTGCAGAGGTAGCCGCCGGCGGGGGCCGGAATGGCAATTACTTCTCGGGCACCGTGCTGGTCGGAGTGAGTCCGGACAATGACGCGTACCGCGAGGAGTTCTTCGGCCCGGTTGCGAGCGTGTTCCGCGTCGGCTCCGAGGAGGAGGCGATCGAGCTGGCGAACGACACGCCGTTCGGACTCGGTTCATACGTCTTCTCCGACGATCCGGAACAGGCGCTCCGGGTGGCGGACGGCCTCGATACGGGGATGGTCTACGTCAACGGGGTGGGCGCCGACGGAGCCGAGCTGCCCTTCGGCGGCGTCAAGCGATCGGGCTTCGGAAGGGAGCTTGGCCGCTACGGCATCGAGGAGTTCGTCAACAAGAAGCTGATCCGCGTGATGAAGTAGCCGGCCCGGCCGAGCGGCCTGGTTCGCGGCGACGCTCCGGTCAGGAGGCCGGACCGTCGCGCCCCTGCAGGCCGGCGGCTTCGAGGGCATCGGCATGGCTGAACCATGAGCGACCCCGGACGACCAGGCCGTCGCGGTAGTGCATGACGACCGCGTACTCCATGTCGACGGGGAAGCCCTCCTTGGACCGCCCGGAGAGACGACCGAGTCCCAGCACCGCATCGCCGAGGTCGCGAATCTCCTCGTAGTTCGTCGCCAGCTCGTCGAATGAGGCCTCTATGTCGAGCCAGAACTGCCGCGCGCCTTCGGGTCCGCGGTATGCCCTGCCCTCTACCCTGGCGGCGCTCGGGTGGAGCTCAGCATCGGCGTGTATGCCCTCAAGCCATCCCTGGAGGTCTCGTCGGTTCCAGGCGTCGATGCCCCGACGGAAAGTGTCGACGTTCTCCTGCGACATCGCCGCGCAGTATCGCGCCCCTCGGCGGGGCGGCGCCTTCCTTCCCACGAAGCGATGATTTCCCGCTCCCGTCCCAGTCTCAAGGACCGGGCTTCAAAAGGAGGAAGAAGATGTTCGAGAACACGAAGGCGTTCAGCGGCTTCTCGGTCGACGATATCCCGAGGGCGCAGCAGTTCTACGGCGAAACGCTGGGATTGAACGTGACCGAGGAGAACGGGATGCTGACCCTGCACCTCGCGGGTGATCGACCGACGCTCGTCTACCCCAAGGACGACCACCAGCCGGCGTCGTTCACGATCCTCAACTTCCAAGTCGAGGACGTCGAGACCGCCGTCGAGGCGCTGTCCGAGCGAGGTGTGGGCTTCGAGCGCTACGAGGGTTCGGAGCTCGAGACCGACGAGAAAGGGATCTTTCGTGGCGGAGGGCCGCTGATCGCCTGGTTCAAGGACCCGGCGGGCAACGTGCTCTCTGTGATCGAGCAGGGCTGAGCGGCGTGTGAAACGCCGTCGGCCTCGGCGCTCAAACCGCCGTCCTCAGCTGGTCTGCTGTGGCTTCGGCTCCTGGCGCGGCTCGAGCTGGATCTCGCGCTCCGCGCGTGGGATCTCGGCCTCGATCTCGCGGCTGCGCTCGCGCTCGGCGTTGAGCTCGACCCCGAACAGCAGTGCGAGGTTCGTGATCCACATCCAGACCAGCAGCGTGACCAGGCCGCCGAGCGTGCCGTAGGTCTTGTCGTAGGAGCCGAAGTTGGCGACGTAGAAGGCGAACAGCGCCGAGGCGATCAGCCAGACCACGACCGCGAACAGCGCCCCCGGGGTGATGAACCGAAAGCCCGGCAGCTTGACGTTCGGGGTCGCGTAGTAGAGAACGGAGAACATCAGCACGACGACGGCGAGCAGCACCGGCCACTTGGCGATGTCCCAGATCTGCAGCGCGGTGTCGCCGATCCCGATCGAGCCGCCGACGGCTTCGACGATCGGGCCGGTGAGGACGAGTGAGAGTGCGACCAGCGCCAGCATGATCACCATCGCCAGCGTGATCAGGATCTGAAGCGGCCGGAGCTTGAAGAACGGCCGGCCCTCCGGAGTTTCCCAGGCGACGTTGCAGGCCCGGGTGAACGCCCCCACATAGCCCGATGCCGACCAGAGTGCCACGGCGAGGCCGACGAAGAACAGGATCCCGGCGGCGCCCTGGTTCGAGGTGATCGACTCGATCGGGCCCGAGAACGTGTCGGCTGCCGACTCGGGGCCGATCTGGGTGACGATGTCGGTGATCTGGGTCGTGGTCGTCTGCGGATCTCCGAACAGCCCCAGAATCGAGACCAGGGCGATCAGGGCGGGGAACAGGGACAGCAGTCCGTAGTAGGTGAGCGCAGCCGCCCAATCGCTGAGGTTGTCCTCCTGGAACTCGGTCGCGGTTCGCTTCAGCGTCGACCAGAGACCGCTCCGGCGTTCGACCCCCTCGGGGACATAGTCGGCCCGTCTCGGGGCGACGTCCTCACGGACCTGATCGCGGTCAGCCGAGCGGTCCGCCGCCTTTGGCTCGCTGACCGAGGCTTGCCGCCCTGAGCCCATCGATACGGAGGTACCCTCTCGATCGCCGGCCTATCACCAACGCCACCGAGAGCCCGGGCGAGCCGCGCTGGCGCATTTCGCAACCCGAGGGTCTCACGCGGCCGGGACAAGGCGAGGGCGGAGACCTGGACGCCGACCCCTCGTTGGGGATGACTTGGGGCGACGGGTGCTTGATCTCCCCGAACAGAACCGCGCCCTAAAGCGGAAGAGCTGTCCGAGCCCAGGCCTCCGCGCTCGCCTGGCCCGTCAGTACCCGGCAGCGGCGCCGCGAAACGACGAACCGCCGAAAAGGGAGAACCCTCCCCCGGGGTGGGGAGGGCTCTCACATGGCACCCCCGTGAGCCCAGAGCAGTTGCTCAGGTACGCCGCTCCAGATCCGCGACCTCGTCCGCCTTGCGGTCCGCGCGGTCCTGCGCGCGGTCAAGCTCTTCCTTCTTCTCGCCCTTGCGCTGCTCCTTGCGGCCCTGTTCGCGCGTCTTTCGGTCCCCGGCGAGATCCCCGGCGACCTCCTTGGCCCGGCCCGTGATCTTGTCGATCAGGCTCATCGTTCCTCCTCGATCGTCTTCAGCATCCCCCCGGTCCTACCCGCTCCGCCTCGCCGCTAACGAGATCGGCGGGAGAGCACTGGTCCAGACGACCGCGGAAGCCTGGACGCCGCGCCCTCGCTGGGGGATTACATGAACCGAGGGTTGGTCGTTGTCCCGAGCAGGAACCGTCGAGGCGGTGAAAGCTGCCCGGGTCCAGGCCTCCGCGCTTGTCTGACCGGTCCGTACCCGGCCAAGCGGTTGAGCAAACCCCTTTCTCGCGGCCGGGTCAGGAGGCGTGCTCGGAGCGAAACCTGCGTCGCAACGCGGAGAAGACCGCGATCGAGAGCGGCGCCCTCCGACCCAGGTCCTCGTTGTCCTCGCGGTCGAACGCGGCGGCATATCGCTGCGCGGAGCGATCGTCTTCGTACTCCTTGCTGCCGCCCATCCCGCATTCGCGCTCGCAGGCCCAGCGCATCGTCGAGCCCTCCGCCCAGAAGCGCACTCGATGGCCGCGCCGGCGACAGCTCGTCGTACCGGTCACCGCGCGTGGACCTCGCTGGCGTCCGACCGGCGGCCAGCTTCGCCCGAGTCGACCGCATAGAGGTTTCGTCCCACCCGGCGCGCCGCTCCCTCCGCCAGCGCCTCGCGGAGCGCGGCGCGGTAGCGCCCCGGACCCCAATAGCGCGCCCCGATTCGCCGTCCGAGCTCCTCGCGGGAGAGCTGCCCGTGCTCGTCGAGGGCGCGGACGATGATCTCGATCTCCTCGTCGACCCAGCCCGGGTCGGTGAACGGCGGTGGCTGGCCGATGAAGGGGGAGAAGGACGCGCTCCCCGGGCCCGGACGAAGCCTGCGCAGCCCGGCCCGCTCGCGCGCCGCCCGCTCGCGATGCCTGCGCGCGACCTCCTCGGCGCGCCGCGCCGCTTCCGCCTCCTCGTCGGATACGGGCGCCTCGGCCTCCTCGCCACGCTCGGCCTCCTCGGCGGTGATCGGCATCGCGATGTCCTCGAGCTTGCGCTGCTCGGCTCGCACCCCGAGCACGAGCTCAACCACGCCCCCGATCGCCATCACCGCGGCGCCGACCAGATACCCGATCGCCACCTGGCCCGGGTCGCCGCTCGAGCCGAGCCGCTCGAAGACCTGCGGGCCGGTGATCCCGCCGATCGCCGTCCCGATCGCATAGAAGAAGGCGATCGCGAGCGCTCGTACCTCCATCGGGAAGATCTCGCTCACGGTCAGGTAGGCGGAGCTGGCGCCCGCCGAGGCGAAGAAGAACGTCGCCCCGAGCGCGAACGTGAATCCCCAGTCGCTGAACTGCTCGCCGTTGAACAGGATCGCGACCACGACCAGCATCGCCGCCGAAACCAGATAGGTGCCGGCGATCATCGGGCGACGCCCGACCGTGTCGAAGAGCCGGCCGAGGACCAGCGGGCCGAGGAAGTTGCCGGCGGCGAAGACGGCGTAGAAGAGCCCTACCTTGTCCGAGGCGACGCCGAGGTAGGTGGTCAGGGTTAGGCCGAGGGTGAAGGTGACCGCGTTGTAGATGAACGCCTGGCCGATGAACAGCGAGAGGCCGAGCACGGCCCGCTTCGGATAGACCTTGAACGCCGTGCGAGCGATCTCGCGGAAGGGGATCGACTTGCGCTGGCGGACGGTGATCGAGTCTCCGGGCTCGCTCAGTCCTTGCCCGGTCTCGTGCTCGACGCCCTGCTCGATCTCGTCCACGATCCGCTCGGCCTCCTCCTCGCGGCCGTGGATGAAGAGCCAGCGTGGGCTCTCGGGGACGTTTCGGCGGACGAGCAGGATCGCGAGCCCGAGCACCGCGCCCATCCCGAACGCGACCCGCCAGCCGACGTCGAGGGCGAAGACGGACTCCTTCAGCAGGATCAGGGAAACGAGCGCGCCGCCGGCCGCTCCGAGCCAGAACGACCCGTTGATGATCAGGTCGACGCGGCCACGCGCGCGGGCCGGGATCAACTCGTCGATCGCGGAGTTGATCGCCGCGTACTCGCCCCCGATCCCGGCGCCAGTGAAGAACCGCGCGGCCAGGAAAAACCAGGGCGCGAACGAGAACGCGGTCGCCACCGTCGCGAACAGATAGAGCCCGAGCGTGATCATGAACAGCTTCTTGCGCCCGAAGCGGTCGGTGAGCTGACCGAAGAAGAGCGCGCCCGAGCAGGCTCCGGCAACGTACAGTGACGCCGCCGTCGCGATATGCGCGTCGGTGAGCTCGATCCCGCTTCCCGGCTCGACCAGGGTCGGCGCCAGGAATCCGATGATTGTGACCTCGAGCCCGTCGAGGACCCAGACGATCCCGAGCCCGAGCACAACCCGCCAGTGGAACCGCGACCAGGGCAGCCGGTCGAGCCGGGCGGGAACCTTAGTCTCGATCGTCTCGAACGTGGTTTCGGCGGCCATCTGCCTCGGACCGACCTAGCTCTACTTGCCCGCCACGGCGCGCTGAAGCTGCGCCTTGCTCATCTTCGAGCGTCCCTCGATCCCAAGTTGCTTGGCCTCGTTGTAAAGCTGCTCCCGGGTCCGCCCGCGAGGCCCCGGGCGACCGGAGCGCTTCCCGCCCCTGCGTCCGGACGAGATGTCCTCGATCGAGCTCCGCGAGCGCTCGCGGGATTCGCCCGAGCGGGCCCGCTCCTTGTTCACGGTCCGGGCGGCGATCTCCTCGGCGCGTCCTTCGGAGGCACCACCGTCGAGCGCCCCGTCCTTGATGTGCTCGTACTGACGAGCACGCTTGCTTCCCTTCCTGACTCCTCGCGGAGGCATCGGCTCTCCTCTCTCGCTTCCGATCGGGATACCCGGAACGCCGTCGGTCAATCAGGACTCTGAACGGCCACCGCCAGCGAGTCCGCCTCCTGGATCCCCTCGCGATCATCCAGCGGGCGGGCCCAGAGCTCGTCCACCAGGACCACGATCAGGGACAGGATCGGGACGGCGACGAACAGGCCGACGAAGCCGAAGAGCTGGCCGACGATCACGACCCCGATCGCGACCATCGCGGGATGCAACTTGACCCGCTGCGCCATCACCAGCGGAACCGTCACATTGCTCTCGAGCTGCTGGATCAGGACATAGATCCCGAGCACGAGCGCCGCCTTGCCGGGCGAATAGCTGAGCGCGAACAGAACCGGAGGGATCGCGCCCGCAATCGCGCCGAAGTACGGGATCACGACGAGCAGCGCGGAGAGCACAGCGAAGAAGATCGCGAAGTCGAGTCCGATCGCGAGCAGCGCGACGTAGAGCAAGACGCCGGTGATCGCCATGTCGATCAGCACCCCCTGCATCCAGCCGACCCACGAGATCCGAAGCCGCTCCATCGCCTGGCGGGTGGCGTCGCGACGCGAGGGCTTGACCAGCGACAGGGCGCCGTCGACCAGCGGGCGAGGGCTCGCTGCCATGTAGTAGGCGGTGAGCACAATCACCAGCAGGATCGCGAGGGTGCCGGCGACATCGAGGCCGACCGAGGCGAGCGGCGCGAGCAAGCGGGCCGGGTCCTCGGTGTACTGCTCCAGGAACGACTGGATCGACTCCCCGGTCTCTTCGGGTGAGCTTCCCGCCAGGCTGCCGATCTGGATGCTGAGCTCGTTGACGATTCCGGGGATGTCTTCGACCAGGCGCTCGCCCTGCTCGACCAGCGGCGGGACGAGCAGCGCCAGCAGGCCCGCCAAGACCGCGACCCCGGCCAGGAGAGCCGCGAGCGCTCCTATCGGCCTCGGGATCCGGCGGCGCTCGAGCCTGGTCGCGGCCGCCGAGAGCGGGATCGCAACCAGGATCGTGACCAGGACCGCGACCAGCAGGGTGACGAGCTGCTGGAAGAGCAGGCCGAAGACGAGCAGCCCGGCGGCGAGCAGAACCGCGCCGTAGGCGGGATGGAGCTGGCGGTGATCGAGCACACGGCAGGGATACCCCTTTGGCAAGCGGCCCAATCGCGCCCGGGCGCGACGCAGCCTCCGCGTCACGTACAGCGGGAGGCGTCGTGGGCGCGAAGTCGCGCCGGTAGGAACGCTGGGCGGCAGCGCCGGGAGACCGCCGCCGCTAGCCCTGTCCGATCGACCTCAGGGCCTGGCCCAGATCGGGGCTGATCGAAAGACTCTTGTCGACGCCGGTGAGCTCGAATACGCGCGACGGCTGGCTCCCGGGCTTTACGACCGCCGCCAGGGGCCCTCGTTCGTCCGCGAGGCGAAGCAGGCAGGCAATCCCGGTCGAGTCGATGAAGGTGCACCCCGTCAAGTCGACCAGCAAGAGGTCAACAGCGAGCATGGATTCTTTGCAGGCGTTCGTCAGCATCGGCGTTGTGGCGAGGTCGAGCTCGCCGCTGACGTTGACCACGTAGCCGCCACCGGGGAGCGGTTCGACGGCGACCGCAAAGTCACCGGAGGCTGTGGCGCGATCTGAGCCGGATGTCATAAGGCGAAAAGCAGGGGGGGCTGGATGGAGTCCGAGCCACCAAGCCCCCGGGTCTCGGGCGGGCCTGCCTGCTCAGCCGCGGTGCGCCCGCGAAACGCCGCCTCGCCGGCGGAGCCCCTTCGATCGCACGCCGATCATGATAACGCCGCGCTCCGCCGATCCGGCTCTTCGGCTCAGTCAGCAGCGTGGCGGTTGGGCTCGAGGATGAAGATCTCGACCACCGTTTCGCTCGGGGCGAGCAATTGCGAGTGATAGTCGACCACCTCGCGGCCGGTCGCCCGTTCGACCGCGCCGGTGAACTCTTCCTTGGCCAGCTCCTGAAAGCGCAGGCGCCAGCGACGGACCAGGTCCTCCTCGCCGCCGGCGAGCATCGTCTTCTCGGCTTCGGTGAGCCCTCCGCGCATGACCACGAACACGTAGTCGTCGAAGGCGTAGGCGCGTGCCCACGCGGGTCCCTTGCCGAAGTGGGTGCTCTTGATCTGCGCCATCGCGTCCGCGATCTCGACCAGCTTCTCGCGCGAGAGGTCGTTCATCTGAGCGGGCGTCGAGGGGCTCTCCTAGGGCACGATCTCGAGCACCGTCGCGCTGCGGGTCAGCTCGAGCAGCTTCGAGACCTGCTCGGTCGGGGCCGAGAGCTGAAACCGCCCCCCACGGTCGCGGGCCCGGGCCGCCGCCCCCAACAGCACGCGGAGGCCGGTGGAATCGATGAACCCGACCCCGGCCATGTCGATGACGATCAGCTTTGGAGCGGCGGACTCGGCCTCTGCGAGCCGCGCTTCGAGCTCTGGCGCCGCCGCCAGGTCGAGCTCGCCGGCCGGGGTGACGACCACCTCACCGTCGCTTGGGTCCGCGTCGATCTCGACCGAGAAGTCTCCCATGCCCGGTCTACGATAGCCGCGCGGCCGTGCTCACGCCGCGACTGCGCTTCAATCCCCTGGAGGGGACTGATCGCGCTCGGCGGCGAGGATCCGGAGCCGGTCGAGCACGCGCCGCAGCAGGCGCGAGACCTGCATCTGGGAGGTGCCGAGCCGCGCTGCGATCTCACGTTGCGGAAGCTCCTCGCCGAAGCGCATCTCGAGCAGCTCTCGCTCCTCCGGCGCGAGCTTGTCGACAACGTGCTGGAGGGCTTCGCGGTAATCGACTTCGTCGAATCCGGGGTCGTCAGTGCCCGTCCCTTCGATCAGCGGCAGGTCCTCGTCCTCCGAGGCGCCGGCGGGAGCGTCGAGCGACAGGGCCTGGGACTCGTGCCGCGCCGTCAGGGCGTCGAGCACCTCGTCGAGCGAAAGCCCCATGTGCGCGGCGAGCTCCTCGGCGGTGGGAGATCGCTGCAGCCTCTGGTTGAGCTGCTCGATCGCGCTCTTGGTCTCCAGCACCCGCTCCTTCAGCCCGCGAGGGAGGTGCACAGACCAGCCGTGGTCTCGGAAATGGCGCCTCAGCTCGCCGAGGATCGTTGGCACGGCGTAAGTCGAGAACGGCACGCCCCGGTCGGGGTCGAAGCGGTTTGCCGCGTTGACGAGCCCGAGGTTCGCCACCTGGACCAGGTCGTCGACGGACTCGCCGCTCGTCCGGTACCGGAGCGCGAGCGCCCGGGCCAGGCCCTGATGGCGTTCGATCAGCAGCTCGCGCGCCCGCGGGTCGGTGGACGCGCGGCGCTCGAGCACACGGTCGTCGGCGAGCTCCGCGGAAACGGACGCCGCAGGCGAAGCCTCGTCCTCAACCCCTCCGCTCGATCCGACCGTTGGTGGCGCCATCGGTTTCGTGATGGTAGTTGGGCCTATCGCGCCAGCAGGCGGAGCACCGCCTCCTCGATCGACTCTCGCTCCGGGAATCCCTCCGGACCGGCGGCCGGCTCGAGCTGATCGACCACCGCCTCGAGCGGGTCGCCGGCGAGGAAGCGATCGACCACCCGCGGATCGATGTAGGACGACCGGCACACGGTCGGCGTGTTTCCCAGATAGCTGGCGACGTTGGCGACGACCCGCGACACCGATCGATTGCGCGCGGTCTTGGTCTCGGCCCTCGGGGCTTCGAGGGCGAGGCCGACCGCGGCGAGCACGGTCGCGTTCCAGGTCCGGAAGTCCTTGGCGGTGAAGTCACCGTCGGCGTGGATCGAGATGTACTCGTTGACGTCGTCGGCCCTCACCGGCTGCCATTCCCTGCCGGACCGGTAGACAAGCAGCTGCGAGCCGTGCCGGTTGCGCTTCAGCGCCCTCAGGGTCGGTATCGATGCCGGATCACGGATCTCGTGGACGAGCCGCTGCGAGCCCTTGCCGCGGTAGGCGAACAGGGCAGCCCCGTTCGCGAACCGCAGGTGTCGCCTCCGCAAGGTGGTCAGGCCGTAGGTCGAGTTGTCGGCCAGGTACTCCTCGCCCCCGACCCGGAAGAACCCGAGGTCCAGCAGCCGTGTCGCGCATCCCAGGACCCGTTCCCGGACCAGGCCCCGGAGGCCGAGGTCGGCCATGGTCGCCGCCCGCAGCGTCCCCAGCGAGCCGGCGAAGTCGAGCATCCGGTCGAACTTCTCACGATCGCGCCGCTTGCGCCAGTCCTCGTGGTAGAGGTACTGCTTGCGCCCGGCGTCGTCGTAACCGGTCGCCTGCAGGTGCCCTCGCTCGTCGATGCAGATCCAGACATCCCGCCACGCCGGGGGCACGGCGAGCGACTCGATTCGAGCCTTGGTTTCGGGATCGGTGACGGGCCGACCGGTGTCTTGGCGTTGATAGCTGAACCCGCGACCCCGGCGGACCCGCCGAATTCCGGGGTCAGAGCAATCGACCCGCCGCAGCCGTGGCACCGCGCCAGGCTCCTAACCGGGGGCCGGCAGCTCGTGGTCGTGCTTCCGAGAGGCCGTGCGTGGGCCCGCTTCGATTGCGCGGGAGCGAGCCAGGCGCGGCAGCCGCTGGATCGCGACCAGGGCGGCATCGTCGTCGCCGCCCGAGGTGCAGAATTCGTCCAGCGCACTCTCGACATTGCGCACCGTCGTCGCGGGATCCGTGGCGGTCGCGACCCGCTCACGCAGTCGCTCGTCGCCGAACCTCTCGTCGGTGCCCTTCGCCTCGGGCACGCCGTCGGTGTAGAGGATGAGCTGGTCGTCGGCCGCCAGCTCGACCCTCTCGACCGGCCACGTCGGGGACTCGAATACGCCCAGCAGCGGCCCGGGGCTGCCGACCTCCCGGACCGCTCGCCCGCCGGCGCTCAGATGCAGCGGCAGCGGGTGCCCGGCGCTCATGACCAGGACCTCGGCCGGGTCGCTTCCCGAGTCCGGCAGCAGCGCCAGGGCGACGCTGCAGAGCTCGTTCCTGCCGTGCTCGACGAACGCCTCGTGCAGTCTTCGCAGGGATTGCTCGGCGTCGTTGGTCAGCGTCGCGGCGGTGCGGAGCGTGTAACGAGCAAGGGCGGTCAGCGACGCTGCCGCGGCTCCCCGGCCGACGACGTCCCCGATCGCCAGCAGCCAGCCGCCATCGACGCGAAAGGCATCGTAGAAGTCACCTCCGACCTGCGTCACCTCGCCGGCCGACCGGTACATCGATGCTACGTCCCACCCCGACATCGCCGGGAACGAGGCAGGTCGCAGGCCGAGTTGGAGCAACTCGGCGATCTCGGCCTCCTCGTTGGCGAGCCGCGCGTTCTCCACCGCGAGCCCCGCCCGGGCGCCGATCTCCGCCGCCAGCGCGGCATCATTCGAGTCGAAGCGCCGCGAGTCACGGCGGTTGGCGTAGGTCATGACGCCGAGCACCTCGGCACCGGCGAGCAGCGGAACGATCAGCACCGAGCGCACCTCGAGGGCCTCGAGCAGCTCCGCGCGAGCAGCGTCGCTCGTCCGGGACAGATAACCCTCGTCGATCTCGAGCAGCGCCGGCTCGCCCTCGCGGAACACGCGCGAGGTCGCGCGGTCGTCGTCGATCAGGATCGGATGCTCCTCTTGAAGCCGTCGCACCAGCGCCGCCCGCCCCGCGTCCGGATGGGCGATCGCAGCCGGCTCGAGCCGCTCCCCGGCCGGCATGTAGACCGCGCAGATGTCCGCGAACCGGGGGACCGCGAACTCGGCAATCCGCTGCAAGGTCTGGCGGTAGTCGCGCACCGAGTCGAGCAGCTGGGCGAGCTCGGAGCGAACCCCGGTCGCGAACTCGGCACGCTTGATCGAGGTCACGTCGTGGACCGTGGTGACCCCGAACAGCATCTCGTCGCCGGGTCCGGTGATCGGCTCATAGCGGATCTCGGCCCACAACTCCTGCCCGGTCTCGCGCTGGACTCGCGCCACCGCGGACCAGCGCTCGCGCGGTGCGGCCGTGCGAGCGAGCACGTCGGCTGTCGGCCCCATCGGCGCGCCGGCCTCGTCCAGCAGCCGCACGGCCTTCAGCGCTGACGCCGGCGAGTCGAGGAGCGAGTCGAGGTCGTCGCGCGAGAGCCACCGGGCGGCCGCCCTGTTCGCGAACACGACCCGGGCGTCCGAGTCGTGGACGATCACCGCCTCGTCGACCAGGTTCATCACCGCGTCGAGGCGGCGCTCGACGCTCTCCAGGTCAGAGAACAGGCCCGCGTTGTCGAGGGCGAGGGCGATCCGACCCGACATCACCTCGGTGAACCTGACGTCCCGCTGCGCAAAGGCGCGGCCGGAGTGGGCGGTGGTGATCAAGGTCAACGTCGCGAGCGTGCGACCACGCGCGTACAGCGGCACGATCACGAACGAGCAGACGCCGAGCGAGCGCACGAACTCGAGGTCCGGGCCCTCGTCGTGGGCGATGGCCCTCAGGATCGCGTCGTCGGCCCTGGGCACGAAGTGTGAGGCGGGGCGGCTCCCACGTCCGCTCTCCTGCAGGTAACCCGGAATCGAGGGTTGCCGCTCACGCAGTCGTTGCTCGGCGAGGTTGGGGTCGGGCACGCCCTCGGCGCGCACGGCCATCCGCGTCATGCCGCCGGAACCGATCGCGTCGATCAGGCAGATGTCGGCGAGCGCCGGCACGATCAGCTCAGTCACTCGGTTCAGCGTCTGATCGAGCGGCAGTGAGCCATCCGCGATCCCGCCGATCCCGTCGAGAAGCTCGAGCCGCCGCGCGTCCGCCAGCGCCCGCCACCGCGCTACCGCCCCCACGATCGCCAACGCACCGCCGATCAGGACGACCGCCGACCGGGCCTCGTGCTCGGGGTCGCCCCACAACCCGTTCCAGGTCCCGCTTGCGACCGATGCGACGACGGCCAGCACGGCCACGGCCGTGGTCGCCTGCACGGAGCCGCTCAGCGCGACCATCAGCGGCGGGAGCACGAAAGCGCCCGCGATCGACTCGCCATCCCCGAGCAGCGCGTCGACCGCCACCAGGCAGCCGAGCAGGACGATGCCGATCGCGCAAGCGGCCAGGTCGCGCCTGTTAGGCGCCGATCGAAACGGCGCCGCGGCTCCGGTCAGCGAGGGCAGACGTGCCCGCATCTGCTCAAACCCCGCGTCATCCGAGCAAGCTTAGATCGCCGCGACCCGCGCATCCCGCGGACTCAGCCGGTTCGCGACAACTCGATTCGGATCACCCGATTTCGGTCCCGATCGACAAGCTCCGCGGTGCCCGGAGGGAGCGCCGCGACCAACCGCTCGGTACCGCGCTCGTCGCCGGAATCGACGTCGACCTGGACCACGGGCTCGCCCAGGGAGGGGGCACGAAGCCCGAGCCGGCCGACCTGGCCGTCGCGCACCGCTGTCGCCAGCGTGGTGCCGATCCGCTGCAGCTCCGCGAGGCGCTCGACGTCGAAACCCGACCGCACCCCGAGCATGACCAGCGCCGGGGGGATCGCCTCGGCGCCCAACGGGCCCGCCGCGACCAGCTCCACGCCCTCGTCGATCCGCTCGCGACTGGCCCCGTTTTGATCTGCGACCTGATCCCGCGCACGTAGGACGTCGAAGCCGACCAGGACCTCGGTCCCGTCGGTGCTGTTGCTCTGGATCTCGAACCGGTCGGCCAGCGCGCTCATCAGCGAGAGCCCGATTCGCAGCCGCGACTCTCCCTCGGCCTCCACCTGCGGCTGCATCCCCGAGCCGAAGTCCCGGATCCTGAAGTTGAGCCAAGGATGCTCGAAGGTGCAGGTGACGGTCACCGCGCCAGAATCGTCGGCCGGATACGCGTGGACGGCGGCGTTGGCGCACGCCTCGGTGATCACCGTGCGCACGTCGTTGACCAGCCCCTCGTCGATCCCCACGGCGCGCGCCACTCCGGTGACGGCGCGACGGATCACCGCAACGTTCTCGGCATCGGCTGGACAGGTGAGGCTGAGGTCGGGGGCTTCCGGCTCGCGCGAGTCCATCACGGGTCGATCGGTGAGCGTAGTTGACGCCGAGAGCAGGTCACATCCTGGGCCTCGTTTGGCTCATACCCGCCTGGTTCGGTTTGAAGCGGTGAGGGCCTCCGTTTCGCTCAAGGCCGAGGGGGTAGGGACGGAGGCATGGCTATCTCATTGCCGATCCTGCTGATCATCATCGGCATAGTGTTGGCGCTGCTCGTGAGCTGGGCTCTCGGCGTGGTCGTGATCGTGATCGGTCTCGCGCTCCTGCTCTGGCCCTACCTGTCGGGCGGGCGTTCGGCACGCGTCTGACCGTGACGCCCGCGAGCTGTGCGGCAGCGGCTGAGGCGCGATGAAGGCTGTCACCTGGCAGGGAACCGAGGACGTCCGCGTCGAGGAGGTGCCGGATCCGGCGATCCAGGAGTCGACCGACGCGATCGTCCGCATCACCTCGACCGGCCTCTGCGGCTCCGACCTCCATCTCTACAAGGTCCTCGGGCCGTTCCTGGAGCCGGGCGACGTTCTCGGCCACGAGCCGATGGGCGTCGTCGAGGCGGTCGGGGCGGACGTCGATCAGATAGTGCCGGGCGACCGGGTGGTGATCCCGTTCAACATCTCGTGCGGGCATTGCTGGATGTGCGAGCAGCAGCTCTACGCGCAGTGCGAGACCACTCAGAATCGCGACACCGGGACCGGGGCATCGCTGTTCGGCTACATGAAGCTCTACGGCCAAGTGCCCGGCGGGCAGGCGGAGCTGCTTCGCGTCCCCCAGGCTCAGTTCGGGCCGATCAAGGTCCCGGAGGGGCCGCCCGACGATCGCTTCCTGTTCCTCTCGGACGTGCTGCCGACCGCATGGCAGGCGGTCGAGTACGCGGCGATCCCGGAGGGCGGCTCGGTGGTGGTCTTCGGCCTCGGGCCAATCGGGCAGATGGCGGCCCGAATCGCCCTACATCGCGGAGTCACGGTGATCGGGGTCGACCTCGTCGACGACCGCCTGGGGATGGCCCGCAAGGCGGGAGTCGAGGTAGTGGATGTCTCGAACGGAAGCGGGCGACACGAGCACGGTCGCGGATCGGGTCCGCGAGCTGACCGACGGGCGGGGCGCCGACTCGGCGATCGACGCTGTCGGAATGGAGGCGCATGGCGCGCCTATCGGCTCGCTCGCCCAAAGCCTCGCCGGTCTACTGCCGGACTTCGTCGCCAGGCCGATGATCGAAAAGGCGGGGGTGGACCGCCTCAGCGCTCTCTACGCCTGCTTCGACGCCGTGCGGCGGGGCGGCACTGTCTCGATCAGCGGCGTTTACGGCGGCGCGATCGACCCGATTCCATTGATGCAGCTCTTCGACAAGGGTGTGCAGATCCGGATGGGACGGGCGCACGTCAAGCGCTGGATCGACGCGATCATGCCTTTGGTCAGCGACGACGACGACCCACTTGGCACCGAGGACTTCGCAACCCACAAGCTGCCTCTGGCCGAGGCGCCGGCAGCGTACGAGAAGTTCCAGAAGAAACAGGACGGGATGTTCAAGGTCGTCTTCCAGCCGTGACCCGGGCCCTGGTCACGGGGGCGTCGAGCGGGATCGGACGGGCGGCGGCATGCCGGCTCGCCGCGGCCGGGGTCTCGACCTGGCTGGCGTGCGCGACGAGGCGTCGTTCCGGGAGCTTGAGGGGCTCGGCTCACCCGAGCTCAGCCCGGTGACGCTGGACGTGTCCGATCAGGGATCGGTCGAGGTCGCGCGGGAGGTGATCCAGCGCGGCGGCGGCCTGGACGCGCTGGTCAACAACGCCGGGATCGGGATCGGCGGACCATTGGAGCTGCTGACGAGCGACGAGCTGCGCGAGCAGCTCGAGGTCAACTTCATCGGTCAGATTGCCGTCACGCGCTCGATGCTTCCCCTCTTGCGCGGCTCGCAAGGCCCCCGCATCGTGTTCGTCAGCTCAGTAGCCGGCCGGGTCGCGTTCCCGTTCGCAGGTGCATATAGCGCCTCCAAGCACGCGCTCGAGGCGGCGGCAGACGCTCTGCGCAAATGAGTTCGGCGACGAGGGGTTCACAGTCACCGTGGTCGAGCCCGACTCGACCTCGACTCGGATCCGGTCGAAGGCCGAGCATCGCATGGCGGAGTTGGAGTCGCGCGACGGGTCGGAGCGCTATGCGGAGCGACTGTCGGCCTTCGTCGGCGTGTTGCGCGATCAGGACCGAGACGGGCGGGACCCGCAGGCTGTCGCGAAGTCCGTCGAGCGCGCCGTGCTCAGCTCGAGGCCGAGCTCGCGCTACCCGATCGGGTTTCCGGCCCACGTGGTGACGCGGCTGCGGGGCCTTATTCCGGATCGGATCTTCGACCTGCTGGCCCGGCGAGCGGTCGAGAGCTGAGCGATCGCGAACCTGTTAAGCGCCCGGGTCAGCGGGGTACATGCGAGAGGCGCAATCCGAGCGGAAGGAGATCAACGATGGCGAAGACGGCGCGCGAGGTAATGACCCCGGACGCGAAGTGCGTTGGGGAAGACGACTCGGTCACCGAGGCCGCGAGGATGATGTCCGAGCTCGAGGTCGGGGCGCTGCCGATCTGCGGCAACGACGACAGGCTCAAGGGCATGCTCACGGACCGCGACATCGTGACCAAGGTCTTGGCCCAGGGGCGCGACCCGTCTTCGACCAGGGCCGGTGAGCTCGGTGAGGGCAAGCCGGTGACGATCGGCGCCGATGACTCCGTAGCCGAGGCGCTTCAGACGATGAAGACGCATGCTGTCAGGCGACTGCCGGTGATCGACGGACACGACCTGGTCGGGATCGTGAGCCAGGGAGACCTGGCGCAGAACGTCGACGAGGAAGACGTCGGGGAGCTGGTCGAGGCGATCTCGGCGGCCGAATAGGCGCCCAGAGAGAAGAACGCGGGGGCGCTAGCGCAAGTGTGGGGCCATTGGTTCATTGCGATGTCGGTGGGAGCGCTCCTCGTCCTCTTGGTGATCGCGAGCGCCTTCCTTGGATCGCCCCTGCTCGCGCTCTTGGCCGCCGCCGTTGGCTTTGGTGTGATCGGGGCTGTCTACGGACTGCGCCGGGCCGGAACCCGGGGGCCCACCGTCGCTGCCGGCCGCGCGGACAACCCGCTCACGAATCCGCGAAATCCGGCCAGTGGTGGGGCGCCGGTTGCGGGGGAGGGCTCGGAGCCCGCCCAGCGCGGCTGACGGTCGACCTTTCCGGATACGGTCTCGAGAGATGGCCTCGCCCGGCGGCAAGTCCCAGCGATACGGCGACTCCTCCCAGGACGAGCGCGACGAAACCGAGTCCGAGCGCCTCGACCGCAACCTGCTCGAGCTGCTGCAGGAGCTTCGAGTCGCGATTCCCGGGATCCAGGTCCTGTTCGCGTTTCTGCTCGTGGTCCCGTTTCAACAGGGGTGGCCCGACGTGTCCGATTTCGAGCGCACCGTCTACTACGTGACCCTGCTCTTGACCGCGGGATCTTCCGTTTGCCTGATGGCTCCTACGGCCCGGCACCGGATGCGGTTTCGCGACCTCGACAAGCCGTGGATCGTTGCGACGTCGAATCGGCTCGCGATCGCGGGCCTGGCGTTGGAGGCGGGAGCGATCTGCGGCGTGCTGATGATGATCACCCATTTCGTCTATGACTCGACCCTGACCGCGATCGTGGTCGCGGCTTTCGGCGCGTTGTTTGCCTGGCTCTGGTTTGTCGCGCCGGTTGCCCGCAGCGTCGCGGAGCGCGCGAGCGGAGACGGCTAGGGGCGACGCGAGCTGGGTCAGCTCGGCAGCGACCCGGCCAGTGTCCTGAGGTCCGCGGTGAGCGAATCGAGACCCTCTTGGCGCTCGCTCGCCGACCCCGCCCGAAGGACGGCCGAGGGGTGGATCGTCGCCACCGCCACCCGAGCGAACGAGACCTCGAGCAGCTCGCCGCGCTGCTTCGTGACCCGGAAGTCGTTGCCGAGCAGTGACTTGGCGGCGATCGCGCCCAGCACCCCGACCGCCTGCGGCTGCACGAGTCTGAGCTCGGCCTCGAGCCAGGGCCGGCACGCTGCCACCTCGGTCGCGCTCGGGCGCTGGTGGATCCGACGCTTGCCGCGTGACTTGAACTTGAAGTGCTTGACCGCGTTGGTCAGATAGACGTTGCCGGTGTCGATGCCGGCCGCCTCCAACGCCTGGCGCAGCAGGCGGCCGGCGGGACCGACGAACGGCTCGCCCTCGACGTCCTCGCGGTCGCCGGGCTGCTCGCCGACGAGGACAAGCGGCGCGTCAGACGGACCGGCGCCGAAGACGGTCTGGGTCGCGTCACGCCACAGAGGGCAGCCGCGACATCCGCCCGCCGCGCGGCGCACGCCCTCGAGCGTGCGCCTGCCGGCGAGCAGAAACTCGGGGGTTCCCTCGTCCACTGTGCGATCTCAGCGATACCCCTCGCGTGCGGAGCGCAAACACCTCCCGGCCAGGGTTTCGGCGAACGCCGGGCCGGGTATCCGCGACCCATGGCAACGTCGACCGACACCGAGGCTCCCGTGCGTGGGCAGCCGTTTCGGCTGCTGGTGGTAGCGGCCGAGGAGATCGGCAGCCCCGATGTGGCGGAGACGGTCCTGGAGCGGATCCGGGGCGAGCGGGCCGAGGTCCGGCTGATCGCGCCCGCAGTCGACCAATCCCCCCTCGAGCACGCAATGGGAGACGTCGATGAGGCGACCGAGCAAGCCCGTGGCCGGGCAACCCGTTCAGCTGCGATCCTGGGGGCCTCAGGTGTCGACGTCGCGGCCGAGGTCGGCGATTCCGACCTCCGGCTGGCGATCCAGGACGCGCTCCAGAGCTTCGCCGCGGACGAGATCGTGATCGTCGCCCACCGCGACGGGGGCCCGTACCTCGAGCGCCAGGGGATCGAGGAATCAGAGCGCGACTTCGATCCGCCGATCACAGAGCTCTACATCGAGACCGGCACGGCGCCACGGGTGGCAGAGGTCGAGCGCAAGCCGGCCGGCCAGCCGGCCGCGGATCCCGGCGAGGCGGAGCCTCGGTCGCGAAACCTGCCGCCGTTCAGCGCCCGGGACCTGCTCGGGATCGTGGTTGCGATCGTCGGAACGATCGTGCTCGTGATCCTCGCCGCAACCGGCGACGACAGCCTGAACTCGAACGGCGGCTTTGGCACCGACGACGGAGGGTTCACCGAGCAGTCCGCCCGGATCCTGATCGCCGGCGTGTTCGGGTTGATCAACCTCGCGCATGTCGTCGGCCTCGTCCTCTTCCAGGCCGGTCCCTACCGCGGGTTCGCGCGTGACTTCTTTGCCAAAGCATCCCTGTTCGGTACGCCGCTGGCGATCATCGCCTGCCTGATCCTGCTCTAGGGCCCTCAGGACCTAGCGCAAGGCCGCGATCAGCTCGCGCTCGGCGAACTCGATGAACTGCTCCTGGTCGGGGCCGACCTGATGGAAGTAGACGTGCGTGTAGCCGGCGTCGACGAACTCGGTCGCGGCCGCCAGATACGGCGCCGGATCGGGGCCGCAGACGATGCTCTTCGCGATCTCGTCCTCGGTCAGGCCCTCGGCTGCCTCCTCGAAGTGCGACGGCAGCGGCAGTTCCCAGCTCAGGCTCCCCGGGACGCCGGCGTTGGGCCACTGCGCCAGGGCCGTTCGCCGGGCCTGCTCCTCGTCCTCCGCCCAGCAGACGTGCACCTGGCCGAGTCGCGGCTTTTCGGCTCCTCCTGCCGATTCGAACTGGGAGATCACCTCCCGATCCGGAACCAGGCCGAACATGCCGTCGCCGATCCGTCCCGCGAGCTCGGTGGCCTGCTCACCGCCGGTCGCGATCAAGATCGGCGGGAGGTCCTCGGGCAGCGTGTAGAGGCGCGCCTGCTCGACGGTGAAGTGGCGTCCGCGGTGGCTGAACAGGCCTCGCTGCCACAACCCACGGATCACCTCGACCGCCTCCTCGAGCCGCTCCTGGCGGACGGTCGGCTCGGGCCAGCCACGGCCGACGATGTGCTCGTTGAGGTTCTCGCCGGCGCCGAGACCGAGCAAGAATCGGCCGGGCATCATCGAGGCGACGCTGGCCGCGGCATGGGCGACGATCGCCGGGTGGACGCGGGTGGTCGGGCAGGTCACACCGGTCGCGACCGAGACCCGCTCGGTCGCGCACGCGACTCCGCCGAGCGTTGCCCACACGAACGGGGAGTGGCCCTGCTCGTCGGTCCAGGGGTGAAAGTGGTCGGATATGGAGAGGAAGTCGAAGCCCGCGGACTCCGCCCGCTCGGCGAAGCGGACCAGCTCCCGGGGCCCGAACTCCTCGCTCGAGAGCGTATAGCCGATCTCAGTCATCGCCCGGCGGCGTACACGTCGCCTCCTCCGGCTCGGGTGCTCAGCTCGACTTCCGCCCGCCTTCGCGGCCCGCGGCCCGCTTCTGGGACTTCGATCCCCCGCGGCCCTTGCCGCTCTTCTTGCCGCCCTTGCTGGAGGCGTTGGGCGAGTTGGCGATCGAGGCCGCCCGCTGCTTGCTCATCCCCTTCTTGCGCAGACCCTCGTACTGCTTGTCGTCCTTGACGCTGGAACCGTGATCCTTTGCCATCGCTGCCTCCTTCGGTACCCGTCTACCGGCGCCAGCTGCGCAGCGCGAGCAGGCCGAGCACGCCCAAGCCCGCGCCGGCGGTCGTCGCCGGGTTCTCGCGGACCAGGCTTGCGAGTTGGTTCGCCGCGCCGGCCGCGGGCATCTCAGGCACCTCGCCCGCCCGGCCCTGCGCCTCGCTTCCGACCGGATCTTCCTCGGGGACGGGGCGCAGATAGGTCACCTTGACGAACTGGCCGCCCTCCGACCTCCCGACGACCGGGCTCGGCTCGCTCGGGGCTGACTCCAACGTCCTGCCGAGCTCCTCGGTGCTGGTTTCCGGCATGGAACCTCCTTGACGTCTGTGCTGCTGCGCCGGGCTTGGATCGGCGCCGGCTGCCGCTCTCCCACGGGCTCCGACTACCCGCTCGAGCGGCGCTTTACCGCGTTTATCGCTCGTCCGCCACCAGCTCCATCAGCAGCCCGTCGTGCCACCCGTCGCCGACCGCGTCTCGCTCGTAGCGGCGCATCAGGCCCACGCGCCGGAAGCCGACCTTCTCGTAGACGCGGATCGCGGACGCGTTGCCGGCGGCCGGATCGATCGTGATCCGGTGATGCCCGCGCTCGTCGATCAGGTGACGGACCAAGCGGCGTATCGCCTCTTCGCCCCAGCCCCGGTTGTGCAGGGCGGGGTCCAGAAAGAGGTCGATCCCGGCGTGGCGGTACTTCGGCTCGTGCTCCTCGGAGAACTGGATCATTCCCGCGATCTCGCCATCGACTTCGATCGTCAGCCGGGTGGCGCCGGGCTCGTCGTCCCACGGGAAGTCGTCCTCGGGCGGCCCCCACCACTGAGCGACCTCCGGCGTCGCGTGGATCCGCCGCAGCTCGTCCTGGTCTCCGGGCGCGAGCGGGCGCAGCGTCAGCCGAGTGTGGTCTTGCGGCGCGATCCGAACAGATTCCTCCCTCGAATGCTCAACCGAACGTAAAGCACGCTCTCATCGACCTCCAATCCAGCCTCCGTAGAAACCGGGCCGCAATCGAGAAGCCCAAGGAGGCAATACATGAAGCACCGTTCCAAGATCATCGCCATCGGCGCCACGGCGCTCGCGCTCGCCGCAGGCGGCGCGGGTGTGGCGGCCGCGACCGGCGGCGGCGAGGACTCCGCCGAAGGCCCCGACGTCGCGATCGACGGCAACGCCCTCGACCAGGCGAGCGCCGCGGCGCTCGCGCACACCGGCGGCGGCACGGTCTCCGACACCGAGGTCGGCGACGAGGAGAGCTACTACGAGGTCGAGGTCACCCTCGACGACGGTAGCCAGGTCGACGTCCAGCTCGACCGCGGGTTCAACGTGGTCGGCGACGAGACCGACTCCGGCAGCGAGGACGAGTCGGGCCAGGAGTGATCCCGACCACAACCGGCCGTCGGACCGGACAGGCCCCCGTTCCCCCCGGAGCGGGGGCCTTTCGTCTTCCTGAGCCTGCCGGCCGTGAGGGGCAGCAGGCGGCGCGAATAGGCTGCCGCGATGGAGATCGTCCTCGCCCTGATCGCCGCGTTGCTGTTCGCGCTCGGAACGGTGCTCTTGCAGCGAGCCGGGCTCGAGGAGGGGACCGAGGGATCGACCTCGGGCCTGCTCGTGCGGATGGCGCGGCGGCCGGTCTGGCTGGCGGGGATCGCCGCCGACGCGCTCGGCTTCGTCGCCCAGGCGGCGGCGCTGACGATCGGCCGGCTCGCCGTGGTCCAGCCGCTGCTGGTCTCGGCCGTGGTCTTCGCGTTGCCGCTCGGCGCCAAGCTGACCGGCCAGAGGATCCGCAAGATCGACGCCGGCGCGGCCGCCCTGGTCACGGCTTCGTTGATCCTCTTCCTGACCATCGCCAATCCCTCCGGTGGTCGTGACGACGCGCCGCTCGGCCAGTGGCTGATCGCGATTGGCGCGATCGGCGCACTCTGCGTGCCGCTGGTCGTCCTGGCGCGCGGGATGCCGGCGGGCCGCAGGGCGGCGCTGCTCGGCACCGCGGCGGGTCTCCTGTTCGCGCTCACTGCCGCGCTCACCAAGGCGGTCACCGACCGGCTCGGCGAGGGCCTGGTCGAGGTACTCCTCGACTGGCGCCTGTTCGCGCTGATCGCGATCGGCTACATCTCGATGACCCTGAATCAGCTCGCGCTCTCGACCGGGGCGCTGGCCCCGGCCGCCGCCACCAGCATGGCGTTCGACCCGATTGCCAGCGTCATCCTCGGTGTCACCCTGCTCGAGGAGTCGATCCACGAGACCACGCTCGGCACGCTCGTCACCCTGCTGGCCCTGGTCGGGGCGTTGGCCGGGATGGTCGTCCTCGCGACCGGCCAGGGCGGGGGTCCCGCGCCCAAACCCGGCTCACGTCCTGTCCGCGGCGATCCGTCAGCCACGGTCGGTTAGCTCGACCGACCGCGGTCCTGACCGACCCAGCCGGATGCGTGGCCTGCCGCGGGCGGGTCTGCGACCATGCGCCCGGTGAGCGAGACGGAGCCGGGGACGAGCGCCGACGACGCGGCTGCGAGCGCCGAGCCCGGGGCTGAAGACGCCGTCGGCGAGGGCGCGGAGCGCGAGGCATTTCAGGAGGCGACGCGAGCGCACCGGTTGGCCAAGCTCGAGGCACTGCGCGCGGGCGGGATCGACCCGTATCCAGTCCGCTTCGACCGCGACGCGACCGCCGCCGAGCTTCGCCAGCGTTTCGCCGGGCTCGAAACCGGGGCCGCGACAGGCGAGACCGTGCGCCTCGCCGGTCGGGTGATGGGGGAGCGCCGCCACGGTGGAGTCGCGTTCGCCGACCTGCGCGACGAGACCGGCACCGTGCAGCTCATGGTCACCCGCGAGAGCGTCGGCGAGCGGGCGCTGGAGCACTTCGGCGACCTCGACCTCGGTGACTGGATCGGGGTCGAGGGCGAGGTGGTCACCACCCGGCGCGGCGAGCTCTCGGTGCTGGTCAGCAGCTTCGAGCTGCTGGCGAAGTCGCTGCGCGCGCTGCCCGATCTGCGACACGGGCTCTCCGAGCCCGACGCCCGCTACCGCCAGCGCCACCTCGACCTGATCGTCGACGAGCCGGCCCGGCGCACCTTCGCGATCCGCTCGCAGGTGATCGCGACGGTGCGCGAGGTGCTGCTCGAACGCGGCTTTCGCGAGGTCGAGACGCCGGTACTGCTGAGCCAGGCGGGCGGCGCAGCGGCGCGGCCGTTCATCACCCACCACAACGCGCTCGACCTCGACATGTACTTGCGGATCGCGCTCGAGCTTCCGCTCAAGCGGCTGATCGTCGCCGGCATGGACCGGGTGTTCGAGATCGGCCGCGTGTTTCGCAACGAGGGCCTCGATACGCGACACCAGCCGGAGTTCACGATGCTCGAGGCCTACCAGGCATTCGCCGACTATCACGACATGATGGACCTCACCGAGGCGATCGTCTCGACCGCGGCGAGCGAGGCGACCGGGACCACGGTTGTCAGCGTGCGCGGCAGCGAGGTCGACCTGGCGCCGCCGTGGCGCCGGGCGACGATGGCCGAGCTGATCGAGGAGCAAGCCGGAGTCGAGATGCACCCCTCGATGCCGGTCGAGGAGGCGCGGGCGATCGCCGATCGACACGGGGTCGAGTGGCTCGAGGTCTGGGGATCGGGGAAGATCATGGCCGAGGTTTCCGACGCCGCCTCGGAGCCGAACCTGATCGAGCCGACCTTCGTGATCGACCATCCGCGCGAGGTCTCACCGCTCGCTCGCACCCACCGCGACGATCCGGAGCTGACCGAGCGTTTCGAGCTGATAATCGGCGGGCGGGAGCTCGCCAACGCCTACAGCGAGCTCAACGACCCCGTCGAGCAGGCCGAGCGCTTCGCTGCCGAGGCGCGACTGCAGGCGGCCGGCGACGAGGAGGCCGAGCCGGCCGACGAGGATTACGTGCGCGCGCTCGAGTACGGGCTGCCGCCGACCGGAGGGCTGGGGATCGGCCTCGACCGGATGGTGATGCTGATCGCCGGGGTCGAGACGATCCGCGACGTGATCCTGTTCCCGACCCTGCGCCCGTTCGTCGACCCGGGCGCCGACGGGACCGCGGAGACGCCGTAGGCGCCTGAGGCGGCTCAGCCGTAGGCGGCCCGGGCGCGCTCGATCAGCGGCGCGACCAGATCGCTCAGCCTTGGCCCGTCGAGCTCGCGAAGCTCGTATGAGGTCTGGCGGATCGGATGCCGGCACGAGATCAGCCGGCCGAGGTCGATCGGCGTCCCGGCGACGACCACGTCGCACTCGACCGAGTCGATCGTCTGCTCGAGCTCGGCCAGCTGGGCCGCCGAGTAGCCCATCGCGGGCAGCACCGCGCCGATGTGCGGGAAGCGCGCGAAGGTATCGGCGATCGAGCCGACGGCTTGCGGGCGCGGGTCCAGCTGGACCGCGCCACCCTCCTGGGCGGCGACGGTGCCGGCGCCGAACGGCATCTGCCCGTGGGTGATCGTCGGGCCGTCCTCGACCACGAGCACCTTGCGGCCCTCGATTGGCGGGCCGTCGGCAAGCGTCACCGGCGACGCCGCCTGCACCACCGCCGCGCCCGGGTTGAGATCGCGAACATGCTCGAGCACGACCCGGACCTGGTCGGGGCTGGCGGTGTCGACCTTGTTGACCATGACCACGTCAGCGAGCAGCAGGTTCGCCTCCCCGGGGTGGTAACGGAGCTCGTCGCCAGGGCGCAACGGGTCGACGACCACGATCATCAGGTCGGGGTCGATGAACGGGAGGTCGTTGTTGCCACCGTCCCAGATCAGGACGTCGGCGTCGGCATCGGCGGCCTCGACGATCGCGCCGTAGTCGACTCCGGCGAAGACGACGAGGCCCATCTGCACCGGGCGCTCGTACTCCTCGCGCTCCTCGATCGTCGGATCCGAGGCGTCGATCTCGGCCAGCGAGGTGAAGCGCTGGACGCGCATCCGCTCGAGTTCGCCGTAGGGCATCGGGTGGCGGATCAGCGCCACGCGCAGGCCTGCGTCGAGCAGGATCCGGCCGACGGCCCGGCTCGTCTGGCTCTTGCCGCTGCCGGTGCGAACCGCGCAGACGGCGACCACCGGTCGTTTGCTGGCGAGCATCGTCGAGCGCCCGCCGAGCAGGGTGAAGTCGGCGCCGGCGGCGAGCACCGCGGCGGCGCGGTGCATGACGTGCTCGTAGGAGACGTCTGAGTAGGCGAAGACGACCTCGTCGACCCGCTCGCGATCGATCAACTCGCCGAGCTCGGCCTCGGGGCGGATCGGGATCCCCTCCGGATAGCGCCCCCCCGCCAGGGACCGGGGGTAGGTGCGGTCCTCGATCCCGGGGATCTGGGTCGCGGTGAAGGCGACGACCTCGACCGCGGGGTCGTCGCGATAGACGAGGTTGAAGTCGTGGAAGTCGCGCCCGCCGGCGCCCATGATGACCACCCGTCGCGGCACGTCGCCGGCGGTCTTCGCTTCGCTCATCGGCGACAGCCTATGGCCGGGGCCGGTGCGACGAGCCGTCGCCGGGCGGCCCCGGGCAGTAGAACTGGCCGATGGCGGTCGAGCGAGTAGTGGTGGCGCTGGGAGGCAACGCGCTCCTGCGCCGCGGCGAGCCCGCCGACTTCGAGACCCAGCGGGGTCACGCCGCCGCCGCGGTCGAGGCGGTCGCCGCGCTCGCCCGCGAGCTCGAGCTGATCATCACCCACGGCAACGGGCCGCAGGTAGGCCTGCTCGCGCTTCAGGCCGAGGCCTACGAGGAGGTCCCGGCCTACCCGCTCGACGTGCTCGGCGCCGAGAGCGAGGGCATGATCGGCTACCTGCTCGAGCAGGAGCTTGCCAACGCCGTCGCCGACCGCCCGGTGGCGACCCTGTTGACACAGGTCGTGGTCGAGGGCGGTGACCCGGCGTTCAGCGAGCCGACGAAGCCGATCGGTCCCCTCTACGACCAGGCGACTGCCGAGCGACTGCGCGCCGAGCGCGGCTGGGCGATGGTCGCCGAACGCGCGGGACAGCGCCGCGCGGTCGCCTCGCCCGAGCCGGTTTCGCTGGTCGAGCTGGAGGCGATCCGGGTCTTGGTCGAGGCCGGGGTGCTGGTCGTGTGCGCGGGCGGGGGCGGGATCCCGGTGATCGCCGAGGGCGGGCGCCTGCGCGGGGTCGAGGCCGTGGTCGACAAGGACCTGGTCGCGGCGCTGCTCGCGCGCGAGCTCGGCGCGGACGCGCTCTTGCTGCTCACCGACGTGGCGGCGGTCGAGACGGACTGGGGGACCCCGAGCGCTCGGCCGCTGGCCAAGCTCGGGGCGGCGGAGCTGCGCGCGCTCGAGCTCGAACCCGGCTCGATGGGCCCCAAGGTCGAGGCTGCGCGGCGGTTCGCGACCGCGACCGGCGGCCTGGCGGCGATCGGAGCGCTCGAGGACGCGGCCGCGATCCTGCACGGTGAGCGCGGCACCCGAATCGAGCCATGATCAGGCCCGTTCACATCGGCTGCTCGGGTTGGAACTACCGCGAGTGGCGCGGGCTGGTCTATCCCCAGGGCCTGAGCCAGTCGCGCTGGCTGGAGCACTACGCGACCCTCTACGACACGGTCGAGGTCAACGCGACCTTCTACCGGCTGCCGACTCGCGAGACGGTCGCCCACTGGGTCGAGGCGACGCCGGAGCGCTTCGTTTTCGCGATCAAGGCGAGCCGCTATCTCACCCACATCAAGCGGCTGAGCCGAGTCGGCGACGGGACCGCCCGCCTCGCGGAGCGGCTCGAGCCGCTGCTCGGGACGCCGAAGATGGGCCCGCTGCTCTGGCAGCTCCCGGAGAGCTTTCGGCGCGACGACGAGCGGCTCGCCGAGGCGCTCGACCAGCTCCCCACCGGCTGGCGTCACTGCATCGAGTTCCGGCACCCGAGCTGGTTCGAGGAGCCGGTCTACGAGCTCTTGCGCGAGCATCGGGTCGCGCTGGTGATCGGCGACGATCCCGCGCGGCCGTTTCAGACCCACGAGCGGACGGCCGACTGGACCTACGTGCGCCTGCACCGCGGCGCTCGCGGACGGCGCGGCAACTACTCGCGGGCCGAGCTCGCGACCTGGCAGCGCAGGATCGCCGCCTGGCGTCGCGAGACCGAGGTCTACGTCTACGCGAACAACGACCAGGAGGCGTTCGCTGCTCGCAACGCCGCCTGGCTCCGCGACCACCTCGCGGGCGAGGGAGTGAAATAGGCTGGGCGGCCGATGAGACCGCGCTCGGTCCTCGCTATCCCGGTCGCGCTTGCCGCGCTCGTGCTCGCCACTGCGAGCCCGGCCGCCGGCGCGGCCAAGTTCCCGAAGCGCTTTCTCTGGGGCACGGCGATCGCGGGCTTTCAGACCGAGGCCGGCCAGGGCCGCAACCTCGACCGGGCCAGCGACTGGTTCGCCTGGACGCACGACCCGGCGAACATCGCCGACGGGAGCGTCAGCGGCGACCTGCCCGAGGACGGCCCGGGCCACTGGCGTCTCTTCCGCCGCGATCTCGAACTCGCCGCCGACGAGCCTGCACAACAACGCCTTTCGGTTCTCGATCGAGTGGCCGCGGATCTTCCCCCGCTCGACCGAGGGGGTCGAGGTCGGCGCCCGGATCGGCCGCCGCGACCTCGAGCGGCTCGACAAGCTCGCCAACAAGCGTGCCCTGCGCCACTACCGCAAGGTTCTTCGGGCCGCGGAGAATCGCGGCCTGACGCCGTTCGTCACCCTCCACCACTGGACGCTCCCGACCTGGTTGCACGACCCGATCGCGACCCGGGACGCGCTCGCCGGCACCGGCCCCAACGACCCGCTGCCCGACCTGCCCGCGGACGGCTGGCTCGACTCGGCGACCGCCGGCGAGTTCGCCAAGTACGCGGCCTATCTGGGCTGGAAGCTGGGCGGCCGCGCCGACTACTGGAACACCCTCAACGAGCCCCTGGTCCAGGTCACCAACGGGTTCGTCAACGTGCCGGGCGTCTTCGGCGCCTACTGGCCGCCGGGCGCCTTCACGTTCACGGGTGCGATCGCGGCGCTGGTAAACCTCGAGCGCGCCAACACGGTCGCCTATGACGCGCTCAAGCGCTTCGACGACCGCGACGCCGACGGCGATCGGCGCCAGGCCCGGGTCGGGCCGGTGATGAACATGATCGCGTTCACCCCCGCCGATCCCTCCTCGGCCGCCGACGTGGCGGCGACCGAGCACGCCGACTACCTGTTCAACCGCCTGTTCCTTGACAGCGTCGTGCGCGGCGATCTGGACCGCAACGCCGACGGGACGATCGGGCCCGGGGAGGCCGACCAGCACCGCCGCAAGGCCGACTTCGTCGGGCTCAACTACTACTTCCGCGGCCGAGTCAGCGCCACCGCGCCGCTGACCCCGGCGATTCCGGTGCTCGACTTCCTGCCCGCGATCTCCTACGCCAGCCCGACCTACCCGACGGCCCCGCCGTGCCCGACGACGTGCACCGAGTTCGGCGCCGAGATCTACCCCGAGGGCTATCGAAGCGTGATCGGCACCGCCGGCAGCTACGGCCTGCCGGTCTATCTGACCGAGAACGGGCTCGCCGATTCCGACGACGACCAGCGCCCCGGCTACCTCACCTCCCACCTCGAGCAGGCGCTCGCCGCGATCCGCGAGGACGGCGTCGACGTGCGCGGCTACTTCCAGTGGTCGCTGGTCGACAACTTGGAGTGGGTCTACGGCTACCAGCCCAAGTTCGGGCTCTACTCGTTCGACCCCGCGACCTTGGAGCGGACCGCGCGCCCCAGCGCCCGCCTCTACGGCAGGATCGCGAAGCGCAACGCGCTTCCCTGAGCCTCACCGGCGGGGTGAGCGCAGCCCGCCGAACGCCTCGAGGCGGCCCGCCGCGGGTTAGTGTCCGGGCGCCCGTGCGGCCTCGGCGGCGGCGAGCGCCTCCGGGTCGTGCAGGTGGCACTCGACCCTGGTGCCGTCGAGCTCGATGCCGCGGGGTTCGAGCGGCGGGTTGAAGTGCACCCGGGCGCCGCGGTCGTCGAGCGTAGTCTCCGCGACTCCGCTCCAGAACGGATCGTCGGGAGCGGCGACCCGCATCGAGTCGAGCATGCGGATCGCCTCCTCCGCGTCCCGGCCATCCGCCACGGGGAGCACCGTCTCGAGCGCCGGCTCGTCGAGCTGGTCGAGGTCCCCGATCAGCTCGCGCTCGGCCTCGTAGTCCTCCTCGGGCAGCCTGGTCCAGCGCAACTCGAGCAGGGTGCGGAGGTCGCGGCTCTCCCAGCCGCAGACCTCGAACGCGTCCGGGCAGCGCGGGTGAAATCGGCAGCCCAGCGGTGGCGCGACCGCGTCGGGGATCTCACCGCGGGGCAGGTCACGAGGGACGCTTCGGTCGGGGTCCGGCTCCGGGATCGCGCGCAGCAGGGCGGCCGTGTAGGGGTGCTTTGGGTCCGCGTAGATCTGCTCGGCAGGGCCGATCTCGACGATCCGCCCGAGGTACATGATCGCGATCCGGTCGCAGAAGAACTTCGCGGTCGCGAGGTCGTGCGTGATGTAGATGTAGGTGAGGTCGAACTCCTGCTTGAGCTCGATCATCAACTCGAGGATCTTCGCCCGCACGCTCATGTCGAGCATCGAGACGGGCTCGTCCGCGATCAGCACCTTGGGGCCCAGGATCAGCGCTCTCGCCAGCACGGCGCGCTGCTTCTGGCCACCCGAGAGGTCGCCCGGGTACTTGTCCATGAAGTTCGACGCCGGCGCCAGGCCGACCCGCTCGAGGATCGCGGTGATGACGGCCCGGCGCTCGCCCGCGTTCCCGCCGAGGCGGTGGAAGCGGAGCGGGTCGCCGACCGAGGTTGCGATCGTCATCGCCGGGTTCAGCGACGCGTGGGGATCCTGGAAGACGATCCCCAGGCGCCGTCGCAGCGGCCTGAACTCCGTGTCGCTGAGGCCGGTGATCTCCTTGCCCTCGAGTCGCACCGAGCCTTCGCTGGCAGCGGCGAGGCCGAGCAAGGTCCGCCCGAGCGTCGTCTTGCCCGAGCCCGACTCCCCCACAACCCCGAGGACCTCGCCGCGGCGCAGGTCGAAGCTGACCCCGTCCACGGCCCGGACCGAGCCCGCCTCCCGGCCGCGCAGCCGGTCGGCGAACGAGCCTCGGACGGAGAACCTGGTGCTCAGGTCGCGAACCTCGAGCAGAGGCGTCGCCGCTTCGGCGCGGGTGGGAGTAGCCACCTAGGCCTCCTCCGCGATGGCGATCTCCCCGCGCTCGAGCGGCTCGCTGCCGCCGGCGGGGATCAGGTGCTTGGGCCCGTGCAGCCAGCAGTTGACGGTCTGCGCCTCTGTGGTCGCGACTCCGACCGGCTCGACCTGCGCGCAGACACGCATCGCGTCGGGGCAGCGCGGGTGAAAGCGGCACGCAGGCGGCGGCGAGATCAGGTCGGGAGGCGCGCCGGGGATGAAGTGCAGGCCGGAGGTTCGCAGCGAGATGATCGAGTCGAGCAGGGCGCGCGTGTAGGGGTGCGCCGGTGCAGCGAAGACCTGCCTCGCGCCGCCCTGCTCGACGATCTTGCCCGCGTACATGACCGCGACCCGGTCGCAGACCTCGGCGACGATTCCGAGGTTGTGGGTGATCAGCAGCAGCGCGGTGTCGAAGTTGCGACGCAGGTCGGCGAGGATGGCGAGGATCTGTCCCTCGACGATCACGTCGAGCGCCGTCGTCGGCTCGTCGGCGACCACCAGGCTCGGTTCGAGGACCAGTGCCAGTGCGATCATGATCCGCTGGCGCATCCCGCCCGAGAACTCATGCGGGTACTGCTTGAACCGGGTCGGGGGGATCCCCATCCGCGCCAGGGTCTCGAGCGAGCGCTTGCGCATCTGCTCGTGGTCGGTGTCCGGCTCGTGTGCGCGCAGGGTTTCGAGGCAGTGCTGCTCGATCGTCATCAGGGGATCGAGGCGGGTCATCGGCTCCTGAAAGATCAGCCCCAGCTCGGGCCCTCGCATCGCCCTCAGCTCGGCCCCCCCGATCGCGGGTAGGTCGCGCCCGCGGTGGCGCACCTGACCGGCTGTCGCGGCGCTCTCGGGCAGCAGGCCGAGGATTCCCCTGCCGAGGGTCGACTTCCCGCATCCGGACTCGCCGACCAGGCCGACGGTCTCCCCGGCCACGATTTCCAGCGAGACTCCGTCCACGGCGCGCACCGGGTCGCCCTCGGTTCCGTACCAGACCCGCAGGCCGCTCACCGACAGAACCGGTTCACTCACGGCGCACCTCCGGCGCGCTGCCGCCGGCCGCCGGCTCGGCGACGCCGGCGACCTGCCTCGCCAGGGCCGGCTCCTCGACCGGGATCTCGGGCCGCTCGATGTGCCGGTAGCGGATCAGCGGGTTGATGACGTCGTTGAGCCCCTCTCCGACGAGCGTGAACCCGGTCACCAGCAGCACGATCGCCAGCCCGGGCAAGAGCCCGGTCCACCAGATCCCAGCCCCGGCGTCGTCGATCGCGCGCTGCAGGTCATAGCCCCACTCTGCCGCCTCGGTGGGTTGGATGCCGTAGCCGAGGAAGCCGAGAGCGGCGAGGGTCAGGATCGCATCCGCCGCGTTCAGGGTCGCGATCACGGGAATGTTCTGAACCACGTTGAAGAACACGTAGCGGCCGATGATCGTCCGCCGGGGCGCCCCGAGTGCCCGCGCGGCCTCGACGTAGGACTCCTCGCGGACGCTGATCACGTGGTTGCGGACGACGCGGAAGTACTGCGGCACGTAGACGACGGTGATCGCGACCGCCGCGGTGAACACGCCCTGGCCGATCGAGTCCGAGAGCAGGAACGCGATCACGATCGCGAGCAGCAGGTAGGGGAAGGCGAACAACGCGTCCATGACGAGCAGGAGGCCGCGGTCGAGCCTGCCGCCGACGTAGCCGGAGATCAGCCCGAGCGGCACCCCGATCGCGAGCGAGAAGACGACGGCCAGGACGATGACCTCGATCGCGGTCCGCGACCCCCAGATCACCCGCGAGAGCACGTCGGTGGACTGGACCGTGGTCCCGAACAGGTGTCGTGCCGCTCGGCGCCCCCTGCTTGGGAAGCGCACACCGTCGGCACTCACCTGGTCGAACCCGTAGGGCGCGATCAGCGGCGCGAAGAGCGCCATGATCACGAACACGACCACGATCACGACGCCGGAGATCAGGATCCAGCGCGGCACCCCGACGGGCTCCGGTGACCGGGCAGCAGCGGCATGGGGGAGACGCATCAGTACCTCACCCTGGGGTCGATGAAGGCGTTGACGAGGTCGATCAGCAGCGAGATCAGGACCACCGCGAGGGCGAAGATCGTGATGATCCCCTGCACCGCGATGTAGTCGCGTTCGTTCGAGGTAGCGGATCAGCTCGGAGCCGAGGCCGGGCCAGTTGAACGTCTCCTCGGTCAGCACGGCGCCGCCGAGCAGGATCGCGAACTGAAGACCGGCGACCGTCACCACCGGGACGAGCGCGTTGCGGAACGCATGGTTGATCGACCACCCGGCGCTCGGTGACGCCGCGCGCCCGCGCGGCCTCGACGTAGTCACCGCGCAAGGTCTGCAGCAGGTTGACCCGGACCAGCCGGATCAGCACCCCGCTGATCACCAGCCCGAGGGTCGAGCGCCGGCAGGATCAGGTGCTGGAGAACGTCCCAGAACGCCGGCCAGTTCGCGGTCGAGCAAGGTGTCGATGCAGGTAGAAGTGGGTCACCTTGTCGAGCTCGAACTCGACGATCGGGCTGGCCCTGCCGGTGGTCGGAAGCCAGCCGAGCACGCTGCCGAACAGGAGCTGGAACAGGAACCCGAGGAAGAAGACCGGGAACGCGTAGATGACGATCCCGAACAGCCGCGCCGCCGAGGTCGATCGGCGTGTCGCGGAAGCGCCCCGCCAGCAGCCCGATCGAGATCCCGACCACGAGCGCGACCAGGAACGCGGCGACGGTCAGCTCCAGCGTCGCGCCCCGTTGTCGACGATGATCGAGCTCGACGGAGCGGTTGTCGGTCGAGTCGTGCCGAGTTCGAGCGTTGCGACGTCGCCGAGGTACTCGACGTACTGCTCGGTGATCGGCTTGTTGAAGCCGGCCGCCTCGCGGCGCTGCTCGAGCTCCTCGGCCGGCAGCCGCCCGCCGAGCGCGGAAGTGATCGGGTCTCCCGGCGCGACCCGCATCAGCAGGAAGACCAGGGTGAGCAGGATCAGGACGGTCGGGATCGCGAGCGCGAGCCGGGTCAGCGCGTAGCGACGCAGCGAGGTCGCGTGGGTGCTCATCACCAGCCCGGGATGCGGGCCTGGCGGGCCGGCCGAGCCTGCGGCGCCGGCCTGCCCTGCGTCACCGGCCCGGCTCGTCAGCTCTCCTTGTCGAGTCAGCCAGAAGCGGAAGATGAACGACGGGTCGAACGTCTCCTCGACCCCGTCACACCGTCGCGCACGCCGGCCACCTGGATGCCCTCCCAGATCGGGATCGTCGGCACGTCCTCGGCTCCGATCTCTGGATCTCGGCGAACGCCTTCTCGCGAACCGCGTCATCGGTGGACGCCTTCTCCTTCGCCAGCAGCTTGTGCATCTTCGCGTTGTTGTAGTGGAGGTTGAGGAAGCTGGTCTCGCGAGTAGAACGTCGCCGATGTAGTCGTCGGCGTCCGGGTAGTCCGGGAACCAGCCGAGCTGGTACTGCGGGTACTTGTCGGTGAATGCGGCCTCCGAGTACTGGTTCCACTCGGTCGACTTCAGGGTCACGTCGAACAATCCGCTGTCGTCGAGCTGGCGCTTGATCTCCGCGTACTCGTCGCCCGAGGCGGGCCCGTAGTGGCGTCGGCGTCCACCAGATCTCGAGCGGCACGGGCGTGTCGACGCCGGCGTCCTCGAGCGTCTGTTTCGCGCCGCTCGACGTCGGGGCTCTCGCCGTAGGCGTCGGCGAAGGCCGGGGTGTGCGTACTCGAGCGCTCGCCGGGATCATCGAGTAGAGCGGCTCGACGGTGCCGTTGTAGACGTTGTCGACGATCGACTGCCGGTCGATCGTCTGCGCGACGGCCTGGCGGATCGCGAGCTTCTGCTCGTCGGTCTCCCCGGGTTGCAGGTCGAAGTTGAAGTCCAGGTAGCGGATCTCCGCGCCCTTGCCCTCGACGACCTCGACCCCGTCGCGCCCACGGAGGTCGTCGAGGTCGGTCGGGCTGAGGCTGCGGTAGGCGATGTCGACGTCGCCCTTGCTCGAGCGCCAGCTTCAGCGGCGAGGCCTTGTCGAAGTACTGGATGATCGCCTGGTCGACCTTCGGCGGGTCGTCGCCGGTGTACTCGGGGTTGGCCTGCAACACGGTCTGCTGGCCGGGCTGGTAGTCGGCGACCTGTAACGGCCCGAGCCGATCACCTCGGCGCTGTCGAGCAGCTTGTCCTTCGGGAACACATCGGAGGGCACGATCGCGAACGATGCCACGGCCACCACCGAGGGCCAGGTCGCGTCCGGGCGCCTTGAGCTTGAAGACGACGGTCTTGTCGTCGGTCGCCTCGACGCTCTTCATGTTCGCGAGCAGCGACGAGGCGCCGTTCGGGTCGGCGATCTCGACATTGCGCTCGAACGAGAAGGCGACGTCCTCGGCGGTCAGGTCCGAGCCGTCGGAGAACTTGAGCCCGTCCTTGAGCGTGCACTCGTAGATCAGGTCATCGGTGAACTCGCACGACTCGGCCGCCTCCGGCTGGGGCTTGCTCTCACCGGGCGGGAACTGGAGCAGGTTCTGGTAGACGTTGTAGATCACGTCGTAGGACGGCAGGTCGTAGCTGCCCGCCGGGTCGTAGGTGACGGGCAGGTCGGTGGTCCCGCGGATGATGGTCCCGCCGCCGCTGCCGGATTCGTCCCCGCAGGCGACGAGCCCGGCGCCAACGGCTCCCGCGAGCCCGATCACGACCACCAGCCGACTCAGTCGACGCATCCTCACTCCTGTCCCTTCGCGCTGCCCACCCGGGCGGCTTGACTTGCCCCGAGGCGCCGCACCCTACTACCCGGTGCTCGCCGCCGCCGGGAGCGCCCCTGGATGCTCGCGGCCGACCGGGTGATGGCAGGCGGCGAAGTGGCCGCCGCCGTAGTCGACCAGCTCGGGCTCGAGCTCCGAGCAGATCCCGGTCGCGCGCGGGCAGCGGGTGTGGAAACGGCACGCCTCGGGCGGGTTTGCCGGGCTCGGCACGTCGCCCTCGAGCACGACCTGCTCGCGGGCGGCGTTCGCGCGCGGGTCCGGGATCGGGACCGCCGACAGCAGTGACACCGTGTACGGGTGGATCGGGTGCTGGTAGACGAAGTCCGCCGGCCCGATCTCGACGATCTTGCCCAGGTACATGACCGCGATCCGGTCGGCGACGTGGCGGACGACGCCGAGGTCGTGGGCGACGAACAGGTAGGTGAGCTTGAACTCGTCCTGGAGGTCCTCGAGCAGGTTGATGATCTGCGCCTGGATCGAGACGTCGAGCGCGGAGACGGGCTCGTCGGCGATGATCAGCTTCGGGCTCAAGGACAGCGCCCGGGCGATCCCGATCCGCTGGCGCTGACCGCCCGAGAACTCGTGCGGGAAGCGGTTGTAGTGCTCGGGGTTGAGCCCGACCCGCTCGAGCAGCTCGCGGACGGCGCCGCGGACCCCGGAGCGGTCGACGATCCCGTGCAGGCGCATCGGGTCGCCGACGATCTGGGCGACTCGCTTGCGCGGGTTGAGGGATGAGTAGGGGTCCTGGAAGACCATCTGCATCTCGCGATCGCAACGCCTGCGACGCTCTGCCTCTGATCCCGGTGATCTCGGCGCCTTCGAAGCGCACCGATCCTGACGTCGGCTCGATCAGCTGCAGGATCGAACGCGCCAGGGTCGACTTGCCGCAGCCGGACTCTCCCACAAGGCCGAGGGTCTCGCCTCGGCCGATCGTGAACGAGACGTCGTCGACCGCCCGCACCGCTCCGATCTGCTTGTCGAACAGGATCCCGGCCTTGATCGGGAAGTGCTTGACCAGGTGGTCGATCTCGAGGATCGGCCGCCGTCGCGCCGGGACGTCGCCCGAGCGGTCCTGCTCGGCCGCGCGCGCATCGCCCGGCGCTCCGCCGGCTCCTCGAGGCCGATCTCGCCGGAGCTCGACCAGCCGCCGGGTCCGCTTCTGCTCCGGCGACAGCCAGCAACGGTCCGCGTGCCCCGGCTCGAGGACCCGCTCGTCGAGCGGTGGCAGCTCGGCGCAGCGGTCGAAAGCGTGCGGGCAGCGGGGACGGAATGAGCAGCCCTCGGGCAGCGAGATCAGCGACGGCGGCTGACCGGCGATCTGTGCCAGGCGGGCAGTTCGCGGTCGGTCGATCCGGGTCAGCGAGCCGAGCAGGCCCCAGGTGTAGGGGTGCTGGGGGTCGTAGAAGATCTGCTCCAGGGTTCCCGTCTCGACCGCCCGGCCCGCGTACATCACCATCACCCGATCGGCGACCTCGGCGATGACCCCGAGATCGTGGGTGATCAGGATCACCGCCATCCCGAACTCTCGGCGAGGCGCTCGATCAGCTCCAGGATCTGGGCCTGGGTGGTGACGTCCAGCGCCGTCGTCGGCTCGTCGGCGATCAGCAGCTTCGGCTCGTTGGTGAGCGCCATCGCGATCATCGCCCGCTGGCGCATGCCGCCGGAGAACTCGTGCGGGTACTCGCCGGCGCGCCGCTCCGCGTCCGGGATCCCGACCAGGCCGAGGAGCTCGATCGCGCGGCGCGGTCGCCGCCCCGTCGTCGACGTCCTGGTGCACCTGGATCGCCTCCACGAGCTGATTGCCGACCTTGTAGAACGGGTGCAGCGAGGAGAGCGGGTCCTGGAAGATCATCGAGATCTCGCTGCCGCGGATCGCCCGCAGCGCGTCATCGTCCATCTGCGCCAGATCCATGTCCTCGAAGCGGATCTCGCCCGAGATCTCGGCGTTCGAGGCGCGCGTCAGTCCGAGGATGGTCAGGTTGGCGACGCTCTTGCCGGACCCCGACTCGCCGACGATTCCGAGCATCTCGCCACGCCCGACCGCGAAGCTGATGCCATCGACCGCCTTGACGACACCCTCGTCGGTGGCGAAGCTGACCCGCAGGTCCTCGACCTCGAGGAGCTGGCGACGGTGTTCATTGGTAGCGCACCCGTGGGTCGAGGTACGCGTAGAGGATGTCGACGATCGAGGTTGAGGATGACGATGAAGAACGCCCCGAAAAGCACGATGCCCTGGATCAACGGCAGGTCCGACTGCCCGATCGCGGTCACCGTCTCCTTGCCGACGCCGGGGATGTTGAACACCGACTCGGTGAGAATCGCGTTACCCGGCGAGGAGCACGGCGACGTCGAGGCCGAGCAGGGTCACCATCGGCGTCAGCGCGCTCCGCAGGGCGTGCTTGAGCACGATCCGGCGCTCGGACAGCCCCTTAGCGCGCGCGGTGCGGACGTAGTCCTCGCCCATCACCTCGATCATCTGGGAGCGGAGGTAGCGAGCGTAGATCGCAGCGGTGGCGGCGGCCAGGACCATCCAGGGCAGAAGCATCGACCCGACTTTGCCGGAGAACGAGTCGGCCTCGTTGTAGGAGCCGATTCCGGGGAAGATGTGGAGCACCCCGACGTCGCTCGTCGAATAGATAGAGGGCCACCAGGCCGAGCCAGAACACAGGTGCGGAGATGAAGGCGAGGCGTGGTGATCATCGTGCCTGCGATCGAGCAGCGAACTGCCGTCGCACGGCCGAGATGATGCCGACGGGGATCGCGATCAAGAGCCAGAGGATCACCGCCCCGGTCACCAGCATGATCGTGGCCGGCAGGCGATCGAAGATGATCTCCCCGCACCGGCTCGTTGTTCTGGAAGATGCTGGTGCCGAGGTCGAACGGGCCATCGACGCGCTTTTCCTCGTTCTCATACGGGGTGAAAACGCCGCCCACGTAGCGCCCGAACTGCTCGTATTTGGGGTCGTCGAGCCCCAGCGAGCTCGCGGATCTGTTCGACCTGGTCGGCCGACGCCCCCACGGCCCGGCGCGGAGCTTGGCTGGGATCCGCCGTAGGAAAGATGTAGAAGATCGGCAAATACGACCGCACTAACCAGGACCAGCAGCAGGATCGACCCAGAGAACACGTCTGACGATGTAGCGAAGCATCTGCGTCACCATCAGAGGGGGTCCGGCCGTCCAGTCCCCGGACCCCCTCTGCCTAGCTCCTTCATTTCCGCGTCTGGCCTCTACTTCAACGAGGTGAAGCCGAGGTCCCAGGACGCGTTGTTGAGGTTCACCACACCGGCGACGTTCTTCGGACTGGATCAAAGGGGAAGTTCTCCCAGACCCACGGGACCGCAGGGGCCTTGGAGCTGACCAGGCGATCCACCTCACCCCATGCCTCGGCGCGCTCCTGGGGGATCCTCGACCAGCCGGGCCTCCTCGATCGCCTGGTTCACCTCGGGGCTCGTCGAGCTGAGGCCAGTTGGAGTTGTTCTCGGGGTCGATGGTCGGCCCGTAGAACGGCACGTCGAGCATCCACCTGCGGTGTCCCTGAAGTCCGGGATCCAGCCGACGTTCGGGCAGACCTCGGGCTGCTGCTCCGGGACGCTGCAGAACCGGGTGTACATGATCGTGTGGTCGACCGGCTGGAAGCTGACCGTGAATCCGAGGTCCTCCAGCTGCGCCTTGAACCACCTCGGCGGTGTCCTTGCCGGGGGGGAGGTCGTCTCCGACCATCGCCGATCTCACAGTCGGATCCTTCGCATTTCCCACTCTCGAATCCGGCCTTCTTCATGTATTCGGCGGCGAGCTCCGGATCGCCGGTCGGGCTGGCGATGAAGTCCAGGTCGGGACCTTCGACACCACCGCCTTCCTCGAACCCCGGGAACCCTGGGTTGATGTAGTGGGTCGCGACCTGCCCGATGAGCGGACCCCCGCGCGTATTGCAGCAGCGCCTCCCGATCCGAGTTTGCGATCACCGCCTTGCGCACATTGATGTCGTCGAACGGCGGAACCTGGGTATTGAGAGCGATGTGGCGGTAGCCGGCGAGCTGCGGCAGCTGAAGCTGGCCGGGCTGTGCCTCCTGGTCCGCCTCCTTGAGCACATTCGGCGGCGGCGGGAAGTCGCCGCTGACAAGCCGTCGTCGGCGAGGATCTTCCGCGACGCGGACGACCGTGTCCGTGAACCCCTCTTCGAACGTGATCTCGTCCAGGTAGGCCGGCCGATAGTCGCCGCTGGCCTCGCCGTCCCAGTTCGGGTTGCGGACCATGTGGATCTCCTTGCCGGGTGTGTAGCCGGTGAGCTCGCCGGTCTCCGGGTCGTTCTCGACCATGTACGGCCCCGTGAACGCCACGTACTGCCCGTAGGTCGAGGGGTTCTTGGCGTCGAACTCCTTCGCGTACTCCTCCGGCACCGGGGGCCGAAACCGGTAGCGACAACATCTGAGCGATCGTGCTCGCCACCGCCACGGTCGGCTCGCCGAGCCTGATCTCAAGTGTCGTGTCGTCCGGCGTCGTGATCCCGCTGATCTCCGGCGCGCCGCCGGTGGGATTGGCCTCAGCCTCCTTCGCGGCCTCCTCGTATCCCTCGATATCGGAGGCGTAGTTGGCCACGTACTGGTTCAGCACCCCTGGCAGCGTCGAGCGCTCGATTGCGTACTTCACGTCCGCTGAGGTGACCTCGCGGTCGACCGGCGGGCTGAAGCGGACGCCATCGTGGATCGTGAAGGTGATCGTCCTCCCGTCCTCGGAGACCTCCGGCTCCTCCGTGGCCAGGTCTGGCGACGGCTGGTCGAGGTCCCCAGGTTGCCAGTTGAGCAGGTTTCGGTGGGCGGCCATCGTGACCATATACGTCTGCTGGTAGTACGCCGCACCGGGATCCATGTAGTCGATGTCTCCCGCGTTCAGCACCGTCAGCTCACCGCCGCGGTTGGCGTCGGCGGGAGCCTCCGCCACCGGCTGAAGCTCCTCGGGGACCACGGCCGCGCCCTCGCTGGTCGTGCTGTCGTCGTCACTGTCCTCCCCACATGCGACGAGGAGTGCGGTGAGCGAGATGACGGAGAGGAGAGCGAAAAGCCGTCGCAGGTTGGGTCGCATCGTCCACTTTCCTTTCGATTTGGGTGGCGTTGTCGAGGTTGGTTCCAAGCTCAAGCCCTCTTTGCCTTCGGGTTGAGTGCGTCCTGCATCGCGTCGCCGATCAAATTGAAGGCGAGCACGGTGAACAGGAGTGCGAGCCCGGGGAACAGCATGTACCACCAGGCGTCGTTGAAGATCGGGGTCGCGTCGGAGATCATCTGACCCCAACTGGGTTGATCGACGACGCCGATCCCGAGGAACGAGAGCGCTGCCTCATACAGGATCACCTGGGGTACCAGGATCGACGCGTAGACGATGATCGGCGCGGTCAGGTTGGGCAGGATCTCCCGGAAGATGATGCGCGAGTTCGAGGCGCCCACCGAGCGCGCTGATTCGACGAACTCCTTCTCGCGCAGCGACAGCGTCTGGCCGCGAACGATCCGGGCCATGTAGGTCCAGCTGGTTACGGAGATGACGAAGATCACGACGCCCATGCCAGGTTTCACCAGGCCGCCGAGGCAACCGGTCGAGCCGCTGCCACCGGTGACCGCGGCTGTGCAGGCGGTGGCCAGCCCGGTGGCGAGTAGGAGATAGGGCACCGCCAGCAGCACGTCGACCCCGCGCGAGATCAAGGTGTCGGTCCAACCCCGAAAGTACCCGGAGAGCAGGCCGGCGACGATCCCGAGCGCCGTGGATATGACGGTCGCCGAGATCCGCCACCACAGGGAGACGCGGGCGCCATAGATGGTGCGGCTGAAGACGTCTCGCCCGATCTGATCAACTCCGAACCAGTGAGCGCTGCTCGGACCGGTGGCGGTGGCGTAGAAGGGATCGAGGGCGGCCTGGTCGCGCTCGTTGGGATCCGGGACGCCGAGCAGGTCGACGAGGACCGGGGCCAGGACCGCGATCAGGATCAACAGCACGATGAAGACCAGCGAGGCCATCGCGAGCCGGTCCTCGCGAAACCGCCGCCAGAACAGCTGCCAGGGGGAGCGAGCGACCGAGGCCGCGTCGAACTCCAGCAACTCGGCCGACGCCCCTATCGGAGTCGGCTTGTCCTCTCGAAATCCGCTGGCCTCCAAAGCGCTCTCCGCTTCAGTCCAGCACGTCTCTCATCCGTCGAAAAGGCTAGCTCAGCCTCCTAAACGGTGGTCGCGCAGGACCTGAGGCTGGACGCTCAGTTGCCGCTACTTGGGCTTGGGGGTCGGGAACTGGCTGCGCAGGACCGCGTCCCAGGCGCGGTCGGGGAGCAGCGCGCGCTGCGCCAGCGCCAGCCGGGCCGACGCGGTCACCTTGTAGCGGGGCCGCGGGTTGCGGCTCGAGATCGCCCGCTCGATCACCTTCGCGACCGCGTCCGGGCCGGCGCCGAGCTTCGCGAGCGGCCCCTCGTAGGCGCCGACCGTCGCCGAGCCGACCGCGGCGTTGAACGAGGCATAGGGATCGTCGGCCTCGGGCTCGGGCGCCGCCGCATCGGAGATCGAGCCGGCCGCGGTCTCGCCGAACCGGGTCGTGATCAGGCCCGGCTCGACGATCACGACCCGAACCCCGAACCCGCGCACCTCCCAGCGCAAAGCGTCCGAGAGCGCCTCGACCGCGTGCTTGCTCGCGTGGTAGGCGCCGCCGCCAGGGAAGGTGAGCTTGCCGCCCATCGAGCTCAGGTTGACGATCGTCCCGCGCCCGGCCGCGCGCATCGCCGGCAGCACGAGCTGGCACATCCGCACGAGGCCGAAGACGTTGGTCTCGAACTGCGCCCGCAGCCGCTCGATCGGCAGCGTCTCCAGCGCCCCCGACTGGCTGTAGCCGGCGTTGTTGACCAGCGCCCCGACCGCGCCGTGCTCGGCCTCGACGGCGGCGACGGCGGCGCTCATCGAGGCCTCCTCGGTGACGTCGAGCGCCAGCGTCCGACAGCCCTCGCGCTCGAGGTCGGCGATCTGCGCGGGCCGGCGGGCCGTCGCGTAGACGGGCCAGCCCCGGCCGGCGAGCCGCCGCGCCGTCTCGTGGCCGATGCCCGACGAGCAGCCGGTGATCAGCACCGCTCCGGGGTCTTCGCTCATCTCATGCCTCCTGGTCCGGGTTCGGACCCTAACCGCTGGCGAACCCGGCCGGCCTTGCTAGCTTGGGCGTGATGACGTTGGGGTCCATCCAGGGACCCGTGCTGCTGATCCGCGGCCTGCTGGCGGACCGAGGCCGGCCCGACCTCGAAGCGCTGGCAGGCGAGCGGGACCCCGAGCGCTTCGTCTGGCGCGTGCTCCCGCACGCCGCGCGCAGCTTCGCGGCGAGCATCGTCGTCCTGCCGGCCGACCAGGCGCGGGCGGCGGCGGTCGCCTACCTCTACTGCCGGATGCTCGACACCTACGAGGACCTGATCCCCGACCCGCAGGACAGCATCGCCGCGCTGCGACGGTTCGCCGCCCGATTCGACTCCGCCGCGCTCCCGCCGCCGACCGCGATCTCCGAGCAGCGCGCCCGCGATCACCGCGACCGCGTCTACCTGCTGCTGATCGCCCGTTGCGCCCAGGTCGATGCCGTCTATCGGACCCTGCCGCCGGGGGTGCGCACGCAGATCGGCGACCTGGTCGGCTCGATGGCCGAGGGGATGGCGTGGTCGACCGAGGCGATGGCCCGCCAGGGCGGCACCCTGCGCGACGCCGACCAGCTCGCGCTCTACTGCCGCAACGTGATCGGCCATCCCGCGGTCTTCACGCTTCGGCTGCTCGACGGGCGTGAGCTCAGCGAGCCCGCCCGCGAGGACGCGTTCAGGGTCAGCGAGATGATCCAGCTCGCCAACGTCAGCCGCGACATCGAGCGCGACCTGGCGCGGGGGATCGCCTATCACCCGGCGCTCGCGCCCTATCTCGGCTCGGGCGGCGAGCAACCAGAGCGCCGGGAGGCGATCAGGGACGCCCGCGAGCAGTACCTGGCGATGGCGCTGGCACGGGCGCCCGCGTACCGGCGGCTGTTCGATCGGCTCGATCTCGGCCGCGCCGCATCGGTCCGCACCGCCGCGGTGCTGATGCTGCTCTTCACCGACCTCCACTATCGGTCTTGCGCGCTGCGAACCGGCAACCCCGCCTGGCCCGGCCCGCGCGGTCGCCTCGGCGTCGTCGCCGCGTCGGTCCCGGCCCTGGTCTCGAGACGGTGGGCGCGCCGGGAGCTGAGACGGGTCGAGGCGGACTTCGCGACCGCCGCGGCGCGCCTGGCGGCCGCATCGAACGGCGCCGCCGCCCCTCCCGTGGCCGCCCGCGAGCCGTCCCCCGCCAGTCGGGAGGTCGGCGCTGTGGCGAGGCCCTAGGATCCCGGCGCGATGGAGGTCGAGGGCGCGGGCGCGCTGATCAGCGGTGGGGCCTCGGGGCTCGGAGCGGCGACGACCCGGCGGCTGCACGCCGGCGGCGCTCAGGTCGTGATCGCCGACCTGAACGCCGACAAGGGCACGGCGCTGGCCTCCGAGCTCGGCGAGCGGGCACGGTTCGTGGAGGCCGATGTGACCGACGAGGCCGCGGTCCAGAGCGCGGTGGACGCCGCGGCGCAGCTCGGCGGCGGGCTGCGGATCTCCGTCTGTTGTGCGGGGATCGGGTGGGCGCAGCGGACGAGCGGCAGGCAGGGGCCGCACCCGCTCGAGGTGTTCGCGAAGGTGGTCGAGGTGAACCTGGTCGGGAGCTTCAACGTGCTTCGCCTCGCCGCGGCGGCGATGGCCGCCAACGAGCCCGACGAGGGGGAGAGCGCGGGGTCTGCATCAGCACCTCGTCGACCGCGGCCTTCGAAGGCCAGATCGGCCAGGTCGCCTACTCGGCGTCGAAGGGAGGGATCGTCGGCATGACCCTGCCGGCGGCGCGAGACCTCGCCGGCCGCGGCGTCCGCGTGGTCGCGATCGCGCCCGGGCTCTTCGACACCCCGTTGCTGGGCGCCCTGCCCGAGGAGGCCAGGACGGAGCTCGGCGAGCAGGTCCCGTTCCCGTCGCGGCTCGGCGACCCGGACGAGTTCGCCGGGCTCGCGGTCTCGATCGTCGAGAACCCGATGCTGAACGGGACCACGATCAGGCTCGACGGCGCGCTGCGAATGGCGCCGCGCTGAGCGGGCAGCGGTCGGGGGCGGAGATGAGGGCGGTCACCTTCCAGGCGGCGGGCGAGGTCCGGGTCGACGAGGTCCCCGAGCCCGAGCTCAGCGGTCCGAGCGAGGCGATCGTCCGGGTCGAGGCGAGCGGCATCTGCGGCTCGGACCTGCACATCTTCCACGGCCGGGTCGAGATCGAGCCCGGCTTCGTCATCGGTCACGAGTACGTCGGCACGGTGATCGCCGTCGGCGACGCGGTCGGCGCGATCGCCGAGGGGGACCGCGTGCTCGGCACCTACTGCACGGCCTGCGGCGAGTGTTTCTTCTGCGCCCGCGGCGACTTTCACAAGTGCGACCGCGGGCGGGTCTTCGGCCACGGCGCGACGCTCGGCTCGCTGCAGGGCGCCCAGGCCGAACTGCTGCTGGTCCCGAACGCCGACCTGACCCTGCGCCGGGTGCCGGAGGGGATGTCGGACGAGGTCGCCCTGTTCGCCGGCGACGTGATGGGGACCGGCTATCACGCGGTGGTCGAGACCGGGGTCGGCCCTGGCTCGACAGTCGCCGTGCTCGGCCTCGGGCCGGTCGGCCTCTGCGCCGTGCAGGCCGCGTTCGCGGAGGGCGCGGCGCGGGTGATCGCGATCGACACGGTCGGTCAACGGCTCGAGCTCGCGCGCTCACTGGGGGCGGAGCCGGCCCATCTGAGCGAGGACGACCCGCGCGCGGTGGCAAAGGCCGCCACCGAGGGCCGCGGCGTCGACGCGGCGATCGACGCCGTCGGGCATCCCGACGCGCTCGAGCTCGCCTGCCGGCTGACCCGCAAGGCGGGGATCGTGTCGGCGACCGGTGTCTACGCGGAGCGGGTCGAGCTTCACATGGGAATCGTCTGGATCAAGGCGCTGACCTTGAAGACCGGACACGCGAACGTGATCAAGCACGTCGACCCGGTGCTCGAGCGACTTGTCTCCGGGGCGCTCGATCCGAGCCCGCTGGTCACTCACCACATGCGGCTCGACGACGCGGCGGAGGCCTACGACGTCTATGACCGTCGCGAGGCGCTCAAGATCGTGCTCACGCCGTGAGCGCCGAGCGCCGCCCAGAGATCGGCTGGGCCGAGTTCGAGGCAGTCGAGATGAGGGTGGGGCGGATCGTCTCGGTCGAGGAGTTCCCGGAGGCGCGGGTGCCGGCCTGGAAGCTCGAGCTCGACTTCGGTCCCGAGCTCGGAAGGCGCCGCTCCTCGGCCCGGATCACCGGCTACACGCGCGAGCAGCTCGAGGGCACGCTGGTGGTCGGCGTGGTCAACTTTCCGCCGAAGCGGATCGGCCCATTCGTCTCCGAGGTGCTCGTGCTGGGCGCCCTCGACGAGCGGCTCGGCGTCGTCCTGCTGCGCCCCGACCGCGAGGCGGCAGCCGGCGATCTGATCGCCTGAGCGCCCGCTCAGCCCGACGGGGCCGTCTCGCCCCGCTCGGCGATCGGGTAGGCGAGCTGGACATGGACCCGGCCCACGGCGATGAAATCGCGGCGCTCGGGCTCACCGCCGGCGAGCGGCGTGATCTCAGCATTGGCCAGCGGGATGAAGGCGAGCTCGGCGATGTTGATGTAGTCGCTGATCCGGCTTCGATAGCCCTCCTTGGGCAGGGTCAGGTCGCCGCTGATCCGGTAGCGGTCGGTCTCCAGCGCGACCCGCTCGACCCGATGGTCCATCGGTGCAACCTATCGGCACCCGTGCGAGCCGGCGTTAGGCGCCGCGCCGGGCGGCGCTCTGCGACGCTGTACGAGTGGCGCAAGCGGACGAGATGATGCGCACCTACCTCCAGGACCACCACGCCGGCTCGACCGCGGGACTCGAGCTCGCGCGCCGCGCGGCCGGGTCGAACGGCGACTCCGAGTACGGCGAGGAGCTATCGGCGATCGCCGGCGAGATCGCCGCCGACCGCGAGACGTTGGAACGGGTCATGGACGGCCTCGGGGTGAAGCCGAGCCGGCTCAAGGACGCCGGCGGCTGGACCGCCGAGAAGCTCGGCCGCCTGAAGCCCAACAACAGCCTCACCTCCTACTCGCCGCTCAGCCGCGTGGTAGAGCTCGAGGGCCTGGTGCTGGGGGTGACCGGGAAGCTCGCGCTCTGGGAGTCGCTGCGAGCGGCGCTCGGGGCGAGCGTCGAGGGCGCCGACTTCAATCAACTCGCCGAGCGGGCGGCCGAGCAGCGCTCGCGGCTCGAGGAGCTGCGCCGGCGCGCCGCAGCCGAGGCACTCGGCACCAACTCGGGCTAGAGCTCGCCCGAGAACGCGCGCCGCGCTTCGGCCGGGTCGGCGAACACGCGCACCGAGAGGACCTTGTCGTCTCGCAGCGTCCACAGCCACGCGTTCGAGGAGTCGAGGAACCCGCGCTGGTGCCAGACCCGCGCGCGGCCGAAGACGAGGACCCGACCCTCGCCGAGCTCGATGAACTGTTGCGGTTGGAGCTCCATCCGCTTCCAGGTCGCGCCGATGTCGGCGAGGTAGCTGGCGATCCCCTCGTGTCCGCGGTAGGGCTGGTCGCGGCCCGCCATCAGCCCGGTCACGGTCGAGATCTCGATCGACTCGTCGGCGATCTCGGTCAGCGCTTCGAGGTCGCGCCGGTCGAACGCCTGGTAGGCACGCCTGATCACCCATTCGGCGTCGGCGCTCATGTCGCCAAACGCTACGCCAGCCTGAGGGCCCCGTGTAGGCCGGGTGGTCTTGCGATCAGCTGCCGAGCACGCGCAGCACCTCGGGAATCGAGGTGATGCCCTGGCGGACCTTGTCGAGCCCGTCGTCGCGCAGGCGCCTCATCCCGGCAGCGGTCGCAGCGGCGGCGATCTCGTCGCTGGAGGCCTTGCGCAGGATCAGCGAACCGATCTCCTCCGCGACCGTCATCAGCTCGTAAATCCCGATTCGGCCGCGATAGCCGGTGCCGTTGCAGTGCAAGCAGCCGACCGGCTCGCAGGCCTCGATCTCGCCGCCGGGGTGTGCGAAGTCGCTCCGCCAAAGCTCCTCGGCGGTGATCGTCGCCGGGCGCTTGCACTCCTCGCACAGTCGGCGGGCGAGCCGCTGGGCGATCACGCACTCGATCCCCGATGCGATCAGGAACGGCTCGATTCCCATGTCGATCAGCCGCGCCGCAGCCATCGGCGCGTCGCTGGTGTGCAGGGTCGAGAGCACCAAGTGCCCGGTGAGCGCCGACTCGATCGCGATCTGCGCAGTCTCGCGGTCCCGGATCTCGCCGACCATCAGGACGTCGGGATCGGAGCGGATCATCGAGCGCAGTCCGGAGGCGAAGGTGAGCCCGGTCCGCGTATTCACCTGGATCTGCTTGACCCCGTCGAGCTCGTACTCGACCGGATCCTCGATCGCGATCAGCGTCTTGTCGGGGGTGTTGACCTCGGCCAGGGCCGCGTACAGGGTCGTCGTCTTGCCGGCCCCGGTCGGACCGGTGACCAACACCGCGCCGTGGACCTGGGTGATCGAGTGCTCGAGCAGCTCGCGGTGGTGTGCCTGCATCCCGAGCCGGTCGAGGTCCATCACCAGCCGCCCCTTGTCGAGGATCCGCATCACCGCGGACTCGCCGCGCATGACCGGCAGCGTCGCCACCCGGATGTCGATGAACTGGCCGTCGACGGTCAGCCCGATGCGGCCGTCCTGGGGGATGCGGCGCTCGGCGATGTCGAGGTCGGCCATGATCTTGATCCGCGAGATCAGCCCGGCGACGAGCCGCTTCGGGACCGTGGTCGAGTCGCTCACCACGCCATCGACCCGGAATCGGATTCGCATCTCGCCGTCGCGGGGGTCGAAGTGGATGTCCGAGGCGCCGCGTCCCACGGCGTCGGCGATCACCGAGTGCACGAGCTTGACCACCGGCGCCTCCTCGGCCGACTCGCGCAGCTCGAGCACCGGGGCCTTCTCCTCCTCCGCGGTCTCCTCCTCGATCTCCTGGACCGACTCGCTGAGCCGCGAGAGCTGGTTCATCAGCCCCTCCAGGTGCTCTGGGGAGGCGACCACCGGGCGCACCTCGTATCCGGTCGTCATCCCGACGCTGTCGAGGCCGAGCACGTTGGCCGGGTCCGAGGTCGCGACCAGCAGTGTGCCGTCGTCGATGAAGGCGATCGGGATCGTGCCGTAGCGGCGTGCCTCGGGCCCGCTGACCAGGTTCGCGGCGCCGTGGTCGACCTCGAACACGTTGAGGTCGACGTAGTCGAGCCCGTTGCGCTCCGCGAGGGCGCGGGCGAGCTGGCTCGAGTCGACCGTCCGGCTCTCGATCAGCGCCTGGCCGATCGGGCGCCCGTCCTCGCGCGCGAGCGCGACCGTCGCCTCGACCACCCCGCGCTCGGCGAAGCCGAGCTCGACCAAGATGTCGCCCAGGCGCCGGCCCGGCTCGTTGCGACGGCTCGGCGGCACGATTCCGGCGAGAGCGCTCGGCGCTGAGGTGCTCACCCAACTCCTATCGGCAACGCCGCCCCCGCCCTTCAGCCCCCGGCCCGGACACGCCGCCTGACCCTAGGTGTAGACGCGCTCGACCCCGGGCACCAGCTGTCGACCGCGTGAGAGGATGGTCCGCGAACCGGCATGGCCGATCTGACCGGCATCGATCCAGCCCGCGTGCGAGAGCTCGAAGCGGTCGAGAACGCCCGCTTCGTGGCCGATCGCCCGCGGTCGATGGAGCTCAACGAGCGCGCGCGCCGATCCATGCCACGCGGGGTGCCGATGTCGTGGATGGACGATCTGTACGAGCACCCGGCGGTGTGGGTGGCGGAGGGCGAAGGCTCGCAGTTCACCGACGTCGACGGGCACACCTATCTCGACATGTACGTGGCGGACATGAGCGCGTTCTGCGGCCACGCGCCCCTCCCGGTAATCGAAGCCGTCGCCCGACGGATGGAGCTCGGCAACCAGTTCCTGCTGCCCGGTGAGGACGCGATCGTGGTCGCCGAGCATCTCGCCGACCGTTATCGGCTGCCGAAGTGGCAGTTCACGCTCTCGGCGACACAGGCGAACACAGAGGTGATCCGCCTCGCGCGTGAGCTGACCGGACGCGAGATCGTGCTCATGTTCGACGGCAAGTACCACGGCGAAGGAGACGCGACCCTTGTCATCGAGCAGGACGGGGAAGTGACCGCGGAGAGCCGCGGCTTGCCCGCGGGAACCGCCGCTCAGGCCCGGATCGTCCGGTTCAACGATGTCGGCGCGCTCGAGGCGGCGCTCGAGCCCGCGGACGTCGCCCTGGTCCTGGCCGAGCCCGCAATGACCAACGCCGGGTTCCTTCTCGCCGAGCCCGGATACCACGAGCAGCTCCGTCGGCTGACCCGCGAGGCCGGCACCCTGCTCGCGATCGACGAGGTGCACACGCTTCCCTGTGCCTACGGAGGCATCGCGCGGGAATCGGGGCTGGAGCCGGACTTCCTCACGCTCGGCAAGTCCTTGGCGGCGGGCGTCCCCCTCGCGACCTACGGGATGCGCGACGAGATCGCCTCGCTGATCACGCCACCTGAGGAGTCGCGCTCCGTGTCAGGGGCCTTCGTGGACGAGGTCGCGACCGGTGGCACGCTGTTCGCGAACGCCCTCTCGATGGCGGCCGGACGCGCCGCCCTCCTCGAGATCCTCACCGAGGAGGCGTTCGAGCGCACGGCCACGCTCGGCGAGCGGATGGGCGCCGGGCTGCGGGGAGCGATCGGGAGAGCCGGGCTGCCATGGAGCGTGACCCAATACGGGGCTCACGCCTTCTACTTCTTCTCACCCGAGCCACCCGCTGACGGGGCCGGCTCGCGGGCCGCCGACGACCCAGGGCTTCGAGCCCTGATCCGCGCGTATATGGCCAACCGCGGGGTTTGGGAGTCGGGATGGTGGCTGGGCCCGACGGTCTCGGTCGCCCACCGTGCCGAGGACGTCGACCGCTACGTCGAGCTGTTCGAGGAATGCCTCGCCGCGGTGACGGGCGCCGGGTCGGCCTAGAACGACCTCCATGGACGCCGACCAGATCCTCGCCTTCCGACTCGCCCGTTCGGGTCTGGCAAGTCGCGACGCCAGGACGATCGGCGAGGCGGCGATCTGTCCCGCCTCCGACTTCGCCCGGGATGCCGCGCTGGTCGCTCTCGCGGCGCGGCGCGACGGGCTTACCCGCGAGCGGTATGACGACGCGGTCGGCGGCGGCGAGCTGGTGCTCGCTCACCTCGTGCGGGGAGCGATCCACGCCGTCGCGCCGGCCGGCTTCACGCTCTACGGGCGGGCTTTGATTGCAACCGACGACGACGAGCTGGCGGCGCAGCTCGGCCAGCAGGTCCGGCGACTTGCGGCCGCGAAGGGATTCGCCCCGACCGACGCCCTCGACGAGGTCGCCGAGGCCACCAAGGGCGCGCTCAGTCGCGGTCGTGCGCTCGGCAAGAACGAGCTGCACGCCGCGCTGCGCGAGCGCGTCAGCTCGGACTTGATGCCCTGGTGCAAGGGGTGTCAGAGCCACCACGTGGCGCCGATGCTGTGGCGCTACGCGGGCGTGAAGGCGGGGGCGCGGCTCGACTCGGAGCGCCGCTACGTGCTCGGCAAGCCGGGACGAGCTGCCGCAGCGCAGGCGGTCAAGGGCTTCCTGCATTTCTACGGACCGGCCACTGCAGCGGACTTCGCCGGCTGGGCCGGGCTGGCGAGGTCCCATGCCGATCGGCTCTGGGGCAAGGTGGAGGGCGATCTGCGCGAGGTCTCGGTCGGGGAGCGACAAGCCTGGCTCGCAAGCGCGGACCTGAACGACCTCGAGTCGCCGCCGGGCGCGAAAGGCGTCCGCTTGATCCCACCCGGCGATCCCTACCTTCAGCCGCCCAACCGCTCGCTGCTCGCCCCCGACGGCGCCCTGCGAAAGCGATTGTTCCGTCCGGTTGCAAGCCCTGGAGCCGTGCTCAAGGACGGGAGGCTCGCGGGGCTCTGGCGGGTCAAGGCGCGGGGCAAAAAGGCCGAGATCACGATCGAGAAGCTGCGCCGGCTCAGCCGCAGGGAAGTCGAGGAGGAAGCACGACAGATCGCCGCGCTTCGCGGCGCGGAGCCGGCGCTGGTCGTCGAGCTGATCGAGGGTCAGGCGTCGCCGCCGGCCTCGGTTCGCCGTCAGCGAGTCCGGGCGACCTCCGTCGCGAACCAGACCGAGAGGCCGCCGGCGACGCCGCTCAGGGCACGCGAAAGGCGGGGGTCGATCCGGTCGGAGCTGCTTGCCTGGGTCGCCGCGACCCAGGTCAGGCCTGCCCCGAGGCCGAGCGCCACGGCGCGCCCCGCCCGCACGACCTTCTGCTCGAGCCGGGCGGAGGTGAACTTGACCTCGAGCTGGTGGCCGGGCCGGTTGCCGACCACGGTCGCGAGCCCTTCGGCGACCTGGCTCGCCCGGTAACGGAGCTTCTCCGCCTCGTAGATGATCTGCTGCGGGTCGAGCCGCCCGGCAAGGCGCCGCGAGACGCTGCGCATGAAGAAACGCCTCGCCTCCTCGATCGGGTCGAGCTCGGGGGCGAGCTCGGAGACCGCCCCGTCGACCTGCGAGAGCGCCTTGCCGACGAGGACGAACGGAGGTGGCAGCGGCACTCCGTGGCGGACCGAGATCGCCGTCAGCCGGTTGAGCAGCTCGACCAGGTTGAGCTCCTGCAGCGACCTGCTGCGCATCTCGGCGACCACCGTCGGCGATGTCGGCGCGATAGGCGTCGAGGTCGACCTCGGCGGAGTCGGCGATCTCGCTCAGGTCGAGCGAGACGTCGGCGAGCAAGTCGACGTCCCCCTGCGCGAAGGCGAGCATGACGAGGAAGAGCTGGCGCCGCGTCTGGGCGTCGAGACGCCCGACCATGCCGAGGTCGAGGAGCCAGATCCTGCCATCGGCCCAGAGCATGTTGCCCGGGTGAGGGTCGGCGTGAAAGAAGCCATCCTCGAGCACCTGCTTGTAGTAGGCCTGGATCAGCTGCCGGGCGGCCTCGGTGCGCTCGGGCCCTCGCCGGCGCGTCGAGCAGCGGCACCGCGCCGACGACCTCGTCCATGACCAGCAGGCGCCGCGTCGAGAGCTCGCGATGGACGCGCGGGACGCAGACCCGGGCATAGCCCGCGACGATCTCGGCCATTCGGACGGTATTGCGCGCCTCCTGGCCGAAGTCGAGCTCGTCCCGCAGGCCACCGAGACCTGTTCGGCCAGCGAGGGCACGTCGATGACCCGGTTCAGCCGCCGCGAGCGCCCCGCCGGCTCGACGATCATCGCCAGCATGCGCGAGGTCGTTCTCGACCACCTGCTCGGCCTCCGGCCGCTGCACCTTGACCACGACCGGCTGCCCGTCCGCCATCCGCGCCCGGTGCACCTGGGCGATCGTTGCCGGCGGCAAGCGGCTCGGGCTCGATCGCGGAGAAGACGTCCTCCCAGGGCACGGCGAGCTCGCGCTCCATCATCGCCACCACCTCGGCCTCGGACATCGGCGGCACATCGCGCCTGCAGCGCGGCCAGCTCGGCGACGTACTCCTCGGAGATCAGGTCCGGGCGGGTGGAGAGGATCTGGCCGAGCTTGCCGAAGGTCGGGCCAAGCTCGCTCGAATGCCTCCCGCAGCCGCCGTGGGGCCTCGGGATCGCCCTCGAGCCGCAGCACCCGTCCCGGAGAGTTGGCGGACGCCGACCGGGCCCAGGATGCGACGCGATTTCGCGGGCGCGGCTCTTGAGCTGACCCGGCGCCGGCGGCTCCCTCGGCGGCCGGCTCCCCGGTCGTGGTGTTGACGACCACCACCGTGCACTGGGCGAGATGGGTGACCCGGTTGGCGACGTTGCCGAGCAGGAACTGCTTGCGACCCCGCATGCCGGAGCTGCCGACCACGACGACATCTGCATCGGCCTGTCCGGCAGCCTGGAGGATCACGGCGGCGATGTCGTCGCCGGTTCGACTACGGCGCGAGCGCGGATCCCCTCGGCGGGCAGCGAGCTTTGCAGTGCCGCGCACAGCCGCGCACGTTCGAGATCGTCGGCCTCCGATGCTGCCTGCTCTGGAGCGACGTCGGGCGTGCCGCCGTTGCCGCCCGCTGCATCAGCTCGGTGGACTCGGACTCCGGCGGTGGCGCGAGCACCTGGATCGCGAGCAGCTCGGCGCCCGACGATCGCGCGAAATTCGCCGCCCATTCGACTGCGAGCGTCGCCCCCGCGCTGCCGTCGGTGGCGACCGCGACCAGTCTCGGCTCGGCGGGCATCGGGGCGAGCATAAGTCGGCGCCGGGGCAGACGCACTCGCGGGCCCTTCGCGTATCCGAGTCATGCGCGCGGCTGGTTTCGAACCAGCGGCCGCCGTTCCGCATTTGATCTGACCGGCCGGTCAGCCCCGATCGGGCCCGACGATGGCGTCATCCAGCAGCTCGACGATCTTGTTTGCACCCGGCGGCGCGTTGCACGCCACCGTGTACTCGGCCCCACTCTCAAAGCCGTGCAGGGATGAGAAGCTGACCCCGGCATCTGCCCCTTCGACGAAATGGAACGTCGGCCGGTCGGGGAGCTGGTAGATCCACACTCCGAGGCCGTAGAGAACCCCGGAGGTCGGTGTTGGCACATGCGGTTCCAGGAAGCGCTCCCGCCACTCCCGCCCGACGATGAGACCGCGGCCGAGCGCCGACCAGAATTTCCCCATATCGGCCGCCGTGCTGAACGCCCCTCCATCCGGACCACCGACGACAGGGAGGTTGTAGACGTTCGTTCTCCACCTGTCGACCGCGTCGATGTAACCGATCGCGGTGCGCTCTGGAAGGGCGTCGAGGCGCATGAAGCCCGAGTCGGACATCTCGGCCCGGTCGAATATCCGCGTCTGCACGAACTCTTGGTAGGCAACGCCGGCGAGCTTTTCGATCACGAGCCCGAGGAGGATGAAGCCGGAGTTGCAGTAGCTGAACCGCGCCCCGGGAGAGAACTTCGGCGGAAGCTCGGCAAGCAGGGGCACGTAGTCGCGCGGTCGCTCGAGCGTGTACCAGGGGATCGAGACGTGAAAGCTCGTGAAGTCGGTGACGACCTCCTCGTCGTAGTAGTCGCCGATCCCGGACGTGTGTGTGAGCAGGTGTTCGATCGTCACCGCTTTCGAAACCTGGGGGAGGGCCACATCGAGCACGTCGGTGACCGATGTGTCGAGCGCCAGCGGGCCCTTCTCCATCAGCGCGCAGACGCTGAGCGCGGTGAACGCCTTCGTCGCGCTTGCGGTCCCGAACCGCGTTTGCATCGTGTTGACGACCTGGTTGCTGCGGTCCGCGTAGCCGTATGCCCGCTCGAAGGCGAGCTCCGGGCCGAGGTGAAGCGAAACCACTCCGGAGAACCGGTTCGCCTCCGCTGCGCTATCGAGACTGGCGAACAGACGATCAGCGCGGCCCGCCAACATGCCTCAAAGCCTATGAAGCTGCATCGTGTCGAGGCGGCCGCCTTCAGCCGGGCTGGATGTTCTTGTTGTGGTGGAAGACGTTGTCAGGGTCGTACTTGGCCTTGACTTCGGCGAGTCGCCGGTAGATCTGATCGCCGTAGGCCTCTCGAACCCGGCTGGAGTCGTCGTCGGAATCAAGGAAGTTGACGTAGACGCCGCCTGCGCCGTGCGGTTGGAGGGCTTGGAGGAACCGCCGCGCCCAAGCGCTCTCGGCATCGGCGTGCTCACCGGACTCGTCAGGGAGCCAAACGGCGTCGATGATCATGTTGTGGGCCACGTCGCGACCGGCGTAGGCGGTGGCGTCGTGGGGGACTCGGGCGACGGCGCCACCCATGTGGAACATCGCCGCGTACGAGCGGGGCGAGCCGGCGGCGTAGGCGTGATCGGCGATCACGGCGATCGCGTCGTCGGAGAGGCCGGCGAGGGTCGTCGCCTTCCAGTAGTAGTGCCACCCGTGGAGGACGGTGTCGTCGAGCCCGCCCTGGAAGGCGGCGTACGGCGAGGGTGCGAGCAGGTCGACGAGCGGCGTCCCGAACCGGCGGAGGGCCCGCACCGCACGCTCGCCGTCTTCGACGGCGCCGGCGTAGCAGCAGACGACGGCGATGGCCGGCCGCCAGTGCAGGTGCTCGGGGATCACCGGCAGTGCGGGGATAGTGCCGAGCCTGACGACGGTGCCGAGCTCGTCGGGCGCTTCGGCGGCGAAGTCCCGGTAGAAGCGCAGCACGTCGGTGGTGTCGTCGGCCGCCCAGAAGACGGGCCCGGCCATCACGGTCGGGCCGAGGGGATGCAGGGCGAACCGGAACGAGGTGACGACGCCGAAGTTGCCGCCGCCGCCTCGCAGTGCCCAGAACAGATCGGGGTGTTCGTCAGCGGACGCCCGGACGATACTGCCCTCGGCAGTGACCACCTCGGCGGCAAGCAGGTTGTCGACCGTGAGCCCGTGCTTGCGCATCAGGAAGCCGATGCCGGCCCCGAGGGTGAGCCCGGCGACGCCGGTGTGGCCGACGATGCCGCCGGTGGTGGCCAGACCGTGGGCCTGCGTCTCATGGTCGACGTCGCCCCACAGAGCACCACCCTGCACCCAGGCCGTGAGACCGGCGGGGTCGACCGACACGGCCCGCATCGCCGAGAGGTCGATGACGACCCCGTCGTCGCACACCGCGGTGCCGGCCACGTTGTGGCCCCCGCCCCGTACGGCGATCTCCAGGTCGCGCTCGCGCGCGAAGCGCACCGCCGCCACCACATCGGCCACGCCGGTGCAGCGGGCGATGTAGGCCGGATGGCGGTCAATCGCGCCATTCCAGATCCTGCGGGCAGTCTCGTAGCCGGGCCTGGTCGGCAGCAGCAGCTCTCCGCGGAACGCTCCGCCGAGCTCGTCGAACGCGGTCGTCTCCAGGGGCGGCGCCTGTGGTGTCTGGATAGCGGTCATCTCGTCCTCCCAGTTGTGCTCGATGAGCCCAAACGTAGGCTCGCCGGCCCGGGCTGACTAGTTCTAGTTTCAAACCAACCGGTTCGAGTAGCAGACCTGTCGGCCATCCGCGGCTAGCATCGTGGTTGCGATGCGCAGCTATGCGCAGTACTGCCCCGTCGCCAAGGCCACCGAGACCCTCGGCGACCGCTGGACGCTTCTGATCGTGCGCGAGATGCTCGGCGGCGCGAGCGGCTTCAACGAGCTCCAACGCGGCCTCCCAGGGATCTCGCGCTCGGTCCTTACCGACCGCATGCGCGCGCTCGAGCGGGCCGAGGTCATCGAACGCAGGACGGGCCCCAAGGGCCGCACCCTCGAATATCGCCTCACGCCCGCCGGCCGCGACCTCCAGCCGGTCGTGCAGGCGATCGGCGAGTGGGGGGCGACTTGGTCATTCACCGAGCCGCGCCCCGAGGAACTCGATCCCGACCTGTTGATCGTCTGGATGGCCCGCCACGTCGATCGCCAGCGGCTCCCACCAAACCGAACCGTGGTTCAGTTCGACTTTCGCGACCCGAAGCGGCGTTACTGGATGGTCCTCGACCCCTCCGAGGTCTCAGTCTGCCTCCAGCATCCCGGTTTCGACGTCGACCTCGAGGTCATCGTCGACACCAGCACGTTGTACCGCGTCTACTTGGGACGCGCCGAGCTGGGCGGCGCGATGCGCGCCGGTCAGCTGACGATGACCGGCCCGCGGACGCTGCAACGCGGATTCGGCCACTGGTTCACGTGGAGCGCATTCGCCCCAGCCAGCCGCTCGGCGCAGAAGCGCCGCACAGCCGCCTCACGCCTTGTCAGCCCTGATCGCGTACGGATCGCCGATGACGGCGATCCGGTCAGATCAGGTTCCAGAGTTTCAAGGCCAAAGAGGACCGCCACCTGATCGAGATTCTTTGGTCGGACGAGGAAGCGCCCTACTCGGAAAACCCGACAGCTTGCATCGCGTCGGCACGATCCCAGTAGGAGTCGTAGCGCGCGACCTTGCCCGGCGACGTCCGCGTGCTGGTGGCCGCGAGTACGCCGGACTCGCTCGAAGATCCTGACCGGGCGAGGCGCTTGAATTTGCTCCATGCGAAACAGGGTCGGCCAGTCCGCGATCGCCGGCGGCGAGAGTCGCCGCGAATTCGCCGGCCACTACGGGTTAGAGCTCGGCGACGCCGCCCTGCTCGACGCGATCGCCCGCGGCAAGATCCGCGCGCCGCAGCGGGCAATCGAGCTAATCGCGCGGATCGGATCCGGCGACTACCCGCCGGAAGCCCGCGAGCTGGCGCGCGATGCCCTTGTCCGGTTATGCCGAGGCGGGTGGTCGCCGCCGCCCGGCGGGATCACCTTCGAGTGCGAGCACTGCCACCGCGAGTACACGATGAAGCGACGACGCCGGCGCGCGGCGAAACGAGTCCCGTGGGAGTGGGCGGACTTCGCCCGACTGCAAGGGGCGCGCGCCGAGGACGAAAAAGCGTTCTCGCGCGACTACCGCCGGACGTCGATCGGATCGGGTGTCGTGTCCCGCTGGCTGCTCGTCTGCCCCGACTGCGCCCGCTTGACGATTCGCCGGTGCCGGCACGAGGACGCGTTCGGGCGCTGCACGGAGCTCGTGACGAGCCGCCAGTACTGCGCGCGCCACGGCACGAGCGCCGAGCGGGCGAAGCGAACAGCCGCCTTCGACACCGCTGCGTAGATCGGGGGCGGCTGGTTTCGGACCAGGATCTCTCGCGTGTGGGCAAACGGCCGGTCGTTTGCCCAAACGGGAAGTCCCGCTTCTCGTCGACAGCGGCACTTCGCTTTGCTCTGCAACCGCGGACATCCGACGGGATAGGGTGAGCGGTATGCCTGAGCCGTCGCGTGACCTTCCAACAGAGGGCGGCGACGCTCCCGCCGAGCGGGACCTGAGGGTTCGACACCGGCTGGAACTTGAGTTCGGCTCGCGCGAGCAGTGGGACGACCCGAGGCTCGAATGGCGGCGACTGTTCTCGGAGCTGCTCGGGACGTTCTTTTTTGGTCCTAGTCGCGGCCGGCGGCGGGATCTTGGTCGGCGAGGGCCAGATCAGCCTCGCAGCGGCCGTTGTCGCGCCGGGCCTCATGGTCATGGCGATCATCCTGTTCATGGGCGCGATCTCCGGCGCGCACCTGAACCCGGCCGTCTCGCTCGCATTTGCCCTGCGTGGGGACTTCCCCTGGAAGCGCGTACCGGGCTACATCATCGTTCAGCTCGTCGGCGCGACCCTCGCCTGCCTCTTCTTGCTCGCGGTGTTCGGGAACATCCAGCACCTGGGGGCGACGCTGCCCGGTCGGGCTATGAGGACTGGCAGGCGCTCTTGATGGAGATTGCGCTCACGGCGGGGCTGGTCAGCGTAATCCTCGGGACCGCCTCGGCGGCCCAGAACGTCGGCGCGATCGCGGCCCTCGGCGTCGGCGGCTACATCGCGCTGGCGGGGCTCTGGGCAGCGCCGGTGAGCGGCACCTCGATGAACCCGGCGCGCTCGTTCGGGCCGGCGCTGGTCAGCGGCGACTTCAGCAGCTACTGGGTCTATGTGGTCGGCCCGATCGCCGGTGCGTTGATCGCCGTCGGCTGTGCCTACGTCCTGCGCGGACGGGGTGGCGACCCGATCGCGAGGGCAGCGGGCTCAGGCGTGCTGACGCCGGGGAGCCTGGAAGAGAAGCAGCGTCTGTCGGGGCAGATCGACCGTGGCGAGGTGGTGCCGCCCGGGATCGCTGAGCGCGAACAGCCCAAGGACTGAGCCGCGCCCCATAGCCGTTCTCCTGTGAGGGCGTGATCGGCAAGCAGCTCATCAACCCGATCCCCGATTGGGTCGAGCATGGAGCTGAGCGCCAGGCGGTCCCGTGTTGGGCGGGCCGGCAGGAGGGGTAGGCTGGCCCCGTGACCGTCGCCGCGACCCTGCCACTGGCCTTCGTGATGGTCGCCGGCCCGCAGATCATCAGCTCCTTCTTCTTCGCGACCAGCGATAAGTGGAAGCCGGTTTCGGCCACCTTTGTCTGCGGCGCCGCCGTCTCGCTGCTCGCCGTCGTCACGATCGCCTACCTCGTCGGCAAGGGAATCACGAGCGGCGGCAGCGACGGCGGCGACTCGAAGTCGGACACGCTCGACTACGTGATCGCCGGCCTGCTGGTCGTCGCGATGGCCTACGTGTTTCACGGCAGAAAGCACTCGGAGCCTCCCAAGTGGATGGGCAAGCTACAGACGGCGACCCCCAGATTCGGCTTCACCCTGGGCTTTCTCCTGCTGGGTTTCTTTCCCAGCGACCTGATCTGCTCGGTCGTCATCGGCACCCACCTCGCCAACCACGGTGATCCCTGGTGGCACGCGCTTCCCTTCGTCGTCCTCACCCTGCTTCTGCTCGCCCTGCCCGCGCTGCTGGTCTTGGCGCTCGGCGAGCGCGCCCAGACATTCCTGCCGAAGGTCCGGGACTGGATGGACACCAACTCATGGATCGTCAGCGAGGTCGTCCTGGTGTTCTTCATCGTCATCGTCCTCGGCGGTTAGCCAGGCTCAGCGATACGGTGCAACAATTGGCACCAATTGGCGCGGCCGCCGATCGGTCACAACACCGGCCGTCGAAGGCCTGCTCGGGCGGAGAGGGCGCATTCGGCTTTCTGAAGCCGGATGCTGATCATGGGCGCGGCTGGTTTCGAACCATGTTCTTGTGCGGGGATGTGCGTCGGTGCACAGGCCACGGGTCCTGGCACCACTGCGCCGCCCTTCCCCGCAGCCGTCCTCGAACCTTCTGCTTGGCGATGAATCTCCGCAACGCGCCCCCGGCTTACAGCATCTCGTCGATGCAGTCCAGGGTGCGTTCTATGTCCGCTTCACGGGTGTAAAGATGCGGAGAGAACCGGATCACGTCGCTTCGCGACGAGGCCACGACCCGAGCTTCCCTGAGTTGCGCGGCGAGCTCGGCCGGGTTGACCCCTGGAAAGCGTGCGGTGACGATCGCTGTGTGCTCTGCATCGTTCAGCGGAGAGGTGATCTCCAGATTTCGGCCACGCAGCCCCTCGATCAACAGATCGGCAAGCTGCCGGTTGTACTCGAATATGCGGTCGACCCCGACGTCGAGCAGGAACTCGATCGAGCGGGACAAGCCGAGCGCACAGCCGTATGCCATCGTGCTGAACTCGAATCGCCGCGCCGTTGGCGGATAATCAAGCCGATCGGCCCGAAGATCCCACATGTCCTGGTGGCTTCGAAACCCAACCAACCCCGGCGCCAGCCCGGCCTGCAGGTGGGGGGCGAGATACATGACGCCCGCGCCAAACGGCCCGCAGAGCCACTTGTAGCCGGCAGACACCACGGCATCGAGCGCATCGGCGCGAGCGTCGATCGGGATCGCGCCCGCGGATTGAGTGGCGTCGACGACGAGGAGGGCGCCGTGCTCATGTGCAGCCTCCGCCAAGCTCGTCAGGTCAAACCGCTGGCCGGCTCCATATTCAACATGTGAGATGCAAACGACCACGGTGTCCTTGTCGATGAGCTCGAGGATGTCGTCAAGACGGACATGGCCGGTATCTCCCTCAGCAAGCCTGATCTGACAGCCGGTACGAGCCGCAACGCGTTGCCAGGGATAGATCGTGCTCGGAAAGGCCAGGGCTGTACCGACGACGTTCGTACCCGCTTCAGGTGCGACAGCCCATGCCAGTGAGCCGAGTAGCTCCGTCGCGCTCGAACCCACAGCGATGTCCTCGGGCTCCGCGTTGAACAGCCGGGCGGCCGCCCGATGTAGATCGTCGAACACGTTGGCCTCGGCGGCCTCGTTCATTGCCAGGCTGCCGTTATCAGCCACGTTGCGTTGCCAGTCGACGATCGCCCGTTGTCCGCCCTGGTACATCAGCGCAATGTTTGCGGCGTCCAGGTAAGCACTGTGCTTTGACCCCGGGAAGTCGTCGGGGTCGACCAATCGCCTCATGTGCAGGAACTTCTCACGAATGGGCGCGGCTGGTTTCGAACCAGCGACCTCGCGCGTGTGAAGCGGCTCGGGAGCCGCTTGTCCATGCGGTTTGTGCCTGAGAGAGCCGGTTTCGGTGTCGCTGGAGTCGCTCGGTTCGGCTCGGTTTGGGCAGGCGGGCGGTTGCCTGCCCAAACGATCTTCAGGGTCGAACGGGTGCCGCTTCGCCGTCCAAAGCGGCCATTTTCAGCTCGACGGCGGAGCGCCTCTGAGCCTCGCCAAACTGGCTACGCCCTCATTGGACATGCGAGCGGCTTTCTGACGTTCGTCGACGTGGCGACATTGACCGATGAGTTCGCGTTGGGACCGGATCTATGGCCCGTACTCGGCAACGATCCCCGCCTGGTTGGGCGCGTCCTCGATGCCGGCAGCGCTGCCGGCGATCCCGGCTGGGAGCTGCCGCTATGGCCTGGGTACCGCAACGTTACGGCATCCCGCCTAGCCGATCGCGCCAACGCCGGGCCGACGTGGAGAGCCGAGGTAGCTGCGACCATCCTAGGCGGCCTCTTCCTTGAGCCCTTCGCTAACACCATCCCCTGGGCCCACATAGATGTTGCGGGCTGCGCGGTCAAGCCAGCGCGCACCGGTCCTTGGCCGCGGGGCGCGACAGGCTCATCCACAGCGGCCTTGATTGGCTTGATTCAAGACTCCTCCGTGGAGGATCTGGGGTGAAACTAGGAGCTGCCCGGAACCTTGGGCCGTCAAGAACTCCCACCGGGTCCCGAGCGGGCGCCGACCAGTCGGAGCGCCGTCAGCGCCAGCACCCGAGTCGCGAAGTGAACTTCAGCAATCTCCACGAACTCGTTCGGCTGGTGGGCAGTGGCACCGTCACCAGGACCGTAGATGACGGCAGGGATGCCCTCGCGGGCGTACCAAGCGGCATCCGTGGCGCCCGTCGCTCCGCTGATCTCGGGCTCCTCGCCGCCGAGTTCTAGCGTCGCCGCCTGGATCGCTCGAGGCAGTACATCATCCCGCGTCTGCGGGAGTGGAGGGAAGGCCAGTGTGGTCGTGAGTGTCGCGTCCAGACCGGGGCGGTCGGCGGCCAACTGATCGAGAAGCCCTCGTATGTGCAGCTGGGCTTCTTCGAGGGATTCACTCGGCAGGACCCGCCGATCAAGGGTCATGGTGCACTCCGCCGGAACCGTCGAACCGTGCGAGCCTCCGCGGACAATGGCAGGTGTGAAGGTGATTGGCCCCACGTGCGAGTGGGGGGCCGCCGCGAGCCGCTCGCCCTCGCCCTCCACAAGAGCGATAAAGGCGGCCGCGTCGTTGATCGCATTGCGGCCGATCTCGGGCGTGGAGCTGTGGGCCGCCTTTCCCCGGAAGACGATCTCGACGTTGACCTGCCCCTTGCCGAATGCCTCGATTCGACCCCCGCTCGGTTCCGTGACGATGACCCAGTCAGCTTCAGCGCCGGCGGCGGCACGTTGGCTGCCAATCGCGTCGACCTCTTCGTCGATAACGGCGTGCACTAGGATGCGGCCCGCCAGCGGCACAGCGGAGCGGTGCACTGCCACCGCAGCGGCGGTCATTGCAGTGACCCCAGCGAGCATGTCGCATGCTCCACGCCCGTAGACGCGACCGCCCTGCACCTCCGCGCCAGTCGGATCGCGCGTCCATCCATCCCCGAACGGGACTGTGTCCGTATGACCGTTGAAGATCAATGTCGGCCCTGTCGCATGCCCGATCTCGGCGACCAGGTTCGGGCGACTGGGCGCTAGGACATCCAGCTCGAACGGGACGTCGTTCCTCGCGAGGAAATCCGCAAGGACGCGCACCGTGGCTTCTTCCTGGCCAGGGGGGTTTTCGCTCGGCTGCCTGATCAGAGCTTGCAGCAGCTTCAGGGTTCCGTCTTCCTCGCATGCGGCGAGCACCGCCTGGGCGCGCGAAACGCTGGCGTCGGGAACCGTCACGTTCGCCGCTTCCGCCGCGCGGGGGATGGCCACATAGCCCCAGGGGCCATCCTCGGAGCCATGTCTCGAGCGATCCCGTGGGTGGGTCCTCTTGGCGCTTTCACCGACGGGGTAATCTAAGCGTACGCGCCCTGTTCCCAGGCGGGCTGCCCAAGGAAATCGTTTCGGGAGACGAGACCGTCAAGGTTTCTCCGCCCGCCCTTGCGGCGCGAATCTAGCGCGCTTCAACTGGTAGGGCGAGCAGGCTGGAGTAGCTTCACATTGGGGCGCCTGGCTTGTCGCTCGGACGCTCGCTCCCGACCAGCTCGCCCAGCGCCTCGCGCTCGCCGTCGCCGCGGAACATAACCTGCGCGTAGATCGCGAGCGTGACCTTCGAGTCGCATAGGGGAGCGGCGGCTGGAGGCAAACGGGCGGCGTTTGCCCAAACGGGAAGTGCCGCCCAAAGCGGAAGCGAGTGATTTAGCTGCTTCCCATGGAAAGGGGTATCCGGTTGGCTGGCCCAGACGGTCGACACGGTCCACGCAGCGCCGGGCTGGTCACCTGGGTCGACCTGCCCCGTGAACTACCCGTTAGATCAACGGCTGGCTAGGCGGGTCTCGTCGCCGAGACGAGTTCAACCCAGCCCGCTTTCGAGCGCTTGACCTCCTCGACTCGGAAACTTTCCCGAGCTAGATGGTCGAGTGGCTCGCGCAGAAGGTGATCACCACCGAAGCGGTGGGCGAAAGGCTCGAGCACCCGCTCAATGGTCCTCACGATCGCGTTCGGGCTGCGGACATGCTCGGCGAGCAGGATCCGGCCGCCGGGCCTCAGCACCCGCTTCGCCTCGCGGACCGCGGAAGCGTCGTCCGGGATCGTGCAGAGCCCGTAGGTGCAGACGACGGTGTCGAAGGACTCGTCGGGGAAGTCGAGCGCCTCGGCGTCGCCGACTCGCATGTCGATCTGACGCCCCAGGTCCTCGGCCCGCTTGCGCCCCAGCGCGGCCATCTCCGGGCTGAGCTCGACGCCGGTGACCCGGACGCCCTCGGGATAGAAGGGGAGGTTGCGGGCGGTGCCGGCCGCGATCTCCAGGACGTCGCCCTCGGCCCGCGAGCAGGCCCACTCGCGATTGCCCGAGAACATCAGCCGCTCGAAGCGAGCCATGCTCTTGTCGTACTTCGGTGCCTGCTTGTCGAAGATCTGGCGGACGCGATCGGTCTCGTTGGGGATCGAGCAGGAGCCATTTACTCCGAGCCGGGCCAGGGTGTAGTCGAAGGCGCGGCGCGGGGAGAAGCCCTGGCCGCCCGGCTTGTCGCCCTTGTCGACGAGCAGCTTGCGGTGCTTGACCGCCAGCTGCAGGGTTCGCCTCAGGCCGAGCTGGCTGACCAGCTCCATCGTGTCGCTGGCGGCCCAGTCCTCGATGATCAGGCCGTCCTCGAAGCGGCTGATCACGATGCCGCGAAGCTCGACGCTCCGGCCCCGATGCGTCCCGCGAAGGGTCCAGCGGGAGGCAACCCGATCGCCCTCGCTCACCTGCTCGTCGACGTCGAAGCGCAGGTCGGGAAAGAGCTCCAAGTAGAGGGCGACCGAGTGGCGCGCGCCGTCGTGGCCCCGGTACTCCAGGCGGTTGACATGGTCGACGAACTCGGGGTGGTAGACGGAGGCGATCCCGTCGAGGTCCTGGCCCGAGCAGACCTCCTCGAGGGCGCGGCGGGCGGTGTCGGCCTGATCGGCGGTGGTGGCGCTAGGCATCGAACGGCTCTCCTCATTCAGATTGCGCTTACAATCTGGATAGCGTACACTATTTGACATGCCCACCGCCGTTCTCACCCGCAAGGAGCGCCAGGAGCAGACCCGCGAGCAGCTGGTCGAGGCTGCCGCGAGGGTCTTCGCCCGGCGCGGCTATCACCGGGCTACGGTCGACGAGATCGCCGCCGAGGCCGGCTTCACGATCGGTGCGCTCTATTCGAACTTCGAGACCAAGGAGAAGCTCTTCCTCGCGATCGCGGACCGCCAGGTGGAGACCCGGGTCTCCGAGATCTCGGCTGTCGCCGACGCGGCGGTCGGAGACGGCGAACCCGGGGTGGAGGCCGCCGCGCAGCTCCGGGTTTTCCTCGAGGCCGATCCCGACTGGCCGCTCCTCTTCTACGAGTTCTGGTCGCTCAGCGTGCGGAACCCGGAGATGGGCGATGAGCTGGCGGGGCGACGCGATGCGATCCGCGATGCGCTCGCCGAAACCCTCACGCGCGTTGCCAAGCACCATGGCTTCGATCTCCGCTTCCCAGCGCCGGTCCTCGCCACCGCGATCGCCGCCTGCCTCAATGGGCTCGCCTTTGAGCGCGCCGCCGATCCTGACGCGCTTCCGGACGCGGTGTTCGCGGAGTTCGTGACAGCCGTGCTCGGCTGCGCGATCGCAGCGCCCGGTACATGAGCAAGCTGGCGAACGGTTCGAGGCCAGTAGCACCCGCACGAGTCCTAGAGGTCGAATGGGCGTCGATCCCGAAGCCGAGCTGACAGTCGAGCAACTGCTCGATGAGGCGCGGGCGAACCTGGATCGCCTGACGCCCGCTCAGGCGAACGCGGCCCACCACGATGGCGCGATCCTGGTCGACATCCGCTCGGAGCTGCAGCGCTCCACGGACGGCGAGCTCCCCGGTGCCAAGCGCTTCGCCCGGAACGTGCTGGAGTGGCGCCTCGATCCAAACTCCCCCGATCGCGATCCGGAGGTGGCGCGCCGCGACATCCAACTGATCGTGATCTGCAACGAGGGTTATCAGTCAAGCCTGGCCGCAGCGACTTTGCGGCGGTTCGGACTGCAGGCAACCGACGTTATCGGCGGATTTCAAGCCTGGCGCCGTGCCAGCCTGCCGATCGCTCGCGACTAAGCCCCATGCCGAATGGCATCAGGCTGGCGTCACAGGAGGCAAGTGCGGCACGCAGCAACCATGGCGGCGTGGAAGAGTTCAACGAGGCTGACGACGGCGCGCTGCGCCTGCCGCATCAATACCTGCTCTCGATCGCACGGCAGTAGGCGACAGCTGGGCGTCTTGGCGCTCCATCCTGCTGCTGCGACGCACGACTCACGCGCGTCCGAGATCTGCCCTCTGCATGGGAAGCACCTCTCGCCCTGCGAGATACTGCGTGGTTCGAGGCCTTCAAGACCGGTGAGAGGCCCTCGAAGCCGCCGGGCTGCGCCAGTAGGCGATGTCGCGTGAGAGAATCGGCTGCTGGTGGGCGACGGATGGGCGGCGCCCGGGAGCGGAGTAGGAGGTAGAGATGCCCAAAGCATCTAAGGAGAGCGCTTCGGACCACGAGTCCGTGGAGGGCTACGAGGGTCACTTCGAGCACTTCGACGGCGGCTGGACGGTCGGATTCGAGACCTACACGCAGGATGCAGATCTCTCGCCGTTCTTCGGGGGTCTTCCAAATGAAGAGTGTCAATGCGAGCACATGGGCTACGTGATCAAGGGCAAGGTCGCCTTCCGGTCGGGCGACACCGAGGAGCTCTTTGAGGCGGGAGACGCCTACTACGTGGGACCCGGTCACACGCCGATTCTTTATGCCGGGACCGAGGTGGTCGAGTTCAGCCCGACCGACAAACTCGCGCAGACCATGGAGGTAGTGACGAAGAACATGGAGGCCGCCTCCTAACCTCGGCCGCCACGCGAGACCGAAGCCGCCGGGCTGCGGGCGTAGGCGATGTCGGAGGAGAACGTCGGGGGTGCCACCTCGCTTGCCACCCCAGCGTGGGCACTGCGTGAACATGGATTGCACTGGCAGCGGTGCCAGAACTCAGTCTAATCGGGGCCTAATCGAGAACAATCCCGCTGCGGAAGGCTCGACGGCGAATACCCGGAAACGCGCTTCACATGAGGTATTCCGGGTCCCGGATCTCGGCGACCACCTCGCTTGACACGCGAGAGGTCGCTGGTTCGAAACCAGCCGCGCCCATTCTCAAGGCCTACTTACCATGGGTGTTTGGGGCGTTTACTGCAGTAAGAGCCGGTCCAAACCCGGGCCTGAGGCGATCATGCGGGGTAGCCGACCGGTTTGGCAACCGGCAGCAACCCGCGCGCCAGCTCTGCGTTGATCGCGTACGCCGCCCGGGATCCGGCCGCGGCAGCGAGCACCACGGCGGCTTTGCCGACGGTCGCGTCGCCGGCGGCGAAAACCCCGGGGACACTGGTGTGGCCGTCGTCGTCGATGACCATCATGCCGTCGTCGTCGAGCTCGCAGCCGAGCTGGGCTGGCAGGGGACTTGGCGTGAATCTGGGCGCGTAGAACAGTCCGGCGCGATCGTCGCTCGAGCCGTCGGAGAAACGGATCCTGGCCAGCCTGCCGTCCTCCGACTCGAGGCGGGCAACCGGGTCGTCGCGGATCATGACGCCGGCCCCCTCCAGCCGATTCTGCTCATCAGGCTCGAGCTTCGAGTCGCCGTTCGTGATCAGTACGACGTCGTCGCTGAGCGAGGTCAGCAGCAGCGCGAGTCCGGCGGCGTCGGCTCCATAAGCGGCCAGAGGCCGGTCCCGCACCTCCCAGCCGTGACAGTACGGGCAATGGAATACGCCTCGGGCCCAGACTTCCGCTGCGCCTTCGATCGGCGGCAGCTCATAACGAACCCCGGTGGAGAGCAACAGAACACCGGCGGTGCTCTCCTCCCCATCGGCGAGCACGCCGAAGCCGCTCGCTGTCTTGCGTACCTCGTCGGCCGCGACCATTCGCACTGTGACGCTTTCGTAGGGCCGAAGCTGTTCCCTCGCAGTCCGGCGGAGTTCCAGCGGAGGAGTGCCGTCGTGGCCAAAGAGGCCGTGCACCCCCTCGCTCGGGGCGTGTGCGGGGTCGTCCGCATCGAGCAACAGCACACGCCGGCGCATTCGACCCAGGACCAGAGCGGCGGCAAGCCCGGCCGGGCCGCCGCCGACTACCGCGACGTCGAACCGACTCATTGGGGCTTGATGGCCAGGAGCGACACGCTCTTGACCCCGTATTTGGCGCTGGCGTCACGGGCCCGATCGGAGATGAACTGGTAGGGGTTCTCGCGGATCTGCTCGATCCGCAGCCCCGAGCCCTCGATCGCCTCGCGGTAGGCGTCCACCTGAGCGGCGCCGCCGATGCATGAGGCCCAAAGATCGGCGTCGCAGACGATCGACTCCTTCATCTGCTGCTCGCTGACGATGTCGGCGATCGCCAGCCGGCCCCCGGGCTTCAGCACCCGGGCCGCCTCGGCGAAGACGAGCTCCTTTTCCGGTGCCAGGTTGATCACCCCGTTCGAGATCACGCAGTCGAAGCTGGCGTCGTCGGCCGGCAGCTGCTCGATGCGCCCTTCGCGGAACTCGACCTGGGAATAGCCGAACTCCTTCGCGATCCGCCGCGCCTTCGCGAGCTGCTCGGAGGTGAAATCGACTCCCGCGACGGCTCCGGACGGGCCCACCTGCTCGGCAGCGAAGAAGACGTCCATCCCCGATCCGCTACCGAGGTCGATCACCCGCTCGCCCTCGGCGAGCTCGGCGAGATCGAAGAAGTAGCCGACCCCCGCGAACGACTCGCACGCCCCGTCGGGGACGCGATCGAGGATGTCGGCCGGATACCCGAGATGCTCGGCCAGCGGGCGGCCCAGCTCGAAGTGGTACTTGCCCTGAGGCTGCTCTGCAACGTGGCGATACATGTCCTTGACCTTCGTCTCGAGCTCCTGGGTATCGAGGGTCGCTTCCATGGGTTTCTCCTCGCTTGGCTAGCTGGGCTGAGTTGCGGGTGGGGCCGTGCCGCGCCGTCTCCACCAGATGCTGAGCAGTGTCGAGGGCACGCAGAAGTTCGTGACGGTTAGTACGCCGCAAACCGAAAGGAGGATTCCGCCGAGGATCAGCGCGGCGGTCGGCTGACCGAAGGCGAACAGCAGGCCGATCGCCAGCAGCCAGATCGTCGCCAGCTTGAACGCGTGGCGGCGGGGCGTGGGGTTGGGGGGCAGCTCCGGCGCACCGCTGAGATGGCGGAGGCCGTGATTCCAGATCAGGTCGAAGGGATGGCGGGGGGTCCAGCCGGCGACCGCGCCGACTGGAACGAGCGCGAGGATCAGGACGGCCGATTGAAGAGCGAGACCGGTGACGACGAGTCCGAGGCAAAGGGCGGTGGGAAAGCGGAGTCCCCAGCGAAGGGCGTGGCTCTCCTCGGCGCTCATGCAGTAGCCCTGAACGGCCAGGTTTCGGTGAGTCCAGCTCATCCCGCGCCCGCCTCCTCCAACTCGGCCAGGTGCCACTCGGGCCAGCCCTCCTCGAGCCGGCGGGCCGGGAGGCCCGCGGCGCGGAGGCGATGGACCGCCTCGTGAGCCATCACGCAGAACGGGCCGCGACAGTAGGCGATCACCTCGCGATCGCTGGGGAGCTCGTCGAGGTGCTGCTCGAGCTCGGCGAGGGGGATGGACTGAGCGCCATCGATGTGACCGGCCTCGAACTCGTCGGTGGGGCGGACGTCGACGAGGACGACGTCGCGGCGCCGCAGTCGCTTCAGCAGCTCATCGCGGTCGATGCCCTCGACCTCCTCGCCGAGGTAGTCACGAGCCGAGCGCTCGACCTCCGCCAGCCGCTCGGCGGAGGTGTCTCGCAGCGCGAGCCAGAGGCTGAGCACGTCCTCACCCGCCAGCTCGTACCGGACCCTGGTGCCGTCCCGTTCGCGGGTGACCAAGCCGGCCGCGTGCAGGGCCTGCAGGTGCTGGGAGGCATTCGCCACCGATTGCTTGCTCGCCTCCGCCAGTTGGTCGACCGTGCGCGGACCCTGGGCGAGCAGGTCGAGCAGCTCGAGGCGGCGCGGGCTGGCGAAGGCCTTGCCCATCACGGCGATCGACTCGAACAGAGCCATCTTTCGTCGATCGGACTTGCTCATATCCGCTATTCAATCGAATTCTTGATAAGATGTCAACCCCAATGTACTTCCGCCAGTTCCTGAACGACGAAACCGCCTGCGCCTCCTATCTGTTCGGCTGCAAGACGGCCGGGGAGTTCGCCGTCGTCGATGCCCACGTGGACCTGGTCGAGGACTATGTCGCCGCCGCGGAGTCTCAGGGCTCGAAGATCGTCGCCGTGATCGAGACGCACGTTCAGGCGGATCACGTCTCGGGACTACCTCAGCTCGTCGAGCGCACCGGGGCGACTGCGTACATGCCGCAGGGGTCTGGCGCCGAGTTCGACCCACCACGAGCTCGCGGATGGCGAACTGGTGAAGCTGGGCAACACGGTGATCGAGGCGATCGCCACGCCCGGACACGCGCCGGCACATCACGCCTACCTGGTCACCGATCACCGCCGCGGCGACGAGCCCTGGTTCGTCCTCACCGGCGACTCGCTGCTGGTCGGCGACGTCGGCCGTCCCGATCTGCATGCCGCGAGCGAGGAAAGCGTCGAGGAGCTGGCGCGCACCCTGTATCGCTCGCTCCACGAGCGGCTCCTGGCGCTGCCCGACCACCTATTGGTCTATCCGGCTCACTACGCCGGGTCGGTCTGCGGCCGCGGCCTCTCGGGGCATCCCACCTCAACGATCGGGTTCGAGCGCCGACACAACCGGGCGCTCGGCTTCGGCTCCGAGCAGGCCTTCGTCGAGGCGCTGACCAAGGACATCCCTCCTGCGCCCGAGCACCAGTCCGAGATCCTGGCCGCGAACCGCTCGGGCCGGCCTCGCGCCGCGATCAGTTGAACGAGCGACGTGTCGAGCTGGGACTCGGCGAAAACGCGGCCCAGTTCACCCTCCTGGTCGCGGTCAACGCCCTGGTCGGGGCGATGGTCGGCCTGGAGCGCTCGACCCTGCCGCTGATCGGTTCCGAGCAGTTCGGGGTCGGTTCCACGGTCGCGGTCCTCTCCTTCATCGTCGCCTTCGGGCTCGCCAAGTCGCTGACCAACCTGGCCGCTGGCGCGCTCGCCGATCGGATCGGACGGCGGCGGCTGCTGATAATCGGCTGGTCCTTGGCGTTGCCGGTGCCGGTGCTGATCGCGGTCGCCCCCAGCTGGGGGTGGGTGGTGGCGGCCAACCTCTTCCTCGGCGTCAACCAGGGCCTGGCGTGGTCGATGACGGTGTTGATGAAGATCGACCTGGTCGGGCCCGAAGCGCCGTGGCCTTGCGTTGGGTCTGAACGAAGCGGCCGGCTACGGCGGCGTAGCGCTGGCCGCGGCCGCCAGCGGCTGGCTCGCCGGGGAGTTCTTGCGCCCGTGACGTCCTTGTTATCGCAGCCTCCGTCGTCGCCGTCACGGCCCTGGCAATCAGCATCCTGTTCGTCCGGGACACCGGTGCACACGTCGCCCTCGAGCAGGCCCGCCACCATTCCGGCGCCGACCGCGGCGCGCCACGCCTGCGCGATGCGTTTCTCACCACCTCCTTCCGCAATCCCGGGCTTCGCGCCTGCTCGCAGGCCGGCCTGGTCAACAACCTGAACGATGCCCTCGCGTGGGGTCTGGTCCCGCTCTATCTCGCGGCCGATGGCGCCAGCCCCGGTCAGATCGGCCTGGTGGCCGGGATCTATCCGGCTGTCTGGGGCCTCGGACAGATCTGGACGGGTCACTGGTCCGACAGCGTCGGCCGCAAGCCCTTGATCGTCGCCGGGATGCTGCTCCAAGCCGGGGCGCTTGCTCTTCTCTCGGCCATCGGGTGGAGCGATCGCGGAGGCGGCTCTTGCCGCGGTCATCCTCGGCGCCGGTACCGCGCTTGTCTATCCGACGTTGATTGCGGCGATTTCGGACTCCGTTACTCCGGTCGGTCGAGCAGCCACCGTTGGCGTCTACCGCTTCTGGCGCGACATGGGCTACGTAGTCGGCGGCCTGTCCGTGGGCCTGCTCGCCGACTCAATCGACCCGGCGGCAACGATCGCCGTGGTCGCTGGCCTCACCGCGTTGTCTGGGCTCTGGGTGGTGGTTGGCCTGCCGCGGACCGGTGCCCATCACTCCCCTCTACCGCACCCGACGATGGCGAAGCCGTGAAAGCCCTGATCGTGATCAACGACGCGCCCTACGGGAGCGAGCGCCCGTACAGCGCCCTTCGCATCGCCTCGACTCTGTCGGCCCGCAGAGAGGTTGAGCTGCGGGTGTTTCTGATCGGCGACGGCGTCGGCTGTGCTGTTGCCGGCCAGCGGCTCGCGGATGGCTACTACCACGTGGATCGCATGATCCGGGGGCTGCTGAATCACGAGGCGACCGTCGGCTGCTGCGGCACCTGCCTCGACGCGCGGGGCCTAGCGGAGGAGCAACTGGTCGAGGGAGCCCATCGATCGACAATGGAGGAGCTCGCCGACTGGATCCAGTGGGCGGATCGGACCCTTGTCTTCTAGGACGCCCTTGTCCCCCATGTCCACATCAGGAAGCGGACGGGAACGCGGCCCGGCCTGCCGGCGACTGGCTGGCTGGCTGCGGCGGCTTACCGATCTCGGCACTTTGCCGTCGGACTCTGAGGAGGTCCGGCTCCGCAAATCGGTGCTCACGCTGTCAACCAGCTTGATGGCCACGCTCTCGTTCGTTTGGGTCGGAACGTACGCGGTGCTCGGCCTGTGGCTGTCGGCGGCGATTCCGTTTGTCTACCAACTCGCGTCGACGGCCAGCATCTACACCTTCGCGCGCACACGTCGCTACCGCCTCTTCCGCACAAGCCAGCTCTGGATGAGCCTCTTGCTGCCGTTCGCCCTGCAGTGGAGCTTGGGCGGCTTCGCCAACTCCTCGGCAGTGTCGCTTTGGGCCTTCATCTGCCCGGTTGGCGCCTTGCTGTTCGTTGGTGCTCGCCAGGCCGTCCCATGGTTCGTCGGCTTCGGCGCGCTGGTGGCCTTCTCCGGCGCGATCGATCCCACACTCGCGGCGAGCCCGCCCCACATCCCCAGCGGCGTGGTGGTGGCGTTCTTCGTGCTGAACATCCTGGGGGTCTCCACAACGGCCTACGTGCTACTGCAGTACTTCGTGCGGGCTCGCGAGCAGGCGCGGGCCGAACTCGAAGTCGAGCGGGCCAAGTCCGAGGGCCTGCTGCTCAATGTTCTACCGGCGTCGGTCGCGAGCCGGCTCAAGGAGTCAGACGAGGTGATCGCGGACGGGTTCCCTTCCGCGACGGTGCTGTTTGCTGACATCGTCGGCTTCACGCCTCTCGCGCAGGAGCTCACACCGGCGGACACGGTCGCCTTGCTCGACAAGGTGTTCGCGCGTTGGGACGAGCTTGCCGCCCGCCATGGCGTGGAGAAGATCAAGACGATCGGAGACTCCTACATGGTGGCCGGCGGCCTTCCCACTCCGCGCGAGGACCACGCCGAGGCGATCGCCGATCTGGCGCTCGAGATGGGCGCGGAGGTCGAGCGCTGCGCAGAGGAGAGCGGCCGGTCGCTCGAGGTTCGCATCGGCATCGACACCGGGCCCGTGGTTGCCGGCGTGATTGGCCGTGCCAAGTTCAGCTACGACCTTTGGGGCGACACCGTCAATACGGCGAGCCGCATGGAGTCCCACGGCGTGCCCGGTGCGATCCAGGTCAGCGAGCGTGCCTACGAGCAGCTGCGCGACAGCTACTACCTGCGCCAGCGGGGGACGATCGAGGTGAAGGGCAAGGGGCCGATGACCACGTACGTGCTGGTCGGAAGGCGGGACGAATCGAACTCCGAGCCGACAGCGACTGCTCACCTACTCGGGCACTGAGGACCACCTCGCGCTTGTCTCCGGTCGAGGCATTCCACAAGCAACCTACTCCGCGTGACAACCCCGCTGAGGGAGAGTTCGGAGGGGACAAGGGCGCTCTCGCAGCACATTGCGACGTAACCCCAGGCTTAGCGATACGGTGCGCCGAATTGGCACCAATTGGCACGGCCGCCGATCGGTCACACACCAGCGGTCGAAGCCTGCTCGGGCGGAGAGGGCGCATTCGGCTTTCTGAAGCCGGATGTCGACCAATGGGCGCGGCTGGTTTCGAACCAGCGACCTCTCGCGTGTGAAGCGAGCGCTCTCCCACTGAGCTACGCGCCCGACGGGTCGATCATAGGGCCGAGGTGGGGCGGCCGGGGCGGGTCGGATCGTGCGATCGACGGCGAAGCTGAGCCCGCCCGGGGCGTGCCCCGCGAGGTGGGCTCTAGCCTTGGCGAGTTGGCGGACGGCCTCTCCAGACGCGAGCTGCTCGAGCGCGGCGCGGCCGGCGCGGCGGGGCTGTTGCTCGGCCCGGCGGCCGTCGCGTGCTCGCGCGACAGCGCCCCGGGCTCGGCGGGGTCGCGGATCGTCATCGTCGGCGCCGGGCTCGCGGGCCTGAGCTGCGCGTGCCGGCTCCAGCGACGCGGCCTCGCGAGCTCGGTCTACGAGGCCAACCCGGCGCGGATCGGCGGGCGCTGCTGGACCGCGCGCGAGTTCGCCGGCGGACAGACGGGCGAGCACGGGGGTGAGTTCATCGACTCGCGCCACCGCCGCATGCGAGGGCTGGCGAAGCGGTTCGGGCTCGAGCTCACCGATCTCTACTCAATCCCGAACCCGGGCGGTTGGCGGCTGTGGCTGAACGGGGCTCGCCGCCGCCGTTCCGACCTCGGCCCCGAGCGCCGGCTGTTCCAGCGCCGGATCGAGGCTGCCGCGCGCAGGGTCGGGGCGTACGGGTACGCGGACGCGACCCCGGCCGCGCGAGCCTTCGACGAGCTCTCGGTCGCCGATTGGCTGGATCAGAACCTGCCCGGCGGCAGCCGCGGCCTGCAGGGTCAGCTCGTCTGGGCCGAGATGGCGAGCGAGTTCGGCCTCGACGCCGACCGGCTCAGTGCGCTGAACCTCTTCTACGAGTACGTCGAGGCGACGCCGGGCGCCGACGAGCGCTACCACGTGCGCGGCGGCAACGACCAGATCCCGCAGGCGCTCGCCGCGGCGCTGCCCGACGGGGCGATCCGCCCGGGGGCCGAGCTGGAGGCGCTGTTCGCCCGCAGCGACGGCAGCTACGGGCTCCGCTTCGCGGGCGACGCGACCGACGTCGTCGCCGATCGCGTGGTGCTCGCGATCCCGTTCCCGACCCTGCGCCGTGTCGACCTCACCGCCGCCGGGCTGAGTCGCAAGAAGCGCGCCTGCATCGAGCAGCTCGGGATGGGCACCAACGCCAAGGTGCTGATGCAGTTCGAGCGCCGGCCGCAGGCCTACGGCCGCTGGAACGGGTACATGATCTCCGACGACCCCTTCCTCTACACCTGGGAGAGCAGCCTCGGAGAGCCGGGCCGCGGGTCGATCATCACCACCTACTTCGGCGGTCGCTCGGGTGCGGGCGGGCTCGCCGCGAGCGGCGCCCACGCCCCCACGACCCGGCGCGAGCGCGAGCGCAACCTCGACAGCCTCGCCCAAGGCGGCGCCTCCGGCCTCACCGGCCTGCGGCGCGGCTTTCGCGGCCGCGCCTGGACCGACCGCTGGGTCGCCGACCCCTGGGCGCGCGGCTCCTACGCCGCCTACCTGCCGGGCCAGTACACCCGCTACTACGGCTACGTCGGCAGGCCCGAGGGAGCGATCCACTTTGCCGGCGAGCACACCGCGACGGCCAACCAGGGCTACCTCGAAGGGGCGGTGGAGTCCGGTGAGCGCGCGGCGGAGGAGATCGCGCGGGCGCTCCGCGGGTGAGCCGGGCGGCGGCCCGCCGGACCACGCCCGACTGCCTCTAGGCTGCGGCCGTGGGCGACGGGATCCGCTACGAGCTGATGCGCGTTCGGCTTCCCGGCGGGGAGGAGACGACTGTCTATGTCGTCCGCCACCCGGTGCTCTCGACGTCGGTGCGGCTCGTCTGCTTCCCGGAGCCCGAGCGACTTGATCACTGGTGCGCCGAGCACTCCGTGGGCGAGGCGATCGTCGCCGGCTTCTTTGTGCGCGACCCGTCGCGGCCGCTCGGTGAGGTGCGGGTGGGCGGGGAGCCCGTGGTTCATGAGCCGGTCGAATCACCCTGGGCTGCGGCGCGTGGATGCGTCCACGCCGTCGACGGCACGGTCCGGATCGGCGCTCGCGTGACCTTCGAGGCCGATCCGCCCGGCGACCTGGTCCAGGCCGGCCCGTTGCTCGTCTCTGCCGGTCGCTCGCTGATCGACGGGGACGACCGCGAGGGCTTCTCCGCCGGCTCGGGGCAGTTCGACTCCGACATCACGATCGGTCGTTACCCGCGCTGCGCGCTCGGGATCGGCGGCGGCGAGCTGCTGGCCGTCTGCTGCGACGGTCGCCGCTCGGCGCTCGACGGCGGGCTCGAGCTCGGTGAGCTCGCGGACCTGCTGCTCTCCTTCGGTGTCCGCGAGGCGATCAACCTCGACGGCGGTGGCTCCGCGACCCTCGTCCACCGCAGGCATTTGCTCAACCGCCCCTACTCGACCCAGGACCAGCCCGCCCCCGAGTCCCGCCCGGTGGTCACCGCGCTCCTGTTCGAACCACGGCGCTAGCCGAACTACGAGCTCAAGGTCGGCCGACGCCGCCGAGCTCGATCACCGGCCGGGCGAGCCGCGGCCTGGCGCCGACACCGCCCGATCCGCTGCCCCCGGCCCCGCCCGCGTGGGTGCCCCCGGCGGATCCGCCGCTTCCGAGTGGTTGCTCGGTCTCCTCGGTGCCGGGCTGCTCGGGTGCCGGCGCGCCGCCGGGCCGCGGGCAGCGGACCGTGTAGACGGTGCGCGCCGGGTGGCGTGGCCTGACCTCGGAGTGGCTCCAGGAGAGGTGCAAGTGGTTGCCACGACCGTGACCCCGGTCGCCGTCGTAACCGACCCAGCGAAACGGCTCGCGCGGGCGGTCCTGGCGCGGTTCCGCCCAGGCGGCGAGGCGGTCGATGTCCGACCAGCGCCCGCCGGCGGCCTTGTTGGGGACGATGTCGAGCGCGAGGCCGATCGGGTGCTCGCCGTTGGCGGCGTGGACCGGGTCGGTGGAATACCCGTCGGTGACGAAGATGGAGTAGCGCCGCTCGAGCAGGCGGACGTCGCGAAGCAGCCGCCGGTCGATCCGCTCGCCGGGGAAGCCGGGAACCTCGACGAACCTGCCGCCGCCGTTCGTCTCGCAAAGCGAGGGCCCGAGCTTCGTGCTCTGCATCGCAGCCGCCGCGATCCCGGCCAGCGCCAGCGCCAGCGTCGCGGCGAGCGCCGGGGCGAGGGTTCGCGGGATCCGTCCCATTGAGGCCTGCATCGACCCATCGGCCCCGTTCCCTTAGCCGCGCTAGGATTGCCCCGACCGTGCTAGGCGGGGAATTAGCGGTGCCCTGTACCCGCAATCCGCTCTAGCGGGGCCGAAAGCTCGTCTGAGGGTCGTGGCCTTCGAGGCCAGTACGCCGCGGGCGGTGTTGACGGTCAGGTCCCGCGCGATGCGCGTCCGCGAACCAGGTCAGATCCGGAAGGAAGCAGCCTTAAGCGGTGCCGGGCAAGTGCCGCGGATCAGCCTGACTCGAGCCAGCCACGGCGGGCACGCTCGGTGACCGCTCTCGAGGACGGGCCCGCACGGTCATATCTATCTCAGGGTCTCGGTCTTCGAGTTGTCGTAGCGGCATCCGCTGCCGCTCGCGACGGTGGCGAAGTAGCGGCCGTTGCGCAAGTGCTTTCCGACCTGCCACCTGCCGTTCGAGCCCGTCCTCGTCTTGGCGAGCTTGCGCGACACGTAGCCGTCGAGCCGGAACAGCGCCACCTCTCGGCCGTCGACGCAGCCGCCGGCGCTCGAGCTCACCTTGCCCGAGGCGCCTGAGTGCTTGAGCTTCTTGATCACGATCCGCGTCTTCGGCCGGTCGTCGGCCACGGCGGGCAGGGCGCCGGCGCCGAGAGCGATCGCTGCCAGGGCAAGTGCGATCCATCGCATCGGCACAGTCTGACAAAGCGAGGTCGTGGCCCGGTGGGGGGCGTCCGGGCCGACGGTAGTATCGACTCGGTGAGCGCCGAGACCTCCCTCTACCGCAGCCACCGCCCGCAGTCCTTCGATCAGGTGGTCGGCCAGGAGCACGTCGTGCGCACGCTCAGCAACGCGGTCGAGCGCGATCGGGTCCATCACGCGTATCTGTTCGTCGGCTCGCGCGGGACCGGCAAGACGTCGCTGGCGAAGATCCTCGCCCGCTCGCTGAACTGCGTCGAGGGCCCGACGCTGACCCCGTGCGGAAAGTGCGAGTCGTGCGTCACGATCGCCGCCGGGACCTCGCTCGACGTGATCGAGATGGACGCCGCCTCGAACCGCTCGGTCGACGACATCCGCGACCTGCGCGAGCGGGTCGGCTACGCGCCCGCCACCGGGACCTGGAAGGTCTACATCCTCGACGAGGCCCACATGCTGACCCGCGAGGCCTGGAACGCGTTCCTGAAGACGCTCGAGGAGCCGCCGGCGAACACGGTCTTCATCCTCGCCACCACCGAGCCGCACAAGGTGATGCCGACGATCGTCGACCGCTGCCAGCGCTTCGACTTCCAGCGCCCCTCGCTCGAGCAGATCGCCGAGGTGCTGCGGCGCGTCTCCGCTGCTGAGCAGATCGAGATCTCCGACGGCGCGGTCGCGGCGATCGCGCGGGCCGCCTCGGGCAGCTTCCGCGACGCGCTCGGGACCCTCGACCAGCTCGTCTCCTACGGCGGCAAGCGGGTCAGCACCGACGACGTGCTCGCGGTGCTCGGGGTCGCCGACGCGGAGCTGATCCTCGCCGCCGCCGACGCGATCGCGACCGGCGACGGACGCGCCGCGCTCGAGGTCAGCGAGCGGCTGATGCGCTCGGGGCGCGACGTGACCCAGTTCGCCCGCGACCTGCTCGCTCACCTGCGCCAGCTGATCGTGATCCGCACCGTCGGCGAGCTCGGCGATGCGTTCACGGTCACGGCCGCCGAGCCCGAGCGGCTGCGCTCGCAGGCGCACGCGATCCCCGAGCTGGCGCTGGGCCGCTCGATCGACACGCTCTCGGCGGCGCTGGCGGCGATCCGCGAGGGCGACGAGCCGCGGATGACGGTCGAGCTGGCGCTGCTGCGCGCTGCGCGACCGCAGCTCGATCCGTCGCGCGAGGCGTTGGTGGAGCGGCTCGAGCGGCTGGAGGCTTCGCTTGGTGGTGGGGCGGGGGGTGCCGACTCCGCCGCGTCGGACGCCGCCGACTCCGCCGCGGAGCCGGCGCCCCCCGCCGACGAGACCGCCGAGCCGGCAGGTGAGGCTGATGAGGATGGTGTGACGGATGAAGCCGGGGCGGACGGGGTGGAGCTGGAGAAGCTGGTCGGGCTCTGGCCCGCGGTGATCGACCAGGTCCGCCAGGGCGGCGCGGAGCTGCTCTCGCACGTGCTCGCGGCAGCGCGCCCGGTCGCGGTCAGCATCGAGGACGCTGCGCTCGAGGTCGGCTTTCCGCCCTCGGCGGCCTTCAACAAGCGAAAGGCCGAGACCGCGGAGGCCCGCGACCGGCTCGCGGACGCGATCAAGACGATCGCCGGCGCCTCGCTGCGCCCGCACTACGTGTTGCTCGACGCCGACCATGCGGAGGCGCCGGCGGGCAGCGAGCTGTCCGAGGACGAGCTGGTCGAGCTGATGCGGGCCGAGTTCGACGCGGAGGAATACGGTGCCGAGCCCGACGACGGCGAGGCCGAGGCCAAGGAGGCGAGTGGATGACGCGACTGCCGCAGGGCCCGGGCGGGTTCGACCTCAACTCGATGATGAAGCAGGTCCAGCAGATGCAGGCCGAGATGACCGAGGCGCAGGAAAAGCTCAAGGACGAGGTCGTCGACGCGAGCGCCGGCGGCGGGATGGTGAAGGTGAAGCTGAGCGGCGACCTGCGCCTGCTCGAGATCGCGATCGACCCCGAGGCGATCGACGCCGAGGAGGCCGAGCTGCTCCAGGAGATGATCCTCGCCGCGGTCAACGAGGGACTGCGCTCCGCGCAGCAGCTCGCCGCCGACCGGCTCGGCGGGGCGTCCGGCCTCGGCGGCGCCGGCGGGCTCGGCCTGCCGGGCCTGTAGCCGCCCCGCGCCCCGCTAGCTTCACCCCATGTACCCGCGCCCAATCGAGCGCCTCGTCTCCGAGCTGGCCCAGCTGCCGGGAATCGGGCGGCGCACCGCGCAGCGGCTCGCCTTCCACATCCTGCGCGACGACGACGCCGACGCGCTCGCGCTCGCCGACGCGATCCGGGAGGTCAAGCAGAAGGTCGGACAGTGCGAGGCCTGCTTCAACCTCGCCGAGGGAGCGCGCTGCGAGATCTGCGAGGACACCCGCCGCGACCGCTCGCTGATCTGCGTCGTCGAGCAGCCCGCCGACGTGATCCCGATCGAGCGCACGCACGAGTACCGCGGCCTCTACCACGTGCTCGGCGGCGCCCTCTCACCGATCGACGGCGTCGATCCCGAGCACCTGCGGATCGCCGAGCTGGTCGAGCGCGCCGGCGACGACGGGGTGACCGAGATCGTGCTCGCGACCAACCCGACAACGACCGGCGAGGCGACCGCCCACCACATCGCCGAGCTCCTGCGCGGGCGGGTGACGATCACCCGTCTCGCCAGCGGCCTTCCGGTCGGCGCCGACCTCGAGCACGCCGACGAGGTCACCCTCGGCCGCGCCTTCGCCGGCCGTCAGTCGCTCGGCTGAGGCCTGGCGGCCCGCTAGCCCTCGCTGAGCCCGATCCGCGCCTGCAAGCGGCGCAGCGGCGCCGGCGCCCACCAGTTCCAGCGCCCGAGCAGGCGCATCAGCGAGGGGACGAGCAGCGCGCGGATGATCGTCGCGTCGATCAGCACCGCGATCGCTGTCCCGAGGCCGAGCTGCTTGATGAAGACGATCTCCGAGAGGACGAAGGCGCCGATCGCGATCGAGAACAGCAGCGCCGCGGCGGTCACGATCCTGCCGGTGCGCTCGAGGCCGACTGCAACCGCCTCGTGGTCCTCGTACCCGCCGTCGCGGGCCTCCTTGATCCGGGCCAGGAGGAAGACCCCGTAGTCGGTCGAGAGCCCGAAGACGACCGCGAACAGGAAAAGGAGCTGGGTCGACTCGAGGCCGCCGAGGCTCGTGTAGTCGAGCAGATCCTCGAACCGCCCGTCCTGGAAGACCATGACCAGGATCCCGAACGTAGCGCTGAGTCCGAGCGCGTTCATCAGCACCTGCTTGAGCGGCAGTACCACCGACCCGGTCATCAGGAAGAGGACGGCGAAGGTGACGACGACAACGATCGCGAGCACCAAAGGCAGGTGGGCGGCGAGGCTCTCCTGCAGGTCGATGAACCCGGCCCCGAAGCCGGTCACCCGCACGCCGTCGATTCGCTCGCGGATCCGCTCGACGGCGTCCTGGCTGCGCTGGCTGAGCGCCGGCGAGTCGGGGATCGCCTCGATCGCGTAGGTGCCGCCCGCGAGCGCGATCGGCGGGTTGACCGAAGCGATTCCCCGAACCCGCTCGAGCCGGGCGGTGGTGTGCGCCGCGAGCCGCCGATCGGCGCCGGAGAGCTCGACCGTGACCGGCTGGTCGCGGAAGGGCGGGAACTCGTCGCGAAGCACGCTGTCGACCTGGCGCGCGCTCGCGGACTCAGGCAGAACCTGCGCATTGGCCGCCTTGAACTCGATCCCGAAAAAGGGGACCCCGAGCGCGATCAGCAGCGCCGCGCTGGCGGCCGCGATCCGACCGGGAAACCGCATCACGAGCTGTGAGAGCCGGTACCAGAAGCCCTCGCTGGCCGGCCTCGCGTCGCGCGTCGCGCGTCGGTGCAGGAAGCGGGGAGCGAGCGAGTTCACCCGCTGTCCGAGCAGCGCCAGGATCGCCGGCAGCACGATCAGGGCGATTCCCGCTGCGATCAGCGCCACGATCGAGCCCCCGAGGCCCATCGAGTAGAGGAAGCGCTGTGGGAAGACGAGCAGTGAGGCGAGCGCTCCGGCGACGGTCAGCGCGCTGAACAGCACCGTCCGACCCGCCGTCGCCATCGTCCGCCGCATCGCCTCGAGGCCCGGGCCGCTGCGGGCGAGCTCCTCGCGATAGCGCGAGACGACGAACAGGCTGTAGTCGATCGCCAGCCCGAGCCCGAGGCCGGTGACCAGGTTGAGGGCGAAGATCGAGACCGAGCCGACGTCGCTCGCGACCCGCAGCATCAGGAAGGTGCCGACGATCGCGAGGCCGCCGACCAGCAACGGCAGCAGCGCCGCGACGAGGCTGCGAAAGAAGAGCAGCGAGAGCAGGAAGAGAAGCGGGAATGCGAGCAGCTCCGCCCGGCGCAGGTCCTCCTCGACCTGCGCGTTGACCTGCTCGGAGATCACCGCCGGCCCGCCCACCGTGACGCCGGGCCGGCCGGCGAGCGCCTCGGTGATCCGCTCGGCTGCGTCTTGGACCTCAGCGTCGCCGGTCGGCTCGAGGGTGACGGCGAGATAGGTCGAGCCGCCGTCGCGCGATAGGAAGGCGTCCGAGCGGGTGCTCGCGAAACCGGTCACGCCGGCGACGTCCCGGTCGGCCTCGATCTCTCGCGTCAGCGCCGCGATCCGCGCCCGGCTCGGCGCCGAGCGCGGGTCCTCGTCGAGGACGACGACGATCTCGGTCTCGCGATAGCCGGCCTGCTCGAGCCGCTGCTCGGCGATCACCGACTCGGTTTCCGGGTCGTCCGCTCCGTACGGGTCGAGACGCTCTGCGACCCCGGCACCGAGCACGCCGGCGGCGACGAAGACCAGAGCGGCGACGACCAGCACCCGTCTGCCGCGGCGCTGTGCCAACCGCGCGAGCGCGTCGAACATCAGACCGCGCCCTCCGCGACCGAGTCCGTGCCCAGCGCCTCGGCCTCACGCCTGCACCACTCGGCGGCGAACTCGTTGACGGCGATCCCGTAGCGAAGCGTCGCGTAGATGGAGCGCCCGGCGTCCTCGGCGCCTGCCGACTCGATCGCGCGCAGGCGGGCGGCGACCTCGGCGTGGTGGCGTCGCTTGGCCTCCAGCGCCCGGCCCGGACCTCCGGGTCCGGCCAGGTCGGAGAAGAAAACCTTGAGCAGGCTCTCGTCACGGGTCTCCTGGATCTCGGCGGCCCCGGCGAGCCACTCGCGCAGCGCCTTGCGACCGTCGGCGGTGAGCCGGAAGACGATTCGGCGCCTTGCAGACCCGGGGTCCCTGTCGCCCGCGATCAGGCCGGCGGCCGAGAGGCGAGCGAGCTCGGGATAGATCTGCCCGTAGCTCGCCGCCCAGAAGAAGCGGGTCGACTTGTCGACGAAGCGCTTGATCTCGTACCCGCACATCGGGCGCAGGCCGAGCATTCCGAGGATCACGTGAGAGGTCGGCGTCAGCTTCATATATCGCAAAGATATATCCGGGCCAAGCGCCCGTGTGTGATCCGGGTCACGCTGGCGCTCGCCGTATCCTCGGCGGCGATGGCCGAGACGGTGGTGATGAAGTTCGGCGGCACCTCGGTCGCCTCGCCCGAGGACATCCGCCGGGCGGCGCGCCGGATCGTCGAGGCGCGCGAGCGCGGCAAGCAGGTGGTCGCCGTGCTCTCGGCGCGCGGCAAGACGACCGACGACCTCGTCGCCCAGGCCTACGAGATCTCCGAGCGGCCGCTGGCGCGCGAGATGGACATGCTGCTCTCGACCGGCGAGCGGATCTCGTGTGCGCTCTGCGCGATGGCGATCCACGACATGGGGCACAGCGCGATCTCGCTGACCGGGTCGCAGGCGGGCATCGTGACCGACTCCTCCCACACCAAGGCGAGGATCCTCGAGGTCCGCGCCGACCGGATCCGCGACGGGCTCGCCGAGGACCGGATCGTGCTGGTCGCCGGGTTCCAGGGCGTCTCGGGCGACAGCCGCGACGTGACCACGCTCGGCCGCGGCGGCTCGGACACGACCGCGGTCGCGATCGCCGCCGCCCTCGGGGCCGACCTGTGCGAGATCTACACCGACGTCGCCGGCGTCTTCAGCGCCGACCCGCGGATCGTCCCCGACGCCCGGAAGCTGAAGCTGGTCGTGTTCGACGAGATGCTCGAGATGTCATCCTCGGGCGCCGGCGTGCTGCAGCTGCGCGCGGTCGAGTACGGGCGCAACCACGGCGTCCGGATCCACTGCCGGAGCTCGTTCGAGGACGCCCCCGGTACCCTCGTGCTCGCCGAGGACGAGACCGTGGAACAGCCGATGGTCACAGCCGTTACCCACGCCCACGAGGCGCGCGTGACCCTGACCGGCCTTCGCGACGAGCCGGGGGTCGCCGGGCGCGTCTTCAGCGCCCTCGCGGACGCCAACGTCAACGTCGACATGATCATCCAGAACGAGCCGGTCTCCGACGACCAGACGGCGGACCTCTCGTTCACGGTCGCCAGCGACGACCTGCGGGCGGCGACCGAGGTGCTCGAGCCGCTCGGCGTCGGCGGCGTTCAGACCGACCCGGAGGTCGGCAAGGTCTCGGTCGTCGGCGCCGGGATGCGCAGCCACCCAGGGGTCGCGGCGAAGGTCTTTCAGACGCTCGGCGAGCGCGAGATCAACATCGAGATGATCTCCACCTCGCCGATCAAGATCTCCTGCGTGATCGCCGCCGACCGCGTCCCCGATGCGGTCCGCGGGCTGCACGAGGCATTCGACCTCGGGGTCGAGGCGGTTCGCGAGGAGGACCCGGCGGGCGAGCATCGTCCACGGGTGACGTCGTGAAGTATCGGGTGGGCGTCGTCGGCGCCACCGGCGCCGTCGGCTCGACGATCCTCGAGGTGCTCGCCGAGCGCGGCTTCCCGGCTTCCGAGGTGGTCCCGTTCGCCTCCGAGCGCTCGGCGGGCCGGAGGATCGCCTTCGGCAACGGGCAGCTCGAGTGCAGGCCGCTGACCGCCGAGACGATCGCCGGGCTCGACCTGGTCCTCTCCTCGGCCGGCGGGGCGGTGAGCGCCGAGTGGGCGCCGCGCTTCGTCGACGCGGGAGCGGTTGTGATCGACAACACCAGCTACTGGCGCATGCACGAGGAGGTGCCGCTCGTCGTCGCCGAGGTCAACCCGGATGCGGTCGAGGGCCACAGCGGCCTGATCGCGAACCCCAACTGCTCGACCATGCAGGCGATGGTCGCCCTGGCACCGATCCAGCGCGCGGTCGGGATCGAGCGGATCGTCTTCTCCACCTACCAATCCGTCTCCGGCACCGGCCAGAGCGCCTCCGACGAGCTGCGATCCCAATCGCGGGCGATCCTCGACGGGACGGCGCCGGTGGCCGAGGTCTATCCGCATGTGATCGCCTTCAACGTCCTGCCCCAGGTCGAGTCGTTTGCCGACGGCGACGACTACACGACCGAAGAGCGCAAGATGATGGCCGAGACGCGCAAGATCCTCGGCGCCTCCGACGACGAGCTCAGGATCTCGGCGACCTGCGTCAGGGTGCCGGTCTTCGTCGGTCATTCGGAGTCGGTCAACTTGCAGACCCGCGAGCCCCTCTCCCCCGAGGCCTGCCGCGAGCTGCTCGCCGCCGCAGCCGGGGTCGAGGTCGTCGACGCCCCCAGCGAAGGCACCTACCCGCTCGCCGCCGACGTCGCCGGCCGCGACGAGGTGCTCGTCGGCCGGATCCGCCGCGACCCCTCCCACGAGCGCTGTCTCAATCTCTGGGTCGTCGGCGACAACCTGCGAAAGGGCGCGGCGACCAACGCGGTCCAGGTCGCTGAGCTGCTCGCCGAGCGCGATTTGGTCCGGGTGCCGGCCGGGGCCACGTCCTTCGCCGCGTAGCCGGGCTTGATCGCCGCGATCGCCTCGGCGGCGCTGATCGTGGCCGGTGCGCTCCTCGCCGGGCAGGCCGTCCTCGCCCTCAGCGGTCGTCTCGAGCGCTCGGCGCTCGCCGGCCCGATCGGCCTCGCCCTCCTGCTCAGCGCCGCCGCGATCCCCGCCGGACCCGACCGCGCGACGACGATCGCGATCGTCCTCTGCCTTCTCACACTCGCCGCGGTGGTGGTCCTGACGATCAAGTACGTGAACGTCAAGCCGGCTCCGGCGGTGACTGCCCGGTCTCACGCCCCGGCGGCGCTCGCGGCCGTCCTCGCCGCTCTTTTCGCAGCCCTCCCGTTCATCGCCGCCGACAACATCGGCATCCTCGGCGTCGGCCTCGTCAACGACGACATGGCCTCGCACCTGCTGCTCGCCGACTGGATCCGGGAGGGGTTCCGGCCCGAGCCGGTGCTGGTCGACCAGGGCTATCCGCTCGGCCCGCACGCGCTCGTCGCCGGGATCGGGGCGCTGCTCGGGGCGAGCTCGATCGACGTCTTCGCCGGCCTCACCCTGGCGATCCCGGCGCTCACCGCCCTGGTCGCGTACTCGTCGCTTGACGGCCTGCGCGCCGCGCCGCGGGTCGGCGCCGCGGCCCTGGTCGCGCTGCCCTACATGGCAGCGGCCTATCTCGCACAGGAGGCGTTCAAGGAGCCGATCGTCGCGCTCTTCGTGCTCTCCTGGGCGCTGCTCCTGCCGGCCGTGCGGGGCTGGCGCGACGCGATCCCGCTCGGCCTGCTGGCCGCCGGGACCGTCTACGTCTATTCGTTCCCGGGCCTTGCCTGGCTGGCCGGGGTGGCGGTGGTCTGGGGCGCGATCGAGGTGATCCGCGGCGCGCGCCCGGGGCGCTCGGCCTGGTCGATCGCCGCGGTCGGCGCCGTCGTCCTCGCGCTCCTGGCGCTCGCCGATCTCGACCGGCTGCGCGACTTCGCCGACTTTCGTGCCCTGCACCCGGACCGCGCCAACGAGGGCGGGCTCGGCAACCTCCCGGGCCAGCTCTCGCCGTTGGAGGCGCTGGGGATCTGGCCGACGAGCGAGTTCCGGCTCTCCGCGGCGGCCAGCTCGCTGCCCGCGGTTCTGTTCTACGCCGGCGCCTTGCTGGCCGCGGTGGCGCTGGCCTTGGGCCTGCCGCGCTGGCTGCGCCGTCACGGCGCCGCCGTCCCCGCCGCGCTGCTCGCCGCGGCGCTGCTCTACCTTGCCGCGCGGGTCTTCGGCACCGTGTACACGTCGGCCAAGGCGCTCGCGATCGCGGCCCCGCTGATCGCCCTGATCACGCTCGGCGGCCTGCTGCTGCCCGGGCGCCGCCGCTGGCCGGTCGCGCTGGGAGCGGCGTTCGCCGCCGCCGCCGCCTTCTCGAGCTTCCTGATCCTGCGCCAGGCCCCGGTCGGCCCGGAGGCGCACGCCGCCGAGTTGGCCGAGATCCGGCCCTTGGTCGCGGGCGAGAAGCTGCTCTTCCTCGGTCGCGACAACTTCGTCCTCCACGAGTTGCGCGGCTCGAAGCCGTTCACCCACGTGCGCAACTTCTACGACCCGTATTTCGTCGAGCCGAACTTCGAGCTCGAGGACGTGGGGGCGAAGTTCGACTTCGACTCGGTCACCGCGAAGACCCTGGCCCGGTTTCCATACGTGCTGATGACGCGCGCCGCCTACGCCAGCGGCCCGCCGCCCGGCTACCGGCGCGCGCTCGAGACGGACAGCTACGTGCTCTGGCGCCGCGGCCGTGCCGACCTCGCCCGGCGGCCCGGGGAGACCGACGCGCACCCGGGCCGGCTCGGCGGCTGCGAGGGAACCCCGAGCCGGGTCACCACCTTCGCCGCGCCGCCGGTCACCGCTGCGGCCTGGAGTGCGGAGACGATCGAAAGCGGCGGGTCGGCGACGACGAGGATCGAGCTCGAGCCGGGCACCTGGGCGCTGTCGCTTCAGTACGACGCGAGCCGTCCACTGACCGTCGCCGCCGACGGCGCGACGGCGACCGTGCCGGCCAACCTCGACTATCGCGGCACGGCCCCTTACTGGCCGGCGGGGTTGGTCGAGGTCGACGAAGGCGGTCCGGTCATCGTCACCGCCTCGGTCGAGCGCCCGCCGCTCGCCGGCCGGCTGCTCGGCGCCGACTCGGTCGCGCACCTGGGTTCCCTCGCGGCGACCCGCGCCGGCACGCCGACCGCAGGTGGCTGTCGCGGATACGTCGACTGGTACAGGGAATAGCGTCGCCGCATGGAGATCGGGTTCGGCGAGGCACTGCTGATCATCGGCTTCCTGCTCGCCGTCGCGGCGGCGCTCTCGGGGCTGATGCGGGGCACGGTGCTCTCTGCCTCGGTCCTCTCGGTGGCGCTCGGGATCCTGCTCGCCGAGCTCGACGTGATCGCGATCGACGTCGAGGACGAGGGCGTCTTCGAGCTGATCGAGCTGGCGCTGATCCTGACCTTGTTCGCCGACGGGCTGGTGGTCGACCGGGAGCTGCTCGGCCGTCATTGGGGGCCGCCGGCGAGGGCGCTGGTGATCGCGATGCCGATCACGCTCTGCCTGCTCGCGCTCGGCGCGAAGCTGCTCTTTCCCGATCTCGACTGGGCCGAGGCGTTCCTGCTCGGCGCCGTGCTCACGCCCACCGACCCGGTGGTGACGTCGAGCGTGCTCACCACCCGGCGCGTCCCTGCCGCGATCCGCCACACGCTCAACCTTGAGTCCGGGCTCAACGACGGTCTCGCGCTTCCCTTCGTGCTCTTCTTCCTCGTCCTCGCCGGCGCCGGCGGCGATGCCGGGCAGGAGGCGCTCGAGCTCGCCGGCGAGGCGGCCTTCGGCGCCCTGATCGGGCTCGTGCTCGGAGTTGTCGGGGGACGCATCCATCGGCACGTCCCGGGTGGCGTCACCGCCCGCTACGAGGGCATCTACGCGCTCGGCTTCGGGCTCGCCGCCTTCGGGCTCGCCGACGTCAGTTTCGGCAACGGCCTGATCGCCGCCTTCGTCGCCGGGATCGCGCTCGGCTTCTCCGAGCACGAGATCACCGAGCGATTCGCCGATTTCTCCGAGAACGTGAGCACGATCTTCCAGGTGCTCACCTTCTTCGTCTTCGGAGCGGTGATCGTCGCGACCGGATACGACGCTTCGATCGGCGCGCTCGTGGTCTTCATTCTCTTTGCCCTGCTCGTCGCGCGCTCGATCGCGGTCTCGCTCTCCTTCGTCGGCACCGGCCTCCCGCGCGCGCAGAAGGCGTTCATCGCCTGGTTCGGGCCCAAGGGCGTTGCCTCGATGCTGTTCGCGATCCTGGTCCTCGACGCGGACCTGGCCAACGGCTCGCTCGTCTTCGACATCGCCGCCTTCGTCATCCTCGCCTCGATCGTCGCCCACGGGCTCACCGACACGGTCGGCGCCCGCTGGATCGAGCGCCGGATGGGCGGGCGCTAGCCCTCGGCGAGCTTCTCGACCACCTGCCGGGCGGTCTCGGGATCGACGTCGGTGAACTTGAGATAGAGGCTGACCGCGTCCTCGATGTGGCCGAGCAGCGCCGCCTGCTCGACCTCCGGCGGAGGTGGCGGAGCCCCGTGGGGAAGGTGGGCCTCAGTCATCAGGCGCTGACCGCGGCGAGCCGGTCGACGACCCAGTCGGTGGCGGCGATGTGGCGCTCCATCCCGAGCTGCTTGGGCTCGAACCCGAGCGCCAGGCCGACGAGCTGTGGCAGGTGCAGGATCGCGAGGCCGAGCTCGCGGTTGACCAGCTTCGCCGCCTCGGGCTGCTGCATGTCGAGGTTCAGGTGACAGAGCGGGCACGGGGTGACGAGGCAGTCGGCGCCCTGGTCGAGTGCGTCGGCGACGTGCGTGCCTGCCTGGCGCAGCGAGGTGTCGCGATTCATCGTGATGATCGGAAAGCCGCAGCACTTGTGCGAGCCGTCGTACTCGACCACCGTGCCGCCGAGCGCCTCGATCACCTGCTCGAGGTAGAGGTCGCGGTCGGGGTGCTCGTCGTAGCCCAGCCGGTGCTTGGGCCGGACCACATAGCAGCCGTAGAACGGCCCCACGCGCAGGCCCGAGAGCGGCTGCGTCACCTGCGAGCGCAGCGCGTCGAGGCCGTAGTCCTCGGCCAGGACCCAGAGGAAGTTCTTGTTCTCGAACCCTTGCTTGTCCTTCACGTACTCGATCCCCTCGCCGGCAAGCGCCTCGTTGATGTGCGCCCGGTAGGCGGAGTCGGCGTCGAGGCGCTGCTGGCACTCCGACTGCGCTCCCTGGCAGGTCGAGCAGATGTTCATCATCGCCAGCCCGGTCTGCTGGGCGAGCGCGAAGGTGCGCGCGTTGAGCGTGTCGGCAAGCTCCTGGTTGTGCTCGGCGATCACGCCGGCGCCACAGCAGTTGGCGCGGTCGAGCGTGACCAACTCGATCCCGAGCCGTTCCGCCACCAGGGCCATCGAGCCGTGCAGCTCGGTGGTGAAGCCGCGCGAGACGCAGCCGGGCCAGTAGGCAAGTTTCATCGCGTGAGCCGCTTTAGCGGCGAAAGCAGCATGTGCCGGAAGTAGGCGTTCATCATTCGTTCTCCTTCGGCCCGGGGGAGACCTCGGGCTGACTCAGCTCCTCCTCGTCGGGCTCCGGCTCGACGTCCTCCTCGCCTGCGATGTAGAGGTTGAGCTCGGTGCGGTGCCCCTCGGCGTGCTCGTAGATCGCTTCCACCTGCTCCTGGGCGTCGTCGGGGAGCTTCGGGTGGATGCCCGGGATCAGCTTCGGCAGCGAGCGCATCTTTCCGCTGCGAATGCCCCGGATCGCGGTCGGGATCGAGCCCGATCAGCCCCTTCAGCGCGCCGTAACGTCGGGATCAGCTTGCCCTTCAGGCCGGGCGCGTAGGACTCCTGCAGCAGCAGCGACTCGTCGAGCGTCCCCTTCTTGCGGATGATCTCGACGAACGCGTGCTCGTGATTGTGGCCGTGGTTTCGATCGTGGATCTCCTGCTCGCCGGCGCGCCGCCGCAGGCGCATGATCTGGTCCATCGGCGCGACTCCCTTCGGGCACGCGTCGATGCAGGCGAAGCAGTGCGTGCAGTCGTAGATCCCGTGCGGGTCCTGGGCGAGGTCGTAGAGCCGCTCGCGGCTCTCGACGTCGCGCGGATCGCCGACAAAGCGATATGCCTTCGCGAGTGCCGCCGGGCCGATGAAGTCCGGGTCGGCCTCCATCGAGAGGCACGCCGAGACACAGGCGCCGCACTGGATACAGGCGATCGTCTGCGTGATGTCGACCATCGACTCGGGCGGGACGACGCGCTCGCGCTCGGGCGGATCGCCGTCGTCGAGCAGCCACGGGGTGACCCGGCGGATCTTTGTCCAGTGGGTCGACTCCATGTCGGTGACCAGGTCCTTGACCACGGGCATGTTCCCCATCGGCTCGACAACTATTGGCGCCACGGAACCATTGCCGGCCGCCTCCTCCGCTTCGCGTCCGGGGGCGGCCGGGTCAGCGGCGGGACGGCGATTGGCTGTCTCGTGGGCCTCGCCGATCTGGGTCAGGCAGGCGAGCGTCGAGCGGCCGTTGATCTTCACACCGCACGAGCCGCAGATCGCGGCCCGGCACGAGCAGCGCACCGAGAGCGAGCCGTCGTCGCGGTCCTTGGCCTGCAGCAGGCCGTCGAGGACCGAGAGCGTCGGGTCGAGCTCGACCTCGAACTCCTCCCAGTACGGCCCCTCGCCCGACTCGGGCGAAAAGCGGCGCACCTTGAGCGTGTACTCCTCCGTCTCGGGCATCAGCGCTCGACCCTACCGAGCGACGGGCGGCGAGCGACCAGCGCCGCCATCAGTAGGTCCTTTCCATTGGCTGCCACTCCGTGATCGTCACCTCCGAGTAGCTGACCTCCGGCCCGTCGCCATTCAGCTTCAGGTCGATGTGCCGTAGCCACTCGTCGTCGTTTCGCTCCGGGAAGTCGGTCCGGAACTGCGCACCGCGGCTCTCGGTGCGCTCGAGCGCGCCGACGCACGCGCACTCTGCGCAATCGAGCATGTAGCCGAGCTCGATCGCCCCGAGCACGTCCTGGTTGAAGACCGAGCCGCGGTCGTCGACGTAGGCGGCGCCCGCGTCCTCCTTCAGTCGCTTGACGATCTCCAGCGCCTCGCGGATCCCATCGTCCTCGCGGAACACGGCGACATGGCGGTCCATCGTTTGCCCGAGCTCCTTGCGGATCTCCGAGACCCGGCGCCCCGACCCACGCTCGCGGCCGATCAGCTCCTCGATCATCCGCTGCTCGTCGGCGAGCGCTGCGGCGGCCGGTCGACCGGTCTCGACCTGCTTGGCGCGGTTGGCCGCGTGCAGGCCGGCGCGGCGGCCGAAGATCAGCGTGTCGAGTAGCGAGTTGGCGCCGAGCCGGTTGCCGCCGTGGACCGAGACGCAGGCACACTCGCCCGCCGCGTACAGGCCGGCGATCTCGGTCGCGCCGTCGGAGTCGGTCTTGACGCCGCCCATCGTGTAGTGGTTGCCGGGCTTGATGTGGATCGGCTCGCGGGTGATGTCGACGCCGGCGAAGTCGCGCCCGACGAGCACGATCTCGCGCAGCGCCTCGTGGATGCGCTTGCGTGGGACGACGGTGATGTCGAGGGCCACGGTCCCGTCGGGAAACCCGCGCCCCTCGTTGATCTCGGTCTGCTCGGCGCGCGAGACGACGTCGCGCGAGGCGAGCTCCATCTTGTTCGGTGCGTAGCGCTCCATGAACCGCTCGCCCTGCGCGTTGAGCAGGTGCGCGCCCTCTCCGCGCGCGCCTTCGGTGATCAGGAACCCCTTGCCGGCGAGCGTCGTCGGGTGGTACTGGATCATCTCCATGTCCATCAGGGGAGCGCCGACCCGGTAGGCCATCGCAATCCCGTCGCCGGTGCAGATCAGCGCGTTGGTCGTCGGCTGCCACGCCTGACCGTTCCCACCGGTGGCGAGGATCACGTTCTTGGCCTCGAACAGCTCCATCGAGCCGTCGCGGAGGTTGCGGAGCACGGCGCCGACACAGTCGCCGGCATCGTCGAGCGCCAGCGAGGTGGTGAAGTACTCCTCGTAGCGGTCGACGGCGTCGGAGTGCTTCATCAGCTGCTCGTAGAGCACGTGCATGATCGCCTGCCCGGTGATGTCGGCGACGTAGTAAGTGCGCGCCTGTGAGGCGCCGCCGAAGGCGCGGGTGCCGAGCAGCCCCTCAGCGTTGCGGTGAAAGGGGACCCCGAGGTGCTCGAGGTGGAGGATCTCCTCGGGCGCCTCGCGGCACATGATCTCGATCGCGTCCTGGTCGCCGAGGTAGTCGGATCCCTTGACGGTGTCGAAGGCGTGCGACTCCCAGGAGTCATCCGGGTTGAGCGCCGCGTTGATCCCGCCCTGCGCGGCGTTCGAGTGCGAGCGGACCGGATGGACCTTGGAGACAATGCCGACCGAGACGCCCTGCTCGGCTGCGGCGAGCGCCGCCCGCTGCCCGGCGAGTCCCGCGCCGATCACCAATACGTCATGCCTGGGCACGGCCCGATCCTATCTAGGGAGCGCGGCGGCCCGGTGGGCGGCGGAGCTCAGGCGGTAGGCACGAGCGGGCGCGCGGGCGCGAGCGCGTCCGCGACCGGCAGCGGGGCGCCGATGTACAGGCCCTGCAGGTAGTCGACCCCGAGCTCGGCGAGCACTTCCGCGGTCTCGGCGTCCTCGACGAACTCGGCGATCGTCCGCTTGCCGAGGCCGCGCGCGATCGCGACGATCGCCTGCACGAAGAGCCGGTCCGAGGTGCTGGTCGCGAGACCGCGGACGAAGTCGCCGTCGATCTTGACGAAGTCGATCGGCAGGTGCTTGAGGTAGACGAAGGAGCTGAACCCCGAGCCGAAGTCGTCGAGGGCGAACTTGCAGCCCAGCTCGCGCAGGCTGGCGGCGAAATGGCGGGCCCCGTGCAGGCTGTCGATCGCCGCGGTCTCGGTCATCTCGAAGATGATCCGTGACGGGTCGACCCCGGCGCCCTTGATCTGTTCGGCGATGAACGCCGGCAGCTCGGCGTCGCCGATCGAGTGGCCGGAGAGGTTGATCTCGAAGCGGGGCGGCTCTCGCTCGCCGCCGTGCTCGGCAGCGATCTCGAGCGAGCGTGCGACGACCCAGCGATCGACGGCCCTGATCAGGCCGTGGCGCTCGGCGGTCGGCAGGAACGATCCGGGCAGCGCCAGCGAGCCGTCCTCAAGCCGCATCCGCAGCAGCATCTCGAACTGCGACGGGCGCTCGTCGCCGACCGCGCGGATCGGCTGCGCGAAGAGCTCGAACCCGTCCTCGTCGAGCGCCTGGCGCAGGCGCGAGACCCAGGCGAAGCGCTCGGCCGCCCGCTCGCGTCCGCGGCGTGCGGCCACGTAGCGCGCGACACGGTCGCGACCCGCGTCCTTGGCGTCGTACATCGCGATGTCGGCGTTCGTGAGCAGGTCCTGAGCGTCGCCCGCGTCGTCCCCGATCGTCGCCACTCCGAGGCTTGCCGTGATTCGCACCGGCCGCCCGCCCGCGATGTGCGGGACGCCGCCGATCGCGGTCCGCAGCTCCTCGGCGGCCTCCGCGCCGGCGGCTCCGTCGGTAGCCGGAAGCAGGACGGCGAACTCGTCGCCGCCGATCCTGGCGACGACGTCGCCCTTGCGCAGGCGTTCGCCGAGCAGGCGCCCGATCGAGCAGATCAGATCGTCGCCGACCCGATGGCCGCGGGTGTCGTTGACGTCCTTGAACCCGTCGAGGTCGATCTGCAGGACCGAGAGGCTGGCCTGGTAGCGCTCGGCGTAGGCGACCTGGAGCGCCAGCTCCTGCTCGAACCGGCGCCGGTTGAGCAGCCCGGTGAGCGCGTCGTGGTCGGCGAGGTATGCGAGCTGGTCCTCGAACCGGCGCCGCTCGGTCGCGTCCTTCATCGTCACCACCGCGCCGACGACGCGGCCGTGCTCCCGGATCGGGTTGCAGAGCAGGTCGACGGCGAGGGTGGCCTGATCGGCGCGCAGGAAGGTGGCGCTCTGGTCGGAGGTCGAGACGCCCTCGCTGAGCGCGCTGGCGAACGGGTCGGCGTTGCCGCCCCCGGCGGTGTGGACGAAGTCGGCCAGGCGGGCGCCTCCGAGCTCCCCGATCGTGCGCCCGAGAATGGTCGCGGCGGCGGGGTTGGCGAACGTGATCAGCCCGTCCGAGTCGAGGCCGCAGATGCCTTCGCCGGCGGCGTCGAGGATTGCCTCGCGCTGGCGGGCGAGGCGGTCGAGAGCATCCTGCTGGGCGACTCGCTGAGTGATGTCCTGGCTCGCGCCGACGACCCTGACCGCCTTCCCGGAGGCGTCGGTGCGGACGTCGCCGCGGCAGTGCAGGTGCACGACCGTGCCGTCGGGGTGGACCGCCCGATGCTCGAACTCGTAGCCGGTCCCGGCGGCGACCGCGTCCTCGACCCGCGCCACGCAGCGCTCGCGGTCATCGGGATGGATCCCGCGCAGCCAGAGCTCGAAGCTGGGCTTGACGCCGTCGGCCCGATAGCCGAAGCAGCGGTACATCGCCGGCGACCAGGTGACCTCGTCATTGGCCACGTCCCACTCCCAGATCGCGATTCCGGCGATCTGCTCGGCGTCGACGAGTTGGGCGGCAATCCGCTCGTGGCGCGCCAGCTCGGCCGCCCGCGCGGCCGGGTCGCCGACCACGACCACGGTCGGTTCTTCACCGCTCAGCAGCTCGCGGGCGGCGGGGTTGGCGTCGACGACGCGGCCCCGGCCATCGATCTCCACGGCGGCCTCGTCGAGGCCGCCCGGCAGCCAGGGTCGTGCGTCAGCGTGCCTGTTGAGCTCGCGATCAGCATCCACTTCCATATCTACTGTCGGCCCTCGGCGGACTCAGCTTGAGGCGCCGCGATGCAAGCGGCGGGGAGCGCCCGCGCGGCGCTCGTCCTAGGGCTCGTCGCCGGGGTCGGGCGAGGCGTCGCCCCCGAGTGCGTCGCGCAGCGCCCTGCCCACCTGGTCGGCCGTGATCACGCCCTGCAGGCGGCCCTCGGCGTCGACCGCCGCCAGGCCGCCGAGCCGACGCAGCGCGTCGTTGCCGAGCAGCGACTCCAGCGGTGCGTCGGAACGCACTCGCAGGGTGCCGCCGGCGTCGAGCTCGAACACCTCGCCGACCGTCTGGGCGGCGCGGCTGGTGGCGGGGACCGCGTCGGCGGCCTCGCGCACGATCAGGCCGCGGAAGCGCCGTGCGCCATCGACGACCGGGAACCAGGGCCAGCGGTAGCGGAGGAAGTACTCGTCGATCGCGCTCTCGATGCTGGTCGCCTCCGGGATCGCGACCGGCTCGGGATCCATCACGTCGGCAACCCTGATCCCCTCGATCCGGCGCGAGAACGTGGACTGCATCGCGTAGCCGCGAGCGGACTGGGCGAGGATAAACCCGATCAGCGCCAGCCAGATGCCGCCGATCACGTTGCCGGCGACGAGCCAGACGAGCCCGAGGGCGATGAACAAATAGGAGAACCCCTGGCCGAGGGTGGCGGCAAAGCGGGTCGCGCGGTTGCGGTCGCCGGTCAGCTTCCAGGCGATCGCGCGCGCGATCCGTCCGCCGTCGAGGGGAAAGGCCGGGATCAGGTTGAAGATCAGGACCAGCAGGTTGATGCTCGCGAGCCAGCTCAGCACCGCAAGCGCACCGGAGATCTCGGCGCCGCGCTCGACCGTCAGCGCCTGCCAGAACTCGTCCCCGCCCCCGATCGCGATCCCGAGCCCCGAGCAGACCGCGACGATGACCAGCGTCACGACCGGGCCCGCGGCGGCGATCTTGAACTCGGTTGCCGCCGAGTCCGTATCGCGGGTCATCCGGGCGACGCCGCCGAACAGCCACAGCGTGATGTCGGAGATCGGGATCCCGTTGCGGATTGCGACCACTGCGTGGCCGAGCTCGTGGAGCAGGATCGAGCCGAAGAAGGCGAGCGCCGTGATCACCGCCAGCACGTAGGGCTGCGAATCGGAGCTGTCGGCTGCGAGCACGTCGCGATAGACGCCCGAGAGGTAGATGATCGCCAGGAAGAGGACCAGGAACCACGAGTAATCGACGCCGACGCGGATCCCGCGGACGTGAAACAGGGTCAGCCGGCTGCTGGTCGGCATGCGGCTAATCGTAGGCGTCGGGCCTGGCGAGCCACTCCGGGCGGCCGTGTCGGCCTGCTCAGGACTCGGTTGGGGCGAGTTGGTCCGAGGCTGCGCCGGCGGGCGCCGGGTCGCGCGCGGGCTCGGCCCCGGCGAGCCCGACGGCGTCGCCGCCGCTGCGCTTGGCCTCGTACATGGCCCGGTCGGCGGCCTGCCAGAGGGCCGCCAGGGTGTCGCCGCACGGCGGTGCGACCGCGACGCCGATGCTGATCGAGAGCCGAAGACGCATGTCGCCGGCGGAGCGGCGGACCGCTAGCCGCAGGCGCTCGGCGACCGCACGTGCCTCCTCTGAGGTGACGTCGGGAAGCAGGAGCGCGAACTCATCGCCGCCGACCCGGGCTACGGCGTCGATCTCGCGAGTCCCGTGCTCGAGCACCAGGGCGGTCCGGCGCAGCACCTGGTCGCCCGCCGGGTGGCCGAGGCTGTCGTTGATCGTCTTGAACCCGTCGATGTCGCAGACGAGGACGCCGATCGGACCGGCCCCGCGCTCCTGGCGCGCGAACTCCGTCTCGGCGCGCTCCTCGAGCGCGTGACGGTTGAGCAGCCGCGTCAGGTCGTCGAGCCGCGCCCGCTCGCCGAGCTCGCCGACGAGGGCGACGAGCGAGTTGTGAAGCATCGCGAAGACGAGCCCGGCGACGAGCAGGGTGCCGACCGTGACCACCCACTGGGTTGCCGCCGCGTTGGTCGGCGTGCCCTGCGCGGAGAGCAGCCAGGCGTAGGCGACTCCGACCGCCGCCAGCTGGAGCATCGCGGCCGGCAGGGTGAGGAAGTAGAACGCGAACAGGCCGACCCAGACGTAGAGGACCTCGTTGTCGGCGGTCCCGGAGTCGGCACCGCCGCCGGCATAGGTCGCGAGGGTGATCAGTGCGGTGCCGAAGATCCCGATCGCCCCGATCAGCCAGCCCGGGACCTCGCGGCGGCTGACCACCAGCCCGACGCCGGCGAAGGCTGCGATCGCGCCGCAGACTAGGACCGCCGGGTCCGAGCCCTCGGCCTCGGGAGGGAGCGCGACCGTGACCGCCGCCAGGCCGCCGCCGGCGAGCATCAGGATGCCGAGCACCCGCGTGCGGACCGCGCCCTGATCGCGCACGACGCGCGAGAAGTGCTCCACGCGAGGAACATCGACCCGTCCGGGGGGTGGCTTGAGCTCGCGGTAGCGTTCTCGGCCCGATGAGCAGCTCCACAAATCAGGCCGCAGCGCCGCCCGGTTCGCCAGTCGGCGAGGGCCGGTTGCGGTCCTGGCTCGGTGACCTGGTGGCGATCGAGCGGCCGTCGGCCTCCGAGGGCGAGCGCGAGGCCGCCGAGTGGATCGTCAACCGCCTCGCCGGACTCGGCGCCGAGGCGAGGATCGAGTCCGAACGCGCGCACGGGACCTACTGGTGGCCGCTCGGACTCGGCGCCGCTGCTGCAGCGGCGGCGGGGCTCGCCGGGCTGCGCCGGCGACGGTCGCTCGCAGCCGGCCTCGGGGCGGCCGCCGCGGCCGCCCTGGCCGACGAGTTCCCGCCCGGCAAGCGCCGGCTGCGCAACCGGCTGCCGCAATCCCTGACCCACAACGTGATCTGCGAGCTCGGCCCCGCCGACGCCGAGCACACGGTCGTCGTCGCCGCCCACCACGACGCGGCTCACTCGGGCTGGATCTTCAACCCCGCGATCCCCGACGCGGTCTTTCGTCGCACCAAGCTCCCGATCGCGCTCTTCGACACCAGCCCGGCGCTGATGTGGCCGCTGCTCGCCTCACCGCTGCTCGCGATCGCCTCGGCGCTGACCGGAAGCCGGGCCGCCGGCGCCACCGCCGCCCTGCTCGGGGCCGGCTACGCGGCGTCGATGGCGGAGATCGGCGCGCGCCCCGTGGTCCCGGGAGCAAACGACAACGCGACGGCGGTCGTGCTGCTGCTCGCGCTCGCCGAGCACCTGCTCACCGAACCGACCCGCTCGATCCGGGTGATCCTGCTCTCGACCGGAGCCGAGGAGTCGTTCAGCGAGGGGATGAAGGCCTTCGGCGAGCGCCACTTCGGCGAGCTCGAGCGCGAGCGCACGTTCTTCCTCTGCGTCGACACGGTCGGCTCGCCGACGCTCAACGTGCTCCGCGGGGAGGGATTTCTGCGCATGCACGAGTACCCGGCCGAAGCGCTGTCGCTGCTCGACGGGCTCGCCGCGGAGCTCGGGATCGAGCTGGTGCCGAACCTGCGGCTGCGCAACGGCACCGACGGCCTCGAGCCGCTCGCCGCCGGCTACCCGACCGCGACGCTGTGCTCGGTCACCGAGCTCAAGCAGCCCGCCAACTACCACTGGCCGACAGACACCCCCGAGAACGTCGACTACGGCACGCTGGCCGACGCGATCAGACTCGCTGAGGCGGTCGTCAGGCGACTCGACGGGCGCTGGCTCTGACGTCACACACGCGCGCTTGCTCTGACGCCACGCTTCCGTTGCATTTGCGAGTGCCGGCCCGGGAGGCGCCGCACCCCACAACGCACCTCCCGCATTCCTGCCGATTCGCGGGAGGCGCTCCCCGGCACGTGCGCGGTCGTTACAGCGGCCGGTCGGGAGGCGAGGGTGTCCGCCGCCAGGATCGGGGCGCAGCCGCTCAGGCGGCGACTGCGGTGTGGCGCTCGATGATCCGCTCGAAGTCGCTCCCCGCCGGCAGGGTGCCGAAGGCGCGGCCCCAGTCGCCGCCCAGGCGTGAGGCGCAGAAGGCGTCGGCGACCGCCGGGTCGGCGAAGCGGACCGCGAGCGAGCCCTGGAGCACGAGCGCCATCCGCTCGACCACAGCCCGTGCCCGCGCCTCGAGCTGCTCGGTGTTCGCGAGCTGGTCGCGAAGCTCAGCCGCCGCGGCGTCGAGCCGCGGGTCGGCGCCGGCGGCCTCGCCGACCTCGGCGAAGTACGCCTCCATCGGCTCGGGCCCGCCGACAATCGCGCGCAGCACGTCGAGGCACTGGACATTGCCCGAGCCCTCCCAGATCGAGTTCAGCGGCGCCTCGCGGTACAGGCGCGGCATCCCCGACTCCTCGACGTAGCCGTTGCCCCCGAAGCACTCCAGCGCCTCGCCGGCATGCGCCGGCGCCCGCTTGCAGAGCCAGTACTTGAGCACCGCGTTGGCGATCCGCTTGAGCTGCTGGGCCTGCTCGGAGCCGCCCGCCGACTCGTCATAGGCACGGGCGAGCCGGATCGCGCCGATCGTCGCCAACTCGGACTCGACCGCGAGGTCGGCGAGCACGTTGCGCATCAGCGGCTGGTCGACTAGCGCCTTGCCGAACGCCGAGCGGTTGCGGGCGTGGTGGATCGCGTTCGCAGCTCCGATCCGCATCCCCGCGGCGGCGCCGAGGCAGCAGTCGAGCCGCGTGTGGTTGACCATCTCGATGATCGTCGGCACACCGCGACCCTCCTCGCCGACCAGCCACGCGGACGTGTCGCGGAACTCGACCTCGCTCGAGGCGTTGGAGCGGTTGCCGAGCTTGTCCTTGAGCCGCTGGATGTGGATCGGGTTGCGCTCCCCGTCGGGGGTGAAGCGGGGCATCAGGAAGCACGAGAGGCCGCCGTCGGCCTGCGCGAGAACGAGGAAGGCGTCGCACATCGGCGCCGACATGAACCACTTGTGGCCCAGCAGCCGGTACTCGCCCCCGGGCCCGCCGCCGTCGACCGGGGTCGCCGTCGTCGTGTTCGCGCGCACGTCCGAGCCGCCCTGCTTCTCGGTCATCCCCATCCCGCACAGGGCGCCGGCCTTGTCGGGCGCCGGTCGAAGCCGCTCGCCGTCGTAGCGCAGCGAGAGGAAGCGGGGTTCCCACTCCGCCGCCAGGTCAGGCTGCTTGCGCAGCGCCGGGATCACTGAGTAGGTCATCGAGATCGGGCAGCCAACGCCGGCCTCGGCCTGCGCGGAGACGAACATCACCGCGCGGGCGACGTGGGCCCCCGGCTGTGGCTCGCGCCAGGGCAGCGCGTGAAGGCCGAAGCCGACCTCGGCGCCGAGCAGCTCGTGCCACGCCGGGTGGAACTCGACCTCATCGATCCGGTTGCCGAAGCGATCGTGCGTGCGCAGCGTCGGGGGGTTCTCGTTCGCCTCGGCCCCGAGCCGGATCGCCCGCCCCGAGCCCGAGAAGGCGCCCAGCTCGCGGGCTCGGTCCGCGGCCCACCCGCCGCCCTCGCGCTCGAGCGTCTCGACCAGCACTTGGTCGCTCTCGAACGTGTTGTAGTCCTGCAGCGGCAGGGCCTGGTTGGCGACCTCGTGGGTGGCGCTGAGCGGGCGTTGTGACGTGGCCACGCCTCGATTGTGCCGGACCGCGGCTTGCGCCGGCGGTTGCTCTCTGGCCTGCGCCGCTAGCATCGCGCGCCGCAATGGCGAAGATCAAGGTTGCGAACCCGATCGTCGAGCTTGATGGCGACGAGATGACTCGGATCATCTGGGCGTTCATCAAGGAGCAGCTGATCCTGCCCTACCTCGAGGTTCCGCTCGAGTACTTCGACCTCGGGATCGAGAGCCGCGACGCGACCCGCGATCAGATCACCGTCGACGCGGCGAACGCGATCAAGCGGTTCGGAGTCGGGGTCAAGTGCGCGACGATCACCCCCGACGAAGCAAGGGTGAAGGAGTTCGGGCTGGCGGAGATGTACCGCTCCCCGAACGGAACGATCCGCAACATCCTCGGCGGGGTGATCTTTCGCGAGCCGATCGTGATCTCGAATGTGCCGCGGCTGGTGCCGGGGTGGACGAAGCCGATCGTGATCGGCCGCCACGCCTTCGGCGATCAGTACAGGGCGACTGACCTGGTCGTCCCCGGTAAGGGCTCGCTGACTCTCACCTATACCCCCAAGGACGGCACCGAGCCGATCGAGCTCGACGTCTACGACTTTCCCGGCGGCGGGGTCGCGATGGCGATGTACAACCTCGACGACTCGATTCGCGACTTCGCACGGGCCTCGATGCGCTACGGGCTCGAGCGCGGGTTTCCGGTCTACCTCTCGACCAAGAACACGATCCTGAAGCGCTATGACGGGCGCTTCAAGGACCTGTTCGCCGAGGTCTACGAGGCGGAGTTCCGGGCCGAGTTCGAGGCTGCGGGACTGACCTACGAGCACCGGCTGATCGACGACATGGTCGCGGCGGCGCTGAAGTGGGAGGGCGGGTACGTGTGGGCGTGCAAGAACTACGACGGCGACGTCCAGTCGGACACCGTTGCCCAGGGGTTCGGCTCGCTGGGGCTCATGACCAGCGTCCTGATGACACCCGACGGCAAGACCGTCGAGGCCGAGGCGGCCCACGGGACCGTCACTCGCCACTACCGCGAGCACCAGAAGGGCAACCCGACCTCGACCAACCCGATCGCCTCGATCTTCGCCTGGACCCGGGCCCTTGCCGCCCGCGGCCGGCTCGACTCCACCCCGGAGGTCTCGGAGTTCGGCCAGACCCTGGAGCGGGTCTGCATCGAGACGGTCGAGAGCGGCAAGATGACCAAGGACCTGGCGCTTCTGGTCGGCGGCGATCAGCAGTTCCAGACCACCCAGGAGTTCCTCGCCTCGATCGACGAGAACCTGCAGAAGGAGATGACTTGAGCGCGGAGCAGAATCAAATGGTTGTGGTGCGAAGCGCGATTAGAGGTTTGAGCGCGGAGCAGAATCGAATGGTTGTGGTGCGAAGCGCGATTGGAGGTTTCCAGTGAGTACGGTCAAAGTCACCGTCACCGGCGCCGCCGGCCAGATCGGCTACGCGCTGTTGTTTCGGGTCGCCGCGGGTCAGATGCTCGGCCCCGAGACCCCGGTCGAGCTCCGCCTGCTCGAGATCCCCGACGCGATCAAGGCCGCCGAGGGGACCGCGATGGAGCTCGACGACTGCGCCTTGCCACTCCTGCAGAAGATCGAGATCACCGACGATCCCAACCGCGCCTTCGAGGGCGCCAACGTCGCCCTGCTGGTCGGGGCGCGGCCGCGCGGCCCGGGCATGGAGCGCGCCGACCTGCTCGAGGCCAACGGCGGCATCTTCAAGCCCCAGGGAGAGGCGATCAACGCCGGCGCGGCCGACGACGTCAAGGTGCTCGTGGTCGGCAACCCGGCCAACACCAACTGCCTGATCGCGATGTCCCATGCCCCCGACGTTCCCCGCGAGCGGTTCACCGGGATGATGCGGCTCGACCACAACCGGGCGATCTCTCAGCTCGCCTCGAAGCTGGGGGCTGCGGTCGGCGAGGTCACCCGGATGACGACCTGGGGCAACCACTCGACGACGCAGTACCCGGACCTGGTCCACGCGCGAGTCGGAGAGCGCTCGGCGTGGGACGCGGTCGATGACGAAGCGTGGGTCGCCGACGAGTTCATCCCCACGGTCGCCAAGCGGGGCGCGGCGATCATCGAGGCGCGCGGCGCCTCGAGCGCCGCCTCGGCTGCCAACGCCGCGATCGACCACATGCGTGACTGGTCGCTCGGCACGCCGGCCGACGACTGGGTCTCGATGGCGGTCGTTTCCGACGGTTCCTACGACGTCCCCGAGGGCCTGGTGGCCGGGGTCCCCTGCACCTGCGCGAACGGCGAGTGGTCGCTCGTCGAGGGACTCGAGATCGACGACTTCTCGCGTCCCCGGATCCTCGCCTCGGTGGCCGAGCTCGAGGACGAGCGCAAGGCCATCACCGAGCTCGGTCTGATCTGAGCGTCCGCCCCTGGCCCGGCGGTCAGGCCGGGCGGTAGGCCCTGCCGTCCTTGCGGACCCGGCCCTCCTTCTCGAGATCGCCGAGCACCCGGTAGAGGTAATTGGGCTTGATCTTCATCTTCTTCGCGATCTCAGAGGCGGAGATCCCGGGGTTTGCGGCGACCAGCTTCACCGCCTGATCGGAGCGCGTGTTGCGGCGCCGGCGTCGGCGCCGCGTGGTTGTGCGCCCGGTTGAGCCCGGCGGGCGGCCGGGTCGACGGCGTCCCGGGCGGCCGTCGGTGAGGCTTGCCAGCGCGCGCTCGAGCTGCGACCGCTCGGAGTCGAGCTCGCGGATCCGCGCGCGAAGTAGGTTGGCTGCCTGGCTGACGGCGTCGGTGTTCGAGCTTGGTGGCATGGGTGGCTGCCCTTCTCACTCACCGTGCGCACACAGTAAGGGTTGGAAGCGGGGATCTGAAACGTATGAGTGGAGACTACTGGTGTTCAGTCGCGGCGGGTGCGCGGCAAGGTTCGGAAGACGACGTCCCAGATCGGTGAGGAGACGCCAAAGCCGTAACGGTGGTCCTGGAAATGGTGCCGCATGTGCGCTTCGCGCAGACGCTTGCCGAACGTGCTTCTGGGCACGAAGTGATGCAGGTAGTAATGGGTGTAGTCGTAGATCAAGTACCCGGCGAGGAAGCCGGCGAACAGCGGCAGAGACGTCGGGATCCCGAAGATCAGCCAGAAGACGGCGAAGAACACCGCCGCCAGTGGGATGCTTGCGCCGGGCGGCATCACGAGGCGCAGCTTGTCGTTCGGATGGTCGTGATGGACGCCGTGGATGATGAAGTGCAGGCGATGCCCGACCGGGTGGTCGGGGTCCCAGTGAAAGACCTTGCGGTGAAGCCAGTACTCCGACAGCGTCCAGGTCAAGAGGCCTGCAGCGAACAGCAGCGCGATCTCCAGCGCCCCGCTGCCGTCGCGGGCCGCAAGCACGATCAGGGCGACGATCACCGGGACGAAGATCAGCGCCGGGACGGCGGGGTGGATGCGCGAGAAGAAGTCGAGGAAGCGGCTCTTGAAGAGCGGCGGCGAGGCGCTGAGGCGCGCGGTGCGCTCGTGAGCCATGGCGCCGATTCTAGCGCCTCCCTTGCCCGGATTAGGCAACCCTAAGTGAGGGCCGGGTCAGGCTCTGCGGCGACGGCCGGGTCGGGTTCAGCGGCCTCGCGGACCAGTAGCGCCGGCTGGCGCGGCGGGACCAGGCCCCGTTCGCTGTCGGCCCGGAAAGTCGAGCACGGCGCGTCCAGGTCGAGCGCGCAGAGCAGGTGGCGGTGAAAGAAGCAGTCCTCACAGCTCGGCCCGTTCTTGCGCCGCCGCTTGACGGTGCCCTTTCGCCTCAGCCCCAACGCTTCGGCGACCTCGGTCGCCTGCTTCGCCTCGATCACATCTCCCCTCTCGTGTGCCGTCCTCTGCGAGCCCGGCGATGATCCCACCGGCTGCGCCGGCGCGCCGGATCGATTCCCGCAATTCACCGCAAGTTCGCCCCGGGGCGCTGAGACCGATTGCCGCCGTTTGCGGCAATCGATGCGCGCGCATATGATCGCCGCGATGTCCGATCTCGCCGAGACGCTCGCCCGGGTGCCGCTCTTCTCGGGGCTCGCGCAACGCGACCGCAAGCGTCTCGCCAAGGCGATGAAGGGCCGAGCCTGGAGCGCCGGCGAGGTCGTGATCGAGGAGGGCAAGGCCGGGGTCGGCTTCTGGGTGATCGAGGCGGGGACGGCCACCGTCACGGTCGCGGGCGAGCCGGTCGGCGAGCTCGGCCCCGGCGATCACTTCGGGGAGATCGCGCTGCTCGACGACGGCCCCCGCTCCGCTACCGTGACCGCCGATCGCGAGTTGCGTTGCCAGGGGATCGTGAGCTGGGAGTTCGCCCCGTTCGTCCGTGAGCATCCCGACGTCGCCTGGGCGCTGTTGCAGAAGCTCGCGGCGATGGTGCGCGACGCGCAGGCGGCCTGACCCCGGCGATGAGGATCACCGTGCTCGGCAAGTCGCCGGCTTGGCAGGACACCGGCGGCGCCTGCAGCGGGTACCTGATCGAGGAGGCGGGGACCACGGTGCTGCTCGAGTGCGGCAGCGGCGTGTTCGCCAAGCTGCGCGCCCACTGCGACTACACCGACGTGGACGCGGTCGTGATCAGCCATCTGCACGCCGACCACTTCATCGACCTGATCCCGTACTCGTACGCGCTGCTGTTGACGCCGCGCCAGCAGCCGGTCCCGGTCGCCGGCCACCCCGGGACCGACGACCCGGCGCGCCCGCGCCTGGTCGCGCCGCCGGGGGCGAGGCAGATGTTCCGCGACGTGGTCGGCTCCTGGGGCGACGGCGAGCTGGTCGAGAAGGCGTTCGAGCTCGAGGAGTTCGATCCCCGCTCGGCGGTCGAGATCGGCCCGTTCGCGTTTCGCTTCGCGGAGGTGCCCCACTTCATCCTCACCCACGCGGTCGAGGTCTCGTCGAGCAGCGGCCGGTTTACCTTCGGCGCCGACTGCCGGCCGTGCGAGGAACTGGTCGAGTTCGCGCGCGGGACGGACCTGCTGTTCGTCGAGGCGACCCTGCCGCGCCCCGAGCGGACCGGGATCCGTGGCCACTTGACGCCGTCCGAGGCGGGTGACCACGCTCGACGGGCGGGGGCGCGCCGGGCTGTCCTCACCCATATTTCGGACGAGCTCGACCTCGATTGGGCCCGCGACGAGGCATCGGCAGCATTCGGGGGGCCGGTCGAGGTCGCCCACGAGGGCGGCGTCTTCGAGCTCTGAGCGAGCGCGCCGGGCGTCGCTACCTTTATGGGCATGTCGCGCCAACGCGATCTGCTGGTCAACTTCGAGCGCATGTGGCGGGAGATGGACGAGCTGCTCGGACAGCCGTTCGCCGAGCAGTGGCCGCGCGGGACGCTCGCGCAGTCCGGGTTCTCGCCCCGCGTCGACGTCTACTACTGCGGCGAGCGGCCCCGGGCGATCGTCAAGGCCGAGCTGCCGGGGATCGACATCGACACCGTTTCGCTCGAGGTCGCCGGCCGCGAGCTGGTGATCACCGGCGAGCGCCCGGTCCAGGAGACGGAGGGCCGCGTCTATCAGCAGGTCGAGATCGAGGCCGGTCCGTTCCGGCGCGTGGTTGAGCTCGGCGCCGACGTGGTCGCCGACCAGGCCCGCGCGAGCTATGAGGACGGGATCCTGCGGGTCGAGCTGCCGCTCGCCGGCCAGGTCACGCGCCGGGTCCCGATCGACTCGCGATGAGCAGCGACGGAATCCAGGTCGTCGAAACGTCCGACGTCGAGGCCGCAATCGCCGAGCGCGGCGGCCAGGAGCTGCCGGCGGCGCTCCCGGTGTTGCCGCTGAAGGAAATAGTCGCCTACCCGGACACCCTGACCCCGCTCGCGGTTGGGCAGGAGCGCTCGGTGAAGCTGATCGACGACGTCCTCTCCGGCGAGCGGACGCTGGTCCTGGTTGCCTCACGCGACCCCGAGCTCGACGAGCCCGGGCCCGACGCCCTTTACGACGTCGGGGTCGTCGGGGTCGTCGCGCGGATGCTCAAGGTCCCCGACGGCTCGATCCGGGTCCTCGTCCAGGCGACCCAGCGTGTGCGGCTCGGCGAATACATCGCCGAACGCCCGTATCTCGTCGCCCGGATCGAGGCGCTGCCCGACGAGGTCGATCCCTCGCCCGAGCTCGAGGCGCTGGCTCGCAACGTCCAGCGCACCTTCAGCGAGATCATCGAGCAGATCCCCTACCTGCCCGAGGAGCTACAGCTCGCGGTCACCAACATCGACAACCCCTCGGCGCTCTCGCACCTGATCGCCGGGGCGCTGCGGATCCCGGCGGCCGAGAAGCAGGAGCTGCTCGAGATGACCGACGTCAAGCTGCGCCTGCGCCGGCTCGCCGAGCTGCTCGCCCGCGAGCTCGAGGTGATCCAGCTCGGCTCCCAGATCCAGTCCGAGGTCGAGTCCGAGATGGAGAAGGGCCAGCGCGAGTACTACCTGCGCGAGCAGATGAAGGCGATCCAGCGCGAGCTCGGCGAGGAGGACGAGACCCAGGCCGAGGTCAACGAGCTGCGCGAGCGGATCGAGGCGGCTGAGCTTCCCGAGCACGCCCAGAAGGCCGCCGACCGCGAGCTCACGCGGCTCGAGCGGCTGCCCTCCGCGGCGGCGGAGTATGGGGTGATCCGGACCTACCTCGAGTGGCTGGTCGAGCTGCCGTGGTCGAAGACGACCACAGACGACCTCGACATCGGCCACGCCCGCGAGGTCCTCGACGCCGACCACTACGACCTCGAGAAGGTCAAGGACCGGATCCTCGAATACCTGGCCGTACGGTCCCTGACAGAACAGGCCGCCGACTCCTCGGCTTCGCCTCCGGGGGCGACGGGTGGGCGAGGGGCGATCCTCTGCTTCGTCGGCCCGCCCGGGGTCGGCAAGACGAGCCTCGGCAAGTCGATCGCCCGGGCGCTGGGCCGCGAGTTCGAACGGATCTCGGTCGGTGGGGTGCGCGACGAGGCCGAGATCCGCGGCCATCGCCGCACCTACATCGGCGCCATGCCCGGGACGATCGTTCGCGCGCTGCGCGACGCTGGAACCCGGAACCCGGTGTTCATGATCGACGAGATCGACAAGATGGGCTCGGACTTCCGCGGCGATCCGTCGAGCGCGATGCTCGAGGTGCTCGACCCCTCCCAGAACGACTCCTTTCGCGACCACTACCTCGATCTCAGCTTCGACCTCTCCGAGGTGATGTTCATCGCGACCGCGAACACGCTCGACACGGTGCCGACGCCGCTGCTCGACCGGATGGAGGTGATCCAGCTCGCCGGCTACACGCTCGACGAGAAGCTCCACATCGCGAAGCGCTACCTGGTCCCGCGCCAGCTCGCCGAGAACGGGCTCAAGAAGTCGCAGGCGGCGTTCTCCGACGCCGCGCTCCGGACGATCGCCGACGAGTACACCCGCGAGGCGGGGGTGCGAAACCTCGAGCGCGAGATCGGCAGCGTCTGTCGCAAGCTCGCGCGCGAGGTCGCCGAGGGCAAGTCGAACGGCAAGCAGGCCATCTCGGCGAAGCGTGCGCGCGAGCTGCTCGGCCGACGCCGCTACTTCTCCGAGACCCGGCGGCGGACCAAGGACCCAGGGGTCGCGACCGGGCTGGCCTGGACGCCGGTCGGCGGCGAGGTGCTGTTCATCGAGGCGACCGCGATGCCGGGCAGCGGGCGGCTGACGATCACCGGCCAGCTCGGCGAGGTGATGCGCGAGTCGGCCCAGGCGGCGCTGTCGTGGGTTCGCGGCAACGCCGGGCGACTGGCCCCCGAGCTCGAGCAGGACTGGTTCGCCGAGCACGACATCCACGTCCACGTCCCGGCCGGAGCGGTGCCCAAGGACGGCCCTTCGGCCGGGGTGGCGATGGCGACCGCGCTCACTTCGCTGGTCTCCGGCAGCCCGGTCTCGAGCGACGTCGCGATGACCGGCGAGGTGACTCTGACCGGACAGGTGCTGCCGGTCGGCGGGCTGAAGGAGAAGTCGCTGGCCGCGCAGCGGGCCGGGATCAAGCGGGTGATCGCCCCGGACCGCAACGAGGCCGAGATCCTCGAGATCCCGGAGCACGAGCGGGCCGAGCTCGAGTTCGTCTACGTCGACCGGGTCGAGCAGGCGCTCGACGCGGCGATCGCAGATCGCGGCTAGCCGGAGCGCTCAGCGGGTATATCCTCCGCGAACGGAGTCTGCAGAGAAAGAGGAGAGGGAGACGATGGCGAAGAGCACCACCAGGGCGCAGCGGGCCCGAGACACGGTCTCGGCAGCGGGCAACAACCCGTATTTGCGCCGCTTGATCGAGGACGAGGAATTGCGCAACAGCGTCCGCGATGCCGTCGACGCTGCCCGCCACGCCTACGGCCGCCTGTCGTCGAACGGCAGCGTGATCGACACCGCGATCGACGACAAGAAGGTGCACAAGGACCTCAAGGCCGCCGCCGAGAACCTCCGCGACGCCTCCACCCGCCTGCGCGGCGAGCCCGAGAAGCGCCACTGGGGCCGGCTGATCGTGATCGCGATGCTCGGCGCGGTGCTCGCGCTGGTGCTCTCCGAGGGCCTTCGCAAGTCGCTGCTCGACGCGATGTTCGGGGCCGAGGAGGAGTTCGAGTACACCTCGACGACCTCGCCGGCCGCCGAGACCACACCCACCGGCGGCTGACCGCAAGTCGCGGCGCGCCGTGCGCCGAGGCGCTCAAACGAGCCGCTCAACCGCGTCTCGGCACGGCCACATGTACGACCCCCCGATCGGGCACCCGATCGGCGGTAATCGAGGGTCAGGGGCCCCGCAGGGGTCCTCGGCGGTGCTAAAAGATCCGGCGTGGGGTTTCGCGGAGGGTTGATCACAAACCGGTTCTGGCAGGGAGGCCGCCGTAGCGGCGCCGTCGCGATCGGCACCAGGCTGGGATTTCGCGAGGCGCCAATCCGGTCCGGGGGGGATCGGACGCCGCCCGAGTGGCTCGTTGAGCTCGATGAATTCGAAGGCCAGGACGACGTGTCCCTTGCCTTCTGCGAGCTCGACGAGCTGCTCGAGGCGCGCACTGGCGTGCCGGCCGCCGAGCGCTAGCCGGCCGCCCAGCGCTAGCCGGCGGTCGCGCTTGGGGCGGGCGCCGGAGCGGCGAGTAGGGTTCGCCGCGGCAGTTCCGGCTCGTCCACCCAGGGAGGTCTTCTTGCGCTCTCAGCATCTGACCCGTGTCGCCGTCGCCCTTGCCTCCGTTGCCCTGATCGGCGGGGTCGCCGCCGGCTGCGGCGACGACGACGAGGGCGATGAGGAGACGACCGCCGCCGCCGACGCGACCGCGGTCACCGTGACCGCGAAGGAGTTCACCTTCGAGCTCTCCGCGACGCCGAGCGCGGAGACGAAGACGGTCACCTTCGACAACGCCGGAGAGCTGACCCACGCGATGGTCTTCGCCCGGATCAACGAGGGGTTCACGGTCGAGGAAGCGATCAAGCTCGAGGGCGGGAAGGGCTCGGCGGTGGAGGTCGCGCAGGCCGCCGCCAAGCCCGGCCAGCAGGAGACCGTGAACGTCAAGGGGCCGATCGAGCCCGGCGAGTACGCGATGCTCTGCCCGATCGTCACCGAGGAGGGCCCGCATTGGGAGCTCGGCCAGCTCGAGGAGTTCTCGATCGAGTAGTCGCGGGCGCCTGGGCGATCGCCGGGTCTCAGAGCTCGAGCAGGACGTAGGCCTCGAGCGGCTCGCGCTTGCCCTTCACCCGCAGGTCGCCAAGCCGGCGCACGCTCGCGTTCGGCAGCCGCCGCATCGTCGACGCGCCGATCGCGACCTGCCCGACCGGGGCCTCGGACTCGATTCGGGCCGCGGTGTTGACGGTGTCGCCGACCACCGTGTAGCTGCGGCCGCCGCCGGCGCCGACGACGCCGACCATGGCCTCGCCGGTGTTGATCCCGATCCGAAACCGCGGCCAGGCCGGGTGCTGCTCGGCGAGCGCCGCGGTGCGGGCACTGATCGCGAGCGCCGCCCGCGCCGCCCGCAGCGGGTGGTCGGGCTCGCCGGCGCTCTCGGAGAAGGTCGCCATCAGGGCGTCGCCGATCAGCTGGTTGATCACCCCGCCATGCTCGTCGACCACCGGCGGGATCGCGACCTCGAAGTAGGCGTTCAGCATCTCGCTGACCTCGGTCGGGTCGCGGCCCTCCGAGAAGGCCGTGAACCCGGCCAGGTCCGCGAACAGGACCGTGAGCTCGCGCTGGCCGCGAGCGGTCTGCTCGGTGTAGAGGGACGCGAAGCGCTCCTCTCGCCACTCGCGCCGCGCCGCCCAGGCGACGACCGCGAACGCAGCCAGGATCAGCAGGTGCCACTCCCACCAGCTCGCGTGCCAGCTGCGCGCGAAGGCGGTCGCAAGGCTCGCCTCCGCGAGCAGCACGAACCCGGTCGCGACCGCCAGCGGCAGCAGCGCCCGGCGCTCGCGCGCGAGCCCGAAGTAGCGGAAGGCGGCGAAGACGAACATCAGCGCCCCGGCGAGCATGAGCACGGTGATCGCCCCCGAGGCTCGCTCGACCTCCGTGATCCGGTCAAGCGGGGCCACCCCTGCGATCGTCGCCGCGGCCCAGGCCAGCATCACCGCGATCAGCACCGCCCGAACCCGCCGGCGTGCGGTCGGCCCGACGCCGTCCGCGGCGATCGCGGACCAGGCGGCGAACCCGGCGGCGACCAGCAGCCCTACCGGGGTCGCGATTTGAAAGCCGAGGTTCGACGCCTCGAGGAAGACCTCGGGCGTCGCGAGCGCGTGCAGTGCCAGGAACCCGCCGGCGGCGAGGAAGCAGACCGAGACCCAGAACAGGCGCGTGTCGCCGCGCCGGTCCGCGGCCTCGCCGGTCGCGTAAGCGAGCACCGCGGTGGTCGCGGCGGCGAGTACGACGAGCCAGAAGTGGGAGGGATGGTGCTCCCATCGAACGTCGAGGCTCGGCGCGGCAAGCAGAAGCGCGAACCCGGCCGCGGGCAGCGCGACCGCGGCCAGCCCGGCCAGCCGCTCGGCGCCGAGGGAGCGAGACCGCGTCTCGACCGTGCCGGTCTCCATGCCCGGCTCAGCTTAGGCCTCGCCGCGACAGCGGCGCCTCGGAGGCCGGGGCGCGGGGGCTTCAGGCGAGGCGGCTCGGGCGGCCCGGGAACAGGCGGCCCATTCGGACCAGGTTGCGCAGCGAGCCGCGCGGGCGGATCCGGCGCTGCAGGAGCGCCCGGCGAGCGCTCTCGTCGCCGGTCGAGACCGCGACCCAGTCCTTCCAGCTCGTCTCCAGGGTCAGGTCCGGGGCGTTCGAGAGCCCGGGCTCGGCGGCGGTGGAGCCGTTGTCGATCCGCAGGAACCACGGCTCGGCGTCGGCGAAGCGCCACTGGATCGTCATCGGCTCGTCGCCGAGCACCTCGGTACGGGCGGTGCGGGCGATGATCTCGAAGTAGAGGCGCTGGACCTCGGGGTCGGAGTCGGGCCGGCCGTTCGGCTCTCCCAGCACGCCGGCCCGCAGCAGCCTGATCTGGCCGACCGCCGTTTCGGTCTCGGAGAGCTCGGGGTCGAGCGGCAGCACCCCGGGCATCTGCTCGAGCGGGTAGCCGGTGGCACGCCACTTGGTCCTCACCGAGCGCAGCCCGAAGGCGTAGATGTCCTCGAGCTCGAACCCGTAGCAGCGGGTGTACTCGAGGTCCCAGTTCGGCGGTGCGAAGACCGCGATCGAGTACGGCATCACCTCGCGCAGCAGCTCGGCGACCGCGTGCTTGCACTCCTCGGACTCGGCGAAGCACTCCGAGAGCACCTTGACCCCGAACCCGATATGGCGCTGCTCGTCGCGCGAGACGTTCGCCATTCCCTGGCTGAAGCCGGGCATCGTCCCCGACTTGACGAAGTAGTCCTCGATGTAGTGCTGTCCGGGCTGGGCGAGGGTCGCCTCGACGACCATGTGGTAGAGGGCGATCGCGCGCGCGAAGTTGGGCAGCGAGCGATCGCGGCGCAGGTCGTCGGCCATCCGGTCGAGCCGGTCGAAGACGTTCCGGTAGCCCCAGCCGAGCTGCGACTCGGTGTAGGCGAGCGTCGAGGCGATCGAGTCGCCCGCCCCGATCACCTCCTTGAAGAACCGGTGGAAGAAGATGCTGTGGCGTGCCTCGTCCACCTGCTGGGTGGCGAGGAAGTACTTCTGCTCCTCGCGTGGAGCGGCGTCGATGTAGGGAGAGAGGTTGTCGGTGACCGAGTCCTCGCCGAAGAAGAACATCGAGTAGATCCAGAGCGCGGAGCGGCGCTGGATCTCGCTCAGCGTCTCCCAACCCGCACGGTCGCCGCTGAAGTCGATCTCGCTCGCCGACCAGTTGCCCTGCTCCCAACGGCTGTAGAGGTCCTCGTAGCTGATCCCGTCGGCCGCCCTGATCCCGTCCTTCTGCGCGACGCTCATCCGCTCTCTCCTCCTCACCGACCGTTACACCGTTCGATGTCGAGTTTAGACCCGACCGGCCCGGCGCCGCAACCGGAGTGTGACCGAGGTCACACAGGCCGTGGCAGCGGTCGCCGGCCGGGGCGACGTCGTGGCGTAGATTTCCCGTGTGCGCTCGACGATCGTGTTCCTCGCCGCAATCGCGGCTCTCGCGAGCGCCGGCGGGATCGCGGTGGGCGCCAATGGCGCGCCGCCCCGGATCCTCGCGCTGGAGTACTACGAGGACCGCGAGGATGGTTTTCGCTACAACGTCGTCGCGACGATCAAGGGCCAGGCGGAGGAGGTTCGCGCGACGTCTGGCGGGCGCCACGCATCCGGCCGCCTGAGCGGCCACATCTCGACCACCGGCCCCGGGAAGCTGTGGTTCTTCCGCGATCGGCGATTCGTCAAGCAGGTGCGGCGTGACCTCGAGCAGAACGGGGCCACACGGATCGCGGTCGTCGCGACGAACGACTCCGGGGCGACGCGCAAACGCTGCCGGCTCGAGTTCGAGCTCGACCCGGTCTTCGGCGGCTCGGCAACCGGCGCCTGTCGCCGCAGCGGCCGGTAGAGGGCGTCAGCCGAGCTTCGGGCTCGCCCACGGCTGGTCGAGGCGAGCCGCGAGCTCTTCGGCGAGCCCGGCCGCGGGCAGGCGCACCTGCTCGAGCGAGTCGCGGTCGCGGAGGGTGACGGTGGCGTCGTCCATCGTCTGGCCGTCGACCGTCACGCCCCACGGCGTCCCGATCTCGTCCTGGCGCCGGTAGCGCTTGCCGATCGATCCGCCCTCGTCGAACTCGGCCGGGATCCGGTAGCGGATCGAGTCGAAGACCTCGCGGGCGCGCTCGGGCATCCCCTCCTTCGAGACCAGCGGCAGCACCGCGACCTTGACCGGCGCCAGCCGCGGATGCAGCCTCAGCACCGTCCGCTTTCGCCCCTCGACCTCCTCGGTGTCATAGGCGTCGACGATGAACGCGAGCAGCGCCCGGTCGACGCCGGCCGCCGGCTCGACCACGTACGGCACGTATGCCTCGCCGGCCTCCTGGTCGAAGTACTCGAGCTTCTCTCCGGAGTGCTCGGAGTGCTGGCGCAGGTCGAAGTCGCCGCGGTTGGCGATTCCCTCGAGCTCCGACCAGCCCATCGGGAACAGGTACTCGACGTCGGAGGTCGCCGAGGAGTAATGCGAGAGCTCGTCCGCGCCGTGCTCGCGCAGCTTCAGGTGATCGGGCCGGATGCCGAGCTCGGTGTACCAGCGCGTCCGCTCCCCGATCCAGTGCTCGTGCCAGCGCTCGGCGTCGGCGGGCGGGCAGAAGAACTCCATCTCCATCTGCTCGAACTCGCGGGTGCGGAAGACGAAGTTGCCGGGCGTGATCTCGTTCCGAAACGACTTCCCGATCTGGGCGATCCCGAACGGCGGCTTGCGGCGCGCGAACTGAAGCACGTTCTTGAAGTTGATGAAGATCCCCTGCGCGGTCTCGGGCCGCAGGTAGGCAACCGAGGCCGAGTCGCGCACCGGCCCGACGTTGGTCTCGAACATGAGGTTGAACTCGCGCGCCTCGGTCAGCTCGCAGTCCGGCCCTTCGCCGGGGCGCTTGGAGGGCTTTCGCCCGCAGGCCGAGTCCTCGAGGGTGTCGGCGCGAAAGCGCAGCTTGCAGGCCTTGCAGTCGATCAGCGGGTCGGTGAACCCGGCCAGGTGCCCGGACGCCTCCCAGACCTTCGGGTGCTGGATGATCGCCGAGTCGATCGCGACCACGTCGTCGCGCTCCTGGAGCATCGCCCGCCACCACTCGGCCTTGACGTTGTTCTTCAGCAGCACGCCGTAGTGGCCGTAGTCGTAGGTCGAGCCGACGCCGCCGTAGATCTCCGAGGAGGGGAAGATGAAGCCGCGCCGCTTGCACAGCGCCACGACCTCGTCAAGGCTGGGATCGCGCGACGTCTCGACCGCTTCGCTCACCGGCGGAACCGTAACGACCGGAGCACGCGGGACCCGCTGCCATACTCACCCGCCGATGCCGATCTACGAGTACCGCTGTCGCAACGGGCACAGCTTCGAAGTCATGCAGTCGATGTCGGATGACCCGGTCTCGGCCTGCGAGCAGTGCGGCGTCCCGGTCGAGCGCGTCTTTCACCCGGTCGCGGTCCACTTCAAGGGCTCGGGCTTCTACACCACCGACTACAAGAAGAAGGGCTCGGCGGCCAAGGCCGCGAGCGACGGGGGAGAGGCGAAGTCGGACACGAGCACCGATTCGAAGACCGATTCGAAGCCGGAGAAGAAGGCGGAGGCGAAGAAGAAGGAGTAGCTACTCCTGCGGGCAATTCGGCTGCCGCGGCGGCTTCGACCCCAGCAGCTCCTCCGCCGCCCGCTCGCACTCCTCGGGCGAGACGACGAGGTTGCCCGCCGCGGTCGTCCCGGAGGGCTTCAGCACGTCGGTCCCGCCGCCGCCGATCGCCGCCGAGATCACGAGCTGGGGCATCGTCAGCGCGCCCATGCTGGAGACCATCGCCTTGGGCGCGTTCCAGCCGATCAGCGGCCCCTTGAGGAAGTTCATCGGCAGCGCGGTGATGCTGGTCAGCTTGTCCTTGATCCCGTCCAGGATCAGTTGCTGGAACTGCGCGCGTTCGACGTCGGTCCCGGTGAACTCGCCCGAGCCGCAGGTGTTGGAGCGCGTCCGCGCCAGGGTGATCGCCTGGAACCCGTCGAGGTGGTTCTCGCCCTGCTCGAGGTCGAGGCTGAAGGCGCCGCCGGAGACGTCGGAGCAGACGGGGGTCGGCAGGTCGACATCGATCCCGCCGATCGTGTCGATGAAGCTGCGAAAGCCGTCGAAGTCGATGATCGCGACCTGGTCGATGTCGATCCCGAGCAGCCCCTCGACCGTCCGTATTGCCAGCTTCGCACCCCCCGAGGCGTAGGCGGAGTTGATCTTCTGCGGCCCCTGGCCCGGGATCTCGGCGAGCGTGTCGCGCGGGATCGAGAGCTTGCGAAAGGCGCCCCGCCCTGCGCGGATCAGCATGATCGTGTCCGATCGGTAGGGCGGGTTGCGGCAGCTTCCGTCCTTCGCCCGGCCGCTGATCACCTCGTCCAGGCACTTCTCCGGCTCGGCCTCCTCGGGCCCGGCGAAGGCGCCCGAGCGCACGTCGGTGCCGAGCACGAGGATCGTCTGCGGGGCCACCAGCATCGCCGGGTTGCCGTCGAGCTGCTCGGTGATCCCGTCGGCGAGCTTGAACTTTTGGATCTGGGCGGAGACCGCGAAGGCGAGGAAGCTGAGCGCGATCCAGGCCAGGGCCGCGATCCCGACCCACTTCAGCGCCCGTCGCCACCACGGGCGCTCGCCGGGGGTCGGCGGCGTCGCCGGGGCCTTCGAAGGTTCGCCCTCGTCGCCCTTCTTGCCGGCGCCCAGTGACGGCAGCTCGGGCTTGCGAAACCGGTCGCGCAGGCGCTTTCGCGACCTGTAGACGGTGTACTCCGGCTTCTCCGGCGGCTTTGGGCGCTCGCTCTCGGCCATCAGCTATCAATACCTCATGCCCGGCCCGAACTCCTGCCTGTCGGCGACCCCGTGAGGGCGGCGATCGGGGCGGATCTCGGCGGGACGAAGATGGCGATCGGGGTCGTCGACTCCGAGCAGAACGTCCATCACCAGTCGACCGAGCGTACGTACGGCCGCGACCTCGACGGGCTGCTCGACGAGCTCGCGGCGGAGCTCGGCGAGGCGCAGGCGGCCTGCCCGCAGGCCGAGGCGATCGGGCTCGGGATCCCCTCGACGATCGACCGCGAGCGCGGCTGCGCGATCAGCTCGGTCAACCTGCCGCTCGTCGAGGTGCCGATCCGCGACCTGATCGCCGACCGGGTCGGGCTGCCGACCTTTATCGACAACGACGCCAACCTCGCCGCGCTCGCGGAGCACCGCTTCGGGGCGGCCGGCGGCGCGACGAACGCGATCATGCTCACGATCGGGACCGGGATCGGCGGCGGCCTGGTCCTCGGCGGCGAGCTTTACCGCGGCTCGACAGGCGCCGGCGCCGAGCTCGGCCACGTCGTCATCGACCACGCCGGCCCGCCCTGCCAGGGCAACTGCCCGAACCGCGGCTGCGTCGAGGTGCTCGCCTCCGGGACCGCGCTCGGGCGCGACGGCAGGATCGCCGCCGAGGCGCACGGCGGCTCGGCGCTCGGCAAGGCGTTGGCCCGCGGCGAGGAGATCGACGGCAGGCTGGTCACCGAGGCGGCGATCGGCGGCGACGGGATCGCGGTCGAGGTCGTGGCGACGATCGGGCGCCGGCTCGGGGTCGCGCTCTCGAGCCTCGCCAACGTCTTCGAGCCCGACGTGATCGTGATCGGCGGCGGCGCCTCGGCCGCCGGCGACCTGCTGCTGGTGCCGGCGCGCGAGCAGCTTCGCGCCCGCGCCCTGCCGCCGATGAACGAGACCCCGGTCCGGCCGGCTGCGCTCGGCCCCGCGGCGGGGATGATCGGCGCAGCCGAGATGGCGCTCGAGGAAAGCGCGGCGGCCTGATGGCAGGCCGGCTGACGGTCTGTCCGACCCCGATCGGCAACCTCGAGGACCTCAGCCCCCGCGCCGCCCGGGCGCTTGCCGAGGCCGACCTGGTCGCCTGCGAGGACACACGGCGCGCCGGGCGGCTGTTCGAGCGGCTTGAGATCCCGCGCCCCCGGCTGGTCTCCAACCATGAGGGCAACGAGGTCGAGCGCGCCCGCCAGCTCGCCCAGCGGATCGAGCGCGGCGATAAGGTCGTGCTGATCTCCGACGCCGGCACGCCGGTGATCTCCGACCCGGGATTTCGGCTCGTTCGCGCCTGCCTGGAGCGCGACCTCGAGGTCGAGGTGCTGCCCGGTCCCTCGGCGGTGACGACAGCGGTCGTCGCCTCGGGGTTGCCGATCGATCGCTGGCGTTTCGAGGGCTTTCTCCCGCGCCGCCCGGGAGAGCTCGAGCGGGTCCTGCGCTCGCCGGAGGCAGTCGTCGCCTTCGAGTCGCCGCGCCGCCTTCCCACCTCGCTGACCGCGCTCGCGGCGCTCGCTCCCGACCGCCGCGCGGCGGTCTGCCGCGAGCTGACCAAGCTGCACGAGGAGATCGCCCGCGGGACGCTGGGCGACCTGGCGCGCCGCTTCCGCGACGAGGCCAAAGGGGAGATCGTGCTCGTGATCGGCCCGGCGGAGAGCGCCGACGCCGCCCCCGACCTCGCTTTCGCGGTCGATGCGCTCCGCCGCCTTGTCCAGTCCGGCGCCCGCCCGCGGGCGGCGGCGGGCGTCGTCGCGGCGCTCACCGGCGCCCGCCCGAACGATCTCTACAGGGGGCTCACCGGGCGCGATCCGCGCGAGTGACGCGGGCGCGGGCCACGGCGGCGATTTTGAGCCTCGCCTGCTTTCCCCCGGCGCCTGTTCTAGCGATTAGGATGCGCGCGGGTACGTACCCCGGGTCAGACCCCGTTGTTCTTGGGCCGGGAGGGGGTTCGCATCCCCCGATGGAGTGCATGTGAGAGCGCGTCGGCAAGAGAGGAGCTAGGCGAACGCCGTCCCGGAGTGCAGGGAGAGCAGCCGGATAGCCCAGGAGCGGGGAGGCTGATCGCGCGCGTAGCGGGTATCGGTGCGCTGATCGTCGCCGCGATCCTGGTCGCGATGCTCCTCTTCGGGGGCGACGACGGCTACCGCTACGACCTCCAGTTCGAGACCGGTGGCCAGCTCGTGCCCGGCAACGAGGTCCTGGTCGGCGGGCAGCCGGTCGGCACCGTCGACGAGATCACGCTCACCGACGACGCCCAGGCGCAGGTCGCGATCACGGTCGACGAGCCCCTGCACGAGGGCACCACGGCGATCATCCGCTCGACCTCGCTCTCGGGGATCGCGAACCGCTACGTCTCGCTCTCTCCCGGGGACGAGGCCAATTCCGAGCTGCCCGCCGACGCGGTGATCACTGCCGACCGCACCACCGCCCCGGTCGACCTCGACCAGCTCTTCAACGCGCTCGACGAGCGGACCCGGCGGGCGCTGCAGGACGTGATCAAGGGCCAGGCGGCGATCTACACCGGCAACACCGAGGCCGCGCGCGAGACCTACAAGTACTTCGCCCCCGGCCTGCAGGCGACGGAGCGCCTGCTCGCCGAGCTGACCAGTGACCAGGCGGCGCTGAGTCGCTTCCTGGTCGAGGGCTCGACCGCGCTCGGCGCGATTGCCGACCGCCGTGACGACCTCGCGGCCCTGACATCGAACGCGAACCAGGCCCTGGGCGCGATCGCGGCCCGCAACGAGGAGCTCGACCGCGCCCTGGTCGCGCTGCCGCCGACGATGCGCCAGGCCAACACGACCTTCGTCAACCTGCGCGCCGCGCTCGACGACCTCGACCCGCTGATCGCAGACTTCGGCGAGGTCGCCCCCGATCTGCCCTCGTTCCTGCGCGAGACGCGGCGAACCGTCGATCCCGCGATCCCCGTGTTTCGCAACCTGACCCAGGCGATCGCCCAGCCCGGCCCGGCCAACGACCTGACCGACTCGCTGCGTGACGCCCCCGCCGCACAGCGCCAGGCGAGCCGGTCCGTCGGTCCCTCGATCGCGGCGCTCGACGCCGCCCAGCCGAACATCGAGCTGCTGCGCGTCTACTCGCCCGACCTGCTCAATCTCGCGGGCGGGCTCGGCCAGATCACCGGCTACTACGACGCCAACGGCCACTTCGCCCGCGTGCTGCCCGCAGGCGCCAACCTGTTCTCGAACGCGGGCGGGACCCTGACCCCGATCAGCCCCGCCGAGCAGTTCGACCAGTACTCGGCGCTCGGCATCGGCCCCTTCACCCGCTGCGCGGGGGCCGCGACCCAGGCGAACGCCGGCTGGCCGACGCCGACCGACCATCCGTTCCTCGGCGCCGGCGTGCTCGACGGCGAGTGCGACCCCGACGACGTGCCGCCCGGGCCATGAGGCGGATCGCGGTCATCGCCCTCCTGATCGTCGCCGCGGTCGCGATCCTCGCGGTCGGCACCGCGGCGGGCGGCGACGAGGACGCCTACGAGGTCCGGGCGATCTTCGACAGCGCCGGGTTCCTGGTCGAGGGCGAGGAGGTCCGCGTCGCCGGCGCCAACGTCGGCGTGGTCTCCGCCGTCTCGGTGACCGGCAACGACGAGCCGGCGCTCGAGGACGGCAGCCCCGACCCCGGCAAGGCCGTGGTCGTGCTGAGCATCGACGATCCCGCATTCCAGGACTTCCGCGAGGACGCGAGCTGCCTGATCCGGCCGCAGTCACTGATCGGCGAGAAGTTCGTCGAGTGCGAGCCGACCCAGCCGCGGGCGGCGGGCACCGAGGCGCCGCCGGCGCTCGAGCAGATCCCCGACGGCGAGACCGGCGAGGGCGAGTACCTGCTGCCGCTCGAGCGCAACGGCAAGGCGGTCGACCTCGACCTGGTCAACAACATCCTGGAGGAGCCCTACCCGGACCGCTTCCGGCTCATCCTCAACGACCTCGGCGCCGGCTTCGCGGCCCGCGGCGACGAGCTCGCCGAGATCGTCGAGCGCGCCAACCCCGCTCTGCGCGAGACGAACGAGGTGCTCGCGGTGCTCGGGCGCCAGAACAGGGTCCTGGCCCAGCTCGCCGGCGACTCCGACGCGATCATCGGCGCGCTCGCCCGCGAGCGGGCCCACATCTCGAGCTTCATCAACCAGTCCGAGGTCGTCGGCGCGGCGACCGCCGAGCGCAGCGCCGACCTCGAGGAGTCGTTCGCCCGCTTCCCCGCCTTCCTGCGCGAGCTGCGGGCGACGATGGGCAGCCTCGATGCCTTCGCGACCGCCTCGACGCCGGTGTTCAGCGACCTCGGGGACGCCGCCCCGTCGCTGACCCAGGCATCGCTGGCGCTCGGCCCGTTCTCCAACGCCGCCACCCGCTCGCTGACCACTCTCGGCACCGCCGCCGAGGGCAGCGGCCCCAACATCGCCGCCTCGGACCCGGTGATCCGCCAGGTCCGCGGCCTGGCCAAGTCCGGTAAGCCGGCGGCGACCAACCTGCGCAAGCTGCTCGCCAGCCTGCGCAAGACAGACGGCTTCGAGGAGCTGACCAAGCTCGTCTTCAACGCCGCCGGGGCGGTGAACCCGTTCGACAGCTACGGCCACTTCCTCCGCGGGCTGCTGCCGACCAACAACTGCGTCGACTTCGACGTCATTGCCGAGGCGAGCTGCAGCTCCAACTTCCTCGGCGCGGTCAGCTCGTCGGTGGCAGGAGTCGAGCGCGATCAGGAGCGCAGGCGGGAGCGCGACCGGGGCGGCGCCGAGACGGAAGACGGGAATCCCGAGCAGCAGCCGAGTGGCGGCACCGGGCCGAAGCTCGAGGTCACGCCGGAGACCGAGGACGCCGAGCCCGCCGAACCCGCCGAACCGGAGATCGAGCCGGCGCCGCTGGTCCCGGAGACCGCGCCGCAGGCCGGGACCGCCGACGCGGCCGCCGGCCGGCTGCGAGCCGCTCGCGAGCTGCTCGATTTCCTGATCGGCGCGCCGTCGGCGGCCGGGCAAGGCAAAGGCAAGCACTCTGGCGGTGACGGGCGATGAGGCGCGGCTTCGCATCCGGCCTTGCGGCGAGCCCGACGTTGGTCGGCGCGGTGACGGTGATGATCGTCGTGCTCGCGGTCTTCCTCGCCTACAACGCCAACACCGGGCTGCCGTTCGTGCCGACCTACGCGCTCTCTGCCGAGGTCCCGAACGCGAACTCGCTCGTGCCGGGCAACGAGGTCCGGATCGGCGGCGTACGGATCGGGCTGATCGAGGCGATCGAGCCCGAGCAGAACCCCGAGGACGGGACCGTGAGCGCGAAGCTCGACCTGAAGCTCGACGCCGACGTCGAGCCGCTGCCCGAGGACTCGACCATGATCGTCCGCGCCCGCTCGGCGCTCGGGCTCAAGTATCTGGAGATCGTCCAGGGCACCTCCGAGCGGGGATATCCGCCGGGCGCGACGATCCCGATCTCCTCATACGGGTCTCCGGATCCCGACGATCCGAGCCAGCTCGAGGAGCCGGTCGAGATCGACGAGGTCCTGAGCACGTTCGACGAGCCGACCGCGAAGGCGATCCAGGAGAACCTGGTCGAGTTCGGGAACGCGCTCGCCGGCCGGGGCCCGGCGCTCAACTCCGCGCTCGGCCGGCTGCCGCGGGTGCTGCGCTACCTCGAGCCGGTGATGATCAACCTCTCCGACCCCGACACCGGGCTCGAGCAGTTCATCACCGCCAGCGCCGCGGCCGCGTCCGAGGTCGCCCCGGTCGCCGACGTCCAGGCCGAGCTGTTCGTCAACCTCGACACGACCTTCACCGCCCTGGCGCGCGTCGCTCGGCCGTTCATCCAGGAGACGATCTCCGAGACCCCGCCGACCTTCGCCGTCGCCGAGCGGGCGCTGCCGCGGATCCGGCCCTTCCTCGACCACAGCGCCGAGCTGTTCACCGCCCTCGAGCCGGGCGCCGAGGCGCTGATCCGCTACGCGCCGGGGATCGCCGACACGCTCGAGACCGGGACCCCGGTGCTGCGCGACTCGCCGAAGCTGAACCGCGAGCTGATCCCGACCTCGGAGTCGCTGCTCGCTTTCAACGACAACGAGGTCGTCCGCGATGGCCTCGCCCGGCTGCGCCAGACGACCGACATCGCCGGCCCGGCGCTGCGCTTCATCGCTCCGGCGCAGACCGTGTGCAACTACGGGACCCTGTTCGCGGCGAACCTCGCCGGCACGACCGCCGAGGGCGGCGTGGGCAGCAAGTGGCAGCGGTTCTCGGTCTTCAAGCCGCCGGTCGGGCCCAACAACCTCGGCGCCGTCGCCTCAGCCCCGGCCAACGGCGGCGGCGACTTCGCCAACTTCCTCCACTACAACCCGTATCCGAACACCGCCTCGCCGGGCCAAACGAAGGAGTGCGAGGCGGGCAACGAGCCCTTCCTCGGCGGCCAGCAGGTGATCGGCAACGTGCCCGGCAACCAGGGCACGGCTACCGCGGGACAGCCAGGGAGCGAGAGCGAATGAGCCGCCGTTCCGACACCCGCCAGTCGACGGTCCGCGACCCGACCAAGCCGGTCCCGGACGAGCGCGTCTGGGGCCGCAAGTACCGGGGACCGGCGCCGTGGGTGGTCGGGCTGGTGCTCTGCCTGCTGCTCGCGACAGGGGTCTACCTCGCGTTCGCCAAGAAGCTGCCGTTCGGCGGTGAGGGCTATGAGATCACGGCGACCTTCGACAACGCCGCCGCGCTGCGCCCGAGCTCGCCGGTGCGGATCGCCGGGGTCAACGTCGGCAAGGTAACCGGCGTCGAGACCGAGGGCGACGCGGTCAAGGTTGCCTTCACGGTCGACGACGCGGGGCGCCCGATCCACACCGACGCCGAGGTCGAGCTGCGGCCACGGCTGTTCCTCGAGGGCAACTGGTTCCTCGACCTGTTCCCGGGCAGCCCGAGTGCCCCCGAGCTCGAGGCCGGCGGGGACATCCCGATCACGCGAACCCAGACCGCGGTCCAGCTCGACGAGGTGCTGACCGCGCTCCAGGCGCCCGAGCGCCGCGGCCTTCAGCGCCTGCTCGAGGGCTACGGGACGGCGCTCACCTACGAGCCGACCGCGGAGGACGACGTCGACCAGGACCCCTCGGTGCGCGGCGAGACCGCGGCCGAGTCGCTCAACGACGCCTTCCGCTACGGCGGTGACGCGGGACGCGGAACGGCGATCGTCAACACCGCGCTGCTCGGCGAGAACCGGGGCGACCTGGCCGGCTTCATCCGCGGCTTCGGGGAGACCTTCGCCAAGCTCGCCGACCGCGAGGCCGAGCTCTCCGACCTGATCACCAACTTCAACGTCTTCGCCGGCGCCCTGGCGGCCGAGTCGGAGAACCTCTCGGCCGCCGTCGAGGAGCTGGCGCCGACGCTCGAGCAGGCGGAGCCGTCGCTGTTGGCGCTCAACCAGGCGCTGCCCGCCGTGCGCGCCCTGGCGATCGAGTCCCAGCCGGCGATCGAGGAGCTTCCCGAGACGATCGCCGCCGCCGACCCGTGGCTCAACCAGGCGCGCGGGCTGGTCGCCGACGACGAGCTCGGCGGCCTCGCCCGCCTGCTCCGTGACGCGGCGCCGGGCCTGGCGGAGACGACGAACGCGTCGAAGAACTTCTTCAAGCAGCAGACGCTGCTCGCCAGGTGCACCTCGCGGGTCCTGGTGCCGACCGGTGACCTGGTCGTCGAGGACGGCTTCAGCACCGGGCAGCCGAACTACAACGAGTTCCTCTACACGGTCGTCAACCTGAACGGGATCGTCCAGGGCTTCGACGGCAATGGCCCGTATGCGCGGTTCCAGTCCGGCGGCGGCCCGACTCTCGTCGATGGCACCGTGCCCGGCGCCACGCCCGGCAACGCGCTCAACTTCTCGAACCTGATCGAGGTCCCCGAGGGCGTCCAGCCCGTCGCCCCAAGCACGCGGCCGCCGTTCCGGATGGACTTCCCCTGCAAGAAGAACCCGGTCCCCGACGTCAACGGGCCGGCGGGCGCCGCCGGCCCGTCCGACCTCACCGCCGCCCCATGAAGCGCGCGATCCGCGAACACCTGCGCGACTTCATCGCCATCGCGGCGCTGTTCGTGATCGGACTGCTGGTCACCGGCTACGTCCTCTCCCAGCAGCAGCAGCCGTACCCGTCCTGGATCCCGTTCCTCGGCGACGAGCGGTTCGAGCTCAAGGCCGAGCTCTCGAGCGCCCAGGCGGTCACCCCGGGCCAGGGCCAGACGGTAAACATCGCCGGGGTCAAGGCGGGCGACATCTCCGAGGTTGAGCTGGTCGACGGCGTCGCCGTGGTGACGATGCTGGTCGAGGAGCAGTACGCGCCGATCCTGCGCTCGGACGCGACCGTGCTGCTGCGCCCCCGGACCGGGCTCCAGGACATGACGCTCGAGGTCGACCCGGGCCGCAGGGGCGCCCCGCTCGAGGACGGCGCGACGATCCCGCTCGCGCAGACCAAGCCCAACGTCCAGCCCGACCAGATCCTCGCCTCGCTCGACGGCGATACGCGTGCCTACCTGAAGCTCCTGATCCAGGGCGGCGCCGAAGGGCTCGGCGGCCGCGGCAAGGCGCTCTCCGCCGGCCTGCGCCGGTTCGAGCCGCTGGGCCGCTATCTGGCGCAGATCGGCAACGCGCTGAGCGAGCGGCGGCGCAACATCGCCCGCGTGATCACCAGCTTCCGGGCGCTCGGCGAGGAGCTGGGCAAGGCCGACACGAGGCTCTCGGAGTGGGTCTCGTCGCAAAACGCCGCCCTGGGCGCGTTCGCCAACCAGGAGGCCTCGATCCGCGAGACGCTGCGCGAGCTGCCCTCGGCGCTGACGGCCACGCGCGAGGCGCTGGCGAGCGGCGAGACCCTCGCCAATGAGCTCGGTCCGGCGTCCGAGGCGCTGATTCCGGCGGCGCAGGCGTTCGCGCCCGCGCAGCGCTCGCTGCGAGCCTTCTTCGACCGCACCCTGGACCCGATCTCCGACCAGATCCGCCCCTTCACCCGCGAGGTCCGCAAGCCGGTCAAGCACCTCAAGCAGGCCTCGGCGCCGCTCGGCAAGACGACCAAGGGGCTGGCCGGCGCGTTCAGCGACCTGAACCGGCTCTTCAACGCCTTCGCCTACAACCCGGCCGGCGCCGATGAGGGCTACCTGTTCTGGCTCGCCTGGCTCAACCACAACACGAACGGCGTGCTCCAGTTCGAGGACGCCAACGGCCCGCTGCTCCGCGGCAGCGTGCTTCAGTCCTGCAACACCGCCTACCTCGCCGACAGCCTGACCGAGTCCCGGCCCTACCTGCGCACCGTTCAGGAGCTCACCAACGTGCCCCCGTCGACTCCGATCTGCGAGATCGACCCGCCCCCGATCCCCCAACCGCCGATCGACCGATGACCTTCCCAGCGTTCCACCCGACTCGCGCCGAGGTCCGCTGATGGAGACCAGGGCTCCCACGATCGGACGGATCCTGATCGCGGTCGGGTTCGCGATCTCGTGCTTCGGCCTCGCGCTCTTCCTCTGGCTTGCCTTCGGCGGCGCGATTCCGCTCAAGCCCGAGAGCTACCGGTTCACGGTCCCGTTCCAGGAGGCGACCCAGCTCGCGGTCGAGTCCGACGTGCGGATCTCCGGCGTCTCGGTCGGCAAGGTGAAGCGGATCGACCTCAACGACGACGGCTACGCCGAGGCGACCCTCGAGCTCGACGCACGCTATGCCCCGATTCCCACCGACACCCGCGCGATCTTGCGCCAGAAGACGCTGCTCGGAGAGACCTACGTCGAGCTCAGCCAGGGCACGGAGGAAAGCGAGTCATTGCCCGAGGACGGCGCGCTGCCGGCGGCGCAGGTCTCCGACGCCGTCCAGCTCGACGAGATCTTCCGCGCATTCGATCCCGAGACCCGGGCCGCGTTCCAAGCCTGGATGCAGGGCCAGGCGGCGGCGCTGCGCGGCCGTGGAGTCGACCTCTCGCTGACGATCGCCAGCCTCGATCCGTTCGCCCGCCAGGCCGACCGCGCCCTGCGGCTGCTCGACTCGCAGTCCGAGGCGGTCTCGGGTCTTGTCCGCAGCGGGGGCGAGGTCTTCGGCGCGCTCTCCGAGCGTCCCGGCCAGCTCCGGGGACTGATCACGAACGCGAACGCCGTCTTCGAGACGACCGCGCGCCGCAACGAGGACCTGGCGACGGCGTTCGAGATCTTCCCCACCTTCCTGCGCGAATCGCGCGCCACCCTTGCTCGGCTCGAGACCTTCGCCGCCGACTCGGACCCGGTCGTCCAGGCGCTGCAGCCGACCGCGCGCGAGCTCGCTCCGACGGTCGCCGCGCTCGGCCGCTTCTCGGAGCAGCTCGATCCGTTCTTCGCCGGGCTGCGCGGGACGATCGACGCCGCGCCGAAGGGCTCGCGGGCGCTTCGGCGCCTGCTCGACGACGACCTGCCGCCGCTGCTCGAGCGCTTCGACCCCTTCCTCGCCGAGCTCAACCCGGTGCTCGAGGTGATCCGGATCTACCGCCACGAGGTCACCGCCCTGTTCGCAAACGTCGCCGCCTCCACCAACGGGCTCCTCAACAGCTCGATCGGCCCGGAGAACTACCTGCGGACGCTGGTCATGCAGACGCCGGAGGCGGTGACGACCTTCCCGGAGCGGCTGCAGATCAACCGCACCAACCCGTACCTGAAGCCCGAGACGGCGCTCGACGTGCGCACCGGGCTCGCCTCCTTCGAGGTCCGCCAGTGCCCTGCCGGGACGGTCGCGACGCTCCCCGACCGGGCGGCGACGATCGCCGACCCGGCGTTCAACGGCCGCTTCGGCGGTGACCTCGAGGCGGCCGGCGACTTCTATGACAGGCTCCAGCTCTACGCGTTCAGCGACCAGCCGTCCTCGGCCACGATCACCCCGCCGGCCTGCAACGAGCAAGCCCCGTACGACTCGATCGGCGCCCCGAGCGAGACCAGCGACTACCTGCACGTGTACCCATTTCCGTGATCGAGGCGAAACTTCGAGCGCCGGATAGGGTTGAATGTGACGTCCGCGGACACCACGGTGGCCTCGGAGGAAGCTCGGAGAGAGAAGGCAAGTCAGCGCGTGCCGTGCGGCCGCGTGTTTCGATAGGAGGAAGATGTGATTCGCAAGTCACGCATGGCGGTCGCGCTCGGGCTGGTGCTCGCGCTCGGCGTCGCAACGGTGGCCTGGGCGGATGGTGCCTCGGACAATGAGGCGTTCGTCGACGGCTCGGTCAAGCCGACCAAGCTCGACAAGAAGAAGTACAAGCCGATCAACCTGTTGCTCGGCGTTCGCACCGAGACAGCGGTCGTCGACGGGACGCAGCAGAACCCCGAGGCGGAGCGGATCTCGATGGGCAAGAACGTGAAGTGGAACGGCAGCAAGGCGCCGGTCTGCACCGCCGCGATCGAGACCCCGGGTCTGACCGCCGAGCAGGCGCGTGACATGTGCCCCGGCAAGTCACTGCTCGGAACCGGCGACGCCGAGGTCAATCTCGGCGGGACCCGGGTCAGCGACATCGTCGTCCAGGTCTTCAACGGCCCGGGCAAGAACGAGGTCCGGCTGCACACCTCGAGCCCGACGCTGCTGGCCGCCGCGCCGACCGTGTTCGGCGAGGTCGTCAAGTCCGACCAGGGCGGCAAGTACGGGCCGATGCTGGTCGTCCCCGACGCCCCGGACGCCGGTGGTGACGCGTTCATGATCACCAAGTTCAACGCGAACATCGATAAGAGCAGCAAGGTCGCGACGGCTCGCTGCAAGGCGAAGAAGTTCCTCTTCCTGCGCGAGGTGACCTACGACGACGGCTCGACGGAGACCGCCGAGCTGACCCAGAAGTGCAAGCGCAAGGGCAAGAAGTAGGAAGCCCGTCGTAGCGCAGCAGTTGAAGTGAGTTCAGGAGGGCGGCCCGCGGGCCGCCCTCCTCGATTTCGGAGGAGGAGAGAGTGCGGAGACTCAAGCTCACGGTCGCGGTCGGGTTGACGGTCGCGCTCGGGGTCGCGACTCTGGCGTATGCGGACGGCGTCTCGGAGAACACCGCCTACGTCGACGGGTCGATCAAGCCGAAGAAGCTCGACCCGAAGAAGCGGACTCCGATCGCCCTGTTCAGCGGCGTTCGCACCGAGACCGACTCCGTCGACGGGACCCAGGCCAACCCCGAGGCGGAGCTGATCGAGTACGACGCCGACGGCAAGTGGAAGTCGACCGCGGCGCCGTTCTGTACGGCGAACATCGAGACCCCCGGCCTGACAGTCGATCAGGCCCGGGACCTGTGCCCGCCGAAGTCGTACATCGGCAGCGGCGAGGCCGAGGTCGCGCTCAACGACAGCGCCCGGATCAGCGACATCACGGTCTCGGTCTTCAACGGGCCGGAGCGCAACCAGGTCCGGCTCCACACCTCGAGCCCGACACTGGGTCCCGCCGCGCCGACCGTGTTCGGCGAGATCATCAAGTCGAAGTCGCGTAAGTACGGGCCGGCGCTGCTGGTCGCGGACGCTCCGGATGCCGGAGGCGACGCGTTCATGATCACCAAGTTCAACGCGACGATCTTCCGCTCGAGCGGGATCTCGCTGTTCCGCTGTGCCAGCAAGCAGGTCAACATCCGGCGCACCGTCACCTACGACGACGGGAGCCAGGAGCGCGCGACGGACTCATCGAAGTGCAAGCAGAAGAAGCTAGGCGGAGTGGCGGTCAAGCCGTTCGCTTTGCCCGAACACGGGGCGGCCCACGGGCCGCCCCGTTTCTCGTTCAGGCCGCATCCTCGTATAGGTTCCGCGCACCCGTGGGCCGCTGGGCAGCATCGATCGTCGCCACCGGCGCCCTGCTCGGGGCGCTGCCGGGCTGCGGCGAGGACGACGTCCGCTACAGCGACGCGAAGATCATCGACCAGCTCAACCTCGAGCAGACCGAGAGCGGCTACACGATCGACGGCGACCTGTTCTGCGAGGTCTCCGAGAAGCTGCTCAACAACGCGAGCGAGGTGGAGGCGGCCGAGGACAAGGACGAGCTCGGCCTGGTGATCTCCAGCCGCGAGGGCAACGCCGGGGTCAGCGGCGTGCCGGTGTTCGCGCCCGAGTGCGGCGAGAAGGCGGAGAAGAAGCTCAACAAGCTCGATCCGCGGCCCGAGGAATAGCGCCCGGCCGGCGGCGGTACGCTTGACGCCGATGGCGACCAAGCGCGAGCCGCGTCTCGTCTCGCTCGGCTACGGAAAGCTCGTCCGAGCCGACCGCATCTTCGCGCTCGTGCCGCTCGAGTCCTCCGAGCGCGGCGACGGCCGGCGCACGTACGTCCATGTCGACGGGCTCTCCGAGCCGCTCGTCGCCTCGCGCTCGGAGCGCGCGATCCGCGCCGAGATCGAGGCCGCCCTCTCCGAGGCCGCCGGCATCCCCCGCCGCAAGCCGCCCAAGGGCCAGGACTCCCTTCTCTGATCCCACGGCGGGGGCCGCCCGCCTATGCTCGTCCGCCGGTGAGCTACTACGTCACCACCCCGATCTACTACGTCAACGCGGAGCCGCATCTCGGCCACGCGTACTCGACGATCGCCGCCGACGTCCTCGCCCGCCACATGCGCCAGCGCGGCGAGGACGTGTTCTTCCTCACCGGGACCGATGAGCATGGCGAGCCCGTCGAGCTGGCGGCCGAGCGCGAGGGGATCGCGCCGAAGGAGCTCGCGGACCGAAACGCGCCCCGGTTCGAGCAGATGGGGGAGCGGGTCGGCGCCTCGAACGACTTCTTCATCCGCACCTCCGATCCCCGGCACGCCGAGCGGGTCGCAGAGGTGATGCAGCGCGTACACGACAACGGCCACGTCTACGAAGGGGTCTACGAGGGCTGGTTCTGCCCGCGCTGCGCGGCCTTCTACAGCGAGCGCGAGCTCGGGCCCGAGAACACCTGCCCGATCCACGAGATCCCGCTCGAGCGCGAGCGCGAGGAGAACTGGTTCTTTCGCCTTTCGGCGTTCGAGGACGACCTGCGGCGCCTCTACGCCGAGCGACCCGACTTCGTCGTCCCCGAGCACCGGCGCAACGAGGCGCTCTCCTTCATCGAGCAGGGGCTCGAGGACGTCTCGCTGTCGCGGCCGAAGCTGAAGTGGGGCATGCCGCTGCCCTGGGACCCGAGCCAGCGGATGTACGTCTGGTTCGACGCCTTGCTCAACTACTACACGGCCCTCTCCTTCGCGCGCGAAGGCGAGGACCTGACCGGCCGCTTCTGGCCCGCGAACCGTCACGTGCTCGGCAAGGACATCCTCAAGTTCCACGCCGTGATCTGGCCGGCGCTGTTGATCGCTGCGGGGATCGAGCCGCCGCGCGGGATGGTGATCCACGGGTTCCTGCTCCTGGGCGAGAAGAAGATGTCGAAGTCGCTCGGCAACGTGCTCGACCCGAACCAGGTGATCGACCGGTTCGGCTCCGACGCGCTGCGCTTCTACTGCTTTCGCGAGGTCTCCTTCGGCCAGGACGGCAGCGTCTCGGCGGCCGGGTTCGAGGCCCGCTACGAGTCCGAGCTCGCCAACGACTGGGGGAACCTCGCCAGCCGCACGCTGGCGATGCTCGAGCGCTACCGCGAACGCGTCGTGCCCGAGGCGGAGCTCGACCCGCAGCTCGCCGGCGGCGACGACGGCCTGGCGGGCGTCGACGCCGAGGTTCGCGAGCTGCTCGACCGGGCCGAGCTGACGCAAGCGCTGGAGGTGATCTGGGCGCGGGTGCGGCGGCTGAACCGCTACGTCGAGGAGTCACGGCCGTGGGACCTGGCCAAGGAAGAGCAAGTCCTCGGCCGATCGGCTGGATGTCGTGCTCTACAACCTTGCCGAGGGGATCCGCGTGCTGGCACTGCTGCTGCTCCCGTACATGCCGAAGACCTCCGATCGGCTGCTGGACGCGCTCGCCGAGGGCGGGCGCGAGCTCGACGCCTTCGGCGCCCGCGAAGGGGGGCAGGCGATCGAACGAATCGAGCCCCTGTTCCCGAAGCTCGACTAGCTACACCGTGATCGACACCCACTGCCATCTCGGCCTCTGCGAGGCGCCGGCGGCCGAGCTGGTTGCCGATGCGCACGCGGTGGGAGTGCGCCGGATGCTCAGCGTCGGCATCGACGAGGACGCCGGCGCCGAGGCGATCGCGACGGCGGAGCGCCACGAGGAGGTGCTGGCGGCGGTCGGGCGCCACCCGAACGGCACCGCCGGTTTCGACGACCGGGCGGCGGCGCGGCTCGAGCGGCTCGCCGCCGATCCTCGGGTCGCCGCGGTCGGCGAGACGGGGCTCGACTACTACCGCGACCGCGCTCCGCGCGAGGATCAGCGCCGAGCCTTTCGGGCCCAGATCGCGATCGCGCGCCGGCTCTCCAAGCCGCTCGTGATCCACGTCCGCGACGGCGGCCAGACGACCGACGGGGAGGCGCTGGCCGAGACCTTCGCGACCTTGCGGGACGAGGCCGACGGGGTGACGGTGATCCTGCACTGCTTCTCGGCCCCGCCGGCACGGGCCGTGGAGGCCGGGGAGGCCGGCTGGTATTGCTCGTTCGCCGGCAACCTCACCTACCCGAGCGCGACCTCGCTGCGCGAGGCTGCCGGCGCTGTGCCCGAGGAGTTGCTGCTGGTCGAGACCGACGCGCCGTTCCTGGCCCCGCAGCCCGTTCGCGGGAAGCCGAACCAGCCGGCCAATGTGGTCGCGGTCGCCGAGCAGCTGGCCGAGCTCAGGGGGCTCTCCTACCCGCAGCTCGAGGCGATCGTCGAGGCGAACGCCGCGCGCGCCTTCGGCTGGTGAGCGTGGTGCGGCTGGGCCAGAACTTCCTCGCCGACCCCAACCTGCTCGCCGCGATCGTCCGCGAGGCCGGGCCCGAGCCCGGCGACGTCGTGCTCGAGGTCGGCGGCGGCGAGGGCGCGCTGACCGCCGAGCTGGCGCCGCTGGTCGCGACCCTGCACGTGATCGAGCTCGACCGGCGGCTGCGCCCGGCGCTCGAACGCGTCGCGGCCCAGTACCCGGGCGTCGAGCTGCATTTCGCCGACGCGATGCGATTCGATCTCTCGGCGCTCGAGCCCGCACCGGATCGCATGGTCGCCAACCTGCCCTACGCGATCGCGACGCCGTTGATCCTGCGCACGATCGCCTGCCTGCCCGGGCTCGGGTCCTGGACCCTGCTGGTCCAGCGCGAGATCGCCGATCGGCTCCGGGCCGCGCCGGGCTCGCGGACGTACGGGTCCCCGAGCGTGCTTGTGCAGCTCTCCTGCGAGGTTCGCCTGCTGCGGACGATCGACCGGGCGGTGTTCAAGCCCCGGCCGCGGGTCGACTCGGCGCTGCTCCGCCTCGAGCGGATCGGGCCGGCCGCCGACCCGCGAGTCGCGAGCCTGGTCCGCGACGCCTTCGCGCACCGGCGCAAGTCGCTGGCGCGCTCGCTCGAGCACGCGCGGCCGGGCAGCCGGGATCGGGCGCGCGCGGCGCTCGCCGACCTCGGCCTGGCGGAGGACGCGCGGGCGGAACGCCTCGGTCCGGCCGAGTTCGCGGCGCTCGCGGAGGCGCTGGATGGTCGTTAGGGCGCCGGCAAAGCTCAACCTCTGTCTCTTCCTCGGACGGCCGGCGCGCGGACGGGCTGCACGAGCTGCGCTCGCTGTTCTGCCCGCTGGCGCTCTCGGACCGGATCGTGATCGAGCCGGCTTCCGGCGAGGCCGACGAGGTGGTCTGCGCCGGGGTCGAGGGCCCGAATCTGGTCGCCGTCGCGCTCGAGGCGCTACGGGCGCGGGGCTGGTCCTCGCCGCCGGTCCGGGTCGAGATCGAGAAGCGGATCCCGGTCGCCGCCGGGCTCGGTGGCGGCAGCGCCGACGCCGCCGCGGTGTTGCGGCTCGCCGGCGCCGAGATCGACGACCTCGCGGCGCTGGCCGCCGGGCTCGGCGCCGACGTCCCCTCGCAGCTCGACCCGCGCCTGGCGCTCGTCTCCGGGGCCGGCGAGGTGATCGAGCCGCTGGCGGCGCCGGGCGAGTTCGGGGTCGTGATGATCGAGGGCGAGGCCGGCCTCGACACCGCCGCCGTCTACCGCGAGGCGGACGCGCTCGGACTCGGGCGCGAGCCCGCCGAGCTCGACCGCCTGGCGGGCGAGCTGCGGGTGGCAGCGGCGGGCGGCGCCTCGCCGCTCGCGTACCCCGAGCTGCTGGTCAACGACCTCGAGCAGGCGGCGGTCTCGCTGCGGCCCGAGATCAGCGAGGCCCTCGACGCGCTGCGAGAGGCGGGGGCCGGGGGCGCCATGGTCGCCGGCTCGGGCCCGACCGCGGTCGGGATCTTCGACGACGTGGTCGCTGCGGACGCGGCGGCGGCCGCGCTGCCGCCCCGCTACGCGAACGCGATCGTCTCCACGCCGCAGCGACTCGGATAATCCCGCCGTGCGACTGGGCGGCGATCAGGAGGGGCGCGGCGAGAGGATCCGGCTGCTGGCGCTGATCGCCGTCTTCGGCGGCGGCTTCATCGCCTTTCAGCAGCTGGCGCCGAACCTCGATATCGAGGGCTTCCTCGCCGACCTCGCCGACGATCTCGGGAACTGGAGCTACGCGCTGGTCGGCCTGCTCGCCTTCCTCGAGACCGGCGCCTTCGTCGGGCTCGTGTTTCCTGGCGAGACGGCGGTGATCATCGGTGGCGCGCTCGCGGGCCAGGGCGAGAACTCGGTCGAGCTGATGATCGCCGTGGTCTGGTTCTGCGCCTGGGCCGGCGACACGGTGAGCTTCATGCTCGGCGCCCGGCTCGGGCGCGACTTCGTCCTCCGCCACGGGTCCAAGGTGCGGATCACGCCCGAGCGCTTCGCCCAGGTCGAGGCCTACTTCGAGCGTCACGGCGGGAAGACGATCCTGATCGGGCGCTTCATCGGCCTCGTCCGCGCGCTCGCCCCGTTCATCGCCGGCAGCTCGGGGATGCGCTACCGCGCCTTCCTCCCGTACAGCGTGCTCGGGACCGGCCTCTGGGCCGCGGGGTTCACCCTGCTCGGCTACCTGATCTCGGAGAACATCAACCGGGCGACCGAGCTGGCGAGCAGGGGCCTGCTGGTCTTCGGCCTCGTCGTCGGGGTGGTGGTCGCGATCGTGCTCGCGGTCCGCTACCTGCGGGTGGCCGAGAACCGGGCGGCGCTGGTCGGGCGGATGGAGTCGATCGCGGCGCTGCGCCCCGTGCTGGCGCTCGGGCGCCGCCTGCGCCCGCAGGCCCGCTTCGTCTGGGCGCGGCTCACCCCCGGAGGGCTCGGACTCGAGTTCACCAGCCTGACGGCGGCGTTTGCGGTCGCCGCCTTCGTGCTCGTCGCCTACATCTCGATCGTCAGCGGCGATCCCGGGCCGACGCCGGGCGACACCCAGGCGGCCGATGTGGCGGCGGAGCTGCAGACCGAGTGGCTGACCGAGATCGAGAAGCTGGTCACCGCCCTGGGGTCGTCGCTGGCGACGACCGCGGTCGCCCTGGTCGCCGCGGTGGCACTCGCGCTCCGGCGCCGCTGGCCCGAGGTCTGCGTGCTGGTCGTCGCCCTGGTCATCCTCCATATCGCCGTCCCGGCGCTCAAGGAGGCGCTCGACCGCCCGCGCCCGCCCGACGGGCTGGTCGACGCGGACGGCGACGCCTTCCCCAGCGGCCACGCGGCCTATTCGGTGATCTACACCTGGCTCGCGCTGACGATCGCGGTCCGGGTGCGTCCCGGTCTCACCCACGCGAGCGCGCTGGTTCTGATCGGCGTCCTGCTCACCGCCGCGGTGGGGCTGAGCCGGGTCTACCTCGGCGTCCACTACCTGAGCGACGTCAGCGGCGGCTGGGCGCTCGGCGTCTGCTCGTTCGCCGGCTGCGCCGCGATCGCGATGGTCGCCACCCATCTACGGCAGAATCAGGGCCGGAGGAGCGACCCCTGACCTCGTTGACGGCCAAGATTGGAACCGAGTACTTCCTGTTCGGCGGCGCCGCGCTGATCAGCATCGTCGCCTTCACGGCGCTGATCCTGGCGCCCGCGATCGGCTCCTTCGGCCGCAGCTGGGAGAAGGTGACCGCGGTCTTCGTCTCGATCTTCGTGCTCGCGGCGCTGCTTGCGATCGGGATCGCGCTCGGAGTTGGGATCGTCTACTTCTGGGACGACATCACCGGCGTCTTCGACTAACCGGGCGAGGCGGCTGCAAAGCGGCGACTGCCGCCCTTTCGTTTGCTGGCGACCTAGAATCTGGGTGTGGCTGGCGCGCGGGCGACTGGTAAAACCCCTGCAAAGGATGCGGATTCGGGGGCGCTTGAGGCGCTCTCGGAGGCGATCGAGTCGGGTGCCGGGCTGCCCGCGGTGGCCCGGGCTGCGGGAGCGGCGCTGGGTGGCAGCGTGGCGCTGATCGACCGCTCGAGCGCGGTGCTCGCCGTCGCCGCCAGCTCGTCGGCGGAGGAGTCGAAGCTGCTCGCGGGTGCGGGTGACGTCGAGGCGCTCGAGCTGCGGGTCGCCGACGCGGTGGTCGGCGAGCTGCGCTACCGGGCCCGCGGCGGCGATCCGAGCTCGACCCTGATCCGGATGGTCTCGACCCTGCTCGCGCTCGAGCTCGAGCGAGCCCGGGCGCCCGAGTGGGCCAGCGACGAGGCGGCCGGGGAGTTCGTGCGCGCGGTGCTCGGCCGCCGGGTCACCGACCGCGGCGACATCGTCGCCCGCGCCTCCGAGCTGGCCGCGGACGTCGGCGCCGGCGGCGGGGTGGTGGTCGCCCGAGCGGCGCCGCGCACCGCGCAGACGGGTGACTGGCGGGCGCGGCTGCTGATCGTCTCGCTGCGCGCGCTGCGGGCGGCCAGCTCAGGCGCGATCGCCGAGCTCGCCGACGGCGGGGAGGGCGGCGAGCGGGCCGACGTGAGCGCGATCGTGCCGGTCACCGAGTCCGGGTTGCTGGCGCGGGCGGCGACCGCGCTGCAGCGCGAGCTCGCCGCCTCGCTGCCGGGCTTTCACCTCACGGTCGCATACGGGCGCTGGGTCGCAGACCCGGTCGATCTCTACAGGGCGGGCCAGGAGGCGCTGCTGGCCGCGAATGTCGCCGAGGCGGACGGGATCGCGCTGCTCTCGTTCGAAAACACCGGCTCCTACCGGCTCCTGCTGCCGGCGATGAGCGAGGGCTCGGGTGAGCTGGAGCGCTTCTACGCCGAGACGGTCGCCCCGCTGGTGGCCTACGACGAGCAGTACGAGACCGAGCTGGTCGGGACGATCGAGGCGTACCTCGAGAACGACGGCAACGTCACCCCGACCGCCGAGCGGCTGTTCACCCACCGGCACACGATCCGCTACCGGCTCGAGCGGGCGAAGGAGCTCTGCGGCCACGACATCACCTCGACCGAGGGCCGCGAGAAGCTCGGCCTCGGCCTGAAGGCGATGCGTGTGCTCGGGATCACACCCCCGCGCGGCCCGGCGCTCGAGCCCGGCACCGAGGCGGGACGGGCGAAGGTCCGGGGCAAGAACGGGGGCTAACCGATCCTGACCCGGCTCGTCAGCTCCGGGGCGAGGGATCGAACCTCGGCTGCCAGTACCAAAAACTGGAGTGCTCCCAACTACACCACCCCGGATCGAGCTGCGATCGAGTTTATGCCTAGCCTGTGGCCGAGACGGCGAAGGAGGAGCGGAGATGATCGATCACGTCGGCTTCGGGGTTTCGGACTACGAGGCGAGCAAGGCGTACTACGAGCAGGCGCTCGAGCCGCTCGGGATCGGGCTGTTGATGGAGCCGATCCCGAATTTCGGCGGCTTCGGCAATCAGGGCAAGCCGTTCTTCTGGATCAGCGGCGAGCGGCCGGTGCAGACGGGCCTGCACGTCGCCTTCGCCTGCGACAACCGCGAGCTCGTCGACGCCTTCCACGCTGCTGCGATCGCCGCCGGCGGGACCGACAACGGCCCCGCCGGCCCGCGGCCGATCTACCACCCGCACTACTACGGCGCCTTCGTCCTCGACCTCGACGGCAACAACATCGAGGCCGTCTGTCACCGGCCCGCATAGGGCCTCTGGGCGGCCAAGCCCTCGATCGCGTCCGGCGCCTACGATCTTGCCCGTGAGCGGTGGTTCTGCGAACGACGGCGGCCTCGCGGTCCTGGTCATGGCCGCGGGGGAGGGCACGCGGATGCGCTCATCGCTGCCCAAGGTGCTGCACCCCGTCTGCGGCCGGGCGATGGTCGCCTGGCCGGTGATCGCCGGGCGCGACGCGGGGGCCGAGCGAATCGCGGTCATCGTCTCCGCCGACCGTGATCTTGGTCCGGCCCTCCCAGAGGGCGTCGAGACCGTGATCCAGCCCGAGGTGAACGGGACCGGCGGCGCGGTGCTCGCCGCGATCGAGCTGATCCGGGCCGCGGAGGCGGTCGTCGTGCTCTCCGGTGACCACCCGCTGATCAGCGCCGAGGTGGTCTCCGAGCTGCTCGAAACACATCGCCGCCGCGAGGCAGCGGCGACGGTGATGACCGTCGAGCTCGACGACCCGGGCGCCTACGGACGCGTGGTCCGCGACGCCGAGGGCCACGTCGCCGAGATCGTCGAGACCAAGGACCCCGGTGAGGTCGCGCCCGAGGTGCTCGCGATCCGCGAGATCAACACCGGCACTTACGCCTTCGCCGCCGCGCCGCTGGCCGAGTGCCTGTCCGAGATCTCGAACGACAACTCGGCCGGCGAGTACTACCTCGGGGACGTGCTGCCGCTGCTCCGCGAGCGCGGGCTGCGGGTCGTCGCCCATAAGGCGAGCGACCCGCACGTCAACCTTGGCGTCAACAACCGCGCCGACCTGGCGCTGGTCGCGGCCGAGGCGCGGCGCCGGATCTGTGAGCGCCACATGCTGGACGGGGCGACGATCGTCGATCCCGGCTCGACCTGGATCGACGTCGAGGTCGAGATCGGCGCCGACGCGACGATCGAGCCCGCCACCGTGCTGCGCGGTTCGACCGTCGTCGACGCCGGCGCGGTGGTCGGCCCGCACTCGACCGTGATCGACTCCCGGATCGGTGCCGGGGCTCGCGTCGTCCATTCCCACCTGGTCGAGGCCGAGGTCGGCGATCAGGCGAGCGTCGGCCCGTTCACCTACCTGCGTCCCGGCGCGGTGCTCGCCACCGGCGCCAAGGTCGGGGCCTTCGTCGAGGTCAAGAACGCCCGGGTCGGCGATGGGGCGAAGGTCCCGCACCTCGCCTACGTCGGCGACGCCGAGATCGGCGCTCGTGCCAACGTCGGCGCCGGATCGATCACCGCCAACTACGACGGGCGGAACAAGAACCGGACGAAGATCGGGGAAGCTGCGCGGATCTCGGTCAACACGTCGCTTGTCGCCCCGGTCAGGATCGGCGACGGCGCATACACTGGCGCCGGCGCGGTGATCCGCGAGGACGTCCCCGACGGCGCTCTCGGAGTCTCGAGCAACGACCAGCGCAATATCGAGGGCTACGCGGATCGAAAGGCCGCCGAGGCGAGCGAGGACGCGGACACCGACGACGACTGATGAGCATCCTCGAGCAGAGCCCGCAGCTGATCAGCTCGATTCCGCACGACTACACGAAGCGGATGATGGTCTTCGGCGGCCGCGCGTCGATGGAGCTCGCCGCCCGGATCGCGTCGAAGCTCGACGTCGACCTCGGGCGCGTCGACCTGCGCACCTTCGCCGACGGCGAGGTCTACTGCCGCTACGAGGAGTCGATCCGTGGCGCCGACGTCTTCCTCGTCCAGTCGACGGCCGCCAACCGGGCCCAGGGCATGACCCCGAACGACGCCCTGATGGAGCTGCTGGTGATGATCGACGCCGCCAAGGGCGCCTCGGCGCACCGGATCATCGCCGTGCTGCCCTGGTACGGCTACTCGCGCCAGGACAAGAAGTCGGCCCCCCGGGAGCCGATCTCGGCCCGCGTGGTCGCCCAGGCACTGGAGGCGGTCGGCGTCGACCGGGTGCTGACCATGGACCTGCACTCCGGCCAGGTCCAGGGGTTCTTCTCGAAACCGGTCGACCACATGACCGCGATGCCGATGCTCACCCAGTGGTTCATGGACCAGGCGTGGGAGGACGAGCTGGTGATCGTCTCCCCGGACGCCGGCCGGGTCAAGGTGGCGCGCAACTTCGCCCGCAAGGTCGGCTGTCACTGGGCGGTGATGGAGAAGGAGCGGCCCGAGCAGCAGGTCGCCGAGATCGGCTACGTGGTCGGCGACGTGCGCGGCAAGACCGCGGTCCTGGTCGACGACATGATCGACACGGCGGGCACGCTCTGCGCCGCAGCCCGAACGGTGCTCGACGAGGGCGCGGCGCGGGTGATCGCCTGCGCGACCCACGGGCTTTTCTCCGGGCCGGCCTACGAGCGCCTCCCATACGAGAGCTCGGGGATCGAGCGGATCGTGGTCACCGACACGATCCCGCTGCGCCCCGACTACCCGGAGAACATCAAGGTGCTGTCCGCCGCCCAGACGCTCGCCGACTCGATCCGCCGCATCTTCGCCGACGACTCCGTCTCCGAGATCTTCGCCGGCGAGAACCAGCTGTTCTAGCGACTAGAAGCGGTAGTCCGCCGTCGCCGGCCGGGGCACGCTCTGGCCTATACGCATCTACTCAGCTAGGTCACGGCCAGAGCGAGATACTGCGCGGGCGATGTCGCAGGAGAACGTCGAGGCGATCCGAGAGTTTTGGGAATCGTGGGTCAACGATGGCGACGCCACCGAACTCGGTGATCTGACGTTGATCGACCCCGGGGTGGTTTATGTGGATGACTCCCTCCCTGATCATGTTGGCGAGACCTACATCGGGCACACCGGGCTGCAGAGGGCATGGGCTCGGTTCGCGGAGCGGTGGACGGAGTTCGCGGTTGACCTCGAGTGGGCCCGGGGCACGGAGAACGAAGTGGTCTCCTGCCATCGAGTGCGCGGCAAGGGCAGGGAAAGCGGGGTGGAGATGCAGGCCGACTACGCCTACGTGTGGACCTTTCGGGAAGGGAGAGTCGTCCAACTCAAGTCCTACGCCAACCCGGCCGACGCCCTCGAAGCCGCCGGGCTGTGGAGTAGGCGCTGAGGCATAGGAGCGCCAGCAGGCGCGACTGACCGCAGCCGTTCTGGACCTCTTAGGTCTAACTACTCAGCTAGCCACGGCCAGAGCGAGATACTGCGCGGGCGATGTCGCAAGAGAACGTGGAGATCGTTCGGGATGCCTTCGATGTGATCTACGGCTGGGCGAGCCGGCCGACGGCGACCGGAGCCTCCACAGGACAGGATCGGGAGCGAGCGACAGAACTGATCGATTCCAACGTGGAAATGCACGGGACGGTCGGTGGCCTTTGGGAGGGCCGGGTCGCTCGCGGTCTTCCCGAGATACTCGATTCGTTTATGGCTGAGGACCTCGAAGCTTGGGAAGAGCGTCGGCTCGACCCACAGAGGTTCCTTCACATCAACGATCTGGTCGTCGTGCTGATGCACGAGTACCGGCGCGGCAAAGGCAGCGGCATCGAAGTGGAGGCCGATACGGCGGTTGTCTTCACGGTGCGCCGGGGACGGGTGATACGCGTCCAGGGGTATCTGGATCAGGCCACCGCCCTCGAAGCCGCAGGGCTGTCGGAGTAACGCGCGTTCTGGTCGGTCGGTAGCACGCTAGGTGCGGCCAGAGCGAGATACTGCGCGGGCGATGTCGCAAAAGCTAGAGAGGAGGCCTAGATGGTCCGCCTATTTATCCGCCACAACGTCGAGGACTACCAAGCGTGGAGGAACGCGTACGACGAGTTCGATGAGCAGCGCCGAGCGATGGGCGTTTCAGGAGATGCGGTATTCCAGTCAATCGACGACCCGAACGACGTCACCGTATGGCATGACTTCGACACCGCTGAAGCTGCGAAAGCCTTGGTCTCGTCGGACGAGCTGAGAAATGCGATGCAGGGCGGAGGCGTTCAGGGAGAGCCCCAGGTCTGGTTCGTCGCCTCGAGCTAAGTGCAAGTCGCGTAACCCGGGGCACGCTAACCCTCGAAGCCGCCGGGCTGCGGGAGTAGCAGACGCGTCATAGGATCCGGCGAGGCGAACGAAAGGACTTCTCGATGGCTACGTACGTGATCACCCACGAAGTGGACGATGTTGAGCACTGGCTTAGCTCGCCGAAGCGCGAGGAGGTGTTCGGTCCCATGGGAATCACCCTGCGCACCTTTCGGGACCCAGGCGGATCAAGCACGACCGCGCTTATCGCCGAGATCCCGGACATGGAGGCGTTCCAGGACTTCATGAAGAGCGACGAGGCGGCGGATGCCATGAAGCACGACGGCGTCCATCCGGAGACCGTCGTCGTTCTGAGCGAGGGTCAGTAGCAGCGCGAAGGGTCTCGAAGCCCTCGAAGCCGCCGGGCTGTCGGAGTAGGCCAGTAGGCGTTCTGGCCGTTTCATAGCTCCTACTCAGCTAGGCCACGGCCATAGCGAGATACCGGGCGGGCTGTGTACCGGGTGTGTACCGCCGTGTTGGAGCCTGCGGAGCGAATCGCACCGGGCGATCCAATGTCCGAGAGGAGTTCTCATGCGGAACCGAAGTCACAGATGCTGGCCTTGCATCGCGGCCGCTTTCGCCGTGACCGCGCTCGCGGTCCCCGCAGCAGCGGCGGGCGTCCACAAGTACAACACGCAGGTGGTGTTCGGCTGGGATCCAGTTGCAACCCACGTCAGGCCCGATGGCGAGCTGTATTCAAAGAGCAGGAAGTGCGTGCGTGGGCGACGGGTGGTCTTGTTCAAGCAGCGGCCCGGGGCCGGGCCGGATCGCAAGATCGCCCATGACCGAAGCAGGCACACCCAGGACTACGAGACCGGCGTCTTTAGGATGATGCACACAGGCACGTTTCACCGGGGCGATCGCCTGTATGTCAAGGTGGAGCGCAAGGTGCTCAACGACGGGGATGTGTGCCGCGGCGCTCGCTCGCGTACCCAGACGGTGCGGCACTGGCAACTGAAATAACCGGGCGGGCACCCGCAGCGAGCGAACGCGGGTGCTCGCCGGGCTGCCGGAGTAGGAGCGTTCTGGCCAGTTCGTAGCTCCTACTCAGCTAGGTCACGGCCAGAGCCGCTGGATGCTGGATATGGGGGGCGCCGGGTGTATGGTCGGCGTACCGAGGGTCGTTCGCGAGCTGAGTCTCGGGTCGGGGGCGAAGGACCCGCAGTCACGACCTCTTGAAGGGGGCTGATATGGCTCTATCGGATGATCTGAACAAGCTGGCCGCACGCGCCAAGGAGGCGGAAGCGAACGCCGCCGCGGCGCAGAGCAAGGCCAAGGCCGACCTCGAGGCCGACGTCAAGGACGCCCGAGCAGTGGCTCAGGCCGAGGCCGACAGGCTGCACCAATCGGCCGACGCGAATCGGGCCAGAATCTCCGCCTGGTGGCACGACGTGCAGCGCTCATGGAGCCAGCACGTGGCGGCAGTGAAGGAGGACATGACCGACCGCAGGGCCGAGCATGACGCCGACCGGGCGAACAAGAGGGCGGAGAACGCCGAGGGTGACGCCGCCTTCGCGATCGACTACGCCGTCGCGGCGATCGAGGAAGCAGAGTACGCGGTGCTCGACGCGTCCCTAGCAAGGATGGAGGCCGACGAGCTCGCCGGGGCCAGCGCTTAACGGCGGGCGTTCTTGAACAGGCATAGCCAGTGGCCTCACGTGAGGTGCCGCTGGTGGCGCGTTTCCGACAAGACTGACGCCCGCGAAGCCGCCGGGCTGTCGGAGTAGGCAATAGACGGCGTTCTGGCCATTCCATAGCTCCTACTCAGCTAGGTCACGGCCAGAGCGAGATACTGCGCGGGCGATGTCGGAGGAGAACGTGGAGGTGGTCCGGCGCTTCTATGCCGCGTGGTCCCGTGGCGATCTCCCTGGACCGAGCGAGCTGATGGACCCCGAGATCGAGTACGTCAATCCAGCCGGGGCCGTCGAACCGGGGACCCGACGCGGCTTGGCCGAGTTCGGGCGGGCGGTCGACAAGGTGTTCGAGGTCTTGGACACCTGGCAGATCGAGGCGGAGCAGTTCCGTGCGGTGGGAGATCAGGTCGCGGTCGTAACCCGCTACCGCGCTCGCGTTCATGGGAGCGGGGCCGATGTGGAAGCCCGAGAGTCGGCCCTGTGGACTCTCCGCGACGGCAAGGTCGTGCGCTATGCCTGGTTTCACGAACCGGCAGATGCCCTCGAAGCCGCCGGGCTCTCGGAGTAGACGCTGAGGCATAGGAGCGCCAGCCGGCGCGACTGACCGCAGCTGTTCTGGACCCTCTAGGCCTAACTACTTGGTTACTGGCAGGCCCAACGTGTCGCTTTGCATGGAGAGCGATGCTCGGCGGCAACGTCGACGGTTGCGATTGGCGGTTGGCTCCGCGATTGGGATCACGGATCCCAGCGCATGAACCAGATGCGGGGGCCGCCGTCGGGCGCGTCGGCATCCTCGACGACCTGGAATCCGTGCCGCTCGTAGAGCGCCACGTTGCGCGGGGACCCAGTCTCCAGGAACACCCCATGCCCGCCGGCCCGCGCTCGGGCGAGGCCGAACTCGATCAGCGCCGATCCGATCCCGCGGCCCTGCGCCTCGGGTTCGACACCGATCGAGTCCAGGTGCGCCACAGGCTCGACTGGAACCTTCGACTCAACCCACTCCCACAACGAGTCGAAGCGACGCCCTCCATCCTCGGTCAGCTCGCGAAACCGGCTGTTGCCCAGCATCGCTTGATGCCATGCGTCCGACTGGTCCGGCGATATCCACACGAGCGCGCCCATCGCCTCTCCCGCCTCCCAGACCATGCCGAGCGGGATCAGGTTCTCGATGAAGAACTCGAAGGCGCGGATGAATCGCGCCTCGACGTCACCGTGCTCGCCGAACGGCCATCGCACCATCGGCTCGGTCACGAACGCTCGACCTAGCACGGATGCCAGTGCTGAGAGCCGATCCGGTGCCGCTTGGGTGATCTCGATCCCGATACCACCAACGCTAGACCTCCCGCCGCGTTTGCCAGTTTCCGCTTCGGATGAGAAGCGGCAATCCGCCGTCGCCGCCCGGTGGACGCTCTGGCCTAAACGGAGCATCTACTCAGCTAGGTCACGGCCAGAGCGAGATACTGCGCGGGCGATGTCGGAGGACGAAAACCTCGCGGTCGTCCGCAGAACCATCGGAAGCTTCACGAATGACGTCGAGACGTGGCTCGACACGCTCGATCCCGCGGTCAAGTGGTATCCCCAGGAGGAGCACCAAACCCTCTTGCTCGGTCGGGATGCTGCCCTGAGGCGCCGCGAACGCTGGCGCGAGACCTTTCAGGAGGGAACTTACGGCCTCGAGATCCAGGAACTGAGGGGGAACGGGGAGAATGTGTTCTCCGTCCTCCGCGAATGGGGCCGAGGTCGGGGGAGCGGGATCGAGGTTGAGGACCATGACTATGCGCACTGGAAAGTGCGAAACGGGAAGATCGTGTACTGCTACGAGTACGGGACCCGCACCGAGGCCCTCGAAGCCGCCGGGCTGTCGGAATAGGCCAGTAGACGGCGTTCTGGCCATTCCATAGCTGCTACTCAGCCAGACCACGGCCAGAGCGAGATACTGCGCGGGCGATGTCGGAGGCGGTTAGGGTTGGGGGCTTAAGGAGGAAGCATGCTGAGGAGGCTTCAATCCCGATTGACGAAGTCGCCCGACCGGGGTTGCGGGAGATGGAGACGGAGAAGCTTGATCGCGGTCGCCCTTGTCCTCACAGGCGCACTGCTGCTCGGGGCGTGTGGTGGGGACGACGATGACGGAGGCGGCGACGCCTCGTTCGCTGAACTCAGCAGCAGCCTGCCGACCGGTAGCGATCTCGGGCTTGACGAGGGCAGCGAGTCGGAGTGGGACAACGCAACGGACCTCGTCGCCACGTTTCTCGTGATTCCGGACGGGACAAAGCCCAGCGAGCTGGGGACCGCGATCGAAGATGCCGGCTTCCAGGGCGCGGTGAGCATGGAAACCGGAGGCCCGGGGCTGAACGTGCGGATCAGCGCGGCCCAATTCGATTCCGAGGAGGGCGCTCTCGAGGCACGCGACCTCCTTCACGACGAGGATCTGAAGCAACCATGTGCTGAGGCGTGCGTGGTGGCTCCACGCGAGTACGAGTTGGATGACGTCCCGGATTCAGCGGCGGTTCATCACGTGCCTGTTAAGGGCGACTCGCCTGCGGGGCCTGGAGTCGAGGCCCATCACGCTGAGTTCGTGATCGGCCCGCGGCTATACGTGGTCCAGGTGGACGGTCGGCCCAGCCCGACCTTCAGTGCCGACTTCGACGAGCTCATGCGGACCGTCTATGAATCGGCGTCGAGCGCTGAGTGAAGCCCGACGACCCGCTGACCATGTACGAGAGCCCGGCTCGGCCCTCGCGACGCCGTCCTCGGCAGGAGCCGGGCTAGTCTCAGGCCATGGCCGCTCGCTCCGCTCTGATTGTCGTGGATGTGCAGAGGGGCTTCGACGATGCAGGGTTCTGGGGCCCCCGGAACAACACCGCCTGCGAGGAGAACGTGAGAGCGCTGATCGCCGCATGGCGCGGCAGCAACCAGCCAATCGTGTTCGTGCGGCATCACTGGGACGAGGACGGCTCACCGCTGCGATCCGACGAGCCCGGCAGTCAGTTCAAGGACGTGGTTGAGGGCGAGCCGGACCTGCTGGTCACGAAGCGGGTTAACTCGGCCTTCCACGGCGACCCGGACCTCAAACGCTGGCTCACCGACAATGGGATCGAGGGCGTCCTTGTCTGCGGCATCCAGACGAACATGTGCTGCGAGACGACGGCCCGGGTAGGCGCCAACCTCGGCTTCGAGATGAGCTTCGCGATTGACGCGACGCACACCTTCGACCTCGACGACCACGAGGGAGGTACGATCGCCGCTGACGAGCTTGCTCGGGTCACGGCCGCGAACCTCGATCCGGAATTCGGCCGGGTCCTGACCACTGCCGCGGCGATCGCCGAGCTGCGCTAGGACAGTCGGGCCGCGGGCGACCCGGTCCCCTCGAAGCCGCCGGGCTGTCGGAGTAGGGCGCTGAGGCATAGGAGCGCCAGCAGGCGCGACTGACCGCAGCTGTTCTGGACCTCTTGGAACTACCTACTCAGCTAGCGCACGGCCAGAACGAGATACTGCGGGGGCGATGTCGCAGGAGAACGTGGAGATCGTGCGCGAGGTCTGGGATGCCTACTCGCGTGGCGACTACGATCGCATCGCAGGGTTCCACGACCCCACATAGTGGTGATCAGCTTGGAGGACGGTGTCTTGTACGGCAACAACGCCGTGCTGGCGAACTACGAACGCTGGAACGAAGCCTGGGAGGGGGCCGAGACAACCCTCGAGGAGGTGATCGGGCGCGGAGACCGGGTGTTCGTGACGGTTCGATTCCACGGCCGGGGTCGAGCGAGCGGGGTCGAAGTCGAAACCCGCTTCTATGAGGTCTACACGCTGCGCGACGGCAAGGTTCTGCGCATAGATGAGTACGAACATCGGGCCGAAGCCCTCGAAGCCGCCGGGCTGTCGGAGTAGGCGCTGAGAGATAGGAGCGCCCGGCATCACTACCTGACGGCAGCCGTTCTGGACCTCTAGGAACTACCTACTCAGCCAGGTCACGGCCAGAGCGAGATACTGCGTGGGCGATGTCGCAGGAGAACGTCGAGATCGTCCGGCGAGCCTTCGCCTACGAGATGTACGGGGTCGGCGACCACGCCGAAGCGGAGGCGATCTTTGATCCCCATGTCGTAATGAATCCGAGCGATGAGGGACCGTCGTACGGCTTCGACGCGATGCGATCCGACTTCGAGCGGTGGGCGAGCGTATTTGAAGAACTCCGTGTGACGGTCGAGGAAATCATCGACGGCAGGGATCAAGTCGTCGTGGTCGCGCATCACGAGGGACGCGGCCGAAAAAGCGGGGTCCAGGTCGATACCCGCTTCTACGAGGTCTATACGTTGCGCGAGGGCAAGGTCTCGCGTGTGGATGAGTTCACCGAAAGGGCAGAAGCCCTCCAAGCCGCCGGGCTGTCCGAGTAGGCGATGTCGCAGGAGAACGTCGAGCTGGTGCGGCGTGCCTTTGCCACCGAGGGCATCGAGGAGCTGATCGCGTACCTCGATCCCGAGATCGAGTGGACCACGACCGGGATGTTCCTCGACGCTGCCACTTACCGAGGACACGAGGGAGTCCGGGGTTATCTCGGGGCGATGGAAGCAGCGTTCGACGACCTTCGCGACGCTTCCGAGGAGATCATCGACGCGGGCAAGGTCGTGTTGGTGACCCAAGTGATCAGTGGGCGCGATAAGCGAAGTGGCGCAAGGGCGGAGTTCACCCTGACGTCGGTCTGCTCGGTGAGGGACGGCAAGATCGTCTACATCCGAAGCTACCGAAGCAAGACCGAGGCCCTCGAAGCCGCCGGGCTGTCGGAGTAGGCCAGTGAGCGTTTCGGCCCGCCCCCGAACGGGATCCAATCTGCCAGCTCGAGTAGGCGCTCTCGAGTAGGCGCTGGCGCCGACGGCGGAAACCCGGAAAGTCTGAACCCTGCTTCAATGGACGAAGGAGCGGTCTGAGGGCTTCCCTGCTACGTCACCCCTCGCGTCGAGCGAGATCGGTTCGCGGGTTGCCTGACACAGACGTCCCCAGCGCCTCTCTCGAGTACCACGATCCTGGTCACTGACCAGCGATCGGGCCCTGGACCCAAGCGGGTCTCGGGAAGACCAGGCCCAAAAGAAGGGAACCAGATGAGTGCGCAAGAGAACAAGCAAGCGGCACAGGATGCCTACGCGGCGTTTGGCAACGGCGACGCCGAGGGCGCGATGCGAGACATCGATGACTCGATCGAGTGGACGGTCCGCGGCGACAACGCCCTGACCGGGACCTACACCGACAAGCAGGCGGTCGGCAAGCTGTGGACCGAGTTCATGAGCAAGGACTTCCGCAGCAGCCCGCATGACTTCGTCGCCGAGGGCGACAAGGTCGTGGTTCTGACCACTGTCCAGCTCGACGGTGAGTCGACCGAGAGCGCCGACGTGCTCACGTACAACGATGACTCCAAGCTGATCGCTTTCGAGACGCTCGGCGACGCGACGGTAACCGACCGGGTGTTCGCCAGGTAGCCGAAGCGCGACCCGAACGCAAGGGGGGGTGCCGCGATTCGGCGCCTCCCAGTTGCGTTCGGCCCATAACGAGTTGCGCTTTGGACGAATAGCGGTACTCCCGGGGTCGTTCTGGCCGCCTAATAGCTGCTACTCAGCTGGTCACGGCCAGAGCGGGATACTGCGCGGGCGATGTCGGAGAGGAACGTCGAGGTCTTCAAACGCGGGGCTGACGCTTACAACCGCCGAGACGTCGAAGCGCTGCTCGAGGAACTGCACCCCGAGATTGAGTGGCGCCCCTTGCTGCCGGTGCTGCTCGGCGGGGAGGCCGCTGTCTACAGGGGTCACCAGGGGGCCCGCCAAGGGATCCGAGAGCTGGAGGAGGCTTTCGCCGAGATCCGGGCCGAGCCCTTCGAGGTCCGGGACCTCGGCGAGCGGGTCCTCGCGATCGGCCACCTGCGGGGACGGGGCAAGGAAAGCGGCGTTGAGACCGAGTCGGCCATCGCGTGGTTGGTGGACTTCGCGGACGGCAAGGTGGTTCGGATACGCGAGTACGTCGATCCTGACGAGGCCCTCGAGGCCGCCGGGCTGTCGGAGTAGCTGGTAGACGACTCTGGCCGTTCCATAGACCGAAAGCGCGGTAACGAGCCGCTACGGAACGTTCAGGACACATCGCGATACGGTGCGATACGTAGCGGCACAATCGTCAAACAACCAGGGGAAGAGCCGCGCGACTTCCCCGACTCGGGCGTGCATCGCGGCCTCGAGGCGTGTGTGCCGGCGGATGGAGGAACGCTTCGCGCTGGTCGGCGAGGTGGTGATCGAGCATTGTCGACACCGAGCAGGTCGGCGACCAGATCCTGATCGAGGCGATCGTGCGCGGCCGCGGCAGCGCCAGCGGCGCGCCGATCGAGATGCGCGACTTCTTCCTGATCGAGAACGGCGACCCGCTCACGATCCGGTTTCGCGAGTTCCTCGACCGGAACGAGGCGCTGGCCGCCGCCGGATAGATTCCGAGCCGGTGAATCCGCGCACACTCGCCCTCCTCGACACCCTCGGCAGGGCTCTGATGTGGGCAGCGGTCGCGGTGCTCGGCCTCTCGGTGATCGTGGCGGTCGCGATCCTGACCTCCGACAACGCGGTCTTCCTCGACGAGGGCATCCAGCGCCAGGGTCGCGGGATCCTCGCTGTCGGCGCCTTCGGCGGCGGGCTCGCGGCGGCGGGAGTGCTCGCCGGTCTGGGCGCGATCGTCAGGTTGAAGGTCGCTGAGCTCCGCCCGCCGTCCGGGAAGTAGCGCCTCCGCCGGTGCTGCGGATAGGCCACAAGGGCGCCGACGCGATCGCGCCCGGGAACACGCCGGAGAGCTTCGCCGCCGCGGTCGCGGCGGGCTGCGACGTGATCGAGCTCGACCTGCTGCGCCCGCGGGGCGACTTCGACGCTGCCGACGACTGGCGCCGCGCCGCGGCCGGTCCGGCCCGGTCCTCGGGCCCGCTGCTGGTCGCGCACGACTGGGCCGACGCGACCCGCCGCGACCCGCTGACGCTCTCGCAGGTGCTCGACGCCTTCGGCCGCCCGCCGCTCGAGCGGGTGCGCTTCGACCTCGACCTGAAGATCGCCGGCCGCGAGGACGAGGTGATCGCGGCGCTCGACGAACGCGACCTGCTCGGCCGGGCGATGATCTCGACGATGGAGCTGGCCAGCCTCGCCTACCTGCGCGAAGCCGCTCCGGCGCTCGACCGCGGCTGGACGGTGCCGAAGGCGCGCCGCGACTGGGCCAGCAGCCGCCTGCTCCGGCCGGCTTACCTCGCCGGGGCGGCGGCGCTGCGCGCCCGCCTGCCGCGGATGATCCGCTCCCAGGCGCCGAGCCTCGGCGTCTGGGCCGTTTGGGCCTATCACCCGCTGATCACCCCCGGCCTGCTCGGAGCGGCCCGCGCAGCCGGGATTGCGGTCGTCGCCTGGACCGTCGACGATCCCGCCCGGGTCGCTTCCCTGGCGGCGCTCGGCGTCGACGGGATCTGCTCCAACGACCCCCGGCTGCTGGCGGGCCTCTAGCCGCGCCCAGATGCTCAGCGGGGGATCGTGTCTCCTATCGATGCACGATCCACCTCTCGGCGGGCGTGGGCGAGGGCCCGGCGGATCCTGCTGATAACCGCGGCGGGGTGATCGACGAGCTGGCGCCAGGTGACGCGCATGACTCGGTATCCGCGCGCTTGGAGCTCGGCGTCGCGCTGACGGTCGCGCTCGAACGCGCTCCGGTCGCCATGGAAGGCGAAGCCGTCGAACTCGACCACGAGGCGCTGCTCTCGCCAGAGCAGATCGACCTCGAACTCGGCGATGCGCTGGTTGGGATCCGGACTCGGCAGGCGCTGCGCGCGAAGCAGGGTCAGCAGCTTGCGCTCCGCGTTCGAGCGGGTGAGCGCGGGCTTTGTGGTGCGCGCGATCAGGGAGCGCAGACCCGCCGTCCCGGCCCGGCCCCGATTGCGCTCGACCTGGTCGGCGAGTGCAGCGATCGAAACCCCGTGCCGGCGCTCGCCTTCGGCGGCCGCTGCCTCGAGCTGCCCGAGCGTGAGCACGGACCCGAGGTCGAGCAACGTTCTCGCGGGACTGGTGATCGAAAGCGCGCCGATCGCCCCCAGGTCAGCGGGCTCGAGCATGCGGCTTCGGTGGGCCCGGATCCCGGGCCTCACCGGCGGCCAGTCTCTCGCCACGGTGACGTCCACCGGCCGGGAGCCGGCTGTGCCGGGGACCAGCCCCCAGAGCACCGCCGCGCTCGCGTGGCTGACGGCCGCGTCCCCGCCGCATGCGAGCACGGCGGCCATCTCGGTCGCCAGCCGAGCCCGAACGATGTGGCCAACCAGATAGACGCCCGCGTGCACCGGCGTCAGCCGGCCCGATCGCACCCTGCCGCCGATCGCACCCGCCGCGTACCCGAGCTCGAGCATCTGCACCCGGGCGACGACGCCGAACTGGCGCGACGCGAGATCTCGCAGCGCCCGCTCGAGCCCAACGGTGGATCGTGTCTCCACGGGGGACACAATCCCCCGCCGGCCGGGAGTGCCCCGGCTAGATGGTCGAGGCCGCCGACCCGCCCTTGGAGCGGACCGCGGACTGAAGCTCGGCCTCGGTGAAGCCCGAGCTGACTTCGCCGCTGCTTGCGAAGCGGTAGAGCGCGACGCCGAACACGCCGCGCATCGCCTGCACGATCAGCATCGAGACGATCAGCAGCACGATCCCGACCAGCGCGACGACCGCTCCGGCCGCGAGGTCGGCACCGCCGCCGTCGGAGAGCCAGAGCATGATCCCGACCCCGATCAGCAACAGCGCCGGCAGTACCCCGACCAGGAGGACGATGCCGCCGATCGCGACGTTCCCGGTCACCTGGCCCGCCCAGCGCTCCTTGAACAGGCTCGCCGAGCGCCGCAGCGTCGCCACCGGCCCGAGCCCCTCGATCGCGATCACCGGCACCGCGAGGAAGGTGATCAGCGACCAGGCGGCCGCGCCCAGCGAGCCGATGATCACCTCGGCCAGGCTGCCGCCCTGGCGCAGGAGCGCGAACAGGACCCCGACCAGCGCCGAGAGCGCCGCCCAGCCGGCGACCGCGCCGACCTGCGAACGGGCGACCGCCATCCCGTCGCCGAAGCTCGCGTCCTCGCCGTGAAAGATCCGATCCGCGGTCGCCGCCAGTCCGACCCCGAAGAACGTCCCGACGAAGGCGGCGACGTAGATCCCGACCGCGGTCAGGACCCCGCCGACGACCTGCCGGCCGTCCTCGATCAGGAAGATCCCGGGCCCGATCGCGACCACGGTCACGACCACCGCCGAGAGCGCGGCGAAGATCGGAAACCGGAACAGCTGGCGGTTGGAGCGCAGCACGCCCCAGCTCTTCTTCGTCAGCTCCCAGCCCTGTCTGATCCTGCCCATTCGTCCACCCTCGATCGTCCGGTCCGCCCACGCTATCGGCAGCTCCAGGCCGTGACTAGAGTCCGGCCGATGCCGAAGGGGACCGGGATGGCGCTGTTCGCGATGGGCCTCGGCGTGCTCGTGATCGCGAACGACTTCACGGCGCTGAACGTCGCCCTGCCCGCGATCGAGCAGGACTTCGACGTCGACGTCGGCACGATCCAGTGGACGATCAACGCCTACGCGCTGACCTTCGGGATGGTGCTCGTGACCGGCGGGCGGCTCGCCGACATGTTCGGGCGCCGCAGGGTCTTCTTGATCGGCACCGCGATCTTCGCCGGCTTCTCGCTGCTCGGCGGCCTCGCCCAGAACGCCGAGCAGCTGATCGCGATGCGGGTCGGGATGGGCGTCGGCGGGGGCCTGATGTGGCCGGCGATCCTCGGCATGACCTTCGCCGCCGTGCCGCCGGCCCGCGCGGCCTTTGCCGGAGGCCTGATCCTCGGCATCGCCGGGCTCGGCAACGCGATCGGGCCGCTGATCGGCGGCGTGCTCACCGACGAGGTGAGCTGGCGCGCGATCTTCTTTCTCAACCTCCCGGTCGCCGCCTTTGCGGCCGCCGTCACCTGGGCGAAGATCCACCAGCCGACCGACGGGACCCGCGAGCGGATCGACTACGGCGGGATCCTCACCCTCTCGCTCGGGCTCGTCGCCCTCCTGCTGGCCCTCGATCAGTCCGCGGATTGGGGCTGGGGCGACGCGCGGGTGCTGGCGATGATCGCCGTCGCGCTGATCTCCTTCGCCGCCTTCGCGGTGATCGAGTCGCGGATGGGCAACGGCGCACTCGTACCGGCCGACGTGATCGCCAACAGCGGCTTCCGGTCGGCCTGCCTGACGATTCTCTTCCTCTCCGCCGTCTTCTTCAGCGCGATCCTCTACGTGCCGCAGCTGATGGAGAAGGTGCTCGGCTACAGCGCGCTCGAGGCCGGGGTCGGGATGCTGCCGATGCTGGGGACCTTCGGCGCCGTCGCCTTCCTCTCGGATCGGATCACGGCCCGGGTCGGGATGCGCAACGTGATCCTCGCCGGGACGGCGCTACTCGCGATCGGCCCCCTGCTGCTCTCGATCTTCGGTTCCGACTCCGGCTACCCGGCGCTGCTCCCGGGTTTGCTGGCGACCGGGGTCGGCGCCGGCTTCTTCTACCCGACCGTGACCACGGCCGCGGTCGGCATGCTCGCGGGCTCACGGGCCAGCCTCGCCGGCGGGATCGCCTACATGTTCCAGGTCGCCGGAGGCGCGATCGGGCTCGGCCTCTGCACGACCCTGTTCACGATCCGCTCCGAGGACGCGATCGTCAGCGACGCCGCCGCGCTCGGGCTGCGGATGAGCGATCAGCAGGCATCGGTCGTCCACGGCGTCCTCGCCGGGACCGAGTCCGGCAAGGCCGCGTTCTCCGACTTCTCGACCTCGGTCGCCGACCGGGTGCTCGAGGTGGTCGAGGACTCGTTCGTCGCCGGGGTCCAGTTCAGCTTCCGGGTCGTCGGCCTGATCGCCCTCGTCGGGCTCGCGATCGCGATCGTCGGCGTGCACCCGAAAGCCCCCGAGCCGACGCCGGAGCCCACGAGCGCCTAGCGACTCGCGATCCCGGGCACCCGCCGCACACCTCGCGACTCGAAGTACTCCCACTCCTGCGCCCCGAGCTCGGTCGCAGGCTCGTCGGCGTACACCCACTCGCGCATGATCCGGTGCCAGTTTCGCTTCGCGCGGAGCTGGGCGAGGACCGCGATCACCCCGGTCTCCATCCGTCGGCCCATCAGCTCCTCGGCGGGCAGGCTCTCGCGCCGCGTGAGGTCGAAGTACTCCGAGCGCGGGTCGGACGCCGACTCGATGATCTTCGCCACCCGCCGCGAGGAGACCTCGTACTCGCGATCCTCGATGTACCAGCCCCCGACCAGCATCACGTGGTCCATCAGCCGCTCGGCGTCGAGCTTGGTCGGATGCTTGACGAAGCCGAGGTCGTGAAGCGCCTGGCGCAGCGCCTCGGGGTCGCGGCGCACCGCGGCGTCGACCGCGCGCTGCTCGAGCTCGATCTGCTCGACGTCGAGCTTCTTCGTCATCCCGAAGTCGAGGAAGGCGACGCGGCCGTCGGCCATCAGCAGGTAATTGCCCGGGTGGGCGTCGGCGTTGAAGTGCTGCAGGTGATAGATCGAGCCGAAGCAGAAGCGAAAGACGATCTCGCCGAAGCGGCTGCGCTGCTCGCCGTCGAGCTGCTTGATCTCGTCGAACTGGATGCCCTCGACGAGCTCGGTGACCAGCACCCGCCGGCGCGAGAGCCTGGTGATCACGTCGGGGACGTAGATGAACGGGTGCTCGCGGTAGGCACGCGAGAAGCTGCGCTGGTTCTGCGCCTCGTACTCGTAGTCGAGCTCCTCGAGGACCCGCTCGCGCAGCTCCTCGGCGACCGCCTTGGCGTCGAGCCCGGGCGCGATCGCCTTCGCCAGCCGAACCAGCATGCCGGCGTTCCTGAGGTCGTCCTCGAGCGCCTCGGCGACGCCCGGGTACTGGACCTTGACCGCGACCTCGCGGCCGTCGATCAGCGTCGCCCTGTGCACTTGGCCGATCGAGGCGGCCGCGAAGGCCTCGGGCTCGAACTCGGTGAAGTGCTCGAAGACGGGCTCGCCGTAGTCGGACTCGATCACCTTCTCGACCTCGCTCCAGGGCATCGGCGGCGCCGAGGTGCGCAGCTTCGCGAGCTGCTCCTGGTAGATCTCGGCGTATTCGGGGGGCAGAAGCTCGGTGTCGATGAAGGAGGCGAGCTGGCCCAGCTTCATCGCCGCGCCCTTCATCTCGCCGAGGATCGAGACCATCTTCACCGCCGTCTCCAGGTGGCGCGCCTCGAGCCGCTCCTGGGCTTCCTCCTCTGAGCGCGCCAGGCTGGCGGCCCTGGTCCCTGCGTGGCGCGCCGCCTGGCCACCGAGCGCCGTGCCCAGCTTCGCCGAGCGCCGCACCCGGCCCTTGGGGATTTTCGACTCGTCGGCCACTTGGCCTCAGGGTAGGAGGATCGGCGCCGGCCCCCGGTCCCGCCGCGACGCCGACGGGTAGGCTCGGCGCCGATGGCGGCCCGGCGCAACCACCTCCGCCCGCTCGCCGCAGCGGCCCTGGCCGCGGCCCTGCTCGCGCTCGGGGCGCCGGCCGCCGACGCCGATCAGGCGCAGTACGAGCGCGGCTACGATCTCGGCACCAAGGCCTACCAGTACGGCGTCCCGGTGCTCGACACGCGGCGGATCTACCGGACCGCGACCAGCGTCAGCAAGTCCGACGGGCGCGGCAACGGGCCGGTGAACCGATTCAGCCACGCGCGCCGGCTCGCCGAGCCGGAGGACCGGACTGTGGTCGCCCCCAACCACGACACGCTCTATTCGCTGGCCTGGCTCAACCTCGCCCACCAGCCGCAGGTGATCCACATCCCGAAGCTCGAGGACCGGTTCTTCGTCTTCGAGCTGGTCTCGCCCTGGACCGAGAACTTCCGCAACATCGGCACTCCGACCGGCGCCTCGGGTGGCGGCGACTTCGCGATCGTCGGCCCCGGCTTCCGCGGCCGGCTGCCCGAGGGCGTGACCAAGATCAAGTCGCCGTATGACCGGGTCTGGGTGATCGGCCGGACGCTGATCGACGGCGAGGCCGATACCGAGGCGGTGAACCGGATCCAGAACCGCTACCGGATCATCCCGCTGCGCAAGTTCGGCACCGAGTTCAAGCCGAAGCGGATCAAGCCCGTCGACACAACCGTCGACCAGGCGATGATCCCCGGCTTCGGCGCGGGCGAGGACCCGCTCGACTTCTACGCCGCCCTCGGACGCGAGCTGGAGCGCTTTCCGGCGCCGAAGGCGGACCGGCCGCTGCTCGACGAGATCGCGGCGATCGGGGTTGGCCCCGGCCTCGACCCGGCGACCGACGCGGCGCTGGCGCCCGACCTGCTCTCCGGCATGCGCAACGCGGTCACCGACGGACCCGACAACGTCCAAGCCCGGATCGTCTCCGGCTTCCTGGAGGGGTTCGAGCGCCACAACGGCTATCTGATCGGCGACATCGGCCGCTACGGAACCGACTACGCGCTCCGCGCCGCGACCGACAAGATCGGGGTCGGGGCGCTGATCCCGAAGATCGCGATCTATCCGTTCGCTCAGACCTCGCGCGACCTGGTGCCGCTTGACGGCGCGAACCGCTACCTGCTGCACCTGCCCGCCGACCTGCTGCCGATCCCTGCGCGCGGCCTCTGGTCGCTGACTCTCTATGACTCGCAGATGTTCCTGGTTCCCAACCCGGCCGACCGCTACCTGCTCAACGACCGCTCCGACCTGCACTACAACCCGGACGGCTCGCTCGACCTCTACGTCCAGTCAGAGCAGCCGAGTGACCCCGGGCAGGCAAGCAACTGGCTGCCCGCTCCCGCCGGCCCCTTCCGCCTGATCTGGCGCCTCTACGATGCCGGTCCTGCGGTCGCCGGAATCCTCGACGGAACCGGCTGGCTGCCGCCGGCGATCCTGCGTTGCGGGGACGATGGAACGGCGGGCGGCAGGCCGTGCGCGTCGTGAGCGCCGCTATCCTGACCGCCGCATGGCCACCGACCGCGCCACCCTGAAGGCCCAGCCCCGCTCCGAGTTCGGCTCGCGCACGAGCCGCCGCCTGCGCCGCGCGGGCCTCGTCCCGGGCGTCGTCTACGGCGCCGGCAGCGAGGCCCGTCCGTTCCAGGTCAACGAGCGCGACGTCCGCGACGTGATCGTCCATGGCGGGGCACTGATCGACGTCGAGATCGAGGGTCATGGGGCGGTCCCGGCGGTGATCAAGGAGCAGCAGCGCCATCCGGTTCGGGGCAACCTGCTCCACCTCGACCTGCTCGAGGTCAAGCTCGACACCGAGATCGAGGCCGACGTCGCGATCGAGCTGCTCGGCACCGAAGAGGCGCCCGGGGTCAAGGAGGGCGGAGTGCTCGAGCATGTCACCCACGAGCTCACGATCTCGGCCCTGCCGACCGCGATCCCTGAGTCGATCGGTGCCGACGTCTCCGGGATGGAGATCGGCGACACGCTTCAGCTCAGCGCTCTGGTCGCGCCCGAGGGCGTCGAGTTCTCGCTCGGCGAGGGCGTCGACCCCGACGAGGTGACGATCGCGACCCTCTCGCCGCCACGGGTCGAGGAGGAGCCGGAGCCCGAGCTCGAGGAGGAGGCCGAGCTGGTCGGCGAGGAGGGCGAGGTTCCCGAAGGCGAGGAGGCCCCGGCCGAGGCCGAGGGCGAGGACGCCGGCGAGGAGTCCGGCGAGGCCGGCGGGGAGTAGGCCCTGGGCCTGTTCCGCCGGCGGACCGAGGACGCCGGCGACCGGGTACTCGTGGTCGGGCTCGGGAACCCGGGCGACCGCTACGCCCGCACCCGCCACAACGTCGGCTTCGAGGTCGGCGCCGAGCTCGCCCGCCGCTGGGGCCTGCCGAAGGCGAAGCGCCGCTACCGCGGCCTGATCGCCGAGGGCCGGATTCGACCCGCCGGGCCGCGGGTCGCGGTGCTGCTCCCGCAGACCTACATGAACGAGTCCGGGGACTCGGCGGGCCCGGCGCGGGGCGCGTTGCGAGTCCCGCTCGAGCGCGTGGTCGCCGTCCACGACGAGATTGACCTGCCGTTCGGGGAGGTGCGGGCGAAGCTCGGTGGGGGGGTCGCCGGCCACAACGGCCTGCGCAGCCTCAAACACGGCCTCGGGTCACCGGACTTCTGGCGCGTCCGGGTCGGGGTCGGGCGGCCCGACTCGACCGATCCCGATCTCGTCTCGGCCTACGTGCTCGGCCGCTTCGCCGAGCCCGAGCAGGAGGTCGGCGAGCTGATCGCGGCGGCGGCCGGGGAGACCGAGCGGCTGGTCGAGCAGATTTTCGAGGAGAGCAGCGACCCGATCGGCGAGGTGATCGATTGAGCGCCAGCAGGTACTCGGTCGCCGACGGCGTCGCGCTGCTGCAGCTCGACCGCCCGCAGGCGCGCAACGCGCTCGACACCGGGCTGCTCGCCGAGCTGCTCGCCCACCTGGCCGACGCGCGGGCCGACGAGCGGGTGCGGGCTCTGGTCCTCTCCTCGACCGACCACATGGGCCTCTCGGCGGGCGCCGATGTCCGCGAGCAGCTCGACCAGGCCGGGGCGCTTCGCCGGATGGAGCTCTTCTCCGAGCTCTATGACGAGCTGACCGGCTTTGAGAAGCCGACCGTGGCCGCCTGCCACGGCGCCTGCGTCGGCGGCGGAGCGGAGATCGCGGTCGCCTGCGACTTGCGGATCGGCGGCTCGAACCTGCGGCTGCGCTTCCCCGGCGCGGCACTCGGCGTCCCGGTCGGGCCCGCCCGGCTGGTCACCCTGTGCGGCCTCTCGGTCGCCAAGTACCTGCTGCTGACGTCGAAGGAGGTCGATGCCGAGGTCGCCTATCGCTGGGGTCTCGTGCACAAGGTCGCGCCCGCCGCGCGGACCGAGGAGGCGGCCCTGCAGCTCGCCGCCCAGGTCGCCGCCAACCCGCCCGAGGCGGTCGCCCGGCTGAAGCGGATGCTGCACGAGTGGGACGACGTCGAGGGGCGTTCCCGGGCCGAGGGCGAGGGCCAGGTCGAGTGGCAGCGCTCCGGGCCCGGGCTGCCGTCCGAGGGCTGAGCCGGCCAGCGCTCAGGGAGCGGCGCCGGTCCGTTCGGCGTTCAGCTGGTCGACGACGTCGAAGAGGTCGCCCTCGCGATAGAAGTCGACCGCGACCAGCCCGGCCACCAGGCCGCGGAGCCGCTCGCAGCGGTGGATCCGGCGCAACAGCGCGTCCTCCGCGTTGACGATCTTCGCGTTCGAGGGCTTCGGCGCCGGGCTCGTGTCGACCCAGTGGTTGAGCAGGAAGAGCGTCGCATCCTTGGTTCCGCGGTTTGGCTCGCACGACTCGGGGATCTGCTTGCGGTCGGTCAGCGCCTCGGGGTTCTTGAACCTGAACGGCGTCTCCTGGACAAGCTCCTCATAGACCTCGTGATACCAGGGGATGCTGCCCTCGCCGGCGTCGTTCTCGGCCATGATCAGCGCCCGACCGCCCAAGTCGATCATCTCCTGCAGGGTCGGCCACGGCGAACCGACGGGCCCGTCGTAGACGTAATCGATCAGGCCGCTCGTCTTCACCGCGTCCTCGATGTCATCGGGCGCGACGTAGTCCTCGATCACGATCACCAGCACCTCGTCGGGATTGGCGGCGAGGAAGTCGCGGTAGGTGCGGAAGGCGTCGACGGCCGGCACCGCGCCGAGCTCGCAGAAGCGGTGACAGAGGTAGACCCCGCGCTCGCCGGTCGTCGGTGAGTTGACGACCCGGTCGCGGATCCGCAGCGCCGCCTCCAGGCCCTCGGTACCGAGCTCGCGCTCATAGGCGGTCCGCTCGGATCCGGAGAGGTCCGAGAGGTCGGTCTTGATCTCCCCGCCCTCGGTCGGCTGGCCGTAGTGGGCATCGATCAGCAGCGCCCGGACCCCGTCGCGAAGCTGGTCGGCAAAGCCCGCGTCCTGCATCCCGAACAGGAACCCCTTGTTGGTGGTCGCCGACATCGCGTTGTGGGCGGCGGCGAAGGCGACCTGGTCGAGCGGCTGGTCGCAGAGCGCCTCCGAACCGTTGCAGCCCACCGTCTCGATCTCCAGCGACTCCTCGCTGGTGCCGCCGACGGCGACGAACCCCGCGCCGGCGAGGAAGATCACGGTGGCGACGACCGCGGTCGCGACCAGCGTCCGGCGGCCGTGACGCTCATGGACCTTGCGCTCCGCCTCGGCGGGCATCGTCATCCGCATCAGCTCGGCGACGCCCGCGTAGGCGACCAGGAGCCCGATCACGACCACGACCACGTCGATGACCTGCTCCCGAAGGAAGATGATCAGCAGCCCCGCCGCGATCAGGGCCAGCGCCCGCAGCGCCCGCAACCAGGGGCGCTCGGGGACGCGGGTGATCAGGTCGCGGGCGCCCTCGAGCCGGGTGCGGACGTCAACCGGTTCGAGCAGCGACGACGCCGCGGCGGCGATCACGGTTCCGCAGCCGGCGAGCAGGAAGAGCGCCAGCCGCAGGTCGTCGAGGAAGACGCCCCAGATCGCGTCCGCGGCGTCGCGGATCGCGGCCTCGTCGATTCGGACCAGGACCAGCGCCCGGCCGACCCCGAGCGCGACCGCGGCCAGGACGCCGGCGATCGCGAGCGAGACGCCAAGCGCGAGCACGGTGCGGCGCTTGTCCGGCGAGAGCCAGATCGAGCCGACCGCGAGGGCGATGCCTGCCACGAGCAGGACGAAGAACAGGATCCCGGCGCTCTCCGCCGCCTGGGCGAGGTCGGCGATCCAGGCGGGTGGCTCGACGTCGGTGATCTCGACGTCGACGTTGGCGCCGAATTCGTCCGCGAGCTTAGGTCGCAGCGCCTCGAGCGCCCCGCGCAGGACGGTCCCCATGTCGGCGAGCGTCAGCGTCGCCGTGTTCAGGTCCTGCTCGAAGACGGCCTTGTGGACGTCGCGGACCCCGGTCTCGAACAGGCTCTGAAAGACACTGCCGCCGACGATCCCGGAGATCACGCTCTCGATCACCGGCCGGGCCGCGACCAGGTCCGCCTGGGCGTTGAGCACGAGGTTGTCGGTGACCAGGGTTGCGACCTCGTCCTTGACCGCGTCGTCGTCGAGCGAGGCCCTGGCGCGCTCGGCGAACTGGTCGGAGTCGAAGACCGCGATCGTCGCGTAGCCGACGACCACGGCAGCGAGCAGGACGATCGCCGCGAGCACCGCGAGGATCGTCGATAGCGGCCTGCCTGCGCTCACGGGCGCAGCCTAGATCAGGTCGATCGGCCCGGCCTCTAGCATCGCGGCCCGACTGCTGCGCCCACTGCTCGACATCGCGCTCGACGACGAGCGATTCGCCCGCCTCGCCGCCTCGGTCGGCTCCGGCGAGGCGGTCGAGCTGCGCGCCTCGGCCGCGATCCGGCCCTACCTGCTCGCGGCGCTGCTCGACTCCGAGCAGGGGCTCGGCGGTCGGGCGGCGCTGGTCGTCGCGGCCGATGACGTCGGCGCCCGCGACCTCGCCCGGGCACTCGGCGCCTACCTGGCCCCGCGCCGGGTCCGCTACTACCCGTCGCGCGGCACCGGCTACGAGTCCCACCTCGCTCCACCGCCGCACCTCGTCGGGCTGCGAATCGGAGCCCTCCAAGCGCTCGAATCCGAACCCAGCGCCGAGCGCCGAGCGCCGGGTGCCGAACCCATCGTCGTCGCCTCCGCCGTCGCCCTCGCCGAGGCGGTCCCGGACGCTTCGCTGCGGCCCGAGGGCTTCGTCCTCCACCGCGGCGAGGAGATCGACCTCGGCGACGTCACCGAGCTGCTCGCCGAGGCCGGATACGAACGCACCGACCAGGTCGCCGAGCGCGGCCAGTTCGCGCTCCGCGGCGGGATCCTCGACGTCTTCCCCGCGACCGAGGAGCGCGCGGCGCGGCTCGAGCTGTTCGGTGACGAGATCGAGTCGATCCGCTGGTTCTCGACCTTTACCCAGCGCTCGCTCGGCGAGGCGGAGCGGATCGAGCTCGACCCCGCGGCCGAGCTGGCGCTCGAGCACCGTGAGCTCGCCGAGCTCGCGAGCGAGGACGGTGAGAGGCCCGGCATCGCAGAGCTGCTGCCGATTGACTCGTTCCGCGCCCCGCTCGATCTGGTCGGTGAGCAGACAGCGGTCCTGCTCGCCGCCGCGCAGGAGATCGGCCCGGCCCTCCACGACCACTGGGAGGACGTGACCACGGCGATGCACGACGCCGACGCTCGCCACCTCTACGTCGACGTCGCCGAGCCGCTCTCCGAGCGGGCGCTGCTCAGCGTCCGAGGGCCGGGGAAGGAGGATCCCGACCTCGAGCGACGAGCGGCGAGCGACGAGCGACCGGCCGAGCCCACCTTCCGCGCCCAATCCCCTACCTCCACCGCGCGCAGCATCTCCGAAGCCGAATCCCAGCTCGAGCGCGAGCTGCGTTCCGGGTACCGCGTCGTCGTCGCGTTCGGAAGCCGCGGCGAGGCCGAGCGCGCCCGCTACGGGCTCGACCGCGTCGACGCCCACTTCCTCGAGCGGGAGATCCCCGAGCAGGCCGCGGTCCTGTTCGCCGAGGCGCCGCTCGCTGAGGGATTCGTCTCGCCGGAGCTGCGGCTCGCGGTGATCCCCTTCCGGCGCCTCGTCCACCGCCGCCGGGCCGCGGCGCCGAGCGCGGCCCGGGGCCCGATGGCGAGCTTCGCCGAGTTGCGGGTCGGCGACTTCGTCGTTCACTCCGACCACGGGATCGCCCGCTTCGCCGGCTTCGAGACGAAAACGGTCGCCGGCGTCACCCGCGACTACCTCGAGCTCGAGTACCGCGGTGAGGACAAGGTCTTCGCGCCCACCGACCAGCTCGCCAGGATCAGCCGCTACGTCGGCGCCGGCGGCGAGGCGCCGCAGCTCTCGGCGCTCGGCTCGAAGCGCTGGGAGGGGGTCAAGGCCCGAGCCAAGCGGGCGGCCCGCGCGCTGGCCGGCGAGCTGCTCAACCTCTACGCCGAGCGCCAGGCGCGCAAGGGCCACGCGTTCGCTCCCGACGGCGAGTGGCAGATCCAGCTCGAGGCGTCGTTCCCCTACCGCGAGACCGCCGACCAGCTCGACGCGATCGAGGCGGTCAAGGCCGACATGGAGTCCGAGCGGCCGATGGATCGGCTGATCTGCGGCGACGTCGGCTACGGCAAGACCGAGGTCGCGCTGCGCGCCGCCCACAAGGCGGCGGCCGAGGGCAAGCAGGTGATGATCCTGGTCCCGACCACGATCCTCGCCCAGCAGCACCTCGGCACCTTCCGCGAGCGGTTGGCCGAGTTCCCGATCGAAATCGAGATGGTCTCGCGGCTGCGCAAGCCGGCCGAGGTCCGCGAGGCGCTGAAGCGGTTCGCGGAGGGGCGGGTCGAGATCCTGATCGGCACCCACCGGCTGCTCTCGCGCGACGTGCGCGCGAAGGAGCTCGGCCTGGTGATCGTCGACGAGGAGCAGCGCTTCGGGGTCAAGCAGAAGGAGCTGCTGCGCCAGCTGAAGCTCAAGGTGGACGTGCTCTCGCTCTCGGCGACCCCGATTCCTCGCACCCTGCAGATGTCGCTCGCCGGCCTCCGCGACATCTCGCTGATCGAGACCCCGCCCGAGGGCCGGCGCCCGGTCCGCACCTACGTCGGCCCCTACGACGAGCAGCTCGTCGGGCGGGCGATCAAGCGCGAGGCCGCCCGCGAGGGCCAGGCCTTCTTCCTCCACAACCGGATTGAGACCCTGCCCGGGGTCGCCGAGCGGCTGCGGGCGCTATGTCCGGGGGTCCGGTTCTTCGAGGCGCACGGCCAGATGGAGGAAGGCGAGCTCGAGCAGACGATGCTCGGCTTCCTGCGCGGCGACGCCGACTGCCTGGTCGCGACGACGATCATCGAGTCCGGGCTCGACATCCCGCAGGCGAACACGCTGATCGTCGAGCGCGCCGACCAGCTCGGGCTCGCGCAGGCCTACCAGATCCGCGGCCGGGTCGGGCGCTCGCGCGAGCGCGCCTTCGCCTACATGCTCTATCCCTCCGAGGAGGCGATCTCGGGCGACGCCGGCGCCCGGCTCGCCACCCTCGCCGACCACACCGAGCTCGGCTCGGGGTTCGCGATCGCGATGCGCGACCTCGAGCTGCGCGGGGCGGGCGACCTGCTCGGCGACGAGCAGTCCGGTCACGTCGCGGCGGTCGGGTTCGAGCTCTACGTCTCGCTGCTCGACGACGCGGTCGAGGAGCTGCGGGCGGCGGGGGAGGAGGAACGGCCCGAGACGGCCCCGGTGCGGCTCGAGGTCGAGCTCGACGCCTACCTGCCCGCCGAGTACGTGCCCTTCGAGGCGGCGAAGATCGACCTCCACCGGCGGATCGCCGGCGCCCGCCGGCCCGGCGAGCTGCGCGCGATCCGCGACGAGCTGCGCGACCGCTTCGGGCCCGTGCCCGAGCCGGTCGAGAGCCTGCTCGCGATCCAGCGGGCCCGGATTGAGCTCGGCGCCGCCGGGGCCCGCACCGCCGAGCTGCGCCAGGGACGGCTCTCGATCACGCCCCTCGAGCTCGACTCAGAGGCCGTCGGGCGGCTGCGCGAAGCGGTCCCGGACGCGATCTACGAGCTTCGCCACCGGACGCTTTCGCTGCGGGTTCCCGAGCAGCCGGCGCAGCGACTGGAGGCGATTCTGGCCCTTGCCGCGGCGCTGACGCAGGCACTCGCCGCGGTGTCGTAGCATTCCCCGCTCGTGAGTCCGCAGGGGAAGAAGGGAAGGCCGGCGCCTTCGGCTGACCGCAGCGCCGGGCGCAAGCGCCTGGCGCTGGCCGTCTTGGCGATCTTCGTGGTCGGCTCGTTCATCGTCGTCGCCGCGGCGCAGGGGATCAGCCCGCCCAGCGTCCCCGACGGCGATGTCGCGGTGGTCGAGGAGGCTCCCGACGGGACGATCACCCAGGAGGACCTCGACACCGCCCTCGTGCAGACGGCCGCGGGCCAGAACCTGCCCGAGGTGCCGCCGCCCGACGACCCGCAGTACGCACCGCTGGCCGATGCGGCGGTTTCGGACCTGATCCTCTCGCGCTGGGTCCTCGGCGAGGCCGAGGAGCGCGGGATCGAGCCGAGCGAGCGCGCCATCGACCAGCAGCTCGAGAGCGTGATCGGCCAGGAGTTCGGATCCGAGAAGGAGTTCGAGCGCTTCCTCGAGGACTCCGGCTTCAGCCGCGAGCAGGCGCGTGAGCGGATCGCCCTGCAGCTGATCCTCGACCAGATCCAGCGCGATGTGGTGCCGCCGGGCTCCGAGCCCGAGGTCGGCGAGGACGAGATCCAGGCCTTCTACGACGAGAACCTGACCCAATTCAGCCAGCCGGAGTCGCGCGACGTGCGGGTGATCCTCGCCAAGACCAGCGAGGACGCCGAGGAGGCGCTCTCGCAGCTCGAGCAGGACCCGTCGGAGAAGTCGTTCGAGCAGGTCGCGGAGGAGCTCTCGGTCGACGAGGCGACCAAGAGCACCGGTGGCCTCCGCGAGGCCGTGGTCGAGGGCCAGTCCGAGCCGGCCCTCGACGAGCAGATCTTCACCGCCCCCGAGGGCGAGCTGGTCGGGCCGTTCGAGACCGATGCGGGCTTCTACGTGATCCGGGTCGAGCGGATCGCCCCCGCCGAGACGACGCCGCTCGACGAGGTCCGCGAGCAGATCCGCCAGACCCTGGTCTCGGCCCGCCAGCAGGAGGTCACCACCGCCTTCCAGGAGGACTTCCAGAACAAGTGGGTGGCGCGCACGGTGTGCGCCGAGGAGTACGCGGTCGAGCGCTGCTCGAACGCGCCTCCGCTGCCGAGCGCCTGCACGAAGGAGATCGCCGAGAACCAGGGCTGCGACGCCCCGGTTCCCTCGACCCGCCCGCTCCCGCCCGGCAGCGCTGGGGTGTTCGGCGCCCCGGCGGCCGCGGGCCTGCCGCAGGGTCCGATCACGCCGCAGGCAACGCCGCCGGGAGGCGCGCTGCCGCCCGGCCTCGCACCGGTCCCCGGCGCGCCCCCGGGCGCCGCCCCGCCAGGTGCCGTCCCGCCCGGCACCGTCCCGCCGGGTTAGGTCCGCTGGACGAGCTCGAGCGCCTCGACGAGATCACCCGCCGCCTGCGCCGGGAGTGTCCTTGGGACCGCGAGCAGGACGAGCGTTCGATCGTCACCCACACCGTCGAGGAGGCCTACGAGCTCGCCGACGCCGCGGCGCGCGGCGACGACGCGACCCTGCGCGATGAGCTCGGCGACGTGCTGTTCCAGGTCGTCTTCCTCTCGCTGCTGCTCGAGGAGCGCGGGGAGGGCTCGCTGGCCGAGGTCGCGGACGGGATCTCCGAGAAGCTGATCCGCCGTCATCCGCACGTCTTTGGCGAGGCGGAGGCGGAAACCGCGTCCGAGGTGCTGCGGAGCTGGGACCGGATCAAGCGCGAGGTCGAGGGACGCGGTGCCGGTGACCCCTTCGCCGACATTCCCGAGAACCTGCCGGGGCTGCTCTACGCGCGAAAGATCCTGCGCCGGGCCGATCCCGAGGCGGGCGCAGCGGCCGAGCGCGCGACGCGCGACAGTGACGAGCAGCGGATCGGAGAGGCGCTGCTGGCGCTGGTCGCCGAGTCGCGGCGCCTCGGGGTCGACCCCGAGCTCGCGGTGCGAGCAGCGGCGCGGCGCCTGCGGGAGCAAGCGCGCGCCGACCTATAGCCTCCCGCTGCGCATGGGAGCGATCGAGCACGTCCACGCCCGCCAGATCCTCGACTCGAGGGGCAATCCGACGGTCGAGGTCGAGGTCGAGCTCGGGTCCGGCGCCCGCGGCCGAGCCGCCGTGCCCTCCGGCGCCTCGACCGGCGAGTTCGAGGCGACCGAGCTTCGCGACGGTGGCGAGCGCTGGAGCGGCAAGGGCGTCACCCGGGCGGTGGAGAACGTCAACGTCGAGATCGCCAAGGCTCTGGCCGGCGCCCGAGCGACCGATCAGGTGGGGCTCGACGAGACGCTGCGCGAGCTCGACGGGACGCCGAACAAGTCACGGCTGGGGGCGAACGCGATCCTTGGTGTCTCGCTCGCCGGCGCCCACGCCGCGGCCGCCGAGGCGGGGGTGCCGCTCTACCTCTACATCGCCGAGCTCTACGGCTCCTCGCGCGAGCGGGCGACGGCGCTGCCGGTGCCGATGATGAACGTGATCAACGGCGGCGCCCACGCCGACAACGCGGTCGACCTGCAGGAGTTCATGGTCGTGCCGGCCGGCGCGGCGAGCTTCGCCGACGCGCTGCGGGCCGGCACCGAGATCTTTCACGCCCTGAAGCGGACCCTGACCGGCCGCGGGCTCGGGACGACGGTCGGCGACGAGGGCGGCTTCGCCCCCGACCTGGAGTCCAACGAGGCGGCGCTCGAGGTCCTGGTCGAGGGGATCGAGGCAGCCGGGTACGAGCCCGGCGGCGACGTCTTCATCGCGCTCGACCCGGCGACCAGCGAGCTGCATCGCGAGTCCGACGGCGCCTACGTGCTGGCGAGCGAGGATCGGGAGCTGACCGCGGAGGAGATGGTCGCCTACTGGGTCGGGATCGCCGACCGCTACCCGGTGATCTCGATCGAGGACGGGATGAGCGAGGAGGACTGGGACGGCTGGAAGCTGCTCACCGACCGGATCGGGGACCGCTGCCAGCTCGTCGGCGACGACCTCTTCGTCACCAATCCCGAGCGCCTGCGGCGCGGGATCGAGTCCTCGGTTGCCAACTCGATCCTGATCAAGGTGAACCAGATCGGGACCCTGAGCGAGACCCTGGAGGCGATCGCGATCGCCCGCGATGCCGGCTACTCGACCGTGATCTCGCACCGCTCGGGTGAGACGGAGGACACGACGATCGCCGACCTCGCGGTCGCGACCGCGGCCGGACAGATCAAGACCGGGGCGCCGTCGCGCACCGACCGCGTCGCCAAGTACAACCAGCTGCTGCGGATCGAGGAGCGGCTGGGGGAGAGCGCGACCTACCCGGGCCTCTCGGCGTTCAGCGGTCGCTCCGGGCGCTAGCCGGATGGCCAATCCCACGGGCAGGGTTGCCGGCGTCGGTGTTGAACCGATCTCGCATGAGCGCCCGCGCCCAGGCCGCCCGCGGCTACCGGATGCGGCCCGCCCCGCGGACCCGCCGCCGCGGCGCGGCGGCGAGCCGCGTGCGCTGGGATCGAGTCGGGCGGGTGGCGCTGGTGCTGGTGCTCGCTGCGGTGCTCGTCTCCTACGTCAGCCCGGCGCTCAACTTCCTCGACGCGTGGCGCGACTCGCGGGGCGAGCACTCGTCGCTCGCCGACCTGCGCGAGGAGAACGCGAAGCTTCACGAGCGGCTCGCGGTCCTCAACAGCGCCGACGCCGCCGAGCGCGAGGCGCGCCGCTCGGGCATGATCGCCGCCGGCGAGGGCGCCTACGTCGTCCACGGCCTGAAGTAGCGGCGCCGCCGGGCCCTGGGCGGCCCGCCGCGCGGCCCGAGGAACGATCACCGCGATGACGGCGTTCACCATCGCCCCGAGCTCCGAGCGCGCCCTCGACCTCGGCGCCTACCTGCTCGGGATGCTCGAACTGGCGCTGATCCTCGGCGCGCTCGCCTACGCCGGCTGGCGGGTGCGGCGGACGCTCCTGCCTGGCTGGGGAGGCGCCCCGGCCCGCCTGGCGGAGTCGGTGCTGGCGCTGGCCGCCCTGATCTGGCTCGCGCAGGTCCTGGGCACGTTCGGCGCCTACACCGAGCTCGCGATGCTGCTCTGCGCGCCGGCGCTCGCGGCGCTCTGCGCCATCGTCTGCGCCCGCCTCGATCCCCGTGCGGCCGTGCCCGCCGCCGCCCCGCCCGCTCCTGCGGCGAGCCAGGTCGCGATCTGGCTCGCGGCGGGAATCTGCGCAGCGGTCGCAGCGGCCTGGATGGTGCCGACCCTCGCCAGCCTCGCCGGCGGCATGGACCGCGCCGACACGCTCTGGTACCACATGCCGCTCGCCGCGCGCTACGCGGAAACCGGCGAGCTGGGGTCGATCGACTACTTCGACCCGATCTTCTTCGCCTCCTACTACCCGGCCAACTCCGAGGTCCTGCACTCGGTCGGGCTGCTGGCCTTCGGGCGCGACATCGCCTCGCCGCTGCTCAACCTCGGCTTCCTGGTGCTCGGGATGCTCGCCGCCTACTGCGTCGGACGTCCCTACGGCCTCGGGCCGCAGAGCCTGATCGGCGGCTCGATCGCACTCGGAAGCCAGAGCCTGGCCGAGTTCCAGGCCGGCGAGGCGCTCAACGACATCGTCGGCGTCACCCTCATCCTCGCCTCCGCCGCGATCCTCGTCAACGCCCGCGCGGCCATTGGGACCGCCGGGCGGGACGCCGAGCGGCCCCTGCTCGGCGCGCCGCTCGCAGTGGCCGGAATCGCGGCGGGGTTGGCAGCGGGTACCAAGCTCAGCTTCCTGGCGCCGACGCTGGCGCTGTTGGTGGGGTTGATCGTGATCGCGGGGCGGGGGAGGCGGGTGCGGACCGGGCTCTGGTTCGCGGTCCCGGCGTTCGCCGCCGGCGGGTACTGGTACGTGCGCAACCTGATCGCGGTCGGGAATCCGATCCCGTACTCGAGCTTCGGGCCGCTCGGGCTGCCGACGCCCGAGCGCACGTTCGAGCTCCGCCCCGGCCACTCGGTCTCGCACTACTGGAACGACCCGGACGTCTGGAGCGAGTGGTTCTTCCCCGGGCTCAGCGAGTCGTTCGGCGTCCTCTGGCCGTTGACGATCGTCGCCTTCGTCGGCGCGGGCGCCTACGCGCTCTGGCGCGGCTCGGAGCCGCTGGTGCGGATGCTCGGCGCGGTCGTCCTGCTCACCGCGCTCGCATATCTGTTCACGCCGCTGACCGCCGCCGGCGAGGAGGGCGAACCGATCGCCTTCGAGTGGAACGTGCGCTACGTCGCCCCGGCCGCGGCGCTCGCGCTCGCGCTCCTGCCCTGCCTGCCGATCGCGCGCTCCAGCGAGCGCGCCAGGCGGATCGCGCTCGCCGGGCTGGTCGCCCTGGCCCTGGTCACGCTCGCCTCGCTGGTCCAGTGGCAGCAGGGCCACGTCAAGGGGGCGGTGGCGACCGGAGTCCTGGCGCTGGCCGGGTTCGCGCTCGTGCGCTGGCTCGCCGAGCGGGGCCGGATCGGGCCCGGCGCCCCGCGTCGCTGGACCGCTGGGCTCGCGGGCGCGCTCGCGATCGCCGTGCTCGGGGCGGGGTGGTGGGAGCAGAACCACTACCTCGAGCGCCGCTACGAGAACCTGAGCCCCGACCTCAACCTGGCCGACGCGGTGCGCTGGGCGCGCGACTTGCGCGGCGCCCGGATCGCGCTCGCCGGAGTTCGCGGGGTGTTCAACCAGTACCCGTTCTACGGCACCGACCTCTCAAACCAGGTCCAGTGGCTGGGCAAGGAGGGGCCCGACGGCGCCTACCTGCGGATCCCGACCTGCGCCGAGTGGCGCCAGGCGCTCGCCGACGGCGGCTTCACCCACGTGGTCACGACCTATGACCCCTACCGGCCCGACTCGCTCCCCGACACCAAGGAGGCGATCTGGACCCGCCAGGACGTGGCGGCGCGGGAGATCGTCGACGACGGGCCGGTGAGCGTATTCGAGCTCGACGGCGCTCCCGACCCGGCGGGCTGCGGCGACCTGCCCGACCTCGACCCCGCCGAGCTGAACGGGGACTCGGTCAACGCCGAGTCGCTCTACAACCAGCCGTGAGGCGCTGACCGTGCTCGCGATCTCCGCCTGCGCAGCCCTGATCCTCGCCGCCTCGCTGCTGCTCGGCCGGGCGATCCTCGACCTGCTCGACTGGCCGCGGCCGGCCTGGCTCGCGGGGGCGACGGGGTTTGCGGCGCTGGTCGTCGTCGCGCCGTTCGCGATCCGGCTTCCCGGCCGGGCGCTGACCGCCGCGATCCTGGTCGGCGCCCTCTGCGCGCTCGCCGCGCTGCGGCTGGCGCGCCGGCCGCGGCCGGGCGACGGACGGGAGTGGCCGGTCGGGGTCGCGGTGGCCGCGATCGCGATCGCCCTGGCCACCCTTCCCTTCCTCTTCAACGACCGCGTCGGCGTGCTCGGCGAGGGCGTTTACACCAACGATCATGCGGCGCAGCTCTACTGGGCCGAGTGGCTTCGCAGCGGCTTCGGCCCCGAGCCGAGCGCGGTCCGATTCGGCTACCCGATCGGTCCGCAGGCGCTCGCCGTGATCGCCGCCGAGGTCACAGGGAGCTCGCTGGTCAGCGCCTTCAACGGCCTCCTGCTGGCGATCCCGGCGCTCACCGGACTGACCGCGTTGGCGGCGCTCGGCGAGCTCCGCCCCGGGCGGCGGATCGCGGTCGCCTCGATCTGTGCCTTGCCCTACCTGGCCGCCTCGTTCCTCGCCCAGAGCGCATTCAAGGAGACCGCGATGGCGCTCTTCGTGCTCGCCTTTGCGATCGCGCTCGCCGGCCTCGCCCGGGCCGGGTGGCGCGCGGTTGGCGTGGTCGGGCTGATCCTCGCAGCGGCGAGCGTGTTCACCTTCAGCATCCCGGGGCTTGCCTGGTTCGCGCTCGCGGTGCCGATCTGGCTCGCGCTCGAGGCGCTCTGGGGCAGCAGCCCGATCGACTACCGTGCCGCCGCCCGGACGATCTCGGCGCACCGGGTCGCGGTCGCCGTCGGGGCCCTGGTCGTGGTCGCGCTCGCGGTGATCGCCGTCGGCCCGGCGAGCGCCTTCATCGAGAAGATCGACGACGTGCAGGCGTCGGCCGGCCGGCTCGGCTCGCCGGTATTCCCGGGCGAGGCGCTCGGGATCTGGCCCGAGGGCGACTTCAGGATCGTCCGCGGGGAGGTCGGTGGCGCCCTCGTCGCGGCGGCGCTCGGGGCACTCGCCGCCGCCTACGGGCTCTGGGTCCTCGCCAGGCGCCGCCAACTCGCGCTGCTCGCGACCCTGATCGCCGGGGCGCTCGTCTACGCCGGCGCCCGGCTGTTCGCCGAGATCCACGTCGAGGCGAAGGCGCTCGCCGTGATCGCCCCCCTCGTCCTCCTGATCGGCCTGCGGGCGCTCCTCGCCCCACCCCCGAGCGGCGAGCGGCGAGCGACGACCGCCGTCCGCTACGCGATCGGCGTGGCTGTGCTCGCCTGCGCCACCCTCTCAACCCTGCTCGCGCTGCGCTCCGCCCCGGTCGGCTTCGATGACCGCGCCGCCGGGCTCGAGCGGCTCGGCGAGCGGGCCGAGGGCGAGTCGGTCGCCTTCCTCGGCGTCGACCGCTTTGCCGGCTACCGGCTGCGTGGGACCCTGGCCCGGGCGCCGGCCGGCTACGTCCCGGAGGAGATCGAGTCGCGGCCCGAGAAGCGCTGGCAGCAGGGCGACCCGGCCGACTTCGACACGCTCGACTCGGGCAAGCTCGACAAGTTCAGCTACGCGATCACGACCACCGCCGGCTACGCGTCGGCGCCGCCGCGCAACTTTGAGCCCGTGCTCGAGTCGGGCGACTACACGCTCTGGCGCCGCAGCGGCGAGACCCCGCGCAGCCGGGTCCTCGAGGAGGCCGGGGCGCCGGGCTTGGTCGGGTGCGTCGAGCCCGCCGATCGCGAGGCGCTCGCATCCGTCTTCGCGATCGAGCCGGTGCTCGCCGGCCCCTGGCGTGGGCCGGAGCCGGTCGAGACCGCGGCCGCCGGCCAGGAGGATGCCTTTCTCGCCCCCGCGACCGCGACCGCGACCCTGGACCTGCCGCGAGCAGGAACCTACGAGCTCTCGCTCCAGTACCACTCGCAGGCGCCGCTCGAGGTCCTGATCGACGGCGAGCCGGTCGCCGAGCTGCCGCCCTCGCTGGACGGGATGTACATCGATGGCGCCGGGCGCGGGGCCTTCTGGCCCGCCGGCGAGCTCGAGTCGGCCGGCCGTGGCCCGGTCGAGGTCGAGGTCCGCGCCGAGGCGCCGACCGGCCTTCAGGAGGCGCTCGGGGTCGAGCGCCGGGTCTGGCTCGGCGAGCTCGCCGCCAGCTCGGCCGCCGACCCGGTCGCCCGCACCCTGACCGGGGACTGCGACGCCTACGTCGACCACTTCCGCTTCGTCCGCCGGGGGCGTGGCGGGTGAAGGAGGGCTTTCGCAAGCCGGCCGACTCGCCCTCGCCGGTGCTCGGCGGGGTCGAGGTCGAGCGCCCGCCCGAGCCGGTGCCGCTGCTCTTCATCGGCGGCAGCGGGCGCAGCGGCACCCACGTGCTCGCCCAGCTCGTCTCGCGCCACGACCAGTTCGGCCTCGTCCCGGTCGAGGTCCGCTTCCACACCGATCCCGACGGCTTTCCCGGCCTGCTCGCCGGCGAGGTAACGGCGGAGCAGTTCGTCGAGCGCCTGCGCGGGTTCTGGTGGCGGGGCTTTCAGACCAGCCGGATGCGCGGCATGTACCGGTTCATCGACCGCGACCGCTTCGACGCCGCGGTCGAGCGCTTCGAGGGCGCCCACGCCGGCGACCTCGAGGCGGCCTGCCGGGCGCTGTTCTTCGACCTGCTCGGCTTTCGCGCCGGCGAGGGCCAGGGCCTGGTCGAGCAGAGCACCGATAGCGTCGCCCGGGCGGCGACCCTGCACCGCCTCTTCCCCGAGGCGCGCTTCATCCACGTCGTCCGCGACGGGCGCGACGCGTCGGCCTCGCGGGTCGCCCAGACCCGGGGCCTGATCGCGCCGCGTACGCGTGAGCAGGGGATCGAGTGGTGGGAGGGGCGGGTCGAGGCGATCGAGGAGGGTGCGGCGGCGCTACCGCCCGAGCTGCTGCTCACGGTCAGCCTCGACGAGCTGCTGCGGATGCGCCACGCTCGCGCCGCGCTGCGGCCGATCTTCCGCTTCCTCGGGGTGACGCCGACCAAGCGCACCCGGCGCTACTTCCGCAACCGGATGACCCGCGAGGAGGCGAACGTCGAGCGCTGGCGCCGCAGGGTCTCGGCCGCCAAGGCGGACCGGATCGAGGCGCGCTACGCGCAGGCGCTCGAGCGGCTCGAGGCGGCCGGCGCGCGCTGCGCGCCGCTCTTGCGCCATACCTTTGAGCGCCGCGACGAGTCGGTCGAGCCGTTGGTCTACGTCTACGATCGAGGGCGATGAGCCCCGAACCGGCCCAACTGGTCTTCGTCGGCGGCACCGGGCGCAGCGGCACCCACATCCTCAGCTACCTGCTCGACCGCCACTCGCGCTTTCACGGCGTCCCGATCGAGTGCCGCTTCCACTGCAACCCGAAGGGCCTCGCCGACCTCGTCCGCGGCCGCGCCGAGCCCGAGGACTTCCTGCGCAAGCTGCGCGGCTACTGGTGGCACCGGGTGCGGGTCGGCGATCGCGCCTACGTCAAGGCGCGCTGGCGGGCGCTCGGGCGCGGCGAGGTGCGCGGGCTACACACCATCATTGCGCCCGACCGCTTCGAGTCAGCGGTCGGGCGGTTCGAGGCGACTCATGGTGAGGACCTGCTGCAGGCGTCGCGGACGCTGTTCTACGACCTGCTCGAGCCGGGCGCAGATCAGGCCGGCAAGCCGGTCCTGGTCGAGATGAGCTGCTTCACGATCGCCGCCGCCGACGGGCTCGCCGAGATCTTCCCCGAGGCCCGCTTCGTGCACACGGTTCGCGACGGGCGCGACTCGGGCTCGTCGAAGGTCTCCCTGCGCCAGAAGCCCCACCACCCGACCGACGTCGCCTCGGGGATCGAGTTCTGGGCCGACCGCCTGGCACAGGCCGAGCGCGGGGTGCGCGGGCTCTCGTCCGCCGACCGCGCCCGGCTCCACGTGCTCAGCCTCGACGAGCTGGTCTGGAGCGACCGCGAGGCCGCCTACGGCGAGCTCTGCGAATTCCTCGGAGTCGACGACGAGCCGGCGATGCGCGAGTTCTTCGACTCCGAGATGAACGCCGGCGCCGCCCACCGCGAGCGCTGGCGCGAGGGCCTCTCCGACGCCGAGCAGGCCGAGGTCGTGGGCCTTTACGAGCAGGCCCTCGAGCGCCTCGAGGCCGAGGGCTATCACTGTGCGCCGGTGCTGCGCCGCTCCTACGAGCGCGAGCGCGCGATCGCTTGAGGGTCCTTTTCGCGACGTCGAACGGGACCGGGCTCGGCCACCTGACCCGCTCGATGGCGATCGCCCGCCGGCTCGGCGACGAGGTCGAGCCGCTCTTCCTCACCCTCTCCGCCGCCGCCCCGGTGGTCGAGCAGATGGGGCTCGCGGTCGAGTACGTCGCCTCCTACGCGACCCCGGTCTCCGGCAACGACTACCGCTGGTCGCGGCGCCTGCGCGCCCGGCTGCGCGCGGTGATCGCCGAGGCCGAGCCCGACGCGGTCGTCTTCGACGGCACCCACCCCTACGAGGCGCTGCTCGGCGCCCTGCCGGCCGACGGAGTCGCGGTCTGGTGCCGGCGCCCGCTCTGGCGTCAGGGCTCGAGCCGGGTCCCGCTCGGCCGCGCCGGGGCCTTCGACGCCGTGCTCGAGCCGGGCGAGCTGGCCGAGTCCGAGGACCGCGGCCCGACCGTGGCGCTTCGCGACCGCGCCCATTCGGGTCGGGCCGGTCGTGCTCCTCGACCGCCGCGAGCTGCTCGCCCGCGAGCGCGCCGAGAGCGAGCTCGGGCTGGCCGGCGGGCGTACCAACGTCCTGGTCGCGCTCGGCCAGGGCGCGGAGGTCGGCGAGGCGACCGCGCGCTGCCTGCGCCGGCTCGCCGGGCGCGACGACGTCTGCGTCGCGGCGCTCTCCTCGGCGCTGGCGGCGCTCGGCGAGGTCCCCGACGGCGTGGTCGAGCTCCGCGCCACCTACCCGATGAGCCGCTACTTCGCCGCCTTCGACGCCGCCGTCAGCGCCGCCGGCTACAACGCCTTTCACGAGCTGATCGCGCTCGGCGTTCCGAGCCTCTTCGTGCCGATGGCGCGCGAGACCGACGACCAGCCCGCCCGCGCCCGCTGGGCCGCCGGCGCCGGGCTCGGGCTCGCCGTCGAGGGCCCCGTCGACGCCGGACTCGATGCGGCGCTCGAGCGCCTGCTCGACCAGTCCGAGCGCGAGCCGATCAAGGCTCGCCTCGCCGCCCTCGACCCACCGACCGGCGCCGCCGACGCCGCCGCCTGGCTCACCGACCTCGCCGCCCCCGCCCCCGCCGAGAGGACGAAAACGTCCGCATACGCGACGGAATCGTCCGCTCGAACGGGGTGGCGCGACTTTCGCCGCCGCTGGGGCACGTTCATCGCCAGCGCCCCGCGGACCGCCGTTCGGCTCGGGCGCCAGCAGCTGCGCGAGCCGCGCGCCCGGGCGCTCGTGCTCGCGGTCGGGATCGACCCGGACGAGGCCCCGGCCGCGGTCGAGGCGGCGCTCGTCGAGGCGGGCGAGCCGCCGCAGCGGACGCTGGTGGTCACCGATGCGCTTGCGGCCCTCGGCTCGATCCGCGCGCTCGGGGTCGGGGTCGAGCACGTCCCCGGCGCCGGCTCGCGCCAGGCCCAGCTCGCCGGCGGGCCCTACGAGGACTTCCTGCGCCGCCGGCTCGAGCTGATCACCGCCGAGCGACCGCGAGCGCGCGCGGTCGTCGTGGCGCCGGGAGGGGCTCCGCTACCCTGAGGGCGCTCCGATGGAGTCCTCCACCCCCGTGAAACCGCTCTCCGAGGCGGCGCCGGGCGGCGACCCCGGCACCGACTCCGGACCCGCCGGCGGCGCGCTTCCGAACCTGATCGTGATCGGGGCGCAGAAGTGCGGGACGAGCGTCCTGCACTACTACCTCAGCCTCCACCCGGAGGTCTCGATGTCGAGGCCGAAGGAGCTCAACTTCTTCATCGAGGAGCGCAACTGGCCGCGCGGGCTGGACTGGTACCGGGCCCAGTTCAACGCCGATGCCCGGGTCCGCGGCGAGGCCTCGCCCAACTACAGCGCCTATCCACAGCACCAGGGCGTGCCCGAGCGCATGCACCCGGTCGTCCCGGGCGCGAAGCTGATCTACATGGTCCGCGACCCGCTCGAGCGGATCGCCGCCCACTGGGTCCACAACTACGCCAAGCGGCGCGAGAAGGGGACCCTGGCCGAGACCCTGGTCCACCCGCGGACCTCGTACGTGACCCGCTCGCTGTACGCGATGCAGCTCGAGCGCTACCTGACCGTGTACCCGAAGGAGCAGGTGCTCGTCTTTCAGCAGTCCGAGCTTCGCTACCAGCGCACCGAGACACTGCGCACCGTGTTCGAGTTCCTCGGCGTCGACCCCGACTTCACCCACCCGCGCTTCGAGCAGGAGCGCCACAAGACCTCGGGCAAGACCCGGGCGACGCGGCTCGCGGTCGGGCTGGAGCGGCTCGGGCGCAGCCGTCGCGGCCGCCGGCTGCCGACCAACTTCTGGCTCGTGCTCGACGACCGGCTGCCGCTGCGGCGCCAGATCAAGCGCCCCGACGTGCGCGCCGCGCTGTCGCCCGAGACGCTCGCCGAGCTGCGCGCCGACGCCGAGCGCCTGCGCGAGTTGACCGGTCGCGACTTCTCGAACTGGAAGATCTGGGACTCGCCCTGAGCCCGCGCAGGGCAGCGTGATGGCCCAGCGCCGCCAGACCCAGCAGCACGATCACCCGGGCGGCTCGGGCGCGATCCTCGGCGTTCGCCTGATGCGCTACTCGGGCGTCCAGGGGGCGACGCTGGTGATCGCCAACCTGATCCAGCTCGTCTCGGTGATGGTCGTAGCCGCCTACCTCGGCCCGGCCGAGATGGGCCGCTTCGCGCTCCTCCTCTTCCTCGCCGGGCTGGTCACCCAGCTGCTCTCGCTGCTGGTCAAGCCGGGGACGATCCGGCGGGTGTTCGGCGGCGGCGACGACGAGGACGACGACGAGGACGAGGAGAGCGTCGTCTCGGCCTCGCCGCCGCGCACGCTCGGCACCGGACTCGCCTGGGCGGTGGTGCTCGGTGTGATCGGGACCGCGCTCGTCGTCCTCTTCCGGCGACCGATCGCCGATGGGCTGCTCGGCGACCCGCAGGACGCGGACCTGGTGCTCTGGGCGGGCGTCCTCGCCGGCGTCTGGCTGGTCTTCAAGATCGCCGACATCACGCTCTGGCTCGAGCGTCGGCCGGGGGCCTTCGTCGTCGCCGACACCGCCCGCCCGGTGCTCGGCCTGGCGGCGTTGACGGCGCTGCTGGCGGGCGGGGCCGGGATCGAGGGCGCGATCATCGGCACCGCGATCGGCACCGCGATCGCGGCGATCGTCGCGATGGTGCTGCTGCGCGGCAGCTACGAGCCCTCGTTCGACCCCGCCGAGGTGAAACAGATCGTCCTCCGGGGGGGCCACCGGGCTCCGATCGTGCTCTCGTTCTGGCTCATCCAGAACGCCGACGTCTTCATCCTCTCGCGGTTCATCAGCGACACCGAGCTCGGTGTCTACGCGCTCGCCTCGCGGCTCGGGTTCGTCGTCTCCTTCCTGCCCCAGGGTTTTCGGATGGCGATGCGCCCGCTGCGTAAGTCGGCCGCCTTCCAGGCGGTCCGCGACGAGTACGGCCGGGCGACCGTGCAGGGCCAGCTGCTCGGCTACTTCACCCTGCTCTGCATCTTCGCCGTCCTGATCATGATCCTCGGCGGCGAGGTGCTCGTCGACGCCGCCCCGGCCGCCTACGCCGGCGCCGCCGGGCTGATCCCGTTCACCGCCGCCGCCTTCGTCATGCCCTCGGTCTATCGGACCGTGAACCAGAACGTCAACCTGAGCCACAAGCGGATCCTGTTCATCCTCGGCTGCCTCGGCGCCGCGGCCTCGTTCGTCGTCATCACCGTGCTCCTGGCGCCCGAGATCGGCGCCTACGCGGCCCCGATCGCGATGCTGTTCGGCTTCGGCGTCCCGTCGCTGCTCATGTTCGCCCGCAACCAGCGCGGCGCCAGTCCGATCGACTACCCCTACCGGGCGGTGGCGCTGGCGCTCGCGATCGCCGCCGCGATCGCCGGCCTCTTCCAGCTGCTCGAGCTCGGCAGCCTGCTCGAGCTGGGGATTGCCTCGGCGGTCCTGGTCGTCTTCCTCGGCCTTCTGGTCCCGCTGCGGGTGATCCCCGAAACGCACTGGCGACCACTGATCCACGTCGCGCGCTCGCTGCGCAGCGGCTCTGCCGCCGACTTTCGCCCCCGGCGCGGGTTGCGCGCGCTCGAGCCCGGCGAGCGCGAGCAGCTGCGGATCGCGGTCATCCGCGGCCTTCCCGAGGCTCGCCTGCGCGCCGACGACGGCGCTCACGGTGGTGAGCTGGTCGGCGCGCTGCGCCGGGTCGGCGAGCGCGGCGGGATCGCGGTCGGTGGCCCGACCCCGTATGACGGGGAGATCTCCGTCTTTTTGTTCGAGGACGCGTCGCGGGCGGTCCGCGACCAGAGCATGCGCCGGCTGCTCGCCAAGGGGGCCGAGTCGAACGATCTGCGCGCGCTCGAGGACCTGGTCGGTGAGCTCGGCCGGGTCCCCGACGACGGTTGGGAGGGCAAGCTCAGCGGCGAGCGCTCCCGCCGGTTGCCGGGCGCCGAGCGGCGCCGCCTCGCCGCCCGTCGGCGGGAGATGCGCAGGGCGAAGGGCTAGGGAGAAGGCGCGCTCAGTCTGAGCGTCTGATCACGATTCGCTCGGGCTCGATCGTGACCTCGACCCGGCGCTTGCCGGCCCAGTGCTCGGCATAGACGGGGTCGTCCTTGACCGCCGGGTCGAGCCAGAGGCCGTAGCCGTCCTGCTCGCCGTGGTCGAAGGTCGCCTGCATCGCGGAGCCCGCCCGCGATGAGCGCCCCCGCCCGCCCCGGCGCCGCCGTCGGCGTCGGCGCGGTTGCTCGCCGTCCTCGGTCAGGCGCTCGCGTTCGCGCTCGCGGGGGCGGCCCGCCGGCTCGGCCTCGTACTCGTCGTCGGGCTCCTCGTCCTCCTCGGCCTCGGCGGCGAGTTCCTCCTCGCGCGTCGCTGCCTCGATCTCGGCCTCGATCTCGTCGCGCAGGTCGGACTCGCCCGCGTCCTCCTCGTCGGCGCTCAGCTCGTGGCGGCGCCGGAACTCGCGCAGCTCGGTGGTCGAGACCTCGAGCTGGTGCGCGATCCAGGCGTCGGTGCGCCCCTGGCGGACCCAGGCGCGGATCTGATTGAGCTGTGGGCGAAGCGGCTTTGCCATGGCCTCGGAGCGGGCGATACTAGCCAACCTGTCCGCCGGACCCGGGACGCCGGCCGTAACGACCTCGGGACCAGCTAGGCTGCCAACATCCGATCCACGGGTGAGTGTCAGTGGGAGGCGCTCTCCCCGGTGCTCGGGCCCGGAGGCGACATGCTTGTCCTGACTCGCAAGACAAATCAGAGCATCATGATCGGCGACGATGTTGAGGTCACGGTGCTGGCCGTCTCCAAGGACAAGATCCGGATCGGGATCAGTGCCCCGCGCGAGATCTCGGTCTTCCGCAAGGAGGTCTACCTCTCGATGAAGGGTGAGGGGGCCGAGGGCGGCAAGGACGCGTCCGAGACCGTCTCGGGCGCCCTCGACGAGCTCAGCAAGGGCGAGTGACGATCGGTACTTCTCGCTAACGTTTCGTTAGCGAACGCTTGTACGTATGTGAGGGCGCTGATAGGCTCGAAGCCCCGATGGCCGGAGACCTACGCATGCGCCAGAGCCTCGACCAGTTCGAGGTCGCCTTCGAGGAGGAGGCCGCGGTCGAGCGCCTGCGCCGCCGCCAGTTGCGCCAGCGCGCCGTCGACCGCTCGCGCGCGCGCCGGATCCAGGACACGCAGAAGCGCGGCAACGTCAGCTTCGGCCTCCTGCTGGTCGTGCTGACCGTGACCGTGATCGTGGTCACCGTGGTCATGTTCGAGACCCTCGCCTGGCTGATGGCCTGAGCGGCCGTCGGTCGCCCCCGCAGCCTCAGCCACTCGGGTCAAGTAGGGGTGGCGTCGGCGAGCGTCGGATCCTGACCGCTCGGTGGAAAGTGCACCCCACAGGAACACGATCCCCCGCTCGTGACGGATCCACCCACCGCTCGCCGCACCGCTACTCCACCTGACCCGCCCCGCACGGACGCTCAACACGCCCCCCACAGACCCAGTCCCTGGTTCCCGGCCCGCTGCTCGAGCCGGTCGAAGAGGCCGGCGAAGCTGTCGTTGGGCGGGATAGTCAAGGTGGTCGCGTAGCCCTCGCGGACCAGCTCGGCGTTGACGAACAGGTCGCCGACGTGGACGTAGGCGAGCAGCCGACCGTAGACATCGCGGCGCTCCGCGTCGAACTCCAGGCGCACATTCTCGCCGCCGACGAGGCGCTCATTGAAGCGGCTCGCCTGGTGGCCGAAGCACTCGACCGGCTGGTCGGGGGCGACCGACTCCGGCGTGTCGATGCCGATGTAGCGCACGTCCTCCTCGTACCCGTTGACCAGCACCTCGATCGTGTCGCCGTCGACGACGTCCGCGACAGGGACCTCGATCCCGTTCGCGGGCCCCTGCGGACCCCGGTCGGCGCTCGAACCGTCGCCGTCCTCGCCGCCGGAATTCGAGATCAGGACGATGACCAGGATCGCCAGCAGGGCGATCGAGCCGAGGCTGGGTAGGCGGAAGGGCAGCGGCTAGGGGATCCGGCGGACCGAGGCGAGCATGATCTCCTTGATCTGCTCGATCACCTCGAGCGCCGCCGACCACTCGCGTTGCCAGACGTTGCGGCCGTAGATCACGCCCGAGCCGCCCGCCTCCATGATGTATCGCGTCTGGGCGAGCAGGTGGTCGTCGTCGATCCTCGAGCCGCCCGAGAGCACGACCAGAGACCGCCCGGCGGAGCTGACCACGTGCTGGACCGCCTCCTCCTGGGAGACCTCGAGCTCGTTGTAGGGCGCCGGCGAGTCGGCATGCGGCTCGGGGCTGGGCAGGTTGAGCTTGACCACGTCGGCGCCCATCTCCATCGCCAGCCGGGCCGCGTAGTCGATCGCGTAGAGCGACTTCTGGCCGCCCTTCTTCTCGATGTAGGTGCCGCGCGGATAGGCCCAGATCACCAGCGGCATCCCGTAGCGGTCGCAGTCCTCGCGCACGCCCTTGAGCTGGTGCAGGTCGGCGTCCTGGCGCGGCGAGCCGACGTAGAGCGTGTAGCCGACCGCGTCGGCGCCGAGTCGGACCGCGTCTTCGACCGAGGCGTTGGTGGTCGAGAGCGCGTCCTCGGAGGGCGGCACGTCGGTCTTCCCGTTCACCTTCAGCAGCAGCGGGACCTGGCCGGCGTAGTCGGGGTAGTACTTCTCCGCCATCCCGATCTGGCAGGCGATCGCCGAGTAGCCCGCCTCGGCGGCGAGCTGGAACTGGTACTCGGGGTCCTTGGAGGCTGGGTTGGGGAAGAAGTCGCGGGGCCCGTGCTCGATCCCCTGGTCGATCGGCAGGAAGAGCAGCGTCCCGTTGCCGGGGCCGAACTCGAACAGCAGCCTGCGCAGGCGGGCGCGCTTGCCGGGGGCGAGGGTGGAGAGAAGTGACTTCTGCTCGGTGGCGGCGCTGACTTCCATCTGCTCTCGTTCCCCTTCCGGCGGTTGACTCAGGCTGGGTCAGGCTGAGTATAGGCTGGGTCGGGAGTGCTCGAGCACAAGTTCACCGGGCCCCCGTTCACGGTCGGGATCGAGGAGGAGCTGATGCTCGTCGACGCCGAGAGCCTCGATCTCGCACAGGAGATCGAGGCATTGCTGGCGGCAGTGCCGGGCGAGTTCGAGGGCCAGGTCAAGCCGGAGCTGATGCAGGCGGTGCTCGAGATCGCGACCACCCCGTGCGCCGGCGTCGCCGAGGCGGGCGAGCAGCTCGCGGGCCTGCGCCGGACGGTCAGCGGGTGCGCGGAGGGGCTCGGTCTGGCTGTCGGAGCCGCCGCCACGCACCCGTTCGCGCTCTGCACCGCGCAGGAGATCGTCGACCGCCCGCGCTATCGCGAGCTGGTCGCCGAGCTCGGCTACATCGCCCTGCGCGAGATCATCTTCGGCACCCACGTCCACGTCGCGATCGAGGGCGCCGACCGGGCAATCTACGTCGCCGACGGGATCCGCCGCTACCTGCCGTTGCTGCTCGCGCTCTCGGCCAACTCGCCGTTCTGGGAGGGCATACGAACCGGGATGATGTCCTCGCGGGTGCCGGTCTTCCGCGCCTTCCCGCGCGAGGGGATCCCGCCCCACTACGGCACCTGGGAGATCTACTCGAACCGGGTCGAGATGATGGTCCGCGCCGACGCGATCGACGACTACACCTACCTGTGGTGGGACGTGCGCCCGCATCCGAATCTCGGCACGGTCGAGGTCCGGGTTTTCGACCAGCAGACCCGGATTGAGCACACGGTGGCGCTCGCGGCGCTGGTCGTCTCGCTCGCGCACCGGTTCTGCGCCCTCTACGACGACGACGAGCCCCTGGTCGGATACCCGTCGGAGCTGATCGACGACAACAAGATTCGCGCCGCCTGCCGCGGCATCGACGGCAAGCTGGTCGATTTTCGCCGCGGCGAGCAGGTCGCGGCGCCCGAGCTGGCGCGCGGCCTGCTCGCGATGCTCGGCGAGCACGCCGACGAGCTCGGCTGCCGCTCGGAGCTCGAGGGGATCGAGGACCTGCTCGCGAACGGGACCGGCGCCCACCGCCAGCTCGCGATCCACGAGCGGACCGGCGACCTGCGCCGGCTGGTCGCCGAGATCGTCGAAGCGAGCCGTCCGTAGGCGCGGCTGGGTCGGACGCGGTAGGCAATACTTCGCTCATGGCCGGGCCCGAGCTGAGCGTCGTCTGCAAGAGCTGCGGCTCGGAGGTGAGCCCCTACGTCACCGAGTGCCCCTACTGCGGCACGCGGCTGCGAAAGCGCGCTCCGAAGCTCGAGCAGGCCGACGGCGAGATCAGGGTGCGCGAGGACCGGCGCGAGCGCCGGCGGCGCAAGGCGGCCGAGCGCCGCAGCCGGCTCGCCGACCGGGCGCTGGGCGAGGACCTCACCGCCCGCCCGCTGGCCACCTTCGCCGCCCTGCTCGCGCCCGCGGTGCTGCTGATCCTCGAACGCGCGACGGATCTCGACCCGGTCGAGCTCGGCGCGATCGTCGGGCCGGTCGGCGACGAGTGGTGGCGCTACCTGGCCGCCCCGTTCGTCTACGACGACGTCGGCTACCTGTTCGCCTGCGGGCTCGCGTTCGCGATCTTCCTGCCCCCGATCGAGCGCCGGGTCGGCAGCGTCGCTGCGGTCCTGCTGGTGCTCGGCTGCGGCGCGCTCGGGATGCTCGCCGCCGGCGGGCTCGACTCGATCTTCGGCGACGGGATCCCGATCGCCGCCGGCGGCAACGGGATCGCGCTCGGGGCGCTCTGCGCGTACGTCGTCCTCCGCGATGCGGAGCGCCGCGCCGACCCGACCGAGGAGTACGACCGGATCGCGGTCGCGGTTGCGGCGGTGGTGCTCCTGGCGCTGCCCCTGGTCGAGGACTTCGCCTCGGTCTGGGCCGGGCTGGTCGGGGCACTGGTCGGGGCCGGCTGCGGGCTTGCGGCGGCGCTCGGCGGGCGCATCCAGCCGGGTCGATGAGCAAGTTCACGGCGCTCACCGACGAGCTGCACGAGTACATGATCGCCCACGGGGCGCGCCAGGACGAGGCCCTGCGCCGGGTCCAGGCCGAGACCGCCGCGATGGGGGAGATCGCGGTGATGCAGGTCGCCCCCGACCAGGGGGCCCTGCTGACCCTGCTCTGCCGGCTGATCGGCGCTCGCGAGGCGATCGAGCTCGGCACCTTCACCGGCTACTCGGCGATCTGCATCGCGCGCGGGCTCGCGCAAGGCGGCAGGCTGATCGCCTGCGAGCTCTCCGAGGAGTACGCGGCGACCGCGGCGCGCAACTTCGAGGCCGCCGGGGTCGCCGAGCGGATCGAGATCAGGATCGGCCCGGCCGCCGCCTCCCTCGACGAGCTGCCCGAGCGCGCGCTGTTCGACTTCGGCTTCATCGACGCCGACAAGGTTGGTTACCCCAGCTACTACGAGCAGGTCCTCGCCCGCACCCGCCCCGGCGGGCTGATCCTGGTCGACAACGTGCTCGCCGGCGGGTTGGTGGTCGGCGACGACAAGGAGTTCGACCAGTACTCGCGCGAGTCGGTCGACGCGATCCGGCGCACCAACGAGCTGATCGCCGCCGACGAGCGCGTCGACTCGGCGATGGTCGGGGTCGCCGACGGGTTGATGCTGGCGCGCAAGCGATGATCGACCGCGACCGGCTGCTCGCGCTCCAGCGCCGCGGCCTGCGCGACTGGATCGCCGCGATGGGCTCGGCCTCGCCCGGAGCGAAGCTGTTCGAGCGCGACGGGGTCGCCGCCGCGATCGTGCCCGCCTGCCCGGATCGCTCGATCGCGAACTCGGTCACCTTCTCCGATCCGGCGGCGCTCGGGGGTGTGCTCGACGAGCTCGCCGGCGTCTACGAGCGGGCCGGGGTCGAGGCGTGGACGGTGTGGGTGCCGGAGTTCGACGCCGGCTCGATCGCGGTGCTCGAGGCGGCGGGGCATGTCTTTGACGGCAAGCCCTTGGCGATGGCGCTCGAGCTCGAGGGCTGGGACCCGCCCGAGCTCGGCGACCTCGACTGGGACCGCGAGGTCGAGCCTGCCCTGCTCGGCGAGCTCAACGATCTCGCCTACGGGCTCGAGCCCGAAATCGGCGTGGCGCGCTCGCTGTCCGATCCACCGCCCGAGCTCGACCTCTACCAGGCCCGGATCGAGGGCCGGCCGGCGAGCGTGCTGGGGACGATCGACCATGGCGACGACCTCGGCTTCTACTTCGTCGCCACCGATCCGCAGTTCCGCGGCCGGGGGCTTGCCCTGCGGCTGACGGCGGCGGCGCTCGCCGCCGCAAAGCGCCGCGGCCTGACAACGTCATCGCTTCAGTCCTCGGCGCTCGGCCAGCCGGTCTACGACCGGCTCGGCTTCGCCGGCGACTTTCGCCTCCACATGTACGAGCGCCGCAGCGGGCGTCCGGCCGAGGTCTAGATGGCGGTCGGGACCGGACGCGACGGGCTGCTGCGCGACCTCGCGGCGCTGGTCGGCGAGGCGGCGGTCCTGGCCGGCGATGCGCCCGGCTACTCGGCCGACGAGAGCGGCGCCGCCGGACCGCGCGGCGCCGCCGACGCGGTCGTCCTGCCCGGCTCGGCGGCGGAGGTCGAGCGGGTGGTCGAGTGGTGCTATCGGCACGGGGTCGCGATCGTCCCCCGCGGGGGCGGCTCGGGCTACGCCGGCGGTGCCGTGCCGGTCGAGGGCGGGGTGGTGCTGGCGCTCGAGCGTCTCGACCGGGTGCCCGAGTTCGACCCCGGGCTGTGGCGGATGCGAGTCGAGGCGGGGGTGCGGACGGCGACCGTCCGCCGGCTCGCCCGCGAGAACGGCCTGCTGTTCCCGCCCGACCCGGGCGCCGCCGAGCAGTCGCAGATCGGCGGCAACATCGCCACCAATGCGGGCGGCCCGCACGCGTTCAAGTACGGGGTCACCGGCGCCTGGGTGACCGGACTGGAGGCGGTGGTCGCGCCCGGCGAGCTGATCGAGGTCGGCGGCCCGATCCGCAAGGACGTCGCCGGGTACGACCTCGGCTCGCTGCTGATCGGATCCGAGGGGACGCTGGGGGTGATCACCGCCGCCTGGCTGCGCCTGATCCCCGCGCCGGAGGCGGCGCTGCCGGTGCTCGGCTTCTACGCCGACAGCGAGGCCGGGTGCGCGGCGATCCAGCGCGTGCTCGAGCACGGGCTGGTGCCGGCGGCGATCGAGTTCCTCGACGCGGGCGCGCTCGCCGCCGCCGCGGGCTCGCTGCCGGGCGGCGCTCCTGGGGGCGCCGGCTTCGCGGTCCTCTGCGAGGCCGACGGCCGCGCCGCCGAGGCGCGGGCGCTGGGGTCCGAGCTGGTCGAAGCGCTGGCCGAAGGGGCGCTCGAGGTCCGCTCGCTCGAGGCCCCGGGCGAGGTCGAGGCGCTGTGGCGGTGGCGAGACGGTGTCTCGCTTGCGGTCTCCGCCCGCCGTGGCGGCAAGCTCAGCGAGGACGTGGTCGTGCCGCTCGACCGGCTCGCCGAGGCGATCGCCGAGACGGTCGAGATCGGCCGCCGCCATCAGCTCGAGGCGTGTAGCTGGGGCCACGCCGGCGACGGCAACCTGCACTCGACCCTGGTCATCGACGCCGCCAGCGCCGACGAGCGCGAGCGCGCGGCCGCCGCGGCAGAGGAGCTGTTCGAGATGGCGGCGCGGCTCGGCGGCTCGGTCTCGGGCGAGCACGGGCTCGGCTGGCTCAAGCGTGGCCAGCTCGAGCGCCAGTGGAGTCCGGCGGCCCTGCGCCTGCACGAGCAGGTCAAGGCGGTGTTCGACCCGGCCAATCTGTTCAACCCCGGCAAGAAGGTCGCCCGGTTACCCTAGGCGCGTGATCCTGCGCCCGTACATCGTCGAGGGCAGCGGTTGCGCCTCCTACTTCTTCGGCTGTCCGTCGCACGGCAAGTTCGCGGTCGTCGATCCCCACCCTGACCACGTCGACGACTACGTCGAGGACGCCGAGCGCACCGGCGGCGAGATCGTCCAGGTCTTCGACACCCACGTGCACGCCGACCACCGCAGCGCCGCCCGCGAGCTCGCCTCCCGCACCGGCGCCGCGCTGCGGCTCCCGGCCGGGGCGCCGGTCGAGTATGAGTTCGAGCCGCTTGGCGACGGCGAGCGGGTCGAGATCGGCAACACGAAGATCGACGTGCTCAGCACCCCGGGCCACGTCTGGGAGCACGCCAGCCTGTTGATCACCGACGGGGCCCGTGGCTCGGATCCGTGGCTGGTGTTCACCGGCGACACCCTGTTCGTCAACACGGTCGGCCGCCCCGACCTGCACGGCGAGGAACGCGAGCTGGCCGCGGCGCTGCATCGCTCGCTGGGCGAGAAGCTGATGAGCCTGCCCGACTGGGTCGAGCTCTACCCCGGCCACATCGGCGGCTCGTCCTGCGGAGCGGGGATCTCGCCCAACCCGTTCTCGACGATCGGCTACGAGCGCCGCAACAACGACCTCGCCACCGAACCCGACGCCGAGGCGTTCACCGAGCGCCTGCTCGCCGCGCAGTCGCCGGCGCCGGCCGAGTTCGACGAGATCTACGAATCCAACCGGGCCGCTTGAGCCCAGACGCCGGGACTTACTCCGAGGCCGAGCTCGACGCCGCGATCGAGGCGCTCGAGCAGCGCGACCGCTTCCGCGAGGCCGAGACCGTCGTCGCCCGTGCGGCGCCGAAGCTCCAGCGGATCCTCGCCCAGGCCCTCGAATCCGGCGGCTGGTTCGCCGAGTCGCACGAGGGCGAGCTCCGCCGCACCCTCGAGATCGCCGACGACCACGAGCGCGAAGCCGCCCTGCGCACGCTGCTCGCCGAGGAGACCCGGATCGGGATGATGGTCGGGGTCGCCGTCGGCTGGGCCCTCGCGCGCGAGCTCGACCCGCGCTAGCCGCGCGGCGCCCCCTCGCGACCCCGCCACGAAGGTCCGCAACCGGCACCGGCTGCCGCGGCTTCCGACACGGCGCTAGTCAGTCGACATCTCAAGGCGCATCAGCCCACGAGTAGTGTTTGGGCGTCATTAGTCAGCCAAGGAGGAGGCTCATATGTTTGCCCGGATCGCACGGTTTGAGGGGGGCGACACATCGCAAATCGACGACGTGATCAACGCCTCGCGCGAGATGATCGACTCGACGTTCGACTCGCCGCCCGAGGGTTTGGAGGGTTCGAAGGCCGTATGGATGCTCGTTGACCGCGAGAACGCGAGGGGGCTCGGCATCACCCTCTTTGAGACCGAGGAGGATCTGCGCCGCGGCGATCAGGCGCTCAATGCGATGTCGCCCGCTGTGGACGCCGGCCAGAGCCGTTCGAGCGTCGAGATTTACGAGGTAGCCCACCGCAGGGAACGCGAGTAGGCGTTCGCGACGGCGCGCGCGGCGACGGCGTTCTCGGGCGCCATCCACCGACTCTGGTCGGCATCGGCATCGGCGACGGCGCAGGCGGAATATCGCTTAGGACGAGAAGCGGGAAGGTCACCAGGCCCCAACCGATCTCGCCGATGTCGCCCGGGGGACGCGCGTGATCGTCACCTGGGCGGTGTTTAGCCGCACCGGTGCTAGGATCGCCGCTCCCCCTAACCCCACGCCGGGGATCGGAGAGGGCTTCAGTATGGGACGAATGGATTTCACGCCCAAGTCGTTTCGCAGGAATGCCGGGATGGAGATCCCGACAGCGATGCGCGAGGCTTTCGCCGTTCTCGTTGGCGTTCCGGGCGGCGGTTTCACCGGCGCCCGGTCCCGTTCCCAGTAGTTTCAGCCCGAGGTCACGGAGGGCCTCGGGCTGAGGCGCTGGGAGTCCGTTCAGACGCTTAGGGGCTCGGCGGCGGCGACCCGACCGGCGGCAGCGGCGGCTCAGGATCAACCGACGGCAGCGGCGGCACCGGATCTGCCGGCGGAGCCGGCGGCTCGCTGACCGGCGGCGTCGGCGGCACGGGGGGCAGCGGCGGCTCGCTCGGGACCACCGCGCTCACCGTCGGCTCGACGTTGACCGGATCGACGATTACGACCGTCGGCGAGGCGCTGCCGCTGTCGTTGGCGGCGGTGTCGGCCTCGCCCTCGCCGCCGGCGGCGGGCCCGACCACACCTTGCTCGTCGGGCTCCTCCGCGGCCGCGGGCGCGGTGGGCTGATCGGCAGGCGTGCTCGCGCCCGGCTGATCGGAAGCTTTTGCGGCCGAGTCATCGGTCGCCGGCGCGGGCTCGGCGATCGGCGTCGCCACCGAGGCACTGAGGTGGGCCTCGTGGGTGCTCGCGATTCCGCCGCTGCCGCGCTCCGGGCCGACCGAGGAGGCCGCAGCCCGCCCGTTCTCGTCGGCCGGCTTGTCCGAGTAGATCTGCCTCACCTCGACCGCGCCCGCAGTGAGCAGCGCGGCGGTGGCCGCGGTCGCAGCGGCCTTCGCCCCGATCGCGCCGCTCAGCCCGCCGCCGGCCGCGGCGGCGCCACCGGCGATCCCGGCCGCGGCTCCGCCCGAGGCGGCCGCCCCGCCCGACGCTGCCGCGGCGCCACCGGCGGCCGCCGCCCCGGTGCCGGCCGCGGCGCTGGTTCCGGCGACCGCCGAGCCCGCTGCCCCGGTGCCGGCCGCCGACCCTCCCGCGGCCGAGCCGGAGCCGCCAAGGCCTCCGAGCTTGCCGATGATCAACTTGTGCAGAAGCGCGATCGGCCCGAGCGGCGCCAGCGCGGCGAGCGCCTTGGTGTTCGAGCGCAGCTCGCCGCGGAACTCGCGGCAGGGCTCGCAGCGCTTCATGTGGTGGCGCGCCGGGCCGGAGGCCTTGCGCAGGCCCTCGACCGCCTCGGCCAGCTCGAGCCGCACGTCGCCGCAGGTCAGGTGGCGCGACTGGGTCGCCTCGGCGAGCGAGACCCGCGCGCGCACCAGCAGCGACTTGACCGCCGGCACCGTCGTCTCCATCGTCTGCGCGATCTCCTCGTAGCAGAGCGCGTCGATCTCGCGCAGCAGCAGCGCCGTGCGCTGCGTCTCGGGCAGCTCGCCGACGTCGGCGACCAGCGCCCGGAACTCCTCGCGGGTCTGGACCCGGTCGGCGGTGGTGACCCCGTTGTCGCCGATCATCGTGTCCATCGAGTCCTGGCCGTCGGGGACCGGGCGCCGCAGGTGGTTGAGGCAGCGGTTGCGCGCGATCCGGTACAGCCACGGGCGCACGTTGATGTAGCGCTCGTCGGCGAGCATCGCTGCGTGCGCCTTCACGAACACCTCCTGGAGCACGTCCTCGGCGTCCTCCTGGGAGCGCAGCATGTGGCGGCAGAAGGCGAGCAGCCGCGAGTGGTAGCGGTCGAAGAGGACCTCGAAGGCGTGATCGTGGCCACCGCGGATCAGCGCGACCAGCTTGTCGTCGCCCTGCAGCTTGAGCAGGGGCGAGCGCCGGCCGAGAACGCCGGCGCGACTGACGGCAGGTGTGAGGGTTGAGGCCTCCATCCGTGCGCGCTACCGCAGAAACACCGTAACAGCGGGCGGGTTGCGCTTCAGGCATGGTCGCCGACCGGCATTCAGCGAAGCTAAAGGCCCGGTTTGGGCCCGAGCCCGTACCGTTTAATGGGCCGGGGTGGCGGAACTGGCTAAGACGCGACCGGCTTAAGCCCGGTTGTCCGAAAGGACGTGAGGGTTCGAGTCCCTCCCCCGGTACTGCTCAGCCGTCAACGAAAGGAGCAACCCAATGTCCAGCACCCCGATCACCGAAGCACTCCGCCGCTTCGACGCGTCGCAAGGTCCCCGCAAGCTCGGCCCCGACGAGGGCCGCTACGTCGACCTGCCGGGCGTTGGCGTCCGCTTCATGATCTGGACCGAGGAGTCCGGCGGCGGCTTCTCGCTGGTCGAGCACCCGATCCGGCCGCGCTATCTCTGCGCGCCGCTCCACAGGCACTCGCGCGAGGACGAGTACAGCTTCGTGCTCGAGGGGCGGATGGGGGCGCTGCTCGGCGACGAGGTGATCTATGCGGACGCAGGCGACCTCGCCTTCAAGCCGCGCGACCAGTGGCATACGTTCTGGAACGCGGGCGACGAGCCCTGCCGGATCCTGGAGATCATCGCGCCGGGCGGCTTCGAGCACTTCTTCGAGGAGCTGGGTAGCGTCGAAGGCCCACCGACCGACGAGGTGATGGCCGACCTGAGCGCCCGCTACGGGATCGAGTTCGACATGGAGGCGACGGCACGGATCGCCGCGGAGCACGGGCTCACGTTCCCGCCGCTGGAGCAGGCCTAGAGCTGGGTGAAGACCGACTTCGTCTCCAGATAGGCGTCGAGGTTGTGGCGGCCCTTCTCGCGGCCGATCCCCGACGCCTTGTAGCCGCCGAACGGGACCGAGACGTCGCCGACGCCCCAGGTGTTGATGTAGACCGAGCCGGCGCGCAGCAGCGCGGCGAGCTTGTGGGCGTTGGAGACGTCGCGGGTCCAGACCCCGGCGGCGAGCCCGTACTCGGTGTCGTTGGCGCGCCGGGCGATCTCCTCCAGATCCTCGAACGGCTGGGCGACGAGCACCGGGCCGAAGATCTCCTCGCGGGCGATCCGCATCTCGTCGGTGACCCCGGTGAACACGGTCGGCTCGACGAAGTAGCCGCCGTTGCCGTCCTCGGGCCTGCCGCCGGCGACCGGTTCGGCGCCGCTCGGCGATCCCGGAGTCGATGTAGCCGGTCACCCGCCCGAACTGCTCCTCGGAGATCAGCGGCCCGAACTCCGACTCGGGGTCGAGGCCGGGCCCGACCTTCGCCGCGCGCGCGAACTCCGCCAGCCGCTCGACCACCTGGTCGAAGATCCCCGCCTGCACGAAGAGCCGCGAGGCCGCGTTGCAGGCCTGGCCCGAGTTCTCGTAGATGCCGAGGAAGGAGCCCTTGACCGCCGCCTCGAGGTCGGCGTCTCCGAGGATGATGTTCGGGCTCTTGCCGCCGAGCTCGAGCGTCACCCGCTTCAGCGCCCGGCCGCACTTGGCGCCGATCTCGCGCCCGACCGCGGTTGAGCCGGTGAACGCGACCTTGTCGACGTCGTCGTGGTCGACCAGCGCCGCACCGGTCTCGCCGTCGCCGGTCAGCACGTTGACGGTCCCCTCGGGGAATCCGGCCTCGAGCGCCAGCTCGCCGAGCCGCAGCGCGGTCAGCGGCGTCTGCTCGGCCGGCTTCAGGACCAGTGAGCAGCCGGTCGCGAGCGCCGGGGCGATCTTCCAGACCGCCATCAGCAGCGGGAAGTTCCAGGGCACGATCTGCGCGCAGACCCCGACCGGCTCGCGCAGCGTGTAGCAGAACAGGTTCGGGCGCGAGACCGGGAGCGTCTCGCCCTCGATCTTGGTCGGCCAGCCCGCGTAGTAGCGCAGGTGGCCGATCGAGGCGGCGATGTCGCCCTGCGCCGCGGCCAGCGGCTTGCCGTTGTCGAGCGACTCGAGCTCGGAGAGCTGGGCGCCGTTGGCCTTGATCAGCTCGGCGAGCGTGTAGATCATCCCGGCCCGCTTCGAGGGCGAGACCTTGCGCAGCGGCCCCTCGAACGCCTCGCGGGCGGCGCCGACCGCCCGGTCGACGTCGGCGGCGCCGGCGTGGGCGACGGCGACGATCGGCTCCCCGGTCGCCGGGTCGATGCTCTCGAAGCTGCGCCCGTCCGCCGCCGCGCAGCGCTCGCCGCCGATCAGCAGCTCGAGCGGGCCCTCGTCGATGAAGGCGCGGGCGGCGTCGGAGAGCGCCTCGGCGGTCGCGGTGCTCATGTCGGCATCGTAGCCGGGGTCCTGCGCCGCCCGCCCGGGCGCCTCAGGACGCGGTCTTTACGACTCCGACCAGGTGGCCCTCGGGATCGTGAAAGAGCCCGATCTCGACCGTCTCCATGACCGTCTCGGGTCCCATCATCCGCGACCCGCCGAGGCTCTCGGCCTTGGCCAGCGCGGCCTCGACGTCGGGCACCTCGACGTAGAAGGTGCTGTGGCCCTCATAGCCCTCGGGACCCGCTCCGACCCCGCCGCCGATCCCGATCCCGTCGGCGTTCGTGTTCGCATCGCGGGCGACGATCCCGTAGTTGACCGGGTTGTCGGCGTCTATCTCCCAGCCGAACAGCTCGGAGTAGTAGCCATGCAGCTTTTCCGGGTCCTGGGCGATGACCTCAAAGTGGACGACCGGCTGTCCCATGCTCGCTCCTCTCTGCGCCGCTGAAGCTCGAGCCGACGCGTTGGTTCACATCAACCCCTACCCCGCGTCCGCGCACCTAAGCGGCGGTTTCGACCTCGGGCGCCGGCTGGCCCGGCCCCGGCGGCTCGGCGCCGCCGCCGGCGCCGCGTGCGAGCCCGATCGGGCCGGTCGGGACCCAGCCGTGGTAGCGGCGGACCAGGACCAGCAGCCCGATCACCCCGACCAGGGCGGAGATCCCGCCCGCGTAGGCGAGCGTCCCGCGCGGGCCGATCGTGGCGACGAGAAGCCCGCCGGCGGCAAAGGCGCCGAGCTCGGCCGAGTTGCGGATCGCGTTGTAGGCGGCGAAGGCGCGGCCGTGCAGGTGATCGGGCACGCGGACGTGGATCAGGCTGCGAAACATGACGTTCTTGAGCCCGTGCGCGAGCCCGCCCATGAACGAGCAGGCGAGGTAGAAGCCGAGGCTGAGCCAAAGCGCCGGCAGCGCCAGGCCGGCGCCCTGGACGGCGACCGCGGCGAGCCCGGTCGCGGCGACGGCGCCGGCGGCGACCCGGCGCGAGAGCAGCATCGCGCCGAGCGCCATGCCCACGGTCCAGACCGAGAGCATCAGCCCGTAGACGAACTCGCCGCGCCCGAGCACGTCCTCGACGAAGAACAGCTCACCGACCCAGACCGCCGACATGAACAGCAGCGAGCCGAAGGCGACGTACATCGCCAGCGACAGGGTCCGGTCGCCGAGCAGGAAGGTGATCCCGTCGCGCGCCCGGTGCGTCTCGCCCTCGGCGGCGGCCGGCTCGCGCCGCACCCGCAGCGCCAGCGCCGCGCAGGCGACCGCGGCGAAGGTCGCGGCGTCGACGATCATCGCCAGCTCGAGCCCGCCGGCGGCGTAGAGCAGCGCGCCGGCCACCGGCCCGAGCCCGAAGCCGATGTAGCGGGCGGTCTCGACGTGGCCGTTCGCCTGCTGGACCCGGGCGCGGCCGGCGAGCGGCGGCACGAGCGCGAACTCGGCCGGCTGGGCGACCGCGAAGACGACCCCGAGCAGCGCGGTCAGCGCCAGCAGCGGCGCCGTCTCGGTGCTCTGGCCGAGCAGCAGCGCGACGACCGCGCCGACGGCCGAGACCGCGGCCAGCAACCGGGTCGCCTCGAAGCGGTCGACCAGCAGCCCGGCATGCCCGGCCACCGCGACCGAGGGGCCGAAGAGGCAGATCCAGAGCGCCGCGACCGCGAACCCCGAATCGGTCAGCTCCTTGACCTCGAGCCCGAGCGCGACGATCGCGACCCAGTCGCCGAGCGCCGAGAGGCCGATCGACCCGGCGACGAGCACGAAGTCGCGCTCGCGAAGCAGGCTCTCGGTTTTCACGCCGTCAGTATCGCCGCGCGCCGCCGATCACCGCACGGCGGCGCCGGCGCGCTACGGGCAGTCGCTCGGCGCCGGCGCGGCCGGGTCGGACTCGGGCGCGGCGGCGGCCTCGGCGGCCTGCTGGGCGGCGACCGCGGCGTCGTAGTCGAGTCGCTCCTGCTCGTCGGCGATCCCGTCGCCGTCCTCGTCGGGGTTCTCGGGATCGAGGTCGGCGGGCGGCGGCTCGGGCAGCGGCGCAGGCGCCGGCGCGGGCTCGACCGGGGCCGGCTCGGGGGTCGCCGGCGCGCACTCGGGCTCGGCCTCGACCGCGCCGTCGGACTCGATGCTCGGCTCGGGCAGGGCGCCGCCCGGCTCGGCGTCGACCTCGACCGATGGTTCCTCGTCGTCCTCGGGCTTCGACGGCCCGCCCTCGGCGTCCGCCTCGGCGCCCGAGATCTCGGTCGAGATCACCGGCTTCTCGCCCTCGGGCTGCTCGGGCTCCCCGTAGGCGGTGATCCGGACGCTGTAGGTGCCCGAGCCGACGTAGGGGACCCAGAGCGTCGTGCCCCCGGCGCCGACCTCGCCGTAGTCGACCACCGAGCCGTCGGCGCGGGTCACGGTCGCCGAGTAGCTGGTCGCGCCGGGCAGCGAGTTGTAGGAGACGTTGAGCGAGCAGGCGATCTCCGAGCCCGTGAGGCCGCAGGAGCCGAGCGAGGTCGAGACCGAGAGCGAGGCCGGGCTCGAGGTCAGCGAGCCCTCCGACGCCGCCAGCGCCGGCAGCGGCACCGCCACCGCGAGCAGCGCGAGCAGCACGGTTCGCCTGCGCCCCGTCATTGGCTACCCCCGACCTCGGGGGTGAACGACCCGGCGATCAGCTCGGCGCCCTCGACCGCGGCGGCCGAGGCGTCGGGCTCGACGCTGGTCGCCAGGTAGTAGCGATAGGGGCCGGCGGCGCGCAGGGTGACCTCGTAGGTCGGCTCACCCGCCGGCGAGTCCGCGGCGAGCACCACCACCGTGCCCTCGGGGGTCGGCGCCGGCACCCGCTCGACCACCCGGGCCGAGCCCGCGAGCTGCTCGAGCTGGCGCAGCGACTGGGTGACGAAGGCCGGGAACTTGAGTCCCCGGTCCTCCTCGATCCACAGGGTGGCGTCGGCGCCGCCGTCGCCGGCGACCGCGGCGAAGGTGGCGCCGTTCTCGGGGTCGACCTGCTCCCAGCCGGCCGGCAGGGCGAGGGAGAAGGACGAGCCGCGGACGAGCTCGGGTTGGCCGCCGGCCGGCCCCTCGCCGCCGGACTCGGGCGAAGACGCCGGGGCGTTCGCGGCCTGGTCGGCGGGTGCGGGCGGGGCCGACTCGTCGTCGCCGCCCTGCAGCAGCAGCAGCCCGGCGATCACCAGCGCGGCGGCGATCGGGATGCTCGCCAGGCGCCAGGCGCGCCCTTGGGGGTCGAACCTCGGGAGAGCGAACCTCGGGAGCGCGCGCGAGGGAGCCGCGAGTCCGATCTCCTCGACCTCGTCGGTCTCGAACGCCTGCTCGCAGCCGGCGCAGCGCAGCCGGCGCACCGCGCGGGCGGGCACCGTGCCCGGCAGCCGGACCCGCGTCGCGGCGCCGCAGGCGTCGTGGCGCGCCGCGATCACCCGCACGGGCTCGCTCGCGGGCGGCTCGGGAAAGCCGCCGTTCAGGGTCTCTTCGGGCAGCAGCGAACGCTCCACTGATTCCTCATCGGGCAGGCTAGGGAAGAGCTTGAAAATGGGACTCGGGTCGCAGACGGGCGCGTGGAGGTCACAGATAGGGACCTGGCGGGATGCGAGAATTGCACCATGGCGATCGGCGCGATCACGCGCCTCTACGAGCGACTTGGCCGTCGCTACCCGTTCACCTTCCTCGCCGTCGAGCTGCAGTCGGCGCTGGTGATCGTCGCCGGCACCCTCGCCCTGCTCACCTTCTACTACGAGGGCTCGCTCAGCGACTACCTGCTGATCCTCGGGATCACCCTGGCGCTGACCGAGGCGGCGATCATCGCCACCCTGCTTCGCGCTCGGCCGCTGGTGCGCACGATCGGCGATTGGATCGGCGGCGAGCGCGGCCCGGAGGCGACCGAGCGGGCCTGGGCGGCGGCGGTCAGCATCCCGCTGCATCTGGTCAAGCGCGACCTGCCGGGCCCGGTGGTCGCGACCGCGGTCCCCTCCTGCATCGCCGGGGTCGTGATCCTCGACCTCACCGGCTGGTCGCTGATCCCGCTGTTCGCCGTCTCCGCGGTCTCGATCGGCTACGCGATGGTGCTCCACTACCTCGCGGTCGAGGCCGGGATGCGGCCGGTGCTCGTCGACATCAACTCCTGTCTGAGCCCGCCCAAGTCGGCCGACTTCTGGGCGCTGCCGCTGCGCACCAAGCTGCTCGTCTCGCTGCCGCTGATCAACCTGATCACCGGGCTGGTCGTCGCCGCGCTCACCTCCGACGGGGGCGGCGGAGCGAACCTCGGGCTCGACGTGCTGATCGCGCTGCTGGTCGCGACCACGATCTCGCTCGAGCTCACGGTGATGCTCTCGAAGTCGATCCTGCGGCCCGTGCGCGACCTCGAGCGCGCGGTCGACGCCCTGCGCGAGGGTCGCTATGACGTCTCGGTCCCGGTCACCACCGGCGACGAGCTCGGCGACCTGGCGGCGAGCTTCAACGAGATGGTCGCCGGACTGGCCGAGCGCGAGCGTTTGCGCGAGGCGTTCGGCACCTACCTCGACCGCGAGGTCGCCGAGCACATCCTCTCCGAGGGCTTTGACGAGCAGGGGGTCGAGGCCGAGGTCAGCGTCCTGTTCTGCGACGTGCGCGAGTTCAGCGAGTTCGCCGCCGAGCGGGCGCCGAAGCAGATCGTCGCCTCGCTCAACGAGCTCTTCGAGGTGATCGTGCCGGTCGTCTCCCGCCACGGCGGCCACGTCGACAAGTTCGAGGGCGACGGCCTGCTCGCCGTCTTCGGGGCGCCGCAGCCGTTCGCCGACCACGCCGACCGGGCGCTGCGCGCCGCCGGCGAGATCGCGGTCGCGGTCAACCGCCGCGGCGCGGCCGACGGCCTGCGGATCGGGGTCGGGGTCAACACCGGGACCGTGATCGCGGGCGCGATCGGGGGCGCCGGGCGGCTCAACTACAGCGTCATCGGCGGCGCGGTCAACGTCGCGGCGCGGGTCGAGGAGTACACGCGCGAGACCGGCGACGACGTCCTCTTCACCGGCGAGACCCGGGAGCGGCTCGAGCGCACCGGGCGAGATCGAGGCCGAGAGCCGTGGCGAGGTCGAGCTCAGGGGGATCGCCGAGCCGGTCGAGCTGTTCGCGCCGCTGCTCGCCGTCCCGACCGCCGAGCGGCCCGAGGCGGCGCGGGCCGCGGGGCGGGCGCCGGGCCGGCGCCTGCGTCGCCCGCGGATCCGGCTCTGAGACGGTCGGCTGATGCGGTACCTGGCCGCGCTCGGGGTCGTCTCGCTGGTCGCGGGGATCGCGCTTGCGGTGATCGATATCCGCGAGCACGCCCTGGTCGTGATCCCGCTGCTGCTGATCGCGTTCGGGATCGCGGTGCTGGTCGCGATCGGCGTCGCCTACCGCAAGCTGCGCGAGGTGGTCGCCGACGCGCGGCGGTTCGTCAAGTCCGATCGCCAGCAGGCCCGGCTGGCCGAGGTCGGCGACCCGCGCGGGCTGATCTTCACCCGCTCGACGGTCGCGCTCGAGCTCGAGGGCGACGACGGCAACGTGCACCGGCTCGGCTACGACATCCCGATCCCGTTCCCGGCCGCCTGGGGCTTCCGGATCGGAAAGCGCCTCGGCCTGCCCCTGCTCGGCAAGGCCGACCTCACCCGCCTGCTCGCCTTCGAGCTGCGCCGCGAGGGACTGCGGGTCGGGGTCGGGCGGCCCGAGCCCAGGTAGGCGAGCGCCCCCGGGCGTGGTCCCGGAGGCCTCCGCGATCGGCTAACGTTGGCGCGCGGATGCAGGGACCTCAGGCGTCTTGCACAAGGGCTCGGACTGTTGCTGGCGCTCGTGCTGGCGCTCGCCGGTGCGACCGAGGCGGCCGCCAAGGCGCCGAAGGCGAAGATCACCCGCAGCGCCGGCGGCACGCCGACGATCGAGGCGAAGAACTGGAAGGGCATCGGCTTCGGCTACGGCTACGCCTTCGCGCAGGACAACATCTGCACGATCGCCGACACCTATCTGACCTCGGCCGCCGAGCGCTCGCGCTGGTTCGGCCCCGACGCCGAGACCCCGGAGGGCTTTTCCAACCTCGACAGCGATCTCTTCTACCAGCAGGTCCGCGACCGCGGGATCGTCGAGGAGCTGATCGCCCAGCCGCCGCCCGCCGGGCCGAAGGCGGCGGTCGAGCAGGGCGTCGCCGGCTACGTCAAGGGCTATAACCGCTACCTGGCCGAGACCGGGGTCGAGAACATCCCCGACTCCCGCTGCGCCGGCGAGCCCTGGGTGCGGCCGATCACCAAGTGGGACGTCTACCGGCGCTTCTACGAGCTGGTGCTCTACGCGAGCTCGGGGGTCGCGATCGACGGCATCGCCGGCGCCCAGCCGCCCGCCGCCGCGCCGCGCCCGGCGGCCTACGCGCGCGCCGAGGCCGCGACCGACGAGGTCACCGCCGGCCGAGCGCGAGCGGGTCGACGAGCTCGGCGAGGCGCTCGACCTCTCGGCCGACATCGGCTCCAACGCCTGGGGCCTGGGCAGCGACGCGACCGCCTCCGGCGGCGGGATCGTGCTCGCCAACCCGCACTTCCCCTGGGACGGCCCGCGGCGCTTCTATCAGTCCCACCTCGTGATCCCGGGCAAGGTCAACGTCTCCGGGGCGAGCCTGTTCGGCGTCCCGCTGATCCTGATCGGCCACACCGAGAAGCTCGCCTGGAGCCACACGGTCTCGACCGCGTTCCGCTTCACGCCCTTCGAGCTCACCCTGGCGCCGGGCGACCCGACCAGCTACCTGGTCGACGGCGAGCCGGTGGCGATGGAGGCCGACGAGGTCACGGTCGAGGTCAAGCAGCCCGACGGCTCGATCGCAGCCCGAGAGCCGGACCCTGTACGGGACCCGCTACGGGCCGGTGACGACCTCGATCCAGGGCCAGTCGCTGTTCGGATGGACGCCGAGCACCGCCTACGCGCTGTTCGACGCCAACGCGAACAACATGCGCATCCTCAACCACTTCTTCGAGACCAACCGCGCCCAGTCGACCAAGGACCTGCTCGCGATCCTGCGCAAGTACCAGGGGATCCCGTGGGTGAACACGATCGCCGCCGACTCCAAGGGGCGGGCGCTTTATGCCGACATCGGCTCGATCCCCAACGTCCCGAACGAGAAGGCGACCGGCTGCTCGGGAGCGCTCGGCCAGGTCACCTTCCCGGGCCTCGGCCTGCCGCTGCTCGACGGCTCGCGCTCGGAGTGCGCGCTCGCCACCGACGCCGACTCGCCCGCCGAGGGGATCATGGGCGACTCGCAGCAGCCCTACCTCGAGCGCCGCGACTACGTCGCCAACGGCAACGACTCCTACTGGCTGACCAACCCCGAGCAGCCGCTCGAGGGCTTCGCGCGGATCATCGGCAGCGAGGGCACGACCCGCTCGCTGCGCACCCGCCTCGGGCTGAAGATGATCGAGGGCCGGCTCGCCGGCACCGACGGGATGAAGGGCGACCTGTTCACCCGCAACCAGGTCCGCCGGCTGGTGTTCCAGAACCGCCACTACGGCGGCGAGCTGCTGCGCGACCAGCTGGCCGCCTTCTGTCGCGCCAACCCGAGCCTGACCGGCTCGAGCGGGCCGGTCGACGTCAGCGCCGCCTGCCCGGCGCTCGAGGGCTGGGACCTGCGGGTCAACCTCGACAGCACCGGGGCGCTGCTCTTCCGGCGCTTTTTGATCAACCTCGGCGCGATCCCGTTCACGACCCCGTTCGACGTCGCCGACCCGGTCAACACGCCGAACGGGCTCGACACCTCCGACCCCGCGGTCGGCACCGCGCTCGCCGACGCGGTCACCGACCTGACCGGCTCCAGCATCCCGCTCGACGCCCCCTACGGCGACTACCACTACGAGCTTCGCGGCAGCGAGCGGATCCCGATCCACGGCGGCGCTCGGCGGGCAGGGCGTCTTCAACGCGATCGACGCCACCTTCGAGCCCGGGGTCGGCTATGACGACATCACCCACGGCTCGAGCTTCGTCATGGTGACCAGCTTCGAGGGCGGCTGCCCGAAGGACCGCTCGATCCTCACCTACTCGCTCTCGGACAACCCCGAGTCGGAGTTCTACGCCGACCAGACCCGGATGTTCTCCGAGAAGCAGTGGGTCAACCCGCCCTTCTGCCCGGGCCAGGTCAAGCGCGCGGCCGAGTCGGTGAAGGTGATCCGCGGCGGGTAGGGTCAGCGCCGGCGGCGCAGCTCCGCCAGCAGCGCCTGCGGGGTGAGGATGCGGACGCCCTGGCTGCTCCCGAGCGGCAGCAGGTGGCGCTTGTTGCCGCTCACCAGTACGTCGACGCGGTTCTCGACCGCGCAGGCGAGGATCCGGTCGTCGGCCGGGTTGCCGGTGAGCGGCTCGGCGCGGTCGGGCGCCGCCGGGGTTTCCGCGATGGCTCCGGCGAGTTGCGCGTGGAAGGCCTCGATCCGGGCCGGACGCCAGCGTCGCTTGCGCCTCAGCACCCGGAATAGCTCGATCTCGACCAGGTCCGGAACGACGAGCTCGATTCGCCCCCGCTCGGCCAGCGCGAGGATCCGGCGCGGCGGCCCTCCCGCGATCGCCGCCGAGACGAGCACGTTCGTGTCCGGAAGGACCCTCAGGCGTCGGTCGCGCGCCGCTTGACCCTGTCGATCAGGTGCTGGATGTCCTTCGGCGCGGGAACGCCGGCCGCCATCTGCGCTCGCACCTCGTCGACGAGGTCCTCGACGTCCTCGGGGCCGATCCCCAGCGCCTCCGCCCGGTCCTCCCCGTAGCGGAAGATCTCCTCCCACTCGCGGTCGCGCACGTGTTCGCGCAGCGCCTCGCGGACCAGCTCGCTCTTGGTCTGCCCAGCGCGCCGGGCGGCGTCCTCGGTCTGGGACATCAGCTCGTCGGGAATCGAGACGGAGAGGAGCTTTGCCACGCTCATATGACGTTATCATATCCCTCGCCGTCGATCATGAACCGAGCGTAGGTCGAGCGGCGGCACCGGTGGCGCACGCAGCGAGCCAACTTCGTCACCGAAGGGTCAGCTTTCGTCGTCGCCGGCGGCCGGGCGCTCGAGCTCGGCGACCAGGTCGTCGAGCGCCAGCTCCTTGAGCTGGCCCGAGACCGCGTCGAGCTCTGCCTTGCAGAGCTCGATCAGCCCCTTCGCCTCGACGCAGAGCCCGAGCGTCTCGCGCAGCTCGGCCTCGCCCGAGTCGAGCCGGGCGATGATCTGCTCGAGCCGCGCGACCGCGGACTCGTAGCTATCGGGTGTGCTCGTCGCTTCCATCTGCGTCCACCTCGGCGCCGACAGCATCGTCGGCGAAGCGGATGACAACCCGCTGGCGCTCGCGCGCCGCGGCGGCGCTGGCGACCGGCTCGCCGGCGCGGTCGGCGACCAGCGCGTAGCCGCGCTCGAGCGTCCGCTGGGGGTCGTGGGCGTTGACCGCGCGCTCGGCGGTGGTCAGCTGGCGCCGCGCCGCGGCGTCGGCGGCGGCGAAGGCGCCGCCCTTGCGGGCGACGACGGTGGCGTGGGTGAGCGCCAGACCGCGCCGGCCGTCGACCCCGCGCCCGGCCGCGGCGCGCGCCTCGCGCAGGAGCTGGTGCAGGCGGGTGCGCTCGGAGCGCAGGGCGCGGGTCGGGGCCCGCGAGCACTCGGCGAGCCGCTGCGCGCGAAGGGCGATCGCCGCGCCGGCGGCGCGCGAGGTGGCGGCGGTGCGGGCTTGCAGCTCCGACCGCGCGGCGCCGACGTCGACCCGGACCAGCGCCTCGGCGGCGTGGGTCGGGGTCGAGCAGGAGACCGCGGCGACGTCGTCGATCAGGGTCCGGTCGGACTCGTGCCCGATCGCGCTGATCACCGGCAGCCGCAGCAGCGCCACCGTGCGGCAGAGGTTCTCGTCGCAGAACGCCCACAGGTCGGTGAGGCTGCCGCCGCCGCGACAGACGACCGCGACCTCGACCGCCTCGATCGCGGCGAGGTCGGCCAGCGCCCGGGCGATCTCCGGCGCCGCGCGCCGGTTCTGGACCGGGGCGCTCGCCCAGACCAGCGTCCCGCGCCAGCCGCGGCGCTCGAGCCCGGCGAGCAGGTCGGCGCAGGCGGCCGAGCCGCGGGCGCTGACGACCCCGATCGTCCGCGGCAGCAGCGGCCGCGGCAGTTCCTTCTGCGGCTTCAGCAGCCCGTCGGCGTCGAGCCGCCGGCGCGCCCGGTCGAGCTGGGCGAGCAGGTCGCCCTCGCCGGCGAGCCGGATGTAGGTGGCGCGCAGGTTGAAGCTCGGCGAGGCGGTCGCGGTGCCCGGGTAGTAGTCGGGCCCGGCGGCGATCACGACCTCGGCGCCGTCGCGAAGCGCGCCCTCGGGGAGCTCGAGCCGGTCGAGCTCGTTGTTCCAGATCGCGACCGGCGCCGCGCCCTCGGCGTCGCGGAGCTCGAAGTAGGTCGAGGCCCGGGCCCGCTTCAGGTTCACCACCTCGCCGATCAGCAGCACCCGCGGCCGCTCGCGGAGGAAGTCGCGAAAGCCCTCCGCCCAGCGCCCGACCGCGAACGGCCCCGGCAGGTCGGGATCGGCGGCCGCGGCGTCGGGGACGACCGCGCCCGGGAGCGGGGTGGAGGAGTCGAAGGCCATCAAGGAGTGGGTCGCATGATCGCGACCCCACCTGACGGCTCAGGCGATCAGCTCGATCTCGGCCTCGTGGCCGGAGCTGCGGGCGAGGCGCGCGTCGGTGGTCAGCAGCGTCGCCTCGAGCAGCTCGGCGAGCGCGACGTAGGCGGCGTCGTAGGCGGTGTGGTTGTGGCGCAGGGACCAGACTCGCGACCGCAGCGGAGCGTGGTCGTAGCGGATCGCCCGAATCGTTGCGAGGTCGTCGAGCATCTCTCGCAGCGCCGCCTCGCCGACAGCCCCCGCGGCCTCGAGGCCTCGCAGGGCGTGCAGGACCTCGAGGTCGAACAGCGACGGCACGTGGACCGCGAACTCGTTCTCGACCCGGGCCGCGATCAGGTCGCCGACGCGCTCTTCCCGGCGGAACAGCTCGACGCCGGCGGAGGCGTCGATGACGATCACGGGATCGGGCCGCGGTGCCTGCGGATGAGCTCGGCCGCCGAAGGGCCTCCGCTCGTGGGCTCGCGCTGCATGACCCGCTCGACGAACTCGGCCATGGTCGGCTTGCCGACCAGTCCCTCGAGCTCGCCGAGCAGGTAGTCGGAGAGCGTCAACCCCCGCTCCGCCGCGCGCACCTTCAGCGCCCGGTGCAGGTCGTCGGGGACGTTGCGGATCTGGATCATCTTCGACATGTGCTGCACATTAGAGCATGTGTAGCCCATGTCAACGCCCCGCTTCATGGCACCCAAGCCTGCCCGAGACCGACGCACCCGTGGCGCGCCGACCGCGCCGAGTTCGCGCCTGAGGTGTGTCTACTCGACGCGCTCGAGAGTCGTCAGGCGCCGTACTTGAACCGGATGTGCTGGTGCTCGCCGTCCTTGCGGCGGGTGCAGTTGGTGCGCCAGACCTCGTCGCCGATCTGCACGTCGCGGCAGCGCCAGCCCTTCGGGTCGCCGACGCCGTGAAAGACGTACTGGTTCGCGGTCCGGCGGGCGACCGAGCAGGCGACGTTGTAGCCCTTCAGGCCCCACCAGCCGGCGCCCTCGTCGAGGCTGCGCCCGCAGTGCACGTCCCAGCCGTGCGAGGGTTCGGCGGCGGCCGGGGAGGCGACCAGGAACGACGCGGCGAGGACGACAAGGACAGCGAACTTGGGCGGTCTCGGCATCGACCCGAGCCTATACCGCCACGGCGATCCGCCGCCGCACGATCCAGTCGCCGATCAGCGACCCGAGCGGGCCGCCGGTGACCAGGACGATCAGCGGATACCACCAGCCCCAGCGCTGCTCGACCGCGCCCGCGACGCAGAGGTAGAGCAGGGCGACGAAGCCGAGCCCGTGGATCGGGCCGAGCACGTGCACGGCGCTCTCGCGATCGCTGAACGAAGCCCAGAGCAGGACGCCGAGCAGCAGCGCGTCGGCGATCGCGACCACCGCGATCACGTTCAGCCGCCGCATCGTCTCCGCCCGCTCGGCCTCGCTCGCCGGCGGCGGGTTCGTCGTCAGCGAGCTCCAGAGCCCCATCGGGGCGGACAGCTTAGGGAGGGCTCCAGGGTGGCCCGAGCCGTTTCCGCGGCTCGGCCACCGGGTAGACGCTGCGCAGCGATGAGCCGCCTGCGCTACCTGAACCCGTGCCTGATCCGTTCCGTCGCCCGCGACGTCCGCCGCGCCGCGGGCGGGGGCGGGCCGAAGCGGCTGCGCCTGGTCAGCGTCGGCCACCCGCAGGGACTCGTGATCCCGTCCTCGACGGTCACGCTCGAGGTCGAGGCCCGCGACGGGACCAAGACCCGCGTTACCCCTGAGCTGCCGGTGCCCTGGCCGTATGCGTGGAGCTGGCGCCTGGCGCGATTGCTCAAGGTGCCGCTGGTCAGCTCGGTCGAGCCTGAGGATCTGAGCGTCTCCGTCGCGATCCCGCGCCGCGGCTGAACGATAGGCTCGGGTCGCGATGGCGACCACCGAGGAGAGCGCCCGCGCCGAGGGCGCCGGCGGCGAGGCCGAGTCCGGCCCCGTCCACGGCGGCAAGCTGGTCACCCGGGCGCTCAAGGCCCGCGGCGTCAGCCACCTGTTCACGCTCTCCGGCGGCCACCTGTTCTCGATCTACGACGGCTGCGTCGCCGACGGGATCGAGCTCGTCGACACCCGCCACGAGCAGGCGGCGGCCTGGGCGGCGGAGGGGTTCGCGAAGGCGACCCGCAAGCCCGGGATCGCCGCGCTCACCGCCGGCCCCGGGGTGACCAACGGGATGAGCGCGATGGCGGGGGCGAAGTTCAACCGCTCGCCGCTGGTCGTGCTCGGCGGCCGCGCCGGCGAGGGCCGCTGGGGCTCGGGCTCGCTGCAGGAGATCGACCACCTGCCGTTCGTCGGCCCGGTGACCAAGTCGGCCGAGACGGTCAAGGACACGGGCGAGATCCCGGCCGCGACCGCGCGCGCGATCGACGCCGCGATGAGCCAGCCGAGCGGCCCGACCTACGTCGACTACCCGCTCGACGTCGTCTTCATGGAGGGCGAGGGCGAGGTGCCGGCGGCGCCCGACGCGCCGGGCGAGCCGGCGCCGAACCTCGAGGAGGCGGCGAAGGCGCTCGCCGAGGCCGAGCGGCCGGTGATCATGGCCGGGACCGGGGTCTACTGGTCGCGCGGCGAGGACGAGCTGCGCGCGCTCGCCGAGGCGCTCGGGATCCCGGTGTTCCTGAACGGGATGGGGCGGGGGTGCCTGCCCGCCGACCACGAGCTCTGCTTCTCGCGGGCGCGCGGCCAGGGGCTGAAGGGCGCCGACGTGGCGCTGATCATCGGCGTCCCGCTCGACTTCAGGCTCGGCTTCGGCGGCAGCTTCGGCGAGGAGACGAAGCTCATCTGGCTCGACGAGGCGCCGAACGAGCTGACCGCCAACCGCCGGCCCGAGATCGAGCTGGTCGGCGCGATCGCGCCGACCCTGGCGGCGATCCGCGAGGCGGCGGCGTCGGCGGGCGGCTCGCCCGACCGCACCAAGGACTGGGTCGCCTCGCTGCGCGAGACCGAGGACGAGAAGCGCGCCGCCGAGCAGGAGGAGCTCAACGACGACCGCGCCCCGCTTCACCCGCTGCGCGTCTACAAGGAGCTCGGGGAGGTGCTCGACCGCGACGCGATCGTGATCGGCGACGGCGGCGACTTCGTCTCCTACGCGGGCCGCGTCGTCAACACCTACGAGCCCGGCTGCTGGATGGACCCCGGCCCGTACGGCTGCCTCGGCGCCGGCCCCGGCCAGGCGATCGGCGCCAAGTCCGCCCACCCCGACAGCCAGGTCGTCTGCCTGCTCGGCGACGGCGCCTTCGGCTTCAGCGGCCTCGAGTTCGACACCATGGTCCGCCACGACCTCCCCGTCGTCGGCATCATCGGCAACAACGGCATCTGGGCCCTCGAATACCACCCGATGAAGTTCCTCTACGGCTACCAGGTCGCCGCCGAGCTCCGCCCCGCGACCCGCTACGACGAGGTCGTCCAGGCGCTCGGCGGCCACGGCGAGCTCGTCCACCACCCGACCGAGCTCCGCCCGGCGCTCGAGCGCGCGTTCGCGAGCGGCAAGCCGGCGCTGGTGAATGTGTTGACGGATCCTGAGGTGGTGTATCCGCGGAAGGCGGTGTTGGCGTAGATCTCCCGGCGTCGCCGGGCTCATAACCCGGAGGTCGTGGGTTCAAATCCCACCCCCGCTACTGAAGAAAGCCCGCTAAGGCGGGCTTTTCTTCTGTTTGGGGACGGGCTGATGGACCCGGCGGGCATCAATCGGGCATCGATTTGGGGATGACCTGCAGCCGGGTTGGGAGTCGCTCCCGGGGTCTCTGGGAGGAACCCGGGATCCGGCGGGTCAACCGCGCCGCCGGCGCGCTCATCAGACTGGATCTCGGGAGCCAGGTAGCCGACTTATCACCCCACGCGGCGGGAACCCCGAGCCGAACAAGGAGTTCGAGCTCAGGCCCTAGCTCAACTTGTCAAGGGGGTTTCAGGCGCAAAGTGGCAACACGCTATTCCCGCTCGCACAGCCTTGACTTTTTACGAGCTTGGAAGCTTATACTCCCTATGTGAGTTGGGAAGTCGAGTTTAGCGACGAGTTTGGGGTCTGGTGGAGCCAGCTGACCGAGGATGACCAAGACCGCATCACGGCGCTCGTCGAAATCCTCGCGGAGAGGGGCCCCGCCGCCGGCAGGCCTGCGGATGATCCGTGAAGGGCTCACGTCACCCGGACACTGAAAGAGCTACGACCAGGGACGGTGCGGATCCTTTTCGCATTCGACCCACGGAGAACCGCAATTCTGTTGATCGGCGGCGATAAGCGGAACCGATGGGAAAGCTGGTACGAGCAAGTGATCCCAATTGCCGATGATCTGTACAACGCACGCGTTCGGGAACTGCCAAAGCGGGAGAAAGAGGCTGGTCTGAAATGGCCAAGAATTTCAAGGAGCTGCAGACGGACGTGCGCCTGCCGATCCTGAGCGTGCGAAGCGAGTTGAGAACTACAAGCGGGCGGTCCTCGATGCGATGCGACTTGCGGAGCTGAGGGAGAGCCTCGATAAAACCCAGAAGGATCTCGCCAAGCTAGTGCTGGTCTCGCAAGCAAATGTGTCGCAGCTCGAACACAGCGACAACCTCTATCTGAGCTCGCTCGCCGGCTACGTTGGAGCATTGGGCGGCAGGCTTTAAGAAATCGACGTCGTGTTTGAGGATCGCGTCGTTCCGCTTGCTCTGCTGCAGAACGAGCGGCGGGAGGTCGGTGCTTAGTGGCTGACAATGAGAACGCGGCGCTCGTCAAGGCGCTAGAGAACGGCTAAGCCGGGCGGGAGCGGAAGTGCTGTCGAACCCGTGCCAGCTCGACCTGCAGCTTGCCTGCTCGGGGACCAGGTTGGCGGGTTCAGGTCATCGGCGTACGCCGACGCTTGCGGGCGCTGCGGCACCTCTTGAGCTCGCTAGGGCGTCACGGCTAGCGTGACCGTCGGCACCGTGGTCACCTTTAACGTGGAGCAGGACCGGACAAATCCGCTACTAGGCGCGGCCACCGGGCCATGCCGGCTCCGAGGGTGACTTCGGGCTGAGGACTCGGCACTTCATCACCCCAATGGGGGGCTGACCTGGCTCAGGACGTCAGGAACGACCGGCATCAATTGGGGCATCAATCTAAGCGCAAGTGAGAGCAACGGCGAGCAGGGAAACCGCATAGGAATACGGCGTCGCGCCCGGCACTACGGGCGGGATGCCGTCCGTCGCGAGGAAGGATGATGGGTTCGGATCCCACCCCGGCTACTCCAAGGGGGCCCCCGCCTATGAGGCCCCGCTATGGCGGGGTTTTCTATGCCGCCACGTCGAACGGGCCGGCCGGGCATCAATTGGGCATCAATTTGCTGGGCTTCACAAGCGTCACCATCTCGCGGAGCGGCGCAGTTGGCCGGCGAGAAGCCGCATGGGCGATTAGTTGCCTCGAGGCGCCCCAGTCCAAATCGCTGACGATCGAGTGAAAGGCGAAGGAGACCGAACAGATGGCAGCACGGATCGTCGTGACGGAGTTCACATCCCTCGACGGCGTGATGGAGACGCCGTCGGCTCGCCGCTGATATGGGGTCGTCCTGCCTTACGGCGAGGAGAGCTGCCCCTCGATTCGTTTCGCCTCTGCGTCGTTCCCGCGTGCTCTGTGCTCGTTGGCCAGCTTGCGGAGTTCCCTGCTCGAGGAAATCGGCTCGGCGCCATGCTTTGCGGCCCTAGCAAAGAAGTCTTCTGACTGGCGCATGTCTACCCCGCTCGCGTGCAATCCGCCCGGCGGCGGGTCGACGACGCAGGCATCCTTGGGATGCGCAACCAGCACGTTGTCGATCGCGATCCAGGCGCCCTCCAAGTCACGGCATCCGCCAGGGCCGCCGCCAATCCCGTCCACGCCTTGAAGTTCTCTGGGTTGGCGTTCAGAACTTGGGCATATACATCGCGAGTCTCGTCCACGAGCGAGAAATTCGTCTCAGAGCCGCCGCGTAGCGGACCCGCGTCGACTCGTGCGTATCGAGGTCAGCGGCGCGCTGTGCGAAGGCTTCTGCTTTCACGGAACTCAGCCTCGCTGTTGGTGAAGCTGTGAGAGCCGTATCGCCGCCCGGCTATCGGTGTGCGCGTCTGCCGCGGCGGCCTCCTCGGCGAGCAGCTCCTGATCCACTCGATTGGGATCTCGATTCATCGTTGTTGGCCGATCATTCCATCGTTCTTGAAATGAGCGAAGGCGGCCTTCGCCGGCATCTTGTTTGCGGCGCTGTCCGCTTCTCTAGCCGCTCGCTCAAGGTCTTCCCGCCGCGTTCGAAGTCGCACGGCTGGAGCACTGTCCAGCAAAGACCTCGATGAACTCTCCAAGCCTGCGGTGCAGCTAGCCTTAGGTAGGCATCCAGCTTGCCGTCGAGGAGAGGAGATCAGCGTCACTCGGCCCGGCGAGCGTCTCCTGGCCATGAGAGCCTCGCTGTCTTCGCGTTCAATGAGCAGCCGAGCTTCTCTCGGCGGTTGGCGAACGAACCTCGAAGCTTGAGACGTCGTGGGTCGCTCGGGTCAAGTGACTAATCGGGAAGCTCGGTTTCCGGGATCGTCGTAGGCGTGTGTCGGGGTCGTTCTTGCATCTGATGCGCTATGGCAATCCTATCAAGCGCTCGTAGGCCATCCGTCGGCTCACGTAAGCGAGGGTATCGCTCGCAGCCAGGGGCTCGCGCGCAAATTCCTGCCCTCCCGGGTCACAGGTCCACGCGCCAGCGGGCGGAATCGACGGCTAGGCGCACTCGCTGGACGGCGGAATTGGCTCGGTGGTAGCGGGAAACGAATCGGGCTGCGTCAGCGGCGTGCCGTGTTGGGGGCTGGGTCGACAGCGAAGCCGAGCTGTTCTCCACAATACGCGGTACTCGTGATGCAGGCGGGTGAAGGCTCGCGCGCGTTGGCGGTAGTGGTGGCATGTGCAAGCCGGTCGAACAGGAGGATTTCGAACGCGGCGGCCACGCTGAAGTCGACGTCGCGGACATAACCACAGACGGCGCGAGCCTGGTCCTGTGACGGAAGCGCTTCGACGCTGCCTTGAACCGCCGCGTCCGGACGTTGAGTTGATCGGTCGCGGTCGAGCAGCCCGAAGTAGACGATCCGACCCGCGGCGAGCTGCGCCCTCAAGGGCATCCGCGAGCTGGTCGAGCGGCAAGGGCGAATCGTAAACTTGAGCACCTTGGGTCACCATGCGTGGCAACGAACGCAACCTCGTAGTCGTGGTAGCGCCTTGCCCTGGCCCATGCCCGAAGTCGCGAAGGAACTGGTCTTTGGTTGCGATCGGGCGGTGGAAGAAGCAGATGAAGCGGATATTGCTCGAGAAGCTCCAGGACCGGCAGAACGGATTGTCGGCGCGCATGTCTGTCTCCCAATGGCCCTCGAAACAGGCGACGTTGGTGAGCTCGAAGCGGGCGGCCCGTCCCGTCAGCACACTTGCGGCCGAGCACATGGGGAACCCTACCCTTGCCGACTTGTCTGAGGGAGCGCCGGAAGCAGAACCAGAGTGCTCCGATACCGAATCCCTAACGGGTTTGCGGCCGCGATGAGCGCCTCTCCGGAGGGAACTAGGACTGCCCCTCGGCTTCGACCAGTGACCCGGTTCACGAGCCAAGAACGGCAACAAGCCGCTGGCGCAGCCGCTCCCGCCGGTTGTCGTAGAAGTCGAGAAACCCGTCCAACCCTTCCGGGGAGATCGGCCATGTCGTTCTGCTCGAGGTAGCCGCCGAGCGCCTGCGGATCACGATACTTCTCGCGCGCCCACTCCAGCGGAAGTCGTCTCGCTCTTGCCGATGTTCTCTCCACCCGGGAGGAGCTGGAGATTGGCGAGGCCGTCGCGAGCGTGCCGAATGATCCACTCGATCTGGTCCTCCGTATAGCCAGCCTCGCGGAGCCGGTCGCGACGAACTCTGTCGCGCGGAAAGATGTGATCGATGTGGAAGGTCTTGCCAGGATCGACGTGGCCGTACACGATCGAGAGCAGCGCGAACGTGTCGGGTTGCCCGTACGCTGAGTTGGCTAGCTCGTCCACCGTCTGCGGATCAAACCGCAGAGACTTTCCGGTAGCCGCCATGGCGTCCTCGATCGCGTCGGATGGGAAGCCGTCGGCGCCGCTGTCGTCGATAACGCGGCGTAGCCGGGCGAGCAAGGTGTCGAGACCAGACCCGAAGACGCCCGGCATGAGGAGCGCGCGGATCGTCCAATCGCGGACGCGCTGGCGATCTTCTGCGGTCCCGGTCGAAGCCAGGTAACGGTCGTCCAGATCTCGACGGTGAAGCGTAGTACGCGACCGGGATCAGGACCATCCCTGCGTCGATGTTGTCGCGAGAGAGCCCAAACGAAGCAAGGAGCTCGACTGCCAGATATAGGCGCTGGGAGATCGTGTCCCAGGCGTCTTCGAGTTTGCGCATGTTCTCACGGTTGAAAGTGTCCGCGCGGAAGCCGACGTCGGAGATACCTGCCATCACCAGCCCGGCCTTGAGAACGTGATCGCGGCTAAAGCCGAAGCCTGGGTGGACGGCGTTGATGTGACGAAGCGTCCCGGGGATCTCTTCGCGAGCGTCGCGTTCCTGCCATTGGGCCGTCGCGATGCTCATCAGGAGGTCGGACTTCGAGAGCGGCTGACCCTGGCTGTTCACGCGGATGAAGATGTCCAGAACTCGGTCGAGGTCTTGACCCGTCTCGGTGAAGTGACTCAGGTGGCGCTGTTGGAAGACCGCGCTCCAGAGCTTGAACAGCGTGTTGAACGCGTGGGGATGATCTGCCAGTCCATGCTCTCGGAGGTAGCTGTTGATCGCCATCCCAGCGTCTGCGTCCCGTGGGAACGTCAGCACGTCAGAGGCGCGGAACCAGTGGGTACCGTTGCCGTTAGCGTTCTCCTCCTCCGCGCGGTCAGGCTCAAGGAACTCGAAGCGGTAAACCTGATCCTCGTAGCGGTCCTCGGAGAGCCGAGGCTCGGCGCTGATATCCAGGTACAGATGCTTCTTCGGGTAGCTCTGCGGGCGGCCGACAGGTCGGTACTTCGACCGAGCGGCGTGGCTTCCGCGCAGCCCGACGTTCAGTGCCGTAAGGCGCTGCTGCCCGTCGAGGACGGCGATACGGTCCTCAGGCGGGCAGATTCTCGTGAGGCGGGCACCCGGGACTGTCGAGCTCGTGGTAATTGAGGACGAAGTCGTACCAGCGGTACTCATCGGCGTTCTCCTTGCCGACGCTCCAATACAGCAGCGAGCTGATTGGGTAGTCGCGCATGAGCGAGTCGAAGAGCGCGCAGATCCGGTCCGTTCCCCAGACGAACTCGCGCTGGATCGCGGGGAGGACGTATCGACGCCGCTGGATGCCGTCGAGCGCTTCGGCGATCGTCTCGTCGCTGTAGTTCGGCACGCGCCAAGACCATATCCAGACTGTTGGGGCGAGGCGGGTTGTTGACGTCCCGAGCCTCCAGTGCCCCTGAGCTCTCGACGATGTCCTCCAGGATTCGGCCGCCTGCCCGAGGGCGACCGGGGACGCCCGATCAGGCCGGTAGGCGCGTACGCTCGACGATCCGCGGGTGGTAGCGAGAGACGAATCGGGCCCCCGCTACTCAATGAAAGGCCCGCTACTGCGGCCTATCTTCTGTCTGGGTGAGGAGCGTGACGACGCGAACGGACTCACGCGGCGATGCGCATCACCGCTTGAGCCGAGGATGGTCGAGCGTGCTATGCGGGCTCCTAGACCACGCGGAGCTCCTCGACCACGCGGCGTGGCTGCAGAAGCCCCCCGCCGACGTCGTCCGTGCCCTCGAGGAGGAGGACGAGGACGGCCAGAGCCACTGGCCGCTCGAGGGGGACGTGTCGGAAACCGCGCGAGCGTACTTCGGGTTTGAGTCGCCCGATCCCGGCAGGGTCCGCTGCGAAACTCCAGGGGTGCGAGAGGCGGCTGATCGCCCCCCGAGAGACGACGCTGACCGCCGAGGGGATCGACCGGATCCGGGCCGACGATCCGACCGCCGGCGCGCCACCGTAGGTGCTCGCGATTCTCGACGACTACGGCATCCCCGAGGACCAGTGGGACGCCGAGATCCGAGAGCTGCTTAGCGGGTTTGCCGAGTTCTGCCGCGCGGCCAGCGAGCAGGACGGGTTCTGGTCTCACTGACCGCACGCGATCCCAGACGGTGATCAGCCGGATGGCCAAACGCCCGGCTGTCAAAGCCGTTTGAAGAACCATCGCCCACTGGGTTCGACATGACTGAGGCCGTCATCACCGAAGCATAACCGCGGGCATCAATTCGGGCGCACGTGGGAGCAACTGGGGAAACTGAAACCGCATAGGAATGCGGCATCGCGCGGCAGCGCCACTCGCAGGATCGATTCTCATAACCCTGAGGTCGTGGAATCAAATCCGACCCCCGCACTGCAGGGAAAGCCCCGCTCAGGCGGGGTTTTTTCGTTCCAGATGCCGGTAGACATCCCGCTCCGTGGTACCGCGCGGTACCAGGCCAGACGGAGCGCGTCACCCGCGTTCGCTTGGGCTGCGGTCGTCGGATGGCTGGGCTCCGTCGGGTCATCGGCGACATCGGGGCATCTCGCGGGTTCAGGATCATGCTGAACCGCGGCGTCGATTTCTTCTCCCAGCGAGCCGGTCGTCGATGCGCCCATTCCATCCGACGCATCGCGGTCGCTTACCGGTGTGCCAGCTCGCACCCGTCCGGTACGCCGCCAGACTCGAGGCGACCGGCCCGCTCGGCGCCGGATGGTTGAAGGGAAGCGTGATCGATAACCGGTAGCCGCCGTGGCCCTAGGCGACCAGCGTCTGCAAATCGGCGGCGGAGACTTGAGGCCAAAGTCTAGTCACTACTCGTCATCCGGAGCTGACACGGGTTGGGGGTGCGGGAAACCCGCAGTCCTAGAGAATCGCCTCGCTGCGCCTGACCAAGACATCGTGCTTGACATGGGCGAAGCGACCTAAGCTGGGGGTGGATCGGCTGGATCGATGTACTCGTAAATCCACATTGCTCGATGCCCATATAAGAAGGTGGGCACAGACCTTCGGTGTTAAGGGTCAGGAACACACAGGTGTCGAGCTCATGAATTGCCGCGTCGAGATGCTCCACGACTCGGCCGATCCGACGGCTTCCCCACTCCGTCCATGGCGTGCTGTTGAGTCCGTGGGTGACCCCGTTGCAGTGGGCAACAAAGCCGCAGCGTGCCAGTTCTCGAGCACGATTCTTCTCGGCTTCTACTCCCGCGTCCGATCGATCGTAAAAGTCGAGATCGTCGAACAAGTCGTACCGCAGGTGAATGCCGAACCTCTTCGACGAGCCGCGCATGCTTATAGCCGCGAAGGTGCTGTTAAATCTCGTTTCCGGATCTCGGTTGCTCGATCGACGTAAACCCGAGGGGACCCGCGGATCTCGTCGCTCGCCAGCCCCTTCATCTAGTTCGATCACGTAGACGGTAGGCACTAGGCGGGAGCAACGACCACGCAGTGGTTCTTCGCCCGCGACATCCCGACGTAGATCTGCTGGTCGATCGTCTCGTCGTCGAGGTCCTCCAGCTCGCACAGGATCACGACCGGCGACTCGAGCCCCTTGAAGCCACGGATCGAGGAGAAGCGGATGAAGGGCCCGACCGGCTCGCGGCTCCTTGACGAACGTGAACCGCCCCGGCATCGACTGCGCGACCTCGGAGTTCTCGAACCCGTGCGAGGAGAGCACGACGACGTCCTGGGGCGGGATCTCCTCCTTGCCGCAGAGGTGCTCGAGCACCTCGGCGACCGCTGCCGGCTGGTCGTCGGCGTGGATCAGCTCGCGGCTCGCGTCCCTCAGGGCCGAGGATCTCGGGCACGACCTCGCCCTTGTACTTCTTGATGACCTCGCGGTGGATCGCCTGCGTGTTGCGGCAGTTCCCGGTGAGGTCGAAGGGGCGGAACTCGTCGGGCACATCGAGCTGCTGCCGTAGACCTTCTGGTTGTCGTCCATGAAGAGCCAGATCTGGCCGTCGTCCGGATCCGCGAGCGTGTAGGTGAGCGCCGTCAGCCAGTCGTTGTGGAGGTCCTGGGCCTCGTCGACGATGAGCGCGTCGTATTGCGGCCCAAGCTCGCTCGATGGCGTCGACCAGCGCCTCGGGAAGCTCCGTCGTCCCAGTAATCGCTGCGGCGGCCTCCCCCTGCGGGTAGGTCGGGAGCTCGACCTTCGCGATTCTCGGCAAGCCGGGCGCAGAGCGCGTGGAAGTGACAGAAGTCGACGCCCGACTTCGACTCCCTGTCAGCAAGGTGCTCGCCAGCGCGCGGTTGAAGCAGACGAAGAGGACCTCGCTCGTCCTGGGCGGCACGTCGCTTGGCCTGCTCGACGGCGAGCATCGTCTTGCCAGAACT
>CAVZRL010000008.1:0-150780 GCA_963777775.1 uncultured Solirubrobacterales bacterium | reverse complement strand
ACGCGCTCAGCAGACCGGTACTAATGGGTCGAGGGCTTGACGGATTTTGACTACCCCGACACAGAGGCCAGAGGTGCAGTTTTCAAGCCCCGCCGGGTCCCGGCGGCTCCGCGGAGCCGCGCGGTCTCACACGATTTCGGTGGTCAAAGCGAGGGGGAAACACCTCTTCCCATTCCGAACAGAGCAGTTAAGCCCCTCAGCGCCGATGGTACTTGGCCGGCAACGGCCTGGGAGAGTAGGTCGCCGCCGTTTACTTGCCGAGAGCCGCCCACGGGCGGCTCTTCTGCGTTCGAGGGCCCGGCTCCCGTGCCGCAACTAGGATCGACGCATGAGCCTCGAGCCCGCGCCCGAGACGGCTGAGGGCGTCGACGAGGCGTTGCGCCTGATCTCGGCCCTGGCCGACGACGTCGGGGGACGCCGGCCGGCCACCCGGGGCGAGCGGATCGCGGCCGAGCTCGTGAGCGACGAGCTGCGCTCGAGCGGCGTCCACGCGGCGACCGAGCCGTTCGCCGGCTACTCGACCTTCGCGCAGCCATACGGGCTGATCACCGCCCTCGCCGCCCTGCCGAGCGCGCTGCCCAGGCAGCGGCGCGCGAGCCGTGCCGCCCTGGCGACGCTCGCCGCCGCCGGCTTGATCAGCGAGGGCGGCCTGGTCCACACGCCGATCTCCGCGTTCCTCCCACGGCGCCCGAGCGCCAACGTGGTGGCGACGATCGAGCCGTGCGGGGAGGCGCAACGGACCCTGTGTCTGATGGCGCACCTCGACACCTCGCGCAGCGGCCTGTTGTTCGACCCGCGCTTCGCCGGCCTGCTCAACCATTGGATCGCGATCCAGTCCCTCGCCACGCTCGTCCTCCCGGCCGAGCCGTGGCTCGCCCGCCGAGCCGTCGGCCGGGCGCTGGTCAGGGCCGCCCGCGGGATCTGCCTTGCCGGGCTCTGTCTGCTCGCCGAGCGCGAGCTGCGCGGCGTCGACGTGCCCGGGGCCAACGACAACGCCTCGGGTGTCGGTGTCGTCGCCCGTCTCGCCTCCGAAGCGGCGGCATCGCCGCCGCAGGCGACCCGCGTGGTCGTACTGCTCAACGGATGCGAGGAGGCCGGCCTGCTCGGAGCACAGTCGTTCCTGCGCGCGCGAGACACCGGCGGCTGGCTGTTCCTGAACTTCGACGGGGTCGGAGCGCCGGCCACCTTGCGATTCCTGCCCACCGAAGGGATCCTGCGCCGCTGGCCCGCCGATCCGGCGCTGATCGCAGCTGCGGAGCGGCTGCGCAGTGCGCGCCCGGAGCTCGGACTCGAGCCCGCCGAGGGGCCGATCGGGCTCACGTACGACGCGACCGCCGTGCTCGCGCGAGGCGGGAGGGCGCTGAGTTTGGTCGCCGGCGATCAAGGCCGGATCCCCAACTACCACCAACCGACCGACACCGTCGCCAACCTCGACCGCGACGTGCTCGCGCGGGCGCTCGAGGTCGGGCGCGAGTTGATCGCCGCGGTTGACCGCGGCGAGGCGGACGCGACCGGCGAGCCTCGCGAACGGAGTACGGCGGTGATAGGATCGGCCCCGTGATCGGCGCAGCGATCCTCGGCATCGTCGCCGGCTACCTGGCCCGTGCCCTTCTGCCCGGCAAGCAGGAGATGGGCTTCTTCGCAACCGTGTTGCTCGGCCTGGTCGGGGCGCTGATCGGCTTCTTCTTCTTCACCGAGATACTGGGGATCGGCGACACCGAGATCTTCGACCTCGGTGGCCTGATCGGTGCCGTGATCGGGGCGATGGTGGCGCTATTCATCTACGACCGCGTGGTCGCCTCGCGGAGCGCCAAGTCCGAGCCTGCCGCGGTCGGAGCCGGGGGCGGCGAGATCAGCTCGGGCCGCGAGCCACGCGCCGAGCGGGAGCGCCCGGCGACCGATCGTCCCGAGCGCGACCAGCCGAGGCGCGACAACCCCGACCGCTAGCAGCGGGCGCTCAGGCTGCGGCGCAACGGTGCCGGCGTGGACCGGCCGGGCGCTTCGGGCACCCGCCCCGGCGGGCCGTCGCGAAGCCCTCCCATCCGGTCCGCGGACCGGATCGCTCGCGACAGGGCCCGTCGGCGGGCAACGGCTCGAGGCCGTACTCGCCCAGGGTCGCGAAGTCGATCGCAAGATCGACCGCGCAGAGCACCCGGCGGGCGAGCTTTCTCTGCTTCTGATCGTTCACGCGGGCGAGCCTAGGTTCGGTCCCGGACGGAACATACGTTCTGCAAGCCGTGTTGCAGGGCGGCTCAGCCACGCCTGCCGAAGCTGTGCGCTCGCGGCGCCACCGCGGCGAGCTCCTGGTGGGGCAGCTCTGCGTCGCGCTCCGTCTCGCGTCCTCGTTCGGGCTCGATCCGACGCACGGTGGCGGCCGCGCGATCAGGAGCGGCGAGCGCTTCGATCGATTCGCCGACCAGGTTGACCACGCCCTCGCGGCGCTCGAGCCGGCCGCGCACAAGCGCGAACGACGCCGTACGCACCGCCAGCCGGCAGCGCTCGTAGACGGGCGGCGGCACGATCACGTTCGCGACCCCGGCCTCGTCCTCGAGCAGCATGAAGACGACGCCCTTCGCGGTTGCCGGCCGCTGGCGGGCGACCACGAGCCCGGCGAGCGCGATCGAGCTGCGGTCAGCCAGCACGTCGAGGTCCTCGCTTCGCGCCGTTCCCGGCTCGAGCCCGGGGCGCAGGACCTCCATCGGATGCTCGTCGAGGGTGACGCCGGTGCTCGAGTAGTCGGCGACGATCCGCTCCCACGAGTCGAGCGGGCGCAGGTCGGGCGCCGCCGGCAGGGAGAGGGGGAGCGCGAGCTGGGCGGGCCCCCTGCGCGCCGACTCACCGCCGCGGGCGATCCCCGCCCGCCACAGCTCCTCGCGCCTCGGCGCGCCTCGCGTCCCGGCTCCCAGCGATTCGCACGCCCCCGACCAGGCGAGGCGCTCGAGCCCGTCGCGGCCGATGCCCGAGCGCGAGGCGAGGTCGGCGAGGTCCCGGTAGGCGCCGCCGCGCTCACGCTCGGCGACCAGCGCTTGCGCCTGCTCCGCGACGACGCCCTTCACGTAGCCCAGCCCGATCCGGACGGCCGGCGACTCCACCGAGCACTCGACCCCGCTGGCGTTCACGTCCGCCCCCTTGACCTCGATCCCCCGTCGCTGCGCCTCATGGGCGAGCGCGTCCGGTGGGTAGAAGCCCATCGGCTGCTCGTTGAACAGCGCACAGAGGAACTCGGGGCCGTAGTGGACCCGCAGCCAGGTCGACTGATAGGCGAGCAGTCCGAAGGCGGCGGCATGCGACTTGGGGAAGCCGAAGCCCGAGAAGCCGCGCACCTGCTCGAAGACGCGTTCGGCGAGCCCCCGCTCGATCCCCCGCTCGCCGCAGCCGGCGACGAATCGCTCCTCATAGGCCGCCAGAGCCGCCTCGGAGCGCTTGCGGCTCATCGCCCGCCGCAGGCCCTCCGCCTCGCCCGCCGAAAAGCCGGCCATCGCCATCGCCACCTGGATCACCTGGTCCTGGAAGACGATCGCGCCGAGAGTGTCAAAGAGGATCGGCTCGAGGTCGGGATGCTCGTAGGGGACCTCGTAGCCGGGATCCTCGCGGAGCAGCCGGCGTCGCTCGAGGTAGGGGTGCACCGCCCCGCCCTGGATCGGCCCCGGGCGCACCAGCGCCACCTGGACGATCAGGTCGTCGAGCGTCTCGGGCCGGCTGCGGGGAAGCATCTGCATCTGCGCCCGGCTCTCGATCTGGAACACCCCTGTCGTCTCCGCCGCCCTGATCGCCTCGAAGGTGGGCGGGTCGTCGAGCCGGATCCGCGAGAGGTCGATCCGCTCGCCGCGCGCCTCGGCGACCGCTTCCACGCAGCGCTCGACGGCGGAGAGCATTCCGAGGCCGAGCAGGTCGATCTTCAAGAACCCCGCGTCGGCGCATGAATCCTTGTCCCACTGGACGATCTGCCGTCCCTCCATGGCCGCCGGCTGGACCGGGCAGAGGTCGACCAGCGGGCGGGTCGACAGCACCATCCCGCCCGGGTGTTGGGAGAGGTGGCGCGGCAACCCCCACGCCTCCCGCGCGAGCCGGGCGAGACAGCGCCATCGCGGCGAGGCCGCCCGCCCGGCGCCGATCGCCTCCGCGATGTCGCGCTCGACCTCGTCCCCGCGCGAGTACACGTCCGCGATCCCGGCGACCCGCTCGATCTCTCCCGCCGGCAGCCCCAGCGCCTTGCCGAGGTCCCGCACCGCGCCTCGCGAGCGGTAGCCGGCGAAGGCCGAGACCAGCGCCGCCCGCTCGCGGCCGTAGCGCTCGTGGACCCGGGGGATCAAACGCTCCCGGATGTCGCGTGGGAAGTCGAGGTCGATGTCGGGCATCTCGGAGATCTCGTCGTTGAGAAAACGCCCGAGAAAGAGGCCCGCGCGGACGGGATCGACGTGCGAGAGCCCGGTCAGATAGCAGACGACCGAGGAGACGCTCGAGCCGCGGCCGCGGCCGGGCGGGAGCAGGCCGCGGGCGGAGTCCGGGCCGCGGACCTCCGCCGCCACATCCCGCGCCAGCTCGAGCAGGTCGAAATGGAGGAGGAAGAACCCCGAGAGCCCCAGCCCGCGGATCACCCCCAGCTCCTCCTCGAGACGGCGCTCGGCCTCCGGACGCTCCCGGGTGCCCCGGTAGCGGAGCTCGAGTCGGCCGCGACAGATCTCGGCCAGGGCGCGGTCGGCCTCGGGGTCCTCGGATCCCGGGTAGCGGTAGCCGAGCTCGCTGGTCAGGTCGAAGCGCAACCGTTGCGCCAGGCGCGCTGTCTCGGCGACCGCCTCCGGGTGGTCTGCGAACCGGTCCGCCATCTGCTCCGGGGACGCGAGCACCGAGCTGGAGTTGCCGCGCCGGGCGGGCTCGCACTCCTCCAGCGTCGTGTGCAACCGCACGGCGACGAACGCGTCCTGGAGCTCGGCCCGGCGACGATCGTGGGCGTGGACGTTGCCGGTCGCGACCGTGGCGACCCCGAGCCGCTCGGCGAGCTGGGCGAGGCGCCGGTTGCGAGCCCGGTCGTGGCGCCAGAACGGACGCTGCAGCTCGACTCGGAAGCGCTCGCGGCCGAAGCCGTCGACCAGGTGCCGGACGGGCGTCTCGGCCCTTCGGGCCTCGCCTCGCCTCAGGCTCGTGGCCAGCGCGCCGTCGCGGGCGCAGCCCGAGAGGCAGACCAGGCCGCCGCTCCGCTCGAGCAGCGCGCCGAGGCCGAGCACGGGGGGGAGGGGATCACGACCGGTCCGGGGCCGGGTGCCCGCGTGCGCGTCGGTGAGCAGGCGGCAGAGGTTGCGCCAGCCGGTCGAGTCGGCGACCAGGAGAGTGAGGTGGAAGGGAGCGGTCCCGGGGCTGTCGTCGTCGGTGACCGTGAGCTCGGCGCCGACGATCGGGCGGACCCCGACCCCCTGGCAGGCCAGGCTGAACTCCATCGCCCCGCAGAGGTTGTCGTGGTCGGTGAGCGCGAAGGCCTCATAGCCTCGCTCCGCTGCCGCGACGGCCAGCTCCTCGGGAAGCGAGACGCCGTCGAGGAACGAGTAGGCGGAGTGGGCGTGCAGCTCGACGTAAGGCAGGTTCTTCATGCCCGCTGCTCGAACCACCGGCCGCGACCGGACGGGTTCGCAGGCTCGCAGAAGACGACCACGTTGCGGCCGTCGGCGAGGATCAGCTCGAAATACTGCCTTTGCAGGGGCTTTGGCGTCCACCAACGGTCCTCGACCAGCCACTGCTCGCGCACCGCCTCGACCCCGATCCCGCTCACCGCCCGCGGCACGCCGCCGGTGTCGGTCGCGACCTCGACCGGACGCGGCCAGTAGACCTGCGGCCTAGCCATCGTCCGCGCTCCAGGGAGTGAGGATCGCCCGCCGCTCGGGCACCTGCGAGCCCGGATCGACCTCGACCACCCGTAGCAGCGAGTCGCGTCCGGCCGCCGCCCGCACCTGGCGGACCGCCTCGGCCAGGCGGCCGCGGCGCCGGTCCGGCGCTGAATGCGCCAGCGCCACCTGCTCGCCGATCCCGGGCCCGAGCTCGAGCGCCCGCAACCCCAGCCGGGAGGCCGGGCCCGGGAGCTCGCCGAGTCGCGGCGCGATCACCAGCAAGAGCCGCTCGGCACTGGTACTGGCGCTTCGCAGCACGACCTCCGAACGCCAGCCGCCGCCGGCGGCGAGCCCGGCCTCGAGTCGCAGCGCGCGGATCGTCCTTCCCGCCCGCGCCGGGCGCGCCAGCAGGCGCTCGACGAGCAACGAGAGCGCCTGCTCGAGCTGCGGGCCGGAGGCCGCTTCGGGCAAGCTGATCCGCTCGACCAGCTGTTCGGGGGGAACCCGGGGGCGCAATGGCTCGTCGGCGCCGCGCGCCAGCCGCAGGGCCTCCAGGCCGGGCTCCCCGAATCGGTCCGCGACCGCCTCGGCGGGCAGCCTCGCGAGCTCGCCCAGGGTGCGCACCCCCAGTCGCTCCAAGGTGTCGGGGATCTGGGCGCGTTCCCACTCGCCTTGCAGCCTGTCTCGCAGCGTGCTCACCGAGAGCCCGGCGACCAGCCGCCGCGCCGACCGGTCCTCGACGATCGGCGCCGGTTGGCGGGCGCGCATCCGCGCCGCCGCGACATGTGCGCTGAGCCGGTTCGGACCGGCACCGAACCGCACCGGGGGCCCGATCTCCCGGCGCGCCCTCGAGAGCGCCGAGGAGGGTGCGCCGTAGAGGGCACGAAGCGGCTCGAGGCCGAAGAACGCCTCGCCTGGCCGCGCCGGCTCGACCGCCGCCCCGAGTGTCTCCAGACGACGCAGCGAGTCCTCCCAGACGGCCTCCGCACGCACCGGGTCCGCCGCTACCAGCTCCAGGGCGGGGCAGCGCGAGAGCGCCTCGCCGAGCCTCATCCCCGCTCGCACGCCGAACGCCTCCGCCGCTCCGGATGCCTCGCCGACGACCTGCGGGCCACCGGGCTCGGGCGCCAGCGCCACCGGCCTGCCGAGCAGGCCTTCCCGATCCGCCAGCGCGCTCGTCAGCGAGAGCCGGGGGATGAGAGCGCAGGCGATCAGCATCAGAGAGCGAACATATGTTCGTATAGGTCGACGAGGATGTCAAGCGAGATTCACCCGGGCCATACTCAGCCGATGCGGCTCTCGCTCGCCTGCTGCCTGACGGTGGCCCTCGCGCTCGCCGCCTGCGGCGACGCCGACCCCGAGATCCCTGGCGGGGCCGATCCCGCCGAGGCGATGGTGATCGACGAGTGGGCGACGGCCCTGCGCGAAGGCGACGTCGACGCCGCGGCGCAGTTCTTCGCCCTTCCGAGCGTGGCCCAGAACGGGTCGGTGCCGTTCCGGATCCGTGACCTGGCCGACGCCAGGCTGTTCAACGCATCGCTCCCCTGCGGCGCCGAGCTGACCAACGCGACCCCGGAGGGAGGCTTCGTGATCGCCACCTTCACGCTCACCGAGCGTCCGGGCCCCGGTGACTGCGGCGAGGGCACCGGCGAGACGGCGCAGACCGCGTTCGTGATCGAGGATGGCGAGATCGTCGAATGGCGCCGCGTAGTCCCCGCTGACGAGCCAGCCCCCGGAAGCTCCGTATAGGGGCCGCGCCCGGCATGTTCGGCTGCTTGCCGAACCGGCGCGTTGGGTTGCGCTTCCCACGCCGATCCTGATAGGAATGAGCTTGCCGGGTTGGAGTGGCCCGACTGTTTCCCGAGAGAGGAGAGTTCATGAGAGGGATCAAGCTGGTCCTGGTGTCCTTGGTGGTGGCCGGCTTTTCGCTCGGGCTCGCCGCCTGCGGCGATGACGACGATGAAAGTGGCGACGGAGGCGGTGGAGAGACGACGCTCGACCTGACGATCGGCGATTCGCTGCCGCTGTCCGGCGCGCTGGCGCCATTCGGACCGCCGGGCCAGAAGGCCGCGGACATCGCGGTCTCCGAGATCGAGGCGGCAGCCGAGGAGGTCGGCGCCGAGCACACGGTCGAGATCATCCACGAGGACAACGAGACCCTTCCGACGCCGGCGGTCAACGTCGCCCGCCAGATGGTCGACCAGGACGCCTCGTGCATCGCCGGCGCCTGGGCGTCGACCGACACGATTCCGACGGCTCGCTCGGTTGCGATCCGCGAGGGAGTCCTGCTGATCTCGCCCTCGTCGACGAGCGACGAGATCACCGCTCTCGAGGACGACGGCTTGGTCGCCCGCACCGCTCCCCCGGACAAGTACCAGGGTCCGACGCTGGCTGACGCCATCGAGGAGGACCTTGGCGGAGCCGAGGGCAAGGTCGTCAACATCGGCGGCCGCAACGACTCCTATGGCGAAGGGCTCGCCGGCACGTTCAGCGAGGCCTGGGAGGCCAAGGGCGGCGAGATCGGAGAGACCGTCCTGTACGACCCGGAGCAGCCGAGCTTCGACTCGGAGGCTCAGCAGATCGTCTCCGGCAACCCGGACACGATCGTGATCATCGATTTCCCGGAGACGTTCACGAACGTCGGCCCAGCGCTGCTGCGGACCGGGGACTACGACCCCGCCGACGCGTGGGGCACCGATGGTCTGACGATCGCGCCGGTGCAGCCGCCGGAGATCGTCGCGGGTATGACGTTGACCGCCCCCGGCTCGCCCAACGAGGGCGAGGCGCCGGAGGCGTTCGCCACCCTGTTCGAGGAGTCCGAGCCGGCCGACGTGGAACTGGCGATCTTCGCGGCGCAGAATTTCGACGCCGTGATGCTCTGCTACCTCAGCGCGGTGGCCGCGGGCTCAACGGAGGGCGCCGATCTAGCGGCGGAGATCGTTGACATCAGCGGTCCGCCCGGTGATCGGTACACGTTCGAGCAGCTACCGGACGCGATCGAGGCGCTCCAGAACGGAGACGACATCGATTACGAGGGTGCCGCCGGCTCGATCGACATGGATGAAGCGGGCGACCCGACCTCGGGCGTCTACGACATCAACGAGTTCGACGAGAAGGCCGAGCTCACCGAGATCGACGAGGTGCCCGTGCCGGAGCTCGAGAAGTAGCGCGAAGTCGCGTCGCGGTCCTCGACCGCGATCGACAACGTACGAATGGACGGCCGGGGCGCAAGCCCCGGCCGTCTCCGTTCTACGCTCCTTCGTCCTCGACGATCTCGGCCGCTTCGTCCGGCCGATCAACCCGCGCGGTACCGCCGAGGTAGAGCTCGGCCACCTTCGGGTCCTCGAGCAGCTCCTTGCCCGGCCCCTCGAAGCGATTGGCGCCGAGGTCGAGCACGTACCCGCGATCGGACATGGCGAGCGCGCGGCGGGCGTTCTGCTCGACCATCACGATCGTCACGCCGGCCCGGTTGATCTCCTCGATCTGCTCGAAGATCGCCTCCACGAACGCCGGCGCGAGTCCCGCCGAGGGCTCGTCGAGGAGCAGGACCTGCGGGTCGGGCATCAGCGCCCGCGCCATCGCCACCATCTGGCGCTCGCCGCCGCTCATCGTCCCGGCGAATTGGTCGCAGCGCTCGCCGAGGCGCGGGAAGAGCTCGTACATGCGCGCGATCTGTTCGCCCGTGCTGGCACGGTCGAGGGACCCCATGTCGAGGTTCTCCTCCACCGTGAGGCTGGGGAAGATGTTGTCGAGCTGGGGCACGTAGCTCAGTCCCAGGCGGGTGATCGTGTGCGGCTTGTGGCCAGTGATCTCCTCGCCCCTGAAGACGACATGGCCGCTGCGAGGCCGCAGCAGGCCGAAGATCGCCTTGATCAACGTCGACTTGCCGGCGCCGTTGGGGCCGATCACGGTGACGGTCTCCCCCTCGTTGACGCGCATCGAGACGCCCGTGAGAACGTCAACCTCGGCCACGTAGCCGCCGATCAACTCCTTGGTGACGAGCAGGGCACCGTTTCCTGTGGGGCTCGGGGTCACGCGTCGCCGTCGGCTGCCTCGGGAGGGGACCCGGTGCCGAGATACGCATCGATCACAGCCGGGTCGCTGCGGACCTCGTGTGGCTCGCCGTCGGCGATCACCCGACCTTCGGCCATCACGATCACCCGGTCGGAGTGGTTCATCACCACCTCCATGTCGTGCTCGATGAAGAGGAAGGTGACCCCCTCCTCGGCTCGCAACCGCTGCATGTGGTCGAGCAGTCGCCGTCCGAGGGTTGGATTGATGCCCGCCATCGGCTCATCGAGAAGCAGGAAGCGAGGCCTTGTCATCAGCGCACGCGCCAGCTCCAGCAGCTTGCGCTGTCCGCCCGAAAGCGTTCCCCCATAGGAGTCGGCGAGCTTGGTCAGGTTGAAGATCTCGAGCAGCTCCATCGCCTGCTCGCGGACCTCTCCTTCGCGCCGCCGCGACGTGCCCGGGCGAAAGATGACGTTTACCAGGCGCTCGCCCGGCTGGTCCGGGGCGGCGAGCATCATGTTGTCGATCACCGGCATCCGTGCGAGCGCCTTGGTGATCTGGAACGTGCGAACCATCCCGCGGCGGGCGATCGCGTAGGCCGGTCGCCCGAGCATCTCCTCGCCTGCAAAGGTCGCACGGCCACCGTCCGGGCGGTAGAAGCCGGTGATCACGTTGAAGAACGTGGTCTTGCCGGCTCCGTTGGGACCGATCAGGGCGGTGATCGAGCCCTCCCCGACGGTCAGCGTGGCGCCATCCACGGCCCGGATGCCGCCGAACCGCTTGACCACCCCGTGCGCCTGGAAGATCGCCCGTCCGTTGCCGCCTGCGGTCTGGGTTGCGGTCTTCGCCGGCCCATCAGTCACCGAGGACCATCTCCTCTCGCTTACCGAACATCCCCTGCGGCCGGAAGGCCATCAACAGGATCAGCACCAGCCCGACGATCGCGAGGCGAAGCGCCACCTGGTCGGATTCGTCGTCGAAGACGTCGATGAAGCGAGTTGCCTCGAGCAGCGTCCAGAAGATCACCGAGCCGACAAGCACTCCCCAGTAGCTGGCCAGCCCGCCAAGCACCAGCACCCCGTAGGCGAAGAAGGTCACCAGCGGCTCGAAGTCGATCGGGTGGATGGTGGCCAGGTTCATCGCCAGGATCCAACCCGCGATCGCCGCGATCGCGGCGGAGATGGCCAGCGACTGGAGCTTGTAGGCGAAGGCGTTCTTCCCCAGCGCCCTGGCGGCATCCTCGTCCTCGCGCACGGCGCGGAGCACCCTTCCCCACGGGCTCTTCTGCACGAAGCGAAGCCCAACGGTGATGATCAGCACCAGCGCCCACCCGACGAGCAGGAGCGGAAACAGGATCTCCGGGTCGCTCCAGCCCAGGTCCGCCAGCCAGCCCTCGATTCGCTCTGAGACGTCGAGCCAGGTATCGTCGTAGCAGGCCGACTGGTCGTCGCTACAGAACAGGCCCTGGTTGCCCCCCGTCAGCGAGCGAGCGTTCTGCGCGATCAGGCGGATGATCTCGGCAAAGGCGACGGTCGCGATCGCGAGGTAGTCCGCTCGAAGGCGCAGAGCGGGAAGGCCGACGATGAGGCTGAACGCCATCGTGACCAGGATCGCGAGGGGGAGCGTGAACCAGAACGAGATGTCGGTGTCGATCGTGAGGATCGCCATCGTGTAGGCGCCGACCGCCATGAACCCGGCGGCGCCGAAGTTGAGGATCCCGGTGAACCCGAGGTTGAGCTGTAGGCCCAGCGCCACCAGTGCGTAGGTGGCCGCCAGCACGCCGACGCTGGTCCAGAAGCTGATGCTGGTCAGGAAGTCGAAGGTGATGGCGACAGGAAGCGGGTCCATGGCGTCTCAGATCGCCTTCGCCCGCCCGAAGATCCCCTGTGGCCTGACGATCAGGACGACGATCAGCGCCACGAAGCCGATCGTCACTTTCCAGCGCGCGTCGAAGAACAGCGTTGACCACTCGATGATCACACCCAGGACGAGCCCGCCGACCAGCGCACCGAAGGCGTTCCCGATCCCGCCGAGAATCACGGCGGCAAAGATCGGTAGCAGCAGTTCGAAGCCGAGCTCGGGCCGCAGCTCGGTCGTCGCCCCGGCCATGACGCCCGCCAGCCCCGCCAGCGCCCCGGCGAAGATCCACGTGTAGAGGATCACCCGCGACGTGTCGATTCCCGACGTCTCGGCCAACTCGAGGTTGTCCGAGAGGGCCCGCATACGCTTGCCGAGCAGCGAGTAGCGGAGCATCAGGCCGATCGCGGCGATGAGCACGATTCCGACGATCAGGATGATCAGCGAGGTGCGCCCGATCCGCAGGCCGAAGATCTCCACCGTCTCGATCAGATTCACGTCGAGGAACCGGATGTTGGTGGACCAGATGTATTGGATCACCGCTCGGATCAGGAAGGCGAGGCCGATCGACATCAGCAGCAGCTGAAGGAGGCCGGCCCGGCGTGCGCGCATGGGGCCCCACATCACCTTCTCGAAGAAGACGCCGAGCAGCGCAGTCGTCGCCATCGCGAAGAAGATTCCGAGCACGAGCGGCATCCCCCAGGTGACATTCACCAGGTAGGCCATGTACGCGCCGAAGGTGAGGAAGTCCCCTTGGGCGAAGTTGGTCAGCTTGAGGATCCCGTAGACGAGGGTGAGGCCCACGGCACCGAGCGCGTAGATCGCTCCGAGAGAGAGCCCAGTGAGGCCGGTCTGGGCGACGTCGTGAAGGCCTTTCGCGGCGACCATCACGAGCACGATCACGCCGAGAAGCGCGAGTGCCGCAGCCGCCGGGCGCCGGTTCGCAGCCTCTCGAATCCGTTCGAGGCGCGAGGGAGCCTTGTCCGCGGTGAGCGTTACGGCCTCCATTCTCGCTCATCGTATCCCCACAGGCCCGCTTGAAACCGGCGCCTACGTCCCGGCGCCAAGGTTCGACCACCCCTCGAGCTTGCGCTGCACCGCGGCGACCACCGTGTCGGTGAACTCCGTCGTGCCCGCGTGCCCTCCGAGGTCCGGGGTCCGGGTCCCCGCGGCGACCGTCTCGATCACGCTCTCATAGACCGCCCGTGCCGCGCGCTCGCGCTCCGCGTAGTGCAGGACCGCGGCGGCGGCGAGGATCATCGCCATCGGGTTGGCGATGTCCTTGCCCTCGAGCGCCGGCGCGGTTCCGTGCGGCGCCTCGGCCATCGCGACCCGCGGGCGAAGCTCGGGATCGAGCGCAAGCAGCACCGACTCGGCGCCGGCGATCGAGCCGAACAGGGGCAGGACGAGGTCGGAGAGCAGGTCGCCGTCACGGTTCAGACACGGGATCACCAGCGCGTCCGTGACCGCGCCCCCGATCAGGCCGGCGAGCGTCGCATCGATCAGCACCGGTTCGTAGACGACCTCGGGATGGCGCGCGGCCGCTGTGTCGATCTCCTCCTTCAGCATCCCCTCGTAGACCGGGCTCACGGTCCATTTCGGTCCGCCGTAGACCTTGCCGCCGATCCGTTCTGCCTCGCGAAACGCGTACTCGGCCACCGCTCGGCAGTCCGAGCGGCGGATTCGCTCGACTCGCACCGCGACCTCGTCCTCGCCGTCCGCCTCCCGGCTCTCCTGCGCGCCGTAGGCGTCGCCGACCGCCATCCGGCAGACCGAGATCGGATGATGAATACCGGCGACCGGGGTCACGCCCGGGATCCGGCGCCCGGTGCGGACGATCACCTTGCCGCCGATCGCCTCGCGGAGGATCCGGTTCGGGCTGCCGACGTCGTCGGCGCCCTCCGGGGTGATCGTCGCGGCCTTGATCCCGAACCCGGTCTCGAGCATCGCCTCAGCGGCCTCGGCGCAGACCCGGTTCTCGGTCGCGCGCCGGTTGGCGAGCGAGAGGTCGAAGCGGACGATCTCCAGCTCGACCCCGAGCAGCGCCGGGTCGAGCACCCGCAGCGCCTGCTCGAGCAGCTCCTGGCCGGTCTGGTCGCCCTCGAGCGCGACTATCCTCAGCGAAGCCATGGGCTTCGGAATCTATCCGCATGACTGAGCGCTGCTCGTGGTGCGGTGAGGGCGTCGCGGCCGACGACGGCTTTCGCGTCTACGAGCCGGCGGGGGAGAGGCGGGCAGTGTTCTGCCGCCTCGAGCACGTCGTCCCGTGGGCGATCCAGGGCGCCCACTGGGAGCCGGGCGGGCTGGCCGAGCCGCTTGACCTCGACCCGCCGCCGCGAACCTGCTCGCACTGTGAAGTGGCCCTCGACGATCTCTACGTGCTCGCCGTCCGACATCGCGGTGACCACCGGGTCCCCGACGACTTCTGCTCGGTCGATCACCTCACCGAATGGGCCAAAGCCGGCGGTCGCTGGCAGTAGGCGGCTGCAAACCGTCGCAGCTCGGTGTCCTCGCGCGATCGCCTCGCTCACGTACGTTATCAAGTGCGCTCGCTTCGCCGCTCGCGGCTGCTTCCCCGATCTGCTCGGTTTTCGCCGCCCTCGCTCCTTTCCTGACTTCTGGCCACCGTTCCGTGGCGGCGGCGGGATCGCCTCGTCGCCGGCGTCGGCGGCGAACTCGCCGATCAGGGCGGCGGTCTGGCCGGGCTTCTCGACGTTCGGCGAGTGGCCGGCGCCCTCGATCTCCGCCAGGCGGGCGCCGGGCACCGTCCCGTAGGCGGCCTGGGATGCCTCCGGGTCGCAGAGCTGGTCCTCGGTGCCGAAGATCGAGAGCAGTGGCACCGGCACCCCCTGGAGCCGTTCGTTGAGCGGCCGCTCCTCGACAAACTCACGGGTCTTGCGCTCTGCCTCGCGAAACGCCGTGTAGGTCATCGCGCGGAAGTCGTCGACCACCTGGTCGGGGTTCGGGAACCCGGCGGCGAGGTCGTAGCCGGGGGCGAACGCACGCGCGTAGCCCTCGTCCACCAGGGCATCGGGAGTCAGTCGCCAGATCGCCTGGCCGATCACCGGCGTGTATCCGAGCCGCGCGAGCGTCGGCACCGAGCACGCGTCCTCGCTCGGCCCCGCCCCGATGTTGACCAGGCGATCCACCAGTTGCGTCGACTGCTCGGCGAGCGCCGTGGCGACCGAGAAGCCCATCGAATGGCCGACCACCACCGCGCCCTGGACCTCGAGCCGGTCGAGCGCGGCACCGACGAGCGCGGCTTGGCTCGTGATCTCGTAGCCGCTCGAGGGCTTCTGCGAGCCACCGTGTCCGAGCAGGTCGATCCGGATCACCCGGTGGCGCCGGGCGAGGATCGGCTCGATCCGGTCCCACCAATGCAGCGAGCACGCGTAGCAGTGCAGGAGCACGATCGGGGGCCCCGTCGGCGCGGAGTTGCCGGCGAGCCTCGGCGCGCCGCCGTCGAGCACCTGCAGCTCGCCGCCGGGCAAGCCGAGGATCTCGCCGCCCTCGATCGTCACCTCGGCCTCCTTGGTCTCGCCGTTGACGATGATCGTGTTCAGCGCCAGCAGGCCGGCGAGCGCGAGCAGGAGGCCGATCAGGACCTTCCAGCGGCGCTTCATCCGCTCGGCCCGGACTCGCGGGGCCCGAGCCCGAGCTCGTCGGCGCGCTCGGCCATCGCCGCGATCACGAAGGCGACGTGCTCGTCGAACTCGACGCCGAGCTCGGCCGCTCCCTGGCGCACCTCGTCGCGGTTGACGCCGGCGGCAAACGAGGGCTGCTTGAGCTTCTTGCGCACCGACTTCGGCGCCAGGCCCTCGATCCCGGTCGGGCGGACCAGCGCGCAGGCGGCGATGAACCCGGACAGCTCGTCGACCGCGAACAGGGATTTCGCCATCGGGCTCTGACGCGGAACGCCGAGGAAGGTGGCGTGGCCGGCGACGGCGTCGATCAGCTCCGGCGGCCAGTCGAGCTCGGCAAACAGGCGCAGGGCGCTGCGCGGATGCCCGTTCTCGGCATCGTCGAGATCGGGAAAGCGCTCGTAGTCGAGGTCGTGGACCAGGCCGGTGACTCCCCACAGCTCCTCGTCCTCGCCGAAGTGGCGCGCATAGGCGCGCATCGCCGCTTCGACCCCGAGCAGGTGCTTGCGAAGCGAGTCGGCGCTGACCCACTCGCAGACCAGGTCCCAGGCGTCATCCCGCGTCGGCTCGACCATCGAAGCGTGGTCTACCCTAGCCACCCGATGGAGAAGTTCGTCATCAAGGGCGGTCCGCCGCTCTCGGGCGAGATCACCGCGGCCGGCAACAAGAACGCCGCGCTGCCGATTCTCGCCGCGTGCCTGCTCACCGAGGAGGAAGTCGTGCTCACCAACGTGCCGCGTATTCGCGACACGGAGACCCAGGTAGCGGTTCTGGAGGGGATCGGGGTGCGGGCCGATTGGGGGCCCGACAACGAGCTTCGCCTGCGCGCCGACTCGGTTTCCGCGACCGCGATCGACGAAGGCCTGGCCGCACGGATCCGGGCCTCGTTCCTGCTCGCCGGCCCGCTGCTGGCGCGGTTCGGCGAGGCGCACATGCCGCCGCCGGGAGGCGACTTCATCGGCCGTCGCCGGCTCGATCCACACCTCGACGCCTTTCGTGACATGGGTGCGACGGTGGAGGGCGATCGCGAGATCGTGATCTCGAGGCCGACGGGTGGCCTACAGCCCTGCGGCATCTTCATGGACGAGCCTTCGGTGATGGCGACCGAGAACGCGCTCATGGCCGCGGCGCTGACTCCGGGCCCGACGACGATCTCCAACGCCGCCTGCGAGCCGCACGTCCAGGATCTCGCCCGCCTGTTGGTGAAGATGGGCGCGCAGATCGACGGAATCGGCTCCAACGTGATGACTGTGCACGGGCGCGACCGGCTCGGGGGCGCCGAGCACCGGATCTGCGCCGACCACATCGAGGTCGCCAGCTTCATGGCGCTGGCCGCGGCGACCCGTGGCGAGCTGCGGATCCGCGACGCTCAGCCCGACGACCTGATCACGATCCGCCGCCACTTCCGGCGGCTCGGGCTGCAGTCGATGGTCGAGGGCGACGACGTGCTCGTGCCGCCTGACCAGGCGCTCGAGGTCCGCGACGACCTCGGCGATGCGATCCCGAAGATCGACGATGGCCCGTGGCCGGCCTTTCCGGCCGACCTGACCTCGATCGCGCTCGCGCTCGCCACCCAGGCGCGGGGTACGATCCTGATCTTCGAGAAGATGTTCGAGAACCGGCTTTTCTTCGTCGACAAGCTCGTGGCAATGGGCGCTCGGATCACGCTTTGCGATCCCCACAGGGCGATCGTCAGCGGACCGAGCCGGCTTCACGGCGAGCGAGTCGAAAGCCCCGACATCCGTGCCGGGATGGCGATGCTCATCGCGGCGCTGTGCGCCGACGGCAGCTCGGAGATCGGCAACGTGGTCCAGATCGACCGCGGCTACGAACGGATCGATGAGCGACTCCGGGCCTTGGGAGCGAGAATCGACCGAGTCGCCGTCGAGCCGGTGCCGGCCTGACCCGGCTCGGTCGGTCGGCGGACGGCGGACAACCCGAGTAGCGCCGCGATGACGCACCCGATACCGCCTGGGACGCGGGACATATTGCACGACGAGATGCGGGAGCTCCGGCGGCTCTCGGTGGCGCTGGTCGAGGCCTTCGAGCGCTTCGGCTACGGCGAGGTGGCGACGCCGACGATCGAGTACGAGGAGGTGCTGGGGCGCGGCGACGAGGAAGGGGCCGCGCCCGCGTACCGGTTCTTCGACGAGCGCGGCGAGCTGCTGGCGATGCGCTCGGACATGACGATCCCGATCGCCCGCCTGATCGCCAACCGCTATCCGGGGGCCGAGCCTCCCTTCCGGCTCTGCTACCTGGCGCGGGTCTACCGGTCGGTGCGGCCGCAGCGCGGCCAGATGCGCGAGTTCACGCAGGCGGGAGTCGAGCTGGTCGGCGCGGCGGCGCCCGAGGGGACCGCCGAGATCGTCGAGGTCCTAGCCGCGGCGCTCGATGCCGCAGGCCTGACCCGGGCCGTGATCGGGCTCGGCGACGCCGATCTCTACCGCCAGCTCCTCGAGGAGCTCGAGGTCGGCGCCGCTCCGCGCGAGCGCCTGCTCGCTTGCCTCGCGGCTCATGACCTGGTCGGCCTCGAGGCCGAGCTCGCCCGGGTCGAGCTGGCGGCAGCCGGGCGCGAGGCGCTGCGGCTGATCCCCAGCCTGCGCGGCGGACCTGAGGTGATCGAGCAGGCGCGGTCGGTCGGTGGCGCGGCCACCGAACGGGCAACCGGGCGCCTGGCGGAAACGGTCGAGGCGCTGCGCTCGCGCGGGGTCGCGGACCGGGTCCAGCTCGATCTCGGCTTGCTGCGCGACCTCGGCTACTACACCGGAGCGATCCTCGAGGTCTACGACCCGGCGCTCGGCCACGTGCTCGGCGGCGGCGGCCGCTACGACGAGCTCATGGGGCGGTTCGGGCGCCCGCTCCCGGCAGCCGGCTTCGCCCTCTATCTCGAGCGCCTCCACGTCGCGCAGGCTGAGGAGGGAGTCGAGTGAGGGGCGCCGGAGGGTTCGCCCAGGCCACGCGCGCCGCGGACGACCCGGTGCTGAAGCTTGCGGTTCCGAGAGGGGCGCTGTTCACGGGCGCCCTCGACCTGCTCGACGCGATCGGGATCGAGACGGCCGCCGCGCGCGGGGACTCCCGGGCGCTGGTCTTCGACGCCGGGGAGCTGAGCATGGTCACGATGCGGCCCTCGGACGTGCCGACCTACGTCGAGGCCGGCGCCGCCGATCTCGGGATCACCGGCAAGGACGTGCTGGCCGAGCAGCACGACCGGGCCCTGTATGAGCTCCTCGACCTCGGCTTCGGGCACTGCCGGATGGTGCTCGCCTGCCGCCGCGGGGATCAGCGCCCTGGTGAGTCCGAGCGCCGGCTGGGCGCGATGCGAATCGCGACCAAGTACCCGCGGATCGCGGAGCGCTACTTCGAGGAAACCGGGCGCCAGGTCGAGTTGATCGAGGTCAAGGGCTCGGTCGAGCTTGCGCCGCTGAGCGGCTTGGCGGAGGGCATCGTCGACCTCGTCGACACGGGGCGGACCCTGGCCGAGAACGACCTCGAGGTCCGCGAGGAGATCGCGACATCGAGCGCGCGCCTGGTCGCCAACCGGGTCGCGCACAAGCTCCGGGCAGCCGAGATCGACACTCTGGTCGAGCGGATGCGGGCGGCGACGCGATGACTCCACAGATCGAGCGACTCGAGTGGGACGGAGCCGATCCTGAAGCGATGGCCGCCCGGCTTCGAACCCTGGCGCCTTCGCTCGAGGGGGTCGGCGCGGAGGTGGCGGCGATCGTCCAACAGGTTCGAAAGCAGGGCGACGCGGGGGTCCGAGCGGTCTCCGAGCAGCTCGGCGAGCCGGTCCCACAGGCTCTGCGGGTCGATCCCGAGGCGATCGCGGCGGCTCCGGGTCTGCTCGAGCCGGCGGTCCGCGAAGGCCTGCGCGTCGCCGCCGCCAACATCGCGGCGGTCGCGCGCGCCGAGCTCGCCGCCCTGGAGCGGCCCGCGACGGCTGAGCTCGAACAGGGCCACCGGGTCGAGGTCGTACACGCGCCGGTGACGGCGGCCGGTGTCTACGCCCCGGGCGGCAAGGCCGCCTACCCCTCGTCGGTGCTCATGTGCTGCCTGCCGGCGAAGGCGGCGGGCGTGGTGCGGGTCGCAGTCGCGTCGCCGCCCGGTGAGGGTGGACGGCCGAGCCCACCGGTGCTCGCTGCGTGCGCTCTGGCCGGGGTCGACGAGGTCTACGCGGTCGGCGGCGCTCAGGCGATCGCGGCGCTCGCCCTCGGAACCGAGAGCGTGCCGGCGGTCGAGGTCGTCGTCGGACCCGGCAACCTGTACGTGACCGAGGCCAAGCGCCAGCTCGCGGGGCGGGTCGGGATCGAGGGCCTCGCCGGTCCCAGCGAGCTGCTGGTCGTGGCCGGGGGCACCGCCGATCCCGAGTGGATCGCACTCGACCTCTGCGCGCAAGCCGAGCATGGCGCAGACAGCCTGCTTGTCGTCGTCTCGCACGACCCGGCCCTGCTCGACCGGATCGGCGAGCGGGTCGCCGAGCTCGCCGCCGAGCGGCCGACCGTGGGCGCAGCCAGGCTGGCGCTCGTCACCGCCCCACGGCTGGAGCTGTCGCTGAGCCTCTCCGACGCGTTCGCGCCGGAGCACCTCGAGCTCGCGTACAGCGGTGCCGACGCGGCGGCGGCGCGGGGCAGGGTGGCGGGCTGCGTCTTCGTCGGCGCCGGCGGGGCGACGGCGTTCGGCGACTACGCCGCGGGCTCCAACCACGTGCTTCCGACCGCCGGCGCGGCGCGATTCGGCGGCCCGCTCGGACCGGGAGCGTTCATGCGCCGTACCTCGGTCGTCAGCGTCCCGTCGTCCGCCGCGCGAGAATTGAGCCCGCACGTCGCCGCCGTCGCCGACGCGGAGGGCTTTCCCGTCCACGGCGAGTCGGCAGGCGCGAGGGCGAAGCCATGAGTGCCGAGACCAGAACCGCAACGGTCGACCGTGAGACGGGAGAGACCCGTGTCTCGGTCGCGCTCTCGCTCGACGGGGGAGAGGTGACCGCCGCCACCGGGGTCGGCTTTCTCGACCACATGCTCGACCTGCTCGGGCGCCACGGCCGCCTCGGCCTCGTGGTCGAGGCCAGCGGTGACCTCGAGACCGGCGCCCACCACACCGTCGAGGACGTCGGGATCGCGCTCGGCCAGGCGCTCGACCAGGCGCTTGGGGATCGTCGCGGGATCCGCCGCTACGGCTATGTGGCCGTGCCGATGGACGAGGCGCTGGGGATGTGCGCGATCGACATCTCCGGTCGTCCGTTGTGCCTCTTCGAGGCCGATCTGCCCCCGGTTTCGATCGCCGGCTTCGACGCCGAGCTGGCCGAGGAGTTCTTCCGCGCCGTCGCCTCGAACGCGAAGCTCACCCTCCATGTCGGCACTCGCTATGGCTCCAACGCCCACCACCTGATAGAAGCCTGCTTCAAGGCCTTCGCGCGGGCGCTGCGCGAGGCGGTGGCGATCGACCCCGACGAGACGGGGGTGCCGAGCACGAAGGGGACGCTTACGTGAGGGGCCGCTCGGCGCTCGGCGCTCGCCGCTGGGGTGGGGGATGACGCGGATTGCGTTGCTCGATTATGGGAGTGGGAACCTGCGCTCGGTCGAGAAGGCTTTGGAGAGGGTCGGTGCCGAGCCGACGATCACGAGCGATCCCGGGCTCGCGGCCGGCGCGGACGGCCTGCTCCTGCCGGGCGTCGGGGCCTTCGCCCACGCGATCGACAGGGTTCGCGAGCTCGAGTTCGACCGCCTGATCGCCGACCGGGTCGCCGTGGGGACCCCGGTGCTGGGCATCTGCCTCGGCTTTCAGCTCCTGTTCGAGTCCTCGACCGAGCTCGGCGGCGCGACCGGCCTCGGCCTACTCGAGGGCGAGGTCACCGAGCTCGACGCACCGGGACTCAAGGTGCCGCACATCGGCTGGGAGCCTGTGAGCTGGACCGTCGGCTCCGAGCTGAACGCCGGGATCGCCGACCGGACGCCGTTCTACTTCGTCCACGGGTTCGCGCCGCGCCCGTCCATCGCCTCGGACCTGCTCGGCAGCGCCGTCCACGGCGAGCGCTTCTGCTGCGCCGTCGCCCGACCGCCCGTCTACGGGGTCCAGTTCCATCCCGAGAAGTCGAGCGCCGCCGGCCTCCGCCTGCTCGGCAACTTCGCCGCCATCTGCGCCCACACAACAAGCCGCCTCAACAGCGGCGGGGCTCGGCTTCGTCCTCTGGACTCCGCCTCACAGTCCGGATGATCCTCTATCCCGCGATCGATATCCGCGGCGGCAAGGCCGTGCGCCTGGTGCAGGGCGACTACGACCGCGAGACGGCGTTCGACGCCGACCCACTCGACGCCGCTACACGCTGGCTCGAGCAGGGGGCGGAGGCGCTTCACGTCATTGACCTCGACGGCGCCCGCGAGGGTGCGCCGGTCAATATCGAGCATCTGGCACGGATCTGCGAGACCTCCCCGGTCGCGGTCCAGGCTGGCGGTGGCCTGCGCACTGCCGCGGACGTCGAGGCGGTGCTCGCCGCCGGCGCAGTGCGGGCGATCCTCGGGACGGCCGGGCTCGCCGACCCGGCCCTGATCGAGGGGCTCGCCGCCGAGCACGGCGAGCGTATCGTTGTCGCCGCGGACGTGCGCGCCGGCCGCGTCACGATCGAGGGCTGGGAGCGCGAGTCGGGGATCGGGGCCGCGGAACTGGTCGAGCAGCTCGGTGAGCGCGGCGTGCGCCGTTTCCTCTACACGCCGGTCGAGGTCGACGGGACGCTCGAGGGGCCTTCGCTCGGGAGCCTGCATGAGGTCGCGGCCGCAGCCGAGCGGGTCGGCACGACACTCGTCTACGCGGGCGGGGTCGGGACGCTCGAGCACCTGAGCGTGCTTGCCGAGCTGGATCTGGCGGCGGTCGACGGCGTGGTCGTCGGACGGGCGCTTTACGAGGGGGCGTTCACGGTCGAGCAAGCGCAGGCGGCGCTCGCCGCCGGGCAGCGCTAGATTCGATCCATGTTCTGGTTCCGGGTTCTCGCCGTCGCCCAGCTCGCGCTGCTCGCCCGCCGACACCTGACCCTGCTCGCCCCCGACGAGCGGGCGCGGCTGACGAAACTGGTCGCCGCCTCGAAGGGCCGGCCGCGCAGGAACCTGACCGCGAACGAGCGCGAGGAGATGCTGCGGTTGGCACGCAAGCTCGAGCCGGGGGCGTTCGCGCACGGTGCCTGGGGCCTGGCGCGCGGCAGGGTGCGCAGCAAGGGCTAATGGCCGGGCGACGCGCGGGCAGGGCCGCGGCTTGGCGCTGAAGCGGGTCATCCCGTGCCTCGACGTCGACGGCGGCCGGGTGGTCAAGGGCACCAACTTCGTCGGCCTGCGCGACGCGGGTGACCCGGTCGAGCTCGCCGAGCGCTACGACGCCGAGGGTGCTGACGAGCTGGTCTTTCTCGACATCACGGCCTCGCACGAGCGGCGTGAGACGATCGTCGAGCTCGCCCGCCGGACCGCCGACAACGTCTTCGTCCCGTTCACGATCGGCGGCGGGATCCGGTCGGTGGCCGACGCGCAGGCGGTGCTCGACGCCGGTGCCGACAAGGTCTCGGTCAACTCCGCCGCGCTCGCGCGCCCCGAGCTGCTCTCCGAGCTGGCCGAGGTGTTCGGTTCGCAGTCGGTGGTGATAGCGATCGACGCGCAACGGGCGGCGGGCCACGAGCAGCGCTGGGACGTCTTCGTCGACGGCGGGCGAACGGCGGTCCCGGATCGTGATGCGGTTGCCTGGGCACGCGAGGCGGAGCGGCTCGGCGCCGGCGAGGTGCTACTGACCAGCATGGACCGCGACGGGACCAGCGACGGCTACGAGCTCGAGCTGACCCGGGCGATCGCCGACGCCGTCAGCGTGCCGGTGATCGCCTCGGGAGGAGCGGGAGAGCTCGCGCACCTGGTCGAGGCGATCACGATCGGCGGCGCCGACGCGGTGCTCGCGGCCTCGATCTTCCACTACGGCGAGTTCACGATCGCCGCCGCGAAGGCGGCGATGAGGGAGGCCGGGATCGCGGTCCGGGAGGGCTGACCCAAGCGGTTTCACCCCGAGCCCTCGGAGCCGCCCCCGTTCCCGCCCCCTTCATTGCCCCGTTGTTGTTGTCTGTCCTGTCGGCGTTGCTGGCGCTCGCGCTGGCGACGGTGCGCCTCGCGCCGGCGCTCGGCCTCGGTCTCGTGCTCGAAGGCGCGGATTCCCGACGAGCCGGTCAAGTACATGCGATGACCGTCGGAGATCACCGGGTTGTACTCGCCGAGCTCGCTCTCGAACACCCGCTTGCCGGTCTTGACGTCGAACCCGAACGTGCCCAGGTTGGGGCCGATCGCGGCGACGTAGACGACCTCGCCGAGCACCGTGGCGGCGCCGAGCACGATCCCGCCGACGTCCTTCTGCCAACGCACCTCGCCGTTCTCGGCGTCGAGGGCGTAGAAGGTCTTGTCCTTGGAACCGATGTAGACGGTCGGCTCGGAGCGCTTGGTGTCGGCGACGGCGGGGCCCGGGTAGACCCAGTCGCCGGTCGAGTGGCTCCACAGCAGCTCGCCGCTGTCGGCGTCGAAGCTGTACACGCGGCCGTCGATGCTGCCCAGGTAGACGCGGCCGAAGGCGACCGCCGGGGTCGAGTAGACCGGCCCGCCACGCCCGAGGCTGAGCCCCTGGGTGGTGCCGCGCCAGGCGAACTCGCCGTTCGAGGCCCGGATCGCGAACACCTCGCCGGCGTAGTTGGCGCCGTAGAGGATCCCGTCGTCGAGCGCCAGCCCGCCCTTCACGTTGCCGGCGGTGGAGACCTGCCAGCGCACCTTCCCCGACTCGGCGTCGAGCGCGAACACATCGCCCGACTCGCTGCCGACGATCACGCTCTTGCCGAACACGACCGGCGAGGTCTCGCTGCGCCCCGGCAGCGGGCGCTCCCACAGCACCTTGCCGTCGCGGGCGCGCATCGCGACCGCCGCCCCGGGCTCGAGCGTGACCGCGAACAGGCGCCCGTCGGAGTAGGCCGGCGAGGAGGCCGCCAAATCGCCGATCTCGTTCTTCCACTCGACCTTCCCTCGCTCGGTGTCGAGTGCGTACATGAGCGCGTCCTTGTCGAGGAAGAACAGGGTGCGCTCGCCGATCACCGGCGAGAACTCGAGCAGCTTGCCCGCCTGAAAGCTCCACTCGGAGGCGTCGAAGGGGGGGCGGACCCGTGTCGTCGGCAGGTAGCGCGTGCGCTGGTCGTCGTAGCCGTAGACCGGCCAGTTGACCGTCTTGACGCGCTCGCGCGGCGTCGCGGGCTTCTCTGTCTCGAGCTCGCACGGGGGCGGGCACTCGACGTCCGCGTCGCGCTTCAGGACCGCGTACGCCGTCGCGGCGCCCCCCGCGACCACGATCAGCGTCCCGCCGGCGATCAGCGCCCGGGTGCGCACGCTCAGCGAGCGCCACTTGTCGAGCCAGGTGCGGATCATCCGCGAAGCCCGTCATGGTAGGGAAGGGACCCTTCGCCAAAGCTAAATGGCAGCACGACGGAAGATCGACCTTGACGGCCTCGGCGGCCGGATCGCCGCTTTGCCCGGATTCGAGGCGGTGCGCTCGGCCGCGCCGGCCGGCGGCGCCCCCGTTTACCTGGTCGGCGGGGCCGTGCGCGACGCCCTGCTGGGTGCGGCGCGCGCCGATCTCGACCTCGTCGTCGAGGGCGATCCGCTCGCGCTCGCCGGGGCGCTTGGCAGCGATCTGCGCAGTTACGAGCGCTTCGCCACCGCGACCGTCCGTCGCGACGGGCTCGAGATCGACGTCGCCCGCGCCCGCGCCGAGTCCTACCCGCACCCCGGCGCGCTGCCGGAGGTTCGGCCGGCGGATCTGGCGCAGGACCTCGCCCGCCGCGACTTCAGCATCAACGCGATCGCGGTCGCCGTCGACGAGCCCGGCACCCCGATCGACCCACAGGCCGGGGTCGCCGACCTCGGCAGCGGGGTCCTGCGCGCGCTCTATCCGGGCTCGCTGGCCGATGACCCGACCCGGGCGCTGCGGGCGGCGCGCTACGCGGCCCGGCTCTGCCTCGAGGTCGAGCCCTCGACCCTGGAGCAGATCCGCTCCGCCGACCTGCTCACCGTGTCAGCGGACCGGGTCGACGCCGAGCTGGGCAAGCTGGCCGCCGAGGCGGAGGCGCGGCTGGGCTTCGAGCTGCTTGCCGAGTGGGGCCTGTTGGCGCTCGGTGACGGGGTGGGAGAGCTGATCGACGCGGTTGGCCGACTGGTCGCCGTCCCGCCGTGGGCGGGCATCGCGACCGCGCCCGAAACGATCCTCGCGGCGCTCGACGCCGGCACCGTCGCGCGGGCGCGCGAACTGCTCGGCCCGGCTCCGAATTCGCCTTCGGCGGCGCTCGAGGCAACGCGCGGTTGCTCGCTCGCGGAGTTGGCGCTCGCTCGCGCCCTCGGCGCCGGCTGGATCGATCGCCTGGTCGGAGAGTGGCGCCAGGTCGAGCTCGAGATCGGCGGTGACGACCTGCTCGCCGCCGGGGTGCCGGAGGGGGAGGCCGTCGGCCGGGGGCTCGCGGCGGCGCTGCGCGCGAAGCTCGACGGGCGCGCGCACGGGCGTGACGAGGAGCTGTCAGTCGCCCTGGATGCGGCCGGCCGGGACGGCTGAGATCGGCGCTATCGCCGCAGCCGGGAGCTCGAGCTCGCCCCGACCAAGCTGGCGAAGCGGCTGCGGTGATCGGCGACGTAGCGATAGCAGCGGTCGGTGGCCCGCGGGAAGCGTCGCAGCAGGAACGCGAGCGGCCGGCCGCCGGGGAGCATCGCCACCAGTGGCGCGGCCGCCGCGCCGGCCGATCGCAGCTCGCCCGAGGGAAGCGCCAGATGCCAGGAGCGAAGCCGTTCGGGCTCCGGAATCGCCGCGAGCAGCTCGGCGCCGTCAGGACTCTGGATCGCGACCGGGCGCAGGATCCCGTCCCGGTCCCAGGCGAGGACCTTGTCGAGACTCCAGACGCAGAAGCCGCAGTCGCGGTCATAGAGGACAACGGCCCGAGATGGTCTCGGCGGGGCGCTCATCTGCGACCGTAATGATTGCCTGGTGCAGTGGTGGGAACGAAACGGCGTTCGCTGGCTGGCGGCCGAGTTGCCCGGCGCGACGGCCGCCTTCTCCTCCCGGGTCGGCGGCACCAGCAGCGGCCCGTTCGCGACCCTCAACCTCGGCCTGCGGACTGGGGATCGGCCGGCTGCGGTGACGGCGAACCGCGCCGCGCTCGCCGAGGCGGTGGGCCGCGATCCGGCCGGGGTGCTGATCGGCGCCCAGGTCCACGAGGCCAAGGTGCTGCGACGCGATGCCTCGCCCCGCCCGAATCCCTGGACGGCATCCGACGCCGACGCCGACGCCGCGCCACCCTCGGACGGACAGGCGACCGTGGCAGCGAACCTGACCCCGGCCGTGCTCGTCGCCGATTGCCTGCCGATTGCGCTCATCGGTGCGGACGGGGTGGCGATGCTGCATTGCGGCTGGCGCGGGCTCGCCGCCGGGATCGTCGAGCGCGGCGTCAGCGCGGTGGCGGCGGCCTCGGCAGCGATCGGGCCCGGGATCGGGCCCTGCTGCTACGAGGTGGGCGATCAGGTGCGCGACGCCTTCGCACCGCTCGGGGACGGGATCGCGGCCGGGCCGATGCTCGACTTGCCCGAGGTCGCGCGGCGTTTGCTCGGGCGGGCCGGAGTGCAGCGGGTCGAGTCGGCGGCTCTATGCACGAGCTGCGAGCCGGAGATGTTCTTCTCCCATCGCCGTGACGGCGCTCGCACCGGTCGCCAGGCCGGCCTGATCTGGGCCGATGCCTGAGCCGATCCGCGGCATCGACGCGGCTCGCGTCCGGGCCAACCTCGAGCGGGTCCGGGAGCGCTGCGGCCCGCAGGTCGAGATCCTGGCGGCGACCAAGTACGTCGAGGACGATGAGCTGCCCAAGCTCGCCGCGGCCGGGGTCGAGCTGGTCGGCGAGAACCGTCTCCAGGACCTCGAGCGAAAGCAGGCGGTGCACGGGTCGCAGTTCACCTGGGACTTCATCGGCAACCTTCAGAGCCGCAAGGTGAAGCGGATTCTGCCGCTGGTGCGGCTGATCCACTCGGTCGCGACGGATTCGGTGCTCGAGCAGCTCGCCCGTCACGCGAGCCCCGCAACCGAGGTGCTGGTCGAGGTCAACCTCGGCGAGCAGAGCAAGGGCGGCGTCGAGCCGGAGCGGCTGGGCGAGTTCATCGCCCGCTGCCCGGTCGCGGTCGGGGGCCTGATGGGGATGCCGCCGTTCACGGATGACCCCGAGGCGTCTCGACCGCACTTCGCGCGCCTCGCCGGGCTTGCCGCCGAGCATGGTTTGAAGCGGCTTTCGATGGGGACGAGCCAGGACTGGGAGGTCGCGGTCGAGGAGGGGGCGACGCTGATCCGGCTCGGCACGTCGCTGTACCGCTGAGCGACTTGGACGCAGGGCCGTTCCCAGGCATAATTGGGTCGCAGGAATACCCCCATCGGGGGCGAAAGCCGCAGCGTTATGGCACTTCGCGACACCTGGCATCGTGCGCTCGTCTACTTCGGGCTCGCCGAGGATCCCGATTACCGTGAGCACGACATCTACGAGCCCGACACCGCCCCGCACGGCCAGGTCTACGAGGGTGCGGCTCCACGCGGCTCGGCGAACGTGAGCCGGCTCTCGGAACGGCGCCGGAGCCGTGACGACATCGACGACATCTTCGCCGACGACCTGCCGCCGAGCCGGTCGCGGGTGCTGACCCCGGTCGGCAACGGCGGTGCCGACGTCCAGGTCCACCTGGTGACGCCGACGAGCTTCAACGACGCGCAGGAGGTCGCCGACCGGTTCAAGTACTCGGTCCCGGTGATCCTCAATCTGCAGACGACCGAGGGCGAGCTGGCCAAGCGCCTGATCGACTTCGCCTCCGGGCTCACCTACGCGCTCGACGGCGGGATGCAGAAGATCGCCGAGAAGACCTTCCTCCTCACCCCGCACAACGTCGAGGTCTCGGCCGAGGAGAAGGCGCGGCTGGTCGAGAAGGGCTTCTTCAACCAGTCCTAGCCCGGGCGGCCGCCCGGGCGCGGGGCCGTGTGGATATCACTGGTCTCGATCGGTCTAGGCTGCCCGGGATGAGGATCGGCTTCGCAGGCGCGGGGACCATCGCCGCCGCGATCGCGCGCGGCTGGGCCGCAGGGCCCGGCGGCCCGGAGCGGATGCTGTTCTGCGACGCGGGCTCGGGCCGGGCCAGGGAGCTTGCGGAGCGCACCGGCGGCCAGGCGGTCGAGTCCCTGGCCGAGCTCGCGCGGCAGTCCGACGCCGTCGTGCTCGCGGTCAAGCCGGCTGCGCTCGAGGTCGCCGCCGAACGGCTCGCCGACGACGCCGACGCGATCGTCTCGGTGCTCGGCGCGACGCCGCTTGCCCGGCTGCGGGAGCTGTTCGCCGGGGCGACGGTCGTGAGGCTGATGCCGACGGTCGCGGTTGAGGTCCGCCGCGGGGTGATCTGCCATGCACCGCTCGAGCACGGCAAGGGCGTAACGGGGACCCGTCTGCTAGAGCTCTTCAACGAGCTCGGCCACCTGGTCGAGCTCCCCGACGACCTGATCGACGCCGCGACCGCGATCATGGCCTGCACGCCCGCCTACCTCGCGCTCGTCGTCCAGGCGCTTGCCGAGGCCGGGGCGGAGGCGGGAATCGACCCCGAGCAGGCGGGCGAGCTTGTGGTGGAGGCCTTCGACGGCACGGTCGAGCTGCTGCGCCGGTACGACCCGATCACCGTCCGCGCAGCGGTGGCCTCGCCGGGAGGCAGCACGGAGGCGGGTCTGGGCGCGCTTGCCGATCGCGGGGTGGCCGACTCGTTTCGCGCCGCCGTCGCTGCCTCGCTCGAGCGGATGCGCGGTTGAGCGTGCTCGCGCTCAGCCGGGGCAACGTCGCCGACTACGTGGCGGCGCTGTTGCTCGTCTACACGGTGCTGATCATCGCCAACGTGGTGCTGTCCTGGGTCCAGCAGTTCCGCCCGTTGCCCTACAACACGGCGCTGCGCACGGTGGTCGGATTCATCGAGGAGAGCACGAACCCGTTCCTGAACCTGTTCCGCCGGTTTATCCCGCGACTCGGGCCGCTCGACATCAGCCCGATCGTCGCGATCCTCGTGCTCTCGATCCTCGGCGGGGTCGCCGTCGATCTGATCCGCGGGTGAGCGCCGGGTCCGGCCGCGCCTGGGCGCGGATGCTGAGCGTCTGCGGGCTGGTCGTGATCGCCGACCAGGCGGCCAAGGGGGCGGTCGTGGCGACCCTGGCACCGGGCGAGCACGTGGACGTCGCATTCGGCTTCGACGTCGCCCGGGTGACCAACCGTGGGATCGCCTTTGGGCTGCTCAGCGAGGGCAGCGCGGAGCTGGTGCTCGCGATCACCGCCGCCGCCCTGGCCTTGGTCGTCGCCTGGTTCGCCTTCGATCCCGGCAGGCCATGGATGTGGCTCGGCGTCGGCCTGCTGACCGGAGGGGCGCTCGGCAACCTCGCCGACAGGGTGCGCGAGGGCGGCGTCACCGACTTCCTCGATCCGCCGCTGTGGCCGGCGTTCAACCTCGCCGACGTCTCGATCACTTTCGGCGTCGTCGTTATCGCGCTCGCAGCGCTGGCACCGGGGCAGCCTCAGGCGGTAGAGCCTTGAGCGACGAGCCGCGGATCGTCCACCGCGACGAGCGGTTGGCGGTGATCGAGAAGCCGCCGGGCCTGGTCGTCCACTCCGCCCCGGGACACGAGGGGTCGACGCTGGTCGACCTGCTCGGTGACCTGCTCGGCGGCGGCGAGGCCGAGCGGCCCGGGATCGTCCACCGGCTCGACCGCGACACCTCGGGGCTGATGCTGGTCGCCCGCGACCCCGAGGCTCACCGGAGGCTCTCGGCGGCGATCCGGCGCCGCGATGTCGGGCGCGAGTACCTCGCCCTGATCGAGGGGCGGCCACGGTCGCGCTCGGGGACGATCGACGCGCCGCTGGGGCGCGATCACCGACGACCCGAGAGGCAGGCCGTGCGCGGCCGGGGGGCCCGCGAGGCGCGCACCCACTTCACGGTCCGCGAAGCGCTGCCGACCGACACCCTGGTCGAGGCCCGCCTCGAGACCGGACGCACGCACCAGATCCGTGCCCACTTCGCCGCGATCGGACATCCGGTCTGCGGCGACCCCAGATACGGGGAGCGCGGGCGCCACGGGCTCGAGCGCCAGTTCCTGCACAGCGCCAGGCTGCGGTTCGCCCACCCGTTCAGCGGCGAGGAGCTGGGGTTCGAGTCGGCGCTCCCGCCGGACCTGGCTGAGGCGCTGACGCGGGCGCGGGGCTAAGCGAGGACGTGTCTGCGTCTACACTTCCCGGCGACCGGTAACCGACCCCCTGGCGGGCGGACGGGGCCCTGCCCGGCGCAGATCAAGCCGGGTTCCCGCGAGCGGCCAGGGAGCATCACGAAACCCAAAGGGAGCACCCAGATGTCCGAGCCCGGACTCAAGGACCTGCTGCAGGCGGGCCTTCACTTCGGCCACCAGACGCGGCGCTGGAACCCGCGGATGCGCCGCTACATCCACGGCGAGCGCGACGGGATCCACATCATCGACCTGTTGCAGACCGAGCACCTGCTCGCCGAGGCCCGGCGGTTCGCCGCCGAGATCGCAGGCAAGGGCGGCTCGGTGCTGTTCGTCGGGACCAAGAAGCAGGCCCGCGATTCGGTCCGTTCGTGGGCGGAGCGGTGCGTGATGCCGTACGTCAACCAGCGCTGGCTCGGCGGGCTGTTGACCAACTTCCAAACGATCTCCGCCCGGATCGACCGGCTGCACGAGCTCAACTCGCTCAAGGAGGCCGGGCAGCTCGACCTGCTGCCGACCAAGGAGCGGATGTCGATGGAGGCCGAGCTCGAGAAGCTCGAGTACAACCTCGGCGGTGTGCGCGACATGAAGCGCCTGCCGCAGGCGGCCCTGATCATCGACCTGAAGACCGAGGCGATCGCGGTGCGCGAGTGCGAGCGGCTGCAGATCCCGATCCTCGGGCTGGTCGACTCGAACGTCGACCCGGTTGACGTTTCGTTCCCGATCCCCGGCAACGACGACTCGATGCGCTCCTGCGAGCTGGTGATCTCGACCGTCGGCGAGGGCATCGAGCAGGCGGCGACCGCCTACCGCGAGGCGGAGGCCAAGCGCCGCGCCGAGGAGGAGGAGCGTCGTCGCCTCGAGGCGGAGGAGAAGGCGCGCAAGGAGGCCGAGGAGAAGGCGCGCAAGGAGGCCGAGGAGGCGGCGGCCGCGGCGGCGGCCGCGCAGGAGGGCGAAGCCAAGGCCGAGACCAAGGAGGCCGGCGATGGCGGTTAGCGCGGCGGAGGTGAAGGCGCTCCGCGATCGCACCGGGGCGGCGATGATGGACGCGAAGGCGGCGCTCGAGCAGGCGGGAGGCGATCCGGAGAAGGCGATCGAGATCCTGCGCGTCAAGGGTCAGGCGCAGGCGGCCAAGCGCGCAGGGCGCTCGACCGGTCACGGCGTCGTCGCCTCGTATATCCATGGCGGCAGCACCCCGGTCGGCGCGATGGTCGAGGTGCTCTGCGAGACCGACTTCGTCGCCCGCAACGATGACTTCCAGGCGTTCGCCGACGAGCTCGCGCTGCACATCGCCGGGGCACCCTCGCCACCCCGCTACGTCTCGGCCGACGAGGTCCCAGAGGCCGAGCGCGAGGCCGAGCGCAGGGTCTTCGAGGCGAAGGCCCGCGAGGAGGGCAAGCCCGAGGAAGTGATCGAGCGGATCGTCGAGGGCCAGCTTGCGAAATGGGCAAGCGAGGTGGCCCTGCTCGACCAGGAGCACATCCGCGCCGATCGCCACGAGGGCAAGACGATCGAGGGCCTGCGCGCCGAGCTCGCCGCGAAGACGGGCGAGAACGTCGTCGTCGGGCGCTTCGCCAGGTTCAAGATCGGCGAGTAGGCCGACGGGATAGGGTGCGGCGAATGGCCGAGCCGGTGTTCAGTCGCATCTTGCTCAAGGTCTCCGGCGAGGCCCTGATGGGATCGCTGCAGTACGGGACCGACCCCGATCGAGTCGAGACGATCGCGGCCCAGGTGCACGAGGTGAGCGGGCGAGGGGTCGAGATCGCGATGGTGGTCGGCGCCGGCAACATCTATCGCGGGCTCGAGGGGGCTGCGAAGGGGATGGACCGCGCGACCGCCGACTACATGGGCATGCTGGCGACGGTCCTGAACGCGCTCACGCTTCAGGATGCCCTCGAGCGAATCGGGACCTACACCCGGGTGATGTCGGCGATCGCGGTCACCGAGGTCGCCGAGCCGTACATTCGCCGGCGGGCGATGCGCCACCTCGAGAAAGGGCGCGTCGTGATCTTCGCCGCCGGGACCGGCAACCCGTTCTTCACCACCGACACCGCGGCGGCGCTGCGGGCGCTCGAGATCCACGCCGAGGCGATCCTGATGGCCAAGCACGGGGTCGAAGGCGTCTATGACGCCGATCCGTCGCTGGTGCCCGACGCGAACTTCCTGCCCCAGCTCACCCACATGGAGGCGATCGAGCGCGGGCTTCGGGTGATGGACTCGACCGCGCTCTCACTGTGCATGGACAACGAGCTGCCGATCCACGTCTTCAACATGGCCGACGAGGCGAACATAGATAGGATCGTCTGCGGCGAGCGGGTGGGGACGATCGTCACCACCGGCGAACACGAGCAGGCGGCCGGCCGTGTCTGAGATCACCGACGAATTCCTCTCCGATGCCAAGGATCGGATGAGCAAGTCGGTCGATTCGTGTCGGCATGAGCTCGCCACGGTGCGCACCGGCCGCGCCTCCCCGCACCTGCTCGACCGGCTCGAGGTCGACTACTACGGCGCCGCGACGCCGATCAAGCAGCTCGCACAGGTCTCGGCGACCGATGCCCGCCTGTTGACGCTGACGCCGTTTGACAAGACCTCGATCGGGGCGATCGAAAAGGCGATCATGGAGTCCGACCTCGGGCTGACGCCGAACAACGACGGCAACGTGATCCGGCTCCAGATCCCGGAGCTCAACGAGGAGCGCCGGCGCGAGCTGGTCAAGGTGGTGCACGGCGTGGCCGAGGACGGCAAGGTCGCGGTCCGCAACATCCGGCGCGACGTGATGCACGACCTGCGCGAGCTGAAGAAGGAGGGCGAGGTCGGCGAGGACGACGAGCGCCGCGCGGAGACCGAGCTGCAGAAGCGCACCGACCAAGCGACGCACGAGATCGACGGTCTGCTGAAAGCCAAAGAGGACGAGATCCTCGAGGTCTAGGCGCCTCGCGCCAATGACCCTACCCCGCTACGTCGCGATCATCACCGACGGCAACGGGCGCTGGGCGGCCGAGCGCGGACTGCCGGCGATCGAGGGCCACCGGGCCGGTGCGGACGTGGTCAAGGGACGGCTGCGCGATGCGGCCGCGCTCGGAGTCGAGGAGCTGACCGTGTTCTCGTTCTCGACCGAGAACTGGCGCCGGCCGCGAGCAGAGGTCGCCGGGCTGATGGCGATGTTCGCGGAGCGGATCGACCGCGAGACGCCCGAGCTCGACGCCGAGGGCGTGCGGATGCGCTTCGTCGGGCGTCGCGAGGGCGTCGCCGAGGAGCTGGTCGAGCGGATGGAGCGGGCGGAGCGAGTGACGGCCGGCAACGACCGGATCACGCTCTTTGTCGCCTTCAACTACGGCGGGCGGGCGGAGATCGTCGACGCCTCGCGAAGCTTTCGGGGTGGATCCGAGGACGAGTTCCGCAATCACCTCTACGCGCCCGAGATGAACGACCCCGACCTGCTGATCCGGACCAGCGGCGAGCGCCGGCTGTCGAATTTCCTGCTCTGGCAGTGCGCCTATTCCGAGCTCGTCTTCCGAGACGAGCTCTGGCCCGACTTCGGGCCGGAGGCGTTCCGCGCCTCGCTCGATGAGTACGCAAGCCGCAAGCGGCGGTTTGGCGGCAGATGACCGACCGCGAGCAGCCCTTCGACGCCGAGCTCGACTTCGAGCGCCCGCGCCGCCGCCGCCCATCGCCCCCGCCGCCGCTGCGGCGCCGCGAGACCGAGTCGCGGCGGCGGCCGAAGCGCAGCCGTTCGGAGACCATGGCCCGGATCGCCTGGGCGCTGCCATGGATCGCGATCGCGGTCACGATCGTGATCGTCGGCGGCGAGGTGTTCGCGGTCGCGATGATCGGGTTCGCCTGTGTGGGGCTCGCCGAGCTGTTCCGGATGACCCGCGACGCGCGACCTTTCGGGCTCGCCGCCTACGCGGCGGCCGCGGCGCTCGTCGTCGCCGCCTTCTACGGGACCCAGTTCCAGATGATGATCGTGCTCGCGGCGACCGTCGCGGTTGTGTTTGCCGCCGCCCTCGCTCGTCCGGACCGCCAGGGGGTCACGATCGCGATCGCGCTCACGATCCTCGGCGTGGTCTGGATCGGGATCCCGTTCGCGCACGCGGTCCTGCTGCGCGAGCTTCCCGATCACGGCGCGGGCCTGCTGGTCGACGTACTGGTCGCGACCTTCGTCGCCGACACCGCCGCCTACGCGGGGGGGCGGCTGCTCGGGCGCCACCGCCTGGCTCCGGCGCTCTCGCCCAACAAGACGCTCGAGGGACTCGCCGTGGGCTTCGTCGGCGGCACGATGGGCTTCTGGTTCGCCGGCCTCTACCAGGACTGGCTGCCCGGGATCGACGCGCTGCTGATGGGCATGTGCGTGGCGGCGCTGGCGCCGGTCGGAGACCTGTTCGAGTCGATGATCAAGCGAGATCTCGAGATCAAGGACTCCGGCACGATCTTCGGGCCTCACGGCGGCCTGCTCGACCGCCTCGACGCGGTCCTGTTCACGGTCGTCGCGGGGTACTATCTGGCGGTCGCCTTCGGCTATTGAGCCGGCGCCGGGCCGGCCAGCGCCTCGCGGACGAACTCGAGGTCAGCGCGGATGCCGGAAAGCGGCCCGGGCGTCTCGACCAGGATCGGGGCGCCGAGCTCGCCGCCGGCGCGGATCATCGCCAGCAGCGCTTCGGGATCGACCTTGCCGGCGCCGAGCCGCGCATGGCGGTCGGCGCCGGTGCCGGGCGGGTCGCGCGAGTCGTTGGCGTGCAGGAGGTCGAGCCGGCCGGTGATCGCTTGCGCTCTCTCGACCGCGTCCGCGAGATCCTCGCCGGCGGCGTGAGCGTGGCAGGTGTCGAAGCAGAAGCCGACCACGACCGGCCCGGCGTAGACGGCCAGCTCGTCCCAAAGGCGCGCCAGGGCGTCGAAGCGGCGTGCGACCGCGTTCTCGCCTCCGGCCGTGTTCTCGATCAGCACCGGCACTTCGCTCTCGAGCAGCTCCAGGGAACGCAGCCAGCGGCCCGGTCCGGCGGAGATGTCGTCCTCGGCGTGGCCACCGTGGACGATCACCGCGGCGGCGCCGACCTCGGCCGCGGCGTCGCAGGTCTGCTGGAGGATCTTGCGCGAGCCGTAGCGGATGTTGGGGCGCGGCGAGCAAACGTTGATCAGATACGGCGCGTGCACGTAGAGGTCGATCGCGCTGTGGCGGATCTCCGCCGCCTCGGGATGGGGTGGAGGCTTCTTGTAGGACCCGGGGTCGGAGAGGAACACCTGCACGCAGTCGGCACCGAGCTCAGCTGCCGCCTGCAGCGGGCGCTGGCGCGAGACGTGGGCCCCGATCGGCACCGATGACATCGCGGGCGAGCATAGGAGCCGCGTGCCCGTCGCGCGCCGGCGGGCCCCGAAGCACGGGCTAGGCCCACCGCTACCCTGCGTCCGATGGCCAAGCGCGTCCTGATCCTGGGCTCGACTGGCTCGATCGGCGAGCAGGCGCTGGACGTCGTCCGGGCTTCGTCCGAGCTCGAGCTCGTCGGCCTCTCGGCGGCCCGCAATTGGGGCCGGCTCTCCGCCCAGGCCCGGGAGGCCGGGGTCGGCGTCGTCGCGCTCGCTGATCCCGACGCCGCCGAGCGCTCGCTGGCGGCGTTCGAGGGCACCCGCCTGCTCGCCGGGGAGGACGGGGTCCGCGAGCTGATCGACGCGACCGGCCCGGACCTGGTCTTGAACGCGATCGTCGGGATCGCCGGTCTCGGCCCGACGATCGCCGCGCTGAGCGAGGGAATCGACGTCGCGCTTGCCAACAAGGAGAGCCTGGTCGTCGGCGGCGAGCTCGTCACCGCGCTCGCCGAGGCGACGGGCGGGCGGATCCTGCCTGTCGACTCCGAGCACTCGGCGCTGTTCCAGCTCCTGCGCGGCGAGCCCCCCGGCTCCGTCGAGCGGCTGATCCTGACCGCCTCCGGCGGCCCGTTCCGGGGCCGTACCGACCTCTCCGGGGTAACGCCCGGCGAGGCGCTCGCGCACCCGACCTGGGAGATGGGCGGCCGGATCACCGTCGATTCGGCGACCCTGCTCAACAAGGGCTTCGAGGTGATCGAGGCCCACCACCTGTTCGGTGTCCCTTACCCGCGAATCGAGGTCGTTGTTCATCCCCAGTCGATCGTCCACTCGCTGGTCGAGCTCAACGACGGGGCCCAGCTCGCCCATCTCGGGCTGCCCGACATGCGGGTGCCGATCTCATACGCCTTGCATCACCCCGAGCGCGCCGACGTCACGGTTCCGACCCTCGACCTGGCCGCCGTCGGCGAGCTCAGCTTCGAGTCGCCGGATCTCGCCACCTTCCGCTGCCTGCGCCTCGCCCGCGACGCCGGGCTCGCCGGCGGCACGGCGCCCTGCGTCCTCAACGCCGCCGACGAGGTCGCGGTTGCGGCGTTCCTGGCGGACGAGATCCCGTTCACCGCAATCGCGGAGGTGATCGAGGGGGCGCTCGAGGCGGTTCCGGCACAGGCGGTCGGGCACTTCGAGGACCTGTTCGCAGCCGACGCCTGGGGGCGCGATGCGGCCGCAGCGCTGGTCGAGACGGCCAGGGCGGCTGCATGAGCTGGCTGCTCGCCTTCGCCGGCTTCGCCTTCCTGATCATCGCCCACGAGGCCGGGCACATGGTCGCCGCGAAGGCGGTCGGGATGCGGGTCGAGCGCTTCTTCCTCTTCTTCCCGCCGAAGCTGTGGTCGGTGAAACGGGGGGAAACCGAGTACGGGATCGGCGCGATCCCGCTCGGAGGCTTCGTCAAGATCACCGGGATGAACCCCGACGAGGAGCTACCTCCCGAGGTGGCGCCGCGCGGGTATTACCACCAACCGGTGTGGAAGCGGATCGTGGTGATCGGAGCCGGGCCCGCGGTCAACCTGGTGATCGCGTTCGTGATCCTGTTCGCGCTCGCCTTCCAGGCCTCCGAGCCGACGAACACGGTCGAGCGCGTCCGCCCCGGGTCCCCGGCCGCGTCGGTGCTCGAGCCCGGCGACCGGCTGGTCGCTGTCGACGGTAGGCGGGGCGGGCTCGAGGAGCTGCGCGCGCAGATCGCGACCCACGAATGCGCCGGCGAGCAGCACGACGGCTGTCTCGCTGAAGCGCCCGTCGAGCTGGTCGTCGTCCGCGACGGCAGCGAAGTGACGCTCAGCGCCCGGCCCGAGTACGACGCCGAGGCCGGGCGGCCGCTGCTCGGCTTCGAGTACGGCGCCGTGCCGGTCGAAGGAGTCGGCGGGGCGACGCGCTGGTCGCTCGAGCGGATGTGGGAGGTGAGCTCGCAAACGGTCTCGATCGTCGGCCGGATCTTCGACGCGGAACAGCGCGAGCAGATCTCCGGCGTCGTCGGCAGCTACGAAGTCACCCGCCAGAGCTTTGAGTTCGACGTCCGCCAAGCGCTGCTCGTGCTCGCCTTGATCAGCCTCTCGCTGGCGGTGATCAACCTGTTCCCGTTCCTGCCCCTTGACGGCGGCCACATCTTCTGGAGCCTGGTCGAGAAGGTACGCGGCCGGCCGGTCCCGTTCCGAGTCATGGAGCGCGCCTCGGTGGTCGGCTTCGTGCTCGTGCTGATGCTGTTCGCGATCGGGCTCACGAACGACATCGAGCGGCTCTCGGGCGAGGGCTTCGGGCTTCGCTAGCTACCCGTATTTCCTGCTCAGGCGGTAGGTTTACGGCTGCGGCCCGAACCAGATGAGGAGAGTGATGGAGGCTACGACGGCGGCGCGCTTTGCGAGCGGGGGACCCGGGGGCGGCTTGCACGCCCAGAACCTGGCGCTGGCATTCGGGCAGACCGTCGAGCGGCTCGGCGATGAGCCGGCGATCATCAGCGGGGAGGGCGATGATGCGGTCGAGGTGAGCTGGAACGAGCTCGCCGAGCGGGTGCGGCGGATCGCCGGCGGCTTGGCGGCGCTCGGCGTCGGCAAGGGCGACACGGTCGCGCTGATGCTCAACAACCGGCCCGAGTTCATCCCGATCGACATGGCCGCGGTATCGCTCGGGGCGGTGCCGTTCTCGATCTACCAGACTTCGTCTCCGGAGCAGATCGAGTACGTCTGCTCGGACGCCGGCGCCAAGGTGGCGATCATCGAATCGGCGTTCCTCGACACGTTCAACAAGGCCCGCGAGCAGCTGCCGGGGATCGAGACGCTGGTCGTGATCGACGGTGACGGCGGCGAGCAGACGCTCGATTCGCTCGAGGCCCTCGACCCTGACTTCGACCCCGCCGAGTCGATCGCCGCGGTCGAGCCCGACGACCTGCTGACCCTGATCTACACCTCGGGGACGACCGGACCGCCGAAGGGCGTGCAGCTCACGCACCGCAACCTGATGAGCCTGGTCGGGGGAGTCGACGGGATGATCGAGCTCCCCGAGCGTGGCGGCAAGGTGATCTCGTGGCTGCCGGCCGCCCACATCGCCGAGCGAGGGGCCAACTACTACCTGCCCGTGGTCCGCGGGCTCTCGGTGACGGTCTGTCCCGATCCGCGCCAGATCGCCGAGTTCATGCCGCGGGTGAGGCCGACCTGGTTCTTCGCCGTGCCCCGGATCTGGGAGAAGCTCAAGGCCGGGCTCGAGGCGAAGCTCGCCGGCGTCCCGGGCGAGGAGGGCGAGAAGCTTCGCGCCGCGCTCGAGGCTGCGCTGCAGAAGGTCCGCCTCGAACAGGCCGGGGAGGAGGTGCCGGAGCCGCTCTCCGCCGCGGTCGCGAAGGCCGACGAAGCAGTGTTCTCGAACCTGCGCGTGGCACTGGGACTCGACGAGGCGGTCGCGGTCAGCGTCGGCGCCGCGCCGACGCCGCTCGAGGTGCTCGAGTTCTTCCACGCGATCGGGATCGAGATCGGCGAGCTGTGGGGGATGTCGGAGACGTGCGGGGTGGCGACGTTCAACCCGCCCGCGCGGGTGAAGCTGGGCACCGTGGGACCCCCGATTCCGGGGATCGAGATCAAGCTCGCCGACGACGGCGAGGTGATGGTCCGGGGCGCCTCGAACATGCTCGGCTACCGCAACATGCCCGAGAAGACCGCGGAGACGATCGACCCCGAGGGCTGGCTGGCGACCGGCGACATCGGCGAGCTCGACGCCGACGGCTACCTGAAGATCGTCGATCGCAAGAAGGAGCTGATCATCAACGCGGCGGGCAAGAACATGTCGCCCGCCAACATCGAGTCTCACCTGAAGGCGGCGAGCCCGCTGATCGGACAGGCGGTGGCGATCGGCGATCGGCGCCCTTACAACGTCGCGCTCATCGTCCTCGACCCCGACTACGCGCCGGTCTGGGTGAAGCAGAACGGGCTCGAGGGCAAGTCGACCGCCGAGCTGGCCTCCGAGCCGGCGCTGATCGCCGCGGTCCAGGCCGGGGTCGACGCTGCGAACGAGAAGATGGCCCGGGTCGAGCAGATCAAGCGGTTCACGGTCCTGGGAGCCGATTGGATGCCCGGCGGCGACGAGCTGACGCCGACGATGAAGCTGAAGCGGAAGCCGATCGACGAGAAGTACGCGGCCGAGATCGAGGAGCTGTACGCGGGTTGAGGCGCTGGCGCTAGTCGACGATCTTGAACTTCGCCTTCGCCGGTGAGCCGTCGGTGTTGCCGACGGCGTCGGTGGCGCGGACCTTGAACTTGTGTTTGCCGTCGTCGAGGTTCTTGAGCTTCTTCGGCGACTTGCACGGCTTGTAGGGCTTGCGGTCGAGCTTGCACTCGAAGCTCGAGTTCGGTTCGTCGGACTTGAACTTGACCTTGACCGTGTCGGCGTCGATCTTGCCCTTCGGCGCCTTCTTGATCGTCGTCTGCGGCGGGTCGGTGTCGCCGCCGCCGCCTCCTCCTCCACCACCGCCACCACCACCGCCGCCGGCGCCGCTGCCGCCGCAGGGCCCGCCGCCCGCGGGAGCAGCGTTGTTCTCGGGGGTGGGCGCCGCGAGTCCGAAGTCGGCGGCGCTGATATCGGTGTCGTCGCTTAACTCCAGCAGTGTCGAATTGCCCGCGCACATCGAGCGCAGCAGGGACGAGCCGTCCGGGATCGTCGTTGCGGGGGATCCACTCGGCGATTGCCCAGCCGGCGCCGTCGCGGCTCCCCAGGTCACGCAGTCGAGTGGGCCGAACAACATTGAGTCAAAGCACGCCGTCCCGGCCGGGCTGAGCGCGTCGGTTGTCGGCAGCACGAGATCGGGCGTCGCGCCGGCCGTTGCCGTCGCCGCCAGCATCCGTCGCTGAGATTGGGGGTTCGGCGGGTTCGAGGTGAACATGGCGCTGTTCGTCATCGTGCCTGCGGCGTTGTAGAGCCTGACGATCGCCTGATTCGCCACTTGATTCTCGTTATTGGCTGTCAGCTGCAGCTCGACGAACTCCGCCGTCGGATTTGCCGTCGTTCCGGGGGAGACCTCCCGGATCAAGACGAGGTGATGCGCGCCGCTCGCCCCCGGCGCGAACACGAGCAGCCCAAGCAGGGACATCGCGCATGCAATTCGCGCCCTCATCATCCGTGCATACGTATCGCCAACCGGCCTGGATTGCAAGCCCTATCCTGAGCACATGGCCTCGAAGCGCCAGGTATTCGTCGGCGGGGTGCCGATCGGGGGTGGGGCCCCGGTCGCCGTGCAGACGATGACCAAGACCGAGACCGCGAACCTCGAGGCGACGATGGAGCAGATCGAGAAGGTGGCCGAGGCCGGGGCCGATCTGGTCCGGGTCGCGGTCCCGCGCGACGAAGACGCGGTCGCGCTGCGGACGATCGTCGAGCGCTCGCCGATCCCGGTGATCGCGGACATCCACTTCAACCACACCCTGGCGCTGAAGGCGATCGACGCCGGAGCGCACTGCATCCGGCTCAACCCGGGCAACATCGGCGGCCGCGAGAAGGTCGCCGAGGTGGCGCTGAGGGCGACCGAGGCGGGCGTCCCGTTGCGGATCGGGGTCAACTCCGGCTCGCTGCCGAAGCACCTGCACGCGCTCGAGCGCGAGAACCCGGTCGAGGCGCTGGTTGGCGCCGCGGTCGAATTCGTCGAGATGATGGAGTCGCTCGAGTTCGAGGATTTCAAAGTCTCGATCAAGTCGACGAACGTGCCGAACACGATCGCCGCCAACCGGCTGCTCTCCGAACGGATCCCCTATCCGATCCACCTCGGGATCACCGAGGCGGGCACCAAGTGGTCGGGGTCGCTGAAGTCGGCGGTCGGCCTCGGCACCCTGCTCGCCGACGGTGTCGGGGACACGATCCGGATCAGCCTCTCGACCTTTCACGCGGAGGAGGAGGTCAAGGTCGCCTGGGAGATCCTCAAGGCGCTCCAGCTTCGCGAGCGCGGGCCGGTGCTGATCGCCTGCCCGACCTGCGGCCGGCTGCAGTTCGACATGGATTCGGTCGTCGCCGAGATCGAGACCCGCCTCGAGGCCTACGCCGAGCCGATCGAGGTCGCGGTGCTGGGCTGCGCGGTGAACGGGATCGGCGAGGCATCGCACGCGGACTTCGGGATCACCGGCGCGAAGAACGAGGGCTTGATCTTTGCCCACGGCAAGCCGTTGCGGAAGGTCCGCCAGGAGGAGCTGGTCGACGCGCTGTTCGCCGAGATCGACAAGTCGCTCGATCGCGGCTCGGTCGAGGTCGAGGCCGCCAAGGCGGCCGAGGGCGCCGCCTGGCTGGCCCGGATCGAGGAGGAGAACGCAGGCGAGCTGACCCCGGAGCGGATCGCCGCGATCGAGGCCGAGAAGGCCCGCGAGGAAGGCAACGACGTGACCGCCGAGCCGTTCCTGAAGCCGGTCAAGGCACCTGCCGTCGCCCTCGACGAGGAGGCCTCGCCGACCGCGGGCCGCCGCTTCACCCGCGCCTGAGGCTCTATAGCGGTGCCTCGAGGGTCGTCCAGCGGTCCACCTCGGGGAGTCCGAACTCGCAGAGCTTTCGCACCTCACCGACTTCGCGGTAGCCGAAGTTGCGCTTGTACCAAGCGATCGTCTCGGGCCTGTCCGCGTTGGTGATCACGCGTCTGGCCCCGGCCTCGCGCATCAGGTCCATCCGGAGTGCCTGCAGGGCGTGGCCGAGTCCGAGACGGCGGACGGACGGCTCGACCGCCAGCAGGGTCGTCTTGCCGACCGGCTCCCCGTCGTGATCGAGGATCACGAAGCCGGCGACGGCGACGATCCAGCCCTCCTGCTCGACGACGAACCAGCGCCCGACGTCGAAGTCGTCCATCTCCGGCGACGGGACCCGGTGCATGTTGACCGTCCTCAGCACCGCGAGCATCCCCTCGCGGTCGCGCGGGAGGCAGGCGGGGCGGATCGCGTCGGCGAGATCGGCGCGGCGGGCGGACAACGCACCGGTAGTCTGGCCGCTCGATGAGCCGGCTGTCGACCTACTTCCTGCCGACCCTGCGCGAGGACCCGGCTGACGCCGAGTCCGCCTCACATCGGCTCATGGTCCGGGCCGGGCTCGTGCGCCAGCTCGGCGCCGGGCTCTGGACCTGGCTGCCCGCCGGCTACCGGGTGATCAAACGGGTCGAGACGGTGATCCGCGAGGAGATCGACGCGATCGGCGGCCAGGAGATGCTGATGCCGGTCCTGCAGCCGGCCGAGCTCTGGCGAACCACGGGCCGCGACCAGATCGACGAGCTGTTCAAGCTCAAGGACCGCAAGGAGACCGATCACGTGCTCGCGATGACCCACGAGGAGGCGCTCACCTTCCACGTCGCCCGCGAGATTCGCTCCTATCGCGAGCTGCCGAAGATCCTCTATCACGTGCAGGTCAAGGAGCGCGATGAGCCGCGACCGCGGGCGGGGGTCCTGCGGACCCGCGAGTTCACGATGAAGGACTCCTACTCCTTCGACCGCGACGAGGATGGCCTCGAGGCGAGCTACGAGCTTCACCGCCGCGCATACGAGCGGATCTTCGACCGCTGCGGGCTGCGCTGGTGCGAGGTCGAGTCCGACGTCGGGATGATGGGCGGGTCCGGTGCCCACGAGTACATGGCGCCATGTGCCGCGGGCGAGAATGAGGTCGCGCTGGCACCCGGCTACGCGGCCAACGTCGAGATCGCGTCGGCGCGAGCGCAGGCGGTCGAGCTGCCGCCGCCGCTCGATCGACCACGCCAGGTGCCGACCCCCGGCCTGACCACCGTCGAACAGGTGGCGGAGGCGCTCGGGGTTCCAGCGGGGGCCGCGCTGAAGGCGATGCCGGTGGTTGTCGAGGGCCGCGGCATGGTCCTCGTCCTGGTCCGCGGCGATCACCGCCTGAACGAGATCAAGCTCCGCAACTCGCTCGGCGCCGACCTGCGCCAGGCGCGCCCAGAGGAGATCGAGGCCGAGCTCGGGCCGCCCGGATTCATCGGCCCGGTGGGAGCGAACGTGCCGGTGGTCAAGGACGCGGCGATCGAGGGCGCCGGCTTCTTCGCGGGCGCCAATCGCGCCGACGCGCACCTGATCGGAGTCGAGCCCGGCCGGGACTTCGCCTTCGAGGAGCGCGACGTCCGCGCGGTCGAGCCCGGCGATCTCTCGCCCGCGGGCGATCCGATCGAGGTCGAGACCGCGATCGAGGTTGGCAACATCTTCAAGCTCGGGACGCGCTACTCCGAGCCGCTCGGCGCGACCTACCTCGACCGCGAGGGAGCGGAGCGGGCGATCGTCATGGGCAGCTACGGGATCGGACCCGCGCGGATCGTCGCGGCCGCGATCGAGCAGGGCGCGGACGAGCGCGGGATCGTCTGGCCGCGTCCGCTGGCGCCGTGGGCGGTGCACCTGGTCGCCCTCGGCAAGGCGGGGGAAGAGACCCGGGCGGCGGCCGACCGCCTCTACGAGGAGCTCGGCGAAGCGGGCCTGGAGACCGTGTACGACGACCGCGACGCGGGAGCGGGGGAGAAGCTCACCGACGCTGAGCTGCTCGGCTGTCCACTGCGGATCGTGATCGGTAAGCGGGCGCTCGCCGAGCACGAGGTCGAGGCCCAGGAGCGGCGCAGCGGCAACGATCACCGGCTCGCACTCGGCGACGCGGCCCGGCGCGCCGGTGAGATCCTCGCGGCGCTCGACTGAGGCGGCGGATGCCCTCGAAGCGCAGACTGTTCGGCATCGATCGCTCGGGCCCGCTGCCCCGCGAGACCCGCCGCGGAGCGCCGCTGCACCCGTGGACGATCCCGAACCTGGTCGGCTACGTCCGCCTGGCGGCGATTCCCGTGTTCCTCGCGCTCGCCTTCGATTCCGGCGACGGCAGGACCCCGGCCGCGGCGCTGATCTACCTCGCGATCACCGCCGGCGACTACCTCGACGGCTTCCTTGCCCGCGCGACCGGCCAGTACTCGCGCATGGGCGCCCTGCTCGACCCGGTCGTCGACCGGCTCAGCGTGCTCGCCGGAGCCGCGGTCTGCTGGCACTTCGAGCTGCTGCCGCGATGGGCGCTCGCCGTGCTTGCCGTCCGCGAGCTGGTCACGCTCGTCCTCGCCCAGCTCGCGTTGCGACGGGGGATCGACATCGAGGTCAACTGGATTGGCCGGATCGGCGTCTTCTTGGTCTTCGGCGGCATCTTCTGGAGCATGGTCGTCGACTGGTGGATCATCGAGGCCGGGTTCGTGATCGGGGTTGCGATCAGCCTTCTGGCGACGGTCGTCTACGTGCGCGCCGCGCTCGGCCGCGCCCCGGTCGCGGCGCCCGGATGAAGCGGCCCCGGCCGCAAGCTCGAGCCCAAACGCTCAAGCTCAAGTTGAAGTTTGCAGATCGGTCGTATACTCGGCGCTGAGCGGCAGTAGGGATCGGCGAACCGGGGGACCGAAGATGAGCACCGAGTACGAAAGCACGTTTCCTGACATCGGTTCGCTGAGCGACGAGGAGCTCAAGTCGCTGATCTCCGAGCTCGCGGACGAGGAGCGCGCGGTCTCCTACCGGCGCCGGGTCCTGCACGGCAAGATCGACATCCTGCGGGCCGAGCTGGTCAACCGGCTCAAGGTCAAGCGCGAGGAGGGCGACGCGACGATCACCGGCGCCGACGTCGAGCAGCTGACCGACATCCTGCTCGGCAAGGTCTCCCCGCCCGGCACGGAGAGCTAGCCCGATGGCCCTCCACTGCCCGGAATGCGGCTTCGTCAACCCCGAGGGAGCCAACTACTGCCAGAAGTGCGGCGCCTTCCTCGGGCGCCCCGAGGGCGCCGACGAGCCGACGACGATGACCTACAAGGTCGACGAGACCGGCGAGTACACGCCGGTCGACATCGACGAGGAGGTCGGCAAGGCCGGCGCGGCGCTGGTGATCCGGTCGGGCGGCGGCCGCGCCGGGGAGAGCTTCACGGTCGACGAGGACAGGATGAGCATCGGACGCACCCCCGACGCCGCCGTCTTTCTCGACGACGTCACCGTCTCGCGCAACCACGCGCTCCTGGTCCAGCGCCAGGACGGCCACTACATTGACGACCTCGGCTCGCTCAACGGCACCTACGTGAATCGACGCCGGATCGAATCGCACCGGCTCACGGACGGCGACGAGATCCAGATCGGCAAGTACAAGCTCAGCTACCTGGAGAAATGATGTCCGTGATCGTCGACGAGAAGAGCAGCCCACCGAAGGGCGACTCGCGGCCGCGGCGCGCGCTGACGATCGGCGCCGTGGCCAAGATCCTGAGCCAGGAGTTCGACGACATCTCGATCTCCAAGATCCGCTATCTGGAGGACCAGAAGCTGCTGGCGCCGCGTCGCACGGCCGGGGGCTATCGCCTCTACAGCCAGGCCGACGTCGAGCGTCTGCGCGCGATCCTGCGCATGCAGCGCGACGAGTTCCTGCCCCTGCGCGTGATCCGTCAGGAGTTGGCGACCGGCGACTTCACCGGGCGGCGACCGAGTGAGGGTCAGAAGCGCCGCGCCGCGTCGGTCGGCGAGCCGGTGACCTCGTTCACCCAGGAGGAGCTGGTCGAGCAGGCAGGCGTCGGCGAGAGCTTTCTGCGCGAGCTGCAGGACTTTGGGATCGTCGCACCGAGCCGCAGCGGCGGGCGTACGGTCTACGACGAGACCGATCTCGAGATCGTCAGGGCGGCGGCGGAGCTGTCCAAGTTCGGCGTCGCGGGGCGCAACCTGCGGGTCTTTCGTACCTCGGCGGACCGTGAGGCGGCGCTGCTCGAGCAGCTGCTCGGGGCGCAGCTGCGTTCACGCAGCCAGGCCCGGCGCAAGGAGGCGGTCGAGAACCTCGAGAGCCTCGCCGCGGTCTGCGGGCACCTCAAGCATCTGCTCCTGGTCCGGGACCTGAGGCGCCTCAAGTCGACTGCCAGCGGCTAGCCAAGGCTTCCTTGGCAGCCGGCGATGCCGCGCGTTTCCCGCACCCGCACGGTGGCCGCTGAGCCGGCGCGGGTCTGGAAGCTGGTCTCCGATCCGCACAGCCTCGCGCGCTGGTGGCCGCGGGCCCTGCGGGTCGAGGACGTCCGCGACCCCGATGACGAACCCGCCCAGTGGACGATCGTGCTCGCCACCGAGCGCGGGGCCGCGGTGCGGGCGGACTTTCGCTGCACCGAGTCGAGCGAGCTCGAGCGCCTTGCCTGGGAGCAGGAAATCGACGGGACGCCGTTCGACCGCATTCTCAAAGCCGCGAAGCTCTCGATCGAGCTCGCCCCCGAGCCGGCGGGGACCGCGATCACGCTGACCAGCGAGGAGCGGCTCCGCGGCCTCTCGCGACTTGGCTCGGCGCTGATGCGCGGCGCCTCGCAACGCCGGCTCGACGAGGCGTTGGAGGGAATCGAGCGGGCGCTGGTGGGTGGCCGTGACGGGTGAGCCGCCGACTCCGTCGCGGACGCCGGCCAAGTGGTGGGGTTGGGGAGATCCCGGCAGGCGCCTCGATCTGCCGCCCGGGGCGCTCGCGATGTTGCGCGAGCAGCTCGGCCCCGCTACCCCGAGCGCGAGAGTCGAGCTCGAACGGGTCGAGCTGCCCGAGCCGCGCCCGCTGCCCGAGGCGATCGCGAGCATCGTCGGCGAGCGGCACGTGCTCACGGGGCACGAGGAACGGGTTCAAAGGGCGGCGGGACGCAGCTATCCCGACCTGATCCGGCTTCGCCGGGGCCGGCCCGAGCACGCCTTCGACGCGATCGTTGCTCCCGCCGACGCCGGCGAGGTCGCGACGCTGCTCGAGGCCTGCTCGGCGAACGGGATCGCGGTCGTTCCCTACGGCGGCGGGACCAGCGTCGTCGGCGGCGTCGATGCCCTTGCCGGTCCGCACGGGCGTGTGATTGCCCTCGACCTGATGCGGCTGCGCGAGCTGGGCGTCGACCGCGCCTCACTGACGGCGACGCTTGGCCCGGGCCTGAGCGGGCCCGAGGCCGAGCGCGCGCTCGGTACCGCAGGCCTGACCCTCGGGCACTTCCCCCAGTCGTTTGAGTACGCGACGATCGGCGGCTTCGCGGCGACCCGCTCCGCGGGCCAGGCGTCGGCCGGCTACGGGCGCTTCGACGAGCTCGTCAGCGCGCTGGCGATGGCGACGCCGGTGGGCGAGCTGCGCACCCTGGCGACCCCGCACACCGCCGCCGGGCCGGCCCTGCGCGAGCTGGCGCTCGGGTCGGAGGGGACCCTGGGCGTGATCACCGAGGTGACCGCGCGGGTGCGACCGGCGCCCGAGGTGCGCCGCTACGAGGCCTGGATCGCCGCCGACTTCGTCGCCGGCAGCGAGCTGGTTCGCTCGCTCGCCCAGGGCGATGCGCTGCCGACAGTGACGCGGCTCTCCGACGAGGCCGAGACCAGGGTCTCGCTCGGGCTCGCCGGAACGAGCGGGCTGAAGAGAAGCCTGTTCGACGCCTACCTGCGGATGCGTCGGCGCGAGGGAGGCTGCCTGATGATCTGCGGCTGGGAGGGCAGCGGCGAGTCGGTGCGCCGCGACCGGGCCCGCTCCACCGCGCTGTTGCGCGCCGGCGGTGCGGCTCCGCTCGGGAGCGCACCGGGCCGGGCCTGGGAGCGCGGGCGCTACGACGGGCCCTACCTGCGCGATGAGCTGCTCGACCACGGCTACATGGTCGAGACGCTCGAGACGTCGCACGTCTGGTCGCGGCTCGATCAGCTCTACCGGGCGGTCGGCGCCGCGATCGACCGCGCCCTGCGCGGACATGGGACCCCGGGGATCGTGATCTGCCATCTATCGCACGCCTACCGCGACGGGGCTTCGCTCTACTTCACCTTTCTCGCCTCCGGCAAGCCGGGCGAGGAGATCGAGCACTGGCGCGCGGTAAAGACAGCCGCCTGCGAGGCGATCGTCGGCTGCGGCGCGACGATCACCCACCACCACGCGGTCGGGCGCGACCACGCTCCCTACATGCGCGCCGAGGTGGGGGAGACGGGGCTCGGAGCGCTCGCGGCGCTCAAGCAGCGACTCGACCCGGCCGGGATCATGAACCCCGGCAAGCTGCTGGCGGGCTAGCCGGCGCCGCGAATCGGCGCCGAGAGCACCGTCCCACCGGGGAACTCGACCGTGCCCTGGCCGGACCTGACCGCCCGGTTGATCTCGCGATCGAGTTGGCGCCGATCGTTGAGCGCAATCGCGATCGTCTTCGCCTGCTGGGCGAAGGCGATGATCTCGGCCGGGACCGAGATCCGGTCGCTGAGCGTCCCGTCGGGCTGGACCGGAAGCGGGGTCGGCAGCGGGAAGCCGGCGCCGTCGCGGGCCAGGAACCAGAGCACATACGCGTCGTCGGCAGTCGCCGGCTCGAGGTTGCGGACCTGGAACTCGATGAACGGGTCATCGGTGGCGGCGAGGCCGAACACGACCACGCCGCCCGCGTCGGATCCCGGCTCGGGCTCGAGCCGCACCGGTACCGCCTGCTCCCCGGTGTCCGCGCCGGCGCTCGCGGCGCCCTCGTCCCCGCCCTCACCGCCGTCGAAGACACCCGCGATCGCGAGCACAGCCACGACCAACACGAGCGCCGCACCGCCGAGCACCAGCGCCAGCCGCTGCGTCGCCGGCCGCTGCTTGCCCGCCGCCGCCGTGCTTGCGCGGGTCCGGCGCGGCTCTCCCGGGAGCCGCGGCAGCTCGGCGCTCGGGTAGAGCTCCCGCAGCCGCTCGCTGAGCACGGCCACGAGCGCGTGGTCGCCGGGATCCTGGCGCAGATGGCGGGAGGCGTCGGCGCGACCGATCGGGTCCGCTTCGCCGAGCAGGTAGTCGGTCAGCCCGACGTGGCGGTCCGGATCTGCGCCGCCGAGCTCGGCGAGCGCGCCACGCGCGCGCTCACGGACCTCATCCTCGTCGACCCCGAGCAGGCTTGCGAGGTCGGAGTAGCTCTGGCCGCGCTCGAGGAGGAGCTGCAGCGTCGCCTGTTGGTCAGCGGTGATCGTCACTTCGGGCAAGCCTAGATGAGTGATTACGGGGGGACGGCACGCAAGACCCTGCCGCCCGGGCGCGACCGCGCCCACTGTGATTAGGCTGGGCCGATGAGTGAGCGTGGCAACCAGGCCGACGGGTTCAGCCGTGCGATCGGCGTCGAGTACGTGGACCTCTCGCCCGAGCACGCCATCGCTCGACTCGAGGTCACGGACACGATCCGCCAGCCGTTTGGGATCGTCCACGGAGGAGCGCTGGCGACGCTCGCGGAGTCGCTCTGCTCTCGTGCCACCTATGAAGCGGTGGCGGCCGACGGGATGGTCGCGATGGGCCAGGCCAACCAGACGAGCTTCATCCGCCCGATCGCCTCGGGGCGAGTCACCTGCGAGGCTCGAGCGCGCCATCGCGGGCGCTCGACCTGGGTCTGGGACTGTGACCTGAGCGACGACGAGGGCCGCCTCTGCGCCCTCGCGCGGCTGACGATCGCCGTTCGCCCGGCGCCCGGCTGAAGCACCTTTCAGCCGTTGAACCGGTTGGTGATCGGAAGCCGCCGGTCGCGGCCGAAGGCGCGGCTCGTGATCCGGATCCCGGGCGGCGCCTGACGGCGCTTGTATTCGGCGCGATCGACGAGCCGAATGGTCTCTTCGACGTGCTCCTCCGGCAGGCCCTCGGCGATCAGCTGCTCGCGCGAGAGATCGCGCTCGACGTAGCCCTCGAGGATCCGGTCGAGGACCTCGTAGGGAGGCAGCGAGTCCTCGTCGCGCTGGTCGGGGCGAAGCTCGGCGGACGGAGCGCGCTCCAGCACGCTCGCCGGGACCAGCTCCGCCTCGGCGCGGGCGTTTCGATGGCGGACGAGGTCGTAGACGAGCCGCTTCGGGACGTCCTTGAGGACCGCGAGCCCGCCGGCCATGTCGCCGTACAGGGTCGAGTAGCCGACCGACATCTCGCTCTTGTTGCCGGTCGTCAGAACGAGCAGCCCGCGGTCGTTGGATAGCGCCATCAGCAGGTTGCCGCGGATCCTCGCCTGGACGTTCTCCGCCGCCAGCCCGGTGGCGCTCCAATGCTCGCCGAGGGCCGCGTCGTAAGCGGTCATCGCCGCCCCGATCGGCAGCTCGATCAGCTCTGCGCCGAGGTTGCGGGCGATCGCCCGCGCGTCGGCCTGGGTGTCCGGGCTCGAGTGCGGCGAGGGCATGACCAGGCAGCTGAGCTGCTCGGGGCCGAGCGCGTCGGCGGCGAGCAGCGCGACCAAGGCCGAGTCGATCCCGCCCGAGAGCCCGACCGCGACCCGCTCGAAGCCGTTCTTGCGCGTGTAGTCGCGAACGCCCAGGGTGAGCGCCGCGTAGACCTCGTCCAGGTCGGACAATGGCGGTGACGGCGGGGGTGGGGGCGCTCCGGCGAGCTCCCAGATCAACAGCTCCTGCTCGAATTGCCGCGCCCGCGCGACCACTGTGCCCTGCGCGTCGACGATCAAGCTGTGGCCGTCGAAGACGAGCTCGTCCTGCCCGCCGACCAGGTTGCAGAACGCGATCGGCACCCCGTATGCCCGGGCGCGCTCGGCGAACATCAGCTCCCGATCGTGACCCTTCCCGCGCAGATAGGGCGATCCCGAGGGGTTGAGGATCAGGCGCGCTCCCCGCTCGGCCTCGAGCGAGGCGGGTGCGCCCGGCTGCCACAGGTCCTCGCAGACGGTCAACCCGACCGCCACCCCGTCGACGGTCGCGAGCGCGGCCTCGCTGCCGGGCTCGAAGTAGCGCACCTCGTCGAAGACCCCGTAATTGGGGAGCCGGTTCTTGCGGTACACGACGCTGATCTCTCCGTCCTCGAGCAGCGCGACCGAGTTGTGGGCCGGACGCGACGCGGGTGCGTCCGCGCGGCGCCCGCCTGCGCCCGGCGCCGGCTCGGCGAAGCCGACCAGCGCCGCGATCCCCGCCGTGCGGGTGGCGAGCCGCTCGAGCGCCGCGGCGTTGGCGCTCAGGAAGTGGGGCTTCAGGTACAGGTCCTCGGCCGGATAGCCGGGCAGGCAGAGCTCGGGAAAGACGACCAGGCGAGCGCCGGAATCACGCGCCCGGTCGATCCACTCTCCGATCAGCGCCGCGTTGCCGTCGATGTCGCCGACGGTCGGGTTGACCTGGGCGAGCGCAACGCGCAGGCCTGGAGTGGGTTCATTCATGGGCTGGAAGTATCCTCACCAGCGGAAAGAGACCTTGTCGCGGCGACCATCCAGACGCGGATTGCACGCTGTGGTCGCCGGCGCGGCCCTGGCCCTCGCCCTGCCCGCGACCGCGGTCGCCCAAGCGCCCGCACCCATGTCCGAGCCCCCGGGGGCCGAGCAGGCGCTCGCAGCCGCCGAGGCGGCGCTCGACCCCGGGCCGGCGGCGGCCGAGCCCGCGGATGCGAGCGCCGCGCTCAACACGCTCGCCACCACGCTGCCCGCGCTCGAGGGCGAAGCCCGGACCCGGGCCAAGGCGCTGCTCGCCCGTCCCACCGACGGCTCGGCGGACCGCTACGGCGACGGCTTCCCGAGGGGCGCACCCGTCGCCAGCGCCGCCAGCGAGCACTTCTGCGTCCTCTTCGTCAGCTCGCCGGAGTTCGTCGACGCGCCCGATCTCACCGACGCGGACGGGGACAAGGCACCCGACTACGTCGAGGCGGTGCTCTCGATGGCCGAGCGTTCGCGTGAGGTCGAGGTCACGCCCGGGCCGCTCGGCTGGGCGCCACCGAAGCCGGACCGCGACGGGTGCGGTCCCGACCCATCGGCGCGTGCCGACATCTACCTCAAGCAGCTCGGAAACGCCGGTCTGTTCGGATACGAGTCGCCCGACCCGGGCCAGGGCGAGACCCGCAGCAAGTACGGCTACTTGGTGATCGACGACGACTATGCGCCGGCGGAGTTCGGCTTCGCAGATCCGCTCGACGCCGCCAGGGCGACGGTCGCGCACGAGTTCAACCACCTGCTGCAGCAGAACTACGACAGCTTCCAGGACGTGTGGCTCTTCGAGGCGACGGCCGTGTGGGCCGAGGAGCACGTCTACCCGGAGGTCAACGACTACCTCAACTACGTCGAGGTCTTTGCCGAGCGCCCCGGGGTGCCGATCACCGATCGCAGCGGGGCGAAGGGCCTCAAGATCTACGGCACCGGGGTCTGGAACCACTGGCTCACCGGGCCCGGCGGCGGGTTCGGGCTCGACGTCGTACGTCGCTCCTGGGAGGTCTCGGCGGCAGTCGACCCGGCCGACTTCGCGATCGCCGCCTATCAGCAGGCGATCCGCGACCTCGGCGGGCGCGGTTTCAGCCGCGAGTTCGCCGAGTTCGCCGCGGCGACGGCCGAATGGCGGGCCGCGCCCGGCGTCTTCCCCGACGCGGCGCTCTACCCGGACGTTCGTCGCAAGCAGGAATTGCACCCCGGCCGCCGGCTCGAGTTCACGCTCGACCACACGGCGTTCCGGATGCTCGATGTGCGTGCCGGGGGCAGCGAGCCGATCGTGCTTCGCGGCGCCGCCGAGCACGGCGTGCGAGCGAGCTTCGCGCTCGTGGCGCGCGACGGCGGCCCAGTGGACGGCGAGGTGGTGGTCAAGCGCCGCTACCTCGAGCACGGCGGTAAGGCCCGGCTGACGCTCGACGCTCCGGCCCGGTTCGAGCGGATCTCGGCGGTCGCGATCAATGCCGACGGCCGTACCGCCGGCTTCAGCGCGCGCGATTGGGCGTATCGCAAGGACCACCAGCGGTTCGCCGTCGCCCTCGGGCGCCCCGGCTAGCGGGCGAGGCGGGCCCGCAGCTCCGTGGTGCGGGCACAGGACGCGAGCAGGGTCCGCCGATCGAGGCGGCCGGAGCGAAGCGCCCGGCGCAACGACCTGTGCGCCTCCGAGCCGTCCGAGAGGGCGAAGAGCAGCAGGTCGACTCCGCCGCGCGCCGCTCTGACCGCCGCAGGCCCCTCGCCGATCCCCATGCCCGTGAGCGCGCCGGCGCCGAGGTCGTCGCTGATCACGACGCCGCGGTAGCCGAGCCGGTCTCGCAGCAGCGCCTGGATCAGGGTCGGGGAGAGCGACGCCGGCGAGGCCCGGTCGAACGCCGGATAGACCGCGTTCGAGACCATCACCAGCTCGAGCCCGGCGGCGGCCGCGGCGCGAAATGGCGCCAGGTCCGTGCGCAGCTCGGCGCGCGTCGCGCCGACGGTGCTCGGGGCGAGGTCGGTGTTGGTGACCGCGCGCCCGAGGCCGGGGAAGTGCTTTGCCGTCGCCGCGACGCCCGCGCGTTGGAGGCCGTGGCCGAAGGCGATCCCGACTGCGCTTACCGTCTCGGGGTCGGCGGCGAATGCCCGCGAGCCGATGAACGCGTCTGAGACCGGCACGTCGAGGACCGGGGCGAGGTCGACGTTGATCCCGAGCCGGGCCAGCGCGCGGCCCGTCGCGCGGCCTTCGGCGCGGGCCGCCGTCGGGCCGGCCGTCCCGAGCTCGGGTGGCGTGCGCGCGGGCGGCGCAGCGGGCAGCCGCTTCACCTCGCCGCCCTCCTGGTCGATCGTGACCAGCGGCGCCGGCGCGCCACCTGCGGCGGCGGCCTTGCGCAGGGCCTCGACTTGCGCCCGCAGCGCCGACGTCGCGGTGTCGAGCGGTGGGAAGAGGACTACGCCGCCGATCTCACCGCGCCGGGCTCGGCGTCGCAGGTCCCCCGTCGCGCTGCCCTCCATGCGCACGACCAGCATCTGCCCGGTCAGCCGTCGCGGGTCCGCGGCGACCGCGGGCGGGCAGACCACGGGCGCCGAAGCGCCGTCCCGAGGGGGCTGCTGCTCGTCGTCGGCCAGGCTCCCGACCAGCGCGCCCGCGACCGCCGCGGTGCACGCGACCGCCGCCAGCGCCAGTTGTCGCCGGCGGACGACCTTCGCGCGCGCGGTCGGCTCGGGCAAGTCCTCGCTCACCCGGAGGTCGAGCGGCGGGCCAGCCCCAGGTTGGAGACGATCAGGGCGACGACCGTGACCAGATAGAACTGGCCGATCAACGCCTCGGTGATCGCCAGCGAGCGCCCGAGGTCATCGTCCGCGGTCAGGTCGCCGAACCCGGTGGTGGTGATCGTGGCGAAGCTGAAGTAGAGGAAGTCGGCGGGGGTCCCGTCGTCGATCTGGGCGAAAAACGCCCCGTCCCCGATCCCCGCGATCAGCCCGTAGGCGAAGGCGAACGCCATCCCGATCAGCAGGTACACGCAGAGCACGCCGAACATCGTCCGGATCGTGATCGCCCCCGCGGTGCGTGCCTGCCGCACGATCCCGAGTGCGATCGCGAGCGGGGCGAGAACGACGAGCAGCAGCCCGACCAGCCTGCCGCTGACCGAGCTCAGCTCGACCGAACTGATCAGCACCCCAACGGCGATCAGGACGCTGGCCAGGACGACGATCGCGGCCCCTTGCAGGAGCCGGCGAGGCACGCGCGCCACCCAGAGCGCGGCGAGCAGGGTGAGTCCCTGGAGAGCGATCGTCAGCGCCCGCGCCGACTCGGTCTCGGGCGCCCCGAGCTGAAAGGCGAGCGAGCTCAGGATCAGGACCAGCAGCCAGCCGTATCCGTATCCGTCCGGATCCGCGTGGCGGCGCAGCAGCGACGTGTCCGGGGGTAGGTCGGCGCCCACCATGACGCCCTCTATACGCGCAGGCCCGGACGGGACAGCGCGCTCGGTGAGCCGCTCGGCACCCTGTCGGCTGCTGGTAGCGTCTGCCGCCATGGCCAGCGACGAGTACCGGCTCGAGATCGACCTCCACGACGCCCTGCACGGGCTTGGCGATCGCCTCCGGACCCTCGACCTCGATGACGATGTCGAGCGGCGGCTCGGCGAGCGGGTGATCGTCACCCGCGACGGCGAGCGCATGTATGTCTACACCGAGACCTCCGAGGCGGCCCTACAGGCGCAGCGGGTGGTTGAGCAGGTGCTCGCGGAGGACGGCCTCGAGACCGCGGTTCGCAGGCGGCGCTGGAACCCCTCCGAACGCTTTTGGCAGGACGCCGACGAACCGTTGGCGCCCAGCGACGACCCGACGCCGCACGACTACGGTCGCGACGCCAAGCAGGAAGGCATTCCGCACCCCCTCTTCGTCTTCATCGAGGGCCACGAGCCCGACTTCATGCGCGACCTCTGACCGTCGCCGCCGGCCGATCGGTCGCGGCCGTCGGTCAGGCCTTCGCGGCCTGTCGGCCGTCGGCGCGCCGCCACCGCGAGGTGCGAGACTCCTCGGGCGCCGCCTCGCTGAGCTCCCGCAGCGAGGCCTCGAGGTCGGCGGCGAGCACGTCGAGGTCGGCCATCGTGTCGAAGTCGGCGGTGAGCCCGAAGTTGACCTGGCCGTTGTAGCTCATGATCCCGAAGCAGACCGCCTGGCGCTTGGCCAGCGGCACCATCGGGAAAACCGACTCGAGCTTGCGGCCCATCAGGTAGAGCGGGAACTGTGGCCCGGGGACGTTGGTCACGACGAGGTTGAAGAAGCGCTGGCCCGACTGCAGCCGGGCCGCCTGGCCGGCGATCGTCGGCGGCGCGAAGTCGGCCAGCTCGGTGATCAGTGTCGCGCCGACGGCTTGCCTGGATTGCTTCAGGTCGCCCATCGTGACGCTCACCTGCGCCAGGCGCTCGACCGGGTCGTCGCACCAGACCGGGAGCGGCGCCATGTAGGCGGATACCCGGTTGCCTAGCGCCCCGTGCTCGTCGGCGGCACGAACGCTGATCGGGACCAGCGCCCGCAGCTCGAGCTCGCGGGTCGAGTGTCCGTGGCTGCGCAGGTAGCGGCCCAGCGCGCCCGTGACCGCTGCCAGGACCACGTCGTTGACGGTGCCACCGGTCGCATTCTTGATCCGCTTCAGTTCGTCCAGCGAGGCCTGGACCATCTCGAAGCGCCGATAGGGGCCGATCTCGACGTTGAACGGTGAGTGGGGGGCGCCGAACCCGGTCCGCGCGAAGGCGCCGGCCGCCTCGAGCCCGTCGACCGCGGCCCGCGCCATCCGTCGTGGAGCGCGGAACACGGCCCGAGCGCCGCGGAAGATCTCGGTCGGGCTGGTGAGGCGCTCGATCAGCGCCTCGGCGAGCATCTCGGCGTCGCTGGGCTCGGGCTTCGGGATCCAGGCAGGGGGGCTGACCGCCGGCGGGGCCGGGTCGGGGGTGGCGTCGAACAGGACCGTGGTTATGTCAACCCCCGAGACCCCGTCGACGAGGCAGTGATGGCTCTTGGTCACGATTGCGAAGCGGTCGCGCTCGACCCCGTCAACCAGCCACATCTCCCACAGCGGCTTCGAGCGGTCGAGGCGCTGCGAGAAGACCCGCGCGGCGAGGGTGCGCAACTGCTCCTCGCTGCCCGGGGCCGGCAGGGCGGTGTGGCGGAGGTGGTAGTCGAGGTTGAACTGCGGGTCGTCGACCCACTTCGGCCGCCCCTGCCCGAGCGGGACGAAGCGCAGCTTCTGGCGGAACCGCGGCACCAGGTGCAGCCGCGACCGGATGTGCTCGCGAAAGTCGTCGTAGTCGGGCACCGAGCCCTCGAACAGGGTCGTCGAGGCGACGTGCATGTGGGCCGGTCCCCGCTCGAGGTGCAGGAAGGAGGAGTCGAGACCGGTGAGGCGATCCGCGCTCACGCGCCCATGATCGCAAACCGGCGCCGGTAGGATCGTCGAGGTGGGCGCCGAGGCGAAGAACCTGGAAGCGATCTCGAAGGCGATCGACCAGCACAACGCGAGCTGTCCCTGGCCGGCCGCGGAGGTGCGTCTGAACCCGTTCGAGGCTGAGCGACTGGGCTGGGAGGAGATCCGCGGGCTGCCGGTGATCGCGGATCCGGCGCTCGGCACGGGGCGGTTCCGGATCGTCTGCTCGCGCGACGGCGAGGGTGAGGGTGTCGAGGAGACCGAGGCGATCGGGACCCCGGCCGAGATCGCCGTCGGTCCGGGCGAGCTCCCCGCGCGGCCGCCCGTCTGAGCGGGGCTAGAGGTTCAGCCCGAGCTCGCTGGTCACCTTCTGGGCCCAGACATTGAGCTCGGTGAAGGCGCCGGTCAGGATCAGCAGCCCCATCGCGATCAGGATCCCGCCGCCGCCGAGCACGATCGCCCGGTAGTGGCGGCGCATGGTCGCGAAGGCGGCGGTGGCCTGGGAGAAGGCGAGCGCGGTGATCAGGAACGGGATCGCGAGCCCGAGCGAGTAGACGGCGAGCAGGAAGGCGCCGTGGGCGAGCTCGCCGTCGATGCTGGCGAGGGTGAGGATCCCGCCCAGCGCGGGGCCGACGCACGGCGTCCAGGCGATCGAGAAGGCCGCCCCCGCGACGATCGGGCCGCCCTTTCCGGCCCGCGCGAGGAGCGCCTCGATGTGCCACTCGCGGTTCAGCCGGTCGACGTAGAGCGAGCCGATGAACAGGGCGCCGAGCACGATCAGCAGGACCGCCCCGACGTCGGTGAGCAGCTCCTGGTTGTCACGCAGGGTCTGCCCGAGCGCGGTCGCGGCGAGCCCGAGGGCGATGAACACGGTCGAGAACGAGGCGATGAAGAGCAGGCTCGGCGCGAGCACCCGGCGCCAGCCGGCGGTGTCGATCTCGCTGACGCTGACGCCGGTCACCGCGGCCAGGTAGCCCGGGACGAGCGGCAGCACGCAGGGCGAGAGGAAGGAGACGAGCCCGGCGATGAAGGCGACCGGGACGTCGGCGCCGGAGATCGGGTCGGTCATTCAGCGACGGTCAGTGAAGCGCCGCCGCGAGGCGTCGCCGGTGCTCGCGAGCGAGCGGATCGTCGGCGCCGAGCTCGGTGAACAGCGCGACCATCACGCGCCGGATCAGATCGCGCCGATCGGGGTCGGTCTCGGCGGCGAGGGCATCCTGGAGGCGGTCGAGCGCGGTCGCGCGATCCTCCACGTCCCAGGCCGCAAAGGCGAGCTCGAGCTCTGCCGGCGCGGAGGACTGCGCACCTCCGTTGCCGGTGTCGAGGCGCGCCCGGGCGACCAGGCCCTCGGCGAGAAAGTCGCCCTGCAGCGGCTCGAGCAGCTCGAGGGCGCCCTCGCTCTCGCCCCGCGCGAGCAGCAGGCGACCGAGCTTCCGCGCCGCGCCGGCGTGACGCGGATCGAGCTCGAGCGCCCGTCGCAGCGAGCTCTCGTCGTCGGCCTCGGCGAGCTGATCGGCGGGGGAGGGGAGGAGGTCCTCGAAAAACGCCTCGATCCGCGCCGGCCCGATCGCGCCGGTGAACTCGGCGACCACGGCGCCGTCGCGAAACGCCTTCACCGCGGGGATTCCCTGGACCCCGAAGGCTGCGGCCAGCGCCTGGTTGGCGTCGACGTCGACCTTCGCCAGCTCGACTTCGCCGGCGCGCTTGGAGATCGCGGCCTCAAGCGCCGGGGTGAGCTGATGGCACGGTCCGCACCATTCGGCCCAGAAGTCGACCACCACGGGCAACTCCCGCGAGCGCTCGACCACCCTGGTCGTGAAATCGGACTCGCCGACGTCGAAGACCATCCGGCATCGAGGTTAGCGAGCGGGCAGAATCAGCAGGCCGATGGAAGACTCCCTGCGTGGAAGCCTGTTGATCGCCTCGCCGGCGCTCTCGGACCCGAACTTCGCGCGCACCGTCGTGCTGCTCACCGAGCACGGCGAGGACGGGGCGATGGGGGTGGTGCTCAACCGTCCCTCTGAGACCGCGGTGGACGCAGTCGCTCCCGAGCTCGCGGACCTGGCCGGCGAGGAGCCGGTCTTCATCGGCGGTCCGGTGCAGCCGCAGGCGCTGGTCGTGCTTGCCGAGTTCGACGACCCGACCGCAGCCGCCTGGATCGTCGTCGCCGACGTCGGGTTCGTTGCCGCGGACACCGCCGAGGACGACGTCGAGCGCGCGATCCGCCGCGGCCGCGTATACGCCGGCTACTCCGGCTGGGGAGCCGGCCAGCTCGAGGGGGAGCTCGCGGAAGAGGCCTGGATCGTCGAGCCGCCGCTACCGGCGGAGCTGTTCCCCGACGATCCCGAGGCGCTGTGGCGGCACGTGCTCGCCCGCAAGGGAGGGCAGTTCGCGCTGATCGCGCGAATGCCCGAGGATCCGTCGCTGAACTGAAACCGGGAAAGGAGCGAGCTTGGGCGAGAGAGTCTGCGTGATCGGGGCGGGATCGTCGGGGATCGCCGCCTGCCAGGTCCTGCACGCGCGCGGGATCGACTTCGAGTGCTTCGAGGTCGGCTCGCAGGTCGGCGGCAACTGGCGCTACATGAACGACAACGGGATGTCATCCGCGTACCGGTCGCTTCACATCAACACCTCGCGACGGACGATGGCCTACGCCTCCTTTCCGATGCCCGAGGACTATCCGGACTACCCCGATCATTTCCGGATCGCCGCCTACTTCGACGACTATGTCGACCGCTTCGGGTTTCGCGACCGGATCCGGTTCCGGACCGAGGTGACGGCGGTCGAGCCCGGCGCGGGCTCCCGCTGGCGGGTGAGCTGGCGCGAGCTGGACTCCGGCGGGGAGGGCTCGGCCGAGTTCGCAGCCGTGCTGGTCGCCAACGGCCATCACTGGGACGCCCGCTGGCCCGACCCCCCGTACCCCGGCCAGGACGCTTTCGCGGGGGAGCAGCTCCACGTCCACGACTACAAGACGCCCGAAGTGCTCGAGCAGAGGACGGTGCTCGTGCTCGGGATCGGCAATTCCGCCTGCGACATCGCGGTCGAGTCCTCGCGAATCGCGGACCGGACGCTGTTGGCGATGCGCCGGGGCGCCTGGGTGCTGCCAAAGTACCTGGGCGGCAAGCCGACCGACGAGCTCGGCAACGCGCTGACCACGCACCTGCCGCTGCCGCTGATCCGGGCCTTCTACAAGCGCGCCCTGAAGCGCGCCGTCGGCCTCCCGACGGACTACGGGCTGCCCGAGCCCGACCACAAGCTGGTCGAGGCGCATCCGACGATCTCCTCCGACCTGCTGCCGCGACTCGGGCACGGCGACATCACCGTGAAGCCGAACATCTCCGAATTCACGGGCGGGCGGGCAATCCGCTTCGAGGACGGATCGGAGGAGGACGTCGACCTGGTGATCTATTGCACCGGCTACAAGATCAGCTTTCCCTTCTTCGACCCGAGCCTGATCTCGGCGCCCGACAACGAGGTCCCGCTCTATCGGCGCGTCGTCAGCCCCGAGCATCCGGGGCTCTACTTCATCGGGTTGCTCCAGCCCTTGGGCGCGATCATGCCGCTCGCCGAGGCGCAGTCGGAGTGGGTGGCGGACCTGCTCGAGGGCAAGGTCGGACTGCCCGATCGGGAGGAGATGCAGCGGGTGATCGCCCACGAGCGCGAGCGGATGGCGAAGCGCTACGTCGCCTCGGCGCGCCACACGATCCAGGTCGACTTCGAGCCCTACATGCGGGTGATCGCGCGCGAACGCCGAAACGGCGGGCTGCTGGGACGGCTGCGCGCTCGCCGGAGCCACGAGCTGAAGCTCGGCGCGAGATGACCCGGACGGCTGCAGAGACGGTCGCGACCGCCCCGTGAGCCGTCCCGCCGCCGGGATCCCGCCCGCGTGGCGGTTTCGCGGCGCGCTGGGGCCGGCGCTGCGACGGGGTGGCCTCGTCGCGCTGCCGGTCGGCCTCGCCGCGCTCGCCGACCTGTTCCTCGAGGACGCCTACGCCGCCGGGCTGGCGACCGGCGCGCTGGTCGCCGGCTTCGCGGCGTTCGACGCGCCGGCCCGCATCCGGGTGCGCTGGCAACTCCTGATCGCGCCGCTGATCGGCGCCTCGGCCGCGATCGGGGTGCTCTCGAGCCAGGCGACGATCACGGCGGCGCTCGCGATGGCCGCGATCGGCGGCCTGGCCGGGCTCTGCTTCGCGGTCTCGGCGCGGCTGATGATCGCCGGCCTGACCTGCTCGCTGGCGCTGCTGCTCGCCCAGGGCTTCTACCTCGAACCCGCCGACGCGCCCGAGGCGCTCGTGCTCGGGACCGCCGGCGGCCTGCTGCAGGCGGCCGCTGCGCTGGCCGCCTTGGTCTTCTCCGACCGCGCGCCCGGGCGCTGGTCGCTGGGTGAGGCGGCGCGCGGCTCCGTGGCCACCATGCGGGCGAATCTGACCCTCGCCTCGTCGGCCCTGCGCCACGGGATCCGGTTTGGCGCCGCCCTCGGTCTCGGCGTCGCGTTCTATCGCGTCGTCGACCTCGGTGAGCACGGCTACTGGGTGCCGCTGACGATCCTCTTCGTCCTGCGCCCGTTTCGTGACGAAACGCTCGAGCGGCTGGCGATGCGCGCCGCCGGCACGGTGGTCGGCCTGGCGCTGGCGACGGGCCTCGCGGCGGTGCTCGGTGAGCAGCCGGTGCCGACGGCGATCGTGCTCGCCGTCGCGGCCGCGTTCTCCTACGCGCTGCTGGCGATCGAATACGCGCTGTTCACCACCGCGATCACCACCTACGTCGTCCTGCTCACCGATAGCCTCGGCACGCCGCCGATCGAGGCTGCGGACGAGAGGGGACTCGCGACCGCGATCGGGATCGTGATCGCGGGTGCGGCGTTCTTGGCCTGGGGAGAGGCCGCGGGCCCGGACCGCTCCCGGGCAGCTCGGCGATGAGGGCTCGTGGCGCGATCCTGGCGTTGCTCGTGCTCGCGGTCGTCGGCTGCGGCTCGGCGCCCGAGCGCGCGTTCGAGGCCCGGGTGCGAGAGGCGCGCGTCGGCGGAACCGAGATCGCGTGGTATGAGCGTGGGCATGGCCCGCCGCTGGTGATGCTGATCGGGACCGGCTCGACGATGGCTGAATGGGACCCGGCCCTGCTGCGCCTGCTGAGCCGCGAGCATCGCCTGCTGCTCTTCGACTACCCCGGTCTCGGTCGCTCCGGGCCCTGGCGCGGCGATTCCTTCGGCTCGCTCGCCGATACCACGGACGGACTGATCGAGGCGGTCGGGATCTCGAAGGCGGACGTGCTCGGCTGGTCGATGGGAGGGTTCGTCGCCCAGCGGCTCGCGATCGAGCACCCCGAGCGGGTCTCGCATCTGATCCTCGCCGGCACCAACCCCGGAGGGCCCGGCACCGTGCTCGGTAGCCCGGAGGCGCAGGCGATCGACAGCGACCCGAGCCCGACCGATCGCCAGATCCTGCGCGAGCTCTACCCGCCCGAGCGCCAGCGCGAGGGTCGCCGTTTCCTGCGCCGGCTCGTGCGGGCGAGCCGCAGCGGCGAGATCCCCGACGACTTCGACGTCCCCGCTGCGACAACGGACGCGCAGGTCGCGGCCGAGGACCCGTGGCTTCGTAGCAATCGCAACTTTCGCCAGCTCGCCGGGGTCGAGGTTCCGCTGCTGGCGGCGGCGGGGCGCCGGGACCCGGTCGTGCCGCCCGTCAACCTGCGCCGGATCGCCGGTCAGGTGCCCGGGTCGGAGATGATCGTGCTTCCGGGCGCGCACGCGTTCCTGTTTCAGGAGCGCCAGCGGTTCACGCGCGCGGTCGACGCATTCCTGGGCGAGTAGCCGGTTCCCGGGGCCCGCCAGGGCACCTTACGCGCGATAAGAACGGTTATGGAAACTCACCCTGCGGGTTCCCGCGCTCCTCGTCGTAGGCCTGGCGGAGGCGCTTCGGCGCCCGCTCGCGCCAGGACTCGATCAAGAGCTCCTCCAGCTCGCGCTCGTCCACGCGCGCGAGCCTGACCAAGACCAGCGGCCACTCCTCATAGTGCGGCGTGACCAGGAATGTCTCCGGATCGCCCTGCGTCAGCGCCTCTCGCTCCATGAAGTCGGTCCAGACCACCAGCGTCTTCTCGTCCTCGCGCAGGCGCGCGAACATCTTCCCGCGCACCTTGAGCGCCGGTGTGCCGTACGAGGTGCCCTGCTCGACCTCCGGCAGCCGGCCACCGAGCTCCGTCACCGTCTTCCAGTCGGCCACCGGTCGAGCCTAGCCCGGTCCGGGTTTACCCTGGTTATCCGCCCGGCTGCGCGGTGGCTCGAGCGGAGCATTCCGTCCCAGATGCCGTCGGAATGCTCCTCTCGGCGTCAGTCGCGCTTCCAACCGCGTCCGAACAGCTTCGAGAGCCGGCCGGTTGCGCGATTGGCGCTGAACGTGCGCGGGCCGTCCTCGGGCGGTGGCAGCGAGTCGACCTTGCTCGCGTCGATTGTCAGCGTTACGCCGCGCTCCGCGGTTCGGCCGACCTCGGGCGCGTCGGCGAACCGCAGCTCGCCCGAAGGCGTCTCGATCACGATCCCGTCGAGGATGTGCTCGCGGAAGTTGTCGACCACCTGGCGCACCGTGCCCACCTCCGTCCCGTCGGACGAATAGACCGGCGTGCCTTTGCTCACCGCCGCGTAGTGGATCGCGTGCCCGTCGTCGACCATCGCCACGGAAAGCATAGGCTGGCGGCGTGGCCGGCTACTCGGCAACGCCGCTGGCGCGCAAGCTGGGAATCAAGGAGGAGAGCCGGGTCGCGTTCCCAGGGGCGCCCGCCGGGTTCGCCGCGGCGCTCGGCGAGCTCCCCGATCGGGTTGTCATAAAGCAGCGCGCGGTGGCGCCGCTCGACGTCGTCGTCGCCTTCTTCGAGCGCCGGGCGCCGATCGAGCGTCGCTTCGCGCGGCTCGCGAACGCCGTCTATCCCGATGGCGGGCTCTGGATCGCGTGGCCGAAGCGGGCCTCCCGCGTCCCGACCGACGTCAGCGAGGACGTCGTCCGCGAGATCGCGCTTGCCGCCGGGCTGGTCGACAACAAGGTCTGCGCGATCGATCAGACGTGGTCGGGCCTGCGGTTGGTGCACCGGCGCCAGAACCGCCGTTAGCGCGAAAGCCGTTCGCCGACCTCCTGCCGCTCGCAGAACGCCGCGATCTCCCGCGACAGGCGACCGCCCTGCCAGGCGAGCGGCGAGGCGCCCGGGTCCTCGCTGACCAGGGTCGCGTTCGGGAGCCGCTCGGCCCACGCCGCGGCGACCGCATACGGATGTCCGGGGTCCGCCTCGTCGTGGCTCGCCACCACCAGCGCCGGGAGCTCGAGATGCTCGAGCTCGCCCAGGCCGTCGAACGGCAGCGAACGCGGGACCTCGCGCAGCGCGCGCGCGACCGCTTCCGGATCGCGGTGAAGCGCGAGCCGCTCGCGCGTGATCCGCAGCAGCGTCTCGCGCCACGCCGGGTCGAGGCCGTCGTCGTAGGCGGCGATGAAGCCCTCCACCCCGCCCTCGGCGAGGCCGTCGGCGAGCCGGTCCCAGTAGGCAAGCGTCCCCGGCTCGGCCGGGGCGCCGACGACGGCGGGCCCGATCGCGACGATCGCCGCGATCCGCTCGGGCTCGGCGAGCGCGTAGGCGGCCAGCGTATGTGCCCCCATCGAGTGTCCGGCGAGCACGAAGCTTCGCGACGGGTCGAGGCGGCCGACGACCGCGCCCAGGTCGGCCGCCAGCTCCGCGTAGGAGTAGCCGCCGCCCGCGGGTGCCGGCTCGGACTCCCCGTGGCCGCGCGCGTCGTAGGCGATCGTCTCGAATCCGGTGCGCGCCAGGGCGCGCGAGCCGTGGACCACGTAGCGGCGCGTCGCGGTGAGCCCGTGCAGGAGCACGATCGGCGTCCCCTCCCCGCTCGTCTCGCCGGCGAGCGCGAATCCGTCCCGAGCGAGGCGAAACGGCGCCGCCTCGGGTCCGCTCATCCTTCGAGCAGCGTCGGCAGCGCCTCGATCGAGTCGATCGTTGCGGTCGGCTCGATCTCCGACTCGGCGACGAACTCCTCGCGGTACTTGCCGGTTCGGACCAGCACCCCACGCAGCCCCGCCGTGAGCGCACCGCCGACATCGGACTCGATGTCGTCACCGACCATCAGCGCCTGCTCCGGGCCGGCCCCGAGGTCAGCGAGCACCAGCTCGAAGAAGGACTCCGAGGGCTTTCCGACCACGACCGCCTCCGTGCCGCTCGCGTACTCGATCGCGGCCACGAACGGGCCGGCGTCGAGCGAGAGCCCCGAGGAGGTGAGCCAGAAGCGGTTCTTCTGGAGCGCGATCAGCTCCGCGCCCCCGATCACCATCCGGAACGCCTGATTGAGGATCGCGAACCCGAACTCCTCGCCCAGGTCGCCCATGATCACCGCATCGGGGTCGTCGTCGGCCTGCTCGAGTCCCTCGAAGTCCTCCTTGACCTCCTCGTTCATGATCAGGGCGACCCGACGATGTCCGAGCTGTTCGCAGTGTCGGCGCGCCAGGGCCGCCGGCGTGACGAGCTCCGGCTCTGCGACCTCGAAGCCGAGCCGCTCGAGCTTGTCCAGCGTCTGGGCGCGCGAGCGCGCTGTCGTGTTGGTGACGAAACGCAGCGCCAGCCCGCGCTCGCGCAGGGTGGCGACCGCCTCGACGGCTCCGGGCACCGGCTCGTCGCCGACGTAGAGCACGCCGTCGAGATCGATCAGCAGCGCTACGGCGCCCGCGAGCTCGCCGTCCGCGTTCAAGCCGCCGCGCCGCGGGCCAGCGCCAGCGCCCCGGCGAGGTGCTCGACGTCCTTGTATCGCAGGCCGAGCAGCGCGACGTGGCGGTAGCGGACGACCCCCTGTGGGTCGATGATGAATATCGAGCGCCTGACCAGGCCGCCCGGCGCGACGACGCCGTAGGCGCGCGCGGTCGCGTGGTCGGGGTCGGCGAGCAGCGGCACGGTGAGCCCGTGCTCGGTGATGAAGCGCTCGTGCGAGTCGACCGACTGCGGCGAGATCCCGAGCACGGTCGCGTCGAGGTCGTCCAGGTGATCGGCGGCGTCGCGGTAGGAGCAGAACTGCCGCGTGCAGACGGGCGTGAAGTCGCCGGGATAGAAGGCGAGGATCACCCACGACCCGTGCAGGTCCGGCAGCCGGTAGGTCCGGTCGCCGGTGCCGGCGAGCTCGAAGTCGGGCGCCTCGTCGCCGATCTCGATTCGGGACATCGGGCCGAGCGTAGCGCTCGCGCGGCCGGGCTAGCCGGCGTCGATCGTGACGCTGTCGATCGTCACCGGTTCCAGCGGCTTCTCAGTCGAAGGGTCGGTCTCCAGCGCGCCGATCCTCTTCACCACGTCCAGGCCTTCGCTGACCTCGCCGAGGACGGCGTAGTCGGGGGGCAGCCCGGCGTCGGCCGGCGCCGAGACGACGAAGAACTGGCTTCCGGAGGTTCCCGGCGGCTCGATCCCGGTCTTCGCCATCGCCACCAGGCCGGTCCGGTAGGTGGTTCGCTGCGGCGGCGGCTCGCGGATCGAATAGCCCGGTCCTCCGGTGCCGTCGCCCCGCGGGTCGCCGCCCTGGATCACGAAGCCGGGGACGATCCGGTGAAAAATGGTGTCGTCGTAGAAGCCCTGCTCGGCGAGGAACGCGAACGAGTTCGCGGTCTGGGGCGAGCGCTTCGTGTCGAGCTCGATCACGAAGTTCCCGCAGCTCGTGTCGACCGTCGCCGACGCGGGCTCGCCGGGGTCGAGCGCTTGTCCGGGCTTCTCGAACTTCTCATCCTTGGGGGGCGGCTGCTCGACCGTGACGCAATCGGCCTGCTCGCCGGCGGACGTCGCCGTCGCGTCAGGCTCTTCATCGTCGCCGCAGCCGGTGAGCGCGACCGAGCCGAGCGCGAGCGCGAGCGCGGCGAGCGGGGTCGCGAGGCGGCGGCGCATCGGGCGGAACGGTACCTGCTTGGCATCATGGTCCGGTGCAAGGCTCCGGGCGGCCAACACCCGCTCGCGTCCGATTGGCCGGTCGGGCGCTGAACGCGATCATCGCCCGCGCTCCGTGGCTGTGGCCGCTTCTGCGCCCCGCGATGCAGGGTTTCTTCGATCGCGCGGCGCCCGGATGGGATGACCGCACCGGGGCCGGATCGGTGCTTCATCTCGCCCCACTCGCAGCGGCGACGCCGCTGATCGGATCCGACCCGGAGCGGATCCTCGACCTCGGCACCGGGACCGGCGAGGCGGCGCTGTTCCTCGCCCGCGAGTTTCCCCGCGCGAGCGTCCGGGGGGTCGACGTCTCCGAGGAGATGGTGCGCGGGGCGAAGGCCAAAGTCGGCCTCGACCCCGAGGGACGGATCGCGTTCCGGGTCGCCGACGCGGCGTCGCTCCCGTACGGCGACGACTCGTTCGACCTCGTCGCCCAGGTCAACATGCCGCCCTTCTTCGCCGAGATCGCGCGCGTCCTGCGCCCCGGCGGACATGTGATCGTGGCCGCGAGCTGGGGCGAGCAGACACCCTTCTACACGCCCGAGGCGGTGCTCGAGCGCGGCTTTCGGCGCCGCGGGATCGCCTCGCGCGCGAGCGGTGCGGCGGGGTCCGGTACGTGGTTCCTGGGCCGTGCCGGCGCTGACTAGGCTCACGGAGTGCCGCGCGGCGATCGACACCTGCTGCTCGTCAACCCGGTGGCGGGCGGCGGCCGCGCCATGCACCTGCTCCCGGACGCCGAGCGGGCGCTCGCCGAAGCCGGGCTCGAGTACCGACTCGTGTTCACAGACGGCATCGAGCACGGGCGCCAGGAGGCCGTCGCGGCCGCCCAGGCGGGCGAGGTGCCGGTCGTGATGAGCGGCGACGGGCTGATCGGCCAGGTCGGCGGGGCGCTGGCGGGGTCCCTGGCATCGCTGGGCGTGATCCCCGGCGGTCGCGGCAACGACTTCGCCCGTGTGGTCGGGATCCCCGATGACGTCGAACAGGCGGTCGCGACGCTCGCCGACGGGCGCCCGCGGGCGATCGACGTCGGCGAGGTCAACGGTCGCCGCTTTCTCTGCATTGCGAGCTGCGGGTTCGACTCAGACGCGAACCGGATCGCCAACCAGTCGCGGATCAAGGGCCGGCTCGTCTACGCCTATGCCGCCCTGCGCGCCCTGGTCGCCTGGAGGCCCGCCCGGTTCACGCTCACGCTCGACGGGGAGCGGACCGAGTTCAACGGCTACGCGATCGCCGCCGCCAACAGCCGCGCCTACGGCGGCGGGATGTTCATCGCCCCTGACGCTGAGCTCGACGACGGGCTGCTCGACGTCGTCTGCACCGGCGAGGTCGGCAAGCTCCGGTTCCTCGCCCGCCTGCCGCAGGTCTTCGACGGAAAGCACGTCGGCAACGACGAGGTCACCGTCTCGCGCGCCGTTGAGGCCCGGATCGAGGCCGATCGCCCGTTTGCCGTCTACGCCGACGGCGATCACATCGCTGACCTGCCGGCGACGGTCCACGTCCTGCCCGGGGCCCTGCGCGTGATCGTGCCCCGATGACGCGCGGTGGCTCGGGCGTCGGCTTCCGTTCCAAGCTCGCGCTCGCCAGGGCCACGGGCTCGCTGAGCAGGCGCAGCGGACGCGGCGGCGGTACCACGCTGCCCGGCCGGCTGCTGCTGCGCATGGCGCCGGACGCGGTCGAGCGCCTTGGGTCGGAGTTGGACCGGTGCGCGATCGTCAGCGCCACGAACGGCAAGACGACGACGGCCGGGATGATCGCGGCTGCTCTGCGCGCGGCCGGGCGCGAACCTGTCCACAACCGCGCCGGGTCGAACATGAATTGGGGGGTGGCCACCGCGCTGCTCGAGCAGCCCGGCAACGAGGGGCTGTTCGAGGTCGATGAGGCGTGGCTGCCGCAGATGGTCGACCAGCTCGAGCCCGATCTGGTCGTGCTCGCGAACCTGTTTCGCGATCAGCTCGACCGCTACGGCGAGCTCGAGCGACTCGCCGACGAGTGGGCGACGATGGTCGAGCGCCGGGCGGGCAAGACCCGTTTCGTGCTCAACGCCGACGACCCCCTGGTCGCCGACCTCGGCCGCGATCGCGAGCTGCGCCGGCGCGAGGGCGTCGTCTATTTCGGGATCGAGGACGGGTCGCAGGCGCTGCCCGAGCTCCAGCACGCCCACGACGCCAAGCACTGTCGCCGCTGCGGCTCGCCGTACACCTACGAACGCGCCTTCGTCGGGCACCTGGGCCACTACGAGTGCCCGAACTGCGAGGCCGATCGCCCGCTCCCGGACGTGGCGGCGACCGAGATCGAGCTTCGCGGCATGGACGGCTCGCGGGCCGCGATCAGAACGCCCGCCGGTCCGGCGGAGCTCGAGCTCCCGCTGCCGGGGCTCTACAACGTCTACAACGCGCTGGCGGCGATCGCCACGGCACTGCAGCTCGGCGTCGAGCTCGAGCGCGCCATGATCGCCCTGCACGAGATCGAGGCCGCGTTCGGGCGGGTCGAGACGATCGCGGTCGCCGGGGTGCCGGTCTCGATCATGCTGATCAAGAACCCCGCCGGCGCGAACGAGGTCCTGCGCACCCTGAAGCTCGAGGCCGCCCGTGAGACCGGCGCGGACGGCGCCGGACTCGACCTCTGGATCGCGCTCAACGACGGGATCGCGGACGGTCGCGACGTCTCCTGGATCTGGGATGCGGACTTCGAGCTGCTCTGCGGTTCGGTGCGCCGCGTCTTCTGCTCGGGTACGCGGGCGCCGGAGATCGCGCTGCGACTCAAGTACGCCGGGATCGACCCCGGCGCGCTCGAGGTCGAGCCGTCGATCGAGCGCTCTCTCGACCGGGCCGTCTCGCTCCCCGCCGGCCGCCTGTTCGCGCTCCCGACCTACACCGCGCTGCTCGAGCTTCGCACCCTGCTCAGCGCCCGCGGACTGGCGCCGGAGTACTGGCGGTGACCCCGGCCGAGGAGGTCGTCTGGCACGAGGTCGAATGCGGACGCTACGCCGCCGACCTGGCGCTCTGGAGCGAGCTCGGCGCCGAGGCGGCCGGGCCCGTGCTCGAGCTCGGCTGCGGCGCCGGCAGGGTCGCACTTCATCTCGCCGGCCGGGGGCTCGAGGTGACCGGAATCGACAGCTCGCCGGCCCTGGTAGCCGAGCTGCGCCGCCGTGCCGCGGAGGCGGGCCTGGCGGTCGAGGCGGCGGTCGGCGACGCGCGCCGGCTCGAGGTCGAGGGACGCTTCGGTGCGATCATCGCGCCGATGCAGCTCGCCCATCTACTCGGCGGCCGGTCGGGTCGGGTCCGGATGCTGGCCGGAGTTGCCGAACGGCTCCATCCGGGAGGCGCTTTTGCGGCCGCCCTGCTCGCCGACGGGCTGCGCTCGGCGGGTGCCGATCAGGCGGGGGCACTCCCGGACGTGGCCGAGCACCAGGGCTGGGTCTACTCCAGCCTCCCGATCGAGGTCCACGCGCGGGCCGGCGGGCTCGAGGTCCGCCGCCTGCGCCAGGTCGTCTCCCCGGACGGCGAGCTGCGCGAGGAGCTGGACGCGATCCGGCTCGAGGAGCTCGACGCGGACAGCTTCGAGGCAGAGGCGCGCGAGCACGGGCTGATCGCTCGCGAGCGGATCGAGGTGCCTCCGACCGACGACCACGTCGGCTCGGTGGTCTGCGTGCTCGAGGCACGATGACTGCGCTCCGGCTGCTCGCCCTCTACCCGGAGCAGATGAACATCTACGCCGACCGGGGCAACATCGTTTTCCTGCAACGTCGCTGCGAGTGGCGCGGGCTCGGGTTCGAGTATGCCGCCGCCGGCCCGGGAGATCGATTCGACCCCGCCGCGCACGACCTGATCTACATCGGCGGCGGCCAGGACCGCGACCAGCGCCAGGTCGCGGCAGACCTGCGAGAGGGCAAGCGCGAGGCGGTCGCCGCCGCCGTCGAGGACGACGCGGTCGTGCTCGCGGTCTGCGGCGGCTACCAGCTCCTCGGACACAGCTACCAGCTCGGCGAGGAACGGATCGCAGGGCTCGGGCTGGTCGACCTGGAGACGGTTCGCGAGCCGGGACCGCGCCTGATCGGAAACGTCGTCATCGAGGCGCGGCTCGGGGGCACGATTCATCGCATCGCCGGGTTCGAGAACCACGGCGGGCGCACCTACCTCGGCGCCGGCGTCGAGCCGCTCGGGCGCGTGGTCGCCGGGCACGGCAACAACGGGCGCGACGGGTTCGAGGGCGTTCGCCACCGGAACCTGATCGGCACCTACCTGCACGGTCCGCTGCTGCCGAAGAACGTGCTGCTGGCCGATCACCTGATCGCGCTGGCGCTCGCCCGCTCGTCGGGCTCCACGCCCGAGCTGGCGCCACTCGACGACGCGCTCGAGGGCGCCGCACACCGCAACGCTCGGGCCGCGGCGCTCGGGCGCTGAGCCGTCCCGCCCGCTCAGCGCCCCGAGGATCCGAAGCCGTCGACGCCGCGGGCGCTGGCCGAGAGCCCTGGTGCCGCCACGGGCTCAACCTCGACGAACGGGGTCAGGACGAGCTGTGCGATCCGGTCTCCCGGATTGATCTCGAACGCCCGCTCCGGGTCGGTGTTGAGGATCAGGACACGCAGCTCCCCGCGATAGCCCGGATCGACCAGGCCCGGCGCGTTGGCGAGCGTGATCCCGTTCCGGGCCGCGAGGCCCGAGCGCGGCAGCACGAGCCCGGCGTGGCCCGGCGGGATCTCGACCGCGAGCCCCGTCCCGACGCTCGCTCGACCGCCGCCCGCGGCGACGGTCGCCGGCTCGACCGCATGGAGGTCGAGCCCAGCGTCGTCCGGGTTGGCGCGACTGGGCAGCCGCGCCCGCTCGTCGAGCCGCTCGAAGCGCAGCTCAACCGGTCGGTCGGACATCGCTAGCGGGCGCCCGCGCCGTTGGCCGCGAAGCGCTCGAAGCGGTGCGCGACCGAGGCCGGGACCCGCGCCCGGACGAGGACGCCGTCGGCGAGCTCTTCGCGATCGAGCTCTCCGGCAAGCTCGTGAAGCTCCGAGAGCCGCGCTCCCTCGTCGTAGGGCACGAGCAGCTCGACCTCGCGCAGGGTTTGCTCGAACGCGGTCTCGATCCGATCGCGCAGCGCGTCAATCCCCTCGCCGGTCGTCGCCGAGACTCCGAGCGCCCCCGGAGTCCCGACGAGCAGGTCCCGGCGCTGCTCGGGGTCGAGCAGGTCGAGCTTGTTCAGCACCAACAGTCGCGGGCGGTCGCCGGCGCCGATCTCCTCCAGGGTCGCGTCGACCGCGGTGATCGCCTCGGCGCGCTCCGGCTCCGGCGCCGAGCCGTCGACGAGGTGCAGGATCAGGTCCGCGGTCCTCGTCTCCTCGAGCGTTGCCTTGAACGCCTCGACCAGCTGGTGGGGCAGCTTGCGGATGAAGCCGACCGTGTCGGTGATCAGGTAGCTCCGACCGTGGTGCTCGTAGGAGCGGGTCGTCGGGTCAAGCGTGTGAAAGAGCCTCTCCCCCACCCCGACCCCGGCGCCGGTGAGCGCGTTCAGAAGCGTCGACTTGCCCGCGTTCGTGTAGCCGGCGAGCGCGATCGCCGGCGTCGGCGAGCTCTCGCGGCGGGCTCGCATCACGCCGCGGTTTCGCTCCACCCGCTGGAGCCGGCGCCGCAGCGCCGAGATCCGGTCTCGGGCCAGGCGGCGGTCGGTCTCGATCTGGGACTCGCCCGGGCCCCGGGTGCCGATCCCTCCGTCCATTCGTCCCGGCACCGAGCCGTTCGAGATGCGTCCACAGCCCCCGCATCCGCGCCAGGTTGTACTCGAGCTGGGCGAGCTCGACCTGCAGCTTGCCCTCGGCCGAGTGGGCGTGGTCGGCGAAGATGTCGAGGATGATCGCCGTGCGGTCGATTACCGGGACGTCGAGCGCCCGCTCGAGGTTTCGCTCCTGGCGCGGCACGAGCTCGTCGTCACAGGCCACCAGGTTGGCGCCGCGGCGCTTGATCTCGGTCCGCAGCTCGTCCAGCTTGCCGCGCCCGAGGTAGCGGTCCGGGTCGGGCTCGGCGCGCACCTGGACCAGCTCGCCGGCGGTCGCCACGCCGGCGGTGCGCAGCAGCTCCTTCAGCTCGGCGAGTGGGTCCTCATCCTCCGCGGGGCCCGCGCGCGAGACGCCGATCGCGAGCGCGCGTTGGCGCGCACGAGCGTTGCGAATCCCGGCACCGTTGTCCATCGGAGCAAGTGTAGGAGCCAGCAGCGGATAGTCTGCGCGGCGATGAGGGTGTTCATGACTGGCGCCACCGGGTTCATAGGCGGCCGTGTGGTCGACAGGCTGCGCGAGCGCGGCGACGAGGTTCGGGCGTTGGTCCGCGATCCTGACCGCGGGCGGGAGCTTGCGGAGCTCGGGTGCGAGCTCGTCGTCGGCGACCTTGCCGACTCGACGGCGATCGAGGCCGGCCTGCGGGGTTGCGACGCGCTGATCCACGGCGCCGCCGTCTATGAGGTCGGGATCCCGGAGAGCGAGCACCGCCGGATGTACGAGGCGAACGTGCTCGGAACCGAGCGGGTGCTTCGCGCGGCGCTCGCCGCCGGCACCCCAAAAGTCGTCTACGTCTCGACGATCGGCGCCTTCGGCGACACCCACGGCGAGGTGGTCGACGAGTCCTATCGGCACCCGGGCGGGGAGTTCACCTCGTACTACGAGCAGACCAAATACGAGGCGCACCGGATTGCCGAGCGCCTGATCGCCGAGGACGAGCTGCCGTGCGTGATCGTCCAGCCGGGCGGGGTCTACGGTCCCGGCGACCATTCCGCGCTCGGCCGGCAGATGCACGACTTCCTCGCCGGACGGATGCCCCTGCTGCTCTTCCCCGATCTGGGCATGAACCTCGTCCACGTCGAGGACGCCGCCGCCGGCATCCTGCTCGCCCTCGACCGCGGTGAGCCGGGCCAGTCCTACGTGCTCGGCGGGCAGGTGACGACGATGCGCGAGTTGATCGACACCCTGGGCAAGGTCTCCGGGCGCAAACCGCCCTCGCGAGCACTGCCGACCCCGATCCTGAAGGCGATCGCCCCGGCCGGGCCGCTGGTCGGCAAGCTGACCGGCCAGCCCCCGAACATGCGCGAGCTGATCAGCTCCGCCGACGGGGTCACCTTCTGGGCCAAGCACGACAAGGCGGTCGCCGAGCTCGGTTACTCGCCGCGCGGCCTCGAACAGGGCTTTCGGGACATGCTCGAGGCCGAGGGCAAGCTCCCGGCCGCCTAGCGGCCCTCCGGCTCAGCCGACCTGCGCCTCGGCCTCCACCTCGACCACCCAGCGCGGGTCGACCAGCCCCGCCACGACGACCATCGTCGAGGCCGGCTCGGCCTCGCCGAAGAACTCGCGATGGGTCTCGCCGACCGGCACGGCGACCTCGAGGTCGGTGATGAACATCGAGGTCCTGACCACGTCGCCTGCGCCGGCGTCGAGCTCCTCCAGCGCCGCGGTCACGATTTCGAAGCAGCGGCGCGCCTGCGCGCGGGGATCGGGGTCGAATGAGCCGTCGGGCCAGATCGGCGCGCAGCCTGCGACCAGCACCCGGTCACCGGCCCGGACCGCGCGGCTGTACCCGTAGCGGCGCTCGTACTCGGTCCCCGAGCGGACATGGCGCCGCGCCGCCATCTCAGCCACCGAGGTGCTCGCGCATCCGCTCGACCGCCTCGGCGATCCGATCATCGGGCGTGGTCAGCGAGATCCGGAAGAAGCCCTCGCCGCTCGGCCCGTACATCGAGCCCGGGGAGATCACGACCGCGGCCTGCTCGAGCACCAACTCGGTAAACGAGGCTGAGGTGTGGCCGTCGGGCACCGGCGCCCAGACGTAGATCGTTCCCTTCGGCGGCTCCACCTCGACCCCGATCTCGCCCAGCGCGCCGACGACCAGGTCGCGGCGGCGCCGGTAGACGGCGTTCATCTCCTCGACCGCGGCGCGCGGGCCGTTCAGCGCCGCCGCACCGGCGAGCTGGACCGCGTCGAAGAGGCCCGAGTCGACGTTCGTCTTCAGGCGCCAGTAGGTCGCGACTGCGTCCGCGTTGCCGAGGATCGCCGCGCAGCGCCAGCCGGTCATGTTGAAGCCCTTCGAGAGCGAGAAGACCTCGACCCCCACCTCGGCCGCGCCGGGGGTGGCGAGGAAGCTCGGGGCGACGTAGCCGTCGTAGGTGGTCTCCGAGTAGGCGTTGTCGTGGACGACGAGGATCTCGTGCTCGCGCGCGAGCTCCACCGCGCGCTCGAATAAGCCCTCGGGGACGACCGCCCCGGTCGGATTGTTCGGGTAGTTGATGAACATGAGCCGCGCGCGCTCGAGCAGCTCGGCGGGCAGCGCGTCGAGGTCGGGCCCGAAGCCGCGCTCGGGATCGAGCGGCAGCAGCGCCGCCTCGGCGCCGGCCAGGACCGGGCCCCCCGTGTAGACGGGGTACCCCGGATCCGACGCCAGTGCTGCGTCGCCCGGGTCGAGGAAGGCGAAGCAGAGGTTGTAGATGCACTCCTTGGCGCCGATCGCCGGAATCACCTGGGTCTCGGGATCGATCTCGACCTCGAACCTGCGCGCGTAGAAGCCCGAGAGCGCCTCGCGGAACTCCGGCCGCCCGCGGTTGGACGGGTACTGATGGGTGCCCGGGTCGGCGACGGCCGCCTGCATCGCCTCGACGATGTGCGGATACGTGGGCCGATCGGGGTCTCCGATCCCGAGGCTGATCACGTCCACCCCGGCCTCGCGCTTGGCCTCGAGCTTGCGCGACAGCTCGGCGAACATATACGGCGGGATCGCCTGCAGCCGCCGCGAGGGATCGGTGAGCGCCATCGGTCGCGGCAGGGTACCGTGGCGCCGAGCCGGCCGCCGTTGCAGCGCCGGCGCTCAGCGGCGATGCGCCTCAAGCCCACAGAGCTCTGCGTCCTGTTCGCGATCGGCGCCGCGGGCGGTCTGGTCGGCGACGCTGCGCACGTCGGCGCGGGCACTACGCGCTACCTCGACGACTCGTTGCCGTTCGTCTGGGAGAGCCAGCTCTGGTTCCCGCTCCTGGTCGGGCTCGCGACGGCGTCGCTGGGCGAGCTGCGGCTGCGTCTCGGCCCGATCCGCCCGGATCTCGACCCCCGGGTGGGCATCGCCGCGATCGCAGCGGTGCTCGCCCTGTACGCGGTCACCGCGCTCGTCTACGACCAGCCCGACGCCGCCGCGACGACTCTGGTCATCACGCTCGCGATCCTGATCGTCTCCTGGCTCGCCGACGGGGCGGCGATCCTCTGCGGGCTGGTCGCGGCGGTGGTGGGGCCGCTCGCCGAGGTGGTGATCGTCGAGCTCGAGCTGGCGCGATACGCGGAGGCCGCGGACTCGCTGTTCGGCGTCGCGCTCTGGCTGCCCGCCCTCTATCTCGCCTTCGGCGTCGTCGCCGCGAGGCTCGCGGAACTGCTGGTAGCCGCCCGTCCGAGCTCGGCGACGAAGTCCGGGTCGAGCTCGCCCGAGTAGACGCACGAGGCCGTTCCGGTCAGGGTCAGGTCGAGCTCGGCGCTGACCTCGACGCTCAGCTCGCCGCCGTCGAGCGTGACGGTGATCGGGCTCGGCGCGCCGGCGAGGGAGGCGGCGACCGCGGCCCCGCTGGCCCCGGTGCCCGAGGAGAGCGTCTCCCCCACCCCGCGCTCGAAGATCCGCGCCCGCACGCGGGAACCGTCGACGCGGATGAAGGAGACGTTGGTGCGATTCGGGAACAGCTCGTGGGTCTCGATCTGTCGCCCGAACGAGGCGATCTCGAGCGCCTCGAGCTCGTCGTCCGCTTCGATCACGCACTGCGGGTTGCCGACCTTGACGTGGCGGAACGCCCACTCGCGGCCTCCGGCGCTCAGCGTGCCGGTGCCGTCGTCGGGCCCGGACGGGTAGTCGGCCGAGGTGAGCGACGCCCGGCCGATCGCCATCGAGACCTCGCCGGCGCCGGTGATCGTCGGCTTCAGCTCGCCCGCTCTGGTCACGATCGTGAACGTGTCACGGTCTGTCCAGCCCGCGGCACGCAGGTAGAGCACCGCTTCGCGGGCGCCGTTTCCGGACAGCTCGGCCTCCGAGCCGTCGGGGTTGAAGATCCGCAGCTCGGCGACGTGGCGGTCGTCCTCGGGGCGCGAGAGCAGCAGGATCCCGTCCGAGCCGATCCCGAAGTGAGGCGCGCAGATCCGCTCGATTCGTTCAGCGGTCAGCTCCCAGGGCAGCGCCGCGGCCTCGATCACGACGTAGTCGTTGCCGAGCGCCTGCCATTTCTCGAACCGCACGGTGATCAGGCTATTCGAGCGCCGCGACGATCTCGGTCGCGATCGAGGAGGCGTCGCGGTCGTCGCGCTCGATCAGGGTCACCCCCGGCATCCTGCGCATCCAGGTCAGCTGTCGCCGTGCGAAGCGGCGCTGGGCGGCCTTCATCGCGTCGACGTCGCCGGCGAGCAACTGATCGAAGCCGATCGCCGCGCGCGCGGTGCGCGACGCACCCCCCGCGGCGGCGCGGCGAACCTCCGCGGCGGCGCCGGCGGCGATCATCGCGTCGACCCGGCGGTCGATCAGGCGGGCGAGCCGCTCGCGGTCGGCGGTCAGGCCGACGAGCAGGGTCGGACGGCGCAGTTGCTCGGTCCACAGCCCCTCGCTGGTCATGTGCGGCGCGATCCCGAGCCGCGTCAGCTCGGTCAGGCGGGCGATCCGCTTCCGGTCGTTGGGATGCACCCCCGAGGCGAGCTCCGGGGCGAGCTCGCGGTAAAGCGCCTCCGGCCCCCGTTGCTCGATCTCCCGTTCGACCTCAGCCCGGACCGCGGACGGCACCGGCGGGCGCAGCTCGAGGTCGGCCAGCGCAGCGCGCAGGTACAGCCCAGTCCCCCCGACCACGATCGGTCGCCGTCGCGCGGCGAGCAGCGCATCGATCTCGGCATGGGCGAGCGTCGCGAACCGTCCGGCCGAGAACTGATCGTCGACCGGAACGAACCCGAGCAGGCGATGCTCCAGTCTGGCTCGCTGCTCGTCGCTGGCCGCGCCGCTGAGGACCTCGAGCCCACGGTAGACCTGGATCGAGTCGCACGACACGGCCACCGGGTCCTCGTCGCGCTCGCGCAGCAAGTCGGCCACCGCGAGCGCGACGTCCGTCTTGCCGACCGCGGTCGGCCCGAAGATCGCCAGTACCTGCATCGGCCGCGTTGGCTCAGCGGGCGCGGCTGAGCAGGCGCTCGTGGCCGCTCAGCGTCTGTGAGCTCGCGGCGGCGATCTCGACCTCGACCAGCTCGCCCGCCTCGGCGGTGCCCTCGAAGTTGACCGCCTTGTTGTGGCGCGTGCGGCCCCGCAGCCGGCTCGGATCGGTGCGGCTCGGGCCCTCGACCAGGACTTCGAGCGCCCGCCCGACGAACCGCTGTGCGCGTTCGTGGGCGCGGCGCTGGACGAGTTCGACCAGTCGCTGCATGCGCTGCTTCTTGACCGCATGCGGGACCTGTCGATCGAGGGCCGCCGCCTCGGTCTCGCGCCGGGGCGAGAAGATGAAGGTGAAGGCGCCGTCGTAGCCGACCGCCTCGACCACCTCCAGCGTTGCCTCGAAGTCCGCCTCGGTCTCGCCCGGAAAGCCGACGATCACGTCGGTGGTCAGTGCGCAGTCGGGCACGTGCTCGCGGACCAGGGCGACCCGGTCGAGGTAGCGCTCGCGGTCGTAGGTGCGTCGCATCGCCTTCAACACCCGGCTCGAGCCGGATTGCAGCGGCAGGTGGATGTGCTCGCACAGGGAGCCAAGCTCGGCGTGGGCGCGGATCACGTCCTCGCGCATGTCCTTGGGATGCGGGCTCGTGTAGCGGATCCGCTCCAGGCCCTCGATCGCGTCGAGGCCGGTGAGCAGCTCGGCGAAGCTGATCCGCCGCTCGCGCCCCAGGTCGCGTCCGTAGCTGTTCACGTTCTGGCCCAGGAGGGTGAGCTCGCGGACCCCGTCGGCGACCAGCGAGCCGGCCTCGGTGAGCAACTCGTCGGGGTCGCGGCTCTGCTCGCGCCCGCGCGTCGTCGGCACGATGCAGTACGAGCACCGACAGTTGCACCCCTGTGAGATCTGAAGCCAGGCCTGGAACTCGCGCTCGCGGCGCATCGGCAGGTGTCCGGAGAACTCCTCGAACTCGAAGTAGCCCTGGGCCGAGAGCGAGTCGGAGGCCAGGAACTCGGCCAGGCGGCCGATCTGGCCCGGGCCGAAGGCCACGTCGACGAACGGGAAGCGCTCGAAGACCTCGTCCTTGACCGACTGCGCCCAGCAGCCGCCGACCCCGACGACCCTGGTCGGGTCCTCGGACTTGAGCCGCTTCGCCTCTCCGAGGTGGGCGATGAAGCGGTTGTCCGCCGCCTCGCGGATCGAGCAGGTGTTGAACAGGATCAGGTCGGCGTCGGCGCGCTCCTCGGCCGGCCGGTAGCCGAGCGAGTCGAGCATCCCCCGCATCCGCTCGGAGTCGTGGGCGTTCATCTGGCACCCGAAGGTCGTCACGTGATACCGCTTTCCGTCCACCAGGCGCCATGTTAGGAGGAGCGATGGAGTACCGGACCCTGAACTACGAGCTCGACGGCCATGTCGCGGTGCTCACCTATGACCGCCCCGAGCAGCGCAACGCTGTCTCGCGCGAGATGAACGGCGAGCTCCACCACGCGTGGCGGCGGTTTCGCGACGAACCCGACGCCTTCGTGCTCGTGATCACCGGCGCCGGGGACGCCTTCTGCGCCGGCTGGGACCTTCAGGACGCCGCCGACTGGCCGCGCCCGGACTGGGACGAGTTCCGCACCCACCTCTACGACGAGGACGGCGTCTGTGGCTACACGCGCCGCGCCGACGTCTTCAAGCCGGTGATCGCGGCGATCAACGGCTGGGCGGTCGCCGCCGGGCTCGAGAACGCCCTTCTCGCCGACATCCGCATCGTCGCCCGAAACGCGGTTTTCGGTGCCCTGGAGCGGCGCTGGAACATCGTCGCCGGCGACGGGATGACCGTCCGGCTGCCGCTCGTCGTCGGCTGGGCGAAGGCGATGGAGCTGATCATCACGGGGCGGCCGGTCGATGCCGAGGAGGCGCTGCGGATCGGGCTCGCGAACGAGGTCGTCGACGAGGGCGGCGCCCTCGAACGGGCGCTCGAGCTCGCGCACGAGATAGCCGCCCTGCCCCAGGGCGCCGTCCGCACCGACAAGGAGACGATGATCCGCAACGTCGGCCGCACCTACGAGGAGCGCCTGCGCCAGGAGGCCGAGGCGGCGCTGTCGATGTTCTGGCGCCGCGACTCACACGCGATCGGCGCCGGCGCCTTCAAGCAGGGCCGAGTACCGGAGTGGCCGCACCACGGCCTCTGAGTGCCCGGCCGCTGCCGTTCGCTAGCCGCTGGTCGACTCGGCCAGGTACTGGACCAGGGCGCTGAGCTCCTCCGAGCTCAGCTCGTCACCGTAGGTCTCGGGCATGATCCCGGGCGAGAACCCGCTCTCGACCTCGGCGCTCGGATCGACGATCGAGGTTTCGATGAACGCTTCGTCCTCGTCCGCGAGCACCTCGTCGAGGTCCGGGCCGGTCGTCCCGGTCGAGCCGGCCGCGGCGAGCGTGTGGCAGCCGCCACATCCCGACGACTCGAAGACCGCGGCGCCGTCCACGCTCGCCGTCTCCGACGGCTCCTCTTCGACCTCGGATCCGACCTCCTGCGCCACCTCGGCCTCGTCGTCCTCGGCGGCGTTCTCCTCCGCCGCCTCGGCGAGTTCAGCCTCGCGGTGCTCCTGCTCGTCCTCGGCATTCAGCCACGCGAATGTGGCCGTGGCGACGACCAGGGCGGCGAACGCGGCGGTGGCGACCGCGAGGATCGCCTTCGAGGTCGGAAACCGCTCCCAGCGCAGGCCAATCCCCGCCACCAGCACCGCCACGACGACCAAGCCGATCCCGAGCACGAAGAACAGGGTTTCGTTCATGCGGCGGTGATCCTAGACGGTTGACCACCCGCCTAGGAAGCGTATGCGGTGGCCCGGTTCTCGCGGATCACCGTGATCTTGATCCGGCCCGGGTACTCGACCTCGCGCTCGACCGCGGCCGCGATCTCGTGCGCGATCAGCGCCGCCGCGTCGTCGTCGACCTCGCCCGGGTCGACGGCGACCCTGATCTCGCGCCCGGCTCGCATCGCGAACACCCGCTCGACCCCCTGATGGCGGGCGGCGATCTGCTCGAGGTCGCGCAGCCTGCCGACGTACTGCTCGAGCGCCTCGCCTCGGGCGCCGGGGCGGGCGCCCGAGACGGCGTCAGCAGCCTGCACGATCACCGCCTCGACCGTCCGGGGCTCGGTCTCCCCGTGATGCGCCTCGATCGCGTGGGCGACGGCCTCGGCTTCGCCGTGGCGCCGCGCGATCTGCGCGCCGACAAGCGCGTGCGGGCCCTCGACCTGGTGCGTCACCGCCTTGCCGAGATCGTGCAGCAGCGCCGCCCGGCGCGCGGTCTCGACCGAGGCGCCGAGCTCCTCGGCGATCCGGGCGGCGAGCTGTGCGCACTCGACCAGGTGGTCGAGCACGTTCTGGCCGTAGCTGGTCCGATACCGCAACTGACCCAGCAGGCGGGTCAGCTCGGGGTCGAGCCCCGCCACCCGGGCCTCGAGTGCGGCCCGCTCGCCCTCCTCGGCGATATGAGCGTCGATTTCCTCGCGCACATGCTCGTACGTCTCCTCGATCAGCGCCGGGTGGATCCGGCCGTCGGCGATCAGGCGCTCCAGGGTGAGCCGGGCGATCTCGCGACGCACACCGTCGAAGCTCGAGAGCACGACCGCCGACGGGGTCTCGTCGATGATCACGTCGACCCCGGTCAGCTTCTCGAACGCTCTGATGTTGCGCCCGTCACGGCCAATGATCCGGCCCTTCATCTCGTCCCCCGGCAACTCGACGAGTCGGGTGGTGGTCTCGCTCGAATGCTTGGCCGCCAGCCGCGCGATCGCCACCGCGAGCACGTTGCGGGCCCGTCGCTCGGTCTCTGCCCGGGCCTCCTCCTCGATCTGCTGCAGGCGGATCGCCGCCTGGCGGCGGGCCTCCTGCTCCACCTCGGCGACGAGCAGCTGCTTGGCCTGCCCTGCCGAGAGGCCCGAGATGCGTTCGAGCTCACGGCGCTGGACCCGCTTTGCCTGCTTGAGCTCATCGAGTGCCTGGGCGAGGTTTCGCTCGCGGTCGTCGAGCACCTGCGCGCGGCGCTCGACGTCGGCCTGGCGCACGGCCAGCGACTCCGTTTCGCGCAGGGCGCGCTCCTCCATGCGCGCGATCTCCTCCCGCCGCGCGCGCAGCTCGTCGACCGGTTCGGGAGCGATGGCGGGCTCGGAGTCGGGCGGCGGCGGGGTCCGATCGCGTCGCCACGGTAGCCAGAGCGCACGTTGAGCCATCGCTTCCTCTCCCCGGACCCGACCGGGACCGGACCTCGGTTGCCGCTATCCGGCGATCCTCGCCGTCGCGACCGGGCCGCGAAGCGCTTCAGGCTCGCTGTCGAGGCGCACGAATGATCCGTGGGCCGTCGTGGTTCTGGTTCCGGCTCAGCTCGGCCGGATCTCGGTCATCTCCTCGTTGACGATCAGGAATCGGTCCTTGGTTTCAGCTTGCCAATCGCGTCTTCGGGCGGCCTCAGGCCGCCCGTTGATCGTACGGGTGCGACCCGGCAGTGGTCAAGCGGCGCGGCGCTCGAGGCAGCGGACCGCCTCGTAGGCGAGCTCGGGCTCGTAGCCGCGCCGGGCGAGGAAGCCGAGTGCCCTGGCCCGCGACGGCTCGTCGATCGGGGTCTCACCGCGCCCCTCGAGCAGGTCGAGCGCGCGCTGCAGCTGCTCGGAATCGTCCTCGGCGATCGCCGCCGCGATCAGTCCGCGTTCAAGCCCGCGCTCGGCGAGCGCCTCGCGGATCCGCTCCGGGCCCCAGCCGCGCAGCTCCCGCTTGTCGGCCGCGAAGCGCCGCGCGAACGCCTCGTCGTCGAGCGCGCCGGCGGCGACCAGGCGCTCGACGGCATCCGCGACCTGCTCCGGGGCGAAGCCGCGCTCGGCGAGCCAGGCACCGAGCTCCGCCGCGGTGCGCTCCTTGTGCGCCAGCGCCTCGAGGGCGCGTTCGAACGCTTCCCCGGCCACGCTCTCGCCCGAGCGCGGCGCTCAGGCCGCCTTGCGTTCGGGCTCCTCGGCGTCGGGCGAGTCGTCCTGCTTGTCGGTCGGCTCGGCGTCGGGGACGGCCCGCGGAGGCGATGGCTCGCGCTCGACTCCGAGCTCGGCGAGCAGCTTGCCCTCGATCTCGCGGGCGAGCTCGGGGTTCTCCGACAGGTACTGCTTCGTGTTGTTGCGGCCCTGGCCGAGCCTCAGCTCGCCGTAGGAGAAGAACGAGCCCGACTTCTGGACCAGGTCGTGCTCGAGCGCGAGGTCGAGCAGGCAGCCCTCGTGCGAGATCCCCTCCCCGTAGCTGATGTCGAACTCGGCTTGGCGGAACGGCGACGCGACCTTGTTCTTGACCACCTTGACGCGGACCCGGTTTCCGACCGCCTCGGTGCCCTCCTTGAGCGTCTCGATCCGGCGGATGTCGAGCCGCTGCGAGGAGTAGAACTTCAGCGCCCGCCCGCCCGGCTGCGTCTCGGGAGAGCCGAACATGACCCCGATCTTCTCCCGGATCTGGTTCGTGAACAGGCACACGGTCTTCGCCCGGTTGAGGTTGCCGGCGAGCTTGCGCAGCGCCTGCGACATCAGCCGCGCCTGCAGGCCGACCTGGGTCTCGCCCATCTGGCCCTCGAGCTCGACCCGCGGCGTCAGCGCCGCGACCGAGTCGACGGCGACGACGTCGACGGCGCCCGAGCGGACGAGCACGTCGACGATCTCCAGCGCCTGCTCGCCGTAGTCGGGCTGGGAGACGAGCAGGTCGTCGGTGTCGACCCCGATCCGCTTCGCATAGATCGGGTCGAGCGCGTGCTCGGCGTCGACGAAGGCGCAGACGCCGCCCCGGGCCTGTGCCTCGGCGATGATGTGGTAGACGAGCGTCGTCTTGCCCGACGACTCGGGGCCGAAGATCTCGACGATCCGGCCGCGCGGGACGCCGCCGATCCCGAGCGCGAGGTCGAGCGAGAGGGCCCCGGTCGGGATCGCTTCGATCTGGATCGCGGCCTTGTCGCCGAGCTTCATCACCGAGCCGGCGCCGAAGTCCTTCTCGATCTGCTTCACCGCGGCGTCGAGCGCCGCGCTCTTGGCCTGGGCCTCCTTGTCGGCCGGCTTCAGGTCCGCCTTCTTCGCATCCGCCAATTGATTCACCTCTTCCAGATCGCCCGCGCGGTCACGCGGGCGGCAAGTCGACGCCGTCGAGGCGCACGTACTCGGCACCCTGCGGCTTGGTCTTCGAACGGTAGAGAGCGATCCGGACGGCCTCGAATGGCTCGGTGAGCCGTTCGGCGAGCGGGGCCGGCGGCTCGGAGACGCGCCGTGGGCGGCTCTTCCCGCGCCGCTGCCCGCGCTCGGGCGGACGCCGCTCGGAGCGCACCCTGGCGACGGTCAGATGGGGCCAGAAGGCCCGTTTCTCCGGCTTGTAGACGCGCAGAGCCTGCAGCGCCTGCGCGAGCTCGAGCTGGAGCGCGACCGCGGCCGGGCTGCGTGCCCCGACCGCATAGAGCGCCGGCCGCCCCTTGGGCAGCGGCGACGGCTCCCGATCGAGGGCGATTGCGACCGGGCGCGCCGGAACCGAGCGAACCGCCTCGGCGATGCTCGCGACCCGGCCCTCGGCGACCGCGCCGAGAAAGCAGAGGGTGATGTGAAGGGCGTCCGCGCGGACCGGCCGCAGCGCTGGGTCGGCAAGCGCCGTCGCCTGCCAGCCGGCGAGCTCGGCGCGCACCGGTTCGGGGAGGTCGAGGGCGACGAACAGACGCGCCCGAGGGCTGTCGCGAGGCTGAGCCGCGATTCGGTGACGCTACGCGGCGAATCGGCGCGAAAGGCGCGCGAGGCGTAAGGATCGCGCGACAGATCGGGAACGGGTCGGCCGTCCGACCCGGTGGCGCGATCAAGTGTCGGAAGGGGTGGCATCCGGTCTCAGGGCTGTTTGCTTTAGGACGAGAAGCCGTAGTCCCGCTGATAGGCGTCAGTGGGCGCGCCGTTGTAAGTTCCGAATGTGGACCTCGACGAGGCGCGCGCGTTCTTGCGCGACAACCATCGCGGCGTGCTGGCGACGCGGAGCGCGGGTGGCGGCGTCCAGCAGAGCCCGGTGCTGATCAACGTCGACGGCGAGGGGCGGGGCATCATCTCGAGCCGAGAGACCGCCTACAAGGTGCGCAACCTGCGTCGCGATCCGTGGGCGCAGGCATGTGTCTTCACCGACCGCTTCTTCGGTCAGTGGCTTTTCGTCGAGGGCCGCGCGCAGGTGCTGTCGCTGCCCGAGGCGATCGACCCGCTGATCGACTACTACAAGCGATTTCCCGACGAGAACCCCGATTGGGACGACTACCGAGCACGGATGGAGCGCGAGAAACGGGTGCTGATCAGGATCGAGCTCGAACGCGCGGGGCCCGACCTCCACGGCTGACCCGAGCCGGGACCAACCACCCCCGCGACGGTCGCCGGCGCGTTTCGTAGGCTCGGACCATCATGCGCCTGGCTCGCCCCGCGTCGCTGTCCCGCGAGATCGAGACCGCTTTCCCAGAGCGACCGTTCACCGTCGTCTTCTGGGACGGGAGCGAGCTTCGGGCCACCGAGGAAGGGGGGCCGACCTTTACGGTGCGGTCGCCGCGCGCGGTTGCGCAGGTCCTGCGGGCGCCCGGCCAGCTCGGGCTCGGACGAGCCTACGTCTCCGGCGCGCTCGAGGTCGATGACATCGATGCGGTAATCGCGCTTCTCGACGCTTGGAAGCCACCGCCAATCGACAGCGCCGTCCGTCTGCGGCTGATCGTGGCCGCCGTCAGAGCGATGGGGCTCACGCGGCCACCGGCACCACCCGATGCAGAACTGGTCCCTAGCGGAACCCGGCATGGCAAGGAGCGCGACGCGCGCTCAGTGCGCCACCACTACGACGTCTCGAACGAGTTCTTCGCTCTGTTTCTCGACGAGTCGATGACCTACAGCTGTGCGTTCTTCTCCCGCGACGATGCCTCGCTCGAGGCCGCCCAACGGGCAAAGCTCGAGCTGAGCGCCGACAAGCTGGGCATCGGTGCCGGCGATCGAGTGCTGGATATCGGCTGCGGCTGGGGGAGCTTTGCGATCTATGCCGCCCAGCGCGGCGCGGATCACGTGCTCGGCGTGACCCTTTCGGAACCGCAGGCTCGGCTCGCGCGCGAGCGCGTCGCGGCCGCCGGCGTCGAAGACCGGGTTCGGATCGAGGTCTCCGACTACAGGGATCTGGGTGGCACCTACGACGCGATCGCCTCGATCGGCATGGTCGAGCACGTCGGTGAGGAGAACATCGATCTCTACGCCGAACGGGTTGCGAGCCTGCTCGCGGCCGACGGCAGGTTGCTCAACCACGGCATTTCCCGCCTCCGCCACACCGACCCCGAGGCTGGCGCATTTTCCGAGCGCTACGTCTTCCCCGACGCCGATCCGATCCACCTCTCCCGGGTCCTGCTCGCGCTCGAGCGGGCGGGATTACGGATTCTCCACGCCGAGGAGTTCGGCGCTGACTATGCCGAGACGCTCTGCCACTGGGCGTGCCGCCTCGACGAGAACCTCGATCAGGCCACCCGCCTCGCCGGCGGCGAGCGCGTTCGCGTTTGGCGCCTCTACCTGCGCGCCGCGCGAAACGGGTTTGAGGCCGGGTTCACCTCGGTCTATCAGGTGCTTTGCCGCAGGGTTTGAGGGCTGCCGGCGTGCTCGCAGCTCACATTCTCGTCGGGCTGCGCGCCAGGGGCTATGCCCTGGCGCCGCGTCATAGGAGGCACCAGTCCCAGCGCTGATCGCCGTTGCCACCGCGGAGGAAGTTGCGCTTTGCATGGGAAGCGCAACGAGTCGCCGCCGCTCCTCCCTTTCGCGCAAAGCGCTAGTGAACGGAGGCATCCGTTCGGTGCGCGCTTTGGTGTGAGATAGCTTGGCTTCATGCCGGTGCCCGAAACGCACGAAGGCGACCATCCGGAGCCGTCGAAGCGCAACTATCTACTGAAGGCAGACGGTTCCGGCACCGGGACCACCGACAATCCAGCTGAAGGTGCGATCGGAGTCGTCCTCAGGGACCCCGATGGTCACCTAATTGCTGAGATCTCCAAACCGATCGGACCCGCCATCAACACCGTTGCGGAATATCGGGCTCTCATCGAAGGACTCAAGCTCGCCCGCAGTCGCGGAATCCAACGTATCCGGGTGTTCCTTGACTCGGAGCTCGTGGTCGACCAGGTAAACGGCCGCGCGAAGGTTGGCAAGGAGCACATCAGACCCCTGCACGCGGAAGCGTGCTCCCTGCTCCAGGAGTTTCCCAACATCAGGATTTCGTGGATTCCGCGAAAATGGAATGCCGAAGCGGACGCACTTGCAACCAAAGCGCTTCCTGGTCGCTGAGCGCAGCGGTGTCACACAGGCCTGAACCGTGGTCTTGACTTCCGCTTCCGCGTGAGAGCGAAAGGGACGCTTTGGACGAAAAAGCGAACAGCTTCAGTCCGTGTATCACCTGAGCTGGCGCGGTTGTATGCCTTAGCGTCGCGTCCTGGGCGAGGAGCGCAACCCCCTGGCATGCCCTAGCCCAGGGTTGATCTTGGGTCACAAGGAGTAGTGTCGGTCCAAGTCGCAGAGTCCGACCAGAGGAGGCATCCGTGGCCTCAAGGCTTCGTGAATGGCGAGACCGCCGACGTGAGCGGCGGCGCGCCAAGGACCGTGCTTACGTCGACCGGGCTGTCTCCCAGCGAGGCGCGCGGAGCGCCGCAGACGCGCGCCGGGAGGTAGAGACAAGGGGCCGGGATAGCTTCATCTAAGGCAGCGTGTTTCTGCTGAACGCAACGGTTCCGGCTCAACCCTTCGTTCCCCCCAACTGCTAGGCGTCGCCCCGTAAGCGTGTCGTTTCCGTAGCACCGTTCGTGGATCACATCAGCTTGCGCGGCTGTATGCCTTAGCGCCGCGTCCTGGGTAGTAAGCGGCCTCCAGCACCTAGGTCCCTGCCTAGGAAGGCGGCCTGAGAATCGTGTGTTAGGTTCGCGCGGAGACTTCGATCAAGGAGCAGCCCAATGCGAACCCCACTGAAGATCATGCTCGCGATAGTCGTGCTGGCGGGCCTGGTTGCCGCTCCCGCATTCGCGGCGAAGACCCAGACCACGGTCACGGTCCAGGGTCTCGGAACGTCGCACGGGGGGGACATCAAGGAGATCGGCGGGGAGGTGAGCTCGTCGAAGGTGTCCTGTATGAAGGACCGCAAGGTGACGGCCTACCGCGTCCAGCCCGGCAAGGACAAGCGGCTCGGGGCCGAGCGCACCTTCAAAAACCCGAGTGTCGCCCAGTATCTCTGGCGAGTCGAGGTCGATCACCTGCCGGTGGGCAAGTACTACGAGCGTCGCCAAGGAGACCCGCAAGTGCCGGGGCGACAAGTCGGAGAAGTTCAAGCTCACCGAAGCGTTCTAACGATCAGCGTCGGCTGAGGGCAGCCCGGCTGCTCGTCACTGGCCCGAGCCTGAGCCGTTCTCGGTATATGCCTTAGCGCCGCGTCGCGGGTAGGACGCATTAGTCCCAGCGCCGATCGCTGTTGCCACGGCGGAGAAGTTGCGCTTTGCATGGAAAGCAGCAGTCGTTGGTCGCGCGGCTCGCTAGCGCTGGCCGGCGGATGCAGCACGATCCGCTTCCGCCCCGAAGGCGCCTGACGCGGCCGTGCTGCGGCTCGACCTGGCGCCGGACGCGTACCTGCGGCCGCTCGATTCGAGCATGCCCGCAGCGGTAGCCTCGGCGGGGTGTTTGACCACGTCGGAATCGCCGTCGCGGACCTCGCCGCGTCCGAGCGCTTCTATCGCACCGTCCTCTCCGTGCTGGGCGCCGAGCCGAGTCACGCCGACGCCGAGCTCGTCGAGTGGGCCGACTGGGACATCGGGCCGACGGACCGCGAGCACCCCGTGACCCGCGGCCTGCACGTCGGCTTCCGAGCGCCGTCCCGAGAGGCCGTGGACGCCTTCTGGCAGGCGGGGATCGACGCGGGTTACCGCGACGACGGCGCGCCCGGTCCGCGCAGGGTCTACGGCCCGGACTACTACGGCGGCTTCCTGCTCGACCCGGACGGCAACAGCGCGGAGGCGGTGCACGCCGAGCGCGAGGACCCCGTGCCCGACGGCTGCATCGACCACCTCTGGATCCGCGTCCGCGACCCCGCCGCGTCCAAGCGCTTCTACACGACGATCGCCCCGCACGCCGGGCTGTGGATCGGCGTGGACGAGCCGGACCAGGTCCAGGTGGTCGGCGAGAACTTCAGCTTCTCGCTGATCGACGACGAGCGGCCGCTCACGGAGCACGTGCACCTCGCGTTCCCGGCGCAGGACGACGCGACCGTGCGGGCGTTTCACGCCGCCGCGCTCGCCGCGGGCTACGAGGACCACGGCGGTCCCGGCGAGCGCGCCGTCTACCACCCGGGCTACTACGGCGCGTTCGTCCTGGACCCCGACCGGCACAACGTCGAGGTCGTCAACCACAACCGCTGAGCCATGGCCGACGACGCCGCCCGCCACATCTCGCACGCCAAACGTTTCAGACGGTCGCTCGTCGATCGGTCATTAGCTAGTGGCGGCGCAGACTGCAGAAGGAAGGAGAGCCCGATGTCAAGCTCAATGGTGAACGTCATCACGATCATCGTCCGTCGCTCCGGTGCGATGAGCTTGAAGCCATGCTGATCTACTCGATGGGCGTCTCGGTGGACGGCTTTATCGCCGACCGCGAGGGCGGGTTCGGGTGGACCGAACCTAACGAGGAGCAGTTTCGTTTCCACATCGCGCAGGTACGCGAGCTCGGCGGCTTTCTGTGCGGCCGCAGGCTTTTCGAGACGATGCTGGTGTGGGAGACGGATCCGTCGATGCGCGAGAACGAGCTCGACGCCGCGTTCGCCGACGCCTGGTGCGCGATCCCGAAGATCGTCTTCAGCCGCACGCTCGACAGCGTCCAAGGCAACGCGCGGCTCGCCGAGGCGTCTGTGGCCGAGGAGGCCGCTGCGGCGCTCGACGCGACCGACAAGGATGTCGGGATCGGCGGCGCCGGCCTGGCTGCGGTGGCTGTCGAGCTCGGTCTCGTCGACGAGCTGCGCATCCTCCGCAACCCGGTCGTCGTCGGTGGCGGCACGCCGTTCCTGCCGCCGGTCACCGAAGACGTCCCGCTGGACCTGATCGAGACCAGGACGTTCGGCTCACGGGTGATCTACGAGCGCTACGGGCGCGCCCCGCGATGAGTCGGACTGACACCGCCGTGTACGTGCGCTTTGCATGGAAAGCGCAACCTTTCTAACCGGCCACAACGAACCGGCCCCTAGTGATGCCCGAGGTGCTCGTCGTCCGGCCAGATGCCATCGCCAGGCATGTCGAGCCGCTCGGTCAGCGGCTGGCGCCACTCCGGGGTCGTGGTCGGTTCCCCCCAGTAGTCAGTGACCCGTACCGCTTCACCGTTCTCCAATTCGCCGATCGTCACGTTGCGGTACAGCCGGCCGTCACCGTAGTTGCAGGTCCACTCGACCACGATCGAATTGTCGAGTTGCAGGCGGCGGCCGACCGCCAACGTGAGTTCGGGGAAATTGCCCTCGACGTCGGCAACAAGCTTGCTGGTCCGCACGATCTCGTTCATCTGCGGCCACTGGCGTACGACCTGATCTGCGAGTGGGACGCCGAGGATGTAGGCCACCCTCGTCGCGCCGTCGGACTCCTGTTGTTTGGTGTTCATTCGGACTCACGTCTCCTTGCGACTTGGTGGCCCGTCTAGACGGACGACTGCGGGCAGCGCCTTACCGACGGTCGTTGTTCCAGTCTCCGGCGCTTCCGATTCGTTTCACGCGCGCGGGTGCTGCTCGGGCACAATCCCGTTCGTCGATGGCTTAGCGTCGCGTAGGCGAGGTTAGGTATGCCGTCTTCTGCACAGCTGGCAGGTCACGGGGCCGCGTCCGAGGGACGTCCACTTCGTCTTCTGACCCTTGTACTTGGCGAGGCCGACCTTGCGCCGATACCCGCAGACGGACCAGCCTGTGCCGTCGTCCTCATGGATCGCCTCGGCGGCGTTCTTCCCGTCCATCGTCACGATTTGGAGCCGCCTGGTTGCCGTGTAGCTCATCGCCGCTCCTTTGTGTCGTAGGGGCACGACGCGGCCACCTTCTGCGCCACGCCGGCACCGACTGAACTTAACCGGATCAGCACCCAGAAGCAAACCTCCGAGCGCGCGCCTCCGGCACGTCCGGCAGCTTGTATGCCAGAGCGAGATACTGCGCAGGCGATGTCGCAGGAGAACGTGGAACTGGCGCGTCGGAGCTACGACGCCGTCAACCGCCGCGACCTTGACGGCCTTCTGGCGCTGATGGACGATCAGGTCGAGGCGGTTTCGCGAATAGTCGCGATGGAGGGCGGCTTGCACGGCCACGACGGGATGCGTCGGTGGTGGGAGAGCTGGTTTAGCGCCTTCCCCGACTACAAGATCGAAGTTGACGAGGTGCGTGACCGCGAAGACTTCGTGTTCGCGGCCTTTCGTGCTCACGGCCACGGAGCGGGCAGCGAGCTCCCGTTCGAGGATACGGTCTGGCATGCGAGCCGGTGGCGTCGCGGGAAGTGCATCTGGTGGCGCGTTTGCCCCACCTGGCCCGAAGCCCTCGAAGCCGCCGGGCTGTCCGGGTAGCGCTCAGAGCGGCAGGTCCTCGCCGCGCAGGAGCCGGCGCAGGAGCTGCATCGCGACCGTCGTCGAGCGGTCACGGATCTCGGCCCGGTCACCCGGGACGACGATGTCGCGCCCCAGCTCCGCCCCGGTCACATCGACGACGGACCAGCAGACGTAGCCGACCGGCTTCGCCTCGCTGCCGCCGTCGGGCCCGGCGATCCCGGTGATCGCGCAGGCGACATCGGCCTCGAATCGAGCCAGCGCCCCATCGGCCATCGCCCGCGCGACCGGCGGCGAGACGGCGCCGTGGCGGGTGATCAGCTCGGCGGGGACCCCGAGCAGCTCCGTCTTCGATCGATCCGAGTACGAGACGACCCCGCCGGCCAAGTACTCCGAGGCCCCCGGCCGCTCGGTCAGCCGTGCCGCGAGCAGCCCTCCGGTGCACGACTCCGCGAGCCCGAGCCGCCGTCCTCCCAAGAGCGCGGCGAGCTGCTCGTCGATCGTTGATCCGTCGCGGCTGAACACGAACCGCTCGTGGCGCTCGACCAGCCCGTCGATCAGCAGCTCGCGCTCGCGCTCGGCGCCGGCGCGGTGGCGGATCTCGACCTCGATCTCGCCCCGCCGCAGGCAGGTCGTGATCTCAAGCGGCGTCAGGTCGACGCTGGCGCCGATCTCGCGCAGCGACTGGGCGAGCTCGGACTCGGGAATCCCGAACATGCGCACGGTCGCGGTCTCGTACCGCTCCGCGCGCTCGAGCACCGAGCGGGCGCCGGCGCTCTCCAGCGCCCGGCGCCACATCGCGTGCAGCTCCCGCGGCGGCCCCGGGAGCACGATCACGACCGGTCCCCGCTCGGTCCTGACCACCAGGCCCGGTGCCGTCCCTGCAGGGTCGAGCGCCTCCGCCCCGGCCGGCACCATCGCCTGCTTTCGGTTCGCGATCCGCAGCGCCTCGGGGTCAAAGCGCAGCCGTCGCGCATAGCCGGCGACGATCTCTGCGATCCGCCGTTCCATCGCCTCGTCGAGGACCAGCTCGACCCCGGCGAAGCGGGCAACCACCTCGGCGGTCAGGTCGTCGGCGGTCGGGCCGAGCCCGCCGCTGGTCACGATCAGGTCGCAACCCTGCTCGGTGAGGAAGCCAAGCCCGGCCTCGAGGTCGTCGGCGCGGTCGCCGACCACGAGGATGTCGGCGACCTCGACCCCGAGTTCACCGAGGCGCTCGGAGATCCAGGGGCCGTTGCGGTCGCTGATCCGCGCCGTGATCACCTCGGTGCCGGTGACCAGGATCCCCGCTCGGACGCTCACGGCGCCATTGTCGCCCACCGCGCGGCCGCCCCGACGCCCGCTGAGCGGACGATTCCGTCGTCCATGCCGTCGAAAGTGACGGCTCGGCGCGGATCGGGCGAGGATCAGCCCTCGATCGGCTCGAGCTCGGTGTCGGTCTCGGGCTTGGACTCGGTCGAGGACTCGATGATCTCGGTGCCGACGCCCTCGAGCAGACGCGGCAGGTCGGACTGCGAGGCGAGCACTTGGCGCGGCTTCGAGCCCTCGTAGCCCGAGATGATCCCGCGCCGCTCGAGCATGTCGATCAGCCGCCCGGCCCGCGTGTAGCCGACCCGCAGGCGGCGCTGGATCATCGACACCGACGCTGTCTCGGACTCGACCACGATCCGGGCCGCATCGGCGAGCAGGTCGTCCTCGTCGGGCGAGAGCTCGCCCTCGGCGCCCTCGGACGGCTCGGGCTCGTGGGCCTCGAGCAGCTCCTGGTCGAACTCGGGCTCGCCCTGCTTGGCCCAGTGGCCGCAGACCCGCGCGATCTCGTCCTCGGTCACGAACGCGCCCTGGATCCGGTTCAACTTCGACGTTCCGGCCGGGCGGAACAGCATGTCGCCCTGCCCGAGCAGGGTCTCGGCGCCGCCCTGGTCGAGGATCACCCGCGAGTCGACCTGGGAGGCGACCGCGAACGCGATCCGCGACGGGATGTTGACCTTGATCGTGCCGGTGATCACGTCGGTCGACGGCCGCTGGGTGGCGAGCACCAGGTGGATGCCGATCGCCCGCGCCTTCTGGGCGAGTCGGATGATCGAGTCCTCGACCTCGGCCGGTGCGACCATCATCAGGTCGGCGAGCTCGTCGATCACGCAGAGGATGTGCGGCAGCGGCGGCTCGCCCGCCTTGCGCCGTGCGCGGTTGAGCTCGACCAGGTTCCGCGCCCGCGCCTCGCTCATCACCGCGTAGCGGCTCTCCATCTCGCCGATCAGGTTCGCGAGCACGTTTGCCGCCAGGCGCGGGTTGGTGACCACCGGCGTCAACAGGTGCGGCAGGCGCTCGTAGTGGTTGAGCTCGACCCGCTTCGGATCCACCAGCACGAGCCGGACTTCGTTCGGCGAGGAGTGCATCAGGATCGAGGTCAGGATCGCGTTGATGCAGCCCGACTTCCCCGAGCCGGTCGTGCCGGCGACCAGCACGTGCGGCATCAGCGCCAGGTCCGCGTGCACGGACTGGCCCGAGACGTCCTTGCCGAGCCAGGCGAGCAGCGGCGAGGCGCCCCTCGGGCGCTCTCCGGTCAGGTCGCCGAGCCGGACCAGGCGGCGGCGCTGGTTCGGGACCTCGACTCCGACCGCCTTCTTGCCCGGGATCGGGGCCAGGATCCGGATGTCGGTCGAGGCCAGCGCGTAGGCGAGGTCGTCGCGCAGCTGGGCGACCTTGGAGACCTTCGTCCCCGGCGCGAGCGCGAGCTCATAGCGGCTCACGTGCGGCCCGCTGACCGTGCCCAGCAGCCGTGCGTCGACCCCGAAATGCCGCAGTGACTCGAGCAGGGCCTTGGCCGTCGCCTCCCGGTCGCGGGTGTCGGGCCCCTGGTCGGGCTTGCCGCGCTCGAGCGCCTTCGCCGGCGGCGGGCGGTAGTCGATCTCGTCGGAGGCGGTGATCCCGTGTGGTTGGCGAGTCGAGCCGAGAGGGGTCGTCCCGAGCCCGGAATCGCCGCGATCCTCGGGTCGCTCGTCGGCAGGGCCGGCGGCGTCGTCGACTTCGTGCCAGTCGGCCTCGTCGGGCTCATCGACTGCGACCGTCTCCGCCTCGTCGTCGGGCTCGGAGGTGATCGGCTCGGTCGCGAACGGCTCGGTCGGCTCGCCCCTGGTGATCTCGATCTCGTCCCCGTGCGCGTCACCCCATCCCGCCTCGGCCGGCTCGCGGGCGCGGCGGACGGTGCGGGCGACGTCGCGGGTCCCGGTACCGGCGCGCCGCAGCGCGGCCCCGGTCGCGCCCAGTAGCCCGGCGACGGTCGTCCCGGTCAGCAGCAGGGCCCCGGAGATCAGCATCAGGGTCGCGAGGATGTGGGCGCCGAGGCGCTGGAAGAGGGTCGTCGACGCCCAGTACAGCGCCTCGCCGACCGCGCCGCCGTGTTCGACCATGAACCGCGGCTCGAAGAACTCTCCGCGCGGGGGCCGATCGGGACCGAGGCCGGCGGTCTCGGCGGCGAAGCCGAGCAGCAGCCCTGCGAGCAACAGGATGCCGCCGGCGTTGAGCGCCGCACGGGTGCGCAGCAGCGGGCGGGCGATCAGCGCCGCGCCCCAGCCGGCGAGCGCCACCGGGACGAAGTAGGCGACCCTGCCGGCGGCGTGCTCGAGTCCGGTCGCGAGCCAGGCGCCGACCCGGCCTCCGTCCCAGCCGAGGTAGAGGACGAAAGCGAGGTAGGTGCCGGCGGCGACCAGCGCCAGCCCGATGACGTCGTAGTGGCGCTGGTCGAGGCCGTCGGTGAAGCGGCGCAACTCGGCGCGCGGATCGCGCCGCCGGCGACGGCTGGGCTTGGCCCGGCTGCGGGTGGCGGGGCGGCGGGTGCGCGCCTTCGGCTCGGGCTTTGACCAGGGAAAGATCATGCTCACGACGGAGCGCGCGGACAGCCCGCTCCTGCGCTGGGACTTCGACGGGCACGCACGGACCCCTGCGCGCGCTAAACAGCGGGTAAATATCCGCCTCGGGGCGGTTCGCCCGCTCTACCCTTGTGGCGATGCTCACGGGAGAGGCAAGCCCCGGCCGGGTGCTGGTGGTCGAGGACGACGAAGCGATCGCCGACGTCCTGCGCCGCACCCTGCGCCAGGAGGGCCACGAGGTGCGCTCCTCGGCCGACGGAGTCGAGGCGCTGCGGGTCGCGGAGGAGTTCGTCCCCGACCTGGTCGTGCTCGACCTCGGCCTCCCCGGGCTGGACGGAGTTGAGGTCTGTCGGCGGCTGCGCGCCGAGTCCGACGTCCCGATCCTGATCCTCACCGCACGCACCGACCTCGACGACCGGGTCGAAGGGCTCGACAGCGGCGCCGACGACTACCTGGTTAAGCCTTTCGAGCGCCAGGAGCTGCTCGCCCGCCTGCGCGCCCTGATGCGCCGGCGCCCACCCCGCGGAAGCGCCGCCTTGGTGGTCGGCGACCTGCTGCTCAACCCGGACACCCGTGAGGTGACCCGGGGCGAGCGTCAGATCGAGCTCACCAACCGCGAATTCGAGCTGCTCGAGTACCTGATGCGCAACCAACGCCTCGTCGTCTCGCGCGAGCAGCTGCTCGAGGAGGTCTGGGAGTACGACCCGATGGCGATGACCAACACGATCGACGTCTTCATCTCCAACCTGCGCCGCAAGCTCGAGCACGACGATGAGCCCCGCCTCCTGCACACCAAGCGCGGCGCCGGATACGTGCTGCGCGCACCGCGGTGACCGCCCTCTTCAACCGCTGGCCGGTTCGCTGGCGGATCGCCGGCATCTCCGCCGGGCTGACGCTGCTGATCCTGCTCTGCTTCGCGCTGATCGTCGGCAGGCTGGCGACGGACAAGCTGAAGGGGGACTTCGAGCACGAGCTTCAGCAGACGGCCAACCAGCTCGCGGTCGAGGCGCAGCTCTACGACCCGCGAAACTTCGTCCGCAACACCTTCATGGCCGGCGACGAGGTGGTCCGGATCGTCGACCAGGAGGGGGATCCGCTCGCGACGACGCCGGCCGCCCCCTCGCTCGGACCTCCCTCACCCGAGCTGGTCAGGATCGGCGAGTTCGACGTCGCCGCACAGCAGGTCTCGGAGGGCACGCTTTCCGAGCCCGCGACCTATGTCCAGTACGGCCAGACCCGTGAGTCGCTCGACGCGACCATCGACCGGCTCTGGTTCCTGCTCGCCGCCGGGGTGCTCGGCGGCGCGCTGCTCGCCCTGCTCGCCGGGCTCGCGGTGGCGGGCCGGGCGATGCGCCCGATCTCCTCGCTGACGGTCGCCGCGCGTGAGATCGCTACCACCCGCGACCCCTCGCGGCGGCTGCCGATGCCCGAGACCGACGACGAGGTTGCCGAGCTTGCCCGCACCCTCGACGAGATGCTGCGCGAGCTCGACGCTGCACGCGCCGAGACCCAGCAGATGATCCAGGCCCAGCGCGAGTTCGTCGCCGATGCCTCGCACGAGCTCCGCACTCCGCTGACCAGCATTCTCGCCAACCTCGAGCTCCTCGAGGCCCGGCTCGACCGTCGCGGCTCGGACGCCGAGGAAGCCGAGATCGTCGCCGGCGCGCTCGGGTCGTCTCGGCGGATGCGCCGTCTGATCTCGGACCTGCTGCTGCTGGCCCGCGCGGACGCCGGTCGCACCGGTCCCCGGCGCGGGTGCGACCTGACCGCGATCGCGACCGCCGCGCTGGCCGAGGTGCGCCCGGTCGCCCCCGGCCACGACCTGCTGTTCGAGAGCGACGGTCCGGTCACCGTCGATGGAGAGCCCGACGACCTTCACCGGCTGGTCCTCAACCTGCTCGAGAACGCGATCCGCCATACCCCCGCCGGGAGCACGGTCACGCTCGAGGTCGCTGCCGCCGGCGCCGAGGCGGTGGTCGAGGTCTGCGACGACGGGCCCGGGTTGCCCGCGGACGTCGGTGACCAGATCTTCTCCCGCTTCGTCCGCGGTGGCGGCCCCGCCGATCTGACCGCCGACTCGGGCACCGGCCTCGGGCTGGCGATCGTCGAGGCGGTCGCCAACTCGCACGGCGGCGACGTCTCCGCCGGGACCTCTCCGGCCGGCGGCGCGCGCTTCACCGTCACCCTGCCGCTCGCCGCGGTCGAGGCGGCAGCCGGCGCTCCCTGAGGTCTTGCGACAGTTTTAGCGTTCGTTTACATAACGGGCTAAGCTTTAGATGCAAGGACGAGACACGGCCCGTCGGGCCTCCCCTCCGTAACACTCCGGCGGGTCACAGGTTGGCCACCTGACTTGGCCAATCGGCCCGCCGAGCCCCTCCCCTCCCTGAGGCTCGGCGGGCCACCTTTTTCAGCAGCCGGCCGGGTCGCAGAAGCCGCGCTCGACCATCTCCGCCTCGATTACGGTCGCGTGGGCGCCGGCGTAGAGCAGCGCGTCGGCGGCGATCAGGGCGCGCGCCCCGTCGCGGAACTTCGCCCGCCGGCCGAGCATGAAGTGTGACTCGAGCACCACCCGGTCGGTGACCGAGCGGCCCTGCTGGTCGAGGCCGAGCTTCCCGCGCAGCTCGTACAGGGCGCTCGACCAGACCTCGCCCAGGCAGTGGACCATGCGCGAGCAGCGCCGCTTCGCCTGGCGCAGGTCGAATGCCCTGTCGGCCCGGCGCCCGCAGCCGTCCTGCGAGTAGGAGACGCCGTCCCAGTCGAAGATGCAGGGGTCAAAGCGCGGATCGCCGCCGGTCGTCAGCGCCGACATCGCGGCTGCCAGGTAGTCGCCGAACCCCTCCCCCATCGATCCCGCCTCGAGGCCGCGCCCGAACCCGCGGACCGCCTGGTCCTGGAGCGAGTGCCCGTACTCGTGCACGATCACGTCGGCGTCCTCGCCGTCGTCAACCCCGCCGGTCCCGAGTGTCATCGAGCGGGTCATCGACGAGTAGTAGGAGTTGTCGGCCTCGATCCCGTTCGCGCGCACCTTCTGGGGTCGCGACCGCAGCGCCCTCGAGAGGCCGAGGCCCTCGACGTAGGCCCGGGTGCGATCGACGTGGAAGTAGGCCATCAGCGCCTCGAACAGGTCGCTGCGGCGGGTCACGGCGGTGAAGTCGAGGCTGCGCCGGCAGACCGGCTTTGCCCGCTTGCCCAGCCGCGCGTCGACATAGGCGCCGACCAGGCACCCCTTGGCGCTCGTGATTCGGGGCAGGGTGACCGGGACGCGCAGGGCGGTCAGCAGCGCCGAGTTGCGATCCCGGGCGTCGCGCAGGCCGGCGTAGGAAGCCTGGTGGACGACCGGGTTGGGCTGGAACAGCGCCGCGGCGGCGCTCGCCCGCCAGAGCAGGTCACGGGAGGAGAGCTCGGCGCCGTTGCCGGCGTCGATCAGCACCTCGAGATCGGCGAGCGGCCGCGAGGCGGGCAGCATGACCCGCCACGCCGCCAGCCCGGTCCGGGGGTCGATCCCGAGCCGGGCGCGGGCGGCGGCGCGCAGGCCCTCGACGCGGTTGGCGGCGATCGCGCGCCGGATCGCGCCCGCCCGCGAGATCTCGGGCTCGCCCGGTGGCGCGCTCGGACGCCGGACGGTGGAGTCGGTGACCAGGATCGGCGGCGACCCGGGTGGGTCGGCGACCACGAGCTCGGCGCCGAACACCGGCAGGCCGCCGGCGTGCTGCCGGAAGCGCTCGATCACCCCGCCCCCGGGCACCGGGATCCGCCCCGCCTGCTCGAGCTGGCCGGGCGGCGCCTCAGCAGTGGCGAGCCGGGCGCTTACCTGGTCGGACCCGCCCGCCGCGGGTGCCGCCAATCCCGCCGTCACGCAGAGCGCCGCCGCGGACGCGAGCAGCAGGCGCCCGCCGGTCATACCTCCACCACCACGGGCAGGATCATCGGGCGGCGGCGGAGCCGGTCGTAGACGAACTCGGCGATGTCGTCGTGAAGGTCCTGTTGGAGCAGGACCGGCTCGGTGACCCCCTCCTCGGCCAGCCGGGCAAGCGAGGACTCGACCGCGTCGCGCAGCTCCCCGACCAGACCGTCGGTCCCGTCGTCCTCGAGGAAGGGGACGCCGCGGAAGATGATCTCCGGCGGGGCCACCGAGCTGCCGTCCTCTGAATCGACGGTGGCGACGACGATGAAGACGCCGTCCGCCGACAGCATCCGGCGGTCGCGCAGGGCGACGTCGTCGGGGTCTCCGATGTCGACGCCGTCGACGAACATCATCCCGGCGCGGGTCACCTCGTCGAGCCGAGCCCCGTCGGGTGTGATCTCGAGCGCGACCCCGTTGCGGCCGCAGAAGATCCGCTCCTCGTCGACGCCGACCGCGCCGGCGAGCGCGGCGTGCAGGCGCAGGCGCCGGTGGTCGCCGTGGGCGGGCAGCACGTAGCGGGGCTTGGTCAGGTTGAGCATCAGCTTCAGCTCCTCTTGCCAGCCGTGGCCCGAAGCGTGGATCGGGGCATCCGCGGTGGTCACCACGTTGGCGCCGATCTCGAAGATGCGGTCGACGGTCTCGTTCACCGAGCGCTCGTTGCCGGGGATCGGCGTCGCCGAGAAGACGACTGTGTCCCCGGAGTGAAGCTCGACGTCACGGTGGTCGTTGAAGGCCATCCGGCGCAGCGCCGACAGCGGCTCGCCCTGGCTGCCGGTCGAGATTGCGATCACCTTCTCGTCGGGGAAGCTCTCGATCTCCTTCGGCGGGATCAGCAGCCCGTCGGGGGCTTTCGCGATTCCGAGGTTGGAGGCGATGTTGAAGTTCTTTCTCATCGAGCGACCGACCAGCGCCACCCGGCGGTCGAGCTGCGCCGCGGCGTCGACAACCTGCTGCACGCGGTGCACGTTGGAGGCAAAGCAGGTGACGATGATTCGGCCCGGGCAGCGGCTGAACTCGTCGAGCAGGGCCGGACCGACCGCCGACTCGGACGGCGCGACGCCGGGGCGGTCGGCGTTGGTCGAGTCGCCGAACAGGCACAGCACGCCCTCGCGTCCCAGCTCCGCGAGCCGCGAGACGTCGGCGGGCACCCCGTCGACCGGCGTCTGGTCGAACTTGTAGTCGCCGGTTACGAGCACGGTGCCGAGGGCGGTCTCGATCGCGACCGCGCATGCATCCGGGATCGAGTGCGACATGTGCACCATCTCGAGCCCGAACGGGCCTGCCTCGACCCGCTCGCCGGGATCGAGGACGACGAGCGGCACGTCGCGCAACTTGTGCTCCTCGAGCTTCGACCGCACGAGGCCGATCGTCAGCGGCCCGCCGTAGATCTTCGGCGGGATCCCGACCTCACGCAGCACGTAGGGCAGCGCCCCGACGTGGTCCTCGTGGCCGTGGGTGAGCACGATCGCCTCGATCTCCTCGGCGCGCTCGCGCAGGTAGCCGAGGTCGGGGAGCACCAGGTCGATGCCGAGCATCTCTGCGGTCGGGAACATGAGCCCGGTGTCGGCGAGGACGATTCGTCCCCGGTGCTCGATCACGGTCATGTTCTTGCCGATCTCACCGAGGCCGCCGAGCGGCAGGATGCGAACCGAGTCGCTCAACGGGCGCCTAACCGGCTCCGCCGGCGACCGCCAGGCCGTGCTCGGCGAGCACCGACCGGACCGTCTCGCGCTCGTCCGCAGAAGCGGCGACCATCGGCAGGCGCAGGGTGCCCCCGATCACGCCGAGCAGCTCGAGCGCCGTCTTGACCGGGATCGGGTTGGCGGTCACGGTCAGCGCCCCATATACGGGCCGCAGCTCGGCCTCGAGCTCCGCCGCGCGATCGTGATCACCGGCACTCGCCGCCTCGTAGATCTCGCGCATCTCGGGCCCCACCACGTGTGAGGCGACGAGGATCCCGCCAGCACCGCCGAAGGCGAGAGTACGGGCGAAGATCTCGTCGTTGCCGGCCAGGATCTCCAGGCCCTCGATCGGCCCCAGGTCGTCGTTGTTGGCCTGCTTGACCGCGACCACGTTCGGGTTCTCGGCCGCCAGCTCGGCGAGCAGGTCCGGGGCCATGTTGATCACCGTGCGCGAGGGGATGTTGTAGAGCACGACCGGGGTTGCGCCGGCGGCCGCCGACACGGCGGCGAAATGGGCCTTGAGGCCGGCCCGGTTCGGCTTGTTGTAGTACGGGGCGACGACGAGCACCGCGTCGACTCCGAGCCCGACCGCGGTCGCGGTCAGCCTGACGGCATGCGCGGTGTCGTTGGTCCCGGTCCCGGCGACCACGGTCGCGGCCCCGCCGACCTCGTCGAGCACCGCCTCGATCAGGCGCGCCTTCTCATCATCGCCGAGCGTCGGCGCCTCGCCCGTGGTGCCCGCGACGACGAGCCCGTGCGATCCCTGCTCGACCAGATGGCGGGCCAGGCGCCGGGCCGCCTCGAGGTCGAGGCTGCCGTCGTCGGCGAAAGGCGTAACCATCGCCGTGATCACTCCGCGGAGCTCAGCCATCGAGCACCCCAGTATCGCGACCGGCGAAGACGCCCGGCGTGCGCGCCGCCCACGGGCGCGCGCGTTCGAGCTGGGCCGAGAGCCCGATCAGCAGGTCCTCGCGGCCAAACGCTGCGACGAGCTGGACCCCGATCGGCAACCCCTCAGGGCTCCAGTGAAGTGGCAGCGAGACGGCCGGCTGCCCGGTGGCGTTGAAGAGCGCTGTGAACGCGCCCGACGGAATCGCTCGGTAAAAGGCCCGCATCGGGTCGTCCCCCGAGTCGTCGAACGTCCCGAGCGCCACCGGCGGCTCGGCCAGGGTCGGCGTCAGGAGCAGGTCGAAGCCGCCCTCGAACCACGCCGCGATCGCCCGCGAGACCATCTGGTGCACGCCGACGTCGCGCAGGTAGCGCCCGCCTGAGCGCTCGCGACCGACCTCCGCCAGCGCCCAGGTCAGCGGCTCGACGTCGGCGGCGCCCAGCTCGCGCCCGAGCAGCGACGAGAGCTGGTCGAGGCTCGCCGCCTGGCCCGCCGCCCACCGGGTCAGGAAGGTGTCCTCGAGCTCGAGCGCCTCGGCCTCTCCGGGGCCTACCGGCGAGGAGTCCTCGACCCGATGGCCGAGCGAGACGAGCAGCTCGCGTGTTGCGTGGACCGCGGCGACGCAGTCGTCATGCGATCGAAGTCCCGGCACCGGAGGGTGTTCGACGAACCCGATTCGCAGCGGGCTCGGGTCGCGCTCGAGCTCCGCGGCATATGGGCGGCTGGCCGGCGGAGCCACGTAGGGGTCGCCCGGCGCGGGCCCGGCGACCGCGTCCAGGAGCCGGGCGGCATCGCGCACCGACCGTGTGACCGCGAACTCGGCCGTCAACCCGGACATCACATCGCCGACCAGTGGCCCCTCGCTGATCCGCTGTCTGGTCGGCTTGAGCCCGAACAACCCGCAGTTCGCGGCCGGGATCCGGATCGAGCCGCCACCATCGTTGGCATGGGCGATCGCGACCATCCCGGAGGCGACCGCCGCCGCCGATCCGCCGCTCGAGCCACCGGTGGTGCGGCCGGTGTCCCAGGGGTTTCGGGTCGCGCCATAGGCGGCCGGCTCGGTGGTCGGCAGGATGCCGAGCTCGGGCGTGTTTGTCTTCGCGATCGTGACAAGCCCGGCGTCCCGGAAGCGCTGCGCGAGGAAGGAGTCGATCGGCGCCCGGAACCCCGCGTCCTTGAGCACCTGCATCCCGAGGTGAAGGGGCTGACCTGTGAGTGTCGCTCCGAGGTCCTTGAGCATGAACGGAACCCCGCGGAAGGGCCCGTCGGGGAGCTCGCCCCGGGCCGCCTCTCGCGCCTCGTCGAAGAGCTCGTGGATGACGGCGTTCAGATCCGGGTTCAGCGCCTCGACGCGGGCGATCGCGTCCTCGACCAGCTCGGCCGGCGAGACCTGCCCGGCGCGGACCAGCTCCGCCTGCGCGGTCGCGTCGAGCTCGAGCGACTCGGCGGCGGCCATCAGAGCAGCGCCTCGAGCCCGACCGTGAACGGCTCGCGCAGGTCCGCCACCCGCCGGACCGCGAGCAGGACCCCGGGCATGAACGAGCGGCGGTCGACCGAGTCATGGCGGATCGAGAGCGTCTGCCCCTCGCCCCCGAGGATCACCTCCTGGTGAGCGACCAGCCCGGGGAGCCGGATCGAGTGGATCGGCTGATGAACGTTGCCGCCCGCGGCCGTGATCAGCTCGGCAGTCCGGGCGGCCGTTCCCGAGGGGGCGTCGCGCTTCCCGGGGTGGTGCAGCTCGACGATCTCGCACTCCGGCATCTGCTGCGCGGCCTCGGCCGCGAAGCGCATCATCAGCACCGCGCCGATCGCGAAGTTGGGGGCGACGAAGACGTTCGCCCCTTGCTCGGCGCGTTCGGCGGCGCTCCGGAGCTCGTCGAGGTCGAAGCCCGTGGTCCCGATCACGGCGTCCACCCCGGCCTCGACGCAGGCGCGCCCGTTGTCGAGCGCCGCGTCGGGGGTCGAGAAGTCGACCACGACGTCGGCCGCGTCGAGCAGCTCCGCGAGCGGACGGTCGAGGGCGGGATCGGCGAGCCCGGCGAGCTCCATGTCATCGGCGGCGTCCACCGCCTCGCAGACCGCCTTCCCCATCCTTCCGGCCGCCCCCGATGCGACGACCCGGATCACCGCTCGACCAGCGCCTCGCTCACCTGGCCGACCGCCGACCGGAACGGCTCCTCGTCGGGGCCGACGCAGGCCGCCGCCAGCCCGGCGGGGTCGTAGAGCTCGCGAGCCAGCTCCGCGACCTCGTCGGATCGCACGGCGTCGATTCGCTCCAGCATCTCGTCGAGCGAGAGCAGTGGGACATCGAAGAGCACCCCGCGTGCGACCCGCGCCATTCGCGAGCCGGTCGCCTCGAGGCTGAGCACCAGCCGTCCCTTGACGTGCTCCTTGGCTCGCTCCAGCTCCTCTCCCGAGACGCCCTCCTCGTAGAGCCGCACCAGCTCACGCCCGATGATCTCGCAGGCCTCGCCGACGTTCTCGGACCGGGTGCCGACGTACATCGCGATCGTCCCGCGATCGACGAACTGCTCGGTATAGGAGCCGACCGAGTAGGCCAGGCCTCGCTTCTCGCGCACCTCGCGAAACAGCCGCGAGGAGACCGAGCCGCCAAAGATCGCGTCGAGCACGCCGAGCGCGTAGCGCCGGTCGTCGCCGCGCGAGATCCCGGGCCCACCGAAGCAGATGTGGTACTGCTCGGTCTCCTTCTCATAGAAGCGCATCCGCGGTTCCTGCGCCGGCGCCTCCCCGTTGGAGGGCCCGGAGCCGTCCGCCGGCGACGCGGGTAGCAGGCGCTCGGAGAGGTCGACGATCCGGTCGTGCTCGAGGTGGCCCGCGGCGGCGACGACGATGTTCTGGGCGGTGTAGCGGTCGCTGTGGTAGGCGGCGATCTCGGGCACCGGGATCGAGCCGATTACCTCGGCCCGGCCCAGCACTCGGCGCCCGAGCGGGTGGCTCCCGTAGATCGCCTCGGCGAGGACGTCGTGGACGCGGTCCTGGGGCTCGTCTTCGTACATCGCGATCTCCTCCAGCACAACCTCGCGCTCGGAGTCGATCTCGTCCGGGGGCAGCGACGGGGCGAGCAGCATCTCCGCCATCAGGTCGAAGGCCGATTCGGTGTGCTCGTCGAGCGACCGGGTGTGAAGCTGGGTCGTCTCCTTGCTGGTTGCCGCGTTCGCGGCGGCGCCCATACCGTCGAAGAGCTCGGAGATCTCGATCGCCGTATGGCGCTCGGTGCCCTTGAACAGCAGGTGCTCGAGGAAGTGCGAAACGCCGGCCTGAGCCGGCGTCTCGTCCCGGGATCCGGTTCGCACCCACATCCCGAGCGCCACCGACCGGACTGAATCCACGCTCTCGGTCACGACCTGGACCCCGGAGTCGAGCGGGGTGAGCTCGACTCCGTGGGGAAGTTCAGACCCCGCCACCCCGGTAGGCGGAGTCGACGAGGCCGCGGACTTTCCCGTCACCGCCTGTCGCGACCTCCGCGCCGCCCGCCGTTGTCGAGCCGCTCGCGATCGCGACCGCCGCGCCCACCGCGACCGCCGCGGCTACCGCGACCGTCGCCCATCGTCGGGTCGCCGGTGCCGAGCTTTGCGAGCTCCTCGGGGCTCTTGTCGGCGACCGCGGGGTCCTCGGCGAGGCGCAGGCCGATCCGGCCCCGCTCGGGGTCGACCTCGGCGACCACCACCTCGAGCTCGTCGCCTGAGGAGAGCACGTCCTCGACCGCGCCCACCCGCTCGCCCGGCTTCACGTTCGAGATGTGAAGCAGGCCATCGGTGCCCTTGGTCAGCTCGACGAAGGCGCCGAACGTGGTCGTCTTCACCACCTTGCCCGTGAACCGGTCACCGACCTCGGCCTCCCGGGTCATCATCTCGATCCGGTCGATGCATGCCTGCACCAGCGCGCCGCTCGGCGCGTAGACGCGCACGCTGCCGTCGTCGTCGATGTCGATCTCGGCCTCGAACTCCTCCTGCATACCGCGGATCGTCTCGCCGCCCTTGCCGATCACGGCGCCGATCTTCTCCGGGTCGATCTTGATCGTCCGGATTGCGGGCGCGTACTCCGACAGCTCCTCGCGCGGGCCGTCGATCGTCTCGGCCATCTTGTCGAGGATGAACAGCCTGCCCTTCCGGGCCTGCTCGAGGGCGTCGGTGAGGATTTCGAACGTCACGCCGGCGATCTTGATGTCCATCTGCAGGGCGGTGATCCCGTCCTCGGATCCGGCGACCTTGAAGTCCATGTCACCGAGGTGGTCCTCGACGCCGGCGATGTCGGTGAGCACGACGTACTCGTCGCCCTCCTTGATCAGTCCCATCGCGACGCCCGCGACCGGGGTCGAGACCGGCACGCCGGCCGCCTGCAGGGCCATCGAGGAGGCGCAGACCGAGCCCATCGAGGAGGAGCCGTTCGACTCCAGGGTGTCGGAGACGACCCGGACGACATAGGGGAAGTCCTCCTCGTCGGGGATCGTCGGCGTCAGCGCCCGCTCGGCGAGCGCTCCGTGGCCGATGTCCCGGCGCTTCGGCCCGCGCATGAATCCCGCCTCCCCGACCGAGAAGGGCGGGAAGTTGTAGTGGTGCCAGAAGCGCTTTGTCTCCTGCAGGCCGAGGTTGTCGACCTTCATGTCCATCCGCGTCGTGCCGAGCGCGACGCTGGAGAGGATCTGCGTCTCGCCGCGGGTGAACAGCGCCGAGCCGTGCACCCGGGGCGCGACGTCGACCTCGGTCTCGATCGGCCGGATCTCATCCTGCGCGCGCCCGTCCGGGCGCTTCTTGTCGATCGCGATCCGGCGCCGGATCGTCTCCTTCTCGAGCGCCGAGAAGGCAGCCTTGACGGCGGCGGCCCGGACCGTGTCGGCCTCAGCGTCGCCGGTCTCGGGAGCCAGTGCGGCGACGGCCTCGTCGCTGACCGCATCGATCGCGTCCTGGCGGGCCAGCTTCTCGGGGATCTGGGTCGCCTGATCAAGCTTGGCGCCGAGCGAGCTCCGGATCTGCTCCCGGATCGCCTCGTCGACCGTCGGCTCGACCACCTCGACCTTCTCCTTGCCGGCCTTGCCGCGCAGTTCCTCCATCATCGCGACCAGCGCCTTGATCTCGCCGTGCGCGATGTCGAGCGCGTCCAGCACCTCGGCCTCGCTGACGCCGTCGGCGCCGCATTCGACCATCAGGATCGCCTCGTCGGAGCCGGAGACGATCAGGTCCATCTCGAGCTCGTCGAGGGACTCCTCATCCGGGTTGACGACGAAGTCGCCGTCGAGCTTGCCGATCCGGACTGCGCCCACGTAGTTGGTCACCGGCACCGGCGAGATCGCCAGCGCCGCCGAGGCACCGTTCATCGCCAGGATGTCGTAGGGATGTACGTGGTCGACCGAGAGCGGCTGGCAGACGAGCTGCGTCTCGTAGTGCCAACCCTTCGGGAACAGGGGGCGGACGGGGCGGTCGATCATCCGCGCGGTCAGCGTCGCCTTTTCACCGGCGCGCGCCTCGCGTCGGAAGAACGAGCCCGGGACCTTGCCCGCGGCGTAGTGCTTCTCCTCGACGTCGACGGTGAGCGGGAGGAAGTCGACGTCCCGAATGTTGCCCATCGTCGCCGTGCAGAGGACCATCGTGTCCCCGGCGCGCACGACGACCGCTCCGCTCGCCTGGCGGGCGAGCTTTCCGGTCTCGAAGGAGATCTCCTTGCCGCCGATCTCGGCCGAGACACGGGTCACATCAAACATGCTCATGTATTCGCTTTTTCCTTTCGACCGCCCGGTTGACGGCCAACTTTTCATAGAACTCTCGTTCTCTAACGCGGGCGATGTTAGCTGAGACCCGGCTCGCTGAGCCGGGTCAGGCGGCGATCTCGGCGAGCGCGGAGGCGATCTCGCCGTCGAGCCGGCGTCCGTCAGCGAACGCCGTCGGAGTCGCCGTCACCCCCGCCCGGATTCCGGTCTCGAAGTCGCGGCGCACGCGGTCGGCAACGCCGCCGGAGCGGCGGTCGGAGTCGAAGCGATCGAGGTCGAGGTCGAGCAGCCGCGCCCGCTCCCACAGGTGCGGATCGTCGATTCGCCCCTGATCGGAGTAGATCGAGTCGACCATCGCCCAGAAGGCGTCCAAGCGCTGAGTCGCTGCGGCCTCCGCTGCGGCGTGAAGCGCGAGCGAGCGCGGCCGCTTCGCCGCGAGCGGAAAGTGGCGCACGCACAGGCGCAGGTCGAGGTCGCGGATCCGAAGCCACGCTGCTGCGCACTGGGGACAGGCGAGATCGAGATAGACGACCGCCTCCGAGCCACGCCCGCGGACGTGGTCGGCGGGGCCGATCGGCGGCACCGTGGCGCTGGTCAGCTCATTCACTGCGTGCGAGGCCCGTGCCGTGTCGGTCAATCGAGCGCCGCGAGCGCGTCGAAGATCAGGTTCGCGCCCGGGATCGTCAGCGGCGTCTCCTCGGCATGGACCCAGCGAACGACGCCCTCGGTGTCGATCACCACCAGCGAGCGGTTCGTGGTCCCCCAGTCCTCGAGGTAGGCGCCGTATGCGCGCGAGGCCTCGCCCTTGGGGTGGAAGTCGGCCAGCAGCGTCATCTCCAGCCCCAGGTGCTTGCGAAACGCGTTGTGGCACCAGCTCCCGTCGGTCGAGATGCCGACCAGCTCGGCGCCCGCGGCAGCGATCTGCGGCAGGACCCCCTGGTAGACCGAGAGCTGGTCGGAGCAGACCGGGCTGAAGTCGTTGGGGTAGAAGCAGAGGACGAGCTTGCGGCCGCGGAAGTCGTTCAGGCTGACCCGCTCGCCCCGGTGGTTGGGGAGCGTGAACTCGGGGGCCGGCGTTCCCGGCTCGATCATGTCCCTACTAGCGTCGCAGGCCGAGCTCGGCGACCAGGGCGCGGTAGCGCTCGAGGTCCGAGCGCTCGAGGTAGCGCAGAAGCCGCCGCCGCTTGCCGACCAGCATCAGCAGGCCGCGACGCGAGTGGTGGTCCTTGCTGTGCGAGCGCAGGTGCTCGGTGAGCTCGTTGATCCGTTCCGTGAGCAGCGCGACCTGGACCTCGGCGGAGCCGGTGTCGGCGTCGGAGCGACCGTACTTGCCGATCAGCTCCTGCTTCCTTTCCTTGGTCAGGCTCATCTCGCGGAGCGGACAGGTTAGCGAGGCACTGTGAAGGCGGCACAGACCCGGCGCGCGCTCTCGACGTCCTCGCCCATCTGCGCGACCAGCGAGTCCGTGTCGGCGAACCGCTTCTCGCCCCGAAGCCGGGCGATGAACGCGATCCGGAGCGTCTTCCCGTAGAGGTCGAGCTCGCAATCGATCAGGTAGGTCTCGATCAGCACTCCGCGGCCGGTCTCGAAGGTTGGCCTGACCCCGATGCTGACCGCGGCCGGGTGGCCGTTCGCGAACGCGGCGTAGACGCCATGGCCGGGGCAGACGAGCTCGTCGTCCGGGACCAGGTTCGCGGTCGGATATCCGAGCCTGCGTCCGCGCCGGTCCCCCGAGACGACCTCGCCCTCGAGCAGGAACGGGGCGCCGAGGCAGCGCATCGCGCCCTCGACGTCGCCGGCGGCGATCTGGGCTCGGATCCTGGTCGAGGAGACGGTTTCGCCGTCGACCTCGATCAAGGGCACGACCCGGGTCTCGAACTCGGGTTGGGCCTCGAGCATCCGGGCATCCCCCCGCGCCCGCTTGCCGAAGCGGAAGTTCTCGCCGACCGCGACCCGTTCCGCGCCCAGGGTCTCGATCAGAACTCGCGAGCAGAACTCCTGCGGCTCGATCTCGGCGAACTCCGGGCCGAACGGGATCACCACCATCTCCCTCACCCCGAGGCCCTCGATCACGTCGCGCTTGATCTCGAACGGCATGATCAGCTTCGGCGCCGCCTCGGGGTGGATCACGCTCAGCGGGTGCGGCTCGAAGGTGAGCACGGTGTCGGCTCCCTCGATCACCTGGCGGTGCCCGACGTGGACTCCGTCGAAGGTCCCGATCGCGAGCGCCCGCGGCCGCTCTGCGGCTTCGGGAAGCGAGCTGACTTGGATGCTCATCGCGGCCAGACTCTAGATGCGACTAGATAGGGTCGATCCGGCCGAGCGCGCCGGCCAGCGGCAGCGGGCGCTCCTCGTCGGCTTCGTCGACGCCGAACGGGCCGACTCGAAGCCGTCGCAGCTGCTCGGTGTAGGCGTCGCCGAGGTCTGCGACCAGGCTCCGCACGTAGGTCCCGGCCGAGCACTCGATCTCGAGCTCGGCGCGGTCGCCGCGGCGCGTCAGGCACTCGAAGCGATGCACGGTGACCGTCCGCTCGGGCAACTCGAGCGCCTCGCCCCGCCGCGCGCGCCGGTACGCGCGCTCGCCCGCGACCTTGACCGCCGAGTAGGCGGGCGGCCGCTGGCGCAGCTCGCCGACCGGCAGCCTGAGCTCGGCCGGCGGGGCCGTGCCCGTCTCGGTGATCTCGCCCTCGGGATCGCCGGTGCTCGAGACGGCCCCGAACCGCGCCGTCGCCCGGTAGGTCTTCGGCAGGGCCATGAACCGCGCCTGCTCCCGGGTTGCCGGGCGGCCGAGGAGCACGATCAAGAGCCCGGTCGCGAACGGGTCCAGGGTCCCGGCGTGACCGGCCTTGGCGTCGAAGCGGCGGCGGGCCCGGGCGACGACGTCGTGGGAGGTGATCCCGGCCGGCTTGTCGACCAGGAGGACGGCGCCGGTCTCAGCGAAGTTGGGCCGCTGTCTCGGCACGCAGGAACTCGACCAGCTCGGGGTAGGCCATGTCGGTGCCGAACCCCGCCGCGCGCCGGTGCCCTCCCCCGCCGTGCACCCTGGCGATCGCCGACACATCGACGCTGCCATCGGTCGCCCGCAGGCTCACCTTCCGCGCCGGCGCGCTCGAGTCCGAGCGCTCGCGGATCACGGCGGCCACGGCGGTGCCCTCGAGCGCCCTCAGGAAGTCGATGATCCCCTCGCTCAGCACCTCCTCCGCGCCGGTCTCGCGGTAGTCGTCGGCGCTCAGGTGCGTGACGGCGAGCCGGCCGTCGTCGAAGCGCTCCACCTTCTCGAGCGCTCGGGAGATCAGGCGCAGCTTCTCGATCGGGACCCGCTCGTAGAGGCGACGGTAGGTGTCGTCGACGTCGACCCCGGCCTCGATCAGTTCGGCGGCCATCCGGTGCGAGGCGGCGCCGGTGTTCTGGTACATGAACTTGCCGGTGTCGGTGATCAGGCCGACGTAGAGCGCCGATGCGATCTCGGGCGTGATCTCGGCGCCGAGCCGCTTCGCGATCTCGAACACGATCTCGGCCGTGCACGAGGCCTCGGTATCGACCACGTTGACCGAGCCGAACCGCGTGTTGTCGTGGTGGTGGTCGATGTTGAGCACGTGGGCCCCGTCGCGGCGCAGGAACTCGACCGGCATCCGGTCGATGTTGCCGCAGTCCAGGAACACCAGCGTTCGATCGACGACGTCGGCCGGGGGCTCGTGAAAGACCTCCTCCAGGGGCAGGAAGCGGTACTCGACCGGGAGCGGGAACTCCTTCGCGGCGAGGAACATGACCGAGTCCTTGCCGAGCTGGCGGAGCAGGTGGTCCATCGCGAGCAGCGATCCGAGCGCGTCGCCGTCCGGCCCCTCGTGGGTGGTGAGCAGGAAGCGCTCGCCGGTGCGCAGCTCCTCGACCGCGCGCTCGAGGTCGGCGGTGGCGGTCGCCTGGCCGGTCACTCGGAGTCCAGCAGGCGACCGAGCCGCACTGCGCGCTCGGGCCCCTCGTCGTAGTGGAAGCTCAGCTTCGGCGTGTACTTCATCCGCGCCCCGCGGGCGATCGCCGCCTGCAGGATGCCGTGCGAGGAGCGCAGCCCGGCGAGCGTCGCCTCGCGCTCGGCCTCGTCGCCGAGCACGCTCACGTAGACGCGGGCGGAGCGCAGGTCCGGGCTTGTCTTGACGGAGGTCACGGTCACGAATCCGATTCTCGGGTCCTCGAGCTCGGTGCTGATCGCCGAGCCGATCACCTCTCGCATGACCTCGTCGATGCGCCGCATCCGATCGCCGGCCATAGCTCAGCCAACATAACAGGGGGTTCAGGCGCGGATGTCGGCGAGGCTGAGCAGGTCGCGGGCCGCGCTGCAGCCGTCCGGGCAGCGCGATTCGACGAACCGCTCGAGCTCGTCGGCGCGGCTGCCGACCTCCGATCCCCCGACCAGGGCGACGACCAGCGTCGCCCGTCGCCGGTCATCGTGGTCGGCGGTCTCGGCGACGGCGGCCGCGAATCGCTGGCGGATCAGCGCCTTCAGCGAGCTGACCACCTTTCGCTTGTCCTTCAGCGACTCGGAGTGACGCAGGTCAAGCTGCAGCTCGATCACGCAGACGAACGGAGTCATTAGGACCGAGGACTAAGCCAGGCGACGGTTTGCAGCCGCTACTCCAGAGTCTTCTCGACCTGGCGCGTTTCGAAGACCTCGAGCACGTCACCCACCTTGACGTCCTGGAAGGCCTCGAGCACGACACCGCACTCGAGCCCGGCGTCGACCTCGGCGACGTCGTCCTTGAACCGCCGCAGGGAGCCGATCCTGCCGGTCCAGACGACGGTTCCGTCGCGGACCAGGCGGACCTCGGCGCCGCGGCTGATCTTGCCGTCGCTGACCGAGCAGCCGGCGATCGTGCCGACCCGCGAGGCCTTGAACAGCTCCAGCACCTCCGCCTGCCCGAGCGTCTGCTCGACCTCCTCGGGCTCGAGCATGCCCTCCATCGCTGCTCGCAGTTCCTCGGTCACCTTGTAGATCACCGAGTAGGTACGGATCTCGACCCCCTCGCGCTCCGCGGCGCGCTTCGCGTCGAGCAGCGGGCGGACGTTGAAGCCGATGATCACCGCGTCCGAGGCGGCGGCGAGCATCACGTCGGACTCGTTGATCCCGCCCGCGCCCCCGCGGATCACGTTGACGACGATCTCGTCCTGGGGCAGCTTTGCGATCTCGTCCTGGAGCGCCTCGAGCGATCCGGAGACGTCGGCCTTGAGCACGATGTTGAGCTCGTTGATCTCACCTTCCTTCGCCTTCGCGAAGACCTCGTCGAGGCTCAGCCTGCGCGCCTGGCGGCGGGCGAGCTGCTCGGACTTGAGGCGCTGCGCGCGCTCCTGGGCGAGCTGGCGGGCGCGGCGATCGTTCTCGACCACCTCGACGTGCTCACCGGCCTCGCAGACGCCCTCGAAGCCGAGCACCTCGACCGGGTCGCCCGGCCTCGCCTGGTCGAGGCGGGCGCCGGTGTGGTCCTGCATCGCGCGCACCTTGCCCCATTGGGCGCCGGCGACCAGCGAGTCGCCGACGTTCAGCGTTCCGCGCTGGACCAGCACCGTCGCGACCGGCCCCCGGCCGGGGTCGAGGTGCGACTCGATCACCGCGCCCGATGCCGGGGCATCGGGGTTGGCCTGCAGCTCCTCGACCTCGGCGAGCAGGATGATGTTCTCGAGCAGCTCGTCGAGGTTCTCCTTCGTCTTCGCCGAGACGTTGACGAAGATCGTCTCGCCGCCCCAGTCCTCGGGGTTCAGCCCCTGGCTGGCGAGCTCCCCCTTGACCTTGTCGGGGTTCGCGTCCGGGAGGTCGATCTTGTTGATCGCGACCATGATCGGGACGTCGGCAGCCTTCGCGTGGTCGATCGCCTCGACCGTCTGCGGCATCACGCCGTCGTCGGCCGCGACCACGACCACGACGATGTCGGTGACGTCGGCGCCGCGGGCGCGCATCGCGGTGAACGCCGCGTGGCCGGGCGTGTCGATGAAGCTGATCGTCTTGCTGTTCTGGTGAACCTGGTAGGCGCCGATGTGCTGGGTGATCCCGCCCGCCTCGCCGGCGACGACCTCGGTCTCGCGGATCGCGTCCAGCAGCGAGGTCTTGCCGTGGTCGACGTGGCCCATGATCGTGACCACCGGGGGCCGCACGGCGAGGTCGTCGGGGTCGTCGTCGTAGACCGGCGCCTCCGAGACCTCCTCGGCGGCGCTGACCACCTCGACCTTGCGGTCGAGCGCCTCGGCCAGCACCTCGACGGTCTCGTCGGTGAGCGACTGGGTCAGGGTCGCCATCTCGCCCAGGGTCATCAGCTGCTTGATCACGTCGGCGCTGCCGACGCCGAAGATCTCAGCGACCTCGCGCACGGTGGCCCCGGACGGGACCTTGAGCGGCGGCTGCTCCTCTTCGACCTGCGGGGTCGCCGGCGGCTCCTCGAGCAGCGGGCGGCGCCTTCGGCCGCCCCTCCTGCGCGGGGGGCGCCGCGGCGGTGCCTGCGGCTGATCGCGACGCGAGGCGCCCGAGTCGATCACCACGCGGCGACGCTTCTTGGCTCCGGTCGTGCCCCCGGAGGAGCCGTCGCCCGCCGGCCTCACGGGGCGAGCCGCCTGCTCGGGCGCGCTTGCGGGCGCCTGCTTCGACCCTGCCTTGACGGCGGCCTCCTGCTTGGCGGCGGGCGCCCCGCCGCCGTTTGCCGCCTCGAGCGCCCGAGCCGCATCGGCCTCCTCGACGCTCGACGCGGCGGCCTTGGCCTCGATCCCGGCGGCGTTCAGGGCCGCGAGGACCTCCTTGCTGGTCAGGCCCCGGGCCTTGGCGATCTCGTGGACGCGCTTGCGGGCCAAGCTAGCTCTGGGCCTCCGCCGGCTCCTCGGCGGCCTCGACCGCCGGCTCGGGCTCATCCGTCGGTTCGGCCGGCGGCGCCGGCTCCTCCGCCGGCTCCTCCGCGGGCTGCTCCGTCGGCTCGGCCGGCTCCGCGGGCTGCTCCGCTTCATCCTCGACGGCTTCCGGCGCCTCCTGCACTTCCTCGGCCGGCGCCTCCTCGGCCTCGGAGTGCTCGCTCTCGGCGCGGGCGACCAGCGCGGCGACGTCCGCTTCGGGGGCATCGGGGTCGGCGAGCGTCGCGACCTCCTCGTCGGCGAGCGGCGCAAGCACCGTCACCTGGTTGGTCGCGAAGCGCTCCAGCGCCTGGTGTTGGGGCAGGCCGCAGTAGCGTGAGCCGTCGAGCGCCGCGTTCGGGCACCGCCGGCCTGCGGAGAGCACCGCTGCGCAGCGGCCGTCGGCCTCCTCGCCCTCGTCGTACTCGATCTCGTCCTCCTCGGAGAACTCGGTCTGCGACTTGATGTCGACCTTCCAGCCGGTCAGCTTCGCGGCCAGGCGGGCGTTCTGGCCCTCGCGCCCGATCGCCAGCGAGAGCTGGTCGTCGGGGACGATCACGGTCGCCTCCTTGGTCTCGTCGTCGACCAGGACCTCGCGCACCCGGGCGGGTGAGAGCGCCTTGGCGACGAACCGGGCGGGCTCGTCGTTGTGGGGGATGATGTCGATCTTCTCGCCCCGCAGCTCGGAGACCACCATCCGGACTCGCGACCCGCGCGGGCCGACGCAGGCGCCGACCGGATCGACCCCGTCCGCGTGCGAGATCACCGCGATCTTCGACCGGTAGCCGGGCTCGCGGGCGACGCCGACGATCTCGACCAGGCCGTCGGCGATCTCGGGCACCTCGAGCTCGAACAGCTCCTTGATCAGCTCCGGGTTGCGCCGCGAGACGACGATGCTCGGGCCCTTGCCCTCGGCCGAGACGTCGGTGATCACCGCCTTGACCCGCATCCCGTGGTCATAACGCTCGTTGAAGACCTGCTCGGAGCGTGGCAGCAGGGCCTCGACGCGCTCCCGGAGCTGGACCAGCGTGTAGCGGTTGTCGGACTGCTGGATGATCCCGGTGATCAGCTCGCCGACTCGATCCTGGTACTCGTCGTACATCATCTGGCGCTCCGCCTCGCGGATCCGCTGCAGCATCACCTGCTTGGCGGTCTGGGCGGCGATCCGGCCGAAGTCGTCGGGCGTCACGTCACGCGACTGGATCTGGTCCTCGTAGGGCCTCAGCACCTCCGGGTCGAGCTCGGGCTCCTCGGGCTCGCGCAGCTCGCCGGTCTCGGGGTCGATCTCCTGCTCTTGCGCCTCGACCGCCTGGGCAAGCAGCTTCTCCTCCAGCTCCGCCGGCAGGATCAACTCGTAGACCCGGTAGTCGCCGGTGCCGTCATCGAACTCCACCCGCGCGTACTTGGCCGAGCCGGGGCTCTTCTTGTACGCGGAAAGCAGCGCGTCCTCGAGTGCCGCCTTGAGGATCTCGGCGTCGATGCCCTTCTCCTGGGCCAGGCCTCGGATCGCCTCCAGAATCTCGCGACTCACGCCGTGCCTCCTCCGAGGTCGGGGACCAGGTTCGAACGGCGGATGCCCGCCAGCGGGATCCGGAAATCATCGCCGTCGGCCGCGAGCGAGACGCTCTCGTCGTCGGCGGCGGTCAGCGTGCCGGTGAAGTTGCGACGGCCGAAGATCTGCTCTGTGGTGCGGACCTTGACCTTCCGGCCGAGGAAACGCTTGTAGTGCTCGGGCTTGGTCAGCGGCCGGTCGACGCCGGGCGACGAGACCTCGAGCGACCACGAGTCGAGCAGCTCGCGGAGCTGTTTCGTGACCCGTTCGCAGAGCGCCAGGTCGACTCCGTCGGGATGGTCGATGTAGATCCGCAGCGTCTCCGCCGCCGGACGCTCGAGCGCGATCAGCTCGAGCTGCGGGTCGAGCTCTGCCACCCGCCGGTCGATCGTCTGCTGTGCCTGTTCGAGGTCGTTCATCGGGACGCTTGGTTCCAGGTTCTCTCCCCTCCCACCCGGCCAAAAAAAAGGGCGGGCCCGGGCCCACCACTGATCAGGGTTCGGGTACTGACGAAGGGAGATCAGTATACCGGCGAGGACTGCGCTCCTCAGCCGCGGCGACGGCCGTGGGCTCGCCGCAGGATCGCCTTCGCGCGCCGGATCGGCGCGGTCAACCGCCAGGACGCCGAGCGGCTGATGTCCTCGAGGCGGGTCGCCTGCCATCGCGCCGTCGACTCGAGGGCTTCGGCGCGCTCCAGCCGCGCGAGCATCAGCTCCGCCTGCGGCCGCGTGATCTCCACCGAGTCGCGCGGACCCGCGGCGGACCTGGCGGCGACCGCGGCGGCGAGCTCGTCCTTGAGCGCCATCTCGGCATCGAGGCGCAGGCGCAACGCCCTCGCCCTACCCGTCTCGAGGTCGAGCTCGGCTGCGCTGTCCCCGGGCTGCACTGCTTCGAGGATCGCGGCTGCCGCGCCGGCCGGATCGGTGTCCGGCCGGGGCAGCAACGCGGCCGGGAGCCCGAACAGTTCGCGCAGGGTCTCGGCCTTCTGGGCGTAGTAGGGGTTGGCGCGGAGCAGGGCCGCCGGCACGCCGAGCATCAGCGAGGTCAGCGCGACGTGATAGGAGGATCCGACGGTGAGACGCGCCGCGCTGATCGCGGCGGCGGCGTCGTCGAGCCTGGACGTGGTGAGCACGATCGGTGCGAGGATCTGCGCCTGCTCCAGTCGCGATCCGATCGTCGCGGTCAGCTCCTCCAGCGGGCCCCGCTCGCTCATCCGCGGATCGTCGTAGGCGATCAGGGGCTGCACCCGCAACGCCGGCCCGCCCACCCGGGCAAGCTCGACGACCAGACTGGCGACGAAGTCGCGCGTCGCGTCCGGGTCCTCGGCGACCCAATCACCGGCGCAGTAGTGGAGGTTGATCGCCAGCGTCGACTCCGAAATCGCGCCTTCGCGTTGCCCAGCCGTCGCTGGGGCGAGGTGCTTGATCACTCCGATCGCGTCGTCGCCCGTGCGCAGCGAGGACACCCCTGCGCCCGCCAGCGAGGCGGACGCGCCGGCCGAGAGCTCGTCGCGAACGCCGACCACTCGCAGGCCGGCGAGCGCGCTGCGGTGACGGTCGTCGAGCCCCCGGGCCCAGCCGGGGTCGATCTGCAGTCCGGACGAGACGAGCTCGCATCCGTCGAGCCCGCAGTGGCGCGCGAGCTGGTCTGCCGCGCGCACCATCTCGAGCTTGTGCACGCCCCAGCTCGGGTTCAGATATCCGCCGCCATAGAGCCAGGTCGCCGCACCGGTGATCGACGCGGGCAGGATCGCCGGAGCGAGCCCAAGCTGTTCGACCAGGTGGTCGGTGTCGCCCCCGGCAGTGGCGAAGAACAGCGGGACGGCCCCCTCGAACCCGTTCCCGGCGGCGGTCCGCTGGAGCTCGTGGCTTGCGGCTGCATGGATATTGAGGATCGGGCACGCGGCAGCGTCCGGCAGCTCGGCCCGGATCAGGTCGAGCGCCGACTGAAGCTGGGCGAGGTCGCCGTAGTTCCCCCAGCCCTCATAGCTGCCGACGAGGAAGATCGCCGCCGACGCGTCCGCGAGCCGGTGCCGGGCGTCCGGCCTCATGTAGAGCCCGTACAGGTCTCCCCCCGGCCCGGCGGCGCGCAGTTCGCGGTCTGCCTTGAGCACCGGGCCATCGAGCTCGCCACCGGCGCCCTTGAGACAGCGCACAACCGCATCGATCAGCTCAGCGGCGGCGCCTTCCTCCGTCGCCAGCTCGAGCACATCGAGCCAGAACTCGACCTCCGGACGATTGCCGAGCTCAGTGCTTGCGACGGCGGCCAGGTCGAGGCTCGCGGGAAAGGTCTCGAACTGATCGCGAACCCCCAGGATCTCGAGCGTCACCATCGTCCGCAGGCACTTCTCGCAGCGTCCGCAGTTGTAGGCGCCGGCGGGGTTCTGCCAGCAGACGCGAAGCGTTCGACGGGCCGTCGGGCTCTCGGCCAACGAGCGGATCTTCGCGACCCTCGACAGCGCGGCGCCGTCGTGGACGATCTCGACCCGGTCTGCTCCCCAGAGGTGATCGAGCAGCGGATGCGAGCCGTTCTCGTACAGCCCCCGATGGGTGAGCCCGGTCGCGATCAGGACGCGCGACATCTGGTCCGAGAGCAGCAGTGCGATCGTTCCGAGCGCGGCGCCGTAATAGGTGACCCAGGGCAGGTACGGGTCGGATAGCTCGCGCACGTTGGTCTCGATCAAGACCAGCTCCTTGCCGAGTTCGCCGGCGGCAATTGTGATCCGGTCCCGGACCGTCGCAGCGACATCGACCTGCTCGAGCGGAACATCGAACCCCTCGACGTGAACCAGGTGCGTGATCTCCGGATGTCGGAGCACCGTCGCCAGCGAGTCGACACCGCCGCTGAAGAAGGCCGCCACACCCCGCCCACCGCGGCTGTGGGCTGTCCGCGCGGGTTCTGCCAGCAAGTCGATCGGGTGGCTGAAGGGCAGTGCCTCGGGCCACGCCCCGGCCCGAGCCCAGGCGCAGAGGATCGCCTGCGCCTCCTCCATTCCATCCAACACGGCCGGCGCGATCGGCACTTCGATCCGCAGCGGCTCGCCGACCGCGAGGGCGGGAAGCAGAGTGGCGACCGCGGCCGCCTCGGCGCCGGCCGCGATCGGTACCGAGCTGCGAAACCACAGTTCGTGCTCGTTGCCGGCAATCGAGACGGCAAAGCGCAGCTCGCCCTCGGCCGGCTTGACCGAGCCCAATTCAGTCGCCGCGCGAACCGCTGACCCGCTCACCGAGGGGAAGCTACCGCCCTTTCCTGCCATCAATCGCGGGGCCGTTCAGCGGCTCCCACGGAGCCGGTCCAGCGCCCGACTCGCTCGCCGGAGCGGCGCGGTCGAACGCCACGACGCCGAGCCGGTGAGGTCGTCGAGTCTCGATTCGAGCCCCTGCACCTGCTGCTCGGCCTCGGCGAGTCGCGAGGCCGTTCGCCGATGAAGACGAAGCAGGCGCCGGTAGTCCTCGTCAGCGGGACGCCCCGAGCCGGGCGGCTTCTGGTCCGTCGCGCGGGCATCGAGCCGATCCAGGAGCTCGGCCTCGGTGGCCGAGCGCCGTCGAGCGACTCGCTCGACGGCCCCCCGCAGCCGTCTGCGCAACGCCTCGGCCGCACCCGGCTCGGCGATCAGCCCCATCACCTGCGATGCCTGGTCGCGGGGATCCGCCTCGAGGGTCAGCAACAGCTCGTCGGGGAGCGAGAAGTCCTCGCCCAGTGCGTCGCCTCGCTGGAGATCGCGATCGTCGCCCCGAATCAGTGCGGCCGGAACGCCGAGCATCAGCGAGGTCAGCGCGACCGGCTGCGAGAGCGCGAGCGTGAGCTCGGCGCGCCGCAGGACCGTCGCCTGCGTTTGCAGGCTCTCCGGGCTGAGGACGAGCGGCTCGGCCGCGGGACGCGGAAGGCCGGCGGACTCCAGCGCGCGGCTCAGATCCCCGGTTTGGGCATCCCCGCCCGCAGAGCCGGCCGCGGTCACGATCTGGAGCTCGATCGAGCGCCCGGACGCGGTCGCGGCGGCGGAGACGAAATCGGCCAAGAACCCGATCAGGTCGGGCTCGTCGCGCCCGCTGGTCAGCTCGACGTTGAGTCGCAGCCCCTCCCCGTCGTCGCGCCCGAACTCCTCCTCGGGCCACGCCACTCGAGCGAGCAGGCCGACCGCGTCGTCGCCGCACACGTACGCGTCCGGATCGCCGTCCACGTTGGCGAGGTGCGCCGCGGCGTGCAGCGAGAGCCGGTCGCGAACCCCGATCCGGTAGAGGCCACCGAGCAGCGAGCGAAATCGAACCCCGGCGCCGCGCGCCCAATCGAGTTCGAGCTCGAGACCGGACGAAAGCGATGAATGCGAGTGCACGCCGGCTCGGCGGGCGAGCGCGGCGACCGCCTCTGCCATGCCCAGCCTCGTGGGGCCGCGGCGCGAGTCGAGGTAGTCGCCGCCGTAGAGATAGGTGATCGCCCGCTCGAGCTCGCCCGGGAGCACAGCCGGGATCAGGCCGAGCTCCGCGGCGGCGTCCTCGGCGCCCGCCCCGCGGCGGTCGAAGACGAGCGCGCGTTCGGGGGCGAGCCCGGTGACGGCCGGTCCGCGCTCACGGTGCTCGGCCAGTCGGTCGAGCTCGACCACGGGCAGGGGTGCGAGCTCGGCCCGCTGGCGGACCAGTTCGATCGTGGCCCGAAGCCGAGCCAGGTCCCCGTAGTCACCTCGGCCGTCATAGCCGCCGATCAAGAACACGACCTCGTGCTCTTGCTCCAGCCCCGTGGCGGTCGCGGGGTCCACGTACAGCATCCGGTCGTTCCCTGCCTTCGGATTCGGGAGTGGGCTTCGCCTCGGGCTCGGCAGCCCGCCCTCGGGGGCGGCCGCGATGCAGGCCTCGATCGCTCCGATCAGCGCGGGCGAGGCGTCGCGACGCACCGCCAGCTCCAGGTTCTCGATCCAGAAGGCGAGCTCGTGGCGCACCGCCGGTCGCGTCGACGCGACCAGCCCGAGGTCGAGCGGCTCGGGAAAGGTGTCGAATTCCTCGAGCGCCCCCAGCGCCTCGAGCGCGACCATCGTCCGCAAGCATTTCTCGCAGCGACAGCAGTTGTAGTGCGATCCGGTCCCTTCCCAGCACACGCGCAGCGTCGCCCGCACCAGGTCGTCTTCGACGATCGCCTCCAGCTTTTCCACGCGCGACAGCTCAGCACCCTCGTGGATGACCTCGAGAGCGCCACGCGCCCAGAGCGGGTCGAGCATCGGGTGTGTGCTGTTCTCGAGCAGCCAGCGGTAGCTCTGGGAGCTGGCGACGTAGAGGCGCGAGATCTCGGCAGCGAGGGCACGCGCCGCGGCGGCGAGGATCGCGCCGCCGAACAAAGGCCCCACCAGGTCGCTGTAGAGGTCGCGTGCGTTGGTCTCGAGCGTGATCAGCGGCCTGTCGGTCCGCTCGGCGATCTCAGCCACCGCACCGCGGGCGCGGATGTGGTGCTCGTCGAATGCCGGCCCGACAGGAGCGTCGAGTCCCGCGATATAGATCAAATTCTCGATCTCGGGGTTTCGCAGCAGCGCCGCGAAGGAGTCGAGCCCGGCGCTGAAGAAGGTCGCGATCCGACGGTCGGGGCGGCGGGTTGGCGCAGGCGCCGTCGGGCAAGCCAACTCGACCAGATTTCGCAGCGGCTCCGCCGGTGTCCAGTCGCCGGCCACCTGGAAGGCCCGCAACACCGCCTGGATCTCGGGAATCCGGTTGACCAGCGTCTCGTCCACCGGGGCATCGACCTCGAGCGGACCGCCGCGGACCATGGCCGGGATCAGGGTCAGGACCACGGCGATGTCCGCTCCCGGAGGCTCTGGGAGGGAGCTGCGGACGAAGACCTCGTGCGTTTCGTCGCCGAGCTCAGCGGTGAACTGAAGCTCGTGTGGCTCCTCGCGCACCGAGTGAACCGCCACCCCCACCTGTTCAGCTCTCCACCAGCAGCGTGACCGGGCCGTCGTTCGTCAGCTCGACCTCCATCCGGGCGCCGAACACCCCGCTCGCCGCGCCGAGCTGCCGGCAGACGCGCTCGTAAAGCGGCTCGGCGAGCTCGGGAGCGGCGGCGAGCGCGTAGCTCGGTCGATTGCCCTTGTCGGTCTCGGCGTAGAGGGTGAACTGGCTCACGCAGAGCACCTCCCGGTCACCGAGCGGCTCGTTCATCCGACCGTCGCTGTCGTCGAAGATCCGCAGTGCCCGCAGCTTGGCGGCGAGCCGGTCCGCCTCTGCCTCGCCGTCGCCGTCGCGGATCCCGATCAGGACCAGCAGTCCCGGCCCGATCGCGGCGACCTGCTCGCCGTCCGCCCGCACGGCGGCTCGGCTGACCCGCTGCACCAGCGCCCTCATCCGCGCCGCTGCGCCTCCTAGGGGGCCCGCCTGAGCCGGTCCCGGTAGAGCCTGTAGTCGCTGCGCTCGGGCCGCAGGTTCGAGGCCAGCGCCAGATGATGGCGCGCGCGCTCGCGCTCGCCGGTCAGGCTCAGGGCGCGGCCGAGGCAGAAGTGGGCGAAGTCGTTGACCGGATGGGTCTCGACGACCGCCTCGAACTCCTCCGCTGCTTCGGCGAACTGGTGGTTGCGGAAGTAGGCACGGCCCAGCGCCTCGCGGACCGAGGTCTTCTCGGGTGCGCGCCGGGCGACCTCGGCCAACGGCTCGGTCGCCTCCCCGAAGCTGCCGTCCTCGAGCAGCTCGACCCCGCGCCTGTAAAGAGTGTAGGTGTCGTCGTCGCGGCCCACGCGATCAGTGTATGGGGCGCTCAGCTCGGGCTGGCGATCCCGGCCCGCAGCGCCTCGACCCGGTCGAGAATCGCCTCGGCGACCACGTCCTTGGACGCGAGCGGGACCGCGTCCTCGCCCCCGCGCGAGAGCACGGTGACCTCGTTCTCGGCCGAGTCGAAGCCGATCTCGGAGCGCGAGACGTCGTTGAAGACGATCGCGTCGACCGCCTTGCGCTCGAGCTTGGCGCGGGCGCGCTCGATCGCGTCGGCGCCGGCCTCGGCCGCGAAGCCGACCACGGTTTGGTCGGAGCGGCGCCGAGCGGCGGCTCGGGCAAGGATGTCCTCGGTCGGCTCGAGGCGAAGCTCGAGCCCGGCCTCCCGGCTGAGCTTGTCCGAGGACGGCGAGGCGCTGCGAAAGTCAGCCGGCGCGGCCGCCATCAGCAGCACGTGGGCGCGCGGGAACTCCGCCTCGACCGCCTCGGCGAGCTCCGCGGTGGTCTCGACCTCGACCACCCGCGCTCCGGCCGGCGCGGGCAGCGTGACGTTGGCGCTCACCAGGGTCACCTCGGCGCCCCGGCGGGCCGCCGCCGCAGCCAGCGCAAGACCCATCCGGCCGCTCGAGCGGTTGCCGATGAAGCGCACGGCGTCGATCGGCTCGCGGGTCCCCCCGGCGGTGACTAGGACGCCCATGCCATCCCAGGCTCCGCGGCTGTGTGGAAGCAGCGCCTCGACCTCGGCCAGCAGACGGGCGGGCTCGGCCAGTCGGCCCACCCCGTGCTCGCCGCGCGAGGCGAGCGCGCCGCGCTCGGGGTCGATCACCGTCACGCCGCGCTCGGCGAGCAGCGCCAGGTTCGCCTGCGTCGCCGGGTCGGCGTACATCCGGTCGTTCATCGCCGGCGCCACCGCGCGCGGCGCCGTGCAGGCCAGAAACGAGGTCGTCAGCATCGAGTCGCAGATCCCGGCGGCGAGCTTTGCGATCGTGTTCGCCGAGGCCGGGGCGACCAGGTAGGCGTCGGCGTTCTGGGCAAGCGCCAGGTGGCCGATCGGATCGTGCGTGAGCGGGGCCTCGCCCGGGAAGGCGCCGCGCAACGGGTCGCGCTCGAACTCGTCGCTGAGCACGGGCGCCCCGACGATCGCCTCAAACGACGGCGGGCCGACGAAGCGCGTCGCGGCCGGCGTCATCAGCACGCGGACGCCGTGCCCGGCGAGCGTCGCGAGTCGGGCGAGCTCGAGCGCCTTGTAGGCGGCGATCCCGCCGCTGACACCGAGGAGGACGCGGGCCATACAGTGATCCTACGCAGGCCCGATCAGGTTCCCGGGCGGGCGGTTGCGGCGCTTGCTAGGCGCGGTAGTGGTACTGGAGCTTGTCGGCGGCGAGCTCTTCGAGCGCGATCGTCAGGTAGTTGTCGGTTCGCGCGTCGATCATCGGCGGCGTGAACTCCTCGTAGCTGCCCTCGCCCAGCGCCCGGTAGTAGCTGTTGAGCTGCCGGGCGCGCTTCGCCACGACCACCACGGCGGCGTAGTGGGAGTCGGTGCGGTCGAGGAGTTGGTCGATTCTCGGCTTGATCACGGTGGGGCAGTGTAGAGAGTCGGCGAGCGGCCTACGCCTGCAACTCGCCCCGGACGATCCGCTCCAGCGCCTCGGCAGCCGCTTCCACCTCGTCATTCACCACCACATGCTGGAACTCCTGCTGGGCGTCGAGCTCGAGCTCGGCAGTGCGCAGGCGCTCGTCGACCGCCGCCGGGTCGTCGGTCCCGCGGCGCTCGAGCCGCTCGCGCAGGGTCGCCGGGTCCGGCGGCGCGATGAACACCAGCACCGCTTCGGGCATCGCCGCGCGCACCTGGCGCGCGCCCTGGACCTCGATCTCGAGCACCACCGACTCGCCCGCGGCGAGGCGGCGCTCGACCTCCGAGCGCAGGGTCCCGTACCGGTTGCCCGAGTAAGCGGCGTGCTCGAGGAACTCGTTCGCGTCGGCGCGTCGGGCGAAGTCCTCGCGCGAGAGGAAGTGGTAATCGCGCCCTTCCTGCTCGCCGGCGCGGGGCGGTCGCGTGGTCGCCGAGGTGGAGAGCTCGAGATCCGGCACCCGCTCGCGAAGCAGCCCGATCAGGGTCCCCTTGCCGACCCCCGACGGCCCGGTGATCACGAACACCTTCGCCATCCGGCCAGGCTCCAGCGCGCCGGCTGCGACCTAGCGGCGCAACAGGTGGACCAGTTCGGTCCGCTGGCGCTCGGAGAGCCCGCCGATCGTCTTCGACGGCGAGATCCGGCATTGGGTGAGGATCTTGTTCGCCTTCACCCGCCCGTACTTCGGCACCGCGAGGATCATGTCGAACGCCTTCGCCGAGAGCACGTACTCGGGCGGATCGAGCAGCAGCTTCTCGATCTGCGCCTTGCCGCCCTTCAGGTCCCGCTTCAGCCTCGCCCGCGCGGAGCGGATCTCGTTCGCCCTCCGCAGGGCCCGCATCCGCTGCTCGTGAGTCCTCTCGGGAACGGCGGCGGGGCTCTCGACGGAGGTGGCGGCCATCGGCGGCGGCGAGTATATCCCCGCTGGGCCACGGCGCAAGGGGGTTGGTTGCGTTTTCGGCGAAATTCGCTTCGACCTCAACCTGAGGTGGAAGCCAGGCCGATCTCGTCCGCTCCCTCGATCCCCCGCCGGCCCTCCGCCGCGAGCTCCGAACGCACCCGCTCTCCCGCCAGCGGGTCGAGGAAGCTCGCCGTCCCGACCGCGACCGCGGTCGCCCCGAGGGCGATGAAAGCGAGCGCGTCGGCGCCGCTCTCGATCCCGCCCATCCCGATCACCGGGACCGAGACCGCGGCGGCGACCCGGCGCACCTGGTCCAGGGCCAGCGCCCGCACCGCCGGGCCCGAGAGCCCGCCGCTGGTCGCGCCGAGCCACGGCTCGCGGGTGTGCGGGTCGAGGCCTGTCGCCCGCACCGTGTTGATCAGCGAGACGGCGTCCGCCCCGCTTCCCTCCGCGGCCTCCGCGACCGCGGCCGGGTCGGCGCAGTTGGGGGTCAGCTTGACGATCAGCGGCTTCGCGGTCCGCCCTCGCAGGCTCTCGAGCAGGCCCGACGTCTCCTCGGGCCGCTCGCCGACGATCAGGCCCGACTCGACGTTCGGGCACGAGACGTTGAGCTCGATCGCCGCCACCTCTTCGCGCTCGCCGACCCCCTCGACCAGGGTCGCGAAGGCGTCGCGGGTGCTCGCCATCACCGAGACGATCAGCGGCACCGGCAGCGACTGGAGTTGCGGCAGGTCCTGGGCCAGAAACCCCTCCAGGCCACGGTTTGGAAGCCCGATCGAGTTCACCATCCCGGCCGGCGTCTCATAAAGGCGCGGCGGCGGGTTGCCGGCTCGCGGCTCGAGCGTGATCGTCTTCGAGACGTAGGCGCTGAACGGAAACCGTGCCTCGAGCTCGTCGCCGAACGCCCGCCGGGCCGCGATCGCGTCGAACGTGCCGCTCCCGTTGATCACCGGGTGCTCGAGCTCGATCCCGCAGAGGTCGATCAATGCCCCGACCCCGCGACGAGCGCCGTCTCGATCGCCTCCGCCCTGACCACCGGCCCATCCACGCAGAGCCGCATGTAGCCGCCGTCGGCGAGCGGCAGCGCGCAGCCGAAGCAGGAGCCGAAGCCGCACGCCATCGGCGCCTCCATCGCGAGCTCCGCCGCGACGCCTCGGGCGGCGCAGAGCGTTCGCACCGCCTCCAGCATCGCCGGCGGGCCACAGGCGTAGACACCGGCGGCCTCCGCGTCGTCGCCGCTCAGCAACGCGGCCAGCAGGTCGGTGACGTAGCCGCGGTGGCCGCGGTGGCCGTCCTCGTAGGCGAGCCGGATCTCCGAGCAGTCGAAGAGCTCGAGCCCGCCCGAGTGAGCGCGATCGCGAAACCCGAGCAGGGTGCGCTGGGCGAGGCCGCGCTCGGCGAGCCGGCGGCGGAGGATCGCGAGCGGCGCGATCCCGATCCCCCCGCCGACCAGGATCGCCCCGGCGGCGCCCGGCGCCAGCTCCGTCGGGGCCGAGAACGGGCGCCCGAGCGGGCCGGTGAGATGCAGCGTCTCGCCCGCCGCCAGCGAGGCGAGCGCTCGCGTCCCCGGCCCGAGCGCTTCGAGCAGGAACTCGAGGCGCACTCCTCCCTGCTCGCGGCGCGCGGCGGCGACCGAGAACGCGCGCGGCAGGTAGGGCCGGCCCGACTCCGCGCCCCAGCGCTCGCCGGTCAGCATGTAGAACTGCCCCGCCTCGGGCTCGGGGCCCTCGCGATCGAGTGCGGAGAGCAGCCGGTAGCCGCCGGTCGGCTCGTTGCCCACGACCTCGCATGCGCGCCTTCCGAACGGCGCCAGCACGCGCTCGGTGCTCGGCGCTGGGCGCTGGGCGCTGGCCATTGATCACCCCTCCAGCGACGAGCGACGAGCGACCAGCGCCGACCCCTCGTGCAACTCCTGCAGCGAGACCGGCTCCGCGCCTCGTTCGCGCGCGGCGATCGCTCGCGTCGCCGCCGAGGCGCCGGTCATCGTCGTGATGCAGGGGATCCCCTGGCGAACCGCGGCGCTGCGGATCTCATAGCCGTCCGAGCGGGCGCCGCTTCCGGTCGGGGTGTTGATCACCATGTCGACGTCGCGGCTGCGGATGTAGTCGACGACGTGCGGGGAGCCCTCGTTGATCTTGTTGATCGCCCGCACCGGGATCCCCATCCGCGAGATCGCCTGGGCGGTGCCGCGGGTCGCGATGATCTCGAAGCCGAGGTCGTGAAAGCGCGCCGCGAGCTGGGTCGCGGCCGCCTTGTCGGCGTCGGTGACCGTGATGAACACCGTGCCTTCGGCGGGCAGTGAGACCCCGGCCGCCGCCTGCGCCTTGCCGAACGCGGTCGGGAAGTCGCCCGCAATCCCCATCACCTCACCGGTCGACTTCATCTCCGGGCCGAGCACCGAGTCGGCGCCGGCAAAGCGCGCGAACGGCAGCACCGCCTCCTTGACCGAGACATGGCCATTGTGCATCGTCGGCAGCTCGATCCCGGCCAGCGGCTCGCCGAGCATCAGTCGGCAGGCGAGCTTCGCCAGCGGAGCGCCGATCGCCTTGGAGACGAACGGGACCGTCCGCGAGGCGCGCGGGTTCGCCTCGATCACGAACAGCTCCCCGGCCGCGACCGCGTACTGGATGTTGATCAGCCCGACCACGCCGAGCTCGAGCGCGATCCGCTCGGTCGTCGCCCGGATCTCGTCGAGCATCTCCTCGCCGAGGCTCATCGGCGGGATCACGCACGCCGAGTCGCCCGAATGCACGCCCGCCTCCTCGACGTGCTGCATGATCGCCGCCGCCGCACAGGTCTCGCCGTCGGCGAGCGCGTCGACGTCGACCTCGATCGCGTCCTCGAGGAAGCGGTCGAGCAGCAGCGGGTGCTCCTGGTCGGCCTTGACGTGGCGCTCGAGATAGGTCGCGAGGCCGTCGGGCGAATAGCAGATCTCCATCGCCCGCCCGCCGAGCACGTAGGAGGGGCGGACGAGCAGCGGAAAGCCGACGTCCTCGGCGATCATCGCCGCCTCCTCGGCCGAGTGCGCGGTGCCGTAGGGCGGGTGGGCGATCCCGAGCCGGCGCAGGAGGGCGCCGAAGCGGCCCCGGTCCTCGGCCAGGTCGATCGCATCGACCGGCGTCCCGAGCAGCGACACCCCCGCCTCCTGCAGCGACCTGGCCAGCTTCAGCGGCGTCTGGCCCCCGAACTGCACGATCACTCCCTCGGGGCGCTCGACCTCGATCACGGCGAGCACGTCCTCGGCCGTCAGCGGCTCGAAGTAGAGACGGTCGGAGGTGTCGTAGTCGGTCGAGACCGTCTCGGGGTTGCAGTTGACCATCACCGCGTCGCGCCCCGACTCGCGCACGGTCATCGCCGCGTGCACGCAGCAGTAGTCGAACTCGATCCCCTGGCCGATCCGGTTCGGCCCCGAGCCGAGGATGACGATCGATTCGCGGTCGCCGCGCCTGACCTCACCCGCGAGCGGCGCCTTGCGCTCGTGGGCGGAGTAGTAGTACGGCGTGCGGGCCTCGAACTCGGCGGCGCAGGTGTCGACGGAGCGAAACGAGCGGTCGAGCCCGTCCGTGCCGTCACCCTCGAGGGCCAGGTCGCGCAACTCCCGCAGGAACCAGCGATCGATCGAGGTCCGGCGGTTGAGCTCCTCGATCTCCGCCCCGCGCCGCAGGGCCTCGAGCAGCAGGTCGTAGCGGTCCGGGCTCGGGGTCTCGAGCCGCCCGAGCAGCTCCTCGGTGTCGGCGGGCGGCTCGGCCTCGGAGTCGAGCTCGCGCGAGCGCATCGCCTTCGCGAACGACTCCCGGAACGTGCGCCCGATCGCCATCGCCTCGCCGACCGACTTCATGTGCGTGGTCAGCGACCCCTCGGCTCCGGGGAACTTCTCGAATGCGAATCGCGGCACCTTGGTGACCACGTAATCGATCGTCGGCTCGAACGACGCCGGCGTGACCCCGGTGATGTCGTTGTCGATCTCCTCGAGCGCGTAGCCGACCGCGAGCTTGGCGGCGATCTTGGCGATCGGGAACCCGGTCGCCTTCGAGGCCAGCGCCGAGGAGCGCGAGACGCGCGGGTTCATCTCGATGACGACGATCTCGCCGCTCGCCGGGTCGACCCCGAACTGGATGTTCGAGCCGCCGGTCTCGACCCCGACCGCCCGGATCACCCGCAGCGCCTGGTCGCGAAGCTCCTGGTAGAGCCGGTCGGTGAGCGTCTGGGCGGGCGCGACGGTGACCGAGTCGCCGGTATGGACGCCCATCGGGTCGACGTTCTCGATCGAGCAGATCACGACCACGTTGTCGTTGCGGTCGCGCATCACCTCGAGCTCGAACTCGCCCCAGCCGAGCACCGACTCCTCGACCAGGACCTGGTTGATCGGGCTCGCCGCGAGGCCCTCCGAGACCACTCCGAGCAGCTCGGTCTCGCTCCGCCCCACTCCGCCGCCCTCGCCACCGAGCGTGAACGCAGGCCGGACGATCGCCGGCAGCGCGATCTCGCTCGACGCGAGGCCCTTCTCGACCTCGGCGACGGACTCGACGATCACCGACCAGGGCACCCGCAGCCCCGCCCCCTCCATCGTCTCGCGAAATGCCTGGCGGTCCTCGGCGCGGTGGATCGCCTCGTAATCGGCGCCGATCAGCTCGACCCCGTAACGCTCCAGGGTGCCGTCGTCGTGCAGCGCCTTGGCCAGGTTGAGCGCCGTCTGGCCGCCGAGGGTCGGGAGCAGTGCGTCGGGGCGCTCGCGCTCGATGATCCGCGCCACCGACGCCGGGCGCAGCGGCTCGACGTAGGTCCGGTCGGCGAACTCGGGGTCGGTCATGATCGTCGCCGGATTCGAGTTCACGAGCACGACCTCGTAGCCGTCCTCGAGCAGGACCTTGCATGCCTGCACCCCCGAGTAATCGAACTCGGCCGCCTGCCCGATCACGATCGGCCCCGAGCCGATCAGCAGGATCTTTTCGATGTCGTCGCGCCGGGGCATCAGCTCGCCTGCTCCTTGCCGATCGCCAGCTCGCTCGCCATCCGCTCACCCTCCCCGAGGTCGAACGAGGCCCATGTCCAGCACATGCGGCCGGCTCGCAGGCGTCCCAGCGCGAGCAGCGGTGCGTCGACGGCGACGCCGCTGGTCGGCCCCTCGCCGTGGATCAGCACGTCGCTGCGAACCACGTCGGGCGCGATCTCGGCGATCTCGGTTGGGTCGGCCTTGATCTCCGTGAAGCTCTCCCGCAGGTCCGCGATGTGGCGCTCGAAGTCGGCGCGCCCGACGTAGCGCCTGCCCGCCATCTCGGCAACTGGCGAATGCCACTCGAGGTCGTCGGTGAAGAAGTCCTCGTAGCGCGCGAGCAGCTCGTCGAAGCCGTCGTTACACCACAGGTCCCAGAACTCGCGCAGCAGCTCGACGTTCGTCACGGGGGTCACGCCGCGAGCTCCAGAAAGCGATCGAACAGGTAGCGCGCATCGTGGGGGCCGGGGCCGGCCTCGGGGTGGTACTGGACGGTGCAGGCGGCGACGTCGCGCAGCGCCAGCCCCTCGACGGTGCGGTCATAGAGGTTCAGATGGGTGAGCTCGGCGGCGCCGAAGTCCGTCTGCCAGCGAACCGGCTCGTCGGCGTCGATCGTCTCGCCGCCGTCGGGCGGGCGGACGGCGAAGCCGTGGTTCTGTGAGGTGATGTCGATCTTGCCCGTCGCCAGGTCCTTGACCGGATGGTTGGCGCCGCGATGGCCGAACGGGAGCTTGAACGTCTCCAGCCCGACCGCCCGGCAGAGGAGTTGGTGGCCGAGGCAGATCCCGACCACCGGCCGCTGGCCGACGACCCCGCGGACGGTCTCGACCACGTAGTCGAGCGCCGCCGGGTCGCCGGGCCCGTTGGCGAGAAAGACGAGGTCCGGCTCGAGCCCGAGCACCTGCTCGGCGGACGCCGAGCACGGCAGCAGGGTCAGGCGGCAGCCGCGCTCGCGAAGCTGGCGGATGATGCTCAGCTTGATCCCGGTGTCGATCCCGACCACGTGCGGGCCCTCGCCGGCGATCTCGACCGGCTCGCCGGGGCTGACCCGGCGGGCGAAGTCTGCGCCGTCCATCGGCGGCTCGGCGCCGACGCGCTGCCGCGCCTCCGCCTCTTCGATCTCGGCGGCGAAGATCCCGCCGCGCATCGCGCCGCGGTCGCGGATCCGGCGCACGAGGGTGCGAGTATCGACGCCGCTGATCGCCGGGATCCCGCAGGCGCCGAGCCAGTCGAGCCAGCCCCCCTCGGCCTCGGCGGCGTCCTCGCCGTTCTTGGCCTCGCGCATGACGACGCCGCGAGCGTGCACCCGGTCGGACTCCATCGCCGCCGCGCCGACCCCGTAGTTGCCGACCAACGGGTAGGTGAAGGTGATGATCTGGCCCGCGTAGCTGGGGTCGGTGACCGCCTCCTGGTAGCCGGTCATCGAGGTGTTGAAGACGACCTCCCCGGTCGCCTCTCCCCCGCTCGCGACCAGCTCGCCGTCGAACCGGGTCCCGTCCTCGAGCAGGATGAATCCGGGCGCGCTCACCGGTTCGGCGCAAACTCGAGGACCAGCTTCTGGACCCGCTTGAACTCGTCGCTTCCGGCGCGGCCGACGAGCTCGAACAGCGCCGTCTCGACGCTCGTCAGCACCGCTCCGGCGCCCTCGGCCTTGGCCAGCCCGACGCGGCGGTTGTCCTCGCTGCGCGAGCCGACCGCGTCGGTGACCAGATGGACCTCGACGTCCTCGTCGAGCAGGTCGAGCACGGTCTGGTTGACGCAGACGTGGGTCTCGATCCCGCAGACGATCGCCTGATCGCGCAAGCCGAGCTCGAAGCCCTCGGCCTCGGCGGCCGAGAAGCAGACCTTCTCCAGCGGCTTGACCCCGTCGGGCAGGCGCGCCGCGACCTCCTCGGCCGTGCTTCCGAGGCCCTGCGGATACTGCTCGGTGACCACGATCGGCACCCCGGTCGCCTCGGCGCCGCCGATCAGGGCCGCGGTCGCGCGGGTGACGTCGTCGAACGAGGGCAGGACCTTGCGAAACGCCTCCTGGACGTCGATCACGATCAGCGTCGCCCGCTCGCGCTCGAGCTTGCCGCTCATGCCACTCCCATCGCGAAGCTTCGCTGCCGGTAGGCGACCCGCCCGCCGGCGACGGTCATCCGCACCCGCCCGCGCAGCGCCATCCCCGAAAAGCACGAGTTGTGCGAGCGGCTCTCCCAGCCCTCGGCTCCGGCCTCCCACTCGGCCTCGGTGTCGATCAGCACCAGGTTGGCCTCGGCGCCGGGCTCGACCCGTGGGATCGCGAACCCGAACGCCGCCGCGCCCGCGGTCAACCGCTCGACCACCGTCGCCAGGTCGAGCACCCCGGGCAGCACCAGCTCCGTGTAGAGGACCGAGAAGGCGGTCTCGAGGCCGATCACGCCCATCGCCGCCTGCTCGAACGGGACCTCCTTCTCGTCGCGCGAGTGGGGCGCGTGATCGGTCGCGATGCAGTCGATCGCGCCCGAGCGCAGGCCCTCGATCAGCGCCCGGCGGTCGGCCTCCGAGCGCAGCGGCGGGTTCATCTTGAAGCGGGCGTCGAGGGTCCGGACCGCGTCCTCGGTCAGCGTCAGGTGGTGCGGGGTCGCCTCGCAGGTGAGCTCGACCCCGGCCGCCTTCGCGGCTTCGACCGCGGCGACCGACTCGGCCGCCGACAGGTGCTGGACGTGGATTCGCCCGCCCTCGAAGGCGGCGATCGCCGCGTCGCGGGCGATCATCGTCGACTCCGAGATCGAGGGGATGCCGCCGATCCCGAGCCCGGCAGAGACGACCCCCTCGTGCATCGAGCCGCCGGCCGACAGCTCGGGGTCCTCCTCGTGCAGGGCGAGCGGCCGCTCGGCGAGGCGCTGGTACTGAAGCGCCCGGCGCAGGACCCGGGCGCTTTGGATCGGTACCCCGTCGTCGCTGAAGCCGACCGCGCCGGTCTCCGCGAGCTCGGCCATCTCGGTCAGCTCGGCGCCGGCCATGCCCCGCGTCACGCAGGCGCAGAACCCGACCGGTATCGCCGCCTGCTCGCGGGCCTGCTCGCGCAGGGAGGCGACGTCCGCGGCCGTGTCGACCGGCGGCTCGGTGTTGGCCATCGCGACGATCCCGCAAAAGCCGCCGGCCGCCGCCGCCCGCGAGCCGGTCTCGAGGTCCTCCTCGTCCTCGCGCCCGGGGGTGCGCAGGTGAACGTGCGGGTCGAAGAACGCCGGCAGCACGCAGAGCCCGGTCGCGTCGATCAGCTCGGCATCGTCGCCGCCGGCGCTCCCCGGCGCCGTCAGCTCGGCGATCTCGCCGCCGCGGACGACGACGTCGTGCCCGGCGTCGATCCCGGCTCGCGGGTCGAGCACCCTGGCGCCGGTCAGGATCAGGTCGGGATCGGACCCGCCGGTGCCGTGGCGCCAGTCCAACGAGGAGATCGGGCGCCCCGGGCTCGGGAGCGGGTGCCACTAGGCGGGCTCTCCGATCGGGGTCGGGGCCGGCAGCTCGGCGTCCTCGCGCCGGTCGCCGGAGGCCCTCGGCTCGCCGCCGGCGAGGATCTCGTAGAGGATCGCCATCCGGACCACGAGCCCGCTCTCGACCTGGGCGGTGATCAGCGAGGCGGGGCCGTCGATCACGTCGGGGGAGAGCTCGATCCCGCGGTTCACCGGCCCCGGGTGCATGAGCAGCTGTCGCGGGCCGAGCCGGCGCGAGTCGATCTGGTAGTGGGCGGCGTACTCGCGGATCGAGGGCACGAACGACTCCCCCATGCGCTCCTTCTGCATCCGCAGCGCGTAGACGACGTCCGCCTCGCCGAGCCGCTCGAGGTCGTAGGCGACCTCGGCTCCGAGCGCCTCGGCGGCGTCGCGCGGGATCAGGGTCGGCGGCCCGCAGATCGTCACCCGCGCGCCCATCGCCCCGAAGCAGAGCGCGCACGAGCGGGCGACGCGGCTGTGCAGGACGTCGCCGACGATCCAGATCCGGCGGCCCTCGAGCGAGCCGAGCCGATCCAGCAGGGTGTAGGCGTCGAGCAACGCCTGGCTCGGGTGCTCGTGCTTGCCGTCGCCGGCGTTGATCACCGCCGCCGAGGTCCACCCGGTGACCAGCTTCGCCGCCCCCGCGTGGGGATGGCGGATCACGATCGCCTCGGGCGCGTAGGCGGAGAGGGTCGCGATCGTGTCCCGCAGCGACTCGCCCTTGTCGACTGCGGAGCCGGCGGCCTTGATCGAGATGACGTCGGCGGAGAGGCGCTTCGCGGCCAGCTCGAACGAGGAGCTGGTCCGGGTGCTCGACTCGTAGAAGAGGCTGACGATCGTGCGCCCGCGCAGGGTCGGCACCTTCTTGATGTCGCGCCGCCCGACCTCTGCGAAGCTCGTCGCGCGCTCCATGATCCGCTCGATGTCGGGGCGCTCGAGGTCCTCGATCGCCAGCAGGTGCCTCATCTCTCCTCCTCGGTGGCAGCGCCCGACGCCGCCGGCACGGCGTCGATCGTCACCTCATCGGTCTCGTCGGTCTCGTCGAGGCGCACGAAGACGCGCTCGTCGCGGGCGGTCGGCAGGTTCTTGCCGACGTAGTCGGGGCGGATCGGAAGCTCACGGTGGCCGCGGTCGGCCAGGACCGCGAGCTGGACGCGCTGCGGGCGGCCGTAGTCGAACAGGGCGTCGATCGCCGCCCGCACCGTGCGTCCGGTGAACAGAACGTCGTCGACCAGCACCACCGTGCGGCCGTCGAGCTCGAAGTCCAGGTGCGAGGAGTGGACGATCGGCTGGGCGCCGGGCTCGCGGTTGGGCAGGTCGTCGCGATAGAAGGAGATGTCGAGGTCGCCGAGCGGCAGCTCGGACCCGGTCAGCTCTCCGACCAGGGTATGCAGGCGCCGCGCCAGCACCGCCCCGCGGGTGTGGATGCCGACCAGCGCCAGCCGGCTCGGGGCCGGGTTCTTCTCGACGATCTCGTGGGCGATCCGGACGAGGACGCGGCGCAGGTCGTCGCGATCGAGCACCACCCTGGTGGGCGCGTTTGTCACCAACGCTCCTTCCTGGCCTCGCGGGACCGGGTTAAAGGAACCGACGAGGCGAGACTACCAGCGGACAGCGCGGAACTCGATCGACAAGCGGTTTCCCGCTTGCTTATCGCGCAAACAGCGTCAAGTGCAACTCGACCCTGCCACCCCTAGGAGGCCCGAAGCGCTAGCCGAGCGGAGGGCGCGAACCTCCGAAACGGCTCACTAACTGGCCGAGACCTCGGCGTGCGGGAGGCGTACAGGTAGTCCCCGGTCCATGGGCGGCGATCGTCCCGAGGTCGCTCGACGACGGTGAAGCCATTATCGACAAGGAAAGCCCGCACCTCATCCTTTGTTCTTAGCTCAGGGCGCGATTCTCGGTCTGCGAGAAAGTCGTGACACGCGATCGCGGCATGCCTCGTGTTCTTGATCGATTCGGTCATCCCCTCGATCGCAAGGCGTTCGGCTCCCTCAATGTTCATTTTGAGCAAGTCGATGCGACTTACACCTTGTCCAGCGAGAATGTCATCGAGAGTTAGCGCCCTAACTCGTGGGCCGCTGTCGCCTCCAACGATCGTATGACCGCGCTCGCCGGTCTCCCTGTCGCTGATCGTCACCGTGCCTGCTTGATCGGCGACCGCCGCCTGGACCAGGGCAACGTCGTATCCGTTGGCTTCGACGAGCGCAGCCATCTGCGCGTAGCTCGTGGGATGGGCTTCGATGGCAATGATGCGCCCGCTATCACCGGTTAGTCGTACCCACGTCCCTATTTCAGAGCCAACTCCTGCGCCAACATCGACGACCGTGTCGCCCGGGCCTGGGACGTACTCCCGGCAAAAGTAATCGAGCGTTTCGTCATCCCAGCGAGCCTGATTTGGGACATGCGCCGTGGGCCACGGGATGACCCCGTCTCGAGTGTGGTGGTACCAAACGCCGCGTCGATAATGGAGCCACCAGAGCTCGCGGCGGCGCCATGTGGTCAACACGGACACGATGGCCGCATATGCCCAGCGTGTCCCGTTTCGGTCAAGCGCGCGCGCCGCTTTTCGCCGGGCGTGCCTCAAGCTCCTTGATCCTAACTCGGCTCGTGATGACGAGCCCGCACGAGCCGATTTCGGCGAGAGTCGACGCTGCACGCGCCCGCGCCAGGCCGATGCGGTTCGGTAATCATCCGCCCCGTGAACGCCGACGTCGCGCAGGTGATCGGGATCCACAGCGCCGCCGGGCGCCGGTTCACCGCCGGTGGCGTGCGCAGCTTCGTCCGCGAGCAGGGACGCGGTCCGGTGGTCGTGCTCCTGCACGGGGTGCCGGCGAGCTCGTTTCTGTACCGCAAGATGATGGCCCCGCTCGCCGACCAGGGGCTGCGCGCGGTGGCGCTCGACTTCCCCGGCCTCGGCCTCGCCGATCGCCCGACCGAGTTCGACTACACCTGGTCGGGCCTCGCTCGCTGGCTCGGCGAGGCCCTGGAGGCGCTCGAGATCGAGCGCTGTCACCTCGTCGTCCACGACATCGGCGGGCCGATCGGCTGCGAATGGGCGATCCGCAATCCCGAGCGGGTCCAGTCGCTGACCGCGCTCAACACCCTGCTCAGCCCGGCCGGCTTTCGCCGCCCGTGGCCGATGCGCCCGTTCGCGATCCCCGGGCTCGGCTCGCTCTGGCTCGGCGCCACCCCGCAGCCCGTGTTCGCCTCCCTCTTTCGCCAGCAGGGCCTCGGCGACCGCGGGGCGATGTCGAAGGCCGAGATCTACGCCTACCACGCGCTCGTCCACCGGCTCGACGGTGGGCGCGCCTTCCTGCAGATCATGCGCGGCTTCGAGCTCACGGAGGAAAAGCAGCGCTTTCTGCACCAGGGACTCGCCGAGCATCGCTGGCCGGCGCTCGTCGTCTGGGGCGAGGACGATCCGGCGCTCGGGCTCGACCGGATGCGCGAGGTCCAGCGAGTGCTCGGGGTCGAGGACGCGATCCTGCTCCCGGCCAAGCACTTCCTCCAGGAGGACCAGGCCGAGCCGCTCGCCTACGCGATCGCCGACCACGTCGCGCCCCTCGGCTGATCAGCCCGGGGTCGCCACCTCGGTCAGCTGCTCAGCCGAGGTAGGCGACGTGCCACCACTCCGAGGGGATCGTCCCGGCCCAGCCGTAGGCGGCGCCGATCTGGTCGATCACGTCGCGCATCACGGGCTCGGCGACGTCGACCGAGATGCCGAGCTCGTGGGTGGAGCTGCCGGGCGGATTGGCCGGTGCGCCCTGGCCGGCGAGGTAGAGGTCGTAGAGGTAGGCCTGCTGCTCATAGGTGCGGTAGGCGGAGAGCAGTCCGTCGGGATGCAGGTCGACCCCGAACTGCGCCAGGGCCGCTGCGCGCATCGCGTTCCAGGACTCTGCCGCGGCCGGATCGAGATGCAGCTCGCCCCAGGGCGAGGGAATGTGGCCGAGCCCGTAGGTCGATCCCGGCGCCGGCACCGGCGCGGCGGAGGACGTCGTGGGGACGGCGGCGACCTCGGTGGCGCCCGGGGTGATCCCGGCCGCCGCCAGCGCCGCGGCGCCCTCCTCCACGGTCGGGACCTGGATCGTCTGGCCCTCGATCACCTGGCTCTCCTCGGAGAGCCCGTTGAAGGCGGCGACCGTCCTCGTGGTCAGGTTGTTGGCGGCCGAGACCGACCACAGCGTCTCCCCCGCCTGGATCACGTGCGAGACCGCCGCCGGCGCCGGCTTGGGCGCCAGGCAGGCGCCGGCGATCGCCGCGACGAGCGCCAGGCCCGCCGCGCGCGCCCTGCTCGTCCGGTGGCCGTGGGCTCGGCTCATCCCGTTCCGTTACGGGGTGTGCCCGGGCGACCCTCTCGCCGCTACACCGCTTATCCGTGATGCAGGCGCTCGTTCACTTCGTTCGGCGGCTCGCGCCGCGGACGGGCGCCGCGCTCGATCAGCTGCGGCGCGCCGCGCTCGGGGAACGGGATCTCGAGCAGGTCGAAGTCGCGCGGTGCGACTGTGCGCTCGAACTCCCCGCTCGCCTCGGCCAGCACCTCGCGAACGTCATAGCGCGAGGAGACGTGTACCAGGGCGAGCATCTCGACCGCGGCCGCCGCTGCCAGCTGCGCCGCCTCCCGGGCCGTCGAGTGGCCGGTCTCGCGAGCGCGCTCGGCTTCGGCGTCGGCGAAGCTGGCGTCGTGGACCAGGACCTGAGCCTGGTGCGCGGCGACGGCGGTCATCTCGCATGGCGCCGTGTCGCCGCTGATCACCAGCTTGCGCCCGGCACGGGGCTCGCCCATCACCTGCTCGGGAGCGACCGCGCCGGCGGCTCCCTGGACCGGCTCGCCGTCCTGCAGGCGCTTGAACTCGGGGCCGGCGCTGACCCCGAGCCGCTCGGCCGCCTCGGGGTCGAAGCGGCCCGGACGCGGGTCCTCGACCAGCGCGTAGCCGAAGGCGGTCGTGCGGTGCTCGACCGCGAACGCCCGCACCTCGTAGCCGTCGTGTCGCACCGCCTCGCCGGGCTCGAGCTCGACCAGCTCGAGCTCGTAGGCGAGCCGGCCGAAGATCCGCCGCAGCGACTTGAACAGCTCGATCAGGCCCGGCGGCCCGATCACCCGCAGATCACGCTCCCTGCCGCCGAGGTCGTAGGTCTTGAGCAGCCCCGGGATCCCGAGGTAGTGGTCGGCGTGCAGGTGGGTGACATAGATCTCGTCGAGGGCGACGAGCCCGGTCGAGCGCTGCATCTGGCGCTGCGATCCCTCGCCGCAGTCGAAGAGCAGCTTGTCGCCGCCGACGCGGGCGAGCAGGCAGGCGGTCGAGCGGCGGGCGGTCGGCACCGAGCCCCCGGTGCCGAGGAAGACGAGGTCCATTTCCATCGCCGGGAGCGTAGTCCGGCGGGCGCCTAAACTGCGCGGCCTAGCGCCCGTAGCTCAGTGGATAGAGCGCTGCCCTCCGGAGGCAGAAGTCGCAGGTTCGAATCCTGCCGGGCGCGTCGGGTCCGAGCGGCTCAGTCGACGGCCTGCGCGACGGCCTCGGCGACCTGGTGCACTTCCTCGACCGTGAGCTCGGGGAACATCGGCAGCGACAGCTCCTCGGCGGCCCACTCCTCGGTCGCCCCGACCCCGCCGTGGGCGAGCCGGTGGCCGGCCAGCACCGGCTGCTCGTGCAGCGCCGGCGCGTAGTGGACCCCGGCGTCGATCTGCTGCTCGCGAAGTCGCGCCAGCACCGCGTCACGGCTCGAGACCCGGATCGGGAACAGGTGGTAGACGCACTCGGCCCGGGGGTGCTCCCAGAGCGTGGTCGCCTCGGCTGGCAGGGCGGTCGAGTACATCGCCGCCCAGGCCCGGCGCGCCTCGTTCTTCTCGTCCAGGTGGCGAAGCTTGACCCGCAGCACCGCGGCCTGCGGGTCGTGAAGCCGCGCCTCGAATCCGATCTCGACGTGCTCTCCGGCCTGGCGCTGGCCGAGGTCTCGCAGCCCGCGGACCCGGGCCGCGATCGCCTCGTCGTCGGTGCAGACCGCGCCCCCGTCGCCGAGCGAGCCCAGATTTCGCCGCGGGTGAAAGCTGAATGCGGACACGTCGCCGAGCGAGCCCGCCCTCGCGTCCTCGAAGCGCGCGCCCGGAGCCTCGGCGGCGTCCTCGACGACGAGCAGGCCGTAGCGCTGTGCGAACGCCCGGACCTCGTCCATGTCGCAGACCTGTCCGAAGAGGTGCACAGCGAGCACCGCGGCGGTCCGTCCACCGGTCACCTCGGCGGCCGAGGCGCAGTCGATCAGGCCGGTGTCGGCGCGGACGTCGCAGAGCACCGGGGTGGCGCCGGCGTGCAGGACCCCGAGCGCGCAGGTGATCGGAGCGTAGGCGGGGACGACGACCTCCTCGCCCGGGCCGATCCCGGCGGCGATCAGGGCGAGGGTAAGCGCCCTGGTCCCCGATGAGACCCCGACCGCGTGCCGGACGCCGCAGAAGTCCGCGAACTCGAGCTCGAAGCTCTCGACCTCCTCGCCGAGCACCAGGTCGCTGCGCTTGACGACGCCGTCCAGCGCCGCCGTCAGCTCGCCGGAGAGCTCTTCGTGCTGGCGTTGCAGATCGACGAACGGGACGCCGCGAGCTCGCGCCGCGCGCGGGGCGGTGGACAGGGCTACTCCCGTCGGGCCGTCGCCTCGGCGGCGGGCGCCCCGGCGTCCCCGCCGGGGACCGGCTCGTCGATCTCGGGGCCGCCACCGAGCCGGTCGGGGGCACGACTCGCCAAGCTCGCGAAGGTCGACCTGAGCTGCCGCTTGACGGCAGTGGCCGAGAGCCGGACGCGACTCGCGATCTCGTTGTTGGTCAGCCCCTGGATCGCGAAGCGCAGCAACTGGGTCTCTCGCCGAGAGAGCCTCTCGCGCTTCGCACCCTCCCCGATTCCGACGACCTCCGACTGGTCCGAGTTGGCGTGCTCTGCGACCTTGATGTCGCCATTCACAGCCACCGTCCGAGTTACGGACGGAGGGCCGCGCTTCTTACGCGCCAGCAGGCACGGTTTGCGGCTTCGCTCGCGAGGCGACCGGGCGCCGCGGCGTCACCGGGGCGATGTCGCGGCGGACCAGCTCCGAGCGCAGCGCGCGCCGGGCGCGACAGTGAAGGGTGTGGATCGCCCCTTCGCTCTTGCCCATGTGCGAGGCGATCTCGCGCGCCGAGTACCCCATCACGTGGCGAAGGACGACGACCTGGCGCTGCCCGTCGGTGAGCGTGCTGAGCGCGTCCTCGACCGCGTCGCGCCGGTCGGCGGCGACCGCGTCGAACGCCGGGCCATCGACTACCGGGACCTCCTCGCAGCAGATCGCGCGCCGGCTGCGCAGGTGGTCGATCGCGCAGTTGCGGGCGATCCGCAGGAGCCAGGCGGTAAACGGCACCGAGCGCTCCTCGTAGCCGGAGATCCGGGTCAGCAGCTTGGTGAACACGTGCTGGGTCACGTCCTCGGCCTCGTGGTCGTCGTGAAGGATCGACCGCACATAGCTGAACACGTTGTCCGCGTAGCGCTCATAGAGGCGATGGAGCGCATCCAGGTCGCCCTCCTTGGCGCGGGCGATCTCGCGCCTTACAAGATCCGCGTCACCGTCCTGCTTCAGAGACCGCCTGATCGAGAACACCGACATCATGTCGCTCTCGCCATCCTTGCTCACGTCGCTCACTTGAACCCCCTCCGATGAAAAAACGAGCTCCCTCCTGGAACTCGAAGCGCGACGTTAGAGACTCGCTGCTTGCTCAGAGACCGATTTGGCGTTAGTCTGTGATTAGAGACAAAAAGTTGTCTTGTTGGTTGTGCGTTGGGTGGCCGAATCTCCGACTTGACGGCCGGAGTCTCGATCGCCTATTACTGCACAGCGGGATCTGGGGGAACGCAACTTGGAACGGCTTGAGAACGCGGTTGAGCGCCGGCGGCGCGCGGTTGGGGACGACCGGCGCGCGGCCCACCGCGAGCAACCGGTCGATGACCTGTTCGAGCAGATCCCGTACGGGCTGGTAACAGTCGACGGGAAAGGCTCCGTTCTCCAGATCAACGGCGCCGGTCGCGGACTGCTTCTCGGTGATCCCGCGGGCTCGCCGCGGACCCCGCTCACCTGCTGTGACCTGATCTGCGACGCGGTCGACGATCAGGAGGATGGCGATCCCGTGCGGTGCCTGACCCGGGAGGCGCTCGAGCGGGGCGCGCCGCTGGCGGAGCTCCGAGTCGACCTGCCGTCCGCGGCTGGCCCGAGCCCGGCCTGGGTCACCGCCTCCCCGCTACGCAACGAGGCGGGGGTGATCTTTCACCTCCGGGCCGAGCCGCCCGCCGACCGGCGGGGGGACGGCGACGCCGCGCTTACGGGCCCCCGCCTGCGGGTGTTCGCGCTTGGCCAGACCCGGGTTGAGAGCTCGACCGCGGGATCGATCGGCGCCGAGTGGATCGAGCAGCGGCCGGGCCAGGTGCTCAAGTACCTCGTCTGCTCGCGCCGCCGCACCGCCGACGCCGACGAGATCGCCCAGGCGCTGTGGCCGAGCCGCGACATCCGGGCGCTGAGCTCGGTGCGCTACTTCATCCACGCGCTGCGCAACCGACTCGAGCCGAGCCGCAGGCCGAAGACCGCCTCCGCGTTCGTCGAGTCCCGCGGCGGCGGCTATCGGCTCGATCCCCAGCGGGTCTGGATCGACGCGACCGAGTTCGAGCAGCTCGTCAGCGCCGGGCTCGCCGCCCTGCTCGCCGGCGAGCGCGACGCCGCCGTGCGCCGGCTCGAGCGCGCCACCGATCTCTACCGCGACGACTTCCTCGCCGACGAGCCCTACGCGGACTGGGCACTCGCCGAACGCGACCGGCTGCGCGAGCTCGCCGGCCGGGCGCTGAGCGCCCTGGTCGAGCTGCGGCTCGCCGACGGCGACCTCGACCTTGCGGGCCGCCAGGCCAGGCGCCTGGCCGAGATGGAGCCCTACGACAGCGACGTCCAGCGCCGCTACATCGAGCTCTGCCTCGAACGCGGCCGGCGGACCGAGGCGATGCGCCGCTACGACCTGTTTCGCAAGCGGCTGGCGCGCGAGTTCGGCGAGGAGCCCGACTTCAAGCTCGAGGACCTGCGCCGGGTCGGGAGGCGGCGAGCGAGACGCTCTCGGTACGCCCGCGCCGCGGACGCGGCCGACCCTGATCTCGAAGACGGCAACGTCCGGCGGGCGCGGCCCTCATACACGCTTGCGGCAGACCGCGGCCTCCGTGCTCGGCCCCTCCTCGAGCGCGGCCGTCAGCAAGAGGTCTATCGGGTAGAGCGACGCCCCGACCACGTACCCGACAGCGTCGCTGGTTCGCACCGCCCTGGATGAGACAGCTGTCCAGGCGACGTGGTGCAGCCAGCTCCCGCTGTCCAGCCGCTGGTTGCATCAGAACGGAGAATGGCCGTCGCCGCACGATGTCGAAGCCATTCGCGTCGAGCGCGCGCTCGATGACGGAGAGCGTTCGGAAGCGCACGTGCGGCAACCTCGATCGCGTCGCGCCCGGATTCCGGACGCATGCCGTCACTGAAGAGGAACCACCCGCCGGGCCGCACCGAGGCGCCCGACGTTGGCGATGGCCGTCTGGTAGCGCTCATCGTCGACAACGTGATAGAGGACGTCGAAGCAGGAGACGACGTCGAAGCGTCCCGAGCGTGGCGCTTGCCTGAGGGTCGCCCACGTCGATCCGATGGAACCTAACCTTCGGGAACGCGCCGCGCAGGTTCTCGACCGCGGTTTCGGCGATGTCGACTCCTGTCACCGAACGCACGCCCAGTCGCTCCCACTCACCGATGTAGAAGCCGATCCCTGAGCCGATATCGAGCACGTCGAGGTCGCGCCAGTCCACCCCGAATCTCGGCCGTCAGGCGCGCTAAGACACGCCGGCGTAGTCGGTATGTCCACTCGTTGAAGTGGCGGCCGAGGCCCATGCCGCCGACGGCCTGAACGCCGCGCCTTGTGGTGTGGCGCTTTTCCCAGTACGCCGCCGGGTCGAACTGCGGCAGCGCAGCCCCCTCGTCTTCCACGCGTGACATCGTGCCGGTGATCCTCCTTGGCGGTTAGTCGGCTGCGTCGCGGGCGCTGCTTGTCTGCCTCTACATACCGAAGCCGTTCAAGCGGCGACGGGGCCGAGGCTCGAGGCCATCCACTCGAGCTCGGCGCCCAGGCCCTCCCTGAGCCGGGTCTGCGCCTCGAAGCCCGAGCTCGGCCCGCGCCTTCGCGGTGTCGGCCCCGGTGTTCGCGCACGTCGCCGCGCTCCGGTGGGCCGTGCGCGACCTCGAGCTCTGTCCCGGCGATCTCCTCGAGCAGCTCGATCGCCCTCGCGAGGCTGACCTGCGAACCGCCGCCGATGTTGTAGATCGATCCCGCCGCCCCCGGCACGCCGCGGCGGCTCGGGTCGCGGTGACGACGTCGCCGACGTAGGTGAAGTCGCGCGTCTGCGCGCCCGTCGCCGAAGACCTGGATCGGCTCGCCCTCGATCGCCGCCCGGCAGAAGATGTTGAACGCCATGTCCGGGCGCTGGCGCGGGCCGTAGACGGAGAAGTAGCGCAGGGAGACGGTCGGGACGGCCGAAGTTCGCGTGATAGAGCTCGGCACAGGTGCTCGCCGGAGAGCTTGGTCAGGCCGTAGGGCGAGAGCGGCCGCGGGACGGCGTCCTCGGGGGTCGGGAACTCGCTCGGCCTGGCCGTAGATCGACGACGAGGACGCGTAGACGAAGCGCTCGACCGGTTGCCGGCCCGCCGCCTCGAGCAGGTGCTGGGTGGCGAGCACGTTGTTGCGCACGTAGGACTCGAAGCGCTGGCCCCAGCTCGGCCGCACGCCCGGCTCGGCGGCGAGGTGGATAGACGACATCGCACTCGGCGACCAGGTCGTCGAGGTCGCCCCGCGCGAGGTCGATCGGCGCGAACTCGAACGCATCCCAGTCGGCGAAGCAGCGCAGGTTGCGCAGCTTCTCGCCGCGGCCGTAGTTGTCGTTGAAGCAGTCGACCCCGATCACCTCGGCGCCGTCGGCGAGCAGCGACTCGGTCAGGTGGGAGCCGATGAAGCCGGCGCAGCCTGTGATCAGTGCCTTCATCGCTTCGGCACAGTAGAACGCTTGAGTCCGCACCTATCTTGCTCGCGGTGAGCTTCGGCCGCTCGCTGACGTTAGCTTCCCGGTGATTAACGGGAGCAGCCAATGAGGGTCTTGGTCACCGGCCACGACGGCTACATCGGCGACGCGCTGGTGCCGCTGCTTCAGGGCGCCGGCCACGAGGTGATCGGCCTCGACTCGTCTCTGTTCGGCGACTGCGAGCTCGGTGAGCGCCGCTTCGAGGTCCCCGAGCGGAGGATGGACGTGCGCGATGTGGAGGCAGCGCAGCTCGCGGGCTTCGAGGCGGTGATCCATCTGGCTGCAGTCTCGAACGATCCGGTCGGCGACCTGAACCCCGACGTCACCTATGAGATCAACCACGAGGCCTCGGTTCGCCTGGCGCAGGTCGCCAAATCCGCAGGGGTCTCACGGTTCCTGTACTCGTCCTCGTGCAGCCTCTACGGGGCGGCCGGCGCCGACCTCGTCGACGAGGAGGCGCCGCTTAACCCGGTGACTCCGTACGGGCGCTCGAAGGTCCTGGCCGAGCAGGACATCGCGGCGCTCGCCGACGATGAGTTCAGCCCAACCTTCCTTCGCAACGCGACCGCCTACGGGCAGTCGTTTCGCCACCGCGGCGACCTGGTCGTCAACAACCTGGTCGGCCACGCGCAGACCGAGGGCCAGGTGCGGCTGCTCAGCGACGGCAGCCCGTGGCGCCCGCTGGTTCACATCGAGGACATCTCGCGTGCCTTCCTCGCGGCGCTGGAGGCCGACCGGGAGCGGGTCCACAACCAGGCCTTCAACGTCGGGCGCAACGACGAGAACTACCGCGTCCGCGAGGTCGCCGAGATCGTCCACGGCCTGGTTCCCGAGAGCACGATCTCGATCGCTCCCGACGCCGGCCCCGACCGCCGCAGCTACCGGGTCAGCTTCGACAAGGTGGGCGAGCTGCTGCCCGGCTTCGATCCCGCGCTGGACGGTCAGCGCCGGTGCCGAGCAGATGCTCGATGCCCTGCGCCGCCACGAGATCACCGCGGACGAGTTCCACAGCCCGCGCTTTCACCGGATCGCAGAGATCAAGCGACTGATCGAGCAAGGGCCGACTGGACCCGAACCTGCGCTGGGCGGCGTAGTCTCCGCCGCCGGCGGATGACGGACGGCCTTGGAGAGACAACCGCGCTGGTCACCGGCGCCCAGGGATTCATCGGCTGCTGGCTCACCGAGCGGTTGCTCGACGAGGGCGCGCAGGTGGTCGCGCCGGTCCGCGACCTCGAGCCCGCGTCGCGCTTTCGGCGCGAGGGGATCGCGCCTCGCTGCCGGCTGATCCGCGCCGACGTGATCGACCGGGAGGCGCTCGTGCGCGCCCTCACCGAGCACCGGCTCGAGGGCGGTCTTTCACCTCGCCGCGCAGCCGATCGTCGGGTTCGCGAACCGCTCCCCTCACTCGACCTGGGAGAGCAATATCCGCGGCACCTACACCGTGCTCGAGGCCTGTCGCGCCGCCCGCGACGCGGGCGCCCCGATCGAACGGATCGTCGTCGCCTCCTCCGATCACGCCTACGGCTCGCAGCCGGAGCTTCCGTACCGGGAGAAGAGCCCGCTCGACGCCCGCTACCCCTACGACGTCTCGAAGGCCTGCGCGGACCTGATCGCGCGCTCCTACGCCTCAACCTACGGGCTGCCGGTCGCGGTCTCGCGAATGGCGAACACGTACGGGGGCGGCGACCTGAACTGGTCACGGATCGTTCCCGACACGGCGCGGGCCCTGGTCGCGGGCCGTCGTCCGGTGATCCGCTCCGACGGCACGCCCGAGCGCGACTACCTCTACGTCGCGGACGCGGTCGCCGCCTACCTGGCGATCGCCCGCTCGCTCGACGATCCAAGCCTTCACGGTCGGGCCTGGAACGTCGGCCTGACGCGACCGGTCCCGGCGCTGAGGGTGGTACAGGAGCTGATCGCCGTGTCCGGCAAGCCAGTCGAGCCCGAGATCCGCGGCCAGGGCACCCCCGACGGAGAGATCGACCGCCAGTACGTGGACTCGAGCCCGATTCGCGACGAGCTCGGCTGGGCGCCGGACTGGGATCTGGAGCACGGCCTGGAGGCGGCCTACCGTTGGTACGAGCGCTATCTGAGTAACGGCGGGACCGCCCATGAAGGAGGGTCGAATTGAGGGCCGCGACATTCCCCGCGGGCAGCGTCCTGGTCACAGGGGCGCAGGGCTTTGTCGGCTCCTGGTTGGCTGAGCGACTGCTCGACCAGGGCGCACGGGTCGTTGCCCCGCATCGCGAGGCGCCCGCCGATTCGCGCTTCCGACGACTGCGGCTTGACCGGCGCTGCGAGCTCGTCGACCTCGACCTGCTCGAGCTTCCGTCGCTCCTGCGGGTGCTGAACGAGCGCGACGTCCGCCTCATCTTCCACCTCGCGGCGCGGACGATCGTCGCCGATGCGAACCGCGAGCCGCTCGCGGCCTACGAGGTCAACGTGCGCGGCACGTACAACCTGCTCGAAGCCTGCCGTTTGCTCGACGGGCCCGCGTCCAGCCCCCGGGTCGTGGTCGCCTCGTCCTATCACGCCTATGGCGGGCAAATCGCCGGCGCCTACTCAGAGCGGACCCCGCTTCGCCCCAGGCATCCCTACGACGTCTCAAAAGCCTGCGCCGACATGATCGCGCGCTCCTACGCCGAGACCTACGAGATGCCGATAGCGACGACGCGGATGGCCAACATCTACGGCGGCGGGGACCTGAACTGGTCGCGGATCGTTCCCGACACGGCGCGCGCGTTGGCGCGTGGCGCGCGGCCGGTGATCGCCTCCGACGGCACCCCCGAGCGCGACTACCTCTACGTCGAAGACGCGGTCGATGCCTATCTCGCCGTCGCGGCGTCCCTGGCCGACCCCGCGTTTCGGGGCCGGGCGTGGAACGCGGGCTCCGACCGACCCGTCTCGGTGCTCGCGCTGGTGCGGACGATGATCGCCGCGTCCGGGAACGAGGTCGAGCCCGAGATCCAGGGCAGGCCAGTGGCCCGCGGCGAGATCGACCGTCAGTACCTCGACTCGAGCCCGATCCGCACCGAGCTGGGATGGACGCCGAATTGGGCCCTGGAGCCGGGCCTCGGCGCCGCCTACGATTGGTACGAGGCGAGCTTCGCCTCACCATGAGGCCTCCCGACCCCACCGACGATCGCCTCCCACTGCGCCTCGCCCGTTGTCGGGACGCAGGGTCCTGATCACGGGGGCGCGCGGGTTTCTCGGCTCCCACCTTCGCCTTCGTCTCGTCGATCTGGGCGCCGAAGTGCATGGGGTCTCGCGCCAGACACGCCGCCCAGTGCGGCGGACGACGAGGTCCGTTGGTGGCAAGGCGACTTCGCCGAGCTCGAGAGCGCACGGGCGGTGCTCGGCTCGGTCCAGCCAGACCTGATCTTTCACCTCTCCGGCCTGGTTACCGCGGAACCCGACCGGGACCTTGTCCTGCCGACGATGACCAGCCTGCTGGTCAGCACCGTCAATACGCTGGTCGCCGCCGATGACGCCGGGTGCCCGCGAGTGGTGCTGGCGGGTTCCCTGAACGAGCCCCGTTCCGACGCCGAGGCCCCGGCTCCGAGCTCCCCCTACGCGGCGGCGAAGTGGGCCGCCGGCGCCTACGCGCGGATGTTCCACCGCCTGTACGGGACGCCGATCGTCATCGCGAGGACCTTCATGACGTATGGACCGAAGCAGGACGCGCGTAAGCTCGTGCCGCACGTGATCCTGTCCCTGCTCAGAGGCGAGGCGCCCGAGCTGTCGAGCGGCGAGTGGGAAGCCGATTGGATCTTCGTTGACGATGTCGTGGACGGGCTGATTGCGGCGGCTCAGGCTCATGGCGTCGAGGGCGGCTCGTTTGACCTTGGAACGGGGAGCACGATCTCGAATCGGAGCCTGGTCGAGACGATCGTGAATCTGATCGATGCCGAGATCGAGCCCTCGTTCGGCGCAATCCGGGATCGCCCACCCGCACCCGTGCGTGTCGCAAATACCGAGCCCGCCCGCTCGGCCCTGGGCTGGCAAGCGCGGACCGCCCTCGACGAAGGCTTGCGCCGGACGATCAGTTGGTACGAAGAGGCCGGACTCGTCTGAGCCGGTGGCGATCGTCGGCGTCATCCCTGCGGCCGGCTACGCGACACGGCTGCAACCCCTCGCTTCGTCCAAGGAGACCTACCCGGTCCGCGGGCGCCCGGTGATGGATTATCTGGTCGAGCGGATGAACCGCGGCGGCTGCTCAGAGTTTCGTGTCGTCACGCGGGCCGAGAAGCACGATGTGATCAAGAACGCGAGACGCCACAAGGCAACCGTGATCGCGGCCAGGCCGGATACCCCGCCGCCTCGTTGCTGACGGGAATCCGATCGCTCGCCGACAGCGACCTGGTGCTGTTCGGATACCCGGACTCGATCTGGGAACCGATCGACGGCTTTTCGCCCCTCGTCGAACTGGTCCAAGCCGGCTCGGAGGTCGCGCTCGGGCTCTTTCGCACGAGTCAAGTCGAGCGGCCCGACGTCGTGGAGCTCAGCGCCTCGGGGATCGTGACCAACGTCGAGGTTGGCTCCGACCGCCCTCCTCCCCACCTGATCTGGGGCTGCTTCGCTGCCCGCGTCCGGGCCATGCGTGGACTGGCTGGTTTCAACGACCCTGGCGATTACCTCCGTTCGCTCTGCGTCAAAGGTTCGATCGCGGGCGTGATCCTCTCGGAAGCGTACGTCGATGTCGGTACCCGGCAAGGGCTTCAACAGGCGCTCGATGTGCCGAAGCCGGCACCCAGATGATTGCGCTTCTCTCGGCAGCGGCGGCTGGATCCCGACCCCAAGCCGCGCCACCTGCAGCGCCCTCCTGCGTGAGGGCGACCACGCGCTTGTGATCGACGCGGGCACTGGGATCAGCCATCTGGTCACGACGCCGGACCTGCTCGAAGGAGTGAGCACGATCGACATCGTGCTCACCCATTTCCACCTCGACCACATCGTCGGGCTCGCCTACCTGCCGGCGTTGTCGCTCGTCCGAGCCGCCGCGCGTCCACGGCCCGGGCGGCTGGCTCTACTCGACGCCGACAGCTGAGATCCTCGCCCGCCTAATCGCGCCGCCGCTGTTCGTCGATCTGGCTGCGATCACGTCCCGGGTTGGCGAGATCGGCGCGGACGGCCTTGCCCTTGGCCCGTTCGAGGTCCGGACCCGTGTCCAGCGACGCCACACCGATCCCACGCTGGCCTGCGGATCGGGGACGAGCTCACCTACTGCACCGACACCGCCTATGACGAGGACAACGTGAAGTTCGCTGCCGGGTCGCGGGTCCTCGCGCATGAGGCCTGGTGGACGCGCGACGCCCCGCGCGAGGAGTCAACCCACTCCGCCGCCGCCGAAGCGGCCCGGGTCGCGCTCAACGCCGGCGTCGAGCGGCTCGCGATGATCCATATCCGCCCCGCCACAGATGCGCAGCGGCTCATCGACGAGGCCCGATCGCTGTTCG
>CAVZRL010000007.1:5000-57763 GCA_963777775.1 uncultured Solirubrobacterales bacterium | reverse complement strand
ACCCTGGAGATCAGTGCCGGCGACGTGTTCGACATCCCGCCGGGTCACGACGCCGAGGTCAGAGGCGACGAGCCGTGCGTCCAGCTCGACTTCGGTGGGTTCGGGACGTACGCGAAGCGGCAGTAGGTCTTACCACCAACGGGGCATTGCCCCGGACGGGTCTGATGTCGAACCTCGCGGCGCCGGCGGCGTCATCACTTCAGATGCCGATCGAAAAAGTCGACGATCCGACGCCGAGCGTCGCGCGCCGATGGCTCGTGAAAGCCGGCTGCGGTGAGCTTCGCGATCACCTTGACCCAGAGCGGGAGCTGCGCCGGGTCGTGATCGTTGAGAACGCCGTGCCCCGCGTCGGGGTAGATCTTGATGTCGTGGTCGACGCTCGCCGCGGTGAGCATCGGCTCGAGGCGATCGGGAACCTTGCGAAGCCCCGGCCATCGATCCTTCGCTCCGTAGCTGGCGACGATCGGGCATACGTCGGGTAGGGCACGCTCGAGGTCCTTGGTGGCGCCGCCGTAGTTGACGCTTGCGGCGGAGATCCCGCTCCGGGGCGCGAGCATGAGCGCGAAGTCGCCCCCCATGCAGAAGCCGATCACGCCGATCGTGCCCGTGCAGTGCGCTTGCGCGGCCAGCCAGGTCCGTGTCTCCTCGAGGTCGCTGAGCGGCCGCCCGTAGTCGCGCACGAAGGAGATCAGGCACCGCACCCGCCCGCCCCAGTACTGGAGGTCCGGCGCCACGGCGAGGAATCCCTCGCCCGCCAACCAGTCGGCCTGGTCGCGGACGTCACGGCTCATTCCCAGCGCGTCGTGGATCACCACCACGCCGGGCCACGGCCCGTCCCCGGCCGGCGTGGCCAGGTAGGCGGGCATCTCGCCGCGAGGAGTGGGGATCTTCACCTCGCCAGTCATCGCTGGCGCCGGCGCGTCCAGCGAGGAAGCCGCGCTCAGCTGAGCTCGAACCAGACGCCGGAGGCGCGGCGCCGATCGAGCGCCCACCGCCTCGGCTCTGAATCGCGAGCCAGCGGGACGGCCAACTCCTCCCACAGCGCCGGGTCGTCGATCGGCGGGTCGCTGAACACGTCGACCCGCAGCATCGAGCCGTTCGTCGCCACCTCGCCGACAAGGGTCCGGTGCGACGGCCCCTGCTCGCCGATCCACTGCGCCGCCAGGCGGGCCACCAACACCCGCACCCGGCGCCGGTCTTGGGGGTCGAGTTGCTCGAGACCGTCCTCGAGTTGGCGCACGTTGTTCGAGAATCCCGCCGACTGGAGCGGGATCCGGCAGCTACCAATGGTCGGTACGCGTCGCTCGCGCCCGATCCGGGAGCCGGATGCGGACTCTGACCCTCCGATGCTCACGCCGCGGGAACCATACGCCCTCGACCGGCACGTTCGTCGCTAGCCTGCCCGCATGGCCGGCACGGGCGTCACGGGTGAGGCAGCGCGGGTGGCCAGCGAGGCGTCGGCGACGGTGGGGGGGACGCCGCTGGTCCGCCTCAGCCGGCTCGGCCAGGGGCTTGGCGCGGAGCTCGTCGCCAAGCTCGAGAGCCTCAACCCCGGCGGTTCGGTCAAGGACCGGATCGGGGTCGCGATGATCGACGCCGCCGAGCGCGAGGGCGCGCTCGAGCCGGGTGGGACGATCGTCGAGCCGACGAGCGGCAACACGGGGATCGCACTGGCGATGATCGCCGCCGCCCGCGGCTACGAGCTCGTGCTCACCCTGCCGGAGGGGATGAGCCGCGAGCGGACCAAGCTGCTGCGCTCCTACGGCGCCGAAGTCCACGAGACCCCGTCGCTCGGCGGGATGGGCGAAGCGATCGAGCTCGCGAACCGGATCGTCGCCGAGCGGGGAGCGTTCATGCCCCAGCAGTTCTCCAACCCCGCCAACCCCGAGGTCCACCGGCGAACGACCGCGGAGGAGATCTGGCGCGACCTCGACGGCGCCGTCGACGTGCTCGTGACCGGGGTCGGGACCGGGGGGACGATCACCGGCGTCGGCCAGGTTCTCAAGCAACGCCGCCCGGGCTTTCACGTGGTCGCGGTCGAGCCCGCGGGGTCGCCTGTGCTCTCGGGCGGAGCGCCCGGCCCGCACAAGATCCAGGGGATCGGCGCCGGCTTCGTCCCCGATGTGCTCGACCGCGAGGTGATCGACGAGGTGATCACGGTCGACGACGAGTCGGCTCTCGCCGGGGCTCGGGAGGCGGCTAAGCGCGAGGGCCTGCTGGTCGGGATCTCTGCCGGGGCCGCGTTTGCGGCCGCGGTCGAGGTGGCTGCCCGTCCGGAGATGTCGGGCAGGCGCATCGTCACGATCGCCTGCGATGGGGGCGAGCGCTACATGTCGCTGCCATTCTTCGCCCCGGAGTAACTAACGATGTTCGGCCTTCCCACACTTCGCCGCGTGGCTCAGGAGATCGGCTGCGACGTCGCCGCGGCCCGCGACCGCGATCCCGCGGCTCGGGGGGTCGGGACGGTCGAGATCCTCTCGAGCTGGGCCGGGGTCCAGGCCCTGCTCGCCCATCGGGTCGCTCATGCGCTGTTCGAGACCGGGATCCCGCTGGCGCCGCGGACGATCGCGTTCGCGAGCCGGGCGGTAACCGGAGTCGAGATCCATCCCGCGGCCCGGATCGGCGGCGACTTCTTCATCGACCACGGGTCCGGCGTCGTGATCGGCGAGACCGCCGAGATCGGCGACCGGGTGACCCTCTACCAGGGCGTGACGCTCGGGGGCACCGGGTTCGCGCGCGGCAAGCGCCATCCGACGCTCGAGGACGACGTCACGGTCGGCTCCGGTGCGAAGCTGCTCGGCCCGGTGAACGTCGGGCGCGGAGCCAAGGTCGGCGCCAACACGGTCGTGATCGAGGACGTGCCGGCGAACTCGACCGTGGTCGGCAACCCGGGGCACCCGGTTCGGGTGGAGGGCCGCCGGCCCGAGGGCCCGGACGCCGACTGGATCCATCTCCCGGACCCGGTTGCAGACGCGATCAAGGCGCTCTCGGAGCGGCTCGGATCGCTCGAGCAGCGGATCGGCGAGCTCGATGGTCGCGACGCCGAAGCTGAGCTCAAGGAGCTTCGGCCGAAGCGCGGGCCGTCCTCGGCCGGCGGCTGAGGCACGCCGCGGGCGCGACTATCCTCGGCCCGGTGAGCACCGAGGCCAGCTACGGGGCGCCGACGGCGCCCGGCGCCGATCAGGTCGAGCGCCTGCTGGCCGACCTCAACCCGGCCCAGCGCGAAGCGGTCACCCGGGGCGAGGGGCCGCTGCTCGTGCTCGCCGGCGCGGGCTCGGGTAAGACCCGGGTCCTGACCTACCGGATCGCCTGGTTGCTGGCCACCGGCCGTGCCCGTCCCAGCGAGGTGATCGCGATCACGTTCACCAACAAGGCCGCGGGGGAGATGCGCGAGCGCGTCAGCGAGCTCGTCGGCGGCGTCTCGGCGGCGATGTGGGTGACCACCTTCCACTCCGCGTGCGCGCGGATCCTGCGCGCCGAGGCGCAGCGGCTCGGCTACAAGCGCGCGTTCACGATCTACGACGAGGCTGACTCGCTGCGGATGGTCAAGCGCTGCCTGACCGAGCTCGAGCACGACCCGAAGCGTTACGTGCCGCGGGCGGTCAAGAGCGCGATCTCGAGCGCCAAGAATCAGCTCGTCGACTCCTCGGACTACGCCGGTGCGGCCGGCGGCGACTTCGAACAGGTGGTCGCGGAGGTCTACGCGCTCTACGAACGCCGCATGGTCGAGGCGAGCGCGATGGACTTCGACGACCTGCTCGTGCGCACCGTCAACCTGCTCGAGCTGTTCTCCGACGTGCTCGAGAAGTACCGGCGAGTCTTTCGCTGGGTGCTGGTCGACGAATACCAGGACACCAACCGCGCCCAGTACCGATTCCTGCAGCTGCTCGCCGGCGAGCACCGCAACCTGACCGTGGTCGGCGACGAGGACCAGTCGATCTACGGATTCCGCCACGCGGACATCCGCAACATCCTCGACTTCGACCGCGACTTTGGCGATGCGACGCTGGTCAAGCTGGAGCAGAACTACCGCTCCACCCAGACCGTGCTCGACGCAGCGAACGCGATCGTCGCCAACAACACCGAGCGGCGCGAGAAGCGGCTCTGGACCGACGCGGGTGCCGGGGAGCCGATCGTGGTCGGCGAGTTCGACGACGAGCACGCCGAGGCGCGCTACGTGGCCTCGGAGGTCAACCGGCTGGTCGAGGAGGGGACACCGCGCGACCGGATCGCGGTCTTTTACCGGGTCAACGCCCAGAGCCGGGTGCTCGAAGACACGCTGGTCCGGTTCGACATCCCGTACCAGGTGATCGGTGGGACGAAGTTCTACGAGCGGGCCGAGATCAAGGACGCGGTCGCCTACCTGCAGTTGCTCTGCAACCCGGCCGACGCGGTCTCGTTCACCCGCATGGTCAACTCGCCGCGGCGCGGGATCGGCCAGCAGACCCAAGCGCGGATCCTCTCGCACGCGAACACCCTCGGCGCCGATGTCTGGGAGGTGTTCTCACACCCGGACGGCCTGCCCGGGCTGGGCGCCGCGGCGCGCAAGGCAGTGGCCCGGTTCGCGGAGACGATGGCCGGCCTCAGACAGCGCGCAGAGCGGGCCGGGCCGGTCGCCGAGCTGCTCGACGCGGTCCTGCACGAGAGCGGCTACGTCGAGGCGCTCGAGGCGGAGCGCACGGTCGAGGCGGAGGGCCGGATCGAGAACCTCGAGGAGCTGGTCGGGGTGGCGGGTGAGTTCGACGCCAACCGCGAGCTCGAGGGGGACTCTGAGAGCACTCCGCTGGAGGAGTTCCTGGCCCAGATCTCGCTCGTCTCCGAGCAGGACGCCCTGCGCGAGGCCGAGAGCCTGGCGACCCTGATGACCCTTCACAACGCCAAGGGCCTGGAGTACGACGCCGTCTTCGTGATCGGATGCGAGGAGGGCGTTTTTCCGCACTCGCGCTCGCTCGAGGAAGGCGGCCTCGAGGAGGAGCGGCGGCTCTGTTACGTCGGCGTCACTCGGACTCGCCGGCAACTCTGCATGACCTACGCCCGCAGGCGCTCCCTGCACGGGGGCTCGAGCTGGAACCTGCCCTCCCGGTTTCTCGCCGAGTTGCCGGAGCGACTGGTCGAGCGCCACGTCGCGACCACCGCCACGGGTTGGCCCGGCCACGACGATGCCCGCGCACGAGCGACCGGGTTCGGCCAGCGGCCGGCGCTGGGTATCGACGTCCCACCGGCCAAGCAGGCGATCCCACCGCCGGTCCCGTACTCGGTCGGCGACGACGTCCTGCACGCGACCTTCGGCGAGGGGGTGGTGACCGCGGTCGAGGCCGGGTCGGTGGTCGTGGTGCGGTTTGCGGGCGACGGGGGCGAGCGGAAGCTGATGGCCGACTATGCGCCGTTGAAGAAGGTCGCGTGACGGCGCGGATAATCGACGGCAAGGCGGTGGCCGCAGACGTACGCGAGCGCGTCGCGGCGGGCGTGCGCGAGTTCGCCGTCGCGCGCGGCGGCGACGTCCCCGGGCTCGCCACCGTGCTGGTCGGCGACGACCCGGCATCGCACGTCTACGTCGGCAACAAGCGCAAGCAGACCGAAGAGGTCGGGATGCGCTCGACCCACCACGAGCTCGGCGCCGAGACGCCGACCGACGAGCTGCTCGACCTGATCGCGGCGCTCAACGACGACGACACGGTCGACGGGATCCTCGTCCAGCTCCCCCTTCCCGGACAGATCGACCAGGACGAGGCGATCGCGGCGATCGACCCGGCCAAGGACGTCGACGGCCTGACCGCGGTCAGCGCCGGGCTCCTGGCCCAGGATCGCCCGGGCCTCGTCCCCTGCACTCCGCAGGGGGTGATCGAGCTGCTCGCCCACGCAGGCGTCGAGCTCGAGGGCGCCGAGGCGGTCGTGCTCGGGCGCTCGATCCTGGTCGGCAAGCCGCTTGCCGCCTTGTTACTGGCCGCGAATGCGACGGTCACCGTTTGTCACTCGCGCACCCGGGACCTGGCGGCGGTCTGCGCGCGGGCCGACGTCCTGGTCGCCGCGGTCGGCTCGCCGCGCCTCGTCGGCGCCGAGATGGTGAAGCCGGGGGCGACCGTGATCGACGTCGGCACCAACCGCACCGAGGACGGCCTGGTCGGAGACGTCGACTTCGACGCGGTCAGCGAGGTCGCCGGCGCGCTGACGCCGGTGCCGGGCGGCGTCGGGCCGATGACGATCGCGATCTTGCTGGCCAATACGTTGACCGCCGCCTCGCGGCGTCCGGATTAGTCCATACGCTGCCGATACCCCCTCCGACCCCAACAGGGAGAGAGTTCAATGGACGCAAGCAGGTTGACCCGGGGCGAGCAGGTGGCGGCGATCGCCGGCATCGCGCTGCTCGTGATCATGTTCCTGCCCTGGTTCGGTATCGGCGGCGTCGCCGGCGAGGCGCTCGAGCAGGCGCAGGACCTCGGGTTCGCGCCCGATGTGAGCACGTCGGCGAACGCCTGGCAGTCCTTCGACGTGATCGACCTCGTGCTGCTGCTGACGGCGATCGCCGCCATCGGCATCGCCGTCGCGGCGATGATGGCCCAGACCGTCGCGCTGCCGATCGCGGCGAGCGCGATCACCGCCGGGCTCGGGATCCTCTCGACCGTGCTGGTGGCCTACCGGCTGCTCGACCCGCCGTCCGACGCGAGCCGTAAGTTCGGCGCCTTCCTCGGGCTGATTGCGGCCGCCGGGGTCGCCTACGGCGGCTGGCTGGCGATGGAGGAGGAGCGGACGTTCACCGATCAGGCGCCGGCCGCCGGCGAAGCGCCCCCGCCGCCCCCGCAGCCGGCGCCGCCGGCGTCAGGCGGGCCGCCCCCGCAGGGCCCCACCGCCTAGCCCGCGAGCGCACGCTCTCCGGCCCGTCGGCGCGCCGGTGGGCCGGTCGCGGTCGCGGCCTCCGCCCGAGGGTGCGGGCGAACCTAGAATCAGTCGCCGTGATCGACCACGACCAGGTCCTGCACGTCGCCCGGCTCGCCCGGCTCGAGCTCTCCGAGGCCGAGGTCGAGCAGATGGCGGGCGAGCTTTCGGGGATCCTCGAGCACGTCGACCGGATCTCGACCCTCGACCTGGGGGCCGTCGAGCCGACGTCACACGTGGTCGCGCTCGAGAACGTGCTCCGCGCCGACGATCCCGAGCCGAGCCTGCCGCGCGAGCGAGCGCTCGAGTCGGCGCCGGACACGGCCGACGGCGCCTTCCGCGTCCCCTCGCCGGGGCAGTGACCTCCGAGCTGCTCGAGCTCACCGTCGCCGGGGCGCTGGCGCGGATCGAGGCCGGCGATCTGTCGCCGGACGAGTACTTCGACGCCTACGCGCGAGCGGCCGGAGCGGACGGGCTCAACGCCTTCCTGTGGCGGGCGGAGCCGGGCACCCAGGCAGCGGACGGAGGGCCGCTGCGCGGCGCGCCCGTCGCGGTCAAGGACCTGTTCTGCACCGAGGGGATCCCGACCACGGCCGGCTCGCGGATCCTCGAGGGCTACCGGCCTCCGTACACGGCGACCGCGGTGCGCCGGCTGCGCGACGCCGGCGCTCTGGTGCTCGGGAAGACGAACCTGGACGAGTTCGCGATGGGGTCGTCGAACGAGAACTCGGGCTACGGGCCGGTGCTCAACCCCTGGGACGAATCGCGCGTCCCCGGCGGGTCCTCGGGTGGATCGGCGGCAGCGGTCGCCGGGCGCCTGGCGCCGGCCGCGATCGGTACCGACACGGGGGGCTCGATCCGCCAGCCGGCCTCGCTGTGCGGGATCGTCGGTCTCAAGCCCACCTATGGCGCGATCTCGCGCTACGGGATGATTGCCTTCGCATCGTCTCTCGACCAGTGCGGGCCCCTGACCCGCGACGTCACAGACGCGGCGCTGCTGCTCGGCGCGATGCAGGGTCGCGACCGCCACGACTCGACCTCGGTCGGGATCGACGCCGGGGTGAAGCTGCCGACCCGCGAGGACCTGGCCGGGCTCCGGGTCGGGGTCGCGCGCGACTTCTCCCACCACGCCGAGGGCGTGGAGCCCGGCGTCGCGGAGACGTTCGAGCGGGCGTTGGGCACCGTCGAGGCGCTCGGCGGGCGAATCGAGGAGGTCGATCTGCCGCATGCGGAGCACGGGATCTCGGCCTACTACGTGATCGCCCCTGCCGAGGCATCGGCCAACCTCGCCCGCTACGACGGGGTCCGCTACGGGTTGCGCGAGGACGGCCGCGACGATCTGATCGAGATGTACGAGCGGACCCGCTCGCGCGGCTTCGGCGCCGAGGTCAAGCGCCGGATCATGCTCGGCACCTATGCGCTCTCATCCGGCTACTACGAGGCCTACTACGGAAGTGCGCAGAGGGTCCGGACCCTGATCGCCGCCGACTTCGGGCGCGCTTTCGAGCGCTGCGACGTGATCGCCACCCCGACCTCGCCCTCGGTCGCCTTCGAGCTCGGCGCAAGGACCGCGGATCCACTGGCGATGTACCTCTCGGACTACTTCACGGTCCCGATGTCGCTCGCCGGCATCCCCTCGATCTCGATCCCGGCCGGGCTCGCGGAGCCGCCCGGCGGCGGCCCCGGGCTCCCCGTCGGACTCCAGCTCGCCGCCCCGGCGTTCGCCGAGTCGAGCCTGCTCGACGCCGCGCACGCGCTCGAGGGCGCGCTCGGCTTCGAGCAAGGGCCGCCCGCGTGATGAGCGAGGCCGAGACCCGGGCTGCTGCGACGGCCGCGCTCGACTCGCTGCCGCGCTGGGTCCGCGATCAGCTCGGTGAGGTCGCGGTGGTCGTCGAGGATGCCCATCCCGACGGGCTGATGGGCATCTACGACCCGACAGGTGGCCTGCAGCGGATCGTCGTCTTTCGCGACGCCAACCCGGACTCCGACGAGGTTCGCAAGACCGTCCTGCACGAGGTCGGGCACTTCCTCGGGCTCGGCGAGGACGAGCTGCACGAGGCCGGGTATGGCTAGCGGCTGGGAGGCGCGCTACGAGGCCGTGATCGGGCTCGAGATCCACGTCCAGCTGCGGACGCGGACGAAGATGTTCTGCGGTTGCGAGCTCTCGTTCGGCGATCAGCCCAACTCGCACACCTGTCCGATCTGCCTTGCCCACCCCGGGACCCTGCCGGTCGCCAACCGGCGCGCGATCCAGTTCGCGCTCGAGATCGCGCTCGCCCTCGAGTGCGAGATTGCGCCGCGATCGATCTTTCACCGCAAGAACTACTTCTATCCCGACAGCCCGAAGGCCTACCAGATCAGCCAGTACGACATCCCGCTTGCGACCGGGGGCCGGCTCGGCGACGTGCGCATCCATCGCGTCCACCTCGAAGAGGACGCGGCGAAGCTGGTCCACGTCTCGGAGTCGGGACGGATCCACGGCTCGGGCGAGTCGCTGGTCGACTTCAACCGCGGCGGCACGCCGCTGGTCGAGATCGTCACCGAGCCCGACCTGCGCGACGCCGCGGCTGCCCGCGAATGGCTGGCGCTGCTGCGGACGACGATCAAGCAGATCGGCGCCTCGGACGTGAACATGGAAGAGGGCAGCCTGCGCTGTGACGCGAACGTCTCGCTGCGGCCGGTCGGCAGCGAAGAGCTCGGGGTCAAGACCGAGCTCAAGAACATGAACAGCTTCCGCTTCCTCGAGCGCGGCGTCGCCGCCGAGCTCGAGCGCCAGGCGGCGCTGCTCGACGCCGGCGAGCCGGTCGAGCAGCACACCCTGCACTTCGACCCCCGGACCGGCTCGCTCACGGTCCTGCGCTCGAAGGAGTACGCGCACGACTACCGCTACTTCCCCGAGCCCGATCTGGTCCCGCTTGCACCGACCGAGGAGATGCTCGCCGCCGCCCGCGATTCGTTGCCCGAGCTGCCCGCGGCCCGGCGCGATCGCTACCTGTCCGAGCTCGGGCTCGACCAGAAGCCCGCCACCCAGCTCGCGTTCGACGCCGACCTCGCCGCCTACTTCGAGCGCGCGCTCGAGGTCGCCGACGGGATCGACCCGCGCACGATCGCCACCTGGATCACCGGCGAGCTGGCGGCGCGGTTGCGGGAGGCCGGCCAGCCGGTCGATCCGGCCGGGTCGCGGGTGACGCCGGCCGCGCTCGCCGAACTGGCGGCGATGGTCGAGGCGAAGCGGGTCTCGACCGGCGCGGCGCGCCAGGTGCTGGCGGCGTTGGTCGCCGAGGGCGGTGAGCCAGGCGCGGTGGTCGAGCGCGAAGGGCTCGGCCAGATCGAGGACTCCTCAGAGCTCGCGGAGGTCGTCGCGCGCGCGATCGCTGCCGATCCGGAGGCCGCCGCCGAGGTCGGCGCCGGCAACATGAAGGCGATCGGGCCGCTGGTTGGATTCGTGATGAAGGAGACCAAGGGCCGCGCCGACGGCGGCGAGGTGACGAAACTGATCCGCGAGCAGCTCGCCGGGCAGGCGTAGGCGGTGGCCTGGGACGTCGTCATCGTCGGCGGAGGCTTCGCGGGCGCCGCGGCAGCGCGGACGCTGGAGCGGACGCTGCCGCGCCAGTCGGCTCGCCTGACGCTGGTCAACGACGTCAACTTCCTGCTCTACACCCCCTTCCTGCCCGAGGCTGCTGCCGGCACGCTCGAGCCCCGTCATGTGGTGACGCCGCTGCGCGAGATCCTGCGCCGGACCGAGCTGCGCCTGGGAGCGGTCGGCGACCACGACCCCGGCGCCCGCACCGTCGGTCTCAACACCCACGCCGGCGGACGCGAAGAGCTTCGCTACGACCAGCTCCTGGTCACCGTAGGTTCGGTCTCGCGCTCGCTGCCGATCCCGGGGCTCGAGCGGCACGCGATCGGCTTCAAGAGCCTCGCGGACGCGATCTGGCTGCGCAACCACGTGATCGAGACGCTGGAGACGGCGAACGCGACCGAGGATCCGAGCCGGCGCGCGGCGCTGCTCACCTACGTCTTCGTCGGCGGCGGGTACTCGGGCCTCGAGGCGCTCGCCGAGCTGCAGGACTTCGCCGCCGACGCGATCGAGCGCTATCCGCGCGCCCGCCTGCACGGGATGCGGTGGATCCTGGTCGAGGCGCTCGACCGGGTTCTGCCCGAGGTCGACCTCGACCTCGCCGCATACGCGGTCCGTGAGCTGCGCGGCCGCGGGATCGACGTCCGGCTCGGCACCCGCCTCGAGGAAGCCCGAGAACGCTCGGTCGCGCTCTCGACCGGTGAGGAGATCGCGACGGAGACGCTGGTCTGGACGGCGGGCGTCGCCCCGCACCCCAGCCTGGCGGCGCTCGGGCTCCCGCTCGACGAGCGGGGCCGGGTCGAGGTCGACGAGTTCATGGCCGTGCGTGGCCTGGAGGGGGTCTGGGCAGCGGGCGACTGCGCGGCGGTCCCGGACCCGGCCAAGCGCCGCGCCGCCGTCTGCCCGCCGACCGCCCAGCACGCGGTCCGCCAGGGGCCGGTGGTCGCGCACAACATCGCCGCGGCCTTGGGCGCAGCCGAGGGCAGGCGCCGGTTCGAGTACGCGGCGAAGGCGGCGTTCGTCAACCTCGGCCGCTACAAGGCGGTCGGCAAGCTCGGACGCCTCTCTGTCCGCGGCTTTCTCGCCTGGTGGATGGCCCGCACCTACCACATGAGCCAGATCCCGGGCCTCGCGCGCAAGGTCCGCGCGGTCGCCGATTGGACGGTCGGGCTCCCGTTCGCGCGCGATACGGCCGAGGTCGGCTCGATCGGCCACCCGCGCCCTCTGAGCGACCAGGCCTACCTCCGCGGCGGCACCCACCGGCCGCTCGACTGACCCCGACGAACGTCCCGCAGTCCTCGCCAGGGGAGGTGGTGCGGGACGTTCGATGCGGGCCGCCACAATGGTCCGGATGGGCGGCGGCCTCTACATCGTGATCGCGCTCTGCTTCGGTTTCGCGACCGCGTTCGTCGGACGCGCCAAGGGCAGCTCCTTCTTCGTCTGGCTGATCGTCGGCACCGTGCTGCCGGTGATCGGACTGATCGCGGCGTTCCTGTACCGAGTCGAGCAGGCCGAGCCGGAGCGGCGCTGCCCGCGCTGCGGGGCGGTGCAGAAGCTCTACGTCCAGGTCTGCCGACGTTGCGGCGAGGACCTCTACCTGCCCGACCCGTCCGAGGTGCGCCCGGGCCGCGGACGCGCGTAGATCGGGCGTCACCCGCGTCGCCGCGGCTTGAGCAGCTCAGCGCAACCAGGTGCGGACGATCGCGTTCGTGAACCCCATCCCGTAGCGGACCACGGCCGGCTTCTTGGAGTGCCCGGAGAGCCGGCTGACCACCGTCACCGGGATCTCCTTGGCGGGGATCCCGCGCTTGATCGCCTCGATCATGAACTCGGAGGTGTGGAACTGTTCCTGGCGCAGGACAAGAGTCGGGAGCACGTCGGCTCGCACGGCGCGATATCCGTTCGAGCAGTCGGTGACCCTGGTCCGCGTGATCAGCGAGACGAGCCGGTTGAAGAACACGATCCCCGCCTCGCGCGCGGGGTGGTTGGGCTCAGCCTCGCCGAGCACCCGCGAACCGTGTGCGACCGCGACTTCGCCCGAGAGGATCGGGGCCACGAGCCGGTCCATCTCCTCGGGCAGATGCTGGCCGTCGGCGTCGAGGGTGACGACGATCTGCGCGCCCGAGTCCGAGAGCAGCCGGTAGCCGGTCCGCAGCGCGGCCCCGCCGCCCCGGTTGACGACGTGGCGGGCGACGACCGCGCCGCGCTCACTTGCGACGGCCTCGGTGGCGTCGCGCGAGCCGTCGTCGACGACGAGCACCGCGGTCGGCTGCCCGCAGACCTCGGCCGGGATCCGGTCGAGCACCGCGCCGACGTTGTCGGCCTCGTTGTATGCCGGGACGAGGACGCCGATCCGGTCGCGGAAGCGCTCCGGGTGACCGGAGGCCCGAAACTCCTCCCAGGCGAGCCCCTCGAGCGCCTCGGAGAGCTGGCGGCTGACTCGCGAGCCCTGGGCGAGGGCGCGGACCACGAGCGCGAACAGGACGAGGATCGCGAGGATCGCGACACCGATGATCCGGGTCCCGTTCTCGCGCTCGAACGAGAACGCGGACAGCAACGAGTCCGGGATCTCGGTCCCGGCGACGAGCGCCAGCCCGAGCGCGATCAGCAGCAGGATCAGGACGTCGGCGTTGCGGAGCGAGCGGCGGCGCCAGATCGCGAACCCGGCGACCACGGCGGCGAGCACCAGCCCGGCGGCGCGGAGCGCGGTCAGCTCGGGCGGCAGCAGGTCTGCGGCCGGTGGCATGGGGGGCATTCTGTACCCTCGCGCGGATGCGGATCCTGATCCTGGGCGGTGACGGGTACCTGGGTTGGCCGACCGCGATGCGCTTCTCAGCCCGCGGAAACGACGTATCCGTGGTCGACAACTTCTCGCGCCGGCGCTGGCACACCGAGCACTCGACCGACTCGTTGACGCCGATCGCCTCGCTGGCCGACCGGGTCGAGGCATGGCGACAGGCGAGCGGGCGCGAGATCCACCCCTACGTCGGCTCGATCGAGGACTTCGGCTTCCTCGACTCGGTGATCGCCGAGAGCCTGCCCGATGCGATCGTCCACTACGGCGAGCAGCCCTCGGCCCCGTACTCGATGAAGTCGCGCGAGGCGGCCGTCGAAACCCAGTACACGAATGTGATCGGGACCCTGAACCTGCTTTTTGCGATCCGCGACCGGGTCCCCGACTGCCACCTGGTGAAGCTGGGGACGATGGGCGAGTACGGAACTCCCAACATCGACATCGAGGAGGGGTTCATCGAGATCGAGCACAAGGGGCGCCGTGACACGCTGCCGTTTCCGAAGCTGCCCGGGTCGCTGTACCACCTCTCGAAGGTCCACGACTCCTACAACATCCACTTCGCATGCCGGATCTGGGGCCTGCGGGCGACCGACCTCAACCAGGGCGTCGTCTACGGGGTCGAGACCGACGAATCGACCGCCGACGAGCGCCTGGTCACCCGCTTCGACTACGACGAGTACTTCGGCACCGTCCTGAACCGGTTCTGCGTCCAGGCCGTGATCGGGCATCCGCTGACCGTCTACGGCGAGGGTGGCCAGACGCGCGGCTTCCTCAACATCCGCGACACCCTGCAGTGCGTCGAGCTCGCGGTCGCCAACCCGGCCGATCTGGGCGAGTTCCGGGTCTTCAACCAGTTCACCGAGCAGTTCTCGGTCAGCGAGCTGGCCGAGCTCGTGCGGCGGGCGGGCTCGGAGGTCGGGCTCGAGGTCGAGGTCAAGCGCTATCCCAATCCCCGGATCGAGGCCGAGCAGCACTACTACAACGCGACCAACACGAAGCTGCGCGACCTCGGGCTCGAGCCGCACCTGCTCGGTGAGGAGCTGGTCAGATCGCTGCTCGGCCTGATCGAGCGCCACCGCGACCGGGTGATCGAGCGGGCGATTATGCCCCGCACCAGGTGGAAGCCGGGCGAGCTGGTGGCGCAGGTCCCCGAGCCGCGCTAGAGGCATCCCCAACGCCGCTTGCGAGCGGGGAAAACCCGCCGGAGCGCGGAAATCCCACTGCTACGATCCGAGCCTGATGCGCGCCGCCGACGCACTCTGCGAAGCACTGAAGGCCGAAGGGGTCGAGCACGTCTTCGGGATCCCGGGCGGCGCCAACCTGCCCACCTACGACGCACTCTACGACGCCGACTTCGTCCATATCCAGGCGCGCCACGAACAGTGCGCGGGCCACGCCGCCGAGGGCTACGCGAAGGCCTCGGGGCGGGTCGGGGTGGCGTTTGCGACCTCGGGACCGGGGGCGACCAACCTGGTGACCCCGATCGCCGACGCGATGATGGACTCGGTGCCGACCGTGTTCATCACCGGACAGGTGCGCACCGACCTGATCGGCACCGACGGCTTCCAGGAGGCCGACGTGACCGGGATCACGATGCCGGTCGTCAAGCACTCGCTCCTGGTCACCGACCCGCGCCAGATCCCCGACTACGTCCACAAGGCCTTTCACATCGCCGCCACCGGCCGACCGGGCCCGGTGCTCGTCGACGTCCCCCAGGACCTCTCGCGAGCCGAGATCGACTACACGCCGATCGAGGGCTCCCCGGACCTTCCCGGCTACAAGCCGCCGACCGAGGGCAACATCAAGCAGATCCGGATCGCCGCCAAAGCGCTGGCGAACGCGCGCCGGCCGGTGATCTACGGCGGCGGCGGAATCGTGAACGCGAACGCGTCCGAGCAGTTCCGCGAGTTCTGCGGCGCCGACCGGCTGCCGGTGACGCTGACCGTGATGGGACTCGGGGCCTTCCCGGCTCCGCACGAGCAGTGGCTGGGGATGCTCGGCATGCACGGCACCAGGACCGCCAATTACGCGATGGACGAGGCGGACCTGATCGTCTGCGTCGGCGCCCGCTTCGACGATCGGATCACCGGCAAGCTGTCGGAGTTCGCGCCGCGGGCGAAGTTCGTCCACATCGACGTCGACCCGGCCGAGATCTCGAAGAACGTACCGGCCCACATCCCGATCGTCGGCGACGCCGCCGACGTGCTGCCGAAGCTCAACCGCGAGTACCGGGCGCTGAAGCCGGACCCGACGCGGCTCGATGAGTGGTGGCAGCGGATCCACGGATGGCAGTCCGAGTACCCGCTGCGCTACGAGGACTCGCCCGACTCCGAGATCAAGCCCCAGCTGATGGTCGAGGCGATGTACGAGGCGACGGAGGGGGAGGCGATCATCACCTCCGACGTCGGCCAGCACCAGATGTGGGCGGCGCAGTACTACCACTTCGCCGAGCCGCGCCGGTGGCTGAACTCCGGCGGGCTGGGGACGATGGGCTTCGGGCTGCCGGCCGCGATCGGGGCCAAGGTCGCGCGCCCCGACGAGACGGTCGTCTGCCTGGCCGGCGACGGCAGCCTGGTGATGGTCTGCCAGGAGTTCGCGACCGCCGCCCAGCACGAGATCCCGGTCAAGGTCTTCCTGATGAACAACGGGCACTTCGGCATGGTCCGCCAGTGGCAGGAGCTGTTCTGGGAGGAGCGCTACAAGGCGGTGGAGATGGGCCCGAGCCCCGATTGGCCGAAGCTCGCCGAAGCGTTCGGGTGGACGGGGATGCAGTGCGATGACAAGGCGGACCTGCGCGAGGCGATGAGCACCGCGCTCGAGACCGACGGCCCGGTGCTGCTCGACGTCCACGTGACCAAGGACGAGAACTGCTACCCGATGATCCCGGCGGGCGCGGCCGCCCGGGACATGGTCGGATGATGGGTGAGCCGGGGACCAAGGACGTGGTCCGGCTCGAGGACCTGCAGGCCAGCCGCCAGCTCACCGGCCGCAAGCACATCCTCTCGCTGCTGGTCGAGAACCGCCCCGGAGTCCTGGCGCGGATCGCCGGCCTGTTCAGCCGCCGCGGGTTCAACATCGACACGCTCGCGGTCGGCCCGACCGAGGACCCCGACGTGTCGCGGGTGACCCTGACCCTCGACGGCGCCCTGCACCCGATCGACCAGGTCACCAAGCAGCTCCACAAGCTGGTCAACGTGATCAAGATCCGCGACATGGAGCCCGAGACGACCGTGGCTCGCGAGATGGCCCTGTTCCGGGTCAACGCGGCGGTCGAGAGCCGGGCGGAGATCATGCAGTTCGCGGAGATCTACGACGCCAAGATCGTCGACGTCTCGCGCCGCTCGCTGACGATCGAGGTGACCGGCGACCAATCCAAGATCGACTCGTTCGAGCGCATGATCCGCCCTCACGGGCTGATCGAGATGGCGCGCACCGGCGAGGTCGCGATCGCCAAATCCCGGCCCGAGGGCTGATCGAGGCGCGCCTCGACACCGCCAGTGCCCTCGATGCGCTCGAGGACGTCCTGGTCGGCGCCGACGAGCGCCGCCGGCTGCTGGCCAGCGTCACGATCGAGGTCGACCTTCCCGATCCGGCGGCCTCCGTGTTCGCCTCCCGGCTCGCCAGCGACCGCTGGTTCTGCTGGGAGCAGCCGGATCGCGAGCGGTTTGCGCTCGCCGGCCTGGGCTCCGCGTTCGAGATCGTCTCGCGAGGTCCCGACCGGTTCACCGATCTGATCGACGGATGCGCCGCGATCACCCGCGGGCGACTGGCCGCAGAGCCCGATCACCTGCCGGCCGGCGCCGGCCCGGTGCTCTGTGGTGGGTTCTCGTTCGACCACGACGGTGGCAGCTCGGGGCATTGGTCCTCGTTCCCCCCGGCGCTGCTGGTGCTGCCGGAGCTGTCGCTGCTGCGCAGTGGGGAGACGACCTGGCTGACGCTGAGCGCGATCGTCGGCGGGGAGGAGGACCGGGCCGCGGTGCGCGACCGGCTCGAGCGGCGGCTGTCGGGGCTGAGTCGGGTCGAGGGGCTGCCGCTGGTCGACCCGCAGCCGCGGGGAGAGGCTTGGATCACCAGCGTCGTGCCCCCGAGCAGCTATGAGCGGGCGGTCGCGACCGCGACCGAGCGGATCGCCGCCGAGGAGCTGGAGAAGGTGGTGCTGGCGCGCGAGGTGACGGTCGAGGGGCCGGTCGCGCACGACCCGGCGGCGATCTTCGGCGCCCTGCGCGACCTGTTTCCGTCCTGCTTCTGCTTCTGCGTCGGCTCGCCGGAGGGGGCCTTTCTCGGCGCCAGCCCGGAGCTCCTCGTTCGTCGTCGCGGGGCGGGGGCGGCGACCGTCGCTCTCGCCGGCTCGACCCGCCGCAGCGCCGACCCGGCGGTCGACGACCATCTCGGCGAGCAGCTCCTGCGCAGCGCCAAGGACCGCCGCGAGCACGCCGTCGTCGCGCGCCGGATCGCGCGCGTGCTCGGGCCGCGCTCGGTCTGGGTCGAGGCCGAGTCTGAGCCCACCCTGGTTCGGGTCGCGAACATCCAGCACCTCGCGACCCCGGTGCACGCGCAGCTCGCCGAGCCCCTCTCGGCGATCGAGCTCGCCTCCCTGCTGCACCCGACGCCGGCGGTGGGCGGCGAGCCCGGTGCCGCCGCCCTCGCCGCGATCACCGAGCTCGAGCGGATGGACCGGGGCTGGTACGCCGGCCCGGTCGGTTGGATGGACGCCGCCGAGGACGGTGAGTGGTGCGTCGCCCTGCGCTCGGCGCTCCTGCGCGACCGCACGGCACACCTGTACGCCGGGGCCGGGATCGTCGCCGACTCCGACCCCGCCGCCGAGCTCGCCGAGACCGAGCTCAAGCTCGAGGCGCTGCTGCCCCTGGTCGCCGGTTAGACGTCCAGGCAGTGGTTGTCGCGAGGGCGCAAAGCGTCTAGGGTCGCTTGGTCGAGGGGGCGCGCGACCGCGTGCCGGAAGGAGGAGAACGGATGATCGTCCGACTGAAGGATCACCTGCAACACCACGCGATCGCCTACGTGGCGCTGTTCATCGTGCTCGGCGGGACCGCGGTGGCGCTGCCCGGCAAGGGGTCGGTGACCTCGAACGACATCGCCAAGAAGGCGGTCAAGTCGAAGAACATCGCCAAGAAGGCGGTCAAGTCGAAGAACATCGCCAACGGCGCGGTCCAGTCGAACAAGCTCGGCGACGGCGCGGTCACGACGGCGAAGATCGCCGGTGACGCGGTCACCGGAGCGAAGGCCGACGAGGACAGCTTCAAGGGGCTGATCAAGGGCGATGGGCGCCAGTCCACGGTGACGTTCACCGCCGACGCCGTGGGATTCCTACCGGATTCCATCATCCTGGCCGAGGTGCCGACGATGGGGGTTGTCGAGTTCATCGCCTGCTTCCCGGACAGTGTCGCCGGGGCCGACATCCGGACCCGTCTGCTCAGCTTCGACGACGCCGAGCCCTTCTTCGGCGCCGGGACGGTGATCGGAAGCGACGTGCCTTCAGGAACCGGCCAGGCCACAACCACCGAGCAGATCGCGGGATCGTTCTCGGGCGGCGGCGGCTCGCCGTTGATTGCCGAGGGCCCGGCGCCTCCTCAGGACAACCTCGGAACGGCCGGCTGGTGGGACTGGCAGTTCACGCGAGGCACGGGGAACGACACGGTTGGCGCCCACGTCTCCGTGAGCGGGTTCAACAGCTCATCGACCCTCGATCCGACCGGGGAGTGCACGGTCACGGCGACCGTCGAGTACCAGGACTGAGCGCAGTCAGGAAAGCGCCCGCTCGAGCGCCTCGGCGGCCGTCTCGCCGAGGCGCTCGTGCAGGACGACGTTCGCTGCCCGGTCGACGGGCACGTGGACCAGCCCCGTCCGGGCGCCCGCCCCGGCGAGTCGGGAGAGATCGGTGATCCGCTCGTAGGGGAGCCCGTGGAGCGCCGCGACCCGCTCGGCGTCGAGGTCGAGCGGGGTGCCGAGGATCGCCTCGAACTCCTCGCGGGTCATCTCGGCGGCCTGGGGGAGGAACTCGAAGATGCCGCCGCCGTCGTTGTCGAGGACGACGATCCGGACCGGGGCCTCGGCGTGGCGGAGGGCGGCGAGAGCGTTCATGTCGTGAAACAGGCCGAGGTCACCGGTGATGATCCAGGCCGGGCGCCCGGTTGCCGCCGCGGCCCCGATCCCCGAGGAGATCAGCCCGTCGATCCCGTTCGCGCCCCGGTTGGCGAGAAAGCGGACCTCGGCCGGGCCTCCGGCCAGGAAGGCCTCCTGGTCTCGGATCGGCATGCTCGAGGCGGTGTAGACGAGATCGCCGTCGGCGTAGGCCCGGCCGAGGGCAGCGTGGACCCCCGGCTCGGTCGCCTCCGAGAGGCCCGCGAGCTCGGCCTCGATCGCCTCCCCGGCCGCCCCCGACGCCGCCAGCCAGGCGCCGGCCCATGCCTGATCGGGGTCTCCGCCAGCGCGCCCGGCCAGGGCTGAGGCGAGGCGGGCCGGCTCGGCACGTACGATCGCGCCGGCGATCCGGGTCGGCTCGTTCCAGCCCCGGTCCGGGTCGACGACGAGCTGCGCGGCACCGGGCAGGTCCCCGAGCCACTGGCGCAAGGGCTTGCAGGTCGGCATCTCGCCGAAGCGCAGCACCAGGTCGGGGACCAGCCCCTGCGGCCGCCCCCGGGCGATCGGCTCGTAGCGCGAGACGACCAGCTCGCGGTCGTGGGGCCCGAAGCGAAGCTGCGAGGTCGGCTCGGCGAGGATCGGGTAGCCGGTCGCGCGAGCCAGGGCGGCGATCGGCTCGACCGCCGAACGGTGGGGCATCCGCCCGGCGACGATCAGGCCCCGCGGCGCGGACGCGATGCGCTCGGCGAGTGCGTCGACGAGCGGTTCGGGCGGCGGGCCCGGCGCCGCCGCGACAGTGGTCAGCGGCCGCTCCCCGTCGCGGCCCTCGAGCGCCAGTGGCGAGCTCGCGGTCAAGTCGCCCGGGCGGGCTTCGGGACCGAGCGGCTCGCGCCAGCAGATGTTGAGGTGGACGGGGCCTGGGCGTGGATCACCGGCGGCGGCGAAGAAGGCGCGGCAGGCGACCGACCGATGATGCAGCAGGCCCGCGTCGTCGGCCTCGTGGCTGCCGACCTCGCAGAACCAGCGCGTTGCCGAGCCATAGAGCTTCAGCTGGTCGATCGTCTGGCCGGCGCCGATCCCGCGCAGCTCGGGCGGGCGGTCGGCGGTGAGCACGATCAGCGGCACCGCGCCCTCGTCCGCCTCGCAGACGGCAGGGTGCAGGTTCGCCGCTGCCGTGCCCGAGGTGCAGAGCACGGCCACCGGCTGCCCGCTCGCCTGCGCGGCGCCGACCGCGAAGTAGCCGGCCGAGCGCTCGTCGACGATCACCCGAGCGTCGATCGCCGGCTCGCGCCACAGCGCCAGCGCCAGCGGGGTCGAACGCGAGCCGGGGGAGAGGACCGCGTCGCGCACCCCGCAGCGCCCGAGCTCCTCGACCAGGGCCGAGGCAAGCGCGGTGTTGCGGTTGGTCGGGTCCATCGGCGACACGCTAGCCGCCTAGAGGCGCCGTGCCGCCAGAGCCTCGTCGTCGAGCTCGACCCCGAGGCCGGGACCGTCGGGCGGGCTGAGCTGGTCACTGTCGAGCTTCGACTCGCGAGCGGCGATCGTCTCTGCGAACAGGAGCTGGGTCGCGAGTCCGTGCGCCAGCCCGGCGGCGACGCCCTCGAACGGCAGCGCCTGCGCCGCGTGGGCGCCGGCGGCGATCCCGATCGGTCCGTCGAGGGCGCTCGAGAGATAGATCGGCAGATGCGAGGCGATCCCGTTGGCCTCGCCGATCCCGCCGACCTTGGCGAGCTTCACGCTCACCAGGTCGCAGGAGCTCGCGCCCGCCGCCCGGCGCGCGTCCTTGCTGCGCGCGACGCTCTCGTCGGCGGCGACCGGAATCGAGGTCGCTGCGGTCACCTCCGCGAGCTCGCGTGACGCCGCGACGGGCTGCTCGACCAGCTCGATGTCGAGCGGCTCGACCATCCGCAGCACCCCGAGCGCCTCGGCGACGCTCCAAGCCCCGTTCGCGTCGAGGCGAATCCGGGCCTGCGGGCCGAGCGCCTCGCGCACGGCGCGCACCTGCGCGACGTCCTCGCCGGTGCCGAGCTTGAGCTTGAAGCTCGCGAAGCCGCGGCCCGCCCAGCGCTCGGCGTCGGCGGCCACCTCGGCGGGCGTCCCGGCGACGAGGGTCGCGTTGCAGCGCACCGGGGTCTGCTCGGAAGCCCCGAGCAGCGACCAGAGCGGTCGGCCCGCGGCCTTGCCGGCGAGGTCGAAGATCGCCATCTCGAGCGCGGCCTTGGCCGGGCCGGGGAGCCGGCGCCCGGCAGCGACGTGGATGAAAGCGTCGATCGCGGCCCGCAGCGGCTGCTCGCCGGCGAAGTCCGAGAGGTCGGCACGGCGCAGCCGACGCGCGGAGCGCAGCAGCGCCCGTTCGACGGTGGCGAGGTCGGCGCCGCCGCGCAGCGAGAGCGGCACCGCCTCACCGAGGCCCTCCTGCCCGGAGTCGGTGCGAAGCCGCACCAGCAGCATCTCGCGGCGCGCGAGGGTCCCGCTCGCGGTTGCATAGGGGCGCTCGAACGCGAGCGCGTACGGGATCACCTCGAGCTCGGTGAACTTCATCAGCTCGCGATCAGCAGCCCCGCCGCGAGCAGGAAGCTGAAGGCTCCCAAGAGGGCTCCGGTCTGGGCCAGGGCGCGATTCAGCGCCGGGCCGTCCGTGGCTGAGAGCACGGCCCGGGCCGGGGCGATCGCGAGCGGCGCCGAGAAGAGCGCGATCAGCGCGACTTCAGGCCCCTCGGCCACCGTCAGGCCGACGGTGAGGACCGGGTACGCGCCCCCAACCAGGCATAGGTAGAGCTTCCGCGTGCGATCGCGGCCGAGCCGGACCGCGAGCGTACGCTTCCCGGCGCGGCGATCGGTGTCGATGTCGCGGATGTTGTTGACGACCAGGATCGCGGCCGAGAGCAGGCCGACGGACACCGAGAGCCACAACGGCAGCGGGTCGAGTTGTTCGATCTGCACGTAGTAGGAGCCGTTGACCGCGACCAGGCCGAAGAAGAGGAAGACGAACAGCTCGCCCATCCCGGCGTAGCCGTAGGGTCGCGGGCCGCCGGTGTAGAGGACGCCCGCGGCGATCGAGAGCACGCCGACGACGAGGATCGCCGGCCCGGCGACGGTCGCGAGGTAGACACCGGCCGCGGCGGCGCCCGCGAACGCGAGCCAGGTCGCGTACAGGACCCGCCGCGGGGCGACCAGGCCCGACGAGGTGACGCGAACCGGGCCGAGCCGGTCCGCCGTGTCGGCGCCCCGCCTGGCGTCCGAATAGTCGTTGGCGAGATTGGTCCCGATCTGGATCAGGATCGATCCGAGCAGCGCGGCGACGAAGGCGCCGACCCTCAGCTCGCGCGAGACCTCGATCGCGGCCGCGGTGCCGACCAGCACCGGCGCGATCGCGGCCGGCAGCGTCCGCGGCCGCGCGGCCATCAACCAAATCCTCACGGTCGCCTGGGAAACCTCGAGAAGTCCGGCCTGCGGCCCTGCTTGAACGAGTCGCGCCCCTCCTGGCCTTCCTCGGTCATGTAGAAGAGCAAGGTCGCGTCGTGGGAGAGCTGCTGGAGCCCGGTGAGCCCGTCCTCGGCGGCGTTGAAGCTCGACTTCAGGAGCCGCAGCGAGAGCGGCGAGAGGGCCGCGATCTCGCGCGCCCAGGCGACGCACTCGCGCTCCAGCTCGGCCAGCGGCACGACCGCGTTGACGAGCCCCATCTCGAGCGCCTCGTCGGCGTCGTAGAGCCGACAAAGGAACCAGATCTCCTTCGCCTTGCGGACCCCGACGGCGCGGGCGAGGAGGCCGGCGCCGAAGCCGCCGTCGAAGCTCCCGACCCGCGGCCCGGTCTGGCCAAAGCGCGCGTTGTCGGCGGCGATCGCCAGGTCGCAGACCAGCTGCAGGATCTGTCCACCGCCGACCGCATATCCGGCCACCGCTGCGATTACCGGCTTCGGCAGGCGGCGGATCTGCACGTGCAGGTCCCCGGCGTCGAGTCGCCCGACCCCCTGCCGGGCGACCGCATCGTCGCCCATGTAGCCGTCGTCGCCGCGGATCCGCTGGTCGCCGCCCGAGCAGAAGGCCTCCTCGCCCGCGCCGGTGAAGATCACCGCTGCGACCCCGGTGTCGTCGCGGGCGCGGCGGAACGCGTCGCGCAGCTCGGCCAGGGTCTGAGGTCGGAAGGCGTTGCGGACCTCGGGTCGGTCGATCGTGATCCTGGCAATCGCCTCAGCGCGCGCGTAGAGGATGTCCTCGTATTCGGCGGCCTCGTGCCACTCGATCGGTGCGTAGAGCTCCTCGCTCGGCGGGGCGTCCTTGTGCGGGGTGGGCACGGGGAAGCAACAATACGGGCCGCCAATGCATCTGGACAACTGGCTCTCCCAGCGGGCCGCCACCTGCCCTGATCGCACCGCGCTGATCGCCGACGGGGCCGAGCTCGGCTACGCGGAGCTCGAGCGCGAGGCGACCGTGACTGCCAAGCGCCTGGCCGCCCGTGGGGCGCGCCGCGGGGCGACCGTGGCGATCGAGCTCGCACCCGGAATCGAGCACGTCGTGCTCGTGCACGCGCTGATGAAGCTCGGCGCGGTCGCCCAGCCGCTGGATCCACGGCTGCCCGAGGCGCAGCGGGAGGTGGAGCTCGAGCACGCCCGGCCGGCGCTGACCGTCGACGCCATCCCAGAGCTCGGCGCGACCGAGGCGGACCTGCCGCTGCTCGGCGAGCTCGACCTCGACGCCGTCTGCTGCCGGATCCTGACCAGCGGCACCTCGGGATCTCCGCGACCGGTCGACCTCACCTTCGGCAACCACCTGTGGAGCGCGGTGGGCTCGGCCTTCAACCTCGGCGTCGAGCCGACCGACCGCTGGCTCTGCTGCCTGCCGCTGCATCACGTGGGCGGGCTCTCGATCGTGATGCGGTCGGTGATCTACGGCACCACCGCGGTCGTCCACGACGGGTTCGATCCCGACCGGATCGCGACCGCGCTCGAGGGCGACGGGGTGACCCTGATCTCGCTCGTCGCGACGCAGCTCATCCGCCTGCTCGAGGCGGAGGTGGACCTGCTGCCGCTGCGCGCGGTCCTGGTCGGCGGCGGGCCGGTGCCCGAGGACGCGCTCGCCGAGGCGATCGGCCGCGGTGCGACCGTGGTCCAGACCTACGGCCTGACCGAGGCGGCCTCGCAGGTGACCACCCTCGAGCCCGGCCAGGCGCAGCGCAAGCTTGGGTCAGCCGGACGGCCGCTGCTCACCACCCATCTGCGGATCCAGGACGGCGAGATCCTCGTTCAGGGGCCGACGGTGGCGCCCGGGGTAGCCGACGAGGACGGGTGGCTGCACACCGGCGACCTCGGGCGGATCGACGACGAGGGTTTCCTCTACGTCGAGGACCGGCTCACCGACATGATCATCAGCGGCGGTGAGAACGTCCTGCCGTCCGAGGTCGAGGGCGTGCTGCTCCGACACCCGGCGGTCGCCGACGTCGCAGCGGTGGGTCGCGCCGACCCCGAGTGGCAGGAGGCCGTGATCGCCGTCGTCGTCCTGCGTGACGGGGCCGAGGCGAGCGGCGAGGAGCTACGCGCTCACTGCGCCGCCGAGTTGGCCGCGTTCAAGGTCCCGAAGCGGTTCGAGTTCGTCGCCGAGCTGCCCCGGGCCGGCTCGGGCAAGCCGATCCGACGGGCCAGCTCGAAGTAGGATCGGCCCGGTGCCCGAGACCGCGCTGTACCGCCTCGCAGGGACGGCCAAGGAGCGACTCACGCGGCTGCTGCGCCTCCACTACGAGCGCGGCTTGCGCGACACCGGAGGGGAGGTCTCCGCCCAGGAGCTCGGCTTTGACGATCCCGACTTCTTCCACTACCAGGCCTCGGCCTGGAGCGCCCTACGCCGGGCCCTCGACGGCCGCTCCGTGACCAGCGATGACGTGTTTCTCGACCTCGGCTGCGGGAAGGGACGGGTGCTGTGGCTCGCCGCCCGCAACTACCCGTTTCGGCGCGTGATCGGACTCGAGGTGGTCGAGGAGATGGCCGACTTTGCGCGCGCGAACCTGGAGGCCAACCGGCACCGGTTCCGGGCCGCGGAGGCGATCGTGGAGGCCGGTGACGCGGCTCGGTACGCGATCCCCGACGACGTCACCTTCGTCTACATGTTCAGCCCCTTCGGCGGCGACGTGTTCCGGGCGGCGATCGGCAATCTCGTCGCCTCACTGGACCGGCGCCCACGCTCGCTGAGCCTGATCTACGCCAACCCCGAGCTCGCATCGGTGATCGACGACTGCGGGAGGTTCGAGCTGGTCGAGGTGCTGAAGCCGCGCCTGCGACCCGAGCGACGCAAGGGCGCCTGGGTGAACGTCTACGAGACCGGCACCGAGTGGTTCGTCAAGCGCCCCGAGGGCTCGGACGCGTAGAGTCCCGCGGCCATGACCGACGAGAAGATCCTCTACGACGCCGACGCCGATCCCGACGCCCTGAGGGGCAAGACGATCGCGATCCTCGGCTACGGCTCGCAAGGGCACGCCCACGCGCTCAACCTGCGCGACTCCGGCTTTCAGGTCGTGGTCGGGCTGCGCGCCGACTCCTCGAGCCGCGCCAAGGCCGAAGCCGAGGGGCTCGAGGTGCTCGAGATCGCCGATGCCGCGAGCCGGGGCGATGTGATCATGGTGCTGCTGCCCGACGAGAAGCAGGGCGAGGTCTGGGAGGCCGAGATCCGCGACGGGGTCGCCCCCGGAAACCTGCTCATGTTCGGGCACGGGTTCTCGGTCCATTTCGACGAGATCGAGCCGCCCAACGGGGTCGACGTCGGGATGGTCGCGCCAAAGGGGCCCGGCCACCTCGTTCGGCGCCAGTACGTGGAGGGCAAAGGGGTGCCCTGCCTGATGGCGGTCCACCAGGACGCCTCGGGAAACGCGCGCGAGCTGGTCCTCGCGTACGCCAGCGGGATCGGGGGTGGTCGCGCGGGGGTGATCGAGACGAGCTTCAAGGACGAGTGCGAGACCGACCTGTTCGGCGAGCAGTCGGTGCTCTGCGGCGGTGCCACGGAGCTCGTTCGGGCGGGGTTCGAGACCCTGGTCGAGGCCGGCTACGACCCGCGACTGGCCTACTTCGAGACCCTGCACGAACTGAAGCTGATCGTCGACCTCATGTATGAGAAGGGCGTGCAGGGGATGCGTTTCTCGATCTCCAACACGGCCGAATACGGCGACATGACCAGGGGCCCGAAGGTGATCGGGCCCGAGGTCCGCGAGGCGATGAAGCAGGTGCTCGCGGACATCCAGTCGGGCGAGTTCGCCAAGGAGTGGATCGCCGAGAACCGGGCCGGGGCGGAGAACTTCAACCGCATGCGCGACGAGGCGGCCGGGCACGAGATCGAGTCGGTCGGCAAGGAGCTGCGCTCGATGATGCCCTGGATCGACCAGGAGTTCTGAGCATCCGTCGAGCGCCGTAAGGTCTCGGGCATGGAATCAGGCACACCGCCACCCCCGCCGCCAGAGCCGCCGCCCGCGTCGGGGCCCGCCGAGCAGCCGCCTGCGGGCACCTACCCGGTCCAGGTCGATGCCCAGCGCCAGGACGAGTACCACCGTTTCCTGCCGCTGGTCAAGTGGCTGCTTGCGTTCCCGCACTACGTCGTCCTCTTCTTCCTCGTGATCGGCGTGTTCTTCGCCAAGATCATCGCGTTCTTCGCCGTGCTCTTTACCGGTCGCTACCCGCGCGGGATCTTCGACTTCGTCCTCGGCGTGTTGCGGTGGAGCTGGCGGGTGACCGCGTACGTCTACCTGCTCCGGGACGAGTACCCGCCCTTCTCGCTCGACGACGACCCGTCGTATCCCGCAGCGCTCGAGATCGAGTACCCCGAGGACGGGATCGACAACTGGCGCCCGCTCGTGCAGTGGCTGCTGATCATTCCCTACGCGATCGTGGCCGGGCTGCTCGCCTCGCTCGCCGGGATCGTCGCCTTGATCGGCGTCTTCGTGATCCTGTTCACCAAGGAGCTGCCCGATGGCATGTTCAAGCTGATCCTGATCCCGTACAGGTGGCAGTTCCGCGCCAGCGCCTACATGCTCTTCATGGTCAAGCGGTATCCGCCCTTCGTTTGGGAGGACTGAGAGCTGCGAGCGGGCCGGGCTGGCCGGTTCGCTACTCCCCGAGTACCTTGATCACGAGCCGCTTCGGGCGGCGGCCGTCGAACTCGACGTAGAAGATCGCCTGCCAGGGGCCGAGGTCGAGCCTGCCCTCGGTTACCGGGACGATCACCTGGTGGTGGACGAGCAGGTTCTTCAGGTGGGCGTCACCGTTGTCCTCGCCCCCGCGGTGATGGCGGTAGTCGCCGGGGTCGGGGGAGAGCTGGCGTGCGACCTCGTTCGCCGGCTCCGCCCACGACCGGGGCGCGAGCTTGTCGAGCCACTCGAGCGCGTCCGCTTGGATCCCCGGCTCGTCGTCGTTGATCCAGACCCCGGCGGTGATGTGCATCGCCGAGACCAGCGCCATCCCCTCCGCGATCCCGGACTCGTCGACCGCCGCCTGCACCCGATCGGTGATCCGGACGAACTCGCGCCGCTCGCCGGTCTCGAAGGTGAGGTACTCGGTGTGGGCGCTCATTCGCCCGCGGCGATCGGACGGACCCTGCCGTCCTCGCCCTCAGGCAGCTTGCCGTCACGGCCGACGTAGCCGGCCTCGGCTCCGACGACCAAATAGACGGCGTCCTCGGGTCCTCGATTGCGGACCAGGCGAGCGGTCGGCGCGTCGACCCGGGCCAGCCCGCCGGGGCCGAGCACGTGCACCGCGCCGTCCTCGAACTCGATCTCGACCGTTCCCGAGTGGACGAAGTAGAGCTCCTGCTGGCGCTCGTGCATGTGAAAGCCGCTCTCGATCCCGGCCGGGATGACGATCGCGTTGACGCCGAACTCGGTCACGCCGAGCTGGCTGCGGATCTTGCGAAAGCCGTAACCTTCGCCGAGGTCGCCGAGGGTCGCGACAGCGTATCCGGCGCCCTCGGTCGGCTCCCTCGCCTCTTCCGAGCTCACCCCGAGCACCCTACACCTGCTCCGTCCAAGCACGATGACCGCACCTCCGGCCCGCCTCCCCGGCGACCTGATCCCGCGCGACGGGCGGTTTGGCTGCGGGCCCTCGAAGGTGCGCCCGGAGGCCCTCGCCGGACTCGCCGAGAGCGCCGCGGTGATCGGCACCTCGCACCGCCAGCGACCGGTCCGCGAGCTTGTCGCCCGGATCAGGCGTGGGGTGGCTGAGCTGCTCGAAGCCCCGGACGGCTACGAGGTCGCGCTCGGCAATGGCGGCACGACGGCCTTCTGGGACGCCGCCGCGGCCTGTCTGGGTCGCGAGCGGGCGCTCCACCTCGCCTACGGGGAGTTCTCCGCCAAGTTTGCCGCGGTCACTCGCGATGCGCCCTTCCTCGCCGATCCGATTGTGGTTGAGACCGATCCGGGCGACGCGCCCGAGCCTGTGGCCGACCCCGGCGCCGACCTGATCGCCTGGGCGCAGAACGAGACCTCGACCGGGGTGATGGTGGCGGTCGAGAGGCCCCCTGGCGCGGGCGAGGCGCTGGTGCTGATCGACGCCACCTCGGCGGCCGGCGGGCTCGAGGTCGACACGCGACAGACGGACGCCTATTACTTTGCGCCGCAGAAGGCGTTCGGCGCTGACGGCGGCCTCTGGGTGAGCCTGCTGAGCCCTGCCGCGAAGGCCCGGATCGAGCAGCTCGACGGCGTCCCGGGGCGCTGGCAGCCGGCCTTCCTCTCGTTGCGGATCGCGCTCGAGGACTCGCGCAGGGACCAGACCTACAACACGCCGGCTGTGGCGACGCTGCTCTTGCTCGTCGACCAGATCGAGTGGATGCTCGGCTCGGGCGGGCTGGCCTGGTGCGTGGCGCGCAGCCGCGCGTCGGCGGCGCACCTCTACGGGTGGGCCGCGCAGCGCGAGTTTGCGAGCCCGTTCGTCGCCGACCCCGACAAGCGCTCGTCGGTCGTTGGCACGATCGACTTCAGCGACGAGATCGACGCCGCGGCACTCGCCGGCACCTTGCGCTCGAACGGGATCGTCGACGTCGAGCCCTACCGAAAGCTCGGCCGCAACCAGCTCCGGGTCGGGATGTTCCCGGCCGTTGAGCCGACCGACGTCGAGGCGCTGACCGCCTGCGTCGACTGGTGCGTCGAGAACGCCGCCGAGGTGCGGCGATGAGCGGCGAGCCGACGCTCACCGAGCCGATCCCCCGGGTCCTGGTCAAGGAGCCGATCGCCGACGCCGGAGTCGACCTGCTTCGTGGCGAGTTCGAGGTCGAGCTCGGGTTCGAGATGTCCGAGCAGGAGCTCGGCGAGCGGATCGGGCTCTACGACGCGATCGTGATCCGCTCGGGCACCACCCTGGGCGCGGAGCTGATCGAGCGGGCGGACCGGCTGCGGGTGATCGGACGGGCCGGGACCGGGGTCGACAACGTCGATATCGAGGCCGCGACCCGGCGCGGGATCGTCGTCGCCAACGCCCCCGAGTCGAACTCGATCGCCGCCGCCGAGCACACCCTGGCGCTCGCCCTTGCCCTGTGTCGGAAGGTGCCCCAGGCGCACGCGTCGCTCGTCGCCGGCGAGTGGGCGCGGTCTCGCTACGGGGGCAACGAGCTCTACGGCAAGGCGCTCGGGGTGATCGGGTTCGGCCGGATCGGCCAGCTGGTCGCCAAGCGGGCGCTCGGGTTCGACATGGAGGTGCTCGGGTTCGACATGTTCGTCGCCCCGGAGCGCTTTCGCGAGCTTGGGGTGGAGGGGGTCGAGCGCAGCGAGGAGCTCTACCGGCGCGCCGACCTGATCACGATCCACCTTCCGAAGACCCCGGAGACCGTGCACTGGATCGACGCCGAGGCGATCGCGCAGATGCGCGACGGGGTCCGAATCGTCAACTGCGCGCGCGGCGAGCTGGTCGACCTCGACGCGCTCCTGGCCGGGCTCGAGTCGGGCCGGGTTGCCGGCGCCGCCCTCGACGTCTTCCCGTCCGAGCCGTTCACCGAGCACCCCTTATTCGAGCGTGACGACGTCGTCGTCACTCCCCACTTGGGCGCCTCGACCGCGGAGGCCCAGGACCGGGCGGGCGTCGTCACCGCCGAGCAGGTCCGCGCCGCGCTCACCGGCCGGGTGGTCACCAACGCGGTCAACATCGCCGCCGTGCGCCCCGATGCGATGGAGGCGCTGGCCCCGTTCGTGCCCCTCTGCGAGCGCCTCGGCCGGCTCGCGCAGGGCCTCGGCGGCGGGGGTGTGGACCACGTATCGATCGAGTTCCACGGCCGGATCGCCGATCACGACACGCGGCTGCTCGGGATCGCGGTCCTGGTCGGCATCCTCTCCGGGCATACCGAGGTGCCGGTCAACCTGGTCAACGCGCCGGCGATGGCCGAGGAGCGCGGGATCGAGCTGACCGAGCTCTCCGAGGTCAGCTCGGAGGACTTCACGGAGTTGATCAAGGTCCGGGTCGGCGACGTCGAGGTCGCCGGGACCGGGGTCGGGCCACGCAACGTCCCGTACCTGGTCGGGGTCTGGGGCCACAGCTTCTACATGCCGTTCGCCGACCATCTGGCGATCTTCCGCTACGACGACCGTCCGGGGATGATCGGGCGGGTCGGGACCGCGTTCGGCGAACATGGGGTGAACATCGTCTCCGCCGCGGTCGGGGCCGAGGCGAGCGGGGACGAGGCGGTGATGGCGTTGACCACCGACGGGCCGGTGCCCGACGAGGTGGTCGCCGAGATCGTCGCCGGCGAGGGTTTCTTCGTCGGCCGCGGCGTCGACCTCTAGATCGGTGATCCGATCCAGGTAGGCGCGGGCAACGGTCTAGGCTGCCGGGCCATGCGCGCGGTGGTGATCACTGAGCATGGCGGGCCCGAGGTGCTGCGGGTCGAGCAGCGACCGGACCCGACCGCCGGCCCGGGCCAGATCCGGGTCGCTGTCCGTGCCGCGGGCCTCAACTTCGCCGACCTGATGGCGCGCTCGGGGATCTACCCGGATGCGCCGCCGCCGCCGTGCGTGATCGGGTACGAGGTCTCCGGCGAAATCGACAGCGTCGGCGAGGGCGTCGAGGGCTTCGCGGTCGGCGACCGGGTGATCGCCGGCACCCGATTCGGCGGCTACGCGGAGTTGGTCGCGGTCGACGCCGGCCAGGCGATCCCGCTGCCCGCTGCGCTCGGCTTCGAGCAGGGAGCCGCGTTCGCGGTCAACTACGCGACCGCCTACGCGGCGCTGGTCATCATGGGCGGGCTGAAGCAGGGTGAACGGGTATTGATCCACGCTGCAGCCGGCGGCGTCGGAATCGCCGCGACCCAGATCGCGGCCGGGATCGGCGCCGAGGTCTTCGGCACCGCGTCAGCGGCCAAGCACGACGCGATCCGCGCCCAGGGGGTCGAGCACCCGATCGACTATCGCAACACCGACTTCGCCACGGAGGCGATGCGGGCCAGCGGCGGGGTCGGGCTCGACCTGATCATCGACGCCCTCGGCCCGGCGAGCTTTCGAAAGGACTATCGGATCCTGCGCCCCGGAGGGCGGCTGGTCATGTACGGGCTGGCGGAGGTCCAGACGGGCGAGAAGCGCGACCTGCCGGCGCTCCTCCGCGGGCTCGCCCGAATGCCGCTGGCGACGATGCCGTGGTGGAAGAGCCTGCAGATGATGAACGAGAACAAGGGTGTGTTCGGGCTCAACATGCTCAGATGGTGGGACGAAGAGGGGCTCGATCGCGTGCTCGAGCCGCTGAGCGACGGGCTCGAGCGTGGCGCCTTCGTCCCGGTCGTCGCAGCCGAGTTCCCGTTCGAGCGCGCGCCCGAGGCGCACCGCTACCTCGGCGAGGGGCGCAACGTCGGCAAGGTGGTGCTGACGCCCGAGTGAGCGGCCACGACCGGGCCCGCCGTTACGGTCCCGGGCGTGGTCACCACGACCGCCAGCATCGCCGGCGAGTTCCACCGCGAGATCGTCGAGACCGGCCGCTTGGCGGCGTTCGTCTTCTTCGTCGTCCTGCTTGGCACCTTTGGCTTCATCCGCACGAGCACCTACCTGATCCGCAAGCAGGTGAGCTGGTGGCCGGGCAACGTCTCGGTCGGCGGCACGCACGTCCACCACCTGGTCTGGGGGATCTGCGCGATGATCGTTTTCGGCTACATCGGCGCCGTCCACCAGCCCGAGAGCCCCTGGCGGGAGATCCTCGCCGGGCTGTTCGCGGTCGGCGTCGGGCTGACGCTCGACGAGTTCGCGCTCTGGCTCGAGCTCAAGGACGTCTACTGGGAGAAGGACGGGCGCAAGTCGATCGACGCGATGATCATCGCCGGCTGCCTGGCGGCGATCGCCCTCGTCGGGCTCTCGGCGTGGGTCACGCTCGCTGACGACGTCAAGACGGGGGTCTTCGCCACGGCCGGATTCGTCGGCGTGGTCGGGGTCGGGTTCGCGATCGTCAACGCGGCAAAGGAGAAGTTCGTCATGGCGCTGGTCGCGTTGATCTTCTGGCCCGCCGCGGTTGCGAGCGCGATCCGGCTCGCGAAGCCGCACTCGCTCTGGGCTCGGGCGTTCTACGGCGACGAGCGCCTGGCGCGATCGCGCAAGCGCTACCCGGCCGGGGCCGGCTCGGGGCCCGAGCCGCCGTCGCCGTCCGGGTCCGCCCCGGTGACCGACGGCCAGAGCTCGTCGTAGATCGCTCCCAGCGAGGCGGCGACCGGGATCGCCAGCAAGGCGCCGAGGATGCCGGCGAGCTGAGCGCCGGCGAGGACGACGACGATCCCGACCACGGGGTGGATGCGCACGGCGCTGCGGTAGAAGATCGGCTGGAGCACGCGGTCCTGAAGCTGCTGGTAGATCAAGAAGAGGGCCGCCCAGACGATCAGCGCGGTCGGGAAGTCGTGCAGCGCCGCGACCACCGCGACCAGCAGGCCGCCGATCGTGAACCCGATCAGGGGCACAAGGTCGAGGATCGCGACCAAGACCGCGAGCGGCACCGCCAGCTCGACCCCGAGCAGCTCGAGCGCGAGCCAGGTGAAGACCCCGGCGAGCGCCGCCAGGGTGACGTTGATCGAGACGTAGGAACGGACGATTCCCGCGATCCTGGTCCCGGCCCGGCGCACGCGGTCGCGGTGCACCGGGGCCAGCCGCGCGACGGCGCGGTCGAACTGGCGATCGCCGTCGAGGAGCAGGAAGTACGAGAGGGCGAGGACGACGATCGTGCCGACGAGGTTGTTCAGCACCCCGACGCTGACATCCTTCGCCGCATCGGCGGCGTCGCCGAGGCGCTGCGGGAGCTGCGACGCCTCCTGACTGAGCAGCTTGGTGATGTCGAACTTGTCGTTCAGGTCGGCGAACTGCTGGCTGTTCTCGGCCCACCGCTCGAAGTCCTTGACGTAACCGGGAAGCTGCGACCCGAGCTGCTCGATCTCCCTCACGATCGGCGGAATCACGTTGACGACGAGGAGCCCGAAGGCGACCAAGAAGAGCAGGTAGGCGACCAGGATCGCGAGCCAGCGCGGCAGCGAGCGCTCCCGCACCCGGACCCGCTCGACCAGGTCGACCAGCGGGCTCAGCGCCAGGGCGAGGAAGACGGCGGCGAAGAGCCAGCGGACGGTGGTCCTGACCTCGACGATCACATGCTCGAGCAGGAGCGCGACTCCGATCGCCACCAGGGCGATCGCGACCACCTTGAACACGGCCCGGGCCTCTATTCGCGATGCGATCAACTCAGCTCCGTCTCGTTCCCGACCGATTCGCCGCCCGCGTGCGCTACCCTGCGCGGCACCGAATGACGTTGCGGCTCGACAGCCTGGCGCTCCTCCTTCTCCTCCCCCTGCGGGGGGAGTAATCGCCGGGCGGCGCGACAAGCCGCGAGATACAAGGTTCATTCGGTTTTAGAGAGAAGGAGGAAGGGCGATGAGCCCTGACAGTTCGGATCAGGCACCCGACGCAGCCGTAGGCGAGCGCGTCCACATCTTCGACACGACCCTGCGCGACGGCGAGCAGTCGCCGGGCATCTCGCTCAACACCGAGGAGAAGGTCGAGATCGCGCAGCAGCTCGCCCGGCTCGGGGTGGACGTGATCGAGGCCGGCTTCCCAATCACCTCACCGGGTGACTTCGAGGCGGTCGAGGCGATCGCCCGAGACGTCGACGGACCTGTGATCTGCGGGCTCGCCCGCACCCACAAGGCCGATATCGACGCCGCCTGGGGGGCGATCAAGGACTCGGCGCGACCCCGGATCCACACCTTCATCTCGACCTCCGACATCCACATCACCCACCAGCTCCAGAGCACCCGCGAGGACGTCAAGGGGCAGGCGAGGGCGGCGGTCGCACTCGCCAGGTCCTATTGCGAGGACGTCGAGTTCTCGCCCATGGATGCGACCCGGGCGGAGGTCGAGTTCACGGCCGAGGTCTGCGCGATCGCGGTCGCCGAGGGCGCGACCGTGGTCAACATCCCCGACACGGTCGGCTACACGACCCCGGAGGAATACGCGCGGTACTTCGCGCGCCTCTACGAGCTGGCGCCGGAGCTGAGCGGGGTCGAGCTCTCGGTCCACTGCCACGACGACCTTGGGCTGGCGGTCGCCAACTCCTACGCCGGGCTGCTCGCCGGCGCGCGCCAGGTTGAGTGCGCCGTGAACGGGATCGGCGAGCGGGCGGGCAACTGCTCGCTGGAGGAGATCGTGATGCTGCTGCGCACGCGCCGTGACGAGCACGGGCTGGACACGGGCGTCGACACGCACGAGCTGGCGCGCACCAGCCGCATGGTGAGCCGGTTCACCGGCTACGCCGTGCAGCCCAACAAGGCGGTCGTCGGGCGCAACGCGTTCGCGCACGAGTCGGGCATCCATCAGGACGGGGTGCTGAAGGAGCCCAGCACGTACGAGATCATGGACGCCCGCGACGTCGGCCTGGAGTCGAACTCGATCGTGCTCGGCAAGCACTCGGGACGCCACGCGCTGCGCGACGCGCTCGAGCAGCTCGGATTCAAGGTCGAGGGCGGGGCGCTCAACGAAGCGTTCCGGCGCTTCAAGGAGATCGCCGACAAGAAGAAGCAGGTGACCGCGCTCGACCTCGAGGCGATCGCCTCCGACCAGGTCCGCGGCGGGTCGGCGAGCTACGAGCTCGCCTGGTTCGACGTCGAGGCCTCGTCGCGGCGCGAGCCGCGCGCCCAGGTCGCGGTGACGATGCCCGACGGCGCCGAGGCGGTCGGCGCCTCGGGCGGCGACGGGCCGGTCGATGCGATCTTCGGCGCGATCGGCGACGCGACCGGGGTCGCGGCGGAGCTTCGCCAGTACACGGTCGCCGCGGTGACCGAGGGCGAGGACGCGCTCGGCGAGGTGACCGTGATGCTGCGAACGCACGGCCGGCTTGCGAGCGGGCAGGGGGTCGCCACCGACATCCTCGAAGCCTCGGCGCGCGCCTACATCCGGGCGCTCTCGAACGCGCTCGAGGGCGCCGCGATCCGCGAGGCCGAGGGGGTCACCGCCGACGCGGCCGGCGAGCCGGCGACGCCCGGTCCGTAGGCTGCCTCGCCGCCGGGCGCGCTCAACGCAGGGCGCCGGTGTCGAGCTCGTCGAGCAGCCCGATCGCCCGTGGCTCGCGGCCGTCGTCGAGCACAATCGCGCCGCCCGGCCAGTAGGGGTGGGGCGGGGTGGCGTGCCGGACGAGCAGCGGCTCGTAGACCCAGCAGCCGGTGTTCGCGATCCGCGGCCTGCCGCCGGGGCCGAGCCAGCGCCGTGTGTCGTCTCCGGCGTGCGGGCCGCAGCGGTGCACGTGGCCGAACAGGACCCACTCGGCGTCGACCCCGAGCCGGTTGACCACCCGCGCGAGCGCGGGGATGCTCGCGCGCCGCATCTGGGTCCCGAGCAGCAGCGCCGGAAGCGAGACGATCCGGTCTCCGAGCGCCCTCGAGATCCGGGGCATGGTCGCGGCTCGCAGCAATTCCGCGAGGTCGTCGAGCAGCGCCGCGAGCGGGCGCGGCAGCCAGCGGGTCAGCAGCGCCTCGACGCGGGTCAGCGAGGGTCCGCCGGCACGCTCGTAGTCGTCCGGCGTCGCGCCGTCGCGCGGCAGCCGCCCGAGCAGGCCCCGAGCGATCCCGTAGGCGGACTCCGGCATCAGGTGGCGGTCGAGATAGTGCCCGTGGCTGGCCCAGACCCGATCGCTGAGCCAGACACCCGGGTAGCGGACCTGCACCCGGGCCGGCGCGAGCCACGAAGCGAGGCGGGTGAGCAGGGGGCTCGCGTCGAGTGGGACGGCGGCATCGACGGGCAGGGAGACGGGCTGCGCGCGCACCCACTCCCGGACCAGCATCGCGTCGTGGTTGCCGGGCACGACGATTACCTCGCGCCCTTCGCCCAACCGCGTGCCGAGCGCTCGCAGCACCGGCTCGGCGACTTCCATCGCCTGCGTCGGACGCCCCTCGAGCAGCTCGACCACATCGCCGAGCAGGACCAGCCGGTCGACGTCGTCGAGCGCGGCAAGCAGTGCCTCGAGCGGATCGGGACGACGCAGCACGTCGCGCCCCAGGCGGGCACCGAGGTGGAGATCGGAGATGACGAGGGTGCGCGAGATCGGGTGACGATCGCATAGCCCGCCGCCCGACTAGAGTCCGGGTGGCGATGGGCTCATTGGACGGCCGCAAGGCGGTGATCACCGGCGCCTCGTCGGGGATCGGCGAGGCGACGGCGGTGGCGCTGGCGCGCGAGGGAGCGGCGGTGGCGCTCGGCGCCCGCCGCAAGGATCGTCTCGACGAGCTCGCGAAGAAGGTCGAGGGCGCCGGCGGGGCCGCGATCGCGATCGAGGCCGACATCGGCGACGAGACACAGGCCAAGGCCCTGATCGAGCAGGCGCACTCCGGACTCGGCGGGCTCGACATCCTGGTCAACAACGCCGGCCTGATGCTGCTCGGGCCGCTGCAGGGCGCCGACCCGGCCGAGTGGCGGCGGATGATCGAGGTCAACTGCCTCGGGCTGCTCTACTGCACCCACTACGCGCTGCCGCTGATCCGCGACGGGGGCGGCGGTGACATCGTCAACGTCTCCTCGGTCGCGGGCAGGATCGCCGCGCTCGGATCCGGCGTCTACAACATGACCAAGTGGGGCGTGGTCGGGTTCACGGAGTCGTTGCGCCAGGAGGGGGCGCTGATCGGGATCCGGGCGACCTGCGTCGAGCCCGGCTTCGTCGAGACCGAGCTCCAGGAGCAGAACACGAACCCGATCGTGCTCGAGCGGGTCGAGGAGATGAGGGATTCGATCGGCAAGGTCCTCGACTCCGAGGACATCGCCAACGCGATCGTCTTTGCGGTCTCGCAGCCGAAGCACGTCTCGGTCAACGAGGTACTCGTACGGCCGTCCGGCCAGAGCCGGTAGCAGATACAAGCGTTCGTGATAACGTACAGCGCGTGAGCGCGGTCGAGACACGCGATGGGATGGTCGGGGCGCGGGTCCGGGCGCTGCGCGAGGCGATGGATCTCTCGTTGCGCGACCTCGCCGAACGCAGCGGCGTCTCGGCGCCGATGCTCTCGCAGGTCGAGCGGGGCGAGACGAGCCCGACGCTGACGACGGCGGAGCGGATCGCCGCCGGGCTGGATCTGACCCTCTCCCAGCTGCTGCGGCTCGACGAGGGCGAGCACGTGGTCGTGATCCGCGCCGGCGAGCGCCGCGTGCGCCGCGGCAAGGGGCACCGGACCGAGGAGCTGAGCCCGCCACTGCCGGGCCAGCGCGCCGATGTCTCGATCCACGAGCTCGAGCCCGGCGCCTCGACCGGCCGGGCCGGCGACCCGCCTCTGCACGAGCCCGGCGCGCGCGAGACCGCGACCGTGCTTGCGGGCTCGGTCAGCCTGCTGATCGACGACGCCCGCCACGACCTCGATCCCGGCGACACCGTCACCTTCGACGCCGACCTACCGCACCACTTCACCAACCACGGCGTCGAACCGGCCCGCTTCCTCGCCGTCGTCGCGGCGGGCTTGAGGAGGGGCTGATGGCGAGCACGCTGTTCGACAAGCTCTGGCGAGCGCACGAAGTCGCTGAAGGCCTGATCTACGTCGACCTGCACCTGGTCCACGAGGTCACCTCACCGCAGGCCTTCGACGGCCTGCGGCTCGAGGGGCGCGCGGTACGCCGGCCGGAACGGACGATCGCGACCGCGGACCACAACGTGCCCACGGACGGCACCGCGACGGCGCGCCTGATCGCCGACCAGCTCTCCCGGGTGCAGGTCGAGACGCTGGAGCGCAACTGCGCGGAGTTCGGCGTCCCGCTCTACTCGCTCGGCTCCGAGCGACAGGGGATCGTGCATGTGATCGGCCCCGAGCTCGGGCTCTCCCAGCCCGGGATGACGATCGTCTGCGGCGACAGCCACACCTCGACCCACGGCGCGTTCGGGGCGCTGGCGTTCGGGATCGGCACCTCCGAGGTCGAGCATGTGCTCGCGACCCAGTGCCTGGTCCAGAAGCGGCCGCAGACGATGCGGATCTCCTACTCGGGCCGGCTCGGCCCCGGCGTCACCGCGAAGGACATGATCCTGGCGACGATCGGGAGGCTCGGGACCAGCGGCATGGCGGGCCACGCGGTCGAGTACGCGGGGGAGACCGTCGACGCGCTGACGATGGAGAACCGGATGACGATCTGCAACATGACGATCGAAGGCGGGGGCCGGGCGGGGATGATCGCCCCGGACGAGACCACCTTCGAGTGGATCGAGGGCCGCCCCGCTGCGCCCGAGGCCTTCGACGCCGCTGTCACCGCATGGCGTGACCTGCCGACCGACGACGGCGCCGGCTTCGACACCGAGGTCGCGATCGACGCCGCCTCGCTGTCGCCGATGGTGACCTGGGGTACGACCCCGGGACAGGTGGTCGAGGTCACCGGCCTGGTGCCCGAGCCCGAGACCGAGACCGAGCAGCGCGCACTGCGCTACATGGACCTGGAGCCGGGCCGCGCGATCCAGGAGATCGAGCTCGACCGGGTGTTCATCGGCTCCTGCACGAACTCGAGGATCGGCGATCTCCGCGAGGCGGCGTCGGTCGTCGAGGGACGGTCGGTCGCCGACACGGTCGCCGGGATGGTCGTCCCGGGCTCCGCCCAGGTCAAGGCGCAGGCCGAGGCGGAGGGGCTGGACGAGGTCTTCCGGACCGCCGGGTTCGACTGGCGCAGCGCCGGCTGCTCGATGTGCCTGGGGATGAACCCGGACACCCTCAGCCCCGGCGAGCGCTGCGCCTCGACCTCGAATCGCAACTTCGAGGGCCGCCAGGGCAAGGGCGGGCGCACGCATCTGGTTTCTCCGCGGATGGCCGCAGCGGCGGCGATCAAAGGGCGTTTCGTAGACATTCGGGAGTGGGCGTGAACCGGCCGCTCGGCGAGCGCCGAAGGACCGCATGAAGCCGGTTGAGCTGATCGAAGGCGGCGTCAGCTTCCTCGACCGCGCTGACGTCGACACCGACCAGATCATCCCGAAGCAGTTCCTGAAGCGGGTCGAGCGCTCGGGCTTCGGCGAGTTCCTCTTCTACGACTGGATCCGCGACGGTGAGATCGAGCTCGATCCGAATCCGATCCTGGTCACCGGCCCGAACTTTGGCTGCGGGTCGTCGCGCGAGCACGCTCCCTGGGCGCTGCAGGACTTCGGCTTCGAGGCGGTGATCGCGCCGTCGTTCGCCGACATCTTCTACGCCAACTGCATGAAGATCGGCCTGCTCGCGTTGATCCTCCCGGAGCCCGATTGCCGCGCGGTTGCCGAGGCCGGTGCGGCGCGAATCGACCTTGACGACCAGACCGTCGACTCGGCCGCCGGCGTGGTGCGGTTCGAGATCGACGAGGAGGTCAAGCACAGGCTTCTGCACGGCCTCGACGAGATCGCGCTCACGCTGCGCTCCGCGTCGGCGATCGACGAGTTCGAGGCCAGAGCGGCGCCGCGGACCGATACGAGGGCGCTGTGACCGACGACGCGGGTGGCCCCGTCGACTGGGATGCGGCCAGCTATGACCGGGTTGCCGACCCCCAGGAGGAGTGGGGCCTGGAGGTGCTGGCGCGACTCGAGCTCGACGGCGACGAGACCGCGCTCGACGCCGGCTGCGGGTCCGGAAGGGTGACCAGGCACCTGGCGGAGCGACTCCCAGAGGGCAGGGTGATCGGGGTCGATTCGGCGCCCTCGATGATCGAGCACGCCCGCGCCGCCCTGGAGCCGTTCGGCGACCGGATCGAGCTGCGGGTCTGCGACCTGCTCGACCTCGACCTCGACCGGTCCGTAGACGTCGTCTTCTCGAACGCGACGTTTCACTGGATCCTCGATCACGACCGCCTGTTCGCGCGCTTGTTCGCGGCCCTGCGGCCGGGTGGCGCGCTCGTTGCCCAGTGCGGCGGCGAGGGCAACGTCGCCGAGTACAAGCGCGCGGTCGAGTCCTCCGAGGGCGACGAGCGCTTTGCCCCCTACCTGCGCGGGATGCGCGATACCCACTACTTCGCCTCGGTCGGCGACACCTGGACACGGCTCGAACGCTGCGGGTTCGAGGTCGATCGGATCTGGCTCGAGGAGAAGGTCGTCGAGCCCCGCGAGCCGCGGGAGTTCGTGCGCTCGGTCGGCCTCACCCATCACCTCGATCGGCTCCCCGACGATCTCCACGACGAGTTCATCGACGCCGTCCTGGGCTCGATGCCAAGGCCGCTGATGCTCGAGTACGTGCGGCTCAACATCTCGGCCCGGCGGCCGGCCTGATGGCCTCGCGGATCGCCGTCCTCCCGGGCGACGGGATCGGCCCCGAGATCGTCGCCGCCACGGTTCGCCTGCTCGAGCGACTGGGGGAGTTCGAGTTCGCCGAGCACCCGATCGGAGGAGCCTCGATCGACGCCACCGGCGTCGCGCTCAGCGACCAGGTCCTCGACGCGTGCCGCGCCGCCGATGCGGTGCTGCTCGGTGCCGTCGGAGGCCCGCGCTGGGACAGCACCGACCCGGACGCGCCGCGCCCCGAGCAGGGCCTGCTCGGGTTGCGCAAGGGCCTCGGCCTGTACGCGAACCTGAGGCCGGTGCGCCCGAGCAGCGCGCTGTTGCTCGCCAGCCCGCTGCGCGAGAACCGGATCCGCGGCACCGACCTGCTGGTCGTCCGCGAGCTGACCGGGGGCATCTACTTCGGCGACTCGGGCCGCGACGGTGACCGCGCCCACGACACCTGCGAGTACTCGGTCGCCGAAATCGAACGAATCGCGCGGGTCGGATTCGAGTCCGCGGGTGGGCGTCGGCGGCGACTGACGTCGGTCGACAAGGCGAACGTGCTCGAGACCTCGCGCCTGTGGCGCGAGACGGTGAACCGGATCGCCGGCGACTTCCCCGAGGTCGAGCTCGACCACCTGCTGGTCGACAACGCCGCGATGCAGCTCGTCAGCGAACCCTCGCGGTTCGACGTGATCCTGACCGAGAACCTGTTCGGCGACATCCTCAGTGACGAGTCGGCGATGCTCACCGGCTCGCTCGGGATGCTGCCGTCGGCGAGCCTCGGCGACGGCAGCCCCGGCCTGTTCGAGCCCGTCCACGGCTCGGCGCCCGACCTCGCCGGCAGGGGCGTCGCGAATCCGCTGGCGACGTTCCTCTCGGCCGCGCTGATGCTGCGCCACGGGCTCGGGATGGAGGCCGAGGCGACGGCGGTGGAGGACGCGGTCGAGGCGGCGCTGGCGCGCGGGGTCCGGACCCCCGACCTGGCGTGGGTCGAGTCGGAGACACCGCCGATGTCGGACCTGCCTGCGGAGGTCGAGGTCGGGACCGACGAGATGACCGAAGCCGTGCTTGCGGAGCTCGACGCGTAGGTCATACTTCGCCAGGTGGAGAAGTCGGACTGGATCTGGCTCAACGGGGAGTTCGTCGCCTGGGACGACGCCCAGGTGCACGTGCTCAGCCACGGGCTTCACTACGGGACCGGCGTCTTCGAGGGCATTCGCTGCTACGAGACCGAGCGCGGCCCCGCCGTCTTCCGTCATCGCGACCATCTCGAGCGGCTGCGCAAGTCGGCCGACCTGTACTACCTGCCGCTCGCTCGCTCGACCGAGGAGCTGCGCGAGGCGACCCACGAGCTGATCCGCCGCAACGGGCTCTCGAGCTGTTACATCCGCCCGCTCGCCTTCCGCGGCTACGGGGAAATGGGGCTGTACGCACAATCTGCCCCGGTCGAGGTGATGATCGCAGTCTGGCCCTGGGGCGCCTACCTCGGCGACGAGGGCAAGCGCGAGGGGATTCGGGCCAAGGTCTCCTCCTGGCGCCGGATCTCGCCCAACGGGCTGATCCCGCACTCGAAGGCGTCAGGGCAGTACCTGAACTCGATTCTGGCCAAGACGGAGGCCGCGCAGGCGGGCTACGAGGAGGCGATCCTGCTCGACGAGGGCGGCCTCGTCTGCGAGGGCTCGGGCGAGAACGTGTTCCTCGTCCGCGAGGGCGAGCTCGTCACCCCGGGTCACACGAGCTCGATCCTCGACGGGATCAGCCGCAAGTCGGTGATCCAGATCGCCGCCGACCTCGGCTACCCGGTTGTCGAGCGCGACATCGCCCGCGCCGAGCTCTACATCGCCGAGGAGGTCTTTCTCTGCGGGACCGCGGCCGAGCTCGTCCCGATGCGCGAGATCGACGGTCACGAGCTCGGGCCGCCTGGGGAAGTGACCCGCACGATCCAGGCGAAGTTCGAGGACGCGCTGCATGGGCGAGCCCCCGAGTACGCGGAGTGGCTCGACCTGGTTGAGCGTGCGAGCCGGAGCTCCGACGAGAGGAAGCCGAGTCGCGCCACCGTTGAGGCGCCGCTGGGCAGTAAGGTCAGCGGCTGACGATGCCGGTGATCGAGGGAATCGGGCGAATTAGCACCGCCGCGGCCGCGTAGCGGCGCCGCGGCCGCGCGGGCTGAGCCGCGCGCACGACTCGTCCCTCCCCTCGCACCGAAAGGCATCAAGTGACCCGGGTAGACCTCTACGACACAACCCTTCGCGACGGCATGCAGGGTCAGGGCATGTCGCTCTCCGCGGCCGAGAAGGTCCGCGTAGTGCAGGCGCTCGACCGGCTCGGGATCGGCTTCGTCGAGGCCGGCTTTCCGAGCTCGAACCCGAAGGAGGCGGAGCTCTTTGGCCTGCTCTCCGAGGTCGAGCTCTCGGAAACGGTGGTCTGCGGGTTCGGGATGACGAGGCGCCGCGACGCCGACGCCGACCAGGATCCGGCCCTGCGGGAGCTGGTCGCCAGCGCCGCGCCCGTGATCACGCTCGTCGGCAAGACCTGGGGGCTGCACCTCGACAAGGTGACCCGGGTCAGTCGCGACGAGAACCTGGCGATGGTCTCCGATTCGGTCGCCTATGCGCGTGCCGCCGGCAAGCGGGTCGTCTACGACGCCGAGCACTTCTTCGACGCCTGGCGCGACGACCGTCGCTACGCGCTTGAGTGCCTGCGGGCGGCGGTCGGTGCCGGGGCGGAGAACGTGACCCTCTGCGACACCAACGGGTCGAGCCTCCCGGCGCAGATCATCGAGGCGACTGCCGCCGTCGTCGCGGAGCTCGCGAACCAGGTCCAGATTGGGATCCACGCCCACAACGACGCCGAGTGCGGGGTCGCGAACTCGCTTGCCGCGGTCGACGCTGGGGCGCGGATGGTGCAGGGGACGATCAACGGATACGGCGAGCGATGCGGAAACGCCAACCTGGTCTCGATCCTGCCTGCGTTGCAGCTCACGATGGGGTATGAGTGCGTGCCCGCCGACCGCCTGACGCTGCTGACCGAGACCGCCCACTTCGTCGACGAGCTGACCAACACCACCCCCGACCCCGATCAGCCCTACGTTGGGCGCAATGCCTTTGCCCACAAGGGCGGCATGCACGCCGCAGGGGTAGAGGCCGACTCGCGGACCTTCGAGCACCTCGACCCGGCTCTGGTCGGCAACAGCCGCGAGGTGCTGATCTCCGAGCTCTCGGGCAAGGGCTCGGTGCTCTCGCGGGCGCGGAGCGCGGGGATCGACCTCGACCCCGAAGCGGCGAAGCGGTCGGTCGAGCGAATCAAGGAGCGCGAGCATCGCGGCTATCACTACGAGGCCGCTGACGCTTCGTTTGAGCTGCTGCTGCGCCGCGAGGCGGGCGACTACGAGCCGTTGTTCCAACTCGAGAGCTTCCGGGTGATCACCGAGAAGCGCGCCGACGGACGCGTCGACACCGAGGCGACGATCAAGATCTGGGTCGACGGCGCCCGCTACGTGCGCACCGCTGAGGGCAACGGGCCGGTAAATGCGCTCGATCGGGCGCTGCGAGACGCGATCGGCGAGCTGCACCCGCACCTGGCCGAGATCGAACTGGTCGACTACAAGGTCCGAATCCTCGACTCACACCACGGGACCGCTGCCGTGACCCGGGTCCTGCTCGACTCCTCCGACGGGCACAGCTCGTGGGGGTCGATCGGAGTCTCGGAGAACATCATCGAGGCCTCGTGGGAGGCCCTGGTCGACTCCCTGGAGCACGCATCGCAGCCCGCACAGGAGCAGGCCCCGTCCGCCGGCTCGCGTCCCGGCGTGCCGGGCTCCTCGGCCGCATGAGCGAGGGCAGCACCGTGCCGCTGGCGAGCCCCGCGCTCGGCGAGCGAGAGGAGGAGCTGGTGCTCGCGGTGCTGCGCTCGGGCCGGCTCTCGCTCGGGCCGATGCAGGAGCGCTTCGAGCGTGCCTTCGCCGACTTCCTCGGCGCTCCCGACGCGGTCGCGGTCTCGTCCGGGACGGCCGCGCTCCACCTCGGCGTTCGCGCGCTCGGCTGGGGCCGGGGCGACGAGGTCGTCACCTCGCCGTTCAGCTTCGTCGCCTCGGCGAACTGCCTGCTCTACGAAGACGCCACGCCGGTCTTTTGCGACATCGACCCGGTCACGCTCAACCTCGACCCGGCCGCGGCCCAGGACGCGGTCGGCGAGCACACCGCGGGCCTGCTCCCGGTCGACATCCTCGGCTACCCGGCCCGGTTCCCCGAGCTGGCCAGGATCGCGGCGGACGGCGGGCTGGGGATGCTCGAGGACGCCTGCGAGGCGCTCGGCGCGACCGACAACGAGGGAGAGCGGATCGGCTCGCGAGGCTGGCCGGCCGCGTTCGCGTTCTATGCCAACAAGCAGCTGACGACGGGCGAGGGCGGGATGCTCACGGTCGCCGATCCCGAGCTCGCGGTCCGGTTGCGAAGCGAGCGAAACCAGGGCCGGGCGCCGGACATGGCCTGGGTCGACCACGACCGGCTCGGGTTCAACTACCGGCTCACCGAGGTCCAGGCGGCGCTCGGCGTCGCCCAGCTCGAGCGCCTCGACGAGATCCTCGGCGCTCGTGCCGACGCGGCGGCGCTCTACGCCGACCGCCTGGCGGCGTTCGACTACGGGGCAACGGCCGGGGAAGGCGACCCCGCCGGCCTCGTGCTGCCCTGCGCCGACCAAGGAGCGGAGCGGCGGAGCTGGTTCGTGTATGCGGTCCGACTGCCAGCGGCGGCCGACCGCGACGCGGTGGTCGCCGATCTCGCCCAGCGCGGGGTGGGCGCGAAGGCCTACATGCCATGCCTGCACCTGATCGCCCATCTGCGCGAGCGGTTCGGATACCGCGAGGGTCAGTTCCCGGTCGCCGAGGACGCCTCGGCCCGCCTGCTCGCGCTGCCTTTCTTTGCCGCGATCACGGAAGCGCAGGTCGACCGCGTCTGCGAGGCGCTCGCCGAGGCGCTGCGCGGCAACTGGGGCTGAGCGGCGGGACTCATCCCAGCCGTCCGCTGGCGAGCATCCATTCGACCGTCGAGCGGACGCCCGACTGCCAGGGCCTGAACCCGACGTCGAGCTGCTCGCGGGCCTTGGAGCTGTCCGCGCGGGCCTCCCAGAGCAGGAAGTGCAGCTGCCCGGACCCGAGCAGAGGCGGGCGCTTGACCAGCCTCGAGACCGCTTCCCCACCGCGGGCCAGGCCACGCGCCAGGCCCGCGGGCATGGTCGGTGGCACCCAGCCTTGCCCGGCGGTCTCGACCGCCGCCCGCACGATCTCGCCCGCCGTCGCGTAGCCATCGGCGAGGATGTAGCGCTCCCCGGCGCCTCCGCGATCGAAGGCCGCCAGATGGGCCGCGGCGATGTCGTCGACGAATGCCGTGCTGAGGCCGCCGGGCGGCAGCGCCGGGAGCCGGCGGCGAAGCGCGTCGCGAAGCATGCGATCGATTCCGGCACCGGCCCAAGGGCCCGGGCCGTAGACGCCGGCGGGGTTGCAGATCACGACCTCGATTCCGTCGCCGGCCTCGGCGAGAACCAGCTCCTCGGCTCGCTGCTTGGAACGCTCGTAGGCGGTCCCCTTCGGGTACTCGGCGAGCCGATCCTCGCGGACCGTGCCACCGCGCTCGGCGTGGAAGACGTCGAAGGTGGAGGTGTGGACGACGCGGCCGACCCCAGCCTCGCGCGCGCCCACGACCACGTTGCGAGCGCCCACCGCGTTGACGCGGTCGAAGATCCCCGGGTCCGGCACCCACTGCTCGAAGATCCCCATGCAGTTGAAGACGCCGCCGGCGCCCTCGGCAGCCGCGCGGCACGATGCGATTTCGGTCACGTCGCCGACCGCCAGCTCGACGCCGGGCGGCAGCAGCACCTCGGCACGGGCGGCGTCGCGGACCAGCGCCACCACTTGGTCACCGCGCTCGGCGAGCCGACGGGCGACCGCGTTGCCGACCTTGCCGGTCGCGCCGGTGACCAGAAACCGCATCTGCGCTCACCCTATAGTCGTCCGGCCATGCCCCGCCTCGAGGGACCGCCCGATCCGCTGTTCGCTCGGATCAACGCGTCGATCGGCTTCGATCGACGGCTCTGGCCGCAGGACATTCGCGCTTCGAAGGCGCATGCGGCGGCACTCGCGCGAGTCGGCGTGCTCGCCCCGGCGGAGCTCGAACGACTCCACGAGGGCCTCGACCGGATCGCCGCCGAGCTCGAGCGGGATGAGCTCGAGCTCGAGCAGGCAGACGAGGACATCCACATGGCGGTCGAGCGCCGGCTCACCGAGCTGGTCGGCCCGCTGGGCGGCAAGCTTCACACCGGGCGTTCGCGAAACGACCAGGTGGCGACCGACCTCGCCCTGTTCGTGCGCGAGCGCTCCGAGCGAGCGATCGAGCTCGCACGGGCCCTGATGTCGCGCTTGTTCGAGCTCGCGGCCGCCCACGCCGACTGGGCGATGCCCGGCTACACCCATCTGCAGCGCGCCCAACCGGTCTACCTCGGCCACCACCTGCTCGCCTACTTCTGGATGCTGGCGCGCGACGTCCGCAGGTTCGCCGCCGCCCGCGATGCTGCGGGCGAGATGCCGCTCGGCGCGGGAGCACTGGCGGGGCTCAACTGGGAGCTCGACCGCCCGGGTACGGCGGCCGAGCTCGGGTTCGCGGCTCCGGTCCCGAACTCGATCGACGCGGTCTCGAGCCGCGACTTCGCGCTCGACTACCTCTACGCAGCATCGGCCTGCGCCGCGCACCTCTCGCGGCTCGGCGGCGAGATCGTGCTCTGGTCGAGCGATGAGTTCGGGTTCTGCGAGCCCGCCGACGACTTCTCGTCGGGCTCGAGCATCATGCCGCAGAAGAAGAATCCCGACGCCGCCGAGCTGCTGCGCGCCAAGGCCCCCCGGGTCTCCGCGTCGCTGGCCACGCTGCTCGGTGTGCTGCACGCGCTGCCGCTCGCCTACTCCAAGGACCTCCAGGAGGACAAGGAAGCGGTGTTCGACGCCGTCGACACGATCGAGCTCTGCCTCGAGGCAGCCGAGCGGTTGCTCGCCGGCCTGCGCTTCGACCGCGATCGGCTCGCCGCGGCGGCCGCCGACGAGCTGGTCGCGGCGACCGACGTCGCGGACATGCTGGTCCGCAAAGGGATGGCGTTCCGCGAGGCGCACGGTGTGGTCGGCGGCTTGGTACGGGTCGCGCTCGAGCGCGGCGTCACCCTGTCCGAGCTCGAGCCCGACGAGCTACGCCGGCACTCGGAGCTCCTCGACGAGGAGTTCTACGAGCTGCTCGGCGACCGGGCGTGGCTGGAATCGAAGCGCTCGTTGGGGGGCACCGGCTCCGAACCGCTTGCCGAGCAGCTCGAGGCGGCCCGTGAGACGCTCGCATCACTGGCCGACGGGCCGCCGGCTTGAGGGTCCTCGAACAGGACTTCTTCTCGCGCAGCGTGCACGAGGTGGCCCGTGACCTGATCGGCTGCGAGCTTCAGTTCGAGGACGCCGGCGGGGTGATCGTCGAGACCGAGAGCTATGAGCGCGACGACCCCGCTTGTCACGCCTACGTCGGGCTCACCCCCCGGACCTCGACCCTGTTCGGCCCGCCCGGGCACGCCTACGTCTACCTCTCCTACGGCATCCACAGCCTGCTCAACGCCGTCGCCGAGCCCGAGGGCCGTGCCGCTGCGGTCCTGATTCGGGCGCTCGAGCCGCGTCACGGCATCGAGCGGATGTCCCGGCGCCGAGGTCGGACTCGAGCACGGGAGCTCTGCTCGGGGCCGGGCAAGCTGACCGAGGCGCTGGGAATCGACCTGCGGATGAACGGCGCCTCGCTCGCCGCGCCCCCGTTCGCGCTGCTGCCGCGCTCGGGCGGCTGGGCGGAGGCCGAGGTCGTCGCCGGACCCCGGATCGGGATCAGCCGCGCGACCGAGCGACCGTGGCGGTTCTGCGCGGCCGGGAGCTCGTTCCTGTCCCGCCCGCTCGCGGCAGCCTAGCCCGGAGCGATTCCGCCGCCGCTCGACGCCGGGGCGCCGCCCGCCGGGGCTTCGGAGCTCGGCGGTGCGGCACCGCCGTCGGGTGCGGGGGCTTCCGCCGGTGCCGGGGCTGGCTCCTCGTAGGCCGGCTCGGCCGGCTCGGCCGGCTCGGTGGTCGACGGCGTCGAGGAGGAGTCGTCGTCGTCGTCCGATTCCTCACCAGCCTCGCGCGCGGCCTGGACCTCCTCGTAGGCGTTGACGAGGTCGGCGAAGATCAGTGCCGGAAACGTGCCGCCGTCCACCGGTGCGCCTGCGAACTCCGTCTCCATCGGCGTCACCGCGTCCGCGTGGCCGACCCAGACGCAGGCGGTGATTTCCTCCGTCGCACCGCAGAACCAGGCGTCGCCGTTGTCGTCCGTGGTCCCGGTCTTGCCCCAGGTCGGCTCGCCGGTCGCCGCGTTCTCCCCGGTTCCCGAGCTGACCACGGTCGAGAGCACGTCCTTGACCGTCCCGGCGACCTCCGGGTCGATCACCTGCTTGGCGACGACCTCGTTCTCGCCGCTGGCGCCCGTCGTGTCCTCGACCAGCTCGCGATCGCCCTCGTCGCAGGTCGCAATCTCGCCAGTGTGGTCGTTGTCCTCGCACTTCTCGACCTTGACGATGGCGAGTGGCCCGCCCGAGCTGGACGCCAGCGTCCCCGACAGCCGTCGGCCGTCCGCGGCCAGCGTGTTGTACGCATGCGCCATCTCCATCGGGGTCACCCCGACCTCGAGCCCGCCGAGGATCAGCGCCGGGTTGTAGGGGGTGAACGGCCGTCCGTCGATCGAGTACTCGGTGTCCGAGGTCGAGAGGTCGGTCTCGATCCCCATCCCCTCGGCGGTCGCGGCGACGTTCTCCGGTCCGACCTGGGTCCCGAGCTGCGCGTAGACGGAGTTGTCGGAATACGTGGTCGCGGTCGCCAGCGAGGCCGAGCCGAGATAGGAGTCCTCGTAGTTGCTGACCTCGAAGAACTCGCTTGCCTGCTCGGTCTTTCCCTTCTTGTTCTCGAATCGGGCTCGGAACGGGATCTCCTGCGGGGCCGAGGCGAACACCTCGGAGGTCGAGCGGCCCTGCTCCAGGGCGGTGACCAACGTGAATGGCTTGAACGCGGAGCCGGGCTGGCGGTGGCCGTTGGTCGCCAGGTTGAACGGGCTCTGCTGGAAGTTCGGGCCGCCGATCATCGCACGCACGGCGCCGGTGTCGTTGTCGAGCACGACGACCGAGGCGGTCGGTTCGATCCCGCCCAGCCGGCTGGCGACGATGCCCTCGATCCGCCGCTGCAGCTCGAGGTCGAGGGTGGAGGTGATCTGGAGGCCGCCGCCGAACGCCTCTCCGGTGCCGTAGCGGTCGACGAGCTGCTGGCGCAGCCAGGAGGTGAAGTACGGGGCCTCGGAGTTCTCCTGCGGTGGCAGGATCTCGTCCGCCTTCGGGATCGGGATCGCCGAGTAGGTGGCGTACTCCTCCTCGGTCAGATAGCCCTCGTCGGCCATCCGCCGCAAGACCAGGTCGCGGCGCGCCTTCGCCGCCTCGGGGTTGGCGCGCGGCGAGTAGGCGCTCGGCGACGAGATCATCCCGGCGAGCAGCGCCGCCTCCCAGGGGAAGAGCTGCGAGGCGCAGGGATCGGCGCCGTCGCCCTGGCCGCAACCCGGGTGCTCGTTGCCGAAGTAGGTGCGAGCGGCGGCCTCGACCCCGGTCGCCCCCTCGCCGAAGTAGATCTCGTTCAGATACTCGGTCAGGATCTTGTCCTTCGACCACTGGCGCTCCAGGTGGTAGGCGATCGCGGCCTCGCGGAACTTCTGCAGGATCGTCCGGCTCTCCTGGGCGGCGAGCGCGTTCTTGACGAATTGCTGGGTGATCGTCGAAGCTCCCTGTTCGGCGGAGCCGGAGAGCACGTCCTGGTAGAGCGCGCGGGCAATGCCCTGGAAGTCGACCCCGCGGTGGTCGTAGAAGCGGGTGTCCTCGATCGCCACGACCGCCTCCTTGATCCCCGGCGAGATCTGGTCGGAGGTGAGCAGGATCCGGCCCTGGTTGTTGGTCAGCGTCGCGAGCTTGACGCCGTTGACGTCGTAGACGATCGAGTTCTGTGCCCGCTTGTACTGCTCGCGACTCTCCAGGGCGGGCAGGTCCTGGGCGACGGCCATCATGATCCCGAAGATCAGCGAGACGAAGGCGAGCCCGGAGAGGCCGAGCACGACGAGCGCGACCCGAAGCTTGCGCATTCGCGGCTTTCCGTTGCCGTCCTGCCGCGATGGGCCCTCGGGTTTCGGGAGGCGCAGGCGACGGCGCCGGGCAGGGCGGCCGGCAGCGGGTTCGTGTTCGGGTCCGGAATCCATCGACTAAGGCTTCGCCCACGGGCGCGGATCGTCACACCTGGGCCCGGGGCCGCGGCCACGCGGCGCTCGACCGCGGGCGGTGCAACGGAAGACCGGACTACCGTGACGGCGGAAGCGGTCTCCCCAAGGAGCCGGCCGGTGAGTCTAGCATTGGCCCGTGGCCCCTCCCGAGCAACCGGCCGGCGACCCGGAGCTGCTCGAGCGCCTGCTCGCCGGCGCGGTCGACGCGCTGCCTGAGGGCAGGCTCGCCGAGCAGCTCGCAGCATCGAAGCCGCTGCGGGTCAAGTTCGGCGTCGATCCGACCAGCCCCGACATCCACCTCGGCCATTGCGTCGTGCTCTCGAAGCTGCGCGCGTTCCAGGACGCGGGTCACACCGTGGTTCTGATCATCGGTGACCTGACCGCGCGGGTCGGTGATCCGAGCGGCCGCGATGCGACCCGGCCGCTGCTCTCGGCGGACGAGATCGAGGCGAACGCGCTCACCTATCAGGAGCAGGCGTTCGCGATCCTCGACCGCGCCCGAACCGAGGTGCGTCACAACAGCGAGTGGCTGCGGATGGAGAGCGAGCAGGTGTTCGACCTGGTGCGCCGGTTCACGGTCGCGCGGCTGCTCGAACGCGAGGACTTCAGCCGTCGGATGGAGCGCGCGCAACCGATCTCGGCGCTTGAGCTGCTCTACACCGTGATGCAGGGCTATGACTCGGTGGCGATCGGGGCCGACGTCGAGCTCGGGGGGACCGACCAGAAGTTCAACCTGCTGTTCGGCCGCGACGTGCAGGCCGCCTACGGGCAGACGCCCCAGTCGATCCTGACGATGCCGATCCTGCCGGGTATCGACGGGACACTGAAGATGAGCAAGTCATACGACAACTGGGTCGGGGTCACCGACCCGCCGGAGGAGATGTTCGGCAAGCTGATGAGCATCCCCGACGCGGTGATGGGCCAGTACTACCTGCTGCTGCTCGGGGAGCGGCTCGACGACGCGCGCCATCCCGGCGAAGCAAAGCGCGAGCTCGCCCGACGGATCGCCGATCGCTTCCACGGCGACGGCGCGGGCGCCGCCGCCGAGCGCCGCTTCGATCAGGTCCACGTTCGGGGCGAGGTCCCGGACGAGATCCCGGTCGCCCGGGTGCGGGTTGCGGGAGGCCCCGTCCACCTGCCGACCCTGATCTCGAGCGAGTTCGAGCTCTCGACCAGCGAAGCGCGGCGGCTGATCAAGCAGGGCGGGGTGCGGCTCGACGGTGAGGTCGTCGACCCCGAGACGCTCGACATCGGCAGCGAGCAGCTCGTCGGCCGTGTGCTCGCCGTGGGCAGGCGCCGGCACCGTCGCCTGCAGGCTGCTGACGCTTGACTGAGGCGCTCCGCGCCGGTCCGGCTTGACACGGGGCTGACGCCTGCTACCCTTCCGCGTCCGCATCGAGCCGCAGGGCTTGCTGAGGGAGCCCCGGCCCGTATATA
>CAVZRL010000006.1:0-123250 GCA_963777775.1 uncultured Solirubrobacterales bacterium | reverse complement strand
GTGGCCGGCGCCGAAGACCAGGGTCCTGCCTCCGGCCGGCACGGTCCAGCTCCCGGCCTGGCTGATGTTCGACCGTTCCTCGTAGCCGGGCATCGCCGGGTCGGTGGGGACGTCGTCGGGAAACACGAACTCGCCGTTGCCGTCGCCGTCGAAGCCGCGCTCGGCGTCGAACACCGGGTAGAGCTGCGGCGCGCCCGCGACGTCGAGCCAGTGGACGTTGGCCGGCTCGATGTTGGGGTTGGTCTCCGGAACCCAATCGATCTCCCAGGTGAGGTAGACCTGTCGGCCGCCCTCGGCGGTCAGGGCGTGGATCATGTAGTTGAGCCCCCAGCTCGCGCCCCCGCCGACCTCGAGGCCGTAGCCCTGGGGCAGCTTCACGATCGTCTTCTCCTCGCCCGAGGCAAACGTCGGTCTGCCGCCCGGTGCCAGCCAGACGACGTGATGGAGGTGCAGGTCCCAGACGCTCGGGGTGACCAGCTCGCCCCCCGGCTTGATCTCGACCATGCTCGGCGAAAAGCGCGTCACGTAGCCCTGGGCGGTCGAGCCGGGGGCGAAGACGCTGGTGTCGCCGGGGCCGCTGACCTTCTGCGCGTTGGGGCAGGTCTTGGTCCCCGAGAACAGGTTCAGGTTCTGACCGGGATGGATCGGGATCGCGTCCGTCCGGCACGAATAGGTGGTCATGTCGGGGTAGCTCGCCGCGCCGAGGATCTCCTCGCCGGCGCTCGCGGGGGCGGCGAGGGCAAGCATCGCCGCGAGCGCAGCAAGCACGGTGCCCGAGACTTGACTGCGGCGACTGATCCGTCCACCTCCCTGCGGATTTGCACTCACGAACGTGAGGTCCCTAAGCCGAAGACTCTACATGGTGCTGGCGATGATCAGGACGGAATCGACACCGGTTATCCGATGCGCAATCTCGACGAACGGGCGCGACTTTTTTCAGATCGCTCATCGTCGCGCCAGCATCTCACGCCAACTCAAATCTGGCGGCTCCAACCGTCACCGCTCAAGTTCGGCCCTCACCGACCCGAAAAGGGAAGGAGAGAAGCATGCAGAGCACGGCGAACAAGGGTCTGATCCTCGCGGCCGCAGCGACCTTGCTGGCCCTCGCCGGCGCGGCGCCGGCGCTCGCCGCCGACCGTTATGCCGAGCCGGGCGGCAACGGTCCCGCCGCAAGCTGCCCGCAGGCAGACCCGTGTGGCATCCAGGCCGCAATCGAGAACGCCGCGGTCGGCAACGGCGACGTGATCACGATTCTGCCCGGCACCTATCCGCTCGCCAACGACGCGATCGAGGTGGCCGACGCGGTCACGATCCGGGGTCTTCCCGGGGGCGCACGCCCCCTGCTGGTGGTCGGGACGAACTACGGGTTCAGGTTCTACGTTCCCGGGATCACGCTGCGTTACGTAGCGATCGAGCAGGGCCCGGGAGTCGGGTCTGCGCTCGAGGTCGGCGGGGGCGTGGTGGACAACGTGATCGCCCACTCCAACTCGTCGTTCGAGGCTTGCAAGATCTACGACACCACGATCACCGACAGCATCTGCTGGAACTCGGGCGCCGGATACGCGATCTATGGCAACGCCATCCCGGGCACGGGGACGAACACGTTCCGCAACGTCACCGCCTACGCCCAGAATGCCCCCGCGATCTTTCTCTCGAGCTATTCCGGCTCGATCACGATCAACGCCGCGAACCTGATCGCATACGGCTTCCCGGTCGATATCCGCGCCGAGGCCGACGGCAACGCCAACGCGGCCACCGTGGTCACGGATCACTCGAACTACCTATACGAGGACGAGGTCGCGACCAACGGCGGGACGCCGTTCGTCACCAACCCGGGCGCCAACGACAACCAGACCGCTGCTCCTCAGTTCGTGAATGCGGCCGCCGGCAACTTCCACCAGGCCGCGGGCTCGCCGACGATCAACGCGGGCTCGGCCGCCCCCGGCCTCGGCAGCATCGACATCGACGGCGAGGCGCGCCTCCAGGGCCCGGCGCCCGACATCGGCGCCGACGAGTTCACCGAGGCGACCGGCGACACGACCGCGCCCGAGACCACGATCACCAGCGGCCCGAGGCGTAGGGTGAGGACCAACCGGCGTCGGGCCCGGGTGACGTTCGAGTTCGTCGCCGACGATCCCTCCGCGAGCTTCGATTGCACGCTCGACGGGATCGGCTATCCATCCTGCACGTCGCCGTTCACGGCGCGGGTGAGGAGGGGGCGCCACAACTTCGAGGTCCAGGCCTTCGACGCCACCGGCAACTTCGACGCGCTGCCCGCGAGCCAGAGCTGGCGGGTCAGGCGCAGGCGCTAGTCGGGCACCGCTAGCAGGCGTCGTAGCGGTATCGCCGCGAGCCCGGGGTGCTCACCTGGCGATCTCGCAGGACGACCGAGATCTGGTCGCCGTCGGTGTCGCACGCCTTGCGGAAGTCCTTGCGCCGGTACTCGATCTCGATCACGCCGTTGCCGTAGATGCGGCGATAGCGGTCGCACTCGTCGTAACGCGCGCACTCCTCGGCGATCGCGAAGTCGAACCCCACCTCTCGCGACTGCCCCGGGGTGACGTCGGCCGTGTTCTTCTGGCCGACCGCCAGGCCCAACGCGTGCGCCCGCCGCGCGAGTCGCCGCGCGTAGGCGAGCGCCTGGCGCTTTTCGAACGGGACCTCGTCCGCGAGCGGGGTGCCGTCGAAGCGCGTCCAGGAGTCGAGGTTGTCGTACTCGACCGCCGCGAAGCCCTTGCGGTCGCAGCCGTCGATCATCTGCTCGACCCAGCGCGCCGCCCGCCGGCGCTTCCTGGCGCTGCTGACGTCGACGAGGTACTCGCCGCCCCAGTTTGGATCGTCGCCGAGCTCGTCGAGGACGAGCTGCCGCGGCCAGTTGGAGCGCTCGTCGGGGCGGTCGACGCCGCGCTCGTCGGCCTGGGTCTGGAAGGCGTTGACGTAGCAGATCGAGTAGGCAGGCTCGTCCGCCGGATCGCCGCTGAACCAGTCGCGGGAGACGACCGAGACGCCTTCGGGAAGCGGGTAGTCGCCGCCGATCTGATAGTCGAAGCCCGCATTCGCCGGCGGCGGCGCCACAGCGATCCCGGCCTCGGCGCGCCGCCCCTGTCCGCCGAGCAGACCGATCAGCAGCAGGCCGGAGGCCGCGGTGGCCCCTGCCGCGAGCAGCGAGCGCCTTGCCCTCATGCCGCCTGCGCCGCCCGCTGTTCGAGCGCGAGCGCGCGACCACTCTCGCGATCGAAGAGGTGGAGCTGCGAGGGGTCGATCGCGAGGTCCACCGACGTACCCGGTCCAGCGGGAGGCCGGTCGTGGATGCGGGCGACAAACCGGGCCCGCCGATCGTCAGCCAGCAACCTGCCCTCGTCGGCGCCGCTCTCGCCGCCGATCGCTGCCTTGACGTCGTCCGTGGCGACCCGCGGAGCGTCGACGCTGAACAGCAGGTTGCACTCCGCGCCGAGCTCCTCCACCACGTCGAGGTCGACGCGGAGGCGCGGCCAGCTCGGATCGCACCCAGGTCCCGCAACCGCAAGCGCGGTCGGCCGCAGGCCGAGGATGACGGCGCGCCCGCCTGCGGCGCGGGCGCCGGCGAGCGGCAGCTCGGTGCTCCCGAAGCTGACCACGTCGCCGTCCAGCCGCGCCTCGACCAGGTTCATCGCCGGCGAGCCGATGAAGGCCCCCACGAACAGGTTCGCGGGCTGATCGAACAGTCGCTGCGGAACGTCGCACTGCTGGATCACCCCGTCGCGCAGGACCGCGACCCGCTCACCGAGCGTCATCGCCTCGACCTGGTCGTGGGTGACGTAGACGGTGGTCGTCGGCAGCCGCTCGTGCAGGCGGGCGAGCTCGCCGCGCATGCTCGTGCGCAGCTTCGCGTCGAGGTTGGAGAGCGGCTCGTCCATGAGGAAAGCGCGCGGCTCGCGCACCAGCGCGCGTCCCATCGCTACGCGTTGGCGCTGACCGCCCGAGAGCGCCGCGGGCTTGCGCCCCATCAGCTCGCCGAGGCCGAGCATTGCCGCCATCCGGTCGACCCGCTCGGCGATCTCTTCCTTCGGCACCTTGCGCCGCCGCAGTCCGAAGGCGAGATTCTCGCGGACAGTCTTGTGCGGGTAGAGCGCGTAGCTCTGGAAGACCATCGCCAGGTCGCGGTCGGGAGGGTCGAGCGTGGTCACGTCGTCGTCGCCGATCCAGACCCTGCCCAGGGTCACCTTCTCGAGCCCGGCGATCACGCGCAACAGGGTCGACTTGCCGCACCCCGACGGCCCGACGAGCACCATGAACTCTCCGTCGGCGACCTCGAGCGAGACGTCGTCGACCGCGACCACGTCGTCCCCGTAGACCTTCGTCACCCGCTCGATCCGGATCGGAGGCATCGGCTCCCTATCCCTTCACCGCGCTCGAGGTGAGCGACTGGATGAACGTCCGCTGCGCGAGCAGGAACGCGATCAGCACCGGAGTCACCGTGATCACGTTGCCCGCCATCACCGCGGAGAAGTCCTGGGTGTGCTGGCCCTGGAAGGTGGTCAGGCCGAGCGGCAGGGTCGCGTTCTGATCGGAGGTGATCGCGATCAGCGGCCAGAGCAGGTCGTTCCACATCAGCAAGAAGGTGAGCGCCGCAAGGGTGGCGAGGGCGGGCTTCGCCAGCGGCAGGGCGACGTAGAGCAGAACGCCCAACCTCGAGCAGCCGTCGATCCGCGCCGCGTCCTCGACCTCGCGGGGCAGGTTGACGAAGAACTGCCGCATCAAAAAGACGCCCAGCGGGAGCACCAGGGCCGGAACGATCAGCGCCGCGAGCGTATCGACGAGTCCGAGCTCGTCCATGACGATGAAGGTCGGGATCATCGTCAGCTGGAACGGGATGATCAGGGTGACGAGGATGAGCAGGAAAAGCACGGTCGAGCCGCGGAACCTCATCCGGGCGAAGGCGTAGCCGGCGAGCGAGCAGAAGACGAGGTTCGAGACCACGGTCACGAGCGCGACGATGGTCGAGTTCAAGAACCAGCGCGGGAACTCGGAGTCGCCGAAGACGGTCTCCCAACCGTCGGGGTGAAGCGAGTCCGGGATGATCGTCGGCGGGAACTGGTTGATCTGGGCGTTCGACATCAACGAGCTCAGGACCATCCAGATCAGCGGGAGCGCGAAGACCACCGCGGCAGGGAACAGGATCAGGTGCCAGGGGCTGAACGGCAGCCGCCAGCGGCTCGACGGCGGGGCTGCGGCGGCGTCCGGATAGGCGGTCACGCGTGCCTCGCACGCCAGCGGCTGTAGATGAGCTGCGCCCCGACCAGCAGCAGGAGGAAGACCGCGACGCTGTAGGCGACGGCGGCCGCGTAGCCCGCGTTGAAGAGCACGAATGCCTGGTTGTAGATGTAGTAGACGACCACCGCCGTCGCATCGAGCGGACCTCCCCGGGTGGTCGCGTAGACGAGGTCGAAGAGCTGCAGTGAGAGCAGGATCTGCCAGACGACGAGGAAGATCGTCACCGGCAGCAGCTGCGGCAGGATCACGTGGCGGAGCGTCGCCCAGCGCCGGGCGCCGTCGACCGACGCCGCGTCGACGAGCTCGCGGGGAACGTCCTGCAGCGCCGCCAGGTAGATCACCAGGGGAAACCCGATCCCGCCCCAGATCCCGATCAAGACGATCACGAACAGTGCCTGATCGGGGTCGCCGAGAAAGCCCTGTCGCGGGAGGCCGACCGCGTCGAGGGCGGCGTTGGCAACCCCGAAGCGCTCGTCGAAGATGAACGAGAACAGCACCCCCTGGGCGGCGACCGAGGCGATGAACGGAGCCAGGAACGCGGTCCGGTAGACCCCGATCAGCCGCAGGTGGCGATTCAGCCCCAGGGCCAGGAAGAGACCGAGGCCGATCGAGATCGGCACGAACAGGGCCGTGTAGACGATCGTGTGCTTGACGGCGTCGCGGAGCCCGGGGTCGTCGAGCAGCGCGTCGTAGTTGGAGAGCCCGACCCACTGCGCCGGGGCGATCAGGTCGGCCGAGTTGAACGAGAGCACCAGCGACCAGCCGATCGGCACGATCGCCAGCCCGACGATGATCACCACCGCGGGGAGGACGAACGCCCAGGCCGTTGGGTGCTCCCCGAAGACCCGTTGGGCGAACGTCCTCTCTGGTGCGGTCGGTTCCGGGCTCATCTCAGCGCCCCGTCAGGAGCCCGGCACCCCCAGCTCCGCGTTCGAGGTCTCGACCGCCTGGCTCAGCGCCTCGCTCGGCTCGGCCTCGCCGTAGAGCACCGAGGCGACCGCCTTGCCGATCGCCTGGGAGATCTGCGGGTACTCGGGGATCGTGTCCCGGGTCCGCGCCAGCTCGGTGTTCTGGATGAACTTGTCGAGGTCCGGGAGGCTCGCCTCGTACTCGGCAAAGCCCTCCGCCTCCTCGACGTCGGTGGTCAGCGGCAGGCTGCCCGCCTCGGTGATCCAGCGCAGCTGCTGCTCGGGCTCGCTGAACCAATCGAGGAACTCGATCGCGGCGGCCGAGCGCTCCTCGCCGTTGTCGAACACCGCCCAGGTGTCGGGGCCGGCGATCGTTGTGTGCTCGTCGCCAAACGAAGGCATCGAGACGACCCCGTAGTCGACCTTGGCGTCGACGTACTCGGGCAGCGTGTACGGGCCGGCCACGTTCATCGCCATCTTGCCGCTGGCAAAGAGCTGCTGCATGCGCTCACTCCCGGCGGTGCTGTCGATGTAGACCGATTCGTCGGCGGCCGCCTGGGCGACCACCTCGAGCGCCGCCTCGCCGCTCGGGCCGTCGAATCCGACGCTGGTCCCATCCTCGCTGACGATCTCGCCACCCTGCTGCCAGATCAGCGGCCAGATCCGCCAGGTGGTGTCCTCGTCGCCGGTTCCGGGCCAGCCGAACCCGGCGATGCCCGCCTCCGGGTCGTTGAGCTCCTTCGCGGTGGCGAGGAAGTCGTCCCAGGTCCAATCGTCGGTCGGGTACTCGACGCCCGCGTCGTCGAAGATCTTCTTGTTGTAGACGACCGCGAGGTTGTCGATGAACGCCGGCACGGCGCGCGGGCGGTCGTCGACCGTGACCGCGGTCTTGCCCGCCTCCGCGAAGCGGTCCCAGTCAATGTCGCCGTTGTCGATCGCCTCGGTCAGGTCGAGGAGCTGTTCCCCTCCGGCGAGGTTTGCGAGATCGGAGCCGTAGATGTAGGCGATGTCGGGATAGTTGTCGGCCTGCAGCCCGGCGGTGACCTTCTGCAGCATGCGGTCAGAGTTGACGCCGCCCGAGTCCTTCGAGACGACGACGTCGGGATGGGTCTTGTTGAAGTCGTCGATCATCTCCTGGAGCAGCTCGGCCGGGCCCTGGGTCTGGCCATGCCAGAAGGTGATTTCGGCCGGCTCCCCGCTCGCGCTGGAGTCGTCACTTGATTCGTCGTCGTCGCCTCCGCAGGCGACCAGAAGCCCCGCGATGGCCACCGCCACCAGCAAGGCCAGCATTCTCGTCAGTCTCGACACGATCCTCTCCTCCTGTTGTCTGGTTTCGCCCTCCGATGGCTCACCAACGAGCTCATCTGGTTCTCACTTCAGCTTTGGCCTGGGTGCGCAATGCCTCCGGCAAGGCGTCCCCATGGGCCGCGGTCAACGCGTCACACATCTCCCAGATCGCGTCGAGGGAGAGGCTCGCGGCCGCGTTGGGATCGAGCATCACCGCCTGCTTGACGTACTCCGGGCGCCCTTCGAGCGCGGCCCGGACCGTGAGCTCGGCGACATTGAGGTAGGTGCGGTTGAGCGCCGCCAGCTGCGGCGGCAATTCGCCGACATGGACGGGGTGCAGACCGCTTCGGTCAACCAGGCAGGGCACCTCGACGCAGGCGTCCCCGGGCAGGTTGTCGATCAGGCCGGTATTGCGGACGTTGCCGTAGACCACCCGTGCGCCACCGGTCTCGATCGAGTGGATGATCTGCGGCGCGTACTCGTTGCTCGGCTCGAGCTCGAGCGGCTCCGACGCCTTCACGGCCTCGCGGGTGCGCTCGTACTCGGCCAGGTTCTCCTCGCTGCGCGCCACGTACTCTCCGACCCACAGCCGGTAGCGCTCGATCGCGTCGTCGTCGTGCATCAGCCACGGCAGGTACTCCGCCGAGTGTTCGCTGGACTCGGTCGGGAAGTAGCCGAGCCGCCGGTACATCTGGACTCGGACCCGCCGCAGCAACTCGGGATCGCGCTCGATCGCCTGGTCGAGCAGCGGATAAAGATCCTCGCCGTCGCGCTCGAAGTGCAGGATGAAGGCCTGGTGATTGACCCCGGCGCCGAAGAAGGTGACCTCCTCGAACGGGACGCGGACGTACTCGGCGAGCTGTTGGGTCGTGTTCTGGACCGAGTGACAGAGGCCGACGATCCGCTTCTGGGGAGTGCCGATGTAGGTGGCCCAGCAGAGCATCACCATCGGGTTGGTGTAGTTGAGCAGCCAGGCATCGGCGCAAACCTCGGCCATGTCGGCAGCGATGCCCTCCATCACCGGAATCGTGCGCAGCGCCCGAAACACGCCGCCGACCCCGAGTGTGTCGCCGATCGTCTGCCGGAGGCCGTAGCGGGCCGGGATCTCGTGGTCGATCAGGGTCGCCGCATGGCCGCCGACCTGGACCATGTTGATCACGTAGTCGGCGCCGTCGAGCGCGGCGCGACGCTCCAGATGGGCCTCGATCGGCGGCGCCGCGCCGAGCTGGCCTGAGACCGCCCGCGCCACGCCCTCCGCGGTCTCCAGGCGCTCGGAGTCGATGTCGTGAAGCGAGATCGTCGCCTCACGCAGCTCGGGATAGCCGAGGATGTCGGCGATCAGCATCCCGGTGAACTCGACGCTGCCGGCGCCGACGAAGCAGATCTTCGGGCCGCTCATCTCGACCCCACCGGCAGCGACGCGGCCAGGTCGAGGGCCTCGGCGAGCAGCGGCTGCGCGTCGACGCCTCCCAGGCTGCGGGTCGAGAGCGAGCCGCACGCGACCGCGAGCCTCAGCACCCGCTCGAGCGGCTCCCGGTTGCCGAGGCCGTACAGGAACCCGGCCGCGAAGCTGTCGCCGGCGCCGGTTCCGTCGACCGACGCGACCGGCGGCGCCTGCGCCGCCGCGGTCTCCGCTCCGCGGCGGGCGATCGCACCCTCGCGACCGAGCTTGACGGCGACGGTCTCGACCCGCCGCGCGAGCAACCCGAGCGCCGCCTCGGGGTCGTCGGCGTCCGTGAGCCGGCACGCCTCGGTCGCGTTCGGCAGCAAGACGTCGACCGTGTCGAGCGCATCGTCGAGCTCAGCGCCCCAGCCTCCGCTCGGATCCCAGCCGGGGTCGAGCGAGGTCGACGCTCCCCGGTCGCGGGCGCGGCCGAAGAGCTCGGCGAGGCCCGCTCGGAGTCCGGCCTGCAGATGTGGCGAGGAGACGTGCAGGTGCTCTGCGCTACTCAGCATCTCGTCGGTCACGTCGGCGGGAGTGAGGCCGGCCATCGCTCCCGGGAAGGTCAGCGTCGCTCGGTCGTCCCCCTGGCTGAGCACGACGCTGAGCCCGGTTGCCCGCTCGGGGTCGACCCGGCAGCCTTCGACGTCGACGTTTCGGCGCTGCAACTCGCGCAGCAGGAAACCGCCCGAGTCGTCGTCGCCGACGACGCCAACGTAGGCGGTTCGCATTCCGAGGCGGGCGGCCCCGCAGGCGACGATCGCCCCCGAGGAGCCGATCGTCAGGACGCCGTCGTCGACGAGACGCTCGCCCTGTCCGTATTCGGGCTCAATCGTCTCGGCGACGACGATCGCGTCGGGGTTGAGCTCCCCGGCGACCAGAAGGTCGAAGCGCTCGGCGCTCATCGCAGCGCCACCTGGGACCGCAACGGGGTCGCCTCGATCGCGGGAACCAGCGCCTCGACGGCGGCGCGCTCGACCCGGCCCGGATGCAGGTGGGCGATCTTCTCGGTCGCCGCGGCGGCGCCGAGGGCGGCCGCCGAGCTCAGGTCCCGGCCCATGATCAGGCCCGCGGCCAGCCCGCCGACGAGGGCATCGCCGCAGCCGACCGTGTTCACGATCCGCCCCGGCGCCGGTGCCTTGAGCCGGAGGCTGCCCGCGGCGCTGGCCAGGACGCTGCCCTGCGAGCCGAGGCTGAGCCAGGCCGCGGCGGCTCCACGCTCCCTGATCGCCTCCACGATCGGCGCGAGCTTCGCGTCCCCAAGCTCGGCCTCGAGCTCGACCCCGAGCAGCTCACACGCCTCGGCGAGGTTGGGGGCGACCAGGTCCGGGCCCGCGGAGACGCCGGCGGCGAGCGCCGCCGGGGTCGAGGAGTCGAGGATCGTGAACGCGCCCAGCTCGCGAGCCGCGGCGACCAAGCGGGCGTGCAGGTCGGTTGGCGCTCCCGGCGGGAGGCTGCCGCAGATCCCGACCACGCCGGGCGCGGTCGGTAGCGCGGCCAGGGTGGAGAGCAAACGCTCGCACTCGGCCTCGCTCAGCGCTCCCCCGGGCTCGTGGACCTCGACCAGGTCGCCGCCGGTCGCTCCTACCAGCGTGTAGGTCCCCCGGGTCGGGTCCGCGACCGTGACGTGATCAACTTCGACCGGCTCGGACGCCAGCAACTCGAGCAACCGATCACCGCTCCTGCCCCCGGCTGGAACGATCACCCTCGCCTCGGCTCCGAGCTCGGCCGCGACGCAGGCCGCGTGGATGGCCTTGCCCCCGGGCGTCTCGAGCAACTCCGACGCAGCCACGACGCCGCCGGCAGGCCCCTCGATCCGGGCGACGCGGTCGATCGCGGGATTGGTGGAGACGGCAACGAAGCCGGCGCGGGCGCGAGCGGCCATCAGACCTGGACCACCTCCACGCCCGCTGCCCGTGGGGCCTGAAGCTGTTGTGCGGACGCGCCGGAGTCGGTGATCAGCTCATCGATCTCCGATAGCGCGCAGATGCTCGAGAGCGCCGAGCGACCGAGCTTCGAGGAGTCGCAGACGACGACCACGCGGGCGGCGCGCTCGACCATCTTGCGGTTCGTCTGCGCCTCGATCTCGTCGTGGGTGGCGACACCCGACGCGTTGACGCCGTCTACGCCGAGGAACATCAGATCGACGTTCAGACCCTCGAGCGTGCGCTCGGCGAGTGGCCCGATCAGCTCATACGACTGCGGTCGTGCGATCCCGCCGGTGACCACGAGGCGGATCGTCTCGCTGACCACCAGCTCGGAAGCGATGTTGACCGCATTGGTGACAACGGTCAGGCTGCGGTCGCGCAGGCGCCGAGCAACCTCGGTGGTGGTCGTACCACCGGTCAGCCCGACCGTCTGCGCGTCGGCGGTCCGCTCGGCGGCGGCATCGGCGATCCGGCGCTTCTCGTCCTTGTGCTGGCCGCCCCGGTAGCGGACCGGGAGCTCGTAGAGCACCCCGTTGCTGACCGCTCCGCCGTGCGAGCGCGAGAGCAGCTTCTGCTCCTCGAGCAGCTTCAGATCGCGCCGGATCGTTGCCGAGGAGGCGCCCAGGTCCTCGGTCAGCTCGCGCACGGATACCGAGCCGTCGCTCGCCAGGTGCGCGAGGATCCCGTCCAGGCGCTCAGCCCTGGTCACGACCGGCCCTCCGACTCGATCAGGTCGAGGACGACGGCCCGTTCGAGGTTCGCCGGCCGGTCGGGGTCGAGGCCCCGCGCTTCGGCGAGCGCCACCGCGAGGCGTTGGACGCGAATCAGCTCCGCCAGCGGATCGAGCCTCGCGACGAGCACGGTCGCCCCGGTCGCCGCGACCTCGTCGGCCAGGTTCGCGGGAGGGTCATCGAGCAGCCAGATCACGGCCCCCGGTCCGGCGGTGGCGATCGGCCCGTGCCGGTACTCGAGCGCCGGATATGACTCGGCCCACAACCGAGCCGTCTCGCGCAACGTCAGCGCGCCGGCATCGGCCATCGCGACGCGCCAGTCGCGGCCAAGGATGACGGCACGCTCGACGCTCGCCGGATCGAGCGGATGCGGGTCCGTGAGGGCAATCTCGGCATCGGCAAGCAGCCCATCCGCGGGGAGGCCGAGCAGGGCGCGTGCAAAGCAGACCGCGGTGGTCACGAACCGGGTCTGGACGACGGAGCGATCGTCGGCGAAGCTCAGGTCGACGACCAGATCGCTCTCGACCGCGACCGGGCTCAGCGGGTCTCCGACCAGGGCGACGGTCGTCGTGCCGGGCGGGACGCGCTCGAGCGCGCGCCGGATCTCGGTCGTCGCACCCGAGCGCGAGATCGCGACGACGCGGTCATAGCGTCGATCGAGAAGCGCCTCGGATGCGGCGAATGCATCGGTCTCCCCTCGACCGCTGAGCTCCCGAAGCGCCGCCAGCGCCTTCGCCGCATGCCACGAGCTGCCACAGCCGATCACCGCGACGCGCTCACCGGCGGGGAGCAGCGACGACGACTCGTGCCCGAGGTCGGCGGCCAGCGACCAGGCGCGAGGCTGGTCTCGGATCTCCTCGGCGACTAGCGACATGCTCGGTCCCGCGGCTTCAATGCGGCGCGATACTACACTATCCAAGCACATTCATGCAAGTATTTTGATTGAATATGAGCGAATGCCGCTGTTCATGCTCGCCTTTGATCACCGACGGTCGCTGCAAGCGCTGATTGGATCGCCGCAGGCAAGCCGGATCTCCGATTCCAAGCTGGTCGCGACTGAGGGCCTCCTGCAGGCACGGGGCCGGCTCGAAGGGATCGGGATCGGTCTGCTGGTCGACGAGCAGTTCGGCGAAGCGGCGCTCGAGCTCGCCCGCGATCAGGGGGTTGTGGTGGCGATCGCGTGCGAGCGCTCCGGTCAGGCCGAGTTCCAGTTCGAGTACGGCGATGAATTCGCCGCTCACATCGAGCGCTTCGACCCCTCGCTCGTAAAGGCGCTGGTGCGCTTTAACCCCGACGGTGACCGTGAGCTCAACCGGCGCCAGCTCGAGCGGCTGCGGTGCCTCGGGGATTGGTTGCGAGGTCAGGAGCGTGAGCTTCTGTTCGAGCTCCTGGTCCCCCCGACCACCGCCCAGCTTCGAAGTCTCGGCGACGACCGCGACCGCTTCGACGCCGAGCTGCGACCGGAGCTCGTCTGCCGGGCCGTGACCCGGCTCCAAGATCACGGCATCGAGCCCGCGGTGTGGAAGATCGAGGGGCTCGAGCGACGCTCCGACTGCGAGCGGATCGCAGCCACCTGCCGGCGCGAGGGCCGCAGCCGTGTGAGCTGCCTGATCCTCGGGCGCGGCGCCGACGAGTCGAAGGTCGAGCACTGGCTTCGAGCGGCGGCCCCGGTCGAGGGGTTCGACGGCTTCGCCGTCGGCCGGACGATCTGGTGGCAGCCGATCGCCTCCTATCTCGCGGGTGATCTCGATCGCCCTGCCGCGGTCGCCGCGATCGCGAAGCGCTACCTGCACTTCGTCGACGTCTATCGGGCCGGCGAGCGAGCGGGCCCTGCTACTCCTCAAGCACGGAGGGCAGGCTGAAGCGCGGAAAGATCTCGGGGGTGACGAAGGCGGTGATCTCGGTGATCCGCCCGCGCTCGAGGGTGAGGACGTCGATCGCCGAGGCCGTGTAGCGCCCCTCGTAGCGTCCCTTCTCACCACACAAGCCGTAATAGGCGAGGGCCGGCTGCCCGTTGGCGCGAGTCGGCACGGCACGCGACTCGGCGCAAACGTCGACGGCGGCCTTCGCCATCTCGGCGATCGTCTCGCGGCCCCGCCACCAGCTCGCCCACGGCGGCATCGAGAAGACGGCGTCGGCGGCCAGCAGAGCGTGTAGCGCGTCGACGTCGCCTCGCGCCCAGGCGTCGACGTACGCCTCGACGAGCTCGCTGATCCGCTTGTCGCCGAGCACCCGCAGGGTCTCCTGTTGGCTGCGCTCGGGAAGCCGGTCATCGACCGCCTTGCGGGCCCGCTGCAAAGCGCTGTTCACCGATGCAACCGTCGTCTCCAGCGACTCCGACACTTCGCGCGCGGAGAACCCGAGCACCTCGCGAAGGACGAGGACTGCGCGTTGTCGGGGCGGCAGATGCTGAAGCGCGGCGACGAACGCGAGCTCGACGGCCTCGAGCTGCTCGTAGCGAGCATCGGGCGTCGCATAGCCGCTTTCGAGCCCGAGTGTCTGATCGGGGTAGGGCTCGACCCACACCGACTCGACCAACGGCTCGCCCGGGTCGTGCTCGTCGCTCGGGGGGCCGTAGTCGACCGGCAGCACGCGCTTGGGCCGTCGTGCGATCGCATCCAGGCAGGCGTTGGTCGCGATCCTGTAGAGCCAGGAGCGAACCGAGCTTCGTCCCTCAAACCCGGCGAGCCCGCGCCAGGCGCGCAAGAGCGTCTCCTGGAGCGCGTCCTCGGCGTCCTGGAGCGAGCCCAGCATCCTGTAGCAGTGTGCGTGGAGCTCGGTGCGGTGGCGCTCGACGATGCCGCGAAAGGCGCCCTCGTCTCCGCCCCGAGCCGCCTCGAGCAGCTCCCGCTCCCCCTGCAAGGGTGTCGACGTAATCGTCATGCTCACCAGAGTAGACCGGCTGCGCGGCGAAAACTCATCGCCGGGCCGTCGGCGGCACCGGTTGTCGCTGCCCGTTCCTGCGAGCATCCGTCGATGAGCACTCGCGCGATCGTCGTGGCGCCCGGACAGGGGCATCGGACCGGCAACGTCGAGTTCCTCGCGCGGACGGCCGACACCCCGCGGTTCACCTTCGCGATCATCGAGATAGCCGCAGGGCGCGAGCTCGACGAGCACGTCCACGCCGAGGAGGACGACGCCTTCTACATCGTCGAGGGCGAGATGACCTTCACCCTCGACGAGGAGGAGATCGCCGCACCGCCCGGGACCTTCGTCCTCATCCCGCCGGGCGTCGCGCACGGCTTCCGCAACGATGGAGAGGTCCCGGTGCGGATGCTCAATATCCACGCGCCCGCCGGCTTCGACGAGCGGATCGGACTGTGAAGCACCTGATCTATCTCCTCCGCCACGCGAAGTCGAGCTGGGATGAGCCCGAGCTTCTCGATCACGAGCGTCCGCTCGCCAAGCGGGGGCGAAAGGCGGTCGTCTTGCTTCGCGAGCACTTCCGCGACTCCGGGGTCGCGCCCGACCTCGTGCTCTGCTCATCCGCGGTCCGCGCGATGCAGACGCTCGAGGGCGTCCGCGAAGGACTTCCGCCGCAGGCCCGGGTCGAGGTCGAGGCCGGTCTCTACGCGGCGGGGGCCGGATCGCTTCTGGAGCGGCTGCGCAGCCTGCCCGATGAGGTTGGCTCGGTGATGCTCGTCGGCCACAACCCGGGGCTCGAGGACCTCGCCGCCGAGCTCATGGGCGGTGGGGACCCCGACGCACGCGCGGCCTTGGCGGCCAAGTATCCGACCGGCGGCCTCGCGACGCTGGCCTTCGAGGGGGCATGGCGGGATCTTGGTCCGGGGGGCGCGACACTGGAGGCGTTCGCGGTGCCGAGACGGCTCGGGTAGAGCGGTCCACGTTCGTCAGGAGGCGACCGCCTCCGGCGCCACCGGGGATCCGGGCTCGCGCTCGGACTCCAGCGGCTGGCGGTCGATCTCGCGCTCCTGAACGAGCCACAGGGCGAGGACCGCGCCGGCGAGGCTGAGCAGTGCGCCGATCGTCAGCACGTCGTTGAGCCCGGTGATGAATCCCTCCCCGACCGCGTTCGAGACCGCCGGCTGAGCCTGCGGAGGAACCGCAGTGAGGGCCTGGTCCAGGTTGCCCGACGAGGCGGCCTCGATCAGCTGGCGCGGGCGCTCACCGCTCGCGGCCGGAGTCCCCGCCGTCATCTCGCTCACCTTGTCGGCGCCCCGGCCGACGAAGATCGCTCCCAGGGCGGCGATGCCGACCGCGACGCCGACCTGGCGGAAGGTGTCGTTGATCCCGGCCGCCATGCCGCTCTGCTCCTTCGGCACGACGCTGACCGCGACGTCGGCGATCACCGGGTTCAGCAAGCCGACGCCGGCGCCCGCGACCAGGAAGCCACCGAGCAGGGTCGTCCAGCCGTCGCCCGACTCGATCCCCGACATCAGCAGCAGGCCGACGCCGGTGCCGGCCAACCCGACGCTCATCATCACCCGCGCCTGAACCCGCGACAGCAGCGCGCCGGCGATCGGCGCCGCGATGAAGCTCGCCAGCGTGATCGGCAGGTAGCGCACGCCCGCCTCGAGCGGCGAGTAACCGAGGTAGCTCTGGAGGTAGAGGGTGAGGTAGAGAAAGAGCGCGAACAGCGAGCCCGAGACCGCGAAGGCGGCGAGCTGGACGCCGGTGAACGCGCGCCGCCTGAACAGTCCGAGGGGAAGCATCGGCTCAACGACCCGGCGCTCGATCGCGATGAAAGCGGCCATCAGCGCCGCTGAGCCGGCGAGCAGCGAGACGATCAGCGTGCTGCCCCAGCCCTCGTCGTTACCACGCACGAGCGCCAGCACGAGCACGAACAGCGCGGCGCTGAAGGTCGCGACGCCGGCCCAGTCGACGCGAGTCGCGTTCGGGTCGCGGCTCTCGCCCAGCTTCAGGTAGGTGACCACGAGCGCCGCAATCCCGACCGGGACGTTGAGGTAGAAGATCGACTCCCAGCCGAGCGAGTCGGTGAGCGCGCCGCCCACCAGCGGGCCGATCGCGACTGCGACGCCGATCGAGGCGCCGTAGATCCCCATCGCCGTGCCGCGCTCGCGGCCGGCGGGGAACTCCTGGGCGACCAGCGCCAGGGAGACCGCGAACATCACCGCGCCGCCGACACCCTGAAGTGCGCGCGCGAAGTTGAGGAAGGTCGGGTCGGGTGCCAGCGCGCAGAGCAGCGAGGCGACCGAGAAGATCATCAGTCCGGCCGCGAACACCCTGCGGCGCCCCAGCCGGTCGGCGAGGGAGCCGGCCGTCAGCACCAGTGCGGCTAGCGTCAGCGCGTAGGCGTCGATCACCCACTGAGGTCGGTGAAGCTGGCGCCGAGGTCCTCGCGGATCGACGGCAGCGCCACGTTGACGACCGTTATGTCGAGCAGGAGCATGAAGGTCGCCACCGAGACGGCGATCAGGGTCCACCACTTGCGTTCCATTTGAGTCGATCTCCTTGTCACATGGGCCGGGTTTGCTTCGTCACCGCTATGACGGAACGCGACGAAGGGATGTGACCGTGGACGACCGCGAGTATCTCGCACAGCAGTTCGAGGCCAACCGGACCCACCTGCGCGCTGTGGCGTACCGGATGCTCGGCTCGGTGAGCGAGGCGGACGACGCGGTGCAGGAGTCCTGGCTTCGACTGAGCCGCTCCGACGCGAGCGAGATCGAGAACCTCGGCGGATGGCTGACGACGGTCGTCGCGCGGGTGTGCCTCGACATGTTGCGCTCGCGGAAGTCGCAGCGCGAGGAGCCCCTGGGCCCGCACGTGCCCGAGCCGATCGTCAGCCGCGAGGACGGGGTCGACCCCGAGCATGAGGCGCTGCTAGCCGACTCGGTCGGTCTCGCCCTGGTCGTCGTCCTGGAGACCCTGACTCCCGCCGAGCGGCTCGCGTTCGTGCTCCACGACATGTTCGCCGTGCCGTTCGGCGAGATCGGTTCGATCGTCGACCGGTCCCCGGACGCTGCGCGACAGCTCGCGAGCCGCGCCCGGCGTCGGGTGCGCGGAGCCCCGGTCCCGGATCCGGACCTTGGCCGCCAACGAGAGGTCGTCGACGCCTTCCTCGCTGCCGCGCGCGACGGTGACCTCGAGGCGCTCGTGGCCGTGCTCGACCCAGACGTCGTGCTGCGAGCCGACCGCGGCGCCGTGGCTGCGCGTGCATCGAGGGAGGTCCGCGGCGCGCGCGCCGTCGCCGAGCAGGCGCTCACCTTCAGGCGGCTTGCCGGCATCCGCTCGGCCGGCGCTCGTCAACGGCGCCGCCGGGTTCGTCGTCGCTCCGCGCGGGCGCCCGTTCGCGGTGGCCGGGTTCACGGTCGCGGACGGCAAGATCGCCGAGATCGATCTGCTCGCTGATCCCGCGCGCCTAAGCGAGCTCGACCTGACCCTCCTCGACGGCTGAGTCCTCGCGGCGCCTGGCCCGTCGTCCGAGGGCTCGTAGACCAAATCCCACGACGGCGACGATCCCGCCGACGAACGCGCCAACGACGGCGACCAGCACGAGTGGAATCGTGAACACCGCCAGCAGGAGCACGAACGGAAGCGCGAACGGAAAGAGGGCGAACGTCAATACCCCGAAGCCGACCAGGCAGCCCATGATCCCGACTGCGATCTCGGCGCTGGATCGATCCGTCGCCATAGCGTGCATTGCAAGCCTCCTTCTCGTCACTGTCACCTCGATGACGGATTGCGGCCAGGCAACGTGACCGACCGCGGCTCACCCGCGGGCGCGGCTACGCAGCAGATCGGGTCGGGCCGCCCGTGCCGGCGCCCCCGATCAGCCTTCGTCCCTGGCCGCCGGCTCGTAGATGAGGATGGCGACGCCGTCGCCGACGATCTTCGAGTCCGCGAGCCGCATGCCCTTCTTCTCGCTCGCGTCACCGAAGAGGCGCTTGCCGGATCCGAGCACGACCGGAAAGACCATCAGCCGAAACTCATCGACGAGGTCGTTCTCGACCAGCGCCTGCACGAGCTGGGGGCTGCCGTGTACCACGATCTCCCCGTGGTGCTCCCGCTTCAGCTTCGAGACCGCCTCCGCGACGTCGCCCTTGAGCACCGTCGTGTTGTTCCACTCGGGGTCCTCGAGGGTCGAGGAGACGACGTACTTGGGCATGTTGTTGAACTTGTCCGCGAACTCGCCGTCCCTGGACGGCCACGCCGCGGCAAAGCCCTCGTAGGTCACCCGCCCCAGCAGCAGGGCCTCGGACTCGCGCGCCTCGTCGAGCTTGAACTGGTTGCCCTCATCGCCGCGATCGATCTCGAAGCTCCAGCCTCCGTGCTTGAACTCCTCCCCCCCGCCGGGCGCCTCGACGACGCCGTCGAGTGAGACGAACTCGGTTACCACGATTCTGCCCATCTTGAGTCTCCTTTTGGTTGTCGGTCGCCGCTCGCCGCTTGATCGTGCCGGTTCTCAGGCGCGAGCGGATATCTGCTGCACGGCCCAGCCGTTGCCGTCCGGATCGCTGAAGAAGACGAAGCCGACGTTGTCGAGCGGGTCCGGTTGCGGGCTCGGGCTCTCGCCCAGGACCCGGACCTCGCTGACCTCCACCCCTCCGTCGACGAGCTGAGCGCGCGCCGCGTGGATGTCGGAGACGACCAGCTGCAGGCCCTTGAGCGAGCCCGCCGGCACGTCGGGAACGATCCCCTCGCCGACGACGATTGAGCAGCCCGACCCGGGAGGGGTGAGCTGGACGATGCGATTTCCCTCGCTCACCTTCGTGTCGTGGTCGACGTTGAAGCCGACCTGTTCGGCATAGAAGGCCTTCGCGCGGTCCACGTCCGAGACGGGCACCACCACGACTTCGAGCGTCCAATTCATCATCCGTCCTCCATGTTTCTGCGGTTGTCGATAGGGAGACCGGCCGGGGCCGCACAAATCATCGGCGGGTGTGATCCGGACGCTGCTCAGAGACGACCACATCGACGATTACACTCGGCCAAGGAGGGTCGCGATGAGCGCAAGCAAAGCCGACCGGGGCGCCGGTCGATCGGGCTGCGGGCGGGTGCGTTGCGCTCGACTGCGGCCCGAGCTTCGTCCGCTGCCGGGGGAGGCCGCGGCCCCGACCGATTCTCCCGCTGCGAGAGGTTGATGGAGTAGCGGGCCGCGAGGGCTGTCCGCGTCGCCGGCACGCACGCGCTGCACCGCGTCGGCGAGCTCGACGGCTATCCGCTCAGTCCGGGTACTCGTCCTTGCGCCAGGCCCGCGGCTCGTCGGGAGGCCCCTTCGGCGTCCGATCGAGCAGGGACGAGTAGTACGGGGCCACGAACGGGTCGGGTGCCATCACCGTGTAGGTGTGATAGACGATCCCGTTCTCGCGCGCGAACGCGATCCAGCTCGGGCCTTCGCGGAGTCCGTCCTTGAGCTCGGCCCCGACCTGGCGCGACCATTCCTCGAGCCAGCCGGGCGGGTTGTCGATCATCTCCTTGACCTCGGGGATCTGCTGCGCCTGCTCCTCGGTCATCGCAAGGCCGAAGTCGAAGGGGAACTCGGTCTCGTAGGTGGAGACGTAGGGGAACTGCCAGCCCATCCGCTGCTTGTAGGCGACCAGCCGATCGATCGGCGCCCGCGAGAAGCAGATCAGGGTCACGTCGCGGTGGTTCAGGTGAACGAGCGCGCCGTCGAGTCCATCCCCGAGGTTGGTGCAGCCGGGGCATGCACCGACTTCGTAGTCGGGCCCGAACATGATGTTGTAGGCGAGGAGCTGTGAGCGGCCGCCGAAGAGCTCGGCGAGGGTCTTCTTGCCGTCCTCGGTGTCGAACTCGTATTCCTTCTCCACCGGTACCCAGGGGAGCGCGAGCCGCCTCTTCTTGATCTCCTGGTTTCGCTCCGCGGACTCGGCCTCGAGCTTGGCGAGCTCCGCACGCGCGGCCTCCCAATCCTCTCGGGTCCCGACCTTGTGCTCAGGCATCTGATTCTCCTCCTGTCGAGCGCGCCCGCCTCCGACGCAATCAAATCCTGGGTCGCTCGGGCGCTACTTGGTCAGCTAATCAGACTCGCGCCGCCGCTGAAGCTCATCGCAGCTCTCCGGGTTATGACCTGGGGTCTCTCAGGGCGCCACGCCGACGCGGGCTCGCAACTAGGCCAACAACGCCAGAAACCCCCGCATTAGCAGGGGTTTCTGGGCCGTTGAATCCGCTGTGAGCTTCCCTTACTTGGCGAACACCCGGTTGGCTACCGTCGCGTCGCCGAGCGTCTCGAAAGCGACCAGCTTGGCGTCATCGTTGTAGGTGAGCACGTCGGCGCTCTCGATCGCCTCGCCCTCGAGCTGGACACTCGTGAGAACGACGACCTTGTCGCCCTCGGCGACGAAGTCGTGCGGGTTGCTGTGGAAGTCCTTGCTCATGAACTTCGCCCACAGCTCGCCTACTTCCTGCTTGTCGTTGTAGGTGCCGGTCAGCGCGTGGTCGCCGCGGACCTTCCATTCGATCGAGTCGTCGATGTCTCGCATCGCGCCCTCGGCGTCGCCGTTGCCAAACGCCGCGTAGGCGTCCTGCGCTGCCTGCTTGTTCTGTTGCGCATTCATCTGCTTCCCTTCCGTTGGGACTGGTCTTCCCGAAACCCACTTGGGTCCAAGGCCCGAATCGCCGGCCAGGTGGCCAGGATCGTGGTGCTGGAGAGGGGCGGTGGGGGGTGTCTGTGTCAGGCAGCCCGCGAACCGATCTCGCTCGACGCGAGGGGTGTCTTGGCAGGGAGGCCCTCAGACCCCTCCTTCATCTATTGAAGCAGGTTTCATGTTTTTGGGGTTTACGGTGCCCGCTCGGGCCGCCCCTTCACCACCCGCCGATGGCGTCGGCCACGACCGCCCGAAGCGCTGCCGGTACACGATCTATAAGCGGGGTCGAGTCCGTGCCGGATGAGGTATTCGAGCGATGCGGGAGGGACCGCGGTGGGATCTGAACCCGCGACCTCCGGCTTCTGAGCCGGAGGTCATATGACCATCGCTCCCGGCGGGCGTCGACCGATACCTTCGGGCAATGGAAACCGAGGACGAGCAGTCCGTGCGCGGGCTCGCGGACGCGATCACTCGGGGCGATGTGGACGCCGCGGTCGGATTGTGCGATCCCGACGTCGAGTTCGCATCCGTTCTCGAGATGAGCGGGCAGGCATACCGTGGCCACGACGGCATCCGGGAGTACTTCGAAGACATCGACCTGGCGTGGAAGGAGTGGAAGGTCGAGGTGCATCGCGTCGTGGCAGCGCCGGATGGACGGGTGGCCATCGTGATGACCATGCATATGCGCGGCAAGGGAAGTGGGACGCCCCTGACCGAGCGGACCGGTCACATCTGGACTCTCAGGAACGGAAAGCTGCTGCGCAATCAGCCCTTCCGCAATCCCGAGCAAGCCCTCCGCGAGCTCGGCCAGTCGCCGTGATCAGAGAGCAAGCCAAGCCCCGGCCCCCAAGCGTCCGGAGTGAAGCTGCTAACTCCACTACCGGGGGGGGCGCTTCCGCTTTGCGCGACAAGCAGCAGAGCGGGTCCGGGGTCCCGCGATGTACAGACACCCCCTACCAGGTCCGCCTTCGGCGGAGATGCTCACTTTCGCTAGGGCATCATTTAGTCGACGCGGTGTGTTGTGCCTGACACCGACCGGCTAGGCTGCTGCCTCGGGTGTCTAACAGGAGCGGGGTTGAGATGGAGGAGTTCCGTTGTTCCCGGCCGCACGGCTCATCCGCCGGTGGCATCGCCGGTAGGCTCGGCTGCTTGGTCGCGGTCATGGCCGCCGTGCTGTTGGCGGCCCCGGTTGCCGGCGCTCGGGCCGCCACGTTCGGTGTCCAGAACACGAACGATGCGGGTAACGGCTCGCTTCGCCAGGCGATCACCGACGCCAACGCCGCGGTCGGCGCACCCGTCGACGTCGTCGACGCAACCGGGGTCAGCGGCCAGATCGAGCTGCAGACGCCCCTCCCGGCGCTCACCGGGACGTTCGAGATCAGGGGCCCAGGGTCGTCGGCCCTCACGGTCCGCCGCGCGACCGGGGAGTTTCGGATCTTCACCGTGAACGCCGGTGCCGAGATCGTCGTCTCGGGGCTGACACTGGCCGATGGCCTCACCCCGGGGATGGAATTCGGCGGTGCGATCCTCAACTCCGGCGAGCTGTCGGTCGTGCGAAGCGCGATCAGCGGCAACTCGGGCCAGAGGGGCGGCGGTATCGCGAACACCGCGGGCGGCGTGCTTTCGGTTCAGAACAGCACGATCAACGGCAACGTCGCGAGACACCCGAGCGGCGGCGGCATGGCCGGCGCCGGGATCCTCAACGCCTCGGCAACCGCGACCGTCATCAACAGCACGGTCACGGGTAACGCCACGCTTGGTCGCGGCGGCGGGATCTTCAACGGCGCACAGGCCTCGCCCGACACAGCCACCGCGACGATCATCAGCAGCACGATCGCGGACAACGCCGGCGCGGGCGCCAACCTCTTCAACTCCTCCAACGGTGGGCCGGCAACGCTGACCTTCAGCAACACGATCGTCGCCGACCCGCGCGGCGGCGAGCAGAACTGCAGCTCCGCCGGCGCCGCCTCCTTCGCGGCGGCCTCTCAGGGACACAACCTCGCCGACGACAACGCCTGCGAGCTCACCGCCCCCGGCGACCAGCCGAGCACCGAGCCGATGCTCGGCCCGCTGTCAAACAACGGCGGCCCGACCCAAACGATCGCGCTTCCGATGGGAAGCCCGGCGATCGACCAGGGAGTCAGCGACGGCCTGCCGACCGACCAGCGCGACCTCACGCGCCCGGTCGACTTCCCTGCGATTCCCAACGCCCCCGGTGGCGATGGCTCGGACATCGGCGCGTTCGAGCTTCACCCCGTAAACGAATTCAGCTTCGGCAAGGTGAAGAAGAACAAGCGGAAGGGGACGGCGAAGCTGACGGTGATCGTCCCGGGACCGGGCGACCTCGAGCTCGTTCAGACGAAGAAGGTCAAGCCTCAGGAGGAGCGGGCAGGGGGCCAGGGCGAGAGCAAGGTGAAGCTCGCGATCAAGCCGAAGCGCAGGCCAAGGAAGAAGCTACGCGAGAAGGGCAAGGCGACGGTCACCGCGGAGGTCAGCTACACGCCCGACGGCGGCGAGCCGACCACACAGCGCAAGAAGATCAAGCTGATCAAGAAGTAGCTCTCGTCTCTTACGCCGGCGGCAGCGACCAGCGACGCGCCGATCAGCTGTGCGGGTTGCAACTCGCTTCCGCCGTGTCCCGGGCCGCTCGGCCGTCTCTGGAGGAGCGCCCGCCGCGTCACTTCTGCTTCGCGCGAGAAGCAGCAGCGTCAGCTCGCCATGCCCCCCACGCGAGGAGCGGCCCGCCGTGTCTTGCTCCGTGCGTCGCACCGAGATCCGATAGGTGGTGGGATTTGAACCCACGACCTCCGGGTTATGAGATGCCACCAGGCGGGTCTGTCCGCTGGTGTGACCTGCTCTCAGGCACGCTGGGGGCGTCTCAGACCATCTAAGGTTCGCTCAGTTTGCTACGGCTGGTCTCAGTAACGGCAGGCTGCCAAGGACCCGTTTCACGGCGATCTTCCCCATGAAGCGGGCCGCCAATTGCGCGGTTGCAGCGGCCCCCACGTACGATCCTGGAAATGCCCCGCTCGGTCTCACCGCTTCCAGACTCCGCCGACGTGGTCATCCTCGGGGGCGGCGTGATCGGCACCAGCGCCGCCTTCCACCTGGCCGAGGCGGGCGTCGACGTCGCGCTCGTCGAGCGGGCGCAACTCGGGAGCGGCTCCACGTGCCGAGCGGCCGGCGGCGTGCGCACCCAGTTCTCTGACGCGCTGAACGTCGAGATTGCCAAGCGCAGCCTGGACGCGTTCCGCACCTTCGGCCGGCGGCCCGGGTGGGAGATCGACCTCAAGCAGGTCGGGTACCTGTTTGTCCTCAGCCGTGAGCCCGACGTCGAGAAGTTCGAGCGCAGCGTCGCGCTTCAGAACGAATACGGACTGGCTTCCCGGATGCTTACGGCCGGCGAAGCTCGCGAGCTATGCCCACTGGTGCAGGGGGACGACATCCTCGCTGGCGCGTTCTCACCCGGCGACGGCCACGCAACCCCCGAGGGCGTGGTCCAGGGATACGCGTTCGCCGCCCGTGCCCACGGCGCGGAGATCCGCGTCAACTGCGAGGTGCTCGACATCAACATCAGCGGCGCCGAGATCACCGAGGTCGTCACTGACCACGGCTCGATCCGGACGAGCACCGTGATCTGCGCCGCCGGCGCCTGGTCGCGAAGCTGCGGCGCTATGGTCGGCTTGGATCTGCCGGTCACGCCGTTGCGGCGCCAGATCCTGTTCACCGAGGCGATCGACGGACTCCCCGCCCAGATCCCCATGACGATCGACTTCGAGTCGAGCTTCTACTTTCACCGCGAGGGCCCCGGCCTATTGATGGGGATGTCCGATCCGCATGAGAAGCCGGGCTTCAGCGTCGAGACAACCGACGACTGGATCCCTGGCCTGATGGAGGTGGTCCGGCGGCGGGCGCCTCGGATCGCCGACGCCGGTATCCGCGGCGGGTGGGCCGGGCTCTACGAGATGACGCCAGACCACAACGCGATCATCGGGGAGGCGACCGGCGTCTCGCGCTTCCTCTACGCGACCGGGTTCTCCGGACACGGATTCCTCCAGGCCCCCGCCGTCGGCGAGATCCTCCGCGACCTGGTTTTGCGTCGCCCGCCGTTCGTCGACATAGAACCGTTGAGCCTGGAGCGCTTCGACACGTCCGCCCTTCGCCCCGAGTACAACGTTGTATAAGCGATCTTCATCTTCCGCCCAGAACTCACGGAGCAACCAATGACAACAACCCAGTCCCAGCACGAGCTGTCCGTCTCATCGACTGACGAACTTCGTTCGCGAGCCCGGGAAGCCCTCGAGAACTGCGGTGTCGATCTTTCCTCGCCCGGGACCGGACCGTCCCTGAGCGCGCGCTCGCCGATCACGGGCGAGGCGTTGTTCGATGTACCCGCCGCAGGCCAGGCGGAGGTGGAGGCGGCGATCGCCGAGACCGAGCGTGCCTTTCGTGAGTGGCGTGGCGTCCCCGCGCCCGTCCGGGGTGCGTTCGTCAAGCGTCTGGGCGAGCTACTGGGCGAACACAAGGCGGACGTCGCCGAGCTGGTCACGATCGAGGCCGGGAAGATCCGCTCGGAGTCCCTCGGCGAGGTGCAGGAGGCCATCGATATCTGCGACTTCGCGGTCGGGTTGTCGCGCCAGCTCGATGGGCGCACGATGCCGTCCGAGCGGCCAGGCCACCGGTTGATGGAGACGTGGCACCCGCTGGGCGTGGTCGGCGTCATTACCGCGTTCAACTTCCCGGCGGCGGTGTGGTCCTGGAACGCGGCGGTCGCCTTTGTCTGCGGGGACACCATCGTGTGGAAGCCGTCGTCAATGACTCCTCTCACCTCGATGGCGTGCTCGGCCCTGGTGGATCGCGCCGCATCGGAGTGCGGCGCGCCGGCCGCGGTGCAGCGGCTCGTGATCGCTGACGCTCGCGAGGGCCAAGCGCTGGTGGATAGCCCCGATGTCGCGCTGGTGAGCGCGACTGGATCGGAGCGCATGGGGACGGAGGTCGCGCCACGCGTGGCGGCCCGCATGGGGCGAGTGTTGCTCGAGCTCGGCGGGAACAACGCAGCGGTCGTGGCACCCTCGGCGGATCTCGAGCTCGCCCAGCGGGGAATCGTCTTCGCCGCAGCGGGAACCGCCGGCCAGCGCTGCACGACCTTGCGTCGGGTGATCGCACACGACGACGTCGCCGACGAGCTCGTCGCCGCGCTGCGCGACGTGTTCGGCCGACTCCCGATCGGCGACCCGAGTGAGTCCGGGACGTTGGTCGGTCCGCTGATCAATGAGAGGGCGTACCAGGAGATGGTCGCAGCGCTCGAGGAGGCACAGTCCGACGGCGGCGAGCTGATCGTGGGCGGCGGCCGGCGTGAGGCTGCGGGCCTCCCGGATGCCTACTACGTCGAGCCCGCGATCGTCCGCATGCCCGCCCAGACGGAGCTGGTGCGTCGCGAGACGTTCGCCCCGATCCTCTACGTGATGACCTACCGGGACCTCGAGGACGCGATCGCGCTCCACAACGGTGTTCCCCAGGGACTGTCGTCCAGCATCTTCACCAGCGACCAACGAGAGGCCGAACGCTTCCTCTCCTCCGACGGCTCCGACTGCGGGATCGTCAACGTCAACATCGGGACCTCCGGCGCCGAGATCGGCGGCGCGTTCGGCGGCGAGAAGTCCACCGGAGGAGGCCGCGAGTCCGGCTCGGATGCCTGGCGCGCCTACATGCGCCGGGCGACCAACACCATCAACTACTCAGACGAGCTTCCGCTGGCCCAGGGTGTGGAGTTTGGGTGAGGTCCGTGCCGTCTTACTGATGCGCCGGGGATAGAGGGCGGTTTGTGACGGCGACCGACACACCGGAGCAAGCGCTCGAGCGTCACTTCCGCGAGCGCGTGGCTGCGCTCAGCAGCAGAGGGGCTCGCGACGTGGAGCTCGATCAGCCGGTCCGCGACGGCACCCGGCTGACCGCGCGGATGGCCCTCGCATTGTTCGACGCGATGGTGGCCAGCAGGAATCTCGACCTGGCCGCGCGCTATCTGCGGAAGGAGGGCCCCGGCGTCTACACGATCGGATCCGCGGGCCACGAGTCAAACGCCGCGATCGCAGCGGCGCTCAGACCCACCGATCCGGCGCTCCTCCATTACCGATCGGGCGGGTTCTACTGCGCGCGGGCGCAGCAGGTCCCGGGCTCCACCCCATTACGGGACATCCTCCTCGGCCTGGTCGCCGCCGCGGATGAGCCGATTTCCGGCGGGCGACACAAGGTGTTCGGCAACCACGCGCTCGCGGTGATCCCTCAGACCTCGACGATTGCGTCTCATCTGCCCCGTGCGATGGGGGTCGGGTTCGCGATCGAGCGCGCGCAGCGGATCGGTGTCAGCCCTGCGTGGCCGGCGGACGCGATCGTGGTCTGCTCATTCGGCGATGCTTCGCTCAACCACTCGACTGCCCTGGGAGCGCTGAACGCCGCTGAGTACAACGTGCACCAGGGGCTGCGGATGCCGGTGCTGTTCTGCTGCGAGGACAACGGCTTCGGCATCAGCGTCCGCACGCCCCGCGATTGGGTGAACGAAGCTTGGTCGAATCGGCCACATCTGCGCTATTTCAGCGCCGAGGGGACGGACATCGCGGGCGCCTATGACGCGGCTCTGGCGGCAGCCGAATACGTGCGCAGCGAGCGCCGCCCCGCGTTTCTGCACTTGCGGTGCGTTCGCTTCCTCGGTCATGCGGGCAGCGACGCCGAGATCGGTTATCGCAGCCGTGCCGAGATCGGCGAGGACCTCGAGCGCGATCCCCTCGTCCACGCCGCGCGCCTGCTCGCGGAGGCCGGGATCGCCGAGCCCAGCGAGCTGCTCGCCAGACACGACGCAGTTGCAGCGGACGTGCGGCGCCTGGCGGACGACGCCGCCAATCAACGGCGGCTGTCGAGCGCATCAGAAGTGATGGAGCCGATCGCTCGACGACGGCCGGAAAGGGTCGCCTCGGACGTGAGCCGGGCGGCGAGCCCGGACGCGAGGGCGAGCGCGTTCGGAGGGAAACTTCCAGAAGAAGCAGGCCCACTGACATTGGCCGAGTCGATCAACGCGACGTTGACCGATGCACTCGCAGCCCGGCCGGAGCTACTGGTGTTCGGCGAGGACGTCGGTCATAAGGGAGGCGTCTACGGCGTTACCCGTGGACTGCAGCGCCGTTTCGGCATCACTCGCGTGTTCGACACGCTTCTCGACGAACAGACGATCCTCGGTGTCGCGCTCGGTTGCGGCGTCTCCGGCCTGCTTCCGGTTCCCGAGATCCAGTACCTGGCTTACCTGCACAATGCCGAGGATCAGCTTCGAGGCGAGGCCGCGACCTTGCCGTTCTTCTCGAATGGGCAATACCACAACCCGATGGTGCTGCGGATCGCCGGATACGGCTACCAAAAGGGCTTCGGCGGCCATTTCCACAACGACGACGCCGTGGCAATCCTCCGAGACATACCCGGGATCGTCGTGGCGTCTCCAGCACGACCGGACGACGCGGCGGCCGTGCTCCGCGCCTGCCTCGCAGCCGCGTCCGTTGACGGATCGACGTGCGTTTTTCTCGAGCCGATCGCGCTCTACCACACCCGTGATCTGCTCAGCCCGGGTGACGATGGCTGGGTCGCGCCGTATCCCCCACCCAGCGAATGGTCGGCCGCTCACGCCCCAATTGGCTCGGCACGAGTACACGGTGACGGCAGCGACCTGACAATCGTCACATTCGCGAACGGCACGTACATGTCGCTGCGCGTCGCGCAGCGACTCGCCGACGATGGGATCGATGTCCGCGTGGTGGACCTACGCTGGCTTGTCCCACTCCCGGCTGCCGACATCCTCCGAGAGGCCGAAGCGACCGGACGTGTGCTGATCGTGGATGAGACGCGCCGGAGCGGCGGGGTCTCCGAGGGCGTCGTGGGCGCGCTCGTCGACGCGAACTTCGAGGGGACGATCTCGCGGGTGACGAGCCAGGACTCTTTTGTTCCATTGGGGGAAGCCGCTGATCACGTCCTACTGCAAGAAGCGGAGATCGATGCGGCCGCGCGTGCGCTCGTAGGCTCCGTTCAAGCGACTGGCAGCAGCGGGATGTCCTCGCGCACCTCCGCGGGGGGCTCGCGCGCGAGCAGCTGACCGGCCGAGGTGGCGAGGAAGGCATCGAGCGACACGTCTTCCTGGCAGACGAAGCCCGAGTCCGGCAGCGAGCCCTCGGCAAGCAACTCGACCATCCCGACCGCCCCCGCGGCTGTCGTCCATGCGATGGCGGTCCGGGGGGCGCCGGCGACGATCCGGGGGCGGTACACGCGGACGAACTCCTCGCGGGCCCGACGCCCGCCGCTGTTTCCATCGGCCGCCGCGTAGACGATCACCAGATCGTCCCGGACCGGCGGGTAGGCGTCCCCAAGGAGCCGCATGGCCTCCTCTCGCTGCCGGCCAAGGCCAAGCTCCTGCAGCATGAACCGCATCAGCTGGCAGTGACCGGGATACCGGATCGTCTTGTAGTCGAGGCGGTCGACACGTCCGGCGAACGTTCCGCACATCGTCCCGAGGCCGCCCGAGGTGGTGAACGCCTCGTAGGGCGCCCCGTCGATTACGATCGTCTCCAGATCCGAGAGCGACGGCACGCTCACGAGCTCGCCTCCGCGCAGCTGGTCGCAGTCGTTCAGATACTCGTTGACGAGCCCGGCAGAAGACCAGTTGCACGCATAGCCGGCCGCATTGTTCGGGCTACGCGGAAGGGCGCCGACGCGTAGCTCGATCCGGTCGACGGTCTCAAGGCTGGCCGCAAGCGCACCGCCAACGATGCAGATGAACCCTGGGGCGAGACCGCAGCATGGCATCCAGATCGTGTTCGAGCTCTGCGCGAGCTGCCTTACGGTGCGCGAGGTGGCGACGTCTTCGGACAGATCCAGGTAGTGCACCCCGGCAGAATGCGCCGCCGTGACAACCACGGCGTTCAGGTAGTAGGGCAGGCATGAGATGACCGCGTCGACGCCCGCGAACAGCTCCTCGAGCGCCGCAGCATCCCTGACGTCCATAACCGACGCGTGCTCACCGGCCGCCCTGCTCTCGTCGGCGTCGACTCCCCGCACCTCGAACCCGCGTTCGACAAGCATGTCGGCGATCAGCCGCCCGACATTGCCAAGGCCGACGACTGCGATCCGATCGACCCGGGAGTGGAGGGCGGGTGGCGAATCCATGCCTCCCAGTGACTTCTAGCAGGCTGCACGGTCCGACTCCCGTCCCGGTGCCCAGCGACCTCACTAGCGCGTTCCGGTGGCCACCGGGGCGCCGTACGAGCCGCCCTCGCTGCGCGGGCCGCTTGACGATCTCGTTGCCCTCTCCGAGCAGCGTGTGACTCGCGAGCTCACTGACGAGGAGCGCGCGACGTACGGGCTCGACTGACCGGGGCACTGGCTCGTCAGGTTCACGCGGAGCAGGTGTGCGTGAACCTGGGCAATCTGCTTACGAGACTCGCCTCCCGCTTCATCAGCCCCGCGGGTTGCGTTGACCCGTCCCGCTACTCAACGACAGTCCGCCTACGCTGCCTTGACGCTCACCAACCACCCTCGGCGCGACGGTCGTACTTGACCTCGCTGTCGCCGAGCTCAAAGACCAACAGCTTGGGCTCGGTAAAGCGGTCGAGGAACCATTGCGACAGCTCGCGGCCGACCCCGCTGTGACCGGCGCCGCCGAAAGGCGCGAGCTGATCCCAGTAATTGCTGGTCTCGTTGATGTTGACGGAGCCGTGCGGCAGCGCCTCTCCGACCCGCCAGGCCGTGGCCAGATCGCGAGTCCACAGAGAGGCGATCAGACCCAAACGGCTGTCGTTCGCGATCTCAATGGCTTCCTCGGCCGAGGCGATGCGCATGATCGGAGCTACGGGTCCGAACGTTTCCTCGCGCATGATCTGCATCTCAGGAGTCACGCCGGTCAGGATCGTGGCCGGGTAGTAGAGGTCCTCCTCGGGGCCAAACTGCTCGATCTGGGCGCCTTGCGAACGCGCCTCCTCGACGTGCGCGGTAACTCGCTGCAGTGTCCCTTCGTTGCAGAGCGGACCCATGTCGGTTTCCTCGTCGGCGGGATCGCCGATCCGCAGATCGCTCGCCCGCGCCCGCAGCTTGTCCACGAACTCGTCGTAGACGTCCTCGTGAACGAGCAGCCGCTCGGCCGAGGTGCAGACCTGGCCTGAGTAGTAGAAGCAGCCGTTCATGGCTCCTTCAACCGCGGCGTCTACGTCAGCGTCGTCGAGGATGATGAACGGGCCGTCTCCCCCGAGCTCGAGCAGCTGCGGCTTGAGCGGCGCGCTCGCGGCGATCTTCTCTCCGGTCGTGGTGGAGCCGGTGAAGAAGATGCCGTCGACGTCATCGTGACTGACGATCGCCGCGCCAACGTCACCAAAGCCTTGCACGACGTTGACCACACCCGGGGGCAACCCGGCTTCCTCAAACAGTTCGGCGACCATCGCGCAGCAGGTCGGGGAGAACTCGGACGGCTTCCAGATTGCGGTGTTGCCGGCGGCAATGATGTGGGCGATCGCGATCGAGGAGATGTCGGTCGGGAAGTTGTAGGGCGTGATCACTGCGACCACCCCGAGAGGCCGATGACTCATGACCAGGCGTTTGTTGTTGGTCTGCTCCTGGGTGGATGGAAACGAAAGGCCGCGATGGCGCAGAACCTCGGCTCCGGCCTTCTCGTAGGAAGGCGCCGAATACTCGTAGACCTCCTCGCGGGCGTCGGTGATCGTCTTGCCAATCTCAAGCGACACCATGCGCGCGATCGGCTCAGCGTGCTCGACGAACGTCTGGTTGATGCGCCGAAGGACTTTGACCCGATCGATGAGCGGTGTCCGGGCCCAGCCGGGCTGCGCGGCCCGTGCGGCGGCGACCGCTCGCGCGACATCGCTGGCGTCGCAGCGGGTGACGGTATTGATTACTTCTCCGGAGTGAGGTGAGCGGACGTCGAAGGTGCCGGCGTTGCCTTCGACCCAGTGCCCCCCGATTAGCGCCTTGCTTGGAACATCCGTGGTGACGCTCATAGGCCCTCCCGACCGCGTGATGAAGAAGCTTCCCGCGACGGCCTGAACGCACGTCGCTCCAGCATCGTACGCCAGACCCGCTTCCAGCCCGTGGACGGTCTTCCGACGCACCCAAGCTTCGCGCCGCCCGAGCGCGCGCAGGGCTCAGCGGACGACGCGGTAGCGCACGTGGGTGACCGCCGGCGAGGCGATCACCCGGTCGATCTCGAACCCGGTCGACGGCTCGAGGCGAGGAGGAACGCGCACGGACGGGAGTCGAACCGGTGACCTTCGGTTTCATAGGCCGAGGCTCACCAATCGCGACGAGCCTGGCTCCGGTCCGCCAGCGCGAGGAAGAAACGGGACCATATTGGGACCACGGATCCAGCGTCGCTGCCCGCGACAAAGGAGAAAACCCCCGGATTACCAGGGGCTTTCTGAGTAGCGGGGGTGGGATTTGAACCCATGACCTCTGGGTTATGAGCCCGAATCGGGCGTCCTGCTGGGCACTGTGGGGCATGGTTCTAACTGAAGATTGCCGCGCGGCCCGCGCCTCACCCGCGAGACATCGAGGCCGACAGCGCGACGAGGAACTCGCGCCAAAAGAAGAATCCGAAAACGTCGAATCCGCGCGTCCCCGATGGGTAGAGGGGGCTCAGAGGAGCTGCCGTGACCGAAGGAGAGTCGAGATGGGAAAGCTGATCGCGACAACGCAGGCCACCGTCGACGGCGTCATAGACCCGGTCGGCGAGTGGGTGCAGGCGGACGGAGACCACGGTGACTACTCGTTCGCGCGTCAGGCGAGATCCAGCGGGCTGGTGCTGGGCCGCAAGACCTACGAGGGGCTGGCGGGATATTGGCCGAGCCAATCGGGCAAATGGGCGGACATGGTCAACCCGATGCCGAAGTATGTCGGGTCCAACACCCTTTCCGGCGATCTCGAGTGGAACGCGACCCTGCTCGAGGGGACCTCGAGGACTCGATCCCGAAGCTGAAGGACGAGGTCGACGGTGACCTGTTCATGCACGGGAGCGGCGAGTTCGCGTACACCCTCGCCGAGAAGGGCCTGATCGACGAGTACGAGGTCTACCTGAACCCGCTCGTCTGGGGCGAGGGAAACGTCCACGTGCTCGGCGACAGGGGAACCGTCCGGATGGAGCTCGACGACGTGAAGCGGTTCGACTCCGGAGTGGTCCTCCTCACCTACCTTCCGGCGTAGACGATCGTCGCCGAAGCCAAGGAGCCGCCTCCGACTCGGAGATACTGCGGGACCTCCCTGTCGACGCGACGGCTCGGAGGATCCCGATGAAGACACCTGAGCGAGCTAGCAGCACCGTGACGATCGTCGCGGCCTGCCTGGCGACCGCGATGCTGATGCTCGACATCAGCGTCATCAACACGGCGCTGTCGGAGATCGCCAGCGGCCTCGACACCGACCTCAGCGGGCTCCAGTGGCTGGTGGACGCCTACACGATCCCGCTCGCGGCGACGGTGTTAACCGCCGGGGCGATCGCCGACAGGCTCGGCCGCCGCAAGCTGTTCATCCTCGGCCTCGTGGTGTTCACCGCGAGCTCCGCGCTCTGCGGCGCAGCCGGCGGGATCGAGGTCCTCGTCGGCTCGCGGGCGATCCAGGGGCTCGGGGCGTCGATGATGTTCGCGACCGCCCTGGCGCTGATCTCGCAGGTGACGCCGGATCGCGAGAGCCGGGTCAAGGCGCTGGCCGCCTACGGCGCCGCGATTGGCGCCTCGTTCGCGCTCGGACCGTTCATCGGCGGAGGGCTGACCGAGCTGTTCGGTTGGCGGGCGATCTTCCTGATCAACATCCCGATCGGCGCGATCGTCCTCTGGATCACTTACCGCTCGGTGCCCGAGGGCCGCGACCCGACCCCGCGGCGGATCGACCTGCCAGGCCAGATCACGCTGATCGGCGGGCTGTTCCTCCTGGTGCTGGCGCTGCTACGCGGTAATGAGGACGGCTGGGGCAGCCCCGGGATCGTCGCGGCGCTCACCGGGGCGGTCGTGCTGCTGATCGCCTTCGTGGTCGTCGAGCAGCGCTCGCGCGAGCCGATGCTGCCTCTTCGCCTCATGCGCCAGCGCCGCTTCGCGGGGGCCCAGGTGGCCGTGTTCGCGATCGCGGCCTCGTTCTTCGCCGTCTTCCTCTATTTGACCCTCTACCTACAGACGGTCCTCGGTATGTCCCCGATTGAGACCGGGCTCGTCTACCTGCCCGGCACCGTCTTGGTCTTCGCCGTGTCCGGGATGACCGCGCAGCTGGGCGCGAACTCCTCGCCGGCCAGGATCGCGAGCATCGGGTTGGGGCTCGTCGCCGCCGGCCTCGCCCTGATGCTGATCGCCGGGGTCGACTCGTCATGGACCGCGCTGCTGCCCGGCCTGCTGGTGACCAGCTTCGGCACCGGGCTGTTCAACCCGACCGGGAGCGCCCTCGCCCTCAACGCCCTCCCCGCCGACCAGAGCGGCCTCGCCGCCGGCGCCAACGACACCTTCCGCCAAACCGGCGTCGCGGTCGGGATCGCGGCGCTCGGGACCCTGGTGCCGGCGGGCGCGGCGCTGGGCGGGGACCTCCAGTCCTACGTCGACGGCCTCCACCACGCGCTGATCGCGAGCGCCGCGCTGGCGGCGGCAGGGGCGATCGCGACGGCCTGGCTGCTGCTCCCCGTTAGAGGACGCGCCGAGGACGAAGCGCAGACCGAGACCGTCTGAGCCGACCGGGCTCGCCGCGGTGTCGACGTGGCGGGCCGACGAACGACCTAACGGGTGGCCGCGCTCAGGCCATGTGCTACGCAGCGATTTCTTCCAGCAGCTGCACCGACTCGTCGACCGACGGTAATGCGCGCATGACATCGGCGATGCGAGCGGCCTCGCGCCGGTAGGTGGCATCGTCCAAGACCGAACGAACGGCGCCGGCGAGCTCATGGATCGTCGCGGCGCCAGGTAGATCGAGGACGTTGCGGGCGCTTCGATCATCCGCAATCGTGATGCCGGCACCGGTGCGAGCAACGGCGTAACCGTTCGCCCATTGATCGCTGCTGAAGAGGGGAAGGACGACGAGCGGCGTGCCGTGGGCGAGCGCGCCAAGTGTGCTCCCGAAGCCGCCGTGGCACACGATCACGTCCGCGCGTCGTGCCACGTCGTCATGGGTAACCCAGGTTTCCACGTGGACGTTCGACGGCACCTCCCCGAGCTCCTCGATCTCGCGAGCGGCGTCTCCGACGGTCACCAGCATCCGAACCGGGAGCGGCGAGAGCGCCTCGATCGCGAGGCGGTAGAGCGCCGGGTAATAAGGCAGATGCGCGCCGGCGGCGACCGAGCCGAAGGTCAGGTAGACGAGTGGATCCTCATTGCCCGGCCACCAATCCGGCAGCTCCTCGGCGCCAACACCCACGTCGAAGCGGAAGCGGCTTGTGCGCGTCGGCAATGGCGCGATCGGATCTTCCAGCTCCTTCGGCATCGTCGTCAGAAACGGCGCGGCAGCGAGCCGTTGACCGCCTGGGTCGGAAGGCAGGCTCAGCTCTCCGCGAGCCTTGTCGACTTCTGGCGCCGCCAGCTTGATCGACAACTCCTCCATCTCCGCGAGTCCCAGTCCAACGCGAACAAGGGGAATCCCGTAGAGCTCCGCGACCAGCGTAGACCCGAACTCCCAGCTCTCTCGCACGATGACGTCAGGGCGCCGGCTCTCGACGATCTCGCGCAGGGCGGGAAGCTCGGCTTGAAGATCGAGCCCCGCGAAGAACCCGCTGATCATCAACCGGTTGGCGGTGTCGATGTCCAGCTCTGCGAACTGCCCCATCAAGGGCATCCACTCGTCGCGGGAGGGCTCGTCGACCGGCGAGAACGGAAGCCCGGCACGTTTGATGTTCGGCTCAAACTGACGCTGCGCCGCAACGAGGACATCGTGTCCGGCGCGAAGGCAGGCGTGCGCAAAAGGAGCCAGGGGTCCCACGTGGCCAGAACTTCCGCGAGTCGTGAAGAGGACGCGCATGAGCCGATTCCTATCTAAGAACGATCCGATGGCTCGCATCGACCATCTGGATCTCGTCGTCAGCTCCCTGGATCGGGGCCTTCGCTTCTAGCAGAGGCCACGCCGCTTCTCCACACCCCTGCGGACCTCCAGAAATGGGACGACATTGGGACGACGGGTCGCCCGGCGGCGGGTTTTAGGCTGAAAATACGCGCATCAGCGGGCCTTTCATTGAGTAGAAAAGCCTGGTCCTGAGGGTGCTCGCCGAGGCGCAAAGCGAGAGCCGAGAACGTGCGCCTTCGGACTCTCTCTGCGGGCACTTGATCGCTACCAGCGGTCCACGCTGAACTCGACCTCGTCCCAACCCTCGTCGTACTTGTCGGTGCTGATCAACTCGACCGTGACGGTCTCGCCCGGGTCGATCCGCTCCATGCCCGAGGCCGTGGCAACCACGCTGCCGCCGGAGAACACGCTGGCGTCGATGAACCGCATCCCGCCGGTGCCGCTGTTGTTCGTGACGCGGGCTTGGACCTCGAATTCGTTGACGGAATCCTTCGTGACCTGGACGTCGCTGAACGTGTAGCCGTCAGCCTCGTAGCTGTCGGTCGGGTCCGTCGAGACTGCGGTCGGCTCCTCGGCGCTCTGCGCCTCGCCCCGCAACTCATCGACCCGGTCCTGCGCGGCACTGACCTCGGCCTCGGCAGACTCCACGTCGCTCGCTGCCGCGTCCTGGACACCTAGCCGGATTCGAAGCGCTCAAGATCGGCCACCTGGTCGATATCGGCCGCATGCGCCAGCCGTGAGCACTCGATTGCCCGGGCGCCGACACCTCTCAAGAGCGCTCCCGCCCCTCGATCCCCATCCAGCTCGGTGATGTCTGCAAACAGCTCGGCCCGAATAGCGACCGGGTGACCCGGGCGACCGTGGTAGGTAGCGCGCGCCGCCAAGTCCTTAGGTCCCAACCCGTCAAGCACCTTCCGGATCGCTGCAACCGTCACTCCCGGCTGGTCACCAAGCAGTACCACGGCGACACTCGCCCCGGAGACAGCCTCGACGCCGCAACGAAGGGACGCCGACATTCCTGCTTTCCAGTCGCGGCAAACGATGTGCGAGGCGCGACCGAAGACCACCTGCGCTGCGATCCGATCGGCTCGAGCCCCGAGCACCACCAACACTCGATCGAGTTGGGCCGAGGAATTAGCAACCTCGATCGAGTGCTCAAGCAAGGGTCGCCCCTGAAGTTGGGCTAGTTGCTTCGGCCCTCCGAAGCGCTGTCCTTGGCCGGCCGCGAGGATGAGTCCGGCGATCACGTCAGCCGAACGCGATCAGCGCGCCGCCGGCGGGCCGGTTCACGCCCCCGCCCCGCCGCCCGCTCCGGCCCCCTCCGCGAGATCAGCGTCACTCCCCCCGCCCTCCGCCTCGGTGATCGCCGCGCGCACGGCACGGCGAGTGAGGACACCGACCAGGTTGCGCTTGTACTCGATCGAGCCGTTCGCGTCCTCCACGGGGTCGGCGGCCTCGGCGGCGAGCTCGCCCGCCCGCTCGAGGGCGTCGTCGAGCTCCGCGGTCGAGGCGCCGCCGAGGAGCTCCTCGGCCGTCGTCGCGCGCGCGGCGGCTGCTCCTGCCGAACCGACCGCCAGGCGCAGGTCGGCGAGGCGCTCGCCGTCGAGCCGCAGGTGGCAGGTGACGGTGATCGCGGGGCGCTCGTGGAGGACGAACTTGCGGTGGACGATCGCCGCCCCGGGGATGGGCTCCGGCACCAGCACTGCGGTCAGCAGCTCGCCGTGCTCGAGCGCGTTCTCGAACGGCCCGCGGACGAAATCGGTGAGCGCGATCCGGCGCGGCTCGCCGCCACCTCGGCGCGCCTCAACGCTGCCGTCCATCGCGAGCAGGAAGGTCGCCGGGTCGGAGTGGGGGTCGGCGAAGCAGAGGTTGCCGCCGATCGAGCCCATCGTCCGTACACGGAGGTTGCCGACGGCGCGTTCCATCGCGGCGAGCGCCGGCCACTCTGCGCGGACGGTCGCGTGGCGCTCGATCGCGCGGTGGGTCTCGGCAGCGCCGATCCGCAGGTGGCCGTCGCGGTGCTCGATCCCGCGCAGCTCGTCTATCGCCTTGAGGTCGATCACGTGCGGGTACTCGGCGAAACCGAACTTGAACAGCAGGAAGAGCTCGCTGCCGCCGACGTAGACGACGGCGTCGTCGCCGTGGCGCTCGAGCAGCTCGGTTGCGTCCTCGACGGTCGCGGGCCTGTGGCGCTCGAACGGCGGCAGCGCGGTCACGCGGCGACCGTCTCCTGACTCTCGGAGAGCACCCGCAGGGTCGCGTCGACGCCGGCGCCGAGGTCGACCTCGACCCCGAGGTCGAGCAGCCCGCGGCCGAACGCCGACACGGCGACCACCGGATACAGCGATCGCGACCCCGGCCCCATGTGGCCGAGGCGGAACAGCTTCTCGGTGAGCTCTCCGTAGCCGCCGGAGAGCATCACGCCGTAGCGCTCGCGGATGTGGGCGAGGGTCGGCTTTACCTCAGCGCCCTCCGGGCAGCGGATCGCGGTGACGCAGTTGGCGGCGTAGTCGTCGCTGCGGGGCCAGAGTTCGAGCCCCATCGCCTTGGCGCCCTCGCGGCAGGCGCGGGCGGCGGCCGCGTGGCGGGCGATCACCGCGTCGAGCCCCTCGTCGAGGCACTCGCCGACCGCGGCGTGGACGCCGTTGACGTCGGAGACCGACGGCGTGTACGGGTACTTCACCCGGCCGCCCTCGATCCAGGTCTCGCGCCAGTCGAGCAGCGAGAGGAACGAGCCGCGGGGCGCGTTCGGGTTGCGCTCGATCGCCGCCCAGGCGTCGTCGCTGACAACGCAAAGCGACATCCCGGGCGGGCCGGCGAGGCACTTCTGCGGACCGCCGACGGCGAGGTCGACTCCCCAGTCGTCGGTGCGCAGCTCGGTGCCGCCGACCGCGGAGACGACGTCGGCGAAGACCAGGGCCCCCGCCTGCTTGGCGATCGGGCCGATCTCGGCGAGCGGGTTCTCGACCCCCGACGGGGTCTCCGAGTGCACCAGCGCGACGAACTCGATCTCGCCGTGGCGCTCGAGCTCCTCGCGCACCTGGGCCGGGTCCAGTGCCTCGTCGTAGGGCACCTCGAGCTCGACCACCTCGGCCTCGTAGGAGCGCAGCCAGTCGCCGAACCACTTCGCGTACACCCCGGAGACCAGGTTGAGGCACTTCATTCCCGGCCGGACGACGCCGCGCGCCGCGGCCTCGATCCCGAGCACCGCCTCGCCCTGCATCAGGACCACGTCCTGCTCGGTGCGAAACAGCTCGGCGACCATCCGCTCGGTCTCGCGAAAGCGCTCCTGGAAAACCGGGTCGTAGTCGAAGATCATCGGTTGCCCCTGGGCCTGCTGGACCCGAAGCGACGACATCGTCGGCCCGGCGCTGAGTGTGAAGTCGGGCTCATGCATGGGTTTCTCCTCCTCTGCTTCGAAATGCTTGCTCGCCGCCCTCGGCGGGTCCGAGCCGCGAGGCGATGCACGCCGCCATCTCGGCGACGAGCCGGGCGGCGACGTCGTCGACGACGCCTCGCCCCATCTGCGCCGCGCGCCCGGCGAGCTTGACGTCGGTCACCGTCTCGACCCGCGAGCCGGAGCCGCTCGCGGCTACCGTCAGCGTCATCTCCGCCTGCGCGGCGCCCTGGCCACGCTGCTCGCGCAGGTCGGCGGCGAGCACGGCGCGGCGGGCGGCGTCATCGTGCTCGTCGATCCGCACCTTGCCACGGTAGGCCATCCGCATCGGCCCGACCTTGACCGTGATGCTCGCCGGATGGGAGCCGTCGTCCTCGCGCGCGCCGACCTCGCTGCCCGGGATGCACGCCGCGACCCGTTCCAGGTCGACAAGCAGCGCGTAGGTCTCGGGCGCTGCGGCGGGAACCTCGAAGTCCTGCTCGATCCTCATCTCACTTCTCCCCGCGCACGTAGGGCAGCGCCAGCGCCGACGGCAGGTAGGAGCGGCGCGCGAACAGCACCAGGACGACGATCACGGCGATGAACGGCAGCATCTGCACGTAGTCGGTCTGGATCTCGACCCCGATCAGCTGCAGCGCGGTGGCGATCGAGAGCGACATCCCGAAGAGCACCGCACCGACGATCGTCCACGCCGGTCTGCCGCGGGAGAGCATCGCGATCACGATCGCGATGAAGCCGGCGCCCTGGGTGATGAACGGGGTGAAGCTGCCGGCGCCGACGATCGCCAGATAGGCGCCGCCGAGACCGGCGAGCCCGCCGGCGCACAGCGTCGCCCAGGTGCGGGTCGCGATCACGCTGACTCCGGCCGCGTCGAGCGCCTCCGGGCGCTCGCCGGCGGCCCTGATGCTGAGCCCGGCCGAGGTCCGCCGCAGGATCCAGCCGAGGACGAAGGCGAGGGCGATTCCGAGGTAGACGATCGGGTGCTGGCTGAAGACGCTCTCGCCCAGGATCGGGATTTCCTTCAGCAGCGGGATCGCGAGCTCCGACGGCTGCCCGAGCCGCGGCCGCGACTCGGCGTAGTTGGCGTCGAAGAGCAGGCTGGTCGCGCCCTCGGCGAGCAGGATGATCGCGATCCCGATCACGATCTGGTCGAGCCGCATCCGGACCGCGAAGACGACCATCAGCAGCGCCCCCGCCGCCCCGCCGACGATCCCGGCGAGCAGCCCGAGCCACTCCGAGTCGGTGTTGTAGGCGATCACGAAGGCGAGAAAGGCACCGAACAGCATGTAGCCCTCGAGCCCGACGTTGAGCACCCCGGCCTGCTCGGAGACGAGCTCGCCGAGGCTCGCGAACAGCAGCGGCATCGCCGCTACCAGGCCGCCCGAGATCAGCGCCGTGAGGAACTCCTGGCTCAGCAGATCGCTCACCGCGCGCTCACCTACCCACCTCCCCCGCCCCGATCGCCGGCCGCGGCCGGCCGCCCGCCGCACCGCCCTCGTCTTCGGCCGGGCGCAGGCGCTCGGCGAGCTCGGGCGGCACGAAGCGCATGCCCTGGCCGCGGCGGGTGCGCAAGTACTCGGTCAGCGCCATGAACAGCAGCATCAGCCCGACCAGCACGAGCAGCACGTCGGTGGTGATCTCGGCCTGGCGGGCCGCCGACTCGCCACCGATCTGGATCACCGAGAAGACGATCACCAAGACCAGCGAGCCGATCGCGTTCAGCCGCGCGAGGAAGACGAGCGGGATCACCAGCAGCCCGTAGGCGGGGTTGAAGTCGGCGCGGAAGGAGCCCTGGACGCCGAGGATCTCGACCGATCCCGAGAGCCCGATCAGGGCGCCGCTGAGCGTGAACGCGATCACCGTCAGCCGCACCGGATTGAGCCCGGCGTGCAGCGCCGCGCGCGGGCTCGCGCCCAGGATCCGCAGTCGCAGCCCGAGCGAGGTCCGGGTCATCAGCACGTGCACGGCGAGCAGCGCGACGACGCCGATCACGAAGCCGAGGTGGATCCGGGTGTCGAAGAGCAGTGGCAGCCGCTCGTCAAACGGGACGACGTCGGTGCGCGCGACTCCGAGGACTTCCGTCCGAAACGGCCCCTTGACGAGCACGTTGGCGACCCCGATGCCGATGAACGACATCATCAGCGTGGTGATGATCTCGTTCACCCCGTAGCGGCCGCGCAGGAGCGCCGGGATGATCGTCCAGGCGCCGCCGACGAGCGCCGCGACCGCCATCGTGATCAGCAGCATCGGCCACACCCCGAGCGAGCTCAGCAGCGGCGGCGCGAGGCCGGCGGTGAACGCGGCGCCGAGCAGGAACTGGCCGTCGCCGCCGAGGTTCCAGAGGTTGGCCCGGAAGGCGACGATCAGCCCCGCAGCGATCAAGAGCAGCGGAGCGCTGCGGATGATGCTCTCCTGAAAGCCCTCCCACTCGAACAGGCCGCGCTGGAACATGTCGGCGTAGAAGGTGAACGGATCGCGCCCGAGCGCCGCGAGCAGGATGCCCATGACGATCAGCGCAAGCACGATCGGCACCGCGGCGGTCAGAATCGCCTCGCCCAGCCGCGCCGCCCGGGCGCTCACGAGCCGCTCCCCGCGCGCGCCAGCATCAGGGCGCCGACCCGCTCCTCGACCCCGGCGGTGTTCTCGACCTCGCCGGTGAGCTCGCCGCGCGACATGACCACGATCCGGTCGCAGAGGTCGACCAGCTCCTCGATCTCGGTCGAGATCACGAGCGCCGCCAGCCCCGCCGCCGCCGCCTCGCGGATCTGATCGCGGACGAACTCCGCCGTGCGCACGTCGAGCCCGTGGGTCGGCTTGTTGAAGACGGTCACTCGCGGTTCGCCGGCCAGCTCGCGCGCCAAGAGCAGCTTCTGCACGTTGCCGCCCGAGAGCGTCGCGGTCCGGGTGCGGACGTCGGGCGTGCGAATGTCGAACTCCTCGACCAGCCCCTCCGCGAAGCGGTCGATCTCGTCGCGGCGCTCGGTCCCGGCGCGCCAGAAGGGCCGGCGGCCGATCCGCTTCAGGACCGCATTCATCCCCACGTCGAGGTCGGCCACGATCCCCTCGCCGATCCGATCGTCGGTGACGTAGCGCAGCCCCCGGCGCTCGCGCTCGCCGACGCCGAGCCGGGTCACGTCCTCGCCGAAGAGCAGCACATCGCCGGCGCGCGGGCTGCGCTGGCCGGCAATCAGCTCCGCCAGCTCGCGTTGCCCGTTGCCGTCGACGCCGGCGACGCCGACGATCTCCCCCGCCCGAAGCTCGAGCCCGACGTCGCGCAGCCCGACCGAGTCGTCGTCGCCGTCGAGCACCAGCCCCCGGGCCGCGAGCGCGACCTCGCCGAGCTCACGCGACGGCAGCTTGCGGCGCACCGGCGTCGCCTCGACCTCGACCGCGTCGGCGAGCTCGGACGCCTGCTCGCCGAACATCATCTCGACGATCCGCGCCGAGAGCTCCTGCTCGGAGCGGCCGCGGAGCTCCGCCGGCGCAAGCGAGCCGACCACGCGACCGGCGCGCAGCACCGTCACCCGGTCGCCGAGCTCGATCGCCTCGTGCAGCTTGTGGGTGATCAGGATCACCGCCAACCCCTCGGCGGTCAGGTTCCGGAGCACGCTGCGCAGCTCCTCGTAGCCCTGCGGGGTCAGCATCGAGGTCGGCTCGTCGAGGATCAGCACCCGCGAGCCCTGTCGCCAGAGCGCCTTCATGATCTCGACCTGCTGCTGCTGGCCGAGGGCCAGCCCGCCGGCGCGGGCCCCAGGTGGGAAATCGACGCCGAGCAGTCGCGCGAGCTCGGCAAAGCGCTCCCGGGCGCCCTCGAGATCGAGCCTCCCGGTTCCACCCTGCGAGCCGAGCATCAGGTTCTCGAGCACGCTCAGGGTCGGCACCAGCGTCAGGTGCTGGTAGACGGTGCCGATCCCGAGCTCGATCGCGGCGCGGGGGGAGTCGATCTCCACCGGCCTGCCCTCGAAGCTGCTCTCCCCGGCATCGGGCCGGTACATCCCCGAGAGGATGTTGATCAGGGTCGACTTGCCGGCCCCGTTCTCACCCAGCAACGCGTGGACCTCGCCCGCGTAGAGCTTCAGGTCGATGCCGTCGTTGGCGACCACTCCCGGGAAGACCTTGATGATCCCGCGCAGCTCGCAGAGCGGCGGCGGCTGCGTCCCGGGCTGATTGTCGCTTTCGGCGGCCACTTCAAGGTCCTGCGGCCGGGCCGCGGGCCCGCGCGGAGCCCCGGCCCGGCCGCTCTGTATGTCGGCTAGCCCTGCGCGATCAGGTCCTCGACCTGGGACTTCTCCTCGGTCAGCGGCACCTTGATCTCTCCGTCGATGATCTGCTGCTTGATGTCCTCGAGCTCGCTCCAGGTCGCGTCGTCGATCAGATCGGTCTGAAGCAGCGAGATGCCACCGTTCTCGAGGTCGAGCTCATAGCCCTCTTCACCGTACGTGCCGGCGCCGATGTCGTCGATCGCGTCCGCGTAGAGCCCGTCGAAGCTCCACAGGACCGACGAGAGCAGCACGCCCTGGTCGTCGATCGCCGTCTTGTCGCCGATCACGTCGATGAACGTGACCCCGTCGGCCGCTTCGACCGCCTGCAGCATCCCGAACGACGAGCCGTCGCCCATCCCGAAGACGACGTCGGCGCCGTCGGCGATCACCGCCTCGGTGACGCGCTTGCCGCCCGCGGTGTCCGCGTAGCCGGCCTGGCCGATCTGGGCAAGCTCGATCTGCACGTCGGGGTTCTCCGAGCGGGCTCCGGCGACGAAGCCGCCGGCCTGCTTGTTCCAGTTCGTGTCGTCGGCCGAGATCACGATTCCGAGGTTGCCGCTCTCGCTCGTCTTCGCGGCGAGCACGCCGGCGAGGTAGGCGCCCTCCTGGCTGGCCGTCCCGGCGTTGGCCGAGGTCGGCGGCACGTTCGCCTCCGGGTTGTCCCAGACGAGCTCCGGGACGCCGGTCTGCGCGGCGACGTCGGGTGCGGTCGTGTTGTAGCCGGAGGCCTGGGCGACGATGAACTCGTTGCCGCTGGTCGAGAGCTCGCGCAGAACCGGCGAGATGTCCTCGTACCCGGCGGCGTCGGCGACCTCGACCTCGATCCCGAGGTCGGCCGCGACCTGCTCGGCGGCCTCGACCCCCTGCTGGTTCCAGCCGTAGTCGTTGCCCTTCTCCGGGGCGACGATCGCGAAGGCCGAGATCGGCGCGCTGCCCGACTCGGCGCTGGTGCTGTCATCGTCGTCATCGCTGCCGCAGCCGGCGACCAGCCCGGCCCCCAGCAGCAGCGTCGCGACCGCGGCGAGCAGCCTCGGCCCCCTTCCCCACCGGCCGCCGCGACCGCGTTGAAGTTCGGTTCGCTCAACTTCCATGACCCTCTCCTCGTGCTTGATGGGTTTCCAGGGGCGCCGAGACCGGCGCGTCGTCACTGCCGAAGAACAGCTTACGGGCGTTCAGCCCGAGCACCCGGCGCCGCGCCTGCTCGTCGAGGCCGCTGACCTCGACCTTGCGGATCTCGACGCCGGGATCGTGGAAGGGCGCGTCGGAGCCGTACATCACCCGGTCGGATCCGACCCGCTCGAACGCGGTTCGGATCTTCGAGTGCATCGGCATCCCGGAGGTCTCGAGGTAGACGTTCGGGTTGCGAACCCCGACGTCGATCGCGCCGTTGATGTAGACGATGTTCCCGTGGCCCATGTGGCCGAGGACGACCCGCAGCTCGGGGAACTCGACCGCGAGCTCCTCGATGCTCCACGGCAGGGTGAAGATCGGGTGACCGCAGTGGATCAGCACCGGCATCCCGCGTTCGACCAGCAGGCGGGCAATGGGATGGACGCTCGGGTCGTTGGGGTGATAGCCGTCGAGCAGCGGGTGCATCTTCACCCCGAGGAACTTCGGATGATCGAGGAACTCGGCCGCCTGCTCGGCGCAGTCGGGGTCGCGCGGGTTGGCCCAGTACAGCGCCCACGCGTTCGGCACCCGTTCGACGATCTCGCGGGTGAGCGAGTTGTCGGGGTGAAAGACGATCCCGGCGTCGTAGTCGAACTCCTCGAACAGCGCGATCAGCCCCTCCTCGTCGAGGGCGACGTCGAAGAGCGGGAATTCGCCGACGTGCATGTGCGGATCGACGATCACCCGCGGTGCGCGGTGTCAACGGCCTTGCCGACCACGGGGTCGGATGATAGAGTATTTGTTGACTGTTGACAACCGACAGTTAGCGAGACGCCTTTCGACAGGCTGGCCGAGGCATGAGCGACGGCACCTCCCCGACAACCGACGAAGCCGGTGAGCCCGAGCTCGGAGGCGACCGTCGGCTCGACAATCGGACGCTCTCAGAGCAGGTGCGCGGGCGGCTGCGCGAGGACATCCTCTCCGGCGATCTGGCCCCCGGGAGCGTGCTCAGCGAGGCGGCGCTGGCGCGCTCGTTCGGCGTCAGCCGGGGCCCGGTCCGCGAGGCGCTCGGGCGGCTCGCCAGCGAGGGGCTGGTGGCGATCACCCCGCGGCGCGGCGCGATCGTCACCGAGCTCACCCGGGACGAGTTCATCGACGCCTACCAGGTGCGTGAGGCGCTGGAGACGCTGGCGATCCGGCTCGCGGTGCCCCGGCTCGCCGAGACGGACCTCGCCCGGCTGCGGGAGCTGCACCGGGAGATGGTCGAACACGCGAAGCGCGGCGAGATCAACGCCTTCTTCAACACCAACGCCCAGTTCCACGAGCTCTTCGCCGTCGCCTCGGGCAACCAGAAGCTTGAGGAGATGTACCGCCTGCTGATGGGCCAGATGGCGCGCTACCTGGCGCGATCGCTCGCCCTGCGCGGCAGCCTCGAGAAGTCGGTCGCCGAGCACTCGGCGATCCTCGAGGCGGTCGAGGCGGGCGACGTCGAGCGCGCGGTGCGCCTGCTCGCCGACCACATCGAGGTCCCGCAGCGGGTCGAGGAGGAGACGGGCGAGCACGCGGCGGTGACGAACCGCGGGATCACGAGCGAAGGGAGAGAGCACTGAGCGCCAACGACGACAACTCGAGCCGGCTGCAGTTCGGGGTCAATCTCAACAACCGCGAGCCGCTGATCGCACCCGACTACTCGCTCGCCGATCTGCTCGACCTCTCAGAGCGGGTCGAGGAGCTCGGGTTTGCCTCGGTCTGGGTCGGAGACAGCCTCTTCTCGAAGCCGCGCTACGAACCGATCTCCCTGCTCTCCGCGATCTCGCAACGGACCGAGCGGGTCCGGCTCGGGACCGCGTGCCTGGTCGCCTCGACCCGCAATCCCCTCTACCTGGCACTGGAGTGGGCGACCCTCGACGTGCTCTCGAACGGGCGCACGATCCTCGGCCCGTGCATGGGCAACCCCGAGAAGGGAGTGCAGCGGGAGTTCGAGGCGCTCGGGCTGCCGTTCAACAAGCGCGGCTACGTACTCGAGGAGGTGCTCGAGGTCGTGCGCACCCTGTGGACGGAGGGCGAGGTCACCTTCCACGGCGACTACTACGACTACGAGCAGGTCAGCTTCCACTCCGGCACCGAGATGGCGCCGCTCGCGCCGCTGCAGACGCCGCCGCCGATCTGGGTCGTTTCGAACCCGCGCCTCGTCGACGACTCCTCTGACGAGCGCATGGTGCGGACCATGAAGCGGGCCTGCCGGCGGATCATCCGTTACGGCGACGGCTGGATGACCTGCTGTCGCGCCGAGCACCCTGAGGAGCTCACCGAGCAGATCGGCTACCTCGAGGAGGCGGCAAAGGAAGTCGACCGCGACTTCGCCGACTACACGGTCGCCTACCAGGTGACGATGAACATCGCCGACTCCGAGGCGGAGGCCAAGTCGGCGTTCGACGGTTACATCTCCCAGTATTACCCGGAGCTGTCGCAGGCGATGGATCTCTCGAACTGGGGCCCGGTCGGCACGCCCGAGCAGATCGCCGAGTGGCTGCGGGAATTCGCCCGCCGCGGCGTCAACCACTTCATCTGCCGCTTCGGCGACCTCGACCAGTTCGGCCAGGTCGAGCGCTTCGCCGAACAGGTTCTGCCCGCCTTCGAACACGAGATCGCGAGGTGATCGAATGCCAACCGCTGAAGAGATCCGCAAGGACGCAGAGCTGGTCGTCGACGTCTGCATGACCGTCGAGGAAGACGACGTCGTGACGATCATCTGCGACAACGAGCACCGCGGGGAGGCCGACGCCCTCGCCGCGGTCGCGCTCGACCGCGGCGCCTGGCCGGTGATCATGGACAACGAGGCGCAGGTACGTCGCGGCCGCGCCGACACGCGCTTCCCGATGGCTCCGCCGCGCAACCTGCACGAGGCGATGGTGAACTCCGACGAGATCATCATCGTCACCAACCTCGAGTGGGCGAACCGCTTCGCCCACGTGCCGGCGGTCAAGCAGTCCTGCGAGGCGAACGCGAAGATCTGCTCGGTCGAGCCGGGGATGGGCGAGTGGGGCCTGACGGTTGAGAAGATCCACGGGGCGATCCGGCGCGCCAAGGACGCGATGGCCGCGCTCGAGGGCAAGAAGGAGTGCCACGTCACCTCGCCCGCGGGCACCGACGTCCGGGTCTCGATCGAGGGCCGGCCGTCGCTCGAGGTGACCTCGATCAAGAGACGCGGCCAGATGATGGGCCCGCTGCCGCTCTGGGCCGAGGTCGCGTTCGCCGCGGTCGAGGACCGCACCGAGGGCACGATCGTCGTCGACGGCGTGATGCTCGGGATCGGGCTCGCGGGCCAGGTCTCAGAGCCGATCACCTGGAAGATGGAGAACGGCCGCGCCGCCTCGATCGAGGGCGGCGACGACGCGCGCCGCCTGCGCGAGTTGATCGACGGGGTCGAGAACGCCGACGTCGCCGGCGAGTTCGCCTTCGGCGTCTCCGAGGTGGCGCCGTTCGGCACGCCCTCGGAGAAGGGCCGGGTGGGCACGGTGCACTTCGCGCTCGGCGACAACCACCTCGCCTATCCGGGCGGCCAGAACGTCTGCTCGCTGCACCTCGACGGGGTGATCCTCGAGGCCAGCCTGCAGATCGTCGACGACGGCACCTGGATCGTCAAGGACGGGGAGTGGGCGCTGTGAGCGGGATAAGCGTCGTTGCGCTCGAGAGCGTCGAGCCGATCGAGCTCCCCGGCGGAAGCTGGAGCAGGATGCTGGTCACGGCCGAGCGGGTCGACGGCCCCGCCGCCTCGATCGGCTACTCGGTGTTCAAGCCCGGCAGCGCCACGGCCAGCGTCTCGCACGAGACCGACGAGGTCGCCTACGTGGTCGGCGGCTCCGGGCGCCTCGACACCGACGAGGGCGAGGTCCGCTTCGCGGCCGGGGATGCGCTCCACATCCCGCCGGGGACCTGGCACGCGGTCGTCAACGACTCCGACGCCGACGTGGTGATGGTGTTCGGCTTCCCGCATCCGGACTACCCGCCCACCGAGCGGCGCTGAGGGATGGCGGTCCCGGAGACGGGGACGGGCGCGCACGGTGGCTCGGCCGAACCCGGAGACGACGTCAAGGCGCGGGTTGCCTGGGCCTGCCGGATCCTGGCCAGCGAGGGCTACCAGGACCTGACCCTCGGGCACGTCAGCGCCCGCGATCGCCAGCGCCCGGACCGGATCTGGATCAAGCGCCGCGGGGTGACGCTCGCCGAGGTCACGGCCGCCGACGTGATCGAGTTCGAGCTCGGCGCCGACCTGCGCGACGCCTCGGATGAGATGCACCTCGAGGCCGTCCTCCACACCGAGGTCTACCGCCGCCGCGACGACGTCGGCGCGATCGTCCACGGTCACCCGCCGTACGCGACCGCGTTCGGGGCCACCGACGCCGAGCTCCTGCACCTGACCCACGACGCGCTGATGTTCGCCCGCGGGGTCGCCGTCTACGACGGCAGCCCGGACCTGATCACCGAGCCCGAGCAGGGCTCGGAGGTCGGCGAGGCGCTCGGCGAGCGCTCGGTCGTGCTGCTGCGAAACCACGGCGTGCTGGTGGCCGAGCGGGACCTGTCGTGGATGGTGCTCGCCGCGGTGACGCTCGAGCGGGCGGTGATGCTTCAGTCGATCGCCGCGACGCTGGGCAAGCCGCGACCGATCGACCCGGCGCTGATCGACGACCTGCACCGGCGCAAGTACAACGACGGGCTGGTCGGCGAGTACTGGCGGGCCTGGGTTCGCGAGCTGCGCCGGCGCGGGCTCGGGCAGGGGATGGAGGCGTAGTGGCAGAGGAGCTCGCGACCAAGATCGTCGTCAACGGCGCCGCGCGGGAGCTGGTCGTGCCGGCCCGCGAGCTCTTGCTCGACACCCTGCGCGAGCGCCTCGGCCTCACCGGGGCGAAGCGCTCCTGCGACGTCCAGGTGTGCGGGACGTGCACGGTGCTCGTCGACGGCGAGCCGGTGAGCTCGTGCACGTTCCTGACCTGCGACGCGGACGGCCGCGAGGTGCTGACGATCGAGGGCTTCTCCGAGCGCCCCGAGTTCGCCGAGTTCGAGCGCGCCTTCACGGACCGCGCCGCGCTTCAGTGCGGCTTCTGCACCCCCGGCTTCGTGCTCACCCTGAAGGCGCTCCGCGACGCCGGCGAGCTCCGCGATCGCGACGACGTGATCAGCGGGCTCGACGGCAACGTCTGCCGCTGCACCGGCTACAAGGCGATCGTCGAGGCCGCCGAGGCGCTGGTCGGCGCGCCCCCGGGCCCGGAGGGCGGGCGGTGAGCGCCCCGGGACCGCGGCTCCGACCGCGACCACGGACCGGATCGGCCGCTCGGAGGGGCGCAAGGACGCGGCCCCGAAGATCCGCGGCCGGGCCCACTTTGCCGGCGACATCAACGTGCCACGGATGCTCCACGGCAAGGTCCTGCGCGCCGCGGTCCCGCACGCGCGGATCGTCTCGATCGAAGTCTCGGCCGCCGAGGCGATGCCGGGCGTGGTCACGGTCCTGCTCGGCTCCGAGCTCGGCGGCTTCGACCCCTACTGGGGCCACGCGATCAAGGACCGGCCGATCCTCGCCACCGAGAGGGTGCGCTTCCAGGGCGAGCCGGTCGCCGCCGTCGCCGCCGAGGACGAGGCGACCGCCGAGGCGGCGCTGCACGAGATCGTCGTCTCCTACGAGGAGCTGCCGGTCGTCGGCACGATCGCCGAGGCGATCGCCGACGACGCGCCGCTCGTCCACGAGGGCGAGTCGCGCCCGGGGCTCTTCCACGGACTCGGCGAGCTGCCCGACCGGGAGGGAAACGTCTGCTACCGCTACCGCCTCGACGCCGGCTCGGTCGAGCTCGCCGAGGCGGAGGCCGAGCTCACGGTCGAGGGCGAGTACGAGTTCCCCGCCGTCTACCAGTACGCGATGGAGACCCACACCGTGGTCGCCGACTTCGCCGGCGACGAGCTCACGCTCTGGGCCTCGTGCCAGCACCCGTTCCTCGTCCGCGCGGAGCTCGCCGACCTGTTCAAGCTGCCGCTCGGCCGCGTTCGGGTGATCGTGCCCTACCTCGGCGGCGGCTTCGGCTCGAAGAGCTACACGAAGATGGAGCCGATCACGGCGGCGCTCTCCTGGAAGGCGGCGCGGCCGGTGCGGATCCAGAACCGGGTCGACGAGTCGATGGTGACGACGCGCCGCCACGGGATGCGCTGCCGGATGCGGACCACGGCGACCGGCGACGGCAAGCTCGTCTCGCGCAGCGTCCGGCTCTGGCTCGACACCGGCGCCTACGCCGACAACGGCCCGCGCGTCTGCGCGACGGCGGGCGATGCGGCTCCCGGTCCCTACGGCTGGGAGGCGGTCCACGTCGACGCCAACTGCGTCTACTCGAACACCTCCCCCGCCGGCTCCTACCGCGCCTTCGGCGCCGCGCACCTGCAATGGATCGGCGAGTTGCAGGTCGACGAGCTCGCCCGCCGGGCCGGGATCGACCCGCTCGAGATCCGGCGACGAAACCTGCTTCGCCCGGGCCAGCCGGTGCGCCCGGACGGGAGTGGCAAGCCGCTCGACGCCGATCTGGTCGGCGACGTCGAGAAGGCGGCTGCCGCGGTTGGCTGGGGAGAGCCGAAGCGCGAGTGGACCGGGCGCGGGCTCGCGGTCGGGCTGCTCGCCGCCGGCGCCCACCCGGTCTCGCACGCCAGCGTCCGCATGGAGGCCGACGGCGGCGTCGAGGTCCACGTCGGGACCACCGAGATGGGCCAGGGAGCGCGCACGGTAATGGCCCAGATCGCCGCCCAGGAGCTCGCACTCGACGTCGGCGGGGTCACGGTGCAGGGGGCCGACACCCGCTTCACCCCGTATGACCGCTCCACCGGAGCGAGTCGCTCGACGACGCTCGCAGGACTCGCCGTGCAGCGCGCCGCCGCGGACCTGCGCGAGCGCCTGCTGGAGACCGCGGCCGCCACCTGGGGCACCGAGCGGTCCGGGCTCGAGGTCGTCGACGGGGTCGTGCGAGGCCCGGCCCACGAGGCCACCTACGCCGAGCTGATCGCCGAGCGCTTCGGCTTCACCGGCGGCGAGCTCGTCGGCGAGGGCGAGGTGCGCCCCGAGCAGGGCAGCGGCTCCTACGCCGAGGGCCCGGTCTTCTGGGAGATCTGCATCGCCGCCGCCGAGGTCGGCGTCGACCCCGAGACCGGTCGCGTGAGCGTCGATCAGATGGCGACGATCGCCGACGTCGGCAAGGCGATCAACCCACTGCTCGTCGAGCGACAGGACGAGGGAGCGGTGCTGCAGGGGATCGGCAACGCGCTCTTCGAGGAGATGGTCTTCGAGGGCGGCGTGCTCACCAACGACACGCTCTTGGACTATCGCGTGCCGCGGATCGAGGACATGCCGGCGCGGATGAAGGGGATCATCGTCGAGAACGGCGACGGGCCCGGCCCCTACGGGGCGAAGGGCTGTGGCGAAGGGGCGCAGGCGGCGACGCCGGCGGCGATCGCAACGGCGCTCGCCGACGCCGGGGTGCCGATGAACGAGCTTCCGTTCACGCCCGAACGGGTGTGGCGGCGAATCCAAGAGATTCAGGTGAGGGGCTTGCCCCCGAAAGCAACAGGTGAGGACGCCGAAGGCGTCCGCAAGTGATTGAGGTGAGGGGCTTGCCCCGAAAGCAGCAGGTAAGGATGCCGAAGGCGTCCGCAAGTGTTTCCAAAGGAGGCGAACCAGAGATGAGCGAGATCAGGCGGGCAGCGGTGATCGGCACCGGGACGATGGGGCCGGGGATGGGGGCGGTGCTCGAGCGCCCCGGAATCGAGGTGGCGCTCTACGACGTCTCCGAGGAGGCGCTCGAGCGGGCGAAGAAGGGGGTCGAGCTCGCGCGCGGGGTGCTCGAGCGCCTCGGCGGCGAACCGGGCGAGGGCGGCGAGATTCGCTTCGAGACCGACCTCGCGGCCGCGCTCGAGGGCGCCGACGTCGTGCTCGAGGCGATTCCGGAGAAGCTCGAGCTGAAGCAGGAGGCCCTGGCCGAGTTCGAGCGCCACCTCGCCGACGACTCGATGATCGCGTCGAACACCTCGGGGATCCCGATCACGAAGATGGCCGAGAACCTCGAGCACCCCGAGCGGGTGATCGGCATGCACTGGTCCAACCCGCCGCAGCTGATCCCGATGATCGAGGTGATCCCCGGCGAGCGGACGAGCGAGGAGACGATCGCCGCGGCCCAGGCGCTGATCGAGCGGATCGGCTACTACCCGTGCCTGCTGAAGAAGGAGGTCCCCGGGTTCGTCGAGAACCGCGTCCTGTACGCGATCATGCGCGAGTGCCTCGCGCTCGTCGACGAGGGCGTGATCGACGCCGAGGAACTCGACCTGAACGTCAAGTGGGGGATCGGCTACAAGCTCGCGGTGATCCCGCCGATGCAGCTGCTCGACGTCGCCGGGCTCGACATCTACGAGAGCGTCGCCGGCTACCTCAACTCCGACCTCTCGACCGAGCCCGGGGTCTCGGAGACGGTCACCAGGCTGACCGGGAAGGGCAAGCTCGGGATCAAGACCGGCGGTGGGCTGTTCGAGTACTCGGAGGACGAGCTCGCCGAGCTGCCGGCGAAGCGAGCGGCGGCGCTGGTCGCGGTCCGCAAAACGCTCGACGGCCAGGACGTCTGAGGAAGGAGAGAGGGAGATGGCTGTGCAACGCGTCCGGTTCCTCGACTCCGGGTCACTGGTGATCGACCGCTCGCACGTGATGTGGAACATCGACTGCGGCAACCCGGTCCGCTTCCCGGTCTACAGCGTGCTGATCGAGCACACCGACGGGCTCTTCCTGTTCGACTCGGGCTACGACCTGGAGACGGTCCAGGAGTACCTGGCATTCGAGCTCCCCGAGCAAACCGAAGAGCAGACGATCCCGGCGCAGCTCGAGAAGTGCGGGTTCGCGCCCTCCGATGTGACCGCGGTGATCAACTCGCATCTTCACTTCGATCACTGCGGAGGCCAGCGGCACCTGCCCGACGCGGTGACCTGGGTCGGCAAGGAGGAGCTTCGCCACGCCCTCGTGCCGGAGCCGTTCGAGCGGCTCGGCTACGCCGACAAGGTGTTCCACCGCCCCGACTCGGTCTATCGTTGGCTCGAGGGCGACGAGGTCGAGTTTGCCGACGGGGTCCGGCTCCTCTACACCCCGGGCCACACGGTCGGTCACTACTCGCTCGTGATCGAGCGGGAGGGGAGCGCGCCGATGCTGTTCTGCGCCGACGTCACCTACACGCAGGAGACCTGGGAGAAGGAGTTGATCTCTGGCTTCCACAACGACCCGACCGCCAACTTCGCCTCGCTGCGCAAGCTCAAGCACCTCGCGCGGCGGCTCGAGGCTGAGGTCTTCTTCACCCACGACATGGAGGCGTGGGACTCGTACAAGCATGCGCCCGACCACTACTAGGACCGAAAGCGAGGAAGCAGAGATGAAGCTCAAGGATCGGGTCGCGATCGTCACCGGCGCGGCTCAGGGGATCGGCCGCGCGATCGCCGAGAAGCTCGACGCCGAGGGTGCGAAGGTCGTCGTCGCCGACCTCAACGCGGCGGGCGCCGAGCAGGCGGCGGGGGCGCTCGAGCGCGGGCACGGGATCGAGGTCGATGTCTCCTCCGAGGAGTCGGTCGGGGCGATGGTCGACAAGGTCGTCGACGAGCACGGCAGGCTCGATGTGCTGGTCAACAACGCGGCGATCGTGCCCTTCATCGCCTGGGAGGAGGTCGACCTCGAGCACTGGCGGAAGATCATCGACACCAACCTCACCGGCGTCTACCTCTGCTCGCGCGCGGCGTGGGTGCCAATGCGCGACGCGGGCTACGGCCGGATCGTCAACATCGCCTCGAACACGGTCCTGGCGGGGACGCCGAACATGGCGGCCTACGTCGCCGCGAAGGGCGGTGTCTGGGGCTTCACCCGGGCGCTGGCGACCGAGCTCGGTGCGAGCGGGATCACCGTCAACGCCGTCTCCCCCGGGCTGACGGCGACCGAAGGGGTGCTGGACAGCCCCCACAAGGAGGCGTTCGACTTCGTCCAGAGTCTGCAGGCGATCCCGCGCCGCGGCGAATCGGAGGACATCGCCCCGACCGTCGCCTTCCTCTGCTCCGAGGAGGCGGCCTGGGTGACGGGTCAGATGATCGCCGTCGACGGCGGCCACACGCGCCACTGATGGCGATCCCGGCGACCACCCGGGCGGGCGCGATCCTCGCCGTCGCCGACGTCGAGGCGTCGGTCGCCTTCTATCGCGACCGGCTCGGGTTCGAGCTCGAGGCGAGCTACGACGACCCGCCGTACGCGATCCTGGCGCTCGCCGGCGCGCGGCTCTCGCTCGCCGAGCAGGGTCATCCGGCCGACGACCGGCCCGGGGTGCTGATGATCGCCCCCGAGGACCGCTCCCGGCTTCAGGCCGTGCTCGTGCTCGAGGTCACCGACTGCGCCGGCGCCTACGAGGACTTGCGCGCGGGCGGGGTCGAGTTCCTCGCCGAGCCGTTCTCGCCGCCGTGGGGCGGGGCGCGCTGCTTCGCCGTCGATCCCGACGGCTACCTGGTCGAGCTCGAGCAGCCGGCATGAGGGCGGTGAGGATCCAGGGAGCGGAGCGGCTCGAGCTCGACGAGGCGCCCGAGCCGCAGATTGGGGCGCCGACCGACGCGATCATCGAGGTGACCAAGACGGCGATCTGCGGCGCCGACCTCTTCCCCTACCACGGCCTGACGCCCGGGTTCGAGGCCGGGACGATCCCCGGTCACGAGTGGGTCGGGGTCGTGCGCGAGGTCGGCGACGGCGTGCGGGACCTGCGACCCGGGCAGCGGGTGGTGAACGCGAGCATGATCTCCGACGGCAGCTGCGGCCACTGCCGCGCCGGGCGCCCGATGCAGTGCGAGAACCGGGCGCTGTTCGGCTACAGCGGTGTCTACGAGCGCCTCGACGGCGGCCAGGCGGAGCTCGTGCGAGCCCCGAACGCGGACCGCTCGCTGTGGCCGATCCCCGATGGAGTCGACGACGACGATGCGGTGTTCGTCGCCGACATGCTCCCCACCGGACTCGCCGCGGTGCGCCGCGGCGGGGTCGACGTCGGCGACGTCGTCGCCGTGCTCGGCTGCGGGACGGTGGGCCTGATGACGATCCTGTTCGCGCGCCGGATCGCCCGCCGCGTGATCGCGGTCGACGGGATCGAGGCGCGGCGCGAGCTCGCCGCCGGGCTCGGTGCCGAGGCGGTCGACCCGGACTCCGCCGGCGACGCCGTCGCCGACGCCACGGGCGGCCTCGGGGCCGACGTCGTGATCGAGGCGGCGGGGGCGAAGCCCGCCCTCGACGCTGCCTTCGGCCTCGCCCGCGGCCGTGGCACGGTTTGCGTCGTCGGCGCCCACTTCGAGCCCGACTATCCGCTCGATGCGGGCCGGATGTTCGAGGGCGAGCTCTCGCTGCGCTTCGCGATGGGCGACCCGATCAACGACCGCGAGCTGTTGCTGGCAATGATCGCCGCTGGCGAGCTCCATCCGGCCGAGCTGATCAGCCACCAGATGAGCCTCGATGAGGCGCCACACGCTTATGAGCTGTTCGACCGGCGCGAGGCGACCAAGGTCGTGCTCGCGCCGTAGCGGGCGACCGTGGTCGCGCCGCTCTCCATCCTCGCCGCGTTCGCAGCGGCGCTGGCGCTCGCGGGCCCGGGCGGGGGGAAGGCAGCTCCTGCGGGCGGCGATCGCCTCGATCCCAACGTCGCTCTTCGGATCTCGGCCCGGGACCCGGCGCGAACACTCCCGCGCTTCGCGCTGGCGCTCGGAACCGCCGCCTCCCACCCCGCGCTCTCGCGGGCTCTCCACCGCGGGTCGGCGGCGCTCACCCGGGCAGGCGTCGACCCGAGACGCGAGCTTCTCGCGCCGCTCTCGTTCGTCGTGATCTCGCTCGAGCGCAGCTGCCCGCCACCCGCGATCCTCGCCTGCCGGCCGGCGATCCGCTTCGCCGGTCGCCTCCGCGGCGAGCCGCCGCCGGACGCGCAGCGCGACCTCAGAGCCGCGCTCGTCGCCGGGCTGCGGGCCGCGGGCTTTCGGCGGCTCGTCGTCCGCGGACCGCAAGGCAGCGGCGAGGTCGCCGGCCAGGTGATGTCGCAGGGCGAGGCACTGGCCCGCTGGCGACTCGTGGACGGCGTACTCGAGGTCGTCACCGGCGGCCTCGAGCTGCAGCCGGCGGCGACCGCAGCGGCCATCGGATCTGACGCGGCGGAGGCGACGGCAGGGTCATCCCCTGCGGCCGAGCTCGAGGTGAATCCGACTCTGCTCGCAACCCTGGTCGGCGACGGGCCGCCCTGAGCGCCGCGGACGCAGCGCCTACGCCAGCGCATCTGCTCGGCTGCCCTCACCCACAGCTCTGTCCTAGACCTGCCAAGCGCCCGCGCGGTTGAAACCAAGAACAGGACGATATTGGGACGACCGGAGCCCGCATCGGAGCGACGCAAAATGACGAGAACCCCCGTTTGCAGGGATTCTCTGTAGTAGCGGGGGTGGGATTTGAACCCACGACCTCCGGGTTATGAGTGGGGGAGCTCGCGATGTCGCCCTGCTTGGGTGCGGTGGTTGCCGTGACCGCCCCATCGCTTAGGCCGACCGCGTGCCGACGAGCTCGTCATCGCCCGAGCACGTCCTTGCCGTAGTGCCGCTCGACCCAGTCTGGGTCTGTAGACGGTGTCGAGGTAGCGCTCGCCGAGGTCGGGGGAGATCGCGACCGCGGTCAGCTCGCGGCCGCGCGCCGTGCTCGCCAGCCACGTGATCGCGCCGCTGACCACGGTCCCGGTCGAGCCGCCGAACAGAAAGCCGCGCCGCGCGAGCCGGTGGCAGGTGCGGATCGTGTCCGCCTCCTCGATCCAGAGCACCTCGTCGACGTAGGACTCGTCCAGCTGGGGCGGTCGCACGCTGGTGCCGAGGCCGGGGATCAGCCGGCGGGCCGAGGGGCCGCCGAAGGTGATCGACCCGACGCTGTCGATCGCGACGATCCGGACCGGCCGGTGCCACTCGCGGAAGTAGCGAGCGCAGCCCATGAGCGTCCCGGTGGTGCCGGCGCCGACGAAGAGGACGTCGAGCTGCGGGAATCGCCGGGCGATCGCTGGCGCAGTGTGCCGATAGTGGGCGCCGCAGTTCTCCGGGTTCGCGTACTGGTTCAAGCCACACGTAGCGATCGTCGGACGGCGCAGAGCTTCTTGACGTAATCGAGCCGCGCGCCGAGCAGGCCGCGCTCGGCGTCGGCGCGCGGCGATCACGTGGACCTGGCTGCCCATCGACTCGATCAGCGCCTGCGTCTGTCGGTTGCAGCGCGAGTCGGTCACGCAGACGAAGCGATAGCCCTTGCTCGCGGCGATCATGGCTCAGCGCGACGCCGAGGTTCCCCGACGACGACTCGACCAGGATCGAGTCCGGCCGCAGGATCCCGTCGCGCTCGGCGGCCTCGACCATCTCGCGCGCGGCCTTGAGCTTGATCGAGCCGGCGAAGTTGAAGCCCTCGCACTTCAGGTAGAGCGAGCGCCCGAAGTCGATCGCAGGTCGACGTAGAGGTCGTCCTCGTTGAACTCGTGGGGTTGGGAGATGATCGGCATCGACGAGCCCCTGGCTGGCGGCCGCGATCGGCTCGGCCACCGCCCGTGGCGGCTGAGGTCGGTGAAGAAGCTCGTCGATCTTCGCGCAGCTCATCGGCCTCGGCGAGCCGGTCGTAGACGTACCTGGCGAGCGCGAGGTCGAGGACGCCGAGGCCGTAGGGCGAAAACAGCAGCGGCCGATCGGCCGGCGGCTTGACCCGCCCGGCGATCACGTCGCCCAGCGTGCCGTCGATGAACTCGCGGTTGCCGCATCAGCTGCTCGGCGAGATGCGGCGAGGTGTTGCCCGCGAGGCAGTGATCGACGTCGTCGACGATGTTGGTCGAGGCGAGCACGATCTCGGGCGCGAGGTCGCGCAGCGAGACGTGGAGGACCAACGGGTTGTGCTCGAACCACGAGAGCTCGCCGACGTGTGGCTCGGAGGCGACCGTGGCGAAGACGACGAGGTCGCTCGAGCGGATCAGCGCCTCGGCGCTCTCGTGCACGGTGATCGCCTCAGCGCCCCCGGAACGCTCGAGATAGCCGCGGAAGCCGGCGGCGCTCTTGGCGGAGAGGTCGTGCATCGCCGATCGTCTCGAACGGCCAGTCGATCGCGGCCAGGAACGTGTGGATATAGCGAGCGATCAGGCCGGTGCCGAAGAACCCGACCCGCGCCGGCCGGGCACGCCGTCGCTGAGGCGATCGGCCGCCAGCGCGGCGAACGCCGCCGTCCGCGCCGCGCTGATGATCGAGCCCTCGAGGCAGGCGAACGGATAGCCGGTCTCGTAGTCGTTGAGGATCACGACCGCCGACGCCCTCGGGACTCCCTGCCGCCGACGTTCTCGGGGAAGCTCGAGATCCACTTCAGGCCGTGTGCCCGCACGTCGCCGCCGAGCGAGGCCGGGAGCGCGTTGATCCGGGCGCTCGGCCGGTCCGGGAAAGCGCATCGAGTAGGTGGCCGGGCTGACCGAGTCGCCTTCGCGCGTCGAGCCGGTACGCGCGCTCGACGACGTCGACGATCTCGCGCTCGCGCCCCGCGAGCATCTCCTGGACCTCGGCGCCGGAGATCACGGCGAATGTCGGCACCGCGGTCATCGGGGGGCTCCGCTGAGCGGAGCGCCTTTCGGTCGACCTTGCCGTTCGCGGTCAGGGGCAGCTCGCGGCGCCAGTGAAGCGTCGATGGGACCATGTAGCGCGGCAGCGACTCGGCCAGCCGGCCTCGAAGCGCCGCAGTCTCGAGCCTGCCGAGGGCCGGCGTAGAAGCCGACCAGCCGCCTGGCGCCGTTGGCCCCGCCCGCGACCACGACCGCAGCCTGGCCCACGCCGGAGCCCGGGCTAGCGCGCTCTCGACCTCGCCGATCTCGATCCGGTGGCCGGCGACCTTCACCTGGCCATCGCGCCGGCCGAGGAACTCGAGCTTGCCGTCGGGGCGCCAGCGCCCGCGGTCGCCGCTTCGGTAGAGCCGCTCGCCCGTCGCGGTGGGGATCGGCGACGAACGCGGCACGGTGCGCTCGGGGTCGTTGACGTACCCGCGCCCGACGCACACGCCCGGAGAAGACGATCTCGCCCGGCGCGCCGAGCGGGACCGGCGCGAGCTGCTCGTCGACGACGTATACGCGGGCGTTGCGACCGGGCGGCCGAGCGGCACCCGCTCGCCCTCCGGGGGCACGGTCCATGACCTCGTGGTTGGTGTCGTCCGAGGTCTCGGTCAGCCCGTAGGCGTTGACCAGCTCGACCCCGGGCCGGGCGGCGAACCAGCGGCTGAACGAGGTCCTTGCTCACCGCCTCACCGGTCACCGACACGCATCGCAAGCTCTCCAGCGCGCGCGGCTCGCGCTCGAGCTCGGCGAGCAGCGCGTCGAGGTACGAGGGCACGACCTGCATCACCGCAACCTCCTCGTCCTCGATCCGGTCGAGGAACCGCTCGAAGTCGAGGATCAGCTCCTGCTCGATCACGACCGTCCGCCCGCCGACCAGCAGTGCCGACGAGCAGCTGCCAGAGCGAGATGTCGAAGCACTGGGGCGCGGTCTGGGCGACGACCTGCCGCTCGGCGATCCGCAGGTCCTCGACCTTCGCGTAGAGGTGGTTGAGCATCCCGGCGTGCTCGCACATCGCCCCCTTCGGCTCGCCGGTGGAGCCCGAGGTGAAGTAGATGTAGGCGAGCTGGTCGGGGCCGACCTGGACGCCGAGGTCGTCGTCGGCGTGGTTCTCCCCGTAGGCCGTCCTCGATCGTGAGCGCCTCGATGCCGGGCAGCGAGTCGAGCGCCTGACGCAGCGTCGCGGTGGTCCCGGCCTCCGTCAGCAGCAGCTCGCAGCCGGCGCGCGAGAGGGCGGTCGCGATCCGCTCGGCAGGGAACTGCGGCTCGATCGGCAGGTAGGTGCCGCCGGCCTTGAAGATCGCGATCACGGCGGCCATCCAGTCGAGGTTGCGTTCGCTGACCACGGCGACCACGTCCTCGCGGCCGAGGCCGCGCGCGAGCAGCGCCCGGCCGATCCGGTTGGCGCGGCGTTCAGCTCGCCGTAGGTCAGCTCCGGCCGGCGTGGACGGCGGCGGTCGTGTCCGGATGCTCGCTCGCCCGCTCCTCGAACAACTCGTGGAAGCGGCGGTTCGGCAGCTCCCTGCGGGGCCCCGCGAGGCCGTCCAGCTGGAGCTCTACGCTCCTCGGCCGCGAGCAGGCTCTCGCGCGCGTGCTCGGCCTCGGGATCGGCGGCGATCAGCCGCAGCGCGGCGAGGTGATAGCCGGCGATGCGGCTGCGCGGCCTCGCAGTCGAGTGCGTCGGTGCGGTAGGGGAGCCGTAGCTCGAGCCGCTCTTCTCGGTCGAGGCTCCCGACGGCGAGCGCCGCCCCGCCGACCAGCTCGGGCCCCTCCCTGGTCGCATCGAAGATCACATCGAACTCGGGCATCCCAGGGGTGCGCGGACTTCGGGCGCGAAGCCGGCGCGGCAGCGGTTGCGCCTCCGCTTCGCGGGCGGCGTCGAACAGGCCGCGCCACGATCCGGCGCCGGTCTCGATCCGGCACGGCGGCGGCCAGCCCCGGCGCGACGACGTAGCCGGTGGTCACCTCGCGCTCGCCCGAGAGCGCCGCCAGGACCTTCGCGTGCGCTCCCAGCAGCAGCGACTGGAGCGACAGGTCGAGCTCGCGTCCGCGACCGCGCGGAGATCGCGACGAGAGATCACCGAACGCCGTCACCCGCAGCTCCGCACACCGGGTCTCGGGTCGAGCGTCCAGCGCGGGATCGCTGTCCCGCCGGCGCGCGGCCGGGCCAGCCTCGCAAGACGTCGTCGGCGTACGGGTCGATCTTGACATTCAGCGCTGGGCCGGCTTTTCGTCGCGCGAAAGTGCGGCGCGACCGGGATCGCTTTGCGCTCGACGTACGGGACGCGGCGGGGTTGCCCGCCCAGTGCGCGCCCGCCGGGACCTCCTCGCCCTTGATTAGGAACGCGTCGGGGCCGAGGGTCGAGCCGTCGCCCATCGTCGTCCCGTAGTGGACCAGGGCGCGGGTCCCGACCGTGCAGCCGGCGCCGATCTCGATCCGGTCGGACTTGAAGGCCCCGTCCTCCTGGGAGTGGGACTGGATGACGCTGCCGGCGTTGAGCGCGCAGTCGTCGCCGATCGCGACCAGCGGCTTGTCGACGACCGCGCAGCCGTCGTCGAAGACCCGCCTGCCGATCCGCACGCCCATCAGCCGCCAGGTGAGCGCCTTGAACGGCGTGCCGTCGAGCGGCAGCGGCTGCCGGCGAGCTTCCAGTAGCGCTCGTGCCACCAGAAGTACGGGTCGTAGATCGAGCAGTACTGCGGCTCGAGCGCGCGCAGCCCGTCGTCGCCCGCTCGGTCAGCGCGAAGTAGCCGCCGTGAATGCGACCGCGAGCACAGCGCCAGCGCGACGGCGGGCGCGTGAGCGGCGCCGTCGAAGCTCGCCGCCCACCGAGCACGATCAGGAGGAGGCCGAACACGTAGCCGAGTCGCGAGAGCAGGTAGAGGCCCGATGGTCGCGCGCGTTGTGGCGGTTCTTGCGCCGCAGCCGGCGGGCCAGCTGGGCTCCACGCTTCAGGTGGTCGAAGCGGCCGTCGCGCTCGACCGAGCGGGGGATCTCGAAGGCCGGCGAGCCGAGCAGACCGGCGTCCTCGCGGGCCTCGCCCTCGATCGGCACCGCCACCTTCGTCGCCAGCAGGGAGTTGTCGCCGGCGCGGCTCCGCGCCGGATACACGACGTAGTTGCCGAGGAACGTCCGCGCGCCGATCGTCGCCCGCGAGACCCGGAATGAGCTGCTCGAGATCTCGGCGTTGGCGATCGAGAGCCCGTCCGCCGCCATCGTCCCGGTCCCGATCGTCGCCAGGAACGGCGTCTCGTGCTTGACCTCGAGGCCGAAGTTCGACCCGGTCTGCTCGACCTCGGAGAGGTCGTAGCCGAGCCAGCGCAGGTAGTGGACGATGTAGGAGCTGTCGCCGAACAGGCGCGGGAAGAGCCGGATGTTGGTGAGGCGGGTGATCGCCCGGTGCGCCGCCCAGTGCAGGCCGTAGAGCGGGTAGGCGCGGTCCGGGCTCGATCGCCAGGTTGAGCAGGCGCGGGATCGTGCGCCGCGGCGAGGCCGAGCGCGAGTCGCCCCGCCGAGGAGGGCGGCCGCGGCCGCGAGCGCGGCGAAGTAGAAGGACGAGCTCGTGAACGCGGGCGCCGAGCCCCGGAGAAGCGAGTCGACCACGGGACCTCGGCGAGCAGGATCGTCGCGAGGCCGACGGAGAGCGGCGCCAGAGCAGCGCGAGCACGCACCGAGCTGAGCGGCCGTGTAGCCGACGATCCTCGCGATGCTCGCGGGCCGCGCCTCGACGCCGCGGTAGTCGGCCACCGTCGTCGTCTCGGCGGGCGAGCCGCGCGCGGCGCTCGCCGTCGGGGATCGCCTGGCCCGAGTGCAGCGACGACGAGTGGCCGAGCTGGGCCCCGTCGCCGAGCGAGGTCTCGATGTCGAGCACCGTCTCCTCGCCGACGAAGGCGCCGGCGCCGATCGTCACCGGGCCGGTCTCGATCGCCCCCGGCGACCGCGCGATAGCAGTTGAAGTAGGAGTCCTTGCGGACGATCGCGCCGTCGCCGATCGTCAGCAGGTCGGTGCAGGCCGGCACATGACGCGAGAGGATCACGGCGCCCCGACCGATCTTCGCGCCGAGCGCCCGCAGGTAGGCGACGTAGAGCGGCGAGCCCGCGAACAGGACCAGCGGGTTCGTGCGAATCAGCGTCTTGACGACCCAGAAGCGGAAGTAAGCGAGGCTCCAGAGCCGGATGCGCTCGCGGCTTCAAGCGGCCGACGAGCAGCCCACTTGGCGGCGATCGGGAGCGCGCACGAGCGCGAGGAAGGCGAGGCCCCCGAAGGCCACCGAGCGGGCGTAGGCGTCGAGCGCGCCCGAGCCGGCCGAGATCCACTCGGCGCCCCAGGTGAAGAAGCAGCGCCGCGAGATAGGCAGTAGCCGAGCAGCCGCGAGCAGCTGGAGCGCCCCGGTCAGAGAGGTGGCCTATCGGGCGTTCGCCATCCACGGGGTGACCGCGCTCCGAAGCCTCGGCGACTCGCGGTCACCGGCTCGCGCCGGAGCGGCGGCGATGCCTGCGGCGTGTGGCGGTGCGTCCGCTTGGTCGCTCACCGCCGCCGCGAGGCTCGGCGATCGTCGGGTGGCGATAGACGTCCTTGATCGAGATCGCAACCGCCGGCAGGTCGCTCGCGCCTGCGGACGCGGGCGCAGAACTGCGCCATCCGCAGCGAATCGGCACCGAGGTCGTCAAAGAAGTGGGCGTCGACGGACACGCGATCTCGGCCAAGGACGTCGGCGAGGACCTCGGCGAAGACCCGCTCGGTCGAGCTCGCAGGTCCGGGAGCCGACGCACGCGGTGGCGCTTCGGTCAGCTCCACGGTCATCGGGGTGTCACCTCCCGATCGCCGCGCTCGGGCACGCGCGACTGGCCCACCGGATTCGGGATCGCGGTTGCGGCCACGACGAGCCCGTGCTCGACGGCACCAGCGCCCGGTGAACGCCGTCGGGGCGCGGTCGACCCGCCCGCCGCGCACAAGCACGCGGGCAGCGAAGGTGCCGTCCGGATCCAGGCTGGTCGAGACGTCGGCGAACTCAAGCCAGCGCCGAGTCAGCGGGAACCAGGCTTTGAAGGTCGCCTCCTTGGCGCAGAACGCGATCCGGTCCCAGTTCATCGTGGGCTGCGCCTCTGCGAGCCTCCGCAGGTACTGCTCGCTCGTCGTCGCGCAGGACGAGCTCGAGGGCGTCGACCGGGAGGGGGCGATGTGGCTCGGCGTCGATCCCGATGCCGGTGAGCTCGTCCGAGCGCGCGACGGCGGCCGCCCGGTAGCCCTCGCAGTGGGTCATGCTCCCGACCACGCCCGCGGGCCACTGTGGGACGCGATCCGAATCGGGTCGGATCGGGAGCCCGGCCACGCCGATCCGGCCCGAGGGCAGCTCGGGCGCAGCAGCCGCACCGTCGCGAACTCGAGGCGCCGCGAACGCGGCGGCGCCCGCGACGAACGCCGCCTCGCTGGCGAACATCGTCTGCTCCGGCGCGTCGCCGCGCATCTCGGCGCTCGCAGCCGTCCGGGAGAAGTCGCCCGATGACGGTCCCGTCGTCGTGCACGGGGCGGGTCTCCGCGTCTTGGGGGCTGGTGAAGCTCACACCTCAAGCGTCGGGGACGCCGATTGGGGCCACCTGAGACGGCCGATGAAAATCCCCTCATCTGCGCGGCGCACTCGGCCAGACGCGCCCTGAGAGCACTCTCATCGCCCTCCAATGGCGGCCTCAGGCCCCGTTCATAGCGTCGCCCCACCAACCACGACCGTCCCGCCGCGTGCGGGCGACAGCACCGAAACCGAAGGAGGTTCGAGATGAATGCGAAGATCCTGATCGCCGCGCCCTCTGTGGCGTGATAGCGACCGCCGGCGTTGGCGGCGCGCTCGCCGACGACGGCGACGACGGCACCGAGGCGCTCGAGGTGGTCGAGGTCCGCAAGGACGATTCCGCCGCCGACACCGAGCTCGTCGACGACGACGGGGCCGATGACGACCCGACGGGCGACGGCGACAAGACCCGGGGCGATGATGGGACGAGCTGGGGTCACAACCACGACCACGATTCGACCGCCAACGACGACGGCACCGGCCATGGTGACAACACCGATGGCGACCAGACCGCCGGTGACGACGGCACCAGCTGGGGCCACAACAACGATCACGACGCGACCGCCGGCCACGACGGCACCAGCGGCGGCGACAACAGCGAGTACGTGGCGCCCGCCCCGGCCCCCGTCTACGACGACTACTCCGACGATGCGGGCGTCGTCTACGGCGACACCTGAATCGGGCGGTCCCAAACGCGCCCCGGGACGTTCGGGTCCCGGGGCGCGTTCGTTCATGTCGGCAGCCGGTATCCCATCCCACGCACGGTCTCGATCGCGTCCTCGCCGAGCTTGCGGCGCAGGTAGCGCACGTAGACCTCGACCACGTTCGAGCCCGGGTCGTAGTCATAGCCCCAGACGTGGGCGAGCAGCTGCTCGCGGCTCAGCACCTGGCCGGCGTGGGTCATGAACGTCTCGAGCATCGTGAACTCGCGCGCCGTCAGATCGACCACCGTCGCCCCCGCTCATCGCCTTGCGGGTGCGGACGTCGAGGCGTGATCCCGCCGGCCTCGAGCACCGTCGGCTCGCCGAGCGCTCATCGCGCAGCTGCACCCGCACCCGCGCCAGCAGCTCGTCGAGCTTGAACGGCTTGGTGATGTAGTCGCTCGCGCCCGGCATCGAGGCCCTCGACCTTGTCGTTGAGGTCATCGCGGGCGGTGAGGATGATCACCGGCATCCGCTCTCCGCGGCGGCGGATCTCACGCAGGACGCTGAGCCCGTCGGCATCCGGGCAGCCCGAGGTCGAGGATGACGAGGTCGAAGTCGCTGTCGGAGGCGATCGCGGTCGCGCTCGCGCCGTCGGCGCAGACCTTGGTCGCATAGCCCCGCGAGGCGAGGCCCTTGTCGATGAAGCTCGCCATGCCCGCCTCGTCCTCGACGATCAGGATCCGGTTCACCGCCCCACCTCGATCACCCAATCCTCGCTCGGGCGTGTCCTGGTCGATCGGCAACAGGATGTCGAAGCGCGCACCCTCGCCCGGCTGGCTGGTTGACCCGGATGCGCCCGCCGTGGGCCTCAGCGATCGCACGCACGATCGCGAGCCCGATCCCGGTCCCCTCGTAGCGGCCGCGGCTGTGAACTCCACGCGAAAAGCGCGAGAAGATCCGCCGCTGCTCGCTCGCCGGGACGCCCGACGCCGGTGTCGCGGACCCAGATCGCCGCCTCCTCGCCATCGGCGCTCGCACCGATGGCGATCTCGTCACCGGCCTCGGTGTGAGCGACCGCGTTTTGGGCGAGGTTCATGACCGCCTGGGTGATCCGCTGGCGATCGGCCACGATCGAGCGCCGAGGGGGCGCGTCGATCACCCACCGCCGGTCCGCGATCCCGCGCGCCTTCGAGACAAGCTCATCGGTCAACAGCTCGAGCGGCACCGTCTCGAGCTGGAGGAAGTCCGGGCTCTCGGCCTTCGCCAGCAACAGCAGGTCCTCGACGAAGCGGTTCATCCGGTCGAGCTCGCCGGTGACCAGCGCGATCGCCTCACGCCGATCCGCCTCGTCGCGAATGTGGCCCTCGGCGAGCAGCTCCAGGTGCCCGCGTGAGACGGCGATCGGCGTTCGCAGCTCGTGGCTGACGTCGCGGATGAACTCGCGCTGACTGGCAAACGCGACGGTGAGTCGGTCGAGCATCCGGTTGAACGCCCCGCAGCTCGGCGATCTCATCGTCGCCCTCGACCTGATCCTCCGCCCCATCTGCGTGCCTGAGACCGAGCGAGCAGCATCGCGCAGCTCGCTCAGCGGCGCCGAGAACGCGGCCGGCGATCGAGAACGCGATCACCGAGCCCAGGAGCAGTACCGCGGCCGCGACGGCCGCGACGATCTGCACCGCCTCGTCGACCTCGTCGCGCTCGTCGGCGGTGAAGATCGCGACCGTGAACGTGCCCAACGTCTCGCCCCCGACCTGAACCGGGATCGCCACGTAGCGGGCCGGACCGCCGGGGGTATCGATCTCGCCGCGCTCGACCTCGTCCAAGCTTCGCCACCGCTCGATGAAATCGCCGAACGTATAGCGCTCGGTGTTGTCGCCGCCGTCGCGTCGCGGGACGCCACGCCGCGGGACCGTGATCAGCTCCTCGTCGTCGTCAGGGACGTTGCGCTCGAGATAGGTCCTGAAGATTGCGTTGACGTCATCGCCGAACGGCTCGCCGGTCCGCGGATCGATCCCCTTGTCGACGAGCGTTCGGAACTCCTCGACCTCCTGCTGGAGGTCCTCCTCAACGCGGTCGTCGAGCCGCACCAACAGCACCTGGCGCACGGCGAGCACCGAGGCAAAGGCCGCGATCGCAAGCAGGATCACGTAGGAGGCGAGGATCCGCGTGCGCACGCCGCCGGTGATCCGGCGCGCCAGCGTCCGCCGACGCTCCGGCTCGATCTCGACGTCTACCGCGCCGGGAGCGCCCGGCTCCCGGCCCCCGGTCTCACCGGCGGCCATCGTCAATCGTCCAAGTCGTCGTCGAAGTCGTCGTCATCTTCGAGCTCGTCGTCATCATCCTCGACCGGGGGCGGCGGGGCCGGCGGAGCTGGAGCCGGTGGGGGCGCCGGCTGACTCGCGCCAGCCTGGCCCGAGCCACCGCCTTGCCCGCCGTTCCCACTACCCGCGTCGTCACCGCCGCCGGCGGCGCCAGTTGCATCATCATCGTCCTCGGGCGACGGGCTCGGCGGAGGTGCGCTCGGTGATGGCGCGGTGGGCTCGGGGACGCCGGCCGCCGCGTCGCTCGCCGGCGGGGGCGCCTCGTCTTGGCCTTGCCCGGCGTCCCGATCGCCCTCGGGGGAATCGCGGTGTGGCTCGTTTCGTTCGCGCCCGCCCTCGCGCTCCTCGCTCGCCGGCTGCTCGATCCGCACGGGCTCGATCGGCACCTCCTGCGAGCCGCGAAGCAGGTCGGGCAGCACCAGCAACGCGCCGACTAGCCCCCCGAGCGCGATCAGCACTGCGGCCGTGCGCCCCATGCCAAGATCCCTGCCCGGGCCCTCAGAGCCGCGGCTTGAGCCGCGAAAGTCGCGGCTTCGGGAGCCTGCCGAGGATCGGCTCCAGCGCCTCGTGCAAATCCGCGGGCTCAGGGCGGCGCGACGGATCGCGCTCGAGGCAGAGCATGATCAGGGCCGTGAGCGGGTCAGGTGTTTGCTCGGGCCAACGCGGATCCTCTTCGAGCTGAGGCCACCGCTCGTATCCGTCGCTCCGCTCGGACCGGGGGTCGCCGAACGGCAACTCGCCGGTCGCAGCCTTGTAGAGCGTCACCCCGAGCCCCCAGACGTCGGCCGCCGGCCCGACCGGGCCCAGCCGAACCGGGTCGCACTGCTCGGGCGCCATGTAGGCGTCGGTGCCGACGTGCGACCGAAGCTCGGCCGCCTCGCTCGCGCTCAGCGCGACGCTGAGATCGATCAACCGCGGTGGTCCGGCCATGATCGTGTTCGACGGCTTGACGTCGAGATGCACCACCCCCGCGCCGCGCAGATAGTGGATCGCGGAGCAGAGCTGGAGCGCGAGCGGTACCAGCTGCTCGACCGGCAGGGGCCCGTAGCGGCGTACCAGAGTCGACAGCCGCGGCCCCTCCAAGTGTTCGAGCACGATATGCGGGCGCGACCCGTCGAGCACGGCGTCGAACCCGCGCACGATCACCGGATGGTCGAGTCGCTCGAGCATCTCCCACTCGCCTGCAAGGCCGGCCAGCGTATGCCCGTCCTCGACCAGATGGGGGCGCACCAGCTTGCAGACGACCACGGCGTGCAGCCGTTCGTCCCAGGCCAGGTAGGCGTCGTAGCGGTGCCCGCCGCCGAGCCGCTTCAGCGCAGTTCGGCCGGGCGCGATCTCCTCGCCTTCCTCGAGTCGCCAGCGCTGGTCGTCAGCCGAGGTCGGGGTTGGCGCGAGTGTGACTTCCATCGTGTGTCCCTTTCGTCTGCGAGGCGCGCGGGCCCGCAAGTAGACGCGGGCCCGCGCGTTCGCATCTGACTTCCGTCAGCTCGTGTTGCTCTTCGACTTGCTCTTGCCGGTGCCACGGGTGGTGCCGGTCTTGCTATTGGAGTTCGAGTCGCCGCCCGAGCCGCCGTTGCGAGCGCTCGTGTTGCTCTTCGAGTTGCTCTTGCCGGTGCCCCGGGTGGTGCCGGTCTTGCTGTTGGAGTTCGAGTCGCCGCCGCCGGATCCACCGTTGGTGTCCGTGTCGCCGCCGCCCGTGTCGTCATCGTCATCGTCGTCATCCTTCGCCACCAGCTCGAAGGCATCGTCGTCGCGCTTGCCGGCCGTGTCATCGGCCAGCGCCGGCGTGACGAGAACGCTCATCGCTCCGAAGGCGAAGGCCGCGATCAGCAAGCTGACCGCCGCGACGATGATCCGATCGAGTGTCGTTGCTCCTGGCATCGATCCATCCTCTTCGTCGGGCCGGGATCTGAGCCCGGCCGGCCTTGCACTCAACGGTGACCAGGGTCGGGCTTCGTGCTTGGACCAACCTGAGACCCCCCTGAGAGTTCTCTAATCCATGAGTCATCCGTGGATCGGGAGATCCGCGCCGTAGAGGCCTCAAGGACGCTCATCGCATCTCGGCCGCCGGCCAGAAGCAGGATCATGAGTAGGCCCCTATTGGTCCACTGAGCTCCCGCGGAAGCGGACTCCCGGAATACAGAAACCCCCGCATTAGCAGGGGCTTCTGGAGTAGCGGGGGTGGGATTTGAACCCACGACCTCCGGGTTATGAGCCCGGCGAGCTACCTGACTGCTCCACCCCGCGGCGTTGCGTTTCAAGTTAGCACCATGGAGGCACGATGCGGGCCCAGTTTGCTCGGGCGGGCTGACCGTGCCCGCGCTCCAATCGCACGAACGTCCCGAATGCCCCCATATAGCGCGTAGTCCGGGACGTTCGGCCGATCTCTCGCGCCCGGCGTGACAGGCGATACGGGAGCCGCGCGGATCCGCTTTGCCGGCACGAGGCGCGGGGCCGGGATCGCTCCCGGCCCCGCGTTCGCGTGCTGTTGCGGCGTGCTTCCGCGGCGCTTAGCCGAGGCAGCTTGCGACCGCGACCAGGGTGCGGTCGTTGCCGCTGTCGTTGCCGCCCCGCGACGGTGACGCTACTCGAGGCCGTGGTTGACGTCGACCTCGGAGATGAACAGCTCATCCCCGGCCGCCTCGCCGCTCCACTCCCCAGAGCCGCTGATCAGCTCCTCGCCGGGCGCCGCACGTGGCGGTCGCCTGCCCGAAGAGGTAGGCGGCGTTCTCAGCGCCGCCGCCGTTGACGGTCACCGAGTTGTTGTGCCGGTGGATCTCGTCACCGATCTCCTGCGGGCCGACCGAGGCAGGTGCCAGGTCGCTTCGCTGGTCAGGCTGTCGTTGGCCACGTCGGCGCCGGTCAGCGTGCCGTTCTGGACGTCGGCGCTGGCGAGCGTCTCGTCGACGACGTCGACGCCCTCCACGGCCTGGTCGTCCCTGAGGTCGACGCTCTTGACCGAGTTGTCCTTGATGTCGCCGGAGTTGACGGTCTCCGTGCCCGGCAGCGCCACGGCCGCGCCCGAAAGGGCGACGAACAGGGCCACGAAGCTGACCAGAAGCGACGGGCTGAGCCGCCGGGTCCGGTTCGACTTCGACCGCTGGGACTTCATCGTGGTGGTGGTCATGGGGTGCTCCCTTCGTTTGTTTTTCCCCACGACCAAGGGTCTGGCCGAAGCGCGCCGGCGGCCAGGGACCCAGGGTCTTGACCGCGGCCAACCGCGGTGTGGCCGGATTCGGCCCTTGGTGGAGCCGCGCTAGGCTGCGCGAAGGACGCAATGAGCAGCTCGAACGGAGATCGGCGTCAGCTCTCGGTCGGCATCGTCGGCGCGGGTTTCGGCGGGGTCGGGATCGGTATCCGGCTCAAGCAGAGCGGCTATCAGGACTTCGCGATCTTCGAGCGTGGTGAGACCGTCGGCGGCGTTTGGCGCGCCAACACCTACCCCGGCGCCGCCTGCGACGTGCCCTCGCACCTCTACTCCTTCTCCTTTGCGCCGGGCCACAACTGGTCGCGCCGCTATGCGCCCCAGTGCGAGATCCTCGACTACCTCAACGACTGCGTCGAGGACTTCGCGCTGGCGCCGCACCTGCGCTTCGGCGTCGAGGCCGTACGCGCGTCATTCGACGACGAGACCGGGCGCTGGACGCTGGTCACCGACTCCGGCGAGAGCCACGAGTTCGACCTCCTGGTCACCGCCTGCGGCCAGCTCACCCGCCCCGCGATCCCGTCGATCGAGGGGATCGAGGAGTTCGAGGGCCCGGCCTTTCACTCGGCCGAATGGGACCACGACGTCGACATGGCCGGAAAGCGCGTCGCCGTGCTCGGCACCGGCGCGAGCGCGATCCAGTTCGTGCCCGAGATCGCCCCGCAGGCCGAACGGCTGACCATCTACCAGCGCTCGGCGCCCTGGATCGTGCCGAAGATGGATCGCTCCTATCCGGAATGGGAGCGACGGCTGTTCGAGCGCTTCCCGGTCCGGGTCGCCGCCGCGCGGGCGGGTCTTTTCGCGTTCTTCGAGGCCGGCACCTACGCCTTCACCGGCACCGAATGGGTCCGGCGCCCGCTGGAGCGGATCGCCGACCGCGAGCGCCGCCGCCAGCTCGCCGACCCCGACGCTGCTCGCCAAGGCGACCCCCGACTACAAGCTCGGCTGTAAGCGCATCCTGATCACGGACGACTGGTATCCGACCCTGAATCGCGACAACGTCGAGCTGCTCAGCGGCGCGGTCGAGCGGGTGACGAAGACCGGCGTCGTCGGTGCCGACGGAGTCGAGCGCCCCGCCGACGTGATCATCTGGGGCACCGGCTTCCAAAGCCACAACTTCGTCGCCCCGATGGAGATCCAGGGCCGCGACGGGATCGAGCTGAACGAGTTCTGGGGCCGTCGGCCCGAGGCCTACCTCGGAACCACGATCTCGGGCTTTCCGAACATGTTCGTGCTCTACGGGCCGAACACCAACCACGGCTCGGGCTCGGTGCCGTTCACGCTCGAGTGCCAGTTCAGCTACATCCTCGACGCGATCGACCGGCTGCGCGAGGGCGGCTTTCGCTTCATCGAGCTGCGCCCCGAGACGCAGGCGACCTGGCGCGAGGAGATCGCCGAGCGCAGTGCCCGCACCGTGTGGACCTGTGGCGAAGGGTCGAACTGGTACGTCAACGAGGCCGGCGAGAACACCAACAACTGGCCCGGCCCCTGGCTCGAGTTCCGCCGCCGCACTAGGCGCATCAACCCGGCTGATTACCGGGTGGCGGTGTGAGGCGGAGTCCGGCAGGACGGAGCCGAGCCCGGCCGCTGTTGAGGCCGCTGGTGTGAGCACATACACGTTCGCGTTCTTCCCCGAGAGCGCCTACGGCCCGACCAACAACTGCGTCGGGATCGGCGACGTGCTGCGCCGGCGCGGGCACCGGGTCGTCTTCATCGCCGAGGAGTCGTTCGAGGGGACGCTGGTCGAGAAGGGGTTCGAGGAGCGCCTGATGCGGCTCACCCCGCCCGCCGAGGGGGCGGAGGACCCGGGCCAGTTCTGGAAGGACTTCATCCGCGACACCGCGCCCGTCTTTCGCAAGCCGACGATCGAGCAGCTCGCGGGCTTCATCGCCCCGACCTTCGAAGCGCTCTGCGACGGCGCCCGCTACGTCGACGAGCGCCTCGTGGAGATCATCGACGAGCTCGCGCCCGACGTGATCGTCGAGGACAACGTCGTCGCCTTCCCCGCCCTGCCGGCGTCGGGTCGGCCATGGGTGCGGATCGTCTCCTGCAACCCCGCCGAGCTCAAGGACCCGCTCGTCCCCCCGCCCTTCTCCGGCTACCCCGCCGCCGACCGCTCCGGCTGGGATGCCTATCGCGAGGAGTACTCGCGCGCGCTCGGCCCGCTGCAGCAGGGCTTCGACGAGTTCTGCCGTGAGCGCGGCGCCCCGGCGCTGCCGGAGCTCGAGTTCATGCACGCCTCGCCGCACCTCAACCTCTGGCTCTATCCGAGCGAGGTCGACTACGCGCGCCAACGGCCGCTCGGCGCTCGCTGGCACAACCTCGAGTCGAGCGTCCGCGCGACCGACGCCGAGTGGGAGCTTCCCGAGCCGCTCGCCTCGGGCGACGGCCCGCTCGTCTACCTCAGCCTCGGCTCGCTCGGCTCCGCCGACGTCGAGCTGATGCGCGCCCTGATCGGGTCGCTCGCCGACTCGCCCTACCGGGTGATCGTCTCCAAGGGCCCCCAGCACGACCAGCTCGAGCTCGCCTCGAACATGGCCGGCGCCGAGTTCCTGCCCCAGACCTCGATCCTGCCCCGGGTCGATCTGGTGATCACCCACGGCGGCAACAACACGGTCACCGAGTGCCTTCACTTCGGCAAGCCGATGATCATCCTGCCGCTGTTCTGGGACCAGTACGACAACGCCCAGCGGATCGCCGAGACCGGCTTCGGCGTCCGGCTCGCCACCTACGACCACGCGCCGGCCGAGCTGCGCGGCGCGATCGACGGACTGCTCGCCGACGAAGCGCTGGCGGCGCGGCTCGCCGCGCTCTCGAGCCGGCTGCGCTCGGCGCCCGGGACCGAGCGCGCCGCCGACCTGATCGAGTCCCTCGCCGCGAGCGGCGACGGGGGCTCTGCAACACGCGCCTTAGTCTGTGGGAATGCCAGCAGCCGGCCGAGCAGTCGTGATCACCGGCAGCTCGACCGGGATCGGGCGGGCGTCGGCGCTGGCGCTCGACCGCGCCGGGTTCACGGTCTTCGCCGGGGTGCGCAAGCCCGCCGACGGCGAGGCGTTGCGGGCCGCAGGCTCCGAGCGGCTGCGGCCGGTGATCATCGACGTCACCGACGCGGCGACGATCGAGGCCGCGGCGGCCGAGGTCGGCGAGGCCACCGGCGGCAGGCTCGCGGGGCTTGTCAACAACGCCGGCGCGGTCGTTCCGGGCCCGGTCGAGGCGCTCGAGCTCGATGAGCTGCGGCGCCAGTTCGAGATCAACGTGATCGGCCAGGTCGCGGTCACCCAGGCCTTCCTGGCGATGATCCGCGCCGCCCGCGGACGGGTGCTGTTCATGTCGTCGATCGGCGGCAAGATCTCGCTCCCCCACCTCTCCCCCTACAACGCCTCCAAGCACGCGATCGAGGCGATCGGCGACTCGCTGCGCCAGGAGATGCGCCAGTTCGGGGTCGAGGTCTCGATCATCGAGCCCGGCTCGGTGGCGACGCCGTTCTGGGACAAGGGCCTCGGCGAGGCGCCGAAGGTACGCGCGGCGATGGACGGCGAGCTCGAGCGGCTCTACTCGGACGAGCTCGACGCGGTCGAGGCGGCATCGGAGAAGAACGCCGCTCGCGGCATACCCGCCGAGAAGGTGGCCGACGCCGTCGTCGACGCGCTCACGGCGAGCCGGCCGCGGACGCGCTACCTGGTCGGCACCGACGCCAGGGTCGCGGCGCGGGTCCGCAAGCTGCTCCCCGACCGCGTCTTCGACCGCATCCTCGCGCGCGAGATGCGCGGCTGAGCGGCGCGAGACAGCACCGCCGCCGGAGGCATCTCCTTAGGATCACCGGCGTGAGAGTGGCCGTCGTCGACATGGGCACGAACTCGACGCGGCTGCTGGTGGCCGACGTCGAAGACGGGCGCGTCGCCGAGCTCGAGCGGCGCTCGACGGTGACCCGGCTCGGGCGCGGCGTCGACACCTCGGGCCAGCTCTCGACCGAGGCGATCGACGACGTCTGCGCCGCGGTCGCCACCTACATCGGCATCTATGAGGAGCTCGGCGCCGAGCGCGTGGTTGCGATCGCGACCAGCGCCGTGCGCGATGCGGAGAACTCGCAGATGTTCCTCGCCGAGCTGCGCGAGCGCTTCGCCCTCGACGCCCGGATCCTCGACGGCAACGAGGAAGCGCGGCTGACCTACGTCGGCGCCTGTGCCGAGCGCCTGCCGGCGGAGAAGACGCTGGTGATCGACATCGGCGGCGGCTCGACCGAGCTCGTGATCGGCGACGGGCCGGAGGTGGGCTTCCATGCCTCGCTGCAGGTCGGCACCGTTCGGCACACCGAGCGCTACGTCTCCCACGACCCGCCCGAGGCCTCCGAGCTCGAGGAGCTCGCCAACGACGTCCGCACCCTGATCGGCGAGGCGCTCGAAGGCGCCGCGCTGGCGACCGCCAACGAGGGGATCGGCGTCGCCGGTACGCCGACGTCGCTCGCGGCGATCGACATGGAGCTCGATCCCTACGACCCGAAGCTCGTGCACGGCTACCGGCTCTCGCTCGAGTCGATCCAGCACATGTGCTCGCAGCTCTCGTCGATGCCGCTTGCCGAGCGACTCGAGGTCAAGGGACTGCATGCCGGGCGAGCGCCGACGATCGTCGCCGGGGTCGTGATCCTGATCGGGGTGATGCGCGCGTTCGGGCTCTCGCAGATCGAGGTCTCCGAGCACGACATCCTCTGGGGCGCCGCGCTCGACGCCTAGCGCGCTTACCGCCGACTCAGGGTCGGCTCGTCAGCAGGAATCGGGCGAGGCGCCGCGGAGGCTGCTCAGGTCGCAGAAGGCAGGCTTCGGGGCCAGGTTCTGGCTCAGGACGCCGAAGCCGCCCTCGCGGCCGGCGAGGCTCGGGTCCTCGACGAAGCGATGCACGATCGCGAGATCGACCTTGTGGATGTGGCGCAGGAGGTCGTAGAGCTCGATCAGCGCGCTGCTCTGGTGGGCGGCGTCGAACGCGTGCGGGCCGGTGGTCGAGACCCCGAGCTCGGTCGCCCACAGGGGCGTGTCGCTGTCGTGGTTGTCGCGCAGCACCCTCTGCACCTTGCCGAGGTAGACGCGGACGTCGCCGATGTAGTCCTGCGTCGGGCCGACCCCGGGGTAGGGATGGATGCCGATCGCGTCGGCCTCCTGGGCGCCGCCGAACTCGTACAGCTTCTTGAGGAAGTTGCGATAGCCGATCGCGTTCTTGTCGGAGTCCGAGTGCGGCGAGAGCCCGGCGGTGACCACCGGCATCCCGGGCACCTTGCTGTGGAGCGCCCCGGCGACCTCCTTCAGCATCCTCGAGTACGCCGCGACGTCCGGCCAGCCGCCCCAGAACCGCGGGTAGTTGGGCTCGTTCCAGACCTCGATCCCGATCGACTCGGGATAGCGCTGGGCCGCCGCGACCGCGAACCTCGGCCATCTCGTCGTAGTGCTGCTCGGAGGGGATCACGTCGCTGTTGCCGTTCTGGCACGCGCCGGGATTGGCCTGGGCCCAGCACGGCGCGTCGATCAGGACCCACAGCGGCCTGATCCCGCGAGCGAGGAGCTTCTGGTAGAGCAGGTCGGAGCCGTACCAGTTGTAGTTGCCGGGCGAGCCCTCGACACCCCACCAGGCGAGGCTGGTCCGCGCGACCTGGCCGCCGGCCTGGTCGAGCATGTTGAGGGCCTGGTTGCCCTGGAAGATCCAGTTGTCGTTGTAGCCGAAGACCGGGTGCGGGTTCGGCGTGTCGAGCAGCGGCGCCATCGGCTGCAGCCGATTGCGGCATCGGTCGACCCGCCAGTTGCCCCGCTTGCGCTTCCAGACCGCCTTGCCGGCGCAGTGGTAGGGAACCTGGCCCGGCCACAGGCCCTCGGCGCGCCACTCGCAGACCCACTTCGAAAAGGTGACCTTGCCCTTGCGCTTCGCCGGCCCGCAACGGCTGATCTTCCGCACCTCGATCCCGTTGCGCTCCTCGATCACCCGCTCGGCCTTGGCGGCGAGCTTGTCGCGATCGACGCCGTGCTCGGTGTCGCCGGGCTGGCTGGCGCCCGCCGCGGGCACGCCGACGACCATCGCGGCCAGCGAGGCGAGGATCAGGCGTGCTGAACTATGCGTGCGCATGCGTAATTTTCATCGGCGGGTCGGCGGCAACGCTGAAGCTCCCTGGCCGTATTTCCTTAACCCCTGGCGGCCAGTTACGTCACGGTTGCCCGTACGCCGGCGCGCTACGCTCCCGGCCAGTGGCAACCGAGGCCGTCCACTACCGTACCTGTCCGTTCTGCGAGGCGACCTGCGGGCTCGCGGTGACGATCCGCGGCGCCGAGGTGGTCTCGGTGCGCGGCGACGACGAGGACGTCTTCAGCCACGGGTTCCTGTGCCCGAAGTCGCAGGGCCTGAAGCAGCTTCACGACGATCCCGACCGCCTCACCAGGCCGCTCGTGCGCCGCGACGGCGAGCTGGTCGAGGCGAGCTGGGAGGAGGCGTTCGCGGCCGTCGACGAGGGCTTGTCGCGGGTGCTCGCCGAGGGCGGGCGCGACGCCGTCGCCGTTTATCTCGGCAACCCGGCCGCCCACAGCCTCGGGCCGATGGTCTACGGCGCCGCCTTCCTCAAGGCGCTCGGCTCGAAGAACATCTATTCGGCGTCGACCGTCGACCAGATGCCGAAGCAGGTCTCGGCCGGGCTCATGTTCGGCGGCGGCCTCAGCGTCCCGGTCCCAGACGTCGACCGCACCGACCATCTGCTGATCCTCGGCGCCAACCCGCTGGTCTCCAACGGCTCGCTGCTGACCGCGCCCGACATGCGAGGGCGCATCCGCGCGATCCGCGAGCGCGGCGGCAAGGTCGTGGTCATCGACCCACGGCGCAGCCGGACCGCGCGCGAGGCCAGCGAGCACCACTTCATCCGCCCCGGCACCGACGCGCTGCTGCTGTTCGCGATCGCCAACGTGCTCCTCGACGAGGGGCTCGCGGACCCGGGGGCGCTCGCCGAGCACGCGAACGGCGCCGAGGAGATCGCCGAGCTCGCCGAGCCGTTCGAGCCCGACGCCGTTGCGCCCTTGTGCGGGATCGACGCCGGTGAGATCCGCCGCATGGCGCACGAGCTGGCGGCCGCCGAGCGCGCCGCGGTCTACGCCCGGATCGGGACCACGACGCAGCGCTTCGGCACGCTCTCGAGCTGGCTCGTCGATGTGCTCAACTACCTCACCGGCAACCTCGATCGCGAGGGCGGCGCGATGTTCCCGCTCGCCGCGGTCGGCCAGCGCAACTCGGCCGGCGCCGGGCCCGTCGGGCGCGGAGTCAAGGTCGGCCGCTGGACCAGCCGGGTGAGCGAGCGACCCGAGGTCTACGGCGAGCTCCCGGTCGTCGGCCTCGCGGAGGAGATCGCCACCCCCGGCGAGGGCCAGGTGCGGGCGCTGGTCACGATCGCGGGCAACCCGGTTGTCTCGACGCCCGATGCCGGCGCGCTCGAGGCCGCCGTGGAGACGCTCGACTTCATGGTCTCACTCGACATCTACGTCAACGAGACGAGTCGCCACGCCGACGTCATCCTCCCCGCTCCCGAGCCGCTCGCCAAGGCGCACTACGACTTCGCCCTCTACCAGCTCGCCGTGCGCAGCGTTGCCAACTACTCGCCGCCGGTGCTGGCGCGCGTGGAGGACCAGCCCGACGAGTGGGAGACGGTCCTGCGCCTCGCCGCGATCGTTGCCGGCCAGGGGCCCGACGCCGACCTCGAGGCCTGGGATGACCTCATCGTCCAGACTTTGGTCGGGCGCGAGCTCGGGCTGTCCGGCTCACGCGTCGAGGGCCGCACCGCGGAGGAGCTGGTCGAGGCGCTCGGCGAGCGCCGCGGGCCCGAGCGCGTGCTCGACTTCATGCTTCGCGTGGGCCCGTTCGGCGACGCCTTCGGCGCCGACCCCGACGGGCTGACGATGGACAGGCTCGAGGCCGCCCCGCACGGGATCGACCTCGGGCCGATGCGCCCGCGCCTGCCGGATGTTCTGCGCACGCCGTCGGGGAAGATCGAGCTCGCGCCCGAGGAGATCGTCGCCGACGTGCCGCGGCTCGAGGCGGACTTGGCGGGCGCCGGCGGCTCGGGCGCCAACGGCGGTGCCAACGGCCACATGGTCCTGATCGGCCGCCGCCAGCTGCGCTCGAACAACTCCTGGATGCACAACCTGCCGGCGCTGGTCAAGGGCAAGGACCGCTGCACGGTTCAGATCCACCCCGACGACGCCGCGCGACTCGGGATCGCCGAGGACGGCCGGGCGCGCGTGACCTCCGGCGTCGGCGAGCTCGTCGCCCCGGTCGAGGTCACCGACGAGATCATGCCCGGCGTGGTCTCGATCCCGCACGGATGGGGCCACGACGCCCCCGGCGTCCGCCTCGGGGTGGCCGCCAAGCACGCCGGCGTGAACTCGAACCTGCTCGCCCCGGTGGACGTCGACGTGCCCTCGGGCAACGCGGTCCTGAACGGGATCCCGGTCGAGGTCGCGAGCGCCGCCGCAGACGCATGAGTCGCTGCGGTCGCTGGTGAGCGACGCGGAGACCCGAGCCGCGCTCGAGCACCACTGGGCGGCCTGCGACGCCGGCGACCAGGACGCCGTGCACGAGATCTACGCCGAGGACGTCGTGGTCGAGTGGCCGCAGTCGGGCGAGCGGATCCGCGGCCGGGCCAATCTCAAGGCGCTGCGCGAGAACCATCCGTCCGAGCTTCGCTTCGAGACCCGCAGGATCCTCGGCGGCGGGAACCTGTGGATCACCGAATACGTGATCACCTACGACGGTGCGCCGGTCCACACGGTCAGCATCATGGAGTTTCGCGACGGCGAGGTCGGGCGCGAGACCCACTACTTCGCCGACCCCTTCGAGCCGCCCGAATGGCGCGCCCAGTGGGTCGAGAGGATGTGACCGCGAGAGGCTAGAGCTCGAGCTCGTACTCGAGCAGGGTCTCCGCGGTGCCGCCGACCCGGTCGTAGACCTTGTGGGCGCGGAGGTTGTCGGGCATCGTGAACCAGCTCACGAGCGGCGCGCCGTGACGCCGGGCGACCTCGGCGACGGCCTCGATCAGGGCGTCGGCGTGGCCGGCGCCGCGGGCGGTCTCGGCGACGAAGAGGTCGTCCATGACCACCGTTCGCGCCCCGGCCAGACTCGACCACTTCCACTGGTTGAGGGCAAAGCCGACCACGGCGCCGTCATCGTCGGTGGCGACGAGCAGGAACGCCCGCTCTTCGGGGGCCGCGAGCACGTCCTTTGCCATCTCGAGCAGGCCCTCGTCGGCCGGGTCCGCCTCATAGAAGTCGCAGTAGCCGCGCAGCAGCGGCATCAGCGCCGGCAGGTCGGCGTTGGTTGCCTCCCGAATCGCCATCAGTCCTTGCCGCTGATCCGATCCCAGGCGCGCTTCAGCTTGGCTTCGATCTCGTCGTCCCACTCGCGCTCGACGAGGTCCTCGCCCGTGACCTCGAGCGCGGCCGGGTTCGCGCTCGGCTCGGGGAGGCGCTGGGCAGCGGCCGCATCAAGGCTGAGCACAACGCCTCGTTCGTAGATCCGGTCGACCTGGCTTGCGTCCACGAACCGGTGGCCACCGGGGAGCACGCTGCGGTCGACCACGATCCCGTCGAAGATGTCGGCCTCCGTGTCCGCGAGCAGGTGCTCGACCTCGCCCAGCTGCTCGCCGTCGCTCGAGTAGACGGGAGTCCCTTCCTCCAGGAGGAAGTACGAGGTTGGCGCGCCGAGGTCATCCATTCGCGGCAGGCTACTCGCCGAGCGCCCGCCGGAGAACGTCGCGCAGGGTGCGCTGGTCCTTGGCCGAGAGCGCGACGATCGGCTCCGGCGGCTCGGCCATCCGCCGGCTGAGCTCGTCGCGGAGCTCGCGACCCTGCTCGGTGAGCGCGATCAGCTTCACCCGGCGGTCGTGCTCGGCGGCGGTTCGCTGGACGAGTCCCCGCTCCTCGAGCCGGTCGACGATCCCGGTCATGTTCGAGTTGTCGCAGCGCATCATCGAGGCGAGCTCGCCCATCGGTCGCGGCTCGTCGAGGAACCGCAGCACGATCCCCTGCGGCGGCGAGAGCTCGAGCTCCTGGCCGGCGTTCATCATCTTCGGCCGCCCGTGGTCGAAGAACAGCTTTGCGATCAGGGCCCATGCCTCGGTCGCGGTATCGGACGTCGTGACATTCATTGGAGGACGATGATACTCTATCCTCTCGATAGTTGAAGTCCTCCAATATGCATGGGAGCTCGGATGGTGGGAAACGCAGACGACAACGGGATCGAGGTCGAGGGCCTGGTCCGCGAGTTCAAGAAGGGGCCGCGCGCGGTCGACGGGATCGACCTCTCCGTCGCCCCCGGTGAGATCTACGGCTTCCTCGGCCCCAACGGAGCGGGCAAGTCGACCACGGTCCACATGCTCACCACCCTGCTTCCCCCCACCGCCGGCACCGCCCGCGTCGCCGGCTTCGACATCGTCCGCGAGGGCCCGTCCGTGCGCGACGTGATCGGCGTCGCGCTCCAGGAGGCCGCGCTCGACCCGTTCCTGACCGCACACGAGCACATGCGCCTGCAGGCCGGGATGCACGGGCTCCCGCGCGACGAGGCGCGGCGCCGCGGCGAGCGGCTGATCGAACGCGTCGGGCTCACCGAGGCGGCCGAGCGCAAGGTCGGCGGCTATTCGGGCGGGATGAAGCGGCGGCTCGATCTCGCGCTCGCGCTCGTCCACGGGCCGCGCTTGCTGTTCCTCGACGAGCCGACCACCGGCCTCGACGTGCAGAGCCGCAGCGCGCTCTGGGACGAGGTCGCGCGGCTCGCCGGCGACGAGGGCGTGACCGTCTTCCTCACCACCCAGTACCTGGAGGAGGCCGACGCGCTCGCCGACCGGGTCGGGATCATCGACACCGGCCGCCTCGTTGCCGAGGGCACGCCCGACGCGCTCAAGGCCGAGATCGGGCGCCCGACGGTCGAGGCCGCGCCGATCGACGAACCCGACCTGGAACGGATGCGCGCCGTGCTCGGCCGCTTCGGCGAACCCGAGCCCGCCGCTCGCGGCCACGCCGCCGTGCGCCTCGACGAGGGCACCGGCGAGCTCGCCGAGGTCGTGCGCGCGCTCGACGCCGAGCGAATCGGGGTCCGCAACCTCGAGATCCACGCGCCGACGCTCGACGACGTGTTCCTCGCCAAGACCGGCCGCCGCCTCGAGGGCGAGGGCGACGCCGAGGCCGGCGAGGATGGCGAAACCGAGCGCTCGACCGGCGAGCTCGAGGCGTTCCTCGCTTGATCGCGGCGCTCGCAACCGCCGCCACCGATGCGCTCGGCCCGGCCCGCGCCGGGATGCTGAGCCAGGTCGGCTACCTCGCCCAGCGCTCGGTCACCCGCACCGTGCGCCAGCCGGCGCTGATGATCCCGAGCCTCATCTTCCCGCTCTTCCTGCTCGCGGTCAACGCCAGCGGCCTCGACGCGGCGACCTCGCTCCCGGGCTTTCCGACCGACTCCTACCTCACCTTCGCGCTCGGGCTCACCTTCATGCAGGGAGCCCTGTTCGCGACCATGGGCGCGGGGCAATCGATCGCCGAGGACATCCAGCGCGGCTTCTTTAGCCGGCTCCAGCTCACCCCGCTGCGCGGCGCGGCGCTGATCTCCGGCCAGCTCGCCGGGGTGGTCGCTGCTGGGAATGATCCAGGCGCTCACCTACCTGCTCGTCGGGCTCGCCTTCGGCGCCGACCTCGAGTCGGGGCTGCCCGGCGTCGCGGTGCTGTTCGGGCTCTCGGTCCTGGTCGCGACCGGCTTCGGCGCGCTCGGTTTGGCGCTCGGGCTGCGGACCGGCAACGGCGAGGCGGTCCAGGGCGCCTTCCCGCTCTTGTTCGTCCTCCTCTTCCTCAGCTCGGTGGCGCTGCCCCGCGAACCTGATCGAGAACGACTGGTTTCAGACGATCGCGACCTGGAACCCGGTCAGCTACCTGATCGAGGGCTTCGCAGCCTGCTTATCAGCGGCTGGGACGGCGAGGCGCTGGCGCTCGCCTTCGGGGTCGCGCTGGCGATGCTCGCGTTCGGGATCTGGGCGGCGACCGCCGCCCTGCGGACGCGGATGGAGCGGACATGAGCGCGGCGCGACCAGGTACGCGCGCGCCTCGCTGGCGATCACCTACCGCCAGCTGCACACGATGCTCACCAACCCGTCGTTCCTGTCGTCGTCGATCCTGTGCCGCTCTTCTTCTTCACCGCCTTCGCCGGCGGGCTCTCGGCGATCGACAGCGCGCCGGACTTCGACTACCCCGACTACACCACCTTCCAGTTCGTCTTCGTGCTCATCCAGTCGGCGATCTTCGGCGGCGTCTTCACAGGCTTCTCGGTCGCCGCCGACTTCGAGTTCGGGCTTTGCGCGGCGGATGCTGCTCGCCAACCCCAGCCGCTCGACGCTGATCGTCGGCTACGCGCTCGCCGCGCTCGGCCGCGCCGTGATCACGTGGACGATCGTGACCACGGTTGCGGTCCTCGCCGGCACCGACATCTCCGGCAGCGGCACCGACCTGCCGGCCTCCTGCTGATCGCGGTCGCCGTCAACCTCGCGGCGCTGCTGTTCGCCACCGGGGTCGCGATGCGGCTGCAGACGATGCAGGCCGGGCCGCTGATCCAGCTCCCGGCCTTCCTGATCATCTTCACCGCCCCCGTCTACGTCCCGCGCCAGCTGATCGAGGGCTGGGTCGCCGCGGTCGCCGACTACAACCCGGTCACCGCGCTGCTCGAGGCCGGTCGCGAGCTGGTCATCGGCCCCCGGCCGAGTCGCTGCTCGCACTCGGCGTCGCCGCGGGCCTGATCGGCCTGATGGTCGTCTGGGCGGTCACCGGCCTGCGCCGCGCCGAGGCGACGGGCTGAGCGCAGCGCATAGGCTTTGCGGCGATGGCCTATGAGACGGTGACGCTCGAGGTCGCGAGGACCGGCGGCGCGGATCGTGCTCAACCGGCCCGAGTCGCTGAACGCGTGGAACGAGGAGCTCGGCAGAGAGCTCGGCGACGCGGTCGGCTCGGTGGCCGCCGACGACGCGGTCCGGGCGCTGCTGATCACCGGCGCGGGGCGGGCGTTCTCGTCCGGCGCCGACCTGCGCGAGCAGCGCGCCGGTGCCGACGGCGGGGCGCCCGATCTGAGCGAGCGGCTGCGCGAGTCCTACAACCCGATCATCCTCGCGGTCCGCGAGATGCCGAAGCCGGTGCTCGCCGCGGTCAACGGCCCGGCCGCCGGGATCGGCTGCTCGCTGGCGCTCGCCTGCGACCTCGTGATCGCCGCCGAGTCGTCCTTCTTTCTGCTCGCCTTCGTCAACATCGGCCTCGTCCCCGACGGCGGCGTGACCGCGACCCTGCCCGCCCGCGCGGGCTCGGCGCGCGCCGCCGAGATGGCGCTGCTCGGCGAGCGGGTGCCGGCGGCGACCGCGCTCGAGTGGGGGATGATCAACCGCGTCGTCGCCGACGACGAGCTCGACGCCGAGGCCGAGGCGCTGCTGGCGCGGCTCGCGGCCGGTCCGACGCGCGCCTACGCGAACGCGAAGCGGCTGCTCAACCGGCGCCTGCTCCCCGGCCTCGCCGAGCAACTCGACGCCGAGGCCGAGGCCCAGCGCGAGCAGGGCGGCACGGCCGACTTCGCCGAGGGCGTGATCGCCTTCGCCGAGAAGCGGCCGCCCGAGTTCACGGGAACCTGAGCTGGACGCGTTCCGCTCGGGGCCGGGTCGGGGTGCGGTGCCTGGTCGGGTGTCGGTGAGGGAGGGAGTCGTGCCTGGCGCGGGCGCTTTCGGTCGGCACTCGGCCGTGGGTGGCGCTTTCTTCTCGCTATCCGAGAATAAGGCGCCAATCGAGCCCCCGGCGGCGCGTCAACCCGCCGTTCGATCGCGCGTCGAGCTCGAAAGGAGAGTTGTTGCTCTATTGCGATAACAACCTCGGACTCGATGCCGAGGGACGGTTGAGGCCGGGGGTTGCGACCTGGGCTTCCATCCACACCCTCCCTCACTGACAAACGACCCCCGCCTCGCGCCCGACGACGGCTCGAGCGGGACGCGACCAGCCCGAGCTCGGTGGGGTCGATGACCCGCGCTGCGGCCTTGGCTCAGACCGCGTGGTTGGCGCGGAAGAGGCCGTCGGGGTCGTACTCGGCGCGCACCTTGCGCAGCCGTTCGAGCACGTCGGGCGGGTAGAGCTCGGCGACGTCGCACCTCTGCTCGGTGAAGTTGACGTAATCCCCCGCGTGATACGGCGCCAGCGCTTCGCCGACGCGCTCGAGCTGGACTTTCGACCGCGGGCGCCATCTCGGGCTCCATCACTGCGCCGACCGCGAGCATCGCGTAGCTGCCGGGCAGCGTCGCGAGCGCCCCGTGGCCGGCCTCGGCGCGAGCGAGCGCGCCGCCGCCGTGGCGAAGCTCGACCGTGAGCAGCGGCGAGCCCGAGCCCGGCCCGGTGACTGCGACCAAGTCGTCGATCGCCTTCGCCGGCAGCTCGCCGACCAGCGAGTGCGCGGTCCTGTAGGGGATCGGGTCGACCGGGTCCATGTGCAGCTCGGCGAGCCCGGCGGGCGGGACCATCGCGAAGGTGTCCATCTGCGGTCCGAGATCGCGCAGCGGCGCGATCAGCTCGCGTCCGTCGTCCTCGTCACCGATGAAGATCGCCTCGACCACGCCGAACGACTTGCCGCGCATGGGCTCGGGGACGAGCTCGAGCTCCGGGAACTGCATCACGCGCCCGACCGAGGTCACCTCGTCGGGGGCGCCGGCGGTCCACTCGTGCCACGCGTGCAGGATCTCTCCGGTCCGCTCGAACTCGAAGAACAGCACCCCGGCGTAGAGCTCGGGGATCGGCAGCAGCTCGAACTCGATCGCGGTGACGACGCCGAAGTTGCCGCCGCCGCCGCGCAGGGCCCAGAACAGGTCCGGCTCGTTGTCGGCGTCGACGCGGCGCTCTGCTCCGTCGGCGGTCACCAGCTCGATCGCCGTGACGGCGTTCGACTGCAGACCGTGCTTGCGCGTGAGCCAGCCGATACCGCCGCCGAGCGAGTAGCCGACGACGTTGATCTCGGGCGAGGATCCGTGCAGCGCCGCGAGCCCGAGCTCGGAGGCCTGTGGGGTGACGTCCCACCAGCGCGCCCCGGCCTCGACCCGCGCCCGGCGCTCGGCGGCGTTGATCTCGACCGCCTTCATCCGTTCGAGCTTGATCAGCACCGTGCCCTCGAGCGAGCCGAGCGGCGCGGGGTTGTGGGCCGAGCCCTGCGGGGCGATTCGCAGCCCGAGCTCGCGCGCCGCGGTGACGATCGCGGCCGTCTCGGCCGCCGACGACGGCAGCGCGACCGCCTCGGGGCTCTGGTCGATGAGCACGTTGAAGGCCTGGCGGGCGGCGTCCCAGCCGTCGTCGGCGGGGGTGATGACCGCATCGCCGAAGCGGTCGCGCAGGGTGCTCGCGGCGGAGCCGGTCAGTTCATCGGTCGACATCGCTGTCTCTTCTCCTCATGGGATGAGTGGGTTTGCGAGCGCAGAACTCTCGCATGCCGGGCGTATGAGCGGGGTCGCGGGGTGGGAGCTAGTCGTCGGTCTCTTCGAACGGCGGCGGTACCGCGTGCTTCGGCTTCGGCCCGTTGCCGGGCTTGTCGTCCGGCGGCGCCTCGCCGGCGTCGGCGTAGGCCTGGCTGAGCTTCGCTCGGACCTCGTCGAGCTGCCCGTCGTCGAACTGCATCCGCTGCTCGAGCACCGGGATCGCGTCCGCGGGTCGCCCGGCGCCGAGGTAGGCGACGCCGAGGTTGTAGAGCGCGTAGTTGTATGTGAGCTCGTCGCCCGAGCCCTCGAGCGCCGCCACCGCGTCCCGGAGGATCGGGACCGCGTCGGCGTAGTTGCCCTCGCGGATCAGCGCGAAGCCCTCCTCGTTCAGCGACGCACCGTCGCCGGACGCCGCGCCGGTGTCGGTGGGCGGGGCCGTGCCGCCGTCGGCGGCGCCGGTCTCCGACGGCGTCGCGCCGGCCGGCGGAGCGCCGGTGGTCTCGGCAGGCGGCTCGCCCGTCGCATCGCCGCCCCGGCTCTCGGCGTTCTCACCCCTCTGCCTGACGTCGATCGCCGGTTCGTCGGTGCCGCCGGAACCGAGGGCCAGAGCGACCGCGAGGACGACCGCGACCGCCCCCGCCAAGAGCAGGCCGAGCACGAGCCGGCGGCGCGCAGGGTCGCCGGTCCCGGTCGGCGTCGGCTCGAACGGCGGCGAGGCGGGCGGGCCGTCGGCGTGCGGATCGAGCGGCACGAGCGGGGGCGCCGCCGCGTAGGGCTGGGTGGCGGTCCCCGGCTGCGGGCGCGCCGCGCGGCGCTCGAGCGCCGCCAGGGCGGTGGTCGCCGAGCGGGGCCGCAGCGCCGGATCGGGATCGCGAAGGCGGTCGGTGAGCTCCCAGAGCGCCGCCCCGGCACCCTCGCGGGCGACGTCTGCGAGCACGACGCCGAGCGCATAGAGGTCGGCCTGCTCGCTGGCTCGCCCGCCCGCGAGCACCTCGGGCGCGATGTAGCTCCCGGTGCCGATCAGGTGCCCGGTGCCGGTGAGCGAGGTCGCATCGCGGGGCTGGGCGATGCCGAAGTCGGTCAGCCGGGCGCTGCCGGCGTTGTCGATGAGCACGTTCTGGGGCTTGATGTCGCGGTGCAGCACCCCCTCGATGTGGATGTAGCGAAGCGCGGAGAGCAACTCGCGCGCCAGGCTCTCGCCCTTTGGTGCGTCGCCGTTCTCGATCCGCGTCGCCAAATCGCCGCCGGGGATGTACTCCATCACCAGGTACGGGCGCTGGCCGGCATCGAAGTCGTAGACGCCGACCAGGTTCGGGTGCTGGAGCCCGGCAGCCACCCGCGCCTCGCGCTTGAACCGGCCGCGGTACTCCGACTCGCCCGCGAGCGTTTCGGAGATCACCTTGATCGCGACCGCGCGCCCGAGCCGCTCGTCGGTCGCGAGCCAGACCGCGGCCATGCCGCCGTGGCCGAGCGGGCGCTCGAGCAGATAACGACCGCCGAGCTGCCTTCCGGATGCGATCAGCGGCGGATCGGCGAGCCCGGTCGCCTGCCTGCCCCCTGCCGTATCGATCTCGTCCGTCGGTTGATCTTCGCGCCCCACGCACAGCAGTGATTCCCGCTGCGCCGCGAAAACTAACCTTCCGCCGGGTAGACGAGGCGGCTGCGGCTACTCCGGCGGCGGCTCGATCTCGCGCTTGAGGATCTTGCCGGTCGGGCCCTTGGGCAGCTCGTCGACGAACCAGACCACGCGCGGGTACTTGTAGGCGGCGATCCGCTCCTTGACGTAGCGCGCTGAGCTCTCCTCGGAGGCCAGCTCCTCGCCGTCCTTGAGCGACGACCGCGGCGCCGACCTCCTCGCCCCAGCTCGTCGTGGGGGACGCCGACCACCGCCGCTTCGCGGACCTTCGGGGTGCTCGTAGAGCACCTCCTCGACCTCGCGCGGGTAGACGTTGTAGCCGCCGCGGATGATCAGGTCCTTCTTGCGGTCGACGATGAAGAAGTAGCCGTCCTCGTCGATCGTGGCCATGTCGCCGCTGTGGAACCAGCCGTCGCGCGATCGCCTCCGCGGTCGCGTCGGGGCGCTGCCAGTAGCCCTTCATGACGTTGTGGCCGCGGATCACGATCTCGCCGACCTCGCCCTGCGGCGACCTCGTTGTCGTCCTCGTCGACGACCTTCATCTCGACCCCCTCGATCGGGGTGCCGATCGAGCCCGGCTTGCGCTCCCGGTCGGGGTGGTTGAAGCGAGGCGACCGGCGAGGTCTCCGAGAGCCCGTAGCCCTCGAGCGATCTGCAGCCGAAGGCCTCCTCGAAGCCGCGCAGCACCTCGACCGGCATCGAGGCGCCGCCGGTGACGCAGATGCGCAGCGACGAGGTGTCGAAGCTCTCCGCGCTCGGGGTGGTGGAGCAGCGCCGCCGTACATCGTCGGCACGCCCTAGAACACGGTGACCCTGTCGCGCTGCGATCGATCTCCAGCGCCTCGCCGGGGTCGAATTGCGGGATCAGGGTCAGGCAGGCGCCGGACCAGCAGCGAGGCGTTCAGCCCGCACGGTCTGGCCGAAGGAGTGGAAGAGCGGCAGCGCGCCGAGGACGACGTCGTCCGGCGCCGATGTCGGCAAGCCGTCGCGAGGAGACCTCGGCGTTGCGAGCGAGGTTGGCGTGGGTGAGCTCGGCGCCCTTCGGCTTGCCGGTCGTGCCCGAGGTGTAGAGGATCACCGCGGTGTCGTCCTCCGCCGCGCTCGGCCAGCCTCGGCGATCGGCTCCGCCGCTCCGACCAGCGTCGCTCGAACTCGCCGGGCTCGACCTCGACCAGCTCGGCGCCGGCCTCCGTCGGCGCCCGGCCTCGGCCGCCTCGGCGAAGCCGTGCCAGGCGAGCAGCAGCTTGGCGCCGGAGTCCTCGAGGTAGAAGGCGATCTCGCGCCGCTTCAGCAGCACGTTCATCGGCACGACGACGCCGCCGGCGCGCAGCATCGCCGTAGTAGACGACCGGGAACTAGGGCACGTTGGGCAGCATCACGCCGACCCGGTCGCCGGGCTCGACGCCCTTCGCGCTGCAGCATCGCCGGCGACGCGCGGCGCTGGCGCCGTCGAGCTGCGCGTAGGTGAGCTCGGTGTCGTCGAGCCTGATCGCCACGCGCGTCGCCGTGCTCGCTCGCGGTGCGGGTCAGGTTCTCCGCCAGGTTCATGCTCTCTCCTCTGTCGTCGCCCTCGCCGGCCAGTCTATTGCCGATCTCAGGGCGCTCGGCCGGCCGCGCGAGCACCTGATAGATCGACGTGAAACCGACCTCGAAGCCGTTTCGAGCCGCGCGCAGGTAGAGCCGCCAGACGCGCAGGCGCTCTGGCCCGGCGAGGTGGAGCGCCTCGGCGGCGTGCTCGTCGAGCCGGCGCGCCCAGTGGCGAAGCGTCTCCGCGTAGTCGTCGCCGAAGCCCTCGACGTGCTCGGTGACGAAGCCGGCCCGTTCGAGCGCCAACAGCACCCGCGAGAGCTGCAGCGGGTCGGCGTCGGGGAAGACGTAGCGCTCCGAGAAAGCCCCGGCGTCCGGATCGGTGTGCCGAAGCCGGGCGATGCCGTGGTTGAGCAGCCGCCCTCCCGGCTCGAGCAGCGCTGCGAGCCGCTCGGCGTAGAGGTCGATCCGCTCGGCGCCGACGTGCTCGACCATGCCGATGCTCGCGATCGCGTCGAAGCGCTCGCCGGCGAGGTCGCGGTAGTCCATCACCCGGATCTCGACCCGATCGGCGACCCCCGCCTCGGCGGCGCGCTCTCGCGCCAGCGCCGCCTGCGGGGCCGAGAGCGTGATTCCGACCACCTCGACCCCGTGGCGGGTGGCGGCGTGGATCGCGAAGCTGCCCCAGCCGCAACCGATGTCGAGCACCCGCTCACCCTCGCTCAGCTCGAGCTTGCGGCAGACGAGCTCGAGCTTGTGCTCCTGGGCCGCCTCCAGCGTCTCGGCGCCGGCGGAGAAGATCGCGCAGCTGTAGGTCAGCGACGAACCGAGAAAGAGGCCGAAGAACTCGGGTGGGAGGTCGTAGTGGTGGCGGACCGCGCGCGCGTCGCGGGCGCGGGTGCGGCGCTCGCCGCGCGGTCTCAGCTCGGCCTCGGGCGGGCTCGGCGGCAGGGTGAGCCCGCAGGCGCGCACCGCGGCGAGCGCGAGCCGGGCGCGAGCGCGGGCGTCGAGCGCCGGCGGGCGCCAGCCATCGAGCAGGCCGATCAGCGCGTCGAGGTCGTCGACCTCGAGCTCGCCCGAGACGTATGCCCGACCGAGGCCGAGCTGTCCGGGCGCGCGCAGCGCGTGGGCGATCGCCCGCGGCGATCGGAGCCGGAAGCGGGGCCCGGCGCCGTTCGTCGCCTCGACCCGGCTGCCGTCCCAGAACTCGACCGAGAACGGGCGCTCGGGCAGCGCCCGCTCGAGCTCGCGCCGCAGCGCGGCGGTTCGCGCCAGGGACATCGCGCCAGCCTACGCCGCGAAGCGATCTCGGCACGCTCCGCGCCGAAATCCTCATCCCTGAGCCAAGCCGGCGCCCGCGCCGGATCGGTCATCTACGCTGGCCGGCGATGGCGACGATCGCACTCTCGGCCCGCTCGATCACCGAGCGCTCGGCCACCCACCTCGCGGCCGCGATCCGCAGCGGCGAGCTCAGCTCGAGCGAGGTCGTCGAGGCGCACATCGTGCTGATCGAGCGCGAGAACCCGGCGGTCAACGCCGTCGTCGCGACCCGCTTCGATGCAGGCCCGGGCCGAGGCCGAGGCGGCCGACGAGCGCGTCGCGGCGGCCGACGACCCTGCGGAGCTGCCGCCGTTGCTCGGCGTCCCCTGCACGATCAAGGAGTCCTTCGCGGTCGCCGGGCTGCCGAACTCGGCCGGGCTCCATCGCCGGCGCGGGCACCTCGCGCCGGCGAACTGCGACCGCGGTCGCGCGCCTGGTCGACGCGGGCGCGATCCCGCTCGGGGTCACGAACGTCTCCGAGCTGACGCTGTGGATCGAGTCCACCAACAGGGTCTACGGGCGCACCAACAACGCCTACGACCCCGCCCGCACGGCCGGCGGGTCCTCCGGGCGGCGAGGGCGCCGCGATCGGGTCCGGGTTCGCGCCCTTCGGGATCGGCACCGACTTCGGCGGCTCGATCCGGATCCCGGCGTTCTTCAACGGCGTCTTCGGCCACAAGCCGACCGGGCTGCGTCCCCCACACCGGCCACTTTCCGGCGCCCGACCAACGACTCGGCTCGGCGATGCTCGGGATCGGCCCGCTCGCGCGCCGCGCCGAGGACCTGTGGCCGGTGCTGCGGGCGATCGCCGGGCCCGACGGGCGCGACACGAGCGTCGAGGCGATCGAGCTCGGCGATCCCGCCGACGTCTCGATCGAGGGCCTCGAGGTGACGATGCTCCGACGACGCCACGCTGCTCCCGGTCTCGCTCGAGCTTCGCAACGCCCGCGTGCGCGCCGCCCGCGCGCTCGCCGAGCGCGGCGCGGTCCTGCGCCGCGTGTCGCTGCGCGGCCTGCGCGGCGCGATCCAGCCCTACCTCGCGGCGCGTGAGCCAGTCGGGCAACCTCACCGAGCTGCTCGACGAGGAGGGATATGAGTTCCGCGCCGCTGCGTCAACTGATCTTCGACGGGGCCCGCCGCAAGTCGGTCCGCACACCCCGGCGCTGGTGCTCTCGTCCCTGGCCGAGAAGCTTGCGACCCGGATGCCGGAGCGCCTCGACCGTCGCGCTGCCGCCGCCGCGAAGTCGCTCGAGACCGAGGTCGCCGAGGCGATCGGCGACGGAGTCCTGCTGCATCCGCCGTTCGCTCGCGTCGCCCCTCGCCACGGCGGCACCGTCGGCCGGCCCTGGATCCTCGGCCCGCAGGCCGCCTTCAACCTGCTCGGGCTGCCCGCCACCGAGGTGCCCCTCGGCCTCAACGACCGCGGCCTGCCGCTCGGCGTCCAGGTCGCCGCCGCGCGCGGTCGCGACCATCGTCTCGATCGCCGTCGCGCTCGAGCTCGAGCGAGCCTTCGGCGGCTGGGTACCGCCGAAAGCCCGCTAAGGACGCGTCCCTCCCGGCTACTCGACGGTCAGTTCTCCCGTCATGCCCTGCGCGGCGTGATCGCCGATTCCGCAGTAGAGGTTGTACGTGCCCGCCTCGAGGTCGAGCTCAAGCGTGTCGCTGTCACCCGGGTTGAGGTCGGAGCTGATGTCGTCGACCCCGTTGCCTTTGACCCCGAGATTGTGGACCGTCGCGCCGTCGTTGGTGACGTCGATGGTCACCGTCCCGGCCGCGGAGGTCGGATCGGAGGGGTCGAGCGCGAACTCGGTCTCGCTGATCGCGATCGTCTCGCCGCCGCCACCGCCGCCACCGCCGGAGTCCTCGGTCGTCGTCTCTTCGCCGGTCGCCTCGATCGGCTCCTGGTCGGCCGCCGCCGTCGTCTCGTCGTCATCATCGCCACAGGCGGCGAAGGTGAGCGGGATCGCGACCAGGACCGCTGCGATCGGAATCAAGAACTTGCGGGTCACGGATAGCCTCCTCGAGACGCTTTATTTGATTCCCCCGATAGTCGATACGGCCGAGCGGTCGTGTGGGATTGGACCGCGCGCAATCCCGCCGGCCGCGAGCTTCGTAGAACCGGAATGTGGTCGCTAACCGATGAGGCGCTCGTCGCCGGGCTCGCCGCCGGCGACCCCGGCTCGGCGACCGCGTTCGTGCGCCGCTTCCAGGCGCGGGTCTTCGGGCTCGCGGTGACCATGGTCGGCGACCCCGCGGTCGCCGAGGAGATCGCCCAGGAGGCGTTCACCCGAGCCTGGCGGCACGCCGGGGTCTATGACGCGCGCCGCGGCCGGGTCGCGACCTGGCTGCTCTCGATCACCCGCAACCTCGCGATCGACCACCTGCGGGCAAAGCGCGCCGAGCCGCTGGATCCGGGAGCGATCGGCGACGCCGAGCGGGCCCTGTGGGCGAGTGCTCCCCCCGTGGCGGGGAGCGAGACGGCCGAGCAGACGGCGGAACTGCGCGAGGCACTCGCCCGGCTGCCCACCGAGCAGCGGCGAGCGCTGCTGCTGGCGACGCTGTTCGGCTACACGGCGCGCGAGATCGGCGCAATCGAGGAGATCCCGCTCGGGACGGCGAAGACTCGCATCCGCACCGCACTCCAGAAGCTCCGCCCGGCCGCGCCCGGACGCGGCGACGAACTGAGCCAGGGAGGGATGCGATGAGCGGCGATTGCGAGCGCCTGCGCGAGGTTGCCGCCGAGCTCGCGCTCGGGATCGCCGACGGCGAGGAGCGGGCGCGCGCGCTCGATCATCTCGACGGCTGCGCCGAGTGCCGCGCGCAGCTCGAGCGACTGTCGACGCTCGCCGACGAGCTGCTCCTGCTCGCGCCGGCCGCCGAGCCGCCGGCCGGGTTCGAGGACCGGGTCACCGAGGCGATGGAGCCGCGACCGCGTCGCATGACCCTCGCGCGGCGACTGGTGGTCCCGGCGCTCGCCGCCCTCGCCGCCGCGACCGTGGCCGGAGTTGCGATCTGGGCGGCACTCGCCGATGATCGCGACCTCGCCGATTCCTACCGCGAGACGCTCGCCGTCGCCAACGGCGAGTACTTCGACGCGGCCCCGCTCGAGGCCCCCGGGGGCGAGAAGATCGGCTACGTCTACGGCTACCAGGGTCGCTCCTCGTGGGTGCTCGCGGTCGTCTACGACGGCGTCCCGGCCGGCGTCTACGAGCTCGACCTGGTCACCGACGACGGCCGGCATCGGCCGCTGCGCGAGCTCACGGTCGTCGGTGAGGATGGCAGCGCCGGGGGCGTGACGCCGGTTCCCTACAGCGAGGTCGCTGAGGTCCGCCTGCTCGACGGCGACGGCCGCGAGGTCGCCGAGTCCAGGCTGCGCGAGTAGCTGCCCCGCGCGACCCGATACCCCCTAAGGGTATATGGTAAAGTCGTCGCCATGGAGGCAACCACCACCCACGCCGGACACGGCGATCACCAGCACGAGATGCCGTCCGAGGGCGCCGCGCTCACCGGCGTCGCTGTCAGCGCCACCCTGCACTGCCTCACCGGCTGTGCGATCGGCGAGGTCGCCGGGGTCGCGATCGGGACCGCGGCCGGGTTCTCGAACGGCGCCACGATCGCGCTCGCGATCGCGCTCGCCTTCCTATTCGGCTACACGCTGACCAGCATCCCGCTGCTTCGCGCCGGCCTCGCGCTCGCCGCGGTGATCCCGATCGCGCTCGCCTCCGACACGATCTCGATCGCGACGATGGAGGTCGTCGACAACGTCATCCTCGTGGTCATTCCCGGCGCCATGGATGCGGGCCTCGGCGAGATCTTCTTCTGGGGCAGCCTCGCGTTCGCGCTCGCCGTCGCCTTCGTGCTCACCGTGCCGATCAACCGCTGGATGATCGCCCGCGGCAAGGGCCACTGCGCAGTGCACGAGACCGGCATCCACGGCGGCCCGCCGATCAAGCTGGTCGGTGCGGTGACCGCCGCGGCCGCGATCTTCGGCACCGTCGTCCTGCTCGCCGAAGCACTCGGCTGAGACGGCGGGCCGGTTGACGGCCTTCGATCGGGGTACAGGGAGTGGCATGTCAACTGCATTGAGCATCGTCATCGTCATCGTCGCGATCATCGTCGTGGCGGTCATCGCGAGCCTGGTGCGACGCCGCGCCGCCGAGCGCGAGGCCGAGCACGACCGCCTCTCGGGCGAAGCGTCCGCACATCGCGAGCAGGCCGACGCGAACATCTCGCGTGCGCGTGAAGCCGGTCGCGAGGCCGATGCTCACCGAGACCAGGCCTCCGAGCATGCCGTTCGCGCCGAGGAGCACGCGGCGCAGGCGGAGGAGCACGCCGAAAAGGCGGCGGAGCTCGAGCGGCGCACCCAGACCGCCGGCAAGGCCGCCGCCTTCCACGACGAGCAGGCCGCCGAGCGCGAGCAGAAGCTGAGCTGAGCGCGCACTTTCGCACCGAGCGTCCCGCGTTACCCCGCAGGGCGGGCAGTCCGGGACGGTCGGCGAGCGGCTAGGCTCGGCGGCAATGAACGTCCTCGTCGTCGGCGGCCGCGGGAAGATCGGCCTGCGGCTGCTCCGCCTGCTCGCCGCCCGCGGCGACGTGGCGCGCGGGATGATCCGCAAGCCCGAGCAGGCCGGCGAGCTCGAGGCCGCCGGAGCCCAGCCGGTCATCTGCGACATCGAGGCGGTGGGCGAGATTTCCGAGCAGGTCGAGGGCTCCGACGCGGTCGTCTTCGCCGCCGGCGCCGGGCCCGGGAGCGGGCCGGAGCGCAAGCGCACGGTCGACCTCGGTGGGGCAACGAAGCTGATCGACGCCTGCAAGGCGACCGGGGTCCGGCGCTACGTGATGGTGAGCGCGATCGGCGTCAGCCGCCCGGGCTCGATCTCGGCCGAGATGAAGCCCTATTACGACGCCAAGACCGAGGCCGACGAGGCGCTCGTCGCCTCCGGGCTCGACTACACGATCGTCCGCCCCGGGCGGCTCACCGACGACCCTGGCACGGGCCTGGTCCGCGTCGGCACCCCGCTCGACGAGGGCAGGCGAGGTCACCCGCGACGACGTCGCCGCGACCCTCGTCGCGGTGCTCGACGAGCCACGCAGCACCGGGCTCGCCTTCGACCTGATCAACGGCGAGACCGAGATCGCCGCCGCGCTCGCCTCGCTGCTCTCGCCGCCCGCTCCGTGAGCGCGGCCACCGCCGCGGTGCTCACCGCCCGGATCACGGCGGTGATCAGCCGCCGGATCGGTGTCCTGTTCATGATCGGCTCCGCCTGCTTCGCGGTCGCCTCGATCCCCGGCCTCTCCGACCTCGTGCCGGGCGCGGTCGGGGTCACCTACTTCGTCGGCTCGATCTTCTTCACCAGCGCCGCCTTCGAGCAGATGCACTCGACGCAGCCGGGCGACCGCCGCGAGGCGCTCGCCGGGCCGGCGAAGGTGCTGACGTTGAAGACCTGGTCGGCTCGATCGCCTTCGGCTTCGCGGCGATCGCGGCCTACGTCGTCCCCGACACCGGCGATCTGCTCGACGCCTCGCTGGCGAACTCGATGACCCTGATCGGCGGGGTCTGCTTTTTCGTCGCCGCATGGTGGCTGTACCGACAGGACAACCGCTCCGTGCGGGGTTTTGTACGAGCGGATAAAGGAATTCGGGCCCCCAATCTCTAATCTCCGCGCCGCCAACTTCAGTCATCAGGAGGAATCAGAGCATCGTGAGAGTCCGTCAGCAGAACGTCACCGCAGCGAAGTGGAGCGTCAACGGCGACGCGCTCGGAACCGTCGACCTCACCGAGGAGAAGAACAACCCGTTCGGCCGCAACGTCTTCTCCGCCGCGGTGCAGAAGGATCGTCTCTCCAAGGACACCTACGGCAAGCTCAAGTCGACGCTCGAGCACGGCGAGGCGCTCGACCCCGAGCTCGCCGACGAGGTCGCCGAGGCGATGAAGGAGTGGGCGCTCGAGCGCGGCGCGACCCACTACACCCACGTCTTCCAGCCGCTCACCGGGCTGACCGCCGAAAAGCACGATTCCTTCTTCGATCCCGACGGCTCCGGGAACGCGATCGCCGAGTTCTCGGGCACCGAGCTGATCCAGGGCGAGCCCGACGCGTCGTCGTTTCCGACCGGCGGCGTCCGCGCCACCTTCGAGGCCCGCGGCTACACCGCCTGGGACCCGACCAGCCCCGCGTTCATCCTCGAGAACCCCAACGGCGCGCTGCTCTGCATCCCGACCGCGTTCGCGTCCTGGACCGGTGAGGCGCTCGACGCCAAGATCCCGCTGCTGCGCTCGATGGATGCGCTCTCGAGCTCGGCGATCCGGGCGCTGAAGTTGCTCGGCGACTCGGAGTCCAAGCGCGTGTTCACCACCGTCGGGCCCGAGCAGGAGTACTTCCTGATCGACGAGCAGTACTTCTTCGAGCGCCCCGACCTGGTGACCACGGGACGGACGCTGTTCGGCGCCAAGCCGCCGAAGGGCCACGAGCTCGACGACCACTACTTCGGCTCGATCCCCGAGCGCGTGCTCGCCTGCATGCTCGAGACCGAGACCGAGCTGCGCAAGCTCGGGGTGCCGGTGAAGACCCGCCACAACGAGGTCGCGCCGGGCCAGTACGAGATCGCGCCCGTGTTCGAGAACTCGAACGTCGGCTCCGATCACCAGCAGCTGACGATGCAGATCATGCAGTCGGTCGCCCGCCGCTACGGCCTCGTCTGCCTGCTGCACGAGAAGCCGTTCGCCGGCGTCAACGGCTCCGGCAAGCACAACAACTGGTCGATGGGCACCGACACCGGGTCGAACCTGATGGACCCGGGCGAGACCCCGGCCGACAACATCGGCTTCCTGTTCTTCTGCGCCGCGGTGATCCAGGCGGTCAACAAGCACCAGGGCCTGCTGCGGGCCTCGGTCGCAAGCATCGGCCAGGACCACCGCCTGGGAGCGAACGAGGCGCCGCCGGCGATCATCTCGATCTTCCTCGGCGCCGAGCTCGACAAGGTGTTCGCGGCGATCGAGTCCGGCGAGGGCGACCCCCACACGCCGGGCTCGTTCCTCGGCCTCGGGACCCCGGTGCTGCCGCCGCTGCCGATGCACGGCGGCGATCGCAACCGGACCTCGCCGTTCGCGTTCACGGGCAACAAGTTCGAGTTCCGCGCCGTCGGGTCGAGCGACTCGCTCGCGTTCCCGAACACGGTCCTGAACACGATCGTCGCCGAGGCGATCGACGAGCTCACCGACAAGCTCGAGGCGAAGCTCGACGGCTGGCACCGACCTCGCCGAGGCGGTCGCCGAGGTGGTCAAGGAGTCCTACGCGGCCAACAAGCAGATCTGCTTCGGCGGCGACAACTACGACGAGGCCTGGCATGCGGAGGCCGAGCAGCGCGGGCTCAAGAACCTGCGCACGACCCCCGATGCGCTGCCCGAGGTGCTCGCCGCCTCGACCGTGGCCGCGTTCGGCAAGTACGAGGTCCTCTCCGAGCGCGAGCTCGAATCGCGCTATGAGGTCTGGCTCGAGCAGTACATCGTCGAGGCAAACATCGAGGCCGAGACCGCGCACGACATCGCCAAGACGATGATCCTGCCGGCCGCGCTGCGCCACCTCGAGCTCTGCGCGAGCTCGGGGATGTCGGGGGTGAACCAGGAGGCCAGCTCGCTGACCGCGCAGCTGATCGCCGCGATCGGCGAGCTCGAGACGGCGAACGTCTATCCCGACGGCGTCGAGGGGCTCGAGCTGGCGAAGTTCGCCCGCGACAGCCAGGTCGCCGCGATGGGCAAGGTCCGCGAGGTCGCCGACCAGCTCGAGAAGGTCGTCGCCGACGACTACTGGCCGCTACCGAAATACTCGGAGATCCTCTTCGTGCGGTAGGTCGCTGAGGCGACGAAGAGCAGGTTCGCCTCCATATACGGGGCAAACCTGCTCCTCGACGATCCATGGCGCTGATGACCCAGTAGCAGGCGACCCGCTGGTTCGCGAATGCTCCTCGCGGGTACTGAATCTGACGGGACGGGGCCCCGGGGCGGAAGATCGCGCGCGAGGGGCGCTGCCCCGACACGTTCCTCGCGCCGGTCGTTACGGCCGGCGCTCGCGGGGAGCGTCGGCCTGCCCGGACTCCGGGCCCGCCGGCAGACTCCGGGCCCGCCGGCCGACGCTAGTTCTCGGGCCTACCGGCCCAGCGCTTACTTACTCTCTGAGCCGTCGAGGCGCCGGCGTGCCTTGAGCACGGCGGGCACCGAGCAGCGCACGATCTTGGCGATCTCGCCGTTGGGGCGGTCCGGGTCGCGCCGGATCTCGAACTCGATCAGTGCCGCGGCGCGCAGCTTGGCGCGCTCCTCGCGGGTCGCGCCGCTGGGCGCGGTCTCGTTGGCCGCCTCGGCGGCCAGCGCGCGCCGGCAGTGCAGGCAATGGGCCTTGTCGCCGCGCCGCTTCCAGCCCGCCGGCGGGCCCTTGCGCTCGTGGCCGGGCATCCAGCGGATCGTGACCTCGCAGCGATCGCAGCACCAGCCGCGGGCGTCGTTACGGGTCGTGGTGGCGGTGACAGTCGACATGGGCGTGCGTGACTCCTTGTTAGGCGCTTGACTTTGAGGAAGTGTGAGAGGTCCTGAGACCCCGCAAGCGCTGACAGGGGCGCGCGGTGGTACGGAACTCCTCGGGCGCCAGCCAGGCAACCCGACCCACACAGGGTATCAAGAACGTCAGTTCGTAACGTTTGTATCTAGTTCTGTGCCTGACGGCGGGTGAGCACGCCACGGCTGGTGACGGCGCCGCCGTTGAACTCGTATTCGAGCCTGTCGTCGGTCAGCGGGACCAGCGAAACCGTGCCCGTGCCCTTGCATTTGCCGCCCTCGCCACGGTCGATCAGCTCGGTGAAGCGGTAGGCGGTCGCCGAGGCGCCGAGGTAGTCCCAGGTGCCCGAGCAGGCGATCGGGGCGCCGTAGCGGACGACGTTCTGCTTCGAGCGCTCGAGCGAGTCGATCGTCGCCCGGACCGTGAACGGCTTCAGGCCCTTCTGCGTCAGCCGCCCCTCCCACTCGCCGGTGATCTCGAACTGCGGCTCGGCCGTGGTCGTGGCGGTGATCGCGGGCTCGTCGCGCTCGCCGCAGGCGGCGAGAGCGATCGCGAGCACGATCAGAAGCGGGGCGAGTGCGAGCGGTCGGCGGTTCACGAGCCGCGAAGGCTACGGAGTCGAACCTGCAAAGCTGCTGTTCGATGAGCAGCTACCTCGACCTGGCGGACCGAAGCTGGCCGGTGCTGCGACGGCTGATGGGCGTGCACGCGCTCGCCTACCGGGCGACGGGCGGGCTGATCGGCCACCGGATCCCCGGGGTCGGGGCGCCGATGCTGCTGCTCGACCATGTCGGCGCCAAGTCCGGGACCAAGCGCACCGCGCCGCTGCTCTATATCCCCGACGGCGACGACGTCGTCATCGTCGCCTCGAAGGGCGGCTACCCCAGGCACCCCGCCTGGTACCACAACCTGCTCGCGAACCCCGACACCACGGCGCAGATCGGCAGCGAGCGCCGGCCGGTCCACGCCCGGGTCGCGACGCCCGAGGAGCGCGAGCGGCTGTGGCCGAAGGTGACCGCCGCCTACTCCGGCTATGACGAGTACCAGGAACGAAGCAAGGGGCGCGAGATCCCACTCGTGATCCTCGAGCCGCGCGCGCCGGCGAGCGCGTAGCGGCTCGATGGCCGTCGCCCGGGTCACCCGCTACGGCATCGTCAACTGCTACCTCGTCGCCGAGGACGACGGCCTGACCGTTCTCGACACGATGCTGCCGCGCTCGAAGCGGAAGATCCTCGCCGCCGCCGAGGCCCAGGGGGCGCCGATCGTTCGCATCCTGCTCACCCACGCCCACGGCGACCACGTCGGCTCGCTCGACGAGCTGCACGCCGCGCTGCCCGAGGCCGAGGTGATCATCTCCGCCCGCGACGCACGCCTGCTGGCAAAGGACATGAGCCTCGACCCCGGCGAGCCCGAGGACAAGCTTCGCGGCTCCTATCCCGGCACCGAGACGAAGCCGACGACCGTGATCACGGCCGGCGACAGGGTCGGGTCGCTGGAGGCAATCGCGGCGCCCGGCCACACCCCGGGCCACCTCGCCTTCCTCGACACCCGCGACGGCACGCTCTACTGCGGCGACGCCTACTCGACCCTCGGCGGCGTCGCGACGCCGCTCAAGCCGCCATTTTTCTTCCCGCTCGTCCGGATGGCGACCTGGCACCGCCCAACCGCGCTCGAAAGCGCCCGGGCGCTGCGCGCCCTCGACCCGAAGCGGCTCGCACCCGGCCACGGCAAGGTGGTCGAGGACCCCGCGGCGGCGATGGACCGCGCAATCGCGCGCTCGGGCTGACCGCTCCGCGGTCTCGGCGCCGTTGAAGGATTGACCCACCTATAGGTGGGCGAATGCTTCGCCTTGCTCCCTGACTGGGTGCGTTCCGCTCGAGCCGGGTCGGGGCGCGGGCCAGGTCGGGTTGCGGTGAGGGAGGGGTTGGCGCCGGCGCCTGTGGTCGGCCTCGGCGGTCCCGCCTACTTGAAATCGGGGAGGGATAACTCCACAACCGTCGCTCGTTCGGCGATGGGAGTGGTGTTGACGACGCCCTACGTCGCTAGCTCCACATCCATCGCCGCCGGAGACGATGCGTGTGGCGTTATCCACCAAGCGTGCGGCCCGGGCGCTCACCACCGCGCCCGAACCTCCGCAAACAGCCTCCCTCACTGCCATCCGACCAGGTTCGCGCTCAGCGACGGGCCCGAGCGGAACGCGCCCGGCCACGCCGCCGTAGCTGCTCGCGCGATCAGCGGTGGCGGCGCGAACGCCGGCGGCTGCCGTTGCGCGGGCGGCGACCGTCGCCGTTCTGGGACCGGGTGCCGTTGCGCCGCTCCGAGCCGGCGGGCGGGCGTCCGACGTGCGCGGGGCGCTCGTGGTCGAACTCGGAGGCGAGCCCGAGGCTCGACGCGATCCTGCGCATCTCGGCGTCTTGATCTGGAAGCACGAAGCTGATCCCGGCGCCATCGCGACCCGCGCGGGCCGTACGGCCGACGCGGTGCACATAGGCGTCGCGATCGCCGGGGGCGTCGAAGTTGATCACGTGCGTGATCTCCTCGACGTCGATGCCGCGAGCGGCAACGTCTGTGGCGACCAGGGTGTCGATCTTGCCGGATGCGAAGCTGGCGAGCGCGCGCTGGCGCTGGTTCTGCGACTTGTTGCCGTGCATCGCCACCGCCCGCACCTTGTGTTGGCCGAGGCGCTTGACGAGCCGGTCGGCGCCGCGCTTGGTGCGCACGAAGACGAGCGTGCGGCCGCGCTCGGTGTGGCGGAGCTCGTCGACCAGCGCGCCGACCTTGTCGGTGTGCTCGAGATGGATGAAGCGGTGCGAGACCTCGCTGCGCTCCTCGCGCACCGGCTCGTGGACGTGACGCCGGGGCTCATGGGTGTAGGCGCGGGCGACCTTGCCGGCCGCGGCCTCGAGCGTCGCCGAGAAGAACAGCGTCTGGCGGTCGCGCGGGGTCTTGGCGACGATCCGGTCGACGGCGGGCTTGAAGCCCATGTCGAGCATCCGGTCGGCCTCGTCGATGACCAGCACCCGGACGTGGTCGAGGGTGAAGGAACGGCGCTGGAGCAAGTCCTCCAGGCGCCCGGGGGTGGCGACGATGATGTGAGCACGAGCGGCGCGCTTGGCCTGCTTCTCGAGTCCGGCGCCGCCGTAGACCGGGGCGACCCGCAGCGCCCGCGCAGTGGCGATGTCGTGCAGCTCGTCGACGATCTGCAGCGCGAGCTCGCGGGTCGGAGCGAGGATCAGCGCCGCCGGACGGCGGTCGTCTGCCTCGATCAGGTCGACGATCGGGACGCCGAAGGCGAGCGTCTTGCCCGACCCGGTCGGCGACTGGACGAGCACGTCGCGGCCGTCGAGGACGTCCTCGATGACGAGCTTCTGGACCGCGAACGGCGCGGTTATCCCGCGCTTTGATAGGGCGCCCGCAACAGGGCGCGATACGCCGAGATCGGCGAAAGACATTGTGGTGCAACTCCTTGTGAGTGGTGGGAATCCTGTGACCCGGACGCACTCACGAGTGCACGGAAGAAACGGAACTCCTCGGGCGCCACAGTGACACCCGACGCCGATGACGGTAGCAGGTGGCCCCTCGGATGCAGGGACGAACTGAATTCGTGGGCGGAATCGGCCGCGCGGCGTGATTCTGGAATCGACCGTCTAGACTCGGTCTACCGCCGGTTGGGCCTTACCCTCCTCCTCCGCCCTCCTCAGAACCCGGTTTGAAGCGAGGAGAGGGAAAGGGGTTGCGATGAGCGACCCGGACGGCGGTGCGACTCAAACCCAGGCAGGCTCGGAGGTCTCGGAGCAGCTGACCAGATCGCTGAGCTCGATCTGGGAGCAGCACACCGGCGCGCGTCCGAGCGCCGTCAGCCTCGAGCTCTCGACCGACACGGTTAGGTTCGTGATGCAGGACGCCGTCAGCACGATCGGCAACGGGACCCACGCGGACGACGCCGAGCCGGGCGTGGTTCGCTCGCCCGATTCGACCCGCTACAAGAACGAGGCCAGCGCGGCGGTCAGGCGGATCACCCGCCGGCGTGTGCGCGCCTTCATCCCGAAGCGCAACCAGAAGACCGACGTCGCCAGCGACACCTACGTCCTCGAGCCGATCCACCATCCGCGCTAGGCGCGGCACCGGGCATCCGCGCTAGGCGCTGAGCGCGAGCGCGAACGGGCTGCCCTCGGAGTCCCGACAGATCGCCCAGCGCTCGCCGGGGTGAACGATGCTGCCGCCGAGCGCCTCGACCCGCTCGAGCGCCGAGGCGATCTCGGCGACCTCGAAGTAGGGCAGCGAGAACGAGTCGCCGGGCCCCCGCCCGCGCTCGTGGACGCCGACCGCGGGGGAGGTCTGCGAGCGCGTCTGCCAACCTTGTCCCTCCTCGCCGGCGCGCGGCTCCAGCTCCACGCCGAGCAGCCCGCCCCAGAATCGCCGCGCGCGTTCGGGGTCGTCGGCGGGGAACTCGATCAACGACGGGCGGGCGCCGGGCATCGGCCTGACCTTACGCCCCCCGGCCGCCGACCAACCGCCATGGCACTTCGCTCCGACCTCCGAAACATCGCGATCGTCGCCCACGTCGACCACGGCAAGACGACCCTGGTCGACGCGATGCTGTGGCAGTCGGGCGCCTTCCGCGAGGGCGCCGAGGTCGCAGACCGGGTGCTGGACTCGATGGACCTCGAGCGCGAGAAGGGGATCACGATCCTGGCCAAGAACACCGCCGTTCACCACGCCGGGGTGAAGCTCAACATCGTCGACACCCCCGGGCACGCCGACTTCGGCGGCGAGGTCGAGCGCGGGCTGACGATGGTCGACGGGGTGCTGCTCCTGGTCGACGCCTCCGAGGGCCCGATGCCGCAGACGCGCTTCGTCCTCCGCAAGGCGCTCGAGGCACGGCTGCCGGTGATCTGCGTGATCAACAAGGTCGATCGCCCCGACGCGCGCATCGGCGAGGTCGTCGACGAGGTGCTCGAGCTGTTCATCGACCTCGACGCCGACGACCGCCAGCTCGACTTTCCGGTCGTCTACGCCAACGCCCGCGCCGGCTGGGTCTCGCTCACCGAGGGCGAGCAGGGGAGCGACCTGCGGCCGCTGCTCGAGCTGATGGTCGAGCGGATCCCGGCGCCCGAGTACGACCCCGATCATCCGCTCCAGGCGCACGTCACCAACCTCGACGCCGACCCCTACGTCGGCCGGCTGGCGCTCTGCCGGGTCCGCAACGGGACGATCCGCGCCGGCGCGCCGATCGCCTGGTGTCGCGCCGACGGCTCGGTCGAGCGCGCGAGCGTCGCCGGGCTCTTCGTCACCGAGGCGCTCGAGCGCGTCGAGGCCGCTGAGGCCGGGCCGGGCGAGATCATCGCCGTCTCCGGGCTCCCCGACGTGACCATCGGCGAGACCCTCGCCGACCCCGACGATCCGCGCCCGCTGCCGGTGATCACCGTCGACGAGCCCTCGCTGGCGATCGTCGTCGGCGTCAACGACTCGCCGTTGGCGGGGCGCGAGGGCAGCAAGCTCACCGCGCGCCAGATCCGCGCCCGGCTCGACGCCGAGCTGGTCGGCAACGTCTCGATCCGCGTTCGCGAGACCGAGCGCAACGACGCCTGGGAGGTGCACGGGCGCGGTGAGCTCCAGCTCGTCGTCCTGCTCGAGCTGATGCGCCGCGAGGGCTTCGAGCTGACCGCGAGCCAGCCGCGGGTGCTGACCCGCGAGCTCGACGGCAAGCTCTGCGAGCCGGTCGAGCGCCTGGCGATCGACGTGCCCGAGGAGTACGTCGGCGTCGTCACCCAGATGCTCGCCCTGCGCAAGGGCCGGATGGAGCAGATCGTCAACCACTCGACCGGCTGGGTGCGGCTCGACTACCTCGCCCCCGCCCGCGGCCTGATCGGCTTTCGGACCGAGTTCCTGACCGAGACCCGCGGCACGGGGCTGCTGCACCACGTCTTCGAGCGCTGGGAGCCGTGGGCGGGCGAGATGCGCACCCGCCCGACCGGGTCGCTGGTCTCGGACCGAGCCGGTCAGACCGCGAGCTTCGCCCTCTTCGGCCTCCAGGACCGCGGCCTCCTCTTCGTCGGTCCCGGCGAGGACGTCTACGAGGGCATGATCGTGGGCGAGAACTCGCGCGCCGAGGACCTCGACGTCAACCCGACCAAGCAGAAGCAGCAGACCAACGTCCGCGCCGCCAGCGCCGACGTGCTGATTCGCCTCGTCCCCGCCCGCCGGCTCTCGCTCGACCAGTCGCTCGAGCTGCTGCGCGCCGACGAGTGCGTCGAGATCACGCCGTCGAGCCTGCGGCTGCGAAAGGCCGAGCTTTCGAGGACTGAACGGGTTCGGTCAGCGCGGCGTCAGCGAGCGGACGGTTGATCGAGCCCGCGCAGGCGCTGAGGTGAGGTTTCCTTCGCAGGGATCGGGGTAGGGGCATCGAAACCCATGGACGGCCGAAAGGGGGCCGACCCGGATGCACACCCACCACCTCAGCCGCCTGCTCTACCGGCGGCTCGGACCGATGCTTCACCACGACCCGCGCCAGGGAGGGCTGACCAACCAGCGCCAGCGGCTGCTGATCGCCTGCGAGCGGGCGATGGAGCGGCTCAAGACAGATCCCGACCACGTCGCCAACCCGGCGCCCTATCTGTTCAGCGAAATCCGCAGCCTGTTCTCGCGCGATGACCTGCTCAGCGTGCGCTTGATCGTCGAGTTCGACCTGCGCTCGGCGCAGACGGTGCTCGAACGGCGGCGCGATCTCAAGCGAGCTGAGTCCCGTTCGGTCCCGGGGAAGACTGGACGGGACCTAGTTCGCCGACCTTGCCGCAGACGGCGGGGTGATCGCCGCCGCGGTGCGCTCGGCCTCATCGAGCCGGCGCTCGATCAGCTCGAGTCCCGAGCTCCAGAACCCGGGGTCGGTGAGGTCGACGCCGACGATCGCGCCGAGGTCCTCGGGCGAGCGCGAGCCGCCGGCCCGCAGCAGCTCGAGGTAGGAGGCGACGAAGCCCTCGCCCTGTTCCTGATAGCGGCGGTAGACCGAGAGCGCGAGCAGGTGCCCGTAGGCGTAGGCGTAGACGTAGCCGGGCGTGTCGATGAAGTGCGGCACGTACGACCACCACGAGCCGTAATCGGCGCTGAGCTCGACCGAGTCGCCGAGCAGGTCGGCCTGGGTCTCGAGCCAGGCCTTCGCGAAGCGAGTCGACCGAGAGCTCACCGGACTCGCGGCGCTCGCCGTGGACGCGGTCCTCGAACCGGTTCATCGCCACCTGGCGAAAGACCGCGGCGACCGCGCCGTCGAGCGAGTCGGCGAGCAGTGAGAGCCGGGCGGCGGCGTCGGGCGCGCGCTCGAGCATCGCCCCGAGCACGATCGACTCGCCGAATATCGAGGCGGTCTCGGCGACCGTGAGCGGGGTCGCGAACTCGAAGATCCCCTTCGGCCGCGCGAGCGCGGCGTGGACGCCGTGGCCGAGCTCGTGCGCCATCGTCAGCACGTCGCCGGGCCGGGCGGTGTAGTTGAGCAGCACGTAGGGGTGCGCCGAGGGGACCGCGTAGGAGCAGAAGGCGCCGCCGCGCTTGCCCGGCGCCGGCGGGGCGTCGATGTAGTCGCCGCGAAAGAAGCTCCGCAGCGGTCTCGCCGAGCTCGCCCGAGAAGCCGCGATAGCACTCGAGCACCAGCTCGCGCGCCTCGGCATAGGGGACCCGCTGCTCGGCCTCGGCGAGCGGCGCCATGCGGTCGTAGTGGGCGAGCCGCTCGATCCCCAGCAGCCGGGCCTTGAGCCGATACCAGCGCCGGGCGAGGTCATAGCGCCCGACGACCGCCTCGATCAGTGCTGCGACCGACTCGTCGGAGGCCTCGTTGGCGAGGTTGCGCGAGGCGAGCCAGTGCTCGTAGGAGCGCAGCCGGTCCTTGGTCGCCTTGTCGGCGAGCAGCGTGTTGAGGATGAAGGCGCGGGTGCGCAGACCGGGCTCGAGCGCTTTCGTGACGCCCTCGGCGGCCGCGCGCCGGGCCTCGCGATCGGGGCCCTGGAGGATGCTCAGCGCCTCCATCAGCTGCAGCGGCTGCTCGGCGTCGGGCAGCTCGACCGTGATCGCCGAGGTCTGCTCGGCGAACAGGCGCCCGAACGCGGAGCGCCCGGTGACCGCGGTCTCGGTCAGGACCCGCTCCTCGGGCTCGGAGAGCTGGTGCGGGCGGTAGCGCCGCAGAGTGGTCAGGTAGTGGCGCCAGCGATCGAGGTCGCCGGCGTCGAGCAGCTCCTCGGCGCGCTCGTCTGAGAGCTGGTTCCACTCGAGCTCGAAGAACAGCAGCGTGGTCTCGATCGCCGCCGAGCGCTCGCGGACGCGCTGCATCAGCGCGCCGACCTCGGGCGACTGGGTATCGACGCTGAAGGCGAGCGAGGCGTAGGTGCCGGCTCGGCCTGCGCGGTCGGCGATCTCCTCGGCCTCGGTCATCGCCGCGGCGACCGCCGCGGCGTCGAACTCGCCGACCCTGCCGCGATGGGCCTCGGCGAAGGCGTCGGCGCGGGCCTGGGCCTCGTCGAGCAGTTCGAGCGCTCGCTCGGAGCCGCCGCCCTCGACCAGCGGATCGAGGTCCCAGCGGGCGTCGGCAAGCTCCTGGTCGGCGGGCCGGGCTTCGGTGGTGCTCATGCTCACGGAGGCTAGCCGGGCGAAGCTCTCGCCAAGCCGCCGGGGCGCTGGCTAGCGTGCCCGGATGCGATCAGGGCGCCGCCGCTCCTCCGCCCGCCGGCCGCCGGCGCCGCGCCGCCATCCCTCCTACTACCTCGTCGCCGGGATCCACCTGCGGCGCGAGATGCAGCGCCTGCGCGCGCTGGCGGTGTTCGCCGACGGGCCGCTGGCGCGATCGGAGCCCGAGCTCAAGGTCCGGCGCGCGGGCCGGCGGCCGAACCGGCTCGGATTCGCCGTCCCCGGCGAGTGGCGGCTTTCGGTCACCGCCTACCCCGGGATCCACCCCGGCGACGCGCTCGAGACGCTGCTGCACGAGCTCGTCCACCTGCACGTCGGCCGCCGGCCGGGCGCCCACGCCTGGCACGGCCGCGTCTTCAAGCAGACGCTGGCGCGCGCGATGGCCGAGGCCTACGGGATCGCCGGGGTGGCGCCGCGAAACGTCCTCCACGGCGCCTACGCCGAGGCGATCGAGCGGCGCCGAGCGCGCGACGGCGAGCAGCTCGAGCTCGCGCCTACCGCATAGCGATTGGGAGTACGCTGGTCCGATGGAGGCTCGAGGGCGGCCTCTGGGCCGAGGCGCGGGATTGTTCGGCCTCGCGATCGCGCTGTCGTTGGTGTCGGCCGCGCGCGCGCAGGCTGGCTTCGAGTACGTGTCCGAATGGGGTGCGCCGAAGCTCGGCGAGCTGATCCGGCCGTTCGATGTCGAGCGCGACAACGCCGGCAACACCTACGTCGTCGACAGCGTCGCGCACAGCGTGACCAAGTACGACGCCGCCTACAACCCGGTGCTCAGATGGGGCTCGCTGGGGACCGCGCCGGGAGAGTTCGGGTTCCCGACCGCGATCGGTATCAACGAGGTCAGCGGCGAGGTCTACGTCAGCGACTTCAACGAGGCGCCGCTCCAGGCAAGGATCCAGCGCTTTGACTCGAGCGGCAACTACCTGGGCCAGTTCGGGAGCATCGGCGAGGCCGAGGGCCAATTCGGACTGATCTCGGGAATCGCGGTCCACCCGCTGAACGGCGACGTCTACGTCACCGGATCCGATCGGGTCCAGCGCTTTAGCGCGAACGGGACCTTCGAGCTCATGTGGGGAAAGGACGTCCAGCCCGGCGGCGGCACCGGGCCCGAGACCTGCGTCGCAGGCTGCAAGGCGGGCGTCTTCGGGGACGCCGAGGGTGAGCTCAACGACCCGGAGGGCATCGCGGCGACGGCCGTGGACGTGTTCGTCGCCGAGCGGGACAACCAACGCGTGTCGCGCTTTGACGCCGACGGCGACTTCGAGCTCATGGCCGGAGGCGACGTCACTCCCGGCGGCGGGATGGCCGGCGAGACCTGCGCCGCCGGCTGTCAGGCGGGCGCCTTCGGCACCGGGCCGCGCGAGTTCAGCTTCCCCGTCGGCCTCGATATGAACGGCGCCCTCGGCCGGGTGTTCATCGTCGACTCGAGCAACGACCGGGTGCAGAGGTTGAGCGCGGGCCTCGCCTATCAGACGGAGTTCGGCTCCCCCGGTACCGGCGAGGGCGAGTTCGACCACCCGACCGGACTGACCGAGAACGACGGGCACGTGCTCGTCACCGAGCCGGAGCCTGACCCGGGCGCAGAGCTTCGACGGCGCCAACGGCGCCTTTGAGGCATCCTTCGGCACGCCCGCGGCCGGAACGCTGGTCGGCCCTGAACTCGGTCGCGGTCGGCCCGGGCGGCGCTCTACGTGCACGACAGCCTCGACCGGGTGCAGATCTTCGATCCCGCGCGCGGGGTCGTCGTCGGCAGCTTCGGCGCCACCGGCAGCGATCCCGGCGAGTTCGACGCGCCGACGGGTATCGCGGTCAGCGCCGACGGCAACGTCTACGTCGCCGACGGGTCAACGATCGGTCCAGCGCTCGACCGCGACGGCAGTCGCGCTCGACGCCTGGGGCACGACCGGGATGGCGACGGCCAGTTCGGATCCCCTCCGACGTCGCGATCGGCACGGGCGGCACTGTCTACGTCGCCGACCAAGGCAACGGCCGGATCCAGAGCTTCGGCGCGACCGGGATCTTCGAGAGCGCCTGGGGCGCGCCGGCGAGGCGCCGGGACAATTCGAGCGGCGGAGGGGATCGCGACCGACGCGAAAGGCAACGTCTACGCGGCCGAGCAGTTGAACGCCCGGATCCAGCAGCTTCGACCGGACGGCAACCTGATCACCCCTGGGGAGCGGAGGGCACCGGCGACGGCCAGTTCGGCGTCCCGTTCGACGTCGCGGCCGACCGTGCCGGCAACGTCTTCGTCGTCGAGTGGCCAAACAATCGCGTTCAGCGCTTCAGCCGCAGCGGCGACTTCCGCCAGCGCTGGGGCGCAAACGGCGGCGACGGGAGTCCGGCGACGGCCCCGGCGAGTTCAGCTTCCCGACCTCGGTCGCGGTCGACGAGGACGGCTACCTCTACGTCGCCGACTGCTCAACAGCCGGATCCAGAAGTTCGCCGGCGAGCCGAAGCTGAAGCTGTCCGGCAAGCGCCGCCAGGACGTCGAGCGGCTGCGCGTGGTCGCCAAGTGCAAGCAGGGCCCGTGCAGGCTCAAGTTCACCGGCACGATCCGCGCCGAGGGCGGCGGCTCGGCTGCGAAGCCGCGCCGGGCTCCGATCAAGCTCAAGCGGCGCAAGCTCCGACTCGCCTCCGGGGAGCGGGCAAGGTGACGCTGAAGCTGAGCAAGGCGAGCGCGCGCGCCGCGAAGGAGCTGCTCGAGGGCAGCGGCGAGGCGACGGCGAGAGTCCGCGGCGTGGCCCGCAACGAGGCCGGCAAGGACAGGGCGAAGCGGAAGATCAAGCTGCGCTGAGGCCCGGGCGGCGCCGGCTCAGTCGTACTGGTCCATCAGCGTCCCGATCGTGTCCATCATCGGATCGTCGTTGGGAGCGTTGTAGGTGAAGACGCGCGACTGGTTGGTGTTGCGGTTGCGAAGGCACTCGGGGAAGAAGACGGGATAGCCGAGGCGGAAGTTGTATTGGGCCTGCTGGGTGGCGCGGCGGGTGATGTAGGCGCGGCGCTTCGCGGTCGAGTACTCGCGGATGAACACGCAGCCGTCGCTGTTGGGGAAGTCGGGGCTGTTGCCGAGGTGGAAGTGGACCGGCAGGCGCCGGGCGAGGTCGCGGACCGCGTTCAGGTTGATCCGGAAGTCGGAGTCCTGGACCTCGAGGAAGTCGGTCCCGGCCGGGATCCGCGGGTTCTGGGCGATCCCGAACGCGTTGCCGCCGATCCACTCGTTGTTGGCGTGCGCGTTGGCGATCGCCGCCTTGGGCACCTTGGCCTTGCGCTTCGCGGCCGTGGTCCAGAAGTCGAACATCCAGCCCTCGTTGTCGAACGCCGTCCGAACCCTGGCCATGTAGTTGTTGAGCTTGGCGACGTTGGGGAACTCGATTGCGTTCAGCTCGATCGCGAACTGCGCCTGCGGGCTGGCCGCCTCGACCGCCGCGCGGATCGTGTTCCAGGCGGCGATCTCCTTCGCGTGATCCGCTCGCCGGCGGCTGAGCCGGATCAGGCTCGTGACGTAGGTCGGCTTGATCGACGCCAGCGCCGCACCGACCGAGTCCGGCGTCTCGCCGCGCGCCGTCCACTGCCCGTCCTGATACACGCGCACCCAGGCAATCCGCGCGCCGTCCGGCGGCGGGACGTTGCCGCTGCCGAACCCCGCCCGCCCCTCGGCGCCGCTGCTCCATGCCGCAAGCGCGAGCGCCCCGAGCAGCACACCGATCGCAACCCGGGCGTTCGCCCGATTGCTGCCGCCGGGGCGCGAAGCAGCGGTTCCGCCCTCCCTCATGGGCTGAACGATACGAGGCCGACCGGCAGCACTGGACGGCTGACCGAGGCGCGGCGACAGAGAGGACGAAGCCGCCGCGTCCGTAGGCTGTCGCCACCAACCCCGACGAGACCGAGACCACGCAGGAGGACCGAGATGACGACCAAGGCCGAGTTCAACGCCGAGGAGTGGCAGCAGGTGACCGAGGGCCCGGCGCTCGCCGGGTTCATTACCGCCACCGCCCAGCGCGGCGGCACGATCCGCGAGACCGTCTCGATGGCGAAGGCCTTTGCCGAGGCGAAGAAGGAGCACGGGACGAACGACCTGGTCGGCGAGGTCGCCGCCTCGGTGCCGAAGATCGAGCGCGAACGCTTCACCAGCGCCGAGCAGCTCCGCAGCTCCGGCCTCGACCAGCTCCGCGGCGTCGTCGCCCTGCTCGAGCAGAAGGCGACCCCCGAGGAGGTCGACGCCTACAAGCGCTTCACCCTCGCGGTCGCCGAAGCCGCCGCCGAGGCCGACAAGTCCGGCGGCGTACTCGGAATCGGCGGCGAGCGGGTCACCGACGCCGAGCGCGAGGCGCTCGCCGCAATCGCCGAGGCGCTCGGGACCGAGCCGCCCGCGCCAGCGACCGAGTAGTCAGACAAGCCGAAGGAGGCACCATGGCAGTTGTCGTGATCCAGGAGGTCCCCGCGACGCCCGAGCAGTACGACGCGGTCAACGAGAAGCTCGCCGCCCACAGCGACCCGCCCGCCGGTCTGCTGATCCACACCGGCGGCGAAATGGAGGGCGGCATGCGCGTGATCGACGTCTGGGAGTCCGAGGAGGCGTTCAACACCTTCCGCGAAGAGCGCCTCGGCCCCGCGGTCGCCGCGGTGGTCGGCGAGGAGGCGATGGCGGCCGGGCCGCCGCCGACGACGATCTATGAGCTGCGGGATGTGATCAAGCCCTAGCGCGGAATCAACACCGCGACCGCCGCCCGTGCCATCACTGGCGCGTTGGAATGCCAGTCGTCCCAGAGCGGGTCGCGGTGAGCGAGGTGGGAGCGCAGCCACCCCCCGTCGAGCACGTGGCCCGGATCGCCGAGGCGGCTCCAGCCGGGGTGGTTGTTTGGGCGGGTGCGAGCCATCAAGATGATGGTCGCCGCGCGCGGGTGCGTCCTGACGCCGGCGGCGCTACCCGCCGCCGGCCGGCGGCGTCACGTGCGCGGGAAGCAGGTGCGGATAGACCTGGTGCTTCTCCACCACCCCGGACACCCCGACCGGCTCCCCTCGAACACCAGCTGTGCGCGCGTCTTTCGCAGCAGCTCGTCGGCGTCGCCTGCCTGGCCTACGACCTCGATCCCGGCATCCTCGAGCAAGCGCACGACCCCCTCGCGCAGCAGCACCGAGTCGTCGGCGACGACTACGCGCACGGGATCACCGCGCGGACGGTCGTGCCCCGGCGCCGCCGGGCTCTCCACTTCGAGTCGCCCGTCCAGAGCTGCGACTCGATCGGCGAGGCCTCGCAGCCCGAGCCGGCCGCCGGATCGGCTCCGCCGACTCCGTCGTCGCGTGACCTCGACCTCGACTAGTCCGTTGACCGGCTCACGGCAACTCCGCGTGCGATGCATCCGAGTAGCGGGCCACGTTCGTGAGTGCCTCGGCCACGACGAAATAGGAGGCCGACTCGACCGGCGACGGCAACCCGTCGGCAATGGGCTCTTCGAGCTCGACCGGAAGCGGCGCGCGCCCAGCCAAAGCTTCGAGCGCCGGCCTTAAGCCGCGATCGCTGAGGACTGCGGGATGCAAGCCGCGAGCCAGCTCGCGCAGTTCGGCTGTCGCTTCGACGAGCTCCTCCGCCGTCTCGGCCAGAAGATCCTTGGCCGCCTGCGGGTCGCTTTCGAACTTCGCGCTCGCCAGCTGGAGATTCATGGCCAGCGTCACCAGGCGCTGTTGCGCTCCGTCATGAAGGTCGCGCTCGAGCCTGCGCCTCTCTTCATCCGCGGCCTTGACGATCCGCGCCCGCGAAGCCCTGAGCTCCTCCACCCTGGCCCGGAGCTCCACGTTGAGGCGCTCGTTCTCGAGCGCCAAGCCGGCCGCAGCAGCCACGGTCTCGACCAGCTCTGGCTCGTCTTTCAAGGCGAGTCGTGACAGATCACGCCGACCGGTCTCCCTTCCATACTCACCTCGGTGTAGGCCATCGGACTACCAGGCTCGGGAAGCACGGCGGGCTGGCCGTCCGCGTCGACGTAACGGTTCTGCCCCGAGACCCAATAGGCGAGGAAGAGCTTTGGGTCCCCAAGCGCCGCGCGAGCGCCTCCCGAAGATCTTGGCGCCGATCCACCTCCCCTAGTCGCCCGACCAGGTCGCTCACCGCGGTAGCCCGGGAGAGCCGGGAGCGCATCAGTCCGATGAGGAATGCGAACGGGACGGACGCCATCGCAATCGCCCCGAGGAGGTCGACGGCGTCCTCCGCGTCCCGTCCGGGAAACCGACCACGTCCCCGAGGAGGCTGAGCACCGAGCAGGTCGTTGTGGCCACGCCGGCCAACAGCACCGGAGCCAAGCGCGCTCCGGCGCGGGCGCTGAGGCAGATCGCCAGCGCCGTGCGAGCATGAGCGCGATCGCGCTCAACCCCGAAGACGCCGATGAGCGACTGGATCCCGAAGACGACCCCGACCACGACTCTCCTGGTCGCTGATCAGGAGCGGATTGGCCGGACAGCCGGAGCAGACGTCGGGTCAGCGGTGTCCAGGAACAGAACGCCGACGACCTGAAGGACCGTGATGTCGAAGTAGGCCATGGCGACCAGGAACCGCTCCCACGGCGTCGCGAGGCGGCCGCTCGGGAAGGCGACCAGCATGTGCAGGAGGAACGCGTAGGGCAGCGCGGAGAACAGCCCGCCGATGGCGAATAGGCCCGGCACGTCGGAGGCGATGAGGGTCGCGAGCAGCCAAACGAACCCGACGGCGATCATCAGCGCGCCGAACCGGTTCTCCGGACGCCGCCACCAGGCGAACAGCCCCGTGACGATGAACGACAGGCCGATCAAGGGGTTGAAGACGGCTCCGCCGACCTGTACTTCCTCGCAGGTGGTCGCTGGAGAGGCGCGATCCACAGGCTCGCGGCTGCCGCGAGCGAGCCCGACGAGGCCCAGGCCGACCAGAACTCCCAGCGAGGGCTTCAACCCACGAGCTCCCCGATGGCCTGCCCGGTCAGCTGATCCTTGGGCAGGAAGCCCCTCGCGCCGCTCGCTGACGATCAGCTCCGGTGAGTCCGACCAGTCGCGACTGGAGGTAAGTACGACCGCGGGCGGTCGCCCTCGCTGGTGATGGCGGCGGCGACGTCGAAGCCATCGGTGTCCGGCAGCTGGATGTCGAGAACGACGATGTCGGGCAGAAGCCTCCGCGCCTCCTCGACCGCCGTCTGCCCGTCGGCGGCCTCCCCCACGACCTCGTATCCCTCGGTTTCGAGCAGGAGCCGCACGCGGGAGCGAAACCCCGCGTGGTCGTCGACGACTAGGACGGTCTTGGACATCGTGCCGATTGTTGCGCAGTCCAGGCGCTTCTGCATATACGGATAACCGCACCATGAGCGGGGGTTCGCCGCCCGCAAAGACGCCTGCTGGCCGCATTGGAGCGAGGGTCTCGGCTGGGACGCTGGCGATGTCACTCAGTTCAACCACCTCAAGGAGGAACCCATGAACCGCAAAGCATCGCATCCAGAGCAGCTCGCTGGAGCGCAGCCCACCGTCGCATCGCCATCCTCGGCTGGATCGCCTTCGTCGTGGTCAGCATCGGGCTGGGCGCGCCATTGGCACGCAGAACATCGCCGACGAGGACCTCGGCAACGGCGAATCCCGGACAGGCCGACCAGGTCGCTCGCCGACGCGGGCTTTCCCGACGACGACTCAGAGATGGTCCTGGTCCAGAGCGCGGACGGCTTACCGTTGGACGACCCCGCGTTTCAGCAGCCGCGATCGCCGATGTCGAGTCGCGACTGCGCAGGCGTCCCGCACGTCTCGGACGTCTCGTCGCCGCTGAGCGCGGACGGAGCCGACCAGGTCTCAGCGGACGAGAGCTCTGCGCTCGTCGAGTTCGAGTTGCGCGGCACGGACGAACAGATGGCAGACCGAGTCGAGGCGCCGCTCAACGCGGTTGCCGAGGCTCAGGACGCGCATCCCGAGCTCTAATCGAGGAGTTCGGCGACGCGAGCGCGGAGAAGGCATTCGAAGAGGCAATGGCGAGCGACTTTCAGCGCGCCGAGGTCCTCTCGCTGCCAATCACTCTGTTGATCCTCGTCGTCGCGTTCGGCGCGCTCGTCGCGGCGGAGTACCCCTCCTGCTCGGCACTCAGTTCGGTGGCGATCACGCTCGGCCTCCTCGGGCCGATCAGCCAGCTCTTCCCGGTCGACGAGGCGATCTCGTCGGTGATCCTGCTCGTCGGACTTGCGGTTGGAGTCGACTATTCGCTGTTCTACTTGCGCCGCGCGCGCTCGGAGCGGCGCGCCGGTCACTCGAACGAGGACGCTCTGGCAATCGCCGCGGCCACCTCGGGCCGGGCGGTGCTCATCTCGGGCCTCACGGTGATGGTCGCGATGGCCGGTCTGTTCTTGACCGGCAGCGCGACGTTCATGTCGTTCGGCGTGGGCACGATCATCGTCGTCGCCGTTGCGGTCCTCGGATCGCTGACGGTCCTTCCGGCCGTCCTTTCGAAGCTCGGCGACCAGTGTCGAGAAGGGCCGCGTGCCCGCTATCGGGCGCCTGCGCCGGCGCGGTGACGGCGAGTCGCGAGTCTGGTCGGCGATCCTCGACCGGGTCCTCGCCCGGCCGCTCGCTCTCGGCGGTCCTCGCCACCGGCCTCCTGATCGCCCTTGCGATCCCGAGCCTGCGGATGAACACCGCCGACAACGGAGTCGAGGGCCTGCCCCACGACTTGCCGATCATGCAGACGTACGAGCGGATCCAGGAGGAGTTCCCGGGCGGCCCGCTTCCTGCGGTGGTCGTGGTCGAGGCCGACGACGCCGGCGATCCGGCACTCGTCGCGGCAAGCGAGGACCTGCGCGAGCAGGCTCTCGCCACGGGGCTGATGAACGGCCCGGTCGACACGACCGTCAATCCCGACGGAACCGTCCGGCGTCGATCACGATCCCGGTTGAGGGCAACGGCACGGATGCGCGCTCGATCGCGGCTCTCACGGCGCTCCGCGACGAGTTGATCCCGCGCGACGCTCGGCCAGGTCGACGGAGTGGCTACCTATGTGACCGGCATGACCGCCGAGCTCCCATGACTTCGACGAGCAGATGAGCAGCTCTGCGCCGCTCGTCTTCGCGTTCGTCCTGGGGCTGGCGTTCCTGCTCCTCATGGCCACCTTCCGCTCGATCGTGATCGCTCTGAAGGCGATCGTGCTCAACCTGCTCTCGGTGGGCGCTGCTTACGGCGTGCTGGTCTGGGTGTTCCAGGACGGCCACGCCGAGTCCCTGCTCGACTTCGAGTCCACCGGCGGGATCACCTCGTGGCTCCCGCTGTTCATGTTCGTGCTCCTGTTCGGCCTATCGATGGACTACCACGTGTTCATCCTCAGCCGGATCCGGGAGGCGTTCGACAGCGGGATGAGACCGACGACGCCATCTCGCATGGCATCAAGTCCACCGCGGGCGTCGTCACGAGCGCTGCCGTGGTGATGGTCGCGGTGTTCTCGATCTTCGCAACGCTCGGTGCGCTCGACTTCAAGCAGATGGGAGTCGGCCTTGCCGTTGCGGTGCTGATCGACGCGACGATCGTGCGCGCGGTGCTCCTGCCCGCGACGATGAAGCTCCTGGGCGACTGGAACTGGTACCTGCCGAGCTGGCTCGGCTGGCTACCGCGCGTCGGCGCGAGCCTGATCCGGAGCCCGCTGCGGCGTAGACCGGCGATAGCCCCGCAATCAGCGCGGCCGCCTTCTCCCCCGAGGCGGTCGCGCCGCGCCTTGCCCGCCCGGCTCGTAGCGCTCGCAAGCCGCGTGACCCCCACTCGACGCCCTACGGCCGGACTCCCGAGCCTCCCGAGCCCGGGCTGGGACTTCGGCGGCAGGCGCAGGTTCTGAGCTGACGTTGCTGCGGTCTCGGCCGGTGGCGGTGCCGCGGCATTTTTCTGGGGCTGACGCCCCAGGCTATCCGCGGCTCCGCCGCGCCTTCCTCTTTCGCCCGCCTCCGTGCACCCGACCGTGCGCCGAACTCATCAGTTCGTGCGTAACTCGGAGCGCCCAGCAGCACTCTAACGCTTGAATCAGCCCCACTTTCGCCGATCATGATCCGAGCCGCAAGCGGCGCCTGACCTGGGACCGTCGCGGGGGCGACCCACGGTCGGCAGGGCCGGAGTGTCAAACCGGCTCGGCGGTGTGCTCCTGATCGCAGGAGACGCTAAGCGCAACCCGCGGCCCTACTCCTGACCCGCAAAACCTCACGATTTGCAGGGGACTTCCTGAGTAGCGGGGGTGGGATTTGAACCCACGACCGCCGGGTCATGAGCCCATGAGAGCACGATTGGCCACGGCGTGATCCCGCTTCCTAATGTGCTTTGGGCCCCTCTGAGGTGCTCTCCGTTTCGCTCAGACGGGGCCCCGAAAGAGCCCCTGTACGCCGCCTACGCCATTCGCGCTGGCGGGCACCGCCTGAGCAATCGCCATTTTGCGGCTTTGCGCAGGAGGCGTCTCCGGACGCCCGGATCCTCCCCGGTGCGGCCTTCACCTTGACGACGGGCTTGCGGGCCTTACGATGGACAGGTCCCAGACAGGGCTGACCGGCTGGAGGGCATGCGGCTCTCCGGCAATCAATAGGTGTTCCGCACAGGTCGTGCGGCCGGCCTCCAAGGGATGTTGTTGCGCGAGTCGATATACCAACGGGAGCAAGGCGTGCGCTGGCCGGCCGCGCGCCGTGTGGCGCTTGTCCATGATCACCTGGTTCAAGACGGAGGTGCTGAGCAGGTTCTCCGCGTCCTGATGCGAAATGTGGCCCGAGGCACCGGTCTACACGTTCGTCTACGACGCGCAAGGTATGGGGCCCGAGTTCAGGCGCGCCGACATCCGCACCTCGAATTGGCAGCGCCTGCCGGCCGCCACTCGGTACTACAAGTCATTGCTGCCGGCCTTCGATCGGGCGTTTCGTCACTTCGACCTTTCGGACTACGAGCTCGTGATCTCCTCCGCCTCAGGCTTTGCGAAGAGCGTCCGGACAGGACCGCGGACGCTCCACGTCTGTTACTGCCACACCCCGACTCGTTATCTCTGGCGGGACTCCGACTCCTACATCGCAGACCTGCACTACCCGGCTCCGGTCAAACGGATGATCAGGAGGATCCGTCCGCGCCTACGTGCAGCAGATCTGAGGGGCGCGCGGGGAGTTGATGAGTATGTCGCCAATTCGGCCTTCGTAGCAGGCCGGATCGAGCGTCACTACCACCGCCGTGCGAAGGTCATCCACCCGCCGGTGCACATCAATCAGTTCGCACCGGCGCAGCGGCGGGGGGATTATTTCCTCGTCGCATCCCGGCTCCGCCCGCATAAGCGGGTAGACCTCGCGATCGCAGCCGCGACCGAGTTGCGCCTGCCGCTAAAGGTAATGGGCAGCGGCTCGGAGAGAGATCGGCTCGAACGCATGGCGGGACCCACGGTGGAGTTCGTCGGTCGGGTGTCAGGCGCCGAACGGACGCGGTTGTTCGGTCAGGCGAAGGCGTTCCTCAACCCCCAGGAGGAGGACTTCGGGCTTACCGCAGTGGAGGCACTCGCGTCGGGGACCCCGGTGATCGCCTACGGCAAGGGGGGCGCCGCTGAGATCATCGATCACGGCAGGACCGGACTCCTTTCCCCGAGCAGACCCCCGCATCGCTGGTCGCGGCCATTCGGGCCCTCTCCAACTACCGGTTCGACCCGACAGCGCTCCGGCGTAGCTCGGAGGCGTTCTCCGATGCCGCCTTTGAGCGGAGGTTCTGGAGCCTCGTCGATGATTCGTACCGGCTTCATCAATCGGCCCGAGATCGAACGGATCGCGACACCCGACGGGCGTGAGGGTATGCTGCGCGCGACGGCCGCGAGCGAGAGGAGGAGGATCCCGATGTCTGTGCGCTATTCCGAGCGGGAGATCGAGGCCAGGGTCGTCGACACGCTCGTTTCGTTGGGCGTCGACCGGGATGCGATCGTGCCCGAGGCTCCTCTCGAGACGCTTGACGTCGACTCCCTCGACGTGGTCGAGCTCGCCGAGCTCCTGCACGCCGAGATGGGCATCGAAGTCGAGGCGCGCGACTTCGTAGACGTCCAGACCTACGGCGACGCCATGCGCGTCATCCTCGGTCGCGCCGCGGTCTCCTGACCCCCGGCGGGCGCCCCAAAAGCCGGGAGTTCCGCTCTAGCTCGCCGGCTCGACGAGCTCGGTAAGCACTCCCCCGGAGGAGCGAGGGCGAGGAACGCAACCCGCGACCCCCGTATTCCCTTCCTGGGCCGGTGGTCGATGAGGCGGATACCCGCCGACCGAAGGCGCTCCAGCTCGCTCTCAATATCGTCGACTCGGTATGCAACGTGGTGGAGGCCCGACCCTTCGCGTGTCAGGAAGCGACCGATAACGCTGTCATCGAGCAGGGGCCGCACCTCCACGTGCTCGTCGCCGACGGCGAGCAGCACGCCCTCGACGCCCTGCTCGGCGACCGTCTCACGGTGAACAACCGGAAGGCCGAGCGAGTCGCGGTAGAAGGCGAGCGCCGAGTCCAGATCGCTCACAGCCACGCCGATGTGATCGACTCCTCCCAGCACGGTCACCAGCAGATTATCCGAATGCTTTCGCCGCGCGATCAGGCGGATCGTGCTGTGACATCCTAGCTCCCGTGGCGGGTCCCTCTGCGAGCGACGCGGCGGACAACGAGGGCGCGGCCTTCGCTGACGCGCTTCGCAGGCGCGTGTGGATCCCCGTTCTCTGTGCGGCGATCGCCGGTCTCGCCGCCACGTTTCTCGCCCAGTCGCGCCCACATGAGTACGGCGCGGTCGCCCTGCTGGAGGTCAACGAACCGGACATAGCGCGCAAGGTCACCGACGACCTGACTGGACCGCCGACGTCGACCGCGGGCGGCGGCGCCGGGGAGGAGCTACCCAGCGACGTTGTCGCCACCGACGTCGCCTCGGTATCCACGGTTTCCGGACCGCACAGCGGGCGGTCGAGTTCCTGCAACTCGATCCGTTCCTCTCGCCGAACCAAGTTCTCGCGGCGACGACCGTCGCGTCGAGCCCGACACCGGGCTGGTGGCCATCACCGCCAAGGCGCCGACTGCGCGTGACTCGGCACGCATCGCGATGCCCTCGGCGTGGCTACGTCGACCTGCGAGAGAACTATGACCTCGAGCGGATCCGCCGGACGCGCCGGCGCCTCGAACGGCTCGCCAGCTCGGTGGTGGGCGGTGAGGCAACCTTGGCCGACAGCGAGGACCTGCTGTCGCTGACCGACGGAATCGTCCAGCTACGGCTCGCTGCTGACGTCCAGCCGTACAGCGTTGCGATCGTGCAACCCGCCACGCCGCCCGCGAAGGCAGCGGGCGTGCCCCCCCCGGTGCTCGGCCTTCTCGGAGCGACGTTCGGCCTCTTGGTCGGGGTCGGGTTGATCGGCGTACGTCGGCGAAAGCGACCGGCGGGTCTCGTCGCTGCGTGAGCTCGAGCGCGTAACGCGTGCGCCGGTGCTCTGCCGGGTGTCAAGCGCGCGAGCGCTACGGTCAACGGACCGGCCGTCGGATCTCGAGCCGCCTGACGCGGAGCCGTTCCGTCTACTGCTCGCGCGTCTGCGAACCGATTCGAGCCCTCGGGCCAGCGAAGTGGTTGCGGTCGCATCCCCCGAGCAGGACGACGACGCCTACGGAGCGGCCTGGCGCCTCGCCGCCGCCGCAGCCACCGCCGGGATTCCCACACTGCTGGTGGTTGGGGAGATCGAAGCGGCGGACACGCAAGCGGAGCAACACGCATCGGGCAGCGACGGGAATGGGCAGTCGAACGCTCCAAGCGGCGATCTGGGGGTTGGTCACCTGGACGTTGGGTCGGGCCGCGGCGTTGACGTGATCGCTCGCCGCGGGGCAGGTGCCGGGGGGTCTGAGGCGGCGGGAGTCGCCGACAGCGTCCTCGAGGTCGCCGGGACGACCTACGAGATGGTCATCGTCGTAACGCCCTCGCCGCCGATAGCCGAGGCTGCGGTTGGGTTGCTTCGGGGCCAGCGGGTGATCACGGTCTGCCGCCGTGGCCTCGATCGAGATTCCGCAGGGCGTTTACGCCAGGCCCTGGCCACGCTTGATGCTCGGGTGGTCGGCGTCGTGGCGGTCGGGTTCGGAGGCGACAGGTATCCGTGAGCCAGCCGCAGCGCGAAGGCCCCGATCAGGGAGACAGCTCCACCGCCCATCTCCGCCACAAGGCCGCGCGCGGCCTGGTGACCGTGGGCCTCCGCTCGGTGCTCGTGCGGGCGATCGGCTTCCTGGGGGTCCTCGTGCTTGCGCCGCTGCTCGGCCCGAGCAACTACGGCGTCGTCGCGATCGGCATGACGATCACGGTCGTGGGCAAGTTCTTTGCCGACGGCGGACTCAATCCCGGGTTGATCGGTCGCGAGCAGCCCCAGAGCGGGGCGGAGCTTCGCGCCGTGGCCGCGTTCCAGCTTCTGGTCACTGGGGCGATCGCGGCGGGCGTCGCGGCGGTTGCTCTCTGGCAGGGTCCGCGCGGGGTGACCGTGGCCTTGATGGCATTCGCGCTGATCACGGACGCCCTGCGAGTGCCCGCGGTGATCATGGCCGAGCGCGAGCTGCACTACCGGGTGATCATCCGCGCCGAGATCGCCGAGGCGATCGTTTACGCCGGGGCAGCGATCGGGTTGGTCCTCAGCATAGGTGTGGTCGGGGTAGGGGTGGCCGCGATACTGCGCTCGCTCGTCGGGACAACGATCATTGGTCTGAGCCGTGACGTCGGCCTGGTCAGGCCAGTTCCGAGATTCGGATTGCTGCGTTCGACGATGCGGTTCGGGCTGTTCTTCCAGGGGGGCATGGCTGGGCACGA
>CAVZRL010000005.1:0-877331 GCA_963777775.1 uncultured Solirubrobacterales bacterium | reverse complement strand
GCAGCTCGTCGGCCTCGGTCTCGTCGGCGCCCTGCCTCGGTGAGCTCGATCGCGCGCTCGTAGGCGTCCGCGCGCCTCGTCGGTCTCGCCCAGCGCCTCGGCCGCCTTGCCGAACCAGCACCAGACCCAGGGATGGGCCGGCGCGAGCTCGGTGTAGTAGCGGAGATGGCGGTAGGCCTCGTGGAAGCGGCCGAGCTCGTACAGCGTGTAGCCGAGCGCGAAGTGGGCCATCGAGTCGCCCGACTCCAGGCAGCTCTGCCACAGCCGGCAGCGCCTCCTCGCCCTCTCGGTTCACGGCGGCGTTGAACCAGAAGCGGTTGATCGACGGCAAGCGACCCGAAGTGCTGGCGTGCGGCGATGATGATCTGGCCCGCCGGGGACGTCGACCAGGCCGAGTAGCGGCGCGGTGAACCGCGGTCCGGACCAGAGCTCGGCCAGCTCTCGTCGTCGAGGTCGAGCCCGCTGAACTCGTTGGTGCTGAAGCCGACCACCTCGCCCGTCTCCGGGGTCGAGGTAGAAGGCGAACTCCTCGTTCAGCTCCCGCCAGCGCTCGGGCGGCTGGCCGTCGGAGACGGCGCCGAACGGCAGCGCGTTGAGCCAGTCGTACTCGGGGGCGTGGCTGAGGTAAACGGTCCGATCGCTCACACCCGGTTGGTCGTTCGCGGGGCGCCGAAGCTGACCGGCTCTCCGAGCCGCTCGAGCTCGATCCGGGTCTCGCGGACCGCGCGTCCCAGTGCGCTCTCGGGAAGGCCCCAATCGCGGTATCCGGCCGCGATCCGCTCCAGGTAGAGCGGCGAGGGGAGACCGAGATAGGACGGGTCGGTCATCACGTAGGCGATCACGGACGGATGCCGTTGGCGGTCGAGACCTCGACCCGGTGGCGGCGATAGTGGGTCGGGGCGCCCTCGTAGAGATCGAGCGCCTCGAGGCCGCGGTCGCACGAGCGACCAGAGCGCGCCGTGGACGAGGCGACCCTCGGCGGGCTCGATGTCGGCGACGCCGCGGAAGGCCAGCCGCCAACCGTGCAGCGACGCCGTGACCTGCGGCTGCGCATGGGGGCAGCGACGCCGCATCTCGTGCCGGTTCAGGTTCGAGCCGTAGGCAAAGTAGGTCTGGGGCTTGGGTTCCACCCCTTGCAGGTCGGGGATTACGTCGGTCAGCTGACAGCCGGTGCGCTAATCCAGCCGGGTCGGTTGCTCTGGGATCGGCACGTGCTTGCGATGCTCGGCCCGCTCCCGGTTGAGCATGTTCGGGCCGATGAACCAGTAGCACCAGCCGTCGAGCTCGAGGTACCGGTTCGTCATCTCGACCTCGGGCCGGTAGGGCGCCCGGTAGGTGGCGCGGTAGCCCTTCTGCTCGATCAGGGCGCGGAAGCGCCGGAAGCCCAGATCCGGGACCTCGCGCCATTCGGCGATTACGTACTCGTGGGGATCGGGCGTCTCGTGGCGGTGCTCGCCCCACCTCTGGACGCCGCCATCCTCCAGGCCCTCGCCCACTGGAACCATCTTCACGTGCCGCCACGGCACCTGCTCGATGAACGCGCGGGCCTCCTCGATGGTCATCGGCGGCCGGCGGAGCTCAGATCACCGCGCGCAGGCGGCGGCTCATCGCGGCGCCGGAGGATTCGAACACGCCGCAGAGCTTGTGGAAATCGCGGCCGGTGCTGCGGTAGTAGCGCTCGATCATCTCGGCCGGCATCAGCAGCGCGGCGGCGAACGTGTTCGCCTCCCGCTCGATCACCGGCAGCGGCGACGGCGGGGCGACCGGTTCCTCGCTCGGGGTCGACGCTCGGCCTGCGGCAGAACAGAGTCTGCTGGCCGGTCGCGTGCAGGACGTGGTGGCCGAGCTCGTGGGCGATCGTGAACCGCTCGCGCTCGGGCCACAGCCCGGCCTCCTCGGAGTTGACCCAGATCTCGCCCAGGCTCGGGAGCAGGAGGCCGGACAGCGTCTCGTCGTCGCCGAGGTCGGGGCAGCCCGGGGCGGCGCGCATCTCCGCCGGCGAGACCTTGCGGACGTGAAGGCCGAAGTGGCTGTCGGCGATCTCGTGGATCGGAATCGGCGGCCGGTCGCCGGACCAGATGTACTCCGGGAGCTCGGCGAGGACCGTCTCGGCGCGCAGCTCGATCTCCTCCATCGGCTTCGATCCTAGCCCGGCCGCTCCGCGCGCCAGCACCGCGTTCGCGCCCCCGCCACAGCGCCCGCGCGATCAGGCGCGCGAGCAGGAAGTCGCCCTCGCGGAGGGCGAAGCGGAAGAGCAGGAAGGGGCGACTTGCCGCCTGGCGGGTCATTGGGCTTGTGGTCGGGGCGGTCATGCCCGAGCTGACAGTCGGTGGCCGCCGACAAACGACGGACGGCCCGCTCAGGGGCCGCCCGTGAACAGCTCGTCGATCGCGTCTCGCTCCCTCGCCGGCGCCACCGGCTCGGGTCTCGCCTCCGCCTCGGGCTCATCCGCAGCGGGCGGCTGCGCTGCCTTCGGGAACGCGACCCGGGCCATCGCCGGCAGCTCGCCCGGCTCGCGCCCCTCGCCGATCGGCTCTCCGATCTCGCGCAGCAGCTCGGCGGTCGTGCCGTAGATCTGCGCCAGCGCGTCGAGTACCTGGTCGGAGACCCGGGCGGAGTCGAGCGTCCCGTGCTCCATCTGGTGGTAGTAGGCGCCGACGCGCTCCTCCTGACCGGCGAAGCCGAGCGCCGCGGTGAGCTTCTCGACCACCTGCCGGCGGGTCATCTGGAGCCGGTCTCGCAGCCTTGGCAGCACGGTCGGCCACCAGCCGGCGGCCCCGAGCTCGAGCGAGCGCGCAAAGCCCTCGGCAACCTGCTCGGCGGCCGAGCCTCGATAGGCCGCGGGGTCCCAGTCCTGTCCCGGGGAGCGGGCGAGGTATGCGTCGATCAGGGTCGCGAGCTCGGCGCGGTCGAGGCCGTCGACGCGCTCGAGGTAGGCGCGCGGGTCGGCCTCGCCGCCCGCCCGGTGTTCGGCGATGTACTCCGAGAGGAGCTCGTGGACATCTGGCATGGCTCAGTCCGGGTCGTGATCCTGATCGTCAGCGAGCTTTTCCCGCAGGCAGTCCCGGTAACGGCTGACGACCTTGTGCACGTTGGTCGCGCTCATCGGCGGGTCGAGGTCCGGGTGCGTCTCGTTGACGAGGTCGGCGGTCTCGGTCGCGTCCAGGTCCTGATAGACGTTGAGCTCGATCACCAGGCGGTGCGGCTCGCCCAGGGGCTCGAGGCACTCATCGGCGACGGACTCTACGAGCACCCTGCCGGTTTCGTCCTCCTCGGAGGGCTCCTCGCCCCAGACCTCCTCCTCGCCCAAGTGCTCAGTCGGCAGCGGCGCCTCTTCCGGCTTGTGCTCCCGGCCGCGCCAGTAGTCGGCGATCCCGCGGCGGTCGACGATCCTGTTGCAGCCAGTTGACGAACTCCCCGATCGAGGTTCCGTCGAAGGTCGATTGCAGCGCCGCCAGCATCACGGTCATCGCGGTGTCCTCGACGTCCTTCGCCGGGACCCGGATGCTGATCCGGCGCTTGACGTCGTCGAGATGGCGATAGCAGAGGATTGCGAGGCCGGTCTTGGCACAGTCGGGCCGCCCCGCATCTGAGGCTTCGCGGATGTAGGTGATGAGGTCATCGGAGCTGTGCTTCTGCAGCTCGCCCTCGTTCAAGCAGTCGAATTGGTCAGCCAAGTCTTCGGTTCGATGATCGGATGGTCGCTGCACGCGCGCCTTCCCTGACGCGCGGGTCGCGCAGAGTAGCGCTTGTGGCAGACGAAACGAGCGGCTTCCGGAGCCAGGTCCCGGGGCTGGGCGTCAGGATCCGGTCTGGCGACGGCGGCGTCTAGCGGCCTGCCGACCGTCCTGCATGGAGGCACTGACCGCGACCGAGATCGAGCTCGCCGACCTCGAGCTGAGCGCCCACGCCTGCGAGCGCTACGTGGAGCGGATCAGGCCGGCGCTCGAGCGCGAGGCCGGCGCGCGTGAGCTCGCGCGGCTGATCTGGGAGCAGGGCACGGATCGTCGCCGACCCGCCCGCCTGGCTGGCCGAGCGCCAGCGGGCAGAGCCCGCAGACGCCTACGTGCTGGTCGGCGATGACGGACCTGGTGCTGCCGGTGCGGCGTCCGGCGGCCGCTTCCCGGTCGCGGTCGCGGTCACCTGCCTCGACCGCACCGGGATCTCCGAGCTCGCCCGTCGAAGCGGCGCAACCGCCGCCGCCGCGAGACAGGCGCGCGCGACGGCGCCAAGTCCGCGCCGGAGGAACACGACCGAGGAGGAGACGATGACCCTGCCGGGCCCTTCGCGAACGATCATCGTGCAGCCGATCGAGCAGCCGGCTCCCCCGGAGCCGGCGCCGGAGCCCGAGCCGGAGCGCGAGCCGAGAGCCGCGCCCGCGACGCCCGACGCGAGCGCGCGCCCGAGCGCGAGCGGGAGCCGGTCGAGGCTCCCTGACACGGCGACGATCGTGGCGAGCGACGGACACGCCGCTGATTGCCGGGCGGATCCACGGGATCCGGGTCTGGTCGATCGAGTTCTGGGATGCGACTCGGCGTCGCTGCACGGGGTGACCGGAGGCGGCTGGAAGGCCGGCGGCGAGCCGACGGTCGCCGGTCTGCAACCGGGGACTGCGCGGAGCGGGCGTCGACTCCGCCGACACCGCGCGCCCGAGCCCGACTGCGGCTGCGGCCTCTACGCCGTCCACCCGCACGCGGCGCAGACCGCGCTCGTCCTATCTCGGCGGAGCGTCGGGCCAGCTGGGCGCGGTCGCCGGAATCGTCGAGGCGTGGGGGCGGGTCGAGGTGCACGAGGCTGGGTTCCGGGCCGAGTACGCGCGGCCGATCGTGATCGCCGTCGCCGGGGTTCGCCCGGACAGCGACACCGGCGAGATCCTCGCCCGGCTCGCTCGCCGGTACCGCGCCGAGCTGGTCGCGGTCGACGACCCTCACGACCTCGTCGCCTACTGCCGCGACCGTGGCATGGGGCTGTCGCGCCAAGTCGTTCGCTCGCTGGTCCCGAAGCGGAGCCACGCTCTCGCACAGAGCGAGTCCCGAGCAGCAGCCCGGTGGAGGTCCCGGCTCGGCGAGTGGACGTCTCGGCTCGGCGAGTGGGTGTGGATGGGGTTCTTTGGGCTGGCGGCGCTTCTCTGGTACGGCTTCGTCGCATTTGTTCGGGGTGACGATCCTGATCGCGGTCATCAACGGCGACTTCGGCTCCTCCGGCGAGCCGTTCTCGGCCCGCAAGCTACGCGTGGTCGACCAGGCGCTGGTCTGGACCGACGACGGGCCGCGCTACGTCGCGATCGTCCGCAACACGAGCGAGAAACGGGTCGCGCTGGCCGCGTTCGCGCGCGGGAAGGTGCTCGACCGCGACGGCGACCGCGTGGTCCGACTTGGCGGACGGAGCAAGGTCGACTGGCGACCGACGCTGCTGCCGGGCGAGACCGGGGTCCTGGTCGACGAGCTGGCGGCCCGCGGACCACCGACGGTGTCCGAGCGGCTGCGATTCGAAACGGAGGTCGTCGCCCGGCGCGAACCGGCGCGGGACGCGAAGCCCCCGGTCGCCCTCGGCGATCCGGCGCTCGACCGCGGTCGGTGCAGGCTCAGCGTCGCGGTGGAGGCGGGCAGGGCGGCTCGCGGGGCCGGGGTCACGATTGTCGCCCGCAACGCAGCAGGCGAGATCGGCGGCGCGGGGCCGGTCGCGCTCGGTCGCGCCGCGGTCGAACGAGGCAGGCAGGTCGTGCCGCTCGTCGAGTCTGGTGATTGTCCCGGGTGGCTGCGCGCGGTCGAGACCTACCCGTTCATCTTCCCCGAGCACGCCGCCGGCGCCGGCTAGGAGGGAGCAAAACGACCAGCCCCGCCGTCGATCCTGTGCGCCTCAGGGTGCGTTGCCTTGTCGCGTTGCTCGCGTGTCGGCGTACTACCGCTCTGAGGCCAGAAACCTTGGCGGCGGGGCAAGAAACAGTCTACTCCGCAACGTCGCGCTAAACATGCGACTTTCGCAAGTCGTTTCGACCGGCCTCCTAGGTCGGGTGGCTCCGCGCCACGCAGCCGAGCCCGCGGTCAGGCCAGCGGGTCGAGGGTGCCGACGTCGTAGTCCGCGAACGACACGTCGCCGGTGACCACGACCAGGTCCTCGAGCATCGCCTGGGCGATCAGCATGCGGTCGAACGGGTCGCGGTGATGGGCGGGCAGCCGCCCGGCCGCGACCGCGTGCTCCCAGCGGATCGGGAGCTGGGTGAAGCCGTGGGTGGCGAGCTGCTCGGTCAGATCGTCGGGAGCGACGAGCTTGCCGAGCGCACGCTTGATCTCGACCTCCCAGATCGTCGCGGCGCTGACGGCGACCCGGTTGCGGCGGCTGAGGACGACCTCGCGGGCGCGCCGCCCGAGTAGCTCACGACCGCTGAGCAGCAACAGCAGGGCGTGCGTGTCGAGCAGGGCGTTCAGTCGAGCATCCCGAAGGCGCGCGCGAGCTCCTCGGGCAGCTCGTCGAAGTCGCCGGCGATCTCGACCTGGCCCGCCCAGGCGCCCTCGATCCCGGCCCGCGACGCTCCCGGTGCCGGGACCAGCATCGCAACCGGTCGGCCGTTGCGGGCGATCACGATCTCCTCGCCGGCCTCGACCCGCTCGACCAGGCGCGAGAGGTTGGTCTTCGCGTCGTGCATGTTGAACTGAGTCGGCTCGGGCAACGATCTCTCCCCTGGTTGGCTCCCGGCCTCTATCCTAGTCCGTCTTAGCTAAGTACGCCGCGCCGCGGCGAACTGATCGACCGCGCCGCGCCGGCTAGACTCGCTCGCGTTAATCCATCAAGAGCGGCTGAGGGATCCGGCCCCGCGACGCCGCAGCAACCGACCGAGACCTCCGGGTCGAGGCACGGTGCTACCGCCGGAACCGATGGAGGTGAATTCGGATGAGGTTCAGTGACCCGTACCGGACGATCATCGTCGAGCCGGCCAAGTTGCCCACCCCTGCCGAAACGGAGACCGACCGGCCGCAGCCGGATCCGGCTCCCCAACCCGAGCCGGAGCGTGAGCCCGAGCCCGCGCGGGAAGGCTCGAGCCGGTGAGAGGCCGCCATCAGCGGCCGCGGCGCCGCGCCGACGGGGCCGCAGGTCGCGCTCCCCGGGCGGCTTGTACGGAATCCGCGCGTGGAGCCTCTCGGCCGATCGAGTGGGCGCCGTCCGGCTCGGCTGTGACGAGAAGCGCTGGCGCAAGGACGGCGAGAGCACCTGGGCCCAGTGCGTGATGCCCGATTCCGCATCCGCCCGGGGCCGCGGTCCCGGCCGGCAGCTGTGGCTGCGGCCTCTACGCGTTGCACCCGTGGAAGGCGGGCAGGGTGGCGCGAGCTGGCATACGGGCTCGGGGTCGTCGGCATCGTCGAGGCATGGGGTCGGGTGCAGGTCCACGCCGAGGGATTCCGGGCCCAGTACGCGCGCCCGTTCGCGATCTCGCTCGCCGGCGTACCGCGGCGCTCCGACGTCGGCCGGGTGCTCGAGGACGTGGCGATCACCCACCGCGCGGCGCTGCTCGAGCTGGAGAGCCACGAGGCGCTGCTGCGTCACTGCCACGTCGAGGGGATCGGGATGCCTCGGCGTGCGGTCGAGACGCTGCTGTCCTCGTGACGACCCAGGTCGGGTGCGCGTTGACGGACAGCGCCCGGCGAGCGCAGGACCTTGATCCGCCGCCGTATCCCGGTTCCCCGCGGTCAAGGATCTGCCCGCGCTGCCCGATCAAGTTGATGAGTTGGGTCGGATCAGCCTCCTGTGTGACGTCCGTGCCCGGGCCGCGGTCGGGACGTTTGTCGCTGCGCTCGCGCTCGCGGGCTGGGGAGGCGAGGCCGGCGGGGCGGGGGCCGTTCCCGCGGCGGGAACCCCGCCCGACGCCTCGCGGATCGCCTGGGTGCGCGTCTACCAGCACGGCAAGTGGACGGCGCGCGGCGAGACGGCGGCGTCGGTGGGCGCCGCGCTCGCGCAGCTTCGGCCGACCTACGTCACGAGCCTGATCCGCTTCACCGCGGGCGAGCGGGTGACCGACGACGAGCTCGCCGCCTGGGAGACGATCCGCGCCGCGGTGCTCGCGACCAGCCCGCAGGCGGAGTTCGCGATCGAGCTCAACGCGCTCGAGTACCCGACGGTCCGCCGGCTGAACGCGATGATGGCGAAGGTGCGGGCGGCGTTCGGCAACGAGGGCTGGATGTTCGACTTCTACACCACGGCCGCGCGGCAAAAGCCGAAGGTGATGCGGGCCGCGGTCGCCAACGCGCACGCCAACGGGGAGTGGATCGGCGGCAACGCGTTCGGGATCGCACGCAACCCCCGCTTCCCCGCCGACACCGACTTCCTCGAGGTCCAGGACACCGATTTCCGGATCAACCTGAACGCGGTCCGCCGCCTGGCCGGCAAGGTCCAGGTCCACTTTCACCTCGGCAACAGCCCCGCCTTCACGAACAGCAGCGGCTGCCGGTTCATCAAGCAGCTCAGCACCGCCAAGCGCCAGGCCTACGTCAGCCGCCGCGCCGGCCAGCAGGCCGAGTACGGCTTCCGCTTCGGCTACCCGGTCTTCTTCCCCGAGTGCTACCGCCGGCCCAGCAACCCGCAGACCCGGATCGTCACCTACAACGCTCCCGACGACAGCCCGATGATGGCGACGATCGGGGAGCTGATGGACCAGTTCGACTGAGCCGGGCCCGCCGAGCCGGCTTGGCGATTCGTCGTGGCCGTTCCATGCGTTAGAACCACCCGGTGCCAGATGCGGTGATTTTCGACCTCGACGGCGTCCTGCTCGACTCCGAGCAGGTGTGGAACGAGGCCAAGGAGGCGCTGGTACGGGACAGTGGCGGGACCTGGCGCGAGGAGGCCCCGCACGTGATGATGGGGATGAGCTCGCTCGAGTGGTCGCGGTATCTGCACGAGGAGCTTGGGACGCCACTTGAGCCGGAGAAGATCAACCGCGAGGTCGTCCGTCGCATGAAGGAGCGCTACGACCGCGAGCTGCCGCTCCTTCCCGGCGCCCAGGCCGCGGTCCGGGAGCTGGCCGAGCGCTGGCCCCTCGGTCTCGCCTCGTCGTCGAACCGCGAGATCATCGACCGGGCGATCGAGCTCGCCGGACTCGCGGACGCGTTCTCGGTCACCGTCTCCTCGGAGGAGGTCGAGCGCGGCAAGCCCGCCTCCGACGTCTACCTGGAGGTCGCGCGACGCCTGGACGCCGACCCCCGGCGCTGCGTCGCGGTCGAGGACTCGAGCAACGGGCTGCAAGCGGCCGCTGCGGCGGGGATGGCGGTGATCGCGGTCCCGAACCCGCACTACCCGCCCGACGAGAGCGCGCTCGCGCTCGCCGCGGCCACCGTGGCGACCCCGGGCGAGGTCACCCCGGAACTGGTCGCGCAGGTGGGCTAGCCGAGAGCCCGAACGCCGCCGGCCCGGTGAGCGGCAAGCGGGCTCCCTCTACTCTCTCGGGCATGGGCGCGACCGCCACCCTGATCGACGAGGTCTCGAGCTGGGACGGCGTTTCGCTCGAGCCCGGGCGCTTCGGCTCGACCCGGTTCATGCTCGGCCGGCGCGAGCTCGGGCACCTGCACGGCGAGCGGACCCTGGACATGCCCTTGCCGCCGGCGCTCAAGCGGGAGCTGATCGAGCGCGGCGAGGCGCGCGAGCATCGCTGGGCGCAGCCCGCCTCCGGCTGGGTGACGGTCGAGCTCGAGCCCGGGCCCTCCGGGGTCGAGCGCGGCGCGGCGCTGCTGCGCGAGCGCTACGAGCACGCGCTCTCGCTCGTCCGCCACTGATTCTCGGCGCGAACCGACCGCTCAGGCGGCGGCGCGGTCGAGCTCGGCGTCGGCGAGCTCGAGCCCGTGGTCGACGGCGGCGAGGATCTGCTTCAGCTCCGCCTCCTCGACGATCAGCGGCGGGGCGATGAAGAGCGAGGTCTGCTCGCCGCTGGTCGCGATCATCGCCCCGGCGTCGAGGACGCGGGCCGCGATCCGGGAGGCGAGCGGGTCGGGATCGTGGCCCTCCCACTCGCGCCAGCTCGGGCCGTGGAACTCGATCGTCCAGTGCAGGCCGCGGCCGTCGATGCGCGCGATCCCGGGGTGGGCGTCGGCGAGTCGGCGCATCTCGTCGGCGAGCAGCTGGTCGAACTCCAGCGCTCGCCGGTAGAGGCCGTCGCGGGCGGAGACCCGGATGTGGGCCTCGATCGCGGCGCAGGTGATCGGGTGGGCGCGGTAGCTGCTGTAGGACTGCCAGCCCGCGTCCTCGATCCGCTCGAGCAGCTCGCGCGAGAGCACCGCGGCGCCGGCCGGGGCGCCGCCCGCGGCCAGCCCCTTGCCCATCGTGACCACGTCCGGGCGCGACTCGCCGGCCTGAAACTGAAACCAGTGCCCGACCCGGCCGAGCCCGGTCACCGTCTCGTCGGCGATCCAGAGCGCCCCCGCGTCGGACGCGAGCTCGGCGAGCCGGTCCTGGTAGCCGGGCTGGTGGTAGATGCCGCCCTGGCTGTAGTCGATCAGCACCGCGGCGACCTCGCCCAGCTCACCCGCGGCGGCGTCGAGGGCGGCGCGGTCGGCCTCCGCATCCGGCCCGCGCCCGGCGACCCGGGCGCCGACCGGCGCCGGCAGCTCGCGGACGTCGGCGAGCCGGGGCGGGGCCGCGGTCCGGTCGCGGTAGGCGAGCCCGCCGTGCCACTGCGGCTGCACGGTCAGCTCGCGCGCGAGGCCGACGCCGCCGTGATAGGCGCGCTCGCGGGTCGCGAGCGCCGGCCGTCCGGTCAGTGCCTGGGCGAGCGAGCAGAGGGCGTCGTTGGCCTCGCCGGCGCTGATGAAGAAGCGCACCGCTCCGGCCCAGTCCTCGCCCTCGAGCGCGGTCTCGAGCAGCGCCTCGGCGGCCGCGTCGCGCCCGCCCCAGCGCACGCCCTCGTTGATCGCCGGCGCCGTCGCCGCGCCGCGCACCGCCTCGACGATCTCGGGGTGCGCGTGGCCCAACGGCGCCGCCGTGTTGGTCGCGTCGAGCACCCGGCGGCCGTCGTCGAGCTCGAGCCACATGCCCTCGCCGCGGACGACGAGCGGCTGTGAGCCCGAGGTCAGCGAGGTCGCGAGGACGCGGGAGCCGGCCATCGCTACTTGCGCACCTCGCCGCCGAAGCCCCAGTGCGAGGGCTTTACCCCGTCGACCACCACCCAGGTCTCGTCGCGGACCTCCTCGCCGAAGACCTCGCAGAGCGCGTCGGTGAGGCCGGCGATCAGGCGCTCGGTGGCCTCGGGGTCGTCGAATCGACGGTCGAAGGCCTTGACTTCGATCAGCGGCATGGGCGCACCTTTCGTTCTCGTTCGAGCGGGCCGCGGCTCATGCGCTGAGCCCGAGCAGATGGGCCGGGTTCGCCTTGGTCATCTTCTCCAGCTCGTCGTAGTCGGCGCCGACGTCGAGCATCGAGCTGATCAGCATCCGCATCCCCTCCGGATGCGGCGCCGCCGACGCCTGGCCGAGGTCGGAGCTGAGGATCAGTTTGTCGCCGCCGAGCTCGCCGATCCACTCGGCGAGCTCGTCGGGCTTCTGCTCCCAGAAGATCGGCGAGACGCAGGAGACCGCCACGTACTCGAGGTACGCGCCCTCGGCGATCAGCTCGCGCTGGACGTCGAGCTCGTACCGGGTCAGCGCCCAGTTGACGTGGGTGACGAGGAACTTGCTCACCCCGCATCGCTTCGCCTCCGCCTGCAGCGCCCGGGTCTCCTCGATGCTCAGGTGCCCGGTCGCCAGACAGGCGTCGTCCTCGGCGACCAGCTCGCAGATCGTTGTCACCTCGGGCTTCAGCTCGCCTCGCTGGTCGAACACGGTCACCCCGTCGCCGGCGAGCTGCTTGCGCTTGCGGCCGAGCTGCGGGTAGTCGGGCGTGTCGAAGTACTCGGAGTGGTACTTGGAGTGGTTGCTCGGCATCCAGACGACCCGGGCGCCGTAGTGGAGCGCCTTCTGGACCACCCAGGGGTTGAGCCCACCGACCGAGCGGTTGAGCACCACCGCCCCGAACGGCTCCACCTGGCGGAAGTTGTGCCCGACGTGGTAGGCGCGACCGGTGGTGTCGCTGTCGTGGTCCTTGAGCACGAATCCGCGCATGCCGAAGTCGAGCGCGTGCGAGGCGAGGTCGGCGTCGTCGATCGGGCGGTTGAACAGCGCCGGGTGCGTGTGCGCGTGCATGTCGATCGCGTCGACGAGCAGCTTCAGGTCGGGTCTCACTCTCTCTCCTTCCCGCCGCACCAGCGCAGCGCGGCGATCGCGAGCGCCTGCGCGCAGGCGACCAGGTCTGCGACCGGGACGAACTCGTCGACCGCGTGGGCCATCGTCTTGCCGTCGTTCGAGAGCCCGGCGGGGCCGTAGCTGATCGTCGGCGTCCCGAACCGGGTGAAGGTCGCCGCGTCGTGCCAGCCCTGCAGCGCGGCCACCTGGCCGGGGCGACCGACGGCCTGTCCGGCGGCGAGCGCGCAGTCGACGATCGGGTGCTCGGGGGAGATCTCGGCGGGCGCCAGGTTGGTGCCCCACTCGAAGCTCGGCGGGTGCTCGGCCAGCCACGGGTCCTCGCGGGCGCGCTCGAGGATCCAGGCCTCGATCTCGCGCTCCAGCCCCGTGCCCCAGCCGCCGCCGTCATCGCCGTTGCCGTGATCGCCCTGCCGGGGGAGATAGGTGACGTCGACGGTCGTCGTGCAGGAGGCCGGATAGTTGACCCACCACTCGCCGCCCTGGATCACGGTCGGCACCAGCTCGCCGGGGGCGAGCAGAGGATGATCGCCGTCGCGCTCGCGCCAGCGCTCGCGCAGCGCCCGCACCGCCTCGAGCACCACGGTCGTCTTCTCGATCGCGTTCACGGCGCCGCCCTCGCGCCAGTCCGGCTGCGGGATCTCGGCGTGGCCGGGGCGACCCTCGACGGTGACCGTCGGACAGAGCACGCCGCGACAGGCGATCCAGGGCTCGAACCCGGTCGCCTCGGGGACGATCCCGGCGTCGGCGTCGATCCCGCGGGCGGCGAGCGCCAGGGCTCCGGCGCCGTTCCACTCCTCGTCGGTGACCGTGCTCACGATCAGCTCGCCCGGAAGCTCGACCCCGGCCTCGGCGAGCGCGGTCGCCGCGACGACCATCGCCGCGACCCCGCCCTTCATGTCGCAGGCTCCGCGCCCGTAGAGGCGCCCGTCGCGGACCTCGGGCTCGAACGGGTCGCTCGCCCAGCGCTCGCGCGGCTCGGCGGAGACGACGTCGATGTGGCCGTTGAGCAGCAGGCTGCGGCCCTCGCCGGAGCCGCCGAAGCGGGCGAGCAGCTGCGGGCGCCCGGCGAAGCCGAGCCCCGCCGGCACCTGGCGCCGCCAGCGGTCGAGCGCCCCCGGCTCGGGCTCGAACAGCTCGACCTCGGCGCCGGCCGCCTGGAGCCGCGCCGCCAGGTGCTCCTGCAGCGCCGCCTCCTCGCGCGCCGGCTCGTCGGCCTCGCCGCGGGTCGTGGTCTCGAACCGGATCAGCTCGCAGGCGAGCTCGACGAGCTCGTCGGCGCGCTCGTCGATCGCGGCGACGACCCGGTCCTCGTCGCTCATGCGATCACCTCCATCGCCTCGGCGGTGCGCAGGCTCTCCTCGCGGATCGAGGTCAGCAGCCGTGCCTTGTAGTCGAAGAACGCCGGCGTCGAGAAGACCTCGAAGGTGCGCGGGCGCTCGATCTCGATCGTCATGTCCTCCTTGATCCGGCCGGGCCGCGCGGTCATCACCAGCACCCGGTCGGAGAGGAAGACCGCCTCGTCGATGTCGTGGGTGACGAAGATCACCGTCAGCCGGTGCTCCTCCCAGACCTTGGTCAAGAGCTCCTGCATCAGCTGGCGGGTCTGGGCGTCGAGCGCCCCGAACGGCTCGTCCATCAACAGCACCTCGGGCTTGTAGGAGAGCGCCCGGGCGATCGCCACCCGCTGTCGCATCCCGCCCGAGAGCTGGCTCGGGTAGGAGTCCGCGAAGCGGTCGAGGCCGACCAGGTCGAGGTGCTGGCGGGCGACCTCGGCGCGCTCGCTGCTCGAGCCGCGGAGGGCGAACTCGACGTTCTTCTGCGCGGTCAGCCACGGGAACAGGGCGTAGCTCTGAAAGACGACGCCGCGGTCGCGGCCGGGGCCGACCACGTGCTGGCCGTCGACGAGCACCACGCCCTCGGTCTCCTCCTCGAGCCCGGCGATGATCGAGAGCATCGTCGACTTGCCGCAGCCGCTGGTCCCGATCACGGTCACGAACTGCTTCTCGGCGATCTCGAAGTCGAGCCCGTCGAGCGCCACCACCTCGCCGGAGCCGCGCTCCTCCTCGAACACCTTGCGCAGGCCGCGCACGGTGAGCTTCGCCGCGCCGGTCGGCCCGCTCATTCCGCCCACCGAAAGAGCCGCTTGCCCGTGTACTTCATCGCCTGGTCCATGATCAGCCCGAGCAGCCCGATGACGATGATGCCGAGGAAGATCGTCTCGGTCTGGAAGAAGCGCTGGGCGACGACGATCGAATGGCCGAGGCCCTCGGAGGCGGCGACCAGCTCGGCGACCACGAGCCAGGTCCAGGCCCAGCCGAGGGTGATCCGCAGCGTGTCCCAGATCGCCGGCGCCGCCGCCGGCAGGACCACCCGGCGGAGCACGGCATGGTCCTTCATCCCCAGCGTGTGCCCGATGTCGACGTACTCGCGCGGCACCCGCTTGACGTTGTCCATCACCAGCAGCACCTGCTGGAAGAAGGTGCCGATGAAGATGATCAGCCACTTCTGCGACTCGTCGACCCCGACCCAGACGATCGTCAGCGGCACGAAGGCGACCGCCGGCATGTAGCGGATGAAGTCGACCGAGGGCTCGATCGCCGCCTCGGCGGCGCGGTAGGTGCCGATCAGGATCCCGATCGGCAGCGCCAGCGCGGTCGAGATCATGAAGCCGATCGTGATCCGCACGAAGCTGGTCCGGGCGTCATCCCAGAGCGTCCCGTCCTCGACCGCATCGATTCCGGTCCGCCAAACGTCGGCCGGGGAGGGGAGGAAGATGTCCTTCGCCAGGTCGAGCTCGGCCGCCAGCCACCAACCGCCGAGCAGGACCGCGAAGGAGACGATCGCGATGACCAGGTAGGTGCGCGGCTCGATCGGGCTGTAGAGCCGAAACAGCTTCCGCTTGCGCTTTCGCTTCGGCGCGGCGGCCGGGGCCCCACCACGGGCCCCGGCCGCCGTCTGATCCGAAGCGGTCGTCATCCGCGACTACTCGCCCGAGAGCGCCTGCTCGCCGAACGAGGTGTCGAGGTAGTCGCTCACCTCGGGCTCGCTCTCGATCTGGCCCTGGTCGAACATGATCGTGCGGATGTCGTTCCAGAGCGCCTCGTAGTCGTTCTCGAGGAAGTCCTGGGACTGCTGGAGGTCGAACAGCTCGACCCCCTCGAAGCTCGGTCCCAGCGCCTTCGGGCTCTCACCGACGTTCTCGGCGATGATCGCCTGCGCGTCCTCGGGATTCTCGTTGTAGTAGTCGACCGCGTCGCCCCACGCCTGCAGGACGCCGACGACCGCATCCGGATCGCTCTCGGCGAACTCGCTGTTGACCGCCAGGGCGTCGGAGATCAACCCCTCGTTCTCGGCCGCGGTGTAGATGATCTTGCAGTTGTCGCCCTCCTCGACCGCCGCCTGCAGGTAGGGCTCGTAGGTGACCGCGACGTCGACCCGGCCGGCGACCGCCGCCGTGCCGGCATCGGCCGCGGGGAGCGGGACGTAGTCGATCGAGTCGATGTCGAGCCCGGCCTCGGTGAGCGCGTAGTTGAACAGCACGTCGGAGACCGAGAACTCCTCGAACGCGACCTTGGCGCCCTCGACGTCCTCGATCGACTTGATGTCCGGGTTGCAGGAGACGACCGCGTCGGCCTCCAGCGAGACGTCCTCCATCAGCACGACCTTGTAGTCGAGGCCGAGGTCGGCGAGCCGGATCAGGGTGTTGTTGGCGTTGTTGGCCGCCTGGAACTTGCCGCTCGCGAACCCGGACTCGAGGTCCTGGTCGGTGGAGAAGTTGACCAGCTTGATGTCGACCCCGTGGTCGGTGTCGAAGCCCTGGTCGTCTGCGATCCAGAACGGCCCGTAGCCGATCCAGGGCTGGGTGCCGATCGAGACCTCGGTCACCTCGCCGCCGCCGCTGGCCGCATCGTCGGACTCGTCGTCATCGTCGCCGCAGGCCGCGACGAAGAAGGCGAGCGCCACCAGCAGCCCGAGCAGCGCTCCGAGCCTGGTGATCGAGAATCTATTGGTCGCCGTGTGCATCAGCTCTCCTCTTGCTCGTGGTCATTTGACAGCTATTTCCTCGCCCCGATCCGGCCGTCCGGGTCGGTGCGCTCGAGCACCGAGCGCATCGCGTCGACGACCTCGTCGGCCTCGGCGCGGGACATGATCAGCGGCGGCGAGATCACCAGGTTGTGCTGGCAGTCGCGGACGATGACCCCGGTCTCGCGCAGGATCACGTCCTGGGGCGCGGAGTCCATCGCCAGCGGACTGCGGCTCTCTCGGTCGCCGACGAGCTCGACCGCGTGCATCATCCCGACCCCGCGGACCTCGCCCACCACCGGCAGGTCGAGCAGCCCCTGCAGCCGTTCGAGGATGTAGGCGCCGGTCTCCTGGGCTCGCTCGAGCAGGCCCTCCGACTCGATCAGCTCCAGGTTCGCGAGCGCCACCGCGCACGAGGTCGGATGCCCGTTGTAGGTGAACCCCATCGGGAACCCCTCCTCGGTCACCGCCTCGGCGATCTCGTCGCTGACCAGCACCGCGCCGAGCGGCGCGTAGCCGGAGGTGATCCCCTTGGCGGTGACGATGATGTCGGGCTCGACCCCGAAGTGCTCGGCGGCGAACCAGTGCCCGACCCGGCCGTAGGCGCTCACCACCTCGTCGAAGATGAAGGTGATCCCGTGCTCGCGGAGCAGCTCCTGCACGCGCGGCCAGTAGTCGTCCGGCGGCACCAGCATCCCGGCGACGCCCATCACCGGCTCGCCGATGAAGGCGGCGACCTTGTCCGCGCCGAGCTCGTCGATCGTCCGCTCGAGCTCGGCGATGCAGAAGTCGGTCGGGTCCTCGCCGTCGAAGAGCTCGGTCCGGTACGGCCACGGCTGGGTCAGGTGGCGGACGTGGGGGAGCATCGGGCCGAAGCCGTCGTGGTAGACGGGGAAGCCGGTCGCGGTCCCGGACCCGTAGCCGACCCCGTGATAGGCCTGGTGGCGGGCGAGGATCCAGGTCCGGTCGCGCTCGCCGCGGCGCCAGTGGGCGTAGCGCGACATCTTCAGCGCCGCCTCGTTGCCCTCCGAGCCGCCGCTGGTGAAGTAGACGTGGGTCTGCTTCGGGGGCGAGATCGAGGTCAGGCGCTCGGCGAGCTCGATCGCGCGGTCGTTGGAGAACTCCCAGAAGCTGGTGAAGTACTCGAGCCGCTGCATCTGGTCGGCCGCGGCCTCGGCGATCTCGCGCCGGCCGTGCCCGACCTGGGCGAGCCAGAGGCCGCCGGTGGCGTCGAGGTACTCGCGCCCGTCGGCGTCGCGAAGCCGGCATCCATCGCCCTCGACCATCACCACCCGCTGCTCGGTCGAGCTCGGCAGGTAGGGATGGATGATCCGCTGCCGGTCGGCCTTCGCCAGTTCCTGTGCCGTCCGCTCGCCTCGCGTCGCCGTCACGCCCATTCGATCCTCCTCCTCCGCGACCTCGGGCAACGCCCGAACGGCCACTGTAACCCGCTTTCTCTCAGCATTCGACCGCTACCCATCTCAGCCCGTGAATTCACAGCAGCGCCACGATCAGCGCGCCGAGCACGAGCCCGAGCACGCAGCCGGCGATGAAGGCGCCGAGCGGCGAGGCCGCGAACGGCCTGAACGCCTGCTCGCTCGGCGGCGCGCTCACGCTCGGCGCGGGCGGATGCGGCAGCGGCTCGGCGGCCCCTTCTACGGGTGACGGTTGCGGCGCCGGCGCCGGCGTGTCGCCGTGGCGCTCGAGGTTTCGCAGCGTCTCGACGATCAGCTTGCGGCTGATCCCGGGCGCCAGCCGCTGACCGACCCCGGCGACCGGCCCGGTGAGCTTGAAGTCGCCCTGGTAGCCGACCTCGGTCTGGTCGCCGCGCGCCGCCAGCGTGATCAGCCCCCGCCCGTCGATCGCGCCCTTGTCGCCCTTGCCCGCGATCACGATCGTGCAGTGCTCGGGCTCGGTGACGTCGAGGTACTCGACCGTACCCTCATAGACCCCGGTCACAGCCCCCGCGGCGACCGTGATCGCGGTCCGGTAGCGGTGCTCGGCGTCGCCGTCGCGCTCGAACCCGCGACAGCCGGGAATCGATGCCGCGAGCGTCTCCGGGTCGTTGAGCAGGCTCCAGACCCGCGCCTGGGAGAGCGCCAGCTGCTCGCTGCCCTCAACCCTGGGCATCCCGTTCCCCTCGTTCGCGCACCGCGGCGCTTACCCGCTCGGGGATGAACGGCAGCTCGGTCAGCCTGACCCCGGTCGCGGCCTCGATCGCCGCCGCCACCGCCGGGGCCGGGGGGCCGATCGGCGGCTCGCCGATCCCGCGGGCGTTGAACGGGCCCATGCCCTCGCCGCCCTCGACCACCACCGGCTCGATCGTCGGCAGCTCGACCGCGGTCGGGATCAGGTACTGGGCGAAGGAGCCGGTCAGGTTCTGTCCCTCCTCGAACACGACCCGCTCCGAGAGCGCGTAGCCGAGGCCCATCGCCACCCCGCCCTCGATCTGGCCCTCGACCGACTGCGGGTTGATCGCCTGGCCGACGTCGTGAGCGGCCAGATAGCGGAGCACGCGCACCTGGCCGCTCTCGAGGTCGACCTCGACCTCGACCGCGTGACAGCCGTAGGTGAAGTCGGGAAAGACCCGGCCGCGCCAGTTCTCGTCCGCCTGCCAGGGGACCCCCTTCGGCGCCTGGTGGTTGGCGAGCACGTGCCAGGGCACGTCCACCGACGCGCAGGCGGCGAGCAGCCCCTCGAACTCGATCGCCCGCTCGCCGTCGCGCTCGCGGACGCCTTGCGGGCCGAACTCGACCTGTCCGGGCTCGATCTCGAGCAGCCCTGCCGCAACCCCGGCGAGCGCGTCGCGCAGCTCGGTGGCCGCCTTGAGCACCGCGTTGCCCGACATGTAGAGCTGCCGGGTCGCCGTCGTCGTCCCGGTCAGCGGGTTGAGCGCCGAGTCGCCGATGTGGATCGTGATCCGCTCGGGCGCCACGCCGAGCACCTCGGAGGCGATCTGGACCAGCGAGGACGCCTGCCCGCCGCCGATGTCGGGGACCGCGATCCTGATCACCAGCGAGCCGTCGAGCTCGAACCCGATCCAGGCGCTCGCCCAGTCGTTGAGCCAGATGCAGCGCCCGTAGGGCTGCAGGTTGCAGGCGAAGCCGCGCCCGACCGCGCGCCCGGGGCCACTCGGCCCGGGAGGATCGGAGAGCCGCTCCTCGATCGCGTCGATCAGCGCCGGCAGCTCGACGCTCGTCTCCAGCAACTGGCCGATCGGCAGGGTGTCGCCGCGCTCGACGAAGTTGCGCCGTCGGAGCTCGAGCGGGTCGAGGCCGAGCTCGCGCGCGAGCGCGTCCATCTGGCCCTCGTAGGCGAGCGCGACCTGCATGCCGCCGAACCCGCGCATGGCGCTGCACGGGGTGTGATTCGTGTACACGGTCCGGGCCCGGATGCGGACGTTGGGACACCGGTAGGGACCGGCCGCGCAGGTGGTCGAGTAGAGCAGCACCAGGGCGCTGAGCAGCGCGTACGCGCCGCCGTCGGAGAGGATGTCGACGTCCATCGCCACCAGCTCGCCGTTCGGGTCGGCGCCGGTCCGGTAGCGCATCCGCACCGCGTGGCGGTTCTGGCGCGCGAGCAGCGATTCCTGGCGGCTCCAGATCATCCGCACCGGCCGCCCGGTGAGCGCGACCACGATCCCGAGGTAGGGCTCGACGGTCATGTCCTCCTTGCCGCCGAAGCCGCCGCCGACGTAGGGCGTGATCAGCCGGACCCGGTTGTCGGGCAGCTCGAGGATCCGGGCGACGTCGCGGAAGTGCTCGACCACCTGGGTCGCGGCGCGGATCGTGATCACGCCGTCGGTGCCGCGCCAGGCGACCCCGGCCTCGGGCTCGAGGTAGGCGTGGTCGATGAACTGGGTCCGGTACTCGTCCTCGACCACCACCGCGGAGCGATCGAGACCGGCGTCCACATCGCCCTCCTCGAGCTCCCAGCTCGCGAGCAGGTTGCCGCCCTCGTGCAGGCTCGGGGCTTCGGGGTCGAGGGCGCGCTCGGGGTCGTCGAGCACCGGCAGGGGCTCGTAGTCGACGACGATCGCGTCGAGCGCCGCCAGGGCGGCGTCCTCGGTCTCGGCCGCGACCAGCGCGATCGGCTCGCCGTGGTAGCGCACCACCTCGTCGGCGAGCACGTTCGAGCGCGCCTTCAGCGCCCCGACCTCGAGCGTCTGCCCGGGGACGTCGACCCAGACCGTGTTCTGGGGCACGTTCTGTGCCGTGTAGACGGCGACCACCCCGTCGAGCGCCGCGGCGGCCGCGGTGTCGACCCGGGTCAGCCTCGCGTGCGCGTAGTCGGAGCGCTTCAGCATCGCGTGCAGCATCCGCGGCAGCGCGAAGTCGGCCGCGTACGTGGTCCGGCCCTGGACCTTCTCGATCGCATCGTGGCGGGTGAGGTCGGCGCCGACCAGCCTGCGCCCGGATCGGACCTCGACGCTCATCGCCCGTTTCCCTCGCCGCCGGCAGCCGCGGCGCCGTCGCGATAAGCCGCCACCGAGCTGACGATCTTGCCGTAGCCGGTGCAGCGGCAGAGGTTGCCGGCGAGGCTGTGGCGGATCTCCGCCTCCGAGCCCGCGGCGCCGATCCTGACCGCCTCGATCGCGCTGAGCACGATCCCGGGGGTGCAGAACCCGCACTGGACGCCGCCCCTGGCGACCATCTCGGCCTGCAGCGGATGAAGGTCTCCGTCCTCGGCGAGCCCGGCGACGGTCTCGACGCCGGCGCCCTCGACCTGGGGGGCGAGAACCGAGCAGGAGTTGACCGCGACCCCGTCGAGCAGCACCGCGCACGCGCCGCAGACGCCCTCGCCGCAGCCGTGCTTGGCGTCGGTGCGCCCGGCCGCGTCGCGCAGCATCCGCAGCAGGGTCCAGTGCGCCGGCACGTCGCATCGCTGCGGGCTGCCGTTGAGGGTGAAGCGAACGATCATCGCCCGTCCCCGCGCGCCCGGCGCCAGGCGTGGTCGAGGGCCCGGGACGCGCAGATCCCCGCCGCCCGGGCGCGATACCCGGCCGAGGCGAAGGCATCGGTCTCGGGCTCGACCACCTCGGCGACCGTGTCCGCGAGCCGCTCGAGCAGGGCTTCCGTGAGCGCCTCGCCGCGACAGATCTCCTCCGCGGGCTCGCAGCGCAGCGGCCGGTCGCCGACCCCGGCCAGCGCCAGCCTCGCCTCCGTGCAGGCGCCGGCGTCGTCGACCGTGACCAGGGCGGTCGCGGCCGCGGTGGCGAAATCGTCGGCGCGGTTGGCGATCTCGGAGAAGCCGTGGCCGGTGCCCGGCGGCGGCAGCTCGAGCTCGACCCGGGTCAGCAGCTCCCCGGACCCGACGGCGGTGGCGAAGAAGCCGGCGAAGAAGTCGTCGATCGCGACCCGGCGCTCGCCCTGACGCGAGGCGATCACGACCTCGCCGCCGTAGGTGAGCGCGACCGCGCCGAGCTCGGCCGCGGGGTCGGCGTGGCTGAGGCTGCCGCCGAGCGTGCCCCGGTTGCGCACCCGCGGGTTGCCGATCTGGCGCGCCGCCTCCGCCGCCAGCGGCAGCTGCGCACCGAGCTCCGCGCTGCGCTCGAGCTCCCGGTGACGGGTGAGCGCCCCGAGCGCGACGCTGCCGTTGGTGCGCTCCCAGCCCGCCAGCGGCAGCCGCCCGATGTCGACCAGGAGGTCGGGCGAGGCGAGGCCGAGGCTCATCATCGGGACCAGGCTCTGACCGCCGGCGATCGGTCGCGCCTCACCACCGCCGCCGGCGAGGGCGTCGATCGCCTCATCGACGGTCTCCGCGCGCGTGTACTCGAACGGGCGCGGGTACACCTCAGACGTCCCACCCGGCGTCGACGACGATGTCGTGCCCGGTGATGTTCCGGGCCCGGTCGGAGACCAGGAAGCGCACCGCCTCGGCGATGTCGGCCTCGTCGATGAACCGCCCGAGCGCCGTCTGCGAGGCGAAGTCCGCGTAGACCTCGTCGTAGGTCTTGCCGATCCGCTCCGCCTTCGTGTTCACGATCCTCTCCATCCGCTCACCGTTGGTGACGTTCGGGCAGACCGCGTTGACGGTGATGTCGTGTGGACCGAGCTCGAGCGCCAGCGTCCTGGTCAGGCCCCTGACCGCCCACTTCGACGACGAGTAGCCGACCCGGTTGCGATAGCCGCGCAGGCCGGAGGTGCCGGCGATGTTGACGATCCGCCCTCCCTCGCCGTCGATCATCGCCGGGATCACCGCCTTGCTGGGGAGGAAGGTGCCGACCACGTTGACGTCGAGGACGAAGCGGAAGTCCTCCAGCGCCACCTCCTGGGCCGGGGTCTCGATCGGCCCGATCACCCCGGCGGTGTTGACGAGGATGTCGATCCGCCCGAACCGCTCCAGCGCCGCGGCGGCGAGCTCGCGCGTCGCCGGCTCGTCGGTGACGTCGCAGCGGACGCGCAGGGTCTCGACCCCGGGGAAGCGCTGCTCGAGCCCGTCCGCGTGCTCGTCGATCGCCTCCATGTCGCGTCCCGCGAGCACCAGGGAGGCCCCCTCCTCGGCGAGCGCGGTACAGATCGGGCCTCCCATGCCCTTGGCGGCGCCGGTGACGACCGCGACCCTGCCGTGGAGATCGAGCGGGCGCTCGCGGGTCGGCGCCGTGTCCTCGTCCCGGCTCAAGCCGCGATCCCGCGCTCGTAGTTCACTATGTGAAACGATAGTTCACAGAATGGATTGCGAACATAACACCTGTCGCGGGCTCCTGCAGCGGCGCTCGCGGCCCCGCCCCGGCCGGTGAGCAGCGCACCCCGAGCGACCGCCCGTTCCGGCAAGCGTGCCGCGACGCCCGCCGGCCCGAAGGTGCTGGAGAAGACGCTGCGGGTGCTCGACCTGTTCACGGTCGAACGCCCGTCCTGGTCGGTGACCGAGGTCGCGCGCGAGCTCGAGATGCCGACCGCGACCGCGCACCGGATCGTCCGCGCGCTCGAGGCGCGTTCGTACCTGGCCCGGGTCGGCTCGCGCTACCGGCTCGGGTTCGCGGCGATCGACCTCGGCCGCCGCGCGACGGCGTCGGTCGACCTGCGATTGCTGCTCGGCAGCGTGCTCCGCGAGCTCGCCCGGAGGACGGGGGAGACGGCGCTGCTGACCGTCTACGACGAGAGCCGCCACGGGTCGCTGTGCATCGACCGGATCGAGACCACCCACAGCCTCAGGCTGGCGATCGAGATCGGCCGCGTGACCCCGATCCATGCCGGCGCCTCGGCCAAGGCCCTGCTCGCCTTCCTCGAGCAGCCGATCCGCGAGGAGGTCCTCGGGCACGATCTCGAGCGGCTCGCGCCCGGCACGGTGACCGATCCCGAGCTCTTGCGAGAGCAGCTCGACGAGATCCGCGCCCGTGGCTGGGCAGCGAGCTACGAGGAGAACAACGTCGGTGCCTGGGGGCTCGCCGCGCCGATCGTTGTCGGCACCGGGGTGGTCGCCTCGATCGGGCTCGCCGCGCCGGCGGCCCGCCATTCGGAGTCCGAGGTCCGCTCGCTCGCGAGCATCGTCTGCGAGGCGGCGCGCGCCTCCGAAGCCCTGCTCGACCCCGCCCGGGGCGCGGGCGGAGCGGACGGCGACCGCGAGCCGGAGGGGGCCGGTTGACGCCGGTCGAGCTCACCGGCACCGGGCTCGCGCCGGCCGACGTGGTCGCGGTCGCGCGCGACGAGGCGGCCGTCGCCCTCGGCGCCCGAGCGCGGGCCGCGATGGAGAAGAGCGCCGCGATCGTCGCCCGGATCGCCGCCTCGGACGAGCCCGCCTACGGCGTCTCGACCGGGTTCGGATCGCTGGCCACGACCCCGATCCCGGCCGAGCGGCGAGAGCAGCTGCAGCGGGCGCTGATCCGCTCTCACGCCGCGGGCATGGGCCCGGCGGTCGAGCGCGAGGCCGTGCGGGCGATGATCCTGCTGCGGGCGCGCTCGCTGGCGCTCGGCTACTCGGGCGCCCGTCCGCTGGTCGCCGAGGCGTTGATCGACCTGCTCAACGCCGGCCTGACGCCGGTCGTCCCCGAGCACGGGTCGCTGGGCGCCAGCGGTGACCTGGCGCCGCTCGCGCACTGCGCCCTGGCGATCATCGGCGAGGGCGAGGTCAGCGACCGCGAGGGCAGGGTCGTCCCCGCCGCCGAGGCGCTGAGCGCCGCGGGCCTCGAGCCCGTCACCCTGCTGGCGAAGGAGGGCCTGGCGCTGATCAACGGCACCGACGGGATCCTCGGCGTCCTCGTGCTCGCCCTCGACGACCTCGGGCGCCTGCTCGCGGTCGCCGACGTCTGCGCCGCGATGTCGGTCGAGGCGCTGCTCGGCACCGACCGCGCCTTTGCCGCCGACCTGGTCGAGCTTCGCCCGCAGGCCGGCCAGGCGCTGAGCGCCGCCAACCTGCGCCGCCTGCTCGCCGGCTCGGAGGTGGTCGCCAGCCACCGCGAGGACGACCCCCGGGTCCAGGACGCCTACTCGCTTCGCTGCGCTCCCCAGGTCAACGGCGCGGCGCGCGATGTGGCCGCCTACGCGGAGGCGATCGCCGCGGCCGAGCTCGAGGCGGCGATCGACAACCCGATGATCCTCGCCGACGGGCGGGTCGAGTCGTGCGGCAACTTCCACGGCGCTCCGCTCGGCTACGCCTGCGACTTCATCGCGATCGCGGCCGCCGACGTCGGCGCGATCGCCGAGCGCCGCACCGACCGGCTGCTCGACCCGAGCCGCTCCTTCGGCCTGCCGCCGTTCCTCGCCGACGACCCCGGGGTGGACAGCGGGCTGATGCTCGCCCAGTACACCCAGGCGGCGATGGTCGCCGAGAACCGCCGGCTCGCGGCGCCGGCCAGCGTCGACTCGCTGCCGACCAGCGCGATGCAGGAGGACCACGTCTCGATGGCGTGGGCGGCGGCGCGCAAGCTCCGGCTCGCGCTCGCGAACCTGACCCGGATCCTCGCGGTCGAGCTCACCTGCGCGGCGCGGGCGCTCGAGCTGCGCGCGCCGCTGGCGCCGGCGGCGGGGACCGCGGCGGCCGTGGCCGCGCTGCGCGGCGCCGTTCCCGGGATCGGGCCCGACCGGCCGCTCGCACCCGAGCTCGAGGCCGCGGCCGGGCTGGTCGCGTCCGGCGCCGTGTCGGCCGCGGTCGAGACGGCGATCGGGGAGCTCGAGTGAGCGGCCCGCGCCAGGTCCGGGCACCGCGCGGGAGCGAGCTCAGCTGTCGCGGCTGGCCCCAGGAGGCGCCGATGCGGATGCTGATGAACAACCTCGACCCGGAGGTCGCTGAGCGACCGGACGAGCTCGTCGTCTACGGCGGCACCGGACGGGCGGCGCGTTCCTGGGAGGCGTTCGACGCGATCGTCGCCTCGCTGCGGCGCCTGGATGACGACGAGACGCTGCTGGTCCAGTCGGGCAAGCCGGTGGGCGTCTTTCGCACCCACGAGTGGGCCCCGCGGGTGCTGATCGCGAACTCGAACCTGGTCGGCGAGTGGGCGAGCTGGGAGGAGTTCCGACGGCTGGAGGCGCTGGGGCTGACGATGTACGGCCAGATGACCGCCGGCTCCTGGATCTACATCGGCAGCCAGGGCATCGTCCAGGGCACCTACGAGTGCTTCGCCGAGATCGCCCGGCGACGCTTCGGCGGCTCGCTCGCCGGCACGATCACGCTCACCGCGGGCCTCGGCGGGATGGGTGGGGCGCAGCCGCTGGCGATCACGATGAACGGCGGCGTGGCGCTCTGCATCGAGGTCGACCGCGAGCGGATCGCCCGCCGGCTCGAGACCCGCTACCTCGACCAGCAGGCCGACGACCTCGAGCAGGCGATCGCCCGCTGTCGCGAGGCCAAGGCCGAGCGCCGAGCGCTCAGCGTCGGCCTCTGCGCCAATGCCGCCGAGGCCGTGCCCGAGCTCCTGCGGCGCGGGTTCGAGGCCGACGTGGTCACCGACCAGACCAGCGCCCACGACCCGCTCGCCGGCTACGTCCCGGCGGGCGTCTCGCTCGCCGAGGCGGCCGAGCTGCGCGAGCGCGACCCCGACGAGTACCTGCGCCGCTCGCGCGCCGCGATCGCCGCCCACTGCTTCGCGATGGTCGGCTTCCAGGACGCCGGCGCCGAGGTGTTCGACTACGGCAACAGCCTCCGCGCCGAGGCCAGGCTGGGCGGCTTCGAGCGCGCCTTCGACTACCCGGGCTTCGTCCCCGCCTACATCAGGCCGCTGTTCTGCGAGGGCAAGGGCCCGTTTCGCTGGGTCGCGCTCTCGGGCGATCCCGCCGACATCGCCGCCACCGACCGCGCGGCGCTGGAGGAGTTCCCCGAGGACGAGGCGCTCGGCCGGTGGATGAGGATGGCGGGAGAGCGGATCGCCTTCCAGGGGCTGCCGGCGCGGATCTGCTGGCTCGGCTACGGGCAGCGGCGCCGGCTCGGCCTGCGGTTCAACGAGATGGTCGCCAGCGGCGAGCTGCGGGCCCCGATCGTGATCGGGCGCGATCATCTCGACTCGGGCTCGGTCGCCTCGCCCTACCGCGAGACCGAGCAGATGGCCGACGGCTCCGACGCGATCGCCGACTGGCCGCTGCTGAACGCGCTCCTCAACACCTCCGCCGGCGCCTCCTGGGTCAGCATCCACGACGGGGGCGGGGTCGGGATCGGCCGCTCGATCCACGCCGGCATGGTCTGCGTCGCCGACGGCAGCGAGCTCGCCGCCGAGAAGCTCGATCGGGTGCTGACCACCGACCCGGGCACCGGCGTGATCCGCCACGTCGACGCCGGCTACGAGCGCGCCGCCGCGGTCGCGGACGAGCGCGGGATCCGAATCCCGATGCACGAGCGGTGACCGGGCGCGAGATCACGACGATCGGCGACCCGGTGCTGCGCGAACGCGCTCGCGAGCTCAGCCGCGAGGAGCTCGGCTCGCCGCGGATCCAGGGCCTGATCGACGAGATGATCGCGATCAAGCGCGCCGCCCACGGCGCCGGCCTGGCGGCGAACCAGGTCGGCGAGGCCGTCCGCGTCGCGGTGATCGAGGTCGAGCCCGACAACCCGCGCTATCCGTACAAGCCGCCGTTCCCGCTCACGGTGCTGGTCAACCCGGTGCTCGAGCCGCTCGACTCCGAGCTGGTCGAGATCAACGAGGGCTGCCTCTCGGTCCCGGACCTGCGCGGCGACGTCCCCCGCCGGCTCGCGGTCCGGGCCCGCTACCTCGACCGCTCCGGGGTCGAGCGCGAGCAGGTCGTGCGCGGGCTGACCGCGGGCAGCTTCCAGCACGAGGTCGACCATCTCGACGGGATCCTGTTCGTCGATCGGGTCGCCGACCCGACCACGTTCTCGACCTGGGACCAGTTCGAGCGCTTCCGCCGCGACGAGTTCCTGCAGCGGATCGACGCGATCAGCGCCCGGGAGGGCTCGTGACCGCCTACGTCTGCGAGCTCGCCTGGCTCGGCGGCGAGGGGGTCGAGGCCGAGGTCGTGGTCGAGCTCGACGGAGAGCGGATCGCGCGGGTCGAGCCGGGGCGCGCCGCCGGCGGGCGCCGAGCGGCTGCCCGGCCTCACCATCCCCGGGCTCGCCAACGCCCACTCGCACGCCTTCCAGCGGGCGCTGCGCGGTCGCGCCGAGGCCGGGCGCGGCTCGTTCTGGAGCTGGCGCGCGGCGATGTACGAGCTCGCGGCGACGATCGACCCCGAGCGCTACCGGCGGCTGGCCCGCGCCACCTTCGCCGAGATGGCGCTCGCCGGGATCACCGCGGTCGGCGAGTTCCACTACCTGCATCACGGCCCCGAGGGCGTGCCGTATGAGGATCCGAACGAGCTCGGCCGAACGCTCGTCGCCGCCGCCGCCGAGGCCGGAATCCGGATCACGCTGCTCGATGCGTGCTACCTGCACGGCGGCCCGGACCGCGAGCTCGCCGGCGCCCAGCGGCGGTTCTCGGACGGCGACGCCGAGCGCTGGGCGGAGCGGGTCGAGGCGCTCGGCGACCTCGGCCCGGGTGCGCGACTCGGCGCCGCGATCCACAGCATCCGGGCGGTCGACCCCGACTCGGCGGCGACGGTCGCCGCCTGGGCGACGGCACGCGGGCGCCCGCTTCACGCCCACGTCTCCGAGCAGCCGGCCGAGAACGAGGCCAGTCTCGCCGCCTACGAGCGCACCCCGACCGCCCTGCTCGCCGACGCGGGGGCGCTCTCGCCCGCGCTTCACGGCCGTCCACTTCACCCACGTCGCCGCGCCGGACATCGCCCTGCTCGGCGAGGCCGGCGCGCACTGCTGCCTCTGCCCGACCACCGAGCGCGACCTCGCCGACGGGATCGGCCCCGCCCGGGCGGTCGCCGACGCGGGCGCCGGCCTGGCGCTCGGCTCCGACTCGCACGCGGTGATCGACCACTTCGAGGAGATGCGCGCCGCCGAGCTCGACCAGCGCCTGGCGACCGGCGAGCGCGGTCACCACACGGCGGGCGAGCTGCTGCGCGCCGGCACCGAGCAGGGGCACGCGGCCCTCGGCTGGCCGGAGGCGGGGAGGATCGCGCCCGGCGCGATCGCCGACCTGGTCAACGTCGGCCTCGACGGGGTGCGGCTCGCCGGCACCGAGAGGGAGACGGCGCTCGAGTCGCTGGTCTTCTCGGCGACCGCGGCCGACGTGCGGAGGGTGATCGTCGGCGGGCGCGAGCTGGTCCGCGACGGCATCCACCTCGAAATCGACGTCGCCGCCGAGCTGCGGGACTCGATCGCGGCGGTCGTCGACCGGGACGCGGCCGGGTGAGCCGATGAGCGCGTTGGTGATCGACAACATCGGCCAGCTGGTCACCAACGACCCCGAGCTCGGCGAGGGGCCGCTCGGGGTCGTCACCGACGCCGCCCTGGTCTGCGAGGGCGAGCGGGTGGTCGCCGTCGAGCGGGCGGGCGCCGCCGGTGACCGCCGGCTCGACGCCGGCGGGCGCTGCGTGATCCCGGGCTTCGTCGACTCGCACACGCACCTGGTGTTCGCGGGCGACCGGGCCGAGGAGTTCGCCGCGCGGATGGCGGGAGCGCCGTATGAGGCCGGAGGGATCAGGGTGACCAGCGAGGCCACCGCTCGGGCGTCGACCGAAGAGCTCGAGTCGCTTGCCCGGGAGCGGCTCGCCGAGGCGCGGCGCGCCGGGATCACCGCGATCGAGATCAAGTCCGGCTACGCGCTCGAGGTCGAGGGTGAACGGCGGCTGTGCGAGGTCGCCGCCAGGCTCACCGACGAGGTCACGTTCCTCGGCGCGCACGCGGTCCCGGCCGACTACGAGCGCCGCCCCGACGACTACGTCGCGCTCGTCTGCGGGGAGATGCTCGAGGCCTGTGCCCCGTACTGCCGCTGGATCGACGTCTTCTGCGAGCGCGGCGCCTTCGACCCGGAGCAGTCGCGGGCCGTGCTCGAGGCGGGGCGCGCCGCCGGCCTCGGGCTGCGCGTGCACGGAAACCAGCTCGGCCCGGGGGCGGGGGTGGCGCTCGCGGTCGAGCTCGGGGCGGCCTCGGTCGACCACTGCACCTACCTCACCGAGGCGGACGTCGAGGCGCTGGCCGGCGGCGAGACCGTCGCCACCTTCCTCCCGGCGACCGACTTCTCGACCCGCCAGCCCTACCCCGACGCGCGCGCGGTCCTCGACGCCGGGGCCGAGGTCGCGATCGCGACCAACTGCAACCCGGGCTCGAGCTACACGACGTCGATGGCGTTCTGCCTCGCCTTGGCCGTGCGCGAGCTCGGGATGACGATCGAGGAGGCGCTGCTCGCGGCGACGCTGGGCGGAGCCCGGGCCCTGCGTCGCGACGACGTCGGGCGCCTGCGCCCAGGCGCCCGGGCCGACGCGGTCGTGCTCGAGGCGCCCTCCTACGCGCACCTGATCTACCGCCCCGGCGTGCCGCTGGCGCGCGAGGTGGTGACGGGGGGCGGGGGGGGGCAGCTCGACTGCTCGCCCTTGCGCAGCCGCCGCCGCTCCAGTGCGTCGGCGTAGACGCCGTGGCGGCAGTTTGGCGGTCGCACGGTGATCCCGTAGGCCTCGGCCATCGCCCGGGCCAAAGTGTCCTTGAACGTCCGCCCGTGCCACGCGTGTCCGTCTCGCCGGCGGCCGACATGCAGGTGGACGAGCTCGTGCAGCAGCGTCTCGAGCGCGTCGCCGGGCCTGATCCCGGGATAGTCGGTGACCGAGAGCCGCGACTCGCCGGGGATGGCGAAGCCGAGCCGGTTCGGTCGCCGGCTCGCGCGCCTCACCTTCAGCTTCGGCGAGCTCTCGGCCAGCGGGCCGCGGGCGAATACTGCCAGTGCCCGCAGCCGCTCCATCTCACGGCGCAGATCGATCCCGGCGACCCGGTAGTAGGCGGGATGGCGGCGCGCCGGGGCGCTCGCTCGCCGCTTCCTCGCCCGCTCTGGCAAGCGTCGCACGGCCTGCAAGCTAGGCGGCTGAGCGGCGGCTATCGTGATCCGCGTGCCCGAGGCGCGCACGTCGCTGATCGAGTTCCCGGCCGACGACCCGGAGCGGGCGCGGCGGTTCTGGGGCGGGTTGCTGGGCGCCGAGCTCGAGCCGCGGCGCGCGGACCAGGGGGAGGGCTGGCAGACGGGCGACGGTGTGCCGGCGGTCGGCGTGCACGCGCGCGGCCGCGGCCCGGGCGACTCATTCTCGCTGCCCTATTTCGAGGTCGGCGATCTAGGCGCAGCCGTGGAGCGGGTGGAACGGCTCGGTGGCAGCGTCGTCCACCCGGGTGAGCGGTGGGCAATCTGTCGCGATTCCGAGGGCAGTCCTTTTGGGCTCGCTGATTCGGGCAGGATGTAGCGCTCAGGCGGCGGTCTGCAGCTCGACGATCCGGTCGCCGGCGCGCAGCTCGGCGATCCGCTCGTCGTCGAAGCGGATCAGCTCGCCGTCGCGGACGACCGCGAGCAGCATCGTGTCGCGCCCGCTGCTGCCCGCCGGTGAGCCCGCCTCCTCGGGCCCGACCGCGCGCTCGACGATGTCGAGCCCCTGGCCCACGGTGAGCAGGTCCTCGAGCAGCTCGGTGATCTGCGGCGTCTCGGTCGACAGCCCGAGCAGCCGTCCGGCGGCGGCCGAGGAGGTGACGACGCTGTCGGCGCCGCTCTGGTGCAGCAGGTGCACGTTCTCCTCCTCGCGCACCGAGGCGACGATCGTCGCCCGCTCGTTCAGCTCCCGGGCGGTGAGCGTGACCAGGACCGCGGTGTCGTCGCGGTCGACCGCGACGACGACCGAGCTCGCGCGCTCGATCTCGGCCTGCTCGAGCGTCGCGCGGTTGGCGGCGTCGCCGATCACCACCGCGTAGCCGTCCGCCTTGGCCGCGGCGGCCGCGTCCGAGCGCTCGTCGATGACGACGATCCGCTCGACGGTCGCCCCCTTGCCGAGCAGCGTCCGGACCGCGGTCCGCCCCTTGGTCCCGTAGCCGCAGATGATCGTGTGCTCGTCCAAGCTCCTCCTCCAGCGCGCCCGGCGGTAGGCCTGGCGGCTTCGCTCCGCGAGTATCTCCAAAGTCGTCCCGACGAGCAGGATCAGGAACAGGACCCGGGCCGGGGTGACGAGGATCGTGGTCACCAGGCGGGCCTCGTCGCTGGCCGGGCGCACGTCGCCATAGCCCGTGGTGGTGATCGAGACGGTTGAGTAATAGAACGCGTCGAGGAGGCTGATCGAGTCGTCCTCGGGATCCACGTACCCGTCGCGCCCGATGTAGGTGACCAGGGCGACGAGCGTGATCAGCGCCAGCGCCAGCAGCAGCCGGCGCCAGATCTTCGTGAACGGGCTCGCCTCCTGTCCCGGAAGCTCGACCACGATCCCGGTGCTCGGCGCGTCCCTTGGCATCGACCGCCGCAGGCTATCCGGCGAGGGGGGGTCCGGAGCCGCGCCTAAAGTCAGCGGCGAGGTGGCCGCACCGCAGATCCCGATCATGCACCGGTGCGACTCGGCGGAGGTCGCCGAGCATCGCTCCCGGAACGAGTTCTTCTGGGCCGATCTGGGTCTCGCCGATGGGATCGGGGCGGCGGACATCGCGCAGGCGTTCGGGGTCTCGGAGGCCGCCGCTCGAAAGCTCGAAAGCTTTCAGCCCGGCGGCGCACCCGCGCATCGGATGCATGTCGAGGGTGACCTGATCGTGTTCCCGTTCTGGTGTGATGCGGGGCCAGAGGGGTTCGGGGATGGACGCGAGGAGGATCAGGTGCTGCGTCTAGTACGCGTCAACGTCCTCCTCCACGGCGACTTCCTGATCACCGCCCACGAGCACCGGCTCGACCTGCCCGAACTGGTCGCCGGTGGACAGATTCCGGCCGGGCGCACGGAGCGCTACGTCATCTATGTGGCACTCGACGGGATGACCAACACCGTGCTCGAGGCGCTGGCGACGATCGAGGGCGAGATCAGCGATCTCGAGACCCGGCTGATGGAGGCCGGGCTGCGCCCCCGCAAGGCCGACGAGGCGAGCATTCGCAGCCTGCGCACCCAGCTCACCACGCTGCGCCTGCGGATCGGGCCCGAGCGGGCCCTGTTCGAGCGAGTCGGCGAGGAGATCGAGCAAGTCTCCAGCCTCGAGCCCGACCGCCACCAGTACTTCGAGCGCATCGAGGCCCAGCTCGATCGCGCCGTCGACCGGATCGACGCGGCGAGCCAGGCGCTCTCCAACGCGCTCCAGGTAAAGCTCAACGAGACCAGCTACCGACTGACGATCGTGGCGACGATCTTCCTGCCGCTGACCTTCATCACCGGGTTCTTCGGGATGAACTTCGAGTGGATGGTGGGCAAGGTCGACTCGGCGGCCGCCTTCTGGCTGCTCGGCGTCGGGTCGCTGCTCGCACTCCTGCTCCTGCTCGCCTTGCTGCTGTTGCGCGATCGCGTCGCTGAGTAGCCTCCTCGGCATGCATTCCGAGGCACCCGCCGCCGCGGCGCCGCCCGCCGACCAGGCGCTCGCCGATGCGCGCTGGGACCTCGAGCCGCTGGTCGGTGGCGAGGGCGCCGAGGGTGTCACCGCTCGCCTCGACGACGCCGAGCGGCGCGCCGAGTCCTTCGCAGACCGGTACCGCGGCAAGGTCGCCGAGCTCGACGCCGCCTCCGTCGCCGCGGCGATGGGCGAGCTGGAGGAGATCGCCGACCTCGTCGGGCGCGCCGGCGGCTACGCCGCGCTCGGCTTCTCGGTCGACACCCAGTCGCCCGAGGCGGGGGCGCTGATGCAGCGCGTCCAGGAGCGCTCGGCGCAGCTGCAGACGACGCTGCTCTTCTTCGACCTCGAGTGGAACCTGGTCGACGACGAGCGCGCCGCCGAGCTGCTCGCCGCGCCCGAGCTCGAGCGCTGGCGACATCACCTCACCACCCTGCGCCGCTACCGCCCGCACCAGCTCTCAGAGCCCGAGGAGAAGATCCTGACCGAGACCGCGGTCACCGGGCGCTCGGCGTTCGCGCGCCTGTTCACCGAGCAGACCTCGGCGATCACGGTCGAGCTCCCCGACGCCGACGAGCCGGTGCAGCTGATGGAGGCGCTCGCGGTGCTCCAGGACCCCGACCGCGAGGCGCGCCGCGCGGTCGCCGAGGGCGTCACCGCGGCGCTCGAGCCCGGGCTTCGCACCCGCGGCTTCGTCCTCAACACCCTGCTCGCCGACAAGGCGACCAAGGACCGCCTGCGCTCCTACGAGCACTGGCTCGCCTCGCGAAACCTCGCCAACGAGGCCTCCGACGAGTCGGTCGCGGCGCTGATCGAGGCCGTGGTCGAGCACTACGAGCTGGCGCGGCGCTGGTATCGGCTCAAGGCGCGGATCCTCGGGCTCGACCGGCTCGCCCACTACGACCGGATGGCGCCGGTCGCCGAGTCCGAGCAGCGGATCGCCTACGACGAGGCGCGCGAGCTGGTCCTCGACTGCTACCGCGGCTTCTCGCCCGAGCTCGGCGAGGTCGCGGGCGGGTTCTTCAGCGGCGCGTACGTCGACGCGCCGCCCGCGCCCGGCAAGCGCGGCGGCGCCTTCTGCTCCTACGCGGTCCCGTCGGCGCACCCCTACGTGATGCTCAACTACACCTCGCGCCCCGGCGACGTGCTGGTGATGGCGCACGAGCTCGGCCACGGCGTGCACGCGGCGCTCGCGCGCCCGAAGGGGATCTTCGAGTTCGCGACCCCGCTCACGGTCGCCGAGACCGCCTCGATCTTCGGCGAGTCGATCGTGCTCGGGGCCCTGCTCGCGCGCGCCCCCGACGCTGCGGCGCGGCTCTCGCTGCTCGCCGACTCGCTCGACGGCGCTGTCGCCGCCGTCTTTCGCCAGGTGGCGATGAACCGGTTCGAGGACCGCGTCCACACCGAGCGCCGCGAGTCGGGCGAGCTCTCGGTCGACGGCTTCGCGACCGCCTGGCTCGAGACCCAGGCCGACCTGCTCGGCGACTCGGTCGAGCTCGGCGACGACTACGGCTCCTGGTGGTCATACGTGCCGCACTTCATCGACACGCCCGGCTACGTCTATGCCTACGCCTACGGGCACCTGCTGGCGCTCTCGGTCTATCGCCGCTATGAGGAGCGCGGCGAGGAGTTCGTCGGCTCCTACCTCGAGCTGCTGCGCGCCGGCGGCTCGCGCTCGCCCGAGGAGCTGGGCGAGATCGTCGGCGTCGACCTCACCGACCCGGGCTTCTGGGCCTCGGGCCTGGAGCTGATCGAGCGCCGGCTCGAGCGCGCCGAGGAGACCGCCGCCGAGGCGGAGGCGGAGCGCGAACCGGGCTGAGCCGCGCGCCTACTCGGCCGGCAGCTCGGGAGGCTGGGTGCCGAGCGCCTCCGCGATCGCCGCCAGCGCCTCGCGCTCGGCGTCGCTGACCCGCTCGCCGCCGATCCCGACCACCCCGCCCGACTTGTCGGCCTCGGCGGCCCGCTGGGCGACGGTAAGGGTGAAGGCCTTGTAGCCGTCGACCTCCTCCGGCGTCGCCTTGGACTCGAGCAGCTCGACCGCCTCGCGCAGCTTCGCCAGGCCCTTGACCCGCAGCTCCTCCTGGCTCTTGAGGCCCTCGAGGTCGGGCTGGGGCGAGGTGTCGACGATCTCGCCCAGCAGGCCGTCGTCATGCTCCTTCTTCGCCTCCGCGTAAGCCTTGCCCATCGCCATCGTCTCGCGGATCGTGCCGCCCTTCTGAGCGGTGATCACGATGAATCCCGCGATCGCCGGCGCGCCGGCCACCTGCTGCCACTCCTCCGCGTTGAAGTCAGCCTTCGTCGCCATCCGCGTCTCCTCTCGTCAGCTTGCCTTCTCGACCGCGCGGTCCATCTCGCTGCCGGGATTGTCCACCACCTTGCCGTGCCCGGGGGCGAGCGCCTTCGGGTCGAGCGCCCGCAGCGCCCGGGCGCTCGCGAGCGCCGTCTCCCGATGCCAGGTCGCCATCCCGGGCAGTGGAAAGAACGGGTTGACCTTGGCGCTTGTCGCGACGCCGCCCAGGGTCGAGTAGGCGTCGGCGCAGTAGAGCGTCCGGTCGCGCGAGTCGAGAAAGGCGAGCTGGCCCGGCGTGTGGCCCGGGGCGGCGATCGCCTCCAGCGAGCCGACCCGGTCACCGGCGGCGATCTCGCGGTCGGGCTTGGTCTCGGTGCCGGGATATGAGCCGCGGAGCTTGTCGTCGGGCTCGCCCGGATCGAGGTCCATCTCCTTGGCGAGCAGGCGCGCGTCGCGGGCGGAGATGATCACCTCGGCGTCGGGCACCGCCTCGTGCAGCTCGTCGAGCGAGCCGACGTGGTCGCCGTGGGCGTGGGTGAGCAGGATGCGCGCGATCGGCGTGCCGCGGGTCTCGGCGGCGGCGATGATCCGCTGGCCCGAGCGGGGCAGCATGGTGTCGATCACGGTCAGCCCGTCGTCCTCGTCGAGCAGGTAGGTGTTGACGAGGCCGAATCGGCTCAGGCGCAGGGCGGGCACGCGGCCGAGGCTAGAGGTTCGCCGCCGGGCCTGTAGAACATGACCCGTGCCGATGGCCCGCCGCGCGCTCGCGATACCGCTGCTCGTCCTCGGGCTGGCACTGGCCGCCTGCGGCGAGCGCGAGGAGCCGGTGATCACGACCGAGGACGAGCCGCAGTTCGAGATCACCGGGAGCTGGGCGGGGGAGCTGCGCCAGAAGGGGCGCAAGCCGTTCGAGGTCGAGGCGAGGATCGTCTCGCTCGAGCGCTCGAAGCAGAACACCGTCCGCTACACGGGAATCGACTGCTCGGGGACCTGGGACTTCCTCGGCGCGACCACCACCGCGTATCGGTTCCGCGAGGTGATCGACCGGGGCAAGAGCAAGACCTGCAAGGGCAAGGGCACGGTCGAGCTCACGCCGCTGTCCCAGAACAGCGTCGGCTATCAGTTCCGCGGCGGCGGGGTGACGAGCCGCGGCGAGCTCAAGCGTCGGGCGTCCGGCTGACGGGTAGGACGCAGTAGTCCCAGCGCTTATCGCTGTTGCCACCGCGGAGAAGGTGCGCTTTGCATGGAGAGCAGAACTTCCGCGAGTCACTCCGTTAGTGGTCAACGGGAGGTTGGAAACTGGAAAGCCTGTGAGATGCTCTTCGCGAGCGGTTTCGTTTCCGGGCCTGACACGTATCCACGTCCTCGACCAAAGGAGACCCAATGTCCGCACAATCCGAGACCCCGATCCTCGATCTGCTTGCGACGATGACCGCCGATTCCCTGGAGGTGTCGAGCCTCGACGACCGTACGACTATGCTGGTGCGAGTCGCCGCCCTGGTCGCGGTCGACGCACCTCCCGCGTCGTACCTGCTGAACCTCGGCGTGGCCGGCGAAGCCGGCGTCGATGAGGAGGAGGTCCGCAGCGTCCTCGCGGTCGTCGCCCCGATCGTCGGCACGGCTCGCGTCGCCGCGGCGGCCGGGAACATCGCGCGTGCCCTCGGCTTCGCGCTCGAGCTCGCCGAGCTGGAGGCCGAGGCCGAGGGATAAGGGCGATACGGCACGGCTGGCTAGTCGCTTTGGACGAAAAGCGAAGCAGCCTCAGTCCCCGCCAGGGGGCTGTATGCCCTTAGCGTCGCGTCCTAGGTAGGAGGCAGTAGTCCCAGCGCCGATCGTTGATGCCACCGCGGAGAAGTTGCGCTTGCATGGAAAGCAGTTACTCCGACGCTGCCGCTCCCGCTTCGATTCGTCAGGACTTCAGGAAGGCCAGCAGGTCAGCGTTGATCGTCTCGGCCTCGGTGGTCGGCATACCGTGGGGGAATCCTTCGTATGTCTTCAGCGTCCCGTTTTGCACGAGCTTCGCGGACAGCGGTGCCGAGTCGGCGTAGGGAACGATCTGGTCGTCGTCGCCGTGCATCACCAGGACCGGCACCGTGATCTTCTTGAGGTCATCAGTGAAATCGGTCTGGGAGAAGGCAACGATGCCGTCGTAATGTGCATTCGCCCCGCCCATCATCCCCTGGCGCCACCAGTTGTCGATGATCGCCTCCGAGGCTTCCGCGCCGGGGCGGTTATAGCCATAGAAGGGGCCTGACGAAAAGGCCCGGTAGAACTCGGACCGGCTGGCGCCCAGTTGAGCCTGGAGGTCGTCGAACGTGCTCTTTGGCAGGCCGTCGGGGTTGGCATCGGTCTGCACCATGAGCGGCGGCACCGCGCTGATCAATACCGCTTTGGCTACGCGGCTCTCACCGTGTCGGGCGATGTAGTGCACGACTTCGCCGCCACCGGTCGAGTGTCCAACGTGGACGGCGTCCTGCAGATCGAGATGGGCAGTCAGCGCAGCCAGGTCGTCGGCGTAGTGGTCCATATCGTGACCGTCGCTGGTCTGCGTGGAGCGTCCGTGCCCACGCCGGTCATGGGCGATGACGCGGTAGCCGTGCCGTAGGAAGAACAGCATTTGGGTGTCCCAGTCGTCGGCCGAAAGCGGCCAGCCGTGGCTGAAAACGACGGGTTGGCCCGAGCCCCAGTCCTTGTAGAAGATCTCGGTGCCGTCATTTGTGGTGATCGTGCCCATCAGCCCTCTCCTCGTGCTTGTCGTCGGCAGCCCGGACACACCTTTGCATGATCAGGCGGACCCATGAGCTCGCTTCGGAGACCCAGGCGTCAAACAGCCGCTTTGGACGAAAAGCGAACATCCCGTTCGTCTATGCCTTAGCGTCGCGTACTGGGCAATAACCGGAACCCAGCGCGGCGGGTTTGGCCCGCTCACGCCATAACGATCTCGTCAACCTCGAGTGCGGTCAGCACGATGTCCACGAGGCCGACCAAGTTGCTGATGGGTTCGGGGGAAAGTCAAAAACCCTAACCAAGAGGTTGGCCGATGCGCCGGGTGGGGTCGGCGTGCCTGCGCTACCCGCGCCGCCCTCGGCGGGCAACGTCGCTGCCGCCGTCAGCACGAACTGCTGGTGATCGTTGATGTAGTCCGAGTCCTGCGAGTCGATGACTTCGCCGAAAAAGCCGCAAAGGTCCAGCTTCAGCCGCACACTAGCGCCGGCGAACAAGTGCGCGAGGCCCCTGGCCTGCGCAAGATACGGCCGCCCTCCTTCCAGCGGCAGTCGACAGAGCTCTACGAAGTCGTCGGTTGGGGGGTGAAAGTGGTTCTCTGGCTCGACGTGGAGAAGAGCTTGCTCGGCATAACGGCGTCCCCCTCCTCGGAGTCATTTGCAACAACCGAAACTGACTCTAACGCGCCAGAGCGCGTACTACACGGGGCAGACAGCAGCCTCCAGAACCGACCTCGGCAGGCCGTTAGGGCTTTAGCGTCGGCTACCGGGCCGCAGGCGGTCGCCCCGAATGCCCTCGATGGGGAGCTTAGGTATGCCGCCTCCTGCACCGCTCGCAGGTCACCGTGCCGGATCCGAGGGACTGCCACTTCGTCTTCTGGCCTCCCCGGTTGGCGAGGCCGACGTTCCGCCGATACCCGCAGAGGGCCCGGCCGGTGCCGTCGTCCGCATGGATCGACTCGGCGGCGCTCTTCCCATCCACCGTCACGATCTGGAGCCGCTTCTTTGCCGTCTTGCCCATCGCCGCTCCTTTGTGTCGTAGGGGCACGACGCGGCCAGCTTCTCGCCACGCCGGCACCGACTGAACCTAACCGGATTAGCCCCTGGAAGCAACAAACCTCCGAGGGCGCGCCATTTCCGGCACGTCCGGCAGCTTGTATGCCATAGCGCCGTGTCGTAGGTAGTAAGCGGCCCCCAGCACCCTGAGAATCGTCTGTTAGGGTCGCGCGGAGACTTCGATCAAGGAACAGCCCAATGCGAACCCCACTCAAGATCATGCTCGCGACCATCGTGCTGGCGGGCTTGGTCGCCGCCCCCGCATTCGCGGCGAAGCCCAGGACCACCGTCGAGATCCTGGGAGCCGGGACGTCGAACTCGAAGCCGCTGTACTTCCAGGGGGTGGTGAAGTCGCAGAAGCGGTACTGCGAAAAGGAGCGCAAGGTGACGCTTTACCGGGCCCGGTCCGGCAAGGACAAGCGGGTCGGGGCCAAGCGCGCGGAGCCCGACGAGTACGGCGGGTGGGTCTGGGAGGTCGAAGTCTCTACCCCGCAGCTCGGCAACTACTACGGCAAAGCCGAGAAGACCCGCAAGTGCCGGGGCGACAAATCCAAGAAGTTCAAGCTCGACGACCCTATTTGGGAATAGGTCGGCTGGGCGGGCTGCTCCGTGCACTGTCCCGAGCCCGAGCCGTTGCTGTATAGGCCCTAGCGCCGCTTAGTGGGTGGGACGCATTAGTCCCAGCGCTGATCGCTGTTGCCACCGCGGAGAAGTTGCGCTTTGCATGGAAAGCGCAACGCTCCAAGGCGCGAGATACCTGCGGGCACGACGCGTGGGTAGATCTAAAGGCCCTTCACCTCGCCGTACTCATCCTGCTGCCACTCGGCCGCAGCACGTTCCAGCAACTCCAGCCGAGACACGCCAGTGACTACGCCATAGGCGTCAAGGATCGCGTCGATGAGCGGATCGGACGGGAGCGCGATGCCGTTCTCAAGGCGGGAAACGGTCGCCGTGCTCGCCCCCGCGCGCTCAGCGACTTCTCGCTGCGTCGCGCCGGCGCGCTCGCGGGCGGCACGTAACACCGGACCGGCGTAGTGGAGCAGGCGACCGGCCATGGGTCCACTTTACGCCGCCTTGCATGGGGTGCAAAGTGGGCGGATACCGTTTTTACATGGCTCACGGATGGTCGAATCGGGCGGCGCGAGGGCGGGGCCAGGTACCGCTACATAGCCGAAGGGTGCACCCAGTGACGAAAATTCCAGCGGTATTGGCACTTCTGGCGATCCTGACGACCGTGGCCCTGCCACCGCAGATGGCCCTCGCAGATCCCGCGCAGGCGGACCGTCCCGCCCAGGCGGATCGGATCGATGCATTGCACCAGAGGGTCGAGCACCTGCGCGAGCAGAGGACTGCGTTGCGCCAGCGGGTGCTCGTCCTGGCCGGGGCGTGGTGGCTCCTGGACCAAGCGATCCTCTACATGCGCGACAATTTGGAGATGGAGCTGCCACCGGAGGTCCTCGACGCGTGGGAGCGGGCCCGTGAGGAGGCCATGGGCGCGCTACCCCAGCTCTGATATGACGCCCTTGCGTCGAGATCGTGCGAGAACGCCGGGCTGTCGGAGTAGCGCTTTGGACGAGAAGCGAAACAGCTTTCGGTCCGTGGATCACCTGAGCTGGCGCGGCTGTATGCCTTAGCGTCGCGTCCCGGGTAGCACGCCTTAGTCCCAGAGCTGATCGCTGTTACGGCAGCGGAGAGGTTGCGCGTGCACGGAAAGCGCAACCTCTGCGAGAGCGTGATTAGCTGTCCGCGTAATGCCCAAGCGCCTGCTGATCGCGGCCGGTGAGGCAGCTAGCGGCGTCGACGCACTGCCTTTCGGAGTCCGCGAGCTCATAGACGCGGCCGATGAGGTCCTGGTGGTGACACCGGCATTGCCAACTCGGTTCGAGTGGCTGGCTTCGGCAACCGACAAGGCGCGCGAGCAGGCCGACGAGCGCCTTCAGGCGGTCTTGGGCCAGATCGAGGAACTCGGAACAGAGGCGAGTGGAACGATGGGAGCGGACGATCCACTTCTTGCGTTCGACGATGCCCTCGCAACGTTCAACGCAGACCACATTCTCGTCGGGCTGCGCGCCCCAGACCGCGCCGATTGGCAAGAACGAGGATTACTCGACGAGTTGCTTCGCCGGTTCGGAATCCCAGTCACGGTCTTCTCGCTGCGCGAGTAGCGCTTTGGACGAAAAGCGAAACAGCTTCAGTCCGTGGATCACCTGAGCTGGCGCGGTTGTATGCCTTAGCGTCGCGTCCTGGGTAGGACGCAATAGTCCCAGCGCTGATCGCTGTTGCCACCGCGGGGAAGGTTCCGCTTTGAATGGAAAGCGACACTTCTGGTTTCACGCGAAAGCGGGAGCGACGGTTCGTGGGAGGCGCTCAACTACCGGCGGCGGGCTGCCGCGGCCAGCGCGGGATTCGTCCACCCGGCGTCCGTCGGGTTGACGGTCGTCCCGGGCGCCACGATCTCGTCGATGCGGTCCAGAAGCGCGGGGTCGAGCGTTACGTCGGCGGCGCCGAGCTGCGACGCGAGCTGCTCCATCGTCCGTGGGCCGATGATCGCCGCCGTCACGGCCGGGTGGTGGATGACGAACGCGAGCGCCATGTGGATCAATGACATGCCGGCCTCGTCCGCCAGCCGGGCAAGTGCGTCGGCGGCCTCGAGCTTCGCCTGATTGGCCGGAATCGAGAGGTCGTACCGCTGGGGGAGCATCGCCGAGCGCCGAGAGGTCAGGTCCTCGGCGCCCTTGCGCCAGCGCCCCGACAGCCAGCCCCCGGCCAGCGGGCTCCAGGGGATCACACCCATCCCGTACTCCCCGCAGGTCGGCAGCACGTCGGCCTCGATGCCGCGAGCGAGGATCGAATACGGCGGCTGCTCGCAGACGAAGCGCCGGTGGCCGCGGTCACGGGCGACCCATTGGGCCTTGACGATCTGCGTCGCCGGATAGGTCGAGGAGCCGATGTAGCGCACCTTGCCCTGCGCCACGAGGTCGGAGAGCGCGCCGAGCGTCTCGTCGTGATCGGTCCAGGGGTCCCAGCGATGCACCTGGTAGAGGTCGACCCAATCGGTCTGCAGGCGTTTTAGCGAGGCTTCGACCTCCCTGAAGATCCACCGCCGCGAGTTGCCCGCCTGATTGGGGTCGTCGCCCATAGTGCCGTGAAACTTCGTCGCCAGCACGACGTGCTCACGCCGCCCGCCGCTGAGCGCCTTGCCGACGATCTCCTCCGACTCCCCGCGGGAGTACACGTCGGCGGTGTCGATGAAGTTGATCCCGGAATCCAGAGCCCGGTGGATGATGCGGATGCCCGCATCGTGGTCGGGCTCTCCCCACGCGCCGAACATCATCGCGCCCAAGCAGAGCGGACTCACGTGGACGCCGGTGCGTCCGAGTGTTCGCTGGTCCATAGCCCACAAGTTACGTTGCCGTGGCGGGCTATCGCAACGCGGTCCCGGCCCCCGGCTAGCGCGACCTGCTCAGGTGCGCCCGCCAGTCGGGCTCGATCGCGTCCAGTAGCCCGTCGAGCTCGCCGAGCCCGACCGTGTCGCCGCTGAGCGCGTAGCTGCGAGCCCCGCCCTGGTCGTGCGGAACGGGTAGAGCTGGCCCTCGGCCTGGAGCCGGTCGAGGAGCTGCGGGCCTTCGTCGGTCAGGGGCGTGAGCGCGATCTCGGCCATCGCGACCGAGCGTAGTCCGGTCGGCGGCAGTGCCGAGTCGGGGCCGTCTCCCCTGGCCTACGCGGCGAGTACCGCTTTGCATGGAAAGCGGCGTGATCTTGGGAACTCCGATGGAATCCCCACGGAACGGGCGGGCATCCGGCCAAACCGCGGTGCGCACGCTCTCCCGGATCGCCCTTGCCGATCCGGCCGGTCGGAGTACGATTCCAGCCAGTAGTCCCCCGAGCTGACCGACCTTCAGCCTTGGGGGTTACGGGTGTGCGGCGAGCGGCCCCGGCGCCCGCTTTGGGTGCGGGACGCAAGTCGGGGCCCTCGCCGCGATTGGCTTTGACTGGGCACGCGCTCGCCTAAGTGATTCGTCGCGTGCCCAGTCCTCCTAGCCCTCTTCGTTGGCAACCGCGAGCTGAGCCTCCCGCGTTTGCCCTAGATCGGCGGGCTTGGGTGTAGGAGCAGCCGACACATGGCATCGACCACGGCGATGTCGAACCGGGTGCCCGATGCACGCATCAGCTCCAGCAACGCGGCCTCGCTCGTCATCGGCGTCGGTCTTTGAGGGCGATGCGAAATCATCGCGTCGTAGGCGTCGCACACGGCAATGATCCGGGCGCCGAGCGGAATCTCCTCGCCCGCGAGACCATCGGGATAACCGGTGCCGTCGATGCGTTCGTGACTCGAGTGAACGAAGTCAATGACCCTCCCACGCAGTCCGGCTGCCAGGAGGATTTGCGCACCCACAAGCGGGTGTTGGCGCGTCAGCCTCCATTCGTCTTCGTTTAGCGAGCCCGGCTTGGCCAGGATCGATTCGGGAAGCGAAAGCTTGCCGATGTCGTGAACGAACGCCGCTTGGGCGAGCGCTTCGTTCTCCTCGTCGAGAAGCCCGACCTCGGGCGCGACGCATTCGCACAGGCTGGCGACGGTGTTGACGTGCCGGCCAAGATCGGGGTAACGCTCCGCGAGCAAGTTGCGCAGGACCAGGATGACCTGACCGCTGGCCTCCGCAGGGACAGAGGATTCGGCGGCGGCGGAGTCGGCCATGGCCGACCTCTTCCTCGTCCCCTCTCGTAGAGCACCGCTCAGAAGGGGAGAAAGGACGAGAGAGCCCCTTGGGCAGCTGTGCCAAGCGTACTCCTCAGCTTCCGAGCCGCATTTCTGACTCGCCGCTAATACCGCTTGGGACGAAAAGCGAAACAGCGTCAGTCTCTGCCAGCCCGTTTCGTGGATCACCTCAGCTGCGCGGGGCTATATGCCCTAGCGCCGCGCCGCGGCCCGTCCGCCGACGCGCTGGCCCAGCGTTAGGCCGGCGCGATCGCCCGCCGCGCGGACGGGCGCATCCGGTCGACCAGCGCCCAGGCGGCAAAGCACAAGGCCCCGACCGCTCCGGTGGCAGTCAGCAGCGCCCCGGCGGCCGCGGTCAGGGCGACGCCGTTGGAGCCCAGGATCAGGACCGCGGTCGCGACCCCGAGCGTCGGGCCGATCGGCAGCAGGCCGACGACCGCGGTGCCGATCAGGAGCGCGACCGAGTCGAGCATCGAGACGTCGACGTCGAGCCCCTCGAGCACGAGCCAGTTGCGGACCACCTGGGCCCCGGTCGCGAACATGACCAGGGCGATGATCCGGTTGCGGCTGCCGAGGCCGCGCATCACCGCGAGCCCGGCCCAGAACCCGTCGCGACGGCCGTTGGCGAGCTTGGTCAGCCCGACCACGATCGCGGCGGCGACGCCGAGGAAGATCGCCGGCGCCCACCAGGGTAGCCCGAGCGGGGCGATCAGGGTGAAGGAGCAGATCGCGGCCAGTGCCGCCTCGATCACGATGATCGGCATCTCGGCGGTGATCAGGGTCGAGACCTTGGGGCTGGTCTCGGGGGCGGAGCGGCGCAGCGCCGCGATCCTCACCCCCATCCCGAAGTGGCTGTTGAAGAGGTTGCCGAGGTAGCCGACCGCCGAGGCGCGGTAGAGGCGGCGTCGATCGACCACGCCGCCGGCCGCGCCGACGCACACGTGCCAGGCCTCGCTGCGCGAGATCAGCCACAGCACCTGAAGTGCGGCGGCGCCGGAGAGGATCCAGACCGAGGCGTCGCCGAGCGCGGCCGCGAACTCGTCGCGCTTGTCCCAGAGGCCGAACGCGAGCGCTGCGGTGACGAGCAGCGTGCCGCCGACAGTGACCGCCACCGGGTGGCGGCCGATCCAAGCTCGCGCGGCGTCAGCGCGCGACGTGAACCGGTTCAAGGATGTAGGTGTCGGTCGCGAGATCGGACTTCTCGTCGCGCTTCGGGATAAAGCCGCGCACCCGGCGCCTGGTGATCCGGCGGACCGCCGCGATCGCCTCGTTCTGGTAGCGGGTCGAGCTCGGCGAGCGGACGACCGCGGCGCCTGACTCGTCGATCGCCGGCTCGGTGTCGATGCTGCTCACCGCGCCCTCCATCACGTACTTGACCACGTCGCCGGAGATCTCGACGCTGGTCGTCTCCGGCCGGCCGCCCGCGTGGCGCTGCCAGATCGAGCCCAACGATCTGCTCAGCTCCTCGCTCAACTCGAGTCGGCGCTGGCCTGCGCTCGACACCTCGGCCATTGGCTCGCTCATCGCAAACCCCTTTCCTTCCCCTCGCATGGAGCCGGTTCGCGAGGGCGGAGGAGGAGGTCAAGGGCCCAGCCGGCGGTCCCCTGAGTCTACTCGGGATCCCGCCTGGGTCGATTCGCCCAGCGCCGCCGCGAGCTCGGCGCCGGCCAGAGCGCCTGCTACCGTGATCGGCGTCGGGTGCCACTTTGGCGCCCGAGGAGTTCCGTTTCTTCCGTGCACTCGTGAGTGCGTCCGGGTCTCAGGATTCCCACCACTCACAAGGAGTTGCACCACAATGTCTTTCGCCGATCTCGGCGTATCGCGCCCTGTCGCGGGCGCTCTTCGCAAGCGCGGGATCACCGCGCCGTTCGCAATCCAGAAGCTCGTGATCGAGGACGTCCTCGACGGGGACGACGTGCTCGTCCAATCGCCGACCGGGTCGGGCAAGACGCTCGCCTTCGGCGTCCCGCTCGTCGACCTGATCGAGGCCGACGACCCCAATCCGGCGGCACTGATCCTCGCACCGACCCGTGAGCTCGCCCTGCAGATCGTCGACGAGCTGAGCGAGATCGCCGCCGCGCGCGGGCTCTCGGTCGCCCCTGTCTACGGCGGGGTCGGGCTCGAGAAGCAGGCCAGGCGGGCCGCCCGGGCGCAGATCATCGTCGCCACCCCGGGCCGGCTCGAGGACCTGCTCCAGCGTCGCGCGTTCAGCCTCGACCACGTCCGGGTCCTGGTCATCGACGAGGCCGACCGGATGCTCGACATGGGCTTCAAGCCGGCCGTCGACCGGATCGTCGCCCGGACCCCGGGCGACCGCCAGACGCTGTTCTTCTCGGCGACGCTCGAGGCCGCGCCCGGCAAGGTCGCCCGCGCCTACACGAGCGATGCGCGCCGCCACGTCCACGAGCCCGTGCAGGAGGAGAGCGGAGAGGTCGAGCACCGCTTCGTCCACCTCGAGCACACCGACAAGGTCGGGGCCCTGGTCGCCGAGCTGCGCGACGCCGAGCGCGGCCGGACGCTGGTCTTCGTGCGCACCAAGCGTGGCGCGGACCGGCTCGTGCGCCGGCTCGGCCAGCACGACGTCGAGGCGGTGGCGATGCACGGCAACAAGTCGCAGAGCCAACGCCAGCGTGCCCTGGCGAGCTTCGCCAGCGGCCGGGTCGACACCCTGGTCGCGACCGACGTCGCCGCGCGCGGAATCGACGTCGAGGAGATCACCCACGTGATCAACTACGACGCTCCGGGTGACCGCGACGCCTACGTGCACCGGGTCGGCCGATCCGGCCGCGCCGGGCGCGACGGCGCCGGGGTCAGCTTCGTGCTCCCCGACCAGCACGCGGAGATGCGAAAGATCGCCTCCAGCCTCGGGCTGGCGACCGAGTTCGGGCACCAGGCACCCGCTCGAGGAGGCGGTTCGGGGCATGACGGGGAGCCCCGGACGGCCCGCCGCCAGCGCCGCAGGCGGCGCTAGAGACAAACGTCACGAAGTCCGGATTTTGCTATCCTGCCTGGGTCGGGTTGCCTGGCTGGCGCCCGAGGAGTTCCGCACCACCGCGCGCACCTGTCAGCGCTTGCGGGGTCCCAGGACCTCTTGCTTTACCGCCCCAAGCGCCCACAAGGAGTCAACGCACGCCGATGTCGACAGCCACCGCCACCACCCCCGCCCGCAAGAACGGCCACACCCGCTCATGGTGTTGTGACCGTTGCGAGGTGAAGATCAAGTGGATGCCCGGCTACGAGAGCAAGGGCCCGCCGGCGGGGTGGACGCGACGCGGCGACAAGGCGCACTGCCTGCAGTGCCGGCGCGCGATCGCGGCCGAGGCCGCGAACGAGACCGCTCCCGAGGGGGCGACCCGTGAGGAGCGGGCCAAGCTTCGCGCCCAGGCGCTGATCGAGTTCGAGATCCGCCGCGACCCCGACCGTCCCAACGGCGAGATCGCCAAGGTCGTGCGCTGCTCGGTGCCCGCGGTGATGAAGGCCCGGCGCCGGATCGAGGCCGAGCCGAAGAGCTCGGCCAAGGGCGCGAAGACCAAGAAGCGGCGCTAGTCGGCCGCCGGCGGGGCCGCGACGACGCGGTTGCGCCCGGTCCGCTTCGCCTCGTACAGCGCCGCGTCGGCCTGCTCGAAGACGCGCTCGTAGTCGAACCGTTCCCCGTGGCATGTCGCACCGACGCCGAAGCTCATCGTGACGCCGAAGCCGCCGAGATGCTCGGCAGCGATCACCCGGCAGAGCTTCACCGAGAGCCGGCGGGCGGACTCGAGGTCGGCGCCCGGGATCACGATCAGGAACTCCTCGCCGCCGAGCCGGTAGGCGAGGTCGAAGGCGCGTAGCTGCTTGCGGATCGTGTACGCGACGTCGGTCAGCACCCCGTCGCCGGCCGCGTGCCCGTGGGCGTCGTTGAATTGCTTGAAGTGGTCGATGTCGCCGATCACGACGCCGACCGGCTCGCCGGTGATCGCCGACTGCTGCTCGAGCTCGACCGCGCGCCGGGCGAGCGAGTTGCGATTCAGCATCCCGGTGAGCTGATCGAGCACAGCCTCGTCGCGATGCTGGAGGTCGGAGCGCATCAGCGCGGTCGAGAGCACCGCGACCGAGACCAGCACCGCCGCCGGTGCGACCAGCAGCGCCGGCCAGTCAATCACCGCCGCTGCGTCGGTCGCGAACGCGACCCCGACCATCAGCGCCAGCGCGATCGCGGCGCCGGCGATCACCCCCCGCATCGAAAACCGGGCCCCGAGCGTGATCACCGGGATCGCCAGCCAGGAGAGCATGTCGGACTCGATCCCGGCGATCGCGACAGTCGCTGCGATCACCACCTCCGCCCCGACCCAGGCGGCGAAGAGGACGTGCTCGGGGCGCTCGACCCGGGCGCTGAGCCGGGCGCCGAGCGCGAACACGGCCGCGGCGCCGAGCAGCGGCGCCAGCGTCCACCAGCCGAGCCAGTGGGTGCCGAACAGCGCCGCGAGGGCGAGGATCGCGAGCGTCGCCCGGCGGACGGGGGCGAGCCGGCGGTCCATGTCGAGCATCCGCTCGCGGTCGGCGGGCGTCGGGCACAGCCAGGAGCCCTCGCGCTCGACCACCTGCGTCCGCGACGCGCCCTCCGCGCGGGCGGCACGGCGCCGTCCGAGGACGGGAATCGTCTCCGCGTAGCCATGCTCGGCCATTCCTTGGCATAGATCGGGAGCTGGGCCGCGAAGCTTGAAGGCTCCGCGCCGGCCTGGACCGCGGCGTGCGGCTCAGCGCGGCTCGAGCACGACGAGCGGGATCTCGCGGCCCTTGCTGCGCTGCTGGTAGTCCGCGTAGGCGGAATAGCTCTCGACCACCAGCGGCCAGAGCCGCTCGCGCTCCTCGGCGGTCGCGATCCGGGCGTGCACGGCCCGGCGCTCGCGGCCGACCTGCACGCTCGTGTCGGGGTGGGCGACGAGGTTGTGAAACCAGGCCGGGTTCTTGGGATGGCCGCCCTTGGAGGCGACGATCACGAGGTCGTCGCCGTCGGCGAGGTAGAGCAGCGCCGAGGTGCGCTTGGTGCCGCTGCGGGCGCCGACGTGGTCGAGGAGCAGGATCGGCGCGCTGATACCCGGCAGCCGCTGCCCGATCCGGCCGCCGCTCGCCCGGTAGGCGAACGTGTGCACGCCCATCAACCGCCGCAGCAGCGGCCAGCTTCGATCGACGAGGTCGAGATAGCCCATCGCGGGCAGCTTCTCATCCTCGGCCGCGCTTCGCGCGGCGGCCCCGTTCAGCGCGTTCGGTTCCTACCGGCGCGAGGTCAGGCCCTGCAGCACGACCTCGACCGGCGAGCGGCGCTTGCCGTTGTGCTCGATCGCCTCGCGCGTGGTCCGCACCTCGGTTGCGAGCTCGCCCGCCTTCTCGGCGAACGAGCCGACGTGCTTGGCGGCCTCGGCGACGTTCTTCGACGCCGCCTGGGCCCCGTTCAGCTTCGGCATCGGAACGCCGAGCACCTTCGGCCGGCGATCGCGATGGCTGAGCGCGATCCCACCGGCGATCCCGGCGATCCCGGCGCCCGCGGCAAGGGCGGGGGTCCTCAGCTTCTTCGCCGTCGCCGCGATCGTGCTGCCGGCGCTCTGCGCGCTCTCGACCGTCGCATCCCTCGCCTGCTCGACCGTGCCCTTGCTCTGCGCGGAGCTGCGGCTGCGGCTCGAGGGGCTGCGGCGCTTCGAGGCGCCGCTCTTGGCCTTGGTCGTCGAGCGACGGGCCTGGGACCGGCTGCCGGCTGAGCGGCTGCTCTGCGAGCGCGAGCTCGACCGCGGCTTCGCAGTCGAACGGCCGTTGGTTGAACTGCGCGTCTTCGAGCGACTGTTGGTCGAGCTGCGACTCGAAGCCTTCTTGGTGCGGCTCGAGCCGCCTCTGGTCTGCTGGGCCATCTCTCCTCCTCGGGGGGGACGGGGGGGTGCGATCGGATCCGCGGCGCGGAATCCCGCTATTAGCGGTATACCCGCACCTGGCCCGGCTAACCCGCTTACGTGCCCGCGCGCCGGCTCAGCGCACGAAGAGGATCTCGGAGTACTTCGGCAGCGGCCAGAGGTCGTCGCTGACCACCTTCTCGAGCTTGTCGGCGACCTCGCGCACCTTCGCCATCGCGGCGAGCTGGCTGTCGCGGGCGAACTTCGCCAGCTCCAGGCCCTCGGCTCCCTCGGGATAGGAGTTCGCCTGCTCGAGCGCGTCGATCTCGGCGATCAGCTCGGTGGTCAGGCTGCCCGTCTCGCCGCCGGCGCCCGCGAGCCCGGACTCGGCGCAGCGCGCCAGGTGGCGCAGGGCGGCCGGCAGGATCATCGTCTTGGCGATGTCGTGCGCGGTCTCGGCCTCGATGTTGGCGTTGACGATGTACTGCTCGAGCCAGACCTCGTAGCGGCTCTCGAGCTCACGCTCGGAGAGCACGTCGTACTTGCCGAACGCGGCCACGCTCGAGTCCGAGAGCACCTCGGGCAGCGCATCGGGCGTCGTGCGCAGGTTCTTCAGCCCCCGCTTCTCGGCCTCCGCATGCCAGACCTCGTCGTAGTTGTCGCCCCCGAAACAGATCGCCTTGTTGGCCCCGTAGGAGCCCTTGACCACCTCGGCGACGGCCTCGGCGAGGTCGGTGCCGCCGTCGAGCTTCGCCTCGAGCTGGTCGGCGAGCTCGTCGATCGCCTCGGCGACGATCGTGTTCAGGACCGTGTTCGGGAAGGCGAGCGACATGCTCGACCCGAGCGCGCGGAACTCGAACTTGTTGCCGGTGAAGGCGAACGGGGAGGTGCGGTTGCGGTCGCCGCCGTGCATCGGCAGCGCCGGCAGCACCGGGGTGCCGAGCCCGAGGAAGGAGCCCGGCGTATGCGGGTCGCCCTCGCCGGACTCGATCGCGTCGAAGACCTTGTCGAGCTCGCCGCCGAGGAAGATCGAGATGATCGCCGGCGGCGCCTCGTTGGCGCCCAGGCGGTGGTCCTGGCCGAGGTTCGCGACCGAGGCCCGAAGCAGCCCCTGATGCTTGTTGACCGCCTGGATCACCGCGGCGCAGAAGAACAGGAAGCTGGTGTTCTCGGCCGGGGTCTCGCCCGGGTCGATCAGGTTGGTGCCGGTGTCGGTGCCCATCGACCAGTTGTTGTGCTTGCCGGAGCCGTTGACGCCGGCGAACGGCTTCTCGTGCAGCAGGCAGACGAGCCCGTACTTGCGGGCCACCGACTGCATCATCTGCATCGTCAGCTGCTGGTGGTCGGAGCCGACGTTGGAGTTCTCGAACACCGGCGCGATCTCGTACTGGCCCGGGGCGACCTCGTTGTGGCGGGTCTTGACCGGGACCCCGAGCTTGCGCAGCTCGGTCTCGGTCTCGAGCATGCAGGCGAGCACCCGCTCGGGGATCGAGCCGAAGTAGTGGTCGTCGAGCTCGTGGCCCTTGGGCGGCTTGGCGCCGAACAGGGTGCGGCCGGTGGTGACCAGGTCGGGGCGCTCGAAGAAGTACTGCTCGTCGATGAGGAAGTACTCCTGCTCGGGGCCGACGGTGGTGAAGACCCGCTTGGACTTTGAGTCGCCGAGCAGTCGCAGCGCCCGGACCGCCGAGCTGGAGAGCGCGTCCATCGAGCGCAGGAGCGGGATCTTGGCGTCGAGCGCCTCACCGGTCCAGGACGCGAACGCGGTCGGGATGCAGAGCAGCGCCCCGTTCGGGTTCTCGAGGATGAACGCGGGGCTGGTCGGGTCCCAGGCCGTGTAGCCGCGCGCCTCGAAGGTCGCGCGAACGCCGCCGGTCGGAAACGAGGACGCGTCGGGCTCGCCCTGGATCAGCTCCTTGCCGGAGAAGTCGGCGATCGCGCCGCCCGAGCCGTCGGGCTCGAAGAAGGAATCGTGCTTCTCGGCGGTCAGGCCCGTGAGCGGCTGGAAGACGTGCGTGTAGTGGGTCGCGCCGCGCTCCAGCGCCCACTTCTTCATCGCCTCGGCGACCTCGTCGGCGAGCTCGGGGTCGAGCGCCTCGCCCTGCTCGAGGGTCGACTTGAGCTGCTTGACCGTCTCCTTGGAGAGGCGCTGGCCCTGGACGGCGGGGGAGAAGACGTTGCGGCCGAAGGGGTTGTTCTCGGCCTCGGTCAGGTCGACGGTGCCGAGCGCGCCACCGTTGGCGCTCCACTTGGTTGCGGTGACGTTCTGCTGGCGGACTCTCACGGTTCGGGCGTTCCTCCTGCTGCTCGCTGGCTGGCGCTGAAGCTGGTCAGGTTAGAGGCCGGGTCGCGGCGCCCGTTTGTCCGCCCGGATAAAAAGCCGCAGCGAGCGGTTAGACGGGGCGGAACCCCGTCAGTCGAGCTTCTGCTCGCGCTCGGCCGCCTGCTCGTCGTGAAAGGCAGCCGACCTGCCGGCGGTCTGCTGCCGGCGCTCGAGGTCCTCGGCCGTCTCGCCGTGCTCGCTCGCCGCCGCGGCGTGCTCGTCGGCCCGCTGCGCGTGCTCGGCTGCCTGGCGCCGGTGGACGTCGGCCTCGCCGCTGAGCTCCTGGGCCCGTGAGACGTTGGCGTCGGCCTGCTCGCGATGCGCGCCCGCCTCGCTGCGCAGGCGCCGGCGCTCGGCCTCGCGGGCCGCGGCCCGGCGGATCAGCGCGCTCGCGATCAGGACGATGAGCACGATCCCGAAGATGATGATGAGGATGAGCAGCAGGGCGGACATGGGGTCCTTATACCCGCCCGACCGGCGCTCAATCGGGCTAAAGCGGCGCGTCGATGCGGCTCATGCGAGTGCCTCGGCGAGCAGGACCGCGGTCCCGAAGATCGCCGCGGCGGCGGTCAGCACGCCGACCAGCTTGATCGGCGGGCCTCCGTGGATCCCGGTCTCGTGCACCGCGCAGTGGCCCTTGCCACGGCCGATCAGCCAGCGGTTGACCGGCACCGTGAGCACGAAGGCGACCGCGAGCGCGAACGCGAGGCTGCCCCAGAACAGCAGGTCGCCGAGCCCCGCCTCCATCGCGCCGGGGATTACGAGCAGGATCACGTTGTCGACCACCTCCATGGTCGCGATCGAGAGCGTGTCGGAGGCGAGCGCGATCGGAATCACCGCCGCGAGCGCCATGCCGGCGCGCAGCAGCGGCAGGCTGGTCAACGCGTAGCCGAAGAGGAAGGCGAGAACGATGGCGAGCACGATCGTCGCCGCGTCCGAGAACCCCGCCGCGGTCCCGATCGCGACCCCGGCCACCTCGCCGATCGCGCACCCGGTCAGACAGTGCAGGGTGGCGCTGACCGCGATCCCGGTCAGCGCCGCGCCCTCGGCGGGCATTTCGTGGTGCTCGTGCGCTGCGGCTTCCATCGGCGCGCACGGTAGCACATACCCCTGTGGGGTATAACCAGCTAGCGCAGCTCGGAGTCGGCCACCTCGCGCCCATCCGCATCCAGCAGCCGGACCTCCGCCAGGCGCGAGTATGGGACCGGCGTCACCGCGCCCGCGCTCCCGGCCTCGCCCTCGACCATCAGCTCGCGCAGCGGCAGCCGCTCGCCGTTGCGGGTGACCAGCTCGAGCATGTACTCGCCCGGCTCGACTCCGTCGTAGACGAGCGCGAACACCCACGAGGCCCGGCCCTGGTAGCCGTAGACGTAGCCAGCCTTGCGCCCGCCGGGCAGCTCCAGCGCCGAGGCGTCGAAGTACTCGCCGCTGGCGACGGCGAGCGTCTCGCGGTAGGAGTCGGCGAGCTCGCGGTCGTCGGCGAGCGCGAGCCAGACCGCGCCCGCGGCGAGCGCCGCGGCGGCGAGCGCCGCGGCGAGCGGCCTGGCGAGTCGGCGGGCGCCCCCGCGCGTGGCCGACCCCGCGCGCATCGTCGCCACCGCCCGGTCCTCAAAGCCGGCCGGCGGCTCGACCGCCGGGGCGAGCAGGACGAGCTCGTCGGCGGTCGCCGCCAGGCGCTCGAGCTGCGCGCGACAGCGCGGGCACTCGGCCAGGTGCTCGAACCCGGCGGCGCGCTCCTCGCCGTCGGCGATCCCCAGCGCCAGCTCTGGCACCAGCTCGCGAACGCGGTCGCATTCGGCGTTCATCGCGACCCTTCCTCGCCCGGCTCGTCGGCGCTCCGGGCGCGCTCGGCGGCGAGCTTCTGCAGCGCGGTCCGGATCCGCGTCTTCGCGGTCCCGAGCGGGATCTCCTCGATCGCCCCGATCTCGCGCGCCGTGTAGCCGAACAGTGCGGCGAGGATCAGCGCCCGGCGCTGCTCGGCGGGCAGCGGGGAGATCGCCTCGCGCAGCTCCGCTGTCTCGTCCACGGCCTCGGTGCCGGTCCTCGTCCAGAGCGCCTGCTCGGCGCCGGCGATCGTTCCGGGGTCGAGCGGCTCGGTCCGTCGCGAGCGCAGGTGGTCGATCGCCAGGTTGCGGGTGATCGAGAGCAGCCAGGTGACGACCCGGCCGCGCCGCGCGTCGTAGGCGGCGGCGTGTCGCCAGGCGCGCGTGAAGGCCTCCTGCGCGATCTCCTCGGCGACCGCGGGGTCGCCCGACATCGTCACCGCCAGGCCGTAGACCCGGGCCTGGAAGCGGCGCACGAACGCGGTCGCGGCGCCCGGATCGCCCGCGGCGAGCCCGGCGACGAGCGCTTCATCGGACAGCGACCACATTCCGTACTACGGACCCGGCGAGCGTCGGGATTGGTCCAATCCGATCGCTCTCCTCGCCCGTATCACCCCACAGGGTGGCAAGACCGAGGCTGAAGAGGAACCTGCACGTGCACCGCAATCCCGGAATCCTGCTCGCCGGCTGTGCCTCCGCGCTCGCGATCGGGCTCGGCGCCTGCGGCGACGACGATGACGACGAGACGACTCCGGCGAGCGGGATCACCAGCGAGCAGGCGAGTGGCGGCAATGGCGGCGGCGGCTCGGAGGCCGCGGCGGGCGGCGGATCCGGCGGCGGCGAGCAGGTCGAGATCACCGCGACCGAGTTCAAGTTCGACCCCTCCGAGGTGACGACCGGGGCCGGCGAGGTGACCTTCACGCTCCGAAACGACGGCAGCGCCGAGCACAACCTCGAGGTCGAGGGCAACGGGGTCGAGGAGGTCTCGGACACGATTGGCGGCGGCGAGAGCACCGAGCTGGCGGTGGACCTGAAGCCGGGGACCTACGAGATCTACTGCGCGATCGACGATCACAAGGGCCTCGGCATGGAAGGCGAGCTCACGGTCGAGTAACGACCCCGGCGAGAGCCGGGTCGCCGAACCCGAAGGGGGAAACCGGTCGAGGGGGTCTGAGGCCCCCTCGGCTCTTGTTCGGACCGGGGGGCCCCGTGTCGGAATAGACTCGCGCGGTAGCGCGCGCTGAGGAGAGCGGGATGAACCTGGCCGAGAACCTGACCCGGACGGCGACCGAGCACCCCGATCGGGTGGCGATGAAGCTCGACGAGATCGAGCTCACCTACCACCAGCTCGACTGCGCGGCGGCGCGGATCGCGAACATGCTCGAGAGCAAGGGGGTCGAGGCCGGCGACCGGGTCGGGATCATGCTCCCCAACGTCCCCTACTTCGCCGCCTGCTATTACGGAGTCCTGCGCCTCGGCGGGGTGGTGGTGCCGATGAACGTGCTGCTCAAGCAGCGCGAGGTCGGCTTCTACCTCACCGACCCGGGAGCCAAGCTGCTCTTCGCCTGGCACGACTTCGCCGAGGCGGCCGAGGCGGGCGCCGAGGAGGCCGGGACGGAGCTGATCCTGGTCGAGCCGGGCAAGTTCGAGCAGCTGGTCGGCCAGTTCGATGACACGTTCGAGGTCGTCGACCGCGCCGACGACGACACCGCGGTGATCCTCTACACCTCGGGGACCACCGGGACCCCGAAGGGGGCCGAGCTCACGCACGCGAACCTGGCCCGCAACGTCGCGGCCTTCGCAGACTTCACCGACATCGACGAGAGCTCGGTCGTGCTCGGCGCGCTGCCGCTCTTCCACTCCTTCGGCCAGACCTGCGGCCTGAACGCCGCGATCCGCGCCGGGGCCTGCCTGAGCCTGATCCCGCGCTTTGACCCCGGCAAGGCGCTGGAGATCATCGACCGCGACCGGGTCAACGTCTTCGAGGGCGTGCCGACGATGTACGCGGCGATGCTCCACCACCCCGAGAAGGAGAGCTTCGACACCTCGTGCCTGGAGCTCTGCGCCTCCGGCGGCTCGGCGATGCCGGTCGAGGTGATGAAGGCGTTCGAGGACGCCTTCGGGTGCATGATCCTCGAGGGCTACGGGCTCTCGGAGACCTCGCCGGTCGCCTCGTTCAACCACCCCGACCGGGAGCGCAAGCCGGGCTCGATCGGGACCCCGATCGAGGGCGTCGAGATGAAGGTCGTCGACGACGACGGCAACGAGGTCGCCCAAGGCGAGCCGGGCGAGATCGTGATCCGCGGCCACAACGTGATGAAGGGCTACTGGAACCGCGCCGATGCGACCGCCGAGTCGATCGACGCCGAGGGCTGGTTTCGGTCCGGCGACGTCGCGACCGTCGACGCCGACGGCTACTTCTTCATCGTCGACCGCAAGAAGGACCTGATCATCCGCGGCGGCTACAACGTCTACCCGCGCGAGATCGAGGAGGTCGTCTACGAGCACCCGGCGGTCCGCGAGGTGGCCGTTGTCGGCGTTCCCCACGACGAGCTCGGCGAGGAGGTCGGCGCCGCGATCGCGCTCAAGGACGGCGAGCAGGCATCAGAGGACGAGCTGCGCGCCCACGTCAAGGACCAGGTCGCCGCCTACAAGTACCCGCGTGTGATCTGGTTCGTCGACGAGCTGCCCAAGGGCCCGACCGGAAAGATCCTCAAGCGCGAGATCAAGCTGCCGACCGACCAGCCCCAAACCGACTGAGGGGAGAGCACGTGTCCGTTGACCTGAGCCCCGGCGTCGCCCTGCGCGAGCGCTTCGGGGATGCCGTGACCACCGCCGAGGACGAGGGCTGGGACGCCGCCCGGCTGGCGTTCAATCTGCTCGTCGACCAGCAGCCGGTCGCGGTCGCGACGCCATCGACCGCCGCCGAGACGGCCGAGATCGTGAGCGCGGCGCGCGAACTGGGCCTGAAGGTCGCCCCACAGGGCTCGGCCCACAACGCCGGCCCACTGGGCTCGTTGGACGAGACGCTGCTGCTGCGCTTCGGGCGGATGACCGCGGTCGAGCTCGACCCGGATGCGCCCAGCGCTCGGGTCGAGGCCGGCGCGCGCTGGTGGGACGTCATTCCCGCCGCCTCCGAGCTCGGCCTCTCGGCGCTGCACGGCTCATCGCCGGAGGTCAACGTGGTCGGCTACTCGCTCAATGGCGGAGTCAGCTGGCAGATGCGAAAGCACGGCCTGCAGTGCAACCGGGTGACGGCGATCGAGCTCGTCACCGGAGACGGCGCCGAGCGCCGGATCGACGCCGACACCGAGCCCGACCTGTTCTGGGCGCTGCGCGGTGGCGGCGCCAACTTCGGCGCCGTGACCGCGATCGAATTCGAGCTCCTGCCGCTGCGCGAGCTCTATGCCGGGGCGCTGTTCTTCGGCTTCGAACGCGCAGGCGAGGTGCTGCACGCGTGGCGGGCGTGGACTGAGTCGGCCCCCGAGGAGGTGACCTCGGTCGGGCGGCTGATCCAGTTGCCCGACCTCGAGCTGATCCCGGAGATCGTGCGCGGGAAGTCGTTCACCGTGATCGAGGCGGCCTTCCTGGGCGGCGAGGAGGAGGGGCGCGAGCTGCTGGCGCCGCTGCGCGACCTCGGGCCCGAGATGGACACATTCGCGATGGTGCCGCCGGCGGGGCTATCGGAGCTGCACATGGACCCGGTCGACCCGGTCCCGTACATGACCGCCCACGCGCTGGTCGGCGACCTGCCCGAGTCGGCGATCGACGAGCTGGTCGCGGCCACGGGCCCCGGCTCGGGCTCGCCGCTGCTCTCGATCGAGCTGCGCCACGGCGGCGGGGCGCTGGGGCGCGAGGCGCCGAACGGCGGCGCGCTCGCCTCGCTCCCCGGCACGTACATGATGTTCGGGGTCGGCGTGGTGATGGCGCCGGAGATGGTGCCGCCCGTAGAGGCGACGCTGGGACGGCTCGGCGAGGTCTTCGCGCCCTACGACGCCGGCCGCTACAGCTCGTTCACCGAGCAGCCCTACGACGTCGCGACCATGTTCAGCGCCCCGGCGCTCGAACGGCTGCGGGCGGTCAGGGCCCAATTCGACCCCGACGGCATCTTCCGCGCCTGCCACCCGGTCTGAGCCGCGGGCTCAGGAACCGGTGAAGCGCGGCGGGCGCTTCTCGGCGAAAGCGAGCACGCCCTCGAGGAAGTCGGCGGTCGCGCCCTGCTCGCGCTGCGCCTCGGCCTCGGCGTCGAGCTGGCCGGCGAAGTCGCGATAGAGGGTGCGGTTGAGGAGTCGCTTCGCGTTCGCGTAGGCGCGGGTCGGGCCGCCGGCGAGGTGACCGAGCAGGGCGTCGGTCGCACCCTCGAGCTCGGCATCGGCGACGACCCGGTTGATCAGCCCCCACCCAAGCGCCGTCTCGGCGGGTACCCGCTCGCCGAGCAGCGCCATCTCGGCCGCCCGCGCGGCGCCGATCCTGGCCGGGACGATCGCGGTCGAGCCGCCGTCGGGAACCAGGCCGACGTTGATGAAGGCGAGCAGGAAGAACGCCGACTCGGCGGCGATCACCAGATCGCAGGCGAGTGCCAGCGAGCAGCCGATCCCGGCCGCCGGCCCGTTGACCGCCGCCAGGACCGGTTTCGGCATCTCGCGCACGTCGAGCAGGATCGGGTGGTAGACCTCGCGCAGCCGCGCGCTCAGATCGGGAGCCTCGCCGTCCGCGGCGCGCTGCTCGCGCAGGTCGGCGCCCGACGAGAACGCCCGCCCGGCGCCGGTGATCAGGACCGCCCGCACCGCGTCGTCGCCCGCCACCGAGGCGATCGCCTCGCGCAGCTCGAGCCCGAACTGCTCGTTCCAGGCGTTCAGCGAGTCGGGACGGTTGAGCGTGATCCGGGCGGCGCCGTCGGCGACCTCCAGCTTCACGGTCTCGTGCGGCATCGACGAAGCGTAATGCGGCGCACATCGCTGACGTCTCCGTGGCGCGGTGTGCACCACCCGCGCGCTCTCGGCCGCCAGCCTCTCCGCCATGGCCGCCGAGATCAACAATTCCGCCCCCGGCGGTCGCGAACGCAGATCTCGATGCGAGCGGAGCACCCATGCCGCGGCCACCCGCGCCGCCGATCGAGCGATTGCGGCGCTCGCCGCTCGCCAGCACGGGGTCGTCTCTGCGGACCAGCTGCTCACGTGCGGATTGAGCCGGAAAGCGATCCGCGGCCGGGTCGCGGCGGGCCGGCTGCACGCGGTACACGCCGGGGTCTACGCGGTCGGTCACCCGGCGGTCGGCGACCACGGGCGTTGGCTCGCGGCGGTGCTCGCCGGCGGGTCCGGCGCCGTGCTCAGCCACCGAAGCGCCGCCGAGCTGTGGGGGCTGATGCCCGCGACGAGCCGGATCCCGGACGTGAGCGTGCCGCGGGGTCGGCGACCGCGTGCCACGGTCAGCTTCCACCGCCCGCCCCGACTTGACCGGGTCGACCTCACGGCCCGCGACGGGATCCCGGTCACCGCGGCCGCCCGCACCCTGCTCGACCTCGCGGCGGTGCTCGCCCCGCGCCAGCTCGAGCGTGCGTTCGACGAAGCCGACCGCCTCCACCTGCTCGATCGCGGGCGGCTTCGTGCGCTCTGCGAACGCCGTGGCCAGCGGGGCGTGCGCGAGTTCCGTCGGCTCGCCGCTCGGTTGCTGCCGGCGGCCGTCAGCACCCGGTCGGCGCTCGAGTACCGGTTCCTGAAGCTCTGTCGGGATCGCGGACTGCCGGATCCCGAGGCCAACGTGCAGGCTCGCAGGGCTCGAAGTGGACGTCCTATGGCGTCGCCAGCGCGTTGTCGTCGAGCTCGACGGCCACGCCTACCACCGCGGCCGAGCCGCCTTCGAGCGCGACCGGCTGCGCGACGCGACGCTCCAGGCCGCCGGTCATCACGTGATCCGAGTAACCCACCGTCGGCTCGAGGACGACCCCGAGGGCGTGCTGGCGACACTCGAGCGACTGCTCTCGGCGGGGTGAGCCGTGGAGCTAGCCCGCCGCCTCGGCGCGGCGCAGCCCGGTCCGCGCCCAGTTCAGCATCACCGCGATCAGGCCGGCGGCGACGCCGACCGCGAGCAGGGTGTCGGCGGGCGCGCCGATGATCAGGTTGCGTCCGGCCTCGAGCGTCGCGGTCATCGGGTTGTAGTCGGAGGCGGTGGCGACCCAGCCCTCGATCAGGTCGCGCGGGACGTAGACCGGCGCGGTCATGATGATCAGGAACGCGGGCAGCTGGATCAGCGGCGCCGCTTGCATGGTGCGGAAGCGCATCGCCAGGCCGGAGGCGAAGAGGACGGCGGCGAAGTTCAGCATCACCGCGATCACCAGGATCTCGAGCAGGTCGCCGGCACTGCCGGTGATCTCGGCGCCCGTGGCGACGGCGACGACCGTGACCACCGTCCAGACGAGCAGCGCCCGGATCAGAGCGCTGATCGCGTAGCCGGCGATCAGCGCCGAGCGGTTGCGGGTGGCGAGCAGCATCCGGCGGGCGAAGCCGAACTCGAAGTCGGCGGCGATTGCGAACCCGGTGAACACGCCGCCGAAGATCGCGGACTGCATGAGCACGAACACGTACTGGAAGGTCGTGTAGTCCGGGTAGTCGAAGCTGGGCGCCTCGCCGACCGCCGAGAGCCCGCCCGCGAACGCGGCGAAGAAGAACAGCGGGAAGATCAGGGAGGGCAGGATCAGCGAAGGCTTGGTGACCATGACGTGGATCTGGCGCCAGGCGATCACGAGCGCCGCGAGAGCGAACCGTCTCAGTGCCGGGCTCATGTGCGCTCCATCCTCGTCCGCAGCGCAGCTGCCGCCGCCCACATCCCGAAGACGAGGACCGCGAGCGCGACTCCGAACGCGAGCACCAGCGCCTCGCCGTCCCAGCCGACCACGAACAAGCTCCGGAAACCCTCGATCAGGTAGCTGACCGGGTTGATCGTCGCGACGGTCTGGAACCAGTCGTTGGCGATCAGGTCGCGCGGCAGGGCGCCGGAGCTGATGAAGAGGAGCACGAACATGAGCGGGAACACGCCCTGGACCGCCTCTCCGTTACCGGTGCGCAGCCCGATCGCCAGCCCGATCGACCCGAACGAGATCCCGACCAACGCCGAGAGGGCGAAGAGGACCAGGATTCCGGCCGGCCCGGACTCGAGGTGGGCGCCGAACGCCAGCGCCACGATCAGGTAGGTGAGCGCCTGGATCAGTCCCTGGAGGGTGGCGCCGGCGAGCTGGCCGGCGATCAGCGCGTTGCTGCGCAACGGGGTCAGCTGGAGGCGATCGAAAAAGCCGTGCTGGATGTCGGCGGCGATCGACTGGCCGGCGCCCATGGTCGCGAACAGCGCCCCCTGCATGAAGGTCAGCCCGAGCGCGAAGGTGAGGTAGGAGTCGGTCGGAAAGTCCGGCAGCGAGGTCGCCGCCGAGAGCCCGCTCGCGTTGACCGCGAGCAGGAAGAGCGGGAAGACGAGGCTGGGCACGAACATGATCGGCTGGCGGATCGTGCGGGTGATCGACCGGCGGGCCAGATAGCCGACCTGGGTCAGGGTGCCGCTGCGGATTCGCGCCGACCGCCCGGGCAGCGCGACCGCGATTGCGTCGCCGTCGCTCACGCTGCCACCGCCTCGTGCTCCCCGGTCGCCTCGGCCTCGTCGTCGCCGGCGCCCTCGAGCCTGCGGCCCGTCTTGACGAGGAAGACGTCGTCGAGCGTCGGCGCGTGGATCTCGAGGTTGGCGACGGCGATCCCCTCGGCGTCGAGCGCGCGGACCACGTCGGCGAGCTCGCCGGCGCCCTCGTCGAGGCGCACCGCGATCCCGCCCGGTCCCGCAGGTCCCTCGGAGCCAAACCGGACCAGGGTCGAGCGCATGCGCTCGGTGTCGGCCTCGGTGGCCGGGACGGCCTCGACCGTCGGGCGCCCGATCTCGGCCTTGAGCGCGTCGGGGGTGCCTTCGGCGACGAGCTTGCCCGAGTCGATGATCCCGACCCGGTCGGCCAGCGCGTCGGCCTCCTCGAGGTACTGGGTGGTGAGGAAGACGGTTACCCCTTGCGAGCTCGCGAGCCGCTGGACCTCGTCCCAGAGCGCGGTGCGGCTCTGCACGTCGAGCCCGGTGGTCGGCTCGTCGAGGAACAGGATTCGGGGCTGATGGACCAGGGCGAGCGCGAGGTCGAGCCGGCGGCGCATCCCGCCCGAGTAGCCGCCGACCTTGCGGTCCGCGGCCTCGGAGAGCCCGACCCGGGCGATCAGCTCGTCGCCGCGGCTGACGGCCTCGGACTTCGCCAGCCCGTGCATGCCGGCCTGGAGCCGCATGTGCTCGCGCGCGGTCAGGTACTGGTCGAGCGCGGCCTCCTGGAGGGCGACGCCGATCGCGTCGCGGACCGCGGGACCCTCCTTGACGATGTCGTGGCCGGCGACACGGGCGGTGCCGGCGGTCGGGGGCAGCAGGGTGGTCAGCATGTGGACGGTGGTCGACTTGCCCGCCCCGTTCGGGCCCAGAAAGCCGTAGATCTCGCCCGGGGCGACGGTGAGGTCGATCCCATCGACCGCTCGCGGCCCCTTCTTGAACTCGCGTACGAGGCCCTCGACCTCGATCCCGTTGTCGCCGTTCATCGACTCTCCCAACGATGGTGAATTAGTTGCCTGCATCAACTATCCATAGCATAGAGTATCCTCGTCCTCAAATGACTGCGGCGAGCCACAGCCCTGTGACCGATACCCGCTCGGCGGCCAGCCGCACCTGGACCTTGATGCTGGACTTCGTTTTCCAGCACGCCCGTCCGCGGATGATCGAGATCTGGCGTGAGTTCGACCTGATGCCGCCGCAGCAGTTCATGCTCGGACTGCTCGAGGAGCCGCGGCCGATGGGCGAGCTGGCCCAGCACATGCACTGCGACAGCTCGAACATCACCGGGATCGTCGACCGGCTCGAGGAACGCGGCCTGGTCGAGCGGCGCGCCGCCAAGGGCGATCGGCGCGTGAAGCTTGTCGCGCTGACGGACGAAGGGCGCGAGATCCGCGACGAGCTCGCCCGTCGCCGCGCCGAGCCGCCGCCCGAGCTCGCGGCGCTCTCGGACCCCGACCTGCGAAAGCTCGAGCAGGTCCTGGGCCGCGTACGCTCCGACGGGTGATCCCCGCAAAGCAGCTCGCCAACGGCGTCGAGATGCCGCTGCTCGGCCTCGGCGTCTGGCAGATCGACGACGGCCGGGCGACCGAGGACGCCGTCGGCTGGGCGCTCGAGGCCGGCTACCGGCACATCGACACCGCGCAGGCGTATGGCAACGAGGCCGGGGTCGGCCGCGGGCTCGCGGCCAGCGGGCTGGCGCGCGAGGAGGTCTTCCTGACGACCAAGTTCTTTCCTCGCTCCAGCGACCCGGTCGCCGAGGCCGAGCGCAGCCTCGAGCGGCTCGGGATCGAGCAGCTCGACCTCTACCTAGTCCACTGGCCCGAGGGCGGCCCGACCTGGGCCTGGAGCGGGATGCAGGCGGCGCTCGAGCGAGGGCTGACGCGGGCGATCGGGGTCAGCAACTTCAGCGTCGCCGAGCTGGGAGAGGTATGCGCGGCCGGGGACGCAGAGCCGGTCGTCAACCAGGTCAGGTTCAGCCCCTTCACCTTCCGCCGCGCCCTGCTCGCCGAGTGTGAGCGGCGCCGGATCGCGCTCGAGGCCTACAGCCCGCTGACCCGGGGCGAGCAGCTCGCCGACCCGGTGATCGCCGAGATCGCGCGAGCGCACGAACGCACCCCGGCGCAGGTCCTGCTGCGCTGGGCGCTCGAGCGCGAGATCCCCGTGATCCCGAAGTCGGCCAACCGCGAGCGGATCTCCGAGAACGCCCGGGTCTTCGACTTCGAGCTCGGCGCCGAGGAGCTGGCACGGCTCGACGGCCTCGACACCACCGGGGGAACCGAGCGAGCGCTCGAGACTCCCTGGTGGACGGTCGGCGGCAGGGCGCGCGGCCTCGCGGGCCGGCTGGCGGGGGCGATCCGGGGCCAACGCTGATGACGACGGACGTGCGCGCCGCCCGCGAGCCGGCGCCGCGGGCGGTCGAGGGGCGCAGGCGGCCATCGGCCGAGGACATCGCCTGGCTCGGGCTCTGGCCAGGCGCGCTCGCCCTGCTCGCCGCGATCGCCTGGTTGGCACCGCCGCTCTCCGATCTTCTGCCCGACCCGACCGGCGGGTTCTTCGTCGAGGCCTCGCCGCTGATCAAGCCCGAGCCGCTCGAGCAGGCCCGTTTCCTGCTCGCGGTCGCGGCGCCGCTCGGGCTCGCCGGCCTGGTGATCTGGCTCGGCTCGCCGGCACCCGCCGAGCGCCGGCTCGACCTCCCGGTGATCGTGATTCAGGTCGGGCTCGTGGGGCTGCTGGTCTGGGCGGTGCTGGCGCAGGAAGACGAGCTGCCGCTGCTCGACCCCGACTACTTCGCCCCGCTGCTGCTCTCGGTCCCGGTCCTGGTCGCCGGGCTGGTGATCGGGGCCGGGCTCTTTGCTCTCGCGCTCGCGAGGCGGTGGCCGTTCGGGCGCCCCGAGGGCGCCGCCCGGAGCTCGAGCGGCTGGCGGTGGGGCGCATTCGCCATCGCGCTCACGCTGACCGCGCTCTGGCTGCTGCCCGCGGTGTTCACCGACGCCAACCTCTCCGAGGGCGGGGCGATCCCCGAGGGGCATGTGCCCGTCCAGGCCCAGGACTTCTACGCGGTCGCCAACGGCCGCACCCCGATGGTCGACTACGTCGCCCAGTACGTACAGCTCCTGCCGCTCGCCTTCGCGCCGGTGCTGGAGCTGTTCGACCTCTCGATCACCGCCTCCTCGGTGCTGATGGTGGCGCTGTCGGTGCTCGCGCTGCTGGCGATCTACGGGGTCCTGCTCAAGGTCACCGGCCGGCCGCTGGCGGCGCTCGCCCTCTACGTGCCGTTCCTGGCGCTCGCCCTCTTCCCATGGTCGGACGAGGGGCTGCGACACGAATTCAACGGCAGCTACTACGCCTTCTTTCCGGGCCGCTACCTGGGCCCGTTCGTCGTCGCCTGGCTGACCGCGGTGGCGATGCGCGGACGCCGGCTGCCGCTCTGGGTCGTCTTCCTCGCCGCCGGGCTGGCGATGCTCAACAACGCGGAGTTCGGGACGATCTGCGTGCTGGCGCTGTTCTGCGCCCTCGCCCTCGGCGCCGATCGCGGCGAGGGGTGGGGGCGATCGCTCTGGCGCCTCGTCCGCCAGGCGGCGATCGGGCTCGGCGGCGCGTTGGCGCTGGTCATCGCGGTCGTCCTCGTGCGAACCGGCGAGCTGCCCGATCCCGGGCTGTGGATCTACTACACGCGGCTCTTCGCCCGCGAGGCGGTCGGGCTGGAGCCGATGCCGGCGCTCGGCCTCCACATCGCGCTCTACGTCACCTTCATCGCCGCGATCCTGACCGCCGCGGTGCGCTTCGTCCAGAATCGCGAGGACCGGACCCTGACCGCGATGCTCGCTTTCGCCGGCGTCTTCGGGCTGCTCGCCGGCTCCTACTTCGCCGGCCGCTCGCTGCCCTGGCAGCTGATGCTCCTGTTCCCGACCTGGGGGCTCGCGCTCGCGCTACTGACCTGGACCGTGCTCGGGTACCTGCGCTCGGAGCGCCGCGAGTCGCTGCGGCGCCTGGCGCTGCCGGCGCTGGCGACGATGGTCGGCTTCGGGGTCATGATCGCCTCGATCGCGACCATCTCCCCGCCCTGGCAGGAGGTCGAGCGGCTGGGGCGCTCGGGCGCCTCGGAGGCCGACAACGCCGAGTTCCAGCGCTTCGTCGAGCAGCGCACCGAGCCGGGCGAGAGCGTGGTGATCTGGGGCTCGGCCGCCGACCACCGGCTCGCCGAGCGGGCCGGAGTCGAGAACCGCTCCCCGTTCAACACGGCGCTGGTCCTGGTCTCGCCCGGCGAGGTCGACCGCGCCCTTGACGCGCTCGAGCAGGCCGGTGGGACGAAGATCTTCCTGCCCGGAGCGCCGCCCGGCGAGAAGCCCGGATCGCTCATCGCCTACCTGCTGGCCGAGGCGTACAGGCCGGTCGGCGGGACGGTCCATGACGAGCTGGTGATGTTCGAGCGAGAGTAGCCCGCGGCCGCCACTCCGCTACGATCGGCCCCGGAAGATGGAGCTTCCAGGGGGAATGGGGCCCTGCATCGGGGGTCCGAATCGCGCGATGGTGCGCTGCCACGAAACTGCCGCGACGCGGCAAGGGGGGCGCACGGCGCCGCCGTGGGCTTGTCGTCCGAGGGACGCCGGATGAAGCCCGTCAAAGCATCGGCCGGATTGAGGCGAGCCACGTCTGCGGGCGGGCGCGACGAGGGCTGGAACGAGCGTGCCGGGAGGTTGTTCGAGGAGTTCCGGCGCCCGGCGCAGAGCATGGTCCGGCGCGCGTTCCGGGGCGCCTTCTCGGCCGAGGAGATCGACGACATCTACGCCGGCGCCTGGGTCGGGACCCTGCGCGCGCTGGCGGGCCGCGCCGGGCGGCTCAGCGACGACGAGGTCCGCAGCTATGTGCTCACCGCGGTCGCCAACCAGGCCGGCAAGGAGCTGCGCCGGCGGCGGCGCAAGCCGACTGCCCCGCTGGAGCTGGTCGGCGGCGTCGCCGATCCGGCCGAGCCGCCCGACGAGCTTGCCAGCGGCCGCGAGCAGTCGCGGATCACTCGAGACCTGCTCGCCTCGCTGCCGCCTCGGCGACGGGCCGTGATGCTGCTGCGCTACGGCTGGGGGCTCGAGCCGCGGCAGGTGTGCGCGCTGGTCGATGGGCTCTCGCCCCGGGCCTACCGCAAGGAGATCACCCGCGGCGTTGCCGAGCTGACCGAGCGCATGCGGACGCTCGAGCGGGGCGAGTGGTGCGCTGACCGCGAGCCGCTGTTGCGGGCGCTGGTCAGCGGTCTCGCGACGGCCGACCAGGAGCGCCAGGCCCGCGCGCACCTGGCGCACTGCCGCGATTGCTCGGACTTCGTCGCCCGGCTCGCCGGCCATCTGCACGACCTCGGCGCTTCGGCGGTGGCGGTCGGCGCGGTCGACGGCGTCGATGGCCAGATCACGTACGCCGATCGCCTGCTCGAGCTCGGCGACCGGGTCCGCGACGCGGCCGGCGGCCTGATCTCGCGCGGGACCCCGGCGGCCGAGCAGGGCCTGGCGCAGGGCGTGGCGACCGGCGGGACGCGCGGCGCCGGGGTGGCCGGCGCCGGCGTGCTTGGCGAAGTTCGCCGGCCTCGGGGCGACCGGCAAGCTGGCGATCGCCTGCATCGGCGGCGGGGTCGCCGCGACTGCCTGCGTCGCCGCGGGCGTCGCTCCGCTCGGGCTCGGCGGCGAGGCAGAGCGCGGACCGCGCGAGCGCCCCGGCGCGGAGCGGTCCGCACGGGCGTCCGCGCCGGCGGTGCCGGTCGTGTCGACGCCCATCGCGGACGGCGGAGACGCACCCAGCAGCGAGTCCGAGCCGGGCACCGCGCCGGCGCCAGTCGAGCAGCCCGAGCCCGAACCGGAGCCAGGGCCGCCGCCCGAGCCCGCGCCACCACTGGCGGAGGCGACGCCTCCGGTCGAGCGCGAGTTCGGCGTCGCCGCGAGCACGCCGCCGGCAACGAGCCCTGCGCCGGCGGCGGTGACCGGCGGGGAAGGCGGGGGAGGCGGCTCGGCGGTCGCGCAGGAGTTCGGACCGTGAGGCGGGCAACGCTGCTAGTCGCGATCGCGGGCGCCTTCGCGGTCGCGGCGACGAGCGCCCCGGAGGCGCTTGCCGCCAACGCCACCTACAACGTGCTCAAGTGCCACGCCTCGAGCCGCTCGGCCGCGGAGGCGACCTCGGAGGCGCGCGGCGCCTACTCGACCCAGAACCGCTGTCCGGGCACCGACCAGCGGCTCGAGCTCAGCAACCTGGGCTTCGCGACCGCGGGCCAGAACGGGTTCTGGCGCTTCAACGCCCCGCCGGGTACCGAGATCGTCGCGGTCAACGTGCGCGCGAACCTGCGCCGCGAGAACCACCACCTGGCCCAGATCGTTGCCGTCGACGCCCAGGGAGGAACGCGGGTGATCGGCAACGGTCTCGACTCCGCCCAGGGGTACCAGGCCTACAGCGCTTCCGGCCTTCGCCACGTCGCCCTGGTCGCGATCCTGATCTGCAGCGACGGCGGCGGTTGCCCGTACTCCCAGCACGCCCACGTCCACGTCCAGAACATCGAGCTCGTGCTTGCGGACCGTTACGACCCGAGGGTGGCGAGCGTGACCGGCGGTCTCGTCGAACCGGGATGGAAGCGCGGAGGGCTGCGGTTGCAGGCGCAGGCTTCCGATGTCGGGAGCGGCATCGAGCATCTGCGCGCCCTGGTCAACGGGGTCGAGGTCGGGCGCGCGAGCCCCGCCTGCGGCGGGGTGCTCGGCGGCCCGTACTCGAGCCTGCTGGCGCCGTGTCCGGTCTCACCCGTTCGGCGTCGACCTGGACCGCACGACTCAACAGTGCGGCCGCACCGTTCAGAAACGGGCCGAACACGTCTGCTCGTCTGTCCGGAGGACTTCGCCGGCAATGCCGGCGGGTGCGCATCGAGGACGATCTACGTCGACAACTCGCCACCGGGTTTGGCGTTCGCCAACCGCCAGGACCCCGGCGACCCGGAGCTGATCCGGGTCCGGGTCACCGAGCCCGACTCCGGACTCGACTCGGCCGCGGATCTCGTACCGTCCCGTCGGCAGCTCGGTCTGGACGCCGCTCGCGGTCGAGACGGTCGCCGGCGAGCTGCGGGCGCGGGTCGACTCCGACGCCGTGCCGCCCGGCGACTACGAGTTCCGCGCCGAGGCGGTCGACGTGGCGGGGAACAGCGCCGAGACGACCCGGCGCGAGGACGGGACGCCGATGGTGCTCAGCTTCCCGCTCCGCCAGCGGGCGCGGCTGGTCGCCGGGCTCGATCCCGGCGGGGCCGAGCGCCAGACGGTCGCCTACGGCCACGGCTCCTCGGTCTCGGGCCGGCTGCTCGACCCCGACGGCGAGCCGCTCGCCGGGCGCGAGGTGACCGTGGTCGAGCAGTTCGGCGCCGGGGCGCTGATCGACCGCCGGGTCCGGGTCGTCTCGACCGACTCGCGCGGGGCCTGGACGTCGGAGCTGCCGCCGGGCCCATCGCGGACAGTCTCGGCGGGCTTCGCCGGCACGGCGCGGTTCGCGCCGCTCGAGCAGGTCGCCGGCCAACTCACCGTGCGCAGCCGGGCGAGCTTCCGGACCTCGCGCGAGCGGGTTCCCGAGGGCGGGCGGGTCGTGTTCGCCGGCAGGATCGGCCACTACGCGGCTCGGATGCCGGTCGGCGGGAAGCTGATCGAGCTCCAGGTCCGCGAGTCCGCCGGGCGCTGGAACACGGTCCGGGAGGCCTTTCACACCGAGCCCTCCGGCCGCTACCGGCTCGGGTACCGGTTCGGGCGCTTCTACGAGAGCGACGCGCGGTTCAAGTTCCGGGTCAAGGTCGCGCGCGAGCAGGCCTGGCCGTACAAGGCTCCGGTACGGTCGACCGCCCGCACGGTGGTGGTGCTGGCGCGCTGAAAAGCAACCCTGCGCCGCCGACCGTGTTGGGAGAGCTGAGATGCGCAGGCCGAGTCACACCACCGTCGCCGCCTACCTGGCGCTGTTCGTCGCCGTGACGACCGGCGGCGCATATGCGGTCGAGCGGATCGGCTCCGACGAGGTCGCCGACGACTCCCTGCGCAGCGCCGACCTGCGCGACCGCAAGGCGGTCAAGGGGAAGGACGTGAAGCGCGACTCGCTGACCGGCAAGGAGGTCCGCGAGGCGTCGCTCGACGCGTCAGGGTTCGCCAAGGTGGCGGGGGTGGGCGACGCTCTCGATTGCGACCCGAGCTCGACAACGCCGGTCGAGTGCGTGACCACGACGCTCGAGCTCGACCGGCCCGCCCGAGTCCTGGTCGTCGCGACGGGAGGCCAGTACACCGGCAACAGCAGTTCCGGCGGCTCGGCCGCCGGCTGCGATATCCGCGTCGACGGCGCTCCCCGCCCGGCCTTCGCAACCCCCGGCGAGGACGAGTCGCACACCAACGCCGGCGCCACCAACGGCTTCGCCCGCACCCTGGTCACCCCGCAGCCGCTGCCGGCCGGCCCGCACCAGATCGCGCTCGCCTGCTGGGAGCTCGACCCCGACGTGCGGATCGAGACGCCGACGATCGCGGCGCTCGCGATCTCGGCCGGCTGAGCCCGCCGCAGCTAGCGCTCGTACCGCGCCAGGTCGGCCTCGAGCCGCTGCGCGTCCTCCTCGTCGAGCGGTGCCGCGGGCGGATCGCCGGGCCCCGGCCCGGCGCGTCGCCAGCGGCGCAGCCCGACCAGAATTGCCACCGCGGCGACCAGGATCGCGATCCCGGGCACCAGCCAGGCGGCGAGGTCGAAGCCCTCCGCCTCGGGGAGTGCGAGCACCTCGGGGCCGAACTCGGCGACCAGCGCGTCCTTGATCTCGTCCTTGCTCTGCCCGGCGGCGACCCGCTCGCGGATGAACTCGCGCTCCTGGATCGCCTGCGGGGCCTCGGTGGCGAGCTCGAGCGTGACGCCGCAGATCGGGCACATCACCTCGTCCTCGATGTCGGCCAGCGAGGTCTGCGGCTGCTGCGCCGCAGCGGCGCCGGGCAGCACCAGGGCGAGCAGCGCGGCCAGCGCGGCGAGCGCCCTCAAGCCGCGCTCCCTTCGATCAGTGGCAGGATTTCCTGATCGAGATACGCCTCTGTGACCGGACCGGGGCGCAGCAGCGCCACGTTTCCTTCGGGGTCGACGAGGAAGTTCTCAGGCACCCCGGTGGTCTTCAGCTCGTCGGCGAACTCGCCCGGCCCGTCGTGAAGCTGCGGGTAGGTGAGCCCGAACTCGTCGACGAACTCGAGCCCGTCCTCGGCGGGCTCCTGGGTGTCGATGCCGACGATCTCGAACCGCTCGCCGCCGTGTCGCTCATAGAAGCGCTGCAGCGCCGGCGCCTCCTCGCGGCAGGGCACGCACCACGAGGCCCAGACGTTGACCAGCGCCCAGCGCCCGCGCTGGTCGGCGAGCGAGCCGGAGGTCTCGCCGCCCAGCACCGGCAGCTCAGTGGTCGGGATCGGGTCGCCGACCGCGAGCGTCCCGTCGCCCTTGGCCGCCAGCCCGTAGCCGAGCAGGCCGACGACGGCGAGGGCGCCGAGGAAGACGGCGAGTGTCCGTGCGCTCATCGCCGGGAGCGTAGAGCGGGCTAGGCTCGCGGCATGGCCTACGACGAGGTGCTCGCCGACCGTGTCCGGGAGCTGATGCTCCTGCGCACCCGGGTCAGCGAGCGGAAGATGTTCGGCGGGATCGTGTTCATGCTCGACGGCAACATGGCCTGCGGGGTGCTCGGCGACGAGCTGATCGTCAGGCTCGGGCTCGAGGAGGGTGAGCGGGCGCTCGCCGAGCCGGACACGCGCCCCTTCGACTTCACCGGCCGTCCGACGCGAGGCGTCGTCGTCGTCGGCGCGGACGGCGTCGCCGAGGACGAGGCTCTTGCGGGCTGGGTGGACGCGGGGGCGGACTTCGCGGCATCGCTGCCCGCCAAGTAGCCGCGGTCGCGATCCGTGCCTAGACTTTGGCGCTTCGCGGACGTAGCTCAGCTGGTAGAGCGCGAGCTTCCCAAGCTCGAGGTCGCGGGTTCGAGACCCGTCGTCCGCTTCAGTGGTGGCCCCGCGCAGCTTCGTCGCCGACGCAAGCGACTGGTTCCAGGTCGCCGAGATCGAGCCCGGACTGCACCTGGTCGCCGAGCCGGGCCACGTGTTCAGCTGGCTGATCGCCGGCTCGGAGCGCAGCGTCCTCCTCGACACCGGCCTCGGTCTGGCCGACATCGCCGCGGCGATCGCGCCAGTGGTGGCGGCGCCGGCGTTCGTGGTCAACTCGCACGTCCACTTCGACCACGTCGGCGGCAACGAGCTCTTCGAGCACACAGAGATGCACGAGCTGGGGCCGGAATGGATCGAGGCCGGTACCCGGGACGAGTACCTGCGCGCCTACCGCGACCTTGCCGAGGAGATGGCCCCGAGCTGGGAGCGCCTGCGCGACGCCGACCGCGACGGATGGTTCCTGGTCGGGCCCGACGAAACGATGCGACCGTGGCCGGGTGTGCAGATCGACCAGGCCGGGTGGCGGATCGACCCTCCGCCCCCGACCCGTCTGCTGGCAGACGGCGACACGATCGAGCTCGGTGACCGAACCCTGCGGGTAATCCACACCCCCGGCCACGCACCGGATCACATTTGCCTCGTCGATGAGGCCGCCGGGATCCTCTTCGCCCAGGATCAGGCCTACTACGGCCCGCAGCTGATCTGCGAGCAGGGCTCGGACCTGCGCGCCTACGCTCGCTCGGCGCGGCGGCTCGCCGACGAGCTGGCGGGTGCGATCCGGGTCGTCTACACCGCGCACTCCCTGCGGCCGTCGGTGCCGCCGCGCTTTCTCGGCGAGTTGGCGGACGCGGCCGAGGCCGTGGCCGTGGGGGAGGTCCGGCTCTCGCCGATGAAGGGCCTGTTCGGCGAGCCGGTGCCGGGCGCCGACTTCGGCCACTTCTCGATTCTCGTCAGCGCCGAGGCAGCGACGACCTGATCGCGCTCACTCCCCGGCCGCGCTCGCGAACGCCTCCTCGACCCGCTGCTCGGCCTCGGGCCCACCCGGCGGGCTGATGAGAGTCGAGCAGTTCTTCGTGTACTCGGCGCTCGGGAAGATCAGCTCGCTCTTCGCCGCCTCGGGATTCGTCTTCTCGAAGATCTCCTGGACCCCGGCGACGGGGGTCACGGTGCTGGTCCACTCGAGGATCTGCGCCTGGTTCTCCGGCTCGTAGGTGTAGTTGATGAACTCGTAAGCGGCCGTCGGGTTCGGGGCGCCGACCGGGATCACCCAGTCGTCCCACCAGATGATGCAGCCCTCGGTCGGCATCCGCCACTCGAGCTGCGGGTTGTCGGCCTGGAGCTGGATCGCGTCGGCGGCCCAGCCCATAACCGCGACCGCGTCGCCGGTGACAAGGTCCTTGGCGTAGTCACCGCCGGTGAGGCGGCGGATCTGACCGGACTCGACTCCCTCCTTGATCCTCTCGATCGCCGCCAGCCAGTCCTCCTCGGTCGCGTCCTCGGGATCGATGCCGTCGGCCTTCATCACCATCGGAACGGCCTCGCGCAGCTCGGTCAGCAGCTCGACCCTGCCCTTGTACCGGGGATCGAAGAGGTCGTTGACCGAGCGGATATCGGGCGCCTCCTCCTTGTTCACGATCAGCCCCGTCATCCCGCCCTGCCAGGGGATCGAGAAGTCCCAGTTTGGGTCCGAGCTCGGCGCCTTGACGTCCGGGCTCAGGTTCTCGAACGCGGGCGCGAGCGCCTCCTTGTCGAGCTTCTGGATATAGCCCAGGTCGTACATCCGCTTCGCCAACCAGTCGCCGGCGACCATCAGCGAGCGACCGCCGGAGTCGCCCTGTGCGAGCAACGGCTTCATCTTGCCGAAGAACTCGTAGTAGCTGTTGATGTCCTCGACGTACTTGACCGAGATCCCGGTCTCCTGCTCGAAATCGGGGATCGTCTGATCGTCGATGTAGAGCGCCCAGTTGGAGATCGTCAGGTCACCCGACGGCTCGCCCTCGGCCACCGCCGTTGAAACCTCGGTCTGCTCGGCGTCACCCTCGAGACCGTCGTCGTCCTCGCCACAGGCGGCGAGTATGAGCGCGGCTGCGAGCGCCGCGCACGCCCCCAGCAGCAGCCGCCAGCTCGCTCGGGTTCGGGTCGGTCGCCTCGGCGTGCTGGTCACGAGTTCTCCTTCGGTCTAGTCGTCATTGGTCGGGACTCGCGAGAACCAGGCATCGAGTGCCGGCCGGATGACCGTCTGCTCGACATCCTCGCTCGGGGTCGCCAGCTCGCCGATCAGCAGACCGTCGAGCATCGCCAGGAACATACGCGCCTCGAGCTCGGGCGAGCGGGCGCGTAACGAGGTGAAGACCTCGACCAGCGCCTGCTCCCATGCCTCGGTCCACTCGCGGCACACCTGCTCGAGCTCGGGCTCGCGCGCGGTCTCCTGAAGCAGCGCGTACTGGGCAACCGTGCGCCAGCGCGCATCGCCCAGCTGGGAGAGCAGGTGGGCGGAGAACTGGTCGACCAGCCGGCGGCGCGAGAGCCTCTTGCCGAGCACTCCCGCCAGCCGTTCACGCAGAGTTTCGATCTCAACCCGCGCGAAGTGCTCGAGCGCCTCGCGGAGCATGTCTTGGCGGGAGGCGAACCAGTAGGTCGTCGACCCGAGGGGCACCTCGGCGAGCTCGGCGACGGCGCGGTGGCTGACGGCGTCGGTGCCGCCGCTGGCGATCAACCTCAGCGTCGTGTCCAGGAGCAGCAGGCGACGCTCGTTGTCGCGCTTTCGCTTCGTGCCGGCGCTGGGAGCTGTGGTGTACATTTGTACTGTACGAGCGTACACTCTTGGTGCCACGACGTCAACACGATCAGCAGGCCGACGTCGTCGTGATCGGCGGCGGGGTCGTCGGTGCCGCCGCGGCCCTGGCGGTTGCCCGAGAGGGAGTGCGGGTGGCGCTGCTCGAGCGCTCGCTGTCGAAGGCCCGTGGCTCGAGCAAGGGCAGCGCGCGGATCTTCGCCCCCGCGGCCTACCCCGACGAGACCTACCTCGAAGCTGGCGCTGCGGGCGCTCGACCGCTGGCGCGAGATCGAGACCGAGACCGGCCGGCGCCTGCTGTGGGCAACGGGCGCGGTCACCCACGGCGAGTTCGCCGAGCGCCAGATCGACGTCCTACGAGAGGCGGGCGTCGAGGTCGGGTTCCTCTCCGCGGGCGATGCGGCGCGTCGTTTCGGCCTCCGGGTGCCCGCGGGAGGCCCGCTGCTCCACCAACCCGACGCGGGGATCATTCGCGCCGACCATGCACGGGTCGCCCTCCTGGAGCGCGCTCGCGCCGCCGGGGCCGAGCTTCACGACGGTGAGGCCGTGCAGTCGCTGACCGACGGCGACGATGCGGCCGTGATCGAGACCGACCGCCGGCGGTGGAGCTGCTCGGCGGCGATCGTCGCCGCCGGTCCTTGGAGCGGCGCGCTGCTGGCCGCGGCGGGGATCGAGGTGCCGCTGAGCGTCTCGCTGCAGTCGGTCGCCTACTTCGACCTCCTCGACCGCTCCGCACCGCCGGTCGCATTGATCGAGTTCGAGGGCGACGAGCCATACGCCTGCTGGGACCCCGAGCGCGGACTCAAGGCTGCACTTCACGCTCGGGGCCCGGTCACCGACCCGGAGAGCGCCGGACACGAGATCGAGCAGCCGGCGATCGACCGGATCACCGAGTGGGTGCATGCTCGCTACTCGGGCATCGTCGCCGGCGCCGGGGCCAGGGAGGTCGAGACCTGCATGTACACGAATGCCCCCGAGGAGCGGTTCGTCTTCGACCGCCGCGGTCGGATCGTCGTCGGCAGCGCCTGCAACGGCCAGGGGTTCCAGTTCGCCCCCGAGACCGGCGAGCGGCTCGCGCGGCTCGCGCTCGAGACGGCGCCGCTGAGCGCGATCATGGCTGGACGAGGCTGATGAGCGGCGACGCTAAACAGCTCGACGATTGCCTCTCGATACGCGGGCACGACCTCTACGTCGAGGAATGTCCGGCCGAGGCGCTCGCGCGGCGATTCGGCACCCCGCTGTACGTCATCTCGGAGGATCAGCTCCGCCGCAACGCGCGTCGCTTCCTTGAGGCGTTCGCCGGTCGCTGGCCGGGCGCGTTCCTGCTCCTGCCGTCGATCAAGGCCAACTCCGCCCTCGCGCTTCGCCGGATCCTGACTGAGGCGGGAACCGGCTGCGACGTCTTCGGCCCGAATGAGCTCGAGGCGGCGCTGCGCACCGGGACCGAGCCGGGGGCGATCTCGCTCAACGGCGCGATGAAGGACGAGGCGCTGCTCGAGCGCGCGATCGAGTCCGGGGTGCGGATCACACTCGACAGCCGGGCGGAGCTCGAGCGCTCCGCCGCGGTCGCGGCGCGTCTCGGCAGGCGTGCGCAGGTGCGCTTTCGCTGCCGCCCCGACCTGGTCGGCATGGACGGGCCGTCCGAGATGTCGCCCGACGGGCTCTCGATCCGCGATGCGGTCCAGCGCTACAAGGCGGGGATTCCGAGCGAGGACCTGTTCGCGATCCGGGAGGCCGAGGTCCGCGACCCGAACCTCGACGTCTCGGGGCTGATGCTCCATCTCGGCCGCCACAGCGCCGATCCGGCGCTGTGGAACGCCGGGATCGAAGCGCTCGCCGCGATCCTCGAGCGGCTGCGGGGGGCCTGGGGCGGCTGGACCCCGCGCGAGCTCGACCTCGGCGGCGGGTTCCCGGCGCCGAGGGATCCGTTCGGGCGCCGGCTGCCGCAACGTCGCGACGCCCCGCCTCGCTCGCCGGGCGTCGACGAGTACGCGGCGGCGATCTGCTCTCCGCTCGCGTCCTGTCTCGACCGGCTCGGGATCGCCGCCGAGACGATCCAGCTCGAGATCGAGCCCGGGCGGGCGCTCTACGCGGATGCCGGTGTCCACCTGGCGACGGTCGGCAACGTCAAGCGGCAGACCGAGCCGATGCCGCTGACCTGGGTCGAGACCGACTCCTCGGATGCCTATCTGGCCGACGTCAACCTCGAGTTCAATCGCTGGACCTGCCTTGCCGTCGCCGATGCCGCCGCGCCGGCGACCGTCGTCGCCGACGTCACCGGGCGCACCTGCGCCCTCGACGTGATCGTCGCCGACGCCGGGTTGCCACCGGTCGAGGTCGGCGACGTGCTCGCCTTCCTCGACACCGGGGCCTACCAGGACGCGAGCGCCACCAACTTCAACGCGCTCCCCCGGCCGGGAACCGCCTTGGTCGCCGGCGACTCGGCGGAGCTGATCCGCCGCCACGAAACGATCGACGACGTCTTCGCGCGCGATCTGATCCCGGAGCGACTGCGCGCCCGCTCCGACGACATTGACGGGTGGCGCGCGACCGGACTCGACCACGTCTCGGTGACGAGCGGGGACCTCGACCGTTCGCTCGCCTTCTACCGCGACCTGCTCGGCTTGGCGTTGCGGGCGCGCGGCGACGGGTTGGGCGCTGAAGAGCTCGAGATCACCGGGGTCGCCGACGCCAGCGCCCGCTGGGCGGACCTCGAGCTCCCGCACGGACAAGTGCTCGAGCTGATCGAATACGTCACCCCGCGTGGCACACCCAGCACCCCGAATCCAAACGACCCGGGGGCGACCCACATCTCGCTTCGGGTGAGTGACATCGAGGCGGCCTACGGTCGGCTTCGCGATGCCGGCGTCAGCGTCCGCAGCGAGCCGGTGACGATCTCCGAGCCCGGCGCCTGGGAGGGTGTCAGGTGCTTTTACGCGAGCGATCCGGACGGGGTCACCGTGGAGCTGATCCAGAGATGAGCGAACCGCGCACCGTCTGGGTCACGGGCGCCGCGAGCGGAATGGGAGCCTCGCACGCGCGGCGGTTCGCCTCGATGGGCGACCGGGTCGGATGCTGGGACGTCCAGGCCGAGGCGCTGGCCGAAATCGTGGAGGAGATCCGGGGCTCGGGCGGCGAGGCGGAGGGAGTGGTCGCCGACGTCACCGACTGGGAGGCGGTCGACACCGCCGCCGAGCAGGCTGCGAGAGGCGCTCGGTCCCGCCGACGTCGTGGTCGCAAACGCGGGCATCCTGCTCAGCGGCGAGCACATCGCCGATCTCGACCCGGCCGCCTGGCGGCAGGTGATCGACGTCAACCTGACCGGCGCATTCCTGACCGCGAAGGCGGCGATCCCACAGCTTCGCGAGGCCGGCGGCGGCTCGATGGTCCTGATCTCGTCGATCTGCGGGCTGACGGCGTCCTCCGGTTACGGGGCCTACAACGCCTCCAAGCACGGTGTGATCGGGCTCATGCGCACCCTCGCGCACGAGCTGAAGTTCGACGGTGTCAACGTCAACGCGGTCTGTCCCGGGTGGGTCCGGACGCCGATGTTCGACCAATCCGCCGACGAGGCGGCCGGGCCGGGCGAGGATCTCGACGCCTTCGCCGCGATGACGATGATCGATCGGCTGATCGAGCCGGAGGAAGTCACCGACGCCGTCGTCTGGCTGGCGTCGCAGGCCGCGCGCACGATCACCGCCGTCGCCCTCCCCGTCGACGGCGGCCTGCTCGAGTCACGAGCCTGGCCCGAGACCGACGAGGATCGAGCGCTTCGGAATCGCAAACCCGGTCGGTGATCCCTTGCGGGCGCTCCGGGACCGCCCCGTCGTCCGCTTCAGAGGCTGCCGGCGCGCGCGACCAGGCGCGCCGCCGAGCCGCGCAGCCGCGGGCCGAAGACGTAGTCCCTGCGCCCGCGCAGGGTGTAGGACATGACCGAGGCCAGGTACTGGTCCTGGACGATCCAGCCGCCACCGCTCGAGCCCGGGCCGAGGTCGCAGCGGATCCCGGTCGACCCGGTCCGCCAGTCGACGCCGACGAACGGGCCGTGGCAACCCATCATCCGCTGGCCGTCGAAGTAGTTCACCGGATAGCCGGCGACGCGGTAGCTCTGGCGCCGCGGCCGGCCGGCGCCCAGCGGGTAGGCGCCGACCGAAGACTCCAGGGTCGCCGCCGGCCCCGGCGCGACCACAACGGCGCCGAAATCGAACGCCGGCGCCGTGCGACGAACCCACTTGCGCCGCAGCAGCAGCTCGCGGGCGGCCCAGATGCCGTACGGCTGCGCCCCCTCGTGGTATGAGGGAACGAAGACCAGGTTGCGCGCCCAGCCGAAGCGCTTCAGGTAGAGGCAGTGGCCGGCGGTGAGGACGACGCTCTGGTTCGCCGACCCGACCACGGTCCCCGAGCACTGATAGTCGCCGCCGCGCGAGCTGGCGAAGATCTTCCCGTTGGCGCTGAACGGGCGGCTCGCGTAGTCGAGGATCTCGTAGCTGCCGAACCCGGCCGGCAGCACCCGCTCGCCGCCGGCCTCACGCACGAGACGTGCCGGTGCCGGGCGCAGGCCGCGCGGCTGTGCCGCCTCCATCCGCTCCGGGGTCCAGTAGGCGGCAGCGCGCGCGGCCGCCCCGCCGGGCTCGATCACCGCGGCGTGGGCAGGCGCGGCAGCCGCCGCGACGCAGCACACGCTGGCGGCGAGCGCGACCGCGAGCCGGATCCGGACTCGGAGCGCTTGGTTCGCCGAGGTCGCGCGGATCATCGGCTCGCTAGGAGTTCTCGACACGGTCGCGGCGTAACTGTAGGCGCCGATCCGTCCGGGCGAGCGCGCGCGCTCGCTAGGCTGGCGGGCCGTGAACGACCTCGGATCCCCGACCTCCTACCTGCTGCTTCAGAACGGCACCTCGGTCTACTCGTCCGACGGCGAGCGGATCGGCGAGGTGGCCGAGATCCGCGCCGACCAGGGCCGCGACATCTTCGACGGCCTGGTCGTCGGCCACGGACTGCTCGCGGGCCACCGCTCCTTCGTCGCCGCCGACCAGGTCGAGGAGCTGTACGAGCGCGGCGTCGTCCTGAAGCTCGACGCGGCGGCGGCGGACGGGTTGCCGCCGGCGGATTGATGGCGGTTCGCGAGGCGACCGAGGCCGACCTGCCGGCGCTGCTGCCGTTGCTGCGCGGCTACTGCGACTTCTACGAGGTGAGCCCGAGCGACGAGGGGCTCGAGCGGGTCGCGCGCGGGGTGATCGCCGCCGCCGAGGATGAGGCATTCCTGCTCGTCGCCACCGACGACACCGGCGCGGTGGTCGGGATCGCCGTCAGCGTTTGGACCTGGTCGAGCCTGCACGGCGGGCGGATCGTCTATCTCAACGACCTGTTCGTCGCCGAGCAGGCCCGTGGCGCCGGCCACGCCGACGCGCTGATCGAGGCGGTTGCCGAGGTCGCCCGGCGCCACGGCGCCGCGTCGGTCAACTGGCTAACCGCGACCGACAACAGCCGCGCCCAGGCCGTCTATGACCGGGTCGGCGCCGAGTACGCGACCTTTCGCGAGTACGAGCTCGGGCTCTAGCCGGAGGGTGCGGCGGCCGTGAATCGGAACTGGGTCACGCAGAAGTAGAACTCGCCGCGCTCGGCGAAGCCGCGCTGCTCGTCCGCCCAGGCCCGGGCCTCTTCGACCGCGACCGCCTCGCGATCGATAACGAACTGCTCCAGGAAGGGCACCAGAAAACCCCCGTAGCGCTCGGGATCGAGCTCGGTGGTCGCGAACGCGTACGCGTCCATGACCACCTCCGTGAACCCCGCCGCGCGCAGCTCCGCGCTCAGCGCCTGCGGCAGCGAGACGTGGGTCAGGTGCTCGTCCCAGGCGGCGAGCACGCGCCGCATCCGCTCGGGCTCGGCGGTCCGCATCGAGAGTGTCGCCCAGTCGACGTCCCAGATCACCAGCCGGCCACCGGGCCGCAGCGCGCGGCGAAGCTCGGCGAGCGCGGCGGGGATGTCGGCGACGTATTCGAGCACCTGGACGCTGACGGCTGCGTCGAAGCTTCGGTCCTCGACCGGGAGCGAGGTCGCGTCGGCCTCGTGAAAGGCCGCGTTCTCGTGCCCCGCGCAGCGATCGGCGGCGAGCGCCAGCATCGAGTCGCTGCTGTCGATCCCGACCACCGCCCCTTCGGGCCCGACCACCTCGAGCAGCTCGGCGACGTAGAAGCCCGGGCCGCAGCCGACGTCGAGCACCCGCTCGCCGGGGGCGACGGCGAGCGCCTCGCGGACCAGCGCCCGGCGGTGGACCATGTCGCGGCCGGCGTAGGCGGCCTCGATCCGCTTCGAGACCTCCTCGTCGAACTCGAGCTGGCCCATTCGGCGGCCCGGTTAGGCCACCGCGGCCTCGCGGTCGGCCGCCGTGACCTCGACCGGGATCCCGTTCAGGACCGCGTTGCCCGAGGGGAGGTCGACCTCGACCGGCGCGAGCAGGTTCGAGTTCACGCCCGGATGCTCCGATGCGACGCCGAGCCGGACCCCGTCGACATCGTGTCCCCAGCCGTGGGGGATCGAGACGACGCCGGCCATGATCTCGTCGGTGACCTCGATCGGCGCGGTCAGCTCGCCGACCTGCGAGCTGACCCGGGCGAGCCCGCCGTCGGCGAGGCCGAGACGCTCGGCGTCGGCGGAGTTGACCTGGATCGTGCAGCGGTCCTTGCCCTTGACCAGCGCCGGCAGGTTGTGCATCCAGGAGTTGTTCGAGCGCAGCTGGCGGCGGCCGATCAGGGTCATCGCGCCGTTGCCGGGCGGGCCCGCCGAGTCGAGCTCGGCCCGAAGCCGCGGCACGTCGGCGACGATCTCCTCGGGGGCCAGCTCGATCTTCCCCGACGGCGTTCGCAGCACGTCCGGCAGCCGTGGTCGCATCGGGCCGAGGTCGATGCCGTGCGGAGAGTCCTCGAGCTTGGCCAGGGTGAGGCCGTCGGGATCGGCGCCGAAGCCGTCGCCGAACGGCCCGGCGCGCAGCATCAGATCGAGCACCCGCTCGGGCCCGCGTCGGTCGCCGAGCTCGTCGAGCAGCTCGTCCACGGAGCGGCCCTGCAACCGGCGAGCCCCGGAGCGCGACCTCGCGACCGGCGACGGTTCGGATCACCACCTCGTCCCACGCTTCCAGATCGGCGTCGGGGCCCTGTCCGGCGGCGATCCCGGCGAGTCGCAGCAGCGTTTCCCACTCCTCGAGCTGGCCATCGGGCCGCTCGATGACCGGCGGCGAGTAGTTCGCGATGCTGCGCACCGAGAGCTGGTAGAAGGCGAGATCGAAGTGGGACTTGGCGAGCGGCTCGGGCGCGGGGAGGATCACGTCCGCGTGGCGGGTCGTCTCGTTGACGTAGATATCGAGCGAGACCATGAAGTCGAGCGTCTCGACCGCGGCCTCGAGCGCCGCCGCGTCGGGCGTCGAGACGCACGGATTCCCCGCGACGGTGACCAGCGCCCGGACCTGGCCCTCGCCGGGGGTCGTGATCTCCTCGGCGAGGCCGACGACCGGCAGCTCGCCGAACACTTCGGCCCGCCCGCTGACCCGGCTAGTCCAACGCCCGATCTGCACGCCGCGCCCGACCGGGCCCGACCCGGACGAGTTCCGTTGTCCGGCGGGGGCTAGCGGGAACATCGCCCCGCCCTCGCGGTCGAGGTTGCCGGTCAGGTAGTTGAGCACGTCGACGAGCCAGCTCGCCAGCGTCCCGAAGCGCTGCGTAGTGGTCCCGATCCGCGCGTAGACGGCGGCCCGCTCGGCGGCGGCCAGCTCGCGCGCCATCCGACGGATCTCCTCGGCCTCGATCCCGCAGACCGGCGCCACCGCCTCCGGGGTAAACGGCTCGGCGAGCGCGGCGATCGCGTCGGCCCCGTTCGCGTATCGCTCGAGCGCGCCCGGCTCGGCGAGCTCCTCATCGAGCAGCACCCCGACCAGGGCGAAGAGCAGGTGGGCGTCGGTCCCGGGACGGATGAAATGGTGCGCGGAGGCCTCGTGCGCGGTCCGGCTGCGGCGCGGGTCGACGACCACGACCTTGCCGCCGCGATCGCGGATCGCCCGCAGGCGACCGCGCATGTCCGGGGCGGTCAGCAGCGATCCGTTCGAGACCAGCGGGTTGGCACCGAGGATCAGCAGGTGGTCGGTGCGGTCGACATCGGGGATCGGGACCGAGAGCCCGGTGCCGAACATCAGTCCGGCCGAGAGCTGCTTGGGCATCTGGTCGACGGTCGAGGCCGAGTAGATGTTCTTCGAGCCGAGTGCCTTCAGGAAGGCCGCGCCGTAGACCATCGGCCCGAGGCCGTGCGCGGCGGGGTTGCCGAGATAGACGGCGACCGCGTCGCGCCCGCCCTCGTCGAGCACCCGGGTGAGGCCGGCATCGACGGCCGCGAACGCCTCCTCCCAGCTCGCCTCGACGAGTTCTCCGTCGCGGCGGACCAGCGGCCTGGTCAGCCGGTCGGGGTCCTCGTGCAGCTGGCGCAGCCCCTGCGACTTCGGGCAGAGGAAGCCGTGGCTGAACGGGTCGAGCTCGTCGCCGCGCACCGACAGGACCTCGCCGTCGGATACCGTGACCGCGAGACCGCAAGTCGCCTCGCAGAAGGGGCATGTACGGTAATGGACGGTCTCGCTCGCCACGCGGACGCCAGCTTACGCCGCGCGGGGGCTTGACCGTGGCTACCCGCCTTGAGCGGTGTCGGAAGGCGCGCCTGGTTAGGAGGCGAGATGCGCAGGGGCCGTAACGCAACGGTCGTACTCGCGTCGCTGTTCGCGACGCTCCTCGTCGTGCCGGCAGCGAATGCCGGCAGGCCGGGCGACACCGAGCACGGGGTGGACCGCGACAAGCTGGCCAAGAAGGCGGAGCAGGTGGTCGAGGAGCGCAACGGGATCGAGGTGCGCAAGGTCAGCCGCTGCGGACCGAAGAAGCGCAAGGGGAAGCTCGACTTCTCGAAGTGGGTCTGCGAGTGGCGCGCCGAGGGCACCTGGCCGGGTGACGTGCCCTACCACTGCGCCGGCCGGGCCGTCTACAAGCGCAAAAAGCACCGCTGGAAGGTCGACCGCTGCAAGAACCGGATGCAGCCGATGGCGCCGCTGCTCGACACCCCGAACCCGCCGCCCCTGTTCGGCTACAACGACAACTGGATCTTCCAGGGCACCCGGGCCTTCGACCTGCTCGACGAGTCGGGCGCGCAGGTCGCCCGCACCAGCCTCGCCTGGTCGGGCGTCGAGGGCAAGCGCGGCTCCTATGACTGGTACGGCTCCGATCAGATGGTCGAGCGGCTGCGCGCGCGGGGCCTGCGACCGCTCTGGTCGATCGTCGAGGCGCCGTGCTGGGCACAGCCGAACCCGGGCGCCTGCAACAACGGCAACAACCAGCTTCACCCGGCGCCCCGGCACTACGCCGAGATGGCCGACTTCGCTGTCGCGGTCGCGAAGCGCTACCCCGACTCGGTCGGGATCGAGGTCTGGAACGAGCCCAACTACCCGCGCTTCTGGGGCGGCTGGCCCGAGCCGAAGCAGTACTCGAAGATGCTGAAGCAGATCGCCGCGGCGATGCACTCGCGGGTCCCGGGGATGCCGGTGGTCAGCGCCGGGTTGTCGCCGCACGCCGACACCGACAACAAGGCGATCGGGTTCAGCAACTTCCTCGAGAAGCTCTACAAGCGGGGCGCTGCCCAGAAGGCCGACGCGATCGGCGTCCACCCGTACCCCGACGTCGGCCCCACGGAGGACTACATCGGCGACGTCCGCGTCTACCTGGGCAAGATCCAACAGGTGCTGAAGCGCCACGGAGACAGCGCAACGCCGCTCTGGGCGACCGAGTTCGGCGTCTCGACGGCCGGCCCTCTCGCCTACGAGCCCGGCCTTCAGGCCCGGGTGCTGACCGAGGTGTCCCAGCTCCTGCGCCGCGTGCACAAGGTCGAGCTGGCGATCGTGCACCGCTTCGTCGACGATCCGCGCCTCTCTGGCCGCGAAGGCGGCTTCGGCGTCCTGACGCAGAACCTGAGCCCGAAGCCGGCCTACTGCGACCTCGCCAGGTTGCATGGAGTCGAGCCCAGCTCGGCTCCCTGCTGACGCTCGCGCCGCGCCGCAGACCGCGCCACTCGACCGTTCGTCCGTCCGGCCAGCGCGCTTGAGCGTTCCGAGGACCGCTCCGATGGGAGAGCGAGATGTGCAGGGGACGCCTAGCCACGCTCGTGATCGCCGCGCTGCTCGCGACCCTCCTCGTCGTTCCTGCGGCAGGTGCCGGCAAGCCGGGTGACACCGAGCACGGGGTCGATCGCGCGAAGCTGGCCAAGAAGGCGCAGCAAGTGGTCGAGGAGCGGAACGGGATCGAGGTGCTGAGGATCAGCCGCTGCGGACCCAAGAAGCGCAAGGGCCGGCTCGACTTCTCACAGTGGGTCTGTGAGTGGCGTGCCGAGGGAACCTGGTCGGGCGAGGTCTCCTACCGCTGTGCGGGCCGGGCCGTCTATAAGCGCCCGAAGCGCCGCTGGATCGTCGAGCGCTGCAAGAACCAGATGCAGCCGATGGCGCCATTGCTCGACACGCCGAACCCGGCGCCGATCTTCGGCTACAACGACAACTGGATCTTCCACGGCAACCAGGCCTTCGACCTGCTCGACGAGTCGGGCGGGACGGTTGCCCGCACCAGCCTCGCCTGGTGGGGCGTCGAGGGTAGCCAGGGCTCATATGACTGGTACGGCTCGGACCAGATGTACAACCGGCTGCGCGCCCGCGGCCTGCGTCCCCTCTGGGTGATCGTCGCGGCTCCGTGCTGGGCCCAGCCAAACCCGGTCGCCTGCAACAACGGCGACGACCAGCTCCGCCCGGCGCCGCAGTACTACGACGAGATGGCCGCCTTCGCCGTCGCCGCCGCGAAGCGCTACCCCGACTCGGTCGGGATCGAGGTCTGGAACGAGCCCAACTACCCGCACTTCTGGGGCGACTGGCCCGAGCCCGACATGTACGCGAGGATGCTCAAGGAGGTCGCCTCGGCGGTCCACACCCAGGTCCCGGGGATGCCGGTGGTCAGCGCCGGGCTGTCGCCGCACGCCGACTCCGACAACAACGCGATCGGGTTCAGCAACTTCCTCGCCAAGCTCTACAAGTTCGGCGCCGCCCAGCAGGCGGACGCGATCGGCATCCATCCCTACCCGGGTGTCGGCCCGGGGCAGGATTACCTCGGCGACGTGCGGGTCTACCTGGGCAAGATCCAGCAGGTCCTGGCGCGCAATGGCGACAGCGACACGCCGCTGTGGGCGACCGAGTTCGGCGTTTCGACGACCGGCCCGCGGGCGTTCGAGGTCGACCACCAGGGCCGCGCCCTGACCGAGCTCTACGAGCTCCTACGCCGCGTCCACAAGGTCGACCTGGCGATCGTGCACCGCTTCGTCGAGGACCCGCGCCTGTCCGGCCGCGAGGCCGGATTCGGCGTCCTCGGGCAGAGCCTGAACCCGAAGCCCGCCTACTGCGACCTCGCGCGCCTGCGCGGCGTCTCGCCCGCCTCGAACGCCTGCTGAGCAACGGCGCCCACGGTTGGCGGTTCGCGTCCGGTCGCCGATGAACGGGGTGAATGAGGCGTGCGGGCCTGCTCGGAACGATCGCGACCCTGCTCGTGACGGCGCTCGCCGTCGCGGCGACCGCCCCTGCGAGTGCCGGCTCGGGTGGAAAAGCTGAGGTCGACCGCCAGCGGCTCGCCAAGCGGGCCGAGCGGGTGGTCGAGAAGCGCAACCGGATCGAGCTGCGCCGGGTCAGCCGCTGTGGTCCGCGTCGCCGCGGCCGGCCGCAGTCGGGCCGCTGGATCTGCGAGTGGCGTGCCGACGGTGTCTGGCCGGGTGAGGTGCCCTACCACTGCGCCGGCGACGCGCTCTATGACCGCAAGCGCAAACGCTGGCGGGTCGACCCCTGCAAGAACCGGATGCAGCCGATGGCGCCGCTGCTCGAGGTGCCCAACCCGCACCCGACCTTCGGCTACAACGACGACTGGATCGCGCTCGGCAAGTACGCGCCTCCGGAGCTGCTCGGGCTGCTCGAGCAAAGCGGCTCGCAGGTCGCCCGCACGGGGCTGATCTGGTGGCGGGCCGAGGGCGAGCGGGGCAACTACGACTGGCTCGTCTCCGACATGCTCTACGAGCGCCTGCTCGCGCACGGGATCAGGCCGCTGTGGACGATCCTCGACGCGCCCTGCTGGGCGCAGCCCGATCCCGCCGCCTGCGCCGCCGGCGAGAGCCGGCTTCGGCCCTCGCCCCAGTACTACGACGAGATGGCCGACTTCGCGGTCGCGGCCGCGAAGCGCTATCCCGAGTCGGTCGGGATCGAGGTCTGGAACGAGCCCAACAGCCCCGACTTCTGGGGTGGGCCGCCGGAGCCCGACCGCTACGCGCAGATGCTCGAGCGGGTCGCCGGCGCCCTGCACGCGCAGGCGCCGGGGATGCCGGTGGTCAGCGCCGGCCTGGCGCCACTCGGCGACACCGGCACCAGCCCGCACGGCTACAGCAACTTCCTCGCCCGCCTCTACGAGCTCGGGGCCGCGCAGCGCGCCGACGCGATCGGCGTCCATCCCTACCCCGGGGTCGGGCCGGCCGAGGACTACCTCGGCGAGGTCCGCATCTACCTCGGCAAGGTCCAGGAGGTGATGGCGCGGTTCGCCGATCCCGGGCGGCCGCTCTGGGTAACCGAGTTCGGGGTCTCGACCGGGGGCCAGCGGGCCTTCGCCCCAGCGGGCCAGGGTCAGGCGCTGGTCGAGCTCTACGAGCTGTTCAGGCGCGTGGCGGGGATCGAGCTCGCGATCGCGCACCGGTTCGTCGAGGACGGCGCGATCGGGCTCGGGGTGGACCCGTTCGGGGTCCTCGCCCGCGACCTGAGCCCGAAGCCGGCCTACTGCGAGCTGGCCCGCGTGCGCGGCTTCGCGCCAGAGCCCTGCACGAGCTAGGCGCGGGTCGCCTCGAGCGCCGCGCCCCAGAGGATGTCGTGCTCGGAGACCTCGATCTCGCCGAGCCCGAACGCGCGCATGACCCCGATCAGGATCACCGTCCCGGCGACGATCGTCGGCGCCCGGCCCGCGTGCAGGCCCTTGACGGTGACCCGCTCGGCGAGCGGCATCGCCGCGAGCTCGGAGCACATCCGCTGAATTGCCCCGAGCGAGAGCCGGTAGCCGTGCACGAGCTCGGGGTCGTAGGGGTCGAGCCGCTGGTCGATCGCGGCCAGCGAGGTCGGGGTGCCGGCGACCCCGATTCCCTGGTTGGCCTGCGCCAGCGCTGCGCCCTCGAGCGCCTCGGCGAGCAGCGCTCGCACGTCGCCCGCCAGCTCCTCGAGCTCGACCGCCTCGGGTGGGTCGTGGGCGATGTGGCGCTCGCTGTGGCGCACGGTGCCGACCTGAAGCGAGGCGTGAAAGCCGACCTCGGGACCGTCGCCGACCACGAGCTCGGTCGAACCGCCGCCGATGTCGACGACCAGCACCTTCTCGGCCGGCGGCCGCTCGGCGCAGGCGCCGAGGTAGGTCAGCCGAGCCTCCTCGGCACCGTCGAGGATGCGCGCGTCGAGCGCGAACCGCTCGCGCAGCTCGGCGAGGAACATCTCGGAGTTGGAGGCATCGCGGACGGCGCTGGTCGCGATCACCACCACCCGCTCGGCCCCGAGCCGCTGGTAGGCGTCGATATAGGCGGCCAGCGCCTCGCAGACGTCCTCGATCGCCTCCGCCGCGAGCTGGCCCGAGGTGTCGACCCCGCGCCCGAGCCGGGTCACGGTCGACGATCGCTCGAGCTCGCGCACCCGCCCGTCCTCGACCTCGGCGACCAGCAGCCGGGTCGAGTTCGTGCCGATGTCGACGACGGCGACCCTCACTCGCGAGTCGCCGCTCGACCCGGCCGGGCGAGGGCCGGGCGCCTGCGGACCGGGCCGCTCCCCGCGGCCGCGCTCAGATCGCCTGGACGTTGACCGCGCGCGGGCCCTTCTCGCCGGACTCGGACTCGAACTCGACCTTTGCTCCTTCGGTCAGCGACCGAAAGCCCTCGCCGGCGATCGCGCTCTGGTGGACGAAGAGGTCCTTCGAGCCGTCATCGGGAGTGATGAAGCCGTAGCCCTTCTCGTCGTTGAACCACTTGACTACACCTGTGGGCATCTGCGCCTCCTGTAGGTCTCGTGTACGGGGAAGCGTGTGCCACCCGACAATCGGGGTCGCATGCTACCCGGGGCGCGCTTGACCGCGCATCTCGCGGGCGATCAGGCGGTCGAAGACGCGGTCGGGGACCAGCTTGCGCAGCGCGGCCTGGAGCTTGGCGTCGGCGCCGACCAGGTAGCGCGTCCGCGGGCGCTCGGCGGTGAGCGCGTGCACGACGGCGTCTGCGACCTGCTCCGGCGCCACCCCGCCGGCCCCGATCCGCCCGGCCGCCACCTCGACCCGGTCGAGCTCCGCGCCGTAGAGCTCGAGCAGCTCGGGTCCCATCGCGGCGCGCGCCTTCGGCGCCTCGGCCTGCCCCTTGCCCCAGAACGCGGTCGCGACCGAGCCGGGCTCGACGATCGCGACCTCGACCCCGAACTGGCGCATCTCCTGGCGCAGCGAGTCCCCGATCGCCTCGAGCGCGTGCTTGGAGGCGTTGTAAGGGGAAAGGTGGGGGAGCGAGACCCGGCCGCCGATCGAGGACATCAGCACCACCCGGCCGCGGGCGGCGCGGATCATCGGCAGGAACGCCTGCGTGACCGCGACCTGGCCGACGACGTTGACCTCGAGTTGGCGCCGGAGCTCATCGAGCGCCACCGCCTCGACCGGGCCCGGGACGACGACGCCGGCGTTGTTGACCAGCCCCGCGAGTCGGCCGCCCGTCGCCTCGCGCACGCGCTCGGTGGCGGCGGCGATCGAGTCCGGGTCGGCGACGTCGAGCTGCAGCGGCACGACCCGGGCTGAGCCGGCGGCCCGCAGCGCCTCGCCGTCCTCGGCGCGGCGCACGCCGGCGAAGACGTCGAAGCCCTCGCGGTCGAGCGCCAGGGCGGATGCCCGGCCGATCCCGGTCGAGCTGCCGCTGATCACGACTGCGCGCACGCCGCAAGCGTATTCCGGCGCGGCGCTGGCGGTCAACGCAAGTCCGAGCCGGCTCATTGTCGGGGCCCTGCCTGCCGATAATCCAGACATGCACCGTCCGGGTGCTCGCCCGCCGGGCAGGGCAAGGAAGCCGAAAATGTCAATCAACGAAGATCGAGCACGCGGGCTGCATTCGGAGCGTGGCTTCACGCTGGTCGAGCTACTGGTCGTGATGCTGATTCTCGGGCTGCTTGCGGCGATCGCGATCCCGGCCTTCTTCGCCCAGCGAGACAAGGCCCGCGACGCGTCGGCGAAGAGTTCCGCGCGAACCGCGGCGACGGCAATCGAGACGTTCGGCAGCGACCACGACGGCAGCTATGGCGGCGCCGCCGTCGCCGATTTGGAGGCGATCGAAGCGACCCTCGCCGCCGCCGACCTGACGATCGTCGCGGCGAACGCCGACGGCTACGAGATCAGCTCCGGATCGTCGACCGGCAACGCGTTCAACATCGAACGCCGGGCCGACGGCACAACCGGGTTCACCTGTACCACGCCGAGCGAGGGCGGCTGCCCGCCGAGCGGGAGCTGGGCCGACGGCTGACGCGGTGCCTCGCCGCTAGGCGTGGCCGGCCTCGAGCACCTCGGACACGGCGCGACTGACGCTTACCGTTCCGGTGGCCGCCTCGAGGCGTTCGACCTGCATGTCGGAGAGCTCGTCGCGGACGAACTCAGCCGCGATCTCAGCCGAGCGGTCGGCGGCCTCTCGATCGCTGCAGACGGTGATCGTGAACACCCGGCCCTCTCCGGCCCGGTCGGGCCCGGCATCGATCACGTGATAGGCGACGAACCCGGGCATCTGCTCCAAACGGGGCGCGAACCCCTCATCGACTCGGTGCATGAGCTCGTCGACGCGGTCTGCATCGACGCCGTACTTGCGGACGCTTGCGTACACCGCTCCTCCATTTCCGCCGGCGATCTCGTCGGCTGCCGTTGGACGCCGGATCGACCCTATACCCGGAGCCTGCAGACCGGCTATTCCGACGAGCACCGGCTTTGCCCAGCTGGTGATCGACTGTGTTAGGTTGGGTTGGTTCGTACACCAGGATTTTTGTTCATGTATGCGAACAAGCACCTGATCCTCGGTCTGCTCGCCCTGGCGCTCTCGGGACTGGCGGCCGCCTATCCCGCGGGCGGCGACGGAACGGCGCCGACCGGCGCTGCGAAGGCGCGTGGCGCGGCGGTCGAAGCGCCACCGGACGCGCGCTGGAACTACCAACTGCAGGCGAGTCGGCGCGGTAACCAGGGCTCCGGCCGGATCGCGGTCGGCGTCTGCTCGCCGCCGCTCGGGGGCACCGACTGCGTGCGCCCGTCGGTGATCGACTTCGACCTCTACCTCGACGAGCGTGGCCCCGGCGTCGACTCGAAGCCGAACCGCCCCGCGGTGAAGGCGCTGCATGAGCTCGGTGGCTACGCGATCTGCTACATCGACGCCGGCGGGATCGAGAACTACCGCCCCGACTACCGCCGCTTCGTGCGCTGGCATCGTGAGCACGACCGCTCGCTGCTCGGCAAGCCGTTCAGCAAGCGCTTCCCCGAGGAGCGCTGGGCGAACGTCGGTGGTTCCCGCCAGCGCGCCTTCCTGCTGCGGATGATGGGCGACCGGACGCGGCTATGCGCAAAGGCCGGCTTCGACGCGGTCGAGTACGACGTCGTCGACGCCTGGGCGAACGGCCGGCGGGTGACCGGGTGGAAGGTGAGCTATGAGGACCAGCTCGCCTACAACCGGGGCCTGGCGCGGATCGCGCACCGCCACGGTCTGGCCGCCGGGCTCAAGAACGACCTCGGTCAGGTCCGCGACCTGGTCGATGGGTTCGAGTTCGCCGTCAACGAGGAGTGCTTCACCTACGACGAGTGCGAACGGCTGCGCCCGTTCATCGCCGCCGGCAAGCCGGTCTTCCACGTCGAGTACACGAACGCGCGGCGCGAGTTCTGCGCCGAGACCGAGGGCCTCGGCTTCAACTCGGTCCGCAAGTCGCCCAACTACACCCTTTACGCGCAGCCGTTCGAGCCCTGCTCCTAGGCGGGCGGGTCAGAGCCGCCCGAGTGCCTCGAGGTGGGCGCCGATCGAGCGCGCCAGCTCCACCTCCATCTCCGGGTAGCCGCCGAGCTCGGCCGCCACCGGGCCGAGCAGCTCCGCGACGCCGTCCTCCGCTCGCTCGAGAGCCCGCTCGAGATCCTCGGTGAACCGCTCGCTCGAGTCCAGGAAGCGCCCGACCAGCTCGCCCTCGAAGAGCGGGAAGTGCGCGGTGCCGAGCCGCGCCGGCGCGAGCTCGCGCAGCCGCGCGATCGTCGCCCGGTAGGCGGCCAGGTCGACGTAGGGGGGTGGGCCGGCGCGGCCGCCGTCGGCGGCGTCGAACCCGTGGCCCATGACCGCGTCACTGACGATCGCGGTGCGCGTGGCCGGCTCGTGGACGCCGAGGTGGCCGAGCGAGTGGCCGGGCAGGTGCAGGACCTCGAGCTCGATCCCCCCGAGGTCGATCCGCTCGCCCGCTTCGAGCTCCCCGTCGAGCGGCGTGTCGGGGCCGGCGGCCTCCTCGAGCCAGCGCCAAGCGGCCTGGTCGTAGTCGAGGCCGTGGGCGCGATACCAGCCGTAGCGCTCTTCCGCAATCCGCTCCCAGGACTCGACCAGCGGCCGGTCGAGTGCATGCGCCCGCAGCCGGGCGCCGGGGCAGAGCGCGCGGATCTCGGCGTCGCCCCCGTAGTGGTCGACGTCGGCGTGGGTGATCAGCACCTCGGCGATCCGCTCGAGCTCGATCCCGAGCTCGGCGAGCGCGGGAGCGATGTGGTCCGTGACCGTCCCGGCGATCCCGGTGTCGAGCAGGAGCGCGCCCTCGTCGCCGCTGACCAGCCACTGGGCGAGCCGGCGGGTGCCGAGGCGTGAGTCGATCCGATGGACTCGGGGGACGACCTCGACCGCGCCCATCGCGATCGACTACCCGCGCCAGCGCCCGAGCCGCCCCGCGGCCTCGGCGACGGTCTCGGCCAGCGCCTTGCGCGCATTCGCGGCGGCCGAGCGGTTGTAACGCGGGGTCGGCATCGAGACCGAGATCGCGCCGACGACCACGCCCTCGATGTCGCGAATCGGCATCGCGATGCAGCGCAGCCCGATCGCGAACTCCTCGTCGTCGACGCTGTATCCGCGGCTGCGCACGCGCTTGAGCTCCTCCATCAGCTCCGGCACCTCGGTGATCGTGTGATCGGTGAGCTTTGCCAGGTTGGCCTCCTCGAGTCGGCGCCGGGCCTCGTCGGGATCGAGGCTCGCCAGCAGCGCCTTGCCGATCGCGCTCGTGTGGGCCGGAAGTCGCGCGCCCGCGCGCGAGGTCAACTTCATCGGGTGCGGCGACTCCGAGAGCCCCAGGTAGACCGCCGAGGTGCCGTCGAGGGTGGCGAGTTGGACCGTCTCGCCGGTCCGCTCGACCAGCCGGTCCATGAGCGGCATGATCAGGGTGCGCAGGTCCTCGATCTCGTGGCAGGCCTGGGCCAGCTCCCAGATCCGGCTCCCGAGCCGGTAGGTGCGGCGCTCGGGGTCGAGCGCCAGGTAGCCGCGCGCCTCCATCGTCCGCAGCAGCGCGTGGGCCGAGGACTTCGGCAGCTCCAGCCGCTCGGCGATCTCGCCGAACCCGATCGAGCCGTGCTCGGCGACCAGGTCGAGCACCGCCATCACCCGGTCGGCCGACTTGACACGCTCGCCACGGGACAGGGTCGAGGTCGCGGTCGCCGACGGGGTCTGATCGCGGACCGCCATCAGTCCGCGTCCTCTCCGACCCGCATCGCGCCGACGATGTCGAGGTTCGCCTTGAACGCCATATAGCCGCTGTCGATCGGCAGCACCGCCCCGGTCAGCGCCGCCGACTCGTCGCCGGCCAGGTAGACGACCATCGGCGCCACCTGTTCGGGGGTCGGGATCGGCAGTAGGTGCAGGGCCTCGACCGAGGCCCGCGAGGCGTCGTCGGCGAGCCATTCGCGCTGCGGCTCGCTGCTCACGAAGCTGGGACAGATCGCGTTCACGCGGACGCCGTCGCGGGCGATCCCGGCCGCGAACGAGCGGGTCAGCGCGACGACGCCGCCCTTGGCGGCCGTATAGGCGTCGAGCCCGGCGCAGCCGATCAACGCATCGGTGGTCGCGGTGAGCACGATCGAGCCCGAGCCCTGCTCGATCATTCGGCGACCGATGTGCTTGCAGCAGTGGAAGGTGCCGGTGAGCACCAGGTCGAGCATCCGCTCCCAGACCTCGTCCGGGAGCTCGGTCAGACGGGCGTCGTGGTTGTTTACGAACGGGACGTCGACGGCGCAGTGAAAGAGTGCGTCGATCGAGCCCCAGCGCTCCACCGTGCGCGCGGCCAGCGCCTCGATAGCGGCCCCGTCGGTGACGTCGGAGACTTCGGCAATCGCCTCGCCGCCGGCCGCGGCGATTGCCGCGGCGACCCGCTCGCCGCGCTCGGCGTCGATCTCGGCGATCACCACCCGGGCACCCTCGGCGGCCATCGCGACGGCGCCGGCGCGGCCGATCCCCGACCCTGCGCCAGTGACGATCGCGACTTTGCCCGCAAGCCTCTTGCCCTCAGACACCGTTCCTCCTCTCGTCCATGCCCAGCACCCGGCGCGCATTGTCAGCGTAGATCGCCCTCAGGACCTGATCGGGCAGCTCGAGCGCCGAGATCGTCCAGCGCCCCGCCGGCGGCGGGCTCTGGTCGCTGTACGCGAAGCACTCGTCACTCGCCTCGAGGAAGTGGAAGTAGCGCCGCAGGGCATCGGCGCGCACCGGCGGGTCGTCGGTCCCGAACAGGATCCGGTCGGGGTGCTGGCAGAACAGACGCCGCGCCGCCCTTGGCTGGCGGCCGAGGTCGGAGATCCGGGCGGCGAAGTCGACGTAGAGGTTCGGGTGCTCGTCGAGGGCGCGCGAGACCCAGCCGAGGTCCTCTGCGTTGCCGGCGACGTGGGCGCCGATGAAGGTGGTCCCCGGATGGGCCGAGACCAGCGCCTCGAATGAGTCCATGAGGGCGGCGTGGGTCGGCAGGCCCGGGCCGACGAAGGACCACTCGGGGTGGGCGAGAAGCTCCTCGAGGCGCTCGTTGCGCGCGTCGACCGGCCTGAAGAACGCGACCGGATCAGCGGTGTGGATCATCACCGGCAGACCGAGCTCGCCCGCGGCGGCGAACACCGGCGCGAGCCGCTCCTCATCCGGCATCAACAGCTTGCCGCGGCGGTCCCGAAATCCGAGCCCGAGCGTCTTCCATACCTTCAGACCCCGGGCGCCGGCCTCGGCCGAGCGGCGCAGGCTGGCGACGAGCGCGTCCGCGAAGCCGTCGCGGGCGGCGGCGAGCCGCCAGTCGAGCTGGCAGAAGGTGAGGAAGCGGCCCGGGTGAGGGCGGTCGTAACGGTCGAGGTTCGCCTCCAGCTCAGCGTCCCAACCGCCGTCGAGGTTGGCGCACGCCTCGACCGTGTGCACGTCGAGGACCTCGATCAGCGCCCCAACGTCGACGGTCGTCCACTGCTCCGCGCGGCGCCCGGCGAGGTCCGCCGCGATCCAGTCACCGTCGGGCGTCAGCCAGCGACCGAGGTGCTCGTGGCAGTCGATCACCGGAAACCGGGGACGCTCGACCGTGGTGCGCTCGAGGACCACGGTCGGCTCGGCGACGTACTCTGAGAGCAGCACCGGCTCGGGCAATGGGGAAGGTCCCGGTGTCGTCTGGAGGCTCGCTTGCATCGCCTGCGCGCGAATGATAACGTCGTTCGCAAGGGCGGACAGTAGTCCATATACATGAACGCAGCTCCAAAGATCACGTTCATCGGCGCCGGGAGCGCGACCTTTACCCGGATGCTGATCGGTGACATCCTCAGCTATCCCGAACTGCGCGGGGCGACGATCTCGCTCCACGACATCGACCCGGAGCGGCTCGAAACCGCGGCCGGCGTCGCCCGGGTGACCGCCGAGGAGGCGGGTGCAGCGCCGGGAATCGAGGCGCACGGCGACCGCCGCGCGGCGCTCGAGGGGGCCGACTACGTACTCAACATGATCCAGGTCGGCGGCCACCGCGCGACCGTGATCGATCACGAGATCCCGGCCCGCTTCGGGCTCCGGCAGACGATCGGCGACACGCTCGGGATCGGAGGCATCTTCCGCGCCCTGCGCACGATTCCCGTGATGCAGGGGATCGGCGAGGACATGGCCGCGGTATGCCCGGAAGCCTGGCTGCTCAACTACACCAACCCGATGGCGATGCTCTGTTGGGCGACGTACGCCGGCAGCCCGCAGAAGCGGGTAGTCGGCCTCTGTCACTCGGTCCAGAACACCACCCGCCAGCTCGCCGAGATCGTCGGCGTGCCGTTCGAGGAGGTCACCTTCCTCGGCGCCGGCGTCAATCACCAGGCGTTCATCCTGCGCTTCGAGCGCGACGGCGAGAGCCTCTACCCGAGGCTCGACGAGGCGATCGAGAACGACCCCGAGCTGCTGCGGCGGGTGCGGGTACGGATCTACCGGGCGTTTGGCTACTTCCCGACCGAGTCGAGCCGGCACGGGGCCGAGTACGTGCCGTGGTTCATGCGCCACGAGTCCGAGATCGAGCGGATGCGAATCCCGGTCTCCGACTACGTGCGCGAGAGCGAGGAGAACCTGGCCGAGTACGAGCGCACCCGCGAGCTGCTCGCGGCCGGCGAATCGCTGCCGATCGAGCCGAGCATCGAGTACGCGCCACAGATCATCCACTCGATCGAGACCGGGCAGTCGCGCGTCGTGTACGGGAACGTCGAGAACGCCGGGCTGATCGACAACCTGCCCCGCGGCGCCTGCGTCGAAGTCCCGTGCATGGTCGACTCGAGCGGCGTGCACCCGGTCCGGGTCGGTGAGCTGCCGCCCCAGCTCGCGGCGCTCAACCGCAGCTTCCTCAACGTCGCCGAGCTCACCGTTCGCGCGGCGATCGAGGGCAGCCCCGAGCACGTGCTGCAGGCGGCGCTGCTGGACCCGAACACCGCCGCGTCGCTGACCGTCGACGAGATCGAGCGGCTGGTCGCCGAGCTCACCGAGGCGCACGGCGAGGCGCTGCCCGAGGGACTGCGCGCGCCGGCGCTCGCCGCCCGGGAGGGCAGATGAGCGCCCGGCCGGCGGGCGCCGGCGCCGCGCCGGCGGCGGAGCGGGCGCGGCCCGCGGAGGGCTCCGGCGGGACGACCGTGGTCGTCGGCGCCGCGCAGGGGATCGGCGCTCAGATCGCCCGCCGGCTCGCCGGCGAGGAGTGGACGTCGCGGCTGGTGCTCGCCGACCTGAGGCTCGACGGCTGCCGGGCGCTGGCGACGGAGCTGGCCGGAAACGGGCTGCAGGCGGAGGCGCTCGAGGCCGACGTCACCGATCGCGAGCAGGTCGCCACGCTGGTCGGCGCCAGCGCCGACGCGGAGCGCCTCGTGATCGCCTCCGGCGCCTTCGCGCCGGCCCCGGCGCTCGAGGTCGAGCCCGACGAATTCGCGCGGATCATCGCCGTCAACCTGACGGGCGCTTTCTTCGTCGCCCAGGCCTACGGGCGGGCGATGGCCGAGCGCGGCTCGGGGGCGATCGTCGGCGTGGCCTCGATCGCGGCCCGGATGCCGCGCATGCGCCAGGCGGCGTACTGCGCTTCGAAGGCCGGGATGCGACAGGGCCTGCGGGTGCTGGGGATGGAGCTGGCTCCGCTCGGGGTGCGGGTCAACACGGTCTCCCCGGGGGCGACCAACACGCCGATGATGCGCGCGCTCGCCGCCGACCACGCCAACGTCGACGACCTCGCCCACGGGAGCCTCGATGCGATGCGCCCGCGGATCCCGAGCGGCCGGGTGGCGCGACCCGAGGATGTCGCGAACGTGGTCAGCTTTCTGCTCGCTCCGTCGAGCGAGCACATCTTGCTTCAGGACGTCGTCGTCGATGGAGGCGAGCTCCTGGGGATGTAGCGGCCGGGAGCAAGTGCCTGGTCGCGGGCTTAAAGATCACGAGGAGAGGAGAGATCGTGAAGACACGGATGAGGTGGCTGGTTGTCGCCGCGCTGGCGATGGGCGCGCTGATCGGTGTCGGGTGCGGCTCTGACGATGACGAGCAGAGCTCGGGCGAACCGGTCGAGATCACGTTCTGGCACGGCCAGACCCAGGGGGTCGCGGACCTGATCCAGGAGATGATCAACGACTTCAACGCCGACCATCCGGACGTCGTCGTCTCGAAGGACTCCGGCGGGGTCAACTCCGACCAGATGCTGCAGAAGGTGACCGCCGGGCTGCAGTCGGGCAACTACCCGGACATCGCCTACATCTACGGGTCCGACCTCGCCAACCTGGCCGGCGGCGAGCAGCTCCTCGACCTGAGCGAGGCGATCGACAACGGCGATCTCGACTGGGACCGCTTCGTCGAGGCCGGGAAGGCTGCGGTCACGGTCGACGACCTTCCGCGGGCCGTGCCGGCGTTCATCGACAACCTGGCCGTGGTCTACAACAAGCAGATCTTCGACGATGCCGGCGTTCCCTACCCGAAGGACGACTGGACCTGGGACGACTTCCTCGCCACCGCGGCCGAGCTCAACGATCCGCAGGCCGGGATCGCGGGTTTCGGTTGGCCCGGGATCGGGGACGAGGACACGACCTGGAGGATCTGGCCGCTGATCTGGCAACAGGGAGGCGAGATCGTGAACGAAGCAGGTGACGCGGTCGGCTTCGACGGGCCGAGCGGGGAGGCGGCTCTCGAGACGGTCGAGAAGGCGAGCTCCGACGGGTCGGTCTACATCGACTCCACCTCGGGCAGCGAGCGCATGCAGCAGCTCTTCGCCAGCGGCAAGATGGCGATGAACGTCGCCGGTCCGTACACCCTGCCCGAGTACGTCGACGCCAATGTCGATTACGGCGTCGTCTCGATGCCGTCGTTCGGCGACGAGCACACGACGATCGCCGGCCCCGACACCTGGGCGATCCTCGACAACGGCGAGGCGCGGTCCGCGGCGGCGATCGAGTTCATGGACTGGTTCAGTGAACCCGAGCAGCAGGTCCGCTGGATCAGGGAGGCCGGCAGCCTGCCGCTGACCAGCGACGTCGAGGACGCCGATGGGTTCGAGGAGTACGAGCAGAGCCTCACCGGCCTCGACAAGTTCATCGCCAACACCGAGCTCGCGCGGACCCGGCCGACGGTTGCCGAGTACCCGCAGATCTCACAGGCGATGGGCAAGGCGATCGCCTCGGTGCTGTACGGAGAGGCGGAGCCGAGCGAGGCCCTGAGCCAGGCGGTCGAGACCTCGAACGCGGAGCTGGGGGTGCCCGGCTCCTGAGCGAGCGAGGTCTGCAAGCGCTGCCGAAATGAGCACGGAGCCGGCGGCCCCGCGCAGGACGTTCGCCCAGCGGGTCCTCGGGGACAACCCGACGGCCTGGGCGTTCGTCCTGCCGGCGGTCGTGATCATCATCGGCCTCGCGATCGTCCCGATCGGTTGGTCGCTGCTGCTCTCGTTCAACTCGTCCGATCTGATCTCTCCCGCACAGTGGGTGGGGCTGTCGAACTACGAGGCGCTGCTCGACGACCCCGCGCTGCGCGACGCGATCACCCACACCGTCGTCTACACGGTCCTGTTCGTGCCGCTCTCGATCGGGCTCGGGCTGTTCGTGGCGCTCGGGCTGAACCGGAAGATGCGGCTGATCGGGCTCTACCGAACAGCGATCATGGTCCCGTTCATCGCCTCGGTCGCCGCTCAGGGCGTCCTCTTCTCATTCATCTTCGACCAGCGTTTCGGGGTCGCGAACGCGGTTCTCGAGACGCTCGGGCTCCCAACTCAGGGCTTTCTCGGCGATCCCGACCAGGCGCTGTTCGTGATCGTCGTGATCGGCATCTGGGGAGGGATCGGTTTTCCGCTCGTCATCTACCTGGCGGCGCTCCAGGACGTCCCGCGGGAGCTGATCGACGCGGCGTCGGTCGACGGCGCGGGCCGCTGGGCGACGCTCAGGCACGTGATCCTGCCGCAGCTGCTGCCGGTGACGATCTTCCTGGCCGTCTGGGAGACGCTGCTCTCGCTGCAGCTCTTCGACCTCGTCTACGCCACCACCCGCGGCGGACCGCTCGACGCGACGGCGGTGATCGTCTACTACATCTACACGCAGGCCTTCGAGCTCTTCAACGCGGGGTACGCCGCCGCGGTTGCCTACGTGGTCGCTGTCTTCCTGCTGCTGCTGGTCGGCGCGCAGCTCGCCTACAACCGGGTGCGAGCCCGGCGCGCATGAGCACGATCGCAGAGAGGCCCCTGCCGGCGGTCGCCGCCGAGCCGCCGAGGGAACGGCGTCTGCCCTTCGATCCCTGGCATCTGGTCCTGGCCCCGGTGGCGATCGTCTTCGCCCTGCCGCTGATCTGGATGGTCCTGAGTTCGTTCATGTCGAACGCCCAGATCAACCAGTTCCCTCCGACGATCATCCCCGATTCGCTCCATTTCGACGGCTGGCGGACCGTCTTCGGCGATTCGAACTTCCCGCGCTGGTTCCTCAACTCAACGATCGTCGCCGGCGTCACCGTAGTCTCGAACCTGGCCTTCTGCTCGCTCGCCGGCTACGCCTTCGCCCGCCTGCGATTCCGGGGCTCGACCGCGCTCTTCCTGCTGATCCTCTTCACCCTCATCATCCCCTTCCAGCTGACGATGATCCCGACCTTTATCGTCATGGATGAGCTCGGGCTCGTCGACACGCTCGCGGCCTTGGTCGTCCCCGCCCTGGTCCTGCCGCTCGGGGTCTTCCTGATGCGCCAGTTCTTCGTCAACCTGCCGCGCGAGGTCGAGGAGGCGGCGAGGATCGACGGCTGCTCGCACCTCGGAGTCCTCGTTCACGTCGCCCTGCCGCTGGCGAGGCCGGCGCTCGCGACCCTGGCGGCGCTCACCTTCCTGTTGATGTGGAACGACCTGCTCTGGCCGCTGATCGCGATCACCTCCGACGAGAACGCGACCCTTCCCCTCGGCCTGACCACCTTCCAGGGTCAGCACACGCAGGACTTCTCGGCCGTGATGGCCGGGAACGTGATCACGGTGACGCCGGTCCTGATCGCGTTCCTGCTCGCGCAGAGGACGTTCATCCAATCGCTCACCTCGAGCGCCGTGAAGGGATAGGAGGAGACGAGATGAAACAGGCCGTGTTCGGAACGACCCCGGGAGGGGCGTACTCGCCGGGGGTGATCGCCGAGGGCCGCTTCGTCTACGTCTCGGGCCAGGGGCCGGTGCGCGACGGTGAGCTCGTCACCGGGACGATCGAGGAGCAGACCGCGCTGGTGCTCGAGAACCTCGCGGCGGTGCTGGCCGAGGCGGGGGCGTCGCTCGCCGACGTCGTCCGCTGCGGCGTCTTCCTGGCCGACCTCGACGACTTCGAAGCGATGAACGAGGTCTACGCGCGCGCCTTCGGGGAGCCGCTTCCGGCGCGGACCACGGTGGGCGCGGCCCTGCCTCGGATCAAGGTCGAGATCGACTGCGTCGCGGTGCTCCCGGAGGCGGATGGCTGATGTCCGGCGTGCGGCTCGAGCGGGTGACCAAGGTCTACGACGGCGACGTCACGGCGGTCGACGATGTCTCTCTCGAGGTCGCCGAGGGCGAGTTCATGGTCCTGGTCGGGCCCTCGGGGTGCGGCAAGTCGACCGTGCTGCGGGTGATCGCCGGGCTCGAGCGGGTGACGCGCGGCCGGGTGCTGATCGACGACGAGGACGTGACCGCGCTCCAGCCCCCCGATCGCGACCTGGCGATGGTCTTTCAGAGCTACGCCCTGTACCCGCACAAGTCGGTGCGCGAGAACCTCGCCTTCGGCCTGCGCCGCCGCCGCGTCCCGACCGAGGAGATAGAGCGCCGCGTCGCCTCGATGGCGGCGATGCTCGGCCTCGACGAGCTGCTCGATCGACGACCGGCGGCGCTCTCGGGAGGCCAGCGCCAGCGGGTTGCGATGGGGCGCGCTCTGGTCCGCGAGCCGCGCGCCTTCCTGATGGACGAGCCGCTCTCGAACCTGGACGCGAAGCTGCGCACCAGCATGCGCGGCGAGCTCGGCCGCCTGCACGAGCGCCTGCCGACGACGACGATCTACGTTACCCACGACCAGGTCGAGGCGATGACCCTCGGCGAGCGGGTAGCGGTCCTGCGCGACGGCGCGATCCAGCAATGCGACGTGCCGCAGCGGCTCTTCGAGCGGCCCGCGAACCTGTTCGTCGGCGCCTTCATCGGCTCGCCGGCGATGAACCTGGTCGAGGCGCGCGCGGATCGCGCCGAGCTCTCCTTCGGCAGCACCGCGCTGCGGATCGACAGCGCCGCCGCGCTCGCCGCCGGCGAGGTCGTGCTCGGGATCCGGCCAACCGGCTTCGTGCTCCCCGGTCCCGGCTCTGACCCGAGCTGGCCGCGGCTGAGCGCCGGAGTCGACGTGGTCGAGGCCCTGGGTGCCGAGTGCAACCTGCTGTTCACCGTCGACGCGCCCGCGGTCGCGACCGAGGACGTCAAGGCCGCGATCGGGGGCGAGAGCGGCGCCGACGAGGGCAGGCTGCTCGCCGACGACCGCCGGGCGCGGTTCACCGCCCGGATCCACGGCAGCCCTCCGGTCGGACCGGGGGGATCGGTGGAGCTGGCGATCGATCCGGCCCAGATCCACCTCTTCGATCGCCGCAGCGGCGTCGCGCTGGAGATCGACGGCAGCCTTGCGCCGGTCGGATGAGGGCGGAGCCGGCAGCACCGCCGCCGAGCACCGTCGGTCGCGCCGTGACCGAGCTCGAGACCCCGGCGCTGGTCGTCGACCTCGACCGGCTCGAGAGCAATATCAGCCGCGTTGCCCGCTACGCCGGCGACCACGAGCTGGCGCTGTTCCCGCACCTGAAGACCCACAAGACGGTCGAGATCGCGCAGCGCCAGCTCGACGCCGGGGCCGCCGGCCTGACCGTGGCCAAGTCGGAGGAGGCGGCGCTGTTCGCCCGCGAGCTCGGGGCGCCGCTCGTCCTTCACTACCCGATCGTCGGTGCGGCGAAGGTCGAACGCGTCGCCCGCGTAGCCACCGAGGTCCCGCTCACTGTCGCGGTCGATTCGCTCGCCGCGGCCGAGCCGCTGGCGACCGAGCTTCGCGGTCGCGGGGTCGAGGCCGAGGCGCTGGTCGAGCTCGACGTCGGCCTGGCCCGAACCGGGGTCCCAACCCCGGCCACCGCCGCCGAGCTCGCCGCGGCGATCGACTCGCTTGGCGGCGGACTCGCGGTCGCCGGCCTCTCCTGCTATCCCGGGCACCTGCGGCATGGCGCCGCCGACCCTGCTGCGGGGATGGCCGAGGTCGCCGCCCTGCTCGCCGAGGCGATCGAGCGCTTCGACCGCGCCGGGCTGCGTCGGGAGCGGGTCTCGGGCGGGTCGACCGCGACCCTGTTCGAGTCGCACAGAACCCCGATCACCGAGCTGCGGCCCGGCAACTACGCGCTCCTGGACCGCGCCGAGGCGCAGGGGGAGTTCGCGCTCGCGGACTGTGCGCTTCGCGTCCAGGCGACCGTCGTCTCGGCCAGTCTCCCCGGCAGGTTCGTGATCGACGCCGGGGCGAAGACGCTCAGCGAGGCGGGGCCGCCGCCCGGCCTCGCCGGCTACGGCGCGATCGTCGGACACGACGAGCTCGAGCTGGTGGCGCTGAGCGAGGAGCACGGGCATGGCGCCGCCGCCGGGGGCGAGGTCGCGCTGCGGGTCGGCGATCGGGTCGAGGTGATCCCGAACCACGCCTGTACCTGCGTCAACCTTCACGACCTCCTCTACGGGGTCCGCGGCGGGGTGGTCGAAGCGGAGATGCGAGTGCTCGCCCGCGGAGCGGTCAGGTGAGGCTGGCGACGGCACGCGTCGGCGGCGACCGGTTGCTGCCCGCGATCGAGACCGAGGCCGGGCTGGAGCCGCTCGCCGTCGACCCGGGAAGCGGGCTTCGCGACCTGATCGCCGCCGGTCCGGAGGCGCTCGCCGCGGCGGTCGCCGATCGCGGCGAGCCGCTCACCGGCGCCGAGCTCGCGGCGCCGCTTCGGCCCGGGAAGATCGTCTGCATCGGGCTCAACTACCTCGACCACATCCGCGAGTCGAAGGCCGACCGCCCGCGGGTGCCGCTGGTGTTCGCGAAGTTCCCGAGCGCGGTGATCGGCCCCGGCGAGCCGATCGAGGTCGACGCCGCGCTCAGCGAGCGAGTCGACTGGGAGGTCGAGCTGGCGGTGGTGATCGGCCGGCCGCTGCGCCGAGTGGCGGCGGCGGAGGCGATCGAGGGCGTCTTCGGCTACACGGTCGCCAACGACGTCTCGGCGCGCGACCTGCAGTTCTCCGACGGCCAGTGGGTGCGGGCGAAGAGCATCGACGGTTTCTGCCCGCTGGGCCCGGTGGTCGTGACCGCCGACGAGGTCGCCGATCCGCAGGCGCTGGGCCTGCGCACGACGGTCAACGGCGAGACGATGCAGGATTCCTCGACCGCGGAGATGGTGTTCGGGGTCGCCGAGCTGATCGAGTTCTGCTCGCGCAGCTTCACGCTCGAGCCCGGCGACCTGCTGCTCACCGGGACCCCGTGGGGCTGCGGGGAGTTCATGGAGCCGAAGCGCTCGCTGCGACCCGGCGACCAGGTCGAGGTCTCGGTCGAGAGGATCGGGGCGGTTCGCAACCCGGTCGTCGGCCCGGGATCGGCTGCGGCCTGACGATCACGCGGCGGGGGAGCTGGCTGCCAGCCGCTCGATCAGATCGGCCGCTCGCTCGGTGCCCGGCGCCGCGCGCAACCGGCGCGAGACCGCGTCGAGGTGGGTGGCCAGCGCCCGATCTGCGAGCAGGCCGTCGATCGCGCCCCGCAGCTCGTCGGGCTGGTGGGCATAGGTCGGAAGCCGGACCCCGAACCCGGTCTCGTCGACCCGTTGTGCGTTGTCGTACTGGTCCCAGAACAGCGGCAGGACGACCATCGGCTTGCCGAAGGCGAGGCACTCGGTGACCGTGTTGTTGCCGCCGTGGGTGATCACCAGGTCGACCTGAGGCAGGATCGAGGCCTGGGGCAGGAACTCCTCGCCGACCATGTTCGCGGCCAGCTCGAGCTGCTCGTGCTGGGGCCCCTTGGAGACGATCACCCGGTAGCGCGAGTCGGCGAGCGAGCCGATCAGCGCCCGCATCAGCTCGACGTCGGCGGAGCCCAGCGAGCCGAGGCTGAGGTAGACGAGCGGGCCGTCGGCGGAGGCGAGCGGCTCGGGAAGCTCCCAGGCGGCGTCGGTCGCTCGCACGCTCGACTCGAGGTTGTGCCAGCGCTCGCCGAGCGGCTCGCGGCGCTGGTAGTCGACCTCGCTCGGATACAGCCACAGGTTGAGCTGCGACGAGGTGTGGATGAACTCGAGCTCGGGCAGCGGCGGCGCCCCGCGCCCGCGACAGAACTCGTCGAAGCCGGCCTGCAGCGGGCCGAGCACGCGGCGGTACTCGTCGCGGTAGGCGTCCCAGCCGGAGCGGTCGCCGACCGGATAGCCCGAGAACGGGGGCGGGACGTCGGGATCCTTGACCTCGGCCGGGTTGCAGGAGACGATCCGCACCCAGGGACGCCCGCAGGCCGGCAGGGCGGGGAAGGAGACGACGTTGTCCTCGACGATCACGTCGGGGCGCAGCTCGTCGATGATCTCGACCAGGCGCTCGTCGACGTAGCGGGCGCCGTCGCAGAGCGCCTCGAAGGTCGGCGCGATGAAGCCCTCGAGCTGCTCGATCGTCGGCCGCCGGAAGACCGGCGCCGTGTCGCGAATGAAGTCCTTCCAGAACTGGCCCGGGTCCTCGTCGGCGTCGGTGGGCGGGGCGAGGCGGATCAGGCGCTCCTCGAAGCCCTTCTCGGCCAGCGTGCCCTCGAACGACTGCTCGGCGATGAAGGCGACCCGGTGCCCGCGGCGGCGCAGCACGTCGCCGATCCCGATGCAGTTGTTGGTCGGCCCGTAGGCGCTCTCGGGAAAGAAGGCGATCGTGCGGCCGCTCACGCCTGCACCCGCCTCTAGGTCACACAGCGACCCGGTAGTCGCCCGGGTTGATCCGCTTCGTGCGCCGGCGGTACTCCAGCCACGCTCCGGGCCAGTTGTTGGTGTTCTCGCCGCGCTCGTTGACGTACCAGTTGTCGCCGCCGCCGGTGACCCAGACCGTGCGCGCGCTGCGCTCGTCGATCTCGCGGCGCCACGCCTCCTGGGTCTCGGGTCGCAGGTCGATCCAGCGATAGCCGCCGGCGCGCAGGCGGCGGATCGCGTCGAGCACGTAGCTGAACTGGCACTCGAGCGTGAAGGGGACCGAGCCCGAGCCGTGGTTGGTGTTCGGCCCGTAGAGGACGAACATGTTCGGAAAGCCCGACACGGTCGTACCCAGATACGCCTCGGGCCGCTCGCGCCAGACCCGGTTCAGCTCCCGGCCGTCGAGCCCGAAGATCGCCATCGGGGCGACGAAGTTCTGGGCCTGAAAGCCGGTTCCGTAGACGATCACGTCGGCGGCGCGCTCGACACCGTCCGAGCCGACGACGCCGGCGGGCTCGATCCGCTCGACCGGACCGCAGATCAGCTCGACGTCCGGGCGGGCGAGCGTCGAGTACCAGTCCGAGGCGAAGAGGATCCGCTTGCAGCCGATCTCGTAGTCGGGTGTGGCCTTGGCGATCAGCTCGGAATCGCCGAGCCCGCGGCGGCGCTCGCCCTCGGCGAGCCGACGGAACGGGCCCATCAGCCAGTGGCGCCCGGTGAACCCGTATGTCGCGGTCTCGAAGAAGGCGAACATCCCGAGCCGGGCCGCGGCGACCCGGGCCGGGAAGCGCTCGAACAGCCTGCGCTCCCAGGCCGGGTAGGCGCGGTCGAGCTTCGGCAGCACCCAGGGGGCGGAACGCTGGTAGATCGCCAGGCTCTCGGCGACGTCGGCGATCGCGGGCACGAACTGGATCGCGCTCGCCCCGGTGCCGATCACCGCCACCCGCTTGCCGGCGAGGTCGACCTCGTGATCCCATTCGGCGGAGTGGAAGACCGGGCCCTCGAAGTCCTCGGTCCCGGGGATCGCCGGGATCTCCGGGCAGCCGAGCTGGCCGCAGGCACTGACCAGGAGATCGAACCGGTGACTCTCACCGTCCCCGGTGAGCACCGTCCAGCATCCCGCCTCGCGATCGAAGCTCGCCTCCGTGGCCTCGACCCCGAGCCGCAGGTGCGGGGCGAGGCCGAACTCTGCGACGCAGTCCTCGAGGTAGGCGAGGATCTCCTCCTGCGGCGCGTAACGGCGCGACCAGTTGTGGCCGGGCGCGAACGAGAACGAGTACAGGTGTGAGGGCACATCGCAAGCGGCGCCGGGGTAGGTGTTCGCGCGCCAGACCCCGCCCACCGTCTCGCCGCGCTCGAAGATCGTCAGCTCCTCGATGCCGGCCTGCTTGAGCCGGATCGCGATCCCGATCCCGCCGAAACCGGCCCCGACGATCCCGACTGAGAGCGGACGCGAGTCTCCGTTGCTGCTCGACATGCGCCGGCCCAATCTATCGGTGCGCGGCCTCTGCGAGGGGGTAGGCTGGCGTCGCGCATCCGAGCGAACCGAGGAGGTCGCGGCGTGGCGTTCAAGCAGGTACCCCCATTGGACCTGGCTTGGCTTGCGCTCGAGTCGCGCGACACGCCGATGCACGTCGGGGGGCTGTTCGAGTTCACGCTCCCCGCGGATGCGCCACCGGACTACCTGAAGCGCCAGTTCGAGCGCATGCGCCAGCCGCAGCAGGTCCCGCCGCCGTGGAACCTGCGGCTGGTCGAGGGGCCCCTGATCGGACACCGGCTGCCGCTGATGCGCGAGGAGCGCGACGTCGACCTCGACTACCACGTCCGCCACTCGGCGCTTCCGCATCCAGGCGGGCAGCGCGAGCTCGGGATCCTGGTCTCGCGTCTGCACAGCCATCAGCTCGACTTCCACCGCCCGCTCTGGGAGGCGCACCTGATCGAGGGGCTGGAGGGCAACCGGTTCGCGATGTACATGAAGGTCCACCACTCGCTGATCGACGGCGTCAGCGCGATGCGGATGATCCTGCGGGCGCTCTCGACCGATCCGGGCGAGCGCGGGATGGCGCCGGTCTGGGCGACGCCGGCCGGCGGCAGGCCGCGGCGCGAGAACGGTTTCGGCGGTCCGCTCGGACATGCGGTGGCGAGCGCGGTCGACGGCGCGAAGGCGTTCGCCGGCCTCTCGCGGGCGGCGCTCGACCTCGGCCAGGCGGCCTTCGACAGCCGCGGGCTCCAGGCTCCATACCGGACCCCGGGCTCGGCCTTGTCCGGGAGCCTGACCGGCCAGCGGCGCTTCGCTACCCAGCGCTACGACCTGGAGCGGATCAAGGCGCTGGCGCGAGCCGGGGAGTGCACGCTCAACGACATCGTCCTCTACCTGAGCGGGACCGCGCTCCGCAGCTACCTGGTCGAGCACGGACGGCTTCCGGACCGGCCGCTGAGCGCGGGAATTCCGGTCAACCTGCGCGAGGAGGGCGACACCTCGACCGGGACCGCGATCGGGATGATGGTGGCCGAGCTGGGGACCAACGTCGCCGACCCGCGCGAGCGACTCGAGGCGATCAAGCACTCGACGGCGGAGGCGAAGGCGCATCTGCGCAAGCTGCCGCCCGAGGCTCGGACCTCGTACACGCTGCTGATCAACGGCCCCTACATCGCCGGGTTGATCGGGCGGCTGAAAGGGCGGGCGCCGCTGCCGTTCAGCGTCGGGATCTCGAACGTCCCGGGGCCGACCGAGCCGCTCTACCTCAACGGAGCCCACCTCGACTCGGTCTTTCCGCTCTCGCTGCTGCTGCACGGAAACGCCCTCAACATCACCTGCGTCAGCTACGCGGGGGTGCTCAACTTCGGCTTCACCGGTGCCCGCGACACACTCCCGCACCTGCAGCGGCTGGCCCTCTACATGGGCGAGGCCGTCGAGGAGCTGGAGGGCACACTGCTCGGTGAAGCGCGGAGCGCGCCGACCCAGGCCTGAGCACGCGCTCGTTATCGGTCCGTAACGCACCCCGCGTTCACTGGACCTGACAGCGATGGGTTCTTCGACACGGACGACGCTGCCGGCAGCCCTGATCGCGGTCCTCGCGCTGGCCGTGGGCTGCGGCGCCGACGAGGGCGATCACGGTGGGCAGGACGGTGGGCAGGCCGGGGACTCCGACGCCGAGCGACCCGGGACGGTGATCGCCACCGGCGACTCGCAGTTCGGCGAGGCGCTGTTCGGCGGCGAGCGGCGGGCGATCTACTTCTTCGACAAGGAGACGAGCGATCGCAGCGAGTGCTACGGCGCCTGCGCCGAGGCGTGGCCGCCGGTGCTCACCGAGGGCAAGCCGGTCGCCGACGGCGTTGCGGAGTCGAAGCTGCTCGGGACCATCGAGCGCGACGACGGGACGACCCAGGTCACCTACGCCGGCCGGCCGCTCTACTACTACGTCGACGACCCGCCCGGCGAGATCCTCTGCCACAACGTCGAGGAGTTCGGCGGCCTGTGGCTCGCGGTGCAGCCGAGCGGCCACCCGTTCTGAGCACGCCCCGAGCGGACGACGGAGGGCTCAGGGCTGACGTAGGTTGCAGGCATGACCACGGAAGGCGGCCCGCGCCCCGGAGGCGATCCCGGCGATCGACCTCCCGAAGGGGGCCAGATGCACCTCTTCGACGCCGAGGCGGAGGCGCTCGCGGGTCAGGTCTTCGACTACGTCGAGGAGCGGCTCGGCCGGGCGCCGCTGCTCAACGCACCCGCCTCGGCGCAGGAGCTCGAGCGGCTCACCGGGCCGACCGTGACCGAGGAAGGGCTGGGCGCCGAGGAGGCGCTGCGGATCTTCCGCGAGGTGCTGGCGCCGGCCTGCGTCGACCCGAGCCACCCGCGCTTTCTGAGCTTCATCCCCAACGTGCCGACGACCGCGTCGACGCTGTTCGACATCGCCGTCTCGGCCTCGAAGATCTTCGCCGACTGGTGGATCGAGGGCGCCGGCGCGATCCACGCCGAGAACCAGGCGCTGCGCTGGATCGCCGACCTGCTCGAATGGCCGGCCGAGGCGGGAGGGGTGTTCGTCAGCGGTGCGACGGCCGGAAACCTGAGCGCGCTGGCGGTCGGCCGTGACGCGCATCGACGGCGGCAGGCCGACGACCCTCGGCCGGCGGCGGTCGTGCTGGCTGCCGGGGGGCACTCCTCGCTGCGGCTCGCCGCTCGGGTCCTGGACCTGGACGTGCTCGAAGTTCCGGGCGACGATCACGGCCGGATGCTGGGACCCGCCCTGCGCGAGGCGCTCTCCGCCTCGGAGATCGAGCCCTGCGTGGTCGCGGCGACGGCCGGGACGACAAACATCGGCGTGATCGACGACCTCGCGGGAATCGCCGACGTCTGTGAGGAACACGAGCTGTGGATGCACGTCGACGGCGCCTACGGCGGTGCCGCGCTCGCCGCGCCCAGCGTCCGCGACCGGTTCGCGGGCGTCGAGCGCGCCGACTCCTTCGTCGTCGACCCGCACAAGTGGCTGTTCGCGCCGCTCGATTGCGCGGCACTGCTGTACCGGGACCCCGGTCAGGCGCGGGCCGCCTTCACCCAGCGCGCCGAGTACATCGACGCGGCCAAGAGCCGGGCGGAATGGAATCCCTCCGACTACGCGGTCCATCTCTCCCGTCGGGCCCGCGGGCTCCCGTTCTGGTTCTCGCTGGCCGCCCACGGTGCCCGGGCCTATGCCGAGGCGGTCGAATACGGGCTCGCGCTTGCCCGGCAGGCGGCTGCGATGATCGACGCGGCGCCTCACCTGGAACTGATCTTCGAGCCCGAGCTCTCGGTCGTCGTCTTCCGGCGCAACGGCTGGCAATCGTGCGACTACGAGGCGTGGTCTGGCAAGGCGCTCGAGGACGGGCTGACCCTGACCGCACCGACGAGTTGGGACGGCGAGACCCTGCTGCGCTTCTGCTTCGTCAACCCCGCAACGACGGTCGCCGACGTGCAGCAGATCATCGACTCGCTGCGGTAGCCGAGCGAGCACTTGCCTGCTACCTTGAACGCACGCCGCGGGGTGGAGCAGTCAGGTAGCTCGCCGGGCTCATAACCCGGAGGTCGTGGGTTCAAATCCCACCCCCGCTATAGCAGAAAGGCCCGCTCAGGCGGGCCTTTCTGCTGTGTGGGGCGAGATTTGTGATGACCCGGACGGGCATCAATTGTCGTCGCTCGCCGGGCCGAGGCGGCACGGACAACTGAAACTGGTCGAAACGGTCGATTGTCCGCCGCCGCTACGGCCCCTGCGACGCCTGGATCCGATTGGTCGAGCCGTCCGAGCCGGACCAGACCGCGACCGCGTCGCCGTCGGCGTCGCTTGCGGTCTGGGGGCTGTAGGCGTCCTGTCCGGCGCCGGAGAGGGTCTCGGTCGGCCCTAGGACGCCGGCGGCGGAGATCGGGCGCGCCTGGACGCGGGAGTCCGAGCCGTCCGAGCGTTGCCAGACCGCGACCGCATCGCCCTCGGCGTCGCTTGAGATCTGGGGCGCGGCGTACGGCGCGGCGGCGGACAGGGTTCTGGTCGCCCCGAGGACCCCGGCGGCGGAGATGGTGCGCGCCTCGACGCGGGAGTCTGAGCCGTCGAAGCCTTGCCAGACCGCGATCGCGCCGCCGTCGGCATCGCTTGCGATCTGAGGCGTGTCGGCGCCCCGCCCAAAGGCGCCGGCCAGGGTCTTGGTCGCCCCGAGGACCCCGGCGGCGGAGATCGTGCGCGCCTGGACGCGATCAAACACGCCGTCGAAGCCTTGCCAGACCGCGACCGCGTCGCCGTCGCCGTCGCTCGCGATCTGGGGTACGAAGGCGTTCGGTCCGGCGCCGGACAGGGTCTTGGTCGGACCGAGGGCGCCGGCGGCGGAGATCCTGCGCGCCTGGATGCGATAAAAGGAGCCGTCGAAGCCTTGCCAGACGGCGACGGCGTCGCCATCGGCGTCGCTCGCGATCTGGGGCCTGAGGTCGCCCCGCCCGGCGCCGGACAGGGTCTTGGTCGGCCCGAGTACGCCGGCGGCAGAGATCGCGCGCGCCTCGACGCGATCGTTCCGGGACCAGACCGCGACCGCGTCGCCGTCGGCGTCGCTCGCGATCTGGGGTTCGAAGGCGTTCTGGGCCACGGTGCGGGTCGGCCCGAGGGCGCCGGCGGCGGAGATCGTGCGCGCCTGGACGCGATAGTTCGAGCCGTTGAACCAGACCGCGACCGCGTCGCCGTCGGCGTCGCTTGCGATCTGCGGCCTGTTGGCGTACTGCCCCGCGGCGGACAGCGTCCGGATCGGCCCGAGGACGCCGGCGGCGGAGATCGTGCGCGCCTGGACGCGATAGGTCGAGCCGTCGAAGCGGGACCAAACCGCGACCGCGTCTCCGTCGGCGTCGCTCGCGATCTGGGGTTCGATGACAACCTGTCCGGGGGCGGAGATGCTGACGGGCGCCGAGAAGGCGGCGCCCGCAACCGCGACGAGACCGAAGAAAACCGCGAGCGCGGCAAGCGCTGCAATCACAGTGCCCAGACGCCGCCTGAGATCGGCCTTCAACCGGGATTTCCGGTACGAGGCGGCGTTGGCAGACGTCAGGTGGCTGTGAGGCGGTCGCATGATTCCCTCCGGGGTGGACGTCGGTTGCACACGGCGATCGTGGCTGCCGCGAGGTCGACAAACATCGGCCAGGTGGGGGATTTCCCGCCCTTGTCGGCGGGGGAGGGCGCGGGTCAGGTGGATCATCCCCGGTCGACGGTCTGCCGCGCGGCCGTGGACACAACGGCCCCGATATGGGAGGGTGGATGCTCGCGAGTACAGCCAGGTGGCGATAGTCGGACGCAAAGAGCTCGAGACGGCGCCGGGGGAGCCCTCGAGGGCCTCCCTGCCCGAGGGCGTCGTCACCTTTCTGCTGACCGACGTCGAGGGGTCATCGCGGCTCTGGGAGACCGACGCCGGGGCGATGCGGGCGGCGATCGCGCTTCACGACGAGCTCCTCGAGCGCGCCATCGAGGCCGCCGACGGTGTGCGCCCGCTCGAACAGGGCGAGGGCGACAGCGCGGTCATCGCCTTCTCCGAGGCCTCTCGGGCGCTTTCCTGCGCGCTCGACCTCCAGCGCGAGCTGAGCGCGGCCGAGTGGCCGCAGCGCTGCGAGCTGCGGGTCCGGATCGCGCTGCACAGCGGCGAGGCGATCCTCCGAGACCCCCGAAACTACGTCGGCCCGGCGCTCAACCGCTGCGCGCGGCTGCGCGCCGCGGCGCACGGCGGCCAGACCCTGGTCTCGCGGGCCACCTATGAGCTCGTCGTCGAGACCCTGCCCGAGGGGGTGGGCCTGAGGTCGCTGGGCAAGCGGCGCCTGCGCGACCTGACCCGCGCCGAGGAGGTCTTCGAGCTCACCCACCCCGAGCTTCCGACCGGCTTTCCGCCCCCGCGCTCGCTCGACGCGCTGCCCAACAACCTGCCGGTGCAGCTCTCGAGCTTCATCGGCCGCGAGCGCGAGCTCGGCGAGGTCGAGCGCCTGCTGGCAGACCATCGGCTCGTCACCCTGACCGGGGCCGGCGGCTGTGGCAAGACGCGGCTGGCCGTCCAGGCCGCCTCCGAGACCCTGGATCGCTTCCCCGACGGCGGCTGGTGGGTGGAGCTGGCCCCGCTCGCGGACGAGCGCCTGGTCGGGGCGGCGATCGCGGAGGCGCTCGGGGTCCGCCCGCTGCCGGGGATGACGGAGCTCCAGGCCTGTGGCGCCTATCTCGCCTCCCGCCGAGCGCTGCTCGTGCTCGACAACTGCGAGCACCTTGCGGAGGCTTGCGCGGAGGCCGCCGAGGCGCTCCTGGGGGCCGCCCCCGAGCTCGTGGTGCTGGCCACGAGCCGGGCCTCGCTCGGGGTGGGCGGGGAGACCGAGTGGCGGGTCCCCTCGCTGTCACTGCCCACGGATGGGGGCGAGCCCTTGGCCGCATCCGATGCGGTGGCGCTATTTGTGGAGCGTGCGGCCGACGCCCGCCCGGACCTCGCGCCGGGCCCGGATGACGCCGACTCGGTGGCCGCGATCTGCACCCAGCTCGACGGCCTGCCGCTGGCGATCGAGCTCGCCGCCGCCCGGGTGCGGATGCTCTCCGTGGGGCAGATCGAGAGCGGCCTCTCCGACCGCTTTCGCCTCCTGACCGGCGGGCCACGGACGGCCACGCCCCGCCTTAAGACCCTGCGCGCCTCGGTCGACTGGAGTCACGAGCTCCTCTCCGATCCCGAGCAGGCGATGCTCCGGCGCCTCTCCATCTTTGCCGGCGGCTTTAGCCTCGATGCCGTCGAGGAGATCTGCGCCGGCGGCGGGATCGAGGCCGAGCCGGTGCTCGATCTGCTCGGAGCGTTAGTCGATCAGTCGCTGGTGATCGCCGAGGGCACCGAGGCGGGGGTGCGCTACCGCCTCCTCGAGACCGTGCGCGAATACGGGCTCGAGCGGTTGACCGAGGCCGGCGAGGAAGACGGGGTGCGCGACCGCCACCGCGACTACTTCCTCGCGCTGGCGGAACAAGCCGGTCCCCACTTGGAGACCGGTCGCCAGCTCGAGTGGCTCGAGCTCCTTGACCCTGAGGCCGCCAACCTGGCCGCGGCGATCGAGTGCGCGCTGGGGAGCGAGCCGCCGTTGGCGCTGCGCTTCTGCGCGGCACTGTGTAGGTGGTGGTGCGCGCGGGGTCGCTACGCCGAGGCCGAGCTCGCGCATTCCCGCTCGCTCGACGCCTGTGGGGACCGCGACCCCGGGCTGCGCGCACGCGCCATCGAAAGTCGCGCCTTCATCGCGGTCTGGGTGGGCGAGTTCAAACCTGCGGAAGCGCACGCGACCGAAGCGCTGGCGCTCGCCGAGGAGACAGGCGACCAGGGAACGGCGGCGCGGGCGCGCTGCGATCTGGGTAACGCGCTGCTGTTCCTGAACCCCCGTGCCGGGCGAGCGGAGCTGGCGCGCGCGGCCGAGCTGGCGCGGGCGGCGGGCGACGACTGGGCGCTCGTGGCGGCCGGGCAGGCGACGGCTTTCGGCTACCTGCTTCAGGGCGAACACGCCGAGGCCGCTCGCGCCAGCGAGGGGGTGGCCGCGCTGGCCGAGCGGCTGGGCGACCCGCTCCAGGTCGCCCGGCGCTGGCTCTGGGTCGCTATGCCCGCTCACTTCGACGGTCGCTTCGCCGATGCTCACGAGGCGCTCGAGCGGCTGCGAGCGGCGGTGGCGGCCACCGGGGAGCCGGTGTTTGAGGGGGGCCTTGACGTCGTTATGGGACTCGTCGATGTCTGGCAGGGCGAGCCTGAGCGCGCGCTCGAGTACCTGCCGCCGCGGCTCGAACGCACCCTGAGGCTCGGCGCCGGCATCACCGTCCCATACCTAATGATCGCGATTGCCTTTGCCGAGCTTGCCGCCGGCCGGCCCGAGCAGGCTCGCGACCGGCTCGACGGCTTGGTGGGGCTGGTCGAGGAACGCGATCTCGCCACAGCGTTGTGGGCGCTCTGGCTGCTGGCGGAGGCGCGGCGGCTGCTGGCGGACGATGCCGCGGAATCCACGGCGCTCCAAGCCCAGGCGTGCGGGGCGCGACTTGGCCATCGCCTGCACGAGACGCGCGCCGCCCTCACCCTCGGCCGCCTGGCCGCAGCTCGCGGGGAGTGGACGGACGCCCAGCAGCACGGGCTCGCCCACCTCGACGCTTGCGTCGAGGGCGGCCACGCGACCTACGTGCCCGCTTGTCTGGACGCGCTCGCGGAGGTGGCGGCGGGCCTCGAGGCGAACGAGGACGCGGTCCGGCTGTTCGCCGCCGCCGCGCGCGCCCGGGCCGAGATCGGCGTTGTCCGGGTGCCGCCCGAGGAGGAACACTGGAGCGCGATCGCGGCTGGGCTGCGCGAGGCGCTTGGCGACAAGGCCTACGAGGAGGCGCGGGCGCAGGGCACCGAGCTCGGCACCGAGGATGCGCTCGCCTGGGCACGGCGGGCCCGCGGCCCAAGGACGCGCCCGCCCGGCGGCTGGGGATCGCTCACCCCGACCGAGGCCAAGGTCGCCGAGCTGGTCGCAGAGGGGCTCACCAACCCCCAGATCGGCGAGCGGATGTTCATCTCCAAGGCCACGGTCAAGACCCACCTCGCCCACATCTTCAGGAAGCTCGACCTCCACAGCCGCGCCGAGCTGAGCGCGCGGGCGGTCGAGCGGCAGGCGAGCGCGGGCTGAATCTCAACGCCCGTCACCCACAGCAAGGGCGCGAGAAATCGCCCATCTGGCCGATGTTCGCGCGCCTGACGGCGACGAGACTGGCACCCGGTCCAACCGACACAAACGGTGAGGGCCATCGGCCGCGGAACGGGCCGATGCATCCAAAGATCAACATCAACCACCAAGGAGGCTTGTGTATGTCAGTTCGAATGAAGCTCCTCACACTGGTCGCAGTGATCGCCTGCGCGGCGCTCGCCGCGCCCCAGGTCGCGGGCGCGAAGAAGAAGACCCACACGGTCGACGCGACGTTGACGCTCGCCATTATCGAGTCGTCGGAGACCGTCAACGAGTTCGCCGGCCGTATCACCGGCAAGCCGTTCGGAACAGCCGGAACGGTCGGGGATGTCACGGTGACCAACACCCCGGCGGGCCTGATCACCGAGGGGCGGCCCGTGGTCTACGCAAAGAAGGGCACGGTGAACCTGAAGACCACGGACGTGGTCGAGTTCCAGCCCGACGGCAGCATCACCCTCACCGGCACGGCCAAGGCCACTGGGGGCACCGGCAGGTACAAGGGCGCCACCGGCAGCAGCACGTTCAACGGCACGCTTCCACCCGGGAGCAGCGTGACCGTCGGCACCGTGGTCACCTTCGACGTCGACGGCAAGATCCGCTACTAGGCGCGGCCACCGGTCCCATGCGGCAGGCCGCGTCGAACGGCGGCCTGCCGCTCGGGGCGCTCTTCGAGACCTGAGGGGCTCGCCGCTTAGTCGCCAGATGGAGCGGTGCGGCTTCCTCAGGACGCCCGGCAGGGACGACGGGCATCAATTCGGGCATCAATTTGAGCGCAAGTGGGCGCAACCAGAAGGACCTGAGCCCGCATAGGAATGCGGCATCGCGCACCAGCGCCACCCGCGGGATCGATCTCATAACCCGGAGGTCGTGGGTTCAAATCCCACCCCCGCTACTCGAGGAAAGGCCCGCAAACTCGGGCCCTTTCTGCTGTTGGGGCCGAGATCCTGACGGCGTCGGCGGGCATCAATCGGGCATCAATTTGTCGCGAAGTGGAACATCGGCACGTTTGGCCCGTGGTACGCCGAATAGTTCGGCTCGTTCCAGCACTGGCGGCGCGGGTGAAAGGGGAGTCGATTCTCGAGCGGATTGACGAAAGAGCGCGCGCCACGCTCGGGCCGGCTGATCTCGGTCGGATGCAGTCGAAGGTTGAGTGCCAATAGGTCGCCGAGGGCAGTCAGCGCCCACGCTACCGCCCCCGGCTGAGCTTCCAGAGTCTCAGCCTGCCGCGTGATCTCTTTTCAGGGTCGCACCCAAAGCACGCGGTAGACCCGCGTCACCGCCGCCAACTACATCCCGGACGACGGGCGGAAGATCACCAAAAATGGATGACGCCCGCTCACCCGCCCATAACCGATCTTCGACACGACCAACAAACAAACAGGAGGTTGAAATGGCTGCATCGGATGGTATGAGCAAGCTCTCGGATGACCTGCGCAAGCTCTCGACTCGCGCGAAGGAAGCCGAGGACCACGCGGCAGCTGCGCGAGCCAAGGCCAAGGCGGACATCGAGGCCGACCGCGACGACGCCCGCGCGGTCGGGGAGCAGCAAGCCCAAGCATTGCGCGAGAAGGTCGATGAGGGACACGAGCACATCTCGGATCGGTGGGCAGACGTCCAGAGAAGCTGGGACGAGCGCGTCGCCGCAATCCGCGCCGACATCGAGGCCCGCAAGGCAGAGCACGACCTGCACAAGGCCGAGCACAGGGCCGATCGGGCGGAGGACGAGGCGGAGTACGCAATCGCCTTTGCCTACTCGGCAATCGTCGAGGCCGAGTACTCCGTGCTCGATGCCGCTTGGGCGAGGATGGAGGCCGACGACCTGTCGAAGGAGAAGACCGCAGCCACCTGAGGGCTGCCCCGCTCCCGCCCGGCGCGGAGGGCCTCGCCACACGGGGTCCTCCGCCCACCCTGCCCGCGTGTCGTGGCGCTGAGGCGGCGGCGCGTGGATACTGGTTGCCGATGAACCGCAACCGGAACCTCGACAGTGCGGGTACTGGACGGCGGCAGCGCGACACCGCGCTCGCCGGTCCGGACCCGCTCACCCCCGAGCGAGACCCGTCGACCCAGAGCCGGGTGGTGCGTCGCGAGGCGCTGTTCGAGCGGCTGTCGGCGGCCCCGGCCGACTGTGTGGCTCTGGTCTGCGCTCCCGCGGGCAGCGGCAAGACGATCCTGGTGCGCTCATGGCTCGAGGCCGACGAGCTCCTCGAGCAGACCGCCTGGGTGGCGGTCGAGCCGCGCGAACGCGACGCGCAGCACTTCTGGCTGTCGGTGATCGACGCGCTCGCCGGCGCCATCGAGGGCTCCGTCGAGCGGATCGGCGCGACGCCGGAATTCCGCGGCAACGCCGTCGTAGAGCGGCTGCTCGGAAACCTGCGCTCGGTTGAAGAGCCGCTCGTACTCGTGATCGACGATCTGCACGAGGTCCAGTCCCCCGACGCGCTCGAGTGGCTGGAGCTGTTCATCACCCGACGCCCCGCGAACCTGCGGATAATGCTGACCAGCCGCGCCGAGCCGGAGCTCAACCTGCATCGTCTGCGGCTGGCCGGCGCGCTGACCGAGATCCGAGCATCGGACCTGCACTTTTCCCGCGAGGAGGTGGGCGAGCTGCTGCAAGCGAGCGAGATCGAACTCTCAGACGAGGCGGTGGCGCTGCTTCACGAGCGGACGGAGGGCTGGGTAGCGGGCCTGCGGCTGGCGGCAATCTCGCTCGGCGGTCATCCCGACCCGGAGCGATTCGTGCGCGACTTCTCCGGCAGCGACCGGGGCGTCGCCGGATATCTGATGGCTGAGGTGCTGGGGCACCATCCGCCGGAGGTGCGCGAGCTCCTGCTGCGGACGTCGATCCTCGACCGGGTCACCGGGCGCTTGGCCGACGCGCTCGCCGGCGGCCGTGGCTCGGAGCGCATCCTGCTCGACCTCGAGGAGGCAAACGCGTTCGTCACCTCGCTCGACGCGGACCGCACCTGGTTTCGCTACCACCACCTATTCGCCGACTTCCTCCGGCTCGAGCTGCGCCGCACCGACCCCGCCAGCATCGACTCGCTTCACCGCACGGCAGCTCGCTGGTATGAGGAGCACGGGCATCCTGCCGAGGCGATCCGACACGCGCAGGCGACATCGGACTGGACGTGGGCGGCGCGCGTGGTTGCCGACAGCTACATCAGCCTGATTCTCGACGGACGGCTCGGGACCGTCGCCGGGCTGCTGGCAACCTTTCCTTCCGAGGCGGCGGCCGAGAATGCCGAGCTTGCGATCGTGCTTGCCGGCGTCCGGTTGTTCGAGGGGCGAGCCGACGACACCGACGCCTACATCGATGTGGCCGACCGGCTGGCCGAGACGGTTTCCGAGGAGCGGCGCCGACGCTTCGACCTGCGGGTCGCCAGCACCAAGCTGTGGCTCGCCCGGCACCGCGTCGACCTCCCCGCCGCGCTCGAGGCGATGCGCGCCGTGGAGGCCGCGCTGGCGGCCCAGTCGGCAAGCGACATCGCCCGCGCCGCCGACCACCGCGCCGCGGCCGTGATGAACATCGGCATCGCGGAGCTCTGGTCGCTACGACCCGGTGAAGCCCGCCGGCACCTCGACGAGGGTCTGGCGTTGGCGCAGCAGGCAGAGCGCCCCTACCTGGAAATCGCCTGCCTCGCCCACCTCGGCATCGCGGCGCCGGAGGGGGGAGGCTCGGTACTCGACGGGGTTCACTACGGCGAGCAGGCGATCGCGAGGGCCGAAGCACTCGGCTGGGGGGAGGACGCGATCATCACTCCGGCGCTCGCGATCGGGGGAGTCGGGGTCATGTGGCTCGGGCAGTTCGACGAGGCAGAGCGGCGGTTGGAGCGCGCGGACCACGCGCTGCGGCCGAAGGCAGATCCGATGACGACGCTCGTCGTGCGGTGGGCGACCGGCCTCTTGCGCCTGATCCAGGGCCGCTTCGAGGAGGCGTTGGCTGGGTTCACGGAGGCGCAGCGGCTCAAATCGCTGATGAGCGAGGAGGTTCGGACGATCGAGCCGAGGGGAGTGATGCTCCAGACCCAGGTGCGCATGGGTGAGGCCGCGGCCGCCAGCGCCGCGCTCGCCGAGCTCGACGAAGACGAGCGCGACCGCGCCCTCGTCCGGATCGCTGCCGCCGAGATCCACCTGGCGCAGGACGATCCCGAGGCGGCGCTCGACGTGCTGGCGCCGGTGATCGAGGGCTCGGCGCGGGCGGCTCACTCGACGACGTCGTTGATCGACGCGCTGCTGTTCGAGGCCTTGGCCCGGGACCGGCTTGGCGACGCGCGGGCAACGGAGGAGGCGATCGAGCGAGCGCTCGACCTCGCAGAGCCCGAGGGAATCGCCGTTCCGTTTGCGGTCGCACCGGTCGCCGAGCTGTTGGAGCGGCATCCACGGCACCGCACCGCTCACGCGGCGCTGCTCTCCGAGATCCTCGACGTGCTCGCCGGCTCTTCCGCAACGGCGCGCGGCACGGTGGCGCCTCTGCACGACGAGCTGAGCGACGCCGAGCTGCGGGTGGTCAGATTCCTGCCGAGCAACCTGAAGGCGCCGGAGATCGCGGCCGAGCTCTTCGTCTCGCCGAACACGGTGCGAACGCACCTGCGCCACATCTACTCCAAGCTCGACGCGCACAGCCGCGCGGAGGCGGTGGAGCGCGCGCGCGAACTCGGGCTGCTCGCGCCCTCGCGGCTCGGCTAGTAGTCGTGAGCCTCGGTCGTCGACCAACTCAGCTCGAGCTCGAGCTCGACGCGCTCGTCGTCGGTCTTTGCCTTCCGCTTCAGCGTCACCTCATCGGCCACGGGGACGGTGATCTGGCGACCGCCGTCGAGCTTCACCAGCCCGCCCGTCATCAGAGCGTAAGCAACGTCGGTCAGCCGCTCCGCGGCCTGCTGACGTGACAGCCGTTCCGGCTTCACGTCCATCGGCTCGTTCACGAGTAGACACTCTGCTACCGATGTGGGTGACCCGTCATCACGCAATTCAGATGATTCGCGACGACCAGCGGATGGCGAGCCGATCCTGCAGTTTGGGTGATGACCGATCACCCAGACCGCCCTGAGACTGCCCTCCAATGACCGAAATGACGAGGCGATGAAGGGAGACACCAATGGCCACGTCACAGACAATCGACAAACCCCATCAACCAAACGGAGATGCCACCGCTGCGACGCGGCGCACGATCGCAACCTACGGCGACTACGCGACCGCCGAGCGCGCGGTCGACTCGCTCTCTGATCAGGGCTTTGCGGTCGAACACGTGGCGATCGTCGGCAAGGGCCTACGGTCGGTGGAGCAGGTGGAAGGCCGCATGTCGACCGGTCGCGCAGCGCTCGTCGGCGCCGGCGAGGGATCGCTACTCGGCATGCTGTTCGCGCTTCTGTTCGGGATCTTCTTCACCGGACCGGACTTCGGCGGCCTGCTCCTCTACGGCGTGGTCGTCGGCGCGCTCTTCGGCACGCTGTACGGCGCGCTGGGCCACCTGGCGGTGAGCGGCGGGAAGCGCGACTTCGTCTCGGATACGAGCATCGTCGCCGACCGTTACGAAGTCCAGGTCGACGACAGCATCGCCGACGAGGCGCAGCGCCTGCTGGGCGCGATGCCCCGCGGACGCTAAGCCGGAGCAATCGCGAGTGTCAGGTGTGGCAACGTCGTGGCGGGTCGGCTGGAAGGCGGTCGATCCGCCGCGGCGCCCGGTGCTGTTTGTAAACCTGAGGTCCGGCTCCGGCGCCGGACCTCGCATTGCCGAGCAGGCCGCCCGGCAGGGAATCGCCGTCGTCGTTCTCACCCCGGATCGGAGCCTCGCGGCACTGGTCAACGAGGCGGTCGCCGACGGGGCGGACGCCTTGGCCGTAGCGGGCGGCGACGGTTCGCTGGCGACTGTCGCCGCGGCCGCCCTTGCGCACGACCTGCCGTTCGTCTGCGTGCCGGCGGGAACCCGCAACCACTTCGCCCGCGACCTGGGGCTGGATCCGGCCGATCCAACCGCCGCCCTTGACGCCCTCAGCGACGGGATCGAGGGCCGGATCGACGTCGGAGAGGTGAACGGCTGCCTCTTCCTCAACAACGTGTCGCTCGGCATCTACGCCGAGGCGGTTCGCCGATCGGGGTATCGCGATGCGAAGGTCCGCACGTTGCTGGAGACCGCGCGCGTCGTCCTCGGCCCCGGTGCTGAGCTCTCGCAGCTCGACCTCCTCGACGACCTCGGCGCGCGCCACGCCGATCCGGCGATCGTGATCGTGTCGAACAACCCGTACGCGCTGGGCGGGCCGTTCGCGAGCGGTGCCCGCCCGACCCTGAGCGGCGGGCGCCTGGGCATCGTCGTCATCGACGGACCCGGCGCCCGAACCCGGCCGCCCGGCCGGGCGTGGAGCGCTCCCTCGCTTCGGGTCGATGCCTCAGAGAGAGCTCATGCCGGTCTCGATGGCGAGGCTGTGGAGCTGTCACCGCCGCTCGAGTTCGCGATTCGGCCGGCGGCGCTGCGGGTCAGAACGCCTCGCCGCGTCCGTTTCGCCGGCGGCAGCGCTCGAGCGCGGCGACGGCCAGCGGCGCCAGGGCGACACCGCTGACCGACCCGCCAATCGCATCCAGCGGGTAGTCCAGGCCGGTGTGGACGCGCGAGTAGGCCACGAGTGCGGCGAGCGCGCTGAGCGGAATGCCGGCGGCGGGTGACGCCGTGGCGGCGCCGGTGGCGAACGCAAACGCGTACGCCGAGTGGCCCGATGGGAACGAGGTCGACCTCGGGATCTCGGCCTGACGCACGACCGGCACGCGGTGCGTGTCCCGGTCGGGGCGGCGGCGGCCGCCGAGCGGCTTCAGGATCAGGTTGACGACCGCCGACGTCAGCCCGGTCGAGGCGGCCGTTGACGGCGGCTCGCCGGCCGGGCGCTCCGCCGGTTGCGGCGAGCAGCACGGCGCTGGCGAGCCACAGGCTTCCAGTAGTCAGCCGCCTGCGGAGCCGGCGAAACGCGCGGTCCAGCGTAGGTGTCGATGTCGCCGCGATCGCCGCATAGACCGCGAGGTCGAGCCGGTTGACCTCGCCCCACCAACCTGCAGGCTCCGTCTCAGCTGCAGGGTCGGAGGGCGAGGTCATGACGACTGAACTATCGCGTGACCTCTAGAGCTCCTGATGCGCGCGGAGCAGGACGAAGGCACGGACGATGTCGGTGACCGACTCCATGAGCGCCCAGATGCCCGCGAACACGAGCAGAACGTAGGCCTTCTCGATGAAGAACTGGCCGCCGGTCCAGAACGCAAGGATCGTCATCAGAATCCCGGAAATCAGCCCGAGCCACCAGAGCGGGTTGATCTCCCGCTCCAAGAACGACCGGACGATCCACCAAACACCGACGACCAGGAAGAGGAAGCCGAGGGTGTCTGCCAGCGCCGCGAACGTTCCTTCCGGGCTGATGAAACAGATCACCGCCGCGACCAGGAACAACACGCCGAACAGCGCCGAGACCCACCGCACGGCTCCCGGCACGCTCACGAGAGCGAAGTTCTGAACCGCGGCGAACGTGAACATGGCTCCGACGAGGACCCCGACGGTCGTGACCGAGGCGGAGTCGAACTGGAGGATCACCAGCGAGATCACGCCCCAGGCGATTCCGGCGAGAAGCCAAAGCCACCAGAGGCCCGTGATCTCCTTCGCCGCATCGCCCAGGGCCCGCTCCGTTGGCGTCCGGAGCCGCGGTGATGCAGCCTGTTCCATAGTGAACTCCTTCCGGTTGGGTACGCATCCGAGCCTGTGTGACGGCTGGGTGAGCGGTCGTCAGCCGAATTGGGTGATTCGCGGTACCCCGCAAACTACGGTGCGTTCACCGCTCGCCGGGCTCGGCTGCGAGAGGAAGGACACGCCGTCAGTGCAGGAGGGCCTTGAGGAGCACGAGCGCGATCCCGAGCACCAGGGCGATCGCCGCCGAGGCAATCGTTCCACGCAGGTCCGCCCCGTGCCGGATCGCCGCATAGCCGCCCGCGGCGGCCAACTCGACGAGTGCGAGGACCGTCGCCGCGACGAGCGCGGTGCGGTCGGGGAAGACGCCGACCGCCCCGAGCCCTAGGACGCCGATCAGCGGGATGGCAACCTCGACGAGCGCCCAGTGGTCCCGCAGCGCGCGAGCCGCCTCGGCTCTGGTTGGCGTCCCCTGAGACACGCCTTTCCCAAGCAGGGCCGCGTAGACGTGCGCCAGCGAGAACACAGTCGCCGTGACCAGCACCGCCAACGCAACCCGCCCGGCGTCGTCTTCTCCGTATTCCCGCGAAACCGCGATCACCGTCGTGGCGAGGATGAGCCCGTAGATGCCTTCGGTCGCGCTTCTGCTCGTTCGGACGATCAGTGGGCGCCAGTCCGCCGGTCGAGCGGTGGGGCGCTGGTCCATCTTGCTCGAGGCTCCTCCCATCGTCGGACCGCGCCGACCCTACTCGGCCGGCCGATTACGAGGCCTCCACCGGCTTGGCTCCGCCGCCGACGGCGTTGCCAATCTCACTGCCGGTGATGATCACCGGGATCACAAGAGGCGGATCGCCGTAGAAGCCCGGCCGTGACCGGCACGATCACATGCTCCTCCACTTCCTGTGGTGGTTGGGCTATGCCTGGTTCAAGAACGCCCGCCGTTAAGCGCTGGCCCCGGCGAGCTCGTCGGCCTCCATCCTTGCTAGGGACGCGTCGAGCACCGCGTACTCTGCTTCCTCGATCGCCGCGACGGCGTAGTCGATCGCGAAGGCGGCGTCACCCTCGGCGTTCTCCGCCCGCCTGTTCGCCCGGTCGAGGTCATGCTCGGCCCTGCGGTCGGTCATGTCCTCCTTCAATGCCGCCACGTGCTGGCTCCATGAGCGCTGCACGTCGTGCCACCAGGCGGAGATTCTGGCCCGATTCGCGTCGGCCGATTGGTGCAGCCTGTCGGCCTGGGCCTGAGCCGATGCGCGGGCGTCCTTGACGTCGGCCTCGAGGTCGGCCTTGGCCTTGCTCTGCGCCGCGGCGGCGTTCGCTTCCGCCTCCTTGGCGCGTGCGGCCACCTTGGTCAGTTCATCCGATAGAGCCATATCAGCTCCCTTCAAAAGGTCGTGACTGCGGGTCCTTCGCCGCCGACCCGAGACTCAGCTCGCGAACGACCCTCGGTACGCCGACCATACACCCGGAGCCCTCCATATATCCCGCCTCAGTCCGAGTTGGCCAAGTCCTTCGCGACGGCACCTGCCTCGCCGAGCTTCAACGGACCAGAACCGGGGAAACTCGTCGACCACCGTCTCGAACTCATCGGCAACGTGGCCGGGCGCAACGACGAATCGATTGGGCTTTGCGCGGACCATCTTCCAATCCGCCGGAGACACGGGTCCAAACGGCAGGCCGCATTGAACGCGGCCTGCCGCTCGAGTCGCCCAAAGGAGCGGTGCGGCTTCGCTCAGGACGCACGTCAGGGTCAAACGGGCATCAATTTTGGCATCAATCTGAGCGCAAGTGAGAGCAATTGGGGGAAACTGAAACCGCATAGGAATGCGGCATCGCGCGCCGGCGCTACCCGCGGGATCGATCTCATAACCCGGAGGTCGTGGGTTCAAATCCCACCCCCGCTACTCAACGAAGCCCCTGCTAACGCGGGGGGTTTTGTGCCGCTGGGACGGCGATCTCGACGGGCTCGCTGGCACCAATCTGGCACCGTTTGTCCGCCCTGGCGCGTGTCTATAGTTTCTTGAAACTCCGGCTTCGCGCCCCGGCTCCAGCGAAGGTGACCACTCGCGCCCCGGCTCCAGCGAAGGTGACCACTCGGACCAGGAGCAGACCTCTTCAGGAGGTGATCCGAGTGACATCCACATCAGAGCGGCAAGAGGCGAAGCGGACCATCCTCGCGAGCTGGGTTCCGCTCACGCTGGCCGAGCAGATCCGAGCCCGCGCGGAGACTGAGTGCCAAATCGGCCGCCACCTTCGCGCATGAAGCCGCGCGACGGGCTTGAGATGGCCGCAGAACGGCTTAGAAGGCTGCGGGAGGGAGGGTCCGGTGACCGAAAGCCCGCGAAACAACGACCGCCGGCTGGCAAGCTGCGAAAAAAAGGACTGGGAATCGAATGAGCAAGCCCGAGATAGCAAGTCGCGAGGAAGTGCTCGCGATGCTGACCGAGAAGGGCACGCAAGGGTCAGACCGGCGCGATGATCGCGCTCGAGCGGGCGCTGCGAGCGGCCGAGCGAAAGGAACGCGAAGAGCTCGATAACGAGCTGCCCCCGGGGCAAGGAGCACGATCCGAAACCCGGGCGTCGCCTCGACCGGCGCGCTCGTAGGACGCGTGTATACCCAAAATATACCGCCGTGTCGGAGCCTTCAGGCCGTCAACCGGCACCGCGCCTGCCTCATCGGCAGACCAGGTCCGAGGCCACGACCAGAGGGAGGCCCACGATGAGGGCTCACACCGTCACCCGCATGACCAGGCCGCGACGACGATACGCATGGTGTCGCGCGCCGCTGCTGATCGTCCTCAGTACTTGTGCGCTCGGGATCCCGGCGACCGCGAGCGCGCATCAGTCGCCCACGAACGCCACAGTCCGAGACTGGAATCGCCACGCCGTGGAGGCTCTGAGCAACGCAACTGACGCGCCGACTCCCGGCGCAGCTCAGACGCCGGGAGTCTCGCAGCTGCACCTCGCGATGGTCCAGGGGGCCGTTTATGACGCCGTCAACGCGATCGACGGCGGGCATCAGCCGTATCTCGCCGGACTCCCAGCCGCGTCGCAATCGGCATCGCAAAGGGCTGCGGTTGCCACCGCCGCGCACCACGTGCTCGTCGGACTCGGAATCGGGCTCGTGCCGGCGTTGCCTCAGCCAGTCCGCGAGCGACTCGACGCCCTCTATGCCGATGCGCTCGCAGACATTCCCGGTGGTCCCAAGAAGGCGAATGGGATTGCGGCCGGGGCCGCCGCGGCCGCAGCAATGCTCGCGGCGAGAACGGAAGACGGCAGATACGTGCCGTTCTCGTTTACGGTCGGCACCGATCCCGGCGAGTGGCGTCCGACCCCGCCGGCGGGCATCAACGACCCGAACGCATGGGTGGCCAACGTCGAGCCGTTCCTCCTCCGGAGCTCTTCGCAGTTCCGGACGAATGGGCCGCGCGCGCTCACGAGCGGCGCCTACACGAGGGAATACAACGAGGTGAAGGAGCTCGGAGGCCCAACGCTCGGCAGTCCGCGTACCCCTGAGCAAGAGGCGGTGGCGCAGTTCTACACCGTCAATGTGGTGGAGCTGCTCAACCGCACGTTCCGCACGATCTCCGAAGCCGAAGGGCTCACCCTCGCCGAGGAAGCGCGACTGTTCGCGATGCTGAACCTGGGCGGAGCAGACAGCGTGATCCACTGCTGGGATGAGAAGGCGTTCTGGAACTTCTGGCGGCCGATCACCGCGATCCAGGAGGGCGACAACGACCCCAACCCCGCGACCGTGGGGGATCCAGATTGGGTGCCGTTCATCGCTACTCCCCCGTATCCGGATCATACGTCTGGCTACAACTGCGTCAGCGGCGCGTACATGCGCACAGCCAAGGCCTTCTTCGGCCAGAACAGGATGGCGTTCAGCGTCGTCAGGATCGCCCCGGGCGTGGCCAACGTGACGCGCGATTACAAGCACTTCACGGACGTGGTCGACGACACCATCGACGCACGCGTCTACCAGGGCATCCACTTCCGCACGGCGGATGTTCAGGGTGCGAGGCTCGGCAAGCACGTCACCCGCTGGCTGGACAAGCACTTCTTCCAGCCGGTGAACTGACCGGAGGCACCGGATGGGCCGCCCACCCGCGGCCCATCCGGACGCCGGCCTCGAGCGCCCGGCGCCGGCGCCACTGCGCCGGGTTCCCACGGTTCTTAAGGAGCGAGGAAAGTTGGCCGGGGCAGACCGCGCCGAGGAAGCGCGGCCCGACCCCGGCCCGACCAGCGGTCACCGACGAACGGGCAGCCTGAGCCCCGTCGCCGACCGCGCTGGCCTCGGACCGGGCGTGGCGCCACGCGGCGGAGGTGATGGCGGGGAAGCTGTTTCCGTTCTGACGAACTGGCTATACGGATCCTTTACCGGCGCCGAGGGTTCCGCGGAGAACCTGAGGTTGAACGCTCCGACAGACACGAGGAGCCATTCATGCCCGAGATCATCGTCACCGCCGGAGCGCGATACGACGAGCAGCCGGCGGTGCTTCGCGAGCGGATCACCGCCCGAGACCTGGAGTCCGACCACTTCGCGGCGCAGCTCGTGGAACGGCTCGGCTGGGCCGTTGTCGATGCCGACGAGATCGAGGATCGGGCGCAGCCAGGCAGTCGCTACCGGAGCGCATCGGCCGCTGAACCAACGCCGAGAGGAGCACCGCGTGGAACGGATGCAGGGCACCGACACCATCCACCCCGAGACCGGGATCCCGGCCGAGATTACGTTCAGCGACCGCCTGACCGACAGCTACGCCGACGAGATCCGGCGCAGCTGACCGGTCGGACGATGCGCAGTGGTACTGACCTCGCGCCGGTGCACCGCCAGCCACGCCGGAAAACAAGCCGCTGACGAACAGCCACCGCGACCGTTTCACGACGGGGGCAGGGACAGGCGGGCGGCCCCGGGGACTAGGGAAAGTCGTAAGGCCGGGACCGCCCGCTTTGCCAACCCTTGCCATTCCGGCGGGTCGGAGTAGGATTTTGTGGTCCCACCCCCCGGGTCTGATCTCAGGAGTTGGGCGTGTCTCGGGGGTGCGGCGAACGGGCCCCCGCGGCTTAACCGACGAATCCCTGCCCCGCTGGGGCCCTTCGCTATGCGGGCCTCACCGATGCCGGCGCCGCGTTCCCGGCCGCGTCAGCCCGGCCGTGCCGAACCGTCGAACCAGCTCGACGTTCTCCTGCGACACCGCCTACTCGGAGAGCCCGGCGGCTTCGAGGGCTTCGCACGCTAACGCCCCGTCATGCCGAAAGGCGGATGCCCCGGTCATTTCGGCCGGGGCGCCCGCACAGCCCTCTCAGCTCGTTACGTCAGCCTCGCGGTAGAGCAGATCATTTCTCTGAGGGGTGCCATCGGCAGATAAAATCATCGTGGCCGACCTGGATCAGTGGGTGACAGAGCTCGACCTTGCGCTCGTCGGTGACCCGCTGACCGAACTCATCGGTCGCCGTTAACTTGATCGTGATCTTGGGGTTCGTCGGCTCCTTCTTGAGCTGCTTCAGGTGCTTGACCCTGGCCTCGATCGGGCGATGGCGGACTCGGCGGGTGATCTCGGCACCGACCTTGAAGCGCTTCGTGGTCTTTATGACGTCGCCTCCGAGCACGAGCTTGGCGTCGTAGACCGGGCACCCGCGAGCGTGACAGTGGCCGATTTCCATCCAGGCGGAACTGATGTTGACCACGCCCCTCCCCCCCACCGGCTGGGGGTCCCGCACGTACTCGTCGAGCGTCAGGGGCAGGACCGGCGGGGTCCGGGTGGTTACCCCGTTGCCGGTGAGCGCCACCGTCGGGCCCCCGGGTCCGGTGCGCAGGGTGCCGCGCTTGGGCCCGGTGCCCGTGGGGGTGAAGGTGACGGTGATGAGGCAGCTATAGACCAGCGTCGGTGGGCAGCTATTGGTCTGGGTGTAGTCGCCGGAGACGCTGATCGTGGGGTTGAAGATGTCGTTGACGGTTTGGATCCCCAGCGCAAAGCCCTGCGCCGGGCTCGTCGTTCCGACCTTCCGGTCGCCGAAGTCGAAGCCCTCCCTTCGCCCGACGGGCTCAGAGCAGCCGCCGTCGATCTGCCAGAGAGGAGTCGAGGTCGTCGGTAGGGGTGCGCACCAGAGGTCAAGGTACTTGCCCGCGCTGGCGGTGCTCGCGGTGGCGGCCAGGAGCACGACGGCGAGGCCCAGCGCGAGGATGCCGCCGGAAACGATCGTGCTCACCTTGGTAGTGATTGCCTGAGCCCTCATTTCGGGCCTCCTTGGTGTCGTGGCCTCGGATCTGGCCTCCGATGAGGCGAGGCTCGGTGCCGGTTGACAGCCAGAAGGCTCCGACATGGCGGTATACGCTCGGTATCACAGGCCGGGGGCTAGGCGTGGTCTAGGCGGGCGAAGGCGCGAACCGTCAGCCCGAGGGCCGCCGAGCGCGGTCGCCTCGACGTTCTCCTGCGACATCGCCTACTCCGCCACCCCGGCGGCTTCGAGGGGCGGTCGTCACTCCCGCCCCCGGTAACGAGAAGGGCCGCCGAGGCGGCCCTTCCATTCAGACCGACAGCCTCGGCGCCCGGGTCGTTCCTACTGGCTCTTGCTCCGCGCTCCCCTGACGAACCTGATCGTGCGCTTCGCGGTCGCCACGTTGCCGGCCGCATCCCAGGCGCGGACGGTGACCTTCGCCACGACCTTCTTGCCCTCGGCGAGCGCCTTGCCGGCCTGAAGGCGCGTCTGCAGCGGCACCCCCAGCCCCAGCCCCGGCAGGCACCCGCGTTCGCTCGCTGCGGGTGCCCGCCCTACGACGTCGCAGTACTACGCGCAGACCTTGCGGCCCTCACCCCAACTCGTGTCGGATGTAATGGGGGGGGCTGAACCTACGAACCTCATCGTTGGCATGCCCCGCCGAGGGGCCAGCGTTGGTGCCGAGGTTCCAGCCGTAGCCGTCGGGGTTTCCGATCGACCTCTCGCGAAAGAAGGTCTCGACCGAGTGGCGGTGGAAGTCAACCCTCGCCCGGCCGGTGCCGAACCCCATGGTGCCGCACTTCCGGAACTTGACTTCTTTGCCCCCCCCTCGAACTGCATCGATACGTGTCTCGCACTCTGGGTCCGAATCGGTGTTGAACAGGATGCCGACGGATTCGATCTTGCCGACGACGCGGATCGTGTGCCTCAGCCGCCCCCCCTCGTGGCCCGCCGTCGCCCTGACGATGTCGGCGTTGCGCCTGTCCGAGTGCGAGCAAGGCTTTTGCGGGCCGGCCTCGTGAACGCACGCCATATCGCCTCGTGGATCGTGGACCGATTTGAAGTCGGCGCTCGCGCTGGCTGCCATCACGCCAGCCGCAGCCACGCCGATCACAATCGCGAATCGCCTCCCCAGTCGTCCTTCGTTTCCGTGAGCCCTCATTTCGGGCCTCCTTGGTGTCGTGGCCTCGGATCTGGCCTTCGATGAGGCGAGGCTCGGTGCCGGTTGACAGCCAGAAGGCTCCGACACGGCGGTATACGCTCGGTATCACAGGCCGGGGGCTAGGCGTGGTCTAGGCGGGCGAAGGCGCGAACCGTCAGCCCGAGGGCCGCCGAGCGCGGTCGCCTCGACGTTCTCCTGCGACATCGCCTACTCCGCCACCCCGGCGGCTTCGAGGGGCGGTCGTCACTCCCGCCCCCGGTAACGAGAAGGGCCGCCGAGGCGGCCCTTCCATTCAGACCGACAGCCTCGGCGCCCGGGTCGTTCCTACTGGCTCTTGCTCCGCGCTCCCCTGACGAACCTGATCGTGCGCTTCGCGGTCGCCACGTTGCCGGCCGCATCCCAGGCGCGGACGGTGATCTTCGCCTCGACCTTCTTGCCCTCGGCGAGCGCCTTGCGGACCTGCTTGCGCTGCGTCTCCTTCCTCATCTCCGGCCCCAGCGTCAGCTTCCTACCCGGCTGGCGGATCCTCGCGGGATATCGCCCCTGGTCCGGCTCGAGCTTGTCGTTCTTGACCTTCGTCAGCCTCCCCCTGGCGCGTGCGGTGCACTCCTCGTCGCCACAGCTCACCTTGACCGTCACGTCGCAGCGACCCATGTCGCAAATGATGCGCGGCGCATCGGGCTGCTGCTTCGTGTCCCCCGAGAGTCGGAGGTCCGGCGGGGTGCGATCGACGCGCTCCTCCGTAGTTGAAGTCGCCGCCAGCCCGGCCTTAAGCCCGTGGTCGCTCAGGGGCCCCGAGCGGTCGCGGCGGCACACGAACTCATCGTGCACCTCGCGCGGCACCTGGGCATACAAGACGTCGCCGCGCTGAACCTGCCCTCGGATACTGCGGTCGCTTACACGCCACCCGCTCCTGCCAGGGGATGGGAATTGATGAGAGCTGCTTCGGACAGTGCGGAGCTTGCGATCTGCGCCGGGCCGCTGCTTGAACAGGACCACCCGTCGCAGCTTGTGGCAGTTCCTGACCTTCGACTCCACCACGCCCCAGACAATGTCCATGTCCTTGGAGATCGTCACCTCCGTGTCGTACTTGACGACGTCCGGGGCCGCCGTCGCAGTCTGCGCCCCGAGCGCCATCACGCTGGCCGCAGCCACGCCGATCACAATCGCGAATCGCTTACCCATCTTGTCCTTCCCTTCCGGTTGACAGCCAGAAGGCTCCGACATGGCGGTATACGCTCGGTATACGCAGGCCGGGCTAGGCGTGGACTAGGCGAGCAGCTCGTCGAGGCGCGCGGCCTCGTCGCCGTGGCCCGGCATCGGCTTACGGGGGGCCAAACGCCTCCCATGCCCACGGCCGCCGATCGACGTCGGGGTAGTCCTCCTGGTGAGGATTCAGTCCCCCCACACCACGGTCCCCGAGCGGTCGCCTCGGCACACGAACTCATCGTGCACCTCGCGCCGCACCTTGGCATACAAGCGATCGCCGCGCTGAAGCTCCCTACGGATACTGCGGCGCTCCACCGACCAGTAGCTCTCGTGAGCTCGGCTTCGGGTAGTGCGGAGCTTGCGATCTGCGCCGGGCCGCTGCTTGAACAGGACCACCCGCCGCTGCTCGGCCAGCGGAACCACCCGCGCCTGCTCGGCCAGCGCGAGCGTTGCGAACCGAGCTGAGCACTTCTTGACCGCCGCTGACCCGACATGGCCCCCAGACAGTCCGAGGTGAGGTGTTGATCGACAGATGCGTGCGGTACTCGACGACGTCCGGGGCCGCCGCCGTCGTCTGCGCCCCGAGCGCCATCGCGCCAGCCGCAGCCAGGCCGATCACAATCGCGAACCGCCTACCCAGTCGTCCTTTGTTTCCGTGAGCCCTCATGTCGGGCCTCCTTGGTGTCGTGGCCTCGGGCCTGGCCTCCGATGAGGCGAGGCTCGGTGCCGGTTTGACAGCCAGAAGGCTCCGACACGGCGGTATTAGCTCGGTACATCGGTCGGCCTACGCGCGGTCTATTCGCGCGCTGGAGCGGTTAGGGGCGCGAAGCGGTCGGCTTTCAGTCCGATGGGCAGGCAGACACGTAGTCCTGCTCGGGGACGAGCTCCGCCCACTGCTCGGGAGTGAGGCCGCCGCCGGCGACGGCGCACGCGCGTTGCAGCCAGAGCTCGGGATCGACCTCCCAGCGGATCGCGCGCCCGAAGTTCGATGCACTGCCCTCCCCGGGGTCGGATAGCACGAACAGGCGGGCGCCGTCGGGGGTGAATCGCGCCGTCACCCCGGTATCCTCCCCCATAGTGCCCAGCAGGGGGGGCCCGATCGGCTCCTGCGAGGCGACGTCCCAGAGCGCCACCGAGTGGTCATCGTGTGAGGTCGCAAGCGTGTGCCCGTCCGGTGAGAACTCCACTTCGAGAGTGGACGCGGTCTGGCGAGCGAGCGGACCCCCCACCCGCCCCCAGCCGTCGCTCGCCCAGAGGAGCGCGCCGCCGTCGACCAGGCCACCCGCGAGCAGGCCGCCGTCGGGGGAGAAGGCAACCGATTGGACCTCGCCGTCGGGGGAAAGCCTGGCAACCCGCTCGCCGCTTGCCACGTCGAGGATCTCGACTCCGTTGGGACCTTTGTCGGAGTCAGCACCGAACGGAATCGCCAGCTGCGAGCCGTCCGGGCTGAACGCCAGCCCGCGCACGGAGGGAGGCAGGCGAAGCGGCGGTCGGAGCAGCTCGCGCCGGCCGACGTCCCAGATCCGCACCGCGCCCCCCACCTCCGCCGCGGCGAGCAGATCGCCCTGGCCGAAGGCGAGCGCCTGGACGGTTCGCGGGGTGTCCGCCCGAGGGCCCCGGGGAGCGCGAAGCAGCGCGCCGAGCCGCGCTCCCGACTCGACGTCCCAGACCCCGACGCCGCCACCCTCTCCCGCCACCGCCAGCCGCCGTCCATCGGCTGAGTAATCGATCGCCGCCGCCGCCCTGCCGGGGACGGCCTCGAAGCCGCCCGTCCTGCGCAGCGTCTCGGCGTCGATCAGCTCCACCCGGCCGTCGCGCCTCGCGACGGCCAGGGCGCGTCCGTCGGGGCTGAGCGCGAACGCAGGCCCCGCCGGCGTGTCCGCCCAGCCGCCCAATCCCCTCGGGAGCGGGCGCCCGAGCCGGCGGTCCCCGGCCACGTCCCAGACGATCACGCGGCCGTCGTTGCCGGCCGTATACAGGGTACGCCCGTCGGGGCTGAAGGCATGCGTTTCGGTGAGGCCCACGTGGCCCTCGAGGGTTTCGGTCGGGACCCCGTGCTCGACGTCCCACGGGATCACGCTCCCGTCGTCCTCGGCGGTCGAGAGGGTACGCCCGTCGGGGCTGAAGGCCTTGGGCGTGCCCTCCAGCGGGGCGGTCAGCGTCCGCACCCTTCCGGAGGCGAGGTCGAGCAGGCCAAGGCCCCCGTCGTGGCGCTCGATCGCGAGGGTGCGCCCGTCGGGGCTGAGTGCGCCAGGGGAGCCGCGGAAGCGGTAGCGGCGGATGACGCGAAGCGTTTCCGCGTCGAGCGCTTTGACCCCCCGTTCGGAGTGGACCAGGACGCGCCCGTCCGGGGTCACGCCCAGCGGCTGATCGACGCTCCCGACGCGTACGGGCTCTCCGAGCGGCGTGCCCCGGCGGGCGTCGTACCGACGCAGGAACAAGGAGTCACCGCGGAAGTAGGGGACGAACAAGCTTCGTCCGTCCGGAGCGTAGATGACGATGCCCAAGGGCACGAACCCTCGGCCGACGGCAAGCGAGGTCGAGCTGCGTACCCGCCCGGTGGCCGCATCGAGAATCTCCAGCGTTCCCGTTGCCGAGGAGTCCTCCGCGACGGCGAGCGAGTCGCCCTGCGGATCGAAGGCGATGACAAAGGCGGTTGCGGGCGCCTGATGCTCGCCGACTACCTCGTAGGTATCGGTGTCGAACAGGGTCACGGTACCGTCTGCGTCGCTGGCCGCGAGGGTTTCCCCGTCGGGGCTCAGCGCGAGCGCAGGGAGCTCCTCGCCGGTAGGGGTGAGGACGCGGATCGCCGCGGGGTTGCGAAGCAGCGTCGATAGGAGGCTGGAGCGGGTGGCGACCGAGTCGTCGAGGGCAACGCCGGCGGTTGCGAGCCGCAGCGCTTGGTCGACGCGCTCCTCGCTCAGGGCCTGGGCGCCGAGGCGCTGCGCGGCCTCTGCGGTGGCCGCGCTGCGTGCGCTACCTCGCTCCGAGAGCGCGATCACCCCGGCGACCACGGCGGCGGCGAGCAACACGCCGACGCCGGCGAGCAGCGCCCGCAGGCGGCGGACGGCGCGCCGCTGGCGCTCGGCCTCGCGCTCGCTTGCCTCCTTGCTGGCGTCGAGGAAGGAGCGCTCGAGCTCGTTCAGCTCCGGGTCGTGGCTCGCCGCCCAGTCGAGCGCCGAGGCGAGCCGGGCGCCGCGGTAGAGCTCGGCGGAGTCGCGCCCGGAGTCGCGCCACTCGCGGGCGGCGCCGATCAGGTGCTGGTGAAGCCGTCTGCCCTCGGCGTCGGCCTCGAGCCAGCCGCGCAGCCGCGGCCACTCGCGAAGCAGCGCCTCGTGGGCGACCTCGACGGCGCCCTCGTCGACCGTGAGCAGGCGGGCTTCGGTGAGCACGCCGAGCGCCCGGGCGGCGTCGGGGTCGCGGTCGAGCTCGAGCTCGTCGAGCGCCACGCGGCGGCGAACGAACGCCTCCGCCGCCTCCTCCTCGGCGCTGGCCAGGCGCAGCAGGATCGCCCGCGCCCGGAGCCGCTCGGCCTCGCTCAGTCGCTGGTAGGCGTCCTCGGCCAGACGCGCCGACGGCCCCCTCGACGCCGCCGGTGTCTTCGTAGGCTCGGTAGGTAAGGGTGCGCCCGTCGCGCCGCTGCCAGAGTTCGACCAACGCCGCCGAGAGCAGCGGCAGGCCGCCGGGCTCGCCGGCGTGTCGCCGATCAGCGCCGAGACCAGGCGCCGCTCCGTCCGCAGCCCGGCGCGGCGCGCCGGCAGCTCGATCGCCCGGCGCAGCTCGTCGCGGCGCATCGGCCCGACCAGGACCTGGTTGGCGCTCACCAGGGTCGAGAGCTCGGCGTGCTCGGCGCAGCGCGCATAGAAGTCGCCGCGAATCGCGAGCACGACCACCAGCCGCTCATCGGGGTCGCCGGCGCCCTCGACCAGCGAATCAAAGAAAGCGGCGCGCTCGGCCTGGTCGCGACAGGCGACGAAGGCCTCCTCGAACTGATCGATCAAGAGCACCAGGCGCTCGCCGGGCTCGAGCCGCTCGAGCGCGTCGGCGATCCAGGGCGCGGCGTCCTCGCCCCCCGCCTCCGGCACCGCCCGGGCGAGGGCCCGCGAGAGCTCGGCCAGCGGCCGCGCGCCGGGGCGCATCAGCGCCCGCCGCCAGCGCATCCGAGCCGGGGACGACCCCGTCGGCGAGCGTCGGCAGAAGCCCGGCGCGCACCGCCGAGGACTTGCCGCTGCCCGAGGGGCCGACCACCGCGAGCAGGGTCGAGCCGACCAGCCGAGCGACGAGCTCGGCGACCAGGCGCTCGCGACCGAAGAAGTACTCGGCGTGGGCGGCATCGAACGGCGCCAGCCCCCTGAACGGACAGACCTCGGGTGCCGAGGGATCGGGCGGCTCCTCGACCGCGTAGAGGCGGGTACGTTCGCTGGTCCTCTGCAGGTCGACCACGCCGCCCGCTACCGCCGCCTGAGTCGCGCGCAGCTCGGTCTGATCGTCCGCCGCCCGGCCCGCCGTCGCGGCCAGCCGCTCGGCCACCTCCGCCCGGGCCCAGCCGCCGGCGGCGCGGTGAATGCGAAGTGGCACCCCCTCGCTCTCGGCGAGCAGCGTCGGCATGGGGATGACGACGCCCTCGGCGGCGTAGAGCGCGGCGATCTCGGCCGCCGCATCCTCGCCCAGCGGGTCGAGGCGCAGCCGCTGGGCGGCGCCGTCCTCCAGCAGGGCGGCGAAGGCCGGCGGGCCCTGCTCGTCGTGATGAAGGACGCAGATCAAAAGCGAGCGGTCCTCGGGCTCGCGGGCGAGGGCCGCGGCGGCCTCGAGCACGCTCGGCGGGGCGTCCTCGGCGTAGTCGAGCACCAGCAGCGTCGGTCGGTGGCCGGTGGCGGCCTCGGCGACGGTCGCCAACGCACCCTCGGCGAGTTCGCCACCGCCGATGTAAAGGACCGCGGCGCCCTCGCCCTGGATCTCGGCCGCGAGCTCGGCCACGAGCCGCGTCTTGCCGATCCCCGACGGCCCCCAGACCATCACGCAGACGACCCGGCCCTCGCGCGCGCGGCCCCAGCGCGTGCGCAGCCAGTGAAGCTCGCGCTCGCGTCCGGCGAGCAGCGGCGAGCCGCCCTCGAGCTGCATCGGCAGCTCGACGATCGGCGGCGGTGCGTCGAGGCTCGGGTCCTGGGCCAGGATCTGCTCCTGCAGGCGCTTGAGCTCGGGGCCCGGCTCGACCCCGATCTGTTCGATCAGCGTCTCGCGCGCCTCGCGGTAGGCATCGAGCGCCTCCGACTGGCGCCCGGCGCGATAGAGGGCGAGCATGCGCTGCGCGTGCAGGCGCTCTCGCAACGGCTCCTCGGCGACCAGCGCCTCGAGTCGGGCGATCGCCTCGGCCTGGCGCCCGGCGGCGAGATCGGCGTCGATCGCCAGCTCGACCGCGCGCAGGTGGAGCTCCTCGAGGCGGCCGATCTCGGGTCCGGCGAAGGGCTCGGAGGCGACGTCGGCGAGCGGGGCGCCGCGCCACAGCTCGAGCGCCGCAGCGGCCCGGCCGTTCGCCCCGGCGACGGCCGGCTCACGAGCGGCCTCTTCGACCAATTGCTCGAAGCGCAGGGCGTCGACCGCGCGGGCGGGGAGCCGGAGCTCGTAACCGCGCCCGCGGGTGAGAATGTTGGCCTCGTCGTCGGAGGCCAATGCCTTGCGCAACTGCGAGACGAAGGACTGGAGGTTCTTCGCGGCGCTCGCCGGTGGGCGATCGGCCCACAGGCCATCGATCAGCTCGTCGGCGCTCACCGTGTGGTTGGCGCGCAGCGCGAGCATCGCGAGTACCCCGCGCTGCTTGCCTTCTCTGAGTGGTAGCGACCGGCCGTCGACGAGCGCATCGACACGGCCGAGGACGCGAATTTCTAGAGCCAATTTGCGCCTGTCCGAGACGACGCTACACCCGTTCCCTCGGGCGATCAACCCTCGCGATCGCAGGCGCGGTGTTGGCGACACGCGGCGGGCGGAGTACCGCTCTTCATTGCAAGCTGGATCGCGGCCACCCGCTAGCCCTCAGATGGCGCCAACCTGCCGCGGCCGCGGGCGACAGCGCCCGTTTCTAGCGAATCCCGAACGGGCACGAGCGCGCGCACCCGCCTGATCGCTGAACAGGCGTGCAATTCCACTAACAAACCGCATCAGCAAAGCCGAGAGCACGAGGCGGACGGGCATGTGGGTTTCGGCAGAATCGCCCGTGTCTGCCGAAACCCCGTCGGATGCAGGGAGCGTCACGCTAAGCAGGCCGGGCCGCTTCCCGCCACGCTAAGCACGAGGCCCCCGAGCTCGCGTCCCGCTCGACGGGATGGCGCTCTAACGCGCCGCGCTCTCGACCTTCTCCTGCGACATCGCCTACTCCGACAGCCCGTGGCGGAGGTCAACGGGAAGCGGCGGCCGAATGCGCCTCGGCGGGGCCTCCGGCTGACGGTTCGCGCCCTCGCATGCCGAAACCACGCCTAGTCCGGCCCGCGTGTACCGAGCGTATACCGCCGTGTTGGAGCCTTCTGGCTGTCAACCGGCACCGAGCCTCGCCTCAGCGGAGACCAGGTTTCGGGCCGCGACCAAGGGAGAGTCATGAAGAAGCCATTCGTTCTCATCGCCGCGATCGCCGCGGTCGTCGGCCTCGCCACGACGCCGCAGTCGGGCCTCGCCGACGAGGGCGCCGCGGTCTCCTCGAAGAACAAGCCAGCCGTCCAGTGTTGGACGACCTTCCCAGCTCGCGGAGGCGAAGCAAAGCCGAAGGTGGCGCCCAACCGCTGCCTCTTCGCGGGCCCCCACGCGCAGTCGTTCTCAGCCTCGGGGGCCGCCGGCAACGTGATCGGGGGGTTCAGCCTGAGTTGGAGGCACTGGGGCGCGCCGAAGACTCGCGGCACGGGCAAGGCCTGCTCCAGTCTCGAAAACCCTTCCCCGAATGGATGCGCTCGCGTGACCTTCATCCTGATGAACCTGCGCTACAAGGCCAGCTGCCAGCAGCGCATGTACACGAAGGTCCTGTTCCAGGTGAAGGGGGAGACTGACTTCGCCCACCGATACGGCGGCTGTTCGTAGGTCCCGCCCAGTCGAGCGGTGACCCTGCCGGTCCCGCAAGGTCGAGCGCATCCACCCCGACTAGCCCTGGCCGCCCGCTCGCGATAGACGGCGGGCGGCCGCCTCCGGGGGCGGTGTGTCGATCCCAACGCTGGCACTCGGCGCAGCAGCCGCGCTGTTTTGAGCGTCGCTCCCCGGACACCCATGCACCAGCGCCTGCCAAAACGCCGCCTTCGCACGCCTAGACCACGCCTAGTCCGGCCTGCGTGTACCGAGCGTATACCGCCGTCTTGGAGCCTTCTGCCTGTCAACCACGACACCAAGGAGGCCCGAAATGAGGGCTCACGGAAACGAAGGACGACTGGGTAGGCGGTTCGCGATTGTGATCGGCGTGGCTGCGCTCGGCGCGGCCCTGATGGCAGCCGGCGCGAGCGCCGACTTCAGATCGGTCCACGATCAAAGAGGCGACGCGCATTGCATTCACGACGGAAGCGGTCCACCCAAGCCTTGCTCGCACTCGACGAAGCTCAGCGCCGACATCGTCAGGGCGACGGCGGGCCACGACGGCACGCGGCTGAGGCACACGATCAGCGTCGTCGGGAAGCTCGAAAGGGTCTGGCTCGTGATCGACTCCGACGATTCTGACCGAGGGAGCGAGCAGTCTTTGCTCGCCAGTCGAGGTCATGGGGGGGTCGCCAGGTTCGAGGAGAGCGGCACCAACCACCGCACCGGCCGCGCGAGGGTTGACTTCCACCGCCACTCGGTCGAGATCATCTTCAGCAAGGGGTCGATCGGAAACCCCCGCCACTACGGCTGGATAGCCGGCACCTGCGTCGGCAATATCCGGGCTACGCATGCCTGCGATTCGGTTCCCGGCCTCGACGATTACGTCCGACACGAGTTGGGGTGAGAGCCGCAAGGTCTGCGCGTAGTACTGCGACGTCGTAGGGGCGGGCACCCGCGTTCGCTCGCTGCGGGTGGCAGTGCCGCCTCGACTCCGCCAGTACCGAACGCCTTGTAGATCTGACGCACGATCTCCACGTTCTCCTCCGACATCGCCTACTCCGACAGCCCGACGTCGGGGTGAGCGTGCTGGCGGTCCCAGTAGAGGACGAGCCTCGTCACCTTGCCATCGCGAAGGTGGAACAGGTTCGCTCCCTTCATCTTTATGTCCCCGACCTCCAGGCCGCTGGTCTTGCCGCGCCCGCTGAGGTGCATGAGCACGAACACCCGCTCATCGTCGAGCGCTCGGTACTCATCGGCCTCGGTCCGCAAGTGCTCAAAGGCGCTCAGGGCTTCGCGCCACGCCCCTGCCATCGCCGCCACTCCGCTCCAACTTCCGGGGGCAGGGCCGTCGGCAACTACGAAAGTGATTTCGGGGTGCGCCCACTCGACGGAGCGGAAGTCGCCGCGCCGCCACGACGCGAAGATCGAGTGCACGATCTCGACGTTCTCCTGCGACATCGCCTACTCCGACAGCCCGGCGGCTTCGAGGGCTTCGGCCCTCTCGTTGAACTCATCCTGGCGCGAGACCTTGCCCTCGCGCAACGTATAAACCTCGTAGTAGCGGCTATCGATTTGGATCCCGCTACTTCGGCCGCGTCCCTGGTGATGGGCGACCACGACGACTTGATTCCCGGCGTCGATGATCTCCTCGAGCGTCACTTTGAGTTCTTCCCAGGCGCTCGCCCACTGCTCGAAGTCGTCTCGCATCGCATCCGGCCCGTACTTCGGTGCCTCATCGATCGAAGTCATCACGACATCGGGATCAAAGATCGCCTCCGCGTCGGCGCGGCCGCCGACTCCGTACTTCTCGTATTCAAGGCCCGTCGCACGATCTCCACGTTCTCCTGCGACATCGCCCGCGCAGTATCCCGCGGCGGGGGGAGGGTCGCCGCCGCGGAATCGCCTGCTCCGCCGACCGCGGGGTGGCTAGCTGTGAAAAAAGGAGGGGAAATCATGACCGACGCCCAGATCGCTGACCGCGCTGAGGTGCTTCAGATGCTGACCGAGAAGGCTCGGGAGGGCTCTACGAGCGCGATGATCGCGCTCGAGCGCGCACTTCGGGCCGAGCAAAAGGATCGCAACACCCTCGATGACGAGCTGGATCGCATCCTGGGCAAGTGAAGCCGCATGACGCTCCTCACAGGAACTTCGGCGTCGCGAGCGGGCCTGCGTCAACCCGCAGCACCTTGGGCCGGTTACCGCAGAGGAGAACAACCGACGAGGACAACGGGACCAAGCTGACCTGGAGAGAGATCAGGGAGATCCGGAGTTCAGAGGAGAAACAGGGAGTGCTCGCGCGTCGGTACGGGGTATCTCAGGGCCACATTGCCCGGATCAAAGCCGGATTGACCTGGAGGGAGGACTGCAGGCTTCACGCGCTGCAAAACGTCCGACGCGTCCTCGCGGCCGCCGTGCGTATGACGGCCATCGGGGTGAGGTTGGCCTGAGCCGAGCAGTTGCGCGGCGCCGGACCGCAGCAGCGACTGACCGCCTCAGGCCTTCTGGACGTTCGCTGCGCGCGGTCCCTTGTCGCTGTCCTCGGTGTCGAAGCTGACCTTGTCGCCCTCGTCGAGGGAGCCGAAGCCTTCGCCGGTGATTGCGCTCTGGTGGACGAAGAGATCCTTCGAGCCGTCATCGGGGGTGATGAAGCCGAAGCCCTTGTCCGGGTTGAACCACTTGACCGTTCCGGTTGGCATTTGGGTCCTCCGTGGGGATGTGCTGCGAACCACGGAGGTCGAAACCGAGAACGAGGAAGCGCTGGCACGATTTGCTGGACGCGGTGTCCAGTAGTTTGCCCGGCGCACCGTAGCAACGAGCTGGTTCGAATTCTCTGGCTGCTCGTATTGCGCTGCCGATTGCGCGTCGAGCTTTCGCCGCCGGGGTCGCCTCTCGGGCGGCCCGCCGGGGGAGGCCGGTGCGACGCCGCTAGCCTCGTTGGCAACCGATCAAAGGAGACAGCATCGCCGCAAACACCGATCCGTCAGCGCGACGGAACCCCGGCCGTACGAAGCGAACGCCGCTCTCAGGAGCGTGACCGCTGCCGATGAGGGTCTGGCGCCCTTTGAAGTCCCTCCCGAACCAACCGCCGCCGAGCGGCAGGTGGCCGATCTGATCCAGATCGAGACGGATCCGGAGACGGCCCGAGCCGTCCTCGACCGCGTGCCACTCTGGTTTCACACATTCTCGCTCGACGGGTCCAGCGAGCTCTACACCCACGGCGTGGCCCGCGACCACCGCTACCGGATCCCAGCCCTGCCCGAGGACTTCAGCGACATGAGCGTGCTCGACATCGGCACCTTCGACGGCTTCTACGCGTTCCTCGCCGAGGCGCGCGGCGCGCGGCGGGTCGTTGCGGTCGACAACGAGCAGTACAGGGAGTGGGTCAGCTCGCGCTGGGGGGTCGAGCTTGAGGGAGGCGAGGGGTTCGCCGCGATCCGGGAACTACTCCATTCCGAGGTCGACTACCGCCACCTCGACGCATTCGAGCTCGACGAGCTCGGTGAGATCTTCGAGTTCATCCTCTGCTTCGGGATCCTGCACCGGGTGAAGAACCCGCTGGGGCTGCTGAAGATCATTCGGCGGCGCCTCGCTGTCGGCGGACGGGTACTGCTCGAGACCCACGGGTCGGCGGATCGGTCCCTCGATTCCTCGGCGGCGGTTCACATCCCCGCGGCGGGAGAGGTCTATGCCAATGATGACTTCGTCTACTGGGGCTTCACCCCCGCAAGTTTGGACGCGATGGCCCACCATGCGGGCTTTGAGGGTTTCGAGCTGATCGACGCACCGCTGATCGACGGCCATCCGCGTGTTCTCGGGGCGCTCCGGTCCGGCCCGCTCGACTGATCGCGGACCCACGGGGACGGGCGCCGGTTCGTTTCTCGCGAGCAAAACATCTGCTTTGCAGGGCCTTAACAGCTGGGTTCGCCGCGTCGGCCTCGGCCGACTTCTATGGCTGCCTCTCTGCTCAGGAGGACCACATTTCTTTGGGCAAGACCCGCCCCGAGCGCGGCTGCGGCTTACTTACCGGCAAATCGAGGCTAGTGGTGCTCGATCACCCGGTCGACGATGCTGTACGCCTTGGCCTCCTCGGCGCTCATGAAGTAGTCGCGCTCGGTGTCGTTGGCGACCTTGTCGAGCGGCTGGCCGGTGTGCTTGGCGATGATCTGATCTAGCCTGCCGCGGACGTTGATGATCTCCTTGGCGTGGATCTCGATGTCGGTCGCCTGGCCCTCGAACCCGCCGGAGAGCTGGTGGATGAGGATCTTCGAGTTCGGCAGCGCCATCCGCTTGCCGCTCGCGCCGCCCGCCAGCAGCAGCGCCCCCATGCTCATCGCCACCCCGATGCAGATCATCTGCACGTCGGGCTTTATGTACTGCATCGTGTCGTAGATCGCCAGCCCGGCGTACACCGAGCCGCCCGGTGAGTTGAGGTAGATCGAGATGTCCTTCTCGGGGTCCTCCGACTCGAGGTGGATGAGCTGGGCGACGACGAGGTTGGCGATGTCCTCGGAGATCGGGGTGCCAAGGAAGATGATCCGCTCGTTGAGCAGCCGCGAGTAGATGTCGAACGCGCGCTCGCCGCGCGAGGTCTGCTCGACCACCATCGGAACCACGGGGCTCACGGCGGGGCAGTCTATAAACGCCCGTCGGCGACACCGGCCGGGAGCGACCGCGGACGGGGCGTCAGGCCGCGACCGCGTCCTCGACTCGGTCGCTGCTCAGCGCGGGATCCGCGTAGTCGTGAGCCGGCCGTCGTCGCCGGGACCGGCAAACGCGGTTGGGACCGCGATGCCCGACCCGCGCCGGGCCGCGTCATCCCTTGCCGCCGGTTTTGACGTCGGTCTGGGTCTGGCAGCTGAAGGCGACGTCGGTATCGGCATCGTGGCTGCTCAGTCGCCTACGAGGTGCAGGTAAAAGCGGCGAAGGATCTCGGTCAGCCGCGAGTCGAAGAGCGACGTGTGAGGCACGCTTGAAAGTGCTCCGGCCCCGCAGCCGCCGACGCCCAGAGCTCGCCCGGACGACAAGGGGTAAGCCGCGGGCGCCCTACTTCTTGGCGGGCTCGAAGTAGGGGTTGGTGCCGACGGCGTGGTCGGTGACGTCGACCACGCGGGCGATCTCGGGAACCGCACCCGTGATGGCGACCTCGATCCCCTGGCCGAGGGTGACGGTGGCCATTCCGCAGCCCTGACAGCCGCCGCCGAGGCGCAGGTAGGCGGTGTCCTCCTCGACCGCGACCAGCTCCGCGTGCCCCCCGTGCGCGGCGATGGCCGGGTTGACCTGCTGGTCGATCACTTGGCTGACCCGCTGGGCGACGTCGCCGCTGAGGTCGGCGGGCGGAGGAGCGTCGATCGGCGGGCTCGCGGGTGGCGCCATCGGCGGGCTCATCATCGGCAGCTCCGCCGGAGCCGGCGGCTTGTTCGGGTTCACGAAGGTGAACCCGCTCTGCTCGAGGCGTTGCGACCAGTCGATGGTGGCGCCTCGCAGCTTCTCGACGCTCGACTCGGGCACCACGATCGCCAGGTCGCCGTGGCGCTGCACTACGTCGCCCTGGTGCGCAGCGTCCAGCGCCTTCAGAGAGACGGTGTGGACGTATTCGCCGCCCGAGACGCCGGTCACCTCCACCCAGAGCGCCTGGTTCTCGGGGTCCTCGGACTGCGCGCGGAACCCCCTGACCTTCTCGATCGCCTGCTCGGTGATCGCAAGCGTCGGCTCGGCTGTGTCTTCGGCGGTCATCTCATATCCCGTATGGCTGGTCGTTCGCCGGTGGCGCCGGCCCGCCACTACCTACGATACGCACATGGCCCGCGTCCTCCTGCTGCTGCCCACCGCCACCTACCGCGCGAGCGATTTCCTCGCCGCGTCGCGGGCGCTGGACGCCGAGGTGGTGGTCGCCTCCGAGCGCCGGCAGGCGATGTCGGGGACGATGGGAGACCGGGCGCTGGTGGTGGACCTGAGGCGGCCGGAGGCCGCCGCCGAGGCCATCGTCGCCCGGGCGCAGGATAAGCCGCTCGACGCGGTGGTCGGCGCTGACGAGCAGGGCGTGCTCGTGGCCGCGCTGGCCGCCGCGCGCTTGGGGCTCGCGCACAACCCGCCCGAGGCGGTCGCGGCGACCAGGGACAAGACCGTGATGCGTGGAGCTTTCGCGGCCGCCGGCCTGCGCCAGCCCGATTACCGGGTCGCCGGGCCCGACGCGGACGTGGCGCAGCTCGCCGGCGAGGTCGGTCTTCCCTGCGTGGTCAAGGCGGTTTCGCTGTCGGCGAGCCGCGGCGTGATCCGCGCCGACGATCCGCCGGCGGTCGACGCTGCGGCCGAGCGGGTCAGGGCGATCCTCGCCGAGGCCGGCGAGGACCCGGACGCGCCGCTGCTGATCGAGCGCTACGTCCCGGGCGTAGAGGTGGCCGTCGAGGGCCTCTTGCGCGGCGGCGCCCTCGAGATCCTGGCGGTGTTCGACAAGCCGGATCCCCTCGAGGGCCCTTACTTCGAGGAGACCATCTACGTGACCCCGTCGCGCCTGCCCGCGGAGACCCTCGAGGCCGTCAGCCTGCTCACGGCCGAGGCGGCCGCCGCGCTCGGCCTGGTCGAGGGGCCGATACACGCCGAGCTGCGGATCGACGGGGGTAGCGTGTGGATGCTCGAGCTCGGCGCCCGCTCGATCGGCGGGCTGTGCTCGCGCTCGCTGCGCTTCGGGATGGGCATGAGCCTCGAGGAGCTGATCCTGCGCCACGCCCTCGGGCTGCCGCTCGACGACCTGAGCCGCGAGACCGCCGCTTCCGGGGTGATCATGCTCCCGATCCCGAAGGCGGGGGTGCTGAAGGAGGTGCGCGGGCAGGCCGAGGCACTGGCGGTGCCCGGTGTGACCGGGCTCGAGATCTCGATCGCGCGCGGCAAGGCGGTGCGGGCACTGCCCGAGGCCGACCGCTATCTCGGCTTCCTCTTCGCCCGCGGCGAGACGCCCGAGCAGGTCGAGCGGGCGCTGCGCACCGCCCACGGCCAGCTCGAGGTCGTGATCGGCGAGCCGTCGGAGTGAAGCGAAGCGAAGGCTATCCTGGCGCTGTGCGGGTCCTGCTGATCTCCACCTACGAGCTTGGTCATCAGCCGTTGCACCTGGCCTCGCCGGCGGCCGCGCTGGAGGCCGCCGGGCATCGGGTTCGGTGCATCGATCTCTCCGTCGAGCAGCTTGATCGAGACAAGATCGACTGGGCCGAGGCCATCGGCGTCTCCGTTCCGATGCACACCGCGATGCGACTGGCGATTGGGGCCGGCGAGCAAATTCGAGCGATCCGGCCGCCGTTGCCGATCTGTTTCTACGGTCTCTACGCCGCGGTCAGTGACGACCCGACGATCGGTGGACTGGTCGACCGGCTGATCGCCGGCGAGTACGAGTCGGAGCTGGTGGAGTGGGTTGAGGCGCTCGGCGACTCGCCGGCGCTGCGACCGGCAACCAGCTCGATCGACCTGGGGCGCCACGAGTTTCACACCCCGAGCCGAGGGCAGCTGCCGCCCCTCAAGCGCTACGCGCGGTTGGAGCGCGATGGCGAGGAGCAGCTCGCGGGGTACGTCGAGGCCAGCCACGGCTGCGTGCACAAGTGCCGGCACTGCCCGGTGCCTGTCGCCTATGACGGCCGGATCCGGATCGTCGGGAGCTCCGTGGTGATGGCGGATATCGAACAGTTGGTGGCGGCGGGGGCGCGCCATATCACCTTCGGCGACCCGGACTTCCTAAACGGCGTCAAGCATTCCCTGCAAGTGACGCGCGAGCTTCACCGCCACTTTCCCGAGGTCACCTTCGACTGCACGACCAAGGTCGAGCACATCCTCGAGCATCGTCAGGTCTGGCCCGAGCTCAGCGAATATGGGTGCCTCTTCGTGATCTCGGCGTTCGAGTCGCTCAACGCCGAGATCCTCACCTATCTCGACAAGGGTCACACCGCCGACGAGGCCGCCCAGGCGGTGGCCTTGCTGCGCGAGCATGGGATCGAGATCCGCCCGTCGTGGTTGCCGTTCACGCCCTGGGCGACACCGCAGGACATCCTCGAGATCCTCGATTTCGTGATTGCCAACGAGATGGTGGGAAACGTGGATCCGATCCAGTACACGATCCGTCTGCTCGTGCCCAAGGGCTCGCTGCTGCTCGATCGCCCCGAGCTCACACCGCACCTGCAGGACTACGATCGCGACCGCCTCACCTATAACTGGCAAGCTGGGGATCCGCAGCTGGATCGCCTCCATGGCGAGCTCGCCGAAATCGTCGAGGCCGATGTCGCGGCGGAGGTCGACAGCGTGTCGACGTTTCGGACCCTGTATCGGGCGGTGGCCGATGCCGCGGGACATTCAGCCGACCCCGCCGACCTTGGCGACGTCGAGCCGCGCCCGCGGCTCACCGAGGCATGGTTCTGCTGCGCCGAGCCCACCGACATCCAGCTAGCCTCGGTGGCCGGCAGCGAGCCGGTCGCTTTAGCGGGCTCGACCGAGCCCTGAGACCGCGTTGCGCTTCGCAGCTACAGCGTGATCACTTGGTCCGGCGGGTTTCCCAACAGCGCCCCGTAGAGGTCTGGAAAGCAGCCGACCCGCACTCCCGCGACCGTGCCGCTGGGACGGCAGTCGCCCGGCTCACCCTCCGCGAGCGAGCGCTCGATCGCGCACCGGTCGCAGAGCATCAGCATGATCCCCTGCTCCTCGGCAACCTCGGCGAGGCGCTCGCCGAGCGGATCTCCCGAGCGCAGCACGTAGGTGTTGTCGTCGAAGAAGAACATCCCGACGACCTCCCCCCCGTGGTTTCCCTGCTCGAGCTGCGGCAGGATCATCTTGCCGAGCTTGTAGCTCGCCGTATGCCCGGAGGTGGAGAAGATGTAGGCGACCTTCACGCCCCGCAGCCTAGCCTCCACACGGCCCGCGGCCCGGTCAGCCTCAGAGGCCGAGGGCGGCGACCCCCGGCTCGTTGCAACCGAGGTGGTATGCGACCTCATGGCGCAGGGTGCGCTCGACCTGGCGGGCGAGCAGGTCGGCGGCGGCCCGCCCGCCGCCGGTCCGCCGATCGAACGCCGCTACTTCCTGCTTCGCCCGAGGAGCGACTTGGCCGTCTCGGCCGCCCTGTCGACGGCATGCTTCACCGACGATTTGGACTGGTCGGCCTTGCCCTCTCTCTTGAGGTCCTTGTCGTCGGTCACGGCCGCGGCCGCTTCCTTGGCGCGGCCCTTGGCCTCGTCACTGTTCTGGTCAGTCCTCTGTGTCCTCTCCGGAAGCGGCTGGCGCTTCGCGCGTGCGGCGCGAGCGGCTCCGTCTCATCCTGAGTCTCGGCCGCGCTCTTCGCGGACAGACCCTCCTGACTGAGGCTAGCGCGGGCGCGCATCAGGGCCGGCGGAGGATGACGAGGTCGTCGAGGAGGGCGGCGCGCGGGTCTTCCTCGAGCCCCGTGCGACGAAGGCTCTCGACGACAAGGTCCTCGATGCAGAGGTCGAGGGCGGCCAGGTCCGCTTCGCGGTAGGCGAGCAGACCTGAGCGAGACCACCGAGCCGTAGAGCCCAGACCACCTGCTGATTGGTGGTCACGACCTCATCGAACATCGACGCCGCAGCGACCGCCCCGCTGTTGGTGACGAGTGCGTGAAACGATCGCGGAGAAGCAACTGAATGGAGTTCCCAATGCCCGCCTTCATCGCGTTCTCCGGTAACCGGGGCGACCACATCCACGTCGAGGGGGATCTCACGTCGGCTATGGCTGCAATGACGCCCTCAGCTCGAGTCTCGGGGATGGTCCAGCTAACCCAGATTGCCGGGGAGGGACAAAAGGTCGAGCCGACAACGGTCTACGTCAACCCCGAGCGGATTGCCTACTTTCGCGAGGCCGAGCAGAGCTCGTATCGCACGGAAGGGGTCTAGCCAGGCTCGGGCCGCGGCGTTCTCGACGTGCTGGCGACGTTCTCCCTTGGCCGGAGACGGCCAGGCACGCTCTCTGCTCCGGGTCTACCGTGGTCGATGTTCTGGGAGATCGCGCGCCTCGGTCATGGTTCCTCCTCATTTTTTTCTACTCTCTCTCCTTCCTCTTTCTTCTCATCACTTCTTCTTTTTTCTCTATTCTTTCCCTTTCTATTACTTCTCCTCACCTGGGCTGTGTCCTGGGCCCGGCGCACGATTTCGACTTTCTCCTGCTACATCGCCTACTCCGACAGCCCTGCGGCTTCGAGAGCGGCGGCCTGATCCATGTACGGCTAGATCATTATCTTCCACCCCTCGCGCACCGTGAAGACAACCGCCGTATCTGTCTCGACTTCGATGCCGCTGCCTCTGCCGCGCCGGTACTCGTGCATGACACGACGACGATATCATCGATGTGAAGGAACCTCTGCGGCTCAAGCCGACGCTCTTCCCAAGCTTCGAGGTCCTCAACCTCAAACGAGTTGAGCATCTCGAGAGACCGCTAGCGATTCGCCCCTCCCAAAGGCCACCGATTGTCCCGTGCACCTCAACGTTGGGATCGAGCAGTTCTGCGGCTCGCTTCGAATCCCGTCGCATGGAGGCTCCGGTCGCCGTCGGCTCGCTCGTCGCGCCGTAGATCACTTCGAAGGCATTCCTCTCTATCTCCACGTTCTCCTGCGACATCGCCCGCGCAGTATCCCGCGACGGGGGGAGAGTCGCGGAGGCGGAATCGCCCGCTCCGCATACCGCCTACTGGCAAGCTGCGAAAAAAGCTAGGAATCTTGGACTGAGAACTCCACAGCCTGAAATCTCAACCCGGGCGAAGTGCTCGAAATGCTCACCGAGAAGGCCCGCCAGGGTTACACCGGCGCGATGATCGCGCTCTAGCGGGCGCTGCGAGCGGCCGAGCGAAAGGAACGCCATGAGCTCGATGACTAGCTAGCTCGCATCCTCTCCATGTGAAGCCGGTCCGGTTCATCTGCGCATACTGCGGATTGGAGTTGCGGCGCTTTCAGACCGAATGGCTGGAGGGGCTGAACCGCGGACCGCGTCGTAGAGGTAGGCCCGCCCGCTTTCCGCGAGTAGTGGTGCAGGAGCTGCAGCTCTACCCGCTCGGAGGGGCTCTACAGCAGCGCCCTATCCTTCGTTGAAGGAGGCGAACTCAGGTCGCTGTTGACCTCGTCTCGGCCTCCCGATCCGTGAACACCCCGACGCCGCGCACCACACCGCTCGCCTCGTCGCCGAGGATCAGCACCGTCTGGAGTGCCGGATGATCGCTGAGGAAGCCGGCGGCGAACTCGGAGTGATCTCCGCGACCTGCTCGTAATGGCCGGGCTTGGCGTGCAAGGTGAATTGGGCGACGTGCATGGCGTGAGACCTCCTCTGCCTAGTCCCGCTTCCGGCGTGAAAGCGAAGCGCCATCCTAGTCGCGCTTCTCCCCCGTGAACGTGGCAAGTAGCAGTAGAACCTCGAGGCGCGAGCCCTAGGACGGGCCGAACGGAGCTGACGCGGCCCGGACCATGCTCAGAGCAGGCGCTCCACCTGCGCTTCCCATGCAAAACGGAACGTTCCTGGAACCGATACTCGTTTCTCCGGCTCTCGGTTTCCACCATTCCGATTCCGCCGTTGGCGGTCGAGCTTGCGAACAGGACAACCTGACCCGAAGAAGGTCACAGGTGATGCGTGAACCCGAAGCCCGGGAGTTCATCCGCGCCGTCCGGTGGAGTCGGTGCAGCAACGCGTCTGCGAGGGCACGCCCGTTGCCGCGCCGCCCGAACTCCTCAGCGGCCGGGGCGCGCTCGCGCAGCGGCGCTTCCCTGCGCTCGCGACGATCGTCGACCGCGTCGCCGTCGCGATCGTGGATCCGTCGCGCTCACCGACACCCGCTGCGTCGACCCGGCGGTGATAGCGCTCCCCGGCCTTGCCGCCGGCAATCGCAGCCAACAGCGTGCCAGCGAGCACCAGCACGAGCGTGATCACGCCGCCGGCAGTCAGTCACCCTCGTCGATCGGGATCCGAGGAGCTCGATCGACCCGAGCAGGTGTACTCGGAACCTGCGATCGCGCCGATGACCGCGAGGACGACGACGGCAAGGATGCTCCAGACCCAGACGGCGACCCCCTGGCGCCCGCCGTCGAAGCGGGACATGCGCCCGTCGACGTAGCCGCCGGCGAAGTAGGCGACCAGACCGATCGCGAGCAGCGCGATCGCGCCGACGACACCGATCGTCTCGCTGCTGCCCAGCGCCTCGTCCGCGCTCTCAAGCTCCGAGAGCGCGATCGCCGCGCCCGCCGCGCTCAGCAGCGCGGTCAGCAGGGCCCCGATGCCGACTGCGACCAACCAGCCGAAGAACGCCGCGCCCCAGTTGATACCACCGAACTTGTCCCGCTGACGGGGGGTCCCGTACTCGCCGTACCTGGCCATCTCGTCTCCTCTTGGGTCTCGGACCTCCTGTGCAGACGTGTCTACCCGGATCCGGGCTCGGTTAACGGGCTTATCCGAGGTCGAGGGCGCGAACGCTGCCGTGTCGCGTGAACGCATGAGGCACGTCGTAGGAAGCTGCCCTCCACGCAAAGCGCAACTTCTCCGCCGTGGCAACAGCGATCAGCGCTGGGACTAATGCGTCCCACCCAGGACGCGGCGCTAGGGCATGGGCCCCCGCAAGCGGAGGTGATCCACGAACGGGCTAGCAGGGACGCTGTTTTGCTTTTCGTCCGAAGCGCGCATCCGACTGAACGCCAGCTGGGTGCGCAGCGCACTTGACTCGATGCGCGCCGGGTGTACGGTCGAGGAGATCTCGGCACCGAGCCGAGCGAGCGCTGCGGATCCCCGCGACCGACTGTTCGGGGCGACCGAAGCGAAAGGAGGGGTCCTATGAGGTCCCAACGAATACTGCTTCTCATTGGTAGCGGCCGTGGTCGGGATGATGACGCCGTCCTCTAGCCAGCGCCGCGCATCCATCCCCGGCGCCCACTACCACCCAGCTGCTGACCGGCCTCGAGGGTGGCTCGGGTAGCACCGTCGGCCCCGATGGCGCGCTATACGTCACGGAAAGCGCCGCTGGCAGAATCTCACGTGTCGATCCCAGGACCGGCGAGATCACGACGTTTGCCAGCGGTCTGCCGGGGTCGATCATCGACGTCGGCGGCACGACCGACGTCGCGTTCATCGGCCGGACCGCGTACGCATGGTCACCGTTGTCGGTCCCGACGTCGGCGGCAGCGAGGTTGTCGGCATTTACCGAATCGACGGCCCCGACAGCTTCACCGTCGTCGCGGACATCGGCGCGTTCGCCTTGAGCAATCCGCCGGGATTTCCGGTCGACATCCCGACCGGACTCCAGTACGCGCTCCAGACCTACCGCGGCGGGTTCTTGGTCACGGATGGGCACCACAACCGGGTGTACCGGGTCACGCGCGACGGCGACGTTACCGAGAGGATCGCGTTCGGCAACATCGTCCCGACCGGGCTGGAGACAAAGGGCAACACGGTCTATATGGCCGAGGCCGGACCTGTCCCGCACGATCCCGCGGACGGCAAGGTGGTGTCGTTCAGGCGGAACTCATCCAGCGTCACGGAGGTGGCCTCCGGTGCCCCCCTGCTGGTCGACGTGGAGTTTGGCCGCTGTCGCGATCTCTTCGCCCTCTCGCAGGGCGTCTTCGGTGGCGGCCCTCCGGGTAGTCCGGCGGCGCCGAACACCGGCAGCCTCGTGAAGGTGAATCGGAACGGTACCTTCAGCGCCGTCGTCGGCGGCTTGGACCGGCCGACCTCGGTCGAGTTCATCCAAAACACCGCGTACGTCATCACCCTCACCGGGGAGATCTGGAAGATCGAGAACGTCTCGCGTCGGCCCCACGGCGTGTCGCACTAACAGCATCAGCTAGCGAAGCCGCCACCCCGGACGCCGCGAGAGCGGCGCTCCGGGGACGGCTCCGCCCGCGGCGCAGGCGGCGCTCAGAGGGGCCGGCCTCGGTTACGCGAGAAGTATCGCTTTCCATGCGTTCCGCGGCTAAGAGCGCCCGCTGAACCCGGGTAGCCTGATCGGCGATGGCGCGACTGGTCCTTGGACCCGTGGTCCGATACGTCAGCGATACCGAGGCCAGTGTGTGGGTCGAGACCGATGCCGCCTGCGAGGTCGAGGTCCTCGGCAAGCGGGCGCGGACGTTTGAGGTCGCCGGCCATCACTACACGCTGGTCTGCATCGACGGGCTAGAGCCGGGCGGCGTCTGCGAGTACGAGGTGGCGCTGGACGGAGAGACGCACTGGCCACTCGCGGAGTCGGAGCTTCCCTCCGAGCGCGATCGGGACGCTGAAGCCCGACGGCAAGATCGACCTGGTCTTTGCCTCCTGCCGAGTTTCACTCCCCCACGAGCCCCCCTACACGCTGACTAAGGACGAGGACGAGCGCGGACGCGAGGTGGACGCGCTCTACGTCCTGGCTCGCCAGATGCTGCGCGGCGATCGCAGCGATTTCCCCGAGGCGATCCTGATGCTCGGCGATCAGGTCTACGCGGACGAGTTGCCGCCGAGGGTGAAGGAGTTCATCGAAGAGCGTCGAGGTGATCGCCGCGGGGAAGGCGAAGCCCCGCTGGACGAGGTGGCCGATTTCGAGGAGTACACCCGCCTCTACCACGAGGCCTGGGGCGAGCCGACGATCCGCTGGCTGCTCTCGACGGTGTCCAGCTCGATGATCTTCGACGACCACGACATGCACGACGACTGGAACATCTCGCGCTCCTGGGTCGCCGACATGCGTCGAAAGCCGTGGTGGCAGGAGCGAATCGTGGGCGGGTTCATGAGCTACTGGATCTACCAGCACATCGGCAACCTCTCGCCGCGCGAGTTGGGCGAGGACGAGACCTACCAGGCGGTCACTCGCCGCCGATAAAGACGCGACCCCCATCCTGCGGGAGTACGCGGCACGAGCCGACCGGGAGGCCGAGGGCGCGCGGTGGAGCACCTACCGCGACATCGGCAAGACCCGGGTGATCATGATGGACTCGCGGGGAGGCCGGGTGCTAGAGCCCGAGCGACGCTCGATCTTCGACGACGACGAATGGGACTGGATCGTCGAGCACGCAAGCGGGGACTTCGATCACCTAGTGATCGGCTTCCTCGCTGCCGTTCCTGCTCGGACCTGGGATGCATTACCTGGAGGCGTGGAACGAAGCGATCTGCGATGGCGCCTGGGGCCCCCTTGGCGAGTGGATGGGGGAACGCATGCGGCGGGCCCTCGACCTGGAGCACTGGGCAGCCTTCCGGATCTCATTCGATCGCCTCACCAGCCTGTTGCAGGAGGTGGGCTCGGGCAAGCGCGGAAACTCCGCCTGCGTCGATCGTAATCCTCGGCGGCGACGTCCATCACGCCTACCTGGCTGAGGTCGCGTTCCCGCGCTCGGCTGCGGTTTCAAGCGCCGTCTACCAGGCCGTCTGCTCCCCGATGCGCAATCCCCTCAGCAACAGCGAGGAGCGTGCGATTCGGATCGCCGCTTCGAGGCTCGGTCATGCGGTCGGCCGCGGCCTCGCCCGGCTCGCCGGAGTCCCCGAACCGCGGCTACGCTGGCGCTTCGTCGAGGGCCCGCTGTTCGACAACCAGATCGCGACCCTGAAGCTGCGCCAGAAAGAGGCCGCGCTGCGCCTCGACAAAACGGTGTCGGCGAGCGACGAGTTCGCGTTCCAGCGGGTCTTCGAACACCGGCTCGCCGGCTGAGTCCCGGTCCGGAGGACTGGCGCTTCCCGTCCAACGGGGAGTATTCGCTCTGTATGGATAGCGGCACTCCGCCGCGCCCGCGTCGCCAACATCGCGCCTGCGATCGAGAGGGTTGATCGCCCAAGGCGGCGGGTGTAGCGTCGTCTCAGATAGGCACAATTTGGCAGTAGAGATCCGCGTCCTCGGCCGCGTCGACGCGCTCGTCGACGGCCGGTCGCTACCACTCAGAGGAAACGTCGCGCTCCCTGGCTGGCCAGACCGCCGGCATGGTGCTGACCCCTCTCGGGCCAGGGAAGAGGCTTCGCGTCCCACCTGACGAACGTATTGCGCACAGTGGCCGCGGGACTAGCTCGAAAAACGTGCCGCTTCGTGCCCGCCGGCGTCGGGTAGGGATGGATCGTGGATACCGCTGTCGTGATCATCGTCGCGACGATCCTCGTCGCCTCGATCACCTTCCTCGTGCTCGGGTTCCGATCGCAGCAGGGAGGCCCGAAGGCGACCGACGGGCATCGCTGGGCGGCGCAGGCGACCCTCGCCGAGATGCGCAAGGAGGGTGCGGGCCTGCCCTCGGAGGTCGGCGAGGAGGCCAACCGAAGCGAAGGCCCGCCGCGGGCGAGCCAGGGACAGTGAGCCGGCGGCCCCCGAACCCTCCCCCCGTTCTTCTCGGCCTGGCCAAGCGTCTTCGGCGTCGCCGAGGCCGGGCGCAGTGGGACAGTGAGTCGACCGAAAAAACCGCCCTTCGTCCAGAGCGGTAGTAGTCGCAGGGAGCTCCGGCAGCCGGGATGGCTCAGGGACGAGCCTCCCGGCTGCCGTTCATGGCCGATGGAGTTCTCGAAGTAACCGGTCTAAGAGAGCCCGTAGTCGCAGTACGACGAGTCGGCCGACAGGATCGCCGCTCGCACCGCACGGGTTCGATTTCCCCCCGTGGCCGTTAGCCAACCGTCGAGGCGGACCCGAGTGCGTCTCTCAGAAACAGCTTACCCCTGGATTTAGGTGCGGACTGCGTGCAACTGCGGCGGGCGCGCGTTACCGGGATTGCTGATGGCTCAAACGGGTAGCACAACATTGATGGGCAACCAGGTCGAGTTCACCACGCGCAGCGCGCGAGGCCGCCAGATCCTCGACCGCCTCGAGCAGAAACGGGGATGCCCCCGTCCGTCCGCAGCGAGAGCCGGCGTGCTTACGACCTCGGCGCGGGAACCCTTGACGCCGACGCTTTGCTTCGCGCCCTACGCCGGTTGGCCCCGGACTGGTACGAGCACATGAGCTACCTCACGCTGGTCTGACTCGGGCTGTGCCGCAACTCGGGCTGTGCCGCAACATAGTCCGCGGTCAGGCTCGCCCACAATGAAAGCGCGTGTGGCGACGGAACGCGCGCTGGACGCGGCGACCGAGGTCACCGCTCGGCCAGAGCAATCCCGTGTGGGCTGGGCCTTCCGGCTCGAGCAGAGTCCCCAGGCTCGTGCTGCGGGTCCACCCCGCGGGCTACCGGTCGGAGTGGCACGAAATCCGGGCGTCTGGCGCCGGAGGCTCGCGGACTGGAGAGAGCTGGCCCGTAGGCTGTCCGAGTGCGGATCGTGAGCTGGAATGTCGCGCGGCTCAGCGCCCGTCTGGCCGAACAGGCTGCCGCCCTCGCGGAGCGCGAACCGGACGTGGTAGCGCTTCAGGAGATCACCGGACGCACCCTCCCATTGTGGAGGGCCGCGCTCCCGACGTTCGGACTGACTCACATCCGCGCCTCGCTCGATGACGCCGACCCCGGTCGGCAGCCGGCAGCTCGGCGACGCACAGGAATCCTCCTCAGCGCCCGTGCTCCGCTGACAGATGCCTCGATGAGGCTGCCCGTGCCGTGGCTGGAGACCACCCTCGCGGCCACGGCGCCTTCGGAGGACACCGGCGTTGTGGAGATTCATTGCGTTCACGTCCCGAACGCGGCCAACGGGTGGGTCAAGGTCCGGACCTTGGAGGCAATCCGCATCGGGCTCGCCAGCGGGCCGCCGGCTCCGCGGGTCCTCTGCGGGGATCTCAATACCCCGCGCCGCGAGCTACCGAGCGGTGAGGTGATCTCGTTCGCACGCGACTCGCAGGGCCGCCTTCGCCCCGATCGCGGACCCGAATGGGATCAGGCTGAGCTGGGCGTTGTTCCGGGGCTGCGAGAAGTGGGCTACGGGGATGCCTTTCGAGCCCTGCACGGCTACGCGAGCAAGGAGCCGAGTTGGACATGGCGGCGCATAGCCGGCCATGGCGGTGGTTGGCGCCTGGATCATCTCTTTGCGTCTAAGGAGCTGCGCCCCGTTGCGGCCGTGTATCACCACGAATGGCGCGACCAGGGTCTCAGCGATCACTCGCCGCTCGAGGTCGATCTACAGGAGTAGGTCTGCCTCCTCGGGCGGACCGAGCGCACCCTCCACGAGGCTCCCGATCTGCCCCTGACCGCGGCCGGCACAGGCGCTCCCCACCCAGTCCGGCCTAACGAAGCTAGGGCTTGTGCGTTCTCGAAGGCATCGGCGACGGCCTCAGAGGCGGTTGCGGAGCTCCCAGGCTGGACGGGCAGAGCTCCCCGGCTTGTTGTCAGCCGTCGGGAACGCCCGCGAGGCACCGAACCTCGGCGCACTCGACCGCGAATGACGATTCGATGCTAGGCGGCCTCCGCCCCGTCCTCGTAATAGCCGATCCCGAGCCGCTCCTGCAGCTCGTCGTGATAGATACGGGCGGCGCTGTGCTCGCGCGCGAGCAGCTCCCCAGCGGCCGCGGCCGCACCGGCAAACGCTCCTGCTGGGGACTCGGCACTCGCCGACGCGATCAGCTCCCCGCGCTCGAACAAGGCTCGGGCGAGGTAGTACGGGCTGCCCTCGTCATCCTGCAGCGCGATCTCAACGACGATCCCACAGAAACGGCCAGCCCGGAAGTCCTCGATGTTGGTTCGATGGCGGGACATCTGCATCTCCTCATCATGTCCTCGGTCAGCGGGGTCACGGTAGAGGGCCGAGGGGACGGACTCGAGCGCACGACTTAGACGCCGCTGGCCCCGATTGCCATCCGACGCAGGACTTGAACCAGGTGAGCGATCCGGTTTGCTTCTTGCGACGCCGAGGGATAAAACACCCACCAGGCGCACGATCACATGGCCCAACAGACGAAGAGCGGATCGAATCGGCGGAACAGCACCGCGCATCGAGGAGGCGGCGAGCTCGCGAGTGAGGTCCGAATGCTCCGCGAGGGCGCCGCACACGATCACAAACGCTCGCCGATCGAGGTCGTCCTCCAGGGACTGACCTCACGGTGCATGTAGATCGCGAGCGGGACAACCCAGGAAGAGCTGGATCGACACGCCCACGAGGAGAGAGATGGCGCAAACCAAGAAATCAACAAGCAAGAGCTCGAAGAGCCGGGGAAATGGCGCCCGGGCGAGATCCCAAAGCTCGAGCACGACCGCGGCGTCGAAGCGGTCCAGCTCGAAGCGAAGCGGCTCGAACGGCACTCGAGCCAAGAGGACGAGCACAGCGCGGAAGCGCACCAGCACAACGCGTCCCCGGCCACAGTCGCGATCGACGGCCCAGAGCCAAACCCGTCCCGACTCGATCAAGGGTACGGCGATCGATAGGACGAAGGGTGTCGGGCAGGCGGTCGCCGAGGCCGCATCGAGGGCCAAGACCCCCTTGATCGTCGGGGGCACGGCGCTCGTGGGCGCCGCCGCCGGGGCTGTTGCCAGGGACCGGCTGGCCAGCAACCGCTCGAAAAGCCCGTTCAAGCCGCTGCGGGGCGTGTCGATTCCGAACCCCGCGGCGAAGCTGAACCTCTGCAAGCTCGACCTCGACACGGTCAAGTCGACGGCCGACCGCATCACCGCTTACGGACAGCAGGCCTCCGATATCGCCGCCGCGGTCGAAAAGACGCACAAGAAGCACAAGTAGCCACGGTTAGGCTCGGCATTTCGGGAAGAGGCGAATCGGTTCCCGCTGCTCACGTAGGGCCCGCTACGGCGGGCCTTTTGCGTGTGCCCTCTACCGCGTGAGGGAGCCATCGGGGCACTCGGCAAAACCAGCGGGGCGATCTCATAACCCGGAGGTCCGCGGGTTCAATCACGCCGCCTATCGGAACTTACCTGCGACGCGAAGCCCGGGCGAGACTCTCGTGTCAATTGCGTGACTCTCGGGAAGGAAGTCCCCCGAACGCACGAGAGGCCCGGGGTTCCCGGGCCTCTCGGTCACTTCGATGCTGCGGGTCCGCTCTTTACGCGAGGCTCAGAACCCGTTCGACGACGTCGTTGGCGCTCGACTGGGCGTCGCTTGCGCGGCTCTCGACGCGGTCTCGAACGTGCTCAGCCTGACCCTCGACTGCACGGCGCTGGCGCCGCAGCGCCGTTGCGCCCCGTCGCTCGAAGCGATTTAGCTGCTGGCGAGTGAGCCGGGTGTCGCTGTAGGTGCGAACCGTGTTCGTCACCCGGTCGCGCGCCTCGAGCGCGGCGCCGACGGGGATCAGAACGGCGCGCTCGACCTGGTGGGCGACGGCCCCGAGGCGAGTCGTCTCGGCCTCTGCGCGACGTGCGGTTGCGCGGGCGGCCTGCTTGGCCGTCGTGCGCGCGGCGCGCCCGGTGTCCTGCGCGGAACTCCGTGTCCGGCGAGCGGAGGCCTTGGCGGTCCCACCGCTCTGCCTGGCGGAGTTTCGCCTACGTGTCGCAGCGGCCTTCTTGGCGGCTGCCTGGCGCTGGGTCTTTGTCTGTGCGGCCATGGGTCTATCCCTTCGATTGCTGACTCGTTATCAAGACCGGCCGAGGACCCAAGAGGCCCCCGGCCGGGGTTGCTTACGACGGCGCGCCGGCTGATCCGCCTGCGCCCCGCTTTGCGGTCCTAGTGACGGCTCCCGTTGCTGTCGTCACGCGTCTCGGTGTAGGGATCACTCGATCCCGCCTTGGCCAGCCCGCGGCTGATCAGATAGGCGCCGGCGACGATGGCGACGTAGAGCCACGCCTGGCGGGCGATGAACTCATCGGTACCGCTGGTGTCGCCGCCCTTGATCGCAGCCGCGCTGACGAGAATCGCGACGATGACGCCGACCATGGCCCAAAACTCGGTGGTCTTGAAGGCCTGCTTGGTCTCGGTCCTCAGGCGTCGAACGAAGCCCGGGTGACGAACTGAGTCGGTGCTGCGACTCGGCGCAGCGGCCGTTCCTGCTTCCATGGATGCGTTCTCCTGTCTTGCGAATAGCCGTCTGGGCCGTGCGAGGTGACCGCGTCACTTCGCCCCTTTGCTCCCAGCCGGAGTGGCAGGTTCCTCGCGAATCGGCGAGCAATAGCTGCCGGTCTCGTTCAGGTACCCGCCCGGGGCCCTCTCAAACAAGTGTTCGCCTGGTTGACACGTCAGGCAGGGAGAGCCAGCGGCCGGGCAGGCGTCCGGTCCCGCCACTTCATGCGACCGCTGGCTAGATTTGCGGAGCCTCGCAAGCCTGCCCGGCGAGCAGAGGTCCTCGCAGGGGGCTAGCGGTGGGTCTCGATGAGCTGCCGGGCCATCGATTTGGCTCGCGTCGCGGCCTCGATATCGCCCTCGACGGCTTGCACGATCGACCCCTTCATCAGGATGTGCCAGGAGTCGGCGAACGAGCGCGAATCGCGAAACCCGGCCTCCTCGGCAAGCCGACGAACCATCGCGCGAATGTTCTCGAGATGACGCACGCTTGCGCTTCCGACCGGGTGACGGGCCCATCTCGACGGTGACCGAGGCGAGCGACTCGGAGACCACCGGCCCGGAAACGACGGGCGAGACACTTCCCGAGGAGTACACCGGGCGGTGCCCACCGCGGTTCAACGTACCGCCGGGTGGGAACGCGGGTTACGAGAACCTGCGAACCGTCGAGGCCGACTGCGAGTACGCCCACGCCTGGCAAGCGAGTGGGCGAGCACGCTATGGCCCGGATTGCTACGAGGGCTGCAGGCGGACTGTCGAGAACATCGGCTGCACCTACGAAGTGAGCGAAGCGGAGATCGTCTGTCTCGCGGCTCGAACTGAGGTGCGCTGGGACATGTGTATCTCGATCCCGGTTCTTGAGGGGTCGCAGACCGGACACAGCGCCACTGACCGGCGCGCGCCAGGGTGGAGATGCTGCGCGGAGCGATCTCGCAGGAGAACGTGGAGATCGCCCCGACCGGAAGCTAGCCTCGCCGGGCCACCGCTCTGCCACTCGTACGTGGTTGAGCGCGATCGCGATCGCGGGAAGCCTCTCCGTCAGCATCTCGGAGGAGCGCCGATACGCGCTGGCGCGTGACGCCGAACTTCTTGGCGATTTCCTCCATAGTCATTCCGTCGTTGTACAGCGCGAGCGCCTCTGCCCTGCGGACACGAGCGCCGAACTCGTCGAGCGCCTGTGTTGCGTCGGTGATCAGCTGGACGCTGAGATCCCCCTTCGTTGCTTCGACTATCTCCCTATAGGACCGCCCGGCTGAGCGCTGACTCCGGATCTCAGCGATCCTGCGCTTTATCTGGGCCATACGCCGAGCGTTGGCATCCAACGCGCGTTCTAGGTCCCGCAGTGCCTTGTCGAACGGGTCGCCACCAGCCATCGTGAGGACACAGTAGCAAGGGTCATTGCGGCAAGGGCTATTACCGCAAGGGCTATTACCGCAAGGGCTATTACCGCAAGGGCTATTGCGCTATGCTACGCGCCGTGTGATCTAGGCGCTACGCGACTCGTTTGCGGATGAGCGCCTAGGACTTCTACGTCAACCGCCTAAACGTTAGGAGGAGCGGCTTTGATTCCCAAGGAGCGAGCTACACGGCCCCTCACAACAGGCGAGCAGGTCAATGGCCACTCGCTGTCGCGTATCCCCTCTGCCGACGATGGCGTAATCCTCGCTGTCGTTGGTGAGATCGATCTCTCGAACGCGGAGGAGTTCGTCGATGAGGTGCGCTCGCTAGTTAGCGGCGCAGAAGGCGAGGTTGTCCTCAGCCTCCAGAACCTTCGCTTCATCGACTCGACTGGGATTCGGGCTTTGTACATGCTCGCGCGAGAGCTTCGGACGCAGAGCCAAACGCTCGTGCTCTCCGGGCTTGACGGCCAGCCACGACGAGTCCTCGAGCTCACCGGCCTCCTCGATGGAGGAGGACCTTTCGAGATCCGTGACGCAGCCGTGAGCCCGGGTAATGCCCGGTCGCGCAATGGAGGACGAGTTCGGTCGATGGCTGGATGAACTCGACGCCCGGGCTACCAAAGGTTTGGCTGTACCTCGGAGTGCAAGCGCGGATGCAACGTCCGCACACGGCCGAGGACGTTCGTGAGCTCCTCGATGAGGGCGAAGGTCGGCGTGGTGGAGTGGCTCGGCCAGGACCCGACTAGCGCCGCCCCCGATTGCAGCGGGCGCAAGCGGGCCTGAGGTTCGCGAAGCGTTCCTCGCCCGCCAGGTCGGCGGCACGTCGCCCGGGCCGACTGCACCGCACCCCGCGGGAGCCCGCTCCTAGAGCCGATGTCCCGCCATGCAGCACATCTAGAAGCGGTCGCAGAGCCAAGCGGGATCTCGCTTGCTAGAGCGGTTTCTCCACCACTCAAGACCGCCTGAGCGGGGTGCTGACCACTGGCGCACCGATCCCGCCTAGATGTGTCGGGCCACTCGCGGAAGGCGTCCCAGACAACTCGGGGGTCGTAGTAGCCAAGGAGCCCATTCAGGTCGCCGCGAAGCCACACGTCCCAGGTACTGCGCACGACCTCGACGTTCTCCTGCGACATCGCCTACTCCGAAAGCCCGGCGGCTTCGAGGGCTTCGGCCTCGGTCGAGCAGTTGCGCCACCAGACGCACTTGCCGTCGCGCCATCTGATCGGCTGCCAGAACGGATCTACGAGCGGCGTGTCGCTGGCGGCGGCATGTCCCCAACCGCGGATGTGACCGAGCGTCACGTCTCCGAGGTCGCGCAATTCCTCGACCTCGCAGGTGTAGTCGGGGAAGGCACCGAGAAAGTTCTCCCACCAGCGACGCAGGCCCTCGTGGCCGTGGTAGCCGCCCTCCATGATGACGAGGCGCGACTCGATCTCGATCTCCGGGTCGCTCAGCAAGACGAAGGCATCCCAGTCGCGGCGGTTGAAGGCGTCATAGGCGCGGTAGGCAAGCTCCACGTTCTCCTGCGACATCGCCCTACTCCGACAGCCCGGCGGCTTCAACGGCCTGCCGTGGATCGCGATACGACTTCAGGTAGACGACCTTGCCGCCCTCGAACCGCCAGAGATACGCGTAGCGGAAGTCGACCTCGATCGCGCTCACCGCACCATGGCCGCGGACGTGATGGCAGGACACCACCCGATCCCCGGCGTCCCGCGTCCACTCGACGACATTTGCCGTGTCCTCGTCAAACGCCTCGATGGCGCGATCCCACGCCCGCCGGATTCCGTCGTGACCATGGTAGGTCTCGCCGCCATGATCGGGCAGGATGTCGTCCTCGTAGACGATGTCATCGGCTAGCAGCGAAAGGTCGAGCTCGGCCCGATCGCCCTCCATCGCCGCTTCCCACATCGTCAGCACGCTGTTCACGTTCTCCTGGGACATGGCCCGCGCAGTATCGCGCGCCGGGGGAGGGTCGGCGACGCGGAATCACATGCTCCGCCGACCGCCGCCTGGCTCGCTGTGAAGAAATCTCCCCCCCGAAAGGGGGGCCGCATGCACACCGATGAGATGGTGGAGATCCTCGAGGGCTTGATCCGAGACCCGGAGACCAGCCCGACCGCGAAATGCACGGCGATCAGGACGCTGATGAGGATCAAAGACGAGACCTCCGCCGAGCTCGACGACGAGCTCAACCGCCTCCTACGCGATGACGCCTGAGTCCGCTCGGCGTTGCCGACCCCGGTCGGCGATAAATGACTAGGTGTCCTCGATGAGAAGGCTCCTGCTTTCCCTCGCGTGCCTTGCAATCGCGATGGCCTTTTCAGTCCCCTCCGCTGCGGCGCAGGCGCCGACCCGCGATTCCGTCACCGGGACCTTCACCCAGCACCTAGGCCGACCCTCTGCACCAACTCAACGCTCGGCGCCCGCGAGTCCTTCCGGCGGCTCCACCTCAGCGACTCCATCGAGCGGGCTTTCGAACCAGCTCGGCCCGCCCGGCCGTGCCGACTTTTGAGGGCGCTCGTGCCGCGACCGGCGTCTAGCGCGCTCTGCGCGCACAACCCCTAAAGCGGCTTGTCCATGCGACACTAGCCCTCCTGGTACTCGACCTGGTACAGGGAAGGAGACAAATGTACGCATCGGTGAGACGGTACGAGGGCGTCACGGATCCCCCCGAGGCGGGGCGTCGCACCGCCGAGGGCTTCGTGCCGCTGATCAAGGACGTCCCGGGGCTCGTTGCCTACCACTTCGCGGACGCGGGTGGCGGCGTAATGATCTCGATGAGCGTGTACGAGGACCAGTCCGGCGCCGAGGAGTCGAGCAAGCGAGAGGGCGAATGGGATGCCGAGAACCTCGCCGAGCTGATGCCGAACCCGCCCGAGATCACGGCAGGTGAGGTCGTCGCCCACGGGTAGAGACGCGAAACCGCGGTCGCTCAGTCGACCGCTAGGCGCTCGGCGCCACCGGGCACTTCGCGCGAGCGTGCGGACCCCCGCAACGCGGGCAGATCCACCTCGTCTTGACCGGCGCCGGCTTTCGCGCCCGCCTTCGCACGAAGGGGCGCCATGGACGTTGTCGGATCGTCTGCATCGCCAGCCCTATAGCCGCCGCGGTGCCGGCAGCTGCTCGGCGACGAGCTCGGCGGCCGAGGCCAGGGCGCAGCTCGAGACCGGGATCCAGTCCTATGTCGCCACCGGCCAGGGTCGCCGTCTCAACTTCGAACAGCAAGCGATCGACCTTTGGGAACGAGTGCAGGAAGCGCCCCGCATCCGCGCCGGGGCCTAGCACGGTGAGCTGTATTCACAGCTTCGACGGTGTCGCTTAGCATGGAATGCGGCAAAACCTGAGTCCGCCCTGGGATTCGGCTTAAGACCCTCCGTGGTGGCCATACCATCGCGTGAGTGCTCATCGAGCTGGCCAAACTCACCTCCCTGCCGACCCTCACCACCGACCGCTTGACGCTGCGCTCGCTCGCCGATGACGATGTCGAGGACCTGTTCGCCACCTTCTCTGATCCCGAGGCGATGCGCCACTGGAGCACTCCGCCTCATCCGAGCCGGCAGGAGACGGCGGCGCTGATCACGCAGATCCGAGACGGGTTCGACGACCGCTCTGTGCTGCAGTGGGGCATCGAGCGCGACGAGGACGGCCGTGTGCTCGGGACGGTCACGCTTTTGCCCGACGGCGAGCAGCCGCGAGCGGAGCTGGGCTTCATCCTCGGGCGACAGCACTGGGGCCAGGGCTACGCGAACGAGGCCCAGCGTCGGGTCGTGGACTTCGCCTTCCACGACCTTCACCTGCATCGCCTCGAGGGCGACACCGACCCGCGCAACGTGGCCGCCGTGCGATCGCTCGAGCGCCTTGGGTTTCGGATCGAGGGCCTGCAGCGCGAGCGCTGGATAGTTGGAGGCGAGCGCACCGACTCCGTCGTGCTCGGGCTGCTGGCGCATGAATGGGAGGCGTAGCCATGGCGACCGACACGGCCACGCATCGCCGCCGCCTGTATCCCCGCCGATGGAGGCAGACCGGCGTCCGAAGCGATCGTCGTCGACCCCGATGAGGGGGAGCGGGTCGAGGCAGGCAACCGGGTCGCTGCTTGTGAAGGCGGTACTCCCGCACATCTGCTTCCTTGAGTTCGCCTACAACGGGCCGCGCAACGGCCCGCCCCTGCACGACCACGACGACCAGGTGGATTCCTTTTACGTCCTGGACGGCGAGATCGAGTTCGAGGTGGAGGGCTCGGTGCATGCCGGCGGTCCCGGGACGCTCGCGTCGATCCCGCGCGGGTTGTGTCACACGTTCCGCCACACCCACGATGGCGGGCCCGCGTCCTCAACATCCACGCCCCCGACCGCGGCTTCGGGGACTTCATCCGCGGCACGGCGGACTGAGCGCCGCTAGCCCTCCAGACGCCGAAGCTGTCGCTCCAGGTCGGTGATTTCGCCTTCGATCGAGGCCAGCTCGCCCTGGGTCTCGGTGACGACCGCCCGCGCCTCCTCCAGCCTGGACTCGGCGTCCGCACGCCTCTGCAGAGCCTTCGTCTGAGCCGTCCGTGCGCGCGCCTCGCGACGGCCCAGCTCCTTGAGGGCGGCGCGCACCTCCTTGAGCTCTTGGGGGCGGTCCTGCGCCGGCTTGGTCGCCGCCCGGGACCGCGTGGGCGTCGCCGCGGCCGGGAGACCGGCTGCCCGGCGCTCGCGATCCAGGCGGCCGGTCCGCACCAGGCGTGCCACCCCCTCGTCGCTTCCGGCGGCTTGCAGGGTCTCGCCGACGCGGTCGAGGGTCGCGGCGCTCGGGCGTGGGCCCATTTGGCGGGCGATCTCCATGAGCCGCTCGAGTGCCTGGCGCTCCGTCCGGGCGGCCTCGCGCAGACGCTCGCCGGAGCCCGCGGCGCCGAGCTGCGAGTGCACGTCGCGGAGCCGTTCGGCCGCATCGAGCAGGGCCTGCGTCTCATCCGAGTGGTCCAGGCTCAGGCGGTTGACCACCGACGCCGCCTGGGTCGGGCGCTTCTGCCGCTTGACGTCCGCCGCAACCTCGGCCTCGCCGGCCGCCTTGAGTTTGGCGGCGAGCTCGTTGCGACCGGCCGTGAAGTCTTCCGGGGCTCCGCGATAGAGCTCATCCAGTCGCCGCTCGACCTTGTCATGACTGTCGGCGATGTGCGAATGGGTAGCACGTCCGCGGCCGGGTGTTGGACACGGAGGTGGAAACCTCGGCATGCTGCGCCGTCAGCGCCTCAACCTCAAGCACCTCCTCCGCCTCCGCCGTAGAGGGGTACCACTCGACGGCCGGGTGGGCGGTTTCCAGATACGCCGCCTGGAAGTTCGCCGTCGAGAATTTTGCGCCGTCGATCCGCTATACCGAATCACACCGTCCGGGGCACGGAGATGGCCGGGCGACGGGACCTGTGAGCCGGGACCGATGGTGACGGAATGAAAGGAGATTCTCGCGATGGCCGTTTCCGTGAATGCGAGCAGCGTCTCGAGAAACCCGCCGCTGGCAACCGCCACCGAGAGGGCGGTAGCCGACCAAGTGCCGATCGGGGCTTCGCCCGATGCGGCGCGAGCAGCGGTCGCTCGGGTTCCGCTCTGGTTCCATACCTTCAGCCTCGATGCGGGCGAGATCTACACAGCCGGAGTCGCTCGCGATCACCGCTACCGGTTGCCGTTCATACCGGACGACCTGACCAGACGCAGCGTCCTCGACGTCGGAACCTTCGACGGCTTCTACGCGTTCCTCGCCGAGTCCCGAGCCGCTCGACGCGTCGTCGCGGTCGACAACGAGCAATACATCGAGTGGGTCCGCGCCCGTTGGGGTGTGGATCTGGAGGGCGGCGAGGGGTTTCGGACGATCGCCGAGCTTCTCGACTCCGAGGTCGAGTATCGCCGCATCGATGCGTTCGCGCTCGACGCGCTAGGTGAGCGCTTCGACCTCATTCTCTGCTTCGGGATCCTGCACAGGGTCGACAACCCCCTCGGTCTGCTCTCGGTGCTGCGCCGGCGACTCGAGCGGGAGGGGGAGGTCCTTCTGGAGACCTACGGGGTTGCCGATCCAAGTCTGAACGCCGAGGGGGGGATCCACGTCTGCGAGCCGGGCGAGGTCTACGCCCGCGACGACTACGTCTACTGGGGGTTCAGCGGGGCGAGCCTCGACCGGCTCGCCCATCACGCTGGGTTCGACGGCGCGACGGTGCTCGATGCGCCGGTAATCGACGGTCACCCGCGCATCGTCTGCCGGCTGGACGCACGGCGGCCAGCGCCGTAGAGATGCCGCCCGCAGACCGTTCACCCGAACATCACACGGCGGTGACGACCGGGTAACAAACCGGCCGCGCCGGGCCGGTGCCATTTGGGACGTGGCTGCGGCCGTCCCTCTACGCGCACCGGCTCGGCCGCGCGTACGGTCCTGACTCCTCGGCCCGGGCGCTTGAGGGCGCGCTCTGCTTCGGTGTCGACGGACTCGAGACCGACGTCTGCCTGACCGCCGACGACGAGCTGGTTCTCCTCCACGATCCACTGCTCGAGCTCGGAACGACGCTCACTGGGTGGGCCCACGAGCGGCGATCCCGAGAGGTCGCCGGGAGCTTCCTGCGCGATCGCAACGGCTGCGCGACGACCGAGCGGCCGCTCTTCCTCGAGGAGCTCCTCGAGGCAACGCCCGAAGACCTTCCCGTGCAGGTCGAGGTCAAGGCGCACGCCGATCCCGCCCTTGCCCGACGGACCGCCGCACGAGTCTGCGAGCGCTACCGCCGCTCCGCAGATCGCGGCCGGCTCGAGGTGATCAGCTTCCACTCGGAGGCTTGCGCGGTGGCCGCGGCCTACGGATTCAGCGCTCGCCTCGTGATCTGGGCCGACTATGCGCCGGAGGCGCTCGCCGCCTGGGCCGTCAGCCACGGTGTGAGCGGGATCGCGGTCGAGCACTTTCTCCTCACCGAGCGGCTCGCCGCGATCATCAGGCTCGCGGGCCTCAGCGTCAGCACAGGCACCGTCAACCAGCCCGACCTCCTGCGCCGTGTGGTGGAAACGGCCGCTCCAGACGCCGTCTGCACGGACCGGCCCGGCGAGCTCCGGGCAGAGGCCATCTCGGACGGCGACCGTCGGACCTCGCGCGCGGCAGGAATCTGATCGAGCACGAATCCTTCGTCCGGCCGCCGTTGCTCCTCGCGCATTGCGAGAGCGAGCTGCAGATACGGTGGGACTGCTCCCCCTCGTCCAGACGCGGTGGACCTGCCGCGGGCGTGTCCCGCCAAAGGCAGTTGAGTCGCACGCTTTCCCGTTCGCGTCCGCGCCGAGAGCCAATGCTGGTGCTCGCGCAGAGCGGGGGGCTGAGAGGATTCGAACGTGGATGCCGCTGAGTTGCGTAGCTGGTGTCTCGCCCAGAGCGGGGCGGTTGAGGACCTCCCGTTCGGCCCCGAGCACTCGGTGTTCAAGGTGGGCGGCAAGATGTTCGCACTGAGCACCCTCGAGCGCACGCCGCTCGAAGTCAGCGCCAAGTGCGAGCCAGAGCTGGCGCTTCAGTTACGGGACACCTACAGCGCGATCCGTCCCGGCTACCACCTGAACAAGCGCCATTGGAACACGATCACGCTCGACGGCAGCGTTTCCGACCAGCTCGTGCGCGAGCTGGTCGCGGACTCCTACGACCTGGTCGTCAGCGCACTCCCGAAGCGTACGCGCGAGGAGCTCGGGTGGGCGCCGGAAGCGGTCCGGCCGGGATCGGCTGAGCGCTCCCACTAGTGCCGGTATTCGCGAGTACACCCCGGATCATGTAGCGCTGGAGGGTCGCGGGCCCCGGCTCTGTGAGCCGGGGCCCGCTAGCTCCGACCGGCCTAGGCGGGTTGCCCGTCGACCAGCACCTGCAGAACTCCCGCGACATCGTTCGCGACCACGTTGTCGGCGCCCGCGAGGGTGTTGACAGAGAGGGTGTCGGTCGGGTCCGCGTGCGCCAACGAGACGGCCGTGGCCAGCCCGGTGACATCGGCTCCCGAACCGTTGCCCTGGATGTTGATCGAGTCATCACCATTCGTGCCGTTGACGACCACGTTGTCGACCACGAGGTCGCCGGCGTTTCCGCCCAGCTCCGCGGCGAGGTCGAGGTTGGTCTGGGCAACGTCGGTGCCCGTCAGGTCGTTGACGGTGATGCTGTCGGGCCCGCCGAGGGCGTTGAAGTCGACGATCTCGACTCCGTCGGTGTTCATCGTGATGGCGGCGGGTTCACGGAAGAACGTGAGCCGTCCTCCGTTCGCCGACATCGTCACGGTGTCGGCGACCGCGGCACCGTTGAACAGCATCGTGTCGGTGCCGTTCTGGCCCTCGATCACGTCGCTGCCCTCGCCCGGATCCCAGCGGAAGGTGTCATTCCCCTCGCCGAGGTAGGCGGTGTCGTTGCCCCTGCCGCCGTCCACCGTATCGGTGCCAGCGCCGCCCTTGTACTTCTCGTTTTGGTCGACGGGTGGCCCGACTTGTCCGCCCTGAAGCGAGTCGTTGCCGTGGCCGCCGGCGATCGTGGTCGGTCTCGAATCGCCGGTGAACGCGCCGTTCGCGTCGTCGATGCGAACCGAATCGGCGGCGTCGCCCGTCTTGACCTTGATCGCCGCGACGTAACTGCTCGCGAACGAGAAGTCGGCCGAGCCGTTGTCGCCGACGTCGACCTGGATCCGGCTTGGATCGCCGGCCTTTAGGCGAAGCGCGACTGCGTCGGCTTGACCGCTGCCCTTGACCTTGAGCGTGCCGTGTTTGATCGCGGCCCGCACGCCGTCAACCTTCTTGTTGCTGGCGCTGGAATGAGCTGCAACGGCGAGCGCCGCGAGCACGAGGGCGACGGTCGCTGCGATCAGGTGGAACGGCCGTGTGTTGATCTTGATGCGACGGGATGTCATGTCTGCTTCCTTTCGTTTGCTGTCGCTGATCTGCACTGCACGGGAAGACGCCGGCAGCCCCCGATTCCTTCCCGAGTCCGCGGTGCTGGGGCGGCGTAGCGTGGACCAGTTCGGTCGGCCTGCGAGTCCGCTGAGCAGGCGGCGCAGCGGGTGCGGTGGGCGAGGCGTCGGTCGGAACGGTGAAGGCGGTCCGTCGGGGCTAGGTGCGCGCGGTGCTCGTGCTCGATCGAGGACCGCCGGCCCGCGCCGCGGCCAGCTCATTCCCCTCGAATCCTGGGAAGGAATCGGGGGCTGCGGGCGTCTTCAGCTGCGTAGGCAATTTCCCGGGACGTAAGCCCAACTCAAATGACGGTCGCGGAACTTGAAGCCACCCGAGCCCCGAGCATGCACCGCTACCCTCGGGCCGTGACGGATGGGGGCCGGATGCTCGATCCCAACACCCTCGGTGACCACATCGATCGCCTCTTCCGCGCGGCTTGGGCGCTGTCTGGGTCGCGCGCCGATGCCGAGGACCTCGTGCAGGAGACCTTCGCCCGGGTACTCGCCAAGCCGCGGAGGATCCGCAACGACGACGACCTCGGCTACCTGCTCCGCGTGCTGCGCAACACCTTCATCAGCTCGCGCCGCGCGGCGGCGCGGCGCCTCGCGCCCGCGGCGTTCGATGACGACTTCGAGCCCGTCGATCCGACCCCGAGCAGTCGGCCCGAGCGGGTTGCCGAGACGCGTGAGGTCTTCGCAGCGATCGCCGAGCTCTCCGAACCGTTCCGCGACACCCTCGTCGCGGTTGACGTGGCCGGACTCAGCTACGCGGAGGCCGCGGAGCTCCTTGGCACGAAGGAAGCCACAATCACGTCCAGGCTGTTCCGGGCGCGGGCCCAGGTCGCCAGCGGGCTGGAATCGCCCGCGGAAGGCGTCCGGAGAGACAGAGGCTGATCGATGCGTGAAGACAACGACACCCCGCTCACCGAGCAGGAGCTGGCTCTCGCGCGCGAGGGCGAGAAGCTGATCGCGGCCGCGGTGGCCGACGTCCACGCTCCGCACTCGCTGCGCGAGGCCATCGAGCGCGACCGCGCGCGCGCTCTGGCACGATCGCGGGCGCCATTTTGGCGCCGCCACGGGCGGGGGCTGCTCGCAGCGGCCGGCGCGGTCGCGGCGTTCGCGGTCATCGCAATCGCGCTCACGACCGGCTCGGAGGAGGTCGCCCCGTCCCTTGAGAGCGTGGAGGCGGTCGCGCAACTCGACCCGACCGGGGCGCCGCCGGCGCCGCTCGGTGGCTCGCCGCCGGTCCTGGACGCCAAGGTCGGCGCGCTCGAGTTCCCGGACTGGGAGATGAAGTTCGGCTGGAGGGCGGTCGGCCGCCGCGCCGACGATCTCTCGGGCCGAGCCGTCACGACCGTCTTCTACCGCAATCCCGATGGCGCGCGGCTCGGCTACGCGGTCGTCGGCGGCGACGCCCTCGGCGGCGATCCGCCCGGGCGGCAGGTCACGCGAAATGGCAAGACCTACGCCGTCGCCCGCGGTGGCGAGCAAACCACCGTTACCTGGACCCAGCAGGGCCACACCTGCGTGATCGTCGCTCCGTCGGCGGTGCCGCAGGCGCGACTGGTGGACCTGGCCGCCTCGCGGAACGTCTAGCGAGCGAAGCTTGCGACCGTCTCTCGCTCGTCCTCACTCATGCCGGCCTCTGCACCTCAGGGGCCGGCCGGCCGCGCTCGCGGACGGCGGGTCGCCGGCCGCAAGCAACCGGCGACCGCTCGACCCTCTCAACGCCGGCTAGCTGACGTTGAACTCCAGCTCCGAGATCGTTTGGTTGCCGCTCTTCTCGATCGCCAGGACCTCGATCTTGTGCTTGACGCCCGGCTCGAGGAACTCGGGCGGGATCGTCACGCTCGTCTGTGTCGCCGGCAGGTCGGCGCTGAACACTCGCAGCGGGTCCTCGCGCTCGACGATTACCTCGTAGCCGACGAGCTCCACTCCACTCGGCTGCGAGCCGGCGTTCCAGGTGGCGACGGCGTTGTTCTCGGGCACGGTCGCTCCCTCGGTGGGCGCGGTGATCTGGGGCCCGTCCGGGAAGTCGTGCGAGAGCTTCGCCTTGCCGACCAGCTTGCGGCCCTCCGTAGTCTCTCCGCTGAACCGGTACTTGCCCGCCGGGAACCGCTGCTTGAACTTGTTCAGCGGCACCTCGGAGAACTCGGGCTCGTGGCTCTCTGCGAACAGCTCCGTGAGCCCGAACTGGTTGAGCTTCCCCTCGGCGTCGATGTCGAGGATCCGTCGCCCGTTCGGGGCGAAGATTGCCATCTTCGTCCACGGCTCGCCGTCGAGGAACGGCTGGATCCCCGCGTCGCCGTCGGTGGCATTGACCTCGACGATCATCGTCGAGTCCTCGAGCTTGATCGGTTTCGCGCGTGCCTCCGCGCCCCGGCTCCCGCTCGATGTCGCCGCCGCGATTCCGGCCAGCGCCGCCACCCCGGCGAGAAGCGCGAGCGCCGCCGTAACGGCGGCCTTACGTCGATCGGAGTGCGTCGTCATTCGCACCACTCCTTTCGGTTTGGTTCGCTCGCCGATGGCGAGCCTGCGAATCCCGGGGAAGAACGCTGACCTGCGCAGATGAACTGCGGATGAAAGCGCCGTCAGAGCCGGCCGTAGACGATGTGGAGTCCGACGTAGCCGTCGGATGCTCGAAGGCGTCGGGCACCGTCGTCAGCACCACGAACCCGAGCGAGCGCCACAGCTTGACCGCCGCGGCGTTGGTCTCGACCACGGCGTTGAACCACCTTTTCGGGCTCCCGCAATCGCAGACGAAAGCGCGGGCTCGCTCCAGGCCGATGATTTCAGTGACCCCAGGCGGTCTCTTGCTGAAAGGCTCCAAACGAGCGAGACACAAGGAGACGATCATGAATTGGACACTGGAAGTCGTGGTGGTCCCGGTCTCGGACCTGGACCGTGCCAAGGCCTTCTACGCCGGGCGGCTCAGCTTCAACGTGGACCACGACACCAAGATCAGCGACGGGAATCGGCTCATTCAGCTGACCCCTCCCGGGTCGGGCTGCTCGATCGTCGTGGGTGAGGGGATCGTCCCCGACATGCCACCGGGCTCACTCAAGGGCTTGCAACTGGTCGTCCCCGACATCCATGCGGCACGTGCTCAGCTCGAAGAGCGAGGAGTGGCGGTCAGCGAGATCCAGGTGCTGGGCGAGAACCCCAATCCCCAGCCGGAGCCACTCGACAACGTCGGGTTCGTCTTCTTCAGCGATCCGGACGGCAACGGGTGGGCGGTGCAGCAGATATCGGCGCGCGGCTAGTCTCAGCCCGCTTGGATCAGGCTGCTTCTGGTGCCGCGTGAAAGCGGCAGCACCGCCGACTGGGTTCGACATGCCTGAGGCCGTTATCACCGAAGCAACCGCGGGCATCAATTCGGGCATCAATTTGAGCGCAAGTGGGCGCAACCAGAAGGACCTGAGCCCGCATAGGAATGCGGCATCGCGCACCAGCGCCACCCGCGGGATCGATCTCATAACCCGGAGGTCGTGGGTTCAAATCCCACCCCCGCTACTCACCGAAGCCCCTGCTAACGCCGATTGTTCGGAGATATCGAAGAGTCCGAGAGAAGCGCTCTCGTGGCCGCGGAGACATATGCGGTTGGCCGTGGTGGGTGTCCCTGGCTCGCTGCTGATCCCCGGACGCGTCTCGGGTTCGCGCGTGGAGCCACGCGTAACCGCGGCGAGTCGTAACGCATCGGGGTACCGACGTATAAGTCTGATGGGACGAGGATGGGAGTCCTGGTCACGCGTGGGGGACATCAGAGACCTGGCAACCCCGATGGCCACGGGGAGGAGTCGGTGTTGATCGCGGAATAGGTGTCCCGTTGGTCCAGTAGATGTGGCTCGCATCGACCGCGACGTCGAACGGGAAACCGAGGCCGGTAAGGAAGCTCTGATCGACGTTGGTGCCAGCAGCCTTCCCCTGTTCGCGGGGCGGAGTCCAGGGCGCGGGTAAGCTGCCGGCTCATCCGGGGGCGGGCTTGTTCTCGAGACCGCGAGCGGCCAGCTCGGTTCGCGAGCGAACGCCGAGCTTCGCGTAAATACGGGTGAGGTTGGCCTCAACGGTCCGCACCGAAATGAACAGAGCGGCGGCCACTTCCTTGTTCGTCCGCCCCTCCGCGACCAGCTGTCCCACGCGGCGCTCTGTGGGCGTGAGCTCGTCGCCAGCCGGGGCCCGTCCGCCGAGCCTCCCGAGCTCGGCCCGTGCGCGGTCCGCCCAGATGCAAGCTCCGATTCGCTCGAAGAGCCCCAGGGCCTCCTCGAGCGCGCTCCGCGCGTGCCGGCGCTGCCCAGCTCGCCTATACACGCCTCCGAGCGCTACCAGCGTGCGGCCTCGCTCGATCGGGACCGGGAGGCGCTCGTGGTGCCCGAGCGCCTCCTCCAAAGCGTCAATCGCGCGATCGAGATCGCCCCGCTCAGCGGCGAGCAACCCGCGCGCGCGAGCACCGGTGGCGAGCACGCGCGGGCGGTCGATCTCGCGGCCGAGCTGCTCCCACGCCTCGAGCTTGGCCTCCGCTTCCTCGAGCCGGCCGACCCCGATCAGCGCCTCGATCACCTCGTCGTTGGGCAGGTACCCCCCGGGCTCCCGCGGCTCGGTGATACCGAGACGGTCGAGACGGACGTCAATTCGCTCGAGGTGAGAGAGGGCTTCGCCAGGATCACCGAGTGACAGCTCGAGGAACGCGAGCACGCCGTGATGCTGGATCAGATAGACCTCGTCGCCGAGCTCCTCTGCCGTCGAGAGCCCGCGCGCCGTCAGCTCGCGCACGAGATCGGCGTCGCCCTCGTGCGCGGCGACGAGGGCCCGCACAAAGAGCTGGCCGCTCACGCTCCAGCTCGGCTCGCCCTGCTCAGCGATCGCCATCCCTTCCTCGGCGTGTGAGCAGGCGCGGACGAGGTTGCCGGCCCTGACCTCTACCTGCGCCAACACGCGATCGATGTCCTCGGTGCCTTGTTCGTCCCCGGCGTCCATCGCCCTCTGGCGCCCGGACTCGAGCAGCGCCCGAGCCTCATCGAGCTCGTCGACGAGCATATGGGCGAAGGCCAGAACGCACGCGGGGTCGTCCCAGCCGGCCGCAAAGTTACGCTCCGTTTCGAGCGCGAGTGCCTCGCGCAGCATCTCTCGGCCACCGCCCGGCGTCATACACGCTTCGATTTCGCCAAGTGCGGTCAGCGCTGCCTTCAGCGCGGGCCTGCTCGCCTTACGGGCAATCGCCAGGGCCTCGTTCGCGGTGGCCCGAGCGGCCTGCCAATCTTCGCCCATCAGAGGTGTGGTGAGGCTCAGCAGGCAGCCCACCCGAAGGTCGGGGTCATCGCCGCACTCCTCGACCGCCCGGCGTCCCAACGCCACTGTCTCGCTCACGGGAATCTGGGTGCTCGTCGCGAGGGTGCGCAGCGCCTCGGCCCGGAGCGGGCCGGGCTCCAGCTCGGCGACCAGTGCCCGGCAGATATTGACCCCGCGGCGGTCATCACCGGCACGGGTGTGATGTCGGGCTGCGTCGATCCGCCGTCGTGCCGCCGCCGCGGGGTCGTCGTCTGGCGTCAGCGCAGCCGCTCGCTCGAGCAGCTCGGCGGCGGCTGTGGGCGCCCCGCGGTGGTCGGCCGCGCTCGCTCCTGCGTCGAGGGCGGCCGCAATCGCGCTGTCGCGTATCAACGTGGCGGCGGCAAGATGGCGAGCGCGTTCCTCGGGATTTGTCACCACCGCCGCCAGCCGGGCATGTGCCTCCCGGCGCCGACGCGGGGGGAGCGCTGCGTGCGCGGCGGCGGCCAGCAAGGGGTGGGCGAAGCGCAGTAAGGCAGCATCCTCCTCGATCACCCCGGCCCGAAAGGCGGGGTCCAGGAGGGCCTCGTCCGAGAGCACGTCGCCGACCACGGCGGTGGTGGGCCTGTCGAGGGCGGCGACGGTTCCGAGAGCATCCTGGGTGGCCGGCGGGAGCTCTGCCAGGCGCGCGCCGACCAGCCGCTGCAGGCCCTCGCCCTCCGTGAGGCCGGAAAGCTGATCCAGCGATCCACGATCGGTTGAGCGGCAGAGCTCGAGCGCGTAGAAGGGATTTCCCCCCGATAGCTCGGCGACCCGGCGCAGCGCCGGTCGAGGCAGGTGGCGACCCAGCTCGCGCGCGAGCAGCTCGCTCATCTCCTCCAAGCCGAGCGGACCGATCCCGATCTCCTTCGCGCGCTCGGCCGGAAGCCCGAGATCGGGCGATGCCGAGCCCGGCGGAGCCCGTGCTGCGACGAGCAGCCGCACCCGTTCGTCGTCGAGGCGTCGCACCGCATGGCGCAGCACGGCGAGTGACGGCGGATCGAGCCATTGCACGTCATCGATCGCAATCACAATGGAGCTCCCCGCAGCGGCACTCCGCAGCGCGCCGTGAACAGCCGCGTTGAGGGCACGCGGGTCGAGCGGTGGACCTTTGGCGTCCTCGCGCAGGAGTGCCGTGCAGAGCGCGCGCTCCTGCGGCTTCGGCAGCTCGCCGCCCACTTCGTCGACGAGCTCACCGAACAGGTCGAGGAGCCCGGCGAGCGACAGGCCGGCGTCGGTCTCAAGCGGTCGGGACACGAGCACCCGGTGCTCCCGCTCACGGGCGGCCGCAACGCCCGCTTGCCAGAGCGTGGTCTTCCCGATCCCGGCCGGACCCGCGAGAAGCAGGGCCGCAGGGGGGCACGTTCCGGTTAGAAACTCCTCGATTCGTGCAAGCTCGGTGTCGCGGCCGACCACCGATTCGGTAGCGGGGGGCAATGTGTGTGGGTTCCCCCGATGCGCCATGTACAGGCCGATCCTAGGTTCTGATCTGTCCGATTACCAACCCGAGGGGGGCCCGAGAATGAGGGCTAGCACCATGACAACCATGACTAGGCGCAGGCGTAGAACGCGGCGCCACTCGATCGCAGTCGCCCTGGGCGTCTGCGCACTGGCGGTCCCCGCGAGCGCCGTGGCGCTTCCGATCGGCATCGACAACCGGGCCGCGATCGCGAGGAGCTCGGCCGGTACGAGCCAGCCAGCCGCCGATTACTCATCGACCCTGCGTCGCGACGGCTCGAAGGCGGCGCCGTTCGTTGCCGACGTTGAGTCGGAGCCGGCGGCCACCGCTGACGGCTTCGACTTGGGCGACGCGGCGATCGGCGCTGGGGTCGTCCTGCTCGCCGTGGGGGGCACGAGGGCGCTGCGGAGTCGCGGGCGCGGCGTGTCTCAGACCATGAAGGCGGGGAGCCGCGCGGCCTCGGCCTGAAGTCCCGACGATCCGGTGTATCGGGACCCGGCGCGCCTGCCCTGGCGGGCGGCTCGGTCCCCGGGGTCTTCGCGGCGGAAACCCAGAGGCGCGCTTCCGCTCTCGCGTGAGGCTGTCGCACAGAGGGTCTCGGCGAGACCCAGCGCCGATGCGACCGCTCAGGCCACCGCCGGAGGCCAAGCCGTCGCCGGTGGCGCAAACCCGGGTCCCTGGCTGAACCCCAGCTCGCGCGAACATGAGCAGGCCAGTCCGCTCAAGTACGCGCTGGCGCCGACGGCGGAAACCCGGGAAACCGGTGAACCTGAAGACCACGGACGTGGTCGAGTTCCAGCCCGACGGCAGCATCACCCTGACCGGCGCAGCCAAAGCCACTGGGGGCACCCGGCAGGGCAAGGGCGTCACCGGCAGCAGCACGTTCAACGGCACGCTTCCACCCGGGAGCAGCGTGAACAGTCGGCACCGTGGTCACCGTCGACGTCGACGGCAAGATCCGCTACTAGGCGCGGACACCGGTCCATGCGGCAGGCCGCGTTGAACGGCGGCCTGCCGCTCGGGTCCCTCAAAGGAGCGGTGCGACCTCGCTCGGGACGCGCGTGGGGACAACGGGCATCAATTTGGGCATCAATCTGAGCGCAAGTGGGCGCAACTAGAAGGACCTGAGACCGCATTAGGAATGCGGCATCGCGCGCTGGCGCTACCCGCGGGATCGATCTCATAACCCGGAGGTCGTGGGCTCAAATCCCACCCCCGCTATGAACTAAAAGCCCGCAACTGCGGGGTTTTTTCTTCCCTTCGATCCCGCTCCAAGCGCTCATTTTGCTTCGGGACAACCGCGGGGGACAACAGCCTCAGGTCTGCTGCAGGCAAGTCGGCAGCGGCCTCCTCGGCCACCGACGCCTCGGCGAGCCGGGCGTTGCCCTGGACGCTGTCGAGCGTGCGGCTGAAGACAACCTTCGGGATCGCGCACCAGACGTCGGCGAGCGCGGCCCGGAGCTCGTTCTCGCAGCGACGGATCCTCTCCCATCCGGCGCCGCCCGGATCGCCGCAACCACCGCGTCGTGGCCTGCGCCGCGAGTGACTCCAGCCCGTCGCTGTCAGGCGGTGACCGGCATGAGCCGGGCGGCGCCGGTCAGGGCCTCGAGCTGATCGGCGAGGCGCTCTGCGAGCGCGTTGTCGCGAAGCGAGCCGTCGGGGCCGAAGACCTCCTCGGCAGAGCCGACCGCGAGCTCTGAATCGAGCACCCGAGCGCCGATGTGGTCGAGGGTGCGGCGGACCTCGGCCTGGGCCCAGACGGCCCCGAACATGCCGGTGCTGGCGCCGACCACCAGCACCGGCTTATCTCGGAACGAGTGCATGGGAAACGGTCTCGAGGCCCAGTCGATCGCGTTCTTGAGCACGCCCGGGATCGAGGCGTTGTACTCCGGGGTGCTGATCAGGACGGCGTCGGCGCCGGCGATCTGCCGGCGCAGCGCGGCCACCGCCTCGGGCCCGATCCCGTCGTCGTCGTCCTCGTTGTAGGGCGGCAGGGCAGCGAGCCCCTCGAGCTCGCGAAGCTCGGCTTCGGGGGACAGCAGCGTCGCCGCCGCTCGGAGCAGGGCGGTGTTGTGCGAGCCCCGGCGAAGCGATCCGGAGATCCCCAGGACCCGCATCGCTACGCCTCGGGCGCGCCCTGGACGAGCTCGAGGTGGATCTCGAGGGCGACGTTCCACGCCAGAGCCTCGCCGCCCCCCGGCAGCTCCATCTGCCAGTCGAAGCCGAACTCGCGCCGGTCGAAGCCGGTCTCGAGCTCGAGCGCCAGCCGGGTGGCCGTGTCGGGACCCTCGACCGGGCCGCGCCAGCTGCCCTTCGCGCTCACCGGGCGGGTGGTGCGGGCGATCGTCAGCTCGCCCTCTACCGCGGCGCTGCCGTCGTCTGCGAGCTCGACGCTGGTCGAGCTAAACGAGACCTCGGGATAGGCAGTCGCGTTGAAGAACTCCTCGCCGAGCACGTGGGCGCGAAACTGCTCGGGCTCGCGGATCGAGATCGACTCGACCCGGGCCGCTCCTCGCAGCTCGATCCCGTCCTCGCCCGCGCTCAGCGTCGCGCTCACGTCGTCGAGCGTGCCTCGGTAGGTCGAGATGCCGTTGTGAGCGACCGCGAACCCGAACGCGGAATGGATCCCGTCCTCGGTGTAGGTGCCGTCGATCGTCTGCGTTGCGGTGGGGGTCATGCCTGGCCTTTCGGTAGAGGTGGGTGAGTCTGTGGTGCTCAACCAGCATTGTACTCTACCACCATTAGTAACTACCATCGTTGTCCTCAACCACTATTCTTCGAAGCATGGAAGCGTCGACCGCCAACCTCTCCTCGCAGCTGCCGCTCGGCGTGCTGCTCTCGCGCCTCGGCGGCGAATCGATGGGGCGCTACCGCAAGTCGTTGAAGCCCCTCGGCCTCAACGCGCAGCACTTCGTCGTCCTCAAGCAGTTGGAGGCGATCGGCACCTCCTCGCAGGCGTCGCTCGCCGACGCGCTCGGCCTCGACTACAGCAATCTGGCCACGATCACCGGCGAGCTCGCCGACCGGGACCTGATCGAGCGCTACCGCCACGAAAGCGACAAGCGGCGCTACGTGGTCGAGCTCTCCGAGCGCGGCACCGAGTTACTGGCCGAGGCCGACAGCGCGGTCGCCGAGGGGGAGGGCAAGCTGGTCGAGACACTCGACTCGGCTGAGCGCGAGCAGTTCTGGTCGCTGTTGCGAAAGGTCGCCGACGGCGCCCAGCTCTGTCCCCGGGAGGAGGCGGGCGAGAGCTGCCTGGGCCACGAGGAGGGTGCCTGCTGAGCGAGCGCGAGCTCCGGGCAGAGGCCATCTCGGACGGCGACCGTCGGACCTCGCGCGCGGCAGGATCTGATCGACCTGACCTGCTGGGCTATGCGGATCTCCTAATGCCCAAGCGGTCACTCTGGCGTGAGAGACTCGGCTCGCGCGGCCGGATCGCGGACCGCGGACGTGACCGAGGGAGCTCAGATGGGAATCAAGGAGCACGGCGAGCCGGCCGAGGTCGAGGCGTTTCGCTCGAGCGTCCTCGCGCGGCAGACCGAGGCCGAGGAGGCGTTCGTGACCAATGGGGATCCCGGGCCCAGGATGGATCTCTGGTCGAAGAACGACCCGGTGACACTCTTCGGCGCGATCGGCATGTCCCAGTCCGGGTGGGACAAGCTGAGCGAGACGTTTACATGGGTCGCGTCGCGGTTCTCCGACGTCAGCGACTTCCACTTCGACGTCGAGGTCGTCGGGATGGATGCAGACATGGCCTACACCCTGGGCTTCGAGCGCTTTAACGGATCGATCGCCGGGCGCCCCGTGGAGCCCGTGTTGGTTCGCGTGACGCACATCTACCGGCGCGAGGACGGCGTCTGGAAGATCGTCCACCGCCACGCCGACAACCCAGGTCCCGACACCCGCATGGAGAGGCCATGAGCGGCGACGCCCGACCGATCCACGTGGCGCGGGGAGCGGGCGACTCGCTGCGCAATCCGGTTGCGACGGGAGGGCCGCTCGAGATCAAGGCTCGCGGCGAGGAGACCGGTGGGGCTCTGACGGCCTGCGAGAGCGTCACGATGCCCGGGGAGGGTCCGCCCTTTCACAAGCACGCGAACGAGGACGAGGTCATGTACTTCGTCGACGGAGCGTTTCGCCTCCGGATCGAAGATGAGGTCATGGACATGGCGCCGGGGTCGTTCGCGTTCGTCCCGCGACATACACCCCACAGCTGGCAGAACGTGAGCGAGGGTGAGGCCCACATGCTCTTCGTCTTCACCCCTGCATCGGCGGGGATGGAGCGATTCTTCGAGCGCTTGGCGGAGGTGGCCGGCGAGGGATCGGCTGTGCGGGAGGCCTTCGCGGCGCTCGCGCAGGACGCGGGCATGACGGTCCTCGGCCCGCCGCTGGCGCAGTCCCACCCGCTTCCCTGAGCCCGGTTTCCGTCGCCAGTGCAACGCGAGCCGACGACCGGCCGGCGGCGGGCGAACGCGAAGGAGCTCCGACCACTACGGGGCAGGATGCCACTGCTCCTCCTCGCGCGAAGCGACAGGGGCGACGCGCGGGCGTTGGCGGTCAATCGACGTGGAGCACGGCCTTGCCGCCGATGCGTCGCTCCAGCAGGGCGTCGAGCAGTGGGGCGGGCTTGCGCCACGAGCCTTCGAGTTCGACCTGGCCGTCGAGCCGTCCTTCGGCCATCAGCCCGCAGAGGCGTGTGAGGTCGCTGGTCCCGCTGGAATGCGAGGCAACCTCGTCGAAGAGGTTCAGGGTGAAGATCCTCGCGCCTTTTGCACGGTCGAACCGTTGCGCCCGGAAGGTGACCGTCTCGTCGTCGCTCTCTGTCGCGATGTTGACCACGACTCCGCGCGGCGCGACATGCTCGATGGCGAGCCCGAACGTGCGACCTCCGACGCAGTCGATGATCGTGTCGAAGTCGCCGTCGAGGTGCTCGACCACGTCGCTGGCGCCGAGCCGGCGCAGGAGCTCCTGCGACGCGGTGAGATCGCGGACGAGCGCGCTGACGTGCGCGCCGCTCTCATGCGCCAGCTGGATCGCGATGCGCCCGACGCCGCCGGTCGCGCCGGTGATCAGCACGCGCTTGCCGAGCACCAGACCCCCGACCTCAATCGCCCGGAGCGCCGTCATTCCGGCGGTGGGCAACGTGGCGGCCTGCCCGTCGGTTACCGCGTCCGGGATCGCGGCCAGCGCGGTGGTCGGAATCGCGGCGAGCTGCGCCCAGGCGCCGACGTTCACCAGCCCGACGACGCGCACGCCGGCGGCCGGTCCACTGCCGTTGGCGGCGGCCCGTTCGACCATTCCGGCTGCATCCCAGCCGGTGATCGACCCCTCCGGCAGCTCCGGCAGGCGGGTTACCTCGCCGCGGTTGAGCGAGAACGTACGAACCCTAACCAGAGCCTGGTCGGGCAGCGGCGCGGGATCCGGGACCTCGGTTAGCGCGACGTGCGGGGCGGCCGAGGTCGTCGTCAGGGCAAGCACCGACGCGACCCTATTCATCATTGGTGGCACGCGGATGCGCCCCACCCGCCGCGCAACTACCACTCGCCGCAAACCGTGCACTCCGGACGCGACGCTGTCGGTCGTCGCGCAAAGCGAGAGCCATCCGGATCGGCGGCGGAACGCCTCGTCGTCCAAAGCAAGAGCCGCCTGGACCGGGTCCCGGCTGCCTGGCCCTCGAGGCGCCGATGGTTACGACGTTCTCTGCGACATCTTTCCCCCGTCGGCCACCTCGATCGTCACGGTCCAGCTCGCGAGGAGGTCGAGTGCCTCGGCAGACTTTGAGCCGGCCTCGGCGGTGTAGGCGAGGAGGGCGAGACCGCTGTCGGCGGACAGATCCATCATCTCGTAGGTCAGGCTGAGGTCGCCGACCACCGGGTGGTGAAAGGCCTTCGTACCGGTCCGGTGGATGCGGACGTTGTGCGCGGCCCAGCGCTTGCGGAACTCCTCGCTGCGAGTCGAGAGCTCGCCGACGAGGTCCGACAGATCGCGGTCGTGGGGATCGCGACCGGCCGCCGTGCGGAGGATGGCGACGGTGTCGCCTGCGGCGCGCTCCCAGTCGTCATAGAAGTCCGTCGCGCGCGGGCTGAGAAAGACGAACCGAGCGTGGTTCACCGGCCGCGCCGGGTCGACGTACAACTCCGAGAACAGCCCCCGGGCGAGCGTGTTGGTCGCGAGCATATCCAAGCGGCTGTTGAGCACGGCCGCCGGCGCTCCGGTGATCGCGTCGAGCATCCGCTGCACGCTCGGCCGGATCCGTTCCTTTCTCGGACGCCGTCGCGCCGGGGCTGCCGGCTGCGCCGCGCGTGCGAGGTCAAAGAGATGCGCCCGCTCGGCGTCGTCGAGCTGCAGGGCGCGGGTCAGCGCTTCCAGAACGCTTTCGGAGACCCCGCTCAGGTTCCCGCGCTCGAGCCGGGTGTAGTAGGGGACGCTCACCCCGGCGAGAACCGCGACTTCCTCCCGGCGCAGCCCCGGCACACGCCGGGGGCCGTAGGACGTCAGACCGACTTCGTCGGGCGTCAGCTTCGCCCGCCTGGAGGTCAGGAACTCCCGGATCTCGCTCTTGGCGTCCACGAGATCAGGGTAGACCCGCCCGGCCGACGCTGGGAGACCCTGCCAGTACCCCCATCAACAGGGACTCTCACTTGGCGCAGATGCGTGCTTTCTTGGATCTCCGTCCCGACAGCCGTGCCTACAGAACGGAGCAACCCAATGCAGCACATCTCGATCGGCGATCTCGACGTCTCGCGCATCGGACTCGGCACGATGGCGATGTCCGGCTACTACCTCGACCCCGACAGCACCGAGGCCGAGTCGATCCGAACCATCCACCGAGCGCTCGACCTGGGTGTCACCCACCTCGATACCGCTGAGATCTACGGGCCCTACGCGAACGAGGAGCTCGTCGGCCGGGCGATCGAGGGCCGCCGCGACCAGGTCGTGCTGGCGACGAAGTTCGGCTTCGTCTCACACGCCGGCGACGGCCCTGGGGTGCTCGACTCAAGCCCGGCGAACATCCGCACCGCCGTCGAGGGCTCACTCGGACGGCTCGGCACGGACCACATCGACCTCTACTACCAGCACCGGGTCGACCCGAACACGGCGATCGAGGACACCATCGGCACCCTGGCCGAGCTGGTCGCCGAGGGCAAGGTCCGGCACATCGGCCTCTCCGAGGCCGGTCCCGAGACGATCCGCCGCGCCCACGCCGTCCACCCGATCACGGCCCTGCAGACGGAGTACTCGCTCTGGACCCGTGACCCGGAGGACGAGCTGCTGCCGCTCCTGCGCGAGCTCGGCATCGGCTTCGTCCCCTACTCACCGCTCGGCCACGGCTTTCTCACCGGTCAGATCCGCTCCCCGGAGCAGCTCGCTGACGACGACTGGCGCAAGACCAACCCGCGGTTCACCGGCGAGAACTTCGAGCGCAACCTGCACCTCGTCGACGAGGTCGAGGCCATCGCCTCCGAGGCGGGCGCCACACCGGCTCAGGTGGCCCTGGCGTGGCTGCTTGCCCAGGGCTACGACATCGCCCCGATCCCCGGCACGAAGCGCGTCTCCCGGGTCGAGGAGAACACCGCCGCCGACCAGCTCGAGCTGAGCGCCGAGCAGATCGAGCGGCTGAACAACCTCACCCCGGCCGCCGGCGAGCGCCACGAAGAGGCGCAGATGGCCGTCATCGACCGCTGATAGCGCGAAGCCTCGTCCCCCGCGCCTGGACGCGCACCACGGTCACACCTGCTTCCGCGTGAAAGCGGCAGCACCGCCGATTGGGTTCGATATGCCTGCAGCCGTCATCGCCGGGACAAACGGGGCATCAATTTGGGCATCAATCTGAGCGCAAGTGAGAGCAACTGGGGGAAACTGAAACCGCATAGGAATGCGGCATCGCGCGCCAGCGGTACCCGCTGGATCGATCTCATCGCCCGGAGAGTGGGTTCAAATCCCACCCCCGCTACTGAAGGAAAGCCCCGCTCAGGCGAGGTTTTCTTGTGCCGCCGGCACGTCGAACGCTGGCCGGCGGGCATCAATTTGCTGGGCGACTAAGCGCCGCTAGCCCTCCAGACGCCGAAGCTCTCGCTCCCGGTCGGCGATCTTCAGGGCCTCCCGCCATCAAACCCAGAGGCCCGATCGCCAGGAAGCCAGCGGTCTTCAGCACGACAGACTTCGGACTGCGGGCCCGCACCCCTTGCCGGTTGCCGTCACATCAACCACGGAAGGGCGCGAGCCGAATGCTTAGGTCGCTCATGGCGAAGCGGTGCAGGTACCAGGCGCGGCCACGAGGGACTTGCTTGGCCTCGGCTCGGAGAAGCCCGGCGAACTCCCGCTTGAAGCCCAACCGCGGGTACTCCTGGATGACGCTCTGGCGGACTGCATCGGGTATCTCGTTGCTGCGTAGGCCGAACACATCGACCGCTGTGCCGGCAGATAGGAGGTAGGCCTCGGCACCGGATTCGAGGCCAACGCCGGGGGTGTGGTGCATGGCGATCGCGTTAGCAACGAGCTCGCGGATATCGGCAGGCACGCGGTGGCTGTCGGTGAACTCGCGTGCCAACGCGGCGCTGCGAACCGTGAAGTCGACGTCGGGCACCGGGCTCGGGATCCCGGTGTCGTGGAACATTGCAGCCAGGTACAGGAGCTCACGGTCGAACGTGATCCCGTGAAGTGCGGCGATGGCCGCGCCCCACGTGTAGGCACGACTGGAATGGTTGAGGAGTGCCGGTGTCAAGAGATCCTGCGCCGCGACCTCGGCATCTCTTGCGAGAGGGGAGTCGGGAGGCACCACGCTCGCCGGATCGATGGAACTCCGGCGTCCCGAGTGCATTCGGAGCACCATCGCGAGACGGCCGGCAAGAATGCCGAGCTCCCCCCGCAGCAGGGGCCGGGCAAGTGTTAGGCATTCCCGAGCGGTCAGCACTCCCCCGGTGCGTTCGGTCCATCCAATGGATCCGATCGGATCGGTGGGTCGTGGCTGGCTCATGGGGGCCTCTCAGTTCGGTGGTGTCGCGGTCAGGTGGGGGGACAAGCACGCCGTCGCGTGGCGTTCGCTCCGGACGAGAGGCGAGAGAGATGACGATGCGCGTCACGCTTCCCCTTTCGCGTGAAGGCAGAAGCGCCTCAGCGCCGCAGCCGCCGCAGCGACGCCAGACACCGCGCTTCCGATTACGGGCCTGGTCACGCGCCCGCCGCGAGCGACGAGCGCGACGAAAATCTGCCCGGGCCAGCAAGCGCTATCTCCTCACTCACCCCGCCCGCCGGTAGCGGATGTGCGTGGCGAGCGGAGAGTGGAGCACCTCGACCGGCTCGAACCCGAAGGACTCGACTCCGTCGAACAGCCGCTCGCCGGACCCGAACAGGACGGGGGCCACGTCGAGCGTGAGTTCGTCGATCACTCCGGCGGCGAGCGCCTGACGGACGGTCGAGGCGCCGCCCGCGATGTCAATGCCATCCTCGCCGGCCGTCTCACGCGCCTGCGCGTATGCGGCCTCGAAGCCCTGGGTGACGAAGTGGAAGCTCGTGCCGCCCTCCATCTCGATCGGCTCGCGGGCGTGGTGGGTGAGCACGAAGACCGGCGCGTGGTAGGGCGGCTCGGAGCCCCACCATCCATTCCAGTCCTCATCCCACTCGCCGCGGATCGGCCCGAACATGTTGCGGCCCATCACGTAGGCCCCGCGCGGTCGCATGAGCCAGCCCTCTGCCGTCGCGTCGGCGTCGTTCGCGCGCTCGTCGCCGAGGTGCCAGCTATGGACCTCCCTGCCGCGCTTCCCCAGCGGATTCTCCCGGCTCTGGTCCGGCCCGGCGACGAAGCCATCCAGCGAGATCGACATGTGGCAGGTGGTGTCCGCCATCAGCGTCCTCCAAGCAATTGCGGTTGCAAGCGTCGGGATCGCAGCCTAGCCAGGGCTGGCCAGATAGCCGCTTTCCATGCGAAGGCGATACTTCTTGGCTCAGCGCCGCAGCCGCGTGCGCTCGACGATCCGCGGGTGGTAGCGAGAGACGAATCGGCCCCCCGCTATTCAACGAAAGGCCTGCTATCGCTTGTCGGAAGTCGTCGGGACCGACATCGACAAGGGGTCCGCCTCGGCAAGATGACCGTCCGTGCCGAGGTCAACTGACGACGTCGAGAACGGCGGTCAACCGGGCTTTGACGGGTGGGTGGACGCCATCGCCCTCGCATACTTGGGCGGTTGAGAAGCGAGCCGGTCGGTGACGCATCAGCGAGGGTGATCGGCCGCGTTCACCGGCAAGCTGCTGGTTGCTTCGATGACTGGCCTGGGCCAGGGGCTGTCGGTTTAGACTCGGCACCGTGTTGGTTGGGCGTAAGCACGAGTCCGCTCACCTCGACGCGCTGCTGGCCGATGCCGGGAACGGGCAGAGCGGGGCGCTGGTCGTCCGAGGCGAGGCCGGAACGGAGATGCTCGAGCAGGTTCTGGCCTGGCCGGGCACCCTTGATTCGCGGCGCTGGCGGTGGTAGACCACGCGCACACCGGGGTTCAGGAAGGGAGCTCTGACGAGACCGGTTCGCTCATCGGTTCGCAACCGGCGCAGCCGTCTGTGGCTTGGCGTTGCGACCGTTGCTGTGCTCGTGGTAGCGGCGGCACCGGCCAGCGCCGCTCCGTTCGTGTATGTCACCAACCAGCTCGCCAATAGCGTTTCCCAGTTCGACGTAAGTGCGGGTGGGTTGCTGGCGCCGTTGGTCCCGCCTACGGCGCCCGCGGGCGGTGGTGGTCCGTTCGGGATAGCTGTGAGCCCCGACGGCCGGAGCGTCTACGTCGCCAACGCCGGCGGGAGCATCTCCCAATACGACGTCGGCGCGGGCGGAGCGCTCTCGCCCAAGAGCCCCGCCACCGTGCCAGCTGGCGGCACCCCGTTCGGGGTGGCCGTGAGCCCCGACGGCCGGAGCGTCTACGTCACGGGCGGGTTCGGCGGGAGCGTTTCCCAATACGACGTCGGCGCGGGCGGAGCGCTCACGCCCAAGAGTCCCGCCACGGTGCCCGCGGGCAGCTCCCCGTCCGGGGTGGCAGTCAGCCCCGACGGCCGGAGCGTCTACATCACCCATTTCAACAACATCTTCTCTCCGGACGACGACGTGTTTCAGTACGACGTCGGCGCGGGCGGGACGCTTCAGCCCAAGGACCCGCCCACGGTTAGGGCGGGCTTCGGCCCCGCAGGGGTGGCGGTGAGCCCCGACGGCGGGAGTGTCTACGTCTCCAACGGCCTCAGCGATGTTTCGCAGTACGACGTGGGACCCGGCGGGGCGCTCCAGCCCAAGAGTCCGGCCACGGTAGCCGCGGGCGCTTCCCCGCAAGCGGTCGCGGTAAGCCCGGATGGAGGAAGCGTCTACGTCACCAACTACAGCCCCGCAAGCCCCGTCGGCAACAGCGTCTCCCAGTACGACGTCGGCGCGGGCGGGGCGCTCCAGCCCAAGAACCCGGCCACGGTTCAGGCGGGCTTCGGCTCGATAGGGGTGGCGGTCAGCCCTGATGGCGGCAGCGTCTACGTCGCCAACGAGAACAGCGACAACGTCTCCCAGTACGACGTCGGCGCGGGCGGGACGCTCCAGCCCAAGACCCCGGCCACGGTAGCCGCGGGCGACGGCCCGCTTTATGTGGCGGTGAGCCCAACAACGCGGCTGCCGAGGACCCTGGCGGACTGCAAGAACGGTGGCTGGCGCGCCTTTGGCTTCAAGAACCAAGGGCAGTGCATCAAGTTCGTCGTCCTGACCCGGATCTGCGAGGTGCTCGAGCGCCACGGGCACCACCCCCACTTCTGTCCGCCGGCCCTACCCCGGCCGAGCTAGCGCCTCCCGGCGCGCGGAGCCTCGGCGAGTACCAACAGCCCGCCAGCGAAAAGCTGCTCAAGGGGCCCCGACGTCAAGAGGGCCGGCACGGCGCCGGTGAGGGCCAGCGCGCCGATGCCCGCACGACGAGCGGAACACCCCCCGTGCATGGAAAGCGGGTCTGCGCGACACATGACGCGCCCGACGAAGCGATATGAAGGTTACCCATGGAGCATTACGGCCATTCGCGGCGTATTTGTCCCTCCATGCCAGCCGCTCGTCCAGGCGGCGCGAATGAACCCGGGCCGGGTTAGCAGCCTCCTCGCCGATCGCGTCCCGGACCGCCGGCGCAGCGGTCGCGGCCAAAGCCACCGGCGAGACGGTCGCGCCCATAGCCGCCATTGAGGGTGTCGCTGCCTTTGTCGCCATACAGGGCGTCCGCGCCTGCGCGCCCCCGGATGCGATCGTCGCCCGAGCCGCCAGAGACGACTTCTGCGAGGTGCCCGACGATCACTCGGTCGGCTCCTCGGCCGACGTCGACGATCACATGCGACGAGGCGTAATGGCGAGTGGTGATCCGGACCCTGTCGGAGCCTCCATAGAGAAAGAAGGCGATGTCCCGGTGCTTGGCATCCGCCAGCCGACACTCCGCCACGTTCGGCCCAACGGTCCGACAGCTACGGCCACCTCCGCGAATCGGGGTGTTCGCGCTGATCACATACGGCCCGCGGTCTGGCTTCCGGTCCAGCCGAACGCGATCGCCTGACTGCGTTCCCAAGATCAGCATGGTCCGTAACTCCGAGCCACCAGAAACGGAGACTGAGATCGGTCCTGGCGCGGCGCGAGGCGGAACGTCGCGCGCCGGGGCCGAAGGACTAACAGGGAACGCCAGCCCGCCGATGACCGCCGCGATAGCGCCGAGCCTAAAGACCGGGGCGATGCCGCCGAGCGTTGTCATTCAGAGCGCCTTCTCGGTCCTCAATGTCATTCCGGCCCTACCGGCGCTATCTCCGGTGCCATCGAATCAAGGTTGATCGGATACACGCGTGCACGCGAGGTGCTCGTACCGCTTGCCATGCGTTGCGCTTCTCGTCCTAAGCGCAACCACGCGGTCGCTACGGAGACGACACGGTTTACGCGGCAACGCCTAGCAGTTGGGGGAATGAAGGGTTGAGCCGGAACCGTCGCGTTCAGCAGAAACGCGCTGCCTTACATGGAGGTACCCAGGCCCTTGCGGCGCGCGTCTCCGGATCTCTGCGCGCCTCGCCGGGAGGCAGCCCGCTCGACGTCAGCACGTTTCTTGGCGGCCCGCCGCTCACGTCGGCGGTCTCGCCATTCACGAAGCCTTGAGGACACGGATGCCTCCCCTGGTCGAACTCTGCGACTTGGAACGAATGTACTCCCCTGTGACCCAAAATCAACCCGTGCTACGGCTGGCCAGGGGCTGCTACCGGCGGGATCGATCTCATAACCCGGAGGTCGTGGGTTCAAATCCCACCCCGCTATTGAGCTGGGTCCTGGTCCCGTTCCTTCGGCGGTCACTGCGCTGGTCGGCGCTTGCGAGGATCCACAAAGGGCAGCGAGGCGGTCCGCGCGGCGAGGCGCGAGCCGTCCGGTGGCTCGAGCTCGAGCTCGGTGCCCGGCTCGGCGAGCTCGATCGGCACCCACACGTAGCCGATGTTCTTCTCGAGCCCCGGCGAGTGGATCGCGACAGTCGCGTGGCCGACGCGCTCGCCCCCGTGGTCGGCGGGCCAGACCTGGGTCAGCTCCCACTCCAGCGCATCCCCCTCGATCTCCACGCCGACCAGCTTGCGCCGGACGTCCTCGGAGCGGATCCGCTCCAGGGCCTCCTTGCCCAGGTAGTCGCCGTCCTGTTCCTCGACGAGGCGCTCGAGGCCGGTCACCTCAAACGGGTTGTCGTCGAGCGTGATGTCGGAGCGGTAGTTGAAGATCCCGGCCTCGATGCGGCGCGCCTCGCACGGCGCGATCGGCCTGATCCGGTGCTCCGCACCGGCCTCCATCACGCGGTCCCACAGCTCCTCGCCGCGGTCGGGGTCGCGGAGGTAGATCTCGTACCCGACCTCTCCGGTCCACCCGGTGCGACCCAGTACGACCGGGATTCCGTCGAGCTCGGCGTGCCGGCAGTGGTAGTAGGGCATCTCAAGCACCGCCTCCCCGAACAGCGCGCCGACCACGTCCTTTGCCTTCGGGCCCTGAACCTGGAGCGGGTACACCGGCGGGTCGGAGATCTCGACGTCGAGCCCCGCGTGCGTCGCCACTCCACGCGCCCAAAGGCCCGCGTCGCTGTCGGCGAGCGCCAGCCAGAAGGTGTCCTCGGCGACCCGGAGGAGGACCGGGTCGTTGACGATCCCGCCGTCGACCTCGATCAGCGGCGCGTACTTGCACTGGCCCACGGCGCACCTGGTCAGGTCGCGGCAGGTGAGCAGGTTCGTGAACTCGAGCGCGTCCGGGCCCGCGATCTGGACGATGTGCTCGACTCCGACGTCCCATAGTGTCACGTGCTCGAGGAGGTGCCAGTACTCCTCGACGGGGTCCGAGAAGTAGGCGGGGATATAGGTGTGGTTGTAGACGTCGTACGCGGAGCAGCCGGCGCGGAGCGTCGCCTCGAAGTAGGGCGAGCGCCCGTACCAGGGCCCGAACCAGAGCGTCGTCGAGTCGGGGATCGTGGTCGTCTCGGTCCCTGCGGTCATTCCGGGCTCCTCTCGTGCGTCGAAGACCGGGCGCTGCGCGGCTGCACCGGAGCGCGGATTGCGACGCGGGCGCCGCCACGAGGCCCTTACTTTGTAGTCAATCGCATCCTAACCGCGATCGCCGGCCCCGCCGTCGCCGGCCGCCGCCTCCCGGGCCGGCCGGATAGATTGCGGGGCGAGATGGAGCGGGCTCGCCGATGCGCATGCCGTCGCACGGAGCGACAGCCGCGGCCCGATCGGCATGCCCCCCCGCCGCCGATCGGAGATCGCCGATGAGCATCGGCGACTCGCGCTTCGACATCCTCTTCGAGCCAGTCGCGATCGGGCCGATCACGGCCAAGAACCGGTTCTTCCAGGTCCCGCACTGCAACGGCATGGGCTACCGGGACGTGAGCGCGCACGCGGAGATGCGAGGCGTCAAGGCGGAGGGGGGCTGGGCGGTGGTCTGCACCGAGGAGGTGGAGATCCACCACAGCTCTGAGGTCGTCCCCTGCATCGAGTTGCGGGCCTGGGACGACCGCGACATCCCAACGCTGGCGCGGATCGCCGAGCGGATCCACGACCACGGCTCGCTGGCGGGGATCGAGCTCAATTACACCGGCATGGCCGCGGCGAACCTCTACAGCCGGGTCTCGCCGATGGGGCCGGCGCACCTGCCCGTCACCACCTCCGATCCGGTCCAGGCCCGGCGCATGGGCCGCGACGACATCGCCGACCTGCGGCGCTGGCACCGCGCGGCGGTGCGCCGGTCGCTTGCGGCCGGCTACGACCTCGTCTACGTCTACGCGGGCCACGCGCTGAACGGGATCGAGCACTTCCTCTCCCCGCGCTACAACGACCGCAACGACGAGTACGGCGGCCCGATCGAGAACCGGATGCGGCTCCTGCGCGAGGTGCTCGAGGACACGGTGGAGGAGGTCGACGGGCGCGCGGCGGTCGCCTGCCGGATCACCTTCGCCGAGCAGCTCGGCCCGGACGGGATAACCCGCGAGGACATCGAGGCGATCCTCGGGACGATCGGCGAGCTGCCCGACCTCTGGGACTTCGTGCCCGGGACCTGGGAGGACGACTCGGTCACCTCCCGGTTCGGCGAGGAGGGCGCCCAGGAGGCCTACGTCCGCGGGCTCAAGCGGCTCACCTCGAAGCCGGTGGTCGGCGTCGGCCGCTTCACGTCCCCGGACACGATGGTGCGGATGGTCCGCTCCGGTGTCCTCGACCTGATCGGGGCGGCGCGGCCGTCGATCGCCGACCCGTTCCTGCCCAAGAAGATCGAGGAGGGGCGGCTCGAGGACATCCGCGAGTGCATCGGCTGCAACATCTGCGTGGCCGCCGACTTCACGGTGTCGCCGCTGCGCTGCACGCAGAACCCCTCGATGGGCGAGGAGTGGCGGCGCGGCTGGCATCCCGAGCGGATGCCGCCCCGCGCCTCGGATGCCAAGGTCCTGGTCGTCGGCGGCGGCCCGGCCGGCCTGGAGGCCGCGCAGGCGCTCGGCAGGCGCGGCCACGAGGTGGTCCTCGTGGACGCGAACCGGATCCTCGGCGGGCGGGTGGCCAAGGAGGCGCGGCTGCCGGGACTCGCGGCCTGGATCCGGGTCGTCGACTACAGGGTCGGACAGCTCGAGCGGCTTCCCAACGTGGAGGAGGCGCGCGGGCACCTCACCGCGCGAGAGATCCTCGACTACGACTTCGACCACGTCGCCGTCGCGACCGGCTCCCGCTGGCGCGACGACGGCGTCGGCCGCTTTCACGCGACGCCGATCCCGCGTGACCCGGCGCTGCCGGTGCTGACCCCCGACGACCTGCTGAACGGCGAGCGCCCCGCCGGCGAGCGGGTGCTGATCTACGACGACGACCACTACTACATGGGCGGGGTGCTCGCCGAGCTGCTGCGCAGCGAGGGGTACGCGGTCAGCCTGGTCACCCCCGAGCCCTGCGTGTCGAGCTGGACCGTGAACACGATGGAGCAGCACCGCATCCAGCGCCGGCTGCTCGAGCTCGGGGTCGAGATCCATGTCTCGCGCGCGCTCGCGGCGACCAGGGCGGGAGGCGTGGCAACCGCGTGCGTGTTCACCGAGGACGAGCGCGAGCTCGCCTGTGACGCGGCGCTGATGGTCACCGCTCGGCTTCCCGAGGACTCGCTGTGCCGCGATCTCCTCGCGCGCCGCGGCGAGTGGGGGGGCGCGGGGCTGCGCACGGTCAAGGCGGTGGGCGACTGCTGGTCTCCGGGTACGATCGCCGCCGCCGTCTGGGAGGGCCACCGCTACGCGCAGGAGCTCGACGAGCCCAACGCCGACGAGGACGCCTCGCTGCTGCGCGAGGTGACGGAGCTGGCCGGTCCCGGGACCGGATAACCGGCACCATCTCGTCATTCCTATTGGCGTCGTCGGCCTCGCTCACCGAGCCGGCCATCCGGTAGGCCACCGCGCGAAGATGGGTCCTGTTCTGCTCGAATCCTTCTTCGAGGTAGTCGCGATCGACCATGTGTCACGTCCTTCCGTAGCGTTCCGTCATAGGGGCGACGAAGCAAGCGAGCCCGATGTGACAAGGAGACCCGAACATCTGATGGAACCCAAGTGGTGGACCCGCATCGAGCGCGAGCCCCTCGAAGCCGAGCCGGAGCCGGAGGCCGTGCTCGACGCCGCCGCGACCTGACCGCGTCAGCGAGTACCGGTGGCCCACGAATCCCACCCCCGCTTAGGAGAAAGGCCCGCTACGGCAGGCCTTTCGTGTTTTGGACCTCAGCCTGCCCAGGTTCGATCCCGCCGGCCCATCAGGATCCGTTCGGCCCCTTGTGCGGTGCTATCGGGGCGGTAGTGTCTGCCTATCTTGGGTCAAGGAGACATTCGACGGGGGAGCCAGTAGCCCGCGTGTGGGGATATCGCAGGTGGCCGCGCGCGGTTCTCGTCACGGCGCTGATCGCGGCGGCAGGGATGACGACCCCCGGCGCTGGTGTCGCGGACACCGACCCCGACCCAGAGCTCACCGGGCTCGCGGCGTCGGTGCTCACGCGCCCGAGCGCCGTGCGGGGTACCGACGGAAACCTCCACATCGCGTATGAGCTTGTGCTGACGGGTGGGATTCCGTTCGCGGTCGACGTCGAGCAAGTCGAGGTTCGCGATGCCAAGACGCAGAGGGTATTGCTATCGCTTGCCGGGGATGCACTGTCCTCGAGGATGAATCCGGTCGGCGGCGAGCCGGTGGGAGTGACGCCACCCCCTACGACCCTGATCGCCCCCTCCGGTTCGGCGGTCATCTGGCTCGACGTAGTAGTGGAACGGAAGGCGAACCTGCCCGACGTCCTGGACCATCGCATTGTGGCCTCCACCAGCCCCCCACCGGGCGAAGAATCATTCCCGTTTACGAGCTTGGTCGGTCGCGTCCCGCTGCGCGCCCGACCGCCGTTGAAGCTGGGTCCACCGGTGGGCAGCGGCATCTGGGGCGCGGGCGAGGGGTGCTGCGACAACAACACACATCATCGTCGGGGCCTTCTCGTCGTGGACGGCCACCAGGTCGTCCCGCAACGCTTCGCGATCGATTGGATGATGCTCGACGAGCAGCACCGGGCCTGGGTCGGAGACCCCCACCAGTTGTCCAGCTACCTCAGCTACGGCCAGCCCTTGATCGCCGCCGCTGCCGGGAAGGTGGTCGAGGCCCGCGACGGCTTCCCGGATCAAACGCCGCCGGACAATCCAATACCGCCGCCGTTCGCCGACCTCCCCGGCAATCACGTCACGCTGCGCGTCGGGCCGGGGGTATACCTGATCTATGCACACATGAGGCCGGGCTCCGTCCGAGTCCGCGTCGGCGAGCGGGTTCGCCGTGGCCAGGTGTTGGGAAAGCTCGGTAACAGCGGCAACTCGGCCACGCCACACCTCCATCTCCAGGTCCAGACCACGCGCAGCTTCGCCAGCGACGGCCTGCCGTTCGTCTTCGAACGCTTCCGGCTCCTGGGCCAGATCACCAGTCCGGACCTCTCGGACGAGATCCTCGGCCTGCTTCCCAGCGGACAGCTGCCCTTCGCCCCAGCCAGTGATCCCGGTACACGGCGCCACCAGATGCCGCTCGATCGCAGCGTCGTGCGATTTCCGGTCGCGAGATGAGCTCCGGTACGGCTGAGCCTGATCGCGGCGTTACTGAGCTCCACTCCCGGGTCGATCGGATCGCAGTCGTCGGCCTTGGCAATGTCGGGCGGCTGATCGCCGACATGCTTGTCGAACGGGGGTTCGAGGTGCGGGGGGTCGACGCCGATGAGAGCAGAGCGGCCGGTGAGCACGCGTCGGTTATGGACGTCAGGGATGCTGCGGCGCTCGAGGAGCTGTTCGCGGGCGTCGACGCGGTCATCTCGTGCCTGCCCTACTACCTGAACACCGTGGTTGTCACGGCGGCGCATTCTGCCGGGGTGCACTACCTGGATCTGTCCGAAGACGTCGCCACCTCGCGCACCGTAAGGCAGCTCGCGCAGAGCTCGAACACGATCTGGGTGCCGTGCTGCGGTCTCGCCCCAGGGTTCATCTGCATCGTTGGCGGTGCGCTTGCGGCCAGCCTTGAGACCGTCGACCGGATCGAGCTACGCGTCGGCGCCCTTCCGCGTAGCCCGAACAATGCGGCCGGCTATGCGTGCAACTGGTCTTCTGCCGGGCTCGTCAACGAGTATCTGAACGACTGCGAGCAGCTGCGCGGAGGCGAGCTCGTGAGCGTGCCGTCGCTCTCGGATCTGGAGTCGATCGTAATCGACGGGGCGCCCTACGAGGCGTTCACCACCTCGGGCGGCCTCGGGACGATGTGCGAAACGTTCGCCGGACGTGTCGACCGCCTCGACTACAAGACGATCCGGTATCCCGGTCACTGGCAGCTCATGCGGTTCATGCTGCAGGAGCTTGGCCTTGGCCGGCAGCGAGAGGAGGCCATGCGGCTCCTTGGAGACGCCTACCCGCCGGTCCGCGACGATCTGGTGATCGTCTACGCGGCGGCCGATGGAAACAGCGGGGGACGCCGGGCCCGCGAGGAGTTCGTCCGCGTGTACCGCCCGCGGATCGTCGCCGGCGCCACCCGGACCGCCATCGCGTGGACGACAGCCGCGGGGGCAGTCGGGATGGTCGAGTTGCTTGCCGAGGGCTCGCTGCCGGACTCGGGCCTCGTCTGCCAGGAAGATGTGTCGCTCGACGCCTTCCTCGCTACCTCTGCAGGTCAGATGCTCACGCATGAGCCCCACGCGGACGTGCGCGACGACATCCCGCTGCTGCCAGTCGCTTGAACACTCGGGCTCTTCGGGCGAAGCGCCGGTCAGCGGGAGCGTGAGTTGCTCACACGACCGCCGGCGAGGCGCTCGTCCTTGCCGGAGCGCTGGCGATCGTCCACCGAGCCTACGAGCGCCCGCGCGGCCGCCTCGATCTCCGCTTCCTGCAGTAGGACGTGGTTCGCGGCTTCCCCCAATGGAACAAAGGAGTCTTGGCTCGTCACCCGCGAGATCGTCCCCTCGAAGTTCGCGTCGACGAGCGCGGCCACGATGCCCTCGGAGACCCCGCCGCTCCGGCGCGTCTCATCCACGATCAGCACGCGTCCGGTCGCTTCGGCCTCCCGGACGATGTCGGCAACCGGCAGTGGGACAAGCCAGCGTAGGTCCAAGACGCGCACATCGATCCCATCGTCGGCGAGACGCTGCGCGACGCGCAGCGACATGTACGTGCCGTTTGCGAATGTGGCGATTGTCAGTTCGCTGCCGTCATCGTGTACTCGTGCCGAGCCAATTGGGGCGTGACAAGCCGACCACTCGCTGGGTGGGGGATACGGCGCGACCCAGCCACCATCGCCCGGGCTAAGCAGATCACGGGTGTGGTAGAGCGCGATCGGCTCTAGAAAAACGCACGTCGATCCGTCAACGGACGCCGCTGCGAGGCAGGCGCGGAGCACCGCCGCCGCGTCGTCCGGTCGGGATGGAGACGCCACGACGATCCCGGGTATGTCTCGAAGGATTGCCACGGCATCGTCGTTGTGGAAATGGCCGCCGAAGCCCTTTTGGTAGCCGTATCCGGCGATCCGCAGCACCATCGGGTTGTGGTATTGGCCATTCGAGAAGAACGGCAAGGTCGCGGCCTCGCCCCGAAGCTGATCCTCGGCGTTGTGCAGGTAAGCCAGGTACTGGATCTCGGGGACCGGAAGCAGGCCGGAGACGCCGCAACCGAGCGCGACACCGAGGATCGTCTGTTCATCGAGAAGCGTGTCGAACACGCGGGTGATGCCGAAACGGCGCTGCAGTCCACGGGTAACGCCGTAGACGCCTCCCTTATGACCGACATCCTCGCCGAACACCAACATCTCCGGCCGGGCTGCGAGTGCGTCGGTCAACGTCGCGTTGATCGACTCGGCCAAGGTCAAGGGGCCTGCTTGTTCTGGAAGTCTCCCTCCGAACGCGCTCGCCCTCGGATCCGGGCTCGCCGCCCGGCTCACGTCCGAGGCGACCGCTTCCGGCCGTCGTCGAGCGATCGGCTCCATCACCTCTGATGCGCTCGACAGCCGCCGTTGATTGGCGGCGTCGTCCGCTAGGCGCCGCACGTCCGCTGCAACTGCGTCGTACTTGGCGAGCAGCTCGCCGGGCTCGGCGATCCCGACCTCCGCGAGCAGGCGTGCGGCGTGGATGAGGGGATCGCGCTGCAGGTCCTCGCCGATCTCGGCACGGCTGCGATAACCGATCTCGGCGTCGCTGCCCGCATGACCGAGGAAGCGAACGCACCGCAAGTGCAGAAACGCGGGGCGGCGCTCGCTTCGCACGTATTCGGCTGCCGCCAGAGCCGCGTCATAGGCGCCTGCGATATCTGTCCCCTCGGCGCTGAAATAGCGCAGATGCGGCCGATTCGACCAAGCCTCGTTCACCCAATCGCGGGGCGTGCGGACGCTCACGCCGAAGCCGTTGTCCTCGCAGCAGAACAGCACCGGCATCCGCAGCCCCTGGTGCACGTTGTACTCAGCGGCGTTCAACGCTCCCAGGGCAGTCGAGTGGTTGAGCGAAGCATCGCCGAATGAGCAGACCACGATCGCGTCCGCCGGCCACGCAGGGCTGACACCGATCCGCTGCGCGCGTTCGATCGCGAACCCGACCCCCATCGCACGGGGCAGATGAGACGCAATCGTCGAGGTCTGAGGGATCACCGCGAGCGCGTGGTTGCCGAACACCTTGTGTCGCCCGCCGGAAATCGGCTCATCAGCGGCGGCGACCAGGCCGAGGAGGATGTCCCGAAGTGGGGTGGAGCCCGGAACCTGCTGCGCCCGCGCGCAGTAGAACCCGCCCGATCGGTAGTGGAGGAGCGCTGGATCGGTGGGTCTGAGCGCCGCTGCGATCGCGGCGTTTGACTCGTGGCCCGCGGATCCGATCGTGTAGACGCCGGGGCCCTCCTTCCGCAGATAGCGCGCGGCCAGATCGAGATTCCTGCTCGCCACCATCGCGTCGAACAATTCGAGGGCCATCCGCGCGGTCAGCCGGGTGCCGTCGCGGACCGGCTGATCGAGCCCGACGTCGCGGGCCCCGCTGCTGCCGAGCGCAGCCACACGCTCGCGGAAGTGACGCTCGAGCGCTTGCTCCAGTGACTCGGTCGCCGTCAAAACGCCCTCTATCCCCGGCGCATCAGTAGGACTGCACGGAGGGCCTCACCCAAACTCGACACCCTGGGCCAGCGGAAGCTCGTCTGAGTAATTGACGGTGTTGGTTGCCCGGCGCATGTAGGCGCGCCAGGCATCCGAGCCGGACTCGCGGCCTCCTCCGGTGGACTTCTCACCGCCGAACGCGCCGCCGATCTCAGCGCCGGAGGTGCCGATGTTGACGTTGACGATCCCGCAGTCGGAGCCGTCGGAGGAAAGGAAGCGTTCGGCCTCTCGTTGATCGCCGGTGAAGATGCTGGACGACAGTCCCTGGGGAACACCGTTGTGGAGCGCGATCGCGTCCTCGAAGTTCCGGTAGGTCATCACGTAGAGGATCGGGGCGAACGTCTCGCGACGCACCAGCTCTGTCTGGGCGGGCATGCGGACGATCGCGGGCTCGACGTAGTAGGCCTCCGGGAGGCCCGCGGCCGCACGCCGGCCGCCGCCTACGATCAGCTCGCCGCCGTCGGACTGTGCCTCCTCGAGCGCCGCGACCATTCCCTGGTACGACCGCTGATTGATCAGCGGACCGACCAACGTCCCGGAATCACTCGGGTCGCCGATCGGGAGTCGGCCGAACACGTCGCGCAGCGCGGCGACGAGCTCGTCGGCGACGTCGTCGTGTGCGATCACCCGACGCAACGTCGTGCAGCGCTGGCCGGCGGTTCCCGCTGCGGCGAAGACGATTCCTCGCTGGGCGAGCTCGAGATCCGCCGAGGGTGCCACGACCGCTGCGTTGTTCCCGCCGAGCTCGAGCAACACTCGCCCCATGCGGGCCGCCACGCGTGGCGCGACCTCCGTCCCCATGCGCTCCGATCCAGTAGCGCTCAGCAGCGCGATATCGGGACTATCCACCAGCGCTTGGCCCTCGCGAGCGTCAGCGATCACGAGCCGCTGCACCGCGGCTGGCGCGCCGCACTCCGATGCGGCGCGATCCACCAAGGCCGAGCACGCCATCGAGGTGAGAGGAGTCATTGGCGAGGGCTTCCACACGATGGTGTCCCCGCAGACAAAGGCGACCGCCGCGTTCCAGGCCCACACCGCCGCCGGGAAGTTGAACGCGGTAATGACGCCGACCACGCCCAGCGGATGCCACGTCTCCATCAAACGGTGGCCTGACCGCTCGGAAGGCATCGTGCGCCCATCGAGCTGGCGCGACAACCCGACTGCGAAGTCGCAGATATCGATGGCCTCCTGCACCTCGCCGAGCGACTCCGAGCGGATCTTCCCGGCCTCGATCGTGACCAGCTCGGCGACGTCCGCCTTTTGTTCGCCCAGTAGCTCGCCCAGGCGCTTGACGAACGCACCCCGGACCGGCGCGGGTACGCTACGCCACTCACGAAAGGCACGCTCGGTCGCGGCGATTGCCGCCTCCACATCCGTCTGGCCTGCGGCGGGCACGTCGAACAACGCCTCGCCCGTGATCGGCGAGCGCGCGCTCACGGACGGTCCAGTCCCGAGCGAGGAAAGATCGACACCGCAGTTCTCGAGGGCCACGCGGGCTCGCGAACGAAGTTCGTCAGTCGATGAGACGGACAGCTCTTGCTGGGGCTGGGTTGTTGTCATCGGCTCCTCGTGAGTTCTGGGCGCAAGATGAAGATGCTTATACAACGTTGTACTCGTGGCGATGGGCGGACGCGTCGAAGCGCTCCAGACTCAAGGGTCCTATGTCGACGATCGGCGGGCGACGCAGAAACAGGTCGCGGAGGATCTCGCCGACGGCGGGGGCCTGGAGGAATCCGTGTCCGGAGAACCCGGTCGCGTAGAGAAAGCGCGAGACGCCGGTCGCCTCCCCGATGATCGCGTTGTGGTCAGGCGTCATCTCGTAGAGCCCGGCCCACCCGCCGCGGATCCCGGCGTCGGCGATCCGAGGCGCCCGCCGCCGGACCACCTCCATCAGGCCAGGGATCCAGTCGTCGGTTGTCTCGACGCTGAAGCCCGGCTTCTCATGCGGATCGGAAATCCCCATCAATAGGCCAGGGCCTTCGCGGTGAAAGTAGAAGCTCGACGCGAAGTCGATCGTCATGGGGATCTGAACGGGGAGTGGGTCGATCGCCTCGGTGAACAGGATCTGGCGCCGCAACGGCGTGACCGGCAGATCCAAGCCGACCAGAGCGCCGCAGCTTCGCGACCAAGCGCCGGCGGCGCAGATCACGGTGCTCGTCCGGATTGAGCCGTGGTCAGTGACGACCTCAGTGATCTCGTCGCCGCTGATGCTGATGTCGAGTACCTCGCAGTTGACGCGGATCTCCGCGCCGTAGGCGCGGGCGGCGAACGCGTATCCCTGGACCACGCCCTCGGGGGTTGCGTGGCCGTCGCCGGGTGAGAACGTGCCAGCGAGGATGTCGTCCCCCTGCACCAGTGGGCATAGCTCGCGAACTTCGCCCGCCGTGAGCATCCGGGAATCCAGTCCGTATTCGTTCTGAAGCGCCACGCTGCGCTCGAACTCCTCGACGTCGGTCCCACGGCTGAGCACAAACAGGTACCCGACCTGCTTGAGGTCGATCTCCCACCCGGGCCGCCGGCGGAAGTTGCGGAACGCGTCCAGGCTGCGCTTGGCAATCTCGACATTCAGTGAGTCAGAGAACTGGGTGCGCACGCCGCCGGCCGCTCGGCACGTGGAGCCGCTCCCGAGTTGCGCCCGCTCGACGAGCGCGACGTCGACGCCCGCCTCGGCCAGGTGGAACGCGGCGCTGGTGCCGATCACGCCGCCCCCGAGGATGACCACGTCGGCGGAGTCTGGAAGCGGTGAGACCGAGCGGGGCATTTCCAGGATCGTACGTGGGGGCGCTGCAACCGCGCAATTGGCGGCCCGCTTCAGCGCGAAGATCGCCGTGAGACCAAATCCAACCGGACCCTAGTCCCGGCTCCCAGGCGTACCGACGCGGGATCCTGGCGAGCGAAGCCAGCCTGGGTCGCCGGATGGCAGATCACGCAGATCGCCGTGGTACCAGCCGTGGTACCAGACTGAGCGAACCTCAGATGGTCTAAACGGCCCAACGTGCCTGAGGGCGTAGGGACGGGCGGTATCGGCTGAGCTGGTCCGCCACTGGCGCGTGATTTGCGCGCTGAGCTAGCGCCGGCGGCGCGGAGCGAGGCCCGGCGGACGCTGCCGCATTTCGCGCAGAGCACGAGCGGGCCTCGGAACGACTGATGCGCTGCTACCGTCTGGTTCAGCCGCGCATGCGAGTGCGGCGTAAACAGTGCCCGCGCCGCAGTCGTTGCATAACCGCATCCTCCGCGTCCGCTCGCACCGTACGTGGAGGAATTCACATGACTAACGGAACCGTGAAGTGGTTCAACGACGAGAAGGGCTTCGGCTTCATCACGCCCGAGGACGGCTCCGCCGACCTCTTCGTCCATCAGAGCGCCGTACCCGACGGCCAGGCCCTGGACGAGGGAACGAAGGTCAGCTTCGACGCCGAGAGCGGCGACAAAGGGCCCCGCGCCGCCAACGTTCGCCTGGTGTAGCACCCGGCCAAGCCGGGCTATACGCAGAGTGGCCCGGGGGCCGAGCGCTCGTTCGATCTCGGCCCCAGCGGCCACGAACGTCCAGGCGCGTTAAGGAGAACAAGGCATGGCCTCAGGCAGCAAGCGGAAGACCACGATGGCAAAGCTCAACCGTGAACGTAGGCTCCTTGAGCGTCGGCAAGAGAAGCAGGCTAAGAAGGCTGCGCGGAAGCAGGCGGCCGCCGACGCCCGGGCGGCCCACGACTAGCTAAATCGGCAACGTCCCGTGTGTCAGTCCCACCGCTCTTCCGCGTTCGCGTGACAGCGAAAGCGGTAGGCCGTTGTGCTCGCTCCATCATCCGTGCGTCGTAGCGAGAAGCGAATCGGGCCCCCGCTTGTCCGTCGGTGCGAGGTCCTCGGAGCAACCTCGGAGTTCGGATCCAGCGGACGGACTCGAGCGCCTAGAGGCCGCCCAAACGGCGCGGCAGGCTCAGCCGGGATCCGCGAGCAGGGCGCGTTCGGCCAGTCGGTTCAGCGTCGACACGGTTCGGGCGGTGGAGAGCCCGCGGTCAGTGAATAGCGAGTCGAAACTCTCGAAGCTGGTCAAAACCCAGAGCGCGTGCTCGGCCTCCTGCACGGTGAGGCCCTGGCGCAGCGCGTCCTCTTCGGCGAACCGCCGGGCGAGCCGGCGCATCGCGGCTGCGCGCTCTCCGTCCATGCGCTCGACCACGCCGCCGACGGCCTCGGCGTCGAGCTGGGCCATCGACCGCAGGGCCCGGTAGACGTCGCGGTTGGCGGCGTACATCTCGCTCGCCGCCCGCAACCCGGCCCGCAGGTAGCCGCGGGCGTCCGGATGGTGCTTGGCGTCGAGCAGCCGGTCGTACCCGGACCGCTGCGCGAGCTCGAATCCGACCGCGTCGAACAGCCCGGCGCGCGAGCCGAAGATCGCGTAGACGGTCGACCGCGCGACACCCGCCGCGCGAGCGATCTGATCGACCGCGACCGGCTCGGTCGGCGACTCCCGCAGCGACGCGAAGACCGCCTCGATGATCGCCGTGCGCGTGCGCGCTGCCTTCTCGGCCCGGGCGCGCTGCATGTAGGTCCGTGACGGCATCCACATGCACTGTACTTGAGCAGACAGACCGTCCGATGAATCGGTATGGTTCGTCGTACGTATTGTCCGATCAAAGGAGAAGGATGGAACGAGTCAAGATCGCCGTGGTGGGCGCGGGTCCAGCTGGTCTCGCGAGCGCTTTGACCCTGGGCGAGTACGGCCTGAACGCGCTGGTGATCGAGCGCCGCCACGAGGCGTCGCGCCTCCCGCGGGCGAACACGCTCAGTACCGGGACGATGGAGCTCATGCGCCGATGGGACCTCGAGGACGCTGTCCGCGAGCGGGCGCTCGACGTCGAGATGCAGCCGTTGGCCATTCCGACCCTGTCGGAGTCTCAGGGCGGCAGGCCGATAGAGGCCGGCTTCCCGACCAGGGCGCAGGCCGCCGTGATCAGCCCGACCGCGCCGGCTGCTGTAGGCCAGGACGAGCTCGAGCCGATCCTGGAAAGCCGGGTGCGTGCCCTCCCGTCGGTACGGTTGCAGCGAGGGGTCGAGGTCGTCGCGCTCGAGCGCCACGCGGCTTCGGACGAGATCGTGCTGACCCTGGCGGGGCCTGGGCCGCGGCGGCGGCGTGTTCGTGCCGACTACGTGATCGGCGCCGACGGCGTCCGCGGAAGCGTGAGGCGTGCGCTCGGAATCCCGACGGCGCAGGAGCAGAGACTCGACGAGCGCCTCGCGCTCCACTTCAGGGCGCCCCTGTGGGAGCTCGTCGGCGATCGCCGCCACGCCATCTACTTCCTCACCAGCGCGCCCGAGGAGCGCTCCATCCTGCCCATCGGCAGGCCTGACCGATGGGTATACGCCCGACCGTGGAACAGCGCCACCGACGACATCGGCGCCGTCGACGACCAGCTCGCAACGACGTGGATCCGCGAGGCGGCCGGCGTCGACGACCTGCGGGTCGAGGTCCTGCACACGAGCGTGGTCGATTACGGGGTCTCGCTGGCGGCACGCTTTCGCGAAGGCAACGCGTTCCTGGTCGGAGATGCCGCCCACCGCGTGACTCCACGCGGCGCGACCGGTCTTAACACTGCGATCCGAGACGGGTTCGACCTCGGCTGGAAGTTGGCATGGGTGCTCCACGGCTGGAGCGACCGATCGCTGCTCGACACCTACGAGCGCGAACGGCGACCGGTGGCCGAGTTCAACACGGGGCGCTCGGCCCGAGCCGACGGCTCGGTGCTCGCGAACGCGATCGGCCTCAACGCCGACATCGGAGGCCGGATCCCCCACGTCTGGGTGTGGCGCAAGGACCGCCTGGTCTCGTCGCTCGACCTGCTCGGGCCCGGAATGACTTTGTTCGCCGGGCCCGAGTGGGACGGCTCGCGGCCGGGCCCGGTGGGTCCAGCGGGTCTACCGGTCGCCGTCGAGAACCTCGACGCGATCGCCGCCCGCGGCCTCGGCCTCGGCCCGGCCGGGGTACTCCTTGCGCGGCCCGACGGCCACCCGTTTCAGCTCTGGAACGAGGGCGCGCCGCGCGAGACCCCCGGCGGTCACCAAGGGGCGACTGAGATCACGGCACCCGACTCGGTTCTCGCTTCGACGCCCGTGTTACCAGCCGTGGCACCAAACTGAGCGAAACTCAGGCGATCTCGGAGCACCAGAGATGGCTCGAGGGAGCCGATCGGCACCCTGCGGAACCCCCTGGAGGCATCTCATAATCCGGAGGTCGTGGGTTCAAATCCCACCCCGGTCGCGACAAAGCGGGAGACCGAGCCTTGCCAGGCTGATGGTCGTGGAGGAGACTAGGAACGGATCCGCCTCGACAGCGAGCGGTCCCTCGTGGCCGTGCATGAGATCGAAGACATCCGGAGGGCACCGGGAGACCCCCAGGGGGCCTCCCTGCCCGAGGGCGTCGTCACCTTCCTGCTCACCGACGTCGAGGGGTCATCGCGGCTCTGGGAGACCGACCCCGTGGCGATGCGGGCGGCGATTTCGCTTCACGACGAGCTCCTCGAGCGCGCCATCGAGGCCGCCGGCGGGTCCCGCCCGCTCGAGCAGGGCGAGGGCGACAGCGCTGTGGTCGCCTTCTCCGAGGCCTCACGGGCGCTTTCCTGCGCGCTCGACCTCCAGCGCGAGCTGAGCGCGGCCGAGTGGCCGCAAGGCTGCGAGCTGCGGGTTCGCATCGCGCTGCACAGCGGCGAGGCGATCCTCCGCGACCCCCGAAACTACGTCGGCCCGGCGCTTAACCGCTGCGCGCGGCTTCGCGCCGCGGCCCACGGCGGCCAGACCCTGCTCTCGCGGGCCACCTATGAGCTCGTCGTCGAGACCCTGCCCGAGGCGGCGAGCCTCAGGCCCCTGGGCCCGCTAAGGCTCAAAGACCTGACCCGCGCCGAGGAGGTCTTCGAGCTCACCCACCCCGAGCTTCGGACCGGCTTTCCGTCCCCGCGCTCGCTCGACGCGCTGCCCAACAACCTGCCGGTGCAGCTCTCGAGCTTCATCGGCCGCGAGCGCGAGCTCGCCGAGGTCAAGCGCCTGCTGGCAGACCATCGGCTCGTCACCCTGACCGGGGCCGGGGGCTGTGGCAAGACCCGGCTTGCCGTCCAGGCCGGCTCCGAGACCCTCGATCGCTTCTCCGACGGCGCCTGGTGGGTGGAGCTGGCGCCGCTCGCCGAGGAGCGGCTTCTCGGCGCTGCGATCGCGGAGGCGCTCGGGGTCCGCCCGCTACCGGGGATGACGGATCTCCAGGCGGCCGGCGCCTATCTCGCCCAGCGCCGGGCGCTGCTCGTGCTCGACAACTGCGAGCACCTGGCGGAGGCTTGCGCGGAGGCCGCCGAGTCGCTTCTGGGGGCCGCCCCCGAGCTCGTGGTGCTGGCCACGAGCCGGGCCTCGCTCGGGGTGGGCGGGGAGACCGAGTGGCGGGTGCCGTCGCTGTCACTACCCACGGATGGGAGCGAGGCCCTGGCCGCCTCCGACGCGGTGGCGCTGTTCATCGAGCGGGCCGCCGACGCCCGCCCGGACCTCGCGCCGGGCCCGGATGACGCCGACTCGGTGGCCGCGATCTGCACCCAGCTCGACGGCCTGCCGCTGGCGATCGAGCTCGCCGCCGCCCGGGTGCGGGTGCTGTCGGTCGAGCAGATCGCGAGCGGCCTCTCCGACCGCTTTCGCCTCCTCACCGGCGGCCCGCGCACGGCGCTTCCTCGGCTTAAGACCCTGCGCGCCTCGGTCGAGTGGAGTCACGAGCTGCTCTCCGATGAGGAGCGGGCCCTGCTTCGCCGCCTGGCCGTCTTCGCGGGCGGCTTTACCCTCGAGGCGGCAGAGGCGGTCTGCGCTGGCGAGGGAATCGAGCCCGAGCACGTGCTCGACCTGCTGGGATCGCTGGTCGACCAGTCGCTGGTGACCGCCGAGGGCACCGAGGCCGGGGTGCGCTACCGCCTGCTCGAGACCGTGCGCCAATACGGGCTCGAGCGGCTGGCAGAGGCCGGTGAGGACGAATCGGTGCGGGCCCGCCACGGCGACCACTTCCTCGCCCTCGCCGAGGAGGCCGGCCCCCATCTCGAGACCGGTCGCCAGCTCGAGTTCCTCGAGCTCCTCGACCCTGAGGCGGCCAACCTGGCGGCGGCGATCGAGTGCGCGCTGGGTAGCGAGCCCGAGCTCGCCGTACGCTTCTGCGCGGCGCTTTATCGCTGGTGGTGTGCGCACGGCCGGTTCGCCGAGGCCGAGCTGGCGCATTCGCGCTCCGTGGAGGCGTGCGGGGACCGCGAGCCCGCGCTTCGGGCACGCGCGTTTCACAGTCGCGCCTACATCGCGGTTTGGGCGGGCGAGTTCGAAGCTGCGGAAGCGCACGCGACCGAGGCGCTGGCGCTCGCGGAGGAGGTCGGCGACCACGGAACCGCGGCGCGGGCGCGCTTCGAGCTCGGCAGCACGTGGCTGTTCACGAATCCCGCCGTCGGGCGACCCGAGCTCGCTCGCGCGGCGGAGCTTGCGAGGACGGCGGGCGATGACTGGGCGCTTGTGTCGGCCAAGCAGGGGACGGCCCTCGCCTACCTGTACCAAGGTGCGCATGCCGAGGCCGCTCGCGCCAACGAGGAGGTGGCCGCGCTGGCCGAGCGCCAGGGCGACCCGCTCCAGGTCGCCCGGCGCTGGCTCTGGGTCGCTGTCCCTGCTCAGTTCGACGGTCGCTTCGCCGAGGCGCGCGACGCGCTCGAGCGGGTGCAGGCGGCGGTGGCGGCCACCGGGGAGCCGGTCTTTGAGGCAGGTGGGGACGCCTGGATGGGCCTAGTCGAGGTTTGGCAGGGCGAGCCCGAGCGCCCCCTCGAGCGCCTACCGGGACGGCTCGAACGCACCCTGAAGCTCGGCGTCGGCACGATGGTGCCGTGGCTGCTAATCGCGATCGCCTTCGCCGAGCTCGGCGCCGGCCGGCCCGAGCAGGCTCGCGACCGGCTCGAGGGCCTGGTGGCGCTGGTCGAGGGACGCGACGCCGCCATAACGACCTGGGCGCTCTGCCTGCTCGCCGAGGCGCGGCGCCTGCTGGCTGACGGTGCCGCGGATTCCACCGCGCTCGAAGCTCAGGCGAGCGGGGAGCGACTTGGCCATCGCCTGCAAGAGACGCACGCCCGCCGCACCCTCGGCCGCCTGGCCGCGGCGCGGGGAGAGTGGACGGACGCCCAGCAGCACGCGCTCGCCCACCTGGACGCCTGCGTCGAGGGCGGCCACGCGACCTACGTGCCCGCTTGTCTGGACGCGCTCGCGGAAGTCGCTGCGGGGCTCGGCGCCGACGAGGACGCGGTGCGGCTGCTCGCCGCCGCCGAGCGCGCCCGGGTCGAGATCGCCGCCGTCCGCGTGCCGCCCGAGGAGGAACACTGGGGCGCGATCGAGGATCGGCTTCGCGAGGCGCTCGGCGACGAGGCATACCAGGCTGCGCGCGCCCAGGGCGCCCAACTCAGCACCGAGGACGCACTCGAGTGGGCGCGCCGGGCGCGCGGCCCCCGCTCCCGCCCGCCCGGCGGCTGGGATTCGCTTACCCCCACCGAGGCCAGGGTGGTCGAGCTCGTGGCCGAGGGGCTCACCAACCCCCAGGTCGGGGAGCGGATGTTCATCTCCAAGGAGACCGTGAAGACCCACCTCAGCCACATCTTCAGAAGGCTCGAGGTGCACAGCCGCGCCGAGCTGACCGCTCGGGCCGTTGAGCGGGAAAGGGCAGGGGGCTAACCTCGCATCCGCCCCGAATCACCCGCGGGTTGACGCGAAATAGCTCATCCGGGGGATGTTTGCTGACTGCCCGGCGACGAGACTTGCCCCGTCCAACCACGTCCTCCCGGTGAGAAGCATCGGGACACAGGAGGGAACATGAATCCACAAGGCATCATCAGGGGAGCCACGATCGGGCGGACGACAGCGCTTTTGGGCGTTGCGCTGCTGATCGCGCTCGGAGTTGCTGCGCTTGCGATTGCGAGTTCAACCGGCAGCCAGTCCCATAAGCCCGAAACCCGCGCGGAGGTCGAAAGAGCGTTGATCGGGACCTGGCGGCTTACCTCGTTCCCGGTCACCGATCAGAACGGCGACGTGGTCGGGAGCCTGTACGGGGATGACCCGGTCGCCAAGCTCACCTACATGCCACAGGGCGAGTGTGGGCGTTCGTCGGCTCGCGAGTCAGGACGGGCGCGACCCCAGATCAGCAGACCTGGTACACCGGGACGCTCAAGGTTCGCGCCCGAGCGCACGAGGTCGTCCACCAGATCCAGTGGTCCTCGCTTCCGCAGACCGAGGGCACGAACCTGGTCCGCCACTACAGCCTGCGCGGCGATCGGCTCGTGCTCAGCTTTCCGGTGAGCGACACCAACACCGCCCACGGGCGCTTCGTCCGGGTTCGGTAGGAGCCGCCCCGACGAGGTCCTCGCCCACCCGCCGCCTGAGGGGCCATTGAGGGCCCGTGGCCGTCCGCGCCAAGCGCGGGCGGCCGCGCCGGCTGTCTGGCCGCTCTCGCAGAACCGTGGCGGGCCTCGGCGGCTAGTCGCGCGGGGCTCAGCGATGGCTAGGGCCGGTCCACCGGGTGCCCACGGCTTCTCAGCTCGCGATTCGCCGCGGCGACGCGGACCTGGAGCTCGGTCTCGGGTCCGGGTGTGAGGGGGTCCTCGTCGATTGCTGCCCCTGCCGTTCTCGCGGCCGCTCGTGCCGCAGCGTCCTCGATTAGCGCGTATCGGCGGGGCGCCGGTCGCGGCGTGGTGCGGGTGAGAAGCTCTCCGAGATCATTGGCCTGCGCTACACGCGTTCCCATATAGCGCGGCCCACCGACTCGCTTGAGCCGGGCGAACGGTCCCCGGCGGCGTCTCGGCTCTTTGAGCGCCTCCGGGCAGAACCGCGTGAGAATCGTCTTGCTGATCGACGTGTGGTCGAACAGCGTGTGCGAGACGGTGCCCGGCTCGATCCACGGCGAGACGATCAGCGCCGGTACGCGCACGCCGTACCGGCCGAACGTCTGCGGGTCGTCATCGGGCGCTTCGGGTGGCGCCACGTGATCGAAGAAGCCGCCGTGCTCGTCATAGAAGATGACCAGCAAGACCCTTTCCCACTGCGGACTAGTCGCGAGCGCGTGGTAGACGGCAAGCACGAGCTCCTGCCCGTCCCTGATGTCCGCGGGTGGGTGGTCGTCGTTCGGCTGAAAACCAACCGGGTTGAAGTTGCTGAAGTTCGGGTCAATCCAGGAAACCGACGGTAGTGACCCCCGTTCGGCGTCTTCGAGAAAGCTCGCCGCATGTGCATCAATCCTGACCTCGAGGCGAGTCTTCCAATTCAAGTTGCCGTGGCTGAAGAACGCGAACCTGTGGTGATGGCCCAGGCAATAGTGCGCGTCTGCGAAGCGCAGTGTGCCCGCCTCGAATGAGTACCAGCGCCAAGAGATGCCATGAGCATCGAGGTGCCGCACGAAGGACGGTTGGTTGTAGATCGGCGGCAGATTGAGAGGCAGGTCGTTGCGGCTGCCGGCAGCACGGCCGCAGATTGCGTACAGGCGGTTGGGCCAGGTCGCCCCGGGAACGGAGCTAAACCAGCGATCGCAGATCGCGAACTCGCGCGCAAGGTGATCGTAGACCGGGACGTCAGTGCCGTTGTAGTAACCCATCACACGGCCTGGGTCCGCGTCGTGCTTGCCGCCGCTCGCGAGCGTGGCGACGTAGCTCGCGACGAAGCCGTCCATCCTGCCGTCACCGATCTGCAGGTCGACCGCGTCGCCGGAGTGGTCGGGATCGTCGGCTATCGCGGTGTTGTCGAGATGATGAACCGGATACTTTCGCCCGCGGTGCTCGTTGGCGAACTCCGCTCGCAGGCCATCCACGTCCCCGCGGCCAGGCTCGAGCGAGAGGTATCCGAGCATGTGGTCAAACGACCGGTTCTCGAGCATCAACACAACGATGTGATCGACCTTCTCAAGGTTGGCCATACCGCCCTCCTCTAACCGCTTTCCGGCGCTCCTTGTCCACCTCTGACTCCGAAACAGGGACCGGCTGTTGTTTCCAAGCCTATTCCCCGGATATCGTCGCGTCGAGTTGACCTCGGTCAAGCGCTCATGAAGCCGCCGAGATGGATGCCGGGCGCGCAATCGCTCGCCTCCTACCGCAGGTCGTGGCTGCGCCACGATCTGGTCGCCGGTCTCGTCCTGAGCACGCTCTTAGTGCCTCAGGGAATGGCGTACGCGCAGCTGGCGGGCCTGCCCGCGATCACCGGCCTGTACACGACGGTCCTCTGCCTGATCGGCTACGCGGCCTTCGGTCCCTCTCGCATCCTCGTGCTGGGCCCGGATTCCTCACTCGGGCCGATGATCGCGGCGACGCTCCTGCCGATCATCGGATCCGGCGGGGATCCCGACCGTGCGATCGCGCTGGCGTCGATGCTCGCCCTCCTGGTGGCTGCGATCGAGATCGGCGCGGGCCTGGCGAAGCTCGGGTTCATTGCGGACCTGCTGTCCAAGCCCACTCAGATCGGCTATATGAATGGGCTCGCGCTAACGATTCTGGTCGGACAGCTACCGAAGCTCTTCGGCTTCTCGATCGACGCGAACGGACTTATCGACGAGGCGCGGGAGTTCGTCAGCGGGCTCGCGTCGGGAGACGCTGTGGCCGCCGCCGCTGCCGTGGGGGTAGTCAGTCTCGCGCTGATCCTGATCCTCCAGCGCTGGCTGCCCCGGATCCCCGGCGTGCTGGTCGCGGTGGTCGCCGCGATCGCCGCGACCTCGGCGTTCCATCTCTCCGGCGACGGGGTCTCGCTCGTCGGGACCCTGCCCGAGGGGCTGCCCTCCCCCACCTGGCCGAGCCCGGTGTCCGACCTCCCGCTCCTGGTTGCGGGAGCTCTCGGCATCGCACTGGTATCCCTGACCGACACGATCTCCACCGCTTCGGCGTTCGGGGCCCGAACGGGCCAGGAAATCGACGGCAACAAGGAGATGGTCGGCATCGGCGCGGCGAACGTCGGCGCGGGCTTGTTTCAGGGCTTCCCGGTCAGCACGAGCGGATCGCGGACGGCCGTGGCCGAGCAGGCCGGCGCGAAGACACAGCTCACCGGGCTGGTCGGAGCAGCGGCGATCGTCCTGATGCTGGTGCTTGTGCCGGGGCTGCTGCGCAACCTTCCGGAGGCCACGCTCGCGGCCGTCGTGATCGCAGCATCCCTGTCGCTGGCCGACATCGCGGGGTCCAGGCGGCTGTGGCACCAGCGGCGCGCCGAATTCCTGCTCTCGATGGCGGCGTTCCTCGGCGTGGCGCTGCTTGGGGTGCTCGCCGGCGTCGCCGTCGCCGTGGCGCTGTCGATCCTCAACGTCTTCCGCCGCGCGTGGTGGCCCTACCAGACCACGCTCGGGCGGGTCCCTGGAATGGAGGGCTACCACGACCGCAGCCTGTACCCCGATGCCGAGGAGCTCCCCGGCCTCGTGATCTTCCGCTTCGACGCGCCGCTGCTGTTCGCGAACGCGCGGACGTTCCGCGACCAGATCCGCCGCCTCGCGGCCGGCGAGCCGAAGCCACGCTGGATCGTTATCGCCGCCGAGCCGATCACAGACGTCGACACCACGGCGGCTGACATGCTCCTGGAGCTCGATGATGAGGTCAACGCGCGCGGCACCTCCCTCGTCTTCGCCGAGCTCAAGGACCCCGTACGGGCAAAGCTCGAGCGCTACGAGCTCATCGGCACGCTCGACCCGGACCACTTCTTCCGAACGCTCGACAGCGCCCTCGAGGCCTTCCGCCGCCAGACGGGCGCAGAATGGACTGCACCCACCAAGGGCAGCGATCGGGGTGCGCAATAGCGCCGAGCGATGGCCGAGATCGAGGCGCCTGAGACCGGTGTCACGACCGGGGACGATGGGACGCCGGGGACGCTCACGGACGGATCTAGATGGGTTTCGGCTCGGCTGGAGGCCGAAAGGTCGCGAGTTCAATGCGGCATCGCTACCGGAGCCCACCGTCAGCTCGGTTTGTGGGAGCTTGCCGGGTCGGGTGAAGGCGATCGTCCAGGACACCTATGGCGGGGCCGAGGTGCTCGCGCTGCGGGAGATTGAGAAGCCGGCGATCGCCGACGACCAGGTGTTCGTCGCCGTCGAGGCGGCGGGCGTCGACCAGGGCGTCTGGCACCTGATGAGCGGGCTTCCGTACATGGTGCGGATCATGGGCTTCGGATTGCGGGCGCCGAAGCTCCCCGTGTGCGGCACCGAGGTCGCGGGGCGGGTCGAGGCGGTCGGCGCAGCCGCGACCCGGTTTCGGCCCGGCGACGAGGTGTTCGGCGTCTGCGAGGGTTCGTTCGCCGAGTACGCGTCCGCGCGCGAGGACCGCCTGGCGCCGAAGCCGTCGAACCTGAGCTTCGAGCAGGCGGCCGCCGTCCCGGTCTCGGGCGGCACCGCGCTTCACAGCCTCCGCGACAGGGGCGACCTCGAGGCAGGAAAGCGGGTGCTGATCATCGGCGCCGGCGGCGGCGTGGGGACATTCGCCGTCCAGCTGGCAAAGGCCTTCGGCGCCCACGTCACCGGCGTCTGCAGCGGCAGTAAGGCGGAGCTCGTCCGGTCGATCGGCGCCGACGAGACGATCGACTACACCCGCGAGGACTTCGCCGACGGCCGCCGCCAGTTCGACCTGATCGTCGACACCGCGGGTCGCCGCTCGCTCTCGCACCTTCGCCGAGCGCTAACCCCGCGGGGGACCCTCGTGATCGTCGGCGGCGAGGGCGGTGGGCGGTGGACCGGCGGCTTCGGGCGCCAGATCCTCCGCGCGCCCCTGCTCTCGCTCTTCGTCGGCCAGCGGCTTCGCCCGGTGACCTATAAGGAGCGCGCCGAGGACTTGGAGGCGCTGCGGGAGCGGATCGAGGCGGGCGAGGTGACGCCGGTCGTCGGCCGCACCTTCCGGCTCGCCGAGGCCGCGGAAGCGATCCGCTTCATGCACGAGAGGGGCGCCGGCGGCAAGGTCGTGCTCAGCGTCGGGTCGGGCCCCTAGTCGGATTCGTACCGGCCGAGCAGGCCGTCTCCGCTTTTCCGGCCGCGGGAAGCCGAAGGGCGATAATGTCCTGGCCGCGTCATTCGTCGCATGTGTTGCAGGGACCACGGAGGAAAGCGAGCGATGAGCAGAGCGTGTCGGTGGCGGCTCGGAGCACTGATGGTCGTGGCGGGACTCGCGGCGTCGGTTGCGACGCCGGGGGCTGTCGCGAAGAACAAGCCGGACAAGCTCGACCCCGACAAGGTCACCCCGGTGATCTTCGTCCACGGCGGGTCGGGGTCAGGGGCGCAGTTCGAGTCGCAGCAGATGCGGCTGACCAGCAACGGGTTTCCGCAGCGCTTCATCAACGTGCTCGAGTACGACTCGTTCACGCCCCTCGACGAGAGCATCGACGAGGTCCACGCCAGCCTCGACGCGCTGATCGAGCGGGTGAAGGCGCAGACCGGCAAGTCCCGCGTCGACGTGCTCGGGCACTCGCGCGGCACGACCGTGATGCACGAGTACCTCGCGAGCCCCGAGCGCGCGGCGAGCGTGCGCCGCTACGTCAACATCGACGGTCGGACGAGCGACTCGCCGCCCGGAGGGGTGAAAACGCTCGCGATCTGGGCCGGCGTCCGGACGCTGGACCCCGGGGATGAGCCGACCAGGGAGATCGGCGGGGCGCAGAACGTCACGATCCCGAACCAGACCCACGTTCAAGTGGCGACCTCGGAGGAGTCGTTCACCCCGATCTTCAGATTCCTGGTCGGCGAAAAGCCCGAGACCGACGAGATCGAGAAGGGCAAGCGCAAGCTCAAGATCGCCGGCCGCGCCGTCGTCTTCCCCCAGAACACCGGCGTTCCGGCGGGGACTCAGCTGGAGGTGTGGCGTGTGGAGCCCGGCACAGGCGAGCGGAAGGGAGGCCAGCCGGTCGAGGCGCCCGACCTCGCCGCCGATGGATCGTGGGGCCCGCTGAAGCTGCTGCGCGGCAAGCGCTACGAGTTCGCACTCACCCGCCTCGACGGAGTGGTCCACCACGTGTACCCGGAGCCGTTCCGGCGCAACGACCGGCTCGTGCGTCTGCTCAGCTCGGTGCCCGGCGAGGGCATCGAGTTGCTGCTCGAGCCCAACGACGCGAACTCGGGCATGGTGATCACCCGCTACAAGGAATTCTGGGGCGACCACGGCGGCGGCCGGAATGACGTGCTCACCGTCGAGGGGCAGAACGTCGTCACCCCCACGCTGAGCCCGATATCGAACACGACGAACGCCGTGTTCGTGTTCGACGATGACGGTGACGGCATGTCGGATCTCAGCGAGCCGAATGCGTTGATTGCCGGCCTGTCGTTCCTTACCCACGCCGACCTGTTCATCCCCGCGGCGGAGCCCCCGAACGACACCGTGGACGTGAGTCTCAGGTCGCGCGGGCGCGGGCCGACGCGAAGCCTGAACTTCCCCAACTTCCGCTCGTCGACGAACCGTGTCAGCCTGATCTTCCACGACTACGAGAAGCGTTGATTCAGTGCCGGGACGCGCCCGGACTGAACCCCGGCGCGCCCAGCATGACCCGAGCGATTGAAGAGTCCAACCGTCGCATGCTGCGCGCGCGGGACGCGATGGACCGCGACTACGCGAAGCCCCTCGACATCCCAACCCTGGCGCGGATCGCATACGTCTCGGAGGCGCACTTCATCCGGACTTTCCGCGCCACTTTCGGCGAGACGCCCCATCGCTACCTGCAGCGCCGCCGGGTCGAGCGAGCGATGTTCCTGCTCAGGGAGACCGACCGCAGCGTGACCGAGATCTGCTTCGACGTGGGCTTCACCAGTCTCGGGACGTTCAGCCGGACATTCAGCGAAATCCTCGGCGAGCCACCGACCACCTATCGGTGGCGGGCCGCCGACCTCAGAGCTGTCCCCGCCTGCTTCGCGAAGGCGTGGACGAGACCGAGCAGTTTTGGAGAAGCGAAGGCGCGCCGGGAGCATTAGCCTCGCTCGCATGCCAAGCAAAATCACTCATACACAGGTTTACGTGCTCGATCAGGACGAGGCGCTCGATTTCTACGTCGGGAAACTCGGCTTCGAGCTGAACACCGACGCCGACCTCGGCTTCATGCGTTGGCTGACCGTCAACTTCCCTGGTCAGCCCGACCGTCAGCTGCTGCTCGAAAAGCCGGGCCCGCCGGCACACGACGACGCGACGGCCGAGCAGATCCGCGAGCTGGTGACCAAGGGGGCGTTGGGCATGGCCGCGATCATCGCGGTCGACGACGTCCACAAGACCTACCGGGAGCTCGTCGCCGACGGCGTCGAGTTCACCGAGGAGCCGACCGAGCGCTTCTACGGCACCGACTGCGGGCTGCGCGACCCGTTTGGCAATCCGCTCCGGATCGGAACGCCGAAGGAGGGCCCGATCGAGGTCCCGGGCCCGACAGAGGTGGCCGCCGAGAACTGGTCCTGACCTCCAGATGCAAGCGGCACGAAACTGTCAAGACGCCGGGAGGTAGGTGAGGAGGACCACTCCGGAGTCGAACCGCTTCACGTCGTCGAGCTCCATCCGGACGGTTCCCCTGTCGCCTAGCACGTGGACGTTTCCCTCGCCCCAGACGAGCGGGTTCAGGTAGACCTCGTACTCGTCGATCAGGCCCTTCTCGGCGAGGGCGTACGCGAACTCGCCGCTCCCGTGCATGAACAGGTCACCGTCGACCTCGTCCTTCAGCTTCGGGATCGAGTCCTCGAGGTCCCCCTCGAGCAGGGTCGCGTTCCACTCGAGATCGCCGGACAGGGTGTTGGACCCGACGTACTTCGGCATCGGGTTGACCATCTCCGCCCATGAGCCCGACTGGCTCGGCCAATATCCTGCCAGCCCCTCGTAGGTCTTGCGGCCCAGCACCAGCCCGCTGGATCTCGCCTGACGCTCGAACGAGTAGTCGCCGTGGTCTCCGTCCGCCTGCACCCACTCGCCGACCGGGTCGATGACGCCGTCGACGGTGGCCTGCGTTGTCGCGATCAGCTTTCCCATCTCGATTCTCCTTCGGTCACAAAGCTCCCTCTGACCCCTCTCTACCCACGAGCCGAACGGGGACGCCGCGGATTCGACGTCTCAGCCCCAACTGAGGCCGTTCCGGGACGACGTACAGTTCGCCCGCCGAGCTATCGAGGAGGCACCCGAGATGAGCGAGCGCCGTGGTGCGGACGCGGGTCCACCGATGACGCTGCGCGCGGGGCTGCGTCGTTGGTTCCTGCGGCCGCCTCGGCCCCACGGCGAGGTGATCGAGGATCGGACGGTCAGCTTCCTCGAGCTCTTCTACGACCTCGTCTACGTGGTGCTCATCGGCCAGATTGCACACACGCTGGCCGAGGACGTCTCGTGGTCAGGCGTGCTCGATTTCGCCGTCGTCTTCGGGCTGATCTGGATCGGCTGGTTCAACGGCACCCAGTTTCACGAGCTGCACGGCCGCGAGGACGGTCGCAACCGCTCGTTCATCTTCTTGCAGATGGGGATCCTCACCGTGCTGGCCGTCTTCACCGGACATGCGGCAAGCACCGACGGGGAACAGTTCGCACTCACCTACGCGGTGCTCCTCACGGTCCTCCTCTGGCAGTGGGCCTCCGTGTACCGGACCGATGCACCCGAGTACCGTCCCGGGGCGTTCCGCTACCTCGCCGGGTTGGCGGTCTCGATCGGAGCGCTGCTCGCCAGCTCGGGAATGGAGGACAGCGCGCGGCTGGCCGTCTGGGCCGCCGTCGTTGTCGGCTCGATCGCGATCGTTGTCTTCTACATGCTGCGCACGTCCGACGACTCGCTTGGGATCCGGGCCACCGGCTCGATGGCCGAGCGCTACGGGCTGTTCATCATCATCGTCCTCGGCGAGGTGGTCGTCGGCATCGTCGACGGGCTGCGAGGGGTCGAGGACCTCGACTTCCGCACGGTCGCGACGGGCGTTCTCGGGCTCAGCATCGCCTTCGGCTTCTGGTGGACCTACTTCGACTACGTCGGGCGGCGACTGCCGCGGCAGGATGGAGGCTCGCTCGCGCTGTGGCTCTACAGCGAACTCCCGATCGCGCTCGCGGTAGCGGCAGCGGGCGCCGGCATGGTGAGCCTGATAGAGCACGCGGCCGACGCCCGCACGCCCGAACCCTCGAGCTGGTTGCTGGCCGGCTCGGTCTCGGCCCTGCTGATCGCGCTCGTGGCGACGATCGTCGCACTCGCCGACTACCGGAGGCTGGCTGCTCTCTACCGTCCGCTCGCGGTGGCGTTGCTGCTCGGTGCGGCGGCCGCGCTGGCGATCGGCTGGGCTCGCCCGGCGCCGTGGCTGCTCGCCACGCTGCTTGACTTGGTCCTGGTTGCGATCTGGTCGTTTGCGTTCGCCCGAACTCTGCGGACGACTCGGGACGCGCCCGAACCCGACTAGGGCACGCCCGCGAGGATCCCCGAGAGGTCGGTTTCAGCCGGTCGCTGCCGCCTCCGCCGCCCGCTTGCAGCTACATACTCTGACGCGATGACCCCGGCCAGCCTTTCGGACTGCGACTGGACGGCCCGCGCGCGGGACCGGCGCAACGCCCTGCATGCCTCGGTCTGCGACGTGCTCGAGCCGTGGGCGCACGGAACGGTTGTGCGAGCGACGAACCACCCGACCCTGTGGGACTTCAACGTCGTTCGCGTCGAGGAGGAACCGGCGATGAGCGTGGAGGGGCTGGAGGCCTTCGCGGATCAGGCGCTCGCCGGGCTTGCGCACCGGCGCGTGGACTTCGACCTGGTCGACGCCGCGGAGGAATTGCGGCCCGCCTTCGAGGCGAGGGACTGGAAGGCCCAGCGCCTGCTCTGGATGCGACACGAAGCCCCGCTGCCACCAGGTCCCGACGCCGCCGTGGAGGAGGCTCCCTACGACGCAGTGGACGACCTACGCAGCGCATGGCACCGCGAGGACTTCCCCGGCCAGGATCCTGGCGACCACCTCGTCCATGCGCGCGAGATCGCGCTGCGCCGCGGTGCAAGGGTTCTGATCGTGCGGGAGGATCGCGAGCCGGTGGCCTACGCGCAATTCGAGGTCGACGGCGCGGAGGCCGAGATCACCCACGTCTACGTTCACCCGGACTACCGCGGCGCCGGTCGCGGCACCGCGGTGACGCGCGCCGCGGTCGCGGCTGCGGGCGGAGCCCGGGAGCTTTGGATCGCCGCCGACGACGAGGGCCGGGCGAAGGAGCTCTACGCGCGGCTTGGCTTTCGCCCGGCATGGGTGATGATGGAGTGCCTACGCCTTCCGCGACCGGGCGCATGTTGACCTGGTGCTCGCCGTGGACGAGAAGCGATAGTCCGCGTTTACGACCCGGGGATGATCCAGGGAGCGGGACTGCGAGCGCTCGACTACGGAGCAGCCTCGTCGAGTCCGACGTCCAAGCCGCGTGCTGGGACCGGCGACGACTGCATGATCGACGTGGTGCTCTGTCCGAGTGGGGCGAACTGATCGATCAGCTCCTCGAGGTGGTCGACATCTCGGACGTTCGCCTTGATCAGGTAGCAGTCTTCCCCCGTGATCCGATGGCACTCGACGATCTCCGGTTTACCCGCTGCAGCCTCGGCGACGTTCTTGAGCTGCCCGGGCGCAGGGCGCACGCGGATGATCACGCTGAGGGCGAGCCCGAGGGCCCGGGGGTTGATCCTCGCGTGATAGCCCTGAATCACGCCCGCGGTCTCCAGCCGTTGTAGGCGGTCGGCGACAGAAGGGGAGGTCAGGCCGACACGGCGCCCGAGCTCCGCCAGGGAAAGCCTGGCGTCAATCTGCAGTTCGGCGAGTAGCCGGCGATTGATCTCGTCTAGCTCGATGCCCTTGGTGATCTGCGCAAACTGCCTTTGATTCTCAGGCATTCAGGCGATTCTACCTTACCTTCGCCCTTCCAAGAATCAGAGATGCGCGTCAGCATCTGCCGCGGTGGCAGCCGAGCCTTCAACAGCGATCGTGCGCGCGCCCTGCGAGGTCCTCGAGATCGGCGCCACCGCTACAGGCGGACACCGGGCGCCGCCGCACCTCTACTTCGTCGTCAGCGCCGTGTTTCACTCGCTCGGCCCGGCTTTCGCGGTGCTCCTCTTCGCCAAGGTCGAAGTGCTCGGTGTCGCCTGGCTGCGGATCGCTTCGGCGGCGCTCGTATTCGCACTTTGGCTTCGACCGTGGCGTGCGTACTCGGCGCTGGACCGATCCGGCCGAGGGCTGCTGCTTCGCTGGGGTGCGACCTTGGCTGTGATGAATGTCTGCTTCTACAGCGCGATCGACCGCCTACCTCTCGGTACGGTGGCCGCGATCGAGTTCCTGCCGGTGATTGCGCTCGCGGCGCTCGGAGCTCGCAACGTCCGAAACGTTGCGGCCCTGCTTCTGGCCGTCCCGGGTGTCTACCTACTCACGGACGTTCGACTCGAGGGCGAGCCACTCGGCGTCGCCTTCGCGTTCGCCAACGCCGTCTGCTTCGCGCTCTACATCGTCCTCGCCCACAGGGCATCGCGCTACCCCCAGCTGAGCGGTATCGACGGCCTCGGCGCTTCGATGTTGATCGCGCTGGTGGTGGTGACTCCGATCGGCGGCTGGGAAGCGGGTCCGGCGCTGCTGGACCCGCTGCTGGTCCTCGCCGGTCTCGGGGTTGGCGTCTCCTCCTCGGTGATTCCCTACGTCACCGATCAGCTCGCCATGCGTCGCCTCGCGCGCTCTACGTACGCCCTGATGATCTCGCTGCTCCCCGCGATCGCGACGATCATCGGCATCGTTGTCTTGGCCCAGATCCCGTCTTTGATCGAGGTCGTCGGCGTGGCCTTGGTGGTCGCCGGCGTCGCCGTCCATCGCGAGGCGCCTGAACCGAGGGCCGAGCGCGATGAGCGGAGCGCTGAGCAGATCGGTGGGTGGAGAGCGAGCGAGCCCGACGGGATCCGCGCGTGAGCGCTCGGGCGCCGGACTTGGCCACAGCGGCACGGTCAGCGCTGAGCTGCCTCGGGGTTGGATCTGCCGACGACATTCTGATCCTCTGCAACCCGGAGACGCGGCTGATCGCCGACGCGCTCCGCGACGCCGCCGGGGGAGCCCGCAGCGTCCATGTCAAGGAGTATGCGAGCCTGCTGCGCGATGGCCAGGAGCCGCCCCGGTCGGTAGCCAGGGCGATGAGTGAGGCCACCGTCGTACTCGCCCCGACTGTGTTTTCGATCAGCCACACCGACGGTAGAGCAGCGGCTACCGAGCGTGGCGTGAGGATGGCGACGATGGGCGGAGTCAACGCCGAGATATTCAACCGCGCGATCGCCGTCGACTATGACGCGCTGAAGCGAGACAGCGAGCGGATCGCGGGCGCGCTGACAGCGGCGGCCTCTTGTCATGTCAGGTCGGATGCCGGAACCGATCTGCGACTCGACCTCGGCGGGCGCAGCGCGATCAGCGATGACGGTGACCTCAAGGCTCCCGCCGCCTGGGGCAACCTGCCGGCCGGGGAGGGCTTCATCGCTCCGATCGAGAGCGTGGGCGACGGCGTGATCGTCCTCGATGGCTCGCTCGCGGGACACGGCGTCTTGGATCACCCGGTCGAACTGCGGCTGGAGCGAGGACAGGTGAAGCGGGCAAGCGGCGCTGCCGGCCGGTGGCTGCTCGAAACCCTGGACGCGGGCGGGCCGAATGGGCGATCGATCGCCGAGCTCGGCATCGGGACCAACCCGTCAGCGATCGTGAGCGGCAACACGCTGGAGGATGAGAAGGCGGTCGGGACGGCCCACATCGCGTTTGGCACCAGCGTGTCGATCGGCGGCCAGAACGACGCCGGCGTCCACATCGATGGCGTGTTTCACAGTCCCGACATCGACCTCGATGGCGAGCCGTTCCTCCGCCTGGGCAAGGTCGTTGACGCGTCGTCTGGCCGGTGCTCCTCGTCGCGCGAAGCGGAAGCGTGACGCGCACCTCAGACCCCGGTGTGCTCCAGGATGGCCGGTACGACGATGTCCCACACCGGTGGAGGAAGATCGTGGCCTGCGCCCTCCAGCGTGAGCAGGCGCGCGCCGCGGATTTCGCGCACGAGCGCCAGCGCATTTCCGTACGGCACGACGGGATCATCGGTGCCATGCACGACGAGCGTCGGAACGTCGATCTGCCCAAGGCGCTCCCGAGTGCGCGCCCCGCCCCCCAGGACATTGTGGTTGGTCATCGTCGAAGCCATGCTCCGCGTGCGGTCGAAGACCCGTGCGGCGAGCGGACGGAACGCAGCCTCGTCGAGCGGGTATGCGCGGCCCGCGGAGACCCGCGCGAGGTGGGTCATGTAGTCGATTGCTGCGCCTCGGTCGGACCAGTCGGGAGCGTCGATCGAGAACTGCGCGATGGTCTCATCCGACATCGAAGGTAGGTCGGGATCTTCGGGTCCGGGAGCTGCGGGGGCCGTCGCAATCAAGGTCAGCGAGGCGACCCGACCCGGGTGGCCGAGTGCGAGACCCTGAGCGAGACCGCCGCCCATCGAGATCCCGACGATGTGGGCAACTCTGAGGTCGAGACGATCGATGAGCGCTGCGGGATCCGCGACCAGGTCATCAAGCGTGTACGTAGGTGCGCCGGGCTCGCAGCTGACCGATTGCCCGGTGTCGCGGTGGTCGTAGCGGACCACGAACCGCCCGCCGGCGACCAGACGCATGCAAAACTCGTCCTCCCACCAGTCCATCGACGCGCTCGACCCCATGATCAGCAGGATCGGTGGATCCGCCGGATCGCCGATGCATTCGACGCAGAGGTCGACTCCGTTCACGTGCAAGGTGTCGGCGCTACTCATCGCCATTCATCATCACTTGGGACTGCTGGCGTACTACCCCTCAGATCCAACTTGCGGGCGCCGAGCCGCCGGCGCTGGAAAGGATGAACGATGCAGATCGACAACAGGAGTAAGAAGATTGCCGTCACCGGAGCCACCGGCCGGGTCGGATCGCACCTCGTCGAGATCCTCGAGCAGCGCGGACACGATGTGGTCCCGATCGCGCGCTCCAAGGGTGTCGACGTGGTCAGCGGCGAGGGTCTCGACGAGGCGCTCGCCGGGGTCGAGACCGTCATCGACACGGCCACCGGGCCCTCGCCCGACCAGGAGGAGGCGACCGCGTTCTTCACCGCCTCGGCATCGAACCTGCAGCGAGTCGGCGCCGCAGTCGGGGCGAAGCGGATCGTCGTCGTCTCGATCATCGGCATCGACAAGTTCCAGGGCGGCTATAACGCGGCGAAGGTGGCGCAGGAGCAGACGCTGCTCGAAGGCCCGCTCCCGGTCCGGATCGTTCGCGCGGCCCAGTTTCACGAGTTCGTCGATCAGCTGGTCGGGTGGACGATCCAGGACGGCGTCGCCTACCTGCCCGAGATGCGAACGCAGCTCGTGGCCGCCCGCGTCGTCGCCGAAACCCTCGCCGATGCGGCCGAGGAGCCGGAGATCGAGAACGGCAGGATCACCGAAGTCGCCGGCCCGCGGGAGGAGCGTCTCGCCGATGCGGCCGCCGCGCTCTTCGCCAGCCGAGGTGACTCGTTCGAGGTCCGCGAGGGCCGCCAGCCCGGCGACCCGGACGCGGTGGCGTATGCGGAGGGCGCCGCGCTGCCCAACCCGGGCGCGAAGCTCGCCGGCCCCAGCTTCGAAGATTGGCTCGCGGCGGCCTAAACCGGAAGCGACGCGTTCGGCAACCGGTCAGCCGGCCACAATCGTTGCGGCGAGCGCGGTCCGATGGTCCTTTGTCCAGGGTGGCCCCAGCGTCGCCCGAGGTCCGTGCAGGACCTCGTCGGCCCGCTCAGCGAGCATCCTGACCGCTTGACCTACCACCGCCTTCGCGTCATAGAGATGCACCTCCCATCCACGGGCGCATGCGAGCTCGGAGAGCTCCTGGCGGTACATGATCGCGTCGGCCCGGGCCTCATATGGCGCGCGACATTGGACAGCGATCTCGTCGGGGAAGTCGGGCGGCCAGGCCCGGAGCGAGATCGAGAGGACCGGTGCGGGCGCCGCGTTTGCGATCTCGTCGAGTGCCGCTGACGTCGCCCGAACGACGGACGCTCGCACCTTCGCGACCAGAGCACCCGTCGCGGCGACATCGAGCCGCCGGCTCTCGTAATGGATCGGCGCCGACGAGATGCCAGGTTCGACCAGCTCGATCCGCCGACGGTCCACCACCTCGTGGTCCCCCGACGCTGTCACCGCAACGGCCCAGCCGAGATGATCGGCGATGCCCAGGCGCACGTCGCCAATCAGGGCCCTGCGACCGTGGCCGCGGACGTCCGCGCGGTCACCGGTTTGTCGTGATCTCTTGCTGGCGGGCCCGAACGACGTCCGCCAGGACCTTCTCGGGCACGGGGTTCTCGGCCGTAAAGCGGATCGTTCCCTTCGAGAGCTCAAAGCCCTCGAGACGATCCTTGGCGCTCGCGATCGCCGCCGGGCTGAACGGGAAGACGCTTAGGTGGTTCTGCGCGGCCTTGAACCCAAGAAGCGGGCGCCCCTCGTAGATGAACGCCGGTATGCCGTAGCTGACGCCCTCCTCAGCCTCCGGCGCGATCTGGGCGACGACAGTACGCACGCGCTCCAGTGCGGCCCGCTGCGACGCCGGCAAGCCATCGAGGTACTCGTCCATCGTCGGCACCCAGGGATCATCGCGCAAGCCAGCAGCGGGCCGCGGGGCACGGACCTCCCGAGAGGTCGGTTCAGCCGGTGGCTCCCGCCTCCGCCGCCCGCTTTGACATCTCATCCGGCGGGATGTCCTCCACATGCGTCGCTACGTGCCAATGGTGGCCAAATGGATCTTCGAAGCTTCCCGAACGGTCGCCGTAGAACTTGTCTTCGACCGGCTGGAGAACCTCGGCGCCGGCTTCGACCGCCCGCTCAATGACGTTGTCCACATCCTCGACGTAGACAAGCAGCGACACCGGGGTGCCGCCAACGGTCTTCGGGCCGTGGGCGTCCATCTCAGGATGCTCGTCGGCGAGCATGATCACCGACTGGCCGATCTCGAGCTCAGCGTGACCGACCTTGTCGTCGGGTCCTCCCATGCGCATCCGCTCGGTCGCGCCGAGCACCGATGTGTAGAAGTCGATCGCGGCGGCGGCGCCGTCGACGATGAGATACGGAGAAACGCGCGGGTAGCCGTCCGGAATTGGGTTGACCATGGCTTGCCTCCTGCGGTTGGGTGGCCGAAGTGGGCCGGGCGTAGGCATGGTACGGCGCCGGCAGAGTCGGTCGCTGGTCAGGCGCTCGTCAGCCGTTCGAGCCGGGGATCTCGCGGTTCGACCAATAGGGCGCGGTGAAGGGGAAGTCCTCGGTGACCCAGCGCCGTAGGCCTTCGAAGGCCTTCTCGTAGTAACCGGCCTCGTACGCCTCGGCGGTCACCCACCAGCTGACGTCGACGTCGTGGCCCACGAGGGCTTCGCCGAGCTCGGTGCGACGCCCCATGGGATAGAGGTAGGCGCACCCGAGGTAGTCGCCGTCGGAGTTGCGGATCACATAGGAGAACGAGAACCCCTCGCGGAACTCGCACTCGTGCCAGACGAGGTCCACGTAGTTGAACTCGGGCGTGACCGCCTCCTCCGGCCAGTCCCCGCCGCGCGTGCGGCGAATCAGTTCGAGGCTCGCGTTGATCCCGCGCACGTCGTCATCGAGGTCCGCGCGGCCGAGGACGGTCGCCACGACGTCCCCGTGGGTGAGCCGCCGCGGCGGGTCGAAGCCGTCGGGGAGCACCAGCTTCTTGACGAACTCCCGCACGCCTGCGTCCTAGACCGCTCGGGTGGAGATCAACAGCGCGAGCAGTGAAGCGGGAACGCCGAGGTCGCTGAGCAGGATTGCGGTGTTCCCGGGCGCGTAGTTCTTGTCCCTGACGATCTCGACGACGTGATTCAAGCCGGCGAGCAGCAGAAAGAGGCCACCAGCGATCGAGGCCGCCACCCACGCTTTCGGCTCGTCAACGACCGACGCGTAGATGCCCGCGAGGCCGATCCCGAGGCTCGCGAACCCGACCTCGTACTGGAAGCCGCTCGTCTCCCATCCGATCGCCCTCGCCGTGTCTCTGGCGAACACGGTATGGGTGAGGGCACCGCCGAGGACACTCATGCCCATCCCGAAGAACAGCATCCAGCGCAACGCGAGCTCGTCGAACGGAGTCGAGGAATCCGTGCCTGGCGCGTCGATGCCGATCAGCGCAAGAGCCCAGGAGAACACGAACAGGAAAGGCGGCAGATAGGCCACCATGGCGTGGCAACTCTATCCCTCCCGCGGGGAGGCCCGGGGCGATCTGGCCGGTTCTCCTCGTCGCCACGGGGAAGCGTTCCAGGCGCGGGTTCTAGTCTTTGGATCCCTTGTGATCTCGTCCACGACAGACCCAAGGGTCGACGCGTACATCGACGCGCTGCCCGCCTGGCAGCAGGCCGTCTGCCGCGAGGTCCGCGATCTGGTCCACGCCGCCGACCCGGAGGTCGCCGAGACGGTGAAATACGTCGACCGCCCGTACTTCGTCCTCGAGGGCAACATCTGCGCCCTGTTGGCGGCGAAGGACCACGTCAACGTGTTTCTTTACGACGGTGCGATCGTCCCGGATCCCGAGGGCATCATCACCGGCGGCCACGAGAACGAGACGGCCCGGACGGTTGCCGTCCGCGACGGCGAGACCATCAACGGCCCCGCCCTGAAGGCAATGTTCGAGCAGATCATCGCCAACAACCGGGCCGGCGGCTGGCGCAAGCTGAAGCGCAAAGCCTGATTAGACTCGCAGTCGGGATGCGGGTCGTCGGCTTCTCCTTTGGCCAGTCAGAGGAGTTCTCCGCGTTGACGGAGTCGGAAGCTCTATGAGGCTGCGGCCGGCCGCTGTGGCTGCCATGGCCGGCGCGATGCTTGTGACAACGCCCGCGGACGGCGCCACGGTGGCCGATGCCGGCGCGTTGCGGGCCGATGTCACCAACGAGCCCTGGGGCCTCCGGCTCCTCGCCGAGGCAGGCGGCCAGGTCCTCGCTGAGGACCCGGGCACCGGTCCAGGTGCTTCGGGGACGATCGGCTTTCGCGCCGCGGGAGTCTGGAGCCGGGCCACGCGCGTGCTCAGCGCGACCCAGAAGGGCGGCGATTATGTCGCCGAGTTGGCGACCACCGACCCGGGCGGCAGGAGGATAGAGCTCCGCCTTCGAGCAGCCGGCGAGGGGGTGATCGGGCTCGACGCCAAGCCGATCGGCCCCGGGCCCGCGATCGAGGCGCTCGGAATCAGCTTTCTGGCCCAGGACGACGAGCGATACCTGGGCTTCGGCGAGCGCTCGAACGCGGTCGACCAGCGCGGCTCGGTGGTCGAGAACTACGTCGCCGACGGTCCGTATCAGCCCGACGAATACGCCGTGATCGAGCTCTTCGTCCCGCCCTGGGGCCTGCGACCGCGCGACGACTCCACCTACTACCCGGTCCCGTGGCTGCTTTCAAGCGCCGGCTACGGGGTGCTCGTCGACAACCCCGAGACCACCTACTTCGACCTCGACCAGGGTGACTCCTGGAGCGTCGAGGTGGTCAATGCACCGTCCGGCGAAGCGGTGCCGCCGTCGGCGCCGCCGCCGCCGACGCTGAGCATGCGCTTCTTCGCCGGGCCCGAGCCGGCCGATGTCCTGCGTCGCTATACGGGCGCCACCGGGCGCCAGCCGCGCCCGGCGGCCCCGTGGGTGTTCGGGCCGTGGGTACAGCCGGTCGGTGGCGCGGCCGAGCAGCTCGAGTTGCTCGACCAGCTCCAGGCGGCCGACGCGCCGTTCTCGGTCGCGCAGACGTACCTGCACTACCTGCCCTGCGGAAGCCAGCAGGGCGTCCGCGACGCAGAGCGCGCCCGCACTTCGGCGATCCACGAGCGCGGCCTGGCGGCAACCACCTACCTCAACCCGATGATCTGCACCGCGTATGAGCCGAACTACAGCGACGCAGTGGCAAAGGGTGGGTTGATCGAGAACGCGCTCGGGACCCCGTACCTGTTTCAGTACTCGACCGCGACCTCGTTTGAGGTCGCCGAGTTCGACTTCACTGCAGCCGCCGGGCGCCAGGGATTCGCCTCGGTCGCGGCCGAGGCGATCGAGGACGGCCACGACGGCTGGATGGAGGATTTCGGCGAGTACACGCCGCTCGACTCGCAGACCAACGCCGGCGTGCCGGGGACGGTGATCCACAACCCGTATCCGCGCGAGTACCACTGCGCCGCCTTCGACGCGATCGCCTCCGCTCCGCGTCCGATCGTTCGCTTCCAGCGCTCGGGATGGACCGGCACCGCTCCCTGCGCCCAGGTCGTCTGGGGTGGCGACCCGACGACGACGTTCGGCTTCGACGGGATCCAATCGGCGGTGCGCCAAGCGCTCACCATGGGAATCTCCGGGATCAGCACCTGGGGGTCCGACATCGGCGGCTTCTTCTCGCTTTTCAACGAGGAACTGACGTCGGAGATGCTGATGCGCTGGACCCAGCTCGGGGCGGTCTCGGGGGTGATGCGCACCGAGGCCGACGGAATCGCGATCCCCGAGGTGGAGCGCCCGCAGGTTTGGGATCCCGACCAGATCGCGAATTGGCGCCGCTACGCAAAGCTGCGGACCCAGCTCTACCCCTACCTGGTCGCCGCCGACGCTGCGTACCGCCACACGGGCCTGCCGATCATGCGCCACCTTGCGCTCGCCTTTCCGGACGATCCACAGGCGATCGACCGCGACGACGAGTTCCTCTTTGGGCCCAACCTGCTCGCGGCCCCCGTGCTCGAGGCCGGAGCGACCAAGCGCTCGGTATATCTGCCGAAGGGGCGCTGGGTCGACTTCTGGCGCGCGGCGGTCTACCGCCAGGGCAGCGGATCGCTGGAGCTGAAGCAGGCCAAGCTGATCAAGGGCAAGCGTGAGGTGAGCGTGCCGGCGCCGCTCGACGAACTCCCGCTGCTCGCCAGAGCCGGGGCGCTGCTGCCGCTTCTGCCGGCCGACGTGGACACGCTGAGCGACTACCCCGACAAGTCGACCACGGCGTTTGGCGAGCGCAAGGACGAGCTTGTCGTGCTGGCCTTCCCGCGGGGCAAGAGCTCGACCCGCCTCTACTGGAACGAGCGAATTCGCTCCCGCGAACGGCCGCAGGGCTGGGCACTGCGGATCCAGGGCGACCGCAAGCGGGCCTACCGGATCCACGCCTCCCTGAAGACGCTCAAGCACAGCTTCGCCCCCTGCGGCGTGAGCGTCGGGGGCGAGCCACTCGCCCGGACCGACTGGGACTACGCTCAAAGGACCGGCGTGCTGACTGTGGAGGTTCGCGCGCGCTCGCCGCGGACGGTCGCCCGCAATCGTTGCCACGGGTAAACCTCCACTCGGATGAACTCCCGCCCGCTACTTGACAGCCGGCCCTTCTTCATAGAGGCGAAAAGCGGACGGCTGAGAGTACGTTGCCCATCTACCGGGTGACGCTTCGTGAGCCGCGTGTTTCCATCGCTGAAGAAGTACCAGCGCGACTGGGCTCGCGGGGACGTGGTCGCCGGGCTTACCGTCTGGGCCGTTTTTGTGCCCTCGGCTCTGGCTTACGCGACGATCGCCGGGGTCTCACCCGTCGTAGGTCTCTACGCCGCGCCGGCGGCGTTGATTCTCTACGCGGCTCTCGGCAGTTCTCGCCAGCTGATCACCGGGCCATCGGCCGCCGCGGCGGCCCTTTCGGCTGCGGTTGTCGGGAACGCAGTCGCGGGCAACGGAGGCCAGTTCGTCGCAACCACGGCTGCGCTCGCGATCTGCGTCGGGCTCGCCGCGTTGATCGCCGGCCTCCTGCGCCTTGGCTTCCTCGCGAGCTTCATCTCCGAGCCTGTGCTCAAGGGTTTCATCGTCGGCCTCTCGCTGACGATCATCGTCGGCCAGATGCCGAAGCTGTTTGGAGTCGAACCCGGCAGCGGCGACTTCTTCGAGAGGGCCTGGGACTTCCTGATCGGTATCGATGAGACCGATGGCGCCACGCTGCTGGTCGGGGTGGGGTCGCTCGCGGTGCTGTTCGGGCTTCCTCGGGTGGCACGGGCGATCCCGGGGCCGCTGGCGGCGGTGGTTCTGGGAATCGCCGCAGTTGAGCTCTTCGACCTCGGCGCCCACGGAGTGGCGATCGTCGGCTCGATCGATCCAGGCCTGCCTTCGCTGGCGCTCCCCGATGTCGGCCTCGAGCGCTTTGGGGGCCTGATGGCAGCAGCATTGGGAGTGATGCTCGTCGGCTTTGCGGAGAGCCTCGGGACCGCGAAGATCTACGCCCAGCGGGAGCACCTGGAGATCGACCCGAACCGGGAGCTGATCGGCCTCGGCGCCGCGAACCTCGGCGCCGGAATCTCCGGCGGCTTTGCCGTCAATGGGAGCCTCTCGAAGACAGCAGTGAACAGCACCGCCGGCGGGCGAACCCAGCTCGTCGGTCTGATCGTCGCCGGGCTGACGATGCTCACCCTGCTCTTTCTGACCGGCTATTTCGAGAGCCTGCCGGTGGCGACTCTGGCGGCGATCGTGATCGCCGCCTTGATCGACCTGATCGACCTCGCGGCGCTACGCAATTTCTACCGCGTGTACACGAGCCGGCTCGGCCGAGCCTACGGCTTCGCGGCTCGGGCGGACTTCATCGCCGCGATCGCCGCGATGCTCGGGGTGATGGTTTTCGGAACGCTGGCGGGGTTGTTCGTCGGGGTACTGATCTCGCTCCTGCTGCTCCTCTACCGTGCCTCGCGGCCGCCGGTGGCCGAACTCGGGAGAGTCCCCGGGATAAGCGGTCACTTCTCGGATCTCGATCGGCATCCGGACAACCGGCCCGTCGAGGGCGTCACCGTGTTGAGGATCGAGGGCGGGCTGTTCTTCGCCAACGCCGGGCCGATCGCAGCCGAGATTCGCAGCGCGGCACGCCGCGATGACGTTCAAGCAGTCGTCATCGACGCGGAGACGATGCCCTTCATCGATGTGACCGCCGCCGAGGTGCTCGACCAGGTGGCGCGAGAGCTGCAGTCCGACGGCGTCCGGATGGTGATCGCCCGCGACGTCGGGCAGGTTCGTGATGTCCTCGATACCGCGCCAGGCGACTCGATCCTCGACTACGCGTATCCGACCGTCGAAGAGGCGGTGAAGCGGGTCGTCGCAGAGCGCTGACCGCGACCTGACGCAGCCAAGCAGGCCAGGGATCGGATGCGGTCTCGTGTGAGAGCATCGCTGCAATGGAGTTGGGAGTGCACCTGCCGCTGATGGAGTGGCGGGGCGAGGGGCACTCGCTCAAGCGACTGCAGGCGACGGTCGACGCGGCGCGGGACCACAGCTTCGACACGATTTCCGTCAACGACCACTTCGTCTTCTCGACACCATGGCTTGACGGTCTCACAGCGCTGGCCGCGGTCGTCGAGCGTTCCGGGGAGATGACGCTTGCCACCACGATCTCACTCGCTTCGCTGCGTGGCCCGACGCCGCTGGCGAAGGCAATCGCGGCACTCGACATCCTCTCTGACGGTCGCCTGATCGCCGGTGTCGGCCCGGGCTCGTCGCACCTCGACTACCAAGCGGTCGGGATGCCGTTCGACGAACGCTGGCCGCGGTTCGAGGACGCCGTGCGCGTCCTGCGAACGCTGCTCCGGGGCGAGCCCGCCCCGGAACGGGGCGCCGGCTTCTACCCCGTCCCCCGGGTGCCGCTCTCACCGCCGCCGCGGCGTCACGGCGGCGTCCCGCTGTGGATCGGCAGCTGGGGCTCGGAGCCCGGCCTGCGCAGGGTTGCTCGGCTCGCGGACGGCTGGCTCGCCTCTGCCTACAACACGACCCCGGAGATGTTCGCGGCCGCCCGCGAGCTCCTCGGCAGAGAGCTGGAGAAGTGCGGCCGCAGCGCGGAGCGATTCCCGAACTCGCTGGTGACCATGTGGACCTGGGTTACCGAGGATCCCGTGCAAGCCGACTTGATGCTGACCGACCTGCTCGCCCCGGTGCTGAAGCGCGACCCCGACCAGCTTCGATCCCGCGTCTGCATCGGTTCTGCCGAGCATTGCGCGGAGCTGCTCTCTCGCTATGCCGCGGTCGGCTGCGAGCGGGTCCTCTTCTGGCCGCTCGGAGATGAGCCGGGTCAAATCGAGCGCTTGGCGACGAACGTGCGCCCGCTAATCGTGCGCTGAGCACGGCCGAGATCCGGGCATCGCCCCGCGCCGAGCTGTCCCCACGAGGGGTCGCTGGATAGGGTGGATGCCCGAGAAGATCGTGACGGAGGGAGATTCAAATGCATGCTCGCCTAACGCGGTATGAGGGCGGGGCCGTCGAGACCATCGACGAGAACCTCCAAGCCAAGAAGGGCGTCCTGCCGACAGAGTTCGGTCAGACAGAGGGAATGAAGGGCGCCGTGTTTCTCGTCGACCGCGAGCGTGGAACGGTTGTCGTGATCTCCCTGTGGCAGGATGAGAATGCGCTGGAGGCAAGCGAGGACGAGGCGACTCGAGTTCGCCAGCAGGTCACGGGGCCTGGGGAGACGGCTTCGGTAGAGCGCTACGAGGTGGCGCTCCTCAGCGTCGAGCAAGCGGGCCAGGTCGGCTGACGGTTACGCGGAGAGAGCCGCTGCCGTGAGCCGGCGTTCGAGCGCGCGGCGAGCCCGGTCAATTGGTGCCGATTCCTGGCTGATCGCGAACTGCGCGTTGGCGAGTGACAGGTAGGCGCCGAGTTCGAAGGCGAGCTGCTCGGCATCCTCCGAAGGGTCGATCGCGCCCTCGGCTTGGGCGTCGCGAACGGCTCTCTCGAGCTGCCGAGAAAATTCGTCCACGACCTCAACCGCGCCGTCACGCACCGGGCCTGGTCGCATAGCCATCTCGGCGGCGACCGACACGAAAAAGCAGCCGCCCGGGTAGACGCCGTCTTCGACATACCGCAGGAAGCTCTCGCCGAGCTGCCGCACTCGCTCGAGCCCGGTGGGGGCAACCGAGGCTGGCTCGATCACCCGTTCGATGAACTCGGCGCGCGCCATCTCGATGGTCGCGACCTGAAGCTCCTCCTTGGAGCCGAAGTGGGCGAAGAGCCCGCTCTTGCTCATCCCCACGGCCTCTGCCAGCCGGCCGATCGACAGCCCGCTGATGCCCTCGACTGTGGCGAGCTGCCCGGCTTCACGCAGAATCGCGTTCCGGCTTCGCTCGCCGTCGCTGCGCCGCCGGCGCGGAGTGCTCTCAGGCTTACTGCGGATATTCGTCACAGTCACCTTGAAAGTTAGCACGATCGGTCGTATAGTCTCGGCGTCTTTGCACGAACGATCGTGCTAACTAACGAGGAGGGTCTCCATGATCACCGCACGAGAGCCAAACACAGCGATGAGCCCCGTCGGCCCGATCGGTCGGCTCGGCCGGTGGGCGGCCGAGCATCGCGGACGGGTCTTCGTCGCCTGGGCGCTGATTGCCGTCGGTCTCGGCATTCTCGCTCCGCGAGTGGAGACGGCGCTCTCGGGCGCCGGTTGGGAGGCGAGCGGGTCGCAGTCAGTCGAGGCGCGCGAGCAGATCGATCGCAACTTCGCCGGCGCCGGCAGCTACGCGCTGCAGGTAGCCGTCCATTCGCGGGACCTCGTGGCCACCGCGCCCGAGTTCCGGCAAACGGTGGCCCGTTCGCAGCGGGTTCTGCGGCGCGATCCCGCCGTGGGTCGGGTCTCCCCGCCGCAGCCGGGTCGCTCGATCTCGCCCGACGGCCACACGGCCGTGATCCGGGCCGGCGCGGCCGCCGATCCGAACGCGATGGTCGACGCCGCCGACCGCCTCGAGACCAGGCTTGCCGACGCCGCTGGCCCTGGGGTCGCCGTCAATCTGACCGGCGCCGCAGGGATGTGGTCGGACTTCAATCAGGCGAACAAGGACGCGATGCTCAAGTCCGAGCTCATCTCCTGGCCGGTAACCATGGCGATTCTGGTGCTGGCCTTCGGCTCGCTGGTAGCCGCGGGCCTGCCGCTGATGCTGACCATCGTCGGGCTGATCGCCTCCGCAGGTCTGCTCTTCCTCGGAACGCTGGTCTCGCCGATCTCGATCTGGGCGATGAACTTCGCGCTGATGTTCGCCCTTGCGCTCGGCATCGACTACGCCCTCTTCATCGTCATGCGATTCCGGGGCGCCCACTTCGGCCAGAAGCTGAGTCCCGTCGAGGCGGTGGCGACGACGATGGACACGGCCGGCAAAGCCGTCCTCTTCTCGGGATTGACCGTTCTGGTCTCGCTCTCGGCGGTGATGCTGGTGCCGAGTCCCGCCTTCCGCTCGACGTCGCTGGGCATCATCGTCTCGGTCCTCTTCGTGCTGGCCGCGACGCTGACGCTGCTGCCCGCGGTGCTCGCCAAGCTCGGACCCAGGGTCGACCGCCTGTCGCTTCCCTGGGTGCGTGGTGGCGAGCATCGGTCCCCGCGCTCCGCCCGCTGGGGCGAGCTTCTCTGGCGGCGGCCGTACCTGTTCGGTGGCCTCGCTGTGTTGGTGCTGTTGGCTCTGGCCCTACCGGTGCTCTCGATGCGGACCGGGATGCCTTCGATCAAGGTGGTGCCGTCCGACGAGCAGTCCCGGCAGGGCCATGAGCAGATCCAGGCGGGTTTCGGGCCGGGCGCACCGGGCGCCCTCCAGATCGTCGCCCCGGCCTCGGCGCGCCAAGGAGTAGTGGCCGCAGTGCAGGACGATCCGGGCATCGCCCGGTCCCTGCCGCCGCAGCCCGGCCGCGGCGGCCAGGCGCTGATTGAGGCGGTTCCGACCAGCGATCCCTCGAGCCCTGAGCTGGGTGCGACGGTCGATCGCCTGCGCTCGGAGCTTCCCTCCGGCACCCTGATCGGCGGCGCAGCGGCCGAGAACCACGACCTCGAGGCCGCGCTGGCGGCCAAGACACCTCTGGTGATCGGTGTCGTCCTGGCGCTCGGCTTCCTGGTGCTGCTCATTGCATTCCAGGCTCCGGTGGCGGCCGCGATCGGCGTTGTCACCAACCTGCTCGCCACCGGCGCCGCCTTCGGGATCGCCAAATGGATCTTCCAGGACGGACACCTGGCGGGATTGCTGGGCTTCGAGCCGCAGGGCTTCCTCGATGCGTGGGCGCCGGTGTTCTTCTTCGCGATGATCTTCGCGATCTCGATGGACTACACGGTCTTCCTGCTCTCCTCGGCGAAAGAGCATTGGGACGCCGAGGGCGACGCCCGCAAGGCGATGGTCGGCGGCCTCGCCAACACCGGGCGAGTGGTCCTCGCCGCCGGCGCGGTGATGGTGGCGGTCTTCTTCACCTTCGCCCTCTCCGGGCCGCTGCCGCCCAAGGAGATGGGCGTCGTGCTCGGGATCGCCGTGCTTCTGGATGCCTTCGTGGTGCGGCTGCTGTTGATGCCGGTCCTGCTTCGGCTCGCGGGCCCCGCCGCCTGGTATCTGCCGCGCTGGCTCGATCGTGTCCTGCCCGACGTGCGGGTCGGCCACGGCGACGCGACCCCGGCTCGGAGCCTTGCCTGATCCCTGTCGTCAGTCAGAATCTGCGGCATGGATGCCGCGACGGTCAGGGCGATGCTCGACCGGCACTTCACCAGCGGGGATCCCGACGTCAGTCACGAGATGTACCGCGACGATGCCGTCCTTGAGTTCCCGCAGTCCGGCGAGCGCTTCGTCGGAGTTGAGAACCTCCGCGAGTGGCGAAGCAACTACCCGGCGTCTACGGAGGTCGAGTTTCGCGAGATCAGAGGCCGCGACGATCTCTGGGTCGCAGAGATCTCGATCAGCTACGACGGGGGTGATCGGAGCTTCGGCGTCAGCATTCTCGAGTTTCAAGGCGACAAGATCGCGCGCGAGTCGATCTACGTCGCCGAGGGCTGGGAACCGCCGGAGTGGCGGGCTCGATGGAGGTCCGCTCCCTAGCCTCGCGACCTCAGCGGCTCGCGCCGCTCAGGCCGAGTCCACGGACGATCAGTCCCAGCTCGCCTGGTAGTCCCAGCGCGCGGTCAGCTGGTAGAGGATCGTGACGTCGAGGATGATCATCAGGAAGGCCCACAGCGGAGCCGCGGGGAACCAGACGATCTGAGCGATCGCGTTGACGGCGACGACGAAGATGCCGAACCATCGGGCCGCGGTGTTGCCGGTCAGCAGACCGATCCCCGTCAGGGCGATCAGCGAGCCAAGGATCAGGTGGACCCAGCCCCAGGTCGTGATGTCGGCGAGGATCGCCCCGTGGCCGCCGACGACGACGATGTCGTCGTTGAGGATCCCTCCGAGTCCCCACAGGGCGCTCAGCGACCCGACCACGAACATGATCACTCCCGCGAAGGCCGCCCATCCGGAGTCGCCCTTTCGAGCCGAATCGCCTGCCTGCATGGTGCTCTCCATCTGTCGAAGGTGCGGGACCGGTGAGCCTTCGGCGCCGGTGTCCTGCCTCCTGCTCAGGGTTGCCCAGGACACGGGCGGCATTCCTCGTTACCAGCCGCGAGGGGGTGAAGAACTCGGCCGCGATGCTCCCTCAGCCGGGCGTGCTATGTTAACCCTATGGTTAACGATCCGTTCCGGGCCCTCGCACACCCGATCCGCCGCGGCATCGTCGAGCAGCTCGCCGCCGGTTCGGCGACTGTCGCCGAGGCCACCGGCAGCTTCGGGGTCTCGAAGCCGGCGATCTCGAAGCACCTGAAGGTGCTCGAGGAGACCGGCGTGGTGACGCGCGTAATCGAGGGTCGCACGCATCGGCTCTCGTTGGAGCTCGACGCACTCAGGGAAGCGGCCGAGTGGATGGATCGCCAGCGCGCCCTCTGGGGCCGCATGTTCGATGTCGTCGATGATTACCTGAAAGAGGAAGGAACGCCATGAACACACCCACGATCGTCCCGCCCCAGGAGTGGGAGACCGCGCGTGAGGAGCTGTTGGTGAAGGAGAAGGAGCTCACCCGAGCGCGCGATGCGCTGGCGGCCGAGCGCCGCCGGATGCCTTGGATGGAGGTCGAGAAGGACTACGGGTTCGAGGGTCCGGACGGCCCCGCGAGCCTGCTCGACCTCTTCGACGGACGCCGTCAGCTGATCGTCTACCGCGCCTTTTATGGCCCGGAGGTCACGACCTACGCGGAGGGTGGCTCCTACCCGGAGCGGGCGTGCGTGGGGTGCTCCTTCATCGCCGATCAAATCGCCCACCCGGCCCACCTGAACACGCGCGACACGACGCTCGTGTTCGCCTCGCGCGCGCCTCGGGCCGAGATCCAGGGCTTGAAGCAGCGCTTGGGTTGGGACTTGATCCCCTGGTACACGATCACCGACGACTTCGACACGGACTTCGGCGTCCGCGACTGGCACGGTACGAACGCCTTCATTCGCGACGGTGACCGGATTTTCCGCACTTACTTCATCGACAGCCGCGGTGACGAGCACCTGGGCACCACCTGGAGCTACCTCGATATCACCGCGCTCGGGCGCCAGGAGGAGTGGGAGGACTCGCCGGAGGGGTACCCGCAGACGCCGCCCTATGGGTGGTGGAACTATCACGACGCGTACCCCGACACGGCCTCGACGTCCGCGTCGCAGGGCGAGGCGGCGTGATCGCTCACATCGGAGGCCTGCCGCTCGAAGAGATCCTCCCGTCGGCGGGCGGCGCGGGCGCCGGACTGCTCGTCGCCCGCGCCTGGATAATGGTGCGCCTGCGACGCCGACGGGAGCCCAGGGCATGACCCAGAAAACGACGCTTCGGATGGAGCGCACCTACCGGGCACCGGCCCAGAGGGTCTTCGACGCGTGGACGAGCGAGGAGGTGATCCGCCGCTGGTGGCACGCTGAGCACGACTGGGAGACGACCGAGGCTGAGGTCGATCTGCGCGTTGGGGGTGCGGTTCGGGTGGTCATGCGCAACCCCCACAAGGACATCGAGTACGGCGGCGGCGGCACCTACACCGAGATTGAGCCGCCGCGTCGGTTGGGGTTCACTTGGACCTGGGACGGCGAGGACCGGCAAGGGCTGATCGAGCTCGACTTCGAGGATCAGAACGGCACCACCGTCGTCCGCTTCACCCACAGCGGCCTCCGGGACGAGGAGACCGTGCGCTCGCACGAGGACGGTTGGGGCAAGGCCTTCGCCAACCTCGAGCGCCTGCTCGCGTGACGTTGCGCAGGTAGCTGGCATGAGGATCCCGAACACAGAGCACACCTCGCGGCCCTGGCGAATCCACGAGCTGACGCGCGACTTTCGGCTCGAGGACGTCTGGCGGCTGCCGGGGACGGGCGACACGGAAGACTTCCTCCGGCTGGTGCGGGGGTTCGCGTCGGCCGACCCGTCGCGAGGGTCTCCGGGCGCCGTTCGAGCGCTGTTCGTGATCCGGTGGAAGCTCGGGGAGCTGTTCGGCTGGGACGACCCGGACACCGGCCTGGGCGCCAGGGTGCCGACGCTCCGCGACCGCATGCCGGCGGACCTGCGCGACGCTCCGTCGGGTCCTGACTTCGACGCGCTCCCGTTCAGCTCGCTGTATCTGATCGACGACGAGTGGGCCGCGGAGATCGCCAACCGAACGATGCACGGGGTGCTCCACATCGGCCGAGTCCCGGAAGGGAACGACGTCTGGCGCGCCCAGATGGCCGTCCTGGTGAAGCCAAACGGACTGCTCGGGAACGCCTACATGACAGCGATCAGACCGGTTCGACACCTGATCGTGTACCCGGCGATGATGCGCCAGATCGAGCGCGAGTCGAGGGCCGGCCGCACGCCGGCGCCCGCCTAGCTGGGGTGATCCAGATCGGCGGTCGGGGCGAAATGCATTGCCGTGACGCCCTCGCCGACAAACGCTCCCGTGACCAGCGCGGCGATCCCCGGCCGCAAGCGCTGGAAGCAGGACCTCGCCGCCTATCTGGACATCGACCGCGGGCGCAGCCTCGGGCAGATCGCGAGCGTGGTCCTGTCCTACCTCGGGATCTGGGTGCTCGCCTCGATCGCCCAGCCGGCCGCCGGTCTCGCGATCGGCCTCGGGCTGGTCGCGACGGTGTTCCTCGTACGGATGTACTCGTTCTTCCATGACCTGACCCACAACTCGTTGTTCGAGTCGCGAGCGGCAAACGCCCGCTGGGGCCACCTGCTCGGCTTCCTGCTCTTCACCCCCTACCGCTGGTGGCAGCGCCAGCACAGCCTCCATCACGCCCACGCCGGCAATCTCGACGAGCGCGGGCCCGGCGAGATCTACACGATGACCGTCGCCGAGTACGAAGGCGCATCCCGCGTCCGAAGGCTCGGCTACCGCGCCTATCGCAACCCGCTGCTGATGTTGCTCGTGGGACCGAGCCTCGTCTTCCTGTTCGAGCGTCGCTTCCCGCAGCGGGGCATGTCCCGGAGGATCCTGCTCAGCGTGGTGGCGACGAACCTCGCGCTTGCCGCCTGGGCGATCGGGTGGGGCGCGCTGGTCGGCTGGCAGACCTACCTGCTGATCCAGGGCACGACCCTGGTGGCCGGCGGCGCGATCGCCGCGTGGATGCTCTACATCCAGCATCAGTACGAGGAGACCTACTACCGACCCGCCGGCGACTGGCAGTTCGAGCTCGCCGCGCTGCAGGGGAGCTCGTACCTGAAGCTCCCGCGCGCGCTCGCCTGGGCGGTCGGCAACGCCAACTACCACCACGTGCACCACCTGAGTGCCAGGATCCCGAACTACCGCCTTCGGGCCGCGCATGACGAGCAGCCGATGTTCGCGGCCACCCCGGTGGTCACCGTACGCAGCGGTCTCGGCGCCCTGCGACTGAAGCTGTGGGACGAGGAGCGGGGTTCGCTCGTCGGCTATCCGGGCGACCTTTCGTCGCCTCGTTCAGGTTCGCGCGACGATCCGCCCCCGCGCTGGCGCCCCGAGCCAAGTCAGGCAGCCCGCTCGTAGATCAGCACGGCAACGCCATCGCCGACGACCTTCGAGTCCTTGAGCCGTAGGTTGCGCCGCTCGGGCGTCTCCTCGAAGGCCTTCTTGCCCGTGCCGAGGATCACCGGAAAGACCATCAGGTTGACCTGGTCGACGAGGTCGCTTTGGATCAGCTCCTGGACGAGCCGATGGCTACCCGGTACCTGCAGTTCGCCGTCAAACTCCTCTTTGAGCGTACGCACCTGGGCCGTCGCGTCGCCGCTATCGAGGACCGTGGTGTTGTTCCACTCCGGGTCCTTGAGCGTCGTCGAGACGACGAACTTCGGCATCGAGTTGAACTTCTCGGCGAACTCGCCCTCGCGCTGGGGCCACGCGCCGGCGAAGCTCTCATAGGTGCGCCGGCCGATCAGCAGGCCGTCGGCCTGCCTCGTCTCGTCCAGCTTGAATTGGTTCCCGTCGTCACCGCGGTCGAACTCGAAGGTCCAACCGGGGTACTTGAAGTCCGGCTCACCCCCGGGCGCCTCCATCACGCCGTCGAGTGATGCGAACTCGGTCACGACGATCCGTGTTGCCATCTGGTCGGCCTCCTCTTGGTCTGGTCTCGTGCTCGCGTACCCGTGCACCGTGGGTCTATCAAGTCGTCCTTGATCAGACCGCGTGGGCAGCGCGAACTCATCGCACCTCGACCTCCTCGCAGGCAATACTCTCGATTCACTCGAGCAGCTCGCGGCCGAACGAGTGAGGAGGCGGAGATGGGCGAGGTTCTCGACGAGGTTGAGGCCTGGCGCGCCAACGGCGCCGTCTCGCACTCAGGTAAAGCGGCGTGAGCGCCGGGCCCATCCACGAGGTCGGCGCATGATCGTCGGCGCCGTGCTCGCCGCCGGGGGCTCGGAGCGCTTCGGCTCACCGAAGCAGCTCGCCGAGCTTCACGGCCGGCCGCTGCTCAGCTACCCGATCGAAGCGCTGCGGGCGGTGCCCGCGATCGATGCGATCGTCGTCGTGCTCGGCGCCCATGCCAAGCGGATTCGCGCCGACGTGGACCTCGGCGGGGTCGAGGTCGTTATCACTCCCGATTGGCACGAGGGGATCGCCGCCTCGCTGCGAGCTGCGGTCGCGGCCGCGAGCGAAGCCGAGATGCTGGTGGTCGTCCTCGGCGACCAGCCGCTTATCACGCCGCAGGTGATCTCGACCGTCATCGACCGATCGGCTGGGCCGCAGCCGGCGACGCGCGCGACCTTTGGCGGTCGCCCGGGCCACCCGGTGGCGATCAAGCGCACCCTGTTCGCGGAGCTGGAGAGGCTGCGCGGCGACGAGGGGGCGCGAAACTTGCTCGAGGCTCACGGCGTAATTGGCGTCGGGTGCGAGACCGTCGGGGTTAGCGCTGATGTCGACACCGTGGAGGACCTGTACAAGCTTCGGCAACGAACCTGAGATGCCGGCCGCCGCACGGTCACGATGCGTTCGCGGAGGCGACCTCGTTCAGGTTCGCGCGACGACCCGCCGCCGCGCTGGCGCCCGTTTTCGGTCCCCGCCGCGGGTCGGGGCCACTGACCCGGTGGCGGTGACGATCGGCCGCGTCGAGACAACGAGCTGCGATGAGATACCGCGGTGTCTGGAGTCTCATGTGCGGACCTCAGTAGCGTCCGGCCCAGCCCAAACAAAGGAGCGGAGATGCCTGAGCACAAGATCGGTAGTCGCGAGGAATGGCAGACGGCCCGGGACGAGCTCGCGAAGCTCGAGGCCGAGCAGGCGGAGCGCAAGGAGGAGATCAAGAAGAGACGGCTCGAGCTCCCCTGGGTGCCGGTGGAGAAGCAGTACGAGTTCGATACTGAGGACGGCAAGAAGTCGCTCGCCGAGCTCTTCCAGGGTCGCTCACAGCTGCTCGCCTACAACATCATGTTCGGCCCTGACTACGAAGTCGGCGCCTGCCCCGGCTGCACGAACGTCGGAGACGGGCTCGACGGCTCGCTCGTCCACCTCAACCGCCGCGACGTGACCCTGATCTGCTTCTCGCGCGCGCCGATCGACCGGCTGCTCGCCTACAAGAAGCGGATGGGCTGGGAGTTCCCCTACGTCTCCACCTACGGCACGGAGTTCCCCTTCGACTTCGGCCTTGCGATGACCGAGGAGCAGGCGCAGCAGATTCCCGAGGTGAAGGAGATGATTGACAATCCGCCCGAGTGGCTTCAGGAGTGGTCGCAGCAGGTCGGGGCCGAGCTCAAGGATGGCCTGCGGGAGGGTCCGAGCTGGATCGCGTTCGCGCGCGAGAACGGCACCGTCTACCACACCTACACGGTGATGGCGCCGGACCCCTTCGTTGCCCCCTACTACAGCTTCCTGCTCGACCGGACCCCCAAGGCGCAGCCCGCGGAGCCTCGGGCCTGGCGCAAGGACGAGTACCCGGACGCAGCCGACCCGTCCGCCGTCTTGGATTAGGCGCTCAGAACAACCTGATCAGCAGGTTCACCAAGATCGTGAGCGCGACCGAGAGCACGATCGAGAAAACGAGACAGCCAGGCATGAAGCGCACCTGCGTGCGCTCGCCAGATCGCTTCCAGATCATGAACACCGCTCCACCGCCTTCAGACCCGCATTGGCGGGTAACGACCCCAGACTGTCCGCTCGATTCAGGAGTTCTTCTTGCGGGTCTTCTCGACCGCGGCGACGATGTCCGAGGCTTGTTGCCCGTATGCGCTGACTCGCTCGGCCGCCGACTTGAGCTGGTCGAGGTCGAGCTTGTTGAGCTCGATCTTCGGCGTCGGCATCGAGATGCCACGAACTCGCGCGAGTGGATTTCTCGAGCGGCTAGCCGTCACCCTGGACCTGACCACGGCTCCGGCGGCCACGCCTGCGAGCGCCATGCCTCCGGCGATCAGTGGCGTTCTGGCCTTTGATGCCATCTGGCCGACTGCCTGCCCGGCGCTCTTTGCAGTGTCCTTGACCGATTCGGCACCGGTCTGACCCTCGGCCGCGGATCGCGCCTGCGATCGCGGACGCGCCGTGCGGGTCGCCTTCGCTCGGTTGCCGTTCGAGCTCGTTCGCTTCTTCGCGGTGTTGCCGCTGTTGCCCGAACCCGAGGCTCGCGAACCGTTGGCACGTGTCGAGCTCTTGGGCTTTGCCGTCGAGCTCTTGGTCTTTGACTTGGTTTGCGCCATCTCTCTCCTCTGTGCGTATTCGCTCTCAGGCCGTCCCGCGGGCTAGTCCCGCAGCAAGCGGTAGACGAGCATGCCGGTCGTTCCACCAACCACCGCCGCGGCCGCAGCAGCGCGCAGGGGCCCCGGCCTGATGCCCTTAAGTCGCTCGGACGCGGTCTGTCGAAGGTCTTGCACGTGCGGCCGTCCCTAACTGCGCTTTGACTTAGACCCGGACCCGGACCCGGAGCGAGACTTGGGGCTCGATGCCCGGCGCGTCCGGCCCGACTTCGTCGACGTGCGTCGGGCCGCATCGCCCTCGATCTCCGAGACGGGGATGTCGTCGTGAGCCACGTCGGTGGCGAGCTGCGGGAGCAAGTCACCAATGAACTTCGCCATCCGCTCTTCGTCCCTACGGATGTCGCGGGCCAGCTTGGCGGTTTGCTTGTCGCCGACCGAGGTCGCGAGCGCATCGATCACGGTGTAGGTCGCGATCTCCTCGGCTTCCTCGCGATATTCAACGCGGGCGTTGTGGAGCATCTTTCCCTGCTCGCCTGAGCCCCTCGCGAGGTGTAGCGGCCCCTGGGCGGCCGCCTTCGCCTTGCCGACGACCCCCTGAAGACTCTGCGCCGCCTTGGTTGCGCCGTCCGGCCCGGGAAGCGAAACCGTTTCGGCGGTGCTGCCGAGCTGCTTAATCCGCTTCGCGACCGCGGTCGCGTGCGACTTCGTCTCTTGGAGATGCTTTCGCAGTCCCTTCTCGTAGTCGTCGCGAGTGGTCACCTCGAGGTGCGACTCGAGTGCGATCTCCAATTGACGCTCCTTGCCGTATGCCTCGTTCAGCAACTCCACCAGCTTCGTGTCCCGCTTTGTTTGATCAGACATCAGGCCTCCGGTTCGTTCAGGCACGGCGCGCGCCGTCGCTCGTTGATTCCTCGGTCCCAGTGCCCTTACCCCTTCGCCGGGGGTCTAATCGAATGCCACGGGCTCAGGTTGTGCTACCTGCTGCATGAGCCGTCCACCGGCGCGGCCCTACCCGAGCCGCCTCGGCACCGCGAAGGCCTCCAGCGTCGCGGCGTCCGGTCCGAGCTCTGGCCACGCCCCCTCGAAGGCGAGCGTCGCGAAGCCGCCGGTCGGATACTTCGCCTCCAACGCTGCGCGTTCGTCAGGGTCGCCGTCGCCGATCAGCTCGGCGGCGAGATCCTCGATCCCCGGGTTGTGGGCGACGAGCATCACCGAGCCAAGGTCCTCGGGCATTCTCCGCAGTCGCCCCAGAAGCGATCCGGCGCTTGCCGCGTAAAGGCCGTCTTCGATCTCGACCGGGGTTCCCGGAGGAAGCCCGTCGCGGACGCCCTCGAGCGTCTGCACCGCACGAACCGCCGACGAGCAGAGCACCAGCTCGGGCGCGACCCCGGACTCCTGAATGTGCTCGCGAAGCAGCACGACCGCCTTCCGTCCCCGCTTCGCGAGCGGACGCTCCTGATCGAGCAGCTCGGGCTCGTCCCAGCTCGACTTCGCGTGGCGGAGCAGATAGATCAGCCGGCGCACGGTTGAGGAATCTTGCGGGGCAGGCATGGTCTCGTCAGGCGACTACCTCGCGGCGGTGCTCGGCGAACAGCTTTAGTGCGTAGCTGCCGGCGGGGTGCTCACGGACACGGGAGATGAGCGCGGCCGTGTCGGCGGGCAGGATGTCGGGCTGGGGGAGCGTGACGCCGTAGACGGGAGGCACCACGACCGAGGCCGAAAGCGCCGCAAAGGTGAGATCTGCGGCGCCGAAGCGCTCGCCGCACAGGTGCTCGCGGCCGTCAGCGAGCAACTCGGCGACGAAGTCGAGCTCGCGCCAGACCGCGGCTTCGTCCTCAACCTCGATCCCGGGACGAATGGCAAGGGCACGGCGCATCCAGCGCAAGGCGAGCGGCCATCCCACTCGGAGCGCCCGATCCTCCCAAGGCGGGACGCCCTGGTTGTTGAAGCGCAGCGTGAGTCCGGGCTGGGCGAGCATGTGGATGTACATCAACCGCCGGCCTTTCGGCCCGAGCTCCTCGTCGAAACGCCGGCACAGTCGCTCGACCTCGGCGCGCTCCTGTGGGGCCAAAGGAAAGAGCCGGTGTTCGGGCGGGGTGCGCGCGTCGGCCCAGTCGAGGATCTCCGCCGACTCGCTGAGCACGCCGTCCGGGGTGACCAGGACGGGGACCGTGGGTCCGCCACCCGCGCGTCGGGCCGCGATTCGGTGGATGGCCTGGACATGGCGCTCCTCGCGGTACGAGATCCCGGCTCGCTCGAGAGCCCATCGCGCCTTCTCGCAGTAGTGGCTGATCGGGATCGTGACGAGCCGCAACACCCTGGGGAGAATATGCGCGTCGTCGCCACAGACCCGCCCCTCGACTTAGAATCGCGGCACGGCCACCGACAAGACAGACACGTCGGCCGAGCTTCCTGGCGTCGATCCATCGGAACGGCTCACCCCCGCAGAGCTGCGGCTCTCGACCCGTAACCACGGCCTCCCGCTCGAGGCCCTTGCGTACGACCTGACCCCGGCCGGGCTCCACTACCTGCTGATCCACTACGACGTCCCCGTGGTCGAGGCGCGAACTTGGCGGCTCAGCGTCCGCGGCCGCATCGGGCGAGAGCTCTCGCTGTCGCTTGACGAGCTGCGCGCACGACCGGCGACGACGATCGCGGTGACCTTGGAATGCGCCGGCAACGGTCGCGCTCAGCTCTCGCCCCGGCCGCTGAGCCAGCCCTGGCTGCTGGAGGCGGTCGGGACAGCGGAGTGGACCGGGATTCCCTTGGCTCAGCTGCTCGCCGAGGCGGGCATCGACGAGGGTGCGGTCGAGGTGCTCTTCCGCGGCTTGGATCGCGGGATCGAGGGGGGAGAGGTGCAGCAATACGAGCGCAGCCTGCCGCTCGCCGAGGCGCGGCGCGACGAGGTTCTGCTCGCCTACGCGATGAACGGCGACCCGCTTCCACCCCAGCACGGCTTTCCGCTCCGGCTGGTGGTGCCCGGCTGGTATGGAATGACAAGCGTCAAGTGGCTGGAGGAGATCACCGTCCTCGACCGGACCTTCGAGGGCTACCAGCACACGCGGAGCTATCGCCTGCGCCAGACGCCCGACGAGCCCGGCGAGGCAGTGACCCGGGTGCTGCCACGGTCGCTGATGGTCCCGCCGGGGATCCCCGACTTCGCCACCCGCGATCGTCTGCTCGAGCGCGGCCCCTGCACGGTGCGCGGACGCGCCTGGTCGGGCTTCGGCCTTATCGAGCGGGTCGAGGTGAGCGTCGACGGCGGCATGAGCTGGAGCGAGGCGCGGCTCGGCTCCCAGCCCTCGCCGTGGTCATGGCGCTCGTGGGAGTGGGACTGGGATCCCGGCGAACCGGCCACCTACGAGCTCTGCTGCCGGGCGACCGACGCGGACGGCAACTCCCAGCCGCTCGATGCCAGATGGAACCTCGGTGGCTACGCCAACAACGAAGTGCAGAGGATTCCGGTCACCGTTTCCGGCGGCTGACCCCCGGAGGTCAGGAGCCGGCGCCGCCGGCGAAGAGACGCGGCGCGGCCGCCTCGAGGGAGGAGGCGACCGCGCGCGTCGGTGGGGGCCTGCAGGGCGCTACGCGGTGGCACCCTCGGGCTCGGGCTCGCGGCCCACGCGGGGCAGCCAGCCGAGCCAGCTCGGCAGGTACCAATTCCAGTCGCCGAGCAGCTTCATCGTCGCCGGGAGCAGCACGGCACGGACGATCGTCGCGTCGATCAGCACCGCCACCGCGAGCCCGACTCCCATCTGCTTGAAGTCGAGCATGCTGAGCGTGGCGAACACCGAGAACACGGCGATCATCACTACGGCGGCGCTGGTGACGACGCCGGCGGTCGACTTGATCCCGTCGGCGACGGCGTCGCCGGTGTTCATGCCGCGGTCGAACGCCTCGCGGATCCGGCTCAGGATGAACACGTGGTAGTCCATCGAGAGGCCGAACAGGAGCACGAACAGGAACAGCGGCAGCCAGGAGGCGATCCCGCCGTTGGACTCGAAGCCCAGCAGCGACTCGCCGTGGCCGTCCTGGAACACCCAGACGAGCACGCCGTAGGCGGCACCGACTGAGAGCAGGTTGAGCACGATCGCCTTCAGCGCGATCACGATCGAGCGGAACGTGACCATCAGCAGCAGGAACGCCAGGCCGAGGACGAACGCGAAGACGATCGGCGCGCTGCCGCTCATCTGCTCGTTGAAGTCCTCCGACTCGGCGGTCATGCCGGTCACGTAGGTGCTGGTGCCGTCGACCTGCCCGAGCGTGCTCGGGATCAGGTCGTCACGCAGCGTCTCGAGCGCCCTGATCGACGTGTCGTCGGTCCCGTTGCCCTTCATCGGGATCGAGATCACGGCGACCGTCTGATCCGGGTTGACGCTGACGTCGACCGGCCCGTTCATGAGGTCAGTGGCGAGGGCCTGTTCGCGCAGGTCATCGATCGCCCCGGCGACCTCGGGATCGCTGACGTCGTCGGTCTGCACGACGGCCTCGAGCGGGATCTGCCCACCCGGGAACGCGGCCTGCATGCGCTCGTACGTCTGCATGATCGGCAGGCTGTCGGGGATTCCCTCGACGCCGCTTTCGACCGTGTTCAGCCGCAGGCTGGGGATCGCGAGCGCGACCAGCAGCCCACCGGCGAGCACCGCCGACACGAGCGGGCGCCGCAGCACGCGGTCAAGGATCGCCGACCACACGCGCGACTCGCCGTCGCCGCGGCGGCGCAGGCGATGCACGAACGGCACCCGGCCCTTCTCGACCTTGTCGCCGAGCTTCGACAGCACCGCCGGCAGAACCGTCAGCGAGCCGAGCATCGAGACCGCGACGACCAGGATCGTCCCGACCGCGAACGACATGAACGTGGCGCTGCCGGTCAGGAACATGCCCGCCATCGCGATCATCACCGTCAGCCCGGAGACGAGCACTGCGCGGCCCGAGGTCGCGGCGGCGATCGCCAGCGCCGCCTCGTTGGAGTGGCCGGCCCGCCGCTCCGCCCGCTCACGGCGCAGGTAGAACAGTGAGTAGTCGACGCCGACCGCCAGGCCGACCAGCAGGATCACCGACGAGATCTGCTCGTCGACGGGGAACAGCTGGCTCACCGGACCGAGAATCCCGAGCGTCGCGAACACGGCCGCCAGGCCGAGCAGCAGCGGGACTCCCGCAGCGACCAGGGCACCGAACGCGACGACCAGGATCAGCAGCGTGATCGGCAGCGAGAGGAACTCCGCGCGCTGGAAGTCCTCGGCCAGCGCATCGTCCAGGGCCTTTTCGGCGCTCGCGCCGCCGAACTCCTCGATCGTGAACTCCGGATGCGCGTCCTGCGCCTCGGCGACCGCAGCCAGCGGCGCCTCGACGCGGTCCGACATCTGCTCGTCGTTGCCGCGGAGCTGGAACCCGATCAGCGCCGAGCGGCCGTCGGCCGACACCTGGTCGGCGTGCTGAGCCTTCAGCGGCGACTCGATGTCGGCGACGTGGGCGACCTGCGCCAACCTCTGCTCCGTATCGCTGATCGCGGCCTGGAACTGCGAGTCGTTGGTGGTCGCGCCGGACTTGCTTTGGACGAGCACCGATTCGTAGTCGTCCTCGGGATAGCCGGCATCGGCGACGATCTGGTCGGCCTGGCGCGAGTCGCCGTTGCCGAGGTCCTCGTCGGCGATGGTCTGTGTGCCGACCGCGCCACCGATCATGAATGCCGCCACGACGAATGCAATCCAGCCGAGGATCGCGGCGCGGCGGTGGTTGGCGGCCCAGCGGGCGGCGCGGGAGGAAATGCTTGTGCGGTCCATGGTCACTCCTTGATTTGGGTGGGGAAACGAGATGGCGTCAGGCTCCCAGCGCGCCGACCTCGCTCCAATGCGGCCACCAGGCGTCCCGGCGGGCGGAAATCCGCCGCCTGGGGTGCGGTTATCCGTATGTCCAAAGCGCCTGGACTAGGGCACAATCGGCCCATGTCTCAGACCGTCCTCGTCGTCGACGACCACGCCGGGTTTCGCGCCAAGGCCCGGCTGCTGCTGGAGGCCGACGGCTATGAGGTGATCGGCGAGGCCGCCGACGCACAGACCGCGGTCGCCGAGGCGAGCCGACTGCGCCCCGAGGTCGTCCTGCTCGACGTCCAGCTTCCCGATGGCGACGGCTTTGACGTCGCCGCCCGGATCACCGAGGGCGAAGCGGCGCCCGCCGTCGTGCTGACCTCGAGCCGCGACTGGTCGGACTCGGCCGAGCTGATCCTGCGCAGCGGCGCGCGAGGCTTCCTGCCCAAGGACCAGCTCTCGGGTGGCGCGATGGCGGAGCTGCTGGCGTGAGGTCGCTGCGGCAGGCGCTGGTCGGGCTTGGCCTCGCCGGGTTCACGGCCGGCCTGGTCACCCTGCCGCTGGCGCTGGCGAGCGACTTCCTGGGTGATGACAAGGCCGCTCACGCGATCTTCGGGCCGTTGATCACCTGGTCGTTCGTAGGCACCGGCCTGTACGCCTGGTGGCGACGGCCGGGCAACAACTTCGGGCCGCTGATGACGGCGATCGGCTTCGTCTGGGCGGTGAGCGCGCTGGAGGCCTCCGAGGTGGAGGGCCTGTTCATCATCGGCTTGCTGGTCGCGCCGCTGGCGTACGGGCTCTTCCTCCACATGCTGGTCGCGTTCCCGACGGGGCGGCTGCAGACGCCGGTCGAGCGGCTGCTCGTGGGGATCGGCTACTTCGACACCACCGTGGTTCAGGTGCTGGCCCTGCTGTTCCACCAGACCGCGGGCGAGGATGACTACTGCAACGCCGACTGCCCGGCCAACCCCCTGCTGATCAGCGACCAGCCCGGGTTCTCGGACGCGATGTTCGGTCTGCAGGCGGTGATCGGCGTGTTCGGGCTGACGGCAATCGCGATCCTCCTTGTGCGCCGGTGGCGGGCCGCCTCGCCGACCCAACGGCGGGCGCTCGCACCCGTCCTCTTGGTGGGCGTGGGGACGCTGGTCCTGCTCAGCCTCAGCCTGCTCGGCGACGTCAGCGGCTGGCCGGACGGGGAGGCGGAGAACGTCATCGACATCGCGAGCCTCTGCCTGATGGCCTCGGTTCCGTTCGCGTTTCTGACGGGGCTGCTGCGCTCGCGCCTGTCGCGGGCGTCCGCCGTCAGCGACTTGGTCGCGCGCGTCGGCGAGGCCGGCCGTCGCCAAAGTCTGCGCGAGGCGCTCGCTGAGGCGCTCGGCGACCCGTCGCTGTCGCTCGCCTACTGGGTGCCGGAACAGGGCCGCTACGTCGACGCCGACGGCCACCCGGTCGAGTTGCCGGCCCGCGACGGCGACACGGCGCGCACGCCGGTCGAGCGCGACGGCCGGCCCGTCGCGATGATCTGCCACGACGCCACGCTCGACACCGAGCCCGAGCTGATCGCCGCGGTCGGCGCCGCCGCCAGCCTGGCGCTGGAGAACGAGCGCCTGAACGTTGAGCTGCGCGCCCGGGTCGAGGAGCTGCGCGCGTCGCGAACCCGGATCGTCCAGGCCGCCGACGACGAGCGCCGGCGCCTGGAGCGCGACCTCCACGACGGCGCCCAGCAGCGGCTGGTCTCGCTGGCGCTCAATCTGCGGCTGGCGGGCCAGAAGCTCGACTCCGACCCCGCGGCGGCGAAGGAGCTGCTCGAGGAGACGGCCAGCGAGCTTGGCGAGGCGACGACTGAGCTGCGCGAGCTGGCCCGCGGCCTGCACCCGGCGGTACTCAGCGATCGTGGCCTGCGCCCGGCGCTGGAGGCGCTCGCCCGCCGCGCTCCGGTGCCGGTCGAGCTCGCTGAGCCGCCGGCCGAGCGGTTGCCGGCGGCGGTCGAGTCGGCCTCCTACTTCGTCGTCGCTGAGGCGCTCACCAACGTCGCCCGTTACGCCCAGGCCTCGCGGGCCGAGATCAATGTCAGTCGCAGCAACGGGATGATCGAGGTCGAGGTCCGCGACGACGGGGTCGGCGGCGCCGATCCGGGCACGGGCTCGGGGCTGCGCGGGCTCGCCGACCGCGTCGCTGCGCTCGATGGGCGGCTCGAGGTCGTCAGCCCCCGGGGCGGCGGGACGAAGATCCGCGCGGTGATCCCATGCGCGTAGTCGTCGCCGACGACTCGGTCCTGTTGCGCGAGGGAGTGGTGCGGCTGCTCGAGGAAGCGGGCATGGAGGTCGTCGGCCAGGCCGGCGACGCGGAGGAGCTGCTGCGCAAGGTCCGAGCGCACAAGCCCGACGTCGCGGTCGTCGACGTGCGCATGCCCCCCTCGAACACCGACGACGGGCTGCGGGCGGCGCAGCAGATCCGCGGCGAGCTGCCCGAGGTCGGGGTGCTGTTGCTGTCGCAGTACATCGAGGAGGGCTACGCGCTCGAGCTGCTCGAGGACGGCGCCGAGGGTGTCGGCTACCTGCTCAAGGACCGGGTCGCCGAGGTCGAGCGGTTCATCGACGCCGTGCGGCGCGTCGGCGATCGCGGCTCGGCCCTCGACCCCGAGGTTGTCTCACAGCTGGTCGGCAGGCGTCGCGACGAGAACCCGCTCCTCGAGCTCACGCCGCGCGAGCGCGAGGTACTCGAACTGATGGCCGAGGGGCGCAGCAATCAGGCGATCGCGACGGAGCTCGTGGTCACCGAGCGCGCGGTGGAGAAGCACGTGACGAGCATCTTCTCGAAGCTCGATCTCGCCAGCAGTCCCCACGATCATCGCCGGGTGCTGGCGGTGCTGACCTACCTGCGCGCCTGATCAACGGTTGATCTAGGCTCGCCGCACGGCCATGTCCCACTGGGCTACGGCAACCACGATGCTCGCCGGCTACGAGCTGCAAGAGGGGGTCTACGACGAGGCCTTCGAGCCCGGCGGCAAACCGCGCCCCCACTATGCCGCGATGCTGGAGCGGCTTGCCGAACTCGACCTCGGCGCGCTGGCGGCCGCCGTCTCCGCACACCTACGTGAACGTGGGGTCACCTTCGGCGCCAGCGCCGATGGCATGTTCTGTCTGGATCCCGTGCCCCGGATCCTCACCGCGGCGGAGTGGCGCCAAGTGGAGGCCGGCGTCGTGCAGCGCGCTCGAGCGCTCGAGCGTTTCGTCGCCGACGTCTATGGCGAACGCGCCGCCGTTGCCGCCGGTGTCGTTCCCGAGCGGGCCATCGAGAGCTCGGCCCATCTGGAGCCGAGCATGCGAGGGGCGACTCAGGACCCCTGGCTGGCATTGGTCGGCTTTGACCTGGTGCGATCTCCGGACGGTCGGTTCTTGGTCCTCGAGGACCAGATCCGGATGCCGTCGGGGATCGCCTACGCCGTCGCAGCGCGCGAATGCCTCTGCCAGCTCCATCGCTCTGCCGCGTCCGTCCCCGCTCCGATCGACGACGCATTCGCGCGACTCGGCGAGGCTCTGCGGGCGAGCGCGCCTGCGGAGTCGAAGGAGCCGTCGATCGTCGTCCTCAGCGAGGGCGAGATGGCGGCTGCGTGGTACGAGCACGCGCGCATCGCCCGTGAGCTCTCGATCCCGGCGGTCACCCCGCAGGCTCTCGAGCGCGACGACGGAACGCTCACTGCCCGAGTCGACGGGCGCCGGATCGAGATCGACGTGATCCTGCAGCGGACCGGCGAGGACCGCTTCACCGACTCCAGCGGTCACCCGACCAGCGTTGGCGACCTGCTTCTCCAACCGTGCCGAGAGGGCCGGATCAGCTGCGTCAACGCCCCCGGCTCGGGGATCGGCGATGACAAGCTGATTCACGCCTACGTCGAGGAGATGATCCGCTTCTACCTGGATCAGGATCCGGTGCTCGAGTCCGTCACGACCTACGACCTCGGTGAACCGGCGGAACGCGACCGTGCCTTGGCCGATCTCGACGATCTCGTAGTCAAGCCGCGCGGGGAGATGGGCGGGGAAGGGGTCGTGATCTGGGCCGAGGCAAGCGAGCGCGAGCGCGAGGCCGCCCTGAGCGGGCTGAGAAGCTCGCCGCAGGAGTTCGTCGCTCAGCGGCGCGTCGAGCTGTCCTCTCACCCGACGTTGTGCGATGGCCGGCTCCAGGCGCGCCGCGTCGACCTTCGCCCGTACGTGATCCGCTCCGCCGGGGACGAATGGGCCCTGCCGGGCGGGTTGACCCGCGCCGCGCTCGAACCTGGCTCGCTGCTCGTCAACAGTGGCCAGGGCGGTGGCGTGAAGGACACCTGGGTCGTTCGGTAGATCATGCGGGCGTAGGATCTTGCCGTGGACGGCGTCGTCCGCAAACTCCTCGTTACCGGGGTCCTCGCCGCGGCGACGGCCCTGATGATCGCGGGCTCGGCTTCGGCTCACCCGGGCTCGCATCCACGGGTGGGCAGCGACGACGTGAAGCTGCGCAACTGCTGGTTGACGGTTGCCCTCATACCGACGTCGGCCGAGGCGCTTCAGAACGCCTTCGGCTCGCCGCTTGCCATCTCGCAGACGTTCTATGGGCCCGACCCGCTGGTGGGGGTCTGGGGGATGGCCTGCGACCGAGCTCGGGTCGATGACAGGCGCGTCGATCGGGTCATCCTCTCGCTGGTCGGAGCTCCGACCGGGCTGGCGATCGACGGCGCGGCTCCGTTCGCGAACAACTTCGCGCATGCGTTGCTGCGCGCTGACACCGACTCGCGCGCGCTGGCAAGGGCGCTGCGCAGCAAGGGTCTGCCGGGACGGCTCGCACGCGATGCGCGTTTCCGGCATTCGAGCCCCGAGCTCGTGCCCTCGACCGGAAGGCTGGTCGTCCCCGGGCTGTACCGGATCGACGTCTCGGCGAGTGCGCTCGATCCCACCAACCCCCACGATCACGTGAACTCGTTCGACGGGGTCGGCCCCGGTCGGGCCGAGAGCGTCGGGCTGTTCACCGACGACGCCTTCGACCGCTTCTGCTTCCCCTCGGTCGGCGGCTGCGAGGTGTTCGTCCGAGCCCACCGAAGATCCCCGCTCCGCGAACTCCTTGGTGACGGGTCCGCGGTCCCCAGGGTCGGCTTCGACCACGTCAAGATCGAGCGCGTCAACCTGCTGCTGGGCTGAGGACGGTGGGCCGTTGGCCCGCGCCGCCTGTGAGATAGTCGCCCCCTGTCCGAGCGCGTCTCGATACCGCGCCGCTTCAATGGACCGCTCGAGAGCGGGAACGGCGGCTACTCCGCGGGCGTCGTCGCCGGGTCATTCGACGGCCCGGCGGAGGTCAGCCTGAGGAGTCCCGTCCCGCTCGACACCCCGCTCGATCTCGTCCGCGAGCGAGACGAGTCGATTCGCGCGCTCGATGGCGAGCTGCTCGTCGCCGAGGCACGTGCGGTGTCGCAGGTCGACGTCGAGATGCCACCCCCGGTGAGCGTGCGCGAGGCGCGCCTTGCCGCGACCCGTTACCGGGGAAAGGCGGACGGCGTCTTCAGTCGCTGCTTCGTCTGCGGGCGGGCGCGCGAGGACGCGTTCGGAGTCTTCGCGGGTGAGGTCGACGGCCGCGAGGTCGTCGCCTCGCCCTGGACACCGCCGACCTGGACCGCCAACTCGGACGGGCTGGTGCGCCCGGAGTTCATCTGGGCGGCGCTCGATTGCCCGACCTACTTCGCCTCCTACAGCGGGCAGGCGGACCTGAAGCCGAGCGTCCTCGCACAGCTCACGGCCCGGATCGAGGGGCCAGTGCGCGCGGGCGAGGAGCAGGTCGTGATCGCGTGGCCGATCGGGATCGACGGTCGCAAGCGCCACGCAGGATCGGCGCTGCTGGCGCCCGACGGCGAGCCGCTCGCCATCGCGCGGGCGCTGCTGATCGAACCGCGAGAGAACTAGAAGCGGGTAGCTACACTCGCCTGCGTCAGCCCGGCGCTCGGCCGGATGACAGGCAACATTCTCAGTCTGAGCCGCGGGGGATCGGTCGGGCGCTTCTCAAACCGACCGAACTCAGGGAGTTCAATGCCTGATCCACCCGCAGCCAGCAAGGCCCAAGCCCGGTCGAGCACCGCCACGGACATCGCCGTCATCGGCGGCGGCCAGGCCGGGCTCGCACTCGGGTACTTCCTGGCCCGCGCGGGGCACGATTTCAAGATCCTCGAGGCGGCCGCGCAGCCCGCCGCCGCCTGGCGCCAGCGCTGGGACTCGCTGCGGCTGTTCACCCCGGTCCGCTACAGCAGCCTTCCGGGCTTGCCGTTCCCCGGCGACCCCGACAGCTATCCGGGTCGGGACGAGGTTGCGGCCTACCTGACCGATTACGTCCGCCGCCTCGAGCTTCCGGTCGAGCTCAACAGCCGCGTCCGCTCGCTGCGCAGGATCGACGGCGGCTATCTGGTCGAGCTCGACGATCGCCGCTACGAGGCCAGGCAGGTCGTCGTCGCGACCGGCCCGTTCCAGGTGCCGGTCGTCCCCGCGGTCGCCGAGCGCCTGGACTCCGAGGTCGTCCAGCTCCACAGCGGCGCCTACCGGTCGCCGGGCGCGATCCCCGGCGGGCGCGTGCTCGTGGTCGGCGGCGGCAACACCGGCTTTCAGATCGCCGAGGAGCTCGCGGGCTCACACCAGGTCCACCTCTCGATCGGCTCGCGCCAGATGCCGCTCCCGCAACGGGTGCTGGGCCGCGACCTGTTCTGGTATCTCGAGGCCACCGGGCTGATCCGCAAGACGATCGCCTCGCGGATCGGTCGGCGGATGGCCGGCCGGGACACGCTGATCGGCTCCAGTCCTCGGGAACTGCGCCGGCGCCGCGGGGTCGAGCTGCATCCGCGAGCTGTGGATGCCGCGGGGTCGATCGTCCGCTTCCAGGACGGCACCGCACTCGATGTTCGCAGCGTGATCTGGGCGACCGGCTTCGCGGTCGATCACTCGTGGATCGACGTTTCGGTCTTCGACGAGCGTGGCCGCGCCGTTCACCGACGCGGGGTCACTGAGTCGCCCGGGCTCTACTTCCTCGGGCTGACCTGGCAGCACACGAGAGGCTCGGCGTTGCTGGGCTGGGTCAAGGACGACGCCGAGCACATCGCCGAGGCGATCCGCACCTTCCGGCCGGCGGCTCCGGAACAGGCCCCGGCGATGGCGCCGGCCTGAGCAGCGCCACCAAATCGAGAGAGGAGACGAGATGAGCACAACAGATCAATTCCCGACCGACCTCACCGGGCTGCCGCATGCGCGGGCCTCCGAGCTCGTCGAGCTGGCCGACGGAGATCGCTTCGAGCTGCGCATTGGGCCGGTGGCGAAGCGGCTCGAAGGCGCCACCGTGCGAATGCTGGCCTACAACGGATCGATCCCCGGGCCGACGCTCAAGGTCGGCGAAGGCTCCGAGGTCGTGGTCGAGATCGAGAACCACGGCGACATGGAGGCGACCGTGCACTGGCACGGACTGCGTCTCGAGAACCGCTACGACGGCACGCACGAGACTCAGCAGCCGATCGCGGTCGGGAAGACGTTCTCCGCCCGCGTGGCCTTTCCCGACCCGGGCCTCTACTGGTATCACCCGCACATCCGAGAGGACTACGGCCAGGAGATGGGCCTCTACGGGAACGTCCTGGTCGAGCCGGCCGACCCTGAGTACTGGCCGCCGGCCAACCGGGAGCTGCTGCTGACGCTCGACGATGTCCTGGTCGAGGGCGGCAAGGTCGCGTCGTTCAGCCGCACCGAGACGACCCATGCGGCGATGGGCCGCTTCGGGAACCTGCTCCTGGTCGGGGGTGAGACGGATCCGGCGCTGAACGCCCGGCTCGGCGAGGTCGTCCGCCTCTACCTGACCAACACTGCCAACACCCGCGTGTTCAAGGTCGCGCTGCCGGGTGCGCGGATGAAGCTCGTCGGCGGCGACAGCGGGCGGGTCGAGCGCGAGGCATTCGTCGACGACATCGTGCTGGCGCCATCTGAGCGGGTGGTGGTCGACGTGCTGTTCGGCCGATCCGGCGAGCTGGCGCTCGAGCACCGCACCCCGGACCGGGTCTATCGGCTGGCAACGGTCAGCGTCAGCGAGGATCGAGCCGAGCCCTCATTCGCCAACCAGTTCGAAGCCCTGCGCACGAACGCGGAGCTGGCGGCCGAGCGGGAGCGGATCCTGCCGTTCCTGGACGCCGAGCCCGACAAGACCGTCGCCTTCATCGCCGAGATGGACCTCGGTGCGCCGGAGGGGGACGGACCCGCGAGCTACACCTGCCCGATGCACCCGGAGGTCGTCAGCGAGCGTCCCGGCCATTGCCCGGACTGCGGGATGAAGCTGCTGCCGGCCGAGGTCGTCGCCGAGGCCGGGGGTGGCCACGAGCACCACGAACACCCCGGCGAGCAGGCGACGCACGACCACGCAGCGGCCGACGGAATCGAGTGGGAGGACGACATGGTCGAGGTCAACCGGATCACCACTCCGGCCAATATGCGCTGGAAGCTGGTCGACCGCGAGTCGGGCGCCGAGAACGCGGCGATCGACTGGCGGTTCCGAGTTGGAGAGCAGGTAAAGATCCGGCTGCTCAATGAAATGGCCGGCGACCATCCGATGCACCACCCGTTCCACGTCCACGGGGCCGGGCGCTTCCTGGTCCTGAGTCGCGACGGGACGGTCGAGCCCAACCTGGTCTGGAAGGACACCGTGCTGGTGCGGACCGGCGAGACGGTCGACATTCTGCTCGACGTGAGCAATGTCGGGCTGTGGATGGCCCATTGCCATATCGCCGAGCACCACGAGAGCGGGATGATGTTCAGCTTCGAGGTCACGGAATGAGAGCCCCGTGCCGCTTCCTTACCGCCCCTGAAGGTTCACCGGCGACCCTCCTGAGCCTGAACGCACCCGACGCAGAGGAGAGCTGATGCCTGAGATCATCGTCACCGCCGCAGCCCGACCGGACGAGCAGCCGGTGCTGCTTCGCGAGCGGATCACCGCACGAGACCTCGAGTCCGACCACTTCGCGGCGCAGCTCGTCGAGCGGGTCGGCTGGGCCGTGCTCGACGCCGACGAGATCGAGGATCGGGCCGAGCCGAGCTAGACCGGCCGACATGTGACCAAAAGGTCACGTATACTCGGCGGCGATGGACGCGGTGTTCAAGGCACTCGCCGACCCGACGCGCAGGAGCCTGCTCGACGAGCTGTTCGAGCGCGACGGGCAGACGCTGAGCGCGCTCGAGCGGCGACTGCCGATGACGCGCTTCGGCGTCATGAAGCACCTGCGGGTGCTGGAGGAGGCGGGGCTGGTGGCGACGCGCAAGCGTGGCCGCGAGAAGCTCCACTTCCTGAACCCGGTCCCGATCCGGCTCATCCACGATCGGTGGGTGAGCAAATTCGCCGAGCCCTGGGCGGCGACGCTCAGCGGGCTGAAGCGACAACTGGAGGAGGAGTGATGGAAGGCGAACAGCAGAGCATGGACAGGTACGCGGTCGTCGACGGGGCGGCAGCCCTGACCGTGTTCGAGATCTACATCAAGACCACGCCGGAGCGGCTCTGGGAGGCGATCACCGATCCCGACCAGAGGGCGAAGTACAGCTTCGGGGTCGAGACCAGGTCCGAATGGACGCCCGGCTCGAGCTATCGGTCCTCGGTCCCGGGGGTGATCGACATCGCCGCGGGCGAGAACCTCGAGGTCGACCCGCCGCGCCGGCTCGTGCAGAGCTTCACGGCGCTCTGGAGCGACGAGGTCAAGGACGAGGGCGCGTCGCGGGTGACCTGGGAGATCGAGCAGGTCGAGGACTCGTGCCTGCTCACGGTCACCCACGATCAGCTCCGCGAGGGGGCGAACTCGGAGCTCTACGGCGGCTGGCCGATGATCCTCTCCGGGCTCAAGACGCTGCTCGAGACCGGGGAGCTGCTGACCACGCCCGGCTCGCTGCGTTACGCGGGGGCGGCCGGCTGAGGCGGAGCGGTGCCAGGGACCGCCGCGCGCGGTCCCTGGCGCCGAGCTCAAACATTCGTCCAGACCGGGCCCCCGGGGCAGGCGGCGTGCAGGTCCGCCGGCCTTCGCGCCGATATCCAGAGCGTGGAGACCGAGTGGGACAACGGTGGGTTGCGGGATGGACGGATTGGCGTACGGCCGAGCGCGGCCGAGGACCGGGGCGCGTCGCGGGGGTTCGAGGAGCAGCTTCGGCAGCAGGCCGACCGTGACACCCTGACCGGGCTCTACAACCGGCGCCGCTTCGACCAGGAGCTCGCCACGCACCTGAGGCAGGTCCCGCCCCGTCCGCTCGAGCCGAGCGCGCTACTGCTGATCGACGTCGACGCCTTTCGCTTCGTCAACGACTCGCTCGGCCATCAGGCCGGCGACCAGCTGCTGCGGGAGATCGGCGCTCGGCTTCACCACGAGGCACGCGACGAGGACTTCCTGGCCAGGATCGGAGGCGACGAGTTCGCGCTGCTGTTGCGGCGTGCCTCGCGCGATGACGCGGTCGCGGTCGCCAACCGGCTGATCGAGGCGATCAAGGCGACGACTAAGACCGCGACCGGGGTCAGCGTGGGGATTGCGACCTTCGACGAGACCGCGGGCGACCTCGACGGAAGCGAGCTGCTGATCGCGGCGGACATCGCCCTGTTCGAGGCCAAGGAGACCGGCCGCGGCCAGGCGATCGTCTACGCCGGCCAGCGGGGCCAGAGCCTGACCTGGGTCGCACGGATCCGGGAGGCGATCGACGACGATCGGCTGGTCGTCTACGCGCAGCCGATCGTCGACCTCAAGCAGGGCGGCATCGTCCGCGACGAGCTGCTGGTCAGGATGCTCGACAACGAGGGCGACGTGATCCCTCCGGCCTCGTTCCTGCCGACGGCCGAGCGGTTCGGGCTGATCGAGGAGATCGATCGGCTCGTGCTCGGCAAGGCGCTCGCCCTGGCCGAGCACGGGCGGCCGATGGCGATGAACCTCTCCGGCCACTCGCTGGCGAGCACCCACTTCCTCGACGACGTCCGGGCGGCGATCGACTCCGGGTTCGACCCGAGCTGGCTCAGCTTCGAGATCACCGAGACGGCGGCGGTCGCGCGCATGGAGGAGGCGGAGGCCTTCGCCCGCTCGCTGACCGCGCTCGGCTTCAGCCTCGGACTCGACGACTTCGGCGCCGGCTTCAGCTCCTTCTCCTACCTCAAGCACCTGCCGATCGACTACGTCAAGATCGACATGGAGTTCATCCGCGACGTGCGCTGGAACGCCTTCGACCAGCGGCTGGTGCAGGCGATGGTCGACATCTCGCACGCGCTCGATATCGAGACCGTCGCCGAGGGGGTCGAGGACGCCGACACGATCGCGATCGTCAAGGGCCTCGGCGTCGACCAGGTCCAGGGCTTCTACGTCGGCCGTCCGTACGTTGTCGCCGAGCCGCGCGCGTCGCGAACGACGAGCTGAGCGCTACGCCGCGACCGCGGCCCGGCACTCCTGCGCCGCCCGCTCGCCCGACCGGGCCGCGCCCTCCATGTGGATGTGCCCGACCCCCGCGATGTCGGTGCAGGCCCAGTGGATCGGCCCGATCGAGCGCCGCAGGTCGGCGCCGAAGCGGGTCAGCCCGCCCGGCCCGTAGCTGGTTCCGTAGGCGCCGCGCGTCCACTCCTGCGCCGACCAGTCGGTTTCGATGAAATCGACCGGCTCGAGCGCCCGCGGGCCGACGTACTTGGCCATCCCGGCGAGCACCACGTCGCGGCGCTCGGCGGCGCTCAGCCGCCCGGCGCGCTCAGCGTTCTCGCCGGCGAGGAAGGTGCAGAGGACGCCCGCCGACGCCGAGGGTGGCGAGTTGTCGTAGAGCTCGCGGACCAGCTCGTAGGGCGCAAAGCCCTGGCCCGAGAGGCCCTCGTCGCGCCAGAACGGGCTCTCATAGACGGCGAGGACCTTGTTGATGCTGCCCTGCGAGAGCGACTGGCCGAGCCGCATCCGCCAGCCCGGCAGCGCGGGGGAGAAGCGGATCGCGTTGGTCATGTTCGGCGGCACGGCGACGATCACCGCGCGCGCGGTGACTTCGGCCGACCCGGCGTCGACCTCGACCCGGTCATCCGACCAGCGGATCTCGCGAGCGGGGGCGTCGAGCAGGACCCGGTCGCCGAGTCGCTCGGCGAGCCGGATCGCGATCAGCTGCGAGCCGCCGACGACCCGGTAGGCGAGGCACTGGTCGGGCTCGAAGAGCTCGTAGGTCCCGCCGGCGCCGGCGATCATCCATAGCCCCTGGAGAAGCGAGAAGCTGTGGGCGGGCTTGGCGAGAAAGCCGCCGGCGAGCCAGGAACGGAGCAGGTCCCGCGCCATCTCGTCGGCGACCTCGGCCTGAAGCCAAGCCTCGAAGGTGATCGCGTCGAGCCGCTCCGCGTCGGGGTGGTCCCAGGGTGCCTCGGGATCGAGTTGCTTGGCGAGCGCGTCGAGCTTCGCGTCGGCCTCCGCGAAGGCCTTCTCGGATCCGCTCCCGAGCGGCGCGTCGTGGCCCTGGTAGCGGTGGGTCGCGCCGGCGGGGTCGACGTAGACGTGCTCACCCTCGCGCCAGCTCGCGAACAGCTCGATCCCGAGCTCGTCGAGCAGGGCGTGGATCGCGGACTGATAGGGCGCCACCCACTGGCCTCCGAGCTCATTCGCCTCGCCCCCGATCTCGGTGTTCCAGGTCCGTCCGCCGACCCGGTCGCGGGCCTCGAGCACGACCACGTCGGCGCCCTCGCGGGCGAGCGCCGTGGCCGCGGTGAGCCCGGCAATCCCGGCACCGACGACCGCGATCTCGCTCTCGATCCTGCGCGCGGGCGTTCTCGGCTCCTCCTCCATGGCGGGCCCGCCACTCTATGGGAGTGTGGGCCGCGTCAGCCTCAGGCCGGGCTACCGCGCCCCGATCCCGTTCAGCTCCCGCACCGCCGCGAACAGCCCGCCGTAGGTGACCTGGTCGGCGGCGATGATCGAGGGCAGGCGCCCGCGCAGCCGCTCGCACTCCCGTGTCCGGCCGAGGATCACATCGGCGGCGTTGACCGCCGCTGATGCCGCCGGGTCGGGCTCCGGAGGCGCGGTCGAGGGCGACCAGTGGTTGACCAGGAACAGCGAGCCCGCGGTCCCGCCGCGGTTGGGCCGGCAGCTCGCGGTCCAGTTCGCCGGCTCGATCAGCAGATCCGGGGTCCGGAACGAGTACGGCGTCTCCTGCAGGATCCCCTCGTAGGCGACGTGGTACCAGGGCACGCCGCCGTCGTCGCGCTCGGCGAGCACGACGACCTGCTGGCGGGTCCTGATCATCCTGCGCAGGGTCGGCCATCTTGGCCCGGGCGGGCCGCGGTAGACGTGGCGGATCAGGCCGCTCTGCTCGATCGCGCCGGCGAAGTCGGCGGGCGCGATGTGGTCCTCGTTGACGATCGTCAGCACGTTGAACGGGTGCCGGCGCAGGAACCTGCGGATCGAGCTCAGGACGTCGACCAGCGGCGAGGCGCCGAGCTCGCAGAGCACGTGGCAGAGGTAGAGACCCCGCTCTCCTTCGGTCAGCTCGCCGTCATCGTCGGTGCGCACCGTGCCGTCGGCCTGCAATCGGCCGTAGTGGGTGTCGATCAGCAGCGCGCGGATCCCGGCCCGAAGCTGGTCGGGGATCGCGAGCGTCTGGTTGGGGAGCTTCCAGCCAAGGTCGAAGGCCGACATCGCGTTGTGGGCGCCGGCGAGGACGACGCGGTCGAAGGGGCGCTCGCAAAGTTGCTTGGCCCCGTTGCAGCGGGGGCCCGGCCGCGGCTCCGAGGACGCCGGTGCGGCGATCGCCCCGGCCGCGAGCGCTCCGGCGAGCAGTACGAGCGAGGCCCGGCGACTAATCCGACGGTCGACGATCGACTTGGCCAGGGCGCGGCGGGTCGCTGGAAACGGACGCCCGCGAGCCACCATCTCGCCTCCCTCGGTCCCTCGATGCCCGGCTTGGGGCCGGATTGACCCCGACCGCCCAGTTATATCCGACCGCGCGCCGGGAGTACCCTTGAGCCGTTGTCGAGCGTGGTAGGTTGGCACAGGTAAACGAATTTGTCTACTGCCTCCCCGACCCACAACCTGATCGAGCTCATGCGCCGCCGCGAGGACGGCGAGGGCCCTGCGGTGGCGTTGGCGGTGCTCAAGCAGGCAGTCGAGGCCCGGGGCGAGCTCACCGACGACGATCGGCGACTGGCCGCGGTCCGCTCGGGGCTTCCGGAGGCGACCGTCTATGGGATCTCGACCTTCTATGACGATTTCGTGCGCCCACGTGGGCGCCGACATGTCCAGGTCTGCACCGGCACGGCCTGCTGGGCAAGCCGTTTCGACGCCCAGGTTGGTGAGCTGGAGCAGGCGCTCGGGATTTCGCTCAATGAGCGCAGCGACGACGGCGAGACCTCACTCGCCGAGGTCGTCTGCCTCGGGTACTGCCACTCCGGACCCTCCTACCGCGACGGGGAGGTGGTCGACGCCGGGCCGGAGGCCGGGGAGCGGGTCGCCGGCGGCGCCGCGCAGGAGGCGGGCGAGCCGCCGTGGCGCAGCGCCCTCGAGGAGCCGGTCCTGATCGTCCCCGGCGCCTACGGCGGCCTGCATCGCGCGCTCGACGAACTCGGCCCGGAGCGGCTGTTGGACGAGGTCGAGGCGGCCAACGTCCGCGGCCGCGGCGGGGCGGGCTTTCCGGCCGGGACCAAGTGGCGCTTCGCCCGCCAGGCGGTCGGAAGCGAGAAGGTGATCGTCGTCAACGCCGACGAGGGCGACCCCGGCTCCTATATCGACAAGCTGCTGATGGAGCGCAACCCCGCGCTCCTGCTCGAGGGGATGGCGCTCGCCGGCTTCGCCGTCGGCGCCGATCGCGGTTACGTCTACGTCCGCTCGGAGTACCCGCGCTCGAAGGCGGCGCTGGTGGCCGCGAACGAGGCCGCGCTCGCCGCCGGCGACCTCGGCGACGACATCCGCGGCAGCGGCTTCTCCTTTCACGTCGGCGTGGTCGAGGGCGCGGGCTCCTACGTGGTCGGCGAGGAGACGGCGCTGCTCAACTCGCTGATGGGGATGCGGGGGACGGTCTCGGCGCGGCCGCCGTTCCCGGCCGAGCGCGGCTACGACGAGCGCCCGACCGTAGTCAACAACGTCGAGACCCTGTGCAACATCCCCTTCGTCGCCGAACGCGGCACCGACGCCTACAAGGAGCTGAGCCCGGGCGCGACGCCGGGCACGAAGCTGGTCTCGCTCAACGAGCGGTTTCGCGATCCGGCCGTGATCGAGGTCCCGTTCGGGGTCTCGATGCGCGAGATCTGCGAGCGCCACGGCGGCGGCCTTGTCGACGAGCACGAGATCAAGGCGCTTCAGATCGGCGGCCCGCTGGGTGGGATCCTGCCCGGGTCGGCGCTCGAGACGCGCTTCGACTTCGACGAGCTGGCGGCCGAGGGCTGCATGGTCGGTCACGGCGGGATCGTCGCCTTCGACGAGCGCACCGACATGCGCGAGCTCGGTCGCCACCTGATGCACTTCGGCGCCACCGAGAGCTGTGGCAAGTGCTTCCCGTGCCGGATCGGGCTCCAGCGCGGGCTCGAAATGTTCGAGCCGGGCCGGGCGCTCGATCGTCCGGCGCTCGAGGAGTTGCTCGAGACGCTCGAGGTCGCGAGCCTCTGCGCCCACGGCGGCGGGCTGCCGGCACCGATCCGGAGCCTGATCGCGCATTGGCCCGAGGAGCTCGGATTGGAGCCGGCGTGATCGAGGTCTTCGTCGATGGCCGGGCGGTCGAGGTCGAGGAGGGGACGACCGCGCTCGAGGCGGTGCGCGAGGCCGGTGGCGACGTCGCGACGCTCTGCTTCGACGACCGGGTCACCGCCTTCGGCGCCTGCCGGGTCTGTCTGGTCGCGATCGAGGGCGCGCCGGCCCCGCTGCCGTCGTGCACGACCGTCTGCCGGGCGGGGATGCGGATCGCCACCGACGACGAGCGCGCCCTGCGGATCGCCTCGAACGTGGTCGAGCTGGTGCTCTCCGAGCTGCCTGGAGATCCCGCGCCCCACACCGAGCTCGCCGGGGTCGCGCGCAAGCTCGGGGTCGGGGCGCCGCGCTGGACCGGGCGGACCCATGAGCCCGACACCGACACCCGCCACCCCTACCTGCGTATGCAGCATGAGCTCTGCATCTCATGCGGGCGCTGCGTGCGGGTCTGCGACGAGGTCCAGGGGGCGTTCGCGCTGACCGCGACCGGGCGCGGCTTCGACAGCAACATCGCAGCCGGCCTCGACGCTGGATTCGAGCGCTCGTCGTGCGTATCCTGTGGGGCCTGCGCCGATACGTGTCCCACGGACGCGATCACGGAACATCTGCTCGTCGATCTGGTGGATCCGGCGGGCGAGGAGGAGTTGGTGAGATGACGAGCGACGGGCGCTTCGATCGGACCACGACCACGACCTGTGGCTACTGCGGGGTCGGCTGCCGCCTCGAGGCGCACGCGCGCGACGGCCGGATCGTCTCGATCAGCCCCGCCGAGGACGGGCCCGCAAACCGCGGCCACACCTGCGTCAAGGGCCGCTTCGCGCACCAGTTCACTCGCGCCCGCGACCGGCTCACCGCGCCGCTCGTTCGCGAGAGCGGCGGCTTCCGGCTCGCGAGCTGGGAGGAGGCGGTCGGCCGGATCGCAGACGCCTTCGGCGAGATCAAGGCCGAGCACGGGGCCGACGCGATCGCCGGGCTCGCCTCCTCGCGGGGGACGAACGAGGACTGCTACGCGATGCAGCGCGTGGTCAGGGCCGCGATCGGGACCCACAACATCGACAACTGCTCGCGCGTCTGTCACTCCCCGACCTCGTTCGCGCTCCGCAAGTCGCTCGGCCTCTCGGGGTGCACCGGCTCGTTCGCTGACTTCGAGGCGGCCGAGGTCCTGCTGCTGATCGGCTCCAACCCGAGCGCCGGGCACCCGGTCGCGGCGGCGCGGATCAAGCAGGCGGCGCTCAATGGGCTGAAGATCATCACCGCCGACCCGCGCGAGATCGAGCTCTCGGACTACGGCGTCCTGCACTGCCCGATCCACCCCGGCGCCAACGCCGCGTTCATGAACGGGCTCGCGCACGTGGTGATCCGCGACGGCCTGGTCGACGAGGAGTTCGTCGCCGCGCGGTCGACCGGCTACGAGGCGGTCGCGGACCTGGTCGCCGACTACACGCCGGCCGAGGTCGAGCGGATCTCCGGAGTCCCCGCCGCCGACGTCGAGCGCGCCGCGCACCTCTACGGCGAGGCCGAGCGCGCCTCGATCGCCTGGGGACTCGGGGTCACTGAGCAGCGCTATGGCTCCGAGGTCGTGCAGCTGATCTGCAACCTGGCCCTGCTGACCGGCAACTTCGCCAAGCCCGGCTCGGCGCTGCTGCCGATGCGCGGCCAGAACAACGTCCAGGGGTCCTCGGACGTCGGCGCCCTGCCCGATACCTTCAGCCAGTACCGCCCGGTCTCAGACGACGAGGTCGCGAGCATGTACGAGCGGCGCTGGGGGGTCGAGATGAAGCGCGAGCGCGGCCTGAAGATGCCCGAGATGCTCGACGCGGCCGTCGAGGGCTCGCTGAAGGCGATGTGGATCGTCGGCTACGACATCGCCCAGTCCGACCCCGATGTCGCGCATGTCAACGCGGCGCTCTCGAATCTCGACTTCCTCGTCGTCCAGGAGATCTTCGAGAACGAGACCTCGAAGTTCGCGGACGTCGTCCTTCCCGCCGCCTCCTTCCTGGAGAAGACGGGCACGTTCACCAACGCCGAGCGCCGGATCCAGCTGGTCGACAAGGCGGCCGACCCGCCCGGCGGCGCGAAGACCGATCTCGAGATCTTCGGCCTCGTCTCCGCCGCGCTCGGCTACGAGCTGCCCTACGACGGGCCGGAGGACGTGATGGCCGAGATCGCCGCGACGACGCCGCACTTCGCCGGCGTCACCTACGAGCGGCTCGGACGCTCGGGGCTGCAGTGGCCGGTCGCCGCCGACGGAAACGACTCGCCGCGGCTCTACACCGAGCGCTTCGAGCAGCCCGACGGCCTCGCCCGGATGGCGGCGTTGCCCTACCTGGCGCCCGGGGACGAGGTGAGCGACGAGTTCCCGCTGATCCTGGTCACCGGACGCCGGCTCGAGCACTACAACGTCGGGACGATGACCCGCCGGACCGGCAACCTCGAGCTGATGGACCACGACTGGCTCGAGGTCAACCCCGAAGACGCGGCCGCGGTTGGGGTCGCCGACGGTGACCTGGTCGAGGTGCGCAGCCGCAACGGCGAGATCAAGCTCGTGGCGCGACTGACCGAGCGGATCGATCCGGGCCACGTGTTCACCGCCTTCCACTTCCCCGAGGTGCGGACGAACCTGCTCGTCGGGCCGTCGGCAGACGTCAACACGAGTTGTCCCGAGTACAAGGTGGTCGCCGTCTCGGTGGCGGCGGTCGGGGTCGAGGCGGCGCCCGCGGGGCCGGCGAGGCTCGCGCCCGAGGTGGTTCCCGCGGGCCCGAGCGAAGTCTGAGCGACGCTGCGGTGGCCGACGGCGACCGATCGCCCGGGCGACCGGGGGCGCTTCGCTACCGGGGCATGCACGCGATGCTCGAGCACGATGGTGTCACCGACGCGGTCGCGGTCGAGGAGCCGCTCGAGATCCGGGTCGACGGCGCGCCGCTGGCGGTGACGATGCGAACCCCCGGCGACGACGAGGACCTGGCCGCCGGCTTTCTGTTCGGCGAGGGGCTGGTCGCGACGCGGCCCGAGGTCGGGCCGAGCGAGGACCTGGCGGCGAACGTGGTCGAGGTCCGCGGGCCGCTGGCGCGTGACCCGGGGCGACGCAGCTTCTACGCGACCTCCTCGTGCGGGGTCTGCGGCAAGGGGGCGCTCGAGGAGGTCGCGGTCTCGGCCGAGCCGGCGGCGGACGGGCCGCTCGTCGACAGGGCCCTGCTGGCCGCCCTGCCCGAGCGGCTGCGCCAGCCCGAGTTCGAGCGCACCGGCGGCCTGCACGCGACCGGCCTATTCGAGCCCGACGGGAGCCTGCTCGCGGTGCGCGAGGACGTCGGCCGCCACAACGCGATGGACAAGGTCGTCGGCTGGGCGCTCGCGGAGGGAATCGTGCCGCTGCACCCGCGCCTGCTCTGCGTCAGCGGCCGGCTCTCCTTCGAGCTGGTCCAGAAGGCGGCGGTCGCCGGAGCGCCGATCCTGGTCGGGGTCGGCGCGCCCACCTCGCTCGCCGTCTCGCTCGCGGACGACCGCGGGCTGACCCTGTGCGGGTTCGCCCGCGACGGCGGCGTCAACGTCTACACGCGGCCCGACCGGGTGCGGAGCTGAGCAGGGGCGCGAGCCGGGCGCCTAGATCTCCTCGGGCACCATCTCGATCGACCCGCACGGGCACTCGGCGACGCAGAGGCCACAGCCCTTGCAGAAGTCGAGGTCGATCGCGTAGCCGTTCACGTTCGGGTTCGCCGCTCGCTGGGCGAGCTTGAGCACCGCGTTATCGGGGCAGACGCCGTAGCAGTTGTCGCACGAGAAGCAGTTCCCACACGACAGGCAGCGGCGCGCCTCGAACAGCGCGTTCGACTCGTCGAGGCCCTGGACGACCTCCGCGAAGGTGGTCTGGCGCCGGATGCCCTCGAGCAGCGGGCGGTGGGTTCGCGGGGCGTCGGCGTAGTACCAGGTGTTGAGGGTGCTGAACTCGGCGATCTCGTGGCGGGGCGGCGCCGCGTAGTGCTTACCGCGCAGCCAGGCGTCGACGTTGCGGGCGGCCTGCTTGCCGTGGCCGATCCCGACCGTCACCGAGCGCTCCGCCGGCACCATGTCGCCGCCCGCGAACACCCCGGCGCGGCCGGTCATCATGTCCGGGCCGACCTTGACCACCCCGTCGGTGACCTCGAGGCCCTCGACTCCCTCGAGGAAGGAGAGGTCGGTGTCCTGGCCCAGGGCGAGCACGAGCGAGTCCGCCTCGAGCTCCTCGACCTCGCCGGTGGGCTGGGGCCAGCCGCTCTCGTCGAGCTCCATCCGCTCGACCGTCAGCTTGCCCTCGTCGACCTGCTTAATCGTCGTCAGCCACTTCACCATCACCCCCTCCTGCTCGGCCTCGGCGAGCTCCGACTCGTGGGCAGGCATGCGCTCGCGATTTCGCCGGTAGACGATGATCGCCTCCTCGGCACCGAGCCGCTTGGCGGTCCTGGCGGCGTCCATCGCCGTGTTGCCGCCGCCGTAGACCGCGACCCGGCGGCCGAGCAGCGGCTTCTCGCCCTGCTCGAAGTCGTGCAGCATCGAGAGCGCGTCGACCATCTTCGCCGCCGAGCCCGCCGGGATGTAGGCGCGCTTGCCGATCTGGGCGCCGACGGCGAGGAAGACGGCGTCGTAGTCGTCGGCGCCCATCGTGTCGCTGAGGTCGGTGACCTTGGTGTCGAGCTCCAGCGACACCCCGAGGTCGAGGATCCGCTGCACCTCGGCGTCGAGGACGTCGCGCGGCAGCCGGTACTTCGGGATTCCGAACCGCATCATCCCGCCTGCCATCGGGCCGGCCTCGTGGATCGTCACCGCGTGGCCGCGCAGCGCCAGGTGATATGCGGCCGAGAGCCCCGACGGCCCGGCGCCGACGACGAGCACCCGCTTGCCGGTCGGCTCGGCCTCGACCTGCACCCGCCACCCCTCGCGGATCGCCTGATCGCCGAGGAAGCGCTCGACCGAGTTGATCCCCACAGCCTCGTCGAGCTGGGCCCGGTTGCAGGACGTCTCGCAGGGGTGGTAGCAGACCCTGCCCATAATCGCCGGGAACGGGTTGTCCTCCATGATCTTCCGCCAGGCCCGCTCGTAGCCGCCGTCTCCCTCCTCGGCCTCGTACAGCCACGCCTGGATGTTCTCCCCGGCGGGGCAGGCGTGGTTGCAGGGCGGCAGGCGGTCGACATAGACGGCGCGCTCGGTGCGCCAGCTGCCGGTCTTGTTGGCGAGGCTCGAGCCGACGTCGAGCGTGATCGCGAACGGCTTCTCCATCAGCGCGGGCTCCCGTGCGTCTCGCGAAGCACCCGCGCGACCCCGTCCGGTGCCGACGGCTCAACCGGCGGTCCGGGTGCCTCGGCGATGTCGGTCGCGGCGCCGGGCGGCTCGGCCTCGGCGCCCTCGGCGAGCAGGTCGAAGCGCCTGATGTTGCGGTCGGCGCCCGCCTGCAGCCGCTCGATCACGTCGGTGCGCGCCTCGGGGCGGAACAGGTGCGCGTAGCGGCGCTGGAGCTTCAGGTATTCGGTGACCGGCACCCGGCGGCGGATCTTGGAGACGGCGACGATCTCGCCATGCTCGGCCTCGAAGACCGGGAACAGCCCCGTCTCCTTGACCAGCCGCGCGAGCCGGATCGTGTCCTGCGAGGCCGAGCCCCAGCCGAGCGGGCAGGGGACGAAGACGTGGATGTAGCGCGGCCCGCGGAACTCCATCGCGCGCTCGACCTTGGCCTCGAGGTCGCGCAACTCGGCGACCGTCGCCGTCGCCACGTAGGGAATCTCGTGCGCGAGCGCGATCAGGGGCACGTTCTTGCCCTGGTCGAAGACGTTGCCCGGCTCGTCGCCGACCGGCTTGGTGTTCGCGGTCCGGGCGGCCGGCGGCGTGGCCCCCGAGCGCTGCACGCCGGTGTTCATGTAGGCCTCGTTGTCGTAACAGACGAAGAGCACGTCGTCGCCGCGCTCGAACATCCCCGAAAGGCAGGCGAAGCCGATGTCCACGGTGCCGCCGTCGCCCGCCTGGCCCACGACCCGCACGTCCTCGCGTCCCTTGACCCGCAGCGCCGCGGCGACGCCACTCGCCACGGCCGGGGCGTTGCCGAACAGCGAGTGGATCCAGGGCAGCTGCCAGGACGACTCCGGGAACGGGGTCGAGAAGACCTCCAGGCAGCCGGTCGCGTTGGCGGCGATCAGCTTCCCGCCGGTCGCCCGCATCGCCGCATCGAGCGTGTAGCGGGCGCCGAGCGCCTCGCCACACCCCTGGCAGGCCCGGTGGCCCGAGGTGAGCGTGTTCGAGCGCTCCGTCCGCGCCTGGACCGAACGCTGCTCCGGGTCGAGCAGGCGGTTGCCGGCGACGAAGGTCCCGACCTGGTAGTGCTTGATCTGCTGTTCGGGCATGCGCTCCTCCTCAGTGCGAGCGCGCGGCGACGACGCCGAGCTCGCGGATGATGTTCTCGGCGTGCGGCCCGGGCCGATGACCCCCCTGCATGCGCTCGAGCTCGCGCTCGACGACCTCGCGCTTGAGGTCGAGGAAGTGCAGAGGGCCGGGTTCGAGGCGATCCTCGAGCAGGTCCGCGAACAGGGCATGCAGCGAGCGGGCGGTGATCGGCCGACCACCGAGTCCGGCGACCACGTCGTAGACCACCGGGTTCGAGCCCCGAGAGCGCCAGGCGCGTGTTCTGGCCCACGATGCCACCGGCCCCGACCGCGAACGCCTTCTCGATCACGACCACCCGCTGGGCGCGGGCCAGCGCCTCGCGCACCTCGTCGATCGGCCAGGGGCGGAAGCACTTGATCGCCAGCGCGCCGATCCTCACCCCCTGCTCGCGCAGCTCGTCGACCACGTCCTCGATCGTCCCGAGCACCGAGCCGAGCGCGACCACGATCGTCTCCGCGTCGTCGGTGCGATAGCTGCGCACCAGCCCACCCGACGGGCGCCCGAACCACGCTCGAACTCGCTCGGCCAGCTCGGGGATCGCGTCAAGCGCCTGGAGCTGCTTGGCGTGCATCAGGTACTTGACCTCGGTGAACGCCTCGGGCCCGACCATCGCCCCGATCGTCACCGGGTCGGCCGGGTCGAGGACCTGGCGCGGCTCGAAGGCCGGCAGGAAGGCGTCGACCTGCTCCTGGGTCGGCAGGTCGACCTGCTCGTAGGCGTGGGTGAGGATGAAGCCGTCCATGCAGACCATGACCGGCAGCGAGAGCTGCTCGGCGAGGCGGAAGGCCTGCACGTGGAGGTCGGCCGCCTCCTGGTTGGTCTCGGCGTAGAGCTGGATCCAGCCCGAGTCACGCTGCGACATCGAATCGGAGTGGTCGTTCCAGATGTTGATCGGGGCGCCGATCGCGCGGTTGGCGAGCGTCATCACGATCGGCAGCCCGAGCCCGGAGGCGTTGTAGAGCGCCTCCGCCATGTAGAGCAGGCCCTGGCTGGCGGTGGCCGTGTACGAGCGCGCGCCGGCGGCCGAGGCGCCGATGCAGGCCGACATCGCCGCGAACTCCGACTCCACCATCAGGTACTCGCACGGCTCGAGCTCGCCGGTGCGGACCAGGTCCGAGAGCCCCTCGACGATGTGGGTCTGGGGCGAGATCGGGTAGGCCGAGATCACCTCGGGGCGACAGCGCGCCACCGTCCTCGCGATCGCCTGCGAGCCCTCGAGCTGCTCAAGCATGGGCCACCTGCTCGATCTCGTCGCGCACGTACGCGAACGCCGGCCTGGCGGCGGCGACGTTGCCCTCGCCGAGCTTGCCCGGGAACCGGTCGCGGACCGCCGCGGCCACCGAGTCGATCGAGATCAGGCCGCTGAGCCCGGCGAAGCCGCCGAGCAGGACCGCGTTCGGAAGCGGCCGCCCGAGGTGCTCGCGGGCCAGGTCGGTGGCCGGGCACCGTGAGCAGCCGCTGCGGCCGGAACCGCCGAGCAGCTCGCCGATCCCGAGCTCCTCGAAGCTGCGGGTGCTGTTGATCAGGATGTAGCCGTCGGGGCCGAGGCCGTTGAAGAGGTCGACCTGGTGCAGCAGGGTCGGGTCCTGGACGATCAGCGCGTCGGGCTCGGCGATCGGCTCCCGGACCCGGATCGGCCGGTCGTCGATGCGGCAGAAGGAGACCACCGGCGCCCCGGTGCGCTCCGAGCCGAAGGTCGGGAAGGCCTGGGCGTGGCGTCCCTCCATGAACGCGGCGACCGAGAGCAGCTCGGCGGCCGTGACCACGCCCTGGCCGCCTCTGCCGTGAATCCGCACCTGGTACACGCTCTCCTCCTTCGCGACCACGGTACGCGTGCCCGGCCCAGGCCGCATCCGTAGCGTACCCCGATATGCCGGCCGCTCAGGAGGCGGTCCGCGGCCGGCCCCGGGCCTCGACGACCAGGTAGCGGTTCCCGCCCTCGCGCTTGGCCCGGTACATCGTCAGGTCGGCGTGCATGAGCAGTGCCTCCGGATCGGTCTCCCAGTCGGGCTCGAACAGGGCGAGGCCGAGGCTGGCGCGGGTCTCGACGGCCGCCCCGTCGATCAGATAGCCGTCCGTCCCTATGGTGGCGACGAGCTCGCCGGCGACGCGCTCGGCCTGCGCCGGGGTCGCCTGCGGAAGGAAGATCGCGAACTCGTCGCCGCCGATCCGCGCCAGCAGGTCGGAGGCCCGCACCCGCTCGCGCAGGCGGCCGGCGACCTCGGTGACGAGGCGGTCGCCCGCCCGGTGGCCGAGCGTGTCGTTGATCTGCTTGAAGTTGTCGAGGTCGAGGACCAGCAGGGCGCCGGGGTGCCCGTAGCGGGTCGCGTAGTCGACCACCCGCTCGAGCTCCTCGCGGAATCGCCGGCGGTTCGGCAGCCCGGTCATCTCGTCGTGCCCGGCGAGGAAGACGAGTCGCTCCTCGAGCTGCTTTCGCTCGCTGATGTCCTGGATCTGGGAGATGAAGTAGAGCGGCTCGCCGGTCTCGTCGCGGACCAGCGAGACGCTGAGCAGGGCCCAGACCGTGTGCCCGTCGGAGTGGAAGTAGCGCTTTTCCATCGCGTACGCACGCCGCTCGCCGGCGAGCATCTGGCGCACGTACTCGAGGTCGAGATCGAGGTCCTTCGGGTGGGTGATCTCCTGGAAGGTCATCGCCAGCAGCGCGTCTGCCTGGTAGCCGACCAGATCGCAGAGGGCGCGGTTGACGCGCATGAAGCCCCCGTCGGGCGCGACCAGCGCCATCCCGACCGCCGCCTGCTCGAAGGCGAGCCGGAACCGTTCCTCGGCCTCGCGCGCCGCCGCGGCCGGATCAGGCGCGGAAGCGCCCGGGTCATCCCCCTCGGTACGCGGAATCCCTTCTTCGCCCACCATCTTGTGCTCGGATCCTTCCTTGCACCCTACGGGTGATTATCGGCAGACGGCCCCGATCGCAGCAGCCGGCCGTGCACGATCGCCCGCAGGCTCAGTCGACCAGCCGGCGGCTGAGCTGGCGCACGGCGAGCCGCCACATCGCAAGCGAGAAGGCGACCAGCGCCACGACCCGGAGCAGGTCGACCGGCTCGAGTCCGAAGGCGGCGCCACGGACCAGCTCGACGAGCTGGTAGAGCGGGTTGAACTGGGCGGCGACCTGAAAGCCCTCGGGGAGCTCGCTGATCGGGAAGAACGTCCCCGCGACCAGGAACAGCGGCGTGATCACGGTCGTGGTCACGTAGTTGAACTGGTCGATCTTCGAGACGGTGCCCGCGACCGCGATCCCGAAGGCGGCGAAGCCGAGCGCGGTGACGAAGCTGAACAGCGGCACGAGCAGCATGCCCGCCGTCGGCTCAAGCCCGAACGCGATCGCGACGAGCAGCGGAAAGCAGCCATAGACGCCGGCGCGCAGCGCGATCCAGAGCATCTCCGCGGTGACCAGCTCTTCGACGTCGACCGGCGCCGCGAGAATCGCGTCGTAGGTGCGCTGGAAGCGGTGCTTGACGAAGGTCCCGAACATCGCCGGCAGCGCGCTCGAGAAGATCACCGCGGTGGCGACCATACCGGTGCCGACGAACTCGACGTAGCTGATCCCGTCGACGCTGCTGACGATCGTCGCCCCAAGTCCGAGGCCGAAGGCGAGCAGGTAGATCGTCGGCTCGAGCAGGCTCGAGAACGTGGTCGCCTTCCAGAAGGTGCGGAAGTTGGCCACCTCGCGGCTCATCACGCCGGCGATCGCGGCGGGCTCGAGCCGGCCCATCGTCGTCTTGCCGGCTTCGCTCTGTCTCAAAACAGCGCCTCAACAGCGGCGCGGCTCGGCTTCGCTTCGCTCCGCCTCACTCTGCCTCCTCGCCGGTCAGTAGGACGAAGACGTCCTCGAGCGAGGCGGCGCGCCTGACCGCATCCTCGGGCACGGCGCCGTTGGCCGGCCGCTCGGCGCCGACGATCGCGATCGCCGGCCCCGCCGGCCGAACCGCCAGGCCTTCCGCCTCGGCGTTCGCCCGGACCTCGGCGAGTCGCTCCGGCGGCCCGTAGACCTCCGCCGTCTCACGGCCCGCGTGCTCGGCGATCAGCTTGGCGGGACTGCCTCGGGCGACGATCCGCCCCTCTGCCATCAGCGCGACCTCGTCGGCGAGCCGCTCGGCCTCCTCGATGTAGTGGGTCGACATCAGGATCGTCGCCCCGCCGGCGCGCAGCCCGTCGATCAGCGACCAGATCTCGGTCCGGATCTGAGGGTCGAGGCCGACGGTCGGCTCGTCGAGCAGGACCAGGCGCGGCTCGTGGATCAGGCCGCGGACGAGCAGCAGACGGCGGCGCATGCCTCCCGAGAGCTCGTCGACCGCGTCCCCGCGTCGCTCGGACAGCCGCACGAGGCCGAGCGCGCGGTCGACCGCCGCCGGCACGTCGGCGACCCGGTAGAGGCGGGCGAAGACGGCAAGGTTCTCCTCGACCGAGACGTCGATGTCGAGGTTGTCGAGCTGCGGCACGACGCCCATCTCGGCGCGCGCCGCCTTCGCTTCCCGCGGCAGCTCGTAGTCGAGCACCCGGAGCTCGCCGCGGTCGGCGATCGCCTGGCCGGTGAGCAGCCGCATGGTCGTTGACTTCCCGGCCCCGTTCGGGCCCAGCAGGCCGAGGCAGATCCCGGTCGGGACGTCGAGGTCGAGACGATCGACCGCGGTGATCGCGCCGAAGTTCTTGACGACGTCGCGGAGCTCGATCGCGTTGCGCGCGCTGGCCGATGCCTCGTTCACGGCGACGAGGTTAGAGCGCGAGGCGTCCCGCCTCGCGCGGTGCCCGGCCCCGGTTCGGCCGCTGCCGTGGCCGGATAGTCTGCGCTCGTGCTCGATCCGCTCGACCGCTGGGCGGCACTGGGAGAGAAGCCCGACTATGCCGGCCTGCTGACCTTCGCCGGTGCGCCCTACACCGAGGACCCGGCGGAGCTGGCGGGCGTCGACGTGGCGATCATCGGGGCGCCGATGGACGACCTGGTCTCTGATCGGCCTGGCGCGCGGCTGGCGCCGCGCGCGATCCGGGCGGCGAGCTCGCCGCCGGGCCCGCACCTCGAGGTCGGCGTCGACGCGACCGCCGAGCTGCGGCTGGTCGACTTCGGCGACGCCGCCGTGATGCCGGCCGACGCGCGCGGCTCCCACGCGGCGATCGAGCGAGTGGTCGGCGAGGCGCTGACCGCGGGGGCGATCCCGCTCGTGCTCGGCGGCGACCACTCGATCACCGAGCCGTGCGTGCGAGCCTGCGCGGCGAAGCACGGGCCGCTCGGCGTCGTCCACTTCGACACCCATACGGACTCGGCCGAGCACGTATTCGGGGTCGAGTTCTCGCACGGCACCTTCATGCGGACCCTGATCGAGGACGGCCATGTCGAGCCGGCCCGCTACGCGCAGATCGGCCTCCGCGGCTACTGGCCGGGCGAGGAGGACTTCGCCTGGCAGCGCGAGCGGCAGATCACGAGCCTGTTCGCTCACGACGTCCGCGACCTCGGGATCCGGGAGGTCCTCGCCCGGGCGCTGGCGGCGGTCGGAGAGGGGCCGGCCTACGTGACCGTCGACATCGACGTCCTCGACCCCGCCTTCGTTCCCGGGACCGGCACGCCCGAGCCCGGCGGGCTGACCACCGCCGAGCTGCTCTGGGCCGCCCGGGAGGCGGCCTCGCGGGTCGAGCTGGTCGGGGCGGACCTGGTCGAGGTGATCCCGACCGCGATCGGGACCGCGGACAGCTCGGCGCTGGCCGGCGAGCGGACCGTGCGCGAGATCCTGACCGGGATCGCGATGCGTCGGCTGGGCGTCAGCGCCACCGGCTAGCTGCCTGCGGCGCGCCCTGCGGACGGGTCGCTTCGCTAACACGTCCTTCACAGTTTGCTAACCTGCCGCAATCCCGCTTAGTCCCCGCCTTCGAGAGGCGGGGGACGGGGGACCCAACTGTTGGGGCGAATCGCGGTCGCTGGCCGTGTAGCGCAGCTCTCAAGCGCGAGCCCGTCAGCTAACCCCGGAAGCGACGAGAGCGGAGCGTGGAATGGCATCGGACCTGAAGCTGAACTCGACCGGGTGGCTGCTCGCCCTGGCGCTTGCGGTCGCCGCCGTGCTGGCGCTGGGCTGGATCGCGACCGCGGGTGCGAGCTCGGGCGGGATCGGATCCACCGCCCCTTCCGGGGGCGCCGAGCAGCGACCCGACGCCCGCGGCGCAGCGAAGTACGAGCGGCTCTGGCACCGGGTCCCGACTCGGGACAGGCGCTGGGCGCGCCGGACCAGCCAGTGCGAGTCCGGCGGCAACCCGAAGGCGCTCGGCGGCGGCGGCCGCTATCGCGGCGCCTTCCAGTTCATGCGCTCGACCTGGAAGAGATCGCCGAAGAGCCCGGGCGGCGACCCGATCGCCTACCCCTATCGGACCCAGGCGGTCGTCGCGGTGCTGCTCAAGCGTCGTGACGGCGCCGGCCACTGGCCCGTCTGCGGCTAGCCGAGCCCCTCCTCGATCCCGGTCAGCGCCGCGACCACCAGGCGCCCGAGCGAGCCGAGGTCGTAGCCGCCTTCCTGGACGACGACCGTCGGTAGCCCAAGCGCCCCAAGCGCCCTGCCGGCGACCCGGAACCCGGCCTCGCTGACGGCGAGCGGGCTCTCGGGATCGCTCTCCGCGGCGTCGACCCCGAGCGCGACCACCAGCGCCCGCGCGCCCTCCCGCTCGACCCAGCCGGCGAGCTCGGTGATCGCCGCCAGCCAGGCCTCGTCTCCCGAACCCGGCGCCAGGCAGAGGTTGCGGTTCGCCCCGGCGCCCGCCCCGGCGCCGGTCTCGGCCTCGTAGCCGAGGAAGTGCGGAAACCAGCCGGCTCCGGGGTCGACGTGGACCGAGCCGACCAGCACCTGCGGGTCCTCGTAGAAGATCTCCTGGGTGCCGTTGCCGTGGTGGGCGTCGAGGTCGATCATGGCCACCGGATCGCCGAGCGCAGCGCGCAACCGCGCGGCTGCCGCGGCGGCGTTGTTGAGGTAGCAGGAGCCGCCGAAGCTGCTCCGGGTCGCGTGGTGTCCGGGCGGACGGCAGCAGGCGTACGCGGCAGCCTCGCCGCCGGCGACGGCATCGGCGGCGGTCACCGCTGCCCCGAGCGCCGCCCGGGCCGCATCCCAGGTCCCCGGGCCGACCAGGGTCATCGTGTCGTAGGCGAAGTAGCCGGCCCGGGCGCTGGCGGCGGCGGGCAGGGCCGGCGGCCGGCCGCTGAGCATGCCCGGGTGAGGGAAGACGTACGGCACGACCCGGTCCTGGCCGGGGTCCTCGGTCAGCCCGGCCGCCTGCCACTGCTCCCAGGCCTGCTCGAGATAGGCGACCAGCGCCGGATCGTGGACCGCATGCAGCGCCTCCTCGTCGGGCTCCTCGGCCTCGACGATCCTGGCGCCGGCGCCGGCGAGCGCCTCGCGGATCCGCTCGGCTCGCGCCGGCAACTCGGTGCCGGCGGTGCGCACGCCGACCCAGACCTCGCCGCCGGGGTCGTGCAGCTGGTGGCGGTCGCTGAAGACGATGGGCATCGCGAGCGACATCGCGGCAGGCTACCCCGCGCGGCGCACGGACTTGACATCGGGGCGAAGGCGCGGATAGGTTCTAACGATCGTTCAGCAAGGGGACGTCGGAGCGCAGATCAGGGAGCGGCTCGGGGCCGACCGGGTGCTCGCGCCGGCAGGCTTCCTGCCCCAGCCCGCCGAGCGGCTCGACGTCTCCGGGCCGGTGCGGCGGTTCGAGCTCGAGCTCGAGGTCGACCGGCTCTGCCTCGACTCGACCTCGCTGCGCAACCTGCGCGAGCGATCGGGAGGTGACCCGGGCCTGATGGCCGAGCGGATCCTCGAGATCGTCTCCGAGCGCGGCAAGATGCACAACCCCGAGACCGACTCTGGCGGGATCCTGCTCGGCACCGTGGCGGCGGTCGGCGAGCGGTTCGAGTCGCCGCCCGAGGTCGGCGCGCCGATCGTCACCCTCGCCTCGCTGACCCTGACCCCGCTGCGACTCGAGTCGGTCGACCGGCTCGATCCCGGGTTTGCGCAGATCGAGGTGACCGGCTCCGCCTACGTCGCCGACCTCGCGCCCTGGGGACCGCTGCCCGCCGACCTCCCCGTGGCGACAGCGCTCGAGGTCTACGACGTCTACACCGCCGGCTCGCACACCTTTGAGCTCGCGCGCGAGGCGGAGACCGTCTACGTGCTCGGCGCCGGGCATGCAGGGAAGCTGGCGCTGGCCGCCGCCCGCGACGCGGTGCCGGGCGGGACCGTGGTCGCGATCGACGTCGACCGCGACGCGGTCGAGCGGGCGGCGACGCTCGGGCTCTGCGACATCGGCGTCGCCACCGACCTGCGCGACCCGCTGGCTGCGCTCGACGCCGTGCGTGCGGCGGGCGCGCCGCCGGCAGACCTGACGGTCGTCGTCGTCAACGCGGCCGGGTGCGAGCCGACCGCGATCCTGCTCACCGCGGACCGCGGCACGGTGCTGTTCTTCTCGATGGCGACGAGCTTCTCGGCCGCGGCGCTGAGCCCGGACGGGATGAGCAAGGACGTGCGGATGCTGGTCGGCGCCGGCTATGCCCCCGACCTCGGCTCGTATGCCTTCGACCTCTTGCGGCGCACCCCGGCGCTGGCCCGCGCGCTCGACACCGAGGCGGTCGAGGAGCCGGCGTGAGCGACGCCCATCAGCACACCGTCCAGATGCGCTGGCGCGACCTCGACGGGCTCGGCCACGTCAATCACACGGTGGTGCTCACCTACCTCGAGGAGGGGCGCGACGCGATGTTGCGAGAGCACGGGATCGCGCGCGAGGAGTACGTCGTCGGCCGCTGCTCGGTCAGCTTCGCCGACGAGATCGACCCGGCGTTCGGTTCGGTCACCGTTCAGTGTGCGGTTCGCGAGCTCGGCCGCTCGAGCATGACCACCGACGAGCGAATCCTCGACCGCGACGGAAACGTCCTGGTCGAAGCCGAGTTCGGGCTCGTCCTCTGGGATCCCGAGCGGCGCGGGTCGCGGCCGATAAGCGACAAGGAGCGGGCGTCGCTGGCGTCCGCCGAGGAGGTAGCCCGATGAGCGCCTGGAACAGCGACCCGGCCGTGCTCACCGTCGCGGTGACCGGGGCGGACGTGTTCCGCGACAACAACCCGAACATCCCCTACACGACCGAGGAGATCGCCGACTCGACGATCGAGGCGGCGGCGGCCGGCGCGACCGTCGCCCATCTGCACGTGCGCGAGGACGACGGCACTCCGAGCGGGCGCCCGGAGCTGTTCGTCGACGCGATCGACCGGATCCGGGCCGGCTGCGACGTGCTGACCATGGTCTCGACCGGGGGCGCGAACGACATGACGATCGAGGAGCGAACGACCGGGCTCGAGGCCAAGCCCGACATCTCCGGGGTCGAGTCGGGGTCGATGAACTTCGGCGACGAGACCTTCATCACCCCGCCGCCGGCCGGGCGCGGGATCATCGAGCGCGCGACCGCGGCCGGGATCGCGCTCGAGGTCGAGGCCTTCGACGTCGGCCACGTGATCAGCGCGGTGCGCTGGCTCGAGCAGGGGATCCTGCCGGCGCCGATGCGGATCAACCTCGTCTTCGGTGTCCCCGGCGGCATCGACGCCTCGCCCGAGGCGCTCGAGGCGATGCTGCGCCCGCTGCCGCCCGAGACGTTCTGGACCGTGACCTGCATCGGGCGCCACCACCAGCGCCTGATGGCGCTCGCGCTGGTGCGCGGGGCGCCTGGGATCCGGACCGGGCTCGAGGACGTCGCCTACATCAGCCGCGGGGTGCTCGCCGAGTCGAACGCGGCGCTGGTCGAGCAGGCGGTCGGCCTGGCCGGCACCCTTGGACGCGAGGTCGCGACCCAGGAGCAGGCGAAGGAGCTGCTCGGGCTTGGCTGAGGCGGCCACCACCCCGGCCGCCCGCCGGCCGAGACGCGCGCCCGGCCGCCGGGGGCCCGAGACCCGCGAGGCGATCCACCAGGCGGCGCTCGAGCTGTTCGCGAGGCTCGGCTACCACGCGACCTCGATGCGCGCGATCGCCTCCGCTGCCCGCGTGCAGCCGGCGGCGATCTATCACTGGTACCCGAACAAGGAGGCGATCCTGGTCGGGCTCCAGGACGAGTTCATGGAGCGGTTGACCGAGCGTGTCGAGGCGGCGATGGGGCGTCAGGACCGGCCGGCGCTGAAGCTCGCCGCCGCGGTGCGCGAGCACGTCGCCTTCCACGGCATCCACCGCCGGGCCGCCTTCGTCACCGACAGCGAGATCCGGGCCCTGAGCCGCCGCCGCCGCAACGCGCTCGTCGCCCGGCGCGACTCCTACCAGGAGATCTTTCGCGAGCAGATCCGGGCCGGGGTCGCCGACCGTTCGCTGCGGGCCTCGGATGCCGACGTCGCGACCTACGCGGTCCTGCTCGAGTGCACCGGGGTGGCGCTGTGGTTCGACCCGCGCGGGCCGCTGCCGCTCGACCGGGTCGCCGAGCTGCACGTCGAGCTGGTCCTGGGCTCGGTCGGCGCCTCCGAGGAGCTGATCGCCGAGGCGATCGGGGCGGTGGCCGAGTGACCAGGGTCAAGCCCCCGTCGCTGCCCGAGCGGGCGACGATCGCCGTCGTCGCCCCGGCGAGCCCGCCGCAGACGCGCTCGGAGATCGAGCAGGCGACCGCCTACTTCGAGGCTCGCGGCCACGAGGTCGTCTTCGGACCCAACCACCGCAATGTGCACGGCTATCTCGCCGGCACCGACGCCGAGCGGGCGGCCGACCTGCAGTGGGCCCTGAGCGAGCCCGGGATCGACATGGTGCACACGCTCTGCGGCGGCTACGGCTGCGCCCGCCTCTACGAGCTGATCGATTGGGACGCGCTCGGCGAGCCGCGGATCGTCTGCGGCTTCTCCGACATCACCGCTCTGCACCTGGCGCTTGCCGCGCACGTCGGCTGGGTGACGTTCTACGGGCCCAACTTCCTGCGCTTCACGCGCAAGAAGCATGAGCTCACCGTGCGCACCGAGACGTGGTTTCACCGCGCTCTTCAGCCGGAGCCGCTCGGCCGCGTGTTCGAGGACCCCGACGACCCTTACGTACTTACGGTTGGCGAGGGAGTGGCCGAGGCACCGCTGGTCGGCGGTTGCATCACCTTGCTGTGTGCGAGCATGGGGACGCCTTATGAGGTGCAGACCGAGGGTTGTGTGGTCCTGGTCGAGGACCTGAACGAGGACGAGTACCTGGTGGACACGGCGCTCAACCACCTCGTCCGAGCCGGGAAGCTGGACGGGGCAGCGGGCCTCGTGTTCGGGACCGACGTCAGCCTGCACTCGCGAGTGCCTCCTGAGGGCTCGGAGTCGACGCTCTCGATTGAGGAGATCCTCGACGAGCTGGTCGCCCCGCTCGGGATCCCGGCGATCGCCAACGTGCCGGTCGGGCACGGCAAGCACATGGCGACGATGCCGCTCGGGGCTCGGGTGCGGATCGACGGCGGGGCGAAGACGCTCGAGGTGGTCGAGCCGGCGGTCGAGGCGCGGGTGCCGCTCGCGGCCGGCGCGGAAACAAACGAAGGAGATCGGGGATGAGGCGAGCAAGCGTCGTGGCGATGGCGATCGCGGTGACCGCGGCGGTGTGCGTCGCGGCGCTCCCCGCGGCCGCACAGGACTCCTCCACGGAGAGCGAGGTGCTGCGGTTCGGCTGGGCCCAGGACCCGAAGACCCTGAACCCATTCATCGGCCAAGACGAAGAGGACTTCACGATCTGGGCGATCACCTACGAGCTGCTGATCAACTTCGATCCGGAGGACCTCTCGCCGACGCCCGGCATCGCCGAGAGCTGGGAGGTCTCCGAGGACCGCAAGACGATCACTTTCAACCTGATCAAGGGCGCGAAGTGGTCGGACGGCAAGCCGATCACCTCCGAGGACGTCAAGTGGTCGCTTGAGGTCCTGGGCAGCGAGGGCTACCTGTTCAGTTCCTACACCCAGAACGTCGCGGCGATCAAGACCCCCGACGAGAACACCGTGGTGCTCGAGATGAGCAAGCCCGACGCGCGGGTGATCGGCGGCCTGTTCATTTACGTGCTCCCGAAGCACGTCTGGGAGCAGGTCCCGGTCAAGGAGTTGACCGGCGCCTACGAGCCCGAGATTCCGTTGGTCGGCAGCGGGCCCTACGTCCCGACCCAGTACGACCGGGGACGGATCGTGACCATGGAGCGCAACCCCGAGTGGCGTGGCGAGGAGCCCGCCTTCGACGAGCTCCAGTTCATCAAGTACGGCAGCAACGACGCCGTCGAGCGCGCCCTGACGCTGGGCGAGATCGACATCATCACCGAGGTCCAGCCGGCGACCTTCGAGCGACTCGGCGAGGAGGATGGGATCGAGACCCTGCGCGCGCCGACCGCCTCGTTCACCCAGCTCTCATTCAACCTCTGCTCGGAGAAGGAGTGCCCGGACGCGCAGTTCAACCCCGCGGTCCAGGACCTCGACGTGCGCCAGGCGATCGCCTACGGGATCGACCGCGAGCGGATCAACGAGATCGCCACCCAGGGAACCTCCTTCGTCGCTCACGGGCTGCTGCCCTCGTTCTACAAGTCGTTCTTCGAGATTCCCGAGCAGGACTACCCGTACGACCCCGAGATGGCGAACCAGATCCTGGATGACGCGGGCTGGGTCCCGGGCGACGACGGGGTCCGCGAGAAGGACGGCGACCGGCTGGAGTTCGACCTCTACGTGCGTTCGGAATCGCCGTTCACGGTTCAGATGGCGAAGCTGATCGCCGAGCAGACGGAGGAGATCGGGGTCAAGTTCAACGTCCAGGTCGTAAGCACGGACAAGCTCTACGAGCTCACCGTGCGCAGGGTCGACGGCGTGCCGGCGCCGGACTTCGACACCTTCATCTGGGGCTGGGGCGGGGACCCCTACGATCCGGGCTTCCTGCTCAGCCTGCTGATTACCGACGAGATCGGTGCCTCCTCGGATGCCTTCTACTCGAACCCGGAGTACGACCGGCTCTACGAGGAGCAGACGACGCTGTTCGACACCGAGGAGCGCAAGGCGGTGATCCAGGAGATGATCGCGATCACGCAGCGTGATCTGCCCTACATCGTGCTGACCGAGGACCCGCGCCTGGAGGCGTACCGAACCGACGCGGTCAGCAACGTCACTCCCTCGTGCCCGTCCGACCAGGGGAACATCTTCTGCCAGCAGGTCTCGTACGAGCCGCTGCTGTCGCTGGCGCCCGCCGAGGGCTCGACCGAGTCGACCTCGGAGGGGGTTCCGGGCGGGTTGGCCGCGATCGGTGGAGTGATGATCGCGGTGGCCGCGTTCCTGTTCGGACGGGCGCGGGGCCGGCGGATTGCCGAGCCGTTGGAGCTGGAAGCGTGAGGGCGGCGCGATGAACGCCCGCTGGCTCGCCGGCAAGATCGGTGCGGCGCTGCTGACGCTGGTCTTCGTGCTGATCTTCAACTTCTTCCTCTTCAGGGGGATCGGCGACCCGACCAACGAGCTCGCGCGCCTGCCGCAGTCGACGCCGCAGGAGATCGAGGACCTGCGCGCCCAGTATGGACTCGACAAGCCGCTGGTCGGCCAGTTCGCCGACTACGTCGGCGACACGTTGACCCTCGACCTCGGGATCAGCCTGCGGACCCGGGAGCCGGTCTGGGACGCGATCAAGGAGGCGATCCCGTGGACGCTGCTGCTGGTCGGGACCGGGACGCTGCTGGCGACCGTGATCGGCGCCTGGCTGGGGGTGGTGGCCGCGACGAAACGCGGCAAGAAGGAGGACGAGGGCTTACTTGGGTTCAGCCTCTTCACCTACTCGGCCCCCGAGTACTGGATCGGGATCATCCTGATCCTGGTCCTGGCGGTCGCGATCCCGATCTTTCCGGCCGGACAGCAGGTGACGCCTGGAGAGGAGTTCTCGAGCTGGTTCGCCGAGGCGCTCGACGTCCTCAACCACCTGGTCCTGCCCGCGACGGCGATGACGCTGCTGCTGCTGGGGCAGTACTTCCTGATCATGCGCTCGTCGATGGTCGACGTGCTGACCGAGGACTTCGTCACGGTCAAGCGCGCGACCGGGCTGCCCTGGGACCGGGTGGTCAGCAAGCACGCCGTGCCGAACGCGCTGTTGCCGCTGGTCACCCTGGCGGCGATCCAGTTCGGCGCGGTGGCGGGTGGTGCGATCACGATCGAGTATCTGTTCAGTTGGCCGGGGCTCGGTGAGCTGACCTTCAACGCGATCAACGACAAGGACTTTCCGGTCTTGCAGGGAACGTTCCTCGTCTTCTCGGTCGGCGTGATCATCGCCAACCTGCTCGCCGACTGCCTCTACTTCTACCTCGATCCAAGAGTGCAGGCGACATGACCGGAGCAGGCGAGATCGGCGGGGTCGGCACCGGCGGTGAAGTTCCTGCGACGCCCGGTGTCCCGGCGACGCCCGAGCCGCGCCCAGTCAGCGACCGGGGGGTGCGCGAGCTGCTGCTGGGCAGCTGGCGTGGCCGCTTCGGGCTCGGGGTCCTGGGCCTGTTCATCTTCATTGCGATCTTCGGCAACCTGCTCGCCCCGTACGACCCGCAAGCGTCGAGCCTCGAGGTGCTTCAGCCGCCGAGCGGCGAGCACCTGCTGGGGACGACGGAGAGTGGCGCCGACGTCCTCTCCCAGCTGCTGGTCGGAGCGCGGGTGTCGATCGTGGTCGGGTTCTCGGCGGCGATCATCTCGGCGTTGATCGGCGCCGCGGTCGGCCTGCTCAGCGGCTACTTCGGCGGCTGGACCGATCGGATCCTCGACGCGCTCGACAACTGGTTCCTGGTGATTCCGACGCTGCCGCTGATGATCGTGCTCTCACGGCTGCTCACCCCGGGCCTCGGCACCCTGATCCTGGTCATCGGGATCACCTCCTGGGCCGGCACCGGGCGGATCGTCAGGGCCCAGGTGCTGACCCTACGCGAGCGCGCCTTCGTCGAACGCGCCCGGGCGCTCGGCGCCGGCCACTGGTACATCATTCGTACCCACATCCTGCCCAACGCGATGCCGCTGATCTTCGCCAACACGGTCCTGATCGTGGCGGTGGCGATCCTCTCCGAGGCGGCGCTGGCGTTCCTCGGCCTCGGGGACCCGAGTCGGATCTCGTGGGGGCAGATGCTCGAGAACGGCTTCGAGGCGGGCGCGCCAAGCGCCGAGGCCTGGTGGTACGTGGTCCCGCCCGGTCTCTGCATCACCGTGCTCGTGCTCGCGATCGCGATGCTCGGGTTTCTGTTCGAGGAATACATCAACCCGCGGCTGCAGGAGCTCGGATGACCGCCCTGCTCGAGGTCAGCGACCTGCGCGTCCACGCGAGCGGGGGCCCGATAGTGGATGGGGTCGACCTCGCGATCGAGCAGGGCGAGGCGCTCGGGCTCGCCGGCGAGTCGGGGTGCGGGAAGACGACCACCGCGCTGGCGCTGATGAAACTGCTTCCGGCGAGCCTCGAGCAGTCGGGGGGGATGACCCTGCGGGTGCCGGGGGCAGAGGAGCCGATCAACCTCGAGCGGCGCACCGAGACGGGGATGCGGTACGTGCGCTGGCGCCACATCTCTCTGATCTTCCAGGGGGCGATGAACTCGCTCGATCCGGTGCAGAAGATCAACGACCAGTTCTACGAGGCGATCCGGCTGCACGGCAAGGGGATGGGCTCCGCCGAGGTTCGCGAGCGGACCGCGGACCTGCTCGAAACGGTCGGTCTGACGGCCGGGGTCGGGGACCGCTATGCGCATCAGCTCTCTGGCGGACAGCGCCAGCGGGTGATGGTCGCGCTGGCCCTGGCCTGCGAGCCGTCGCTGGTGATCGCCGACGAGCCGACGACGGCGCTCGACGTGGTCATGCAGGCGCAGGTCCTGCAGCTGCTCGAACGGTTGCGTGAGCAGTTCGGGTTGGCGCTGATCCTGATCTCGCACGACCTCGGCGTGCTCGCCGAGACCTGCGACCGGATCGCGGTCATGTACGCCGGCCGGATCGTCGAGATCGGCTCGGTCTCCTCCGTGTACACGGATCCCCAGCACCCGTACACGAAGCGGTTACTTGCGTCGCTGCCGGTGATCGGAGGCGAGCGCGGGTTGGCCGAGGCGATCCCGGGCGGGCCGCCCGACCCCGGCGCTCCGCCGCAGGGCTGTCGCTTCCACCCCCGGTGTCCCTACGCGGCCTCGAAGTGCCTGACCGACCCGCCGCTACGCGAGGTCGCCCCAGGCCACTCCGCCGCCTGCCACTTCGCGCCGTGGAAGGAATGGCCCGCGGTCGAGGGGTCGGGCTCGGGGGTGATCGCATGAGCTCGGCGGACGCGAACCTGATGGAGGTGCGCGGACTCGAGGTCCAGTTCCGCTCGCGACGCGAGGTCGCACGGGCCGTCGACGGCGTCTCGATCGAGTGGCGCCGCGGTGAGATCCTCGGGATCGTCGGCGAGTCCGGATGCGGCAAGTCGACTCTGGCGCGGGCAATCCTCGCCCTGGTCGAGCCGGCCGCCGGAGACGTCGTGCTCAACGGCGACCCGGTCGGCGACAAGTCGAGCCTCGCCGAGTTGCGCAAGCGCGTGCAGATGATCTTCCAGGACCCCTACCAGACGCTCAACCCGCGCCAGCGGGTGGGCACGATCGTCGCCGAGCCGCTTCGGGTGCAGCGGGTCGCGAGTGATCAGCACGAGGAGCGGGTCGAGCGTGCGCTCAACGACGTCGGCCTCGAACCCGAGCGCTACCTCGAGCGCTACCCGCATCAGCTTTCCGGGGGCCAGCGCCAGCGGGTCGCGATCGCCGCCGCGCTGGTGCTCGAGCCCGACGGGCTGATCTGCGACGAGCCGGTCTCGATGCTCGACGCCTCGGTTCGGGCGCAGATCCTCGCCGTCCTGCTCGAGCTTCAGCGCCGGCGGGGGCTGGGGCTGATCTTCATCACCCATGACCTCAGCCTCGCCTGGTCGCTGTGCGACCGGATCGCCGTCATGTATCTCGGGCGGGTCGTCGAGCGGGGCTCGGCGGTCGACGTGATCGAGCGGCCGCGGCACCCCTACACGCAGGCGCTGGTCACCGCGATCCCGGTTCCCGAAGCGGGCGGCGGCGGCGAGCGCGAGCTGCTCAGCGGCGAGTTGCCCGATCCGACCGACGTCCCAGCCGGCTGCCGATTCCACCCCCGGTGCCCGAGGCGGTTCGAGCCTTGCGACAGCGTCGACCCGTCCCTGATCGCGGTCGGCGGGCGCGACCAGCTCGCCGCTTGCCTGCTGCACGACCCGACGCTCGGCCGGGCCGAGGCCGGGACGGGGGATGGCTAGCCCGGGCGGCCGCGAGCGCTGGCGGGAGATTGCGGGACCGGTGGGGCTGATCGAGCCCGGGCCGCGGAACTCGATCACCGATGTCCCTGGGCTGGTCGTCGGTCACTCGCAGGCCGAGAGCGGCGAGCCGACCGGCGTGACGGTGGTTGCGCCGCCGACCCTGCCGGCGCCCGCTGCGACCGCTGTGGTCAACGGGATGGGGGAGCTGACCGGCAAGATCGAGATCGACGAGCGCGGCTACCTGACCACGCCCGTCTATCTCTGCGGCTCACACGCGGTCGGGATCGTCCATCACGCCGCGGTGCTGGCGTCGCGGCACGGCCCGGGGGAGATCGTGCTGCCGGTGGTCGGCGAATGCGACGACAGCTGGCGCGCCGACTCTCGCCGGGTGGTGGTTGGCGACGTCGAGCGGGCGCTCGCGAGCCTCGGCGAGGAGGTCGCCGAGGGCACCGTGGGCGCAGGGACCGGGATGATGTGCTTCGAGTTTCCGGGCGGGATCGGCACCGCCTCCCGGGTGGTCGGCGAGCACCGGGTCGGGGTGCTGCTGCTGTGCAACTTCGGCGACCGCGAGCGGCTCGACCTGTTCGGGACCCACCTCGAGCCGGCGCAGGTGGACACTGCCCCGGCCGGCTCGTGCATCGCCGTCTGCGCCACCGACGCGCCGATGGCCCCGCATCAGCTTCGCCGGATAGCGCTGCGGGCGCTGCTCGGCGTGGTCCGGGTCGGTTCCTACGGCTGCGAGGGCTCGGGCGAGATCGGGCTCGCGTTCTCGACCGCGCAGCCCGGCGAGGTCTCCAACGACGACCTCGATCCCTACTTCGCCGCCGCCTGGGAGTCAGCCCAGGAGTCGGTCTACAACTGCCTGGTCGCCGCCCGTCCGGGCGAGATGCGGGACGGGACGATGCAGGAGGGGTTCCCGATCGAGGAGGTCCGGCGCCTGGCCCGGGCGCGCGATGGGCGCGCCTGAGCTGCGCGACGAGGTCGTCGGCCTCGCTCAGGACCTGATCCGGATCGACACCTCCAACCCGCCGGGCAACGAGACGCCGGCGGCCGCGCTGCTGGCGGAGTACCTGGCGGGCGCCGGGATCGAGTCGGAGCTGGTCGGGCCCGATCCGGCGCGGCTCAACCTCGTGGCGCGGATCGAGGGCAGCGGCGAGGGGCCGTCGCTGATGCTGATTGCGCACACCGACGTCGTCCCGGCGCCCGCCGCCGACTGGACGGTAGGCCCGTTCGAGGGCCGGATCCGGGACGGGCAGATCATCGGCCGCGGCGCGGCCGACATGAAGAACGAGCTCGCCGCGCGGGCCGTCGCGTTTGCGGCGGTGGCGCGCAGCGGCGAGCGCCCGGCGGGGGACGTCGTCCTGGTCGCCGAGGCCGACGAGGAGCGAAACGTCTCCGACGTCGGGATGTCATGGCTGGCCCGCGAGCGCCCGGACCTGCGCTGCGACTACGCCCTCAACGAGGGCGGCGGACTGCTGCTCCAGCTCGCGGACGGGCGGCGGGTGGTGGACGTCTCGATCGGCGAGAAGCAGGCCACCTCGCTGCGGATCCGCGTTTTCGGCCGCGCCGGCCACGCCTCGGTCCCGAGCCGTTGCGACAACCCGGTTCGCCACGCGGCGACGGTTGTGCAGCGCTTGCTCGCCGACAGTCCGCCGGGGCGACTGGATCCGAGTCTCGAGCGGGCGCTGAGTTCGCTCGACGCCCCGCACACCGACGCCGAGGCGGCCGTCGCCTGGGCCGCCGAGCAGCACCCGGCACTGGCCGACCTGCTGCCGGCGATGACCAGAATCACGGTCACCCCGACCGGGCTGGCGGCCGGCGAGCCGAGCAACGTGATCCCGCCGTTCGCCGACGTGATCTGCGACTGCCGCGCGCTTCCGGGCGACACCGAGGCGCGGATCCGCGAGCAGGTGGCGAGCGCCCTCGGCACCGACATCCGCTACGAGATCGAGCTGATCGAACCGCTGGAGGGCGGGACCGAGTCGCCGACCGACACCGCCCTCTACCGGGTCTGCGAGCGCTACGTCGGCGAGCGCCTGCCGGGAGCGACGCTGCTGCCGGTCGTCACCCCCGGCTTCACCGACTCGCACTGGGTGCGGCGCGAGCACGGGACGGTCGCCTACGGCTTCGCGCCCGTCTTCGCCACCGACCCGCTCGCGTACATGGACGCCGCCCACGGCGCCGATGAGGCGCTCGCGATCGACGACCTGGTCGAGATGGCCGAGTTCCACCTCTACGCGATCAGGGAATTGGCGCGCGCCTAGTGACGGGCGTTATGCCCCGACCAGGCTCCAGCAATTGACTGCGCCCTGCGCCCACACCGCTCACGGCCACTGGCTCGATCAGCTCGGCCCGGTCGAGCCGTTCGCGGAGCTGGAGGGACGCCTGGACGCCGACGTGGTCGTGGTCGGGGGCGGCTACACCGGGATGTGGACGGCGTGGCGGATCCGCGAGCTCGAGCCGGACGCCCGAGTCGTGCTGCTCGAGGCGAATCGCTGCGGGACCGGGCCGAGCGGGCGCAACGGGGGTTTCGTGCTCGACCTCTGGGACAGCCTGCCGGGGATCCGCGAGCTGTTCGGGGACGCGGCCGGGCTCGAGCTCTGCGACGCGGCCGAGGAGTCGGTCGCCGCGGTCGGCGCCTGGTGCGAGCGCGAGGACGTCGATGCCTGGTTTACGCATCGCGGGATGCTCCAGGTCTCCGCGGCGCCCGCCCAGGACGGCGCCTGGGACGACGTCGTGCGCGGCTGTGAGCAGCTCGGGCGCCCGGGGGCCGCGGTGGCGCTCGACGCCGCGGCGACGCGGGCCCGCTGCGCGTCCCCGAGATTTCGCGGCGCGGCGCTGTTCCCGGGCTGCGGGACGGTCAACCCCGGCCGCCTGGCGGCCGGGTTGCGCGTTCGGCTCGCCGAGGCCGGGGCCGAGATCCGCGAGCGCTCGCCGGTTCGCCGGCTAGACGCCGGGCCCTGGGGCGTGCTCGCGAGCACCGACCGCGGCGAGGTCCGGGCGGGCGTCGCGGTGATCGCCGCGGGGGCGGCGGGCACGCGGGTGCCACGGTTGCGAAACCGGCTCGCCGTCGCCTCCAGCCACATGGTCGTCACCGAACCGGTGCCCGACCTGCTCGACGAGCTCGGCTGGACCGGCGGCGAGGCGATCATCGACTCGCGCCACCTGGTGCACTACTTCCGCGCCACCCGTGACCGTCGGATCGCCTTCGGTTGGGGCGGGGGCCGGGTTGTCCCGGACGCCCGACTCGGCGGCCGGGCCGAGGTCGACCCCGAGATCGTCTCCGAGGTGATCCGGACACTGCACTGGTTCTTCCCGCAGCTCGCCGGGCGTCGGATCGACCACGCGTGGGGCGGTCCGATCGACGTCTCGCCGATCCACCTGCCGATGGTCGGCAGCCTCGACCCGGACCCGGTGCATTACGCCTTCGGCTTTACCGGCAACGGCGTCGGCCCGACCCAGCTCGTCGGCCGGGTGCTCGCATCGCTGGCGCTCGGCCGCCGCGACGAGCCGACCAGGCTGGCGATCGTCGAGCCGCCGACCGGGCGCGTCCCCCCTGAGCCGCTGCGCTGGCTCGGCGGGACGCTGGTGCGGAAGGCGATGGTGCGCAAGGAACGTCTCGAGCAGGAGGGCGCCGCGGTCGACCTGCCGACCCGCGCGGTCGCTGGGCTGCCGGAGCTGATCGGGGTCAAGACCAGCCGCTGAGCGAGCGCCGGCAGGCGTCGCGTAGGGTCCGCGCCATGGACGGCATCCGGATCGAGCGGCGCGGCTCGACCCTCGAGCTGACGATCGACCGGCCGAAGGCGAACGCGATCGACTCGGCGACCAGCCAGGCGATGGGCGAGGCCTTCGTCGGCTTCCAAGATGACCCGGAGCTGCGGGTCGCGATCGTGACCGGCGCCGGCGAGCGCTTCTTCTCCGCCGGCTGGGACCTGAAGGCCTACGCGGCCGGCGATCCCGGCGACGTCGAGGCCTTCGGGGTCGGGGGCCTCGCGGGGCTGACCGAGCTCTTCGACCTCGACAAGCCGGTGATCGCCGCGGTCAACGGCTACGCCGCGGGTGGCGGCTTCGAGCTGGCGCTCGCCTGCGACATGATCGTCGCCGTCCCCGAGGCCCGCTTCTCGCTGCCCGAGGTCAGGATCGGGCTGGTACCCGACTCGGGCGGCATGTTCCGATTGATTCGGCGGCTTCCCCACCCGGTGGCGATGGAGCTGCTGCTGACCGGCGAGCCGATCGAGGCCCCCGAAGCGGCGCGCTGGGGTCTCGTCAACCGGGTCGTCGAGCGAGACCGGCTGCTCTCCGAGGCCCGCGAGCTCGCCGCACGGATCGAGACCGCCGCCCCGCTTGCGACGCGGGCCGTCAAGGCGACGCTCGCGGCGACCGAGGCGATGACCGTCGAGCGGGCGTTCGCGGCGCTGCGCGACGGCAGCATCCCGGCCTACGACGCGGCGATGGCCTCCGCCGACGCCGAGGAGGGCCCGCAGGCCTTCGCGGAGGGGCGCGAGCCCGTCTGGCGCGGCGAATGAGCGCCGTCCTGGCACCCGACGCCAACCGCAACCGGGTCGCTTTGATCACTGGCGGCGGCACCGGGATCGGCCGGGCGACCGCGCGCGCCTTCGCGGAGTCCGGGGCGCGGGTGGCGATCTGCGGTCGCCGGGCTGAGCCGCTGGAGGAGGCCAGGGTGGAGCTCGAGGCCACCGGGGCGGAGTGCCTCGCAGTGCCGTGCGACGTCCGCGAGCCCGAGCAGGTGCGGGGGTTGGTCGACGCGACGCTGGAGCGCTTCGGCACCGTCGATGTGCTGGTCAACAACGCGGGCGGTCAGTTCACCGCCGCCGCCGAGGAGATCACGACCAAGGGGATGCGCGCCGTCCACAGGCTGACGCTCGACGGGGCGTGGGAGCTCACGCACGAGGTCGCGACCCGCTCGATGATCCCCGGCGGCGGGGGCCTGGTCGTCTTTCTCGGCTTCTCGCCGCGGCGCGGGATCCCGGGCTTCGCCCACGCGGCGGCGGCGCGAGCCGCGCTCGAGAACCTCGCCCAGGGATTGGCGCTGGAATGGAGCCGGCACTCGGTTCGGGCGGTCTGCGTGGTGCTCGGCAACATCGACACTGACGGGCTCGCCGGCTACGGCGCCGAGGCGGTCGAGGCGGCGCGGCGCCAGGTCCCGCTCGGGCGGCTCGGCCGGCCCGAGGAGGTGGGGGAGACGATCGCCTTCCTCGCGACCGAGGGCGGCGCCTACGTGACCGGCTCGAGCGTCCTCGTCGACGGTGGCCTAGACGCCTGGGGCCAGGGCGAGGCGCCACCTCCGCCGCGACAGGCTTGAGCCCGGCTCACGTCCCGGCGTCCGGGGGCGTTTCACGGTCGTCCCACCAGATCGGAGGATCGATGACGACCGCTACCGAGCAGACCTACTACACCACCGTCCCGAGCCCGATCGGCGAGCTGTTGCTGGTCGGCGACGCAGAGCGCCTACACGCGGTGGGCTACACGCGAGCGCGCCGGCCGCTGCGAGCCGATGCCTCCTGGCGGCGCGCGGCTCAGCAGTTCGCCCGCGCGCGGCGCCAGCTCGACGAGTACTTCGCCGGCGAGCGGACGGGGTTCGAGCTCGAGCTCGCCCGGCCGCCGGCGGCTCCCGAGCTCGATCGCCGGGTCTGGGCGCAGCTGCGGCGGATCCCCTACGGCCGCACGGCCTCCTACGGCGAGATCGCGCGCTCGATCGGGGCGCCGGCGGCAGCGCGCGCGGTCGGGATCGCCAACGGCCGCAACCCGTTCGCGATCGTCGTTCCCTGCCACCGGGTGATCGGTGCCGACGGCAGCCTGACGGGCTACGGCGGCGGAATCGAGCGCAAGCGGTTCCTGCTCGAGCTCGAGGGGGCGATGCTCCCCGTCTAGCTCGGCGGTCTCGACGATCCGGCCCGGAGCGGGATAATGGCCGGGTGAGCGAGTCGGGCGAGACGCCGCCGGAGTTCGACCTCACGCTTGCCGAGGCCAGTGCCTGGGTCGGCTCGGGGCCGGAGGGGATCGGCGAGACGGCGGTCGCGCCGCCGAGCGAGGAACGGCTCGAGATCGAGGGCGATGACCCGGCCGTCGCCCTGCGCCAGACGCTCGGCATGTTCGCGACCGGGGTGACGGTGATCACGACGGCGGCCGGCGATCAGATCCACGGGATGACCGCGAACGCCTTCATGTCGGTTTCGCTCGAACCGCCCCTGGTCCTGATCTCGGTCGATCGGCGGACGAAGATGTGCTCGATGCTCCACCACGGCCAGCGGTTCGGGGTCAGCGTGCTGGCCGCCGACCAGCACGCGCTCTCCGACCGCTTCGCGGGCCGGGCCGACGACGCCGCGCCCGAGCCGGGCTTCGCGATCGTCCACGAGACGCCGCTGGTCGACGGGGCGGCGGCGATGTTCGTCTCCCGGGTCGCACGTTCGTACTGGGGCGGTGACCACTCGCTTTTCCTCGGCAAGGTCGAGTACGCGCACCGCGACCCCGATGCTCGCCCGCTGCTCTTTCACGGCGGCCAGTACGGGCGCCTCACCTCGGAGGGCTGAAGGCGCCGCACAGATAGGTCGGCTAGCTGCGGGGCCGCGTCTTCTCGGGGTCGAAGAAGGGGATCGGGACGACCGTGGCCGCGATTCGCTTCTGGTGCCCATCGAGCTTTCCAACCTCGACCTCGGTACCCGGCTCGGCGTACTGGACGGCGATCCGGCAGAGGGCGATGTTCTTGCGCAGCACCGGGCTCCGGGTGCCGCTGGTGATCACCCCGACCTGCGAGCGCGAGTCCGCGAGGTGCACGCAGTCGCCGTGGCCGGCGGTCTCACTGCCCTCGAGCTCGAGCCCGACGAGCTTGCGCTGCGGATGGGCCTGGCGCTCGATCAGCGCCTGCTTGCCGACGAAGTCGTCCTCCGAATCGAGCGCGACCGCGAACCCGATCCCCGCCTCGAACGGGTCGACCTGGTCGTCGAACTCGTAGCCGGCAAAGATCAGCCCCGACTCGATCCGCAGCATGTCGAGGGCCGAGAGGCCGAGCGGCTTCAGCCCGTGGTCCTGTCCGGCCTCACAGATCGCGTCCCAGACCGCCGGGCCGTCGTCTGGGTGACACCAGACCTCGTAGCCGAGCTCGCCGGTGTAGCCGGTGCGCGAGACGACGATCGGGATCCCCTCGTAGTCGCCGATCCTGCCGATCAGGAAACGAAACCAGCGCAACTCCTCGAGCTCTGACTGGGTCGGCGGCGACCAGACGATCTTGCGCATGATCTCGCGGCTCTCCGGGCCCTGGACGGCGACGTTGTGCAGTTCGTCGGTGGAGCGCTTGATCCAGACGCGCAGCGATTCGGCCTCCGCGAGCTTGTTGAGATGAACGCCGGTGTACTCGTCGCCGGCGACGAAGCGGAAGTTGTCGTCGCCGAGGCGGTAGACGGTGGCATCGTCGAGCATCCCACCGGTCTCGTTGCAAACAGCTGTATACGTAACCTGGCCGACTGAGAGCTTGCGCGCATCGCGGGTGATCGCGCGCTGGATCAGAAGCTCCGCATCGGGACCGAGCACCTCCCACTTTCGCAGCGGCGAGAGGTCCATGACCACGGCGCGCTCGCGACATGCCCAGTACTCGGCGATCGTGTCCTCGCCCTGGTAGCAGTCGGGCAGCCAGTAGCCGCGGTACTCGACCAGGTCGCGGGTGAGCGCCGAGGTACGCGGGTGGAAGGCGGTCTCCTGGGTCATGACTGGGTCGGCCTCCGGGGTGACGCGGTGGGCGATCGCCAGCGAGAACCGGTTCTCGGGCCGGTAGACGCGGACGTGGATGTCGGTGATCTCCCAGCCGTTGGCCGGGTCGATATCGTCGGGGCAGGCCGACGAGGCGCAGAGCAGGTCGTTGGACGCGCGCAGCAGCACGTAGTCGCCGGGCCGCGACCACGGCTCGTCGGCGATCAACGCGTTGTCGGCGCTGAAGCTGGTGTTGTAGAAGAGGTTGAGCGCGTTCCAGCCGGCACGCGGAGCGATCCCGCGAGGAACCAGCTCGCCGTTGAAGTTGTCGGTGCAGTTGCGGTGGCCCGGATAGCCAAGGTCCTCGTAGAACCGCGGAAAGCAGGCGAGGCCGAAGTTGTCGTGGCGCCCGACTGTGTCCTGGACGACCTCGATCAGCGGGTCCTGATCCATGTCGAAGCTCTTGCGATAGAGGCCGGGCGTCGGGTAGGCGGAGCCCATCAGCGAGCGGGTGGTGGTTGCGTCGAGCCCGCGCTCGGCGCCGCGCTCGAGCTTGCGCTGGTTGAAGGCGAGGAAATCCGAGCACTGCTTGCCCTGGACGTCGATGATCTGGATGTACTCGCCGGCCTCGACCTCGTAGGCGAGAGCGGTGGCGCGATCGACTCTGAGGTCGAGACGCGGCTCGGCGAGGGGCGGCGGCAACTCGATCTCCTCGACCGTGCGCGGGGTTGCGCGCCGGATCTCGAGCAGCAGCGGCGACGCCGGCCACGCGCCTTCGACCACGCGTCCGCCAGGCGCGGCGACGATCGCCGTCGCCGCGCGCTGGGCGTCGAAGCTCTGCTCGGCGCCGCGCGGAGTCTCGCGGTCGAAGAGGCGCAGCGCGCGCGCCTCGTCTGGGACAAGGCCCTCGGCATGCAGGACGCCGAGGAAGCCGTCGGCGCCGCCCGCGCGCACGAGCCGGCGCAAGACGGTCGCCTCGCCGTCGGCGCGCACGCCGATCGCGGAAGCGTCCTCGCCGCCCTCGGAGTCGAGAACGGTGAGCTCGGCGACCTGCCCGCCGTCCTGATTGACGACCGTGAGCCGGTCGTCCGGGTGCACCCTGACCGCGGTCGCCGCGCCCGGGCGCACCCAGTGGGACTCGAACGCCCGATCGACCGGCTTCAGGCCGGAGAGCAGCCGCGCCGGTCGAGCCGCGACCGCCATCACGCCTTCGCGGCCGTCGCCTCCTCGGCCTTCTCGGCTTCGGCGACGAGCTGCTCGGCGAGCTCGCGCTTGGCGGCCGGGTCGAGCTTCTTGACCTCGTTCTCGACCACGCGCCGGTTGTAGGTCTGGTTCCAGTAGTCGAGGGCGTCGAAGCCGAGCAGGACGGCCTTGCCGACGAACTGGCGCAGGACCTCGTTCGTCGGCCCCATCACCCAGCCCGCCTTGGCGTCGCGGACGTAGCGCTCGAGCTCCATGTCGCGCTTGTAGCCCGACCCGCCGCAGGCGTGCAGCATCTTGTCGACGACGCCGGCGACGTTCTTGGCGGCCTCGAACTTGATCTGCCAGGCCCAGTGCAGGAAGTCGGCGCGAGCGGTCTCGCCGGGCGCGAGCACCTTCGTGTTGTCGTCGGTGGCGCGGTCCATCGCCTGGGCGACCGAGAGGACGAAGACGCGGCAGGCGTTGGTGTCCATCACAGCCTCGCCGACGTAGTCCTGGATCGTCGGGTAGTCGGCGACGCGCATGCCGACGTCGACGTGCTTCTTGCGCGTCGTGTGGCGCTTGGCGATGTCGATCGTCCCGAGCGCGATCCCGTTCCAGACCGACGACGAGCCGAGCAGGAACCACGGGTCGACGGCCTCGTCGTTGGAGGTCGCACCGTCGCCGAGCGGGCCGACGACCTGGTCGTCGGGGATCTCGACCCCTTCGACCTGGATCGGGCCCGACTGGTTGCCGCGCAACCCGAGCGCGTCCCAGAGCGAGGGCTGCGCCTGGACGTCGTCGCCGTCGATCACGAACACCGAGAGGTCGTCATAGCCGCTGAAGTCCGGGCTCGTGGTCTGGACGACGTAGAAGTCGGCGAACCCTCCGGAGGTCGTCCAGGACGCCTTCTTGTTGACCTTGAAGCCGCCGTTCGAGCGCTCGGCGCTGGACGAGAACGGATACCAGAAGTGCGAGCCGGTCTCGGGGTCGGAGTAGGAGAGGGTGCCGATCCGGCAGTCGGAATCGAGCGTGCGGATGTACTTGTCGACGAGGGCCTCGGTCGGCCGCAGCATGATCGTCGCGACGGCGCTGATGTGCATCACGTAGCACATCGCCGTCGACGCGCAGCCGTAGCGCGCGAGCGTCTCGCAGACCATCGTGTAGGCGACGTGGTTCTCGCCGAGGCCGCCGTACTCCTCCGGCACTGTCAGGCTCAGGAACCCGTTCTCGGCCAGGAGCTCGAAGTTGCGGCGCGGGTAGAGCAGCTCGTCATCGGAGCGCTTCGCGTTGGCGCGCATTTCCTGTTCGCAGAGCTCGATCAGCTTCCCGCGGAGCTCCTTCTGGCGTTCGGTCAGGACCCAGTCGGGATCCCACTCGTAGCCGAGCCCCCAGAACGGCTCCTCGCCCCACATCTTTTCGCTCATCCGGCCTCTCCTTTCCCTCGGGCCCGGCTCACTTTACAAATTTGTGCGCTCTGCGCTCTGCGTCCTTCGCTGTCGCTCGGAGTGCGCCGACCATCTAGAGGTCTCCGGCGATCCAGATCAGGCAGTCGGCCCGGTCGCGGATCTCGCGCACTGCGCGCCGCAGGCGCCGCGCCGGGATCCGCGACCGATCGGGTCCGAAGACGAGCAGCCCGGCACGGCGGTCGCGCGCCACCTCGAGCAGCGCCTTGACCGGGCGCTTGCTGCTCACCCGCAGGTGCTCGGTGCGGATCCCGAGCGCCGCCGCCCGCTCAGCGGTCGCCCGGACCTGGTCGAGGTCCTCCTCGTCGGGCAGCGTCGCCGCCCCTGGGCCGGCGAGCATCAGGGTAGTCGGGTAGTTGGGCAGGTGGACGACGTTGGTGACCAGCAGCGACGAGCCCGTCTCGAGGGCGGACTCGACCGCGATCCGCTCGGCGTCGGGATCGATCCGGCAGGAGAGCGTCCCGAGGACCACCGGGCGGCCGGTGCCGCGCTCGGTGCCGGCGCTCGCGGTGTGGCCAGTGCGGTCCTTGGTGAGGATGAGATCAGTCTAGATGCAGGCCGTTCTTGACTTCCGTCTGTGGCACCGGATACGTTCCCGGCGCACGCGACCACGGAGGAGGGCCGATGGCAACCGCACAGGTCGAGGAGCAGCAACTTCTCAAGGCGATGTCGTGGTGGGACGGGTTCGTCGTCGCGCTCGCCAACCCGGGGTTCCTGATCGCCGCGCTCGGGGCCTCGATCGGGGCATTGGGGACGACGGGCGCCTTCGTGCTCTGGACGATCTCGGTCTGCCTCGGCGCGTTGCAGAACAACGTCTACGCCGAGCTGGCGACGATGTTCCCGAACAAGTCCGGCGGCATCGCGCTCTTCGCCCACGAGGCGTGGCGCAAGTACTTCACCTTCGTCGGCCCGGTGGCGACCTTCGGCTACTGGTTCGCCTGGTCGAGCGTGCTGGCGATCAACGGGCTCGTGGTCGGCACCCTGATCCAGGCCGAGTGGTTTGCCGACTCGACCTGGGCCGAGGCGGGCGCGGGCTTCGACCTCAACCTGGCGATCCTGATCGGGATCATTGCGATCGTGATCGTCTGGCTGTTCAACGTCCTCGGCGTCCGCCCGGCGGTCTGGTTCGGCTACGTGACCGGGGCGTTGCTGGTGCTACCGGCCTTCGTGCTGATGTTCCTTCCCTACCTGACCGGTGACTGGTCGAGCGACAACATGCAGTGGCTGATCGGTGCCAACGGCGGCCTCGGCCTCGCATTGACCTGGCTCTACTTCATGGGCTGGTCCTCGTACGGGTTCGAAACGGTGGCCGCGTTTGCGCCGGAATACCACTCCCCCGAGACCGACACGCCGAGAGCCTTGCGTGCGTCGGCAGCGTTCTCGGTCGTCGTCTATGCGCTGCTGCCGCTCGGGGTGGGGGGGACCCTGGGCACCGACGCTGTCGCCGCGGACGGCACGTTCATCTCGTTCTACACCCAGGCGTTCGACGAGTTGGTCGGAAACACGCTCGGCGAGGTGATGATCATCTGCCTGATCGCGGGCCTGATCCTGTCGATGAACACCGCGACCATGGACGGCTCCCGGGCCTTGTTCGGGATCTCCAGGGACGGGATGACGATCAAACAGCTCGGGGTGTTGAACCGCAACAGCGTGCCGGCACGGGCAATGACGCTCGACGCGATCATGAACATCTTCCTGCTCACCTACTTCGCGAGCGCGATCGAGATCCTCGCCGCCGGCAACCTCGGCTACATCCTCGCCCACGTCTTCGCGCTGACCGGGTTCCTGCTCCTGCGCCGCGACCGGCCGAACTGGCCGCGGCCGATCAGGCTCTCGGCGATCTGGGTCCCGATCGCCGGCCTACTGGCGATTGCGAACTCGGTCTTCATCGTCGTCGGCGGGTTCATCTACTCGGGCGGCTTCCTCGGGATCGAGACCCAGTACGGCTACGGCTGGGACAAGACCCGGGTCGGGCTGATCGTGCTCGCGGTCTCGTTGTTGCTCTACGCCTACCGCCACGTCGTTCAGGACAAGACCGGGATCCGGCTGCGCGAGGAGACGCCGACGATGCCCGACGAGCCGGCCGGCCAGCCCGCTGCGGTGGCGCCGGGCTAGGCGCTCGGCTACTCGGCGCGCAGGTCCCAGCTCGGCAGGTCGGCGATCGCCTGTCGGTACCGCGACCTGTGAACCGGGCGGATCAGCAGGAACCAGGCCATTAGCCCGACCGGCAGCAGGAGGAAGACGCTGAACGCGTTCCCGGTGGCGATGAAGAAGACCGCGACCGCCGAGAACAGCAGCGCGTATGCGACGGGGAGGATTCGGAAGCGCAGCTGGGTGCGCCGGATCCGCTCGTAGTCTTCGCTCGGGATCCGGGCGGTGTCGTAGAGCCGGCCGCACGACGGGCAGGTCCAGCGCTCGCCGTAGGCGAGCTCGGCGCGCTCCCCGCACTCGCATTTGACAGTAATCGGCGGACCTCGCAGGACCGCGCCGGGCCGCTCGTGGCCGAGCCGCTCGCGGGGCTCGGCCGAGGGTCGTCTGAAGATCGGCAAGGGGTGCGATCGTAGGGGGTCCGCTGTCCGCTGTCCGCTGACCGCGGATGGCGGACCGCGGACCGCGGACCGCATTCAGGTTTCGACCGCCGCCTCCTCGGCCGGACCGTCGAGCAGCCCGAGGCGGCGGGCAAGCGCCTCGGCCGGCAGGGCCTGGAGGACGAGGGTGGCCACGATCGCGAGCGCGACGACGCTGGCGTAGGCGTCGGTGTCGGGAACGCCGAGTCCCGGCGAGCACGCCGACGAGCGCCGCCGGCACGACCCCGGTCTCGCGGGTCCAACATAGGAACGTGATCTCGGGCCTCGTCCAGGCCGAGCGGCGGTCCGGCAAGGTGCAGGCGAGCACGGTCAGCGGCCGGGCGATCAGGAGCAGGACCGCGAGCACGGCGAGCGCCGGTAGCAGGTACTCGCCGAGCGTCTCGAAGGGGATGTTGGCGCCGAGGACGACGAACACGAACAGGGTCGCGAGGTCGGCGGTGTTGAAGGCGAAGCGGCGCATCTCCTGCTCGTGCTCGGAGTGCATCGCGAGGCCGAGGCGCTCCATGTTGCCGACGATCAGCCCGGCGAGGAAGGCACCGAGGTAGCCGCTGCCGCCGGCCGAGTCGAGCGAGAAGTAGCCGATCGTGACCACCGCCAGCACCGCCGCGGCCGAGGACTCGCGCCAGATCCCCGCCCGATGGCTGGAGATCGTCGCCGCCAGAAGGACGCCGGCGACGATCCCGATCACGGTGCTGACCGCCAGGTCGACGACGAACTCCCGACCCGGGGTCGCGATCGAACCCTCGCCGCTGATCAGGACCCCGGCCAGCGAGAGCGCCAGCACCGCCCCGGTCGGGTCGTTGAAGGCCGACTCGGCGACCACCGTCTGAGCCACCTTCTCGCGCAGCCGTGAGCGGACGAAGAGCGGGATCAGGATTGCCGGATCGGTGGGAGCCAGGACGGCGCCCATCAGCAGCGCCGCGGTCCAGTCGAGGTCGAAGGCGAAGTGTGCGGCGACGCCGACGATCGCCGCGGTCAGTATCACGCCGGGGACGACCAGCATCCCGAGCCCGACCCAGACCCGGCTGAGGACGTCGACGGACAGGTTCAGGCCGCCGTAGAAGAGGATCATCGAGACGCCGAGCGTGAACAGGAGCTGGGCGCCGATCGAGTCCAGCGGCACGTCGACGACGTCGAGCGCCGACGGGCCGAGCATCGCCCCGAACCCGACCAGGATCAGGATCTCGGGGACACGGACGAGGCTGGCGACGAAGCGGGCCGTCAGCGCGGCGCCGAGCAGCAGGCTCAGCGTCAGCAGGACGTCGCGGGTCACGCGCGCTCGTCGTCTTCGCTCGCCGGCTCGGGGTCAGCGTCTTCGCGACGCCCGCGAACGCTTCGCTCGCCCTCGAGCGCCATTCGGGCGATGTCGTTGGCGGTCACCAGCAGCAGCAGGACCACGACGCCGGCTCCGAGAGCGACCGCGATCAGGCGCCGCCGGGCGTCGTCGCGAGTGTCGTCGAAGGCGGCATCGGTCGCCGTCGCCTGCTCAGCCTGATAGACCGCCAGCTCCTCGGCGGTCGACGCCATCGCCTCGAAGCGCCGCAGCTCGGGCCCGAGCAGGATCCGCTTCGTCTCCTCCGGCCGGCCCTCCTGGAGGGCGTTCCAGGCGACGACGTCGAGGTCCATGAACGAACGGAACTGGCGATCGAGCTCGGCGAGCAGGGCCCGCTCACGCTCGCCGGTGAACGACCCGGCCGCCTGCTCGAGCCCCTGCTCGAGGTCGGCGGCCGCACGCACAAATCGAGCCCGCAACGGCCCGCCGTTCGCGTACCCGTATGCCGTCTGCCAGCCGTTGACGTCGGTGACCAGGAACTTGAGCTCGCGGGCGATCGCCTCCTGCTCGGCGCGCTGGTGGACCTCGTCGAAGCGGTCGCCGAGCTCGGCCATCCCCTGCAGCGCGACGACGGTGGTCGCCAGCGGCCCGAGGATCGTCAGCACGATCGCCGCATAGAGCTTCGCCCGAATCGTCACCTCGCACCTCCGCCGGTAGGATCGCCGCGCCGATGGTCCTCTTCGTGCTCACGGGCGCAGCGCCCCCGATTCTGGTCGTGACGCTGCTGGCGATGGCCTACCTGACCGGTTACGAGCTCCGCAAGGAGGAGGACGTGCCGTTCTTGTGGAAGGCCTGGTGGGTACTGCTGGTGATCCTGCTGAACGTGGTCGGCTTCGGGATCTTCTGGGCCTGGCTCGCGCGCCGGCGCTACAAGGCGGCCGGGCGCAAACAGGCGTCCGCCTGAGCGCGCGTCAGCGATTTTCGTCGCGGACACGGTGCAGCCTGGCGAGCTTGAGCGCCAGCTCGAGGGAGAGCAGGTCCTCATCGGGGAGGTCGAGGCTGGCGACGCGCTCGATCCGATCGAGCCGCTGGCGGACCGTGTTCGGGTGCACGTAGAGCGCCCGGGCGCTCGCTGTGACGCTGCCGCGGTCGGCGAGGTACTGCTCGAGGGTCTCAACGAGGCTGGCGCCGCGGCGGCGGTCGTACTCCGCCAACGCCTCGACCGACTCGCGATAGCGGTCGCGCGGCGCCTGGTCGCTCTCGAGGTGGACCAGGTAGCGATAGGCGCCGAGCTGCTGATAGCAGACCGCGCCGCCCTCTACGACCAGGGAGCGCCCGATCCGCGCCGCGTCGGCGGCCTCGCGCATCCGGCGCCGGGCGCTTGCCGCACCCCGGTCGAGGTCACTGAGACCGACCACGACCCCCTCCTCGACGGCCAGTGGTTCGCATGCGTCGCGCAACTCATCGGTCACCGCGGGACCCTCGCCCGATAGCGGCGCAAGGGCCCGGAGCCGGTCGTGGCGCGAGTCGAAGAAGGCTCGCGGGCAGAGGCGCCGCAACCTGCTCTCGAGCCGGGCGGAGAGCTCCGGCCAGGCAGGGGAGGCGTCGTCGACCCCCCGCGCGGGCTCGACATGCAGGAAGACGTGCGGGAGGCTGAGGTCGCAGCGTGCCTCGCTCGCCTTCGCCGCCGCCGCCTCGGCAGAGCCGGCGGCGAGCGCGTCGAACATGTCCTTGACGATGTTCTCGGCGGTCAGGCGCTCGATCAGCTCGGCCTTCTTCAACCCGACCGCGGTCTGGTCGGCGACCGCGCCGAGCAGCTCGGCGTCCTCCTCGCCGAACTGGCGGTCCTGGGCAAGGCAGCAGAGCACCCCGAGCTGCTCCTCACGGGCGATCAGCGGCGCTACGAGGAGCGCGTTCTCGTCGAGGTCGGGCCACAGCGCGCGGGCGACTCGCCGCCGCCCGCCACGGCCGTTGCCGGATCGGCGCATCAGGTCGAGGACCAGCGCCGCGCCGCCTGGGCGCGGGCTCGGCGCCGGGCTGCCGGCGGGGTCCGATCCGACCAGCGCCAGCTCGTCGGCCTCGACGTCGAGCCGGTATATCTGGCAGGCGTCGGCTCGCAGCAGCTCGCGGGCGCCGCGGGTGACCACGTCGTAGAGGTCCTCGCGGATCGTCACCGCCGCCAGCGCCTGGCTAAGCCGGGCCAGCGTGGTCAGCGCCTGCACGCGGCGGCGGGTGTCCTGGTAGAGCTGGGCGTTCTCGATCGCGCCCGCGACCAGCGACGCCGTGTGGACGAGGAAGTTGAGCACGTCGTCGTCGAACTCTCGCGGGGCCTCGGTGTGCAGGACCGCGACCCCGATCACGTCACCGGACTTGGCCAGGATCGGGACCGCGACGATCGACTGGAAGCGCTCCTCCTCGAGCTCGGGCACGTACTTCATCCGCGGGTCCGACATCGCGTTCTCGCGAATGAACTCGGGAGTCTTGGTGCGGGCGACCCAGCCCGCGAGGCCCTCATCGACGCCGAGCTCGAGCGTGCCGACGAAGCGCGAGTAGTGGGGCGAGGCCGCGCGCAGGACCAGTCGCTCGCCGTCGAGGAAGTAGATGAAGCAGGCGTGGCAGCCGGTCGCGTCGGTGGCGATCTCGACGATCCCGCCCAGCACCCGGTCGAGGTCGAGCGACGAGGAAACGGTCTTGATCACCGCGTAGAGCGTCTCGTTCTCGCGTCGCACGCGGGCGAGCAGCTCCGCTTCGGTGTCGGGCGCCTTCAGGCTGACGTTCAACGCGACCCTCGATCCTCGCTGGTGGCGGCGACCATGGCGGCGAATCCTACCCCCGGGCCGGCCCTCGCCTTATGGACATATCGAACACTCAAGCAAGGGGAAGTATGGAGGCATCCCTATTGCGACGGTACCTGCGCTGCGAATAGGTTGCCGCGTGTCCGTGGCGGTCCCGTTGATCACACCCGTGTCCGGAGGGCCGTTGCCCACCGTGCGGGGCGAGCGTGGAGGGAGCGAGCGTGCTTGACGTTCTAGTTGCCCAGGCCGAGAACCTCAGCAACCTCAGGGACTCGCTCGCCGAGCTGAAGGACACGGTCACGTCCAGCAGCGACGCCTCCTCGTTCGACAGCGTGATCCTCGGTGAGCAGTTCTACTTCTGGACCGTCGTGGTGATGTGGCTGATCCACGTCGGCTTCATGACCTACGAGACCGGCGTCGCGCGGCGCAAGAACGCGCTCGCCACGGCGATGAAGAACATCCTCACGATTGCCGTCGTCACGCCGAGCTTCTACTACTTCGGCTGGTGGATCTACAACTGCAACATGCCCGGGCTGCCGATCGGCCCGAACAGCACCGACTTCAGCGCTGGGGCATGTCAGGGCGGGATCCCCTGGTCAGACCTGTTCGGTCCCAACCTGGCCAACAACATCAACCTTGTCTTCTTCCTGGCCTTCCTGCTCTTCTCCTGGACGACCGCGTCGATCATGTCCGGGGCGCTGCTCGAGCGGGTGCGGCTTTCGGCCTATCTGGTCCTCGCCGTGCTGCTCGGATCGGCGGTCTGGATCCTCGATGCCGCCTGGGGTTGGAGCTTCGGTGGCTGGCTGACACTGCGTTTCGGCTTCCACGACTCGATCGCGTCCGCGGTCGTGCACGGCGTCTCGGGCGCGTTCACGCTTGGCGTCCTGTTCAACCTCGGGCCGCGGATCGGCAAGTACACGAAGGAGGGCCTGACCCGCGTCTTCAGACCCCACAACATCCATATGACCTTAATGGGGCTGATGCTGATCTTCACCGGGTTCTACGCCTTCTACGCCGCCTGCCTGGTGATCGTCTCGACCACGGTCCCCGGCTGGGCGAACATTTACCTCAGCCCGACCACGCTGGGCTCGATCGCGATGATCATCACCTTCGGCTTCGCCGGCGGCTTCACCGGCGGCTACTTCGCCAGCCGCGGCGACCCGTTCTGGACCGTTTCCGGCGGCCTCGCGGGGGTGATCAGCGTTTCCGCGGGCGCGGACGTCTACGCGCCGACGCTCGGCTACCTGATCGCGGCCGCGACCGCGGCCCTGACGGTATGGGTCGGGAACTGGATCGAGACCAAGATGCGCGTCGACGACGTCGTCGGCGCGGTCTCGGTGCACGGATTCGCCGGCTTCATGGGGATCATCTGGGTCGGCGTCTTCGCTGCCGGCTACCCGACCGGGGTCAACAACGTCGAGAGCTCGATCTGGGGGCAACTGATGGGTCTCGCCACCTTCGTTCCGCTCGGCTTCCTGAGCGGCTGGGTGGCCTCGTGGATCCTGAAGAAGCTGAACCTGCTGCGGGTGCCGCCCGAGGTGGAGGTCGACGGCCTCGACAACGCCGAGTACAGGTACGACATCCACATGCCCGAGCACGCCCATGCCGAGGATCTGATGATCGAGCCCGACGGTTCGAGGGTTCCCGCCGAGAGGGTGCAGGCCGAGGCGGCGAGGGAGTTGGTCACAGTGGCTCAAGCAAGGCCACCGACGAGAGCGAGGGTTGACTGATGGCCGCGATCATCGACAGCGCCCCCGACTGCGTCAGCAAGGATCCAGGCACCGAGGAGGCACGGGTCGAGGACTCGGCCGACTTCATCATGGGCGACCCTTACACGGAGTGCGCCGGGTTCATGACCTTCGGCCCGGGCTCGACCTATGGCCCGGAGGGCATCGGCGCCGAGACCGCGTACATGGTCCTGACCTGGATCGGGATCGCGTTGATGGTCTTCACCCTGATCGCCTGGATGCTGTACGAGAACCGGCGCTTGATCACGTACGCGCAGGCACGCCTGGGCGGCCGATCGGCACAAGCGGCGGCGGCAGAGGCCCAAGAATCGGAGCTGACATGAACGGCAAGCAGATCAAGTTCCCGCCGAAGCAGACCCACGTACGGGGCTTCGAGATGGGAATGCTCGTCTTCTCGATCATCTGTGTCGTGGTGGTGCTAATCATCGTCCTCGGCACGGACATCGGCGACGAGTTCCGCCCGACCCTCTGAGCCAAGTCCGCATAATCAGCGCGTGACCTCCGTCGGAGGGACCGCGGGCGAGAGCGCGTCGACTTCGCGGCGCGCGCCGACCTGGCCGCGCGTGGCGGTCGTCGCCGCGGTGCTCGTACTCGCCTTCGTCGTCTCACGAAGCTGCGTGCAGTCGGAGATCGAGGTCACCCAGGAGGAGGCGCTCGCGAGTGCCACCGCGCTCGTCGACTTCACGCCCGAGGACCCCCAGATCCGGCTTCTGCGGCAGGACCTCGACCGTCACCCCTACTGGATCGTCTCCCTCTCCACCGTCAGTCCCGACGGAGAGCGCTTCACGCACCTGGCGACCGTGCGGATCGACGCCACGAACGGCGAGGTGGTGGAGTTCAACCAGCAGCGCGACCAGCCGGTTCGGGGCTCGGACGCCGACGACGCGACGTCGGGGAAGCCCTGACGGTCGCCCGCGGCCGACCCGATGCGCCTCCTCGTCCTCCAGCACATCGCCTGCGAGCACCCCGGCGTGTTCTCGGAGGTGATTGCGGACCGCGGGGCGGAGTCGGTTGCGGTCGAGCTCGACGCCGGTGAGGCAATGCCGGACTGGCGCGAGTTCGACGGCGTGGTCGCGATGGGCGGGCCGATGGGCGCGGGCGACGATGCCGAGCATCCCTGGCTCGCCGACGAGAAGCGGGTGGTGCGCGAGACCGTCGAGGCGGGAAAGCCGTTCCTCGGCGTCTGCCTCGGGGTCCAGCTGCTCGCCGCGGCGCTCGGCGCCCGGGTCTACCCGGCGCAGGACCCCGAGGTCGGCCTGCTCGAGGTGGAGCTGACCGCCGCCGGGCGCGACGATCCGCTGTTCGACGGACTCGACCAGCGGCTCGTCTCGCTGCAGTGGCACGGGGATACCTTCGACCTCCCAGAGGGCGCGGTCCACCTCGCCGGCTCCGAGCAGGTCCCGAACCAGGCATTTCGCGCCGGCGAACGCGCCTACGGGGTCCAGTTCCACCTCGAGGTGACCGGCGAGATGGCGCGCGAGTGGGCCGCGGTGCCGGCCTACCGTGACTCGCTCGCGGCGACGCTCGGCCCCGAACGCGGCGCCGCCTTCATCGCCGAGGTCGAGGAGCGCGCCGACGAGCTGCACCCGGTCGCCCGGCGCCTGTTCGCGAATTGGCTCGACCTGATCTAGCGATGCCGAGTCCGAGCGCGGTCACGCACCTGGTCGTCGGCGGGGGGGTCAACGGCCTCGCCGTCGCCGCCCGCCTCGCGGAGCGGCTCGGTGGCGAGGGCGAGGTGCTGGTGCTGGAGAAGGACCGGATCGGCGCCGGCGCCTCGGGGATCGCCGGGGGAATCGTGCGCAATTACTACCGCTCGCCGGCGATCACCGAGCTGATCCGCCGCTCGGTCGAGATCTTCGAGGCCGAGCCAGACGCGTACGGCTTCCGACAGGTCGGCTATCTGGCCGCGGTCCCCGAGCGCCAAGTTGACGACCTGGCGGCGATCCATGAGCACCACCGACGCGCCGGCTACGAGTCGGAGCTGGTCACCGGGCCGGACCGCTGCCGGGAGTACCTGAGCTTCACCTGGCCCGACTGGGAGGCCGAGGTCGCGGGCGTCCTGCACGAGCGCCGGGCCGGCTGGGCGGACGCGATGCAGACCGTACGCCACCTCGCCGCGCAGGCCCGCGACGCCGGCGCGACGGTCAACGAGGGAGTTGAGGTGGTCGGGTTCGAGCGTGACGAGGGGCAGGTGACGGCGGCCCTCACCTCGAAGGGCCGGATCGAGTGTGACCGGCTCGTGGTCGCCCCCGGCCCATGGATCGACGAAACGTGGCGGATGCTCGGGCTCGAGCCGCGGCTCGAGGTCGCCGTCGCCGGATCAACCGAGACGAAGCCGCTGACCTCCTACCTGAAGGCTCAGGAGGGCGAGTTCCAGCTCCCAGGGGTCGGGCTCGGCGGTCGAGCCGGCGCCGAGCTGCCGGTGGTCCACCTCGATCAGGCGAGGCCGCTGCGCTCCGATCGCGACGGCCGGGTGCTGGTCGACGGCCCGTGGGGGATCTACTTCCGGATCGGCAGGACCGGGACCGCGATCACCGGCGGCGGCCTGCCGGTCCTGATGCCAGCGCCGGCGCTCGATCCCTACGGACCCGACAACCCCGCCCATGCGGCGGAGCCCGAATTCGAGGAGTTCTTCACCTCCGGGCTGGCCGCGGCCCTGCGGCGCTTTCGCGGCCATTCCGGCGACTGGCGGGCGACGCCGGCGGGCGGGATCGTCAGCCATACCCCCGACAACTACCCGATCTGCGACTGGGCGCTGCCGAACGCGTACGCGATCGTCGATTCCGGGCACGGATTCAAGATGCTGGCGCTGGGACGGCTGGCGGCGAACGAGATCCTCGGCGATCAGGAACCGCTGCTCGAGCCGTTCCGCCTCGACCGCTTCGAGCGCGGCGAGACGCACGTGGCGTCCAAGGGCCCGTATCCCTGGACCTAGGGGTCGCTGGCGACCCCCCTCGTCGAACGTCCCGGACACCACGCCTGAGGGGGGACTCCGGGACGTTCGTACCCCGTGTGGCGCGTCAGCCCGCGGCGAGCAGGGCGACGCCGGCGAGCGCGGCGGTGACGCCGGCGACCTGGATCGCGGCGAGCCGCTCGCCGAGCACCGCCCGGGCGAGCACGACCGTCGCCACCGGATACAGCGAGCCGAGCACTGCGACGACGCTGACCAGGCCGGTGTCGGTCCCGAGCACGATCAGCGCGTTGGCGCCGACGTCGAGCAGCCCGATCGCGGCCAGGGACGGCAGGTCGGCGGGGGCGAGGCCAAGCGTCGGGCGCAGGGCGAGCAGCGCCGCGATCAGCACGACGCCGGCGCTGGCTCGCGTGCCGAGCAGCGCCCAGAGCGGCTCGACGTCCTCGACCGCCGCGTCGATGCCGACGTAGAACCCGCCGAACCCGAGTGCCGCGATCCCGGCCAGCGCCAGCGCCTCGCGCGAGGCGGCGGGCGCGGCTCCCGCAGGCCCCCGGGTGGCGAGGACGACGCCGACGAAGGCCGCGAGCATGCCCGCGTACTGCAGCGCTCCGGGTCGCTCGCCCGTGGCCAGGCCGACGATCACCGGCAGCATCGCCGCGCCACCGGCCGAGACCGGCGAGATCACGCTCATCGTCCCGATCGCGAGCGCCCGGTACAGAGCCGCGATCGCGACCAGCTGGCAGACGCCGGCGACCAGGGCCGGGGTCAGGTCGCCGAGCGAGGGGACCTCGGCAACGGTCGCGGCGACGATCGCCGCCGCAGCGAGCCCTGTGAGCTGACTGACCAGGAGCACGGCCGCCAGGGTCAGACTGCGGGTGCGCAACCCGCCGAGGAAATCGGCGATGCCCCAGCAGATCGAGGCGGCTGCTCCGAGCGCGACGGCGAGCACCGACGGCAAGCTACCCGCCGTGTCCCCGCGCCGGCAGAGGGGACACGACCAGCTATGTGGAATACTGCACATGCCTGGCACCTCGATGCTGGACTGCGCGCCATTGCCGCGGGCGCCGTTATGTGCGATACATCCAGCCATGAGCGCCGATTCACGCCCCACCGCCGACGACGTCCGCAAAGCAGTCGAGAAGGAGGGAATCGAGTTCCTGTTCGCGCAGTTCGTCGACATGCACGCGAAGCCGAACGCGAAGCTGATCCCGGCGCAGGAGCTCGAGCCCCTGTTCACCGAAGGCGCCGGGTTTGCCGGCTTCGCCGCCGGGGACATCGGCCAGACCCCGGACAACCCGGATCTGATCGCGATGCCCGACGTCGGCTCGTTTACCCGCTTGCCGTGGAAGCCGGAGATCGGCTGGTTCGCCTGCGACGCGACGGTCGAGGGCGAGGCCTGGCCCTACTGCCCACGGACGATCCTGCGCAACCAGATCGAGCGTGCGGCGAGCGCGGGCTTCGAGCTGCGGATCGGCTGCGAGCTCGAGTACTTCCTCCTGCGCAAGACCGAGGACGGGGGGATCGAGCTCGCCGACCCGCTCGACACGCTCGAGCAGCCCTGCTACGACATCCGGGCGCTGACCCGCAACTTCGAGTTCGTCTCCGAGGTGGTGCGGAACGTCAACTCGCTCGGCTGGGGCCTGTACGCGACCGACCACGAGGACGCGAACGGGCAGTTCGAGCAGAACTGGGGCTACGCCGACGCGCTCACGACCTGCGACCGGGCCGTCTTCTACCGCTACATGGTCGAGGCGATGGCGCAGGAACGCGGCTTGATCGCGACCTTCATGCCTAAGCCCTTCGCGCACCTGACCGGCAACGGGGCCCACTTTCACATGAGCCTCTGGGACGGTGACACGAACGTGTTCGACGCGGACCCCGACAAGGACGCGCGCGGGTTCGGCCTCAGCGAGACCGCCTACCAGTTCATCGCCGGGCTCAAGAAGCACGCCAGGGCCTACATCGCGTTGACCGCGCCGACGGTCTCGTCCTACAAGCGGCTGGTGATCGGCGCCCCGACCAGCGGCGCGACCTGGGCGCCGGCGTACGTCACCTACGGCTACAACAACCGGACCCTGATGCTGCGAATCCCCGACGCGGGGCGGATCGAGGACCGGACCGTGGATGGATCCTGCAATCCGTACCTGGCCGCGACGGCGATCCTCGCCGCCGGGCTGGACGGGGTCGAGAACGGCCTCGATCCCGGCGAGCCGACCACGATCAACATGTACGAGACCAGCGAGGAGGACCGGCGCGAGATGGGGATCGAGACGCTGCCGGCCAACCTGCTCGACGCGACCCGCGAGCTCGAGCAGGACGAGGTGCTGCGCAAGGCGTTCGGCGCGGCCGGCGACGAGGACTACGTCGACTACTTCATCCGCTGCAAGCGCCGTGAGTGGAGCCTGGCCCACGAGCAGATCACGCAGTGGGAGATCGACCGCTACCTGCAGCTTTATTAGGAGGATGCGCTCATGTGCGGGATCGCCGGTCTGTTCAGCAAGTCGGGCTCGATCGAGGAGCAACTCGGCGCTCACCTGAGCGCGATGCTCTGCCAGCTCGCCGACCGCGGGCCTGACAGTGCCGGGGTCGCCTTCTACCGCGACCCCGCGCCGGCGGGATCCTGCAAGGTGTCGCTGTTCTCCCCCGTACCCGGGCCGCCGTGGCGTGAGCTGGCAGGCGAGCTGGCCGAGGCGTTCGGCGCTGAGGCGGGGCCCGAACTGCGCGCCTCGCACGCGCTGTTCGTCGTCCCCGGCGACGGTGACGCAATCCAGGCCTGGCTCGCCGAGCGCCGCCCGGAGCTGCGCGTTATGAGCATCGGAAGCCGGATCGAGATCTACAAGGAAGCGATCGACCCGCGCCTGTTCGTGGAGCGATTCGAGCTCGCCGGAATCGCGGGCTCGCACGCGCTGGGGCACACCCGGATGGCGACCGAGAGCCGGGTGACGACCGAGCACTCGCATCCGTTCTCGACCGGGCTCGACCTCTGCCTGGTCCACAACGGCTCGCTCTCCAACCACAACAGGCTGCGGCGGATGTTGCGCCACCAGGGAATCGAGTTCCAGACCGACAACGATTCCGAGGTCGCCGCCGGGTACCTGACCTGGCGCCTGCGGGAGGGCGACGACATCGAGACGGCTCTGCGCGGCTGCCTCGATGACCTCGACGGCTTCTACACCTTCGCCGTCGGCACCGCGCACGGGTTCGCCGTCCTCCGCGATCCGATCGCCTGCAAGCCGGCGGTGATGGCGGAGACCGAGGACTGGGTGGCGATGGCGTCCGAGTATCGGGCGATCGCGGTCCTGCCCGGGGCCGACCAGGCTCAGGTCTGGGAGCCGGAGCCGGGCCGCGTCTACTCCTGGGATCGGGCGGTGGTCGCGTGAGCGCGACCGAGCTCGCGGTCGAGGAGGTCGACCTGGCGACGACCAGCGTCCGGGAGCTGAACCAGCGCCTGCACGAGCTCGACGGAGGTCCCCCACGGTGGCGGGTCCTGAATCCCGACGGAGCGCACTCGATCGCAGCCGGCCTCGACGCCGAGGTGGAGGTCGAGATCGACGGCCACGTCGGCTACTACTGCGCCGGGATGAACAAGCGCGCGACGGTGCGGATCGCGGGCAACTGCGGGGTCGGGGTGGCGGAGAACATGATGTCGGGGACGGTGGTCGTCGAGGGCGACGCCAGCCAGTCGGCCGGAGCCACCGCGCGCGGCGGCCTGCTGGTGATCAGAGGCAGCGCCTCGGCTCGCTGCGGGATCTCGATGAAGGGGGCCGAGATCGTCGTCTGCGGCTCGATCGGCCACGCCGGCGGCTTCCTCGCCCAGCGCGGGACGCTGGTCGTCTGCGGCGACGCGGGAGACGGGCTCGGGGACTCGATCTACGAGACGCGCGCCTACGTGCGAGGCGAGGTCGCGGGACTGGGTGCCGATTGCGTCGAGAAGCCGATCGCGGACGAGCACCGGGCGCAGCTCGCGGACCTGCTCGAGCGCGCCGAGGTCGACCTCGACCCGGCCGAGTTCCGGCGCTACGGCTCGGCCCGGCGCCTCTACAGCTTCCAGATCGACAACGCGGGCGAGTACTGACAAGGGCCGGATGACCGAGTTCGACGCGCTCAGCAAGCGGGAGGGCTTCCAGCCCGGGCTGGGAGGGCGCTGGCGCCCGGGCCTGCGCGAGTCGGCCCTCTTCGACCGCGGCGTGATCCACGAGATCCACCGGATGGCGCGTGAGGGGATCTACGACATCCGCGGGTTCGGGGCAAAGCGCAAGGTGCCCCACTTCGACGACCTGCTGTTCCTCGGCGCCAGCGTCTCGCGCTACCCCCTCGAGGGCTACCGGGAGCGCTGCGCGACCGACGTCACCCTCGGCACCCGGTTCGCGAAGCGACCGATCGAGCTCGAGATCCCGATCACGATTGCCGGGATGAGCTTCGGAGCGCTCTCGGCGCCGGCGAAGGAGGCGCTCGGCCGCGGCGCCAGCGCCGTCGGCACCTCGACCACGACCGGCGACGGCGGGATGCTGCCCGAGGAGCGCCAGCACTCGGACAAGCTCGTCTACCAGATCCTTCCTTCGCGCTACGGGATGAACCCCGACGACCTGCGCCGCGCCGACGCGGTCGAGGTCGTGGTCGGCCAGGGGGCGAAGCCGGGCGGCGGTGGCATGCTGTTGGGCCAGAAGATCTCCGACCGGGTCGCGGAGATGCGCGACCTACCGAAGGGGATCGACCAGCGCAGCGCCTGCCGGCACCCCGACTGGACCGGCCCCGACGACCTCGAGATCAAGATCGAGGAGTTGCGAGAGATCACCGACTGGGAGAAGCCGATCTACGTCAAGGTCGGCGCCACGCGCACCTACTTCGATGTCGCCCTCGCGGTCAAGGCGGGTGCCGACGTGATCGTGCTCGACGGGATGGAGGGCGGCACCGCCGCGAGCCAGGAGGTCTTCATCGAGCACGTCGGGATTCCGATCCTGGCCGCGATCCCCGAGGCGGTCCGTTCGCTGCAGGACCTCGACATGCACCGCGAGGTGCAGCTGGTCGTCTCCGGGGGGATCAGGAGCGGGGCAGACGTCGCCAAGGCGCTCGCGCTTGGCGCCGACGCCGCCTCGATCGGGGTCGCTGCGGTCGTCGCCCTCGGCGACAACGCGCCCGAGTTCGAGCGGGAGTACGAGCAGATCGGCACCGCCGCCGGCTACTACGACGACTGGCACGAGGGACGCGACCCGGTCGGGATCTCGACCCAGGACCAGGAGCTGGCGAGCCGCTTCGACCCCGAGCTGGGAGGCCGGCGACTCGCCAACTACCTGCGCGCGATGGTGCTCGAGGCCCAGACCCTTGCCCGCGCCTGCGGCAAGTCCCACGTCCACAACCTCGAGCCCGAGGACATGGTCGCGCTCACGCTCGAGGCGGCGGCGATGGCCAAGGTCCCGCTCGCGGGCACCGACTGGGTGCCCGGGCGGGTTGGCTGAGCCGCCGCAGTCAACCGGCCGCGGCCTGTCGGCCCGGCGGGCGAACGGCGCTGCGCCGCCGGCTCGTGGCGCCGAGTCCGACCGCGGCGGTGACGGCGAGGATCCCGAGGCCGAGGACCGTACCGAGGCCGAGCCCCTGGCCCGGCTCCCGCACCGGCGCGGTGCCCGGTGCGTACGGCTGCGCGCGCGAGCCGTCGCGCCGCAGGACGATGCCGCCGGCCGGGGGTGGATTGGCGACGAACTTCTCGGCCTCGGTGCCGTCGCGCCGCAGGGCGGTGTCCGCCGGCGCCGGCGCGGCGAGCGCCAGTGACGCGCAGAGCACGATCGCGACCGCGATCGAAGGGGGCCAATGACTGTGTCCCATGGTGGGGTCCTTTCCGGTTGGTTGGTGACCGTCGCCACCTTGTCCGGCGCCACCGAAGGCTGACTTAAGTCACACTTAAGCCGGCTCGGCTTTCTATAGGACTCCCGCGAGGGACGAGGGAGAGCGATGGAATTCCGCATCCTCGGGCCACTCGAGGTCCGGGACCAGGGGCAGCCGCTCCCGCTGACGGCGGCGAAGCAACGGGCACTGCTCGCGATCCTGCTGGTGCACGCGGGCGAGGTCGTCTCCAGGGACAGGCTGATCGACGAGCTCTGGGGCGCGCAGCCGCCGGCGAGCGCTGCCAACGCGCTCCAGGTCTATGTCACCCAACTGCGACGGATCCTCGAGCCGGAACGCAAGCGGCGGGCACCCAGCGCGGTGCTCCCCGCGAGCGCGGGCGGATACCTGATCCGCGTCGGGGCGGGCGAACTCGATGCGCAGCGCTTCGAGCACCAATCGACGGCGGCGGTGGCGGCTCGCAACGCGGGCGATCCCGGCGGTGCCGCGGAGGGCCTGCAGCGCGCACTCGAGCTCTGGCGTGGCCCGGCGCTGGCGGACTTCACCTACGAGCCATTCGCCCAGGCCGAGATCGCTCGGCTGGAGGAGCTGCGCCTGATCGCGGTCGAGGAGCGGATCGAAGCCGACCTGGCGCTCGGCCGCCACGCTGCGCTCGTCGGCGAGCTCGAGGCGCTGGTCGAGACGCATCCCCTGCGCGAGCGGCTGCGCGGCCAGTTGATGCTGGCGCTGTACCGGTCCGGGCGTCAGGCCGAAGCGGTCGAGGCCTACAAAATGGCTCACAGCATGCTCATGGACGAGCTCGGCATCGCGCCAAGCCCCGCGTTGCAGGAGCTCGAGCGCGCGATCCTGCTCCAGTCCTCGGCGCTCGAGGCCCCAAGCCGCGTGCCTCCCGCCGGGGTCGGGACCGGCCCCTCCGCCGGGGTCGAACCGCCGCCGGGTGCGGAAAGCCGCAGGACGGTGACGATCCTGGTCCTCGAGCGGGCGGTCGAAGGCGCCGCGGACCTGGAGGCGCGCCGGCAGCTCGAGCAGCGCGAGCTGGAGGCGACGACCGCAGTGATCGAGCGCTACGGCGGCAAGGTCGAGAGCGTTCTCGGCTCGACGCTGATGGCCTCGTTCGGCGTTCCGCTGGCGCACGAGGACGATGCGGCGCGGGCGGTGCACGCAGCGTCCGAGCTGAGCTCGCGTCCGGACGCGGCGCGCTGCGGCATCGCCACCGGCGAGATCCTGGTCGACGCGAGTCGCGGCAACCACCTCCCGCTGACCGGCGCCCCAGTCACCGAAGCCGCCGGGCTCGCGAGCCATGCCGCGGACGGGGAGGTCCTGATCGCAGGGCAGACCCGGTCGTTGCTGCGGGGGACCGCTCGGATGGAGGCCGCCGACCATCCAGCCGCCTGGCACCTGGTCGAGCTGCTGCCGAAGCCCGCGCCGCTGTCGCAGCCTCCCGCCGCGCCGCTCATCGGTCGCGAGCTAGAGCTCGGTCAGCTGAACGACGCCGTGGACCGCGTGCGGGCGGAGGGGACCGTCCACCTGTTCACGATCCTGGGTGCGCCCGGGATCGGCAAATCGAGGCTGGGCCAGGAGCTGGCGTGGCGGGTGGCCGGTGAGGCGACGGTCCTCGCCGGACGCTGCCTTCCGTACGGCGAGGGAATCACGTTCTGGCCCTTGCGCGAGATCCTCGGTGAGTCCGGCGCCCAGGGCCCGGCCGCCGAGGCGGTCGGCGACGCGATCGCCGGCGATCCCTCGATCGGACGCGAGGAGATCTTCCTCGCGTTTCTGCGGCTGCTCGAGTCGATTGCGCGAGAGCGGCCGGTTGTCGTCGTCTTCGAGGACGTCCACTGGGCCGAACCGACCCTGCTCGACCTGATCGCGTACCTCGCCGAGCGGGGGCGCGGGGTCCCGATCCTGCTCCTCTGCCTCGCCAGGCCGGAGCTGCTCGAGCAGCGTCCGACCTGGGCGGTCGGCAAGCCGAACACCGGCTCGCTCCTGCTCGAGCGGCTCACCGACCCCGAGGCCGAGGAGCTGATCGATCGACTCGCACCCGAGCTCGACGCGGCGACGCGGGTACGGGTCCAGGACGTCGCGGAGGGGAACCCGCTCTTCCTCTCGCAGATCCTCGCCCTGCTCGCCGAGGAGGGGCCTCCGGCAGGGGAGATCCCGATTCCGGCGACGATCCAGGCCATCCTCGCGGCCCGGCTCGATCGGCTCGGTCCGGGAGAGCGGGCGGCGGTCGAGCGGGCGGCGGTGATCGGCAAGGAGCTGTGGGCGGGCGCGGTGGCGACCCTGCTTCCCGAGCGCGCCCGTCCGTTCGCCGCCCGCCATCTCGAGGCCCTCGTTCGCAAGGAGATGCTGAGCCCGGCGCGGTCGGTGATCGACGGGGAGGACGCGCTGCGCTTCCGCCACGTTTTGATCCAGCAGGCGGCCTACCGCGCCGTCCCGAAGCCGCTGCGGGCGTCCCTGCATCAGGAGTTCGCCGATTGGCTCGAGGGAGTGGACGGAGCGAGCGAGTACGCCGAGATCGCGGGTTACCACCTCGAGCAGGCGCATCGGCTGAAGCTCGAGCTGGGCGCGAGTCGCGATCAGGAGCACGAGCTGGCCGGCCGCGCTGCCGACCTGCTCGCCCTCGCCGGGCGCCGCGCCTTCGGCCGGGGGGACATGCCCGCCTCGGTCGGCCTGCTCGAGCGTGCCTCGTCCCTGCTCCCGGACGATGCGGCGGAGGCGCCTCGCCTGCGCTCCGACCTCGGCTACGCGCTGTTCGAGATCGGCGAGATCCGACGCGCCGACGCGGCGCTCGCGCAGGCAGAAGAGCGAGCTCGCGAATCGGGTGACCGCGCGACCGAGTTGAGCGCGATGGTCAAGCGCGGCAACCTCAGCCTCTACACGGATCCCACCTCCGTCGATCCGGACGAGCTCGAACGGCAGACGGAACGGGCGATCGAGGAGCTCGCCGGCCTGGGCGACGACTCCGGGCTGTCGCGAGCGTGGACCGCGCTCTCGGACGTCCTCTATCTCACCGGTCGGCTGCTGGAGGCCGGGCGCGCAACCGAGCTTGCCGCCGAGCACGCCCGACGTGTGGGCAGCAGGCGCGAGGAGGCGTGGGCGATGGGGGCGTACGGCTTCTGCCTGATCGAAGGGCCGACGCCTGTGCCGGAGGCGATTGCCCGGCTCGAGCGGGTGCTCGCGGAGGCCGACGAGAATCCCGTCATGGCCGCGAACCTGAACGGGTTCCTCGCGGTTCAGGAGGCGATGGGCGGGCGGATCGACGATGCGCGAGCACGGATGGCGGTCGGGCTGAGCCTGACGCGCGACCTCGGCCTCCGCTGGCAAGCGGGGGTCCACAGCCTGCTCGGCGGGTATGTCGAGCAGCTTTGCGGCGATCCGGCGGCCGCCGAGCGGGCGATGCTCGAGGCGCAAGAAGTGTTCCGCGAGATCGACGACCGCTGGTTCCTCTCGACCGTCGCTGTCGACCTTCCCAGGGTCGGTGTATCAAGCAGGGGCGCTTCGAGGACGCTGGCCGCCTTGGTCGAGGCGATCGATGCTGTGGCCGGCCCCCGCCGACCTGGAGTGGCAGATCAAGCGACGAGGCGTGCGGGCGCTCCTGCTCGCGAGGCGCGGTCACGGGCGAGGAGGGGGAGGCGCTCGCCCGCGAGGCGGTCGCGCTCGCCGCCGCGAGCCAGTACCTTCTACTCGCGGCGAGACTCGCTCCGTGACCTGACCGAGCTGTACCTGATCGCCGGCCGGCGTCATCGCGCCCACGAGCTCGCAGTCTCGGGCCGCTGCGGGCCTGCGAGAGCAAGGGCAACGTGGTCGGCGCCGGACGGCGCGGGCGCTGCTCGCCGGCTAGCCGCCCTGCTCACGGCGCGCCGGTTCGACCGTCGGCCCCGATCGCCTAGCTGTCCCTACGCACCTTTCAGTGCGACCGGGGGTTAGCGGACGGTGTGGAAAAGTTGCCGGTTCATGTCAAGGACACCGATGTCGGCAGCGGCGACCTTCGCCGTCGCTGGTCGCCTGCCTGGCGATGGCCGGGCCCGGTGCGCGCCCGGCGCTCGGCCAGGAGGCGCCGGTCTGTCTCAAGGTCAAGAAGAAGCTCGACGACGGGGTCAACCACTGGTTCGGCGGGCCCGATCGTGACAGCGTCACCGGGCTGCGCGGGCGCGACAAGATGAACGGCGGCAAGGGCGCGGACCGAATCAACGGCGGGCGTGACAACGACGTCGTCAAGGGCGGCCCCGGCAACGACCTGCTCTGCGGCGGGCGCGGCGGCGACAAGATCCGCGGCGGCGGCGGCGACGACCTGATCTACGGCGAGGAGGAGAACGACACGATCGTTCCCGGTCCCGGCAACGACCGGGTGCTGGGCAGCGCCGGCAACGACCGCGTCTATGGCTGGGGCAAGGCACACGGCGAGATCGTCGACGACGGCGTCGACGTTCTCGACGGCGGCTTCGGCAGCGACAAGGTCGAGGCCGGTGGCGCCGACCGGCTCTACGGGTTCACCCACAACGACGTCCTCCGCACCAGGACGCCGGCCGTCGCGCCGGCGGTCATGGACGGGGGCGGAAACGACGACCGGCTCTACGGCTCGAACGCCCCGGACCAGATGAGCGGCGGCGAGAACGGCCGCGACAAGCTCTTCGGCGGCGCCGGCGGCGACCGGCTCTACGGGGAGGGCAACGACGACAAGCTCTATGGCCAGGTGGGCGACGACCTGTTGTTCGGAGGCGACGGGTTCGATCTCCTCAACGGAGGCCGCGGGCGCGACAGCTGCGACGGGGGGCCGCTCGACGACCGCGCCCGCGACTGCGAGAGCCGCCGCTCGATCGAACGGCGACCGCTCGCCTCCGGCTACGCCTGGCCACGCTGATCGATTTCGGCGGCGGTAGGCTGCGACCCAACGTTTCCGACCAGAGGGGTGAGCAGATGGCGAAGGAGCCGCGTTCGATTCAGGGCAGGGTGATCGCGATCACCGGAGGGGCGCGCGGGATCGGCAAGGCGACCGCGAAGGCGCTCGTCGCCAGGGGCGGGAAGGTCGCGATCGGCGACATCGATCGCGAGCTCGCCGAGCAGGCTGCAGCCGAGGTCGGCGGCGGCACCCTGGCCCTCGAGCTCGACGTCACCGCCCGGGACTCGTTCGCCGGCTTCCTCGACCAGGTCGAGGAGCGGCTCGGCTCGCTCGACGTGCTGGTCAACAACGCCGGGATCATGCCGATCGGCCGCTTCGTCGAAGAGGACGACGAGACGGCGCACCGGATGGTCGACATCAACGTCCACGGCGTGCTGCTGGGGATGAAGCTGGCGCTGCCGCGGATGCAGCGCCGTGGCAGCGGGCACCTGGTCAACCTCGCCTCGCAGGCCGGCAAGGCCGGACTCCCGGGAGGGGCGACCTACTGCGGGACCAAGCACTTCGTCGTCGGCGTCTCCGAGGCGGTGAGGGCGGAGCTGCGCGGCAGCGGGATCGAGGTCTCGTGCGTGATGCCGGGGGTGGTCAACACCGAGCTCGGCTCGGGTCTCCGCGAGGCCCGGGCGATCAAGAAGACCGAGCCCGAGGATGTTGCGGAAGCGATTGTCGCGGCGCTCGAGCGGCCGAGGTTCGACGTCTACGTTCCCCGCGAGAGCGTGGTCGTCTACAAGCTCGGGGCGATCCTGCCGCGGCGCGCCTACGAGGCTCTGGCACGACTGCTGAAGGGCGACGAGGTGCTCGCCCAGGCCGACCAGGCCGCCAGGGCAGGGTATGAGCAGCGCGCGGCGCGCTCGACCGCAGCCCAGGCCGAGCGGTCGGCCGACGCCGAGGCGGAGGAGTCGGTGACCAGCTAGGCGATCGGCGAGCGGCCGCCAGAGGCGCGCTCGGCGGCTTCGAGCAGCTCGTCGCGAAAGTCCGGGTGGGCGATCTCAGCCAGGGCGACGCCGCGCTGGTGCACGGTCAGGCCCTGCAGCTCGGCGGCACCGTGCTCGGTCACGATCACGTCCACCTGGTGACGCGGGGTGGTGATCACCGCGCCGGCGCCGAAGCCGGGGACGATCCGGGAGCTCCGAGCATCGCCCGAGCCGTAGGTGGACGGCAGGCAGATCAGCGAGCGATCCTCGAGCTCCAGCGCGGCCCCCGAGATGAAGTCCTCGTGGCCGCCGATTCCCGAGTACTGCTGGCCGGCGATCGTGTCGGCGACGACCTGCCCGTGGACGTCGACGCCGAGCGCCCCGTTGATCGTCACCATGCGCCGGTTCCGGGCGATCAGGTCCGGCGAGTTGACGACCTCGACCGGCAGGAAGGCGACCTCGTCGTTGCCGTCGAGCCACCGGTAGAGCTCTTCCGACCCACCGGCGAAGGTCGCGACGGAGATCCCGTCGAACAGGCCCTTGCGGTTGCTCACCTTCCCGGACTGATGCAGCTTCATGAGCCCGTTGGTGAACATCTCCGAGTGGACGCCGTAGTCGGCGCCCTCTCCCTCGGCGAGCCGGCCGACGATCGCCGAGGGAACGCCGCCGATCCCGGTCTGAAGCGTGGCGCCCTCCGGGATGAACGCCCGCGCATGGCCGGCGATCGCCTCGTCGATCGGGCCCGGCTCGGGCTCGGGCAGGGCGAACGGCGCTGCGTCGCTGGCGACCAGGACGTCGATCCGGTCGACGTGCAGGGCGTGGCGGTGCTGCGGCGGCAGGCCGCGCGTGCGCGGGAAGCGGTCCGAGGTCTCGACGACCAGCAGCCGCTCTGGGTCCGAGCCGGCGCGCTCGAGCTCGGCCTGGGTGCCGCCCGCGTGCAGTGAGAGGCTGCACCACCCCTCCGCGTCGGGTGGCGTCGCGACGGTCGCCATCACGCGCGGTCGCTGCTGTTCGAGCAGCGGCGCGAAGCGGCGGAAGTCAGCAGGGGCGAAGCCGATGTTCGCGCCCTGGTCGCGCAGCGCCCGCTCGACCGGGCCGAAGAACCCCGAGAGCAGGTGGACGTTGGGGTGCTTGTAGGCCTCCGACCAGGCGAGCACCAGGGCGCTGCCGATCCGCAGCTCGGCCCAGTCGTCGCGCCGGCCGATCGCCTCCAGGAAGGCGGGCGGCTGGCCCGGGCCGAGCGGGATTCCCAGCGTGTCCTTGGCCCGCAGCAGGGCGGCGGCCTCGTCGGCTGTCAGCTTCGCGGCGGCGATCGCCGCGAAACCTATCCCGCCGCCGGGGTCAGGCGCGCAGGCCGGCGAGGACGATCTCGAGAAAGCGCTCCCAGCTCAGCGTCGGGCGCTCGACCTTGGAGCGCACGGCGCGGCCGAGGCCGCAGACGAGTGCCGGGATGTCCTCCGGACACGAGATCCGGGCGAAGGTCGCCGCTGGCCTGGGCGCGGGCGACGACCTGGCCCGTCAGGGCGGGCATCTCGACCCGCTCGGCGGAGCTTCGGCAGAGGCCCGGGAGCTGGTCCATCGCCTCCGAGAGGGCGCGGTCCTCGGCCATCACGCGGGCGGAGTAGGTCATGAAGTCGACGAAGCCCTGCCAGGCGTCGTCGACCTCGAGCGCCTCCCGGGCCGCGCCCGCCAGTCCCTCGAAGCGATCGTCGGCCAGCGCCTGGAGCAGGTCCTCCTTGGTCGGGAAGTGGCGGTATACGGTCCCGACCCCGACCCCGGCCGCACGGGCGATCTCGTCCATCTGCGTCTCGAGTCCGTCCAGCGCGAAGTGCTCGCGAGCGGCCTCGAGCACCTTCTCGCGGTTTCGCCGCGCGTCGGCGCGCTGGACGCGGGGCGCGTCCGGCTCGGCGGCGGTTGCGATTTCCCCTCTCATGCCTGTGCTCCGCTCTGGCGTCGGTGCTGGCCGGGCTTTCTGTGTGACCGACCGCACTGCAAACGGAACTCCGGTTCCGTATAGTCCTAAACCGAAAGCGGAACTCCACTTCCGATTATGGCACAGGCAAGGCAAGGCCAGGAGCAAAGGAGAAGGCGAGGATGACGACAGCACGGGAATTCGAGAACAGGAGATGGATCGCGCTGGCGCTGCTGGCGATGGCGCAGTTCGTCGTCATCCTCGACGCCTCGATCGTCAACGTCGCCCTGCCGACGGTTGGCGAGTCGCTCTCCTTCTCACAGGACGACCTGTCGTGGGTCGTGAACGCCTACGTGCTCACCTTCGGCGGCTTCCTGCTGCTTGGAGGCCGACTCGCGGACCTGCTCGGTCGCCGGCGGGTGTTCATGGCGGGGCTGATCCTGTTCGCGCTCGCATCGCTGGCCGGCGGGTTCGCCGAGAGCGAGGGTGCGCTGATCGCCGCCCGCGCGATCCAGGGGCTGGGTGCCGCGATCCTCTCGCCGGCGGCACTCTCGATCGTCACCACCACGTTCCGCGACGGCTCCGAGCGCAACAAGGCGCTTGGGGTCTGGGGCGCGGTCGCGGGTGCGGGGGGCGCGGCGGGAGTCCTGCTCGGCGGTGTGCTGACCGAGTACCTGGGCTGGGAGTGGGTCCTCTGGGTCAACGTCCCGATCGGCATCATCGCCGCCGCTCTGGCTCCCTCGCTGATCGCCGAGAGCCGCGCCGAGGGTGAGACCCGCGCGTTCGACTTCGCCGGCGCGATTGCGGTCACGGCCGGGCTCTCGATGCTGGTCTACGCCTTGGTCGAAGCGCCCGACGCCGGCTGGGGCTCGGGCCAGACCGTCGGCCTGCTCGCCGCTGCGATAGCGCTGCTCGGGGCCTTCGTCGTCATCGAGCGCCGCTCGGCCTCGCCGCTGGTCCCGTTCTCGATCTTCCGGATCCGGACCCTGACCGGCGCCAACGTGGTCGGCGTGCTGACCGGCGCCTCGCTGTTCTCGATGTTCTTCTTCATCTCGCTCTACATGCAGAACGTGCTCGGCTACAGCGCGATCAAGGCTGGAGTCTCCTATCTGCCGCTGGCGGTCACGATCATCCTCGCCGCCGGGATCGCGTCGGCGCTCGTGACCAGGGTCGGCTTCAAGCCGGTGCTGGCGGTCGGCATGCTGCTGATCGCCGCGGGGCTCGTCTGGTTCAGCCAGATCTCGGCCGACGGCGGGTTCCTGAGCGACGTGCTCGGACCGTCGCTGGTCGCCGCGGTCGGGCTCGGGTTCGCGTTCGTGCCGCAGACGATCGCCGCGGTCTCCGGCGTCACCGAGCACGAGGCGGGGTTGGCGAGCGGGCTGATCAACACCAGCCAGCAGGTCGGTGGCGCGCTCGGGCTCGCCCTGCTCTCGACCGTCGCCTTCACTCAGATCAACGACGCCGCGGCGGCGAGCGGCGGTGCGCCGTCGCCGGTCGCGCTCACCGACGGGTACGGTGACGCCTTCTTGGTCGGGGCGGGAATCGCTCTGCTCGGCGTGTTGGCGACGTTGGTCCTGATCCGCAGCCGGGACAGCCGCGCCCACGTCGCGCTCGGCGAGCCCGAGCCTGCGCGCGCGTCCTCCTGAGACTCAGCTACCCTGCCGCCCGGTAAAACAGTGCGCAGCAGTACGCGGGCGTCCTCACCGGGGTTCCTTCGCACCGCAGCACGTGAGTTCCCTGGAGGGACAGAACAGATGGCAACAGGAACGGTCAAGTGGTTCAACCACGAGAAGGGCTTCGGCTTCATCACTCCGGATGAGGCCGGGCGGGATCTCTTCGTCCATCAGAGCCAGGTCGAGGGCGGCGGAGCCCTCGCCGACGGCGCGAAGGTCGATTACGAGTCCGAGGAGAGCGACAAGGGGCCGCGAGCGGTCAACGTGCGCACGATCTAGCTTCGGCTTCCGTTCGTGCTCGAGGGGTGGCGCCGGATGGCGCCACCCCTTTTCATTTCGGGATCGTGCTCCCGAGCTGCGCGCGCAGGCCGGCCGCGGCATTGTCGCCGAGTCGTCGGAAGAGCAGGCCGATTACCCGGTCGGCGAGTCGCATCGCACCCTTCGGCCTCAGCTCGGCTTCGTAGGTCAGCAGCGAGCCGCCGTCGGCCGTCGGTCGGACGGTGATCGTGTCCTCGGAGACCACGGTCGAGGTCTCGGCTCGGAGGACGAGCCGATGCGGGCGCTCGTACGCGATCGTGTGATAGCGCAAGGGTAGCTCGCGGCCGGCGAACCGCACCACGACCTCGAACTCGGTGTCCGGACCCGGTGCATCGGCGAGCATCCGCGCCCTGACCGCGCTCGGGTCCCACTCGGCGACCGAGCTGAAATCGGCGAGGTAGTCGAACGCCTGCTCCGGGGAGACCGGCGATTGAACGGATCCGAGGTACCGGGCCACGGCTCTAGCTCGCCCGCAGGGCGTGGGTCTCGCCTTGCTGCGAGGTGACCACGGTCTCGCCCTCGAGCGGGTGGTCCTGCTCCGCCTCGAGGCTCTTGCGCTCGCGGTGCTCGGCGACGATCCCGTAGACGATCAGCCCGCACGCGGCGGCGACGACCGCGAACACGACGACGCCGAGGACGAAGATCCCCGCGGCGTTCATCGGCGCCCGTCCGTCGGGGCGAGGAAGGTGCCGAGCGCGAGAATCGACGGGACCCAGAGGCCGACGAAGATCCCTTCGATCTCATCGCCGCCGAAGTAGAGCACCACCGACGCTGCGAAGGACAGCAGCGCGGCGATCAGGAACAGCGCCCGGGCTCGGCCGGTCCGCGAGACCGTCGACTCGGTGCCGGTCGGCCCGCGCTCGGTGATTGGGGTGGATGTCATTCGATCACTCCTGTTAAAGGTTCGTACAGCGCTATCGGGCGTTTCTACCACCTAGCCACGCAGCTTGTCAAGTGTTCGTCTAAAGTTAGAGGGGGTGAGATCGCAAGCCGCGGACAAGCAGGGGCGGGTCAGGATCGGGGAGCTCGGCCGCCGGGTCGGCGTGCGACCCGAGACCCTGCGGGCGTGGGAACGGCGGTACGCGCTGCTCGAGCCGGATCGCTCCGCCGGCGGATACCGGCTCTACTCGGGGGCCGACGAGGCGCGTGTGCGCGCGATGACCGCGCTCTTGGACCAAGGACTCTCAGCGGCAGAGGCCGCGAAGCTCGCCCGCGATTCCCCCGAGCACGCGGGCGTTACCGGGACTGGCGTGACCGCGGCGGGAGCCGCCGCGCAGGCGACTGCAGCGGCGGTCGCGGCGTCCCCGACGCCAGCGTTCGCGGGCGCCGGCGCCTCCGTGCCGGCGCCCGTCGGCCACCCGGTCCTCGACCGCGAGGTCGAGCTGCTGCTGAGCGCGATCGACGCATTCGACGAGGCCGCGGCGAACGCGATCGTCGACGAGGCGCTGGGAGCGTTCACGCTCCAGACCACGCTCTCGGCCCTGTTCCTGCCGGCGCTGGCGGAGCTCGGCGCCGGCTGGGCTCGCGGGGAGGTCACGGTCGCCGAGGAGCACTTCGCGACCGAGTTGCTGCGCGCACGGCTGCTCGGCCTCGCCCGCGGCTGGGGTACGGGCACCGGCCCGCTGGCCCTGCTTGCCTGCCCCCCGGGAGAGCGCCACGATCTCGGCTTGATCGCGTTCGGTCTCGCGATCCGCGAGCACGGGTGGAGGATCGCGTTCCTCGGCGCCGACATGCCTACGCGCACGATCGGTGAGACCGCTCAGCGTCTCGACCCGGCTGCCGTGATCGTCTCCGCGGTCGAGGCCCGCCGGTTCGAGCGAGCGCTGCCCCTGCTGCGCGAGCTCGCCCAATATCACGCGGTGCTGATCGGCGGCGCCGGGGCGACTGGCGAGCTCGCCCGGTCGATCGGCGGGGCGCAGCTGGCGGGGGGCCCGGTCGAGGCGGCGACCTGGGTGGCGGGAGAGCAGCCGCGCGATCCGGCTCAGAGCCGGTAGAGCTCGCCGAATTTCGTTCGCAGGTAGCCGAGCAGGGGAGCCGGGTCGAGCGGTCCGCCGACCACCCGCTCGATCAGCTCGGCGGGCTCGAGCTTGCCGCCATGCCGGTACACGCGCTCGGCCATCAGCCCGCGCAGCGGGTCCAGCTCGCCCGCCGCAAGCAGCGCGTCAAGCCCCGCGATCTCGGCCCGGGCGAGCTCCCAGAGCTGGCCGGCGATCACGTTGCCGAGCGTGTAGGTGGGGAAGTACCCGAACGATCCGGAGGCCCAGTGGACGTCCTGGAGCACCCCGTGGGCGTCATCGGGCACTGCGAGCCCGAAGTACTCCTGCGTCCGCGCTGCCCAGGCCTGCGGCAGGTCCGCCGGCGCGAGCCGGCCCTCGATCAGCTCGAGCTCGAGCTCGAAGCGCAGCACGATGTGAAGGTTGTAGGTGACCTCGTCGGCCTCGACCCGGATCAGCGACGGCTCGACCCGGTTTGCGGCCCGGTAGAGCGACTCGGGGTCGAGCGACTCGAACCGAGCGGGGAAGTCGGCGCGAAGCAGCTCGATCAACCGCGCCATGAAGGGGCGCCCGCGCCCGACCCAGTTCTCCCACATCCGGCTCTGCGACTCGTCGAACCCAAGTGAAGCGGAGCGGCAGAGCGGCGTTCGTTCGAGCTCGCGCGCGATCCCGTTCTGATAGAGCGCATGCCCGACCTCGTGGATCACCGACCAGAGCGAGGTGCCGATGTAGGAGGGGTCGAAGCGGGTCGTGATCCGCAGGTCCGAGATCCCGATCCCGACCGCGAACGGATGCACCGTCTGGTCGAGCCGCCAGGCGTTCGACTCGAGCGGCAGCGACCCGGCGACCGCCCGCGCCAGGGCGGCCTGATCCGAAAGCTCGAACTCTCCGTGCAGGCACGAGTCATCGAGCTCGACCCTGCTCGCGCCGATCTCGGCGACCAGCTCGAGCGCCCCGTCGCGCACGGCGGCGAGCAGCGGGCGCAGCTCGGCCGTTCGCATGCCGGGCTCGAAGTCGTCGAGCAGCGGGTCGTAGGGATGATCCGCCTCGAAGCACTCGATGTAGCGGCGCTGAAGCTCGAGCACCCGCTCGAGGTGCGGGAGGAAGGCGGCGAAGTCCGATTCCTCGCGGGCCCGCTCCCACGCGTGCTCGGCGATCGACGTGACCCGGGCGGTCTCCGCCCGCAGCTCCGCCGGGACCCGCCGCGCCTTCTCCCACTCGCGGGCGGAGACCCGGACCAGGCTCGCCTCGAACGAGTCGCGCGGCTGCGACCCGAGCCCGGACTCGGCGGCCTCGATCAGCCGCCCGAGCCGGTCGCCTGCGAGCAGTTCGTGGCGCAGGCGGGTAAGCGTCGCGAGCTGCTCGGCGCGGATCGCCGCGCCGCCGGCGGGCATCTGGGTGCGCTCGTCCCAGGCGAGCAGGGCCCGGGCGCGACCGAGGTCCGAGATCTCGCCGAGCGCGGTGAGCAGGGGTTCGAGGCGCGGCACCCATCGCGCAGCTCAAGCTAGATGAAGGAGGTCGAGGAAAGGCCCGCGCGGCGCCGAATAGGAAAAGCCTGATGGCGGTGATGCAATCGCGCGACGCGCTCGGCCGTGCCGTGCTGCGCACGGTGCTGACCGTGGTCGCGGTGGCGCTCGCCCTCTACCTGGTCTACCGCCTGCGCCAGCCGATCAGCTGGCTCATCATCGCCGCCTTCATTGCGGTCGCGATGTCGGGACCGGTCAACCTGCTGCAACGGCGGATGAAGCGGGGGCTCGCGATAGCGCTTGCCTACTGGGCGCTGATCATGATCCCGATCGGGCTCGGGGCGCTGCTGATCCCGAACCTCGTCGGCCAGGTCGAGGACCTGGCCGGGAACGTCCCCGAGTACGCCCAGGATGTGACCGATTTCGTCAACGAGAACCAGACCCTCAACGACCTGAACGACAAGTACGACTTCACCAGCGAGCTTCAGAGCCTCGCCGACGACCTGCCGAGCAAGATCGGCGACGCCGCCGGGGTCCTGCAGGACATCGGCGTCGGCGCCGTCAACTCGATCTTCGCCACCGTGACGATCCTGATCCTGAGCATCTTCATGGTCGGCGGGGGCCCGCGTTGGTCACAGGCATTCGTCCGCTCGCAACCCGCCGACCACCGCGAGCGGATCGACCGCGCGCTGCGCGACGTCGCCAACGCGATCGGCAACTACGTCGCGGGGGCGCTCGTGCAGGCGACGATCGCGGGCGTGAGCGCGTTCATCGTCCTCAAGATCCTCGGGGCCCCGTTCGCCGCGCCGCTGGCGCTGGTGGTCGCCTTCTTCGACCTGATCCCGGTCGTCGGCGCAACGATCGCTGCGGTCCTGATCGCGATCGTGATGTTGTTCGTCAACTTCCCGGTCGGGCTGATCATCTGGGTGATCTGGGCGGTCGCCTACCAGCAGATCGAGAACTACTTGATCCAGCCGCGGATTCAGCAGCGCGCGGTGGCGGTCGAGGGCTTCGTGGTGATCGTCGCCGTCCTCTTCGGTTCGGTCCTGTTCGGGGTCCTGGGGGCGATCCTCGCGATCCCGGTCGCTGCCTCGCTGCAGATTGTCTGGCGCGAGTACCGCGACTACCGGCGCGAAGCCACGGTCGCGCCGCACGCAATCGCCCCCGGGAGCGGGCCCGGTCGGCCCTGCCTCGCCGGAGCCCGCCTAGATCACCGATCGAGAGCTACGCTGATTCGATGGCGAGCCGGGTGACGACAGCGAAGCGCGAGGTCGAGCCGGAGGACATCGAGCGAGCTGCCGAGACGATCCGCGGATTGATCCGGCTGACGCCGGTGACGTCGGCGGGCGAGATCTCGAGCCGGGTCGGGGCGCCGGTGCGGCTCAAGGCCGAGAACCTGCAGCGGACCGGCTCGTTCAAGCTGCGGGGGGCCCAGAACCGGGTCGCGGCGCTGAGCGCCGACGAGCTCGCGGCCGGGGTGGTGGCGGCGAGCGCCGGCAACCACGCCCAGGCGGTCGCGGTCGCCGCCCGCTCGCGCGGTACGGAGGCGGTCCTATACATGCCCGAGTCCGCGCCGATCGCCAAGATCGAGGCAGTGCGTGGGTACGGGGGGGAGGTGCGCCTGGTCTCGGGGTCTTTCGACGAGGCGGCCGCGGCGGTCCGCGAGGCGGTCGAGCGCGAGGGGCTGACCCTGATCCACGGCTTCGACGACCCGGTCGTGCTCGCCGGCCAGGGCACGATCGGCCTCGAGATCGCCGAGCAAGCGCCGGAGACGAAGCTGGTCGTGGTGGCGATCGGCGGCGGGGCGCTCGCCGCCGGGATCGCGATCGCCGTCAAGGACCGGCTTCCCGGGGTGCGAGTCGTCGGCGTGCAGTCGGACGCCTGCGCGCCCTATCCGGCGTCGCTGGATGCCAAGCGGCCGGTCGGGGCCCGGGCGGCGAGCACGATCTGTGACGGGATCGCGATCAAGCGTCCCGGCGAGCTGACCCTGCCGCTGGTCGCCGAGTTCGTCGACGAGGTGGTGACCGTCTCCGACGACGACGTCGCTCAGGCCATGGTCCTGCTGCTCGAGCGATCGAAGCTGGTCGTCGAAGGGGCGGGAGCGGCGTCGGTGGCCGCCCTGCTCGCGGGCAAGGTCGAGCCGCCCTCAGAGGGCGAGGTCTGCGCCGTGCTCTCCGGCGGCAACGTGGACGCCGCCCGGCTGGTCGAGTGCATCCGGCTCGGCGAGACCGCTGCCGGGCGGAGGCTGGTGCTCTCCACCGTCGTCCCCGATCGCCCCGGAGCGCTCGCGCGGCTGGTCGGCAGCGTCGCCGAGCAGGGTGCGAACGTGCTCGACGTCGTCCACATCCGCGAGGGGGTCGACCTGCACGTGCGCGAGACCGGGATCCGGCTCGTGTTGCAGACCGACGGCCGCGAGCACGGGGAGCGGATCGTCGAGGCGGTCCGCGAGCACGGATTCAGCGTCACGGTCGAATGACCGTCGAGGCGGCCGGCGGACTCGTCGTTCGCGAGGCGGGTGAGCTGGTCGAGCTCGCCGTCGTGCACCGCCCCCGCTACGACGACTGGTCGCTGCCGAAGGGCAAGCTGGGCCCGGGGGAGGACTGGGCAGCCGCGGCGCTTCGCGAGGTCGAGGAGGAGACCGGGCTGCGCTGCGAGCTCGGCGAGGAGCTCGGCTCGGTTCGCTATCTCGATCGCAAGGGGCGGCGCAAGCAGGTGCGCTGGTGGCGGATGCGGCCGCTGGAGGGAGAGTTCGTGCCCGGGAACGAGGTCGACGAGCTGCGATGGCTCGAGCCCACGGCGGCCCTCGAGCTGCTCGACTACGAGCAGGATCGTGAGCTGGTTCGCCGCACGTTGGGTGTTTGATCGTCGCTGGGCACGCACGGAGGCCCGGCAACCGTCTAGGCTCATACACATGTCCAGTCCGAACCCCGCTGGCTGTGGTGCAGACGCCATCCGGTCGATGCGGAAGACTGGATACGCATGGGTGCGCGCGGAAGCATGGTCTCCCAACCGAACCCATAACCCCACATACCCCTGAAGGTGGCCGTTCAGGCTCACCCGCGGGGGCACCTCCGATGCCAGAGCCGGAGCGCCAAGAAAGGCGCTCCGGTTCTTTTTTCGGCCTCGCGTTGAGCGTTGCGTTGCAGGCTTAAGCGCCGGGCAGCGCAGTCCGATTGAGAGGGGGACGCATTGCCGCCCAGTACCTCAGGCGGCTCAACGCACACACCTCCCATGTGACAAGCGGACGGGGCGCCGGGCGGGCGCCCCGTTTCGCGTCCGGCCTCGATCAGCTCAGCGGCCGCCGGCCTCCGTAGCCGGACTCGAGGTCGTGCCAGTAGCCGATCCCGTGCTCGCCGAGCTCCCAGCACAGGTACGCCTCGCGGCCCTCGAGGATCGCCGGGAAATCGACCAGGCCGCGGTCGATGTCGCGGACCACGACCCCGAGCTCCTGCAGCTCGGCGAGCAGGCGCCTGACCTCGAGGAAGGCCTCGCCGACGTCGCGGCCGGCGCCGCCGCCCCCGTTCCCCGGCGCCGCCCCGGCGAGCGCCTCGTGCGCCTCGGCGTCGGTGAGCCGATCGCGCGCGGTGCGCAACGCCACCAGCATCGGCTCGACCTCGCCGAGCAGCGCTTCGGCTTCCTCGACCGTGAAGTGCCGCTCGTGGATCACCCGGTCCCGGCGGTAACCGCGGCAGCTGCCCCGATCCGCTCGCGAAGCAGCCGGGCGTCCGGCTCGGAGACGGTCCGGAGCTGGCCCTGGAAGGCCAGGTGCCAGTGCTCCGCCGGCCACTTGCGCACGTGCTCGAGCTCGTCGACAAGCGACTCGGCGGCGACGAAGGCGTCCTCGCTCAGGACCGCCACCGGCTCCGCCTCGACCCGCCAGGGGTAGTCCTCGGGGTGCTTCTTCGCAGCCTGGGGCCAGACCGGGGCACGGTCCTCGAACATCCGCGACCGGGCCCGCGCGATCGCGCCGAAGGCCTGCACGCCGGTGACGTAGAAGACGATCTCGTCGCCCGGCTCGACCTCGGCGGCCTGGTTTCGTCGCCGCTCCTTGAACCCGACCAGGTCGAACCCGCGGCCGACGTTGACGCGGAAGTTCTCCAGCGATCCGGTCAGGACCCAGGTGGCCATCGCGCGCCAGTCTATGCGGCCAGCTTCTGCTCCTGGCGCTCGGGCGTGATCGCGACCACGTTCCAGGCCAGCCCGACTCGCCGCATCGCCCGGATCACCGCGCCGGACGGGTCGAGCTCCCACCGGCGCAGGCCATGAAACGCCGAGCGCGGGAACGCGTGGTGGTTGTGGTGCCACGCCTCGCCCAGTGATGGCAGCGAGAGCCACCAGACGTTGGTCGAGCGGTCTTCCGTGGCGAACCGCCGGGCGCCGTGAAAGTGGCAGATCGAGTTGATCGACCAAGTCACGTGGTGGACGAGGAAGATTCGCACCAGCCCACCCCAGAGCAGCCCGGTGAGGGCCCCGGCGAGCGTCCCCGTGAGCGCCAGCCCGGCTGCGAACGGGAGCAGCAGCGAGAGTCCGACCAGGGACTGGAAGCGCCGGTCGAGGGCCAACATCCCCTCGTCCTCGACCAGGTCGGGCGCGTACTTGCGCCGGCTCGCCATCCCGTTGGCGTCGAAGAGCCAGCCCACATGGGCGTGCCAGAGGCCCGCCAGGCCGCTGCCGTGGCCGACGTGGGGGGAATGGGGATCGCCGTCGGCGTCGGTGTGGGCGTGGTGCTTGCGATGGTCGGCGACCCAGTCGATCACCGGGCCCTGGACCGCCATCGACCCGGCGGCGGCGAGCGCGTATTCGACCGGCTTGTAGGTCTGGAAGGCACGGTGAGTGAGCAGCCGGTGGTAGCCGATCGTGACCCCGAACCCGGTCAGCAGCCACATCGCGGCGAGGATCGCGAGGTCGGTCCAGCCGACGGCGCGATTCCAGAGCAGCAGCAGCGCCGCGATGAAGGCGAGGAACGGGATCACGACCGCGGCGAGGTTGATGTAGCGCTGGAGAGGCGGCATGCTTGTGACGGTACGCCGATCCGCACGGCATCTCTTGCCCGATCTCAACAATCGAGGATAGGATTTTGTTATCAGCACACAAGAACTGCCGTCAGAACGCCCGTGGGACGAGATCCCCGCCCGGATCGCCGATCTCTTGCGGCCTGCGCTGCCGGCGCTCAGCGACGAGGTGATCGAGGCGATTCGCGTCGGCGTCCCGGCCTACCGGCGCCCGCTTCAGGGCCGCTTCGGGGCCGGAATCCGGACCGGGGTCGAGGAGGCGCTCGGGCAGTTCGCCGACCTGATCGCCGACCCGACCCTCGACCGCAGCGGCGCCGAGCGCGTCTATCGAGGTCTCGGGCGTGGCGAGCACCGCGAGCGCCGCTCGCTCGATGCCCTGCTGGCGGCGTACCGGCTCGGAGCGCGGGTTGCGTGGCGGCGGGTATCGGCGCTCGCGATCAATGCGAGGGTGGACCGGCGCACGCTGGCTTTGCTCGCCGAGGCGGTCTTCGCCTACATCGACGAGCTCTCGGCGCTCTCGGCGGAGGGCTATGCCGAAGAGCAATCGGCCGCCGCCGGCGAGCTGCAGCGGCGCCGGCGCCGCCTCGCACGCCTGTTGCTCGATCCCGATCCCGATCAGGGCCGGGTCCGCGAATCGGCCGCCGACGCCGGTTGGGAGTTCCCCGCCACGGTCGCCGTCCTGGTCTGGCGCCGGGGCGGACGTCGGCTGATCTCGCGGCTCCCGGCCACGACCCTGATCGCCGAGGACGACGACGCCGGCCTCGGCGCCGCCCTGGTCGCGGATCCCGGTGCGCCCGGGCTCGGGCCGAGGCTCGAGCGGGCCGCAGCGGCGACGACCGCCGCGCTCGGGCCACAGGTCGCGCTGCCGGAGGCCGCGACCAGCGCCGCCCGCGCCACCGCCCTGCTCGCGCTGCTCGAGTCAGGGGTCGTGACCGCGACCGGGTTGGTCCGCGCCGACGATCACCTGGCCAGCCTCGCCACGCATGGCGATCCAGTCGTCCTGCGTGATCTCTCGCTCCGGCGCCTGGCGCCGCTCGCGAACGAGACCCCGGCCTCCCGAGCCCGGCTCACCGTCACACTGCGTGCCTGGCTCGACCGCCAGGGCGAGGTGGCGAGGGTCGCCGCGGACCTTCACGTGCATCCGCAGACCGTCCGCTACCGGCTGGCGCGGCTGCGTGATCTGTTCGGTGAGGCGCTCGAGGACCCGGCCGCCAGGTTCGAACTCGCGTTAGCGTTGCGGAGCCCGGTTTCGGGCCCGGTTCCCGGGGTAGAGCGCTAACGACCAAGGAGGCACGATGGGTGACGCGGCGGCGAGCATGGACATCCTCGCGGAGGAGAACGCTAAGCAGCGCGAGCAGGTGATCGAGCTGCTGACCAAGGCGTACTGGATGGAGATCGAGACGGTGATGAGCTACATCGCCAACTCGGTCAACCCCGATGGCGTGCGGGCGCAGGAGGTCAAGGACTCGCTGGCGCAGGACATCCAGGAGGAGCTTGGCCACGCGCAGCAGTTCGCCTCTCGGATCAAGGAGCTCTACGGCGTTGTTCCGGGCTCCGAGGCGTTCGCGTCCCAGCAGTCGTTTTTGCAGCCGCCCGACGAGCAGGTCGACATCGTGCACGTGATCAAGGGCGTGATCGAGGCCGAGCAGGGCGCGATCGAGCACTACAGCCGGATCGTCGAGGAGACCGACGCCTCCGACCCGGTGACCCAGGACATGGTGATCGCGATCCTTCGCGACGAGCAGGGCCACAAGCGCATGTTCGAGGGCTTCCTGCGCGAGTACGAGGCGGCAGGACTGGCCTAGGCCTAGGCGCGTGCGAGGGCGGCGCAGCGGGCGGCGTCGACCGGGCGCCCGAGCTGCTCCCAGGCGCCGCGAGCCTCGGCCAGCAGCTCGGCGCGCTGAGCGGGGTCGGCCGCGGTCGCGCCGCGCGCCTCGAGGCTGGCGGCCCTGCCGACCGGGTAGCGCAGGCGCTCGGCGAGGCTCGCAGCCTCGTCGGCGGCCTCGCGCGCCGCCTCCGGCTTGTCCCAGAGCGCGAGGTTGACCGCTCTTGCCGCGGTGGCCTCGACCGACTGCGCGACCAGCCCCGCGCGCTCGCAGAGGTCGAGCGCGCGGGCGAGCGCCTGGTCGGCGTCGGCGTGGTCGCCACGGTCGCGCAGTGCCACGGCCAGCCAGAGCAGGGCGTCGAAGGCGACCTCCGAGCGCCCGACCTGCTCGGCGTTCTCGAGTGCCCGCTCGAGCAGGTCGACCGCGCCGTCGAGCTCGCCGTCGTGCCACTTCAGCATCCCCCGGACCGAGTACGGGAAGCAGAGCTTGCCGGCCAGGCCCTCGCGCTCGGCGAGCGTCGCCGAGGCCTCGGTCTCGCGCTCGGCCGCCTCCCAGTCGCCGCGATAGATCGCGAGCTGGGCCAGGGCGGCGTGCACCTCGACCTGCGAGGGCAGGTCGCCGGTTTCGAGCGCGAGGCCGAGGGCGCTCGAGTAGCCGGCCCGCGCCTCCTCGTAGGCGGCCTCGGAGACCTCGAGGTGATAGCCGAGCGCGAATAGCGCCCGTACCGCCTCCGCCGGGTCGCTCTCGCGAGCCAGCTCGACCGAGCGCTCGAGGTTCTCGCGCGCCCGCTCGGAGTCGCCGATGCGGCTGAATACGCGACCGAAGATGCCGTGCGCCCTGCTCGCTGCGGCTGCCTCGCCGAGGCGCTCGGCGAGTCGCAGCGCCTTCTCGGACGCGTAGATCGCGAGCATGTTGTCGCCCGTGTGCATGTAAAGCGACGCCGCTTCCTCGTAGAGGCGAACGAGCTCGATGCAGGGCGGTCCGTCCTTGAGCAGGTCGATCCCGCGCTGGTAGTGCTCGATCGAGCCCTCACGATCGCCCTTCTGCCAGAGGCCGGCCCCGATCTTGCGATGCAGATCGCCGATCCGGGCCAGGTTCTCCTCGCCGCGGTGGTGCTCGAGGCAGTGCTGCCAGGCTTCGACGGCACGGTCGATGCGGCCGAGACGCAGGGCGACGTCGCCGAGCTTCTCGGCGATCCGCGAGTGCACGGCGGGATCGAGCGCCTCGGAGAGGGTGAGCGCAGTCTCGTAATGGCCCTGCGCCTCGCGGTTCGAGTAGAGGCCCGCCGAGACGTCGCCCGCCGCCTCGAGCGCGACCAGCGCGCGGCCCTCGATCGCCCGCAGCTCGTCGGGCTCGAGGTCGGCGCCCGCTCCGAGCGCCGCTGCGCGGCCGTAGTGCTCGGCGACCATCGCCACGACTCCCTCGGAGCGGTCCGCCGCCCGCGCCGAGATGAAGGCGCCGACCTCGGCATGGCGGCGGGCCCGGGTGGCCTTCGGCAGGGTCGAGTAGGCAACGTCACGGATCAGCACGTGCTTGAACGCGTACTCGCGCTCGCCGGCGAGCCGGCTGCCGGCAGTCGGCACGATCAGGTCCTTGTCCTGAAGCGAGTTGAGCGCCTCGGCGAGCTCGATCGACTCGTCGCCCGGATCGATCGACCCCTCCCAGAACGTCTGTCCGACCACAGAGGCGGCCTGGAGCACGTGGCGGTCGTCTCTCGGCAGCGAATCGAGCCGGGCCGCGAGCACCGAGTGCACCGTGTCGGGCAGCGCCTCGGGCTCCGGCGCGCCTCCCTCGAGCAGCCGGTTGACCATCTCCTCCGCGAACAGGGGATTGCCGCCGGAGCGCACCGCGACCTGCTCGGCGAGCCCGGCCGTCTCGCCCGAGCCCGGCATCAGGGCCGCGACCAGCTCCCGTGCCTGAGCCGGCGCGAGCGGCTCGAGCGCGATCGTGGTCGAGTTGAGCCGGCCGCCGCCCCAGCCGGGACGGCGATCGAGCAGCTCGTCGCGGGCCAGGCAGACGATCAGCACCGGGCCTCGCACCCAGCGCGCCAGATACTCGATCAGGTCGAGCATGCCCTCGTCCGCCCAGTGGATGTCCTCGACCGCGAAGATCATCGGCTCGCGGCGGGCCGCCGCCTCGATCAGGGTGCGGACCGCGGAGAAGAGGCGGTCGCGCATCTGCTGCGCGCCTTCCTGCTCGAGCGAGTCGGGCGCGCGCTCTCCGGGCGGCTCGATCCCGAGCGGCCGGCCGAGCGCCTCCGCGATCCGTTCCGGCGACTCCTCGGTGTCGGCGGACTCGACCAGGTCCGCGATCCCGCGCTGGAGCTTGCCCCAGGCGACCTCGCCAGTATCGGTGTCCACGATGTCGAAGGTCCCGCGAACGACCTCGCCGAGCGCCCAATAGGCGAGCCCGGCGCCGTAGGCGGGGCAGTTGCCGAGTCGCACCGCAGGCGGGTGCTCGCGTTCGCCCATCCGCACCGCGAGTTCACGCAGCAGCCGCGACTTGCCGACCCCCGCCTGGCCCAGCGCGGTGACCAGGTGCGGGCGCTGCTCGCGGACGACCCGGTCGAACAGCGAGGCGAGCTGCTCGGCCTCGTCCTCGCGGCCGACCAGGGGGGTCGAGATGCGCGAGGCGCGTGCGCCGCGCCCCCGGACCACGGCCCGGACCGCTTCCCAGGCCGGCACCGGCTCGGACTTGCCCTTGAGCTCGAGCGGCGCGAGCTCGACGTACTCGATCGCGGCCCTGGTCAGCCGGTGGGTGAGCTCGCCGACGATCACCGTCCCCGGCTCGGCGGCCGCCTGCAGCCGCGCCGCCACGTTGACGGGGTCGCCGATCACCGTGTACCCGTCGCCGACCCTGCCGGCCAGCACCTCGCCCGAGTTGATCCCGACCCGCAGCGCGAAGCTCGCCCCGATGTCGGCCGCGATCCGCTCGTTGACCTCGGCCATCGCCGCCTGCATCGCCAACCCGGCCCGAACCGCGCGCTCGGGATCGTCCTCATGGGACACGGGCGCTCCGAAGACGCCCATCACGTTGTCGCCGATGTACTTGTCGATCGCCCCGCCGTGGCGCTCGACCTCGGCCCCGAGCCGCCTCAGGGCCCGATCAATGAGCGACTTCATCCGCTCGGGGTCGAGGCGCTCGGCGACCGCGGTGTAGCCGGAGAGGTCGGCGAACAGCACGGTCGCCTGGCGGCGCTCCTCCGGCGGCGGCTGCTCAGCGCCGGGCGCGACGCCGCCCGCCGCCGCACCACCGGTCGCGGCCAGCTCGGCGCCGCACTCGATGCAGAACTTCGCCCCGGGCGGGTTCTCGGCCCCGCACGAGGCGCACGCCGCGGCCAGCGGCGAGCCGCACGACATGCAGAAGCGCGCGCGCTCGGGGTTCGCCGTGCCGCAGCTCGGGCAGGTCACGGGCTCAGGATACGCCCGCCACGCGGCGCACCCGGGCCGAGAGCCGGCGAGCCGCGCCGCGCTTGCCGCTACCCTGCACCGGTCGCCAACCCGACCTGAGGGAGAACGGAGCTTGACCCGGATTCGCAAACTTGCCGTGCTCGGAGCGCTCGGCCTCGCAACGGTCGGCGTCGCTGCAGGATGCGGCGGCGACGACGGCAGCGAACTGGACCCGCAGACGGTCATCGAGCAGACCTTCGAGAACGACGAGCGGGTGACGAGCGGGGACCTCTCGCTCAGCCTCGGCGGGTCGGCGACCGGTGATCAGGGCGGCAGCTTCGAGGTCAGCCTCGGCGGCCCGTTCGAGACCGATCCCGACGATCCGGCGGCGATCCCCCAGCTCGCCTGGACCGGCTCGATCAGCGCCGAGGGCCAGGGCCAGTCCCTGAGCTTCGAGGGCGGGCTGATCGTGACCGAGGACAACGCCTACATCGAGTACGGGGGCAATGCGTATGAGGTCGGCGCCGATCTCTTCGGACAGTTCCGGGACCTCGCCGAGCGGGCCGCCGAGCAGCAGCCCGCCGACGAGGGCGAGCAGCTCTCGTTCTCGCAGGCGTTCACCCAGAGCTGCGAGCAGTCGTTGAGCGAGCAGGGCGCCGGCGACACCTCCGCATGCCAGATCGACCCCCAGGACTGGCTCGCTGACCTCTCCAACGACGGCACCGAGGAGATCGAGGGCACCGAGACGACCCATGTCTCCGGGACGCTCGACGTCGAGGCGATGGTTGACGACGTCGTCGAGATCGCCCAGGCGGCTCCCCGGGCAGCCGGCGAGCTGCCCAGCGAGGAGCAGATCCAGCAGGTCGTCGACGCGGTCTCGGAGGCGAGCTTCGACGTCTACTCGGGCGTCGACGACAGCCTGCTGCGTGGCCTGGACTTCAACCTGGCGATCGATCCGAGCGCCATTCCGGACGCCGAGGCGGCCGGCGTCGATGCGATCGATGCCAACTTCTCGCTTCGGCTTGGCGGCGTCAACGAGGACCAGAGCATCGAGGCTCCGAGCGGCGCGCAGCCGATCGGGGATCTGCTCGGCCAGTTCGGCGTCAGCCCGGGCGCGCTCGACGCGCTCGGCGGTGGCGGCGGGCTCGGCTCCCTCCCTGGCGGCGGCGCGCTGCCTGGCGGCGGCGCGCTGCCCGGCGGCGAGGCCGGCGGGGGGGCCGGCGCAGGGACCGCGAACGCGTACCTCGACTGCATCGCCGAGGCGGCGACCCCGGAGCAGATCGAGGCCTGCGCCGCGGATCTCTAGCCGGGCGCCGATCGCAGACCGCGACCGGCTCGGTCGGGGTGCGGTCGAGCCGTTGCGGCCCGAATAGGCTTCGGGGCCGATGACCGAGCGCGAACAGGGCCGGGGCGGGCTCGGCGGCTTCCTGCTTACCGCGCAGGGCTGGCCGTACCTGCTGACGCCGTTCATCCCGGCAGCGATCCTGCTCGAGCTCGGCCACGCCTCAGCGGGCCTGATCTTCATCGTCGCCGCGCTCGGGATCGTGCCGACCGCGGCGCTGATGGGACTGGCGACCGAGGAGCTGGCTGCCAGGTCCGGCCCCGGGATCGGCGGGCTGCTCAACGTCACCTTCGGAAACGCGCCGGAGCTGATCATCGCCGTGTTCGCCCTCGCCGAGGGCTTGCAGGAGGTGGTCAAGGCGTCGATCGTCGGCTCGATCATCGGCAACGTCCTGCTCGTGCTCGGCGCCTCGATGCTGTTCGGCGGCCTGCGCCGCGACAAGCAGGTGTTCAGCGCCACCGCCGCCGGCGTCCAGGCGACGATGCTGTTCCTGGCCGCCGGAGCCCTGGTCATGCCGGCGATCTTCGAGCTCGTCGAGGGCAAGGGCCTGCCTTCCCCCACCGCCGAGATCGTCGACTACGGCTCGACGGTCGAGGATCTCTCATTGGCGGTGGCGGTGGTCCTGATCGGCACCTACGTCGCCGGCCTCTGGTTCTCGCTGCGGACCCATCGCGACCTCTTCAACCCGCCCTACGCGGAGGAAGAGGAGGAGGGATTCGGGTGGAGCGTGCGGCGCTCGGTGGGCATGTTGTTGATCGCCGGGCTCGCGGTCGGCGCGATGTCGGAGATCCTCGTCGGTTCGATCTCGGAGGCATCGGAGTCGATCGGGCTCTCGGAGTTCTTCATCGGCGTGATCGTGGTCGCGATCGTCGGCAACGCCGCCGAGCACTGGGTCGCGGTGCTGGTCGCGGTCAAGAACAAGATGGACCTCGCGGTCAACATCGCGATCGGGTCGGGGGCGCAGATCGCGCTCTTCGTCGCCCCGGTGCTGGTGATCGCCTCGTTCTTCATCGGCGCCGGGCCGATGGCCCTGGTCTTCAACGGGTTCGAGCTCGGAGCGCTGTTGCTGGCGATCCTCGCCGCCCAGGTTGTCACCCACGACGGAGAGTCGAACTGGTTCGAGGGCGTCCAGCTGCTCGCCCTGTACGCGATCCTCGCGATCGCGTTCTTCTTCGCCTGAGCGAACGCTGATGGACGTAGTCCTGCTCTTCGTCAGCTTCGCGGTGATCCTGGCCGGGGCGCTGCTGTTCACCAACGCGGTTGAGTGGGCGGGCCACCGGCTCGAGCTCGGCGAGGGCGCGACGGGAAGCCTGCTCGCGGCCGTCGGCACCGCGATGCCCGAGACGCTGATCCCTATCGTCGCGATCATCGGCGGCGCCGAGGGCGCCGACGACGTCGCGGTCGGGGCGATCATCGGCGCGCCGTTCCTGCTCGCGACGATCGCGATGGCGCTGGTCGGGATCTCGGCGCTCGCGTTTCGATCCCGGCGCGACCAGGGGACCAAGCTCGCGGCCGACGTCGCAACCCTGGACCGCGACCTGATCTTCTTCTGCGCCGCGTTCGCCGCCGGGCTCGTGGCCGGCGTCGTCGCCCCCGAGGCGATCCACGTTCCGCTGGCGATCGGGTTCGCGATCGCGTACGCCGTCTACGTTCGCCTGACGCTGCGCGGTGGTGGCGACGTGCAGGAGGCGGAGACGATCGGACCGCTGCACATGGACCGGACCCCCGGCGATGACCCGCCCACGCATACGATCGTGATCCAACTCCTGGTCGGGCTCGGTGCGATCGTCGGCGGCGCCCACCTGTTCGTCGAGGAGCTGCTCACGGTTGCCGAGGAGATCGGGATCGAGCCACTCGTCCTCTCATTGGTCCTCGCGCCGCTGGCGACTGAGCTACCAGAGAAGGCGAACAGCTTCTTCTGGGTCAAGGAGGGCAAGGACAGCCTGGCCCTCGGCAACATCACCGGGGCGATGGTCTTCCAGTCAACGATCCCGATCGCGTTCGGCCTCGCGCTCACCGACTGGGATTTGGACCGGTTCGCGCTCGTCTCCGGAGCGCTCGGGCTGGCCGGCGGGGCGCTCGCTTACTGGGCGCTGCGGCTGCGCGGGCGATTCGAGGTCCTGCCGATCGCGCTCTGGTTCGGCCTGTTCGCCGCCTTTATCGTCTACGTCGCCCTCAGCTGAGCCAGCGCCGCGAGGACCTCCTCGTCGTGGGTCTTCGGCGAGGCCTTCGGCATCACGTGCGCGATTTGGCCTCGGCGACTGCGTGGCCGGCGTCCTCCGATGCGGAACGGGCGCTTCTCGTCAAATTGACCACTTTCGCTTTGCATGGAAAGCGGTAACGCGAGTCAGACCAGCCCGCTGAGTTGAAGAGCGGCACCGATCACCCCGCAGCCCAGGACGACGTACAGGACGGTCAGCTTGCCGTGCCAGCGGTTCAAGACGAGGAAACCGCCGATCGCGAGGGTCGCCGTAGCCACGTCCACCACGCCGGTATCGGTGATGTCGACCGTGACCGCGGCGATCAGCCCGATCACCCCGGCCGCGACTCCGAGCAGGAACGGATGCAGGCGCTCGTTCTCAGCGACGACCACCAGCTGGCGATGGAAGAAGATCGGGAATACGAATGCGGGAATGAAGATTCCGAGGGTCATCGCCAACCCGCCAACCAAGCCGCCGGTGATGTAGCCGACGAAGGTCGAGAAGATGATCAGCGGGGCGGGGAGCACACCACCGATCGCCAGGCCGTCGACGAACTGGCTCTCGGTGAGCCAACTCTTGCCCTCGACAGCGACGTCTTGGAGATAGGGAATGACGGTGAAGGCGCCACCGAACGTGACCAGGCCGGCCTTGAGGCCTTCCCAGAAGATCTCCGCCGTCAGCGAGAAGGTGATCGCTCCAGCGAGGGGGATCAGGACGCCGGGCAGGCCGAGCGAGAGCGAATGCGGCCGGTCGAGCCACGAGCGGGCGTTGGTCCAGAGCTCGTAGAGCAGCCCGGCGCCGAGCAGGACGATCACGAACCCCGCGTCGGCAAAGATGGTGAGGGCGAAGGCGGCGATCGCCAGGACGGCCAGCGGGACATCGGTGATGAACGTCTGGCTGAGGCGGACCAGGGCTCGCGCGATGATCGCCACCACCGCTGCCTTGAGTCCGTAGAAGAGTTCGTCGAGGTTGTCGGAGAGCTCGGCCTCGACGTAGAGGATCGAGAGGCCCAACATCAGCAGGAAGCCGGGCAGCATGAACCCGAGCCCGGCGAGAAAGCCGCCGAGCTTGCCACCGCGAAGGCGACCAAAGTAGACGCAGAGCTCGTGCGCCTCGGGCCCGGGGAGGACCTGATACACGGCGAGCGTCTTCTTGAAGGTCGCCTCGTCGACCCAGCCCTCCTCGTCGACGCACTCGTGCTTGATCATCGCGATCTGCGCCGCGGGACCGCCCCAGGCGAGCGCGCCGAACTTGAGGAAGCGCAGGAAGATCGCGCCGGGGGGATGACCGCGCTGGCCAGCCTCGATTGGGCCCTCGGTCGCGGACATCCGCGAGGCAGTCTTACGACTCGCGGACTATTGCTTCGGACGAGAAGCGGCATCGTCCCGCCTTGCGTGGAAAGCGGAACAGCCGGCGCGGGAGGGTCAGGCTGCTATGACCGCTTGACTTCCTCGCAGCTAACAGGCCGCGGATCCCCGCGGCGGTCGACCGCGGCTCGATCGGCTCCCCCAGCGCACTCGATCCGTTTGTCGGGATCTCCATCATTCGCCTTGAGCGAGTCGCCGCCGGGCCCGCCGAGCAGTCGATCGCCGCCCTTCTTGCCGTTGACCAGGTCGTGCCCTGCTCGTCCCCGGAGCAGATCCGCCCCGGGACCTCCGCGAAGCACGTCGCTAGCGGATGCGCCGGTGAGCACATCGGAACCTTTGTTTCCCCGGAATCGAAGGTGCGCTTCGGAACCGATCGGGAGCACGACGGAATCCCGACCGTTGCCTCCGGTCCCGAAGAGCTGCCCGGGCATGGCTCGATCCGCGCTCAACACGTCTTCGCCAGCCCCGAGGAAGGCCTCCAATCCGCCATCGCTCGGGAAGTCGCATCGAGCCCGAGTCAAGTCGATCGACACGCACCCGAAGCCGTCCTCGGGAAACGGATCGTTAGCGGCGCTGACGCCCGCCGAATCCGCAATCACGATCGCGCCACCGGACTGGACATCGGTCTCAATCGCGCTGTCGGCGTCCCCACCAACGATCCCAACGCCACCCTGGTCAGCGAACACCTCGCTGCCTGGAAAAGCTCGCTCAGAGTGCGGTACCGCCTGGGAAGCCCCGCCGGCAAGACCGACGGCAACGAGCACCGCCCCTGCGAGCGTCCGTGTTACGCGTCTGAAGAGCTGGGAGGTCACGAACTCAGAACCCTCGCGGGCTGAGATCGACGCGGACCGGGGTTTCGACGAGAAGCGCTGGTTTGGACGAGACTCGGGAGCGGGTCTTGGCGCTATCGCTCCTCGCGCGTATTGCGGAAGCGTCGCGGAGCCGCAGCGCTTCTGGTCCTCGTCAAAAGGGGATATCAAGCAGGCGTGCAGTCGGCTTCCCGGCCAGGCCTCAGCGGCGGCCCGGTAACGCTGCATGAGACCTCGTTCAGCACCTGCGTGGGAGCGACGCCCTCCGGACCCGGCTCGGCCTCGAGCACGTCGGAGCTGATCGTCAGCCAGGCGAGCACCCCGCCGGCCGCTGCCAACCCGGCGCAGAGGAACATCGCGGTGTGGAATCCGTCGGTCATCGCCCGGGGGTTATAGAAGGCATCGCCGGTGAGCCCGGCGAGAAGGGGTAGCAGGGCGACCGCGAGCAGTCCGCCTACGCGGGCCACCGCGTTGTTGACCCCGGAGGCTATTCCCGAATGTCGCGCATCAGCGGCGGCCAGCACGGTCGCCGTGACCGGTGCCACCACCAGCGTCAACCCGAGCCCGAAAACGATCACGGCGGGCAGCACGCTGCCGAGGTAGCTGTCGCCGGGTTCGATTCGGGTCAGCAGCATGAGGCCCACGGCGATCACCAATGGCCCGACGGTGAGCGGGATCCTCGCTCCAATCCCCTGCGCCAGCGCACCAGCTTTGGCCGAGAGGGTGAGCATCAGGAGCGTGACCGGTAGCGATGCGGCGCCGGCGGCGACCGGCGAGTATCCAAGCGAGACTTGGAGGAACGCCACGAACAAGAAAAAGAAGCCGCCGAGAGCCGTGTAGACCGCGAAAGTCACCAGGTTGGCGGCGCTGAATTGCTTCGAGGCGAAGATGTCCAGCGGCAGCATCGGGTTGGCGCTGCGCCGCTCGACAACGAGGAAGGCGAGCAGCGCAACAACGCCGCCGACTCCGGCCACGACGATCAGTGGGCCGCCCGCGTCGGGGCCCTCGATCAGCGCGTATGTGGTTCCGGCGAGCCCGAGCGCCGCCAGGGTCGCCCCGGGCGCGTCGAGGCGGCCGGTCGCTGTCGGATCGCGAGTCTCGGGCACGTGGCGCGAGGCCATGAAGATCACGAAGAGCCCGATCGGGAGGTTGATCAGGAAGATCGCGCGCCAGGACACGGCCTCGACCAGATAACCACCGAGCAGCGGCCCGATCGCGGTGGCGACGCCGCCGAGACCCGACCAGGCACCGATGGCGCGGGCTCGATCGCCGGGCCGAAAGCTCGCCTCGATCATCGCCAGGCTGCCGGGGGTGAGCAGCGCCCCGCCGACACCCTGCACGAGACGCGCGGCGATCAGGAGCTCATCGGTCGGCGCGACTGCGCAGAGCAGTGAGGCGGCGGTGAAGACCCCGACCCCAAGCACGAAGATCCGCCGCCGGCCGTGGCGATCGCCGAGCGATCCTCCGAGCAGGATCAGAGAGGCAAGCGTCAGCAGGTAGCCGTTCAGGATCCACTGCACGGACGCCGTCGAGGCATCGAGATCGCGGCCGATCGTCGGCGCCGCCACATTGACCACGGTCCCGTCGAGGAACGCGAGGCCCGATCCGAGGACGGCCACCGCGATTACCCAGCGTCCGGCGGCGCTGTTGAACGCGACATCCTCGCGTTGCAAGGCCCCGGCCTCTGTGGCGGGGTCCGCGATCGCTCTTCACCGCCTCGTTCTTTCGTTCGTGCCGGCCGTCAAAGGGTCGGCCCAAACCGCTCGGTCCGGATTCGGCCGGCGCCCAGTCCGGCCTCGATCAGGAGTTGGGACGCGCTTTCGACGAAGCCGTTGGAGCCGCACACGAACGCCGTCTGATCCGGCTCAACACCGCCGAACATCGATGCGTCGATGCGGCCCGTGCGCCCGCTCCACCCGGGTGGGGGCGTACGGGTGATAGTGAGTGTCGTGTCCTCGCCGAGCTCGTCGGCATAGACCACGTCCTCCCACGAGCGGACCGAGTAGATCAGGCTCATCGCCGCCTCGGGCATGGCTCGGCGACGGTGGCGCAGCATGCACATCAGTGGCACCACCCCGGATCCGCCTCCGACCAGGATCACCGGCGATTCTCCGCGCCAGACGAAGTAGGAGGCAAATGGGCCCCGGAGCTCAACCTGGTCACCCTCGACAACGACGTCGTGGAAGTAGGGGGAGACCTCGCCGTCGTCGAGGCGGTCGATCGTCAGCTCGATCTCGCCTCGATCGAGCGGCGAGGAGGCGATCGAGTAGGAACGCTGGGCCGTGTAGCCGTCGGCCGCGGTGAGCCGGACGTCGTAGTGCTGGCCGGGGACGTGTGGCATCCACATCGGCAGCGCGAACCGAAAGGACTTGACGCGCGGATTCTGGGCCGTGATCGCGCTCACCGTCGCGATCTGCCATCGACCGGGCGCCCGCTGGGAGACCTGGCTTAGTCCGTCCAATAACGCTCCTCCCGCCAGGGATCGCCGCGGTTGTGGTAGCCGTTGGCCTCCCAGAACCCGGGTTCGTCATGGTCCATGACCCGCAGGCCGGCGATCCACTTGGCGCTCTTCCAGAAGTAGAGGTGCGGAACCAGCAGGCGCGCCGGTCCGCCGTGCTCGCGGGGTAGCGGCTCACCCTCGTGCTCGGTTATCACCCATGCCCTGCCGTCGGTCAGATCCTCGACCTCGAGGTTGGTCGTGTAGCCGCCGTGCGAGTAAGCCATCACGAATGCATCGAGGGGCTCTGCGTGCTCGAAGAGGATGTCGAGCGACACGCCGCGAAAACTGGTGCCGAGCTTCGACCATTTCGTGACGCAGTGGATGTCGCAGTGGATGTCCTCGAACTCGAGCGCCCGAAACTCCTCCCAGCTCCACTCCTGCTCCTGGGCGACCATGCCGTCGATGTGCAGGCTCCATTCACCCGGCCCGGTGCCGACCTCGGGCGTCGGGCCAGCCGTCAGCACCGGAAAGCCCCGCTCGTAGTACTGGCCGGGGGGCAGGCGGTCGGCGTACTCCTCGGGAGGCCTGCGGCTACCACCGAAGCCGCGTGAGAGAAAGCCGCTCATCCGGCCTCATCCTAGGGCTTGAACGGCGGCGCCTCGCCCCATCCCCAACGCAGAACCGGGGGCACTCGGCGACCTCGGCATCCGCCTGCGAATTGTGCGACCGGTCGCAGATCAGCGACCGGTGAGCGTATGCGCTAGAGGTCGACCCGGCCGGTCACGCATGTGACCGTGCCGCCACCGGCCCAGATCGTCCCGTCGTCGCGGGCGATCTGCACCCGCCCGGAGCGGCCGAGCACCGTGCCCTGGCTGGCGACGTACGGTGCTCGTGCGCGGCCCGTCCGCAGCAGCCACTCTGCGAGCGAGGCGTTGAGGCTGCCGGTGACGGGATCCTCGACCGTCGCGCCGTCCTTGGGGAAGAACGCTCGTACCTCGAACGCCGCTGGCGATCCCTCGGGGTACGGGCCGACCACGCCGAGATCGAAGTCGACGTAGCCGGGCCGCAGCGCGAGCACCTCGTCCGCGCTCCCTAGCAGCGCCGCGACCCAGCCGGGACCGTTGTCCACCCACTGGGTGTCGACGATCGCGGCGCGGGCAATCCCCAGCGCCGAGGCGATCCGCTCGATCATCGCCTCGTCGGGTGGCCCGGAGCGGATCAGCGGCGGCGCAGCGAACGCGAGCCCCTCGCGGGTGCGCCGCACCTCGACCAGGCCGGCTCCGCACTCCTGGACGACGACGTCTCGCTGGTGCGGGGCCTCGCGGTGCGAGAGCCAGGCATGGCAGGTCCCGAGCGTCGGGTGGCCGGCGAACGGCAGCTCGGCGGCCGGAGTGAAGATGCGGACCCGGTAATCGGCCTCGGCACGGCTCGGTGGGAGCACGAAGGTGGTCTCCGAGAGGTTGGTCCAGTGGGCGAAGCCCTGCATTGCCTCGGTGGGGAGTCCGGCGCCGTCGAGCACCACTGCGACCGGGTTGCCCGTATACGGTCTCGTCGCGAAGACATCGACTTGGTCGAACGGGCGGAGCAGGCCGCCAGTGTGGCAGAGCCCCCGCGACGTCCTTCCCGGCCGTCGACCGCTTCGGACGAAAAGCGAACACCCCGTTCGTCTATGCCGTTGCGTCGCGTACTGGGTAGGACGCATTAGTCCCAGCCACGAATATCCCACCTGCGCCCGACATCAAGATCTCCGTCCCCTCGGCCGCAGAGCTGCCCGGCGAGTTTCAGCCGCGCACGCTGCGCCGCCGCACGCTGCAGGCGATCGCCGCCCTCGCCGTTCTGGTTGCGATCGTGCTGCTCACGCCCGGGCTGGGCGAGGTCCGAGACAGCCTGGCGGACGCGAACCCTGCATGGCTGGCGCTGGCGACGCTCCTCGAGGGTCTTTCCTTCGCCTCGTACGTGGTCATGTTCGGGCCGATCTTCTGCACCGGGCTGAGCTGGCGACGGTGCTGGCAGATCGGCGGCTCGGAGCTTGCGATGGGTTCACTGATTCCGGCCAGCGGCGCCGGTGGGCTTGCGCTCGGCGCCTGGGTGCTCCACCGCGGGGGCATGGACGGCGAGCGCATCGCCCGTCGGTCGGTCGCGTTCTTTCTGATCAAGAGCTCGGTCAACTTTCTCGCCGTAGCGGTGATCGGAGCGGTGATGGCAGTCGGCCTAGTCGGGCCCGAGCTCTCGCTTTGGCTGACCGCCTTCCCGGCGGCCGTGGCCACACTGGCGCTCGCCGCGGTGGTGGTCATTCCCCGCCTCGGCGGGGGCCACCCCCCGGGTTCTAACGCCTCACGGCTGCGGCGCGGGGTCAGCGCGGTCCGGCGGGCGCTGATCGACGGCAGCGCCGAGGCGCTCCAGATCCTCCGCACGGGAAACCGTCGCGTGCTGGCGGGGTCGATCGGCTACTGGGCCTTCGACAACGCTGTGCTCTGGGCGACGTTCCACGCCGTCGGCCTTTCCCCCCCGCTCACCGTCATCCTGATGGGCTATCTGATCGGCCAGCTCGGTGGGCTGCTGCCGATCCCCGGCGGAATCGGGGGGATCGACGGCGGACTGATCGGGACCTTGATCGTCTACGGCGCACCCGCAGCGGGTACCGCCGCGGCGGTGCTCGGCTACCGGGTGATCCTCTTCTGGGTGCCGCTGATCGTCGGCGGTATCGCCTTCACCGCGCTGCGCCGCGACATGCCGGGGAGCTACGAACTGGCCGCCTGCAGCCCGGCCATCGCCGCGCAGTCCGTTTGACACCACCGATCGCGCTGTCTTAAGCGTCGCGATCACGACCGCTGGCCGACCCGCGGCTCCTGCGACATCGCCGACTCCGACAGCCCGGCGGCTTTGAGGGCTGGGTCCCTCAGTACCACCTTCCCCGCGCGAAGCCGCCGAAAGCGATGAGTCCGATCAGGAGGATGATCAGTCCGGCCCAGAAGCTCCAGACGATCATCAGAACGATCCCGACGATGACGAGGATGCCGCCGAGGGAGATCCCTCCGATTCCTCCGCGACCTTCGGATGTGGCCATGGATGCCTCCTTCTGTCTTTGACCCGCACGACAACGCGGGCCATCGGGACGACCCTACCCCGCGCGGACCGCGAGGGGCGACCCCCTGCGCGCTCGGTGTAATGAGGGGCGGCGGAAGATCAGGTGCCGCGTGCGCTTCCACTTCAACGGCGAGGTGGGCGGCCGCGGGGACCTGGTCCTTACGGCACGGCGACGTCGCCGGAGTCGGCGGCAAGATGGTCATCCAACCGGAGCGGGGCGCAGAGAGGACAGGTTTAACTTCGATCTCGTGCGCTGAGCGGCACGCCGTGACCGGCCGTACATGAGCGTCGGGCGCGGACAAGCCACCGGGAGGACTTACGGACGCGTCTCCGCTGCTCAGAGCCGGGCGCCGGCGTGCTCGACCGCCCATTGCAAGACAGAGTCGGCGATTTCCTCCCACCCCTTCTGCGCTGGCAGCAGGTGAGCGAAGCCCTCGTACTCCCTGATCTCGGTCATCGCGTCTGATTTGTAGTGCTTGGCGTTGGACTGCTGGACCTTCGGCGGCATCAGGTGGTCCTCGCTTCCCGAAACGAACAGCAGCGGCGCCCGGTCGTCGTTGTGATAGTCGACCCACACCTCCTGATGACCCGGCTGCAGGTTGGCGAGGACGCTGTCCCAGAAGATCCTTCCGGACGCCGGGATGTGGTAGCGCTCGTACAGCCTCCGGGCCTCGTCCTCAGGGAAGGTGTTCGTAAACGCATAGCGCCACTGATCGAACGTGAACCCGACCGCCTTGTGGTGGTTGGCCGGGTTCTTTAGGACCGGCAGCGTGGCTTTGAGCTGCGCCGCGGGTATGGCCCGCACCCCCTCAGTGGGAGCCGAATTCAGAGCGACACCAGCGGCGCCGCGTCCGTGGTCGAGGAGGACCTGCGTGAAGGCACCGCCCGCTGAATGTCCGATGAGGATGGGTGGAGCATCGAGCTCATCGATCACCTCTTCGAAGTGGGCGATGATGTCGGGCACTCTCACGTTCTCGATCGGTGTGGGATCGGCGTTGAGCGCCTCGACCTCGACCTCAAAGCCGGGATAAGCCGGCGCGAGGACTCGGTACCCGCGCGCTTCGAAGCGGGCCATCCAGTTCTCCCAGGACCGCGGCGTCACCCAGAAGCCATGGACGAAGACGATGGTGTCGGGTGGGTTCGTATCGGTGCTCATGCGGTCGCTCCTTCGCGGGCGCCGGTGGGGCTGCGCTGGCGTCGCCTTTAACGAACGCCAGCACGTCCGCGCCCAGCTCTTTGTGGGTGTTCGTCATCCCGTGCGGGCGCGTCGGGATAGGTGAGGAGGTTGCGCCCACGATCTCGGGTGAGGCCTTGCCCCCGACCCTATATGAGACGACCTGATCATCGTCTCCGTGGATGATCAAGGTCGGAACGTCGAACTTCGCCAGATCGCCGCGGAAGTCCGTCGCCGAGAACGCTGCGATGCACTGGGACGCGTTGCGGGTGGCCGGCCTGCAGGCCCTGGCGCCAGAACGTCGCGGACTCCCTGCGACACCTCCGCGCTTTCGCGGTTCTTGCCGAGGGATCGGAACGATCAGATCGGGATCCGTCGGTTCGCCTCGCGCAGCACCGCCAGGCTCGCGTCCCAGGCGCGTCGCTCTCGAGCGCTGAGCTCGAGCATCAACGGCGTCCCCGCCCCGTCGGCGCCGATCGGGGCGGGCAGGCTCGCGCAAACGCCTTCCCCGACGCGGACGCTGACCGGCTCGAGCCTGCGCGCGTCTCGCACCACATGCTGAATCAGTTGTGCGGTCGCGAGGCCGATCGCGTGCGTCGTCGAGCCCTTCAGCGATCGAACCTCGTATGCCGCGTGGCGCACGTGCTGCTCGATCTCGTCCAGCCGCTCGGCCGCCAGCGGCCGCCCGGACAGGCGGCCGAAGTCGGCCAGCGAGAACGCCCCTACCCGGGCGCTCCCGAACGGGAAGACCGCCGAATCGCCGTGCTCCCCGATCACCCAGGCATGAACGTTCCCGGGATGTACCCCGAGCTCGACTGCCAGCAGCTCGCGAAGCCGCCACGAGTCGAGTGAGGTGCCGGTGCCGAAGATGCGCACGGGGCGGGACTCCCAACGTCGCGTCAGGTACTCGGTGAGCACATCGAGCGGGCTCGAGACCACGATCACCACCCTCGGTAGCGCCTGCTCCAAGGCGTCTGCGACCTCGGTTGTCACGGCCAGGTTGTGGTCGAGCGTGTCGAGTCGCGTCTGGCCGGGCTGCGTGTGTGCGCCCGCGGTCAGCACCGCGATGTCGGCCGCACGGATCGAGTCCATCGACCCACCCTCGACCGCGCACTCGGGCAGTAGCGGGGCGGCATGCTGGAAGTCGAGCGCCTCGCCTCGAGCCCGCTCGTCATCGCGGTCGTAGAGGGTGAGCTGCGACGCGAGCCCGAGCTGCAGCAGCGGTCCCGCGCAGGCGACGCCGACAGCGCCACTGCCCAGGATCGCGACCGAGGTCACCCGCCGACTCTAGCCAGGACGTGACCAGCGGGTCGGCGGCTTGCTCACGGCCGGGCCTCCTCTCCTCGCCCTCCAGCGGCGGGATCGGCCGTGCCGAAGTGGGACTTTGAGGAAGGTCTGTGTGTGCCGGTTGTTCCCTCGGCTCGAGCGGGGGCACGGGGGTGCGTTAGGGTGCGTCGACGACTTCTGCCGCGACCCTTGTCATGTGGTTTTCCCTGCGCTCGCCGGAGCTGGCAGAGGACTTTGAGCGCCTGATGGCGGGTGATCGGGACATAGTCCGCGGGTCGCTGGACACGGTGTCGGAGTGGCGCCTGACGCGGCCGCTGGACTTGCCCGGACAGTCAGTTGAAGCTGCCGATTACGTCCTGATCGCGGAAATCGTCGAAATCCAGCGCTGGCAGGAACAGGCGACCGAGCTGGTCCAGCACCTGGCAGACGACCTGGGGCATCTGGTCTCGAGTCGGGGGATGCTCGTCGTGGGGCACGTCCTTTGATCGCCAAGGCCTCCAAGGGCCGCTAAGCGACCGGTCGCCCAGGTCAAGCTCGATCTCGGCCGGGTCCCGGGAGGCGCGGGTCGGGCGGCCGTACGGCGACTGGCAGCGATTCGCGGTGCCCCGCCAGCCACCCAGATCGGCGTCGAGCGCGTCGAGCACGGCCTGTAGCCGGAGTTGGGTCACGACACCACCGGGACGCGCAGCGGCGGGATCGGCACCCCGCGCCAAAGTGGGACGTAGAGGAAGGTCTGGGTCCCGCGGCGCAGCGGCTCCGGCTCCGTCCGGTCGCCCACGAGCGATGAATTTCGGGGTCGCGCGAAGGAGCCTTTCGATTTCATCGCCGTGAGGCCGGTATCGCCTCGGTCGCCGTTCGCAGGGGCCGGTGACCGCCGCAGGAGAACGCGGCCGGAACCGCCACCGGGGCCGTTCGCGGCGTTTCGGCTCAGCCTCGAGCACGTCATTGCTGATCGTCAACCAGGCGATCCCGCCGCCGACCGCGGCGAGCGCCGCGCAGGCGAACATCGCGATGTGGAAACCGTCCGTCATCTCGGACGGCTGATAGAAGCTCTGGCCGGTGATTCCGGCGATCCGCGGCAGCACGGGTAGGGTGGGCCAGGCCCGCACGGCTTTGCACGAGAAAGGAGGAGCGAAGCGCCTCACTCCTCCGAATCGCGCAAGGAAAGCGCAGTCCAGGGGCCCCGACCCAGACCCCCTAACGGGGGAGCGTCGCGGCCCGGGGGCGATAGGTTGTGAACTCGTGCAGAGTCGCCGTGAGACGAAGCGAAGGCTTGCCAGCGGGACGGCGAAGTACGTGTTCAATCCCGTCGTCCGCGCCCTGTTTCGCCTCGGGCTTCCCGCCCCGGGGACTGCGATCCTGGAGACGACCGGCCGCAAGTCCGGGCGGCCAAGACGCAACCCGGTTACCAACGGCCTGGACGACGGCGTCTTCTGGATCGTCGCCGAGCACGGTCGCCGGGCGAGCTACGTAAGGAACATCGAGGCGAACCCCCGTGTTCGGGTTCGCATCGGCCGACGATGGCGCAAGGGCACCGCCCGGCCCGTCCCCGACGATGACCCACGAGAACGACTGCGCTACATCGCCTCGAGGCGCCCGATCGCGAGACTGCATACGGCGACGGTACGCCTCATGCAGACGGCTCTACTGACGATCCGGGTTGACCTCAATGGTGAGGAGTCCTAGCACCGATTCGCGCGTGCCCGGGTCCGGCCTACCAAACGCCACCACGCGCCGACGAGCGCGTTTCCGAGCAGGCCGACCACCGCATTCCTGCCTATCCCCGGCCGCAGGGGCGGGGCCGCAATGCGAGGTAGGCTGAGTCGGATGTCTGGATTTCCCCCGGACCTGGGCTGGCCAGGCCCACGTGGGCATCCGTCACGCCTCCGCTCGCACTCGAGGCAAGCGTGCCCGGGGTGTTCGTAGCCGGCGACATCCGACACGGCTCGATCAAACGGGTCGCGGGCGCGGTCGGCGAGGGGGCGATGGCCGTCGCACTCATCCACCGGTACCTGGCCGAGTGACCGGATGATGCGCGCTATTTCGCTCGGTGTACCACCCAAGGGAAGCACCGCACAATGACGCCGCAACGGCCGAAGCCTGACGGGGATTGCCAGGGCTTCGGGTTTGATTGGGTTCTAGGCGCGCCTATGTAGCCGCGCCGACCGTCGCGCGCGCCGCAGCGATAACCAGCCTCGCCGCGACGTCGGGCTGCGACACCATCGAGGCGTGCGACGCCGGCGCCTCCTCGATCGTCGACTCTGCGCGCTCGGCCATGAACCGCTGCGTCGCCGGAGGGATCGCCTTGTCCTCGGTGCCGAGCAGATACCACGAGGGGACTGACTTCCACGCGGGTGGCCCCGACTCCGCGCCGAGTGCTTCGGCGCTCCACGGGCGCAGGGCGGCCGCCATCACGCGCGCCGTGTCGTCGTCAACGTCCCCGGCGAAGACCTCGGGAAAGGCATCCTGGTCGAGATAGAGATCCACGCCTTCAGAGCCGTCGGGGTTCGCAAACGGCACCTCCCGGAGCGCGGTCGGAACCAGGCTGCCCTCGTTCAGCTCCAAGAGCTGTCCGATGCTTTCTCCTTCGTCCAACGCCCACCCGGCGAGATACACGAGCCCGACGACCTGGTCGTTGCCAGCCGCGGCATTCGTGATCACCGCTCCCCCGTAGGAGTGACCGACGAGCACGATGGGGCCCTCGATGGTCTTCAGCAGGTCAGCGAGGTACTGCGCGTCGCCTTGTAGCCCTCGCAGCGGGTTCGCAAAACCGATTGCGCGGTAGCCCTGGTCGTGCAGGGCGCGGATGACGCCATCGAAGCCGGTGGCATCTCCCCAGGCGCCGTGGACGAGGACGACCGTCGGCTGAGAGCCGTCGCCGGTGCTGTCCATGTTTTTCCTCCTTGATTGGAGATGGCCCGCCCACAGCCAGGCTACATCGCCACCGTCCCATTGCAATAGCTGCTTTCCATACATGCCGCGGTGGGACGGCCGACCAGTCGGCCCCTCGGCGACCGCTTGCCTCATCGCGAGTCGAATAGAGTTCGTAATGACCGAGATCCGAACGGGCCGGAGGAGGGGGGAAATTTCGGAGCTCGCTGACAGACCTGGGTCCGCCCGGGTGACGAGCGCCCCGACCGCCGACTCACGCCGACTCGGCGCTCGGACGCGTCCCAATTGCGCCACCCTGTCCCGGATCGTCGTCGCGGGCCTGACGCTTTCCCTGCTGGTGACGACTGCAGCGCCGGCAGCCCGCCGTTCCCCGGTCAAGGTGCGCACGGAGACTCAGCTGAAGAACGCTTGGGAGGACCCGAGAACCAGGTCCATCCGACTCGTGGACGACATCAAGCTTCGCGCCTGCCAACGCGGGTCGCCGATCCGCGAGTCCGCGCGGCCGCTGCGACTCAACGGCAACGGGCACACGATCCGCCAGACGTGCTTCGAAAAGCGCCTTCTGCGCCAAGACGGCACCGGCTTCCTGGTGATCAAGAACGTCACGCTCACACGAGGCGGAAATGACGGTCCCGGCGCTGCGGTGACGACCAGAGGCGAGATCGTGATCAAGGACTCCGAGGTGACCGAGAACCTCGCCGAGGAGCCGGGCGGGGCGATCTTCTCCCAGCGCCGGGCGACGATCATCCGCTCGGTCATCACCGGCAACCTCGCCAACGACGACGGCGGCGGCGTCTATGCGCGCCGCGGCGGAATCGAGGTCTACGACTCGATCATCAGCAACAACCTCGTCGACGGCTCCGGTGGCGCGCTCGGCTCGACCGGCGACATCCTCGTCGTCCGCTCCCACATCGACGGCAACACGACCGATGGCGACGGCGGTGCGATCTACACCGACGAGGACGGTGACGTCACGGTGATCGACTCGACCGTCGACGGCAACACCGCGGATGGTCCGGGAGGCGCGATCTTCACCCTCGAAGGCGACGTCACCGTCGTCAACTCGACTCTGAATGGCAACCGCGCCGACGATCGGGGAGGCGCGATCTCGGGCGAGGCCGATGTGACGGTGATCAACTCGACGATCGCCCGCAACGCCGCATTCGCGCACGTAGGCGGGGGGATCTGGTCGCGCAGCGATCTGTTCGTCACCAACTCGACGATCAGCCACAACTACGCCGAGGGCGAGGGCGGTGGCGTGCTCGCCGCCGGAGTCGTCGGCCTGGTCAACTCGACCCTCGCCGACAACGTCGCCCCGGTCGCCGCAAACGTGGGTGCAGGATCCCGTCTCAAGGCCTTCGGCTCGGTCATCGGCCCACCTGACCCGGAGCCCGTCGGCGGCCAGATACAGCCGATCGGGCCCAACTGCCGAGTTTCGCGCCCGGAGTCGTTCGGCTACAACTTTGTCAGCGACGCCACCTGCGGCCTCAACGGCACGGGCGACGTGATCGGCGCAGATCCCATGCTCGCCCCCCACCTGGCCGACAACGGCGGCCGCGGGGAGACCCGCATGCCGCAGCCGGGCAGTCCCGTCTTGGACTGGATCCCCGCGGGCGCCTGCGGTTTCGTCCCGTTTGGCTACTCGCTCGAAGGCGAGCAGCACCTCGAGCAGTTCGGAATCGATCCGCTCGCGCCGGTCTCGACCGACCAGCGGATGGTCAGCCGGCCCCAAGGTCCGGGGTGTGACGTCGGCGCGGTCGAGCTCGAGGTGGCGACGCCATGATCGGTCGCCGTCTTACACCCCTGCTGCTGGTTTCGCTGGCGGTTGCCGTGGGGGGCTCGGCCGCGGCGTCGAGCGGACCCGAACCGCCCGCTTACCGCTCACCGACGTACCGCTCGTTGGAGCGGAAGCTGGACCGGATCGAACGGATGATCGAGCGCATGGAGCGCACCGCCCGGCGTTGGGATCGGTGGACGAAGTGCATCTCGGAGCTGCCGGTGAGCGAGTACGGAGATCGCGATCATCGGTTCGGCTTCCACTACGACGAGCGCGATGGAACCGGATTGGACCTCAGGCCGGCACTCGCCATCGACAAGAAGGCCGGCCGCCGTCCGAACATGGTCCTGTTCGAGTTCTCTCGGCGCCGGGGCTGTCGTTCACTCGGAAACGAACCGACCCAGCCGGGTACGCCGGGGGCGCCGGGTACCGCCGACCCCGCGAAGCTGCCGCGATCGCATCCGCGTGCGCGCCGCACGAGCCTGGGAGCACTCGAGAAGCGATTCCACACGCTCGAGAGGCGAGAGGCGCGCCTGGAGCGGATGGCGGAGCAGTTCGACGAGTGGGAGTCGTGCCTGTCGTGGATCCCGGTGACCGAGTACGGAGACCCGGAGCGACGCTTCGGTTACATCTACGAAGGCACGGGCGGAGAACGGGGCTACCGGCCGGCGCTTGCGATCGACCGCAGCGAGTGGGACGACCCCGATTACATGTTTCTGGGCGGTGAGCTCTCGCGAGTGCACCTTCGCCTTCGAGGAGGCGATGAGACCGATTCACCGCCGCCACCGTCGCCGGGAACCGCGCTGCGGTATTGCAACGACGAGCCCGGAGAAGCGGTGGATCGACCCGCTGCATCCGGCCCGGTCGCGGGCGTCGAACGCGATACGCCGGCGAGCGACCGGCTCGAGGACCTAAGCCAGGACCTGGACTCCTTCCTCGAGGACGTAACGGACCTCGGCGAGCCGGTAGAGGAGTTCGACACCTTCGATCAATGCATGCACCTGATCGGCGTCGCCCAACACGGCAGCCGCTCAGGCAAGTTCGGCTACGCGTACGGCAGCGCCGGGCGGCTGAGGCCGGCGTTCGCCATGGACATGCGCGGGTTCCACAAGCCGGAGTACGAGCTGCTGGCCCACCCGGGCGAAGAGCCGCCAAGCATCGAGTGCAATGAGGACGCCGGTGGCCTGTTCACGAACTGACCCGGAGACGAGGCTGCTCTCGTGGCTGTTGGCGCTCCTGACCGCCGGCGCCGTCGCAATGGTTGCCCTCCCGAGCGAGGCCGCGCACGCGAAGCGGCTGGTGGGCACCAAGGGCGCCGACCGGCTCGTAGGCAGCGCGAAGCCCGATCGCATTCAGGGTCGCGCCGGCAATGATCGGATCAACGGCCGCCAGGGTCGTGATCGGCTGTCGGGGGGCAGGGGTGACGACCGCATCAAGGCCGTGGACGGCCGGAAGGATCGCTTGGTCAAAGGCGGGCCGGGAACCGACGCCTGCACGATCGACGCCGCCGATCGTCGCCGCGTGAGGAGCTGCGAGATCGTAAACGTGAAAACCGGCGGTGGTGGTGGCGGCGGTGGCGGCGGCGGGACTTGCGTTGTTGCCCCCCCGGAGCCGAGGCCAACTGCGGTAATCGACCCTCGCAGTCCCAACGCGGTACCCGCCGGCCGTCGCGGGGATCCCCCGCCGCCGAGCTTCAGCGACGCCTTTTACGCGACCACGATCACCCTCAACGCCTCCGCAAGCGGCGCCGAGAACGGCCAGCTCCCGATCTCGATCGAGGAGGTATGCGACGTCCCGCAGGCTCTGCAGGGTGAGGCCGTGCAGCTCGCCGGCGGCGACGCGATAGCGATCATTGGCCCCAACACGAGCGTGTCTCAAAACGGCATCCCGCTACAGGGTGACGCTGCTACGGCGGCTCTCGCCGACGTCGACTCGGTAGTGATCAGCGCTCGGCTCCTTCGGCCCGAGATGTGGGGGCAGGACGAAGACGGCACGCCCGTGCCGACCTTCGACGCGATCTCGATCGAGATCACGGATTGAGCCGTCCACGCGACCTCTGGGCACGACGGACGGCGGTGCACCGGGACGACCAAGGCTTGACCAGGGCAAGGCACGGGTTCGGGAGCCCGGCCGAGCTATCGCTCGTGATGCTCCAAGCATTAGCTTGGCGTCACATCGGTTACAAATAGCCTCGTCCCAAGCAAGGAGCACGGATGTCCACGATCCACCTCAAGGAGACGACCAGCTCGACGCCCGAGCAGTTCGTCGCCGGGCTCACCGACTTCGGGCCGGGCCGCTCGGAGCTCTTTACAAACAGCGCCGACGACTACCTCGAGGTGCATGACCAGGGGCCGGATCACGCCGACGTCACGGAGGGCTCGGGCGGCATCTGGGAACGCCTGCACTACGACTGGTCCAATCCCGACCGCGTCGTCATGACGACCACCGACTCCAACATCTGGGGAGGCGCCTCGGGCCATACCTACACCCTCAGGCCGCAGCCCGACGGTACGACCGAAGTGGACGTTGTCGTGGTACGCGAGGGCAAGAACTTCAGGGGACGCGTGCTCGGGCTCGGGCTCGGGGTTATCGGCAAGCGCTACTTGGGAAAGGCGCTGGGAAAGACCATCAAGGCCATCGAAGCGCGGAACGACGGATCGTGACGGGGGGGCTAGGGGCGTCCTGAGGGGACGCGCCAGGGACCTCTAGCGCGTGGAGTTGCTGCCGCTGCCCAAGCGGTGTCCTGAGCGCCTGGCGGAAAGCGGACGTTGGACCGGCGCTTTACTGGCCCGGTCCCTCGGCGCGCTCACGCAGCGCGTTCACGATGAACTCGGCGTACCACGCGGCCCACTCCTCGTCGCGCACTCCCCCGAGCTCCTCGGTCTCGTACTTGCCGTGCGCCGCCTCCGCCTCGCGCAGAAGAGCGGTGAGCTCTTCCTTCGTCAGCTCGTTACCGGCCACGGCGGCGAGTCTAACCGCAGCGCGCAGTGCTGCCGCTCTAGAGCGCGGCTGGGAGCTTCGACTCGAGCTCGGTGAGCGCGAGCAGGAAGATCTCCGAGAAGCTGGGAAAGGGCTGGATGACGTCGTTCATCACCGCGAGCGGGACGCCGGCACGGATAGCGAGCGTCGCCTGCTGCAGCCACTCGCCCGCCTCCGGGCCGAGCGCGTACGCCCCGGTCAGCCGCTCGCCATCCGACACGAGGGTGAGGAAGCCGTTCTTCTCGGCGTATGCGCGGGTGAACGTTGAGGTTCGGGGCACCGACGAGATCGGTGCGGTCCCGGTGATCTCGCCGTCGGCCGCGCCGACCGATGCCGCCTGGGGATCGGTGAACACGACGCGCGGCACCGCCTCGTAGTTCGCTTCCCATCGGCGCCCGAGGATGTTCGCGGCGGCGACGCGGCCCTGGTACTTGCCGACATAGGTGAGCGGCCAGACGCCGGTCACGTCGCCGATCGCCCAGACGCCATCGGTGACCTTCATGCGCTCGTCGACCGGGATCCCGCCCTTCTCGGGCGAGACGTCCAGGTTCTCGAGCCCGAGGCCGTCGGTGCGCGGACGGCGCCCCGTGGCCACCAGCAGACGGTCGCCCCGCAGCTGCGTGCCGTCGGGGAGCTCGAGAGCGTAGCCGTCGTTGTCGCGGCGCGCGACCGAGGCCTGCTGTCCGAAGTGCAGCTCGATGCCCTCGGCGGCCAGCGCCTGACCGAGGGCGTCGCCGAGCGGTTTCGGCTCGCGGGGAAGCGGGTGGTCCATGCCCTCCACCAGCGCCACCGAGGCCCCGAAGCGGAACACCGCCTGCGCCATCTCCACACCAACCGGACCGCCGCCGAGCACCAGCATCCGCTCGGGCACCTCGCGCAGCGCGGTCACCTCGCGGTTGGTCCAGATGCCATCCAGCTCGGCAAGCCCCGGAACCGGAGGCACGATCGCCTCGGACCCGGTCGCGAGCACGATGTGCTCGCAGGTGAGCTCGCGGTCGTCCACCATCACGCGGCCCGCACCCGCGACCGAGCCCGAGCCGCGCAGGACGTCGATGCCCTTCGAGCGCAGCCACGCCTCCTTCGCGGCGTCCTCCCAGTTCCCAGTCATGAAGTCTCGCCACTCGAACGCCGCCGCAGTGTCGAGCTCGCCGGACACGGCCTGGGCGGCGCCGGGCGCCTCGCGCGCGGCCTGGAGCGCCTCGCCGGGGCGAAGCAGGGTCTTGGACGGAATACATGCCCAGTAGTCGCACTCGCCGCCGATCAGGCGGCTCTCCACGACCGCAACCGTCAAGCCTCCGCCTGCGAGGCGGTCGGCGCAATGCTCGCCGGCGGGGCCCGCTCCGATGATGATGACGTCGTAATCGCTCACAGCGATCGTCACCGACCGGGGGCCCGCGTCTTCACCTCTTGGAGCACCCAACCGTTGCCGTCCGGCTCGTAGAACTCCTTCGCCCGACTGCCATCCGAAACGGGCACCACCACGACCTCGAGCTTCAAAACCATGTTCTCTCCTCTGCTGGCCCGAGCCAGTCTCGCACGCTTGCGTGACCGTGAAGCAGAACTGCTTTGGACGAGAAGCGGCAATGCCGCGTCGCATGGAATGCCGGGTACGAGCCCGCCCAGACTGCAGCTACGCCAGGTGGGCGTGTCCTGCCCTTGACGACTCTGCGACGCTGGGAGAAGACTGTGGCCCGGATTGCGGGCCGCTCGAAAACGAGAGGACATCGGATGGCGACCTGCACACATCTCGACCAGGTTGCACTGATCGAGCTGCCCGAGTCAGTCGACGGTTGCGAGGAGTGCCTGAAGACGGGCGATCCATGGCTTCACCTGAGGATCTGCCTCGAGTGCGGCATGGTGGGTTGCTGCGACAGCTCGCCGAACCGGCACGCCTCGAGGCATGCCCGCGAGGCAGGTCACCCGCTGATCCGCTCGCTGGAGCCGGGCGAGGATTGGTCCTTTTGCTTTCTTGACGATGTGGGCATGGTGATCCCGCAGATCCGGGGCCAGACCCGGATCCCGCCCTCGCCGCTGGGCGGCTGACCGATGACCGACGCGTTCGTCCTCGGCGGCGTCCGGACCCCGGTCGGGCGTTACGGCGGCGGGCTCTCGCACATCCGCACCGACGACCTGCTCGGCCAGACGATGGTCGCGGCCTGCGAGCGGGTCGGGGTGCCGCTCGACCGGATCGAGGACATCGTCGCCGGCTGCGTCAACCCCGCGCACGAGGGGATGGGCGACATCGCCCGCTGGGCCGCGCTCGCGGCGGGCTTTCCCGACTCGGTGCCGGCAATCACCGTCAACCGTTTCTGCGCCTCGTCGCTGTCGGGCGCGATCTCGATCGCGCACGCGATCCGCAGCGACGAGCTCTCCGTGGGGCTCGCCGCCGGCGTCGAATCGATGTCCAGGTCGGGCTGGGCGTTCATGAAAGGCGAGGCGCCGTTCATGCCGCGCGGCCCGATCCTCATGCTCGACACGATGTGGGCTGGCGCCGGCGGTCCACCGAACCCGACCCTGCTGGCCCGCAACGCCTACATCGAGATGATGCAGACGGCCCAGAACGTTGCCGACCGCTACGAGCTGACGCGCGAGGAGATCGACGCCTTCGCGCTGCGCTCGCACCAGCACGCCGCCGCCGCCCGAGACTCCCGCCGCCTGGCCGAGGAGATCCATCCGGTCGAGATCCCGGCGACCCGCAAGGAGCCGGCGCGCACCGTCGAGCACGACGAGAGCATCCGCGGCGATTCGACGCCCGACGGACTCGCGGGGCTGCCGGCACAGCCGAACACGACCCAGATGACGGCGGGCAACTCGTCGCCGCTCAACGACGGCGCCAGCGCTGTCGTCCTGGCCAACGCGACCGCCTCCGAGGAGCTCGCCGCCGAGCCGCTCGCGCGGATCGTCGCCTCGGCTACCCACGCCCTGGACCCGGCGATCATGGGAATCGCGCCGGCGTTCGCGATCCCGAAGGCGCTGTCGCGGGCGGGCCTTAAGCCCGAGGAGATCGACGTATGGGAGGTCCACGAGGCCTACGCGTCGGTAGCGCTTGCGATCCTGCGTGAGCTTCAGAAGCAGCTCGACGGCTTCGAGGTCCCCGATGAGAAGCTGAACCCGAACGGCGGCGCGGTCGCAATCGGCCATCCGTTCGGCTCCTCGGGAACCCGCTATCTGCTCACCCTGGCGACCGAGCTACGCCTGCGCGAGGTCCAGTACGGGGTCGCCGGAGTCTGCGTCGGCTCCGGCCAGGGGGTGGCGATCGTCCTTGAGAACCCCAACGCCGGGTAGCGGGCGGATCGGGAGTAGCGTTCGACCATGCCCGCCGAGTGGCCACCGCTGGCATATGACGCCTGGAGCGCGACCTGCGACACGCTCCACGCGCACACGCAGGTGCTCGGGAAACTCGCGGTCCAGCTTGCCCCGCCCGAGCCGCAGCTGCAACACACCGCCCTGCGGCTGACCGCGCGGGGCTGGGAGACGCCGGCGCTGCCGGCCCCGGACGGCTCCGGCGCGATCGCCGTCGCTCTCGACCTGCGCACGCACGAGGCCGTGGTCGAGCACAGCAACGGCCGTGAGACGCGGATCGCCCTGACGCCGAACCGGCCCGTCGCCGAGGTCACGCGCGAGGTGCTCGAGGCGGTCGGGCGCCTGGCCGGTCCGGTCGAGATCAACCCGGCGCCCCAGGAGGTGCCGTGGAGGGTGCCGCTCGACCAGGACCGCGAGCACGCGACGTATGACGCCGAACAGGTGGCGACCTACTTCGAGGCCGCCACCCAGGCGGCACTCGTGCTGGCGGAATTCCGGGCGCCGTTTCGCGGCCGCTCGACGCCGGTCAATGCCTGGTGGGGCACCTTCGACCTCGCGGTCAACTTCTTTTCAGGCCAGCCCGCCGATCCACCCTCGAATGACTTCATCATGCGCAACGGAGGAGATGCCCAGCAAGTCGGAATCGGGTGGTGGCCCGGGGACCCGAACCACGAGCCCGCTGCCTTCTTCGCCCTCGCCTATCCGGCGCCCGACGGCTTTGGCGACGCCGATCTGAGCCCCGCCTTGGGGCGTTGGGACGCACAGCTCGGCGAGTACGTGCTGGACTGGGAGGAGATCCGGCTGGACGCCGATCCGCATGCCCGCGCCGTGGAGTTCGCGCTGTCCGCGTTCCGCCACGCCTGCGCCGTTTGCGAGTGGGACCCCGTTCTCGCCGCCACGGCGGAGGGCGTTCCACCGCCGATCAGCTGATGGCTCCCGATGACCTCGTGATCGTCCTCATCGGCGCCGGGCGAAGTCCGGGGGCCGGCTGCCCGGCCTCGATCACGTGCCCTTCCTCGCCGCGAATCCTGCCCCGAGCAGCCTCGCGAGCGCCGCGCCGCCCTCGCCGTTGCGGTCCTTGTCGGGGTTGAAGCAGGCCACGTCGGCCCCGGCGAGCGCCGGCGAGGCCAGCAGCGGGGTGAGCAGCGCCTCGAGCTCGGTCAGCGACAGGCCGTCGGGCATCAGGTAGTCGGTGGCCGGGAATTCCGCCTGGTCGAGGACGTCGACGTCGAGGTGGACCCAGAACCGACCGTCACGCGCGAGCTGGCGGGCGGTCTCGACGCCGACCGCCGCGAGGTCGGCGTCGCGCAGCGACTTGCGATCGCGGTGGTCATCGATCCCGAGCTCGTCGGGATCGGGCACCTCGGCGGCCTCCTCGGGGTCGCGCGAGCCGAGCAGGCTGAGCCGCGCAGGCGGGACGACGGGCGCGCCGCCGAGTCGGTCGAGCAGCTGCGGCGGGGCTCTCCCGAGCAGGGCTGCGACCGGCATGTCCGCGGCCTCGCCGGTCGGCGACGTCCGTCCCTCGTAGGTGTCCATGTGGCCGTCGAGGAACGCGAGCCCGCACTCGTCGAAGGCGTCGCGCGCGCCCGCCAACGCTCCGGGAAGCAGCGAGCAGCAGCCTCCGAGCACGATCGGCAGACGACCGGCGCTGAGCAGCGACCGAACCCGCTCTCGCACCTCGGAGGTCATCTCGAGCACCTCGTCGAAGTCCAGCCAGCCGCTCCCCGGGTCCCGCCGCCCGCCTCGCAGCAGGCACTTGGTATCGCCGGCGTCGGCGAGCCCCGCGTCGGCGAGCGCCGCCCGCAGCGCCGCGGGCCCGTGCTCGGTACCGCCGGCCTGCCCGACGCTGTCGATCGGAACGCCGAGCAGGACGAGCTCGGGGTCGCTCGACTCGCTCACGCCGAGAGCCTATAGAGCACGTGCCTCAGGCCCCGGCGTTCGAAGTCGCGAACGTAGGCCATCCCGATCCTCTCCATCACCCGCCGCGAGCGGCGGTTCTCCGGAAGCGCGAACGAGACGATCTCGGTCAAGCCCAGGCGGCCGAGGCCCCAGGCGGCCGAGGCTCGGGCGGCCTCGCTCGCCAGGCCCTCGCCCCAGCGCTCGGGCGTCACCGACCAGCCGACCTCGACCATCGGCTCGCCCTCGACTCGGTCCCGATTGAGCCCTGCGTAGCCGATCAGCATCCCGCTGCTGCGCTCGCGCCACCACCAAAGGCAGAAGCCTTCGCTCTCCGCCTGTCGCGCCTGGCCGGCGAGCCACGCCTCGACCTGCTCGCGGCTGCGGGCGCCGCCGTGCCACCGGGCGACCCGCCGATCGGCGAGCTGGCGGGCAGCGAAGTCGAGGTGAAGGGCTGGGTCGGGAAGCTCGGCCTCGAGCCGTTCGCTGCGCGGCGCTTCGCTACTCGGGCCAGAAGTCGTCCTGCTGCTCCGCCTTCGCGTCGGGGTCGCGGGTCGAGAGGATCAGCAGCTCGGCGTCCGCGTCGGAGTCGTTGTGCACGGAGTAGAACTGCTCGCCGGTCATCCGCACCGCCGTCTGCGGGCCGGCCTCGAAGACGTCGTTCCCGACCTTGAAGGTGAGCGCGCCCGAGACCACGAAATAGACCTCCTCCTGACCGGGGTGGCGGTGGCCGTAGCTGCCGCGCCCGCCAGTGCTCGGCGGCATCAGTCGCCAGCTGAACGAGACCTGCTCGGCGCCGAGGGCGTCGGCGTACCAGCGCATCTCGCCGAAGCCCGGGTAATCGGCCATGAAGTCGAGCGCCTGGGCTCGTTCGGCGATCGTGTAGCCGGCCACGGCTCAGTCCTCGCGCCCGGGCTCCTGCCCGTCCTCGCCCTCGTCGTACTCCTCGTCGCCCTGCTCGAGCGCCGTCTCGGACACCGAGTCCGCGGCGCCCGGGTGGTAGTGCGTCTGGAAGCTCTGCATCGTCGCGTCGAGGGCGTCGGAGTCGACCGGGACCTCGTCGGAGATCCGGACCCAGTCGGCGCCCTCGTAAGGCTCCATGTTGAAGACCTCCTGGTCGATCGAGGTCGAGTCGTCGACCACGACCACGATCTCGGTCTGCGGGTTGAAGTAGGTGCCGGGGCGGACCAGGAGGTCGTCGAGTTCGACCACGTTCTCGGCTTCGTCGGGCGTCACGCCCGCAACATACCCCGAACCCCTCCTCCGGCGTCGAGGCAGGGGAGACGGTGCGCTACTGGCCCAGGTTCTCGAGCTCGGCGAGCTGGCGATCGACCTCTGCCTCGACGTCGAGCGGCCGCTTGCCGTTGCGGACGCGGCGCTCGTTGCGGGCGACGACGAGCTGGCGTACCTCGGCGCGCAGGCCGGGATCGGCGCCCGCCGCGACCGACTCGCTGAGCAGGCGCTCGAGCTCACGATCGACGTCGACCGGCTGCTCGCCGCGGCGCGACTGGCGAAAGGCCTTCCCCTCGAGCAGCTGGCGCAGCTCCTGCTCGCGGATCGCCGGCGTCGTTTCCGGGTCGGGGTCGTGGGCTCGCTGCGCCAGGTCGGCCTCGAACTCGACCGATAGCGGGCCCCGGCCGATTTGTCGCAACGCCCCTCGCGCCCCGGCCGCGAAGACGATCGCCGCGATCGGGATCGAAACGCCGACGACGACCAGGATCACCTCGCCGTTGCTGAGCGCGAACGGGAGATCCGTAGCCGCAACTGACACGCCAAGAGGGTAGATCAGCTACCCTAACGAGCGGTTGACTGACCAGTCAATCGGTACTTCAAGATCACTCAAAGGAGCCTCTGAGCCGTGGACTTCACGCTGACCGACGAGCAGAAGGACCTGCGCGAGCTCGCGCACAACTTTGCCGAGAAGGAGATCCGCAAGGTCGCCTGGGACTATGACCGTGACGGGACCTGGCCCGCGGAGATCATCGAGAAGGCCTGGGAGCTGGGGCTGATGAACACCCACGTTCCTGAGCAGTACGGCGGACCGGGGCTCGACTTCCTCTCCGGCACCCTGATCGAGGAGGAGTTCGGCTGGGGCTGCTCCGGGATCGGGACCTCACTGGCAGCGAACGGCCTGGCGATGACCCCGGTCGCCCTCGGCGGCTCGGACGAGATCAAGGCCGAGTACCTCGGCATGCTGGCCGAGGAGCCGAAGCTCGCCTCCTTCTGCCTCACCGAGCCGGACGCGGGCTCCGACGTCTCGGGCATGAAGACCACCGCGGTTCGCAAGGGCGACAAGTGGGTGCTGAACGGGTCCAAGTGCTTCATCACCAACGGCCAGTACGCCGACTGGTACACGGTCTACGCGAAGACCGACAAGGACGCCGGCCACCGCGGGATCTCGGCCTTCGTCGTCCCGCGCGACGAGACGATCGTGATCGACAAGAAGGAGGACAAGCTCGGCCAGCGCGCCTCCAACACCGCCACCGTCGTCTTCAACGAGACCGAGATCCCGGCCGACCACCTGCTCGGCGAGGAGAACCACGGGTTCAAGCTCGCGATGATGACTCTCGATCGCACCCGCCCGGGTGTCGCCGCGATGGCGGTCGGGATCGGGCGGGCCGCGTTCGAGTTCGCCTGCGAGTACTCCAAGGAGCGGGTCCAGTTCGGGGTCCCGATCGCGATGCACCAGGCGGTCGCCTTCATGATCGCCGACATGGCGACCAAGGTCGAGGCCGCGCGGCTGCTGACCTGGCAGTCGGCGGCGCTTCTCGACCAGGGAGTTCGCAACACGCTCGCCTGCTCGCACGCGAAGCGATTCGCCGCCGATTCGGCGATGGAGATCACCGTCGACGCGGTCCAGGTCTACGGCGGCTACGGCTTCATCAAGGAGTACCCGGTCGAGAAGCTGATGCGGGACGCGAAGATCATGCAGCTCTACGAGGGCACGTCGCAGATCCAGCGCCTGGTAATCGCCAAGGAGGTGCTCATGGGCCGCAACGTCGACGAGCCGATCCCCGAGGCGGTCAAGACCCAGACCGAGGTCGCCGAGAAGCAGGCCGAGACCGCGCCGGCCGCCGTCTAGAGCGACGCCGGGCGGTCACCACTGCGGTGGTCTAGGCGTCAGCCGCGCCTGCTCGGGCTGATGGCGATCATCGCCCCGACCGCGGTCAGCATCACCGCGCCGAGGACGATCGCCCGCGCCCATCCGTCGATCGCCGTCGCGGCCGCGACGGCGAGTCCGACGAGGATGATTCCTGCGAGCACGTTGTAGACGGCCACTCGTCGGCTGTCACGGACCCGGACCCCGGTCGTCGGGACGCTGAGGTCGATCCGCTCGACTTGGGCGCGCTGGTTCGCTGACATGTGGGCCATCGGTCTCTCCTCGCAACTGGTCGAACGATCCGACGTTAGACCGCATCCGCAGCCCTGTCAGTGAGCCTGGTCACGCAGCGGCGTGCTCGCCGACACACACCCCGGCGCCTATAGTCGCCGCGATGCCCCAGCGGCGCTCCAAGCCGGTGACCGACGCGGTCGCCGAGGCTGCTCGTACCGCACGGGACAGGGGCGCGGCGGCGGTCGTCCCGCGAGGGCGGCGGGCGAGCCGCTCGATGGACGTGTTCGGCGGCGAGATCCGCCGCCGCGACATCTTCCCGCTCCTCGTCCTGCACCTGATCGATCGCGAACCCCAGTACGGCAACCGGCTGATCGAGGAGATCGAGCGGATCACCGAGGGCGCGATCACCGTCAACCCGAACACGATCTACCCGCTCCTGCGCCAGCTCGAGGCGGAGGGGATGATCAAGGGTGACTGGGAGCACCCGGACCGTCGCACCCGCCGCTACTACTCGATCACCGCGGCCGGGCGTCGCGAGCATCGACGGCTGCGCGACGAGGTCGAACCGTTCCTCGACTCGGTGATCCGCAGCGTCAGCCTGGTCAAGCGCGAGCTCTATGGCGAAGCTGAGTGAGTCGGTGACAATCGAGGCGTCGCTGGCCGAGGTCTGGGAGCTCTACTTCGAGCCGCGAGGCTGGCCCGCCTGGGTCGACGGCTTCGCGGCGGTCGAGGCCTCAAACGGCTATCCCGGGCGGGGCGGGACCCTGGTCTGGCGCTCGACCTCGGCCGGGCGCGGAACGGTCGACGAGCGGGTGATCGAGCACGAGCCGCGCCGCCGGCATCGAATCGAGTTCTCAGACCCCGAGTCGCGCGGCGGGCTGCTGACCGAGTTCGCGATCGACGGCGACCGAACGCGCGTCGATCAGACGCTCGAGTACCGGCTCGCCCGGCCGGGCCCGTTCGCCTGGGCAGCAGAGCGGCTGTTCGTGCGCGGCCAGGTCCGCGACTCGCTGCGGCGGTCCTTGTCGCGACTCAAGCACGAGGCCGAGGAGGGTGCGCGGTTTGGATAGGGTCGGGAGCGAGTTCGACGAGAGGAGCGGACGATGAATGCCAGCGACCTCCGCGGCCGGCTCGCGGGCGAGGTGCTCGAGCCCGTCGATCCCGGCTATGAGGATGCCCGCGCGATCTTCAACTCGATGATCGCCAAGCGCCCGGCGGCGATCGCCCAGTGCGAGTCCGCCGACGACGTCGCCGAGGCACTCGGCTTCGCCCGTGATGCCGGGCTCGAGGTCTCGATCCGTAGCGGCGGGCACAGCGTCACCGGCGCCAGCCTGACCGAGGGCGGGGTGGAGATCGACATGCGGCGGATGAACGCGGTCAGCGTCGATCCCGCCGCGCGTATCGCGACCGCGCAGGGCGGCGCCACCTGGGCCGACTTCGACCGCGCGACCCAGCCCCACAACCTGATCGCGACCGGCGGCCGGGTCTCGAGCACGGGCGTCGCCGGGCTCACCCTCGGCGGCGGCTCGACCTGGCTCGAGCGCAAGTTCGGCTTCGCATGCGACAACCTCGAGGCGGTGACCCTGGTCACCGCCGACGGACGCACGGTGACGGCGAGCGAGGCCGAGAACCCGGAGCTGTTCTGGGCCCTGCACGGTGGTGGCGGCAACTTCGGCGTCGCGACCGAGCTCGTCTTCCGGCTCCAGCCGCTGCCGGCGGCGAGCCTCGCGCTGCTGCTCTGGCCGGCGGAGGCTGGGCCCGAGCTCGCCCACCGCTACCGGGCGCTGATCGAGGGCGGGGCGCCGGTGGAGCTCGGCGGCGGATTCGTCTACATCACGGGTCCGCCGGAGGAGTTCGTGCCCGAGCACCTGCAGGGGAAGCTGGTGGCCGGGGTGGTCGGTATCTATGCGGGCACCGAGGCCGAGATGGGGGAAGCGCTCGCTCCGATCCTCGAGCTCGAGCCCGACGCCGAGATGGTCGCGGAGCTGCCCTACGCGGAGATCCAGTGCGCGATCGACGATCCGCCCGGGTACCGCAACTACTGGTCGGCCGAGCACCTGGAGAGGCTCCCCGACGAGGCGATCGAGAGCTTCTGCCGGCGCGCGCACGAGATGGTCGTCCCCTCGCCGTCCCAGCACATCCTCTTCCCCTGGGGAGGCGCGGTCGCCGCGGCGGCGAGCGAGTGGCCGCTGCCGCACCGGACGGCGGCCTGGGTCGCCCATCCGCTCGGGCTCTGGGAGGACCCCGCCGACGATGCGCAGGCGCGGGACTGGGCACAGGGCACGTGCCGCGACCTGCGGCCATACTCGACCGGCGCGGTCTACCTCAACTTCGACTCCGAGAGCGAGGACCGCGTTATGCAGGGCTTCGGCAGCGAGAACTACGAGCGGCTGGCGGCCGTCAAGGCGGAGTTCGACCCCGACAACGTCTTTCACCTGCACCACAACATCCAGCCGCTGCAGCCCGCCTGAGCGACCGCGCCGCCCGGGCTGCCGATCGCTAGCCTCCCGCCGGCTCTTACCCGCGAATCCGGAGGTTCCGAAGCTCAATGTTCGTCTTCAAGGCCGCCGTCGTCGGCGCCGGCACGATGGGCGGTGAGATCGCCCAGGCGATCGCCTCGTCCGAGATCCCGGTCGTTCTCAAGGACATCGACCAGAAGTTCGTCGACCACGGACTCGAGAAGGCTCGCGAGGTGACCAAGGGCCAGCTCGACCGCCTGGTCTCGAAGGAGAAGATGAGCCAGGAGCAGGCCGACACCCGGCTCGAGCAGGTACTGGGGCTGATCGAGGGGACGACGAGCTATGAGGGGTTTGGCGACGTCGACTTCGTGGTCGAGGCGGCGCCGGAGCGGATGGAGATCAAGCAGGCCGTGTTCGCCGAGCTCGACGAGGTCACGCCGGGGCACGCGATCCTCGCCTCCAACACCTCCTCGCTGTCGATCACCGAGATGGGGGAGGCGACGCTGCGTCCCGAGAAGGTGGTCGGATTCCACTTCTTCTACCCGGCGTCGGTGATGCCGCTGGTCGAGATCGTCGAGGGCGAGGAGACCGACCCGGAGGTGGTCCAGGCGGCCTACAACTTCGCCCAGACGATCCGCAAGCAGCCGATCACGTGTGGTGAGGTGCCGGGCTTCGTCGTCAACCGGATCCTGAACAGCGCGGTGGGTGAGATCTGGCGAGCGCAGGAGGAGCAGGGGCTGTCGATCAAGAAGATCGACGAGGCGGTCGCCGCCGCCAACGTCGCCCCGATGGGACCGTTCTTCCTCGTCGACCTGCTCGGGCTCGACACCGTGCTGCATGTCGCCGAGCACCTGCAGGAGTCATACGGCGACTCGTTCTACGTCCACAACGGGATGCGCAAGCTGGTCGCCGACGGGCACCTGGGCGCCAAGTCCGGCGGCGACGGCTTCTACGCGAGCGGCGAGCCGCAGATCGAGGGCGATGCCGATCCCGACGGCGAGGCCCTCGCCGAGCTGATGAAGCTGAAGGCGATCGTCGAGGCCTGCCTCCTGCTCGAGGAGGGCGTCTGCACGGTCCGTGACATCGACCTCGGGATGATGGCCGGCGCGGGGATGGACCCGCGCCGGGGGATCTTCCCCCCGTTCATGGGCGCCGACCTCGCCGGGCTCGACGAGGTACTGGAGAAGCTCGAGCGGGCTCGCGACGAGCACGGTGAGCGCTTCGCACCGCCGCGAGTGCTGAAGCGCATCGTCGCCCAGGGACGCCACGGCCAGAAGAGCGGCCAGGGCTTCTACGCCTATCCGCGTCCGGACGAGGGGGATCAGCCGGAGACGGTGAAGCTCGAGACCCGCGAAGCGGTCGCGATCGCCTGGCTCGTCAACCCGCCGATGAACGCGATCTCGCCCCAGGTGATCAAGGACCTCGGCGTGGTCTGGGAACGGGTCAAGGGCTCCGGCGAGATCGGGGCGATGGTGATCGCCTCCTCGAACCCGGTCGTCTTCTCGGCCGGTGCCGACATCAAGGCGTTCACGACGATGGACGAGTCGAGCGGCGAGGAGCTGATCCACTCCGGCCACGCGCTGCTTCGCGAGCTGGGCCAGAACCGCGTCTCGACGGTCGCGGCGGTCAACTCGCTCGCGTTCGGCGGCGGCTGCGAGCTGGCGATGGCCTGCGACTTCCGGATCGTCGCCCAGTCGGCCGTCTTCGGCCAGCCCGAGATCAAGCTCGGGATCATCCCCGGCTTCGGCGGCACCCAGCGCCTGCCGCGCCTGGTCGGCTCCGAGAAGGCGCTGGAGATGAACCTGATCGGTGACGCGATCTCCGCCGCCGAGGCGGAGGCCTTCGGGCTCGCGAACAGGGTCGTGCCCGACCACGAGCTGTTCGATACCGCGCTCGCCTGGGCCCGCAAGCTCGCGGCCCAGGCCCCGGTCGCGGTCGAGCAGTTAAAGCGGGCGTCCGACGATCCCGACCTCGACCAGGGGATCGCGAACGAGAAGGCCGGCTTTGCGGCCGCCTTCCGGACCGAGGACGCGCGCGAGGGGATCGGCGCCTTCCTCGGCAAGCGGGCGCCGAAGTGGCAGGGGAAGTGACGGCGGCGCCCTCGCCACCACCACCGTCCGCCCCCGGATTGTGATGACAGGGCTGTCACGACAATCTCGGGAGGCGTCCGTCGCTGATGGCGACGTCGCCGCTCGGCTCGCGGTGATGATCCGTGAGGCGAGCTCGGTCGTCGCTCTGACCGGCGCGGGGATTTCGGTCCCTTCCGGGATCCCCGACTTCCGCACCCCGGGCAAGGGCCTGTGGGAGGACGTCGACCCGATGGAGGTCGCGCATATCGACGCCTTCCACCGCGACACGAAGCGCTTCTGGAGCTTCTATCGGCCGCGCTTCGCCGATTTGGCCGACAAGCAGCCGAACGGGGCTCACTCCGCGCTCGCCGAGCTCGAGGCGCGCGAGCTACTCGCCGCGGTGATCACGCAGAACATCGACCGCCTGCACAGCAGGGCGGGCTCGGAACGCGTGGTCGAGGTCCACGGCTCGATCGCGAGCTCGAGCTGCACGACCTGCCGCACCAGCTACCCGCTCGAGTCGGTGGGGGAGATCTTCGACAGCGACGGGGTCCCCACTTGCGCGTGCTGCATGGGCAAGGTCAAGCCCGACGTCGTCCTCTTCGGAGAGCTGTTGCCCGAGGACGCGATGGCGGAGGCACAGGAGCTGTGCGCCGACGCCGATCTGCTGCTCTGCGTCGGCTCTTCGCTCGAGGTCCATCCCGTCGCCGGGCTTCCCGGGCTGACCCTGGCCGCAGGCGGCCGGCTCGCGGTCGTCACCCAGGGGCCGACCCCGTACGACGACGTGGCGGCCGTGAAGCTCGACGGGGACGTCGTCGGGGAGCTGCAGTCGGTGCTCGCGGCGATCTAGCGCTTGAGCTCGTAGCGCAGCTCGACCATCCCGGTGTCGAAGGCGCGCGTCCCGAGCAGCTGCATCGGCCCGCCGGGGAGCCGATGGTCGAAGAGCGGCTTGCCGGCACCCAGGATGACCGGGACGACGGTGACCAGGATCTCGTCCAGCAGGCGTTCGTCGGCGAACTGCGAGGCGACGTCCCCGCCCCCCACGATCCACAGGTTCCGCTCGCTTGCGGCGATCATGATCTCGTCATAGAGGTCGGCCACCTGGGCGTCGGCGACGCGCACGTCGACCTCCTCGGCCTCGGGCACACGTTGGTCTCGTGAGCTCAGGACCCAATAGGGCTTTCCCTTGTATGGCCAGTCGTTGTCCTGGTCGAGGTGATCGAGAATGAACTCGTACGTGGTCGAGCCGCTGATCAGCGCTCCAACGCCCTCATAGAAGCGCTCGTACGCGCCTCCCCCGCTCATCGGGCCGGGCTCGGCGCCGGCACCCTCGAAGCTGCCCTCGTATTCGAGCAGCCACGCCAGGCTGTCGTCGGCCTCGGCGATGTAGCCGTCCAATGAGGTCGCGCAGTAGTACTGGGTCTTGCTCACCCGGCTCAGCCTAGGGCTCGGCGACGGCGCAGGGCGCGCTCGGCAAGCCGCAGGGTCTCGGTGAGCTCCGCTGTCCGTTCGGCGCTGAGCTCGCCGCGAAGCGCCTCCTCGGCCCCCGCGGCGGTGCGCTCGCGCCGCTCCTCGAGCGCGGCCAGGTCCTGCTCCTGGCCCGGGGCGCGGACCGCGTCGCGATCCGCCAGCAACGCCTCCAACGCGACCCCAAGCTGCAGCGCCGCCTCGCGGGCGCGGCCTGCATCGAGGTCGGCCCGTGCGCGCAGCAGGGGCAGTTCGAACGCGGCGACCCGTTCGCGGCCGGCGAGGACCGCGGCGAGTCGCTCCTGCGGCCGCATCACCTCCGCGCGGCGGCGCCTAGTGGCGGGCGGCAGCTCGACCGCGGCGCTGTAGCGCCCGTCGGCGAGCTCGTCACCGTCACCGAACCCGGCCCGGATCGCGAGCGCGTGCTCGGCGGAGAGGTCGGGAAGATTGGGATCGAGCACGGTGGCGCGGTGGGCGTGAACGGCGAGGTTGACGAGCGCCAGCGCCGGCGCCAGCTCCGCCTCGAGCACGTCGGGATCCCGGCCCAGGGCGGCGAGCCAGCCCTGAACGGCGTCCTCGTCGGCGAACGGCTCGGGCCGGATCACGGTCAGCGTCGTCAGCGGGACGGTGGCAGGCCCGGCACCGGGTTGCACGGGCCTGGGCTTGGGCCGGCCGAGCCGTCGCCGCGGTGGAGGCGGCGCCCCGTCGACGGTGACGACCAGCACCCGCTCGACTCCGTCCGGTGACCCACGCCCGGCCAGGTAGCGTCCCTGCTCGAGACCGACGGTCCCGGCGAACTCGAACTGGACGAAGGGGAGGCGGTCGCCGATGGCGGCGAGGCTACTCGCCGCCGTGACCGCCCGACGCGCCGTCCCCGCCGGCCGATTGCTCGCCGTGGCCCCGCCGGGCGGGGGTCGCAAAGCGCGAGGGCGAGGTCGGGACCGACGGGTTGTCGATCTCGCCGATCCGGTCGATCAGCCGCTCCCACTGCCCGGGCTTGAGGATCTGCTCGAACTGCTGCGAGACATCGGTCGAGCCGGGGCCGACGGCGGGCGTATAGCCGACGTGGACGTGGTCGTCGTGATCGCCCATCGCGAACGTGTTGTCGGCTCCGAAGTCCATCAACGAGATGATCTGCGCCGGCCGCATCGTCCCCTGCAGGTCCATCACGTCGCGGACCAGCGCCTCGCTGATCGAGCCCGGGCCCTGGTTGCCGAGCACCGGGATGTCGTTGATCAGGGCGATGTCGACGGCGTTGCCGGAGGAGTGATGGCTGACGCTGCCCGAGCTGGTCAGGAACGAATGTCCGCACTTGAGCGAGGTGATCGTGAGCCGGAAGCCGCGCTCGGCGAGGTACTCGAGCATGGCGAGCACCCGCCGGTCGATTTGGCCGGTGCGGATGTCCTCGCGACCGCAGGCATAGATCTCGAGCCGCGGGTCGGCGAGCACCCGCCGGACGAGCTGCGGCTTGGACATCAGCAGCACCTGGCCGGTGGTCGCGCCGCCCTCGAACGGGTTCTCGCCCGCGGCCCGGTAGATCGCGGTCGCCTCGAGCAGCTTCCACCCGTCGAGGATCGGCTTCGGGTCGATCTTCGGCGCGCCCCGGCCGGCGGGCCTGATCGCGAAGTGAAGCCGCGGCGCCAGCTCATCGGTCTTGCCGATCCGTCCCAGCACGGTGCCGGCGGTGACCCGCGCTCCCTCCCTGAGCGGGCGCAGCTCCATCGTCTTGCGGTCGAACCGCAGCACGCCTGAGAAGTAGGCCTTGAACGACTCGTAGCCCGGGAACTTCTCGTCCAGGAGCCGGTCGAGCTGGCCGGTCAGGTTGGCGCGGTCGGCGTTGCGGGGCCGCTCGGGGAAGGCGTAGAGCCGTTCGCGGGAGTCCTCCGTATTCGCCGGGCCCGATTCCTCGGTCGCCGCCCCGGAGCCTGCGGTGGCCGAATCCCCGCTGGCGCCCGCGGTCGCGGGCTGCTCGGGCTTGCCCGGCTCGGCGGGCGAGACGAGCTTGAAGTCATCGGCCGAGAGGCGGTCACGCTTCGGCACCGGGTAGACGTCGGAGACCTCACCGAGCTGGGCGTACGTGAACCGGTTGCCGTAAGCGTCGCGCAGGACCAGGTAGCGGCCGAGCCGCTTCGACCTGCCGACCTCGGTGATCACGCCGTCGTTAACCGCGACCACGGGCGCCCCCTCGCGGGAGAAGATGTCGATCCCTCGACGTGTGGGTGAGCTCGAGATCACCTCGGCGGCGTTGCCGTAGGCGCGCCGCCCGGGGGTCGAGCGCTTCATCGCCCGGCGCTCGGAGATGTCGTCGGCGTAACGGGCGTTCGCGGCAACCGGGAACCGCGCCCCTTCGGTCAGGCCGGTGAGCGAGCTGACCAGAGGCTCGGGCAGCTTGCCGTACTGGTTCGCGTACAGCAGGACCTCGTCGACGTACCAGTCGGCGTGGTTGTAGGCGAAGATCGCCTGCCGCAGGTCCTCCTGGCCGCCGGCGGCGCGCAGGTAGCGGGCCGCGGCGCAGATCGCGTCGACCGGGTTGTAGGGGTCCTTGCGGCCGTCGTCGTTGGCGTCAACCCCGTACGCCTCCCAGGAGGAGGGGATGAACTGCATCCAGCCCATCGCACCTGCCGAGGAGACGTTGAGGTTGGTGCCGAACGCGGTCTCGATCCGGTTGATCGACGCGAGGACCTGCCACGGGATCCCGTACTGGGTGCCGCAGGCCTGGTAGATCGGGAGCAGGAAGGGCGGGATCGAGAACTGATCGATGATGAAGTTCGGGACCCCGATCGGGGCCGGGCCGAAGTCGGCGATCGTGAGCCCGGGGTTGGCGTCGGTCGGCGTCCCGTCGGGTCGCCGGGTCGCCGGCTCCTCGTCCGCGACGGAGCCACCCGAGGACGGCTCGTCACCGTGCTCGCCACGCCCGCCGCCGTGACCAGGCTGGTGCTGCCGGCCGGTGTCCCGGCCCCCTGAGCCGCGGGGCCCGGAAACGCCCTCGTCGGGCTTGAAGGTCTCCCCGCCGGCGATCTCGGGAATCGCCGGCTCGCCGCCCGCGGCCGGCGGCTCGGCCGGCGGCTCGGGCTCGTCCGGGGGTGGCGGAGGGGCCGACTCGGTGGTGTCGAGGGGGCTGGTGCAGTCGGGATCGTCGAGGTCGGAGAGCTGGTCGCCGTCGTCGTCGGCGAGGTTCGAGCACTGGGGAAGCGACTCGACGTCGGAGAGCTGCTCGCCGTCGGGCAGGTCGATCTCGACCGCGCCCTCGCCGCTGCCGACGACCTCGTCCTGACCGGCCGCGGTGCCGGCGACGACGCTTACCGCGAATGCCGCCAGGCAGATCGTGAGTGAAAGCTTGCTTCTCATCCGCTCATGCCCTCGGCCCGCCCACGAGCGAACGCAGACCCCTGCCTGCATCCGCGGCGAGGCTCCTCCTCCTGAGCGTGGCGAAACCTACTTGTTCGATCGGGTGTTTGCAATCTGCAATCGACGTCGCAACGCTACCCGAGATCGAGCGGCGAGGGCGCGGGTTCGGGGTCACCGGGGCCTGTCGTTCTCTTCGGCATGCGCCAGGCGTGTCTTGAGCTTGGGGACGGGGTAGTCTGGACGCTCGGATGGAGGCGGGCGAGAGGAGCGGCATGCGCGCTCGCGGCGAGGAGGCGATGGCCGAGCTCGCCCAGGCGCTGATCGAGAACCCGGTCATGAGCTCAGCGATCTCGCGCGCACTCGGGGCCGGCGAGCGGGCGATCTCCGCCCAGCGATCGGCGATGGACGCCCTCAACGTCGCCTCGGGCTCGGACATGGAGCGGATCGAGCAGCGACTGCGCTCGCTGTCGGCGCGGCTCGAGGCGCTCGAGGATCGCATCGACGAGGTCTCAGATGAGCTCCGCGCCATTCGTCAACGCCCGACCGGCGACGGCTGAGCGTCCGCCGCGAACGCCGCGGCGCAGGCCTCCGCGAGCTCGGCCTGCGCTGTCTCGGTCGATCTCGCGTCGAGCTCGCCATCGCCGGCTTCCCCGATCACCAGGGCCGCCGCCACGGCAAGGCCGACCCGGGTGCCGAGCGCGAGGGTCGCGGCGGACTCGAGGTCACCGGCCACCGCCCCGTCGGCCCGGCACCGGCGCCGCTGCTCGTCGCCGGGCGGCGGCCAGAGGTCGAAGCTGGCAACGGTCTGCGGGGGGACCCGCAGACGGGCCGCCAGCGCCCCGGTCAGGGCCGGGTCCGGGCGAGCGGTACCGGAGGCCTTGCCCGCAGCGCGAGCGGCAGCGACGACGACGCGGCTGCCCGCGGCGAGGGCCGGGTCGAGGGCGATCGCGATGCCGAGGCGGATCGCGCGCTTTGCCCCGTGTCCGGCCAGCTCGTGCAGGACCGTCGCGGCGCTGGGCCCGCCGATCCCGGTCGCCTGGATCGTCAGCTCACGCCCCTCGGCGGTCGCGCCCGAGTAGCCCCAGAGGCCGTGGCTGTGGTTGGTCATCCGCGGCTTCACGAGCAGGCGCTGGGCGAGGGTGAGCGCGAGCGCCGGATCGCTCGGCAGCAGCACGTCGGTCGCGATCGGGGCGGTCGGGCGCAGGTGGGTCGGCAAGCCGCGCGGATTATCCTGATCGAGGCGATGAGCGATCGATCCGAACAGCCCGGTGCACGGAGCGGACCGGCTCCCGAAGCCGTCGCGGACGCGGTTCGCGCCGCGGTCGAGCGGACGATGCGCGCCACCGCCGGTTCGGCAGCCGGCACCCGCGAGCGCGCCGCGGATCTGGTCGACGACGTCGTCCGCCGCGGCCGCGAGGCTCGCGATGAGCTGGCGCGCCGGGGACAGGAGGGGGGCGCGGAGCTGGCGCGGCGCGGGCATCAAGCCACCGGCGCTGTCGGCCGCCGGCTCGAACAGCTCGAGCGCCGTTTGGCAGAACTGGAATCGCGGCTCGCCGAATCTCGAGCTGAGGTCGAGGCCGAGCGGCCGGCGGACTCTCACTCTCAGGTCGAGGATCAGGAAGGTGAGGACAGCGGATGACGATCGCGCCGACTTCGCGGCCGGTCGGCACGCCCGAGTCGAGGCCCGGTCCCGAGCTCGTCGCCGACTTCCTGCGCGAGGTCCGTTACGAGGTCGAGGCCGGAGCGGATCCACTGCTCGCCGCCCGACGTGCGGCGGTCAGCCTCCCGGCCCGGATCCGCGATGCCCTCGAGGCGATCTTCCGACGCCTGGGAGGCGCCTATCACGAGGATGAATTCGGCTTTGACGAGCAGCTCGCCGAGGCGATGTTCGGCCTGGTCGAGCTCGGCTACGACCTCTGGTGGCGAGGCGCGGTCGCGGGCGTTCGGAACGTGCCCGCCCACGGCGGGGCGCTGCTGGCGGTCAATCGGCCGGTGGCCCCGTCGCCGGTCGTCGCCCCACTGATCACGACCGCGATCATGAAGCACCATCCGTTGCCCCGGTGGCCGCGGTTCATGGCCCCCGACGCGGCGCTCGCGCTGCCGATCGTCTCAGCCTTCGTGCGTCGCTGCGGCGCCGTGCCCGGGGATGCCGGGACCGCGGGCGCGCTGCTCGAGCGCGGCGAGCTCGTCTGCTGCTTCGATGAGCGCGAGTTCGCTGCGATCGCGGTTCGCGCCGGGGTCCCGATCGTGCCGGTCGCGGTCGTCGACTCCCCGGCGCGGCGGATCGAGTTCCGGCCCCCGATTCATCGCTCGGAGCGGAATTCGGGGTACGATCGACTCGATGGCCACCGCCACGGCAACGCGGGTTGAGGGCCGGCGCAAGCCCGCCCGGATCCGCGCCTCGGAGCTTCGCGCCGCGCTCGATCAGGCCCTTCACAGCGCGGCGGCCGACGAGCGGATCGGGCCGGCGATCGGCGCCAGCGGGCTGCGACTCCGGTATCAGTTCACCGACGTCGGCCTGATTCTCGACCTGTGCGCCGATCAGCAGGGGCGCAACCTGCGCTGGTCGTTCGTCGGGCGGCCGGGCTTTCGGCCGAAGCTCACCTTGGCGATGACGGCGCCGGTCGCGAACCGGTATCTGCTGGGGAGCGAGAGCATCGCGATCGCGATCGCGAGGGGCCAGGTGAAGGTCCGCGGCGACTTGCGTCTGGCGCTGCTCTACCTGCCGGCGGTCCGGCTTCTGTGCGGCCCGTATCGCGCGGCGGTCGAAGCGGATTTTCCCGGCCTGGCGAGGGCTGCCGAGGATTGACGTCGTGCCCCGGCGGGCGTAGCCTTTGGGCGACCAATTGGCAACAGGCCAGCAGTGGCCCTGGCCTCTCGATCGCCCTTCGGCGACTGGGGCGCGAGCTGCGGGGCTGCGAGGCGCCGGCGGCGCCGAGGGCCGACGAAGCGGGCCGTGAGCCCGCACCGGCAGCGGGGCTCGAGGGCCCCGCTGCCCGTTGCGCCGGCGCCTCGCCCGCGAATATCTAGGATCGGCCGGTGGCCGAGGACTCGATCTCGCTCAGCGCCGCGGCGCGAATCGCCGGCGTCTCGCCGTCAACGCTGCGGCGCTGGGCGCGACTCAAGGTGATCCCGGTCAAACGGGGCCGCTGGACGGCGGCGGCCGCTGCCCAGGCCCGCGTGGTCGCGCGGATGCGCGAGCGCGGCCACTCGCTCGCCGAGCTGCGGGCGGCGGTCCGCGACGGCCGACTTGCCTTCGGGTATGCCGAGGACCTGCTCCCGGGCCAGCGCGAGCGATCGATCAGCCGCGCCGAGGCGGCGCAGCGGACCGGGCTCGAGGAGGAGCTGATCGAGCGCGTGATGACCCTGCTCGGGACCCCGACGGCGCTCGAGGGCACGCTCAGCGAGCCTGACCTGGAGGCGATCGAGCGGATGGCCGACGTGCTCAATGCCGGGTTCCCGCTCGTCGCGCTCCTGCAGCTCGTTCGGGTCTACGCGCAGTCGATCCGCAAGATCGCCGAAGCCGAGGTCCGCCTCTTCCACCTCTACGTCCACGAGCCGCTGATCCGCCAGGGCGTCGACGCGCTCGAGATGGCCGAGGAGATGGAGGGACTGGCGGGAGATCTGCTGCCGCTGACGTCGCCGGTGATGGAGTACATCCACCAGCGCTACCTGCGCTTCTACATCGAGCAGGACGTGGTCGGGCACATGGAGGTCGACTTCGCCGGCATGCGCCAGCTCGGGCGGGTGACGATGGCGTTCTGCTTCGTCGACCTGACGGGGTTCGTCCGCTACACGGAGGAGGAGGGGGACGAGGAGGCGCTCGACCTGGTCGAGCGGTTCGTCGAGACGGTTGAGGCGACGCTCCCGGCCGAGGCGCTGATCGTGAAGACGATCGGCGACGAGGTGATGATCGTCTCGCCCGACCCGGGCACGCTGACCGAGTGGGCGGTCGGGTTCTTGACCCTGTTCCGCGAGCGGCCCCAGCCGCGGGTCGGGATCCACGTCGGCCGCGCCGTCTACCGGGACGGCGACTACTTCGGAACCGAGGTCAACCTCGCCCACCGGGTCGTCGCCCGGGCGCTCGGCGGCGAGGTGCTGGTGACCACCGCCGTCGCCGATGCGATCGGGGAGTCCGACTACCTCGAGTTCGAGCCGATCGGCCGGGTCGAGCTGAAGGGATTCCCGACGCCGGTCGAGTTGCTGGTCGTGCGGGCCCGGGCTCCGCGCGACTGAACGCCTGCGGCGAGCCCGGAAATCCGCCCCGCTCGCCCGTAGCATCCAGGCGGTGAGCAAGCAGCAGGCGCTGGCCGAGCTCGCCCGCACGGTGCGTGGCAGCGGCCTGATCGAGCCCGGTGCATCGATCGTCGTGATGATCTCGGGCGGGCCTGACTCCGCCGCGGTGGCGGCGGGCTTGGCGAGGGAGCTGGGCGCCGAGCAGGTCCACGCGCTGCACTACAACTACGGCCTTCGTCCGGGGGCCGACGAGGACACCGCGACATGCCGCCGCCTCTGCGCGGCGCTGCGCATCGATTTGCACGTCGAGCGCCCCCGTGCGCCGCTGGAGGGCAACCTGCAGGCGGCCGCGCGGAGGCTGCGCTACGACGCCGCGGAGCGGCTGCGCGACCGGACCGGGGCCAGCCTGATCGCGACCGGGCACACGCGGACCGACGTCGCGGAGACGGTGCTCTACCGGCTCGCGACCTCGCCCGGTACCCGCGCCCTCCTCGGGCTCGCGCCGCGCAGCGGCCGAGTCGTTCGCCCATTGCTCGGGATCGAGCGCCAGCGCACGCGCGAGCTCGCCGCGGCGGCAGGCCTGCCGTTCGCCGACGACGAGAGCAACGCCGACCCGTCGTTCGCCCGCAACCGGATCCGCGCCGAGCTGCTGCCGGTGCTGACCGACCTGAACCCGGCCGCGGTCTCGAACATCGCCCGCACTCGCGCCGAGCTGGCCGAGGAATCCGAGCTCCTCGACCGGGTGGTGCTCGAGGCGCTCGAGGCCTCGGGCGCCGATGCCGGCTCGGTCGCGATCGCGGCCGACGCCCTCGACGGGTTCGAGCCGGGCCTGCGCCGGCTCGCCCTGCGGGCGCTGGCCGAGCGGGCGGCCGGCCGGCCGGTGCCGATCGACCGCGCCCGTGCGGCGGAGATCCTGCGGCTCGCCCTGCGGCCGCGCGGCGGACAGGTGGAGCTCGGTGGCGGCCTGGCGGCGGTCTGCGAGGCAGGGTTCGTCCGCTTTCGCGCCGCCGCCGTCGACGCGGCGCCGGCGCCGGTCGGGCTCGGGCTCCCGGGCCGGGCGCGGATCGGTGAGTGGGAGCTGCGGGCCGAGATCCATCCGGGGCCGGTCGAGCCGTCGGGGCCCGACCTCGCAACCCTCGACGCCGAGGCGCTGCGGGGCAAGGTCGAGGTCCGCACCTGGCGCGACGGCGACCGGATGCAGCCGCTCGGGATGAGCGGGACGAAGACGCTTCAGGACCTGTTCACCGACCACGGTGTGCCGCGGTCGCTGCGCCGGACACTGCCCGTGGTCACCGTCGACGGCGAGATCGCCTGGGTGGCCGGGGTGGCGGTCTCGGAGCGGTTCCGGCTCGCTCCCGGCACCGAGCGCGTCGCCGTCCTCACCGCCCGACCCCTCGACTGAACAACTCCCGAGGCCCGAGTCCCACCGGGTGGCCCAAGGCTCACCCGGCACGCCCGGACGCGGAAGCAGCACAAGAAATCCGCGGCGTAGGCGCGGACAATTGGTTCGAGCGAGAGCGGAGGACGTGGCCGGACTTATTCCCGTGGGTCCGGGCGTGCCGGGTGGCTACTCGACGGGGTGACTAGGCTGTGGCGGTGGACGATCCGGCGATTGGGGAGATCCTGGTCGGCGCGGACGAGCTCGAACGCAGGGTGGTCGAGCTCGGGGCCGAGATCAGCGCCGACTACGAGGGCAAGGACCTGGTCATGATCGGGGTACTCAAGGGCGCCGTCCTCTTCCTCGCCGACCTGATGCGCTCGCTCGAGGTGCCGTGCGAGATCGACTTCATCGCCGTCTCCAGCTATGGGTCCTCGACCGACTCCTCGGGCGTCGTGCGGATCCTCAAGGACCTCGACGCCTCGATCGAGGGCCGGGACGTGTTGCTGATCGAGGACATCGTCGACTCGGGGCTGACTCTGCACTACCTGCTCAAAAGCCTGCGGGCGCGAAACCCGCGCTCGGTCGAGGTCTGCGCCCTGCTGACCAAGCCCGAGCGACGGCGCGTCGACCTGCCGATCCGCTACGTCGGGTTCGAGATCGAGAACAAGTTCGCGATCGGCTACGGCCTCGACCACGGACAGCGCTACCGCAACCTGCGCTATGTGGCTGCGTTGCAGGAGTAATCGAGGCTTGATGGAGGCTTTAGCACCCCTGGTACGCTGATCCAAGCTCGAGCGGGGGAACGAACCCCCCTTTGCATCCCGATGAGAAGGTTCTTCAGAAGCGCTGCGTTCCCGATCCTGATCGTGATCGTGCTCGCGTTCTTCGCCCAGCGGCTGATCAGCCCGCCCGAGACCGAGGAACCGCCGAGCTTCTCGGACTTCCGGGAGCAGGTCACGGACAACCCGGGGGAGATCGAATCGGTCACCTTCGAGCAGAAGGACCAGACCCTGACCGTGGTCGAGGTCGATAATGAGCACGAGTACTCGGTTGGCTACCTGCCGGACGATGAGCAGGCGCTGCTCAACCTGCTCGCCGACAAGGGGATCGAAACCGACATCGACGGGATCGGGGGTGGCGGGATCCTCTCGATCCTCACCTACATCCTTCCCTTCCTGCTCTTCTTCGGCTTCTGGCTCTTCCTGATGAACCAGATGCAGGGCGGTGGCTCGCGGGTGATGAGCTTCGGCAAGTCACGCGCCAAGCGGATGTCGGTCGACGCGCCGAAGATCACCTTCCGCGACGTCGCGGGCGCCGACGAGGCGGTCCAGGAACTGCACGAGATCAAGGAGTTCCTCGAGAACCCGAAGAAGTTCCAGGCGCTCGGCGCCCGGATCCCGAAGGGCGTGCTGCTCTACGGCCCGCCCGGGACCGGCAAGACCCTGCTCGCGCGGGCGGTCGCAGGCGAGGCGGGGGTGCCGTTCTTCTCGATCTCCGGCTCGGACTTCGTCGAGATGTTCGTCGGCGTCGGCGCGAGCAGGGTCCGCGACCTGTTCGAGCAGGCGAAGCAGAACTCGCCGTGCATCATCTTCATGGACGAGATCGACGCCGTCGGCCGCCACCGCGGGGCCGGCATGGGCGGCGGGCACGATGAGCGCGAGCAGACCCTGAACCAGCTCCTGGTTGAGATGGACGGGTTCGAGATGAAGGACAACATCATCCTGATCGCAGCCACCAACCGCCCCGACATCCTCGATCCGGCCCTGCTGCGGCCCGGGCGCTTCGATCGCCAGATCGTCGTCGACCGCCCCGACCGCCGCGGCCGCAAGCGGATCCTCGAGGTGCACACGCGCGGCAAGCCGCTGGCCAAGAACATCGACCTCGACGCGCTCGCCGGGCAGACGCCCGGATTCACCGGTGCAGACCTCGCCAACCTGATCAACGAGTCGGCGCTACTCACCGCCCGGTCGGGCAAGCGCGAGATCACGATGGACGAGCTCGAGGAGGGGATCATGCGGGTGATCGCCGGCCCCGAGAAGAAGACGCGGGTGATGTCGGAGAAGGAACGCCTGGTCACCGCTTACCACGAGATGGGGCACGCGATCGTCGGACAGATGCTGCCGCACTGCGACCCGGTCCACAAGATCTCGATCATCGGCCGCGGCCAGGCGCTGGGCTACACGATCTCGCTCCCGGGCGAAGACAAGTTCCTCACCACCCGCGCCGAGCTCGCCGACACGATGGCGATGACGCTCGGTGGCCGAGCGGCCGAGGAGATCATCTTCAGCGAGATCACGACCGGGGCCTCGAACGACCTCGAGAAGGTGACCGAGACTGCGAAGGGGATGGTGATGCGGTTCGGGATGTCCGAGCGGCTCGGCCCCCGGGTCTTCGGCCACGACCGCTCGCTGCCTTTCCTCGGTCGCGAGTTCTCGGCCGAGCCCGACTACTCGGACGAGATCGCGCGCGAGATCGACGACGAGATCCGGCGCATCGTCGAGGAGGCGCACCAGACGGCCAAGGACATCCTGGTCGAGCGCCGCGAGTCGCTTGAACGGATCTCAAAGATCCTGCTCGAGCGCGAGACGATCGACGCCGAGCAGTTCGTGAAGCTGCTCGAGGGCGCTTCCGAGGAGGACGTGTTCGGGGTTGAGGACGAGTCCGCCTCCGAGCCCGCGGAGCCCGAGCCCGAGCCGGAGAAGAGCGCCGGCCGCGAGGGCCCGCGCCCGGTGCCGCAGCCGCGGCCCGGGTTCGCCGGTGGCTCCGCCGCCGAGATGCACGCCGGTCGGCGCGGTAGCCGCTCGACGCCCTCGTAAGCTCGACGCGTGTCGGACGAGCAGCTGGCGATCATGCGCGACGCGTTCGCGGCGTTCGCCGACGGCGACGAGGATGCCGTGCTCGCAAGGCTGAGCGGAGACTTCGAGCTCCACGACGCGATGGTGGTCGAGGACACCACCGCGCTGCGCGGGCCGCAGGCGCTGAAGCACAACCTCGCCCAGATCGACGATGCCTTCGAACGGATCAGCTACGAGCCACTCGAGTTCGCTGATCTCGGCGACCGGATCCTGGTCCGGGTCCGGGTCCGCGCGCGGGGGTCGAGCAGCGCGGTCGACGTCGAGACCGAGGTCGCCCAGCTGTGGACGATGCGTGGCACCGAGGCGACGCGTCTCGACGTGTTCCCAAGCTGGGATGCGGCACGCGCGGAGCTCGGCCTGACGTGAGCCGGGCGCGGGTCATGGGGGTCGTCAACGTGACTCCCGACTCCTTCTCCGACGGCGGGCTGTTCCTCGATCCCGAGCGGGCGGTCGCACATGGGCGCGCGCTGCTCGACGAGGGCGCCGACATCCTTGACGTCGGCGGCGAGTCCACTCGCCCGGGAGCTGAGCCGGTTCCCGCCGCAGTCGAGGTCGAGCGCACCGCCCCGGTCGTCGCCGAGCTCGCCGCTGCCGGGGCCGTGGTCTCGATCGACACCTCGAAGGCCGAGGTAGCGAGCGCCGCGCTCGACGCCGGGTCGACGATCGTCAACGACGTCACCGCGCTGCGCGGTGATCCAGAGCTGGCGCCTGTGTGCGCCGAGCGCGGGTGCGAAGTGGTCCTGATGCACATGCGCGGCAGCCCCCGCACGATGCAGGATGCCCCCGCCTATGACGACGTGGTCGAGGAGGTGCGCGGCTTCCTCGCCGCCCGGCTCGACGCCGCGGCCGCGGCCGGGATCGCCGAGCACCGGATTTGGATCGATCCCGGGATCGGGTTCGGAAAGACCGTCGTCCACAACCTCGAGCTGCTGCGCCGGCTTGGCGAGCTGTGCGAGCTCGGTTTCCCGGTCGTCGTCGGCACCTCGCGCAAGCGCTTCCTCGGCGCTCTGACCGGCCGCGAGGTCGGCGAACGGCTGGGGGGAACGATCGCCTCCACCGTGCTGGCGCTGGTCGAGGGTGCCGAGGTGCTGCGCGTCCACGACGTGCTCGCGGCCCGTCGAGCGCTGGACGTCGCCGAGGCGATCCTCGGGCGCCGGCGCTGGGATTGCGCTGCGTCGCCGTGAGCGTTTAGGCTCCACGTGCTCAACAACACAACCGGAGGTACGGAGATGGAGCGAGTTCGTGGGGGAGCCGTACGGGGAGGGAGCGCGAAGCTCAGGGTCGCGCTGCTCGCGGTCACGGCAATGGCGATTGCGGTCGGCTTGGTCGCCGTCGCGGGAGCCAACAACCTCGACCGGCTGACGGCGACCCAGGCGGCGAAGGACTTCGCCCGGTCGGACTGCCGTCACACCAGCGGCTGCAAGGCCTGGGGGGTCCGCGACCTGCACAGGGTGAGCCGGCACAAGGCGTGGGCCAGGGTCTACGTGATCAGCACCAAGAACGGCGTCAAGTACGAGTGCAGGCGCCAGCTCGTGATCAAGCTCGATCACTTCACCGGCAGGATCCGTTACGGGTACTCGGGTCGCAAGTGCGTGGCTCTCGGGCCCGCCTGAGCTAACGAACCGAGTGCAGCGCTGCGCGACGGGCGGGAGCGGCCCGCCCGTCGCCGCGCCGCGCCGGCGTGGGCTCGGGCTCGATCGTCTAGCTTGGCCGCGATGAAGCCCGGCGGCGACGATGGCCAGCCCGCGGTCGAGATCGAGCTGCGCGGGCTCTCGGTCTACACCCACCACGGGGTCGACGACGCCGAGCAGCGGGTCGGCCAGCGGTTGCTGATCGACGTCTTGCTCGAGCCGTCGGTCGGCGGGGCGACCGGCAGCGACCGGATCGAGGAGACGATCGACTACTCGGCGGTCGCGGATCTCGTCGCCGAGATCGCGACCGAGCGCAGCTACCGGACCCTCGAGCGCCTCTGCGCCGTGATCGCCGAGCGCCTGATCGCGCGCTTCGGGGCGCGGCGGGCGAGCGTGCGCGCGGCGAAGCCCGAGCCGCCGATCGCGCTCGCGATCGACCAGGTCGCGGTCGAGGTGACCCGCGACGCGAGCCGCCCGTGAGCCGCACCGCCTATCTGGGGCTCGGCTCCAACGTCGGTGACCGGGAGGCGCACCTGCGGGCGGCGGTGCAGCTGCTCGATGAGCACGGGGTCGAGGTTGAAGCCGTCTCGTCGCTCTATGAGACCGAGCCGGTCGGCGAGATCCTCGATCAGCCGGATTTCCTCAACGCGGTGGTGCGCGGACGCAGCGCGCTCGAGCCGGAGGCGCTGCTCGATGCCTGCAAGGCGATCGAGGTCGAGCGCGGGCGGGCGTTCGGCGGCCCGCGCCACGGGCCCCGTCCGCTCGACGTCGACCTGCTCTTGCTCGGCGACCTCGAGCTGAAGACCGAGCGGCTCACCCTCCCGCACCGCGAGGTGGCCTCGAGACGGTTCGTGCTCGTGCCGCTGCTGGAGCTCGAGCCCGAGCTCGCGCTCCCGAACGGGACCCGTCTCAGCGAGGCGTTGACAGGGCTGGGGGAGGGGGAGGGGGTGGAACGGGTCGGATCTCTGTAAGCCCTCAGGCGCGCAGCGGCTCGAGCCAGGCGGCCGGCAAGACCGGCGGCGCGTCGCCCGGATAGTCGGGGGCGGCCCGCAGCGCCAGCTTTCCTGCCGGTCGTGACTCGATCGCCGGCCGCAGGTCGGCCAGGCTCATCAAAAGGCGGAGGCTGGTCGCAATCTGCAGGTCGGCGGCGTTGAGCTCGTCGCCGCCGAGCACGCCCTCCGCGATCCAATCGTCGATCCGCTGCAGCATCCCCGGCAGCGCCGCGAGGTCGGCGCGCACCTTCTCGTCGCTGGCGTCGTTGAGCCGCGCCGAGAGCGCGACGATCGGCGCCGCCGTCTTGACCGCGAGCCCGATCGGGATGCCCAGCCGCGCCCCTTCCGAATAGGAGACCAGCGGCGATCGGTCGCGGCGCAGGGCGTTCCAGAGCACCCGGCGCGCCACCGGCTGCAGGGCCTCGTCGCCCCAGCGTTCCGCCTGCTCGACAGCGAGGCGCGCGGCCGGGTCGGTGGGGAAGAGCGGCGGCTCCGGGACGAGACGGTCGAGCTCGCGGGCGATCTCGCGCGAGCCCTGGAGCTTGCGACCGTCGAGCTTCAGCGCCGGGACGGTGATCCCGGGGAAGCCGGCGATTCGAACGACGCCCTTCGAGATCACCGGCAGCAGGTCGACGCGCTTGTACTCGATTCCCTTGCGATCGAGCATCGTCTGCACGGTCCGCGACGGGTGCGAGCCCGGGATCACGTAAAGGCGCGCTTCCACTACCGCGATCCTATCCCGGCGATAATCCGCGCGTGCTGCTCGCGATCGACGTCGGCAACACCAACACCCATCTGGGCGCGTTTCGCGGCGACCGCCTCGCCGAGCACTGGCGATTCCAGACCCGCGCCGGGGCGACCGGCGACGAGCTCGCGGAGCGGATCACGGGCCTGCTGGCCTTGAGCGAGATCGAGACCGGCGAGGTCGACGGGCTGATCGTCTCCTCGGTCGTCCCGCCGCTTGGCGGCGAGTACGAGGCGATGGCGGCACGCTACCTCTCCTGCCGCTTCCTGACCGTCGGCCCCCAGATCAAGACCGGGATGCCGATCCGGATCGACAGCCCCCAGGAGGTGGGCGCGGACCGGCTCGTCAACGCGGTCGCCGCCTACGAGCGGATCGGCGGGGCCTGCGTGGTCGTCGACTTCGGAACCGGGATCAACTTCGACGCCGTCTCGGCCGCGGGCGAGTACCTGGGCGGGGCGATCGCCCCCGGGGTCGAGATCTCGCTCACGGCGCTGACCGAGCGCGGCGCGCGGATCCCGCGAATCGACCTCGCCGAGCCCGGGTCCGCGATCGGCAAGTCGACGCGGGCGGCGATCCAGTCAGGCGTGATCTTCGGCTTCGCCGGGATGATCGACGGGATCGCGCGTCGGGTCGAGCGCGAGCTCGGCGGCGAGCCCGTGTTCATCGCCACCGGTGGGCTCGCCGCCGCGATCGCACCGTTCTGCGAGACGATCGACGAGGTCGACGACCTGCTGACGCTGACCGGGCTGCGGCTGATCTGGGAGCTGAACGAGTAGGGCTCGCCGCTCGCCGCTCGGGGACTTAAGCTGGTGCGGCGATGGCCCAACCTGCGCTGACGGAGCCGTTGCGGATCGGATCGGTGGAGATCCGCAACCGCGTGCTGCTCGCTCCGCTGGCGGGAATCGGGAACTGGTTCGTGCGTCTGCAGGCGCACCGCTACGGCGCCGGGATGGCGTTCTCGGAGATGGTCTCGAGCTTCGCCCTCGCGCATCGCAACCGGCGCACGCTCGGGGAGATGCTGCGCATCCACCCGGACGAGGGCGTGGTCGCGATCCAGCTCTTCGGCTGCGACCCGCAGGTGATGCGGGTGGCGGCGGCCACCGCGGCCGAGGCCGGCCCGCAGCTGCTCGACCTCAACATGGGCTGCCCGGTCCCGAAGGTGGTCAAGACCGGTGCCGGCGCGGCGTTGCTGCGCGATCACGACCGCGCGGTCGCCCTGGCGAGGGCGGCGATCGAGGGATCGGGGCTGCCGGTGACCGTGAAGCTGCGCTCGGGCAGCGCGCCCGGCGACCGATCGGGGGTCGAGCTCGCTGAGCGGCTGGTCGCCGATGCGGGCGTCGCCGCGGTGACCCTGCATCCGCGGCCGGCGACCGTCCAGCATCGAGGTGCCCCCGACTACGCGCTCGTCCGCGAGCTCGCGGGGAGGCTCGAGGTCCCGGTGATCGTCTCCGGCGGAGCCGGCTCCGCTCAGGGCGCGCAAGCGGCATACGAGCGGTCGGGCGCCGACGCGGTGATGATCGCGCGCGGGTCTCTGGGCTACCCATGGATCTTCGCCGAGCTGAGCGCCGCGGCCGACCCCCCATCCCCGGCCGAGATCGAGGACGAGCTGCGCTGGCTGCTCGAGCGGGCCGAGCAGCACTGGGGGCCGGAGCGGGCGGCCCGCAACCTGCGCAAGTTCTATCCCTGGTACGTGCGTCGGCTGGGATTCGAAGGGCGCGATGCCGACCGCTTCCAGCGCACCGAAAGCCTCGATCAGGTGCGCGAGCTGCTCGCTCGGACGCCGGTCGCGGCCTCGCTATAATCGCCGGCCTGCCCGAGTCCGCGAAGCGCGTCAGCGCCTCGCGTTTCGGGCGTTTTCACGCGGTCGAAGCGAAGGCGGAGAGAAGGTAGGCAGTGGCTCGCGAAGCGCTGATCACTCAGGAAGGCCTCGAGAAGCTGAAGGGCGAGATCGAGCACCTCTCGACCACGAAGAGGCGCGAGGTCGCCGCGCGGATCAAGGAGGCGCGGGAGTTCGGCGACATCTCCGAGAACTCCGAGTACGACGACGCCAAGAACGAGCAGGCCCTGCTCGAGCAGCGGATCGCCCAGCTCGAGGAGCGCTTGCGCCGCGCCAGCGTCGTCGACGAGAAGGCGATCAACACCGACAGCGTCGGCGTCGGCGTCCGGGTCCACGTCAAGGACCAGAAGTCCGGCGAGTCGCGCAAGTTCCAGATCGTCGGGCCGACGGAGGCCGATCCCGCCGAGCAGAAGCTCTCGCACGAGTCGCCGATCGGCAAGGCCCTGATGGGACACAAGCGCGGCGAGGTGGTCAGCGTCGATGTGCCGCGCGGGCCGAAGAAGAAGCTCAAGATCACGAAGATCGAAGCTGCCTAGGCTCGGGCTCGTCGCTGTTGCGCTCGGGCTCGCCACCGGCGGGTGCGGGGGTGGCTCCGAGCCTGAGCCCGAGCGGGCGCCGAACCCGGTTGAGCGCCGATCCGGGATCGACCCGGTCCGCTGTCCGGACGCGGCGGGGAACTGCCGCAGCGCGACGGGGCGGATCGTCTACATCGAGGGCGTCGATCCCGACGGCGACGGCGACGCCCACTTCGTCCTGCTCAGTGACGAGAGCATCACCGCGCCCGGGATCTCGGCGATCGATGTCGCTCGCGAGCTGCGGCCCGAACCGCTGCCGCAGCCCGGCGACCTGATGAGCGCCGCGGGCCCGGTCTATCGCGGCTCGTTCGGACAGCGACAGATCGAGGCGACCGCCCTGAGCACAAGGCGGCGCCCGTAACAGTCGAGCAGGGTTGATAGCGTGCGGCGAAATGCAGCGGCGTCCGGGCATGCGTGCGAGCGTGGGGGCGGCCGGTGCGATCCTGCCGGTGGTGCTCGCGGTCGGCGTGCTCGGCGGGACAACGGCGACGGCGCGCGCGCCTGACTTCCGCCTGACCGCGATTTGTGGCGACTACGTGCCCGATCCGTCGCTCTATCTGATGCGGCTGCGAAACCGAAGCGCGGCCGACCAGCACTTCTCCTGGACGGACACGCAATCGGGGCAGTCGGGGAGCGGGACCGCGCCCGCCGGTACCGACACCTTCTTCGGCGTCCAGAATGCCGAGCGCCTCCACGTGATCATCGTCTTTATCCGCGATGTCCCCCACGTCCGCATCACCAACGCCCGTGCCTGCAGGGGCACCCTGACCGTGACCAAGGAAGTCCTGGGGGACCTCGAGCCGCCCGGGGCCAGCTACCGGGTCCACGTCGCCGGCGACTCCGGCTTCGAGGACACCGCGACCCTGACCGGGGGCGGTTCGCAGAGCTTCAACGTGCCGGGCACGATCGCGACGCGGTCGGCGCCGATCGGTCGACCGCCGGGCGGCTACGTCTACACGATCTCCGAGCTGGACGGGCTCGGCGCCAACGTCAGCGTCACCCCTGACACCCTGACCTTCAATGCCCGCGGCACCAAGACGAGTGCCGTCGTCAACCAATTCGGAGCGCTGCCGCCGATTCCGCCCGACCCGCCCGATACCGCCGATCTGGTGCTCCGCAAGGACGTCGCTCCGGCCGACGCTCGGGTCGGTGATGTGGTCACCTACACCGTCCGAGTCGAAAACGAGGGACCTGCCACCGCCGTCGCGGTGACCGGTCGGGACATCCCGCGACGCAACCACCCCAACCAGGTGGCGGAGGTGCTCGGCGTTGATCCGAGCCAGGGGACCTGCACCACTCGGCGCCCGATCACCTGCGAGTTCGGAGACATCCCCCCGGGCGGCGCGGTGACGCTCACCGTCCGTGTGCGGCCCGGTGTCACCGGCGTGCTGCAGAACCTGGCCGAGGTGAGCTCGCTCACTCCCGACCCCAATCCGTCGAACAATCAGGAGACTGCGGGCCTGTCCGTGTCGCCAGGCCCGGCCAAGCTGCGTCTCTCCAAGAGCGCTGAGCGAGACGAGGTCGCCGCGGGTGAGACGGTCCGCTTCTCGCTCACCGTCGAATCTCGCGGACCCGAGACCGCCGTCGGCGTCGAGGTCTGCGATCGGCTGCCCGAGGTGCTGCGGGTGAAGCGGGCCAAGGGCGCGGCGGTCGCCGAGAGCGGCGAACGGGCGTGTTGGACCGTGCGTTCGCTCGCCGAGGGCAAGGCCAAGACCTTCAGGCTGCACGCGCGCGCCCGCGGAAGCATCACCTCGGCATCCGGCGAGATCGTCAACACCGCCACCGCCACGGCCGAGAACGCAGCTCGGCGCCGTGCGCGGGCGGGGCTCACCGCGCTCGGCAGCGCGGGCGCCGAGGCTGCGCCGACGCCGGGCTGCCGCGCCGTCCTTGCCCGCTGCTGACCCATTCGCCGGAGCGCCTATTCGCCGCGGGAATGCCGCAACTTGCGCTGCGGGGCGTGTTTCGTGCCTGAGACGCGCAGGGCCGCGCGGGCGCCCCGATATACTCGCCTCTCGCCGTAACCGACACCGGAGGTTCTAATCCGACTGCAGCGCGCAGCCGAATAAGTGGTTAGAGCCACCGGCGCCGTCGCGTCCCCCGGCACGGCTAGAACTTAGGCGAAGGAGCAAGGCGGAAGAGTGTTCGAGCGATTCACAGAGCGGGCCCGGCAGGTGGTCGTCCTCGCACAGGAGGAGGCCCGGACCCTGAAGCACAACTACATCGGCACCGAGCACATCCTGCTCGGGCTGCTGCGCGAGGAGGAGGGCCTCGCCGCGCGGGTGCTCGAGTCGCTCGACATCACCGTCGAGCGGGTCCGCGCCCAGGTGGTCCGCATCGTCGGCTCCGGCGAGGAGGTCACCTCGGGCCAGATTCCGTTCACCCCGCGGGCGAAGAAGGTGCTCGAGCTGGCCCTGCGCGAGGCGCTCTCGCTTGGCCACAACTACATCGGCACCGAGCACATCCTGCTCGGCCTGGTGCGTGAGAACGAGGGTGTCGCGGCGCGCATCCTGCTCGACTTCGACGCAGACTCCGAGAAGATCCGCAATGAGGTGATCCGGATGCTGTCGGGCCCAGGCGGTCGCCGCCAGGGCTCGGGCGGAGGCGCCGGCGAGGGCAAGAAGTCCTCGAAGCTGCTCGACCAGTTCGGGCGCAACCTGACCAAGCTCGCAGCCGAGGGCAAACTCGATCCGGTGATCGGGCGCGAGACCGAGGTCGAGCGGATCATGCAGATCCTCGCCCGGCGCCAGAAGAACAACCCGGTCCTGCTCGGCGAGCCCGGGGTCGGCAAGACCGCGATCGTCGAGGGGCTGGCGTCGCGGATCACCCGCGGCGAGGTTCCCGAGCTGCTCAAGAACAAGCAGATCTACACGCTCGACCTCGCGGCGCTGGTCGCCGGGTCGAAGTACCGCGGCGAGTTCGAGGAGCGGCTGAAGAAGGTGATGAAGGAGATCACCCAGCGCGGCGACATCGTGTTGTTCATCGACGAGCTCCACAACCTGGTCGGCGCCGGCGCCGCCGAGGGCGCGATCGACGCCGCCTCGATCTTGAAGCCGGCGCTGGCGCGCGGCGAGCTGCAGACAATCGGCGCGACAACGCTGGACGAGTACCGCAAGTACCTCGAGCGCGATTCGGCGCTCGAGCGGCGCTTCCAGCAGGTCAAGGTCGACGAGCCGTCGATCCCCGACACGGTCAAGATCCTCGAGGGCCTGCGCGAGCGCTACGAGGACCACCACAAGGTCAAGATCACCGACGACGCGCTCGGCGCCGCCGCGGAGCTCGCCAGCCGTTACATCTCGGACCGCTTCCTGCCCGACAAGGCGATCGACCTGATCGACGAGGCCGCGTCGCGGATGCGAATCAAGTCGATGTCCCAGCCGCCGGTCTACCGCGACCTCGAGGAGGAGATCGAGGAGACGCGGCGCGCCAAGGAGGCCGCGATCGAGGCACAGGAGTTCGAGAAGGCGGCCAACCTGCGCGACACGGAGCGCCAGCTCACGAACCGCAAGCGTGAGCTCGAGGACCAATGGGACTCGGGCGAGACGGGCGAGCGCCCCGAGGTCGGCGAGGAGGAGATCGCCGACATCGTCTCGATGTGGACCGGGATCCCGGTCTTCAAGCTGACCGAGGCCGAGACCAAGAAGCTGGTCCGGATGGAGGACGAGCTGCACAAGCGGGTGATCGGCCAGCAGGTCGCGATCGAGGCGGTCTCGAAGGCGATCCGCCGTTCGCGTGCCGGGATCAAGGACCCGAAGCGCCCGGCCGGCTCGTTCATCTTCCTCGGCCCCTCAGGAGTCGGCAAGACCGAGCTGGCGCGGACGCTGGCCGAGTTCCTGTTCGGCGACGAGGACGCGATGGTCCGCATCGACATGTCCGAGTACATGGAGAAGCACGCGGTCTCGCGGCTGGTCGGCTCGCCGCCCGGCTACGTCGGCTACGACGAGGGCGGGCAGCTGACCGAGTCGGTGCGCCGCAAGCCCTACTCGGTGCTGCTGCTCGACGAGATCGAGAAGGCGCACCCGGACGTCTTCAACATCCTGCTCCAAATCCTCGAGGACGGGCGGCTGACCGACGCCCAGGGGCGCACTGTGGACTTCCGCAACACGATCGTGATCATGACCTCGAACATCGGCGCCAAGGACATCGCCCGCAACGTCTCGTTCGGGTTCGGCAGCTCCGATGACGAGACCGGCGCCTCATACCAGGACATGAAGGACCGGATCATGGGCGAGCTGAAGAAGGTCTTCCGGCCCGAGTTCCTGAACCGGATCGACGAGGTGATCGTCTTCCACAAGCTCAGCCGCGAGGAGATCAAGGAGATCATCGACCTGCTGATCACCCGCGTCCGCGCCCAGGTCGCCGAGCACGAGCTGCAACTCGAGCTCACCGAAGGCGCCAAGGAGCTGCTCGCCGAGAAGGGATGGGACCCGACGATGGGAGCGCGGCCGCTGCGCCGCGCGATCCAGCGCTACATCGAGGACCCGCTGGCCGACGAGGTGCTGCGCCAGGGCCCCGACTCGATCGCCTCCGGGACCAGCGTCGTCATCGACCGAGACGAGTCCGGCGACGACGAGGAGCGGCCGCTGAGCCTGAAGATGGTCAAGCCGCGCAAGCCGAAGGCCAAGCCCAAGGACGCCGACAAGGAGCCGGTCGGGGTTGGGGCGAAGAAGTCGGGCGACGACGACGGCGCGCCGCCGGGCGACGAGCCGGCTGGCAACGGCGAGCCGGCTGCCGCCGACGAGGCCTAGCCCTACCGCTCCCTCTACTTCCCTTCAGGTTCCAGGAGCAGTTGGTCGGGGGGAACGGCAGCGGGTCGCTGCGGTTCCGATGCACCCAGCCTGCGCACGTCCTCCGACGGCCAGCCCGGCGCCGGGGAGGAGATCAGGAAGGTGGATCGTGTCTGCCATACGGACACGATCCACCGCTCGCCTGCGGGCGCGTTGACGCGTCGGGGGCTGTGCGTAGGCTGGATCGGTAATGGCTCGTGCAACGTCGTTCTTCTGTCAATCCTGCGGCCACGAGGCGCTGAGCTGGTCGGGCCGCTGCGCAGGCTGCGGCGATTGGAACACCCTGGTCGAGGCGCCGCGGCCCCAGACCCCGGCGAAGGCCGGCGGGCGCCACGGCGGCCCGGCCGGGCGAGCTGCAGGCAAGCCGGTCGCGCTCCGTGATGTCTCGGCGCCCGCGGTGCCGCGGCTGCTGACCGGGATCGCCGAGCTCGACCGCGTGCTCGGCGGGGGCCTGGTTCCCGGCTCGCTGGTCCTGCTCGGTGGCTCGCCCGGGATCGGCAAGTCGACCCTGACCGGGATGGCGCTCGGGAACCTCGGCGCCGCGGGACACAGCGTGCTCTACGTCTCCGGCGAGGAGTCGTCCGCACAGGTCCGGCTGCGCGCCGAACGCCTCGGCGAGGCCGCGCTCGCGGTCCCGGCGCTCGCCGAGACCTCGCTCGAGGCCGTGCTGGCGACGCTGGAGGCTGAGCGACCCGACGCCTGCGTGATCGACTCGGTCCAGACTCTGCACGCCGAGGGCATGTCCGGGGCGCCGGGGTCGGTGGGCCAGGTCCGCGAGGCGGCGAGCGCGGTGATGGGACTCGCGAAGCGGCTCGGCTGCGCGGTGATCCTGGTCGGCCACGTGACCAAGGAGGGGGCGGTGGCGGGGCCGCGGGTGCTTGAGCACCTGGTCGACTGCGTGCTCTTCTTCGAGGGCGAGCGCGAGCGCAGCTTCCGCACCTTGCGGGCGCTCAAGAACCGCTTCGGCGCGACCAGCGAGGTCGGCGTTTTCGAGATGCGCTCCGGCGGCCTGATCGAGGTGCTCGACCCCTCGGCGCGCTTCGTCGGCGAGGCGAGCGCCGCGCCGGGCTCGGTCGTGCTCTGCTCGATGGAGGGCACACGGCCACTGCTGGTCGAGGTGCAGGCGCTTGTCGCCCCGACCGAGATCGTCCCCCCGCGGCGGGTCGCGACCGGGATCGACCGCAACCGGCTGGCGATGGTGCTCGCGGTCCTCGCCCGCCATGGCGGCCCGTCGCTGGCCGCCGCCGACGTCTTCGTCAACGTCGCCGGGGGAGTGCGCGTCGACGAGCCCGGGGCGGATCTCGCGGTTGCACTGGCGCTCGCCTCCGCGCACCGCGGCGAGCTGCTGGCCGCCGCCGACGGCCGGCCGCTGGCCTGCTTCGGCGAGGTTGGATTGACCGGCGAGCTGCGCTCGGTCGGCCACGGCGAGCGTCGCGTGGCGGAAGCGCTCAAGTTCGGGCTCGGCCCGGTCCTCGGCCCGGCGGCAGCGGAGAGGCTCGATGGGTTGCGACCCGTCGCGACGCTGCGCGATGCGTTGCGCTCCACCACCCAGCGGCGAGCGGGGACGGCCGACCGCCGAGCGGCCGGCGGCGAGCGCCAAGCCGCTTGACAATCGCAAAACCGATCGCTCCACACGGAATTGACCTGGACCCCGCCCAGCAGGGCTTTTGCCATCATGGCCAAGTGCCGCAGACGGAGGATGACCGCAACGAGCTCGAGGCGCGTCAGGATCCTCGGTTGCTGCGGGCGCTCGACACCGTCGCCCCGGGTACCCCGCTCCGTGAGGGGATCGACAACATCATCCACGCCCGCACCGGCGGGCTGATCCTGATCGCCGAGGCCGACGACGTCTCGTTCCTGTTCTCGGGCGGGATCAAGCTCGACGTCGACTACTCGCCGGCGCTGCTCTATCAGCTCGCGAAAATGGACGGGGCGATCGTGCTCCCCCCGGCGGCCGACCGGATCTGCTGGGCGAACGTCCAGCTGATGCCCGACCCGACCATCCTCTCGATGGAGACCGGGACCCGCCACCGGACCGCCGAGCGAGTCGCGAAGCAGACCAAGGCACTGGTGATCGCGATCTCCGAGCGCCGTGACGTCGTCTCGCTCTACATCGAGGACATCAAGTACATCCTCGAGGACATCCCGACCGTGCTCTCGAAGGCGAATCAGGGCCTGGCGACGCTGGAGAAGTACCGCTCCCGCCTCGACCAGGTGACCGGTCGTCTGACGGCGCTCGAGTTCGCCGGCGGCGCCGTCCTGCACGACGTCCTTACGGTCCTCCAGCGAGCCGAGCTGGTGACCCGGATGGCGACCGAGGTCGAGCGCTACATCATCGAGCTCGGAGCCGAGGGCAGGATGATCGAGATGCAGCTCGAGGAGACGGTCGTCGGCGTGATGGGCGAGCGCTCGGCGCTGGTCCGCGACTACAGCGCGGTCGAGTCCGAGCCGGCGATCGAGCGCATGCTCGCCGAGCTCGCGGAGCTCTCGCACACCGAGCTGCTCGACTTCGGGCGGCTCGCGGAGCTGCTCGGCTATGACCGGAAGCTGAACACGATCGACTTCGCGATCACCCCCCGCGGCTACCGGGCCCTCGCCGGGGTCCCCCGCCTGCCCCGCCTGGTGGCGCAGAAGGTCGTCAACCGGTTCGGCGACCTGGAGGCGCTGATGGCAGCATCGGACGCCGAGCTCGAGGCCGTCGACGGGGTCGGGGAGGCGCGGGTGAAGGAGATCCGCGAAGGAATGCGCAGGCTTCAGGAGGTCGACTTCGACCGCAACCCGTGAACCAGACGGCCGCGATCGCGGCCGTCGTCATTTGAGGAGGCAGACATCGCAGATCTAGCAGTGGAGGAGCCCGCAGTCGACGACATCGACCTCGAACCCGTGGACTGCGAGTTCGAGGTCGGCGACAACGTCGTCTATCCGCATCATGGCGCCGGGGTGGTGCTGAAGAAGGAGACGCGCGACATGATGGGCGAGTCGCGCGACTATCTGACGATCAAGATCCTGCATAACGAGATGACCGTGATGGTCCCCTGCGAGAACGCCCACGTCGCGGGACTGAGGCGGGTGATCAACGAGGAGCAGGTGCGACGGGTGATCGACGTGCTCACCGGCGAGGTGTCGGAGATGCCGAAGAACTGGAACCGCCGCTTCAAGTACAACCGGGAGAAGATCAAGACGGGCGACGTCTTCGAGCTCGCCGAGGTAGTCCGCAACCTCGCGATCCGCGAGTGGGAGAAGGGCCTCTCGACCGGCGAGAAGCAGATGTACACCCGGGCGAAGAAGATCCTCGCCTCGGAGTTCATGTACGCGCTCGACAAGGACGAGGAGGGGGCCGAGGAGTACATCGACGAGCTGCTGGAGGAGCGCTTCGGCGCCACGACCGCAGCCTGACCCGCAGGCTCTCGATGCGACCGCGCTGATCGCGGCCGCCGGCTCCGGTGAGAGGCTCGGAGCCGGTGGCCCGAAGGCGCTCACCGATCTCGCCGGGCGACCGATGCTCGCTTGGTGCTTGCAGGCGTTCGCGGCTGCGCACAGCGTCGGCCGGGCGGTGATCGCCGTTCCGCCCGGCCACGAGGCGGAAGTCGCGGCCGCCGTCCCGGCGGGGTTCGAGGTCGAGGTCGTCGGCGGGGGAGCGTCGCGGTCGGAGTCGGTGGCGGCGGCGCTCGCCCGGGCGCGAACCGGGCTGGTCGCGATCCACGATGCGGCACGTCCCCTGGTCGAGCCGGAGCTGATCGACGCCCTCGTGGCAAGGCTGGCTTCGAACCCCGACGCGGTCGGCGTGATCGCCGCCGCCCCGGTCACCGACACCCTCAAGCGGGCCGGGCCCGAGCGCGTGATCGAGAGGACGGAGGAGCGCCGGACACTGTGGGCGGCGCAGACCCCACAGGTGTTCCGCACCGCGGCGCTCTCGGGGGCCTACTCGGTCGACCCCCGGATGCTCGCGACGGCGACCGACGACGCGATGCTGGTCGAGGCGGCCGGCGGCCGGGTGCTGCTCGAACCTGCTCCGCCGCAGAACCTCAAGGTCACGACCGCCGCCGACCTGCGCCTTGCCGAGGTCTTGCTGCGCGAGCGCGGCTAACGACGCACGAGCAGCACCCAGAGCAGGGTCGCCGTGAACGCGAGCACGCCGACTGTCATCGCCGTGCCCAGGTTTGCCGCGCCGAGCAGCTCGGCGACGGCCGTCGCCAGTGCGAACGCTCCGGCCAGCAGGGCAAGGTCCGAGGCGGCGGCGCTCACCGCGGCGACTCGGTGCCCGCGGGCGGCCTGCTGTAGGCCGAGCCGTCGGCCCGCCGGCTGTGGCCGAGGGGCAGCCCGGCCGCCTCACGGGCGGTGTCTTGCAGGTGGGCGCGGCGCCGGCGCATGTAGAGCAGGCGCTGGACGTACAGCGTCGCGATCCCCGCGATCAGGATCGCCGCCAGGTTGACCCCGAGCTGCAGCATCGCGCCGCGCCATTCGGACCACTCGGTGTAAGCGGCGGCGACGCCGATGTTCGCCGCCGCCGGAATCGTCGTCACCGAGACCAGGACGCCGATCAGGGCGCCGGACTTCGCCGAGGTCAGCGAGAGCACGCCGGCGGCGCCGGCGAAGGTGGCGACGATGAACGAGAAGGCGTCGGGATGGGAGATGAAGTCGGTCAGCGGGTGCTCGTCGACGGCGAAGCCCTCGGGGGTGAGGTCGACGCCCCGAATTGCGAGCGCGAACAGGAACGCCGCCGTGATCCCGATCGGAAAGCCGATCGCCAGCGCCGCGAACGAACGCCGCGCAACCTCACGCCGGCGCTGGACCACGGCGACGCAGAGGCCGGCGATCGGACCGAACTCCGGCCCGACGATCATCGCGCCGACGATCAGGATCGGAGAGTCGAGCAGGATCCCGACCGAGGCGATCAGACAGGCGAGGGCCATGAAGAGCAGGTAGTTCGACGACAGCTCGGTGCTCTCGGAGGTTCGCGCCTCGACCTCCTCCCAGACGACGGCGTCGCCGGGGCTGCCCACGGCGGCGCGCTCGGCTGCGTCGGCGGCGACCGAGATCGTCGAGTCGATCTGCTCGATCGCGATCGAGCCCTCGACGTCGACCTCGAGCTCACGCAGGTCGGAGACGATCACGCTCGCTTCCTCGCGCGCGACGTCGCAGAGGATCACGTCCCCCTCGGGCTTGCGCGCCGCCCGCTCGAGGAAGATCAGGTTGCAGACCGACGCCATGTGCCCGAGCAGGTCGAGCACGTGCTCGCTCTGATAGCTCGGCACCACGATCCGCAGGTGGACCATCGCGGGCTAGCGTACCGGGGCGTGCTCACGGATTATCACGTTCACCTGCGCCCCGACGATCCTGATGCGGCGCCGGCCGAGTACTTCACGACCGAGAACGTCGAGCGCTACCTCGCGGCCGCGAGCGAGGCTGGGATCCGGGAGCTCGGCGCATCCGAGCACGTGGACCGGTTCACCGACGCGCTCGAGATCTGGGACCACCCAGCGTGGCGCGACAACGCTCGCGACGACCTCGGCGACTACTGCGAGTTCGTCCGCTCGACGCCGCTGCGGCTCGGGATCGAGATGGACTACCTCGTCGGCCGCGAGGACCGGATCGCAGCGCTCCTCGATGCGCACGAGTTCGACTACGTGGTCGGCTCGGTCCACTTCATCCGCGACCGCGCGGTGGACTGGGACGTCTACGACGTCTGGGAGGCGGTCCGCGATCCGGACCGCGTCTGGGGCCTCTACTTCGAGGCGCTCGAGGCCGCGGTCCGCTCGGGTCTCTACGACATCCTCGCCCACCCCGACCTGGTCAAGGTCTGGGGCGATCGCCGTCCCACGCCCCGGCGCGACCCGCGCTTCTACTACGAGCCGACGGTCGAGGCGATCGCCGAGACCGGGATCGCTGTCGAGGTCTCGACCGCCGGGCTGCACAAGCCGGTCGGCGAGCTGTACCCGTCCGATGCCTTCGCGGAGATGTGCGTCGACGCCGGCGCCTCGTTCGCGCTCTCCTCCGACGCCCACGTCCCAGAGGATGTCGGCCGCGATTACGATCGTGCCGTGGAGCGGATGGGGGAGTGGGGGATCGCGGAGATCGCGGTCTTCGAGCGGCGCCGGCGCCGGATGGAGCCGCTCGGATGAGAGCGGGGATCGGTTATGACAGCCACCGCTTCGCCGCGGGCCGCAGGCTGGTGCTCGGTGGGGTGGAGGTCTCGCACGATCAGGGGCTCGAGGGACATTCGGACGCCGACGTGGTCACCCACGCCGTGATCGACGCCCTGCTCGGGGCCGCCGGGCTCGGCGACCTCGGGACCCACTTTCCTGCCGACGAGGAGCGATGGCGCGACGCGGACTCGATCGATTTGCTCAGAACCGTGCTCGGACTGCTCGGCGGCCCGGTCGCCAACGTCGACGTGACGGTGGTCTGTGAGCGGCCGCGGCTCGATCACCACCGCGAGCAGATGCAGAGCAACCTCGCGTCGGTCCTCGGCGCGCCGGTCAGCGTCAAGGCGACGACCAACGAGGGCATGGGTTGGATCGGGCGCGGGGAGGGGATCGCCGCGCTGGCGATCGCCCTCCTCGACTCGCCCGCGTAGAGTCCGGGGTCATGGACCTGGGCCGTTTCGCCTCCCCCCATCGGCTCGCGCAGCAGGTCAGGATCGGCCCGCTCGGCCAGCTCACCGACCTGCCCTTCAACCTCCGCACCCTGGCCGGGGCGGGGGTGATCCGCCCGTTGCGTCCCGACAAGCTGGTCCGGGTGGCGCACGAGCTGGTCCGCTGGGGGGCGTCGCCGGCCGCCGGCGTCGCCGGGGTCGCGATCAGCGACCCGGATCGGCCGATCGTGATCGACGAGGCCGGCTCACTGACCTACGCCGAGATGCACCGGCGCTCGAACGCGCTCGCCCGCGCCTTAGCCGAGCGTGGGGTGGGGCCGGACGACGGGGTGGCGATCATGTGCCGCAACCACCGGGGCTTCGTCGAGGCGACGCTCGCCGTCTCGAAGCTCGGCGCCGGCGGGCTCTACATGAACACCGCCTTCTCAGGGCCGCAGCTCGTCGGCGTCGTCGAGCGCGAGCGCCCGGCGGCGCTGATCTATGACGGCGAGTTCGTCGAGCTGCTCGCCGAGGCGGGCCGGGACCTGCTGCGGCTGGTCGCCTGGCCCGAGGACGGCGCCGGCGACGATCCGCTGCTCGACCAGCTGATCTCCGAGGCCGACGACGCGGACCTGGAGCCGCCCGAGGAATCGAGCCGGTTCGTGATCCTGACCTCGGGCACGACCGGATCTCCGAAGGGGGCCCAGCGGGCGCAACCCGAGACGCTCGGCCCGCTGGCGGCGATGTTCTCGCGGATCCCGATGCGGGCCGGCGAGCGGACGATGATCGCGGCGCCGATGTTCCACTCGTGGGGCCTTGCCCATTTCATGCTCGGCCTCTCGCTCGGGTCGACTTACGTGCTCGAGCGCCGCTTCGATCCCGAGCGCGTGCTGCGCGCGGTCCAGGAGCGCGGGGCGACCGCCCTGGTCGTCGTGCCGGTCATGCTGCAGCGGATCCTCCAACTCCCCGACCAGGTGCTGGACCGCTATTCGCTGCCATCGCTGCGGGTGACCGCGGCCAGCGGCTCGGCGCTTCCCGGTCCGCTGGCGATCGAGTGGATGGACCGCTTCGGCGACAACCTCTACAACCTGTACGGCTCCACGGAGGTCGCCTGGGCGACGATCGCGACTCCCGAGGACCTGCGCGCGGCGCCCGGCACCGCCGGCCTGCCACCACGCGGGACCGCGGTCAAGATCGTCGATCCCGATGGTGCCGAGCTGCCGGCGGGAAAGACCGGGCGGGTGTTCGTCGGCAACGAGATGGCGTTCGAGGGCTATACCGGCGGCGGCGGCAAGGAGGTCGTCGAGGGCCTGCTCTCGTCGGGCGACGTCGGGCACTTCGACCGCGACGGGCGGCTGTTCATCGACGGCCGCGACGATGAGATGATCGTCTCGGGCGGCGAGAACGTGTTCCCGCGCGAGGTCGAGGACCTGCTCGCCTCGCACGCCGCGATCGCCGAGGTGGCCGTGATCGGGGTGGACGACGACGAGTTCGGCCAGCGCCTGAAGGCGTTCGTCGTCCTCCGCGAGCACGGCTCACTCGGCGAGGACGAGCTCAAGGAGCACGTGAGGCGCAACCTGGCCCGCTACAAGGTCCCGCGCGAGATCGCCTTCCTGGACTCGCTGCCGCGCAACGCGACCGGCAAGGTGCTGAAGCGCGAGCTGTCCTGACGCCCGCCGGCGCATAGCATCGCGCCATGGCCGAGATCCGGATCCACGACACGCTGAGCGGCGAGGTGCGGCCGCTCGAGCCGCGCGACCCGCCGGCGGTGGGAATCTACGCCTGCGGGCCGACGGTCTACTCGCGGATCCACGTCGGCAACGCCCGCCCGTACGTGATCTTCCTCCTCCTGCGCCGCTTCCTCGCCCGCCAGGGCCTGGAGCCGAGCTTGGTCATCAACGTCACCGACGTCAACGACAAGATCTACGAGGCGGCGCGCGGGCTCGGCGCCGGATCGGCGGAGCACGCAGCCGAGATGACGCGGTTGTACGTCGCCGATACCGACGCGCTCGGAATCGGGCGCCCCGATGCCGAGCCGCTCGCGAGCGAGACGATGGGCGAGATCGTCGCCCTGATCGAAGCCCTGGTCGAGTCCGGGCATGCCTATGAGGCCTCCGGCGACGTCTACTTCAGGGTCCGCAGCTTCGACGGCTACGGCAAGCTCTCCAACCGCGAGCCCGAGCAGATGGACCAGGGCGAGGAGGCGGGCACCGCGAGCCTGAAGGAGGATCCACTCGACTTCGCGCTTTGGAAGGCGCGCAAGCCGGACGAGGACACGGCCTGGCCCTCGCCGTGGGGTGAGGGCAGGCCGGGCTGGCACATCGAGTGCTCGGCGATGGCCGAGAAGCTGCTCGGCGTCGACTTCGCGATCCACGGAGGCGGGTCGGATCTCGTCTTCCCCCACCACGAGAACGAGATCGCCCAGACCGAGGCGGCCCGTGGCGCCCCGCTGGCGCGGATCTGGATGCACAACGGAATGGTCCGCACCGACGAGGAGAAGATGTCGAAGTCGGTCGGCAACATCTTCCAGCTTTCCGAGGCGATCGAGCGCTTCGGAGCCGAGGCGCTGGTCGCGTACCTGACCTCCGGGCACTATCGCCAGCCGCTCGAGTTCTCCGAACAGGCCCTGGCACAGGCTCGGGCGACGCTGGAGCGGATCCGCAACTTCCTCGCCGAGCCGGACCCTGCGGGCGCCGAGGACCCGTACGTCGCCGAGCGACGAGATCGGTTCGTCGCCGCGCTCGCCGACGACTTCAACACCCCGCGCGCGTGGGCGGAGCTCTTCGAGCTGATCAACGAGGGCAACCGCCGCGCGCTTCCGGGAGCACGCACGGCGCTCGCCGGTCTGCTCGAGCTGCTCGGGCTCGAGTCGCTGCTCGAGTCCCCGGCCGAGCCGGCGGACGCGGAGGCGCAAGCGTTGCTGGCCGAGCGCGAAGCCGCCCGTGCGGCGCGTGACTTCGAGCGCGCCGACCGCGTCCGTGATCGGCTTGCCGAGCGCGGCTGGGAGGTTCGCGACACGCCCGACGGGGCCCGCCTGCGGCGGCGCGGATAGATCGCGTGGCCGAGGCCCGGCCGCAGATCATCTACGGCCGCCGGCCGGTCGCCGAGGCCAGGCGCGGGCGGCGCCGCGTGCTGCGGACCTGGACCGGCGCCGACCTCGACGCCGACGAGCTCACGCGGCTCGCGGGATCGCCCGATCACCAGGGCGCGGTCGCCGAGGTCGAGCCCTACCCGTACGCGGACCCGGCGGCGTTGCTCGACCGACCCGAGGCGCTCGTGGTCGCCCTCGACCAGGTCCAGGACCCGCGCAACCTCGGCGCCGTCTGCCGGTCCGCCGAGGCGGCCGGCGCCGGCGGGGTGGTGATCTGCGGCCGGCGCGCGGCCGCTGTCACCGCCGCGGCCTGCAAGGCGTCGGCGGGTGCCGTCGAGCACCTCGCGGTCGCGCGGGTGACGAACCTCGCCGTCTGGCTCGCGCAGGCCAAGGACGCCGGAGCCTGGATCTACGGCGCCGACGCCGAGGCGACCGATCGCTACACCGAGACCGACCTGACCGGCAAGCTCGTCATCGTCCTGGGCAGCGAGGGCAGAGGCCTGCGCCGGCGGGTGGCCGCGAGCTGTGATCGCCTGGTCTCGGTCCCGGTCGGCGGGAAGGTGGCGTCGCTCAACGTTTCCGCAGCGGCGACGGCGCTCCTGTTCGAGTCGGTGCGCCAGCGCGGACGCAGCTGACTACCAGCCGTCGCGGACGGATGACAGTGGCTGCAACGAATCTTGCGCGATCGCGTCCGAGGTTGACAGAACAATGCGACGCGGCCTAATATGCCGCGCATAAGGGTGAACTAAAGGTCGAGCTTCGACCGGCGGCCATCCGAGGAGAGGGCGCCTCTACGGGAGGTACGGGCGCCACAGGTTCCAGCCAATCGACAAGTTTGGAGGACCAGTGGCCGTGCCTACCACCGAGCAGTACCCCGTCCCCAACCCGCAACCTGCCCAGGCGGCCGCGCGCCGCAGTCAATCTCAACCCGAGCTTGAGGATACGTACCTCGTCGCGCTTGCCAAGCGAGGCAGCGCCGATGCCTATGAGCGGATCATCAAGCGCTACCGCGGCTTCGTCCGGCTCAAGGCGTCCTCGTACTTCCTGCTCGGCGGGGACTCCGAGGATCTGATCCAGGAGGGCCTGGTCGGGCTCTACAAGGCGATCCGCGACTTCCGCTCCGACCGCGAGTCGAGCTTTCGCAACTTCGCCGAGCTCTGTATCACCCGCCAGATCATCACCGCGGTCAAGACCGCGAGCCGCAACAAGCACGCGCCGCTGAACCAGTACGTGTCGTTCGCCCAGTCGCCGGCGGCGGCGGGCGAGGCCGAGACCACGCTCGAGGAGATCCTCCCGGGCCCGATCTCGGATGAGCCGGCCGAGCGGGTGATCGCCAGCGAGGAGCTCTCGGCGCTCGTCTCCTGCCTGTCGAGCGTCCTCTCGGAACTCGAGAGCCGGGTGCTCTCGCTCTATCTCGACGGCCACTCCTACGAGCAGATCGGAGAGCGGCTCGAGTGCGACACGAAGACCGTCGACAACGCGCTGCAGCGAGTCAAGCGCAAGGTCGCGGCACACATCGACGGCCGCGAGGTGCTGGTCTAGGCGCCAGAGCCCGGGCGCCGCACCCGAGCCGCGTAGATTAGGTCGGCAGCGCCCGGATAGCTCAACTGGTGGAGCAGTCGCCTTGTAAGCGACAGGCTGTGGGTTCGAGTCCCACTCCGGGCTCTTGAGCGACAGCGAGTTCACCTGGCGCGACGGCGAGCGGACGATCTACTTTCGCGCCGGGGTGATCGGCGACTCGCCCGAGATCCTCGACGCGCACGACTTCGGCGCCTACGAGCTGCTGACGACCGAGCGGGCGATGGGGGCCGCTCCGCTCGAGCTCGCCGAGGGCGCGGCCGGCTTTCACCACGTCGCCCCCGGCCCGGTCAGCGAGGTCGCGGCCCGGATCGTCGACGAGGTCTCGGCCTCCGCCCTGGTCGCGCTCGGAGGCGGGCGGGTGATCGACGTCGCGAAAGCCGTCGCAGCGGTGCGCGGCGGCAGCGTCGCCGCGCTGCCGACCACCCTCTCGGGCGCCGAGATGACCCGCATCCACCGCCTCCCGGAGGGCTACCCGGCGGCTTCCGGCCTGCTCCGGCCCGAGCTCGTGCTCGCCGATCCGCCGGTGATGGCGAGCCTGCCCGAGCAGCGGTTGCGCGCGAGCGCGATCAACGCGCTCGCCCACGGCGCCGACTCGCTCTACACGCCGCTCGCCAACCCGGTCTCGCGGATGAGCGCCCTGCGCGGCGCCGGCCTGATCGCCAAGGCGCTCGACGCCGCGCCCGCCGAGCGCGACCCGGCGCCGCTGGCGCTCGGTGCCGTGCTCTGCGCCTACGCGCTCGATTCGGCCCTGTTCGCGCTCCATCACGTGATCTGTCAGTCGCTGGTCCGGACCCTGCGAATCCCGCATGCCGAGACCAACGCGGCGATCCTGCCACGCGTGGCCGAGGCCATGGTCCCCCGGGCCGGCAAGCAGATGACCGCCCTTGCGCGGGCCCTCGGTACGAGGCGGGACCGGCTTGGCAAGCGGGTCGAGGAGCTCGCCGGGGGCCGCGTCCGGCTCGCGGCGCTCGGCGCCGAGGAGGCTTCGCTCGACGAGGCGGTGAAGACGATCCTCGCCCGGCCCGAGCTCGGCCTGACGCCGGACCCGCCCGACGAGGGGGAGATCAGGGGCCTGATCGCCGCGGCCTGGTAGCCGGGAGCCCGCCCGCGCCCAGTAACGGCCCCCGTGTGCGCGTGTACGCACAGTCATGGAACAGGGGCCCCGGCGCTCGCTGGCGCCGCGCAGCGATCAGGTGATCAGCGACGAGCGCTTCAACCGCTATCACCGCTACGCCCGCGAACGAGGCACGAACCGCCCGTTCTACTACCTCCTGCGCTGCCTGCTGTTGCCCGCCTTCCTGATCTGGTTTCGGCTCCAGAGGACCGGCCGGGAGTACGCGCGCTTCGACGGCGGCATGATCGTCGCCTCCAACCACCGCAGCTTCCTCGACCCGTTCGTGATCGGCATGCTGCTGCCGTGGCGGCGGCGGATGCAGTTCGTCGCCAAGGTCGAGCTGTTCGAGAGCCGCGGGCAGGGCTGGCTCCTCTCCCGGCTGGGAGCGTTCCCGATTAGGCGCGGGCAGTCCGACGAGACCGCGATGACGACCGCGTCGCTGATCCTCGAGCGGGGCGGCACGGTGGTCATCTTCCCCGAGGGGACCCGGATCCGCACCGGCTCGCTGGCCCGACCCAGGCGCGGCGTCGGTCGCCTGGCGCTCGAGACAGGCGCCGGGGTCCTGCCGGTCGCCGTGCACGGCTCCGACCAGGTCCGCCGCGGCTGGCGGATCCGCCCGCGCAAGGTCAGTCTCCGCGCCGGCAAGCCGATCACCTTCCCGCGCACCAAGAAGCCGTCGCCGGCGCTCGCCGCGACCGTCACCGAACGAATCTGGCCGAACATCGAGCTGCAGTGGGAGTGGCTCGGCGGGCTGCCGCCGCTGCGCAAGGCCGCGGTGATCGGTGCCGGGAGCTGGGGCACCGCGCTCGCGGTCCTGCTCGCGCGGGGCGGGCTCGACGTCACGCTCGGGACCCGCAGCGAGGAGAAGGCCGAGCGAATCCGCAAGCACCGCGAGAACGCCGACTACCTGCCGGGGGTCGAGCTGCCCGCGGGCGTGACGGTTAGGCGCTCGAGCGAGATCGAGCTCGCCGGCTGCGACCTGATCTGCCTCGCGGTCCCCTCGAAGGCGCTGCCGAACGTGGTCGGGGCGCTCGCCGACCGGATCGGCTCCCGCGCCTCCGTGCTGTTGCTCTCGAAGGGCTTCGTGCAGCCGATGGGCGCGCTGCCCAACGAGTACGTCTCCGAGCGTGTCCGCGCACGGGCGATCGCTGCGATCGGCGGCCCGGCGCACGCCCGCGAGGCGGTCGCGGGAATGGCGGCACTCGTGCTCGGCAGCGCCGACGCCGACCTGCGCACGATGCTGGGCGAGGTCCTGGACCGCGCCGGGCTGGTCTGCGAGCGAACCGATGACCTGACCGGAGTCGAGGTGGCCGGCGCGTCGAAGAACGCCGCCGCGCTCGCGGCCGCGGCCGCCGAGCGGTTCGGTCTCAACGCCGCCGGGATCGCGGCGGCCGGGGTGTGGCGCGAGTGCGTCGAGTTCGCCCTGCTCCGGGGAGCCCGGCTCGAGACCTTCTCAGGGCTCGCCGGGGTCGGCGACCTGACCGCGACCGTGCTTGCCCCGAGGGGCCGCAACCGGCAGGCCGGCGAGCTGCTCGGCGCCGGCGTCCCGGTCGAGAAGATCAGCGCCCGGGTGGGCCAGGCTTCCGAGGGCCTGGACTCGGTGCCGCTGATCGCCAGGACCGTGACCGGCGCCGGCGTCGAGGCGCCGAGCCTCGAAGGCCTGGCGTCGCTGATCGAGGGCGAGATCGACGCCGACGAGTGGGTTGCCGGGCTGCGCCGCGCCGAGCGGGCGAGGGAGGCCGCGTGATCGGGCTAGGCTTGAGCGGTGAGCGCTCAGCCCGACCGCGATGCCCCCGAGGCGTCCACGGCGACGGCCGAGTCGAAGGCGGAGCTGGATCGCGCGTTCGAGGAGCTCTACCGCCACCACCTGCGCGACGTCTACTCCTACGCCTACTACCGGGTCGGCAACCATCACGACGCCGAGGACTTGACCGAGCAGGCGTTCCTGCAGGCCTACCGGCACTTCGAACGCGCCCGGCGGGAGTCCGACGGGCGCCCGCTGCGGCCCTGGCTGATCCGGATCGCCCACAACCTCGCCTCGAACTACTACCGCGACAGGGCCCGCAAGCCGACCGCGGCGCTGGACGCGGTCGAGCCCCCGTCCCACCCACACGGCACCGAGCGGGTGGTCGAGGGGAGGGAGGAGCTGCGCGAGGTGATCGCCAGGCTCGACGAGCTGCCGGACGACCGTCGCGAGGCGCTGATCATGCGCTTCGCGCTCGGGATGTCGAACCGCGAGATCGCTCGTGCCCTCGGCCGCACCGACGGAGCGACCAAGGTCCTGATCCACAGGGCGATCAAGCAGCTCGAGGAGCTGATCGCGAATGAGTGAGACAGCCGGCGACCTGCGGCTCGAGCGCCTGCTCGCCGACGCCCTGCGGCCGATCGAGCCACCGGACGACCTCGCCTCGCGGGTGCAGACGACGCTGGCCTCGATCGCCGAGCAGGCCGCAGCCGAGCTCTCGAGCTGGGCCGACGAGCTCTCCGAGGGAGAGCTCGAAGCGCTGCGCGACCCGCGCAACTGGGTCCGCCCGGTGGCCGCGGTGGCGGTCGGCGGCGCCGCGGCGGGCGCGCTGCTGATCGCTGGAGCCCGTCGGCGCCGGCGACCCTACGGGCTTCGCAACACCGCCGAGCGGCTGCTGCGGGAGGTACGCTAGGCGGGCCTGCTCGCCGGCGCCGGGATCTTCGGCGTCGCCGCTCCGGCGGCGAGCCCGGTCAGGCCGAGGATCAGGTGCAGGAAGTTGTCCTCGTCGTTGAGCGGGATCAGCCCGAGGATCACGCCGTCGCCGTCGATGAAGCCCCAGAGCGCCAGCAGCACGTAGACGAGTCCGATCCCGAGGCAGTAGGCACGCGCCCCCGACGGGCTTCCCGCCACGGCCAAGGCGAGGACCCCGAGCAGGATATGAACGACGTTGTGCCAGCCGTTGACGGCGAGGATCCCGAACACCTCGTCGGTGTCCTTGTCGACCCCGGTGACCCCGGTGTCGAACCCGGAGCTGTAGAAGAAGCCGATGATCCCGGCGATCACGAGAACCGCGCCGACCAGGGTGCAATAGAGCCGAGCCGGGCTCGAGGTGCTTATCGCGTCCATCCTCTCGTCTGAGATCGGGTTCCGCAACTATCGTCGCGGCGGCGGACAGCAATGATCCAGCGACCGACTGCGCGCGTAGCAGTCACCAGCACACGCGATCCCGGATGACCTCCCAGCTGACACCGGAGGCGCTGCAGCGCCTCGCCGACGAGGACCTGATCATGCTGGTCGAGCGCCGCGACGCCGACGCGTTCGCGATCCTCTATGACCGGCACGGAGGCGCCGCGTACTCCCTCGCGCACCGGATCGTCGGCGACCCGGCGGTGGCCGAGGACGTCACCCAGGAGGCGTTCCTGTCGCTGTGGCGGAGCGGCGGGCGTTTCGACGCAGCCCGCGGCAGCGTCCGCTCGTGGATGCTCGGCATCGTCCGCAACCGTGCGATCGACGCCTTGCGGAGGGCCTCGGGCCCGGCGCCGAAGCTCGACCTCGACGACGACGGGGTGCTAGAGGGTCAGGCCTCGGGCGAGCTCACCGACGCCGAGGCGATCAGGCGCGAGACGGCGCAGCGGGTCCGCGGCGCGCTCGGTGAGCTGCCCGACGAGCAGTCGCAGGTGATCGGGCTCGCCTACTTCGGCGGCTTCACGCATTCCGAGATCGCCGAGATGCTCGGAATGCCGCTCGGGACCGTGAAGGGACGGATGCGGCTCGGGTTGGAGAAGATCAGGGTGATGCTGGGTGAGCGCATGGGCATCGACGGCCCCTCGGGGGCGCTGCCGTGAGCCGCGACTGGCACGCCGACCCCGAGCGGCTTGGCGACGAGCTGGCCGCCTACGCGCTCGGCGCGCTCGCCGCGAGCGAGGCGGATCCGCTCGAGCGCCACCTGGCCGACTGCGAGACGTGCCGCGAGCATCTGCTCTGGCTGCGGCCGGCGGTCGACGTGCTGCCCACCTCGGTACCCCAGCTGAGCCCGCCGGCCAGCCTGCGCGAAGGCCTGCTGGCCGCAGTGCGAGCCGAGGCGCCGGCGCCGGCAAGCTCCCCGCGCCGGGCCTGGTTGCGGCTCCCGGACGCCGTCGGGCTGCGACCCGCGATCGGCCTCGCGCTCGCCGCCGTGCTCGTCGTCGGACTGGTCGGCGGGTACCTGGTCAGAGGCGGCGACCAGGGCGCCGAAGGCGGCCTGGTCGAGGCGGAGCCGCTCGGCGAGCAGGCAGCCCGGGTCTCGGCGACGCTTGAGCGCCACGGCGACTCGGCGACCCTGCACGTCAGCGAGCTGCCCCGCCTCGGTCGCGACCAGGTCTATGAGGTCTGGGTCCAGCGCCAGGGCGCGGTCGAGCCGGCGAGTACCTTCGTCCTCGGCCTTGACGGGACCGCGGAGGCGGCGGTCCCGGGACCGCTCGAGGGTGCCGACGCGGTCCTGGTCACTGCCGAGCCCCGTCCCGGCAGCCTTCAGCCGACCTCGGCGCCGGTCCTGCAGGCATCCCTGTAGGACCCCGTCGTCCCGTTATCGTCCCGCGCCCGTGGCGACGTGCTACCAACACCCCGACCGCGAGACAAACGTCTCCTGCTCGAACTGCGGCCGGCCGATCTGCCCCGACTGCATGACCTCGACCCCGGTCGGGATGCGCTGCCCGGAGTGTGCGCGCGAGCGGACCCGCGTCCGTGATCCCGCCGGTGCCGCCGGACGCTCGGATGCGCCGGCGACCTTCGTCCTGGTCGGTCTCTGCATCGCGGCGTTCGTCGCCGAGATCCTCACCGGCGGCTCGATCGGCGAGCTCGGGGGCGACTCGCTCTCGATCGATTGGGGGCTCTTCGGACCTGCGGTCGCCAACGGCGAGCCGTACCGGATCATCACCTACTCGTTCCTGCACGCGGGCCTCGTGCACCTCGCCTTCAACATGATCGCCCTCTACGTGCTCGGCACCTTGCTCGAACCGGCGATCGGCACCTGGCGCTTCCTCGGGATCTACGCGGTTTCGGTGCTCGGCGGGGCGTTCGGCGCCCTGCTGTTCGACCCGAACGAGCTCACGGTCGGAGCGTCAGGCGGCGTCTTCGGGCTGATGGCGGCGGGTTTCTTGATCGCCCGCGACCGCGGTCTCGACCAGCTCGCCTCGCAGATCGGCTTCTTCGTCGTCCTCAACCTGTTCATCACCTTCGCGATCCCCGGGATCAGCATCGGCGGGCACATCGGCGGCCTGGTCGGGGGCGGCGTCGCGGCGCTGCTCTACGGCGTGGTCGACCGCCGCCGGCCGGCCAACTCGCTCCCGCTCGAGGCCGGCGTGGTACTGGTGCTGTGCGCGATCTCGGTCGCCGGCTCTCTGATCGTCGCCGAGTCGAGCGTTCCGGGGCTGCTCTGAGCGGACTCGGCGCTAGGCTTGCAGCGATGGCCGAGCTGCTCGACGACCAGCAGATCGAGGCCCGGCTCGGCGAGCTCGAGGGCTGGGCCCGCGACGCGGACAAGATCACCAAGAGCTTCGACCGCGGCGACTTCGTCGGCGCCGTCGACTTTGTCCGCCGGATCGTCGATCCGGCCGAGGAGCTCGGCCACCATCCCGATCTCGGCATCTCGTGGAGCGAGGTGACTGTCTCGGTCACGACCCACTCGGCCGGCGGCTTGACCGCCAACGATTTCGAGCTCGCCGCTCGCATCGACGAGCTCGCCTAGACAGCCGATGCGCTTCGTTCACGTGCTCGGCACGCGGCCGAACGTGGTCAAGATGGCGCCGGTGATCGCGGCCACGCGGGAGCGGCTCGGACCCGAGGCCTCGGTGATCGTCCACACCGGCCAGCACTACGACCACGCGATGTCCGAGGTCTTCTTCGAAGAGCTGGCGGTGCCCGAGCCCGACCACGCGCTCGGCGTCGGCTCGGGCACGCACGCCGAGCAGGCCGCTCGGGTGCTCGAGCGGCTCGAGCCGGTCCTGCGATCCGAGCGCCCCGACCTGGTGCTGGTTCCCGGAGACGTCAACTCGACGCTCGCCGCGGCGCTGTGCGCGTCCCGGCTCGGAATCGCCGTCGCTCACGTCGAGTCCGGGCTCCGCAGCTTCGACCGTTCGATGCCCGAGGAGGTCAACCGTGTCGTCGTCGACCATCTCTCGGCGCTGCTCTTCCTGCACTCGCCGGAGGCCGAGGACAACCTGCGGGACGAGGGCGTCGGCGAGGATCGCTGCCGGTTCGTCGGCAACACGATGATCGACACCCTGGTCGCGCTCGAGCCCCGGTTCCGCGCCCGCGAGGCGGCCCGGCGCCTGGGCCTGGCGCCGGGCGGGTACCTGCTCGTCACCCTGCACCGCCCGGCGCTCGTCGACGGACCGCTGCTGGGCGAAGCGGTCGCGGCCCTGCGGCAGGTCGCGGAGCGGATGCCGGTTGTCTTCCCGGTCCACCCCCGGACCCGGAAGATGCTCGGGGGCGCCGACCTGGCCGGGATTGAGCTCGTCGACCCGGTTGGCTACCTCGACTTCCTCTCGCTCGAGGCGGACGCGGCGGCGGTGCTGACGGACTCGGGCGGGATCCAGGAGGAGACAACTTTCCTCGGGATCGCCTGCTTCACCCTGCGCGACAACACCGAGCGGCCGGTCACCCTGCGGGCGGGCACGAACACTTTGCTCGGGCTGGCGCCGGCGCGGATCGCCGAGATCCCCGGGCTACTCGAAGCGCGCTCCGTAGGGCGCCCGGAAGCGCCTGAGAAGTGGGATGGCAGGGCGGCGCGGCGGGTCGCCGATGTTCTCGCGGGCTGGTAGCTTCGCGCCGTGCCGCTGCCCTCGCTCGTCCCCCGCGACCGCGCCTTCTTCGACCTCTTCAACGAGGCGGGCCAGAACGGCCTGCGCGCGGCCCGGCTGCTGCAGGAGATGCTCGAGCGGTGGCCCGACCACGGCGACCTGGGGCGCGAGATCCTGCTCGCCGAGCAGGAGGGCGACCGGATCACCCACGCGATCATCAGCCGGCTCAACGCGACCTTCGTCACCCCGCTCGACGGCGAGGACATTTACGGGCTCGCCACCAAGCTGGACGACGTCGTCGACCAGATCGAGGAGACCGCCGACTTCTGCGTTCTCTATCGCATCGAGGCGCCGATGGACCAGGCGCACAAGATGGCGGAGGTCCTGGTCGGATCGTGCGAGCAGCTCGCCGGCGCGCTCACGAACCTGCGCGGGTTCAAGGACCTCGAGCACTACTGGATCGAGATCCACCGGCTCGAGAACGACGGCGACCGGCTCTACCGCGACGCGATCGCCTCGCTGTTCGCGCCCGGAATCGACCCGATGGTCGTGATCCGCTGGAGGGATATCTTCCTGAGGCTCGAGCGCGCGGTAGACGCGACCGAGGCCGTTGCCCACATCCTCGAGGGAATCGTGATCAAGAATGCGTGACCTCGGGACGTGTCTGAAGCCGATCTGATCCTCGGCATCGTCGTCGTCACGGCGCTCGCCTTCGACTTCACCAACGGGTTCCACGACACCGCCAACGTGGTCGCGACGTCGATCTCGACCCGCGCGATGTCGCCCCGGATCGCGGTTGGCTACGCCGCGGTCCTCAACTTTGCCGGCGCCTTCATCTCGCTCGCGGTCGCGGCGACGGTCGCCAACGACGTCGTCGACTCGGGCGCGATCGACTCGAACCTGGTGATCTTCGCCGGCCTCGTCGGCGCGATCACCTGGAACCTGATCACCTGGTACTTCGGGCTGCCGTCGTCGAGCTCGCATGCGCTGATCGGCGGCATCGTCGGCTCGACCTTCGTCGCCGCCGGCGCCGATGCGATCCTCAGCGACGGGATCATCGGCAAGGTGCTGGTCCCGGCGGTGGTCGCCCCGGTGCTCGCCTTCGTCGTCGGCGGGGTCGGGATCGTGATCGCCTACCGGGTGGTCGGTGGGCAGCGGCCGGGGCCGGTGACCCGGGGGTTTCGTGCCGGACAGGTGCTCTCGGGCGGGCTGCTGGCGCTCGCGCACGGGACCAACGACGCGCAGAAGACGATGGGCGTGATCACCTTGGCGCTGGTCGTCAACGGCAACCTGTCGGCAGAGGGGTTCGAGGTCCCGACCTGGGTCGTCGTCTCGGCCGCGTCGGCGATCGCCCTCGGCACCTACTTCGGCGGCTGGCGGATCATCAGGACGATGGGCACCCGGATCATCAAGATGGACTCGGCGCAGGGTTTCTCGGCCCAGGGCGCCGGAGCGGCGGTGATCCTGACCTCCTCGCACTTCGGCTTCCCGCTCTCGACCACCCAGGTGATCGCCGGAGGCGTGATGGGCGCCGGGGCCGGCAAGCGCCTCTCCGCCGTGCGCTGGGGGGTGGCGGGCAACATCGTCGTCGCCTGGTTGATGACGCTGCCGTTGGCGGCAGCGATCGGTGCCGTCACCTACCTGTTCACGGACCTTTTCCCGGGCGCGCTCGGGCCGCTTCTGGTCAGCGCGGTGGGCCTCGCCGGGGTGGCGATCGCGTTCGCCCGTCGCGTCCGCGAAGGCGAGCCTGCGCCCGGGTGAGAACTGCGGTGGTCGCGACGATCGTCGACACGAAGGCGCTCTGGGAAACGGTCGTCGCGGCTTTCGTCGCCGGGGTCGGCACGACCTTCGTCTTCTCGCTCGCAATCTTTGGGATCGCCCGGTTCGCGGAGCTCAGCCGCGAAGGGCGGACGCTCGAGTCGGCGCTGTTCGCGTGCCTCGCTGCGCTCGGCCTCCTCGCGACAGGCGCGGCGATCGTGATCGGCCTGATCGTGATGAGCGCGAAGTAGGGCGCGGCCTCTCGTGGCCGGCGCGCGAGCGTTAGCCTTGGCGCGATGCGGGCGCTGCGCAACATCGCGATCATCGCGCTGCTGGCGCTGATCGTGGTCGCGGTCCCGGGAGGCGACAACGCCGCCCGCGCCGTGGTCGCCGCGCTCGGGATCGCCTTCCTAGCCCTGGTCGGGTTCACCGGCTGGCAGCTCTATCGCCAGAACCGGCTCTCCTACCTGCAGCTCGACGACCGCGCACGGGCACTGCTGCTGGGCGCGCTGGGGGCAATCGTGCTGATGATCGCCGGCGCCGACGAGTTGACCGAGACCGGCCTCGGCCTGATCGTCTGGTTGGCCGTTCTCGGCGCCTCGATCGCGGTCATCTACCGGGTCTGGACCGAGACGCGCTCGAGCTACTGACGCGGCCCGCCGCCGCTCGCTGAGCGGTTTCCCGTCTCGCATTTCGGTCGTCTGTCGCGCTTGTGTTGACACGCTGAGCGCGCCCCGGGTCACGCGTGCGCTGGGACGCTGACGCGATGGCGATCAGGCGCGGTAGGCAAGACGGGCAGGTGGCGGTCGAGCTGGTCGCCGTGACGCCGCTGCTGCTGATCGTCGTGCTGGCGCTCGCGCAGGCCGGCGTCGCCGGCTATGCGTTGTGGGTAGCGGGAGACGCGGCGCGGGCCGGGGCGCGGGCGGCGCACGTCGGGGGCGATGCCGAGCATGCGGCGCGCAGCGCCTTGCCGTCCTGGCTCGCGCGCGGCGCCGAGGTCGCGGTCGCAGGGCCGGTCGAGGTCCGGCTCGAGGCGCCCGCCGTCCTGCCCGGAGCGCCCGCGATCCCGGTCGCCGCGGCGGCGGCGCTGGAGCCGACGGGGGCAAGCGATGGATGAGCGCGGCCAGGCTTCGGTTGAGCTGCTCGGGGCGTTGCCGGCGATCCTGCTCGCGGCGGCGATCTGCCTGCAGCTCGGCGCCGCGGGCTACTCGCTGACCCTCGCGGACGGCGCGGTCGAGGCGGGCGCGGCTGCGCGCGCCGCCGGGCTGCCCGTCGAGCCGGCGGTCACCGCCGCGCTGCCGGGTTGGGCGCGCGACCGGGTTGATCTGGACGTCGACGGCGGGCGGCTGACGATCCGCCTCCGCCCGCCCGCCGCCCTGCCGATGATCGGCCGGGCGCTCGAGGTCAGCTCGAGCGCCTGGGTACGGCCGCCGGCGGCCTCGGCGTGAACGTGCCGCTGATCCTCGCCGGCGGACTCCCGGGCGCCGGCGGCGAGCTCGCCGCCGCGGCTGCCGTCGCCGTTGCGATCGCCTCGCGCCCTGATCCCGAAACCGGCCGCGAGCCGTCCCGGGCTCCCCTGCTGGTCGAGGTTGGGGCCAGCCGGGGGCGGGGTCCGACGATGCTCGCCTCTCATCCGGCGCGCGACCTCGAGTCCGCGCTGCGCGGCTCCGGTCTCGACGCCGCCGCCCGCGGGCGCCTTACCTGGCTCGGGCTCGGCGACGAGCCGGAATGGCTCGAGCGGCTCGGTTCCGCGCTCGAGGTCGCCGGCGGTGCCCAAGCGGCGATCGTGCACGTGCCGCGCGCCCGGTGGCGCGAGGCGCTCGAGGCGGACCGGCCGGCTGCCTCGGCGGTCTTGATCCGGGCCGAGCTTCCCGCCCAGAGGGCGCTCGCGGCGCTGGCCACCGTCGAGTCGCTCGGTGCCGGGTTGCCGATCCGGATCGCCACTCGTGCGCCTGGCCGGGTCGCGGGCAGGCGCGCGGTGGCGGGCATCGACCCCGGCGGCGAAACCGCGATCCGTTTCGGCCGGCTCGCCAACGGGCTTCTGCGCCGCCTCGCGCGCGACACCGGTCAGGCGCTGCCGCTGGCGCTGGGCGGGATCCTGGCGATGGTCTTCTGCGCCTTCGTGCTCGCCGCCTTCGGCGGCGCGGTGACCGGCACGTCGCGGACCCAGCGGGCCGCGGACCTCGTCGCGCTCTCCGCCGCCCGCTCGATGCGCGACGATTTCGAGCGCCTGTTCGCGGCGCCGCGGTACCCAAACGGCTCCGCCAACCCCCGGCACCTGTCGAAGCCGGAGTACCTACGGCGCGCGGCGGCGGCGGCGGTCGAGGCAGGGCGCCGGAACGGGGTCGTGCCCGCGCGGCTGCGGGTCGAGTTCCCCGACGCCGACTCGTTCGCGCCTCTGCGCGTTCGGACGGAGATCAGCGCGTCGCTCGACCTCGCCGGCCTGCCGGCGCTGCCGGTTGCGGCCCGCGCGGAGGCCCAGGCGTCGGTCCCGGCGACGAGCACCGTGCCGGCGAGCGCGCCCGAGATGGCGAGCGGAGGTGGCTACTCGGGCCGGCTCGAGTATCGGACCGGCGAGCCGATGCGACCTGACGTCGCCCGAGCCTTCGACCACATGGCCGGCGCCGCGGCGGCGTCCGGGATCACCCTGGTCGTCAACTCGGGGTTCCGGTCCGACGCCGAGCAGGCAGCCCTCTTCGCCCAGAATCCGGATCCGCGCTGGGTGGCCCCGCCGGGCACCTCGCTGCACCGCTGCGCGACCGAGCTCGACCTCGGTCCGCCTTCCGCCTATGCCTGGCTTGCCGAACACGCCGCGCGCTTCGGCTTCCTCCGTCGCTACTCGTGGGAGCCCTGGCACTACGGCTTCACTGCCGGCCCGGCGCCCTGCTCGGCGGCGGGCGACCTGGTCGGAGCGCAGGGATCGGTCGCGGACGGGGATGGCCCGGTGACCGCCGCGACTCTGCCGGCCTTCGTCCCGGCCCGGTTCCGCGAGCCGCTGATCCGCGCATCGGCGCGCTGGAACGTTCCCGCCGCCCTGCTCGCCGCGCAGCTGATGGCCGAATCGAACTTCAACCCGTTCGCCGTCTCGCCGGCCGGGGCGCAGGGCATCGCCCAGTTCATGCCCGCCACCGCGCACGCCTACGGGCTCGAGGACCCGTTCGATCCCGCCGCATCGATCGACGCCCAGGCGCACCTGATGTCGGACCTGCTCGAGCAGTTCGGTTCGGTGCCGCTCGCGCTCGCCGCCTACAACGCCGGCCCGGCGCCGGTCGCGGCCTGCGACTGCGTGCCCTCCTACCCCGAGACCCAGGCCTACGTCGCCCGGATCCTCGCCCTGATGGGGGGCGCGGGCGCGATCGCCGCGGTGCCGGTGCTCGAGGTGCGGCTGGTGGACTGAGGACGCTCGGGAAATCGTGCCGGGTATCGGCGCGCGCTATCCCCCTCGCTGCCGCGGATCGGTGGTCTACGCTGCTGGCCGCATGGCCGTGACGACCGTCTCCGGGATCGACGAGCTTCGCGAGCTGATCGGCAAGCCGATCGGCCCGAGCGAGTGGCTGGAGGTCTCACAGGCCGACATCGACAAGTTCGCCGAGGTCTCGCGCGACCGGCAGTGGATCCACGTCGACCGCGAGCGCGCCGAGCGCGAAAGCCCGTTCGGGACCACGGTCGCGCACGGCAACCTGACCCTGTCGCTGATCGACGGGTTCCGCACGCAGCTGATCCGCCAGCAGGGCGTCGCGATCGGGATCAATTACGGCTGGAACAAGGTCCGCTTTCCGGCCCCCGTCCCGGCCGGCTCCAGGGTTCGCGCGACCGCCGAGGTGCAGTCGGTCGACGAGCTCGGCGATGGCTGGTACCACGTGGTGACCAAGTTCACGCTCGAGCGCGAGGGCGGCGAGAAGCCGGTCTGCGTCGCCGAGTCGGTCGGGCGCGCCCTGGCCGCCTGAGGGCGCCCGACCGACGGCGGGGGGCGCCGCGGCCTACTTGACCGTCAGCGTCCCCTCCATTCCGGCTTCGCGGTGGCCGGAGACCGAGCAGTAGTAGGTGTAGTCGCCGGCCTCGAACTCTCCGGCGGCGGTCGCCGTGTCCTCGCTGATCACGTCGGTGCGGGTGACCTCGGTGCCCTGAGCGTCCTCGACGACGACGTCGTGGCCGGTCGAGGACTGGTTGTCGAACTCGATCGTCACGGCGCCGGCAGGCGCGTCGAGCTGATCCTGGAGGTAGGCCAGCGCGCCATCGGGATCGGCCTCGAGCGTGACCGCCTCCCCCTCCGCCTCGACCGTGGTCTCGGTCTCGGCCGCCGGTGCGGGCTCTTCCTCGTCGTCTCCGCAGGCGGCGAGCCCGAGCGCGCCGAGCGCCAGCATCGAGAGCAGCAGCGCGAGCTTCTTCATCGGCATCCTCCTAAGGTCGGGTGGCCAGTCTAACTACCGCTGAACCGCGCCTCGCGGCCCTCGAAGAAGGCTGCCAGCCCCTCGCGGAGGTCCGCGGTGCCCATCGAGTCGGCGATCCCGTGGCGCTCGACCTGGAGCTGCTCGGTGAGCGAGTTGTCGAGGCTCTGCCCGACCAACAGCTTCGCCATCCGCACATAATGGGGCGCCTTGGCCGCGAGCTCGGTGGCCTTCGCGCGAGCGGTCGCGACGAGCTCGTCGGGTTCGGCGAGCTCGGAGACGAGGCCGAGCTCGAGTGCCTCGGGGGCTGAGAGCAAGGGGTCCGTGAGCATCAGCTCGAGCGCCTTCGCCGGGCCGACCACCCGGGGCAGGAAGTAGGTCATGCCGCCATCCGGGGAGGCGCCGATCCGGCCGTAGGCGACCACGAACGAGGCGTTTGCGGAAGCGATCCGCAGGTCGCACATCAGGGCGAGCGAGAAACCGGCGCCGGCGGCGACCCCGTTGATCGCCCCGATCACCGGGTACGGGATGCGGCGGAAGTCGACGATCGCCTGGTGTAGCACCTCCGCGCCGCGCCGGACGTCCGCCGGGAGGTCGATCGCGGCGTCCTCGACCCCGCGCTTGAACCAGTTCACGTCGCCGCCGGCCGAGAAGGCGCGGTCGCCGGCGCCGGTGACGATCAGCCCGCGTAGCGGCGCCTGGTCGGCGAGCCACGCCGAGGCGATCGTCAGCTCGCCGATCATCTCGGGGCTCATCGCATTGAGCGCGTCAGGGCGGTCCAGGGTCAGGGTGCCGATCTCTCCCTCGACCTCGATCGAGAGCGTGGCGAGCCCGGCAGGGGAGGGGATGGTCGCTGCGCTCATTGCGGAAAGGGCCTCCTCGAGGTCGGTTCGACGGCGGAGGCGAACCCTAACCTGTGCCCGGTGAGCGAGATCCCGCCCCCGAGCGTCGAGCGCCAACGGCGCGAGCTTCCCGATCAGCCTGGCGTCTACCTGTTTACGGACCGCAAGGGGACGGTGCTCTACGTCGGCAAGGCGACCTCGATCCGCAAGCGTGTCGCCGGTCACTTCTCCGGCCGCTCGAGCGGCGAGATGGTCGGCAGGATCGCCTCGATCGACTTCCTGGTCACCGAGACCGAGGCCGAGGCGCTGCTCGCCGAGCAGCAGTTCATCAAGCGCCACCGGCCGCGGTTCAACATCCGCCTGCGCGACGACAAGTCCTACCCGTACATCGGGATCAGCCTCGACGAGGAGTTCCCGCGCGTCTACTTCACCCGCGAGCGACACCGCTCGGCGCGGATCTACTTCGGCCCATACTCGTCGGCAAAGCGCGTGCGCGAGACCCTCGACCTGCTCGGCCGCCTGTTCCAGTACCGGACCTGCGAGGGGAGCGAGCCGGGCCGTCGCTCGGGCGTGCCCTGCCTCGACTACTACATCAAGCGCTGCGCGGCGCCCTGCGTCGGATACGTCGATCGGGAGGAGTACCGGCGCGGGATCGACGCGATCGTCGATTTCCTCTCCGGGCGCTACCGCGACGTCGAGCGCGACCTCGAGCGCAAGATGGACGAGGCGGCTGGGGCGGAGGAGTTCGAGCGCGCCGCGGTTTTGCGTGACCGGCTCGAGGCGGTGCGGTCGTTGATGGAGCGCCGCAGCGTCGCCTCGGAGTCGCTCGACAACGCCGACCTCGTCGCCGTGGCGGTCGAAGGCGCCGAGGCGAACGCGCAGGTGTTCCAGGTCCGCGACGGGGTGCTCGCCGAGCGTCACGGCTTCTATCTCGCCAACGAGGCCGAGCGCGGAGAGGACGAGGTGACCGAGGAGTTCCTCGCCCAGTACTACTCGGCGGCGCCCGCGGTGCCGCGCCTGGTCGTCGTCGGCCCGGCGCTCGCGGAGCGCGGCGCGATCGTCGCCGAGGCGCTCTCGGTGCGGCGCGGGGGGCCGGTCGAGGTGCGGGTCGCCGAACGCGGCTCGAAACGCCGCCTGCGCGAGCTGGCCGTCCGCAACGCGTCGCTGGCGCTCGCCCAGGACCGGCTGCGCCAGGAGCGACGGCGCAGCCAGCGCGTCGACGCGCTCTCGGCGCTCCAGGACGCGCTCGGGCTCGACCAGCTCCCGGTTCGGATCGAGGGCTTCGACGTCTCCAACCTCGGCGGCGAGCACACGGTCGCCTCGATGGTCGTGTTCGAGGGCGGCGCGCCGCGCAAGTCCGACTACCGGCGCTTCCGTGTCCGGGGGGACCGCTCGCGGGGCCCGGACGATCTCTCCTCGATCGAGGAGGTGCTGGCGCGGCGGGTATCGCAGCTGCTCGAGCAGGCCGACCGCTCGCCGCACGATCCCGATCGCGACCAGAGCTTCGCCTCGGTGCCGGACCTGATCGTGATCGACGGAGGCCGGGGACAGCTCTCCGCCGGACTCCGATCCCTGGCGCCGCTGATCGACCGCGGGACCGCGGTGATCGGACTCGCCAAGCGGCTCGAGCAGGTCTTCGTCCCGGGCAGTGCCGAGCCGCTGCAGCTCGGTGACGACTCGGAGGCGCGGCGCCTGCTGCAGCGGGTCCGCGACGAGGCGCACCGGTTCGCGGTCGAGCACCATCGCAGCCGCCGTGGCAAGGCGATGACCGCGTCGCTGCTCGACGAGCTGCGCGGAGTCGGGCCGGTGCGCAAGCGAGCGTTGCTCGAGCACTTCGGCTCGCCGGACCGGCTCGTCGCCGCCTCCCGAGAGGAGCTCGAGGCAGTGCCGGGCATCCCGGGCAAGCTCGCCCGCGAGATCCACCGCCAGCTCAACCGGGCGGGTTAGCGCGGAGGTGAGCGCGGGTGTCGAGAGCCTGTTCGGCAAGCACGTCGACCTGTTCGTGATCACCGGCTACTCGGGGGCCGGCAAGTCGGAGGCGATCGCAGCCTTCGAGGACTCCGGCTACTTCTGCGTCGACAACCTGCCGCCGCGGATGATTGCCTCGCTCGGCGAGCTGTTCCGCCACCAGGGGAGCGGGGTCCGCCGCGCTGCGGTGGTCACCGACGTTCGTGGCGGCGACTACTTCGCCGACCTCGTCGCGGTGCTCGAAGAGCTGGAGGAGGGTGGCCTGGAGCCGACCGTCCTCTTCCTCGAGGCCGACGAGGAGACGCTGGTCAACAGGTTCAAGGAAACCCGCCGACGCCATCCGCTCGCCCCCGACGGCCGGGTCCCCGACGGGATACGCGCCGAGCGCGCGATTCTCGGCCCGTTGCGCGAGCGCGCCGACGTGGTCGTCGACAGCTCCGGCCTGACCGGCTCGATGCTGCGGCGCAGGATCGCGACCGACCTGCTCGGCTCGCGCTCGCACGGGAAGCTCGCGCTGACCATCCTCACCTTCGGGTTCAAGTCCGGCCCCCCGCGCGACGCCGACCTGATCTTCGACGTCCGCTTCCTCCCCAACCCCCACTACCGCGAGGACCTGCGTCCGCTGACCGGCCGCGATCCTGCCGTGGTCGAGCATGTGGAGGCCGGCGACCTGGCTCGCGAGTACTACCAGCGCCTGCTCCCGCTGCTCGACTTCCTGCTCCCGGCGTACGTCGCCGAGGGCAAGGCGCACCTGACGATCGCGATCGGCTGCACGGGCGGCCGGCACCGCTCGGTCACGGTCGCCGATCGCGTGGCCCGCCATCTCGCCGGGCGCGAAGAGATCGCGCTGCGCGTCGTCCATCGCGACGTCGAGCTCGGCTGAGCATCGCCTCGGCCCGGCCCTAGAATCGCCGCCGTGAGCGAGCCGGTGATCGCTGTCTCGGGCCTGCGCAAGTCCTACGACGAGTTCGAGGCGGTCCGCGGGATCGATCTCGAGGTCGAGCGCGGTGAGGTGTTCGCCTTCCTCGGCCCGAACGGCGCCGGGAAGACGACGACGACGGAGATCCTCGAGGGCTATCGCCGGCGCAGCGCGGGGGAGATCCGGGTGCTCGGGGCGGACCCGGCACGCCCGACCCGCGCCTGGCGCGAGCGGCTCGGGATCGTGCTCCAGCAGTGCCGGATGCGGCCCGAGCTCTCGGTGCGCGAGACGCTCGAGCTCTACGCCGGCTATTACCCGTCCCCGCGCCGGGTGCCGGAGACGATCGAGCGCGTCGGCCTGAGCGAGAAGGCCGACTCGCGCGCGGCTCGGCTCTCCGGCGGTCAGCTCCGCCGGCTCGATGTCGCCGTTGCCCTGATCGGCGATCCCGAGCTGCTCTTCCTCGACGAGCCGACGACGGGCTTCGACCCCTCCGCCCGCCGGCACGCCTGGGATCTGATCGAGAGCCTGCGCGACCTGGGCAAGACGGTCTTCCTGACCACGCACTACATGGACGAGGCGCAGCGGCTCGCCGACCGGGTCGCGATCATCGTCGGCGGCCGGATCGTCGCCGAGGGCCCCCCGGACCGAATCGGGCGCGGCGCGGCGGCGAGCGAGATCCGCTTCCGGCTGCCCGGCGGGATCGAGCCCGCGGCCGTGCCGGTGACAGGGATCGAGCTCGACGGCAGCTTCGCGATGCTGAGGACGAGCGAGCCCGAGCGGGCGCTGCACGAGCTGACCGGCTGGGCGCTCGAGCGCGAGCTCGAGCTGGTCGGACTCGAGGTCGGCGCCCCGAGCCTCGAGGACATCTACCTGGAGATCACCGAGGACGGGCGATGAACGGGCCGGCGCTGGCGCTGCATCAGTTCCGCTTCGACCAGAAGACCTTCTGGCGCAACCCGGCCTCGGTCTTCTTCACGGTCGCGCTGCCGCTCATCTTCCTGCTCATCTTCGCGACGATCTTCGGCAACGAGACGATCGACGAGCTGGGCGGGATCAAGACCACCACCTACTACGTGCCGGCGATCGTCACCCTGGGCGTGGTCTCGGCGACCCTGCAGAGCCTCGCGGTCAACCTGACCGTCGACCGGGAGAACGGCATCCTCAAGCGCGGCCGCGGCACTCCACTGCCCGCCTGGGCCTTCTTCGCGGGCCGGGTCGGCAACTCGATCGTGGTTTCGATCTTGCTGCTCGTCGCCGTGACGGCTATCGGCCGCCTCGTGTACGGCGTCGAGGTCCCGTGGGAGCGGCTGCCGGCCGTGCTGGTGACGCTGGCCGTGGGTGCCGCCTCGTTCTGTTGCCTCGGGGTCGCGCTGACCGCGGCGATTCCATCCGAGGACGCGGCGGCGCCGATCGCGAACATGGCGGTCCTGCCGCTGTACTTCCTCTCCGGGGTGTTCATCCCCGAGACCGAGATCCCCGATGGCGTGCTGGCGTTCGCCGACCTGTTCCCGATTCGTCACTTCTTCGAGGCGTTCTTCGCCGCATTCGATCCGACCACGGTCGGCGCCGGCTTCGAGTGGGTGAACCTCGCGATCGTCGCCGCCTGGGGCGCCCTGGGGTTGGCGCTCGCGCTGCGCTGGTTTCGGTGGACACCCCGCGGCGGGTAGGTTTAGTACGTGATCCACCACGTCAGCGTCGGGGTCAGCGAGCTGGGGCGCAGCGGGCGCTTCTACGACGCGGTGCTCGGCTCGCTCGGCTGGCGCCGCCACGATGACGACGAGCAGACGATCTCCTGGGGAATCGTGAAGCCGGTCTTCTTCGCGGCGCGCGCCGACTCGATCGCCTCGGGCTCTGGGCATGTGTGTTTCACCGCCAACGCGATCCCCACGGTGAAGGCCGCCTGGGAGGCCGGGATCGCCGCCGGCGGGACCGACGACGGAGCGCCCGGCCCGCGCCCGCAGTACGGTGCGACGTACTACTCGGCGTACATGCTCGACCCGGACGGTCACCGGGTCGAGGTGGCGGTGGGGAGCAGTTGAGTGAAAGACCCAAACGAGTGACACGGAGGGACTGATGGCAAAGGTGAAGGTGGGCATCAACGGCTTCGGGCGGATCGGGCGCAACCTGTTCCGGGCCGCGTACGAGGCCGACTCGGAGCTCGAGTTCGTCGCCGTCAACGACGTCTTCGACGCCGCCTCCCTCGGTCACCTTCTCAAGTACGACTCGACCTACGGCCGGTTCCCGGCACGGGTCGAGTGGGGCGACGGGTCGATCACCGTCGACGGCGTCGAGACCAAGGTGCTCTCGGAGCGTGACCCGGCGGACCTGCCGTGGGGGGATCTCGGCGTCGAGGTGGTGATCGAGTCGACCGGGCTGTTCACAAAGCGCGAGGACGCGAGCAAGCACCTCGATGCGGGAGCCCGGAAGGTGATCATCTCCGCGCCGGCGACCGAGCCCGATGTCACGGTCGCACTCGGGGTCAACTTCGACGATGCCTACGACCCCGACAAAGACCACATCATCTCCAACGCCTCCTGCACCACGAACTGCCTCGCCCCGGTCGCCAAGGTGATCAACGACGCGGTCGGGATCGAGCGAGGTCTGATGACCACGATCCACGCCTACACACAGGATCAGAGCATCCAGGACAGCCCGCACAAGGACCCGCGCCGGGCGCGTGCCGCGGCGATCAACCTGATTCCGACCTCGACCGGAGCGGCCCGCGCCGTCGGGCTCGTGCTCCCGGACCTGAACGGGAAGCTCAACGGGATGGCGGTCCGCGCACCGGTGATCACCGGCTCGGTCGTCGACCTGACCTGCGAGCTCAGCGGAGAAACCAGCGCCGAGGAGATCAATGCGGCGGTCCGCGAAGCCGCCGAGGGGCCGATGGCAGGCATCCTTCTCTACACCGAGGATCCGATCGTCTCGACCGACATCATCAAGGACCCGCATTCGTCGATCTTCGACTCCGAGCAGACGATCGTCATGGACGGCAAGTTCGCGAAGCTCTTCTCCTGGTACGACAACGAGTGGGGCTACTCGAACCGCTGCGTCGAGCTGGCCGCCAAGGTGCTGGAGCGCGAGCCGGCCGCCGTTTGAGCGAGCGGGGGTCCTTCGACAAGGCGAGCGTTCGCGATGCGCCGCTTGACGGTGCCCGGGTGCTGGCCCGGGTCGACTTCAACGTGCCGCTGGGCGGCGACGATCTCCCGGCGGTCGCCGACGACACCCGGATTCGGGCGGCGCTGCCGACGATCGAGCTGATCCGCGAGCATGGCGCGGCGCTCGTCCTCGTCTCCCACCTCGGTCGACCCAAGGGCGGCCCGGACCCGGGGCTTTCGATGGAACCGGTGCGGGTGCGGCTCGCCGAGTTGCTCGGCACGGACGTCGGGCTTGCCGACGCGGTCGTCGGCGAGTCGGTCGAGGCCGCCGTCGCGGCGCTCGCGCCCGGGCAGGTGCTGCTGCTCGAGAACAGCCGCTTCGAGGCCGGCGAGACCGCCAACGACCCCGAGCTTGCGCAGGCGCTCGCCGGGCTGGCGGACGTCTACGTCAACGACGCCTTTGGCGCCGCCCACCGCGCTCACGCGACCACCGAGGGGGTGGCGCACCTGCTGCCCGGCTACGCCGGTCTGCTGCTCGAGCGCGAGGTGCGGGAGCTGACTGCGGTCCGCGATCACCCCGAGCGCCCACTCTGCGTCGTGCTCGGCGGGGCCAAGGTCTCGGGCAAGGTCGGCGTCATCGACGCCTTCCTCGAGCGGGCGGACAGCATCCTGATCGGCGGTGCCATGTGCTTCAGCTTCTTTCGCGCCCTCGGCCAGGCGACCGGTGAGTCGCTGATCGAGGAGGAGGGCGTGGCGCTGGCCGGGCGCGCGATCGCTCGCGCCCGCGAGCTCGCGTGCGAGCTGATGCTTCCCACCGACCTGGTGCTCGGCGACCGTTTCGCGGCGGACGTCGAGCGCCGCGAGCTCGACGGCACCGAGGTCCCGGACGGCTGGATCGGCCTCGACATCGGTCCGCGCACGCTGGCGGCTTACGCCGAGGTGATCGGGCGCGCGGGAACCGTGTTCTGGAACGGCCCGATGGGAGCGTTCGAGCTCGAGCCGTTCGCGGCGGGCACGCGCGGCGTCGCCGAAGCGGTCGCGCGGGCCCCCGGGACCACGGTCGTCGGTGGCGGCGACTCCGTCGCCGCCCTGGTCGGCTTCGGCCTCGCCGGGGACGTCGACTGGCTCTCGACCGGGGGCGGCGCCTCGCTCGAGCTGATGGAGGGCAGGGAGTTGCCCGGGGTGGAGGCACTGCGCGATGCCTGAGTACGAGGCGCCTCAACAGCGGCGCGGCTGGGCTGCGCTTCGCTCCGCCTCACGTGAAGCGGCTCAAGAGCGGCGCTCGGCTCCACGGCGCAGGCCGCTCGTGGCGGCGAACTGGAAGATGCACAAGACCATCGCCGAAGCCGATCAGTTCCTCGAGCGATTCATCGGCTCGATCGGCGAGCTGGAAGCCGTCGACGTCGTCATCTGCCCGCCCTACACGGCCCTCGCGGCGACCATTGAGCGAACCCGGCGCTCGCCGGTGCTGGTCGCGGCCCAGAACGTGCACGAGAGCGACTCGGGCGCCTTCACCGGCGAGATCTCGATCCCGATGCTGCGCGAGCTCGGGGTCGCCGGGGCGATCATCGGTCACTCCGAACGCCGCCAGCACTTCGCTGAGAGCGATCAGGCCCTGGCCCGCAAGCTGGCGGCGCTGCTGGCCGCGGACCTGCTCCCGATCCTCTGCGTCGGCGAGACCGAGGCGCAGCGCGACGGCGGCGAGACCGAGTCGGTGCTGATCACCCAGCTCGACGCTGACCTGGCCGAGGTGCCCGGGGCAAAGCTGGGGCAGGTCGTGATCGCCTACGAGCCGATCTGGGCGATCGGGACGGGGCGCACGGCAACGCCGGAGCAGGCGCAGGAGGCCAGCGCGCTGATCCGGGCACGGGTCGCCGAACGCGATCGCGAGGCAGCCGCGGCGATCCGAGTCGTCTACGGGGGCTCGGTCAAACCCGAGAACGCGGCTGAGCTCTTCGATCGCCCCGACATCGACGGAGGCCTGGTCGGGGGCGCGTCGCTGGATCCGGAGGACTTCGTGGCGATATGCAGGGCCGCATGAGTCGCCGCCCAGCGGGTCCGTCGGCGCTGCCGGTGCCCTCTGTATGCCTGGTCATCCTCGACGGCTGGGGACTCGCGCCGGCGGGGCCCGGCAACGCTGTCAGCCAGGCGGCGACTCCGGTCTTCGACCGGCTCTGGGGCGACTACCCGACGACCACGCTCACGGCCTGCGGCCACGCCGTCGGCCTGCCCGACGGGCAGATGGGCAACTCCGAGGTCGGGCACATGAACCTCGGCGCCGGCGCGATCGTCAAGCAGGATCTGGCCCGCATCGACGAGGCGGTCGCCGGCGGCGAGCTGTTCGAGAACCCGGTCCTGAAGGCCGCCTGCGCGGCGGCCCGCCGCAGCCCTCGCGGGCGCCTGCACCTGCTCGGGCTGGTCTCCGACGGGGGCGTGCACTCCGGCTGGGAGCACATCGAGGCCTGCATCGAGCTCGCCGCCCAGGAGGGGGTGCCCGACCTGGTCGTGCACGTGTTCACCGATGGGCGCGACACGCTTCCCACCTCGGCACCGACCTACATCGCCGAGCTCGAGCGCTGGCTGCGCCACGCGGGCCGGGTCGCGACCGTCAGCGGCCGCTACTACTCGATGGATCGCGACCGGCGCTGGGAGCGCACCAAGCTGGCCTACGACGCGATCGTGCATGCGGAGGGCCTACGGGCGGACTCAGCGGCCGAGGCGGTCGCCGAGGCGCACGGACGGGGTGAGACCGACGAGTTCATCCGGCCGACCGTGATCGGCGACTACGACGGGGCGGCCGAGGGCGACGTCGCGATCCATCTCAACTTCCGCCCCGACCGCGCCCGACAGCTCGTCCGGGCGCTCGCCGAGCCCGGCCTCGAGGAGTTCGACCGCGGCTCGGCACCGGCGATCGAGCTGACCACGCTGACCTCGTACCGGGAGGGGTGGAGCTATCCGGTCGCCTTCGCACCCAACGAGCCCGAGACGACGCTTGCCGCCGTTCTCGCCGCGGCCGGCCGGCGCCAGCTTCACGTCGCCGAGACCGAGAAGTACGCGCACGTGACCTACTTCTTCAATGGCGGGCGCGAGGCCGAGTGGGACGGAGAGGAGCGCTGCCTGGTCGACTCGCCGCGCGATGTCCCCACCTACGATCACAAGCCGGAGATGAGCGCAAGGGCGGCGGCGAGTGCGTTCTGCGAGCACTGGTCCAGCGGCGGGTACGGGTTCGGGATCATCAACTTCGCCAACCCGGACATGGTCGGCCACACCGGGTCGATCCCGGCGGCGGTCGAGGCGATCGAGGTGGTCGATTCCTGCCTCGGCGAGGTCGTCGCTGCGGTCCACGGCTCGGGCGGCGCCTGCATGGTGACAGCCGACCACGGAAACGCCGAGCAGATGCTCGAGCCCGACGGGTCCCCGAACACCGCCCACTCGCTCAACCCGGTCCCGCTCGTCGTCACCGTCCCGGGCCTCGAGCTGGCGCCGGACGGGGTGCTGGCCGACGTAGCGCCGACCGCCCTCGCCCTACTCGGGGTGGAGCAGCCCGCGGCGATGACCGCCCGCTCGTTGCTCGCCGGCTGACCGGCGCCCGCCTCCGCGTCGCCTGAGCGCTTGCCCGAACCTGGGTTGATCCGAACCTGCTTAGCTGCTATAAAACCACTTAGATTTATTCAGTCAACCAGGAGGTATCAAGCATGGCACTCGTACGTTGGGAGCCGGCCCGCGAGGTCGACTCGCTGCAGACCGAGGTCAACCGGGTCTTCGACGCCTTCTTCGGCCAGGGCACGAGCCCGAACCGGCGCTGGGTCCCGCCGATGGACCTAGTCGAGACCGAGGACCACCTCGTGCTCAGGGCCGACCTGCCCGGGCTCAGCCGCGAGGATGTCGAGATCGAGATCAAGGACGGTGTGCTCACCGTCTGGGGTGAGCGCCGCGCCGACCGCGAGGAGCAATCGGAGGGCTACTTCCGGGTCGAGCGGTCGTTCGGGCGCTTCTCACGCTCGCTGACGCTGCCGAAGGGCGTCGAGGCCGACAGCGTCGCCGCCGACTTCGACGACGGCGTGCTCGAGGTGCGGATCCCGAAGCCCGAGGAGCGCAAGCCGCACCGGGTCGAGATCGCCGGCGCGAGCGTCGAGGGCACCGCGAGCGAGCAGAAGTAAGCGCGCCGCTGTCTAGGCTCCGGGTCGTGCGCGGCGATCCGGAGCGCCTACGATTCGAGATCACGGCAGGTGACGGAGCCGCCCGGACCGGGCGGCTCCAGACCTGCCACGGGCCGATCGCCACCCCGGCCTTCATCCCGCTCGCCACCCGGGGCGCGGTTCGCACGCTCGACGTCGCCGAGGTCGCCGGGCTCGGTTTCGAGCTGATCCTCGGCAACACCTTCCACCTCTTTCTGGCTCCGGGGGCGGAGCGGATCGCGGCGCTCGGCGGGCTGCACCGGTTCATCGGCTGGGAGCGGGCGATGATCACCGACTCGGGCGGCTTTCAGGTCTTCTCGCTCGCGCACGGCAACGTCGCCGACGAGATCAAGGGCCGCCGGCGCGGCGCCGGCGCGGGTGGCGGCGTGATCGAGATCTCCGAGCGCGGGGTGGCCTTTCGTTCATACATCGACGGATCGCAGCGCTTGATGGGACCCGAGGAGTCGATGGCGGTGCAGGCGGCGCTCGGCGCCGACATCGCGCTCGCCTTTGACGAGTGCACGCCCTATCACGCCGACCGCGAGTACACCGCGCGCTCGACCGAGCGCACGCATCGCTGGCTCGACCGCTGCCTCCGCTGGCACTCCGAGCACGGCCCGGGCTCGCAGGCGGTGTTCGGAATCGTCCAGGGCGGTGTCCACGAGGACCTGCGGCGCGAGTCGGCCCAGGCGGTCGCCGAAGCCGGTGTCGACGGGATCGCGATCGGGGGCACGCTCGGGCGCGACAAGCCGGAGATGCATGGGGTGCTGGCGCTGACCGCGCCGATGCTGCCCGCCCAGCCCCCCAAGCACCTGCTCGGGATCGGAGAGCCCGACGACCTGCTGGCCGGGATCGGGCTCGGGATCGACCTCTTCGACTGCGCGGTCCCGACCCGGCTCGCCCGGCACGGGATGGCGCTCGCGCCGTTGCCGGATTCCCGGTTTCGATTCGACGTCACGCGCGCCGACTTCGCGACCGACGAGACGCCGTTGGTCGAGGGCTGTCGGTGTCCGACCTGCTCGCGCCACAGTCGCGCCTACCTGCACTATCTCGCCCGGGCCGAGCAGCCGACCGCCGGCCGGCTGCTCACCCTGCACAACCTGACCTTCCTCGAGCGCCTGACCGCGGGCGCCCGAGCCGCGATCGAAACGCGAGGGTTCGAGGCATACCGGGAGGCGGTGCTCGCCGGCGCAGCTCCGTGGGAGGCCGCTGCGGGCGCTCCCGCCTAGGGCGTGTTCTCGTTGATGAAGTCCTCGGCCGACTGGATCTGATCGGAGATGTTGTCTCGGATCAGCTCGCCGAGATCGGTTTCGCGCCCCGCGTCGGTCAGCAACAGGACCGCCGCCGCGATCACGGCGGCGAGCACCGCGATCAGGACCAGGATCCCGATCGCGCGCATCGCCCGGCCCGCGAACGAGCGCTTCGGCCGCGCCGGGGCGGGCGTCGGCCGCGGGGTGGCGGGAGTCTGGCGTCGCCGCGGCGGAGGCGGCACCGGCGTCTGCGGGGCGACCGGGGTCGAGGGCTCGGCCTCCATCCGCCTCGTGACCCCGGTCGGGACTGGCGCCAGCATGTTGGTCGGCAGCTCGTCGGACGGCGCAAGCGGCTCCTCGCCGCGCAGCCCCGCCTCCAGTGCTCGCGAGAGCTCCCGGGCGGACGAATAGCGCGCCGCGACCTCGCCCTCGAGCGAGCGCAGCACCGCCCGCGACAGTGTCTCGGGCACGTCGGGGTCATAGGAGGTCGGCGGCAGCGGGCGCTCGTTCTCGCGCCGAATCGCGAGCTCGGCCAGGGTCGACCCCTCCCACGGCAGGCGGCCGGTCAGCAGTTGGTAGAGGACGACCCCGAGCGCGTAGACGTCGGCGGCGGGAGTCGTCTCCTCGCCGCGCGCCTGCTCGGGGGCGAGGTAGGCGGCGGTCCCGACCACTGAGCCGACCTGAGTGAGGCGGGTCTGGGCGCTTGCCCGGGCGATCCCGAAGTCGGTCAGCTTGATCGTGATCTCACCGGTCGGCGGCTCATGCGCGGAGCTGTCGCGCCGCTGGCGGCCGGCGGGCCCGCCGATCACCATCAGGTTGCCGGGCTTTACGTCCCGGTGGATGATTCCCTGGCGGTGCGCGTACTCGAGCCCCGCGCACGCCTGGATCCCGATCTCGGCCCCGGCGTCGGCCCCGAGCCGGCCCCTGGTCTGAAGGAGCTGGGCGACCGACTTGCCCTCGACGTACTCCATCACGATGTAGTGCCGGCCGGCGTCGACCCCGGTGTCGTAGACCTGGACGATGTTCGGGTGGATCAGCTTCGCCACCGCGAGCGCCTCACGGCGAAACCGGGCGACGAACTTGTCGTCGTCGGAGAGGTGCTCGGCGAGGACCTTGACCGCGACGGTTCGTTCGAGCACGCGGTCGGTCGCCCTGTAGACGGTCGACATGCCGCCCGATCCGAGCCGGTCCCCGAGCTCGTAACGATCGGAGATCGTCGTCACCGCGCGGCGCCCTTCTCGCCGCCGATCCCGCCGCTCGCAGGGCTCTCGGTCGAGCCGTCGTCGTCGCTCTGCGGCGGCGGCTCGACCGGCGGCTCGACCGGCGGCGCCTCGTCCTCGTCGTCGCTGTCCGGCTGTGTGGTGTCGGTCGACGTCGTATCGGTGGTCGTGGTGGTGGTCGTGGTCGTCGGGGAAGTCGTCGAGGTACTGGTGGTGTTCGGCTCGGGCTCTTCGAGCGCTCCGCTCGGCTCGGTGGTGCTCGGCGCGCAGCCCGGCTCCTCCTCGATCAGGGCGGTGAGCTGGTCCGCGACCTCGAACAGGCCCTGCTTGACCGCGTCCTCGACGGAGGCCGGCAGCAGGAAGACGTCGCTCTTGAAGTCGTCCGCCTGCTTGAGCGCGATGTCGCAGCGGCCGGCGGCGATGCTGGCCTGGATACCCTCGAGCGAGGTTTGCAGCTCGGCCGCGTTTTGGTCCGGGATCGTCGGCTCCAGGTCTGATCCGCAGCCTGCGAGCAGGATCGCGCTCACGCATGCGAGCAGGGAGATTCGCGCAGCGGCCGACACCTCGGCGAGTCTAGCCGCGCGCCGGGTCACTGCCCCACGTACAGGCGGCGGGCAAGGTGCTCGGGCAGCTCGGAGGCAACGATCGCGTCGGCCGCCCGGTCGATGTCGTACGCGACCCGGTGGAAGCCGGCCTTCCAGGCGTCGGTGTCGAGCTCCAGCCACGCCGCCCGCGGATCGCCGTCGCGCGGCTGGCCGACGCTGCCGGGGTTGATCAGCCACCGGCCGCGGCCGACCTCGAGGCTGGTGCCGGCTCCGGCCTGGGCGCCACGCGCCTCCCCGGCGCGTCCGCCGTCGCCGGCTCCGGCGAGGGCGAAAAACAGCGCCACGTGGGAGTGGCCGACCAGGCTCACGCGGCTCGACTGCACGCGAATGCACTCGGCCGCCTGGTCGGGCCAGAGCACGTACTCCCAGACCGGGTCCCGCGGTGAGGCGTGGTAAAGCGCCAGGTCCGCGCTCTCGGCGGCGGGCTCGAGCCCGCTCAGGAACTCGGTGGTCTGCGGGCTCATCGCCTCCCGTGTCCAACGCACGGCGGCGGCGGCGGCCGGGGAGAAGGTCGAGATGTCGAGCCGGTCGAGCGCCGCGAGATCGTGGTTTCCGACCAGCGACAGCGAGCACCGCTCACGGACCAGTGCCGCGCACTCGTTCGGCTGGGCCCCGTAGCCGACCACGTCGCCGAGGCACCAGGTCTCGTCGACGTCGGCGCCCTGCACCCGCTCGAGCACGGCTTCGAGCGCCGGCAGGTTTGAATGGATGTCGCTCAGGATCGCGAGGCGCAAGTGGCGGACTATCGTAGGCACCGATGAGGCTGGCGGGCTCGACCTCTGCTCGGGTCGGCGGGGCCGCGATCGCGATGCTCGTCGTCGCCGAGCTGGCGGTCTGGGCGCTGACGCCCGACGGGTGGGTGCCCGATCCGCTGCCCGTCGCGGCGACCGAGTACTTCACCGAGGCGCAGCTTCAGCGCGCCGGCGATTTCCGCGCCGGGCAGCGTTGGCTGACGATCGCCGGTTTGGCGATCGAGGCCGCGGTCCTGCTCGCCGCCGCGCTCGGACGACCGGCCTGGCTGCGGCGAGGCCTCGACCGACTCGCCGCCCGTCCCCTCGCCGGCGCGGCGCTCGCCGGCGCCGCCGTCGCGGCCCTGGTCGCGCTCGCGACCGTGCCCACGGCGCTGATCGCCCACGAGCGCGCGGTCGACGTTGGCCTCTCGTCGCAGTCGCTCGGCTCATGGGCATGGGATCTCGGGCGATCGACCGCGATCACCGCGGCCCTGGCGGCGTTGGGCGCGGCGCTGCTGCTCGCCTTGATCAGGCGATTCCCCCGACGATGGTGGCTGCCCGGCGCGGCGCTGCTCAGCGTGCTCACGGTTGTCTTCGTCTGGGTCGCCCCGGTCGTGTTGGCGCCGGTCTTCAACGAGTTCGAGCCACTCCCCGAGCGAAGCCGGGCCCGGGCCCGGATCACGGCGCTCGGCGAGCGGGCCGGGGTCGAGATCGGCGACGTGTACAGCGTCGACGCGAGCCGGCGGGTGACCTCGCTGAACGCATATGTCGGCGGGATCGGCTCGTCCAAGCGCGTCGTCCTCTACGACAACCTGCTCGAAGGCGCCCGGCCGGCGGAGCTGGATTCGGTTGTCGCCCACGAGCTCGGACACGTCGCCGGGCACGACCTCGCACGAGGGCTGCTCTACATCGCCCTGGTCGCCCCGCTCGGGATGCTGTTCACGCGCGAGCTCGGGACGGCGCTGGCGCGCCGCTCGGGCGCCGACCCCGCGAGCCCCGCCGCGGTGCCCGCCTACCTGCTCGCGCTGGCGGTCGCGGCGCTGGTCCTCGGCGTGCCGGGCAACCAGCTCTCGCGCCAGGTCGAGGCCCGCGCGGACGCGTTCGCGCTCGAGCTGACCGGCGATCCCGGCTCGCTCGTCGACCTGCAACTGCGGCTCGCCCGCACCAACCTCACCGACCCCGATCCGCCCGGGCTCTACGCGAGCCTGTTCGCCACCCACCCGTCGACGGTGGAGCGGATCGGCGCCGCGCTCGCCGAGCGGCGCGCTAGATCGACTCGGCGGTGAGCCGCAGGCCCTGGTCGAGCTCGTGCACGGGGCGCCACGAGAGCTCGTCCGCGGCGCGGCCGGGGTCGATCGAGATCCGCTGCACCTCGCCGAGCCGGGCGGGGGCCATCTCGGGATCGAACTCGCCGCCCGACACTGACGCGATTCGGCGGCCGAGCTGGAGCACGCTCGTCTCGTTGCCGGTGCCGATGTTGTAAGGACCGTCGCCGCCGAGCTCGCTGGCGGCGACGAACGCCGCCGCGACATCGGCGACGAAGACGTAGTCCCGGGTCTGCTCGCCGTCGCCGTAGACGCGCGGCCGAGCGCCATCGGCGAGCGCACGGCAGAAGATCGCCACGACTCCAGCCTCTCCGTAGGGATCCTGGCGCGGCCCGTATACGTTGCCGAGCCGCAGCGCCACGGCGCCGAGCCCGTAGAGGCGCCGGTAGAGGCCGAGGTAGCCCTCGGCGCTGTGCTTGGACTGTCCGTAGTGGGCGTCGGGCCGGCACTCCGCGGCCTCGGAGAGCGGCAGTTCGCGTCCCGCGCCCTCGCCGTAGATCGCGCCCCCGGTCGAGGCGAAGACGAAGCGCTGGACGCTCTCCTCGCGGGCCCGCTCGAGGAGCGCGATCGTGCCGCCGACGTTGAGCCCGAGGTCATAAAGCGGGTCCGAGACGGAGCGCCGGACGTCGATCTGCGCTGCCAGGTGGCAGACCAGCTCCGGACGGCTGGTGCCGAAGGCCTCGGCGACCGCGTCGGGATCGCTGATGCTGCCCTCGATCAGGACCGCGCCGCGCTCGCAGGCGGGCTCGAGGTTCTCGCGCCTGCCCGAGGAGAGGTCGTCGATGATCACCACCTCGTCGCCGCGCGACTGCAGCGCCTCGACGACATGCGATCCGATGAACCCGGCTCCGCCGGTGACAAGCGCCCTCATCCCGGGCGGCAGCTTAGATGAGCCGTCACCCGGCTACGTAGTATCGAGGGGTGAACGCCGAGCCCCGACCCGACCCGCTGGCCGCCCTGCGCGCGGTGGTCGAGGCCGTCGCGGCGGGCCTGGACGGCGGCGCCGTCGAGCGCGCGACCCTGGAGCGTCCCCCGAAGCCGGAGCTGGGCGACTACTCGACCAACGCGGCGATGCTGCTCGCCCCCTCGGTTGGTGCCGCACCCCGCGAGATCGCCGAGCGGCTGCGCGAGCCGCTCGCGGAGCGCCTTGGCCCGAGCGCCGAGCGGATCGAGGTCGCCGGCCCGGGGTTCCTCAACCTGTTCCTCTCCGATCACTGGCACCGGGACGCAACGGTCGACCTGCTCGGCGCTCCCGCCCGCCCGCCCGGCACCGGCCAGCGGGTGCTGGTCGAGTTCGTAAGCGCCAACCCGACCGGCCCGGTGACGGTGGCGAGTGGCAGGGGGGCCGCCTACGGCGACTCGCTGGCCCGCCTGTTCGCGTACTCCGGCGACCCGGTGACGCGCGAGTACTACGTCAACGACGCCGGCAGCCAGGTGCGCCTGTTCGCGCAATCGATCGCAGCCAGGATCCGCGGATCGGAGCTCCCGGCCGAGGGCTACGCGGGCCCTTACGTCGCCGAGCTCGCCGAGCAGCTGGCCGCCGAGGGGGCCGACCCGGACGACCTCGACGCGCTCGGCACGCGGGCGATCGAGGCGATGAAGGACCGGATCGAGGCCACTCTGGAGCGGTTCGGGGTCCGCTATGACGCCTGGTTCTCCGAGCGTAGCCTGTACGAATCCGGGTCGTTCGAGGAGGCGCTCGCCGAGTTGCGCGAGCGCGGCCACGTCTACGACAGCGAGGGCGCGGTTTGGCTGCGGACGACCGCGTTCGGCGACGACAAGGACCGGGTGCTGATCCGATCCGACGGCGAGCCGACCTACTTCGCCGCCGACATCGCCTACCACCGCGACAAGCTGCGGCGCGCCGACCTGATGCTGACCCCGCTGGGCGCCGACCATCATGGCTACGTGCCCCGGATGCGCGCCGCGATCGCGGCGCTCGGCGCCGAGCCGGGCCGCTACGAGGCCCCGATCATGCAGCTCGTCGGTGTCGTCGACGGCGGCGAGCGGGCGCAGATGTCGAAGCGCAAGGGCGAGTTCGTGACCCTCGACGAGCTGATCGGCGACATCGGCGCCGACGCGGCGCGCTGGTTCCTGGCCCAGCGCAGCCACGACACCGCGGTCGACCTCGACCTCGACCTCGCCCGCACGGCCTCCCAGGACAACCCGGTCTACTACGTCCAGTACGCGCACGCGCGGATCGCGAGCATCCTGCGCAAGGCGCTCGAAGCGGGAGCCGTCGCCGAGCTCGACGCGATCGAGGGGGAGGTCGGCTCCGAGGGGCCGCGCGACGCTCCGGCCGAGCCGGCCGAGCGCGCCCTGGTGCGCCGGCTGCTCGAGCTCCCGGCCGAGGCCGCGATCGCAGCCGAGCGGCGGGCGCCGCACCGTCTGTGCGCCTACGCAATGGCGACCGCGGCCGACTTCCACGCCTTCTACCGCGACTGCCGGGTCGTCGGCGCCGAGGCTGACCTCGAAACCGCGCGCCTCGGTCTCTGTGTGGCGACGAAGCGTACGCTGGCGACGACGCTCGGCCTGCTCGGGGTCAGCTCCCCGGAACGGATGTGACCCGCGCCAGGGTCCGGGCGCCGGCGCTGCGCAGCGCCGAGACCGCGAGCTTGAGCGCGATCCCGGCGTAGACCGCGAGGTTGAGCAGCGGGTTGTTGCGGGCGGCGTAGTGGGCGCGGTAGAAGCGCGCCATGCCGCGGTGAAACGCGTAGTTGAGCCGCAGCGACCGGTGCTTGCCGCTGCTCCCCGCCTTCAGGTGGCCGACGGTGACCGACGGCTCGTACCAGGTCGTCCAGCCCGCCTCGGCGAAGCGATAGCAGAGGTCGAGGTCCTCCATGTACATCCAGTAGCCCTCGTCGAAGGGCCCGACCTGCGCGAGCGCCGCACGCCGGATCAGCATGAACGCGCCGTTGACCGCATCGACCGGCCCGGACTCGACCTCGGGCGCGCGGTAGGCGGCCAGGGCGCCGCTCTGGCGGCGCCGGCCGATTCCCGAGAAATGGCCCAGGGCGCTGGTCGGGGTCGGGAAGGATCGCCGCGCGGCGTGGTCGGGCTGTCCGTCGGCCTGGACCAGGGCCGGGCCGCAGATCCCGACCTCCGGCTTGGCGTCCATCAGCGCACATAGACGCTCGAGCGCCCCGGCGGTCAGCTCCGTGTCGGGGTTGAGCGCCAGCACGTAATCGCCGTCCCCGGCCTTGATCGCGACGTTGTTGGCGGCGCTGAAGCCGCGGTTACGGGAGTTGACCAGGAGCTCGACCGAAGGGAACTCGCCGCGAACCATCGCGGGGGTGCCGTCGCCCGAGGCGTTGTCGACGACGAAGGTCACCAGCGAGCGGGCCGGGGGGTGGTCGAAGACCGAGCGCAGGCAGGTCCGGAGCAGGTCGCGGGATCGGTAGGCGACGATGACGACGTCGAGCGAGGGCGGCGGGTCCACCCCGAGAGCTTAGGTCCGCCCGGCGCCCCGAGGAGTCCGCTCTGCAAAGCCGTCGAGGGCCGCTGTTATCTTGCGCCGACCAACCGAGACGAGAAGGAGCGGACATTGACCAAGGCTGAGTTCGTAGACAGCATCGCCGGCGAGTTCGGCAGCAAGAAGGCCGCCGCGGACGCCGTCGAGGCGGTCCTCGACGGGATCACCAACACACTGGCAGGCGGCGGAGAGATCAGCTTCACCGGCTTCGGCAAGTTCAGCGTCGCCGAGCGCGGCCCGCGCCAGGGCGTCAACCCGCGGACCGGCGAGCGGATCACGATCGCCGGCGGCCGAGTGCCGAAGTTCTCGGCGGGCGCCGGGTTGAAGTCGAGGGTCAAGGGCTAGGCGGGTCTGAGCGCCCCGTTCGCCGACCGGCTCGCCGCCCTCGTCGAGGAGCGGCGCAGCCAGGTCTGCCTGGGGATCGACCCCGACCCCGCGGCGCTGCACGGCGACCGAGGGGCGGGCGAGGGCGACTCGCCCGCCGAGGCCGCGTCGGCGGCGGTGGTTGCCGGCGCTCGAGAGCTGATCGAGCGCGCCGGCCCCGCCTGCGTGGCGGCGAAGCTCCAACTCGCTTGCTTCGAGCGCCTCGGCGCCCCGGGCTGGCGGGCGCTCGACGAGGTCGCGGCCGCCGCCCGTGACGCCGGCCTGCTCGTGATCGCCGACGGCAAGCGCGGGGATGTCCCGATCACCGCCAGCGCGTATGCGCAGAGCCTGTTCACCGGAATCGAGACCCCCTTCGGCCCGGTCGCCGGGCTCGGCGCCGACGCCGCCACCGTCAACCCGCTGCTCGGAGCCGACGCGCTCGAGCCGCTCGTAGTCGCGGCAGCAAGGTCCGGAGCCGGGGTCTTCGCCCTCGTGCGCACCTCGAACCCCGGCGCGAGCGACCTGCTCGACCTGCCGGTCCGCGGATCGCCCTTTCACGAGCTGCTCGCCGGCCTCGTCGCCGACCGCGCCGAGCGGCTCGCAGGGGCCTGCGGCCTGAGCGGGATGGGTGCGGTCGTCGGAGCGACCGAACCGCGCCATCTCGCCCGGCTGCGCGAGCTGATGCCGGCCTCGATAATCCTGCTCCCGGGGGTCGGCGCCCAGGGTGGCAGCGCCGGTCGGCTCGGGCCCGCCTTCGCGCCCGGCCAGGCGGCTGCGATCGTCACCGCCTCGCGCCTGATCGCCAATGCCGACGACCCGGGGTCCGCCGCGAGGGGCTTGCGCGACGAGGTCTGGGCCGTCGCGCAAAGCGCCGCCCGCTGACCGCCGTGCCGGCAGCCGGCAGCGGAAATTGGCCCTACGATCTCCCGCTCCATGTCGGATCCGGGGAGCGAGCGTGGCTCGCAGGACGGCAGGCCGTCGAACTGGACGGCACGCATCCTCGCGCCACTGGCGCTCCTGATCGTCGCTGGAGCCATCATCCTGCTGATCACGGGAACGCTGGACGGCGACGACGGGAAGGGCAGGGACCGGGGCGAGCGCGACCGGACGGCGTCGACCGAGGGCTGCCAACCGGAGGCCGAGAGCGCGGTCGAGAACGGCTACTTCGTGATCGAGCCGGGCGAGGACCTGAGCATCGTCGCCGACCGCACCTGCATCCCGATCGACGAGCTGACCGAGCTCAACCCGAACCTCGATCCGCAGCTGATCCAGGTCGGCTCGTGTGTCGATCTGGTCGTCGACGGCTGCAAGGCGCTGGCCGACTAGCCGTCCGGAGACGGGCGCTCGCGGCTGCGGTCGCAGTCGCGCTGGCCGTGCTCGGCGCCGCGCCGGCCCGGGGGGCAGAAAAGCAGCCCGAGCCAGCGGCGCGCGCCTGGGCCCTCGTCGATGCCCGCGACGGCGAGCTGCTCGCGGCCCACCGGCCCGACACCTCCTACCCGGTCGCCTCGACCACGAAGCTGATGACCGCCTACGTCGCCCGCCGGGCGCTCGGCCTCGACGAGACCGTGGTCGCGCCCGCCTACGCTCCCGTGTCGTCCGCCGAGTCGCTGCTCGGGCTCGTCGCGGGCGAGAAGATCGCGGTCCGTGACCTGCTCTACGGCCTGATCCTCGCCTCCGGCAACGACGCAGCGCAGGCCCTGGCCGAGGTCTCGGCCGGGTCCGAGCCGGCGTTCGTGCGCCGCATGAACCGCACGGCACGCCGCCTCGACCTCGATCACACTGCCTACGCGAACCCGATCGGGCTCGACGAGGCCGGCAACTTCTCCAGTGCCCGCGACCTGGTCGAGCTGACGCTAAAGCTGCGCCGCGACGAGTTCTTCCGGCAGCTCTTCGACGCCCCGCAGGCGACCCTGAGCAGCGGCGCGCGTCAGCGGACGGTGGTCAACCGCAACACCCTGGTCCGCACGGTTCCGTTCGTGACCGGCGTCAAGACCGGCTACACGCTCGGAGCCGGCAACGTGCTCGTCGCCTCGGCCGAGCGTGAGGGAGTGGAACTGGTCTCGGCGGTGCTCGGCGCCGGAACCGAGTCCGAGCGTGACGCCGCGACCCTCGAGCTGCTCGAGTACGGCTTCTCGCTCTACCGTCGTGACGACGTCCTGCAGCGCGGGGAACGAGTGGCCAGCGTCCCGGTCCGGTTTCGAGACCAGCGGCTGGTCCTGGCACCGGTCCGCGATCTGCGACTGACGATTCGCGAGGACCAGCGGATCGAAACGGAGGTCGACGCACCGGCCGAGGTCGAAGGGCCGGTCGACCGCGGCGAGCGGCTCGGGCTTGCGACGGTGACGATCGACGGCAAGCCCGCCGCGCGGGTACCGCTCGCGGCGGCGCGCTCGATCGCCGCCCCGACCGTGCTGGAACGGGTCGACGGTGCGGTCCCGGGGCCGCGCGCGGTCGCCTGGGCGGCGGCGGTCCTCCTGCTCGCGTTGCTGTTCACCGGCGCCGTGGCCCTCTACGACCGGCGCAGCCAACCGACCTAGACGATTGATCCCCCGGGTGCACGTCAATTCGGGTTCAACCATCTAGCCTAGGTCGGAGTGATCCTGACCGTCACCCTCAACGCCGCGATCGACCGCACGATCGCGGTCCCGAACTTCCGCCTCGGTCAGCGCCATCGCGCGGTCGAGACACGATCGACCGCGGGGGGCAAGGGCGTCAACGTGGCCCGCGCCCTGCGCCTGCTCGGCAAGCCGGTGATCGCCGCCGGGCTTGCCGGAGGCGCGACGGGGACGCGGCTGGTCGAGCAGCTGCGGGCCGAGTCGGTGCTCGCCGAGTTCACCCGGATCGCGGGCGAGTCTCGAACCAACCTCGCGGTGATCGATCCCACCTCCGGCGAGCAGACCGAGATCAACGACCGCGGGCCCGACGTCTCCGCCGAGGAGATCGAGCTGTTCGTAGAGCGGCTGCTCTACCTGGCCCAGGGAGCCTCGGCCTGCGTCCTCGCCGGCAGCGTTCCTCCCGGCACGCCGGACGACCTCTACGCGCGGCTGGTCGTCGCCCTGCGCGGGCTCGGGGTGCTGACCGTGCTCGACGCCGCCGGCGAGCAGATGCGCGCCGGCCTCCGCGCCGGACCCGCCGTCGTCGCCCCGAACGTGGTCGAAGCCGAGGAGGCGGTCGGGCACGAGTTCAACGACGCGGACGACCTCGCGCTCGGGCTCACCGGCCTGCTCGAGATGGGCGCGGGGGAGGCGATCATTACCACCGAGACCGGTTGCGTCGCGATCGTCGGCGAGGGCGCCGAGCGGCAGCGCCTGGAGGCAAGGATCGAGCAGCTTGAGCCGGTTGCGACGGTCGGTTCGGGGGACAGCTTTCTGGCCGGATACGTTGCGGCCCGCCACGAGGGCGCTGCGCCGGGCGAGTGCCTCGCCTTAGGCGTCGCCTGCGGCGCCGAGTCGACTCAGCACTTTGGCGCCGGGACGCTGGACCGGCGCGAGGCCGAGCGGCTGCTCGGCCGGGTCGAGGTCAGCGAGCTTGAGATCCCGGCCGGGGTTCCGTGACCCCGCGACGGTCGCCGGGCCGGGGGTTGACCGCTGTTATCATCGCCGAGGCCTCGCTGAGCGGGGCCGCCAAGCCGCAAACTGCGGTCGGATCGGCCCCGAGAGAGGGGCCTTTTTCGTCCGCGAGCAAGCGTAGGTTTCAGGGTTCATGGAAGTAGAGATCGGGCGCGGCAAGAAGGGCAGGCGGGCCTACGGGTTCGACGACATCGCGATCGTGCCCTCACGGCGCACCCGAGACCCTGACGACGTCGACGTCTCCTGGACGCTGGGCCCGTATCGCTTCGAGCTCCCGCTGCTTGCCTCCGCGATGGACGGCGTGGTCAGCCCCGCGACCGCGATCGAGCTCGGCCGGCTCGGCGGCCTCGGGGTGCTCAATCTGGAAGGGATCTGGTCCCGCTACGAGGACGCCGAGGAGCGGCTGGCCGAGATCGCCGCGGCCGAGCCCGAGCTGGCCACGCGCAAGCTGCAGGAGGTCTACGAGGCGCCGCTACAGCCGGCCCTGATCGCTCAGCGGGTCGAGGAGATCAAGGCCGGCGGTGCGGTCGCGGCCGGGTCGCTGACCCCTCAGCGGGTGCGCGAGAACTACGAGGTCGCCCTCGAGGCGGGGCTCGACATCCTCGTCATCCAGGGCACGGTGATCTCCGCCGAGCACGTCTCCTCGAAGTCCGAGCCGCTGAACTTAAAGGAGTTCATCGCCCAGGTCCCGGTTCCGTGCATCGTCGGCGGCTGTGCCTCCTACGCGACCGGGTTGCACCTGATGCGGACCGGCGCCGTCGGGGTGCTGGTCGGGGTCGGCCCGGGCGCCGCCTGCACGACCCGTGGCGTGCTCGGCCTCGGGGTCCCGCAGGCGACCGCGATCGCCGACGTCGCCGCCGCCCGCGCGCAGCACATGCTCGAGACCGGCGAGTACAGCAACGTGATCGCCGACGGCGGCATGCGCACGGGCGGCGACATCTCGAAGGCGATCGCATGCGGCGCCGACGCGGTGATGATCGGCTCGCCGCTGGCGCGTGCGAAGCAGGCTCCCGGGCGCGGCTTTCATTGGGGCATGGCCACCTTTCACCCGTCGCTTCCGCGCGGCACCCGGGTCGCGACCGAGCAGGACGGGACCCTGGAGGAGATCGTGCTCGGGCCGGCGCAGGAGAACGACGGCACCTTCAACCTGGTCGGGGCCCTGCGCACGTCGATGGCGACCTGCGGCTATGAGGACATCCGCGACTTCCAGCGTGCCGAGGTGATGATCGCGCCCTCGCTGCAGACCGAGGGCAAGCAGCTGCAGCGCCAGCAATCCGTGGGTATGGGCTCCAACGGGCGCGCTCGCGTCGCGACCGGAGTCGCCGTCTCGGATGACTGAGCGCGCGGCCGCGGTCTCGGACGCACCGACCGCGGCGAGCGCCCTGCAGGCAGAGCGGGGGGCGGACGGCCACGGCCCGGACGCCGCGACCGCGCACGAGGAGGTGCTGGTGCTCGACTTCGGCGGTCAGTACTCGCAGCTGATCGCGCGCCGGATTCGTGAATGCGGAGTGTTCGCCGAGCTGCTGCCCCACGATCTCGGGCTGGACGCGATCCGGGCACGCTCGCCGCGCGCCCTCGTGCTCTCCGGCGGCCCGGCGTCGGTTTATTCCGAGGGGGCGCCGCGGTTGCGCCACGAGCTGCTCGAGCTCGGGATCCCGGTGCTGGGGATCTGCTACGGGATGCAGGCGATGGTGCTCGAGCTCGGCGGGCGGGTCGAGGGCGCGGAATCGGGCGAGTTCGGCCGCACCGAGCTCACCCTCGCCGGCGACGGCGGCAGGCTGCTCGCCGGGACGCCACCGGAGCAGCAATGCTGGATGAGCCATCGCGACTGCGTGTTCGAGGCGCCGGAGGGGTTCACCGCGCTCGCCTCGAGTCCCGGCTCGCCGGTTGCCGCGCTCGAGCACGCGGAACGCGGGCTTTACGGGATCCAGTTCCATCCGGAGGTCGTCCACACGCCCTACGGGCAGCAGATCCTGGAGCGGTTCCTGCGAGAGATCTCAGGCTGCGAGCAGCACTGGTCGCCTGCGTCGGTGATCGACGAGCAGGTCGCTCGAATCCGCGCCGCGGTCGGAGAGGCGGGAGTGCTCTGCGGGCTCTCGGGCGGGGTCGATTCGGCGACCGCGGCCGCGCTCGTGCACCGGGCGGTCGGCGACCAGCTCACCTGCGTGCTCGTCGACCATGGCCTGATGCGCAAGAACGAGGCCGAGCAGGTGGTGGCCGCGATGCGCGAGCTCGGGGTCAACCTGGTGCACGTCGACGCCGAGGAGCGGTTCCTCGCCCGGCTTGCGGGGGTCGACGATCCAGAGCGCAAGCGGATGATCATCGGCGAGGAGTTCATCCGCGTCTTCGAGGCCGAGGCGGAGAGGCTCGAGGGGGTGCGCTTCCTGGTCCAGGGCACGCTCTACTCGGACGTGATCGAGTCCGGCGGCGACGGCCGCGCCGCGGACACGATCAAGTCCCACCACAACGTCGGCGGCCTGCCGGAGGACCTCGGGCTCGATCTCGTCGAGCCGCTGCGGATGCTGTTCAAGGACGAGGTTCGCGCCGTCGCCGGCGAGCTCGGGCTCTCCGAGCGCGTGGTCTGGCGCCAGCCGTTCCCGGGGCCGGGCCTGGCGATCCGGATCGTCGGCGGCGAGGTCAACCGCGAGCGGCTCGAGATCCTGCGCGAGGCCGATGCGATCCTCCAGGAGGAGGTCCGCGCGGCGGGGCTGTACCGCGACCTCTGGCAGTCGTTTTGCGTGCTGCCGGTCGTGCGCTCGACCGGAGTCCAGGGCGACGGCCGCACCTACGCTTATCCGATCGTGATCCGCGCCGTCACCTCCCAGGACGCGATGACCGCGGATTGGGCCCGCCTGCCATACGACCTGCTCGAGCGGGTCTCGAGCCGGATCATCAACGAGGTCCCGCACGTCAACCGCGTCGCCCTCGACCTCTCCTCCAAGCCCCCGGCGACAATCGAGTGGGAATAACTCCCGCCACGTCCTCCGCTCTCGCCTGAATAAATTGCCCGCGGCTGCGCCGCGGGCTTCTGATGCTGCTTTCGCGTCCGGGCGTGCGGGGTGGGAACTGAGCCGGCTGGTCGGGAAGCTCAGCCGCTTTATCCGATCTCGTCCGCCGCCGCCAGGCGGGCTTCGATCTCGTGTGGTGAGCCGGGCTCGACCGAGTCCGCCGCGACGGGGTGCGGCTGCGCGTAGAGGGCGTAGAGCAGGCACGAGAGCAGCGCTGCCGCGCCCATGAACCCGACCTCGACCGTCCGGTAGGGGTCCAGCGGCGCGACCAGGTTCCAGACCACGAACGCGACCGCGCACGAGAGCCAGCAGAGCGCCGCCCGCCGCGCCTGGCCTTGTGCCAGGGCCGCTTGGTTGAGCGCTGCGGCTGACAGGTAGAAGCCCATCCCGACCGCGACGATCGCCAGTCCGGCCCGGTCGTAGGTGAACTTGTCGCCGAACGCGAGCTGCATCACGTCGGGACCGACCGCGAGCACGCCGAGCGTGGTCGCGGTCGCAAAGCCGACGATTGTCAGCAAGGTCGTGTTGACCGACATCCGAAAGGCGTCGGCACCGGTCGAATCTCCCCGCGCCCGCAGCCGGGTCAGGTGGGGGAGGAGGCTGGCGGCGATCGCCTGGAAGAGGACGAGCGGCGCCCGCGCGACCATCATCACATTGAAGATGAATCCGGCGGCGGCGGCGCCTTCGGCGGCTCGCACGAACAGCGCCCCCGAACTGACCATGATCTGCTCGCTGAGCATCATGATCAGCACCGCTGCGGCGAACGCGCCGCCGCGCGAGAGGGTGAACTCGGGTTCGGCGCCGCCCGACAGGGTTTCCTCGCCGGTGCCCGCCAGGCTGGCGCGCGAGCGCCTGTGCTTGATCGCGAACGGCATCACGGCCATGCTCGCGATCGGCGCCGCCGCGATCCCGAGCGCGACCACGTCGATTCCTTCGGCGATCCCGAGCGCGACCGCGAGCGCGAACAGCAGCCTCGCGCTGCCCTCGAAGATCAGCAGCGTCGCGTAGAGCCCGAACTGGCGCCGGCCGGCGAGGAACCCGCGCGCGAAGTAGGAGCCGCCGAACCCGATCAGGGCGCCGATCAGGACCCAGAACAGGACCTCGCCGCCCTCGAGCAGGTTGTCGGTGATCGGCCCGTGCAAGAGCAGTAGCGCCACCACCGCCGTCAGCGTCACGCCGGCCTGGATCGTCGCGGCGACGCGCAGCACGCGCCCCGTGTCGTCGCCGATCTGCTCGCGCTCGGCCAGCGTCCGCGAGAGCAGCTGTTCGATCGGGCGGAACAGGGTCGAGGCAAGCACGAAGACCACCGACCAGAGGACCACGATCTCGCCGTAGTCCTCGCGCGAGAGGCTGTGTGAGGCGAGGGAGAAGAACGCGTACGCGAGCAGGCCCGCCGAGCCGAGAGCGAGCGTCAGCAGACCGGCCGATTTGCCGTACTTGCGCGTTTCGGCAGCTGCGGTGACGTCAGTCACGGGCGTCAAGGTACCCGGTCGAATCCCGAGGCGAACCGGCCACTCGTCTAGGAGAAGGCGTCCCAGGCGCGCAGACGGGCGAACGGGTCGTGAGGCACACCGCGGCGATACCCGCCAGGCCAGAGCTCGAAGTGAAGCTGGCAGAACTCAGAGCGCGCATTGCCGGTCTTGCCGACCGCGCCCACCGATTGCCCGGTTCGGACCCGATCGCCGTCGGCGAGCGGGCTCGGTCGCTCGAGGTGCGCGTAGAAGTGGTCGGCGCGGGTGGCGCGCCCGTCGATCAGGACCCAGTAACCGTAGAGGGCCTCGCTGTAGCCGCGCGCCTGCACCCGGCCGCCGCGTGCCGCGACCAGCGGCGTGCCGCACGGGGCGGGCAGGTCCTGTCCCTCGTGCACCCGCCCGCCGCTGCGCGGCTCGCCGAACCGGTCGCCGTAAGAATGAGGACCCTCGACCGGGAAGCGGTGGTCGTGGAACTCGAATCGACCGGCGACGGCGCCGCGGCGCCCGAGCGGGCCGACGAGGAACCGGTACCTGCCGTCGGCAGGTACGCCGCCATCGGCTCGCCGACCGTCCCAGCGGCGAACGTGGATCCGTCCGGGGGCGGCGTCGTCCGCGAGCCACCGCCGGACCGGCTTGCCGTCGGCGGCGCGAACGACTCGGATCAGCAGATCGAGCCGGCGCTCGGCACGAAAGCGGTAGCGCAGGCGCAACGCCCGCAGCCCGTCGAAGAACGCCACCGCCGGGCTTGCCCGCGCCCGCTCGAGCTCGAACCCGGCGCCCGTGCCGCCGGCGGGCGAAGCAGCGCTCGCCGCGGAGAACGAGCCGGCGGCGAGCGCCGCCACGGCGGCGCCCAGCGCCAGCGCCCGCGGCATCGCCCGCTCAGCTCCAGCGATCCCAGGCCTTGAGCAGCCGGGTGACCGACGAGAGCGCGTGCCCGCCCTCGTACCAGCCGGGCCCCGACCAAGCCTCGAAGTGCAGGTGGCAGCCGCTCGCGTTGCCGGTCTCGCCGACCAGGCCGATCTTCTGCCCGGTGCGGACCCGGTCACCGCGCTGCAGCGCCGAGCGATGCTTGAGGTGGGCGTACATGAAGTCCGTCCGTGTCCCCTTGCCATCGATGACCAGGTAGTTGCCGGCCGCGCTGTGGGTCTTGTTCCACTGCACCCGGCCGCCGCGCGCGGCGCGCAGCGTCGCGCCGCACTTCGCGAACACGTCCTGGCCCTGGTGGCCCCGGCCGGCACCGTAGCCGTCGCCGTAGCCGTGCTTGGCGGTGAGTGGGAAGCGGAACTTGTAGTAGCCGAAGCGCGAGTTCGCCGTCGTTTCCAGGCCACCGCCGGAGGCGCTGCCGATCCGGAACTTGTACTCGCCGTTGGCGGCCAGCGCCCCGTCGTCGGTGCGCCCGTTCCAGCGCGTCGAGTTCCGGGTGCTGGGCTGGGCGTCCTCGTCGACCCAGGTCCGCACCACCTCTCGCGTGTCGGGGTCGATGACCTCGATCCGTACGTCGGTGGCCGCGCCGCCCTGGAACAGGTAGGTGACCGTTGGCGCCGCGACACCGTCGTAGAAGGTCGTCCGAGGCGTCGCCTCGGCCGAGGTCAGCTTGAAGTCGCCGGCGGCGGGGATCTGGTCCTTGGCGACGACCTCCAGCGGCTGGTTCCGAGGCGTCTCCGCCTGGCTGCCATAGGCCTTCACCTTGACCGTGCCGCTGACCGCGCCCTCGGGCACCTTGGCCTCGACCGAGCCGGCCCGGACCTTGCGCGGGTTGACCTCGACCCGGGCGCCGTTACCCGCGAGGCGGACGGCGTCGACCCCCTCGAGGTCGCTGCCGTCGAGCCTGATCACCGACCCGACGGCGGCCGTGCGCACCCCGGCGCACTGCTCGAGGCAGACCACCCCGGTCAGCTTCGGGGGGTCGCCGGTCGCGACCCCGCCGCCGCCACTGCCCGAGGCCTGGGTCGCCGCCGTGCAGGCGATCGCCAACCCCGCGACCGCTGCGCTCAGTTTTCGCGCTCCGCGCCCCCTCGGCGTCGCCGGCTGCATCCGTCCGGGCCTCTCTTCCTCGCGCCTGCGGGGTTAGCTGACGGGCTTGCGCCGAAAGAGCGGCGCTACGGGCCAGTCGGCCCGATTCGCCCCTGGGACGGGATTCGACCCCGTCCCAATGGTTCCCCCGCTTCCGCGTCCGGTGACGCGGAACTCGGCAGGCTTTGCGGGCGGCAGTATAACCGCGCCCGCCGTCGGCACGCGACGGACGCCGGCCCTCTATCATCACCGGGCCGCGCCTGCCGGCGGACGCCGCAGCGCGGCTTTCGCGCGTGTCCGCGCCGTTCCCAAAGCGATGAAGACGTATGTGGCAACACCCGAGAACCGCCAGCGCGACTGGTATCTGGTCGATGCCGAGGGACTGACCCTCGGGCGATTGGCGACCCAGATCGCCGACGCCCTGCGGGGCAAGGGCAAGCCCGAGTACACGCCGCACTGCGACACCGGTGACTTCGTCGTCGTCGTCAACGCCGAGAAGATCGCGGTGACCGGGAACAAGCGCGACGACAAGGTCTACTACCGACACAGCGGCTATCCGGGGGGAATCCGTTCCCGGACCCTGGGCGAGATGCTCGAGCGCGGGCCCGAAGAGGTGATCCGCAAGGCGGTGCACGGGATGCTGCCGCGAAACCGGCTCGCCCGCCAGCAGTTGCGCAAGCTCAAAGTCTACGCCGGGCCCGACCATCCGCACGCAGCCCAGAAACCGAAGCCGATGGAGGTCCTGCGATGACCGACGAGCCGAGCAACGGCGCCGCCGACGAGGCCGTGCCGGGGGCCGAAGGCGCCGCCCCCGACGCTGCCGGGGAGCCCGCGGCCGAGCCCGAGCCGCCGACGCCGCAGCCAGAGGACGAGACAAGCGAGCAGCCCGAGGCCGAGCAGCCTGAGCCGCCTGAGCCACCTGAGCAGCCCGAGCAGCCCGAAGCCGAGCAGCGCGAAGAGGAGGGAGCGGGTCAGCCCGAGCCCGATCAACCTGGCGAGGCCTCGCCCGCGGAGCGCCCGAAGGCCAAGGACCAGCCGCCGGGCGCGGAGCTGGAGCCGATCGCGATCGAGCCCGAGCGTGAGCTCGGCGCTGAGGAGCGGGCGCGGCTCGAGGCCGAGGAGGAGGAGCGGGCGCGGCTCGAGGCCGCGGCGGAGACCGGCGACGAACCCGTCGCGCGCAGCGGCCCCCAGGTCGCCGTCCCGGCAGACGCGCGGATCCAGGCGACGGGGAAGCGCAAGAGCTCGATCGCCCGCGTGATCCTGCGCGCCGGCGACGGAGGTTTCGAGGTCAACGGGCACCGGCTCGACGAGTACTTCCCGCGCCAGAACCTGCGCACCGTCGCCCGCCAGCCACTGCTCACGGCCGGCTACGAGTCGACGGTCGACGTCTCGGTCCGCGTCCACGGCGGCGGCATCTCGGGACAGGCCGGCGCGGTTCGCCATGGCGTCGCCAGGGCCCTTTGCGAGATCGACCCCGAGCTGCGCCCCGAGCTCAAGCGGCGCGGCCTCCTCACCCGCGACGCCCGCAAGAAGGAGCGTCGCAAGGCGGGGCTGAAGAAGGCGCGGAAGCGCCCCCAGTTCAGCAAGCGCTGAGGCGGCTGCAAACCGGCGCATCTCCGCGTCGTCGGCCGGCCGTCTCGCTCACGTACGCAGTCGGTACGCTCGCTTCGCCGGCCGACCTGCGTCCTTGAGCTGCTTGGTTTTCGCCGCCTCAGCTGCTTCGAGGCTCGCGGTGACGCTCCCTATCCAACTCAGATCTTGATCAACGACCTGCCAGAGAAGCTGTTCGGGACCGATGGGGTGCGGGGAGTCGTCGGCGAGGTGTTGACGGCTGAGCTGGCGCTGGAGCTCGGCAAGGCGGCAGCGGGCGTGATCGAGGCGCCGCGGCCTCAGGTGGTGATCGTGCGCGACACGCGCGAGTCGGGGCCGATGCTCGAAGCGGCGCTCGCGGCGGGGATCGCCGAGGCAGGGGGTGACGTGTTCCGCGCCGGCGTCCTGCCGACCCCGGCCGCGTCGATCATCGCGCGCCGACTCGGGTTCGATCTCGCTGCCGTGATCTCGGCATCCCACAACCCGTGGCAGGACAACGGGATCAAGTTCTTCGACAGCGGCGGGCGCAAGCTCGACGACAACGCCGAGCACGAGATCGAGGCGGCGGTCCGCGCCGGCGCCGAGGTGCGCCCTGAGCTCGGGCGGATCCGCGAGCTCGAGGGCGCCCTCGAGGACTACCTGCGCGAGCTCGCCGGCGCCTTCAGGCCCAACCTCTCGGGCCTGCGCGTCGTACTCGACTGCGCCAACGGAGCCACCTACCGTGCCGCTCCCGCGATCTTCGGCCGGCTCGGCGCGGTGGTCGACGTGATCTGCGACGAGCCCGACGGCCGCAACATCAACCGGGACTGCGGCTCCACGCACCCGGAGCGGCTCGCCGAGCACGTGACCGCCTCCGGGGCCTCGATCGGCTTCGCCTTCGACGGCGACGGCGACCGCGTCCTCGCGGTCGACTCGAGCGGCGCGCTGCGCGACGGTGACGAGCTGATCGCCCTGATCGCCGCCCACCTGCGCGAGCGCGACGCGCTCGCGGGCGGGATCGCGGTCACCGTGATGAGCAACTACGGCCTGCACCGGGCGATGCAGGACGCCGGGATCGAGGTTGCGACAACGCCGGTTGGCGATCGCAGCGTCGCCGCGGAGCTCGAACGGCGCGGTTGGGCGCTCGGGGGCGAGCAATCCGGGCACCTGATCTGGACCGAGTTCGCGCCGACCGGAGACGGGATCGCCGCCGCGCTGCTCGCTGCCGAAGCACTGATCGGCCGCGAGCTCGCCCGCGAACGGCCGATCGAACAGCTCCCTCAGGTGCTCGAGAACGTCGAGGTTCACGACCCCGCGGCGGTCGAAGGGGCGACGAGGCTCTGGTCAGCGGTCGAGGCCGAGGCCAGGGACCTCGAGGGTCGCGGGCGGGTCCTGGTCCGGACTTCCGGAACCGAGCCGCTGGTCCGGGTGATGGTCGAGGCGCCGACCGAAGACGAGTGCCGGGCCGTCTGCGGGCGCCTGGTCGAGCTCGTCAAGGCCGAGCTCGGCGGCGGGATCGAGCGGCAAGCAGCAAGCGGCGACCCGCCGTAGAGCCAGGCCGCCTCTACCCTTACAGGCAAGCCATGTGCGGAATCGTCGGATACGTGGGCAACCGCCCCTGCCGTGACCTGCTGGTCGACGGCTTGCAGATGCTCGAGTACCGGGGCTACGACTCGGCCGGGATCTCGCTGCTCGGCGACGGACGGATCGACTCGGTACGGGCGGTCGGCAACCTCGCCAACCTGCGAGCCGAGCTCGGCATGAGCCAGAACGGCGAAGGCGGCTCCGCGGTGGCGGTCACGGCGCCGCCGGCGACGATCGGGCTCGCTCACACCCGCTGGGCGACGCACGGCCGCGTCACCGAGGAGAACGCGCACCCGCACGGCGACTGCACCGACAGCGTCCACATCGTGCTCAACGGGATCGTCGAGAACCATGCCGAGCTGCGGCGCGCGCTCGAGGCGGACGGGCACGGGTTCAGCTCCGAGACCGATGCCGAGATCGTCGCCCACCTGATCGAGAAGCACTACGGCGGCGACCTGACCGAGGCCGTGCGCGGGGCGTTCGCCGAGATGCGCGGCCACTACGCATTCGTCGCCATGCATGAGGCACACCCGCAGACCCTGGTCGCGGCCCGCCAGGAGTGCCCGCTGGTCGTCGGGCTCGGCGAGGGCGAGACCTTCGTCGCCTCGGCGATCCCGGCCTTTCTGGCCCAGACGCGCCGGGCACTGGGGCTGAAGAACGGCGAGATAGTGACCGTGGACCCCGACGGGGCGCGGATCGTCGACGCCGACGGGGCGGCGGTCGAGCGCGACGAGCTCGAGGTGACCTGGGACGCCGACGCAGCCGAGAAGGGTGGCTATCCCACCTTCATGCTGAAGGAGATCTACGAGCAGGCGGATTCGGTGGCCGAGACGATCACCGACCGGGTGCCCGATCTCGACGCCGTCGACCTCTCGGAGCTCGAGATCCCGGAGGCGATGATCACCGGGATGCGCCGGATCGTGATCGTCGCCTGTGGCACGAGCTATCACGCCGGGCTGGTCGGTCGCTACGCGATCGAGCAGTGGGCCCGGGTGCCGGTCGAAATGGACGTCGCCTCCGAATACCGCTACCGCGACCCGGTCGTCGGCACCGACGACCTGGTGATCGGCATCACCCAGTCGGGTGAGACCGCCGACACGCTGGCGGCGATGCGGTTGGCGCGCGAGCGGGGCGCGACCGTGCTCGCGGTGACCAACGTGATGGGCAGCCAAGCGACCCGCGACGCCGACACTGTCCTCTTCACCCGCGCCGGACTGGAGATCGGCGTCGCCGCCACCAAGACCTTCACCGCCCAGGTGGCGGCGATGTACCTGCTCGGCCTCTGGATCGCGCAACTCCGCGGAGCGCTGCCCGGGCCGCGGATCGAGGAGCTGATCGCCGAGCTGAAGCGGCTGCCGTCGAAGATCCAGGAGACGCTGCCGTCGATCGACACCCAGGTGCAGGCGGTCGCCCGCACCCACTACGAGCGGCGCTTCTTCCTCTACCTGGGGCGGAACATCGGCCTTCCCGTCTGCCTCGAGGGGGCGTTGAAGCTGAAGGAGATCTCCTACATCCCGACCGACGCCTACGCGGCCGGCGAGATGAAGCATGGCCCGATTGCGCTGCTCGACGAGCGCACCCCGGTGGTCGCTGTGACGACCGACAGCCCGGTGCTCGAGAAGGTCCTGTCCAACGTCGCCGAGGTGCGCGCCCGCGGGGCGGACGTGATCGCGGTCGCGACCGAGGGATCCGAGCAGGTCGTCGAAGCCGCTGATCAGACCCTGTTCGTGCCGCGCACGGACTGGGTCCTGCAGCCGATCCTCGCCGTGCTGCCGCTCCAGCTTCTCGCCTACCACATCGCCCGCCTCAACGGGCTCAACGTCGACCAGCCGCGCAACCTCGCAAAGACCGTCACGGTCGAGTAACCGTCTAGAGTGCCGCGACTGCTTGGGGGGACGTTTGCGACAACTCGTCGGCGTGCTGGCCGCTTGCCTGGTCGCCGGCGCCGGGACGATCGGCTGTGGCGACGGCGACGGGACTGACCTCGCGACTCTCACCCCTCCCGACGTACCGCTCTACCTTGAGCTCGTGGTCCAGCCCGACGGCGACCAGGCGGAGGCGATCACCTCGTTCTCAGAGCGCCTGGCGGGCATCCCGGACCCGGGAGAGAAACTGGCGGCCGTGGTCGACGATCAGCTCGCCGACAACGGCGTCGAGCTCAGCCACGCGCAGGACGTCGAGCCGTGGCTGGGCGAGCACGCAGCGCTCTTCGTGCGCTCGTTCGAGGCCGGGCCGGCGGCCGCAGGCACGCCCGACTCCGCCCTGATCCTCGAGGTGGCCGACGTCGAAGCCGCCGCCTCGTTCATCGATCGCGTGGTCGGGTCGGACCCGGCCACCGAGCGGGTGCGCAGTCACGCGGGCGTCGACTACTACGCGCTTGGTGCTCCGGGCGGTGCGGCGATCGGACTCGTCGAAAATGCCGTCGTGGTCGGAACCGAGATGTCGCTTCGGGTCGCGATCGACGCCGCCGATGGACAGTCGCTCGCCGAGAGCGAGGAGCATGCGGCGCGCGCCGGCGCGCTCGGTGAGGACCTGCTGGCGACCGCCTCGCTCGACCCGGCGGCGGTGATCGAGGCGGCGATCGCCTCCGGGGACGTCGACCGCGCGGACCTCCGGCCTGTCGAGCCCCTGCTGGACGGACCGTTCTCGGAGCCGATCGCGATCGGCCTCTCGGCGACACCCGAGACGGCGACCGCCGACTTCGCCGCCATCGTCGACGATCGGCGCAGGATCGCCACCGAGGCCTCCCTGCTCGAGTCGCTGCCCGGCGGCTCGTGGCTGGCTGCCGGGATTCCCGACTTCGGCCCGACGATCGGGCTGCTGCTCGACAACCTCGCCAACGGCGGAATTCCCGGCGGCGATTCGGTGGTCGAGCGGTTGCGCGCCGAGACCGGTATCGACCTTGCGGCGGACCTGACCGACTGGCTCGGGGACGCGGCCGGCTTTGTCCGTGGCGCTGCGGTGCCCGGGTTGAGCGCGGGGCTGGTCGCTCAGGTCGACGACCCGCGGCGGGCGCGGGCTTCGATCGAGCTGCTCGAGCGGCTTGCCGAACGCGACACAGGCCTGCGCTCAACTGGGCCACCGGCCGGCGCCGAGCACGGCTTCTCGCTCGGGCTTCCGAGTCTGGGCGGAGGGGTCGAGGCGGGGATCGCCGGCGATCGGGCGGCGGCGGTGCTCGGCGGGACGGTCACCGATGCGCTCGACCCGGAGCAGGCACTGGGCGGGGACGAGCGGTTTCGGACCGCGGCCGACGCCCTCGGCGAGCAGTTCTCGGCCGGTTTCTATCTCGATCTGCCCGCGGCGCTGGCGGCCGCCCGGGCCGCCGGCGGGCTCGACCAACTCGACCGGCTCGACGATTCCGCTGCAGCCGGTCTCGCGGCGATCGAGCTCGTCAGCGCCGGCAGCAGGCTCGACAACCACCTCGGGGTGACCCGACTGACGGTGACGCTCGGCGAGCAGGACGGCTGAGAAATGGCCCCGATTCCCGGCATCGGCATCGACCTGATCGAGATCGAGCGGCTCGAGCGGGCGGTGGCACGGCGTCCCGGTCTGCTGCAGCGCCTGTTCAGCGAGGCCGAGATCGGCGCGTGCGCGACGCGGGCCCGTCCGGGGCGCCACCTGGCTGCCCGATTCGCAGCCAAGGAGGCGGCGCTGAAGGCGCTCGGGATCGGCGGGCTGCGGGCCCGCGAGGTCGAGGTCGCCGGCGGAAGCGATCGCCCGCCGCGGCTCGTCCTACACGAGACCGTCGCCGCGGAGGCCGCCCGCCAAGGCGTCGAGCTCGCGGTCTCGCTCAGCCACTCGCGAGAGCTCGCCACCGCGGTCGTGGTCGCCGAGCCGTCGACCTGATTCGCGAATCCGCGGCGCCGACTACCCTGCGCTCGGGATGCCGGACTGGCTCGAGCCGCTGCACGACGCCGCCTCGATGCGGGCCACGGACGCGTGGGCGATCGAGCACGAGGGCGTCCCGTCGCTGGAGCTGATGGAGGCGGCGGGCCGCGCCGTCGCTGAGGCGGCGATCGGTCTCGCGCGCCCAGGGCCGGCGCGGGCCGTGTGCGGGAAAGGCAACAACGGCGGCGACGGGATCGTTGCGGCGCGCCACCTGGCCGCGTCGGGGCTCGAGTCCGAGGTGCTGCTCACCTCCCCGCCGGCCGAGCTGTCCCCCGACGCGCGCGCAAACCTCGAGCGCTTTGAGGGGGCCGTCAGCGAGCTCGATCCGGAGGATCCCGCGAGCCGGCTCGAGGGCTCGGGCGTGATCATCGACGCGATCTTCGGAACCGGGTTCACGGGGCCCGCCCGAGGGCCCGCCGCGGGCGTGATCGAGGCGGTCAACAACGCCGCTGCGCCGGTCGTCGCCGCCGACATCGCCTCCGGCGTCGACGCCTCCACCGGTGAGGTGGAGGGGCCGGCGGTACAGGCGAGCACGACCGTGAGCTTCCACGCGGCCAAGTTGGGGCACTGGATCGCGCCCGGAAAGCGCCACGCGGGGAAGCTCGTCGTGGCGCCGATCGGGATCCCAGCCGACGCCCCCCAGGATCCCGCGGGGGGGCTGATCCGCGAGCCCATCCTGGCGCTGGCGCCAGCCCGGGGCGCGGCGTCGACCAAGTTCAGCTCCGGCCAGGTCCTGATCGCCGGCGGCTCGCGCGGGCTGACCGGCTCGGTCTGCATGGCGGCCGAGGCCGCGATCCGCTCCGGCGCCGGGTATGCGACCGTCGCGGTCCCGGCGGAGCTCGAGGCGATCTTCGAGATCAAGCTGACCGAGGCGATGTCTGTCGGCTGTCCGAGCGCCGACGGAGCGCTCGCCGCCGGCGCCGCCGGGCCGATCATCGCCGCCGCCGAGCGCGCGGCGGCGGTAGCCGTCGGGCCCGGGCTCGGGCGCACCGACGCGGCACGGCCCCTGGTCGCCGAGCTCGCACACGGGATCGCTGCGCCGCTCGTGATCGATGCCGGCGGGCTCGACGCGGTCGCGCACGACCTCGAGCAGCTCGCCAGGCGCGACGCCCCCACGGTCCTGACCCCGCACGCCGGGGAGCTCGGGCGGCTGCTCGGGGTCGCCTCGTCGGCCGTCGACGCCCGCCGGCTGGCGAGTGCCCGCGAGGCCGCCGAGCGGGCGGGGGCGGTAGTCGCGTTGAAGGGCGATGACACGATCGTGGTCGGCCCAGGCGGCCCGCCGCTCGTCAACGGGCTCTCCAGCCCGGGCCTGGCGACCGCCGGGACCGGCGACGTACTGACCGGGATCGTCGCCGCTCTGCTCGCCCGCGGCCTCGGGCCGCGCGAGGCCGTCGCGACAGCGGTCTACGCGCACGCGCGAGCGGGTCGGATTGCCACTCGCAGAGCCGGGGCGCCCGAGGCGGTCGTCGCCGGAGACGTGATCGCCGCGATCGGCGCAGGACTTGGGCCGGCAACCGGCGCCGAGTCGCCCACGTGACGTCGTCGCCACCCTCGACTGTCTCGCGCGCGGCCGCCAGGATCGATCTCGGCGCGGTCGAGCGCAATTGCGCCCGGATCCGGGACCGGCTCGAGGGCGCCGCGCTCTGCGCCGTGGTCAAGGCCGACGGCTACGGACACGGCGCGGTCGCCTGCGCGCGCGCCGCGCATGCCGGAGGCGCCGGCTGGCTCGCCGTCGCGACCGCCTCTGAGGCGGCGGCGGTGCGCGAGCAGCTGCCCGACGCCCGGCTCCTGGTCCTCGGCGCGATGACGCCCGCGGAGCTCGAGCTGGCGCTCGGCGCCGACGCGGACGTCACCGTGTGGCGTGCCGGCTTTCTCGACCTGGTCGATGCCCGCGGGGCGGCGCTCGGAGTCACGCCCCGGGTCCACGTCAAGTACGACACCGGGATGGGCAGGCTCGGTGAGCGCGAGCCGGCTGCCGTCACCGCCCTCGTCGAGCGCGCCGCGGCGGCGCGGGTGGAGGCCGCGGGCCTGTGGACTCATTTCGCGACCGCCGACGAGCCGGGCTCGGCGTTCTTCGATCAGCAGCTCGCCCGCTTTCGTGAGCTGGCGTTGCCATTGCGCAAGCGGTTTCCGGGCCTGCTCCTGCACGCGGCCAACAGCGCTGCGGCGCTGCGTGAGCCCGCATCACACCTCGACATGGCGCGCTGCGGGATCGCGATCTACGGGCTCGACCCGTTCGGCGAGGACCCGGCGGCGCGCGGCCTCGAGCCCGCCCTCGAGCTGCACTCCTACGTCGCCGACGTGAAGCCGTTCGAGCCCGGGGCGTCGGCCGGCTACGGGCGAAGCTGGCGGGCGACCGAGGCGACCCACGTCGGCGTGCTCCCGATCGGTTACGGGGACGGCTTCCGCAGGGCGCTCTCCAACAGCGCCGAGGTCCTGGTCCGGGGCCGGCGGCGGCCGGTCGTCGGGACGATCTCGATGGACAACGTGACGATCGACCTCGGTCCCGAGCCCGACGTCGAGCCCGGGGACGCCGCGGTGCTGATCGGATCGCAGGGCGACGAGCGGGTGCTCGCGGAGGAGCTCGCCCACCGCCTGGCGACGATCAACTACGAGGTGACGACGGCGATCGCGGCGCGGGTGCCGCGGGAATACACGCGGTCGTGAGCGTCGCCGACGCCCTGCTCTTGGCGCCGGCCGCGGGGGTGGCGCGCGGCGCCCTCGCCGAGGAGGAGGAGGCGTGGATCGTCGGCGGCGCGATCCGCGACGCGATCCGCGGTCGTCCGGTCGTCGACCTGGACCTCGCGGTCGCAGGCGACGAGCGCGCGTTTGCGCGAGCCATCGCCGAGCGGGCCGGCGGCGTCGCCTTCGAGCTCTCGGCCGAGTTCGGCACCTGGCGGGCGCTCGCCGGTGACCGCAGCTGGCACGCCGACGTCGCCCGGCTGCGCGGCCCGACGATCGAGGCCGACCTCGGCCGGCGCGACTTCAGCGTCAACGCGATCGCAATCTCACTGCGCGACCCGGACGCCGGCGCGATCGATCCCACCGGCGGCGCCGCCGACCTCGAGGCGGGGGTGCTGCGTGCGGTCTCGGCCCGCAGCTTCGCCGAGGATCCCCTGCGGATCCTCCGCGCCGCCCGGCTCGGCGCCGAGCTCGGGCTCGAGCCGGCGCCCGAGACCCGTGCCTTGGCGCTCGAGTCGTCGGGACGCGCCGGTGAGCCGGCCGGCGAGCGCCAGCTCGCCGAGCTGCGGCTGCTGATCGCCGGGCCCGACCCGATCGCCGGCCTGCGGCTGCTCGACGAGCTCGGGGCGACCCCCGGGGTGCTGCCCGAGCTCGCCGCGCTGCGCGGCGTGGTTCAGAACCCGAACCACCACCTCGACGTCCACGAGCACACGATCGAGGTGCTCGCCCGGCTGCTCGACGTGGAGCGCGACCTCGACCGCTACGCCGGCGGTGCCGCAGGCGAGCTGCAGGCGCTGCTCGACGAGCCGCTCGCCGACGACCTCAGCCGCGGCGGGGCACTGCGTCTTGGCGCCGTCCTGCACGACGTCGGCAAGCCGGTGACGCGCCAGGAGCACGCAGGCGGGATGGTCTCATTCGTCGGCCACGACCGCGAGGGGGCCTCGCTCGTCGCCGTGGCCTGCGCGCGGCTGAAGGCGAGCCGGGTGCTGAGCAGGCATCTCGAGGCGCTCACCCTCCATCACCTCCACCTCGGGTTCATGGCTCGCGAGCGTCCCCTCTCCCGGCGGCGCGAATACGAGTACCTGCGCCTGACCGCGCCCGTCGCCGCCGACGTCACCGTGCTCACGATCGCGGACCGGCTCTCGGCGCGGGGCAGCGGGCCGACCGCCTCGGCGCAGATGATCGAGGCGCATCTGGAGTTCGCCCGGGAGATCCTCCCGGCGGCCATTCGCTGGCACCACGAGGGGCCTCCCCGGGCGCCGATCCCCGGCGACGAGCTGGCGAGCGCGATCGGGGTCGAGCCGGGGCCCGAGCTGGGGCGGCTGATCGGCGAGATCGAGGCCGCGGTCTACACCGGCGAGGTGAAGACCGCCGACGACGCGGTCGCGCTCGCCAGGCGCCTGCAATAGGCTGCGCCGGCCGCATGTCGGACTGCATCTTCTGCGCCATCGTCGCCGGTGACGCCCCGGCCGAGATCGTCGACTCAGACGAGCACACGGTCGCGTTCATGGACATCAACCCGGCGACTCCGGGCCACACGCTGGTCGTGCCGCGCATCCACTCGGCCGACCTGATCGAGATCGGTGACCTCGACCTCGAGCGGACCACGCTGGCCGCGCGCCGGCTCGCGGTTCGGATCGACCAGGCGCTCGAGCCGGCTGGCTTCAACATCCTCAACGCCTGCCGTTCGGCCGCCTGGCAGACCGTCTTTCACTTCCACCTGCACGTCATCCCGCGCTATCAAGACGACCCCTTGAAGCTGCCCTGGATCCCCCGCGGCGCCGGGTCCGAACAGATCGCGCGCACCGCGGCGCTGATCCGCAACGGAGGTTCTGATGGCTGACCCGACGATCACCGCCCGCTTCGAAGGCGACGTCGCCTCGGTCGTGCTCTCCAACCCGCCGCTCAACCTGTTCACCGACACCGCCTTCGAGGAGCTGATGGGCTGTCTCGACGAGGTCGACGACGCCGGGGCGCGGGCGCTGATCTGGCGGGCGGAGGGTGAGATCTTCACCGGCGGGGTCGATGTGAACGGGTTCCAGCGCATCGCGGACGGGGATCCCGGCGACGCCGCCAACCTCGCCGATCCGCTGATCCGGGGGGTGCAGCGCCTCGAGGCGCTTGAGATCCCCACTCTCGCTCTCGTGCATGGGCTCTGTCTCACGGCTGGGCTCGAGATCGCGCTCGGCTGCGATCTGATCTGGGCCGAGGAGTCCTCGCAGTTCGGGCTCGTCGAGGCGATTGTCGGCCTGACCCCGGGGGCGGGCGGGACGCAACGGATGGCCGAGCGCGCGGGACCCGGCCGAGCGCGCGAGTTCGTGATGACCGGAGGGATCTACGACGCCGCGACGCTGGCGCGGTGGGGGGTGGTCAACCGGGTCGTCCCCGACGGCACCGTGCAGGAGAAGGGGATGCGGTTCGCCGAGCGCCTCGCCGCCGGCCCGACCAGGGCCCACGCCGCGACGAAGCGGATCGTGCGCGCGTTCTCCGACCACGGGCTGGCGGCGGCGGACGAGATCACCCCGGAGCAGTTCGCGGACCTGTTCGCGACCGAGGATCTGCGCAACGCGGTTCGCTCCTTCCTCAAGCAGGGGCCCGGCAAGGCGAGCTTCGAGGGCAAGTAGGGCGCCCCTGCAGGCGCTAGGCTGCCCGCGGATGGCAAAGGAAGAGAAGATCGAGATGGAGGGCGAGGTCACCGAGGCCCTGCCCAACACGATGTTCAAGGTCAAGCTCGACAACGAGCACGAGGTGCTCGGCCACATCTCGGGCAAGATGCGCCGGCACTACATCCGGATCCTGCCCGGCGACCGGGTCAAGATCGAGCTCTCGCCGTACGACCTCGACCGCGGCCGGATCACCTACCGCTACAAGTAGGCGCCGGTCGTCCGGCCTACGGCTCGGAGACCTCGACCCAGAGCCGGCGGTTCGAGAACGTGCACGGATCGTCCCCGGAGGCGCGGCGAGAGACCATCCGAAAGCTCAGGTCGCCGCCCGGCAGCGGCGGCAGCGTGAACGCGTACTCGGTCCGCGGGCCGGACGGCGGTCCGCTGAACGCGGCCCCGCCCTCGAACGGGAGCTGGACGTCGAAGCCCGGGCCCGAGACCACGACCCCGAACCGGCAGTCGTCGGTGGTCCCTCCGCCCGGCGCGGTCATCGTCGCGAGCACGGTCGCGAACGAGTCCGGGCCCAGGGTCAGCTCGAGCTCCGGGCCGGGGGACGCGAGGTCGGTCGCTGTGGCCGAGGTGGTCGAGCCTGCGGCCTCCACCCGGGCGTAGTCCACCGTCCCGAGCTTGGGCGGCGTCACCGACTCGTCGGCGAGCTGACAGAGTCGTCGGCCAGCTTCGCGGAGGTCACCGAGGAGTCGGCGAGGTCGAACGACTTCACCCGGCCGTCCTTGATCTTCCGCGAGCGGACGGCGTTGCGCGCCAGCTCCTTCTTGCGTACCGCGCGCTTCGCGATCTGTTTCGCGCGGACCGCGTTCTTCGCGATCTGCTTCGACTTCACGCTTCCGGCCGGCAGGCTGAGGGCGGCGTAGGCACCGCCGCCGAGCGCGATGAAGACCGCGACCGTGGCCATGACGTTCGCATACGACAGCCGAATCCGCATCAGCGCGCACCGTACGGGCGCCGCCGGATGGCTCGCCGGTCAGCGACCGACGCGATTGATCTGGCGCAGCGCCAGGCCTCCGAGCAGCGCCAGCAAGGCGGCCATCGCGAGCAGCCCCGGCCAGGTCTCGGCCCAGGTCACGGTCCCGTCGACGAACCCCTGCCGGATCGCCTCGACCACCTGGGTCAACGGGTTGAGCCGCGCGACCTCCTGCAACCAGCCGGTCAACAGGGCGAGCGGCGCGTAGGCGGTCGTGGTCAGGATGAGGACGAACATCCCCGCCTGCATCAGCGGCGCGGCGCCCTGGCTGCGGAAGTGCAGCGCCAGTGTGACCCCCCAGAAGGCGGCTACCGCGCCCATGCACATGACCAGCAGCAGGGCGAGCGCGAGCCCGTCGAGGCCCGGCCAGGCGACCCCGATCGCGAACCCGACGCAGAGCAGGAAAGTGGCCGGGATCAGCGCCCGAAGGCTGGCCGAGAGCACGAGGCCGGCGAGCAGCACGGGCCGCGGCGCCGGGGAGACGATCAGCCGGTCGAACCAGCCCAGCTCGATATCGCGGGCGAGGTTGACCCCGGTTGCGGCGCCGGTGAACCCGGCGCCCTGGAGCAGGCTGATCGGGATGATGAAGCTCTGGTACTCCTCCGCGGTGAAGCCGGGCAGCGCGGTCAACCCCCCGAACACCGCGGTCAGCCCGAGGAAGAAGATCGTCGGAGCAAGCACGCCCGGGATCGCCGCCCCCGGGACCCTCAGGATCTCGTTTCCCGCCCTGCGCACGAGTGCGCGGACGGTCGCCAGATCGGCCCCCAGTCCGGGGACGCGGCCCGCCGACGCGGCCGGGCCGGTCAACCCCCCAACCTCAGGCGGCGGCGGAGCGCCAGCGAGCTGAGCCCGGTCGAGATCGCTCCGATCAGGGCGATCGCTCCGAGTGCCCCGGCAACCGCCTCTACCGTCAACCCGCCGATCACGGTGTCGCGGATCCCGTCGACGATCAGGCTGAGGGGGTTGTAGTCGGCGATCGTGGCCGCGGGATCGAGCATCAGGTTGGCGGGGAAGAAGGCGTTGGAGAGGAAGAGGATCACGAAGACGAGCGGGAACAGCCCCTGGACCACCGAGGCGCGCCCGGCGTAGAGCGCCACCGCCGCGCCGAGGCCGCCGAAGGCGAGTGCCGAGAGCGAGACGAGGAGCACGATCAGCAGCGCGCCGGCGACCCCGCCCTCGATCTCGGCGCCAAACACGAGCCCGATCGCGAGGAACCAGAGCGCCGTCGCGGCGCCGAGCGCCGCGGTGCCCGCGAGCCGGCCCGCGACGATCGCGAAGCGCGAGATCGGAGCGGCGAAGAGACGGTCGGTGAAGCCCATCTCGAGGTCGACCGCGAGCGCGATCCCGCCGCTGTTACCGGCCAGCAGGCATGACTGCACCATCGCCCCGGCAAGCATGAAGTCGAGGAACCCGTTTACCTCCGGGAAGCCCTCGAGGCCGATCGCGCGCCCGGCGCCGCCGGTCTGGATCGCGAGCAGCAGGGTGGGGAAGACGATGATCGGCGCCATCAGCTGCGGCCGGCGGAATGTCTGGCGGACCGAGCGCCGGCCGAGCGCCGCGATCACGCGCAGGTTGAGCGCCAGGCGCGTCAATCCACGCCGGCCTCGACCGGGTCGGGTGTTGACTCAGCGCCTTCGAGGTGCTCGCCGGTCTTGGCGACGAAAACGTCGTCGAGGCTCGGCTCGACCAGGTCGAGGGACTCGACCGCGATCCCGGCCTCGTCGAGGGCCCGGACGACCTTGGCGACCTCGCTCGCGCCCCCGTCGAGCTCGACCAGCACCTTGCCCTCGCGCTCGGGCAGGCGGCGCCCGAACGCGGCGCAGACCCGCTCGGCCTGCTCGGCGGAGCCATCGGAGAGGCCGATCTCGAGGTGAGGCTTGCCGACCTCGGCCTTGAGCGAGGCCGGGGTGCCCTCGGCGACGAGCTTTCCCCTCGCGATGATCCCGACCTGGTCGGCGAGCTGGTCGGCCTCCTCGAGGTACTGGGTGGTGAGGAAGACCGTCGTTCCCTCGCGGTTGAGCGCCTCGACCTCCTCCCAGATCGCCTTCCGCGAGACCGGGTCGAGGCCGGTGGTCGGCTCGTCGAGGAACAGCACCCGCGGCTGGTGGACGAGCGCCGAGGCGAGGTCGAGCCGGCGGCGCATCCCACCCGAGTAGGTGCCGACTCGGCGGTCGGCGGCCTCGCTGAGCCCGACCCGGGTCAGCAGCGCCGCGCCGCGGCGCTCGGCCTCGTCACCGATCAGCCCGTGCAGGGTCGCCTGCAGCGCGAGCAGCTCGCGGCCGGTCATCAGCGGGTCGAGCGCCGCTTCCTGAAGCGCGACGCCGATCGAGCGGCGTACGGCGGCCGCATCGGCGACCACGTCATGACCGATGATCCGAGCAGAGCCCCCGGTCGGGCGCAGGAGCGTGGTCAGCATCCGGACCGTGGTCGTCTTCCCGGCTCCGTTCGGCCCCAGGAACGCGTAGATCTCGCCGTCCGCGACTTCGAGATCGACCCCGTCCACGGCACGGATCCCGCCCTCGAACTCGCGCTCCAGTCCTGTCACCTCTATTGCAGGCACGGCGGGGGAATCTACCGGCGGCGCGACGTCGGCCTAAGCTATGGGCCGCTGGAGAACCGAAACCCTGCCCTGGGCCGGGTGTTCCAGCTTTTCCATGGCCGCCACCGGCAAACGTCCCCGCACCGTCGCGATCGCGTTCGCGGCTGCCTGCGCCAGCCTGCTCGCGCTCGGGCTCGCGTTCGCAGGCTCCGACCGGGCCGGCGCGGCGGATGCGAAAGCGACCGTGATCGGCAAGACGAAGAGCGCGCCGAAGCCCAACTGCCCGACCCCGAAGGGGGGGAACGTCCCCGCCGACAGGGCCTGCCAGGCGATGGGGCGCGTAACGGGCTTTCAGACCTCCGCCGACGGGCGCCGCAACCCGTTCAAGGTCCGCAAGCCGGGTACGATCGTCGCCTGGAGCGTCGCCCTCTCGAAGCCGGACAAGAAGGAGCGGACCTTCTTCGCCGAGGCGCTCTCGAAGAGCGGCCCGCCCAGTGCCCGGCTCTCGATCCTGAAGCCGAAGGGCAAGGGCAGGTTCAAGCTCGTCAAGCAGAGCCCCGTGGTCCAGCTCGAGTCGGTGCTCGGCAACCGGCCCGTGTTCACGCTCACCGATCCGCTCCGGGTCCGCAAGGGGATGATCGTCGCGCTGACCACCCCGACCTGGATCTCGAACCTCGCCGACTACCAGGCGCGCAACTCGGACGAGTGGCGCGCCAGCCGCGAGCAGGGCCAGTGCCTGAACGAGAACGATCTGCTCGACCGCAGCCGGCCGCAGCAGAAGGTGGGCGGGCAGCGCCACTACGACTGCACGTATGAGGGCGCCCGGCTGATGTACTGGGCATTCCTCGCCTAGCCGGCCGAACTTACTCGCAGGCGGCCGGGTTCTGCTCGCAGAACTCCTCGAATGCGTCGGGAGGGCTGGCGCCGCCGCCGCCTCCGTCGTCGAACTCGCCTTCGCCGGTGCCGGGGTCGGGGCCGCCACCCTGGTGATCCTCGAACGCGCCGGGCACCGGCGTGCCGCCGGAGGAGTCGTCGTCGGGTTCGGGCGCGGTCGTCGTCGTGGTCGAGGTCGGGGTCGCCTGCCCGGTCGTTGTCTCGTTCGTGGTCGAGGTGCTCTCAGTCGTGCTCGTGGTCGAGCTGGTCGTCTCAGGTTCGTCGTCGCCGCAGGCGCCGAAGGCCGCGATCACGGCGGCCGCGGCGAGCGCCGCGCCGGAGCGGCTCGCGACGCTCAAAGTGCCGGCTGGCGCAGGCCGCAGTACGGGCAGTCGCTGACGTCGAGTCCGATCAGCTGCTCGCAGCGGCGGCACTCCCGCAGGTTCTCGGGGGTGCGCAGGAGCGCCGACTCCGAAGGCGCGAGGGGCAGGGTCCGGGTCACGGGCTCCATCTCCTCGCCGGTCTCGCGATCGACGTAGACGCCACCCGGCTCGGCGGCGGCGAACGTCTCGCGGCCCGAGGCGCGGGCGCGAAGACGGAAGATCTGCCGAGGGTTCTGCACCGCCGCAAAGATATCCCCTCGGTCCGTCGTCCGGCGCTGGCCCATAGCCTGCCGGGGCGTGAAGGTCTTGATCTTCCACGGCTACCTGCTCCGCGGCACCGGCTCGAACGTCTACAACGCCGAGCTCGCGGGCGCCCTCGCCGCCCTCGGCCACGAGGTCCACATGGTCTGCCAGGACCGCGAGGCGCCCGACCTCGCGCCCCCGGGCGCCCCCGGCTCGGTGACCATCCACAATCCCGAGATCGGCGGCTTGCTGCCGGTCTTCGTCCCCGACACCTACGAGGGCTTCGAGGTCAAGACCTTCGCCGAGCTCACCGACGCGGAGCTCGACCGCTACCTGGCGGCGAACGTGAGCGCCGTGGCGGAGATCGTCGACGCGGTCGGCGGGGTGGATGCGGCGCTCGCCAACCACCTGGTGATGGGGCCGGTGATCCTCGCCCGCGCGAGGCTGCGCTACGCGATCAAGGTGCACGGCTCCGACCTCTCCTACACGGTGATTCCCGAGCTCGAGCGCTTCGGCCCCTACGCCCAGGAGGCCTGCGCCGGGGCCGCCGGGATCCTGGTCGGCTCAGGTCACATCGCCGCCCGCCTGCGCCGCGCGGTCGACGACCCGGCGACGAACGCGAAGGTCAGACTCGGCCCGCCCGGCGTCGACACGGAGCTGTTCGCGCCGTGTGCCACAGACGACAGACGAGCGAGGCTGCTCGGGCTGGCGCGCGACCTGCGCCGGCTCGACGAGCCGAACGAGGGCAGCTCTTGGGATCGCGACACCGCCGCTGCCGGGTCGGCGCTCGAGTGGTTCGCGGACGGAGACGGCCCGCGGGTGATCTACGTCGGCAAGCTGATCGTCTCCAAGGGCGTCGATCTGCTGCTCGCCGCCTGGCCGCTGATCCATCGCACACACCCCTCTGCCCGTCTGTTGATCGTCGGCTTCGGCACCCTGGACGGCGTCCTGCGGGGAGTCTGGGACGGGCTCGCCGCCGGCGACCTCGGGCCGCTGCGCGAGCTCGCCGAGCACGGGCGCGGGCTCGAGGGCTCAGACGACGAGCCGCTGGACATGCTGACTGCCTACCTCGCCGCGCTCCCGGCCGACTACGAGCAGCAGGCCCGCGCCGCGGCGGGCTCGGTCGCCTTCGCGGGGCGGCTCGAGCACGACGAGGTCGCGGTGCCGGTCGCGGCCTCGGATTCGCTCGTCTTCCCGAGCACCTTCCCGGAGGCCTTCGGGATGGTCGCCGCCGAGGCCGCGGCGACCGGCGCGCTGCCGGTCTCGGCCCATCACTCCGGGGCGGCCGAGGTCAGCAGCGCGCTGGCGGCCGAGCTCCCGGTCGAGGTCGGCCGGCTGCTCTCGTTCGGGCTCGACGACGGCGCGGTCGAGGCGATCGCCACCCGCGTCGACGGCTGGCTCGCATTGGCCGATCCGCAGCGCGAGGCGGCGAGCGAGGCGCTGCGCGAGACGGTCGAGCGCCTCTGGAGCTGGCGCGGGGTGGCGCGCACGGTGCTCGCCGCATCGGCCGGCGAGCTCGACGGCCTGCCGGTCCCGCACGACGCTTGATACGCATGAAACTAGCTCGCCGGTTTGCCGCCCGGCACCGTCGCCGCGATCATTAGAATCGCGATCCGGTGACCCGCGCGATTCTCCTCCGCCTCTTCCTCGCGATGCTGGCGATCACGGTCGTCTCCTCGGTCGTCTTGCTGCAGTTCGAGTGGTTCGGGGACGCGGCCTCCGCGCAGGCGGGCCCGATCGACACCCTGTTCGACGTCATGATCGTTCTCTCGTGCTTGGTCTTCGCGATCGTCACGGTGATGTTCGTGTACGCGATCTGGCGCTACCGCGCCAAGCCGGGCGACGAGTCCGACGGGGAGCCGATCCATGGCAATACGAAGCTGGAGATCGCCTGGACCGTGATCCCGACGATCATCGTCCTCTTCGGCGCCGGTTACAGCTGGGTGGTGCTCGACGACATCGAGGCCAAGACCGACGACCGGATGGCGCTCAACGTCTACGGGCAGCAGTTCAAGTGGACGTTCGAGTACCCCGAGGCCGACGGGCTGGTGACCAACGAGCTCCACGTCCCGGTCGACCGCCAGCTCGAGGTCCAGCTCTACGGGCTCGACGTCCTGCACTCGTTCTGGGTCCCGGAATGGCGGATCAAGCGCGACCTCGTCCCGGCCGGGGCCGGCGGCGACGAGATCGACAGCGAGTTCGTCGTCACCCCGAACCAGGAGGGGACGTTTGCGCTCATCTGCACCGAGCTTTGCGGGCTCGGACACTCGACGATGCGGGCGACCGTGGTGGTCGAGTCGCAGCAGGAGTTCGATCGCTGGCTGGCCGAGCAGGCGAAGGGGCCGGAGATCCAGATCGGCGGCGCGAGCCCGCCCGGGTCGGACGGGACGTAGGCTCGAGGAGGTAGGGCTCAGTGGCAGCGGCACTCAAGCAACCGGGGATGATGCGGGCGGGGCTCGGCTTCGTGCTCGGCGCCGCGTTCGGGTTCGGGCTCGTGGTTGCGCTGCGTGCCGTCTCCGGGCTCGAGATATTCCAGACCGAGCCGACCGGCTACCCGCACCTGATCGTGCCGGCGATCACCGGCCCGCTCGGCTTCCTCGCCGGGCTCGGCTGCTTCGACTACTGGCTGCGCTGGGCCGCGGGCAGGCCGACCCTGCCCGAGGACCACTCCCAGCACGGCGCCCACTCCTGGCGCGACTACTTCAAGTTCAACACCGATCACAAGGTGATCGGGATCCAGTACATCGTCACCACCTTCTTCTTCTTCCTCGCCGGCGGGCTGATCGCGATGCTGATGCGCGCCGAGCTCGCTCAGCCGGGGACCCAGATCGTCGACCCCGGGGTCTTCAACGGGCTCTTCTCGACCCACGCGGTGCTGATGATCTTCGTCTTCGTGATCCCGGTCTTCGCCGGGATCGCGAACTACGTCCTGCCGCTGATGATCGGCGCACCCGACATGGCCTTCCCGCGCCTGAACGCGCTCTCGTTCTGGATGCTGCCGCTGGCCGGGCTGCTCTTCCTCGCCAGCTTCATCGTGCCCGGCGGCGCCTTCGACGCCGGCTGGACGGGCTACGCGCCGCTCTCCACCGGGGCTCCGCTCGGGCAGTCGTTCTTCAACCTCGGCGTGCAGTTCGCCGGCGCTTCCTCGATCGCGACCGCGCTCAACTTCTTGGTCACGATCATCACCATGCGGGCGCCGGGGATGACCTTCTGGCGCATGCCGCTGCTCGTCTGGGCGAACCTCTCGACCTCACTGCTGGTCGTCGCGGCGACCCCGTTCATCGCCGGGGTCCAGTTCATGGTCCTCTTCGACCGCGCCCTGAGCACCAACTTCTTCCAGGCGGCGTTCGGCGGCGACGTGATCAGCTACCAGCACATCTTCTGGTTCTACTCGCACCCGGCCGTCTACATCATGATGCTGCCCGGGTTCGGGATCGTCTCCGAGGTGATCTCCACCCACGCGCGCAAGCCGATCTTCGGCTACCGGCTGATGGCCCTGGCGCTGATCGGGATCGTGGTCCTCTCCTACACGGTCTGGGCGCACCACATGTTCGTCGCTGGGATGTTCGCTTGGCTGCGGGTGCCGATGATGATCACCACGCTGCTGATCGCGGTCCCGACGGGGATCAAGATCTTCTCCTGGCTGGCGACCCTGTTCGAGGGCAAGGTCCACCTCAAGTCGACCGCGATGCTGTTCGCGCTCGGGTTCATCGTCACCTTCGTGGTCGGCGGGATCTCGGGGGTGATGCTGGGCATGGTCCCGATCGATATCCACGTCTCGGACACCTACTTCATCGTCGCCCACATCCACTTCGTGCTCTTCGGAGGCTCGGTGTTCACGATCTTCGCGGGGATCTACCACTGGTTCCCGAAGATGACCGGGCGGATGTACGACGAGCGCCTCGGTCGGGTCCACTTCTACCTCACCCTGGTCGGGATGCTGGGCACCTTCGTGCCGATGCACTGGATCGGGATGGAGGGCATGCCGCGGCGGGTCGCCGACTACTCGGCCCAGTTCGGCGACTGGAACCTGGCGATCTCGATCTCCTCGTTCCTGCTCGGGATCGCGCAGCTCGTCTTCCTTTACAACATGGTCGTCTCCTGGAAGTGGGGCCCGAAGGCGACCGCCAACCCTTGGCGGGCGAAGACGATCGAGTGGCAGGTGTCCTCGCCGCCGCCGGTGTTCAACTTCGACGAGGTCCCGCGCGTGGTCGGCGGCCCCTACGAGTTCGGGGTCCCGGGCGCGCGGCACGCGATCATGCCCGGCGAGGAGGCGGAGGTACGACCGCCCGAGCCGGCCGTGGCCGGCGCCGCCGGGGCCGGCGGCTCGGCCGGGGGGACGAGCCCGTGACCGAGGCGGAGCTGGCCAGCTACCCGGTCGACGACCCGCATACCACCGTCGATTGGACCGGCGGCGGCACCGTGCTCGCCTTCCTCAACGAGGTCGCCGGGGGGCGGAAGCTGCTCGAGGCGCTGCGTGAGCGCGTCGACGCGGGCGCCGATGCGGTCGCCGTCGCGGCGCCTCAGAACCAGCCGATCGTCGGCCAGATCGTCGACCGCGACGAGGTCCGCGACGCAGCGCAGAGCCGGGTCGAGGTGACGCAGTCGGTGCTGGCCGAGTTCGGGATCGAGGCCTCGGGCGCGGTGATGGACCCCGAGTCGTGGCTGGCGCTCGACGACGCGGTCCGCGCCTTCGCGCCCGGCGAGGTGCTGATCTCCTGCCTGTACGAGTCCCGCTTCGGTCTCATGCGCCGCGACCTGGTCGAGTGGGCGAAGCAGCGGTTCGAGATCCCGGTCACCCACATCCCGGTCCGCGTCGACGACGACGCGATCCGCTGGGACGTGACCCACACCCTGGTCGTCGGCACGCAGACAATCGCCAGCCCCGACCTCGTCGCGCGGCTCAAGGGTCGGGCCGACGAGAGGCCGCACCGCTACACGATCATCTGCCCACGCTCGGGCGACCTGAGCCGCGAGCAGGTCTGCGAACGACTGGCGAGCACGCTCGCCGAGCTCTATCGCTCGGACATCGACGCCACCGGCCAGCCGATGAGCCCGGAGCCGTTCGCCGCGATCGAGAACGCGATCGAGCACTACCGGATCGACGAGATCCTCGTCTCAACCCTCGCGGGTCAGCAGTCGAAGTGGCTCGAGGAGGGGCTGATCGAGCGGGTCGAGGCGATCACCGACAAGCCGGTCGAGCACGTCGAGGCTGGCGCGGGCGGCGAGCCGCGCGGCGCCGAGCGGCGAGCCGGCGGCGGTGCAGGCCTGATGGAGTCCGCCTCGGTCGCCGTCGGCCAGCCGGAGCCGCACGAGCACCACGGGCCTCCCGAGGCCCACCAGAGCTCGCGGATCGATCGCCAGACGCTCGGCATCCTGATCTTCATCGTCTCGGAGATCATGCTGTTCGGGGCGTTCTTCGCCTCGTACTTCTTCCTCCGCGTGGTCGCCAGCGACGGGCCCTGGCCACCCGAGGGATTCGAGCTACCGGTCGCGATCGCCGGCGTCAACACAGCGATCCTGGTCTCCTCGAGCCTGACCATGCACTGGGGGCTGGAAGGGGCGCGCAAGGGCAACCGGCTCGCGATGCGGATGGGCCTGATGACGACTTGGCTGCTCGGCGCGACCTTCCTCTTCATCCAGCTCAACGAGTACATCCACATCGGCTTCAGCGCCCGCGACGGCGCCTTCGGCTCGATCTTCTACGGGCTCACCGGCCTGCACGGCGCGCACGTCTTCGTCGGCCTCTGCCTGCTCACCTTCGCCAACGTCCGGGCTTGGCGCGGCCACTTCGGCCCCGAGGCCAAGGACCACCTGGGGGTCGAGATACCGGGGATCTACTGGCACTTCGTCGACGTGATGTGGATCATCGTCTTCACGACGATCTACATCCTCTAGAAACCGCTTATCCAAGCGGTGCTCAGTCGCGGTGCGCCAGCGGTGCGCCAGTTGGTGCGCCAGTCAGCACGCCGCCAGCGACCGCGAGCGGCCTCCTCGGCGCGCTTGTTCTCGGCGGTCAGGTGGGCGTCGAGCAGCCCGGCTGCCTCGGCCTCAGAGCCCGGCATCAGGTGCCCGTAGCGGTCCAGGGTGATCGAGATGTTGGAGTGGCCGTCGTTATCTCGTGATCAGCGCTCGACGTTGTCACACGCAATCTGGCGACCGAGATCCTTCGACTCGGGCGACGGATTCAGCATCGGCGGGGCCGAGGGCCGACCACGGTTTGCGACGAAGTAGTTGTGCGTGGTCGCCCTCAGGGCCGGGAACTCAAGACCTAGGCAAGGCACCGCCATCAACGACACCGAAGCGGCTCGGCGGCGGCTCTGCCCAGGGACCGAGCGGCTGTCCCAGGTCGTCGTCACCCCATCTCCGGTATTCAGGTCCACGCCGATCTGGTGCCATGTTGCAGAGCCGGGCTCCCCTGGCAGGTCTCGGTAGTAAACGGCAAAGCCGACCTGAATGGCTCGTGGAGCTGAGGCGGCGATCTCCACCGGACCCTTAAGGCGCTGATTGAGCGGGGCCGTCAGGGCGGGCGGCGTGGGGCCGAGTCGATCCTGAACACAGGGTCCGCGAGGGACGCTGCCCCTCGGAGGACCCACCTTCAAGTCGGCGGACGCGACGTAGCCGTCGCCGCCTCGGACGCGCAGCCAGACCGGGTCAAGTACGTCGAAACGCCAGTCATCCTTGGGCTCGCCCAAGCAGTAGCGGTCGAACGCCAGCCGGCATCCGGGGGGGTAGCGAAGGAGAACATCAGAGTGAAGGTTGGGCTCGACTCGCAGGTGGGCATAGCCGATCTCGGTGGGCGCGACAATTCCTTCGAAGCCGCCCGGGAAGTCCGGGCAATCGACGAGCGCACCCTTGGGGGGCGGTCCATCAGAGAGCACTTCATCCAGATCAAGTGCGGTTCCGGCGGCGATCAGGATGGCGCCGATGGCGGCAAGGATGCTGAGTGCCACGTTCGAACCCCGAGTCCCGAATAGCCAGAGCGCAATCAGAACCCCAAGGCCGAGGGCCACGGCAGCGATCGCGGAGCGGGGTATTTCGTCGCGCCACCAGTGATTGGAGACGAAGAGGACTAGGCCAACGATCACCGCGACCGAAAGAACCAGCAAGAGGAGCCGCCGACCGAGGCTTCCTCGCTGGGGCCAGGTGGCGGCGCGATCGAGCCAGTCAAGGAAGTGATCCCATGGGTCCCCCTTCTCTTCAGGCGTGGACACGGGTCTCGATCATCACATGTACTCACGCGACCGCCAAACGTGTCGGGGTGGCACGAGCAAAAGGACTGTCGCGCGCCCGTGTCGCACGCAGCGGCAGCGGTCCAACCAACCGGCTGTGCAGCGATTCGCAGCCTTAGCGGGGGCGGTCTCGAAAACCGTCGGGGTATTACTCCTCCGACGTGGGGTTCGAATCCCACCCCCTCCGTAATAGAGCCAAATCTGGCTTGATTGAGCCGGTTCGGGTGCGCGGCAACTCCTGGAGCGGCGAGCTTGGCGGTGCCGCGCGGCGCTGGTGGGACGGCTTCAACAAGACCGGGATGCCGCCCCTCAGCCTTTGTGCCGAGCGAATCGAGAGCAGGGAAGCCCCCGCGCGGGTGATGTCGCAGGAGAACGTCGAGATCGTGAGGAGCTCGGCCGCCCCGCGGGCCGTCGAAGCAAGGAGGGAGGCGCGGGCGCGGGATGGGAAGCGACCTGCGTGTAAGGTCGGAGCGGACCGAATCCGTCGAAGGGAGATCCCATGGCCGAGACCACGGACCCGACGTTCTATCGGTCGCCAGGAGCCGCGATCGCGGCACCGGCCGAGAGCCTCGCCTACGTCGCCGCGTTCGATCCCGCAGGCGAGCAGCGCGACGCGATGACCGTGATCGACTGCGACCCCGACTCCGCCACCTACGGGGACGTGGTGGGCTGGACCGAGCTGCCCGGCGCGGGCAACGAGCTCCATCACTTCGGCTGGAACGCCTGCTCGAGCGCGCTCTGTCACGAAGGGCATCACGCTGCGCTCGAGCGCCGCTACCTGATCGTGCCCGGGCTGCGGTCGTCGCGCACGTACGTGCTCGACACCAAGCCCGATCCGCGCCGGCCGCAGGTGGTGCGCACGATCGAGCCCGAGGAGCTGGCTGAGAAGGCCGGCTACTCGCGCCCGCACACGGTGCACTGCGGGCCGGGCGGGATCTTCATGTCCAACCTCGGTGGCGTCAACGGCTCCGACGGGCCAGGCGGAGTGGCGCTCATCGACCACGACACCTTCGAGGTCACCGGCGCGTGGGAGACCGACCGAGGTGAGCAGTACTTCGCCTACGACGTCTGGTGGCACCTGAAGGAGGACGTCGCGATCACCTCGGAGTGGGCAACGCCGTCGATGATCGAGGACGGGCTCAACCCCGAGGACCTGCTCGGCAAGCGCTTCGGCCACCACCTCGACTTTTGGAGCCTCTCCGAGGGCAGGCTGCTCCAGCGCGTCGACCTCGGCGACGAGCACCAGATGGTGCTCGAGGTCAGGCCCGCGCACGACCCCCGCAAGACCTGGGGCTTCGTCGGAGTCGTGATCAGCGTCGAGGACCTGTCCGCGTCGGTGTGGCTCTGGCACCGCGACGGCGAGGACTGGGCGGCAAAGAAGGTGATCACGATTCCCGCCGAGCCGGCCGAGACCGAGCAGCTGCCGCCCGCGCTTCAGCCTTTCGGCGCCGTTCCGCCGCTGGTCACCGACATCGACCTCTCAGTCGACGACCGCTGGCTCTACGTCTCGTGCTGGGGTACCGGCGAGCTGAAGCAGTACGACGTCGGCGACCCGCACAACCCCCGCGAGACGGGCTCGGTGCGCCTGGGGGGGATCGTATCCCGGACGCCGCATCCCGCCGCCCCGGAGCACGGGCTCGCGGGCGCGCCGCAGATGGTCGAGATCAGCCGCGACGGCCGCCGGGTGTACGTGACCAACTCGCTGTACGCGGCCTGGGACGAGATCTTCTACCCCGACGGCGTGGGCGCATGGGTGGCCCGGATGGACGCCGACATCGAGTCCGGCGGGATGTCCCTCGACCAGCGCTTCTTCCCACACGGGGACGACTTCCGTGGACTGCGGGTGCACCAGACCCGCCTGCAGGCCGGGGACGCGTCGAGCGACTCCTACTGCTTCGTCGAGTAGCGCGTGACCCCGCCACTCGCCCACCTGCTCGGTGTCCCACTCGAGGAGCTGATGCCGGCCGTGCTCGGCATCGCCGCCGCCGCCGCCTACCTGCGCCTCACGCTGAGCTCATCACGGCGTCGAGCTCGCTGACCGAAGGTGATCGCACTCGCAGATGAGCGACACATTCGCCGCGGCGCGAGATACTGCGCGGGCGATGTCGCAGGAGAACGTCGAGCTAGCACCCAGGGATGAACGAGCTGCGCCAGGTGTTGATCGACCTGGCGAGCGTTTGCGAGCTGCTTGCCGGTGAGCTTGAAGCTCCCTCGGCGACGGTCCGGTGGGCGCTCACGGACCCAGGAGCATGAGCGCCGCCGACTCGGACTCGACGGTCACACCCCCGCGCTGCAGGAGGAACGCGATCACCCAGAGCACGACCAGGAGCACGACCAGCCAGAGCAGCACCTTGACCGCCAACGGCCAAGCTGCGTATCGCCCCCTCATCGCCGCGAGCCTATCGCCGGCCGGTAGTGGCCGGGCTGGAGTGCCAGACGATAGTCAGGTTTGACCGCCGGCGTCTATGGGGCTGGTGACAGGGGCCTCCGAAGTCGGTCAATTCAGGTCATGACAGGCGTCTCGAGTGGGTCTAGCGTCGGCAGCCTGAGGGTGAGATGACAACCGAGGAGGAAGCATGAGCACGACCACCACACCCGCAGAGGCCGCCCAGACAGAACTCCCGGGCGAACTGCTCTACGAGTACACCGCCAAGATCACTCAGGTCGTCGAGTACGGCGTCTCGATGCAGACACTCACATCGGGCGAGGGGCCACCGCCGGCGGAAGGCGCACGCGTTGACGTCCATTTCGAAGGCCCGATCACCGGGGCGAAGCTCAGCGGAACGGTCCAGGCCATCGACTACCTCTACTTCCGCGCCGACGGCCGCATCGAACTCAACATCCTCGGCGAGATCACCGCGGAGGGCGGCAAGAACATCGCGCTGGCCGCCACCGGCGTAGCGTTCGGCGAGCCGCCGGTCCTGCAGTTGCGCGAGAACGTGACATTGCTGACGTCACACCCGGAGCACTCGTGGGTCAACACGCTCCAGGTTTGGGCGCCCGGCACGGTCGATCTCGCGCAAGGGCAGATCCGGGTCAGGGGATACGCGGTCTGACGGATGTGGGATCGGCTAGACAGCGACCAGTACAGGAGGTCCGTATGAATACCTACGCGATTCTTCGGCGGCGCGGCTGGCGTACAGCCGATGATCTGCAGGAGGCGGGTGAGCGCTCGCAGCGGATCGGCCAGCAGATGTCGGAAGGCGTCAGGTGGATCCGCAGCTACGTCCTCGCCGAGGACGACGGATCCATGGGCACGGTCTGCATTTATCAGGCAACCAGCCCTCAGGCCCTCCGCGAGCACGCAGAGGACGCCGAAATGCCGGTCGACGAGGTCATCCCGATCGCTGACACCGTGATCGTGCGGGAGGACCCAGAGCCCGCGACCGCGTGATCCTAACCGGCACGGCTGGGCGGGCGCGGCCGGGAACGAATGCCGACCACCGCGCCCGTTAGCCCCGGCCCCTTGACGTGCAACAAATCGGCGCGGTGTGCCGTTCCGCGCCCGACGCCGAAATTATTTCCGGTTTTTTCGCAGCTTGCTACCCGGGCGGTCGGCGGAGCAGGCGATTCCGCGTCTGCGACCCTCCCCCCGTCGCGGGATACTCCGGGGGCGATGTCGAACGAAACCGAGGCGCTGGTTCGACGTGCTTTTGCGGCTGACACTCGCCTGATTGCTCGCGGTGCCGAGGACGATCCGTCGAGCGATGAGGCGATCCTCAGAGACGCCTATGCGGACGACATCGTCTATGAGAGCAAGGTCCAAGTCGTCGGGGCCCCGGGCCGCATTCGAGGTGCCGAAGCTGTGATCGCATTTTCCCGCGACGACATTCACGACACCTGGCGCGGCGGCTTCGAGGCCGCGATCGACGATGTCATCGCGAAGGGAGATCTCGTGCTCGTGCTCTATACAGAGCGGGCCCGTACAGGGCGCTCTTACGCGCCCCCAGTCGAGTTCAAGGGGGCGGCGGACTTGTACAGGGTGCGGAATGGCCGAATCGTGGCGATCACGACCTTTGAGTCGCACGAGCAAGCCCTCGAAGCCGCCGGGCTTTCGGAGTAGGCGATGTCGCAGGAGAACGTGGAGATAGCACGGCGAGCGTTCGACGCCTGGAATCGAGACGACCTCGATGCCTTTTTGGCCGAACTCGACCCCGAGGTGGTGTGGCACACGGCCATCGAGGGGACGGCCGAGGGCGACGACACGATGTACCGAGGCCACGACGGAGTGCGGCAGATCTGGAAGGACTACCGCGGCGAGGTGTTCAGTCGGATCGAGTTGTGGGAGACCGAGCTGCTCGACCTCGGCGATTCGGTTTTGCGGCTCGGTCGTTTCAGAGTCATCGGACGGACCAGCGGGGTGGAGATCGAGAGCGAGCTCGCCCAGCACCTTGTTATGCGGAACGGGCTGATCGTCTCCTCGCGGGACTACCTCAGCCACGCCGAAGCCCTCGAAGCCGCAGGGCTGTCGGAGTAGGCGATGTCGCAGGAGAACGTCGAGGTCGTGCAGAAGCTGTTCGAGGCGATTACCCGAGGCGACATCGAGGGGGCCCTTCGATACGTGCGGCCTGACGGGGAGTGGGTGAACCCTGATTACGCGATGGAGTCGGGCACACGGCTTGGCCGGAGTGGGGTGCGGACCGCGCTCACGGCACTTCGAGATTCCTTCACTGAGCTGCGCTTCGACATCAGCGAGATGGTCGACATTGAGGATCGCGTGCTCGTTGCCGGCACCTTCTCTGGCGTGGGTCGTACGAGCGATGCGGCTTTTGGACCACAGACCTTCGGCTCCGTGGTGACGCTGGCCGACGGCCAGATCCGCCGTTACCAGTGGTATCTCCATGCGGAGGAAGCCCGCGAAGCCGCCGGGCTGTCGGAGTAGGCGATGTCGCAGGAGAACGTGGAGATCGTGCGTAAGGCGATCGAAGCCCGAAACCGGAGCCTTGAGGACTGGCAGGGCTTCTTCCATCCCGCGGCGCAGACGAGTGACCGGCTGACGGCGCCGGGAATGCCAACCTATACCCACGGTCTCGATGAATTGGTGCGGGACGCCGAGCAGTGGATGGAGATCTTCGATGGCTTCCAGATGGAGGTCATGGAGCTGGTTGACCTCGATGAGTGGGTCCTCGCCGAGGTGCGATTCCACGGCCGAGGCGGAGCGAGCGGAGCGAGCGTGACCCTCTTCCAGGTGGACCTTTACCGCGTGTGGGAGGGCCTGATCACCGAGCAGCGCTCGGGTTACCGTTCTCGAGAAGAAGCCCTCGAAGCCGCCGGGCTTTCGGAGTAGGCCAGGCATCAGCAATCGAACGTCGCGACCCTGATCGGTCCCGTTGACTTGGTGGCCGGCGTGCTCGTCTTGCCGAGCTGATCGGGAGGAACGCGGTGAGCGCGCGTTCGACAACCGGCTCGCGGTCCCTCGCCGACTTTCAGCTCAGCGCCCTCGTGCTCGGGTGCATCGGCTTGGACGTGATCGAGACCTCGACCTCGCAACTTGTCCGCGAGCGCGGGCGGGACAACGACCCGCACGGTCTTGCCGGGACGACCTTTGCTTTGTACCACCGAGCAAACCCCCCTTCGAGGTCTTGCCCTTGCCCCTCGATCGCTGCCGACGCGGGCACGCTCGGCCGGTTACTAGGACCTTTTTCGCATGTTTGGCGGCGCGCACTGGTGCGCCAGTGGTGCGCCAGTCAGCACCCCGCTCAGGCGGTTTACAGCGGTCTTGAGCGGTCGGGCATTTCGCTCTAGCAAGCGAAATCCGCTTAGTCATGCCGTTTACGACGTGATCTGGATCATCGTCTTCACGACGATCTACATCCTCTAGAAACCGCTGCGGGGGAGGAATCGATCGCACTGCGTCGGCCTGCCGGTGGTAGCGTTGCCACGGATCGTTCAACGCCAACGAGAGGGTCGAGATGACTGAAACGCTCAAGGGGACTTGCTTGTGCGAGGGCGTGGAGTACGAGCTTCAAGATCCCCAGGCAATGGGCTACTGCCACTGCACTCGCTGCCAGCGGTGGACGGGCTCGAGCCTTGCAGGGGTGGTCGTGGCCAAGGAGAACTTCAGGGTCACCAAGGGCGAGGATCTGGTCAAGACCTACGAAAGCGAGCTCGCGCCCCGCAACTTCTGCAGCAACTGCGGCTCCAGCATCTTCGATGACCTCGGCGAGGTGTACTTCGTGGCCGCAGGGCTGATGGGCGATCTCGACCTCAAGCCGAGTTTCCACCAGCAGGTCGCGTACAAGGCCAGCTGGCACGAGATCGGCGACGACGCGCCGCAGTTCGCCGAGATGCCGCCGGGCTGACGCCTCGACGCGTGCGGCTCGGATAGCGAGAGCAACGCCTCGGGGGCTGCTGGGCTACGGGCCGGCGGAGGCTTCAGGTGCCGGCGGGCTCGCCTCCGCCTGCCCGAGCGAGAACGGCGGGTAGGCGTCGGTGACAAGGATTAGGGCGTAGCCGACGACCCGGTTCTCCCAGCGGATCACGCCCTCGACGAACTCGAACATCCCGCGCGGGTAGCGGCCTGTGAACAGGACCGCGAACCAGGCGATGATCACGACGAGGAACGCCGCGATGTTGAGGAAGAACAGGACCACGTAGTGGGGGATCGCGAGGAACCACTTGACGAGCGGAAGCCAGCGGTTGAGATCCCGCTCGGCGTCGGGATAGGGGAAGTCGAGGCGCACGGACTGGTGCTCGTCGGTCGAGGGGTAGCGATCGTCCATCAGGGCGAGGTAGACGGTGACCCGGTTCGTGAACCGCAGCAGCTCGAGGTTCCAGTCGAACCACCAGCGCGGGTACTTCTGCCGGAAGAGCAGCATCAGCAATGGAGGCAGGAACAGCAGCCCGGTTCCGGTGATCACGATTGGGGCCGTGCCGCCGTCGGGGGCCCACCCGCCTTGTCCCCAGTAGCCGGCGATGCTCGAGACCACGATCGCGATCGGGATCACGGTGAAGATCCGGAAGGCGGTCGTGAGCCGGTTCAGGTCGCGGTCGGGGTAGTCGACCGAGAAGCTGACGGGATGGTCTGCGCCCATGGCCGACCCATTCGCCCCTGGCGCCCGACTCCCTTCCCGTGGCCCCTTGGCCATCATCTGGCCGTGGAGAATCCGCTGCGGTCCGAGGCCGCGATGTTTCGCGTCGTGATCGTCGTCGCGGTCGCGGCGCTGCCGGTGATCCTCGTCGGCCTGGTCGCCGAGCCGATCTACGCGGCGATCCTGCTCGGGCTCGAGCTGATCGCCGGGATCGTCTTCCTCTGGCGCGGCCTGCGCAACCCGAGGGCGCCCGAGGAGGCCGCTCCCGGGGGCGAGCCGCCACCGCCCTAGCCGCCTACGAGCCGCCCTTCTGGACCTCGCCGAGGATGTACTCGACCAGGTCCTCGAGGTTCTGCTTCGGGATGGTCTGCTTGAAGTCCGCCGGCATCACGCCCTCCTGGAATCCGGCCGCGATCTCGGAGTTCGGATCGACGATCTGCTGCTCGACGTACGCCGCGTCCTTGCCGGCGAGCGCGTCGCCGAGGTTAGGCCCGGTCCCGTCGCCGGTCCCGGCCTGCAGCGAGTGACAGCTCCCGCACCGCTCGGTGAACAACTCGGCGGGCGTCCCCAAGGGTGGCGGCTTCGCACCCGGCACCCCGGCGACGCTGGCGACGTAGGTGGCCACGTCCTCGGCGTCCTGGCCGGTGACCAGCTCCGCCGGCATGTAGACGCCGGTGTAGTTGGGGACGCCTTCGTCGGTGACGCGCGGGTTGGCGATCTGCTGTTGGACGACACCCTCGATCGTGTCCGAGTCCATGCCGTCGCCTCGCGCCTGGGCGAAGGAGGCGTCGAGGTCCGGGCCCACCTGGGCGGCGGAGCCGGCCTCGGCGAGGCTGTGACAGGTGCCGCAGTTCTGCAGGAACAGCGCCCGCCCACGCTCGAGGTCGGCGTCCTCGGACGCATCGCAGCCGAGCATGAACACGAGACCCCCGAGCACGGCCGCGAGCAGGCCAGCGCGCGCGGATCCCTGCCTGCCAAAGGGAAGCTTCGCCACGGGCGAAATCCTATCTGTCCGTCCGGGCGAGCCGGACCGCTGAGCGGCGATCTCGGCTAGGGTTCGAGCCGATCTGCACTAGCCGATTGAGCCGGAGGAACGGCCCGTAGATGGAAGTGCGTGAGGGAATGTCCAGCGTCGTGCTCACGGTCGGCCCGGGGCACACGCTGCGTGAGGCGGCACGGAGGATGACCGAGCGCTCCGTCGGCGCCGCGGTGGTCATCGACGAGCAGGCCCCCGGCCCGGGGATCGTCTCCGAGCGCGACATCCTCAACTCGCTCGGGCGCGGTGATGACCCCGACGCCGAGCGGGTCGGCGACCACATGAGCGACTCGGTGATCTCCGCCGCTCCCGGCTGGAGTCTCGAGCGGGCAGCGGTCGAGATGGCGCGGCGCCACATCCGCCACCTGGTGGTCGTCGATGGCAGCGAGCTGATCGGCATCCTCTCGATGCGCGACATCGTCCGCGTCTGGACGTCGGAGGGCGCGACCTCGGGCATGACCGCGCCCGAGAACGAGTAGCGCCCGCGTCCCGCGAAGCGGCCCCGGGCCTACCTCCTCTTCAGCGGCACAGCCGGGATCACCGCCGAGGTCAGGCGCTGCCTGCGCGGCAGCCGCGCGAAGTCGCGGCGCGAGTCGCGGATCCACGCCCAGGCCCCGACCAGGGCGACGACGGCGCCGACCACCCCGTACGGCCACCAGGTGAACAGCGACGCGAGCACGCCGGCGATCCCGGCGGCGATCAACGCCGGCTGCCACGAGGACTCGGGCAGGTAGATGAGCTCGGTCGGCCCGCCGTTGCGGTGCTCGTCGTCCATCAGCCGATGTAGACGATCGCGACGACGAACGCGAGCCCGAAGACCCCGATCGCGATCGATGCCGCGACCAGGCCGGCGCCGATGTTCCCCGCTGCCCGGCTTCGATCCATGGCCGCGGTTCTATCAGATGGCCCGGTCCGCGGCCATCGCGCAGAAGAGCAGGGCCAGGTAGCCGAGCGAGGCGAGGTAGAGCCGCAGCGCCGCGACCCGCGAGGGCGAGCGCAGAAGTCGGGCCGCGAGGGCGAGGAAGCCGGCGCCGAGGGTCACCGCGGCCGCCAGGTAGATCCGGTCGAGAAAGCCGGTCGCGACCGGGAGCAGGCTGAAGGCGACCAGGACCGCCGTGTAGGCGAGGATCTGGCGGCGGGTCGCCGCCTCGCCCTTGACCACCGGCAGCATCGGCACGCCGGTGCGCGCGTAGTCGTCCTTGATCAGCAGCGAGAGGGCCCAGAAGTGCGGTGGGGTCCAGAGGAAGACGATCCCGAACGGATACACCGCCTCGGGCGCCAGGGCGCCCGTCGCCGCCGCCCAGCCGACCAGGGGTGGGACCGCGCCCGCGGCGCCGCCGATGACGATGTTCTGCGGGGTTAGCGGCTTGAGCCAGATCGTGTAAACGACCACGTACCCGAGCAGCCCGCCGAGCGCGAGCGCGGCCGAGAGCGCGTTGACCGTGACCGCGAGCTGCACGGTCGCGAGCGCGCCGAGCACGATCCCGAAGACGAGGCCGTGCCAGGGCTCAATCCGTCCGGAGACCAGCGGCCTGCCGCGGGTGCGCGCCATGCGCGCATCACGGTCGCGGTCGAGATAGTGGTTGATCGCGCCGGCGCCTCCGGCGGCCAGGTAGCCGCCGAGCATCGTCCATAGCACGGTCGAGAGCGCCGGCAGCGACGGGTCGGCAACGACCATCGTCGCCACCGTCGTCAGCAGCAGCAATGAGATGATCCGTGGCTTGGTCAGCGCCACGTAGTCGCGCGCGATCGCGGTCAGCGAGCGCCGGCCGGCCGGGTGGCCGGCCCGGACGGTGCCGGCGACCCCGGCTGCATCCAGCCGGCCGGGCTCGATCGAGCGGCGGGTGCCGGTCGCGCTCTCCATCATCAGGCGGTCACCGCCTCGCGGACCTCGCGCCGACCGAGCTGCTCCCCGGCGGGCGCAGCGACCGGGAGCAGCGTCGCGCCGGCGTAGACGACGGTGCTCCACAGCGCCGTTCCCAGGGCGAGGTGCCCGAGGATCAGGCCCGCGTGCTTGCCGGCCCAGACGTTGAGGATGCCGAGCGCGATCTGGGCGACCAGGATCAGCGCTGCGACCCCGAACGCGCGGCTGCCGGCGCCCCGGGCCAGCGCCAAGCCCGCCATCACCAGCACCGCGATCGCGGCCAGGTACATGAGGCCGCGGTGGACGAGCTGGATGTCGGCGAGGCGGCTCTGGCCGAAGCCGGGAAGCTCGCCGTTGCAGGCCGGAAAGGAGTCCGCCGAGTACCCGGTCCCGCACGCGACGTGGGCCTGGCCGGCCGCGGGCTCGCCGGCGGTGCCCTCGCGCTCGGTGCCGGCAACGTAGCCGCCGGCGACGATCGTCGCCAGCACGAGCACCGCCGCGACCGCAGTCGCCGTCCGCAGGCCCCGGGCAGTCTCGGGCGCGGGCGCGCCGGCGCCCTCCTCGGATGCACGGCGGAGCAGCAGGAGGAGCCCGACCAGCAGCATCGCGAGCCCGAGATGAGCGGCGACGAGCTCGTCCTCGAGCCCCTGCTCGACCGTCAGCCCGCCGAGTCCGGCCTGGAGCAGGACCAGCGCCGCCGCCGCGATCGAGCCGCGGACGATCCACCGGTGAGAGCGGAGCTGACGCAGCGCCCGCCAGACGAGCAGCGCGATCAGCACCGCGACCACGCCGGCGGCCACCCGGTGGCTGAACTCGATTGCCGACTCGGCCGAGTCCGCGGGCAGGACGCCGCCCTCGCACAGCGGCCAGCCGTGTGTGCCGCTTCCGGCGGGCCCGCAACCGAGCCCCGAGTCGCTGACCCGGACGATGCCCCCGATCACGATCAGCGCGAAGGTGGCGACGAGGGTCAGGGTGACGAGACGGCGAAAGCGTGACAGGGCGGCGTCGGCATCCCCGCCCCCGGCGGCGGTGAGAACCCGTTCCATCGCGGTCAGGCTACCGTGGGCGTTCCGCGGCGGCGGCGCGAGCGCGGATCGACTCCCGGATGTCGGCGAGCGGCTCGGCGCTGCGAACGTCAGGGACCGCGTCGAAGTTGTGCGCGGGCGGGGGAGAGAGCGCGAACCACTCGAGCGTCGATCCGCGCCACGGGTCGTGCCCGCGTGCCGAGAGGCCGTGATTCCAGCTGTGGGCGGCGTTCCCGAGCTCGAGCAGGATCCCGAGCACGAGCGCGAAGCCAGCCAGGGTGGCGATCAGGTTGTAGCCGTCGACTCCGGTGCCGTCGAAGTACTTGAACACGTCGACCGGCTGGCCCTCGAGCCCGGCGAGGAACATCGTTGCCGCGTAGACGTTGATGCCGACGAAGATCAGCGCCAGAGCCAGCTTGCCGAGGCCCTCTCCGAGCAGCCTGCCGGAGAGCTTCGGGAACCAGTAGTGAAGCGCGGCGAAGCCGCCGATCACGCCGCCGCCGACCAGCACGTACAGGGTGTCCGCCTGGCTCGCCGTCGTGTTGTCGAGCAGCCAGCCGACCGGGATCAGGGAGTAGGCGAGCTCGCCCGCCAGTCCACAGGCCATGGTCGAGATCGCGGCGAGCGCGTACCAGGTCGCTGCTCGCAGCTCCAGCGCCCCGTCCCAGATCGTCGCGATCCAGATGTAGATCAGGGTGCCGATCGGGACCGCGAGCGAGACCGCGATCAGCATCGCGGCGATCGTCCAGCCCTCGTTGAGAGGGGCGATGTACATGTTCTGCATCCACGCCAGCGGCCCGAGCACGCCGATCGCGACCAGCGACGCGGCTGCGCCCCGATGGCTGAAGATCGGCTTGCGCGCGAAGGTCGGCAGGATCTCGCAGATCGCCCCGGCGGCGGCGAGCAGGACGGTCACGTAGGCGCCGGTGAAGAAGATGTACGCCATGTGCTCGTAGAGCAGCGGCGCACCGCCCTCGGCGGGATCGAAGAAGACCCCGTCGAAGCGCCGGTCGACCTCGAGCATCGTCAGCGCGGCGATCATCACCGGGCAGACGACGAGCAGCAGCCAGCCGATCACGGTCGCGGCCCAGGCGAACAACGGCAGCCGCCGCCAGGCGAGCCCGGGACTTCGCAGCCGGTTCACGGTCACGACCAGGTTGACGGCAAAGCAGGTGAACCCTGTTGTCGCCAGGGCGGTTCCGGCGATCCAGGCGTCGGCGCCGTTGGCGGGGCTGAAGACCGCATCCGAGAGCGGCGGCAGCGCGATCGTGCCGCTGTCGGGCGCGGTGTAGAGGAAGCTGGCGTAGATCGTCACCCCGCCGACCAGGTAGAGCCAGTAGGAGAGCTGGTTGAGGCGCGGGAAGGCGACCCCCCGGGCGCCGATCTGAAGCGGCACCAGGTACCCGATCAGGCCGAGGGCGAGCGGGATCACGGCGAGCACGACGAGCGTCACCGGCGCGGTTGAGAGCAGCCGGTTGAAGATCTCGGGCTCGATCATCGAGTTCTCGGGCACGATCAGCTGCAGGCGCAGGAGCGCGAACTCGACCGCAGCGACGGCGAGGAAGGAGAGCGCGGTGGCGATGTAGAGCAGGCCGACCCGCTTGTGGTCGGCGCTCGTCGCCTGTTCGATCCAGGGTGCGAGCTCGGCCTGCGCTCCACGGGTGACGACCTCGGGGCGGGTGGGGGTCGCGGCCGGCGCCGTCACTCGAGCGCCTCCTGGTCATCGGCGACGATCTCCTGCGCCTCGCTGAGATCGGCCGCCAGGCGCTCGACGTAGGCCTGGTAATCGGTCGCGCTCACGACCCTGACCCAGGAGCGCATCGCCGGGTAGCCGGTGCCCGAGAAGATCGTCGAGCTGCCCGCGTAGCGCCCCTCCTGCTCGGCCTTGAACCAGGTCTGGACCACGTCGCCGGGCGAGGCTTGCACCTGCCCGCCGAGCGCCGGCACCCACCAGGTGTGCAGGACGTCGGTGGAGGTGACGTTGAGGACCACGGCGGTGTCCACCGGGACGACCAGCTCGCCGTAGGAGAAGGTGCGTTGGCCCGGGGCCCCGCCCGGGTACTCGAACCGCCATAGCCACTGCTGGCCGATCACGTCGATCTCGAGCGGGCTCGCCTCGGCGGGCTCCTCGCCGCTGATCGGCTCCTCGCCGGTCGCCGACTCCGTCCCCTCGAGCGCCTCGAGCGAGGGCAGGTCCTTGACCCCGACCTGGGCCGTCGGGGTGGCGCTGAGCCCGTTCGGGCCCGAGGGCTCGAGCTCTCTCACGTTGGCCGTCGCGACCACGCCGTAGATGAAGATCGCCGCCGCCAGCAGCCCGAGCGCGCCGGTGACCGGGCGCAGCGCCCCGCGGGCGGCGCTGACGCGCCGCGGCTCGTGGCCGCGGCGCTCGCGAGACCGGATCACCGCGACGATCAGCGCCGCGTTGACCGCAAGGATGATCAGCGCGGCGACGATGATCATCACCCAGTAGGCGGAGCTGATCCCTTCGGCATTCGGCGACTGCGGGTCCGGTGGGCCGAGCGAGATCGCGTGCGCGGGCGCGGCCATCCCGCCGGCGGCGAGCACAGTGGCGAAAGCGATCAGGATCGGCCGGCGGCTCAAGGCGGCGCCATTCTAATCGCCGACGAGGCGCGCGGCACGCGCCCAGTCGGCCGACCGGCGCAGTCCCTCGGCCAGGGTGACCCGCGGCTTCCAGCCCAGTTCGGACCTGATCCGCTCGATCGAAACGCTGCCGCGCCGGTCGACGAAAGTCGGCGAGCGCGCGCTGAACGCCGGCGGCTCGGCCCGCAGGCGCGCCCAGCCTTCGAGTGCGGCCCCGGCGAGCTCCAGCAACGCTCGCGGCGCCCGCCGCGCCGGGCGGCAGCCGGCGATCTCGGCAATCGCGTCGAAGTACTCGCCGAAGCTGACCGGGACGCCCTCCCACGCGGTATAGGCCGTGCCGGCCGTGCCGCGCTCCGCCGCGAGCAGGATCGCCTCGACCAGGTCGTCGACGTAGAGAGGGAGCATCGTCCCGGAGCCGGCGCCGGGCAGCGCCAGCCGGCCGCTGCGGGCGAGCTGCAGCGGGCGCACGGTCCACGGGATTGAGCCCGGTCCGTAGACGTCTCCGGGCCGGACCACGACTGCGCCGCGGCGGCACGCGAGCCGGTCGGCGGCTGACTTGGTGTCTATGTACGGGACCCCGCAATTGCGACGGAAGGCGCCCTCTCCCTGCTCGGAGGGATCCTCGTAGCCGAAGACGACGACCGAGCTCAGGTGCACGGCGCGTGTCACGCCGGCGGCCGTCGCTGCATCGAGCACCGCCGCCGTACCGCCGACGTTGACGCGAACGAAGTCCGCCATCGCGCCGTGCTCGCGCACCAGCGCGGCCGCGTGGACGACCAGGTCGGCGCCCGCAAGCGCCGGCGCCAGCGCCTCGCGGTCGGTGACGTCGACCCGCGCCGGCTCGATTCCGGCTTCACCGAGCGCCGCCGGCAGGGGCGCGAGGTCGATCCCGGTCACCCGCGCGCCTTCGGCCGCGAAGCCGCGGGCCGCCGCGGACCCGATGAATCCCGCCGCGCCGGTGACCGTCACCCGATCGCCCTCGAATCGACCCATGGCCGACTTATATCGCCGCATCCGTGGTCAAAGCAGCGATCCGGGCCGCTCGTATACTCGCGCGGCTTGCGCTCGCTCCGTTCCTCGCGCCCCATCTCGCCCGCGCTGCGGGGGGCGTTGCGGGTCGCCGCCGGGACGGCGCTGGGAGCAGCGATCGCGGTCCCCTTGGTGCGCCGGAGGCTGCGGATCCCGGCCGTCGCCACGACGGCGGCAGTTGCTGCAGGGCCGCTCGCGCTCGCGATCCTGCGGCCGCGCACGCCGCGCCGCGACGTGGTCCTCTACACGCTCCAGATGTGGGCTTTTACGGTCGCCCACGAGCTGCCCTACGACGATCCCGAGGCGCTGCGGCGCCGGCTTCGAATCCGCTACCCGATCACAGTCGACCGGGTGCTCGGCGGGGGCGAGCTGCCGACGGTGCGCCTGCAGCGGGCGCTCGCCGGGCGCGACGGCGTCGGCGGCCTCGACCGGGCGCTCTCGGTGGTCCACTGGGCCTGGTTCGTGTATCCGCACCTGGCGCTGCTCTTCGTGCTCCTCGGCCACCCCGATCGCTTTCCGCGATCCGCCCGGCAGATGGCGGCGACCTATGACCTGGGCTGTGCGCTCTACTTCGCGCTCCCGACCGCGCCACCCTGGTGGGCGGCGGAGAACGGCGCGATCGAGCCCCCGGCGCAGGTCCGCAGGCTGATGGTCGACGTCGGCGAGGAGCTCTGGGGACCGGCATGGGAGCGCCTCTACGAGGCGGCGGGAGGCAACCCTTGGGCGGCGATGCCGTCGCTTCACTTCGCGACCTCGGTGATGGCCGCCCTGCTGCTGGCCGAGGCCGGCCCGCTCCCGGGCGCGCTTGCGGCCGCCTACGCCGCCGCGCTCGGGTTCGCGCTCGTCTACCTGGGCGAGCACTACGTCACCGATCTGCTCGCCGGTGCGGCGTTGGTCGCGCTCGTCCGTCGCGGCGAGCCGCTGGTCGAGCCGCTGGTCGAGGCCGTCAACGGTGTCCTGCAGCGGCTCGAGCGGGTCGCGGCGTCCCCGGCCCGCTGAGCCGCCCGGACCGCGCCGATCGCACCGTCGCGTTTGCGAGGATAGGCGCGGATGTCTGACCACGGTCCGACCGACCGGCAGGCGGAGCGCTCCGAGCCCGGCGCGGGGCCCGAGCGGCCGTTCGCCGATGCCGAGCTCGAGGGCTTCGCCGAGGAGCCGGAGACCGATCGCGATGCCGAGGAGCCCAGCTTGCTCGAGGACCCGCGACGGCTCGCCCAGACGGCGCTGCTGGTGGTCTTCATCATCGCCGCGATCTATGTCCTGTTCCCGAAGATCGTCGGGGTCGAGAACGGGATCAAGAAGCTCGGAAAGGGCGACCCGCTGTGGCTCGCCGTGGCCGTCGGCTTCGGTCTCACCATGTTCGCCTCTTACGTGGCGCTGTTCCGGGGCGTGGTCGGCGAGCGGGTCCGGCTGAACTGGAGCGAGAGCTACCAGATCACGATGGCCGGGCTGGCGGCGACGAGGCTGTTCTCGGCCGGCGGTGCGGGCGGCATCGTGCTCACCTTCTGGGCCCTGCGCAGGGCCGGGATGCCGCGCAAGGAGACGGCGGCGCGGATGGTCGCGTTCCTCGTCCTGCTCTACGCGGTCTACATGTTCACCCTGCTGATCGACGGGATCCTGCTGCGCACCGGCGTCTTCTCCGGGCCGGCGCCGCCCGGGCTGACGGTCGTGCCGGCGGCCTTCGCCGGCGGGGTGATCGTCCTCTTCTTGCTGATCGCGCTCGTGCCCGGAGACCTCGAGCGGCGCTTCTCGACGGCCTCGCAGGAGCATTTCTGGGGGCGGATGCTGCGCCGCCTGGCGACGGTCCCGTCGACCGCGGCGGTCGGGGTCCGCGAGGCGCTCGCCTTCGTCCGCGAGCCCTCCCGGGGCGGGCTCGCGGTGGCCGGCGCGATCGGGTTCTGGGCGGCGCAGATCGGGATCCTGTGGGCCTGCTTCCGGGCCTTCGACGCCAGCGTCCCGCTCGCGGTCGTCGTCCAGGGGTTCTTCGTCGGCATGCTCGCCAACCTGCTGCCGCTGCCGGGCGGGGTCGGGGGCGTCGACGCGGGCCTGATCGGCACCTTCGCCATCTTCGACCTTCCCGAGATCAGCGGCGGGACGCTGTTCGCCGCCGTCTTCACCTACCGCCTGATCGCCTTCTGGCTTCCGATGCTGCCCGGGATCGTCGCCTTCTTCCAGCTCCGCTCGACCGTCAACCGGTGGAAGGTCGAGCGCGCCTCACCGCCCGTCGGCACCGACGTCGCCGAATCGCTGCCCGGACCCGTTACTTCAGAAAGTAAAGTATGATAGCTTCAAACCTCCAGGACTGATCCGAGATGAGTGAGAAACGAGCTGAGAACCTGATCATCCTCGGTGGCGGGCCGGCCGGCTACACCGCCGCCCTCTACGCCGCCCGCGCCAACCTCGAGCCGCTGGTGATCGAGGGGTTCCAGTGGGGCGGTCAGCTCCAGAACACGACCGACGTCGAGAACTACCCCGGATACCCCGAGGGGATCATGGGCCCCGAGATGATGAACCAGTTCCGGGCCCAGGCGGAGCGCTTCGGCACCCGCTTCGTGACCGATGACGCCGATCGGGTCGAGCTCAACGACGGCGGCGTGCAGCGCGTCTTCGTCGGCGACGAAGAGCACGCCGGCAGTTCGCTGATCCTGGCGATGGGAGCCGAGCCGCGCCGGATCGGGATCCCCGGTGAGATGGAGCTCTCGGGCAGAGGCGTCTCGACCTGCGGCGTCTGCGACGGAGCGTTCTTCGCCGGCCAGCAGGTGGCCGTGATCGGCGGCGGCGACTCGGCGATGGAGGACGCGATCTTCATCTCCAAGTACGCCTCCGAGCTCACGATCGTGCACCGCCGCGACGAGTTCCGCGCCTCGAAGATCATGCTCGACCGCGCCCGCGAGCAGGCCAACATCAGGTTCAAGACGCCGTATGTCCCGGAGCAGTTCGTCGCCGGCGAGGACGGCCGGCTGCGCGCCGTCAAGCTTCGCAACACCGAGACCGGCGCCGGCGAGGAGCTCGAGGTCGGCGGCGCGTTCGTCGCGATCGGACACATTCCCCGCTCGGAGCTGGTCGCTGATCAGGTCGCCGTCGACGACGGCGGCTACGTGCTCACCGAGCCGGGCTCGACCCGGACCAACCTGGCCGGGGTGTTCGCGGTTGGCGACCTGGTCGACCACACCTACCGCCAGGCCGTGACCGCCGCCGGCACCGGTTGCATGGGGGCGCTGGACGCGGAGTGGTACCTGCGCGACACCCCTCCCTCGCCCGAGGCCCACTGGCAGAAGGGTGGCGAGCCGGTCGAGGTCGCCCCGGAGCTGGCGCCGGCCGGCGACTGACCGGGGTCAGGTCCGGCAGCCGCCGCCGAGCTTGCGGACTCGCAGCTTGCGGGGCCGGAGCGCAATCCGCACCCGGCGCTGGTTGTTGGCCTCGACCCGCTCCTCGAGCAGCCCGAGCGGATCGGCGGTCGAGCTGAGGCAGTAACGGCCGCGGTCGAGGGCGCTGACGTCCAGGTCCTGGCCGGGGAGGGTCAGCCGGTAGGTGTCGGCCCATCCGGCCGAGATCCCCTGGGTCGAGTCCCGGTCGCAGCCCGAGGGCGTTGCGGAGCCGAGCGGGTAGTGGGGTTGGGCCGGCGAGCCCACCCCCGGAAACACTTGCCGGGTGTCGGTGAGACAGAACCCGACCTTGCGCGAGCGCGCGGCCAGCGCCCCGGTCGCCTCGTCGCGCAGCTGGTAGACGGCGACGTCGAGCACGTGCCAGTGATCGTGGGCGGGGTGGTACCGCATGCAGCCGATCCAGCGCTCGGCGCCGACCAGGTCCGCGTCCGGCTCGTAGGCGCCGCTGCCGTTGCTGTCGGCGAACAGCCGTTGCAGAGCGTCGCGATCGTTGATCGGGTCGCCGTCACCGTCGCAGTTCGCCGAGCCGCCCGGGAAGACCTCGAGCGGCCCGAGGGCGCGGTTCGCGATCTCGTTCGTGAGCCGCAGCAGCGTCCGTTTGCCGCTTCGTTCGACCGCCAGGTCCGCGTCGCCGATCGCCAGCGTGACCAGGTCCGGAGCGAGGGCGGCGGGCCCGCCGGTCGCGGGTGGGACGGCGGCGATCAGGGTCGCCGTTGTCGCGGCGACGATCGCCACTGCGGCCGCGATTCGGATCCCGCTCCCCTCCCGTGCCTGCACCGCGGAGGACCATAGCTGCCGCCCGAGCCGGCGGCCCTAACCTGCGGGCGGTGAGCAGGCGCTCGTGGACACTGCTGCTGACGCTCGCCGCGATCTGGGGCTCGAGCTACGCGCTGATCAAGATCGGGATCCGCGATCTGTCGCCGGCGATGGTCGCCTGGTCGCGGGTCGCCCTCGCGGCGCTGATGCTGGCCGCTTACGCCTACGCCCGCGGCGCGCTGGCGGGATTCGGCGCCCAGATCCCGGCCCTGGTGCTTCTGGCGACGACCCAGGTCGCCGCCCCGTTCCTGCTCATCTCCGCCGGCGAGCAGGAGATCTCCTCGTCGCTGACCGGGATCCTGGTCAGCTCGACGCCCCTGTTCACGGCCGTGCTGGCAATCTGGATCGACCAGGAGGAGCGCTCGGGAGGCGTGCGCCTCGCCGGGGTCATGCTCGGGATGGTGGGGGTCGCGTTCCTGCTCGGCGTCGACCTCGGCGGCGACGGGAGCCAGCTCCTTGGCGGGCTCGCCGTGTTGCTCGCGAGCCTCGGCTATGCGGTCGGGTCGTTCATGGTCAAGCATCGCCTGGTCGAGGGACCGCCGATCGGGATCGTCGCCTGGGTCGTGGTGACGAGCACCGTGCTGCTGGCGCCGGCCGCCGTGATCGGCTTTCCCGAGGCGGCACCGGGGGCCGGCCCGCTGCTCGCGGTCGTGCTGCTGGGCGTGGTCTGCACCGGGGTGGCCTTCGTGATCCTCTACCAGTTGATCGACACCGTCGGCCCGGCGCGGACCTGGATCGTCACCTACCTGGCGCCCGGGTTCGCGGTCGCCTACGGTGCGACGCTGCTTGGCGAGCCGATCACGGCGCCGACCGTGATCGGGCTGGCGCTGGTCCTGGCCGGCTCCTGGCTTGCCGCGGAGGGGAGGCTGCGCCCCGCGGTCGGTTCCGGAGGAGATCCACCCGCACCCGCGAACGGATCAGCAGGCGCGCGTGCGCGCGCGGTTCCACGACCACAGGAGCGTTAGATGCGAAAGCGAGCGGCCATCACGGTCGGGGTTGCGGCCCTGATCGCAGCGATGGCGATTCCGACCCTGGCGGGCGGGGCGACCCGGTTGACGTCGAACATGACCGGGGCCCAGGTCGTCAATCCGAACGGCGGCGATCCCGACGGCAGCGCGAAGCTGAAGCTGCGCGTCAACCGTGTCAAGGAGCGGCTCTGCTTCACGCTCAAGGCCACGGGCCTGAGCAAGATCACCGGCGCCTTCATCCACAAGGGCGCCGCGGGCCAGATCGCCCGGCCGATCATCACCCTGTTCAACACCCGCGAGCCGAGCACGGTCAAGGCGTGCGAGCACAACGTCCGGCCGCGGCTGCTCAAGCGCCTGAAGCGCAAGCCGGACCAGCATTACGCCGACGTGACCACGAAGGCATACCCGGACGGCGCGGTCCGCGGTCAGCTGGGCTGACCCGGGTCCGCGAGGCGCCTCAAATGCGGCGCCACGCGGTAGCGCTGATCGTCGCCGGCATGGAGCGCGTCGAGGATTTCCTCGGCGCGCTCCGCGCCGAGCTCGCGTGCCCACTCGAACGGACCGCGCGGGTGGTTGAGACCGAGCCTCATCGCGGCGTCGATCTCGGCCGGGGCGGCGACCCCCTCCTCGACCGCGAAGCAGGCCTCGTTGACGAGCTGGGCGACGACCCGCTCGAGCACCTGCTTGGCCGGTGCCGGGTCGAGCCCGGTCGTGGTCGAGCGCGTCGGCCGTCCGCGATCGTCGTACTCGTAGAAGCCGCGCCCGGCCTTGCGCCCGAGTCGCCCCTCGGCGACCATTTCCTCCTGCAGAGGGGAGGGCTGCCAGCGTGGCTCGGGCCGCTGGCGGAAGAAGGAGCGCGCGACCTCGAGGTTGACGTCGACCCCGATCAGGTCGATGAGCTCGAACGGGCCCATCGGATAGCCGCCCAGCTCTCGGATCGCCTGATCGATCTCGGCCGGGTTCGCGATCCCAGCTTCGAGGATCCGCAGCGACTCGAGCGCGAACGGGCGGTTGCAGCGGTTAACGATGAACCCCGGCGAGTCCGTGCAGCGGATCACGGTTCGGCCCATTCGCTCGGCTACGGCGGCGGCGTCGATCAGCGCGGGCTCACCGGTAGCCGCCCCTGCCACCAACTCGACCAGCTTCATCCGGGTCGGCGGGTTGAAGAAGTGCATCCCGCAGATCCGCTCCGGCCGCGTCGCCTCGGCGGCGACCTCTGTCACCGGAAGCGACGAGGTATTGGTGGCGAGCACCGCGTCCGTCGTGCAGACGGACTCCAGCCGGGCGAACAGCCCGCGCTTCAGCCCCAGATCCTCCGGTGCCGCCTCGATCACAAGTCGGCATGGCGCCAGCCCGTCGGGCGACGCGACCGCCGCCAGGCGCGCGACCGCACGCGCGACCTCGTCGGCGTCCCGGCGCCCGCGCTCGATCTCGCGCTCGAGCCCGGCGCGTAGCTTCTCGCCGCCTCGCTCGAGCGCAGCGCGATCGGGATCGTGAAGCAGGGTCTCGAACCCGGCCAGGCAGGCGAGCTGGGCGATGCCGGCGCCCATCGTCCCGGCGCCGGCGACCCCGATCGGCCCGCTCACGCGGGCGGGTCGGGTGGCGGGTCCTCGCCGTCCCAGAGCTGGACCGCGTCGCGGCGGAAGTAGACGTCGTGAAGACCTTCGCCGGCTGCGCCGGGCGGGCGCCCGAAGGCGCTGATCTTGCCCGACTCCGGCCGCACGACGATATCGGGCGCGCGCATCTCGCTGACGATCAGGATCCGGGCCGGGTCGCCGGTCCGGTTGACGATCTGGTGCGCCCCGGTCTCGCCGACCGGGAAGGCGACCGTCTCGCCCGGCTCGAGCGCCCGCTCGCCGGCCGGGGTCCGCAGGCTCGGTCGCCCCGAGATCACGATCAGTAGCTCCTCGTTGCCGAGGTGGTAATGCATCGGGAACGCGGCCGAGCCCGGCTCGAGCTCGAACAGGCTCGCGCCGAGCCGCTCGCTGCCGGCCTGGCGGCCGATTCGCGCCCGGCGTCCGGCGAAGCCCTCGCGGTCTCCGCGCGGCTCGAACTCCGGCTCGAACACGTTCGGCACCGTTAGATGACCACCCTCTAGCGCCGCTCGAACTCCGGGCGGGCCAGAGCCGAGCGACGAGCGACGAGCGACGAGCGACTCATCCCGGCGGCACCATCGCGTTGATTCCCGTCGCATCCCGGCCGATGATCAGCTTCTGGATCTGCGAGGTCCCCTCGTAGAGGGTCGTCACCCGGGCGTCGCGCAGGTAGCGCTCGACCGGGTAGTCATCAACGTAGCCCGAACCGCCGTGGACCTGGATCGCGAGGTTGGCGCACTCGACCGAGGCCTCGGTCGCGTACAGCTTGGCCACCGAGGTCTCGACCGTCGAGGGCTTGCCGGCGTCCTTGAGCAGCCCGGCGCGGCGGACCAGCATCCGGGCAGCGTCGCGGCGGACGATCTGGTCGGCGATCATCTCCTGGACGAGCTGGAAGGCCGCCAGGGGCTGGTCGAACTGGCGCCGTTCGGTCGCGTAGGCGACCGAAGCCTCGACGCACGCCTCACAGATCCCCACGCACCCGGCCGCGACCGAGTAGCGGCCGGAGTCGAGCGCCGACATCGCGACCTTGAACCCGTCGCCGACCTCGCCCATCAGCGCTTCGTCGCCGACCTCGACCGCGTCGAGGGCCAGCGAGGCGGTGTCGGACGAGCGCAGGCCGAGCTTGCCGTGGATCTGCTGGGCGCTGAACCCGTCGCTCGCGGTCGGGACGAGGAAGCAGGCGAGCCCGCGGTGCTTGGCGGCCGGGTCGGTCTGGGCGAAGATCAGCGCCACCTCGGCGACGTTGCCGAGGGAGATCCACATCTTCTGACCCGAGATCCGCCATCCGCCCTCGATCCGCTCGGCGCGGGTGCGAAGGCTGGCGGCGTCCGAGCCGGTGTCGGGCTCGGTGAGGCCGAAGCAGCCGAAGGCCTCGCCGGTGGTCAGCTTCGGCAGCCAACGCTGCTTCTGCTGCTCTGACCCCCAGCGCTCGATCGAGCCGCAGACGAGCGAGGTCTGGACCGAGACGACCGTGCGCATCGCCGAGTCGCCGCGGCCGATCTCCTCGACGATCAGGCCGTAGCCGGTGTAGTCGAGCCCGCGGCCGCCGTACTGCTCCGACACCGGTGCGCCGAGATAGCCCATCGCGCCGAGTCGCCGGGCGAGGTCGAGGTCGAACTTCTGCGCCCGGTCGGAATCGCGCGCCTTGGGCACGACCTCGTTGTCGACGAACTCTCGCGCGGTCTCCTGGATCAGGCGCTGCTCGTCGCTGAGCGCCAGCCCGCTCATGGCGCCGCGCTCGCCCGCGTCTCGGCCTCGAGCCTGCGGGCGAAGCCCTCCTCCGCCTCACGGGTGTGCGGGCCGGGAGCCTGGATCGAGCGTCCGTCGATCGCGCTCACGCCCTGGACCTCGCGCGTCGTCGAGGCGAGGAAGACCTCATGGGCACCGAGCAGGTCGTCGAGCTCGAACTCGCCCTCCTCGACGTGCAGCTCGGCGATCACCTTCGAGCGCGTGATCGATTCGAGGATCCCGGTCGAGATCGCCGGCGTGCGCAGCGGCCCCTCGGCCGAGGCCCAGAAGACGGTTGAGGTCGGCGCCTCGAGCACGATCCCGTCGGGCCGGACGAGGACCGCCTCGTCGGCGCCGCGTCCCTTCGCGATCCGGGTCGCCTGCATGTTGGCGCCGTAGGAGAGCGACTTGACCCCGGTCAGGACGACGCTCGGCGCGTAGGTCACCGTGGCGAGGGTCAGCGTCGGGTCGTGCGGGGGCAGCTCCTCGGCCAGAACCAGACGCCGCCCCCCGCGGGTGATCACCAGCCGCAGCTGACCGTCGGCATCCCCAAGGCGCTCCAGCAGGGCATCGATCTCGGCCTCGAGCGGGCCCCGCTCGACCGCCATCTCGATCGCAGCCGCCGAGCGGTCGAGCCGGTCGAGATGCTCGCTGAGGGCGAACGGGTGCCCGCCGTAGAGCCTGATCACCTCGAACACCCCGTCGCCGCGGTAGAGGCCATCGTCGGGCAGCGGGATCGTCGCCTCATCGGTCGGGCTGATCGCTCCGTCGACCGACGCAAGTGTCTGGATTGCCATCTTCGCGAGGCTATCCGACGCTCGGCCCTCGGGTCACGTTGCCTCGATCACCGTCGCCAGGCCCTGGCCCACCCCGATGCACAGCGCCGCGATCCCGAACCTGCCGCCGCGCCGGCGCAGCTCCCACGCCAGGGTGGTGACCAGCCGAGCGCCCGAGCAGCCGAGCGGGTGCCCGAGCGCGATCGCGCCGCCGTTGACGTTCAACCGCTGCTGGTCGAGCCCGAGCTCGCGCGCGCAGGCGAGTACCTGGGCGGCGAACGCCTCGTTGATCTCGATCAGGTCTACCTGGTCGAGCTCGAGCCCGGCGGCGGCGAGCGCCCGCCGGATCGCGGGCACCGGACCGATCCCCATCAGCGCCGGGTCGACGCCCGCGACGCCGCTTGCGACCACGCGCGCGAGCGGCCGCGCCCCCAGCTCGGTGGCCTTGCGCTCGGAGGCGAGCACGAGGCACGCGGCGCCGTCGTTGAGCGTCGAGGCGTTGCCGGCCGTCACCGTGCCGCCCTCCCGGAACACCGGCGCGAGCTCGGCCAGGCGTTCGAGGCTGGTCTCGGGGCGTGGACCCTCGTCGACGTCGACGAGTTGCGTCGAACGGCCGCTGGGTGCCTCGATCGCGACCAGCTCATCCGCGAAGCGGCCCTCGGCGCCGGCGGCGACGGCCCGCTCGTGGCTGCGCAGGGCGAACTCGTCCTGGGCGTTGCGCGAGACCCCGTAGCGCTCGGCGACGTTCTCGGCGGTCTCGCCCATCGACTCGGTCGAGTAGCGCTCGGCGAGCCGGGGATTGACCAGTCGCCAGCCGAGCGCGGTGTCGTGCATCGCGCGCTCACCGCGGGGCAGCGGGCGCTCGGGCTTGGGGACGACCCACGGAGCCCGGCTCATCGACTCCGAGCCGCCGGCCAGGTAGAGATCGCCCTCGCCCAGCCGCAGCGCCCTCGAGGCCTGGTTGACGGCCTCGAGGCCCGAGGCGCAGAGCCGGTTCACGGTCGCGCCCGGGACTTCGACCCCGAGCCCCGCGAGCAGCGCCGCCATCCGGGCGACGTTGCGGTTGTCCTCGCCGGCCTGGTTGGCGGCTCCCCAGTAGACGTCGGTGAGCTGCGCCGGGTCGATGCCCGTCCGCTCGACCGCGGCGGCGATCGCGTGCGCGGCCAGGTCGTCGGGCCGCACGCCCGCGAGAACGCCGCCGTAGCGGCCGAGCGGGGTTCGAACCGCGTCGATGATCAGGGCCTCGCTCACGGCGGCCGATGATCGCATGCGATCCTCGCCAGCGACTACGGTAAGCGGGTGGACTTCGTCCTCCTCTCGCTGGTGATGATCGGCATGATCGTGATCTGCCTGGTGGTGGTGGCCAGCATCCATCCGGGCAGCGGTGCCGACTTGGTCGACTGGAAGCCGACCCGCTCGCACGAGGTCGAGGCGCAGCTCGAGCTCGACGACGTCCAGCAGATGCTCGAGGCCCAGAACGAGTACCGGCGCCGTCGCGGTGCCGAGGACCTGACGGAGGAGGACGCCGAGCGGATGGCCCGCGAGGATGAGGCGATTCGAGCGCGCGCCCGCCGCGCGGGACAGGGCACCGGAGACGCACCGGGCGCTGTTGATGGGTGACCGGGCTTGGCCCGGGCGCTGATCGTCGGCTGCGGCTGTCGCGGCCGGGCGCTCGGGACCGGACTGCTGGAGGCGGGCTGGCAGGTCCGCGGCACGACCCGCGACCCCGCCCGCCTTGGTCCGATCGAGACCGCGGGGATCGAGGCCGCCGTCGCTGACCCCGACCGGATCGCGTCGATCCTCGAGCAGATCGAGGGTGTGACCTTGATCTACTGGCTGTTGGGCGCCGCGTCGGGCCCTGCGCCCAGCGTCGCGGCGCTGCACACCGAGCGACTCGAGAGGATGCTCGAGGAGATCGTCGACACGCCAATACGCGGGTTCGTCTACGAGCTTGCGAGCGGGCTCGAGGCGGGGGACTCGCTGCGGGCGCTCGAGCTCCTGCGGTCCGCCGGCGAGCGGTGGCGGATCCCATTCGAGGTCGTCGACGCGCCGCCCGGCGATCATCAGAGCTGGCTGATCGGGATGCGCGCGGCGGCGGTCGAGCTGGTGGCGTGAAATCGCTGCTCGCGAGCTGCATGGCCTGCGTCGCCTTGGCGGGCGCGGCGGCAGGCGTGGCGAGCTCGGCGCCGCAGCCGCCCGACTATCAGTGGGCGAAGCGGATCGCGGCGGCGAAGCGGTTCGCAGACGGGCGTTCCGGAAGGGTCTCGTTCGCGGTCGTCGATGAGGCAGGGCGGCTCCGCGGCGCTCACCTGAACCGGGTCCACAACTCGGCCAGCGTGGTCAAGGTGATGTTCATGGTCGCGCTGCTGCGCGAGCCGGGGGTCCGCCATGACACGCTCACCGCGAGCGAGAAGCACCTGCTCGGGCCGATGATCAAGCGCTCCGACAACCAGGCGGCGACCGCGGTCTACTCCCGGGTCGGGGAGGGTGCCCTCCAGGAGCTCGCCCGCGATGCCGGGATGCGCCACTTCACCACCCAACCGCTCTGGGGGCTGAGCACGATCACCGCCGCCGAGCAGGCGCGCTTCATGTATCGGCTCGAGCGCTTCATCCCCAAGCGCCACCGCGGCTACGCGCTTCACCTGCTGACCAGGATCGTCGGTGCTCAGCGCTGGGGCATCCCCCCGGTCGCACCCCGGGGCTGGAAGCTGCATTTCAAGGGCGGCTGGTCGGGAGCGCCGAGCTGGCGCGTGAACCAGGTGATGCTGCTGCGCGACCCTCCGCGCCGCTTCTCGCTCGCGATCCTGACCCGCGAGCAGCCCTCGCTCGTCTACGGCGAGCGGACGATCGAGGGCGTGGCGCAGCTGCTCTTGCGCCGCTACAACCGGGGCAGCCGCTGAAGCAGGTCGGCGAGGATCCGCGCCGTTGCTCCCCAGATCAGGTGGCCGTCGACGATGTAGGTCGGGGTCCGGAACGGGATCCCGCGGCGGACCAGCCGCCGCATTGCGAAGCTCTCGCGCAAAGCCTCGACTCCGAACGCGAGCACCGTCTCGACCTCGGCCGGGTTGGGCTCAAAGTCGAGCCGGTCGCCGATCAGGCCGACGAACGGGTAGACCCTGTAGCCGGTGACGAAGGTGCCGATCGGCGGCAACGCGCCGACCACCTCGACCGCCTCCGGGGGGAGCCCGATCTCCTCCTCGGCCTCGCGCAGCGCCGTGGTCCTCAGCTCCTCCTCGGGGTGGTCGCGGCGCCCGCCGGGAAACGAGATCTCACCCGCGTGGCGGCGCAGGTCGTGGCGGCGCTCGGTGAACACGAGGCCGGGCCGGCGCGGGAAGCCGAACAGCGGAGCCAGGACCGCTGCGTCGGTTTGGCCGTGGGCGTCGATCGCCTCGGCCGCGGCGGGGGAGAGCAGCGCCTCGCGCAGGGACCGTGTCGAGTCCTGCCCCGCCCGTCCGGAATCCGCGCTGCCGCCGCTCATATACCAATAGGTACAATCGCACGATGATCAGGGGCGCGACGGCCGATCGCGAGCTGCCGCTCGGCGGCCCGGCGAGCCTGGTCCGGGTCGCGCTCGCCGCCGGGCCCGACCCGACCGATGCATGCCTGCTGATGCGCGGTGATGCGCGCCCGGTTGCGCTCAGCGGCGACTGGGCCGGCGGCGGAGCGCTGATCGGCTCCGAGCCGGTCTGCGTCGCAGCTCCCGACGCCGACCCGTTCGCGGTCCTCGACCGCCAGCCGACCGTCGACTCCGCGCTCGACGGCTGGCCGGAGGGCCCGCGCGAGTGCCCGCTTGCCACCGATGCGGTCGGCGGCGGCTGGTTCGGCTGGTTCGGCTACAAGCTCGGGGGGCTGGTCGAGCGCCTGCCCCCACAGCCGCCGCGCCCCGCGGTGACGCCGGCATTCGAGCTCGCCTTCTACGACCATCTTCTGCGCTGCGACGCCGACGGGCGGTGGTGGTTCGAGGCGTTGTGGACCCCGCGCCGCGACGCCGCGCTTCGCCGGCGCCTGCAGCTGCTCGAGGCGCGGCTCGCAGCGCCGCCGGGGCGGCGGCGTTGCAGCGTCGGCTCCTTCGCCGCTCGCGCCCCCGGCGCGGCCGGCCATCTGGCCGCGGTCCGTGAGTGCCGGGACCGGATCGCCGCCGGAGAGATCTTTCAGGCCAACCTCTGCTTGCGACTCGAGGCTACGTTCTCGGGCGACCCACTCGACCTGTTCGCGAAGGCCGCCGGGGCACTCGACCCGCCCTACGCGGCCCTGGTCAGCGGTGCGCGCGGAGCCGTCTGCAGCCTCTCGCCGGAGCTCTTCCTTCGCCGGCGCGGGCGCGAGGTGAGGACTCGCCCGATCAAGGGCACCGCGGCCCGCGGGGAGCTCGCCGACGACGACGGCCGCGAGCGCCTCGCGGGCTCGGCCAAGGACCGGGCCGAGAACGTGATGATCGTCGACCTGATGCGAAACGACCTCGGCCGCGTCTGCGAGCCGGGCACGATCGAAGTCGAGGAACTGGCCGCACCGCATCCCGCGCCGGGAGTCTGGCACCTGGTCTCGACCGTGAGCGGGACGCTGCGCGGCGGGGCGGGCGACCGGGAGCTGCTGCGAGCCGCGTTTCCGCCGGGGTCGGTGACCGGCGCCCCGAAGATCCAGGCGATGCGGGTGATCTCCGAGCTCGAGGCGACCGGCCGCGAGTCATACACCGGCGCGATCGGCTACGCGAGCCCGCTCGCGGGGCTCGAGCTCAACGTCGCGATCCGCACCCTCGAGCTGGCCGGCAATCGCGCCTGGCTTGGAGCCGGGGGCGGGATCGTCGCCGACTCGGTTCCCGACGCGGAGCTGCGCGAGTGCATGCTCAAGGCGGGACCGATCGCCGCCGCGGCCGGTGGCAGGCTGCTCGCCGAGCGCCCGCCGCAGTCGGCGGCACGGCCGCCGGCCGGGCTGGCGCTCGCCGAGCGCCCGGACCCGGCGCTCGGGGTGTTCGAGACGATTCTCGTCCGCGACGGCGTGCCGGTGAGCGCCGACGCCCACCTCGACCGCCTCGAGCGCAGCATCGAGGAGCTCTACGGCTGCTCGCTGCCGGTCGATGTCCCCGAGCGCCTCGCCTTCGAGGCCGTGAGCCGGCCGCTGGCGCGGCTGCGGCTGATCGCCGTCCCCACAGGCAGGTCGGTCGAGGTCGAGATCGCCGTCGACCCGGTCGGTCGTCGGACCGGGGGCGGGCCGGCGACACTGCGCCCGTTCACCGTCCCCGGCGGCCTCGGCGCATACAAGTGGAACGATCGCCGCCTGGTCGAGGCGCTGGCGGACGAGGGCCGGGTGGTGCCGGTGATCGTCGACCTCGACGGGGCCGCGCTCGAGGCGGGGCACGCGAACCTGTTGATTGCGGAGGGCGCGCGCGTACTCACGCCCGCCCTCGATGGCCGCCTCCTGCCGGGCACCGTGCGCGCCGAGCTGCTCGCGTCGCTGCGCCGAGTCGGGGTCGAGGTCGCCGAGCAGCCACTGTCGCTCGAGCGGGTAGAGGCCGCCGACGCGATTCTGCTCAGCTCATCGATCCGCGGCCTGCGCGCTGCCCATCTCGAGCAACGGTCCGCGCCCGCGACGCTCGCTCCCGCGCTGGGCGCGGCGTTCGCCGAGGTGGGTTATTCACTCGAGGCCGAAACGGGCCCGCCGGCGACGATCGGGGTGACCGGCGGGCGTTCGTCGAGGACCCGCATCACGTAGAGGTCGAGCCCCCCGGGCAGGAAGATGTCGACCGAGGCTTGGACCAGGCGGCCCTCGGCGGTGCACATCCGCGTCTCCAGCTCCTGGGCGGCCACCGTCTCTCGCAGCTCGAGCTCACGCCCGAGCCGCTCCTTTCGGGTCACCAGGCGGGGCCGGATGTGGGCGGTTGCGAACGAGACCGGGATTCCGGCGCCGAGCACCAGGTCGAGCACCATCTCGCAGCGCTCGAGCGTACGCCGGGCGCGGGCGTCGGTCGGGATCGTGAGGTCGGGGTGGATCACGTCGCGCATCGTCGCCCTGCGCTCGCCGTCGACGAGCAGCACGCGGTGGAAGGTGATCGCCTCGCGGTCCGGGTCGACGCCGAACACCTCGCCGAGGCCGGAGCCGACGCGCCGCTCGCTGATCTCCAGTGACGCGAGCCCGAGCTCGACGCCCTGGCGGCGGGCCAGCTCGCTGTAGGGGACGAGGCTCTCAAGGCCCTCCTCGAGCCCGGTCGGGTCGGTGCGGCCGACGAACGTGCCGCTGCCCTGTCGGCGGACGATCTCGCCCGTCTGCTCGAGCCGCTCGAGCGCCAGGCGCAGCGTCCCGCGGGAGATCCCGAGCTGCGCGGAGAGCTCCTGCTCGGGCGGCAGCCGGTCGCCGGGTCTGCGACGGCCGGTGCGCAGCCACTCGCGGATCGCGTCCTCGGCGACATCGACCAGCGAGGTCCCGGACCGCTCCGAGCCGGCGCTCATTCGAGCACCCGCCGTCGCGCCGACGCGGCCTGCTCGGCGGCCGAGCGAGCCGCAGCCACCCGCTCGTCGCCGGTGCGCTGGCGCAGGTTGGCCTCGACCAGCGCGGCGGCCGAGCGCGCCGCGGCCTCGGCGAGCAGGACGGAGGTGATCACGTCACCGCGCACGCTCGGGCTCGTCCGCTCGGCGACCCGGAGCCCGATCGCGCTCACCTCGGCCGCGGCTTGCGCGATCTCGAGCGGTGGCACGCTCGCCGCCGCCAGCGCCTCGCCGACGCGCGGATCGCGATCCGCCGGTCCCGGGGCCTCGCGGATCGCTTCCAGCACCGGCCGGTATGAGCTCAGCTCGCGGTCGGCGAGCTCGAGCGCCCGCCCACGCAGCTCCCCGGCGCGGGAGCGGTGCTCGTCGAGCCGCTCGGCGCCGGCCGGGTCCGCGGACGCGCCGGCGATCGCCGCCGTCATCTCGGCCAGGCCGGCGGCCAGCGCGCAGGCAAGTGCCGCCGACGAGCCGCCGCCCGGAGCGGGCGAGGGCGCGGCCAGCGCCTCGATCACCTCACCGAGGGGCTGCCCGGCGAGCGCGCTCACGCCTCGCCCATCTCTAGAACAGCCCGACGGTGCGCCCTTCGCCGTCGATGTCGACGTTGAATGCGGCCGGCTGCTTGCCGAGCCCGGGCATCTGCTGGATGTCGCCGCAGAGCGGCACCAGCCAGCCGGCGCCCGTGTAGGCCCGGATGTCGCGGACGGCGAGCGTGAACCGCTCGGGGGCGTTGAGCAGGCTCGGATCGGCCGAGAGCGAGAGGTGGGTCTTCGCCATGCAGATCGGCAGCGAGTCGAGCCCGTCCTCGTGGAACTGCCCGATCTTGCGCTCGGTCTCCGGATAGAGGTAGATGTCGGAGGCGCCGTAGACCTTGGTCGCCACCTTGCGGATCTTGTCGACGATCGCGTCGCCGTCGTCGTAGGCGAAGCCGAACTGCGACGGCTGCTCGCAGGCCTCGACGACGGCACGGGCGAGGTCGGCGGCGCCCTCGCCGCCGCGCGCGAAGCCGTCGTTGACCTCGGCCGCGAAGGCGCCGCCGTCGAGGGCCAGGCGCTTGACCAGCTCGACCTCCTCGTCGGTGTCGCCGGGGCGGCGGTTGACGGCGACCACACAGGGCAGCCCGAAGCCGGCGACGATCCCGAGGTGGCGCTTGAGGTTGGCGGCGCCGGTCTCGATCGCCTGCCGGGACTGCTGACCGTCGCCACGCGTGTCGTCGTCGAGGCCTCCGTGATGCTTGAGCGCCCGCACGGTCGAGACCAGGACCACCGCGTTGGGCCGCAGGCCGCCGATCCGGCAGACGATGTCGAAGAACTTCTCCATCCCCATGTCCGAGCCGAACCCCGACTCGGTGACCACGTAGTCGGCGAGCTTGAGCCCGATCAGGTCGGCGACCAGCGAGGAGTTGCCGTGCGCGATGTTGGCGAACGGCCCGGCGTGCATCAGGCAAGGCTGGCCCTCGAGCGTCTGGATCAGGTTCGGCTTGATCGCGTCCTTGAGCAGCACGGTCATCGCCCCGGCGGCGCCGAGGTCGTCGGCGGTCACCGCGCGGGCGCCGTCGTAGGAGTAGGCGACCGTGATCCGGCCGAGCCGCTCGCGCAGGTCGTGCAGATCGCGGGCGACCGCGAGGATCGCCATCACCTCCGAGGCCGCCGTGATGTCGAAGCCGGTCTCACGCGGGTACCCGTTCGCGCGTCCGCCTTGGCCGATCGTGACGCTGCGCAGGGCGCGGTCGTTCATGTCCAGAGCGCGCTTCCAGCCCACCCGCAGCGCGTCGATGCGGTGCGGGTTGCCGTGCAGGATCGAGGCGTCGAGCAGCGCCGCGAGCAGGTTGTTGGCCGCCCCGATCGCGTGGATGTCGCCGGTGAAGTGAAGGTTCAGGTCCTCCATCGGAACGACCTGGGTCAGGCCGCCGCCGGCGGCGCCGCCCTTGATCCCGAACACCGGCCCGAGCGAGGGCTCGCGCAGGCAGAGCAGCGGCTTCTCGCCGACCACGCCGAGCCCCTGCGTGAGCCCGACCGCGGTCGTCGTCTTGCCCTCGCCGGCCCGGGTCGGGGTGACGCCGGCGACGCAGACCAGCTTCCCGTCCTGGGCCCCGCCGAGGCGGTCGAGGACCTCGAGCGGGACCTTCGCCTTGAAGCGACCGTAGGGCTCGACCTCGGCCGGCTCGAGGCCGATTCGTTGGGCGAGCGAATCGATCGGCTCCAGCTCGGCTTCCTGGGCGATCTCGAGACTGCTTTTCATCTGCGGACCTCGCTCATCTGCTGGTTAGTGGCTGACTGCTGCGGCGGCCAGCTCGGAGACCAGCCGGTCCTCGTAGAAGCGCTCGAGCGCGAACGGGGCGATCAGCTCGGGCGTACGGTCGGTCGCCGCCAGCTCGGCCAGCGTCCGGCCGACGATCGGAGCCGCCTTGAATCCGTACGTCCCCCAGCCGGTGCTGACGTGAAAGCCATCGAGCTCGGTCTTGCCGAGGATCGGGCTGTAGTCGGGGCTGAGGTCGCAGAGGCCGGCCCAGCTGCGAAGCATCCGGGTCCGCTCGAGCTGCGGGAAGAGCTCGAGCACGTGCCGGGACACCTCCTGGAGGAAGTTGAGCGTGCCCTGCATCCGGTAGGTCGTCCACGGCTCGATCTCCGCCCCCATCAGGAATTCGCCGCGGTCGGTCTGGCTGACGTAGACGTGCATCTGGGAGGAGACGATGACCACGTCGAGGAGTGGCTTCAGCGGCTCGGTCACGCAGGCCTGGAGGATGTGGGTCGTGATCGGCAGCTCGATCCCCGCCATCCCGGCGATCAGCGAGCTCCAGCCGGCGGTGCAGTTGAGGACCACGCCGGTCTTCACCGTGCCGCGGTTCGTGACCACGCCGGCGACCCTGCCGTTCGAGCGCTCGATCCCGATCACCTCGGTGTAGGGGTGGATCTCGGCGCCGCCGTGGTCGGCGCCGCGGGCGAAGCCCCAGACGACGGCGTCATGGCGGATGATCCCGCCCGGCGGGTGGTAGAGCGCGCCCAGGATCGGGTAGGTCGCGTTGGCGCCGTCGACCTGCATCGCAGGCGCCAGCTCCTTGATCCGGTCGGGGTAGATGAGCTGGGAGTCGATCCCGTTCAGGCGGTTGACCTCGGCTCGGTTGGCCATCACGAACATCGCCCGGTCGGAGTGGGCGAGGGTGAGGTGGCCGTTCTGCGAGAAGAGCAGGTTGAAGTTGAGCTCCGCCGAGAGGCCCTCGTAGAGCTTCACCGAGGCGTCGTAGAAGCGCGCGCCCTCGGGCGTCTTGTAGTTCGACCGCAGGATCGTCGTGTTGCGCCCTGCGGCCCCCGAGCCGATGTAGCTCTTCTCGAGCACGGCGACGTTGGTGATCCCGTGCTCGCGGGCGAGGTAGTAGGCGGTCGCCAGGCCGTGCGACCCGCCGCCGATGATCACGACGTCATATGAGTCGCGCAGCTCGGGGCGGCTGCGCCACATCCGCCGGCGACGGAAGATGTCAAGCACGGCCGACCGCCTCCGCGCCGGCGGGCCGGTCCAGCGACTCGAGCGCATCGACGCCGATCGGTCCCCCGCCGAGGCTCCCGGCGGCGTCGGCGACCACGGTCCACATGTACTCGGCGAGCGCCGCCCCGAACAGGATCAGGAAACGGTCCTCGGCTTCGCGCAGGACGACCGCGGGAGTGCGGGCGACCGAGCCGGGCCGCAGCCCGCCGACCGGGGTCACCGCCGGCCGCAGGTCGATCGCCGAGAAGCGGGCGAACGCCTCACGGGCCATCGGCCCGACCAGGGCCAGGGCGCCGTAGGCCGCGGTCAGGTCGAGCACTCCGGCGCCGGCCCGCGCCGCGCCGGCCTTGCGCTCGAGCTCGGCCCGCAGCGCCTCGAGCCGCGCCGACTCACAGATCACCAGCGCCCGCTCAGCGCTCAGCGGCGCCCACCAGGCGCCGCTCGCGCGCGCGGCTCGACCGAGCGCCGGCTCGCCGTCGCTCCCGGCGAGGATCTCGGGCAGGGCGTCGCGGTTGGCCTGGACCTCGAGCTTGCCCAGGTGCGAGAGGTCGGCGAAGCCGACGGTGGTGCGGGCGAGCTCGCGCTCGGCCTCAGGATCAGCGAAGCTGGCGGTCACCTCCCAGCCGTCGCGGGGCTCGCGGACCGCGCCGGCGTCCCGCGCCGGATGCGCGAGCGGGCTGCGGGCCAGGGGCGCGCCCTCGCCGGCGGTGGCGTCCGGCGAGAGGAACTCGAGGGTCACGAGCGCAGCACCTCGCCATCGGGGTCGTAGAAGGGCTTCGTGGTCACGGTCGCGCTCAGCGTGCGTCCGCGGTCGGAGATCGTGATCGGCGATCCGTCGTCGGAGAGCGCGGCCGGGACCCATGCCATCCCGATCACCCGGTCCAGTTGCGGCGAGTAGCGGGCGCTGGTCACCTGGCCGATCGGCCCGGCCCCGTTGGTGAGCACGGCCGCACCCTCGGTTGGCACCTCGGCGCCGCTCACGTGCAGCCCGACCAGCGTCGTCTCGGGCGGGCGCTCGCGGGCGTGCTCGATCGCCCACTTGCCGATGAAGTCCTCCTCCTTGTCGAGCTTGACGATCCACGGCATCGCCGCCCCGTCGGGCGTCGACTCCGAGTCGGTGTCCTGGCCGATCAGCACGTGCAGCTTCTGCAGCCGCAGGAGCCGCTGCGGCTCGAGCCCAAACGGGCGCGTGCCGTGCTCCGCGCCAGCTTCGAGGATCGCCTGCCAGAGATGCTCGCCGTGGACGCTCGGGCAGTGGATCTCATAGCCGACCTCGCCGACGAAGCCGATCCGTAGGATCAGGCACGGGACGCCGGCGACCAGGGCGCGCTTGCCGTCCAGGTAGGTGAACCCGTCGGCGGAGCAGTCGAGCTCGGTCAACCCGGAGATGATCTCGCGGGCCCGCGGCCCGGCGAGGTTGATGGCCGAGAGCGCCTGGGTGACGTCGGTCAGCCGCACGTCCATGCGCCAGTCAGCCTGCCACCACGAGAACCACTCATAGACGGCCGCCGCGCCGCTCGAGGTCGTGGTCACGTAGTAGGAGTCGTCGTCGAGGCGGCAGATCGTCCCATCGTCGACGATCCGCCCGGCGTCGGAGTTGATCACCCCGTAGCGGATCCGGCCGGGCTTCAGGTTCGAGAACCGGTTCGGATACAGGCGGTCGAGGAAGGCGCCGGCCTCCGAGCCGCTGACGATCAGTTTGCCGAGCGTTGAGACGTCGATCAGCCCCGCCGCCTCGTGGACCGCCAGCGCCTCGCCCTGCGGGTCGCCGTAGTCGTAGGCGCGGCGCCAGTCGCCAGCCCACATCACGGTCGCGTCCGCCTCGCGGTGTGCATGGTGGATCGAGGACCGCTTCGCGGGCTCGAACGGCCGTCCGGCGAGCGCCCCCATCGGCACCGAGGTCCATGGCGGGCGCGCCGTGGTCGTGCCGACCTGCTCGAGGCTCTCGCCTGTCTCGCGCGCCATCAGCCGGATCGAGGCGAGCTGGCACATGCGGCCCTGGCAGGGGCCCATGGTCGTGGTCGTGTAGCGCTTCGAGAGCTCGATCGAGTCATAGCCCTCCTCGACGCTGAGGTGGATGTCCTTTGCGGTCACGTCCTCGCACAGGCATGCGAAGCACTTGCCGCGCCCCTGCGAGGCGGGCTCGGGCACCGCGACCGGTCCGGGATCGGCGACCAAGGCCGCCAGGCGCTCGTCCTGCTCGGCGACTCGGCTGCGTGAGTCGGCGTCGCCCAACCCGAGCTCGTGGGCCGCCCTGGCGCCCGCGGTCGACCCCGAGAGCTCGGCCGCCTGCGGCTCGCCGTGCCCGGCGAGCTCGCCTGCGGCGAGCACGCCTTCGGGGACCTCGGCGAGCGCGAAGACGCCGCGGCGCCGGTCATAGGCGGTCCGGGCGCCGGTCTGGGCGATCAGCCCGGTCGCCGGGGCACTGCCGCCGGCGACCACGATCAGGTCACAGCTGACCCGCTTGCCGCCCGGCCCGCCGTCCCCGGGCCCGAGCACGGCCTCGCGGACTCGCTTGCGCCCGCGGGCCTCGAGCACCGTCGTCGCCTGGCGGATCTCGACCCCGGCCCGGGCCAGGGCCTCGGCCGCCTCGCCGGGCGAGGCCTCGCGCCGCAGATCGGCGACCGCGGCAAGCTCGACCCCCGCCGCCCGCAGCTCGACCGCCGCCTCGAGCCCGCGGTCGTCGACGGTGGCGACGACCGCGCGGGTGCCGGGGCTGACCCCGTACAGCGAGATCAGCCGCCGCGCACCACCGGACAGCATCACCCCGGGGAGGTCGTTGCCGGCGAAGACCAGCGGCTGCTCGATCGCACCGGTCGCGAACAGCAGCCGGCGGGCGCGGACCTGGTGCAGGGTGTCGCCCTGCCAGACCGGGACCAGGCCATCGAAGCAACCGAGCGCCGGGGCGCCGGCCAGGACTTCGACGCCCGCTAGCCGCGCCCGCTCGGCGAGCTCGCGCGCGCGGGCGTGACCACCCTCGGAGAGCAGCCGCCCGCCGGGCTCGGGCCCCTCGTCCGCGAGCGCCACGTCGGCGCCGAGCTCCGCCGCCGCGGCGGCGGCGGCGAGGCCGGCGGCACCGCCTCCGATCACCAGCAGGTCGGCGTGGCGCCGCCGGTACTCGGTCTTCCACTCGCGCTCGGGCCGGGGCGGCGCCGCACGTCCGAGGCCGGCCGCGCCACGCAGCACCTTCTCGTAGAGGGGCCAGAGGCGGCGGGGTCGGATGAAGGTCTTGTAGTAGAAGCCCGGCGGGGTGAACGGCCCTCCGAACAGGTCGGTGGCCCGCATCAGGTCGAGCTCGAGCGACGGACGGGCGTTCATGTGCTCGACCCGCATTCCCTCGCGGACCGGCTCTGTGCAGGCCCGCACGCCGGGCGCGTCGTCGACCTGGACGAGGCAGTTCGGGCATTGGCCTGCGCAGCAGAGCAGGCCGCGGCGGCGGTGGTACTTGAAGCTGCGTGAGAATGTCCTCCGCCCCGCGGCAAAAAGCGCCGAGGCGATCGTGTCACCCTCGAATCCGCTCACCGACCGCCCGTCGAAGCTGAACTCGATCACGCTACCGCGGTCGATCCGCTCGCCGTCGCGCTCGGGCAGCCGTGTCATCAGGGCATCACCCCGCCTCGGGCGCCGCCGTGCCCGAATCGGGCAGGGCGGTCATCAGCACCTCGTTGGTGCGCGTGTCGCGCTCGGCGATGAACCAGGCGCAGCAACCCGAACGGTGGTACCACCACTCGCGCTGGACCCCGGCGACGTTGCGGCGAAAGTAGTTGTAGACGCCGAGCTCGCGGAGCTCGGGACGCTCGGTCGGCCTGGGGACGATCTCACCGCCGAATCCGAAGTCCGTGACCTCGCGCGGGCCGCAATTGGGGCAGGAGAGGACGAACGACATGCCAGGCGGGCGAATATACCAATTTGCTCAGTGGGTGTATAGTCCCGAAACCGCGCGCTTACCGTGCGGCAGACGAGGCGGCTAGGAGGAGGAGAGAACCGGAAGATGAGCGACTCCCAGCGGTTTGGTGGCACCGTCGAGACCGTCCTCGAGCGACCGAGAGCGCAGGCCCCGCCGGCGACCCTCGAGGAGGCACGAAGCGCCCCGGGGCGCCGTGAGCGGATCGAAGAGCTGACCAAGCGGATCGAATCCGAGGGGATCGAGTACGTCTTCTTCCAGCAGGTCTCGGTCACCGGCCGCGTGATGGGCAAGGGCGTCGTCGCCTCGTTCTTCCCGCAGGTCGCCGAGCGCGGCTACCAGCTCGTCTACGGCGCGACCGCGAACCTGTTCACCGACCGGGCCGGCAACTACATCGGCTTCGGCCCCGAGGAGTCGGAGCTGGCGGCGATCGCCGACCTCGACACGTTCGCCGTCCTGCCCTGGGACGACCGCGTCGCCCGGGTCTTCTGCGACTGCTATGACACCGAGACCGGGGAGCTGCTCGACGCCGACCCGCGCCAGAACCTGAAGCGGATCGTCGAGGACTTCGAGCGCGAGCTCGGGCTCAACTTCCTGATCGGGATCGAGCCGGAGATGATGTGGCTGCGGCGAACCGAGGACGGTGGCGCCGAGGGCGTCACCAAGCCCTACTGCTACCACATCCACATGTTCGAGGAGCTGCGTCCGGTGCTGCTCGACGTGGTCGAGTACGGCCAGAAGCTGGGCCTCGACATGAGCTACGGCGACCACGAGGACGCGCCGGGCCAGCTCGAGCTCAACTTCCGCTTCGACCGGCCGGTGAACACCGCCGACAACATCACCGCCTACCGGCAGATCATCGCCGCGGTCGGGCGCAAGCACGGGCTGCTCGGAACGTTCATGCCGAAGCCCTTCCCCGGCGTCTCCGCGAACGGCCACCACCATCACTTCACGCTCGTCGACGACGACGGCAACAACGTCTTCCACGACCCCGACGGGCCGGCGCAGCTCTCCGAGACCGCGCGCCACTTCCTCGGCGGCATGCTCGACCACTTCGGGGCCCTGATGTGCGTCGGCAACCCGACCGTCAACTCCTACTGCCGGATGTGGGACACCGGGTTCTGGGCGCCGATCTACAAGAACTGGGGCTGGCAGAACCGGACCTGCACGGTGCGGGTCGCCTCCGGAGGGCGGTTCGAGTACCGCGGCGTCGACTCCTCGTGCAACCCGTACCTGACCGTGGCGACCCTGCTGCGGGCGGGCCTGGACGGGATCAACCGCAAGAGCGACCCCGGGCCGCCCCAGCAGGAGAACACCTACGACCTGCTCACCGAGGGGGTCGAGCTCGAGAAGGTCCCGGACAGCCTCGGTGCCGCGCTCGAGGCGCTGGCCGCCGACGACGTGATCAAGGGCGCGATGCCGGGCCGCCTCTACAAGGTATTCGAGCACTACAAGCGCGACGAGTGGGAGCGCTACCTGGCGGCGGTCACCGACTGGGAGCGCGACGAGTACCTGGAGGTCCTGCCCTAGCGCGGGGCGGAGGCGACCGGCGATGTGTGGAATCGCGGGGCTGATCTACCGAAACGGCCAGGCCGGCGACCACGAGGTCGGCCGCGACATGGCCCGGATGCTGCAGGCGATGAAGCACCGCGGGCCCGATTCGACCGGCTACGCGCTCTACGCGCCGGCGCAGGACGTGGCCGCGGACTCCTATGTGATGCGGCTCAAGCTCGCCGACCCGAAGGGCGCCGTGGACTTCGAGTTCGAGGATCGGTTGCGCCGCAACGCGGGTGAGGTCGAGCGGCGGCTGAAGGCCCGCGGGGCGACGATCGAGGGGGTCGAGCGCGAGACCGAGTACTCCTCGACGCTCAGCTTCCGCTACGACGGCGACCTGCGCGAGCTCGCCGACTACGTCGAGGACGTCCGCGGCGTCGAGATCCTCTCGCTCGGGCACTCGCTCGAGATCGTCAAGGACCTCGGCGACGCGGAGACGGTCGCCGACCAGTACGGCCTCAACCAGTTCAAGGGGACGCACGGGATCGGCCACGTGCGGATGGCGACCGAGTCCGACGTCGACATCGCCAGCGCCCACCCCTACTGGGCCTACCCGTTCCCCGACGTCGCCGTGGTCCACAACGGCCAGCTCACCAACTACCACCAGTGGCGCCGGCGGCTCGAGCGCAGCGGCCATCGGTTCCAGTCCGAGTGCGACTCCGAGATCATCGCCGTCTATCTGGCCGAGAAGATGGCCGGCGGGGCGTCGCTCGAGGACTCGATGCGGGCAAGCCTCGACGAGCTCGACGGCGTCTTCACCTATATCTGCGTCACCGATTCCGAGCTCGGGATGGCCAAGGACGAGCTGGCGGCGAAGCCGCTGGTGCTCTACGAGGGCGACGAGCTGGTCGCGCTCGCCTCCGAGGAGATCGCGATCCGCAAGGTGGTCGACGCCGAGATCGAGACCAGCGACCCCTACGAGGGCGAGGTGAGGGTGTGGAAGCGGTAGGCGAAGCGAAGATCGCCTACGACGCCCGCGGGCTGGTCGAGCTCGACGGCAGCGCCCCGAACGTCGCCGAGATCGACGGCGAGAGCGCCGAGTTCGACGCCCGCGAGCTCTCGACCCGGAAGATCAACCTCGAGCTGCGTCGGCTGATCTACGAGCACGGCGTCAAGCGGGTCACGGTTCGCAACCCGATGGCGCGCCACTCGATCGGGGTCGGGATCCTCGCCCGCTGCGAGATCACCTACGGCGGCAGCCTCGGCTACTTCGCCTGCGGCCTGATCGACGGTCCCGAGGTCCTGGTCGAGGGACGGGTCGGCTGGTCGCTGGCCGAGAACATGATGTCCGGGGTCGTGGTCGTCGACGGCAACGCCGGCTCGCTCGCCGGGGCGGCGCTGCGCGGCGGCGACCTCGTCGTCAAGGGGCAGGTCGGCGCCCGGACCGGGATCGACCAGAAGGGCGGCACGATCATCGCCCTCGGCGACGCCGGGTCGATGACCGGGTTCATGATGCAGCGCGGACGCCAGATCATCTGCGGCGACGTCGGCCACGGGCTCGGCGACTCGATGTACGACGGGACGATCTACGTCGGTGGCGAGGTCAGGTCGCTGGGCGTCGATTGCGTGCCCGGCGAGTGGTCCGATGCCGACACCGAGCTGGTCGAGCGCAAGTTCCGCATCCACGGGCTCGGCGAGCCGCCCGAGCTGCGTAAGTTCGTCTGCGGCAAGCAGCTCTACAACTACGACTCCCTCGAGCCGAGCGAGCGCAAGCTCGTTCTCTGAGGAAAGGCAAGACGATGGCCGACGAGACAGCACCGACCCGCAAGACCGTCCTCGGGCGGAGCCGGATCTTCACCCCCGAGGTGATCAACGACATCCAGATGAAGGCCGACCTCGGCCGCTACCGGATGCGCGGTTTCTCGATCTTCAAGCCGATCCCGCACTGGGACGAGCTGATCTTCCTGCCCGGGACGCTGACCAGGTTCGTGATCGAGGGCTATCGCGAGAAGTGCGCGACCAAGACCGTGCTCGGCGGTCGCTTCGCGAGCAAGCCGATCGAGCTCGACATCCCGGTCTACATCACCGGGATGAGCTTCGGCGCCCTCTCGCTGGAGGCGAAGATGGCGCTCGCCAAGGGCGCCTCGATGGCCGGCACCGCGACCTGCTCGGGGGAGGGGGGGATGATCCCGCCCGAGCGAGACCTCTCGACCAAGTGGTACTACCAGATCATCCAGAGCCGCTACGGCTTCAACCCGCATCACATGATGCTCGCCGACGCGCTCGAGTTCTTCATCGGCCAGGGCTGCAAGGTCGGGCTCGGCGGGCACCTGATGGGCCAGAAGGTGACCGAGCAGGTCGCCGAGATGCGCTCGCTGCCGGTCGGGATCGACCAGCGCTCGCCCGCCCGCCATCCCGACTGGCTCGGGCCCGACGATCTCTCGCTGAAGATCCAGGAGGTCCGCGAGGCGACCAACTACGAGATCCCGATCCAGCTCAAGCTCGGCGCCGCCCGCGTCTACGACGACGTGCGAATGGCTGCCAAGTGCGGCCCGGACATCATCTATCTCGACGGCGCCGAGGGCGGCACCGGCGCCGGCCCCCACATCGCGACCGAGGAGACCGGCGTGCCGCTGATGTCGGCGATCCCCGAGGCCCGCCGGGCGCTCGAGGACGTCGGGCTGGTCGACGAGATCGATCTCGTGGTCGCGGGCGGGATCCGCAACGGCGCCGACGTCGCCAAGTGCCTGGCGCTGGGAGCGAAGGCGGTCGCGATCGGGCACTCGGCGCTGATCGCGCTCAACTGCAACCGCGAGATCGAGGGGGTGACCGATTACGAGGGCACGATCGGCGTCCCGGCGGGCCAGTGCTATCACTGCCACACCGGTCGTTGCCCGGTCGGGATCACGACCCAGGACCCCGAGTTGCGCAAGCGCCTGGTCGTCGATGAGGGTGCCGAGCGCGTCTACAACTTCCTCCACACGCTGACGCTCGAGGTCCAGATGCTGGCCCGGGCATGCGGCAAGACCGACATCCACAGCCTCGAGCCCGAGGACCTGGCGGCGCTCACGGTCGAGGCGGCGGCGATGGCCCGGGTCCCGCTCGCGGGCACCGACTACGTCCCGGGGGTGACCGAGGAACGCGCCCTGAGCGAGATCAAGACGCTGCTCGAGCGCCACCTCGAGCACCCGATCGACTACCTGCCCGCCGATCGCGATGCGGTCGGGGCCCCGGAGCAGCGATGACCCGCGCCGACCAGGTCCACGAGCCCGAGAAGATCGCCTCGATCGACGCCGAGTATCTCTCCGGCAAGCGCTTTCCCTACCAGGAGGAGATCTCGGTGCTCGAGGACGTCGACCTCGACGCCGTCACCCCCGGGGGCGACATCAACTGGCTCGAGGACGTTGAACTGCTCGAGGAAGAGGGCGTCCCGGCGGTCTTCGACCGCTACTCGAACTCGTTCCTGAAGATCTACTTCGAGATCCCCGACGGGCGCGAGAACGAGATCGCCCGCAAGGTGCTGGTCAAGCACCTGCAATCGGGGAACTCCTATGGGATCCGGCTCAAGCAGCAGCACACGAAGTTCCCCCAGCCCGAGCTCGGCCCGTGGGTCGAGGGCTCGAACACGGTCGGCTCGGACTGGCGGCCGCCGATCCTCGAGGGCTGGGAGCCGCCGGCCCACTGATGGCCGAGCCGGTGCCGGACCTGCCGTCCTCCGCTCGTCACCTGATCGTCGGCGCCGGCGTCCACGGCCTCTCAACGGCGTGGTATCTGGCCCAGGCCGGCGAGCAGGCGCTGGTCGTCGACAAGTCCCGGGTCGGGGCGGGGGCCTCGGGGATCGCCTGCGGGGTGATCCGCAACAACTACTACCAGCCCGCGATGGCGGAGCTGATGGCCGCGTGCGTGGAGATCTGGGAGTCCGACCCCGAGGCCTTCACCTACCACGGCAGCGGCTATGTCGCGCTCGGGCCGCCCGCGCAGGAGGCGGAGCTCGCGGAGGTGCACGAGCGCCAGCAGCGGATCGGCTACCCGTCGGAGCTGCACACCGGCGAGCGAGCGGTTCGCGAGCACATGCGCGGGCTGTTCGGCGACTGGCGCGCCGAGGGCTTGAGTGTCTGCCTTCACGAGCACGCCGGCGGGTACGCCTTCAACCAGGAATCGATGCGGGCACTGGCCCGCAAGGCGGAGGCGGCCGGGGCGCAGATCGCCGAGGGGGTGGAGGTGACCGGCTTCGAGGCAGACGGCTCCGGCGCGGTCACCCGTGTCGAGACCAGCGCCGGGCCGATCGACGTCGAGCAGGTGGTGATCGCGGTCGGCCCCTGGGTCGCGAGCCTCTGGGCGATGCTCGGTCTGCCCGACCGCCTTGACGTGCGGCGCCCGGACGGAAGCGTCGACGAGGCGGTGCCGATGTGGACCTACTGGTACCTGCAGGAGGGGGAGGTGCGGATGGCGCCCTCGACCCTCGACACCGACGCCGGCGCGACGCCGCCGGTCCTGCACGTCGACTCCGATCTGCCGCTGCTCGACGACGCCGGGGCGCGGGTCAGCGACGGCCCCTGGGGGATCTACGTGAAGCCGGATCGCGAGACCGTCCAGGGGGGAGCCCAGCCGCTCACCGTGGGGCCCGACTTCGAGGTCGATCCGTACCCGACCGGCTCGGTCGACGACGACTTCCCGGACCTGTTCTGCGCCGCGCTCTCCCACTGTATGGCCCGGTTCGAGGGCTGTCGCTCTGAGTACGCGCAGGTTCGCTCGGGCGGCGTCGGCGCCTTTACCGCGGACAACTTCCCGATCTTCGACCGGATGCTGCCCAACGTCTACGTCGCCGCCGACTCCAACCACGGCTACAAGATGATCGCGGTCGGACGGGAGATCGCCAGGGTGCTGAGCGGTGAGCACTCGACCCTCCTGCACCCGTTCCGCTACGAGCGGTTCGAGACCGGGGACCTGCACCCGGTGTCCAGCAGCCCCTATCCCTGGAGCTGATCGGCGACCGACCCCCGGCGCCGGGCGAGGGCCAGCCGCGCGGCGGGCGAGTCGCAAAAGGCCATGAACGCCTCGACCTCGTCGCGGACCGGACCGGTCGCGGCGCGAACGACGTGCCAGTGGCGCACCGGCAGTCCGCCGCGCGGCCGGATCGTCGCCAGCAGCCCGAGCTCGAGCTCGAGCTCGACCGCCGCCTGGGACTGAAGGGCGATCCCGAGCCCGGCCTGGGCGGCCTGCTTGATCGCGCCGTTGGAGCCCAGGGTGAGCACGGTCGGGGTCAGGCCGTGGGTGGTCAGGAACTCCTCGCTCAGCGCCCGGGTACCCGAGCCGGGCTCGCGGACCATCCAGGGGCGCGAGGCGAGCTCCGAGACTGCGACCCAGCGGCGCTTCGCCAGCGGGTCGTCGGGCGCGGTGACGAGGACGATCGGGTTCTCGGCGAAGGCCTGGCCCGTGAGCCGCCCGGTGTCGGGGATCCTGCCGGTGATCGCGACGTCGGCCTCGTGGGCGGCGAGCCGGGCGAAGACCTCGTCGCGGTTGCCGACCAAGAGGCTGATCTCGAGCTCGGGGCGACGCTCGCGAAACGCCTGGATCAGCTGCGGCGCCAGATGCTCGCCGGCGGTGGTGACGGCGGTGATCCGCAGCGTCGGAGGCTCCGCCGTCGCCGCCTCCCGCGCGGCCCGGGCCCCGCGGTCGAGCAAGCCGAGGACATCGGCGGCATAGGGCGCGAAAGCGGTGCCGGCGGCTGTCGGCCTCAGGCTGCGACCCGAGCGCTCGGTCAGCTCGACGCCGACCTCCCGCTCGAGGGCGCTGATCGCTGCCGAGACCGACGGCTGGGTGACGACGAGCTCGCGTGCCGCAGCGGTCACCGAGCCACGCCGGAGCACGGTCACGAACGCCTTCAGTTGTGTGAGGGTGATCGCCATCCCGAAAGCTCCACCTATCGATGTGACTCTATGGGTGCGCGCGGAGTCTAGAGGCAGCCCCCGCTCGGGGCCCTCAGGTGTGCAGGGCGGAGTCGGCTCCGGTCGAGCGCCGCTCGCTGCGCGGCGGCTCGCCTCCCGTTGCGACCGTGGCCCGGGCGCGGACCAGGTGGTAGAGGAGCAGGAGCTGGACCAACGCCAGCGAGTCGGAGCGGTACAGGTCGGTGCCCACGGTCAACTCGCCGAGCCGTCGGATGCGGAGGTGGTTGGCGAAGCTGATCCGCTCCCAGACCGCCTCCTGCAGCGCCTCGGTGTGCTCTGGGTCGAGGTCACCGGGGATTCGCAGCAGCTGCTCGTGCTCGCGCTCGATCAGGGTCGGGCCGCCATCGGTCCCGTCGATCAGCGGCGAGAGGTCGGGGTGGGGAAGCGTGTCGCGCAGGATCACGTCGGCGTCGAGGTGGGCGGGCCCGCGGCCGCGCTCCGGGCGAAAGGCGACGACGATGTCGGCGTGGGCTCGTTGCGGGTGGATGTAGGCGTCGGCGTCGCCTTGGCGGCGGTCGAGCTCGGCCAGCGCTTCGCTGGTCGTGTACCCGCGCCTGGTGCAGTCCCGCTTTACCTTCCACGCCCGGCGCAGGTCCTCGGGGGGAGCGAGGAAGACCCGGATCTCGTGCGCGCTGCGCAGCGTTTCGGTGTGGAAGTTGAGCAGCCCTTCGGCGATCAGGAAGCGGGACGGGCGCAGGTAGACCGGCGCGGCGAACGAGCCGTCGACGTGGTCGTAGACCGGCTTCAGCACCGGCTCGCCCCGCCGCAGGTGCTTGAGGTGCTGGGTGAGGATGTCGAGGTGGTTCGCGTCTGGGTTCAGGGGCGTGATCCCGAGCTCGGCGCGCTGGACGCGGTCGAAGCGGTGATAGTCGTCGGCGGAGAGGTGGGTCACGTGAGCGTCACCGAGCACCCTGACCAGGCCCCTGGTCACAGTCGTCTTGCCGGCCCCCGAGTCGCCCACCAACCCGAGCACGATCGCGCGCGTCATAGGCGTGGATCACACCACGGCGCGGCGCGGCGCGCAACTCGCGCCCCTCGGGCGCAGGCGCGCGCCCGCTCAGATCACGGGCTCAGCCGGCCAGCGAGGTGACCGGCTGCTCGGCGAGCGCGGCGTCGAGCGCGGCGAGGACCTGGTCGGCGGTCTCGATGGTCGCGTTTTCGCCCATCAGCCCGATCCGCCACATCGGCGGGGCCTGCGGCCCGAGCCCGCCGCCGATCTCGATCCCGTCCTCGCGCAGCATCGCCGTTTGCACAGCCTTACCGTCGACCTCTTCCGCGAGCCGGACCGCGGTCAGCGGCGCGAGCCGGTGCTCGGGGTCGGCGAGCAGCTCGAGTTCGCGTCGCTCGATCCCGGCGCGCAGGTGGGCGCCGACCTCGGCGTGGCGGGCCCAGCGTTGCTCGAGGCCCTCGGCGAGCACCAGCCGCAGCGCCTCGTGCAGGGCGTAGATATGGAGGATCGGCGCGGTGTGGTGGTAGGTGGCCGGCCGGGTGACCCAGTAGTCCTCGAGCAGCGCGAGGTCGAATGAGAAGGGGACCGGGTGACGGCGCGAGCGAAATCGCTCCAGAGCGCGCTCGGAGACCGCGATCGGCGACATCCCGGGCGGCGCCGCGAGGCACTTCTGGGTGCACGAGTAGGCGTAGTCGATGCCCCAGCGGTCGAACTCGACCGGGATCCCGCCCAGCGAGGTCACGCAATCGACCATCAGCAGCGCGTCGCTGGGCGCGATCGCCGCCGACAGCTCGGCGACCGGCTGCTCGACTCCGGTCGAGGTCTCGGCCTGGACTACCGCGACCAGCCTCGTCTCGGGGTGGCGCTCGAGCGCCGCGACGATCTCCTCGGTGGGGACGATCTCGCCCCAGTCGGCCTCGACCTCGACCACCTCGGCGCCGGCCCGCCGGGCCTTCTCGGCGATCCGGCGGCCGAAGAACCCGCAGACGCCGACGACGACGGTCTCGCCGGGCTCGACCAGGTTGAGGATCCCGGCCTCCATCCCCGACGAGCCGGTCGCCTGCAACGGCAGCACCAGCCCGGCCTGGGCCCGGTACACCTGGCGCAGCTCGGCGACGATCTCGAGCAGGATCTCGTGCAGGTCGGGGTCGAGGTGTCCGAGCATCGGCTTCTGCATCGCCGCGAGCACGGACGGGGCGACGTTGGTCGGCCCGGGGCCGCAGAGCAGGCGCTGCGGCGGGTCGAGCTCGGCGCTGGGCTGTGCTTCGTCGGTCATCTCTTCCCCCGGTGTCGTCCTCGGTTCCGAGGGCGCCAGCTTGCCCGAACCCGGGTTGGAATGCAAGCGAAGATTTATCTCATGCCCACGGCATTTGTCTATGTATTGAGTCGGGCTGCGAACACGGTCGAATCTCTCTATCTTGGCTTGATCTCGGGCCGAATCGCCGCTTGACTGCCGCTTCCGGCCGATCGCCCAACCGAGGAGGATGTCCCGATGACCCCGAAGAAGACGAGGCTTCACCGCAGCGAGCTCGCGGTCCCGGGCAGCAACGTGCAGATGCTCGAGAAGGCGCCGACGCTGGGCGCCGACATCGTCATGCTCGACCTCGAGGACGCGGTCGCCCCGGACGACAAGGAGCAGGCACGGGTCAACGTGATCGACGCCCTGCGCGAGCTCGACTGGTCGGCGCCGTCGGTCTCGGTGCGGATCAACGGCCTCGACACGCATTACTGCTACCGCGACATCGTCGACGTCGTCGAGCAGGCCGGCGATCAGATCGACGCGATCGTGATCCCGAAGGCGAGTGGCGCCGGCGACGTGCACCTCGTCGCGACCCTGCTCTCGCAGATCGAGCCGGCGGTCGGGCTGCAGCGCAAGATCGGCCTCACGGTCCTGATCGAGACCGCGATCGGGATGGTCAACGTCGACGAGATCGCCCGCGCCTGCCCGGAGCGGATGGAGGCGATGATCTTCGGGGTCGCCGACTACGCCGCCTCGGTCCAGGCCCGCACGACCTCGATCGGCGGTGTCGATGAGTCCTACTCGGTGCTCACCAACGCCGACGAGGCGGCCGAACGCGAGCGCCACTGGGGCGACCAGTGGCACTACCCGCTGGCCCGGATCGCGGTCACCTGCCGCGCCCACGGGCTGCGTCCGATCGACGGCCCGTTCGGCGACTTCACCGATCCCGAGGGCTACCTGTCGGCGGCGCGCCGCGCCGCGGCGCTCGGCTACGAGGGCAAGTGGGCCATCCACCCGGCGCAGATCGAGCTCGCGAACGAGGTCTTCACCCCCGACGAGCACCTGGTCGAGAAGACGCGGGCGATCATCGCGGCGATGAACGATGCCGCCGCCGAGGGCAAGGGCGCGGTGTCGCTCAACGGGCGGCTGATCGACGCGGCCTCGATCCGGATGGCGGAGAACCTGCTCGCGAAGTTGGAGCAGATCGAGCGGCGCGATACCGAGGAGATGGCGATCAGCGAGCCGCCGCACCGGCCCGAGTTCGCGATTAGCTCGGCGACGGCTAAGCGGCCGCCCTCGGCGACGCCGAGTCGTCCCTCGCAGGCCTCTCCAGCGCCCTGAGCCAGGCGCTCAGATGATCACCTGCACGGTGCCGCCGTCGACCGACCAGGCGGCGCCGGCGACGTAGGAGGCACGCTCCGAGCAGAGGAAGACGATCGCCGCCGCTACCTCCTCGACCTCGGCGAGGCGACCGATCGGGCGCTTGGCGCCGGCGGCGCGCAGCGCCTCCTCGCGGGTTTCGATCCCGGCCAGCTCGCGCGACTGGTCGAGCAGACCGCCCTCGGCCATCCACAGCTCCGACCTTGTCGGGCCGGGACAGATCGCGTTGACGAGTACGCCGTCGGCGGCGTGGCGGTCGGCGAACAGGCGCGAGAGGGCGAGCTCGGCCGACTTGGCCACCGAGTACTCGGGCATCAGGGCCGAAGGGCGCTTGCCGGCGGTCGATGAAACGTTGACGATCCGACCCCAGCTCCGCTCGGCCATACCTGGGACGGCGGCGCGCATCGCACGCAGCGGAGCCATCACGTTGAGCTCCCAGGCCGCGTACCAGTCGGCCTCGGGAACGTCGTCGAGGTCGCGCCAGCGCGCGGTGCCGGCGCCGTTGACCAACACGTCGAGCTTGCCGAAGCGCTGATCGCAGGCGGCGACGATCCGCGCACCGGCGTCGGGCGCGGTGACGTCGAGCGTCAGCGCCTCCGCTGCACCGCCGCCCGCGGCGGCGCACTCGCCGCTCGCATCGGCGAGCTCCTCCTCGCCCCGCGCGACCAGCAGCACCGAGGCGCCCTCGGCTGCGAGCATGCGGGCGGTCTCGCGCCCGATCCCGCGGCTCGCGCCGGTCACCGCGCACGCTCGTCCGCCAAGCCCGAGCTCCATCAGCCGTGAGCTGCCTGGCTCTCGATCCGATCGGCGATCTCGATCGGGGTCTCGCCGGCGAGCGCGCGGTGCACCGGGCACTTGCCGGCGATCACGAGCAACCGGCGGCGCTGCTCTTCGTCGAGCGGCTCGGGTACGCAGAGCGTCACCTCGGCGTGCAGCATCGACTGATTCGGCCCGTACTCGGCCTCGACCTCGACCTCGACCGCGCCCAGCTCCCAGCCCTTGCGGGCCGCGTACATCTCGCAGGTGATCGCGGTACAGGCAGCGAGGGCGGCGGCGACGGCCCGGCTCGGGCTCGGCCCTTCGTCGTTGCCCCCCACCGAGGTCGGCTCGTCGATCACGACGGTGTGCCGGCCCTCGACCTCGACCTCGTGCGTGTAGCCGGCCCGTCGGCGCGCGACCACCCTCACGGCCGCGGTGTCTCGCGCTCGCGCCCGGCGAACAGCTCGGGCGCATCGACGTCGGCGAGCCGGGCCATCGCGTAGGCGGCGTCGGAGGCGCGGTTGAGGAAGCGAAGCAGCTCGGGGGAGGCGAGCCCGCCCTCGGCCTCGAGCGCGACCGTGCGCCGCTCGGCGCGCCGGATCACGGCCCGGGCGACGTCGAGCTGGGCCGAGAGCGTCGTGCCGCCCGGGATCACGAACTTCGGCGGCAGCTCGACGCTGCCCATACAGCGGTCGATCAGCGCCTCGAGCTCGCTCGCCATTGCGGGGGTGACCCGGCTGATCCCGTCCTCGAGCCGGTCGGCCGACTCCGGCGCAGTCGCGAGCTCGGCGCCGGCGACGAACAGGTCGTCCTGGAGCCGGAGGATGTCGGCGGCCAGCTCGGCATCGTCGGGGCCGCAGAGCGAGCGGGCGACGCCGAGCGCTGAGGCAGCCTCGTCGAGCGCCCCGTAGGCCTCGGTCCGGGCGTCGGACTTCGGGACCCGCCCGCCGTACCAGAGCGAGGTCGTTCCGTCGTCGCCCTTCTTGGTGTAGATGCGGACCACGGCTCGACCCTAGTACGCCGGCTAGCTGAGTGGGTTGAAGACGATCCCGGTCAGCCACTTGGGAAAGAAGTACGTCGACTTGGGCGGCATCGTCTCCCCGGCAGTGGCGACGGCGCGAACCTGCTCGACCGGCGTCGGCCGCATCAGGAAGGCGGCGTGGGTTCCCTGGTCGAGACCGGCGAGTGCCTGCTCGGCAGAGGCGGTGTAGGCGATCCCGCGCTTTGCCTCGATCTCGCTCGCGCTCATCCCGAGCGCATCGCGCAGCACGAGCGCCTCGAGAATCGCGGCGTCGAGCGTCCGGTAGGCCTCCGAGACATCGGGAATCGCGCGCCCCAGTGCGGACGGGTCCTTGAGCCGGAGGCGAAAGCCCTGGCGGTGGTGGGCGTCGATGTAGCCGTAGACGCCGATTCCCTGCTCGCCGGCCGGGTCGAGGGCCTCTGCCGAAACCTCCTCGATCTCGAACTGCGACCGCAGGGCGTCGCGCAGCGCCTCCTGGGCCGAGCTCTCGGAGAGGTTCGAGAGCAGCCGGTGATAGCCGAACACGGTCAGGCCGGGGTCCTCGAGCGAGACCAGCGCCATCAGCGTGTGGCGGTGCGGGCCGTCACCGCCGATCGCGTCGGCGTAGGCGAGCGCGGTCTCGTAGCGGTGGTGGCCGTCCGCGATCAAGAGCTCGGCCTCGGCCAGCTCGGCGGTGACGGCGCGGTGTGCCTCGGGATCGCCGACCCGCCAGATCCGGTGCACGGTTCCCTCCTCGTCGGCGACCTCGGCCCACGGCTCGCCGCGGGTGAAGCCCTCGAGATGGCGCCACGGCTCGCCCGGGTGCAGCGAGAAGATCGGCGAGAGGTTGTGGCGGGTCGCCTCGGTGAGCCGCAGGCGGTCCTCCTTCGGCCCCGGTTGGGTGCGCTCGTGGGGGCGGACGAGGCCGGGGCCGTACTCGGTCACCCGTACCCGGCAGAGCAGGCCGCGGCGCGTGCGCCGTGAACCGTCGGGAGTTGTGTAGTCCTGGGACAGCGCCCAGAGCGCCGGCTCGCGGTCGGCGACCAGGGTCCCCTGCAGGGTCCACTGCTCGAGCGTCTCGGCCGCGTGCGCGTAGGGATCGCCCCCGGCGGGTGCCTCTGGGAGGTCGAGCTCGACCACGTTGAACGGCGACCGCGCCAGCAGCCGCTCGCGCCGCGCGGCGTCGATCACGTCGTAGGGCGGAGCGACGACGTCGGCCAGCGAGGGCACCGCGGCGAGGTTGTAGTGCAGCGCGGTGAGCGGGCTAACGTCGGCCATCGGGACGCGCAACCCTAGCCGCACGCCCGACCCCGGGTCGACTTACTCGGGGAAGACCTGAGCGAGTCGCCGCCCGCGACACCGAAACCCCCGGCCAGCGATCGGGGTCAACGATGCGGCCTTACGATCGGCGAACGGGCCGGGACTAGACTCGCCGGCACGGGGCGTGGCGCAGCCTGGTAGCGCGCGGCCTTTGGGTGGCCGAGGTCCCCGGTTCAAATCCGGGCGCCCCGATCGATAGGAGGTCCTACAGAGGAGGAAGACATGGATCTGAAGCGACTCAGCGATAGGGCGAAGGACCTGGTCGAGAAACGTGGCGGCACCGACTCGCTGAAGCGGGATGCGGAAGAGCTGCGCAAGATCGCCGGCGGCAAGGGGAGTCTCGGCGACAAGGCGAAGGCGGCCAAGGAGGCGCTGACCAAGCCCGGCGCCGACGAGTCAGCCAGGCCCGAGTCGCCGCCGAAGGCCGACGAGCCGGCGGGGAATCCCGCCACCAAGGCAAGCGGCACCTGATCGCGGCAAGGTTGCAGGAACGGCGCGGCGGCGGTCTAACCTCGTCGACGGAGCCCCTGTAGCTCAGTCCGGATAGAGCAGCGGATTTCTACTCCGCAGGTCGCAGGTTCGAATCCTGCCAGGGGCGTGGCTTGGGCAAGTGGCGCGCTGGCCGTGGCCGCGCTCCCTGACGTCTTGCGAGGGTTGTCCCCCTCCCTGGTCGGTGTAGGAACCCCGATTGACCGCAACGCAGCCCACGCATAGGTTGTGGCCATGAGATCTCTGACCGTGACGAGGCGACCGAACAGGCGAGTCAGGTCGTCGAGTTCGGCCGCCGTGGTGTGCGCGATCCGGCCGCCGGTGCGGGTGGACGACGGTGATCTCGGTGCTCCGCGAGGGCCGGGAATACGAGGGAGCGGCCTGAGGAAGGCGTCAACTCTCGATCGTTCACCGGCGCCGGGGTCCGTAGATTCGAGAACCGTCGTCAGGCTCACCGCCACCCAGCTCGAGGCCTTGGTCGAGTTCGCCGCCAAGTTCCCCGGCTGCACGGTCGAACTCTCAGACTGGATGGCGGTCTTGAAGGCGCTCAGCGCAGCAGCGAGGAGCGCGACGACTGCGCCCGCAAATGCACCCAACGGCCACCCGGCGACGGCCGCCGCCATCGGCGCCGTGGCGCCCAGGCTGCCGGCGCCCAGGCTGCACTAAGGGCGCGACCCAAGCACCCCCTTCGCAGGTCGCAGGTCCGAATCCTGCCCGCCGGCGCCCTACTCCCCGATCCCGGCTGCTTCGAGGGCCTCGGCCTGGTTCAGATAGACCTGAATGCTGGTCGCGCGCCCGGCGTCGAACGCCCACAGGTGGGCGACGTCGCGCTCCAGGTGAATGCCGCTGGTGCTGCCCTTGGCGACGAGCCGCGCCAGCACCACCAGGCTCGATCCCGCATCGAGGTAACGCTCGGGCTCGAACCGCCACTCCGCCCAAACCTCGTCGACCATCGCGATCCAGGTCTCGATCCCCTCTAAACCGCGGAATACCTCCGGGGCGTCCGGATAGGCCGGGGGCACGCGAATCTCGAGGTTCGGGTCGGCGTAGTCGGGGAACGCGGCGGCCACGTCGCGGCGGGCAAAGAGCTCATACAGCTTCCGGGCGACCTCGACGTTCGCCTGTGACATCTCCCGCGCATTATCGCGCGGGTACGGCGCAGTCGGTCCGCGACGTTTCGCCGGGCCTTGGGGCGGTCAATCAGCGAGCCCAATTCCTGCGAGCCCGGCGCACGAACCTCTGCCGAGGCGCGGCCCCCAGCCGCTAGATTGGGGCCAGCGCGGTGAGCGTAGCTCAGTTGGTAGAGCTCCTGGTTGTGGTCCAGGTGGTCGCCGGTTCGAGTCCGGTCGCTCACCCCTCTTAATCGCCAGCACATAGGCCGTTTTCGGTTTCGATGCTTTCCCGACCGTCCCAGATCCGGGGTCCAAACGGGGTCCATTCGCCCGCGCGAAGGCGGTCGAGCCGGCTAGCCCGCGCATGGTCGGTAGCCCGCCCCCCCTCGCGAACGGAGCCCGCGAGCACATATCAACCCGCTCCGAAGGACACCCGAGCACGGGTCGGCCTCGGTCTCAATGGACCAGCGCCGTGGACTCGCCGCGATAGCGGCTGAGAGCGGCCCAGCTCCCCCGAGATGACGATCATCAACGGGCTCGGCGTCCACTGCGACTCCATCACCCGATGCCTAGAACCGGAGAAGGAGCCGCGACCTCCACGAAGGTGTTGAGTGGCGCCACTCCGCTTGCCCCGAACGGCGATCCGTGTCGGGATCACAACCTGATCGCCGCCGTCGATGAACTTCTCCGGCTCAATGTGGAACTCGAGGTCGTTCGCCATCGCCCCGAAATAGCGCAGTACTCCATCGTGACCCCGGTACGTTCCGGCCTCCACGAACAGGCCGGTGGTCGTCCACTCGACGTCAGGGTCCAAGAACTCGAGCACCGCCTCGATGCCGTCGCGGTTCAACGCATCGAGCGCTCGGCGCACGATCTCGACGTTCTCCTGCGACATCGCCTACTCCGAAAGCCCGGCGGCTTCGAGGGCTTCCCGCTCGTTCGCGAACATGCCCACCCGCACGACCTTGCCCTCGTTGACCGTGTGGACGACGCCGAGCCGCACGCCCCGAGCCTAGTGCTTGCGAGACATGCGCTCACCCGACCATCAGGTCGCAGGTTGGCCGCTTGCCCGATCGTGGACGTGACGGACAACTGCGGCCTGGCGCCCGCGGGCATGCGAGGCGGAGACCGGCCCGAATCCCGCCACTTTGATCTGGACGGTGACGGCCGATCCAGCATCGGTCGCGCGGATCTCGAGCGTGCTCTCGGCCGGAGACTGATGGCAGCAAAGGCGCGTGATGTCCTCACGGGCTTCAAGCAGGCCGGGTTCGTCTCGGACAACCGACCAGTCGAGCTCGGCAAGCGCCTCGCGGCAGCAGATCTGCGCCCGGTCGGGCGCGACGGACAGCTCGAGGACTCCTTCTAGCTTTGACACCCTTCCGAGCTTACGAGCGCGTCCCCCACGCTCGAAGCCGTGCCGCAACGTCTCGACGTTCTCGTGCGACATCGCCTACTGGCCCAGCCCGACAGCTTGCAGCGCCTGGGCGCGGTCAAGGTAGTAGTCGGCCTCGACGATCAGGCCGTCTCGCAGGCGGTGCACGACCGCGAAGGACTGCGTGTAGGGCGTATCGCTCGCCGCGCTCCCGACCATGCGCGTGCAGGCGACGTAGCGGCCGTCCCCGACCTCGATCAAGTCATCGAGGCGGACCTCGATCGGTCCCACCAGCTCGATCAGGCTTTGCATCCGTGCGAGCGCAGCGGCACGGCCTCTGAAGACTCCGGCGTTGGGCCAGCCCGGTCCCTCGCGGTAAACGGCGTCCTCGGCCCAGAACTGATCCGTCACCGCCGCCGGACCCGCCTCGTTCCAGACCTCATACGCCCGGCGGATTCTGTCGGCGTTCTCCTGCGACATCGCCTACTCCGAAAGGCCGGCGGTGTGGCGACCTCGCGCCCACTCGACGATGTTCTGCGAGCCGTCGATGATCGTGCCGTTGTCGAGTACGAGCGTGGGCACCTTGTAGTTGCCGGTCAGTCGCTTGACCTCACGCCGCCCCGGGAAGAGCGGGTCGGTTCGATAGCAGCCACCGGTCTTGACCAAGTTGGGCCTATAGCCCGCGCCGACCAAGGCTTCGTGGGCCTCACCGCAAGGATGGCCCCGGTGGGGTCGGAACGTTCCCCAGCAGACGTGGAGCTTCATCGCCTACTCCGACAGCCCGGCGGCTTTGAGGGCCTCGGCGCGTTCGGCATACATCTGCATTCGCGCTACGCGGCCGTCTCTGAACGTCCAGACCTGCGCCATGCGCATCTCGATCTCCGGGCCGCCGTGCCTGGGGTTCGCCCGCTGGCGGACGAAGGTCACCACCTGATCCCCGCCGTCGACGACCTCCTCGATATCGAGCGACCAGTTGTCGAAGCCCTCTACCCATTCTGCGAGCCAGCGGTTGACTTCATCGATCCCGACGCAGGTCTGCGGCTGCATTCCACCGCGAAACGTGGTCGTGTCCCAGACGAAGTCGGGATGGGCTGTCTCAGGCGGAAACTCTCCGGTCCTCTGGACGGATTCGTAGCCACGCCGGAGCAGATCGACGTTCTCCTGCGACATCGCCTCCGCAGTATCTCGCTCTGGCCGTGACCTAGCTGAGTAGGAGCTATGCGCCGGCCAGGACGCCGGTGTACTGGCCTACTCCGACAACCCGGCGACTTCGAGGGCCTCCGCCTTGGTGGCGTAGCCGCGACAGTGAACGATCTTGCCGCCCCTCAGGGTGAACACCTGCCATGTGCGGCTTTCGACCTCGGCTCCGGTCTCCTTGCCGCGCCCCCATTGATGAAGGCAAATCACGACGGAGTCGCCGACGTCGATCGCCTCTCCTTCGGCTTCAAAGCCGAAATCATCGAACCCTGCGGCCCACTGGCGAAGGAACTCACCTACCGCCTCCGGGCCGTGGTAGGTCACCGCCTCGGGAAACGCCCCGACGTAATCCCATTCGACCTGTTCATCGAGGATGGCGAGCAATGCCTCGACGTCCCCTGGGGCGGAGTCGGGCAACGCCCGCCGGACGATCTCGACGTTCTCCTGCGACATCGCCTACTCCGACAGCCCGGCGGCCTCTAGAGCCCCGTCGCGGTCACGAAAGACCCGTCGCCTTGTGCACAGGCCGTTCGCGAACCAGAGCACCGTCCAGGCGACTTGCTCGGTCACCGCGCCGCTGGCCTTGCCGCGCCCCGTCACGAGAATCCTCGCCAAGACCCGGCCGTCACTCGTCTCGGTCAGCTCGTCTGCCGTGACATGGATGCTCTCCCAGGGTTCCAGGACCTTTTCAAGCCACTCTCGGAGTTCGGCTCGTCCCCGGTAGGTCCGGACATGCTCGGTCCAGAACATCGAGTCCTCCCATTCAACCTCCGGGCTGGCGAACGCGACAGCACTTTCCACGTCGCGTCGGTTGAAAGCGTCGAGCTGTTGCAGGGCGATCTGGACGTTCTCCTGCGACATCGCCTACACCGACAGCCCGGCGGCTTCGAGGGCCTTCTGCCACCCGTTCTCCTCCACAAACCACTCCTGCCAGGTGGCAGAGCCGCGAGCCGAAAGTCGGGCGGCAGTGCCTGCATCGTTCAAAGTCGTCTCGACTCCGCTGCCGCGTCCGACGCCGAAGAAGTCCGCGCGGATCGCGAGACGATCACCACCGTCGACCACGGAGCTGATCCTCCACCTCCACTCGCTGAAGACCTCGTCGATCTCCGCGTAGATGGTGCGGACGCCCTCGTGTCCTCGATAGCGGCCATCCGGACCCCCGACTCCGGACATACCCCGCATCCAAACCTCGACATTGGGGTCGTATCTCAGCAGCACCAGCTCCAGGTCGCTGCGGGCCATCGCGTCGAAGGCGCGCTTGACGGACAGACTCACCAGCCGCTGCCTGAGCGCCGAGCCGGAGGGCACGCGAGCGAGCGCCGTCCCCATCCAGTTCACGAGGGTCGGGAACCTGATCAGCAACCGGTCAAGAATGTCCCGCTTCGGCGTGGCGGACTCCTCCGACATCGCCTACTCCGACAGCCCGGCGGCTTCGAGGGCCGTCTGCTCGTCAGAGAACTCGCGGTAGCGGCGCAGCTTGCCGTCCTTCACGGTCAACACCGCGTAGAGCCTCTGTTTCGACGGGGCCCCGCTGCGCGCCCCGGTGCCGTACTCGTTCATAGCGACGAAAACGTCGTCGCCGCCGCAGTCGGTGATCCGCTCGATTTCGGAGCCGTGCTCCGCGAAGGTGTCGAGCCATTGGCGCCAGGACTCAAGCACCCCCTCGTGGCCCCGGTAGGTGCGCGAATCGGCGCGTCGCGGGTCCTCGATCCACTCGATCTCCGGATCGCAGAGCTGGGACACCAGTTCGGGCAGCGCCTTCAGCATGGCCTCCTTGTCCATGTCGTCGGCCGCAGCGAAGATTCCGGCCACCAACTCCACGTTCTCCTGCGACATCGCCTACTCCGACAGCCCGACGGCTTCGAAGGCTTCGTTGCGATCGAGGTAGGTCCGAACTCGAATCGCCTTGCCGTCCTTGAAGTCGACCACGGAGCAGACAGGCGTCTCGGTCTCGGCCCCGCTTCCCTTGCCGCGCATGCGAAAGCGCCCGATGCCGACGACTCGGTCGCCGAGGTCTCGGATCTCCGCGTACTCCCAGTGAACCTTGTCGAAAAGCTCATCGAAATCGCGATAGAGCACGCGAATGCCCTCGTGCCCCCGGTACACCGTCGCCTCCCCTTCGAGCGACATCACAAGCGCCGGGTGCCACTCGACCTCGGGGTCGAACTCCTCCAGCGCCGCTTCGACATCGCCCCGGTTAGCGGCCTCGACCGCGCGCTTGAAAGCCTCCACGTTCTCCCCCGACATCGCCCGCCCAGTATCCCGCGACGGGGGGAGGGTCGCAGACGCGGAATCACATGCTCCGCCGACCGTCCTCTGAGCGCGCTGGCTTCAGCTCCGCGCCCTCGACCCCGCGCCAGAAGGCGTCGACGCGGGCATTCCACTCGTCCGGGATCTCCTGGAAGGGCTGGTGGGACTCTTCCTCCATGACCTCGAACTGCGCGCCGGGGATCAGCTCGGCCACGCGGCGGCCGAGCTCGGGGCGCGCGCCCGGGTCGCGGCCGCCGGCGAGCACGAGCGTCGGGACCGTGATCTCGGGTAGGCGGTCGGTCGTGTCGTGGTCGACGAGGGGCTCGAGGTAGCGCTGCAGGTCCACTGCCTTCTGCTTGTGCGGAAACGCGAGCACCTCCTCGATGAGCTGGTCGACGGTCCCGTCGTTGTATGCCCGCGGCGTGTAGATATCGAGGAAGAACCCCTCGAGGAACGCGCGCTCGCTGGGTGCGTACTCGACCAGCCATTGGACGAAGCGAACCCACGAGCGGTAGTAGGGGTCCATCGCCGGCCAGGTGCTCTGCAGCACGAGGCTGAGCACGAGCTCTGGGTGGCGGAGCGCCAGCTCTTGGGAGACGATGCTGCCGCCCGAGAAGCCCGCCACGTGGGCCGAGCGGACGTCGAGCGCGCGGAGGACATGGGCCGCGTCGTCGGCCATGACCTCTATCGAGACCGGCGCGTCGGGCATCGCCGTGCGACCCGCCCCGCGGTTGTCGAAGGCGGTGAGGCGGAAGCGGTCGGCGAGCCCGTCGAGCTGGAACTGCCACGACTCGACGGTGTCGCCCGCGCCGCCGATCAGCAGGACGTCCGGTCCCTCGCCGATCTGCTCGGTCCAGACCTCGAGGTCGCCGGCGTGTACGTGCTCGCCCATCTTCAGCCTCCTCCTACGTCGCGCTGTGAGAGTTCGTACCTCGGGTCGCTTCCCCGACCGCCGGCTCGAATCAGGAGGAGCAGCCCCCCCAGCGAACGACCTCGACGTTCTTCCGGCTACATCGCCCGCGCAGTATCCCGCGACGGGGGGAAGGTCGCAGACGCCGAATCGCCTGCTCCGCCGACCGCCGCCTGGCAAGCTGCGAAAAAAAGAGAGGGAATCTTGGCTGAGAACACCGCACCTAAGATCGCCAGTCGCGACGAAGTGCTCGAAATGTTGACCGAGAAGGCCCGCCAGGGCTACACCGGCGCGATGATCGCGCTCGAGCGGGCGCTGCGAGCGGCCGAGCGAAAGGACCGCGAAGAGCTCGATAACGAGCTAGATCGCATCCTCACCAAGTGAAGCCAGGTCGAGTTCCATCCGCGAATAGTGCGGATTGGAGTTGGGCGCTTTCAGACCGAATGGCTGGAGGGAGCTGAACCGCGGATCGCGTCGTAGAGGCAGGCCCGCCGCTTACCGCGAGTAGTGGTGCAGGAGCTGCAGCTCCACCCGCTCTGAGGGGCTCGACAGCAGCGGCCCGATCCTGTCGTTGAAGGAGGCGAACTCAGGGTCGCTGTTGACGTCGTCTGCGGCCTCCCGATCCGTGAACACCCCGACGCCGCGCACCACACCGCTCGCCTCGTCGCCGAGGATCAGCACCGTCTGGAGGGCGGGATGATCGCTGAGGAAGCCGGCGGCGAACTCGGAGTAAATCTCCGCGACCTGCTCGTAATGGCCGGGCTTGGCGTGCAAGGTGAATTGGGCAACGTGCATGGCGTGAGACCTCCTCCGCGTAGTCCCGCTTCCGGTGTGAAAGCGGAGCGCCATCCTAGTCGCGCTTCTCCCCCGTGAACGTGGCAAGTAGCAGTAGAACATCGAGCGCGAGCCCGAGCCCAGGACGGGCTTGAACGGGGTCACGCGGCCGACCATGGTGGGAGCAGGCGCTCCACTTGCGCTGTCCATGCAAAGCGACACTTCTGCTTCCGCGTGACAGGAGGCGTCTCAGCCAGAGCACCGACTCGCTCCCGCAAAGGACGACGAGGGGGTTAGCCGGAGGTCGAACGCCACGTCTGCGTGGTGGAAGGCCGACGCCGAGCCTGTCCGAACTGACCTTCGCTAGGCGGCGTCGATTCGGTCGCGGAACCCCGTCGCAGGTTCGACCGTTGCACCGAGGCCGTGGACGAGGTCGGTGAGCACGCGGTCAGAGGTGACGACCCGGATCGAGCGCGGGTCCGGATCGGCGCGCACGCGGCGGACGATCTCGTCGTCGGCGGCGTTGGGTCCAGGCGCCGGCGCGTGCGCGATCTCGATCACCGGCGAGGCGATCGGCGGCCGGGGCCTGCGCTCGAAGACGACGGTGACGTCGTCGCCGCTGGCCGCGGACCAGCGCTCGAGCCGATCGACTAGACGGGCCATCGCCCGGTCACGGTCGCGCCACCAGCCGTCCGGCCGGCTCCCGATCACGTTCATCCCGTCGACCAAGAGGCGCATCGGCCCAGGATCGCAAAGACGACGATCAGCGCCGCGCCGCTAGAGAGGGCCATGGCCGCGACGGGTGGAAGGTCGAAGACGCGGAATCGCTTGCTCCGCAGACCGCCCAGGTAGGCAAGCTGCAGAAAAAGCGAGGGAATCGATGGAAAAGCCTGAGACAGCCAGCCGCGAGGAAGTTCTCGCGATGCTGACCGAGAAGGCCCGGGGGGGCAAACCGGCGCGTGCCGGTGGCGTGCGCCAGCGGGCCGCGTCCCAGCCGGCTAGCTTGCGCTCGGCAGCCCTTACAATGGCGCAAACCCAAGGAGCAACTGGATGTTCGGCCGCATCGTGGTTGGTACCGACGGCTCGGACACGGCTGCGATCGCCGTCAGTCAGGCGATCCAGCTGGCGAAGCTGACGGGCGCCAAGCTCGACATCGTGATCGCCTACGAGCCGATGTACGAGGAGCGGCTCCCGGGCCGGCTCCCCGAGCCCTCGGGAGACGTTGGGCACGCCGTGAATCACCGCCACGACCTCAGCCTGATTCTCGACACCGCGTCGGGCGAGGCGCAGAAGGAGGGTTTGGAGGTGCAGACCCACCCGCGCGAGGGGAACGCAGCCGACGCGATTATCGCTGTCGCTGAGGAAACCTCGGCCAACCTGATCGTGGTAGGCAACAAGGGGATGAGCGGCGCGAAGCGGGTCCTCCTCGGGAGCGTGCCCAATAGGATCTCCCATCACGCGCCGTGCGACGTGTGGATCGCCCGCACGACCTAACCCCGTTTTGCCCGGCCTCAGGGGGCGCCGACCGTGAGCCCCGGGTACCGGCTTCCGACCGCGACGGGACGGCCGTGACGAGCTGGCTGGGCGTGCGGAGGGGGGTCCGATGTGCGCGCGTCGTGACCGTGCAAGCCGCCCTCCATCGCGACTATTCGCGAAACCGCCTCGACCTGATCGTCCATCAGCGCCAGAAGGCCGTCAAGGTCGCGGCGGTTGACGGCGTCGTAGCTCCGACGCGCCAGTTCCACGTTAACGAGCACCGGGCACGCAGCCTCGGCGATCAACCTCCGGGTCGAGCTACCGAGCACCGTCCGCCGGAGCTGTCCGTGCCCGCGCGAGCCGGCAACGAAGAGTCGAACCCACCGCTGACCTCAGCCGGCCGTGGTCTCGGCGAGGAGTTCGCCGAGCGCGATCGCGTCACGGCCTGCAGGCGTGTCCTCATGCCCGACGATGATCTGGCGCGGCATTGCATCCCAGCCTCTCAGGTTCGCGGCGCCGGGTCGATCCTCGCCCGAGCGTCGGCTCCACGTGGGACGACAAGCACCGGGCAGGGCGCGGTGCGGACCAGCTCGCCGGAGACGCTCCCGACGAGCGTTCGCCGAATCGGCCCATAGCCCCGCGAGCCGACGACGAGCAGGTCGAGGTCGACGCCCTGGAGGGCCAGCTCGGTCGCTTCGCGGCCCAATCGCAGCACGCGCTCGGTCGGGACCCCGCCAGGGACCGCGTCCGCTCCCTCCTTGACGGTCTCGGCCCAGGTCGGGCGCAGCTCCTCGGCGGGTGCGAACTCGGCGTCCCGGCCGATGTACGGCGCGATCGTGATCACCCTCAGCGTCGCGCCGAAAGCCCTCGCCAGCTCCGCCGCGCGAGCGACGGCAAGCCTGGACTCGTCGGACCCGTCATAACCGACGCCGATCAGTCCGAGGCCGGCGTGCTCGCGTGCGCTCCATCCCCGCGGTGCCACCATCACCGCGCAAGGGGCGCCCTGGAACAGTCTCGCGGCCACCGTGCCCGCCAACACGCGCCCGATCGGGCCGTGATGGGTCGAGCCGATGACGATCAGATCCGCCTGCTCGTCCTCAGCGAGCTCAGTGAGGCCGTGCGCGGCGGTGTCCTGCAGCTCGTGGTGCTCGAAGTCCGTATCCCCGAGTTCGGCTTGAGCCAGGTTGAACACCTTCTCGTAGTGCTCGGCCGTGGCCTCGTTGTAGTCGCCACCGGCGGCGTCGATCTCGAGCGGCCCGAACTCGATCGCCGACGCGACGACCAGCTGCGAGTCGACGCCCTGGGCCACCGTCGCGCCGAGGCGCAGCGCGTCCCTGGCCTGATCGGTGCCGTCGAATCCCACGACGATCTTTTTCATGGCTTGCTCCTCCTTGGTCCCTCACGGGACGATCGCACCTCGATCACTGAACCCGTGCGGACCACTCCGGCAGCTCTCGCATCGCGCCGCCTCACCTGATCCCAGGCTACGCCCTGTCGGAGGTGCGTAAATCGGTGCCGGCGGCCGATCCGGGTCGGTACTGAGTACCTATTGGGCGATCAGCCGAAGGCCGTGGGTTCGACTCCCCGGCGGCGGTTATCGCTGCGACGCGCCGGATCCGTCGGGGAAAAACTACGGAGCCGAAACCGCACTCGACCCCGAGAACGGCGTGCGACGTCCCGGCTAGCTTTGCGAGCATGCAGACGGGAACGATGGGCGCTCCGACCGACGAGCAGCCCGATGCGCGGGAACGAGGGGTCGTAACGGCCGTCGCCCGCCACGCTGATGTCCTCGACGAGGACGAGTACGACGGCGTCGTCTACCGGGAATCGTTGGCGCTTTCCTTCTTGCGCCAAGCGAGAGGTCTACGTTCTTCTCCGGGACTCCCGTGTGAGTTGCCGCTAAGGCGTTCCGATAGGCTCGCGGACGAGTTTCACCGAGGAGAGAGAGAGTCACCATGGCCACCAGCAAGAAGCCCGCATCCCGAGGCGGCAAGACCGCTCGCAAGCGCCCGGCCACGGGCGAATCGGCCGCGATGGCGCGCCTCAACAAGTCGCTGGACGCAGCCCAGGATGCCCTTGGCGCGCTCCGAAACGACGTGAGCAAGGACGTGAGCACCGGTGCTCGAGACCTCTACAAGGACGTCCAGAAGTTCGTCAAGGACGCACGGCGCGACAGCGGAAGACTTGGCAAGGCCCTGCAGCGCGATATTGAAAAGGCTCAGAAGCGGATGGCGCCTGCCCCGAAGGCCAGGAGCTCGAGCCGCGCTGGCCCACCGCGCAAGGCCGCAGCTCGATCAACCGTCAAGCCCACCACGTCCAGGTCGCGCGCCAAGTAGGCGCGAGGGGGCCGCGCCCTCCTCCAGGGCGGCAGCGAAGCTGGCGGCGGGCGCTGTGGCGACCCCTGTCTCTCCTGTCGAGGCATCCCCCAGGAAATGAGACCACAGCGCACGAAAGGAGTCGCAGTGAACACGGAGCGACGTACGACCCCCGAAGAGGCGAGGGAGGTAGGCGATCAGATCGGCGTCGACTGGAACCGCTTCGACCTGGAGCAGTTTCGCGCCGGCATGGACGTCGAGTACGAACATGGCAGTCGTGATCCTCAAACCGACGTGACCGGAGACGATCCCGTCGTCACGGGCAAGATCGCGCTTGCGCACATGAAGGAATTCCCCGACTACTACGACCGCCTGGAGCGCATGGAGCAGGAGGCGGAGCGAGCCTGGGCTGCCGACCGCGAGGGCAACGTCGACCCTGGATGACGGTTCGCAAGGCGGCCGCGTTTCGCGCGATGCCATTTGCGGACGCAAGCTGAAGTTGCGCTCGGCGCCGACCCTCACACTTGACCCAGTCCAGGCACCAGAGCCTCGGGCCGTTCTGGTCCGCGCCCATGGCGCCGGCGACCAGGTGCAGCGGGTTTTCCGTCAAGCACTCGCTTTTCGCGCGAGCCAGGAGTGGGCCTGCGATGGGCGTCGATCGCGCTAGCTCACCCCAGCGGCTTCGAGGGCCTTGCCGCGGTCGCCGTATCCCTCGCCCCGCACGACCACGCCGTCGCGACGGGTCCACAGGTGACCGATTCGGATCTCGAACTCCGCGCCACTGGCATGGCCGCGTCCCGTGACCCGAATGAACACGAGCACCCTGTCGTCTTTGCCCCAGCAGCGCTCCGTTTTGGCGCGCAGCTCATCAAACATCGCAGCCCTCTCGGCGAAGAAGCGGATCACGTTGTCGCGACCTCGGATTGGTCCCTCGCCGACTCTGCTGTCGGGAATCCACTCCACGTCCGGGTGGGCGAGCTCGGTGACGGCATCTGCGTCGCGTGCGTTCATCGCCTCATAGAGCCGACGGACGATCTCCACGTTCTGCTCTGGCACCCAGCTCCAGTATCCCGCTGAAGTCGCTGCTTGGCGAGTCCGCAGTGCCGGCCGCGCTCCGCCCGAGGCGCGCCGCTTCCTGTGGTGCAACGGGGGAGCGGGTGCTCCGCCGGGTCGGGGCCGTTATCGCTTCGGACGACGGTCGTCCGGAGCGAACGCGGACTAGGGTGAGCGGGTGGCCCAAGAGCCCCCCGCCATACCTTCTCGTTCGCCGACCTTGCCGGGTTCACCGCTTTGACCGAGGCAATGGGTGACCGAGACGCGGCCGAATTGGCCGCAAGAGGTTTCGGGCAAGTGGTTGCGGGCGCCCGCTGTCCTGCACGGCTCAAGAACCCACAAAGAGCGCCGAGTAGGGAGCTTGAATGGCCGTGTTACAAGCAGAATGTCGCGCCTGCGGGGCGCAAGTCCCTGAGCCACGTTCCCCCGAGGCGCGTGAGTGGGAAATTCTGCAGGTCGCGACTGCCGACGACGACCCCGAAGCCGTCCAGAGGGAGGGACTGGTGGTCACGCTCGTTTGCCCGCAGTGCGCCGCAAAGGAGCGCCTACGCACGTTGGCCGACCGCGAGCGGTACCGCGAGCGGCAACGCCGGATGATGGGGAACACGGAGAACCTCGACGATGAAATCGCGTTCGTGGGAAGCGAGGCAAGGGTCAGGGGCGCTCTCAGCCAGGAGGGGCTCGACCAGTGGGCCGAGGAGAACCGAGCCGACGTCCTGCAGTTGTGCACCGATCTGGTCCAGGGACTCGCCCGCATGGTCAATGGCGAGGTTCTGAGGGAGTTGTTTGTCCCCGCCCTTGCGGAAGCCACGCGACTCTTCGAGATAGAGCTGCGCTGCGGGCTGCACTCGCAACCGATCAGAGTCAGTACCGCGGAGCACCACGATTTCCTCGTCTCGACCGCTGACCACAGGGTCCAGTTCCGGGATCGAGACCACAGCGGCGAGACCGCGGCGAGGTTGTACGCGGACGAGGCGCGCGAACTCGCCGAGGCACTCACCACGGCGGTGGGCTGGCTGACGGAGGAAGCCGAAGCCGCACACAGGCCGGAAGGCGGTCGAGTTCACCGGCGAGGTCCGCCGCACGCCCGGCGACGTCGCGCTCAATGACGAGCTAGATCGCATCCTGACCAAGTGAAGCCGGTCCAGAGCGGCGCTCCGCATCCTCTCCCGTCGCGGCGCCGATCCGCAAGCGACGGTTCCCGATCGTCGGTGACGGTGGCGGCGTCTTCTCGCACATCCACATCGAAGACGCCGGGGGCGGCGACCGCCATCGCGGTCGAGCGCGGCGAGCCGGGTGTCTACTACGTCGTCGACGACGAGCCCGCGCCCGTGCGGGAGTGGCTGCCGGTGCTGGCGAGCGTGCTGGGTGCCAAACCACCGAGCCGTGTCCCACGCTGGCTGGGGCGGCTGGCGGGCGGTGAGGCGGCAACGGTGATGGTGACCGAGGGCCGGGGCGCTTCGAACGCCAGGGCCGAGCGCGAGCTCGGCTGGGAGCTGCGCTATGCGAGCTGGCGGCAGGGCTTCGCGCAGGGACTCGGCTGAGCGATAACCGCGGAGGAGTCGCGCAGGATTGCCCCACGCACGAGCCCACTAAGCTCGAGCGGCGGCGCCAGGCGTACTCCGACGCGGCCAAGCTGTGGTGACCGGCAGTCGATTTCGGGCGCGCCGGTATGTCGTCCTAGTGACGGTCTCCCTCGCAAGCCACGCGATGTAGGAGGTTGATGTCCAGTGGAACGTAAGTGGTGGAGCCTGCTCGCGGTCTGCCTGGCGACGTTCATGTTGCTGCTCGACATCACCGTCGTCAATGTCGCGCTTCCCGACATCCAGAAGGACCTCGACACGGACCTCACCGGGCTGCAGTGGGTGGTCGACGCCTACACGCTGATGATCTCGGCGGTGACGCTGACGATGGGCACGCTCGCCGACCGCTTCGGCCGGCGGCGGCTGTTCGTGATCGGGGTCGGGGTGTTCACATTTGCATCACTGCTCTGCGGGCTGGCGACCAGCGCCACCTTCCTACACCTCGCGCGGGGCCTGCAAGGCGTCGGCGGGGCGGCGATGTTCGCGACCTCGCTGGCGCTGATCGCCCAGGAGTTCCAGGGCCCCCAGCGCGGCACCGCGATCGCCGCTTGGGGCGCGACGATCGGCGGCGCGGTCGCGGTCGGGCCGCTGGTCGGTGGGGCGCTCACCGACGGGCTCGGCTGGGAGTGGATCTTCTTCGTCAACGTGCCGATCGGGATCGGCACCATGATCCTCGCCGTGACCCATGCGGGTGAGTCGCGCGACCCCGAGGCCAAGCGCCTCGACTGGGCGGGCCTGATCACCTTCTCGCTCGGGCTCTTCGCGCTGATCTTCGGCCTGCTGCGCGGCAACGCCGAGGGCTGGGGCAGCGCGCTGATCGTCGGGGCGCTGGTCGGCGCGGCCGTCCTGCTCGCGGCGTTTGTCCTCTTCGAGTGGCGCCAGGAGCATGCGATGTTCGACCTCGGCCTGTTCCGCAAGCCCGCGTTCTCGGGCGTCTCCTACGGCACCTTCGCAATCGGCGCCGGAATGTTCGCGTTGCTCCTCTACATCACGATCTACATGCAGAGCGTGATCGGGATGACGCCGCTCGAGGCCGGCGTCCGGTTCCTGCCGCTGACCCTGTTCGCTCTCATCGTGCCGCTCGCCACCCGCAACCTTGTCGCGAGGATCCCGGCCCGGCTACCGCTCACGATTGGCTTGGCGCTCGTCGGCGTCGGGTTATTGCTGATGCGCGGGGCCGAGCCCGACTCGGAGTGGACGACCCTGCTCGCCGGGTTCATGGTCGGCGGCTTCGGCATCGGGCTCTCGAATCCGTCGATCGCTTCGACCGCGCTCGGGGTCGTGCCCGCGGCGCGGTCGGGCATGGCCTCCGGGATCAACAACACGATGCGGATCGCAGGCGTGGCGACCGGGATCGCCGCCCTCGGCGCGGTCTTTCAGAGCAAGATCTCCGACGAGCTCGCCAAGCTGCTGCCCCAGGCACCAAGCGGGTTCGCTGACGGGGTCGCGGCGAGCGGCACCCAGGCTGCGAGCCAGGCGCCACCCGCGCTCCACGATCAGGCGGTCAACGCGGCGGGCATCGCCTTCACCGACGCCTTCAACGACATCCTCTTGATCGGGGCGTTGATCCTGTTCAGCGGCGCGATAGCTGTGCTGGCGCTGGTGCGCCAGAGCGACTTCGCCTCCCCCGGCGCGCCCGAGGAACCTCGGCAGCCCGAGCATGCGCCGGAGCCCGCCGCCATCTAGGGGCGCCCAAGTGCGAGCTATCCGGTTGGCAGCCGCTTTTCGCGCATTGCGACAGTGGTCGGATCAGCGTGAACTCGAGCGATAACGGCTGCGGCGAATCCGCTCCTGTGGTCCTTTCTTCGCCGGGACATTCCGCACGCTCGCAAAGGTCGCACGCTCCTTGCTCGCCTCACTCGGCGCCGCCGTCACGAGGTCTCTTCACAGCGTCGATGATCGTGTCGATGACGACGTCCGGGTCCTCCTCTTCGACAGCGTGCCCGGTCTCGACGATCTGCTCGGCGCTGGGGCTGCGTGTTCGGCTGCGAGGCGCACATAGAGCCCGTGATCGCCGCCGGCGCGAAGCCGGTCGATGGTGTGGGTGATCTGGGCGGCCGCACCTGGCCGACCACAATCGCGCGAATCGCGGCGTCGTCGTATGACCGCCGAGTGGCTCAGCGCAAAGTAAACCGTGCGGTCGAGCGTCAGAGCGGGGTGATCGCTTAGCTGTTCAAGGCCCGTGCGATCAACCACGTTGCACGCATCGACACGACCCGCTGGACGCTGGCTCACCCTCTTGAGGTGTCGACCTGTCTCGCCCGACTGCTCGATCTGATCATCGTCCACGAACCGCCGCTTTCTCCAACCTTGGTGAATCCCGATCGCTCGTACATTCGTACTGCCGGATTATCCGGCTCGACGCTGAGGCTCAGCGAGCGACGGTCGGTGTCGGCCTCAAGCAGCAATCGCTCCAGCAGCCGTCCGGCGATGCCCCGACGGCGGTGGCCCGGCGACACCGCAATCGACAGCTCAGCCACGTCGTCGCCAACGTATCCATAGCCGCCATGCGGGGCCTCAAAGAGCCTGTACCAGGCGGCCCCTACGGGCGAGCCTTGCCAAATGGCAATGAACCCGCAATCGCCGAGCCGTCCGAAGCCGTCGACGTACTTGGAAAGCTCCGGGGGAAGCCTGATCTGTTCGGGTGGTGAGCTCGCGTCACGCCAGTGAGACGCGAACCACCCCATCGCTCGAAGGAACGGTTCATCCTTTACGGTCGATTCTCGCAGCGCCAGACCGAGATCGTCTGACGGCATAAGGCGAGGCTACATCTCGACCGTGAGCTCACCGCCGACCGCCGACCGCCGGGCCCGGTCGCCCCATGGCTGACGAAGCTCGCCGAGGCGAGGAGGGCAGGGGCGTGACCGCGGAGCTACTCCGACAGCCCGGCGGCTTCGAGGGACTGCCCCACACACAGGCGCATTCGGTCCAGTGCCACCCCCATTCGGACCGGTGCGACCTGCACCTTCTTGCAAGACGGCTGGCCGCGGAGCCAGACCCAACGCAGCTTCGTGCCGTCCGACAAAGTCAGTCCGAGACTGGAGGCGATGATCCGCTCCCGTAGCCGTGCCTGGGTGATCGCGTCGCTTGGGACGAAGCGATTGGCAGGGTGTCTTTCGAGCAGCTCCTCGATCGGCTGCGCTGCCCGGCGGCTTCGAGGGCTTCGGAGCGCTCGGCGAAGTTCCGCCAGCCGATGACCTTGCCGTCGCGGAAGGTGAAGAGGTGGGCGTCAGTCTCGTCCAGCTCGATCCCACTTCCCGATCCGCGTCCGCTCAGGTGGAGCATCGCGAGGACGACGTCGCCCTCCAGGGTCAGCTCCACGACCTCGGCGCGATGGGACTCGCAGCATTCACGCCGCGGCGACGGCCCCGGGGAGGTGCCGCCCCCGCACGGTAGTGTCTCGCGTCGCTGAGCATCGCCGCCTCTCGTGTCTTTCTCTTCGGCGTCCTGCCGCTCGTGCTGGCGGCGACGCACGTCTGGCTCGACGAGCGGGTCGGGCACCGGGCACAGCGGCTCGAGGTGTTCATGCTCTACATGCTGGCGGTCGGCGTGGCGGGCAGCGGGATCGGCGGGTTCTTCGCACACGCCTTCCTTGCGGACGAGGTCGCCGACTCGATCGGATGGCCGACGGGCAGTCCGTTCCAGCTCGAGGTCGCCTTCGCGAATCTGGCGCTCGGGATTCTCGGCATTCTCGCGATGACCCGGCGCGACGGGTTCCGAGACGCCACCGTGATCGCCGTGACGATCTTCGCTGGCGGAGCGACGATCACCCACGTCATCGACATCGTCGAGACGGGCAACTTCGCCGCGGGCAACACCGTCCAGAACGCGGCCAACGTCCTCAGGCCCGCCGTCTTGATCTGGCTACTTCTCGCCATCCGGCGCTCCGCCTCCGCCGAGGGACATGCCGGAGCACCCGCGCTCGCAGGCCCGTGGCGGGACACGGCCGTGATCGCGGCCGCTCAAGCGACTGCCGTGGTATCGGCGACCTTCAGCCTCGGCTACGCCCTGAATCGGCCGGCGATGGGGGCCGCCGTCGGCAGCCTCCTCGCCGCGGCCGCCACGGCACACGCCGTGCCTCGCGCAGCTCGGCGCCTCGTCCGCTGATCTTTTCGAGCTGCTGTCCGGACCAATCTCCCAGGTACTCGCCAGGTCGATCAGCCCCTGGCGCAGCTCGTACTCCGCACCGGCCCGACGCTGCGCATAAGCCCGCTGGGCAGCGGCGACCGCGAGCAGGCGGGCGCCTAGGGTGTGCTGGTAGCCCTGTCGGCTGCAATCGAGCTTGGCGCTAGATGGCGGTTAGCACTCCTCGTCGTGCTGTCGCCCGTTTCGCACCGAGCCCGACCGTCGCGACCTTGACAGCGTGTGGCCGCTGCGAGAGCGTTCCTGCCGTGCTCGCGCTGCGCCTTGCTGAGTCTGGTCGCATCGGTGCACGCGGCTCTCCACCCGAGGGCAACGCATGAGTCTGGTCGCGATGGGAGCGATCGTGTTCGGTGTGGCCGCTGCGTCCGTCGCGGTCCTGTGGGTGGCGCGGTACAACCCGTGGAACGAGCGTTTCGCGAGCGAGGTTCGACAGCGCGATGAGGCGTTCAAGTTCCTGGGCGTTGCGTACGCCGTCCTGCTGGCGTTCGTGGTCATCCAGGCGTACACGAGCTACAACGACGCGAAGTCGGGGGCGGAGACCGAGGCCGAAGCCGTCCTGCAGCTGTCCCGCACCGCGGAGGCGTTCGCGCCGGACCAGCTCCACCGCCTCGAGGGCGTGCTGGTCTGCTACGGCCGCGCGGTGATCCACGATGCCTGGCCCAGCATGCAGGAGGGGCAAGCCAGCTCGCTCGTCAACGATTGGGGCACCCGCTTCCGGGAGGTGACGCTGCAAACGCAGGCCAACTCATTCGTTCAGCGGGCCTCGTTTCGGCAGCTGCTCACGGAGCAGGACAGTCGGATCGAGGGCCGCCGCACCCGGCTCGCCGAGGCGGTCCGCGTGGTCCCGACGCCCCTCTGGTTCGTCCTCATGTTGGGGGCCGTCCTGACGATCGGCTGGGTGATTCTGAGCTGCAACCGCCGCGGAAGCCTCTTCGTCCAAGCCATGGTTGTCGCGTCCGTGACGGCGATGGTCGCCTCGGTGCTGTTGCTGGTCCACTTCCTGGACCACCCGTTCGCGGACCAGAGCGGAAGCATCACACCGTCCGAGATGGAGCACACGCTCGAGACCATCGCGGAGGAGGAGGAGGCCCAAGGGGTCGAGGTGGCTCCTCCCTGCACCCCGGTGGGCGATCCGATCTCAGCCTGAGACCTGAGCTGGCGCGCGCCGGTCAGTGGAGCAGTGAGCCGGGCGACTTGTTCTAGAAAAGCCGGCACGGCTGCGGCACCGCGGGCCGCGCTTCACGCACCGGATCACGATGGCAATAGGATGGCCCTCCGTCTTCACATGGGAGGCACAAGGACGGAGGAGGTCTCAATCATGTACGTCTCCGAGTTCACTCTGCACGTCAAGCCCGGCCACTTCGAGCAGGTCGCGGAGATCCACTCCGAGTTCGCGGCCGACTTCCTCAGCGACCACCCAGCGCTCCAGACGGTGCTGGTCCTCGGTGACGAGGCGAGCGGCGTAGTGCGCGGCATCGGGGTGTACACGGACCGCGAGGCGGCGGACGAAGTCAACAGCGATCCCGAGTTCGCGTCCTACAACGACCGGATCGCGCCGCTGCTGGCAAGCCCAGCCGAACGGGTCGAGCTAAAGCTCCTGCACCACTACTCGCGCTAGGCGCCCTGGTTATCCTGCGGCCGACGGCGTGCGCTACTCGATCGGCAGGCCGTTCGGATGGGTGGTTGGTCGCGGTTCCGCAGTCGTTGTAGGCCGCCGAACCGCGTTCGGCAGCATCGCCGCCGCCACCAGGGCCAAGCCTGCAACTGCCATCGCGACTTGCTTCAAAACCGTCGTCCGGTCACTGCGCCTTACGTCGAGCCCGGGGCCGGGACATCGGCCGCCGCCGGGCGGCCCTGCCGTCGCCCTCGACGCTCAGGAGACGCTTCGGACCCCGGCCTCAGCCTCGAGGTCGACGATCACGTGGGTGACCGGTAGCGGTATGTCGCGCCTCGCCCGCTCGACCACGCCCGACTCCAGCCACCGCGAGCGCTCGGGAGGATGGGTCGAGATCACGACCTCGTCGGCGGCGAAGGTCGCCAACGCGTCCTCGATCGCGGCGTTCGGGTCGTGGTGGTCGCCAACCTGGCCCGTCGCGTCGATGCCGGTGGCCGACATCGCGGCGAGCGAGGACTCGAGGCGCTGCCGCGCCTCGGCGATCGCCCCATCGACGTCGTGGGTGAGATGCCCGAGCCGCGACGACGCCAGCGCCGGAACGATCACCCTGACCTCGCTCTCCCCCCGGCAGCGGATTTCGACCTCCTCCAGGAGGACCTTGCCGGCGACCGTCTCGTTGGCGACTACCAGCACCCGGTGGACATCGTCTCCGCCGGCGGCGACGTCGGCGACGTGCAGTTCGGCTCCACGCAGGCTTCGCCACAGCGCCCAGAGCCCGGCCAGGATCTCGAGCCCGAGCAGGATCGCCGCGTAGATCGGCTCGGTGAGCAGGCCGACGACGATCACCGGCAGCGCTGCGATGACGACGATCACGACGACGCGGAACATCTCGGCCTCCGACCGAAGCGGGTTGTGCATCGTCGCCTCCTTCCGCGTCGCTAAACGCAAGTTAGCGCGCCGACCCAGGATTCCCAGGCCCGTCGCGGCGTCTACTCCGACAGCCCGGCGGCTTCGAGGGCTTCGGCTCGCTCGGCGAACGCCCGCATCGCGACGATCTTGTTATCGCGCAACGTGAACACGTGGAATGTAGGAACGCGGACGTCGAGGCCGCTGTGTCGGCCACGCCCAACCTGGAGGCCCGCGATGAACACGTCCTCTCCCAGACTGCGAGCGTCCGTCACCTCAAAGGCATGGCTCTCCCATGCCTCCAACCATCGGGCGAACTGCTCAGCTACCTGGGCTCGCCCTCGAACAAGGCCCGACTCCGGAGCATCGAGAGCCGCCACGCCTGGCACGTGCCATTCCACCTCCTCGTCCAAAGCGGCAAGCGCGGCGTCGTAGTTACCGCGGTTGTAAGCGTCGATCTGCGCGCGCACGATCTCCACGTTCTCCTGCGACATCGCCTACTCCGACAGCCCGGCGGCTTCGAGGGCGCGGCTGCCCCGAAGAAATGGCTTGACCGCGAGCTCTCGGGGGCGGTCCAGGTACGGAAAATGCGTGCCCGGCGTCCGCGTGATCTCGATCCCAAGCCGCTCGCTGAGCCGGCCTGCAGCCTGGGCGAACCCGAGCAGGCTTCCCTCGCTGACGAGCAACTGAGTCGGCGTAGCGATCGCGGCAAGGGTCTCATCGTCGGGGAGGTAAGTGTCGAATGCGCCACTCTCGATCCCGAAATATGTGTCGGCGCTCGCCAGCATCCCCTCCTGTGCGCTCGGGTCAAGGCCCTCCCAGTTTGCGTCTCCTGCGGCAAAGCGAATGAAACGCTCGAACGCGGGCGCTGGCCCGCCTGCCTCCATGCCGTCCTTGATCAGCGTGGTCAAGGTATCGCGCACTTCCTTCGGATCATCGAAGAGCGAAAACACGCGGGTTCGTGAAGGACCGCACCGCGCACCGACTCCGGATGGCGAATCAGCATCGCGAGCGCGAAGATCCCCGCGCTGCTGGTGCCGAAGATCGCCGCCGGGGACAGACCGAGGCCCTCGAGCAGCGCGGCCGCGTCATCAGCCTGCTCCTCGGGCGAGGTCTCATCCCAGCCGGGCGGACGCGGGCTGCGCCCGTTTCCTCGCCGGTCGTAAGTGACGACCGTGAACTCGTCGGCAAGCAGCTCCGCGAAGCGCTCGAAAACGCCCCCATATCCGGCGGCGCCCATGATCAAAAGGAGCGGGGGCCCCTCGCCCCTCTGCTCGTAGTAGAGCTCGGCGTCGTTCGCCTGGTGCAACGGCATGATCGTCTTTCACTTCGGGCCCGCGGCCTCAAGTATCTCGCGCCAAGGGGAGGGTCGCGGACGCGGAATCACATGCTCCGCCGACCGCGGGGTGGCAAGCTGCGAAAAAACCGATGAAAAAAACAGACGACCACATGAGGGACGACGAGCAGCGCACCGTGCTCACCGAGATCGCTCGCGACGAAGCCACCCATGCGCGTGACCGGATCGCGGCCATCCGCGCGCTTATGGCGCTCGAGCGCCAGGGCGGGCGCGAAGTCGGCGAGCTCGACAACGAGCTGAATCGGATCCTGAGCAAGTGAAGCCGGTCCAGCTCATCCGCGAGTGCTGCCGTCAACCCATCTGAGCCCGCGCTCCTCGGGACCAAGGTGAGGCGCGAAGGCTCGCCGGGGACCAGCGGGCGCGGGGCCCCGCATTCGTTCCGCCCGCGCCGCCCCCCGGAACGAGAACCGAGGGCGCCCCCAGGCCTAGGAGGGGGCACGCCGGGGTCCGATCTGAGCGGAACTGAGCGCAACTCAGACGCTCTGAACCGCTCTGAGATGCGGGGGCGGGCATGAGCGCCACTGCGTCCCTTGGGTTGTGGTCCAGGTGGTCGCCGGTTCGAGTCCGGTCGCTCACCCCTAGTTGAAATCCCCTGCTAAACGGGGGATTCGCGGCCAAAGTGCCCGAGAGGCAGATCGGATGACCGATTCCGGGTATAGGCTGGCGAGTCGGCCCCGGCGCACCTCCGATACCCATGGATGGCACCCCGCGCCGGGGCCCCTGCTCGCCGACTGCCCAGTCACCTGGGGGGAGCGAACCGGGCGCATTGAGGCCGTACCCGACGGTTTCGTGGTCAAACCGACCGCCGACCCGCGGGTCCCCTGCGGCAGCGGGCCGCCAAGACTGAAGCGGCGGGAGCCGCGGGTCCAAACGGGGCCAATTTTGCGAAGCGACGGCTGGGGCGAGCCCTCGGCTTCCATCCATGTCGCCGGTAACGGGCGGTCGTGCATCAACGACCTCCAACGGATGTTGGACCGCCCCGCCGTCCTGGGGATTCGGACCCCCGATTCTACACCTGAGGAGATGCGCTCGGTTTCGTGGTGCGGCGAGCGGGTATCGGGCGATAGCGAGGTGCCCCTCCTCCCATGTGAGGTACCCCGCGCGCATCTCGAGGCGGTCTTGGCGGAACGAGCCTTGTGGGCTTGGTTCTCGGGGCCGCCCCGTTCTGTTCCGCAGATCCGAGTTCCCGGAGCTACTCCACCGAGGCCAGCTCAGCGTGTAGCAGTTCCCTGTTCTCCCGGATCTGTCGCTTGGCCAGCTTGACTGGCTTCTCGAATTCCGGCTGATCGAGGATCTCCGGGTGGGACTCGCGCAGCTGTCTGAGGATGAGACGACAGCTGCGATCCGTCTTCTCCAGAGCCGCGTACAACTCGTCCGCCCCGATCTCGGGCTTGGAACTCATCAATGTCTCCGATCCGTTGGTCGTCCGTGAACCTGCCGGGGCCATCTTCTCAGGTCAGACCGAAAAGTGCCTGCTCCCGCCAATGTTCGCGGAGTGCACAAGGATGTTCAGCCGGCCGGGCCAGACCTGTCAGGCGAGCGCCACGATCACGATTGCGACATCGATCGCGGCGGCTCCGAGCAGCCACGGGTGAAAGGTGAGCAGGATCAGCGCCAGCGAGACCGACGCACCCGCGATCGCGAGCCCGGCGTCGAGGCCGTCCCCTCCGTTGAGCAGAAAGACGCCGGCGAGTACGAACAGGCTGCAGGCCACCGCCGCCAGGGGCCGGGCGAGCGCCACGGCCCGACCGGGCAGCCGAGAGTGGCGCGGATCGAACGGCGCTCCCTCTCTCGGCTCGGGCACCCAAATCGCGAGGTGGACCAGCCCATGGGCGACCAGGAAGAGCCCTGCGAGGACGTTCACGAGGCCTGGCCGCGTCGCTCGTCGAGGTCGCGCGCCAGCAGCGCCATGCGAAAGAACGCGTCCACGACCTCGCGTGGCCCGGCCGGGTTCGCGACCCCGCGTCGATGCGCGTCGATCGTACGGACGCTGACCAGCGCCCGCTCGGGGCCGAGCCAATCCGCGAAGCCCCGTTGCGCGATCTCGTCGCCGAGCACGAGCTCTCGCGCAACCGCGGCCGGCGGCTCCCCCGCGTCGAGACGTTCCCCGGCAGCCTGGTCGAGCCAGCGCCAATAGTCGATCAGCTCGCCGGACCTCGTCCGGGCCGCAGACCGGGCCGTGTCCGGGGACGAGCTGCTCGGCGCCCAGCTCGAGCAGACGATCGAGCGCCGTCGTCCACCCCTCGAGTGGCCCAGCCCACATGATCGGCGTGACCCCGATGAAGAGGATGTCCGCCGCGATCGCGATCCGCGCGTCGGGCACCCAGACGATCAGGTCTCCGGCGGTGTGCGCAGGGCCGACCTCGAACAAGCGAACCTCACGCCCCCCGACATCCAGCTCGAGCTCGTCGGTGAACGTCCGGGTCGGCGGCACGAGCCGCACCTCGCCGAACGCGAACGGTTCCAGCGCCCCGCTCACGTAGGCGGCGATCGCCGCGACGTCCGCGCGCCGGGGGTACGGCACCGGAATCGACGCGGCGAGCTTCAGGCCGCCCGCCAGCGTCCCGAAACGCTTCATCTCGGCGGGCGATTGCGAGGCCATCAGGTTCGCTGCAGCCTCGGTCGCCACGATCTCCGCCCCGGGAACCTCCTGGTTTCCCCACCAATGATCCCCGTCGGAGTGGGTGTTGACGAGCGTCTCGATCGGCGCCTCGGCGACCAGGGGCGCGATCGCGTCGAGCATCCGGCGGGCGAGCTTCGGTTCCCACAGGCTGTCGACGAGCATCGAGGCGCCGGCGCCGACCACGAGAGCCGCGTTGCTCTCGCCGAGCAGCCCGTTCGGCTGCAGCCAGGCATGAACGCCGGCGCCGACCTCGGTCAGGCCGCCCTCGAACTGCGCCGGCCCGGGATGAAGGGGCTCGATCGCGGGCATCCGGGCGGTCAGGGTACTCCGCAGCCTCTGCGGGACGGGCTCGCTGACCGGCCCGCCAGTACGGTTGCCCGATGCCCGAGATCAGGGTGATCGTGATGCCTTACGAGCTCGGCCAATTGCGCGGCGGCGTCGGGCGCGGACCCGAGCGCCTGCTCGAGCTCGGGGGCGCCGAGGCGCTGGCCGCTTCAGGGGCGCGGATCGAGACCGAGCTGATCGAGCTCTCGCAACCGTTCGACAACGAGATCGACGCCAGCTTCGAGCTGATCCGGCTTGTCGCTGAGCGGGTCTCCGCCGCTCGCGCCGACGATGCGTTTCCCGTCCTGCTCTCGGGGAGCTGCTTTGCCGCCGTCGGCGTCGTTGCGGGGCTGGAGGAGACTGCGCCCGGGGTCGTCTGGTTCGACGCCCATGGCGACTTCAACGAGCCGGCCAGCGCGGTGTTCGGCTACTTCGATGGCATGGGCCTCGCCGTCCTCACCGGCAGCGCCTGGCAGACGCTGCGCTCGCCGGTGCTCTTCGAGCCGCTCCCCGAGACGGCGGTCGTGCTTGCGGGGGCGCGCGCCTTCGATGAGCCCGAGGAGCAGCGGCTGGCCGACTCGCGGATCGTCCAGGTCGCTGCGTCCGATCTGGACCCGCCGGAAGCCCTGATCGAGGCGGTGAACGGGCTGGCGCCCTCACCGAGCGGGATCTACGTCCACATCGATCTCGACGTCCTCGACCCCGAGCAGGCTCCGGTCAACGTCTACAGCGCCCCCGGCGGGCTCTCGGACAGCGGGCTGAGCAGCGTGCTCGAGGCCCTGCTGAGAGAGTCGCACGTGCACGCGGTCTCGCTCACCGCATACGACCCAGAGTGCGATCCCGAGGCCCGGGTGCCGCCGATCGCAGCCCGGCTGCTCTCGCTCGTCGGCGAGCACGTCGAGGGGGACGGGGGCTAGCGTCGCGCGGCTCTCAGCCTGCCGCGACGCCGTCGGCGGCGCTTCGCAGCGCCTCGATGTCGATCTTTCGCATCTCCAGCATCGCCTTCATCGCCCGCTTGGCCCGCTCCGGATCCGGATCGGAGAAGACCTCCTCCATCCCGGTCGGGACGACCTGCCAGGAGAGGCCGTACCTGTCCTTGAGCCAGCCGCACTGGCTCTCCTCGCCGCCCTCGGTTAGCCGCTCCCAGTAGTCGTCGACCTCGTCCTGCGTCTCGCAGCTGATCTGAAACGAGACGGCCTCGTCGAACTGGAATTGCGGGCCACCGTTGATGCCGACAAAGCGGTGACCGTCGAGGTCGAACTCGACCGTCATCACGGTGCCCGGCTCGCCCGGCCCGACGTCGGTGTAGTGGGCGACGTTGACTATCCGCGAGTTCTTGAACACGGAGATGTAGAAGTTGGCAGCCTCCTCGGCCTCGGTGTCGAACCACAGGTTCGGGATGATCCTCTGCTCCATGGCGCTCTCCTCTCGTTCGGCGGCGTTCGCCTTTCGCTCGATAGATGTAGACCGTCGCAGAGTGCGAAACTCATCGCGCTCCACCCGGCCGGTTGTCAACGGCCGCTAGGCGGGGCGCGGCAAGCGCGCTCGGCCCAGCACGGGTTTGAGGTCGAGGACCGGCGTCCCGTGCACCGCCTCCAGGCCCCTGACCAGAATCCGCACCCCGTCGATCGAGAGGATCTCCACCTCGTGGAGCCCGATCGGGTTCGGCCGGTCGGCGGAACGGGTGCCGAACACTCCGCGCTCGGGGTTGGCCGGGTCGTCTCGCGGATGCACGCGGAGGATGTCGCGCCGGGCGCGGTCGAGCCAAGAGAGGACGATCACCGTGTCCCCGACCTCGATGCCGTCGAGAGCCGGCAGCGCCTCCGGGTCCAACACGAGCCATGCGTCCGGCGCACCCTCGTCGCCCTGCTTGGGCGCCGCGGCGGGATCGGTCAGCGCCGACTCGACCCGTCCGACCGGGTGCAGCTGGATCCTGCTCACCGGTCAATCCTCTCACCGGTGCCGACCATCGCCGAGATAGGGTGGGCCCGGATGGTCCCGCACGCAGCGTCGAGCGCTTCGCGCCGAGCCCTGACAGCGGGCGGTCTGGCGCTCGCCGCCCTCGCCGCGCCCGCCGCCCCGGCCACCGCCGCGCCACCCTGCGCCGACTCCCCGCCGCAGGTCCGCACCCTGCTCGCCGACCAGGGCGTGCTCGAGTCGGTGATCGTGAGCGAGGACGGCAGGCTGTTCTTCACCGCCGACGACGCCTTGATGCGCCTCGATCGTCCGGAAGGCGAGCCGCGGGTGCTCGCCCCGGTGATCGATCCCGGCGGGCTCGCCTTCGACCGCGACGGGAGCCTGATCGTCGGGTTCGGGAACTCGATCGCCAACGGCACGATCGGCGACACCGACCCGCAGGCCGGGCTGCTGCGCGTCGATCCGGACACCGGCGCCTCCGAGGTCTATGCGACAGGCCTCTCGATGGCCAACGGACTGACCAGCGCTCCCGACGGCAGCTTCTACGCGACCAACGACTTCGGCTCCAACGTCGACCGGGTCCGCAACGGCCAGACCGAGCACGGGTTCGCCAGGGTCCGATCGGGCAACGGAGTCGTCGTCGACACCTCGGGCCGTTACCTCTACGTCGCCCAGACCCTGGTCGACGCCGCGATCCAGCGGGTCGAGATCGCTGCACCTGAGAACGTCACCCCCTACGTCGTCGCCGAGCCGGCCGACCGGGCCGCCGGCCTGGACGGGATGGCGCGCGACGCGCGCGACCGGCTCTTCGTCGCCGCCAACCTCGGCGGCGAGATCTGGAGGGTGGCCGGCAGCCCGCCCGCGATCTGCGTCCTGCTCGACGGCCTCGCCCCGTTCCCCGACGGCCCGAGCGCGGTCGCGACCGGCAGCACACGGGGTCCGTTCGACGCCGAGAACCTCTACGTGGTCGCCTTCAACGGGCTGCTGCTCGAGCTCGCCGACGTCGCCACGGCGCCGAAGCCGGCGCCGATCCGACTCACGGTGCGACCGCCCCGCACGCGTGCCGGCGTGCCTACTCGCTTCCGGTTCCGTGCGACGACGCCCTCGACTCCCCGTCGGGTCGCCGGGCGGGCGGGGCGGCCCCGGCCGCTCGCTCGGGTCCGGATCCGCTTCGCCGGCGAGCGGGAGCGGACCGATCGGCGCGGGAGGGCGACGATCGAGGCGACCTTCGACGAGCCCGGCCGCTACCGGGCCCGCGCCAAGCTGCGGGGCTACCGCCCCGACCGGGTCACGATCCGGGCCCGGCGGGCCCGCTGATTGACGGTAAGGTCCGTCGCGATCGACGGTACGGTCTGGCAGGAGGGGCGGGAGGATGACTCGACGGGGATTTGGGCTGGCGCTGGCGCTCGCGGCGCTGCTCGCGATCGGCGCCGCGACGGCCGCGAGCGCCACGGTCAAGTTCCAGCGCATCGCCGGTTATGACGCGCCGGCGACGCCCGACGAGCTCGACCGGGTCGGGATCCTGAAGGTGGGACCGAGGCGGGCCCCAAACGTGCTCGTCCTCAACCCCGGGACGTCGTCGAGCGCCGCGTACTTCCGGCCCCTGGCCAGCACGATCGTGAAGGCGAGCGAGGGGTGGCAGGTATGGGCGGTCGACCGGCGCGAGAACCAGCTCGAGGACCACTCGGTCGTCGACCGGGCGAAGGCGGGCGAGGCGAGCCCGCAGGAGCTGTTCGACTACTACCTCGGCTACCTGACGGATCTGTCGGTCACCGACCACTATCAGCCGGTCGCGGACTCGGAGGTCCCCTACGCGCGCGACTGGGGGATGCGGGTCGCGGTCGAGGACCTGCGCCGGGTGGTCAAGCGGGCCCGGCGCCTCGGCGGCGACGTGGTCGTGGGCGGGCACTCGCTCGGAGGCTCGATCACGACCGCGTACGCGACCTGGGACTTCAACGGCAAGCCCGGGGCCAAGGGCGTCTCGGGGCTGGTCTTCATCGACGGCGGCAGCAGCCCGGAGGCGATCAGCGCCGAGACCGCGAGCGAGCGGCTCGCCGGTCTTCAGGCCGGGACCCCGTGGCTGGCCTTCGGCGGCATCCCGGCCCCGTTCGCGGGGCTGTTCATCGTCGTCGGATCGACCGGGACACTGCTCGAGCCCGACGCGCCCTCGCTGTTTCAGGCCTGGCCGCTGCTGCCGGCGAACCTGAAACCGCCCGTGCTCGCGACCGCCAAGGGCCACTACGGCTACGCCCTCGACACCGAGACCTCGCCCCCGGCGCTTGCCGCAGCGCACGCGCACCTCGGGCGCCTCGCCGAGAGCGGTGAACCGCGCGGCTGGGACGATGCCGGCGAGCTGACGCCGGTGCCCCGCTACGCGCGGATCTTCTCCGGGACCGGCCTCCCGGGCCTCGACGGAGCCGCGTGGTATCACCCGCTGCGGCTCTCGATCGACTCGGGCGCCGTCGCCGCCGGGAACCCGAATCCGGCCCAGGAAGTGCTCGACGTCGACGCCGTCCACGGCGACGACCTCGGCCGGCGCACCCGCGTGCTTGCGTTCGGCGCCTCGCTCGGAGGGACGCGTGTGCTCGACGCGGCCCGCATCCTCGCCGCCCAGGCGGGGATCCCGGAGCGGCGCCTGACCCTGATCGACCGCGCCTCCACCTACGCCCACAACGATCCCAATTCGGCCCATCCCGAGAACGACTTCGTCGACAAGCTGCTGCCCTTCCTGCGCCGGGTGGCACGCACCTGATCGCGATCCCGAGCCGCCGCCTGCCGCTCTAGGGTTCGGGGCCTGAACGAGGGGTCGAACAGCCGCCTCGTGCTCGCGGCGATGATCTTCGCCGTTTCGATGACGTTCATCGACCAGACGATCGTTTCGATCGCCGTGCCCGAGTTGCAGAAGGACCTCTCGCTCTCGGAGACCGGGGTGCAGTGGATCGTCAACGGCTACCTGCTCGCGCTCTCGGCCCTGTTCGCCTTCGGTGGAAGACTCGCCGACATCGCGGGCCACCGCCGGATGGTCGTGATCGGCATTGTCGTCTTTGCGGGCGCGTCGGCGATGTGTGGGTTGACGCCGACCGGGGACGCTGCCGAGGCGTGGATGATCGTCTTCCGGGTCATTCAGGGCGCCGGCGCGGCGCTGATGTTCCCGGCCGCGTTGGCGATCGTGATCTCCGCCTTCCCGATCTCCGAGCGCGGCAAGGCAATGGCGATCTTCTTTGCGATCACCGGCGGGCTGACCTCGATCGGGCCGCTGGCGGGCGGCTATCTGACCGAGATCGACTGGCGGGCGATCTTCTGGGTCAACGTCCCGGTCGCGATCGTCGCCCTGGTTCTGACCGCGATCGCCAAGCCGGCTGAGAACCGCCAGCCCGCTCCGATCGACTACCGCGGCACGGTCCTGATCGCCGGCGGGATGGGGCTCGCGGTCCTCGGCCTGCAGCAGTCGAGCGTCTGGGGCTGGGGCGATCCGGCGACCTGGGCCTGCATCGCCGGCGGAATCGCCCTGCTCGGCGCCTTCGTCGCCTTCGAGCTGCGCCAGGAGCACCCGCTGATCCAGGTCCGGATCTTCACCGACCGCGCCTTCGCGATCGAGAACGTCGTCCTCTTCTGCCTGATGATCCCGTTCATCCCGCTGTTCTTCTTCGCCAGCGTCTACTCCCAGGTCTCGCTCGGCTATGACGCCTCGAACGCGGGCCTCTACATGCTCACCTTCTTCGCCGGCTTCGCTGTCAGCTCGCAGGTCGGCGGCAGGATCCTCGACAGCCGCGGCGCGCGGCCATCGGTCGTCGTCGGCTGCGCCGTCGCCGCGATCGGTTTCGCGCTCTGGGCGCGTCAGCTTCCCGACCTCGCCTTCGACAGCCAGTGGCCGTTCATCGTCCTCGCCGGCGCCGGAGCCGGCCTGGTGCTCGGCCCGGCCAACACCGACGCGATCAACCGTGCCCCGAGGACGAGCTACGGCGAGGCGACCGGGATCACCCAGACGGTCCGCAACTTCGGCGCCAGTCTCGGCCTCGCGGTGCTCGGGACGATCCTGATCCTCGAGAACAAGTCGAACATCGAGGCCTCGCTGGCGGAGGCGGAAATCGGCAAGCAGCGGGCCGACCAGGTCGCCGACGCGCTCACCCATTCCGGCGCCGGCGACTCCTCGAGCTTTGCCGCTCATGGCGGCAAGCGGGCGAAGGAGATCTTCGAGTCGGTCCAGCTCGACTTCGCGCTCGCCTCGCGAACGGTCTTCTACGTGATGGCCGGCGTGATGGCGGTCGCCTTCGTGGTCGCCCTGATCGGCCTCCCAGGCGGCAAGATCGAGCGGGCGGCCGGATAGCCACCCTGCGTAGTAAGCCCGGATGCCCGGGCAGCGACGCGGGGATAGGGTGGCCGGCGGTGAACGCAACGCCCGGCGGGATCAACCAGGTGCCGGTGGCGACGCTTCGACCCGAGCGCTTCCGAGCCTTGATCGGCGATTCGTGGGCGGAGATCGAGACCGGGATCGCCCGCGCAGTCGAGCTCTTTGCCGGGCGCGCCGTTTGGCACATCAACTCGACCGCGCGCGGCGGCGGGGTGGCGGAGCTGCTGCAGTCTCTGCTCGCCTACACGCGGGGCGCGGGGGTCGACGCGCGCCGGGCCGTGGTCACCGCCGGCCCCGAGTTCTTCGCGGTCACGAAACGGATCCACAACCAGTCTGCACGGGGCGGGCGGCGACGGGGGGCGGCTCGGCGAGGACGAGCGCGCGACCTACGAGCAGACCCTGGCCAGGGCGGCCGACGAGCTGGCGCGACTGGTCCGCCCCGGCGACATCGTCTTCTGCCACGACCCGCAGACCGCGGGCCTGGTCGAGCCGATGGTCGAGGCGGGGACGACCGTGGTCTGGCGCTGTCACGTCGGGCTCGACCTCCCCAACGAGACCGCTCGCGAAACGTGGAACTTCTTGCGTGGCTACGTCACCCCCGCGCACGCCTACGTGTTCTCGCGCCGCGAGCACGTCTGGGCGGGGCTCGCCGATGAGCGGATCTGGATCGTCCCGCCCTCGATCGACGCCTTCTCGCCCAAGAACCAGGAGCTCTCGACCGAGACCGTGGAGGCAATCCTCGCCCGGGCCGGGCTCGGGCCCGCGCGCGAAGGAGCGGTGGGGATCTTCGAGCGCTTCGACGGGTCTCCGGGCCGGGTCGACCGGGCGGCGGAGATCGACCAGGACGACCTGATCCCCGCCGATGCGCCGCTGCTGGCCCAGGTCTCGCGCTGGGACCGGCTCAAGGACCCGACCGGCGTGCTGCGGGGCTTTGCCGAGCACACCGACCACGACGCCGCCCACCTGATGCTCGCGGGCCCCAGCGTCGCCGCGGTCTCCGACGACCCCGAGGGCGCCGAGGTGCTCGCCGACGTGCGCCGACTGCGCGAGGAGCTGCCGTCGACGATCCGCGAGCGTGTCCACCTCGCCTGCCTGCCGATGGACGACGTCGAGGAGAACGCCGCGATCGTGAACGCGATCCAGCGCCGGGCGCAGGTGGTGGTCCAGAAGAGCCTCGCCGAGGGTTTCGGGCTCACCGTTGCCGAGGCGATGTGGAAGGCGCGACCGATGATCGCCAGCCGGGCCGGCGGGATCCAGGACCAGATCGTCGACGGGGTGACCGGGGTCCTGCTCGACGACCCCCGCGACCTGGCGACCTTCGGGCGCGCGTGCGACGAGCTGCTCGCCGATCCCGAGCGCGCCGCGCGGATCGGGACCGCGGCTCGGGAATGGGTGATCGAGGGCTTCCTCGGCCCTCGGCACCTGGTCCAGTACCTGCGGCTGCTGGACGGCCTGATCGCCGGCCGGCGGGCCGCCGAGGACGGCTGACGCTCACCGGGCGTCGCGGCGAATCCGTAGTCGGCTCGGATGGAGCGGGGAGGAGGCAGACGTACGCTCGCACCGATGACCGAGCAGCTGAGCGCGCTCGACGCCACGTTCCTCGAGCTCGAACAGGCCGACCTCGGTGCCCATATGCACATCGGGGCGGTGCTGATCTTCGAGCCGCGGGCCGGCGGCCCGCCGCCGCTCGGGCGGTTGCGAACCCACCTCGAGCAGCGGCTCGAGGGGATGCCGCGCTATCGCCAGCGGCTCTCCGAGCCGACCACCGGCGGCCTCTCGTGGCCCGACTGGGAACCGGCGCCGGAGTTCGACCTCGCGAGCCATGTTCGGCGCGCGCGTCTGCCCGGCCGGGGCACCGACGCCGACCTGCTCGAGTGGGCGGGGGAGTTCTTCTCCGAGCGCCTCGATCGCACCCGCCCGCTCTGGGAGCTGGTCCTGGTCGACGGCTTCGCGGACGGGCGCTGGGCGTTGGCCTCGAAGACCCACCACTGCATGGTCGACGGCGTCGGCTCAGTCGACGCCGGTCTTGCGATCCTCGACCTCGAGCGTGACCCCGGCACCCAGCCCGCTGCCGCCTCGCCGCAGGCAGAGTCGGTGGGCGAGGAGCACGGCAACGGGACCGCGCTGCCCGGCGCCGGCCTGCTGATGCTGCCACTGCGCGCCGCGCGGGCAGGCCTCGGCCTGGTGCGCGGGACCGTCGCCACCGCTGCCCATCCCGAGCGCGCCCGGAACGGGGCCCGCGAGATGCTGAGGCGATCGCGCGCGATGGCGGAGGTCCTGGTCCGCGACGAGCTGATCGCTGCCCCGGGCTCCAGCCTCAACACCCCGATCGGTGCGAAGCGCCGGTTGGCAGTGGCGAGCGTCTCGCTCGACGAGCTGAAGGCGATCAAGCGCGAACTCGGCGGGACGGTCAACGACGTCGTCCTCGCGGCCGCCGCGGGGGGCCTGCGCGAGCTGCTGCTGGCGCGGGGCGAGGAGCCGCCGACTGACGGCCTGAGGGCGATGGTCCCGGTCAACCTGCGAACCGCCGGCGAGCGGCTCGCGCTCGGCAACCGGATCACCTCGCTGTTCGTTCGCCTGCCCGTCGGCGAGCCCGATCCCCGGCTGCGCTACGCGCGCCAGATGGACGAGGCGGAGACGCTCAAGTCCGGGACCCAGGCGACCGGCACCACCGCGATCATCAACCTGACCGGCGCCGCGCCGCCGATGATCCACTCGCTGCTCGCGCGCTCGCTCTACGCGACCCGGCTCTTCAACCTGACGATCACCAACGTGCCGGGCCCGCAGCAGTCGCTGTACGCATTCGGCTCGCGGATGCTCGCGGTCTGGCCGCTGGTCCCGCTCGCGGCCGAGCACGCGGTCGGGCTCGCGATCTTCAGCTACGACGGCCAGGTCTTCTTCTGCGTCAACGCCGACTTTGACGCGGTCCGCGACCTCGACCTGCTGATCGCGGGGATCGAGGACTCGGTGGCGGAGCTGAGGCGGATCTGTAAATGACAAAAACCGTGGCCTGAGGAGGACACCCAGTGAGTGAGCTCAAGTACGTGCGCTTCTTCAACGAGATCGGGATCGACGACGTGCCGTTGGTCGGCGGCAAGAACGCCTCCCTGGGCGAGATGTACCGCGAGCTCTCCGGCGAGGGCATCCTGGTGCCGAACGGGTTCGCGACCACGGCCGACGCCTACCGCTACACGCTCGAGGCCGGGGGCGCCTGGGACGGTCTGCGCGCCGCCCTCGACGGGCTCGACCCCGAGGACGTCGCCGACCTGGCGCGCCGCGGGAAGCGTGCCCGCGAGATCGTCTACGGCTCCGGGCTCCCGGACGACGTCGCGGCCGAGGTCCTCGCCGGCTACCGGCGCCTCGAGGAGGAGTACGGCGAGGATCTGAGCCTCGCTGTACGCAGCTCGGCCACGGCCGAGGACCTCCCGACCGCGAGCTTTGCCGGCCAGCAGGAGACCTATCTCAACATCCACGGCGCGGAGAGCCTGCTCGATTCGTGCCGCCGCTGTTTCGCCAGCCTGTTCACCGACCGCGCGATCCACTACCGGATTGACCAGGGCTTCGACCACTTCAAGGTCGCGCTCTCGATCGGGGTGATGAAGATGGTGCGCTCGGACATCTCGGCCTCCGGCGTCTTCTTCTCGCTCGACACCGAGTCGGGGTTCCGCGACGTCGTCTTCATCACCGGCGCCTACGGGCTGGGCGAGAACGTCGTCCAGGGGACGGTCGACCCAGACGAGTTCTATGTCCACAAGCCGACCTTCGAGCAGGGCTCGCGGGCGGTGCTGCGGCGGCTGCTCGGCGACAAGGCGGTGAAGATGGTCTACGTCGAGGGCGAGACCAAGCACACGACCCGCAACGTCCCGACCCCGAAGGCCGACCGCGAGCGCTATTGCATCAGCGATGAGGACATCCTCGAGCTCGCCGACTACGCGATCACGATCGAACGCCACTACGGGCGCCCGATGGACATGGAGTGGGCCAAGGACGGGCTCGACGGCAAGCTCTACCTGGTCCAGGCGCGACCGGAGACGGTTGCCTCTCAACGCAAGGCGACCTCGCTTGAGACGTATGTGCTCGAGGGCAACGGGGACGAGCCGACGGTGCTCGTCGAGGGGCGCTCGGTCGGCGAGAAGGTCGCCGTCGGCGAGTGCCATCTGATCAAGGACCTGACCCAGCTCTCGGACTTCAAGCCGGGTCAGGTGCTGGTCGCCGACATCACGACCCCGGATTACGAGCCGGTGATGAAGACCGCTGCCGCGATCGTCACCAACCGCGGTGGGCGCACCTGCCACGCGGCGATCATCGCGCGTGAGCTCGGGATCCCGGCCGTGGTCGGCACCGGCGATGCGACCACGCGCCTTGCCGCCCGCGAGGCGGCCACGATCTCCTGCGTCGAGGGGGATACCGGCCGCGTCTACCGTGGCGAGCTGCCGTTCCACGTCGACCGCACCGAGGTCGGCGAGCTGGCCCGCCCGGCGACCGAGATCATGGTCAACCTCGGCAACCCGGACCTCGCCTTCAAGACCTCGTTCCTGCCCAACGACGGCGTCGGCCTGGCGCGGATGGAGTTCATCGTCAGCGAGTACATCAAGGCCCACCCACTGGCGCTCGTCGATCCCGAGCAGCTCGCCGACGCCGACGACCGGGAGGCAATCGCCCGCCTGATCCGCGGCTACCCCGACGGCGAGAGCTTCTTCGTCGAGCGGCTCTCGGAGGGGATCGGGACGATCGCGGCGGCGTTCTGGCCCAAGCCCGTCGTGGTGCGGATGTCGGACTTCAAGACCAACGAGTACGCGAGCCTCGTCGGCGGCGCCGCCTTCGAGCCCCGCGAGGAGAACCCGATGCTCGGTTTCCGCGGCGCCTCGCGCTACGCGCACCCCGCCTATGAGGCCGGCTTCGCGCTCGAGTGCCGGGCGATGAAGCGCGTGCGCGAGGAGATGGGGCTGACCAACGTGGTCCTGATGCTCCCGTTCGTGCGCCGCGTCGAGGAGGCAGACCGGGTGCTCGACAAGATGGCGGAGCTCGGCCTGACCCGGGGCGAGAACGGGCTCAAGATCTACGCGATGTGCGAGATCCCCAACAACGTGCTCCTGATCGACAGCTTCGCCGAGCGCTTCGACGGTTTCTCGATCGGCTCCAACGACCTCACCCAGCTCACCCTGGGGGTCGATCGCGACAGCGAGATCGTCGCCTTCGACTACGACGAGCGCGACGAGGGGGTGAAGGAGATGCTGCGCCTCGCGGTCGAGGGCTGCCGGCGAAACGAGATTCACTCCGGGCTCTGCGGGCAGGCGCCCTCCGACTACCCCGACATGGCCGAGTACCTGGTCGAGATCGGGATCGACTCGATCAGCCTCAATCCCGACACGGTGCTGAAGACGACGAGGCTGATCCTCGAGCTCGAGGAGCGGCTCGGGCATGCTCCTGCGAGGCGGGCGCCCGGAGGCGGCGCCGGTGAGCTGAACCCGGCTTCGGCCTCAGCCCAGCGCCCGGGCCTCGGCGAGCACCGCGTCGGTGAGCGGTCCGATCGCGTCGGCGACGGGCGCGGAGAGCTCGCTTCCGGTCTCGAAGCTCGCCGCCTCGATCCCGAAGATCACCAACCGCGCAGGCATCCTGTCGAGCTCGCGCCCGAGCTCGATCACCTCGGCGAGCGTGAGGACGTGGGTGGAGGCGGTCGGCCCGGGACGCCTGGGCAGCGGGCCGTCGCCGAGCTCCAGCCGATGCCAGGTGCCGGGGTTGGGGCCGGCGACCGCGTCGACGAGCAACGCCAAGCCCGCGTCGTCCCAGAGCGTGAGCAGGTCGGTCGGCTCGCGCTCGCAGGCGATCGCCTCGAGCCCGGGGGCGCGCTCGGCGACCAGCTCGGCGACCAGCGGACCGGCGCCGTCATCGCCGCGGATCCGGTTCCCGAGCCCGATCACCAGCACGCGCCCGGCGGGCGGCCAGCTCACCGGCGGTCGATCTCGAGCCGCAGGAAGTGGGTCGAGCAGGAGATGCAGGGGTCGTAGTTGCGCACCGCCTGCTCGCACCGCCACTGAAGCTCGTCGTCGGGCAGGTCGAGGTTCGCCTGCACGAAGCCGCGCAGGTCGTTCTCGATCGAGGCCTGGTTCTGGGAGGTCGGCGGGACGATCGTCGCCGCGCGGATCCGCCCATCGGCGTCGACCTCGTAGCGGTGCCAGAGCATCCCCCGTGGCGCCTCGGTCCAGCCCGAGCCGGCGGCGTTCGCCGGCTGTGGCTCGATGAACGGCACGTCGGGCGGCTGGTAGGCGGCGATCAACCGCAGCGCCTCGTCGGCGGCGTAGAGCATCTCCACCGAGCGGATGACGATCATCTGGAACGGGTTGCGGGACGGGCCCTCGAGGCCGGCCTCGCGTGCCGCGTCGCGGGCCACCGGCGAGAGCCGGTCGTGGTTGAGGGCGAAGCGCGCGATCGGCCCGAGCACGTAGTTGCCGCGAGCGCGGATTCGCGCGTGCAGGGCGGTCGAGTGGGGGACGTGCTCCTCGACCACGTGCTCGGGGAACTCGGCCGCGCGCGATGTCGAGCCCCGCGGTCGAGACCAGCCGCCCGCGCTCGATCGGGTACGAGCCGCCGTTGCGCAGCGCGACCAGCTCGGTCTCCAGCGTCCGCTCCGGGAGCTCCAGCGAGCCCGCCCAGCGCACGGTCTCGAGCAGGTCCTCGCGCGCCCGCTTCAGCACTTCGGCGACCGGGGTGAGCTCGGCCCGCGTCGGCGCCCGGTAGAAGCCGCCGACGCGGACGTTGATCGGGTGCACCGCCCGGCCGCCGACCGCGCGCAGCAGGTCGTTGCCCGCCCGCTTGATCCGCAGGCCGCGTTCGACCACCTCGGAGTGGCCGTCCCGGGCCATCTCGATCGCCCCCTGATAGCCGAGGAAGTCGGGCGCGTGGAGCATGAACACGTGCAAGGCGTGGCTCTCGAGCCACTCGCCGCAGTAGATCAGCCGTCGCAGGTCCCAGATCGGCTCGGGGATCTCGACTCCGAGCGCGTCCTCGAGCGCCGCGCAGGCGCTCATCTGGTAGGCGATCGGGCAGATCCCGCAGATCCGCGAGGTGATGTCGGGCGCGTCGGCGAACGGGCGGTCGCGCAGCAGCGCCTCGAAGAAGCGCGGCGGCTCGTAGATCTCCAGCCGCACATCCTCGACCGTGTCGCCGCGGACGCTGACGTGGAGCGCGCCCTCGCCCTCGACTCGGGCGAGCGCCCCAACGTCGATCTTCGTCGTCCGCGGCTCGCGCTCAGCCATCCGTCCGCTTCTCCTCCGCGGCGCTCTGCTCGCGAAACGCGTCGGCGAACGCGTTCACGTGCCTGTAGGCGGCCACCAGGTCCTCGCTCGGCACCCCGAGGCGCCGCCACCAGGCGCTCAGCGAATCGGTGTTCGGCGTTTCCTTCGGCCCGAAGCAGCCGTAGCAGCCGCGGTCATAGGCGGGGCAGATCGCACCGCAGCCGGCGTGCGTGACAGGTCCGAGGCAGGGGGTTCCGTGCGCGACCATCACGCACACGTTGCCCCGCTGCTTGCACTCGACGCAGACCGACTGCGAGGAGATCCGCGGCCGGCGCCGGGCGAGGAAGGCGCTCACCACCTCGAGCAGCTGACGGCTGTCGATCGGGCAGCCCTGCAGCTCGTAGTCCACCTGCACGTGGTCGCGGATCGGGGTCGAGGTCTCGAGGGTCGAGATGTAGTCCGGGGAGGCGTAGACGGCGGCGACGAACTCCTCCACGCGGCTGAAGTTGCGCAGCGCCTGGATCCCGCCGGCGGTCGCGCAGGCGCCGATCGTGACCAGCGTCCGCGACGAGGCCCTGACGTCGCGAATCCGCTCGGCGTCGTGCGCGGTGGTGATCGACCCCTCGACCAGCGAGAGGTCGTACGGGCCCGCGACGGTCGCCCGGGTCGCCTCGAGGAAGTAGGAGATCTCGACCGAGTCGGCGAGCGCCAGCAGCTCATCCTCGAGGTTGAGCACGCTGAGCTGGCAGCCGTCGCAGGAGGCGAACTTCCAGACGGCCAGCTTCGGGCGCTGTCGATTCCCGCTCACAGCTCTCGCACTCCCAGCTCGCGCGAGATCGCCGGCCAGGCGAACACGGGCCCGTCGCGGCAGACGAAGGTGCCCCCGAGTTGGCAGTGCCCGCAATGGCCGACCGCGCAGCGCATATTGCGCTCCAGCGAGACGAAGACGCGCTCGGAGGCGATCCCGAGCCCGACCGCGGCCTCGACCGAGTACCGCATCATCACCTCGGGCCCGCAGGCCAGCACGACGCTGGTTCGCGGGTCGAGGCCGGCGCGGTCGAGCAGCTTCGGGACGACGCCGACCCGACCCCGCCAACCCGGCTCCGCGGCGTCCACGGTGACCTCGACCTCGAGCTCGTCACTCACGCGCCAGCGGTCGAGCTCCTCGCGATAGAGGAGCTGGTCGGGGGTCCGCCCGCCGTACAGCACGATCACTCGCCCGTAGCGCTCGCGCTCGCCCAAGGCCGCGTAGATCGCCGGGCGCAGCGGGGCGAGGCCGAGGCCGCCGGCGACGAAGACCACGTCGCTGCCCTGCTCGGGCTGCGGCCAGGCGCTCCCGAACGGCCCCCGGACCCCGAGCCGGTCGCCGGCGCCGGCCGCGCAGACCGCCCGCGTCACCGCGCCCACGGCGCGGACCGTGTGGACGAGCGTCTGCGGCTCGGCCGGGTCGCCGCTGACCGAGATCGGGACCTCGCCGACTCCGAATACGTAGAGCATCGTGAACTGGCCGGGGGCGAAGTCCAGCGGCTCGCCCGTCTCGGCGGTCAGGTCGAGCGTCCAGGTGTCCTCGGTCTCCTGCCTCGCCGAGGCGACCGCGAACGGGGCGGGAACGGTCGCGCGTCTCACCCGCTCGCCGCCGGGGGATGTCCGTAGACGTCGAGGAGTCGCAATCGGGTCGCCTGCAGGCGCTCGGTGATGATCGCGACGAACCGGCGGATCAGCTCATAGCCGAGCTCGGTGTCCGCGTCGCACTTGCCCCGCAGGCAGGCGCCGTCGAAGGCGACCGCGTGCACGGTGCCGACGGCGCGGGCGTCGAACCGCGCCCGGTAGGGCTCGAACAGCCACGACCAGCCCAGCACCTCGCTCGGCTCAAGCGTTTCGATCACGAGCCGCGGGCGGGCCGGGGCGGCGACCTCGAGCGCCACCATCCCCTCGCGGATCGCGAAGAACGTGTCCGCCGGGTCGCCCTCGCGAAAGATGTAGTCGCCGTCGCGGAAGACCACGTTCTGGCCGCAACCCGCGATCAGCGCCCGGTGTTCCTCGCGCATGCCCGCGAACATCTCGATTCCCTTGATCAGATCCTCGATCTTCCTCATCTCACCTCTCCATCCGTGACCCGGATCGCCGCCGCCTCCTCGGTGATGTCGATCGCGACCGGGCACCAGGTGATGCATCGCCCGCAGCCGACGCAGCCCGAGGTGCCGAACTGGTCGTGCCAGGTCGCGAGCTTGTGGGTCATCCACTGGCGGTAGCGCGAGCGCGGCGAGTCGCGAACACTGCCGCCGTGCACGTACGTGAACTCGAGGTTGAAGCACGAGTCCCAGCGCCGCACGTGCCCCGCCTCGACCCCGGCAAGATCGTCGATGTCGTCGACCTCGGTGCAAAAGCAGGTCGGACAGACCATCGTGCAGTTGCCGCAGCTCAGGCACCGCTCGGAGACCTCGTCCCAGCGCGGGTGCTCGAGGTTGCGGTCGAGCAGCTCCTTGAGTCCCTCGGTGTCCATCCGCCTGCCCATCGAGGCCGCGGTCCGCTCCGAGACCTGCTCGCCCGCCCGCACCTCGTCGTCGCCGGCGGGGCGGGTCGGCAGCTCGGCGAGCAGCTCGGCACCCTGGTCGCTGCCGCTCTCGACCAGGAACAGGTGCCGGTCGCCGTCGTGAAGCTCGGTGAGCACGAGGTCGTACCCGAACGTCGCCCGCGGCCCGGTCTCCATCGAGACGCAGAAGCAGGTCCCGCCCGCTGTCGAGCAGTTGAGCGCGACCACGAACAGGCCCTCGCGGCGGGCGGCGTACTCAGGGTCGGGGTGCTCGATCTCGAGCAGCGACCGGTCGAGGGTCGCGATCGCGTGCAGGTCGCACGACCGCGCTCCGATCAACGCTCGCTTGGGCTGCGGCTCGTTCTGCGCGCTGAACTCGAGCTCGCCCTCAGGCGAGCGACGGGCGCTCCACAGCTCGAGCACCGGCGGGTGCAGCAGGCGCTTCCAGGACTGCGGCCCGTTGGCGAACCCGAACACCGCCTCGTCGCTGCGCCGCTCGAGCCTGTACGTGCCGCCGTCCTGGGTGTCGGTCAGGCCGACCGGCAGATCGGCAGCGGACTCGATTGGCTCGAAGACGATCGCGCCCTGGCGCACGGTCGGGCCGACCAGCTCGTAGCCGCGCGCGACCAGGGCTGCGAGCAACCGGTCGAGGTCGGTGCGCTCGAGGACCCTCACCCGGCCTCCGGGTCGTCCGCGTCGTGAGACGATGCTTCTCGAGCCGCGGCCGAGAGGACACCGGTGCGCCGTGAGCGCAGCAGCAGGTCTTCGATTCCGTGAGTCAGGTCTCGCAGATCCTCTCGCATCTCCTCGCCCTGTCGTCGCTCGAGCTCTCGCAACCATCCGAGCCGGCGCTGGAGGTCGCTGAGCGCGGCCGCCGCTCCGGCGAGCGCCGGCTCGAGCCGCTCCGCCGCGCGATCGCTGGGCGCGTCGGGGTCGAGCTCGCGACGCCATTCGTGGCGGCGCCCGAGGTACGCCGGCGGGATCACGAAGTCGAGCGCCTCGACGAGATCGAGCCAGGCGAGCGCTCGTTCGTAGTTGCCGAGCCGGGCGTCGGAGTCGGCGGCGGCGAGCAGCACGGCGCGCGACTCCTCCTCGCCCTCGGCCTGGCCGGAGGTGCCGGCGCTCGGCTCGAGATCGACGAGCTCGGGCCGGGCTCCGTCCTCCAGCCTCGTGGCAAGGTAGGAAGACAGGTACCGGCCCGCGATCTTCGCCGGCGGCGACCACAGCGCCCGGCCCTCCGAGACCTCCGAGCGGCCCCGGTCGTGCATCGGTGTGCGCATGTACTCGAGCGGGCCACCGGTGATCAGCGCGGCCCGGAGCACCGGCTGGAAGGGCTCGAAAGGCACGTGCGCACCGGCCTTGGCGGCGATCGTGCGTGCCGCGACGGCCGCCTGCTGCGCGGCCAGGCCTCCCTGCTTAACCGGGAACGAGGTCGCGTCACCGGCCGCCCAGACGTTCTCGAGCGCGCCAACGCGCATCTGCGCGTCGACGCGAAGAAAGCCGTCGCTCGTCTGTGGCAGCCCGGGCACCTCGGCTACGGTCAGCTTCGGAAGCGCGACCGCCGCGTCGGCCTCGAGCGCCGCGCCGCCGGCAAGCTCGAGCCGCCGCCCGGCAAACCGCGACACCGGGCTCTCGAGATGAACCGTGACCCCGGCCTCGGCGAGGCGAGCCGCGACCAGGGCTGCGGCGGGCTCGCCGAAGAGTTCGAGCGGAGCCGACTCGTGCGTGACCAGGGAGAGCTCGACGCCGGCCAGCTGCCGCGCGCTTCGCTCCGCCGCGGTCAGCAGCGCGAGCTCGTATGCCGCCAGCGACCAGGTCGGCGTCGCCGGGACCACGAACGCGATCCGCTCGACTCCTCTGCGGCCCATCCGCTCGAGCAGCCTGCCCATCGCCTCGGCGCTGCCATCGATGCCGAACGTGAGCGCCCCGGGGACGACCTCGACCGCGGTCGCGCCGAGCGCGACGAGCAGGTCGTCATAGCGAAGCTCGGTCCCTGCCGAGGTGCGTACCGATCTCGACCCTGAGTCGACCGAGACGAGCGCCTCCGGCACGTGCTCGGTTCCCGTCTCGTCGATGATCCGCGAGAGCTCGATCCGCACCGCGCCCGCGCCACCGAACGGCTCGGTGACCAGCAGCGGCCGGTAGACGAAGTGGTCGGTCGGTGCCAGCAGCAGCTTCTCGACCCGGTCGCCGGCCAGCTCGGAAAGCGCGAGCAACGCCTCGAGGCCCGCTACGCCGGCGCCCGCGATCAGCACCCGGCGGCGTCCGGGGCCGGAAGCACCGGTCTCGCCGCCAGTCGTCGCGGGACCCATGCGCCGATGCTAGGCCGATGTGCACGCACGGGCATCCGAAGTGGGTACTGACCCGGCCGCGCACGCCTACATCGGCGGCTGACCGACCCGGCCGGCGCTACCCTCGGGCCCGATGCGCGCCGGACGCCACTCGTTCCCCCTCGTCACCTACGACCCGCCCAGCGACGTCCTGTACGCGAAGCTGAGCTCGGTAGAGGCGGTGTCGCGTGAGCCGACCGAGGACGGCGACGTTTGGACGTTCGACGACGTCGGACGCCCGACCGGCCTGATCGTCGCCGAGCCGCGACGACGCCTTGACCGCAACGGCGCCGTCTACGTGATCCTGCCCAGCGGTGAGCGCGAGCGCCTCCAGGGTGTGGAGGCCGCGATGCGCAACCCGGTCCAGCCCTCGCCGGGCTAACTGCCGCCGGCTCGCGCCTTCCAGCGCAGCCGGCCGCTGTCGCAGTTCGCCACGGTGCCGTCGATCTCGACCGCGCCCTGGTAGCGGAACGTGCCCTTCGCCCTGCGCCCCGGGAGCCCGAGCTTGCCGCGCACCCTGAACACCGTCTCGCCGTTGTCGTCGCGCTCGCTGAAGCCGCCGCCCTCTCCGACCGGGATCTCGCCGAGCAGCTTCGCGCGCCGCATCGTCAACGTGCCCCGTCCCGGGCAGCTGACGTCAAAGTAGCGGGCCGCGAACGAGCGGACCAGGTCCTGGTCCCCGCGCTCGCTCGGGTCCACCCTGAGCTTGACCGAGCTGCCGATCACCCCGCTGAGCTGGCCGCGGTAGAGCTGCTGGGCGAGCGCATCGACGGTGACCGCGCCGGCCGCGGTCACGAGTGCCGCGCACGCGGCGAGGACGAGAGTGCGCTTCATCGGATACCTCCGTACTTTGCCTGCCCCGCGCGGGGCCCCTCCGTACTGGCGGGCCAGCCTATCCGACCTGCGGGGTCAGGCGGGCGAGCTCAGCGCGACGACGACCAGTCGAGCTTGCCGCTGTCGCAGTCCTCGACCGCGTTGCCGACCGGGGTCGGGCCGAGGTAGCGAACGGTGCCGTGGGCGCTGCGCTTTCCGATCAGCTTGCCCGAGACCCGCAGGACCCGGCCGGCGTCGCTGCCCTCGACGTTGAACCGGCCCTTGCGGTTGACCGGGACCAGGCCGCTCAGCGCCGCCCGCTCGAGCCGCTTCGGGCCGCTCTCGCAGGAGATCACGAAGCGCTCGGCCGCGAACAGCTTCACGCTTCGCTCGCCGTCGGCCCGCTTCACCTTCAGGGTCACGGACGACTGCTCGTCGCCCTTTATCGCACCGCGGTAGGTCTTGGTCGCGGCGAACGCCAGGGGTGTCGCGAGGAGCGCGACGAGAAGGCCGATCGTGATCGCTCTCTTCATCTATTGCCTCAAACACTCGAGCGCGCCGGGTAGTTGCGCGTCGCCGGCGACCGGTCTACTTAACGCCCTTGAGGCAGATCAGGTGCGAGGTGATCTCGAAGTCGGCCGGCGTTGCGCCGTCGTCGAAGCCGAGCCGCACGTGGTATTCGTCGACCGCCTCGACGTAGGAGCCCTGCTGGTAGACGTCGGTGCTGTCGGCGACCACGCCGCCGTCGATCACCCGCGAGTTGCCCGGACAGCTCGAGAGCCTGATGTCGACGTAGGGGCCGGTCGAGTCGACATCCACGGACGAGGGCTCGCCGAGCAGGTAGACGACGCGTGGCTTCTTCGCCTTCGCCGCGCTGAGGCGGGCGTGGCCGGCGACGGGCTCGAGCTCGACCTCGAGGTTCGCGTAGGAGGGCAGGCTCGACGGGCCGGCGCCCCCGGACACCGCCGCCGCGGTGAGTCCGGCAGCAGCCGCGGCGAGCACCGCCGCCACTCCCGCTGCACGCTTCCAACTCACTGCCCGCAAGCTAGCGCAGCCGGTCGGACCAGCTCACGATTAGGCTCGGAGGCGCGTTTCAGCAACGAAGCCGTGAGCCGACCCGAGATCACCGCCGACCCCGTCCCGTTTCAGCGCTTCCTCGACGAGCATCGCGAGCCGGTGCTCTCGTTCCTGCGCGCGGCGGTCGGCCTGAGCGACGCCGACGACTGCTTCCAGGAGACGTTCATTGCCGCGCTTCGTGCCTATCACCGGATGGACGGGCGCTTCCCGAGGGCATGGGTGATGACGATCGCGCGACGCAAGGCGATCGACCACCACCGCGCCCGGGCCCGGCGCCCCGAGCCACGCGCCGAGCTGGACGATCTGGGCACCGTGGACGAGCAACCCGACGGCGAGGTCTGGGCGGCGGTCGGCCGGCTCTCCGAGGCCCGGCGGGCGGCGGTCGCGTTGCGCTACGCCGCCGGGCTCTCGTACCGCGAGATCGGGGCCGCGCTCGGCTGCAGCGAGCAGGCGGCGCGACGCCGGGTCGCGGACGGCCTCCGGGCTCTGCGCCAAACGATCGACCGAGAGGAGCTGACGGCATGAGTGGCAGCGATGCGAAGCGGATCGCCCAGGTGCTGGGTGAGGACTCGGCCGCGGCCGCCGCCGAGGCGTCGGCGCGCTTCGCCGAGCGCGCCGACCGCGAGGGCCTGGCCGAGATCGGCTACGCGACGCTCGACACGCCGCTCGGGGTCGCCGTGCTCGCGGCCACCCGGCGCGGGCTGGTCCGGATCGCGCTTCCCAACCAGCGGCTCGAGCAGGTGCTCGAGGAGCTTGCGGCCGAGCTCTCGCCGCGGATCGTCGAGCTGCCCAAGCGCCTCGACCCCGCACGACGCGAGCTCGACGAGTACTTCGAGGGAGCCCGCGAGCGGTTCGACCTCGCCCTGGACTGGCGGTTGGTCGAGCCGGGGTTCTCCGCACGCGTCCTGCGCCAGACGGCGAGGTTGCCCTACGGCGTCACCGCCAGCTACGGCGAGATCGCGCATCGGGCCGGCAGCCCGCGCGCCTACCGCGCCGCGGGTAGCGCGCTGGGCCGCAATCCGATCCCGATCGTCGTCCCCTGCCATCGCGTACTGCTCGCGGGCGGCAGGCTCGGCAACTACGGCGGCGGCCCGGAGATGAAGGCGTGGCTGCTGCGGCTCGAGGGCGCAATCGGCTGATCGCCGCGAGCCCGCGCCGACGACCACCGAGTAGGGGATAATCAGTGCCCGCCCTCGATCCGGGCGCGCCCACCAACCTCCGAAAGAGAGTTGCAAGCAATGACCGTAGTGCTGATCATCATCGGCGTAGTCCTGCTGATCGGGCTGATCTTCGTCCTGATCCGCAACTCGATCATCGGCTCGCGAAACAAGGTCGACGAGGCCTGGTCGGGGATCGACGTGCAGCTCAAGCGCCGCCACGATCTCGTCCCGAACCTGGTCGAGGCGGTAAAGGGCTACGCGCAGCACGAGCGCGAGACCTTCGAGAAGGTGACCCAGGCGCGGGCCGCCGCGATGCAGGCCTCCGGCCCCGCCGAGGCCGGGCAGGCCGAGGGCATGCTGAGCCAGGCGCTCGGCGGGCTGCGTGTGGTCGCCGAGCAGTATCCGGAGCTGCGCGCGACCGAGAACTTCCAGCAGCTCTCGCGCAACCTCTCCGAGCTCGAGGACGAGATCCAGGCCTCGAGGCGGATCTACAACTCCAACGTGCAGGCCTATAACACCAAGATCCAGATCTTCCCCAACTCGGTGGTCGCGAACAGCGGCGGCTTCACCGCACGCGAGTTTTTCGAGGTCGAGGACGCCGCCGACCGCGAGGTGCCCGAGGTGTCGTTCACCCAGCCGCCGCCGGCGACGCCGGCCCAGTAGGCCGGCGACTGTGCACGACGCCACCCGGGCGCTGTCGTTAGGGCGCCCGGCATCGGGCTGATCGTAAAATTCGGCGCTGCGCATGGGTGATCAGGACGTCAAGACCACGATCGCGCCACCCGCCTACGTCCGCGATTCCGACCTGCTCGGTGATGCGCTCTCGGTCGCGGCGGCGGCGCATCGCGGCCAGACCCGCCACGACGGGTCCCCCTACCTCGGGCATCCGCTGCGAGTCTGCGAGCTGCTCGCCGAGACGGGCGCCGACGAGGCGACGCTGGCGGCGGCGCTCCTGCACGACGGGGTCGAGGACTCCGAGCTCACCGTCGGTGACGTCGCCAAGCGCTTCGGGCTCGAGGTCGGGGAGCTGGTTGGCGCCCTGACCGAGGACGAGGGGATCGACGACTGGGTCGAGCGCAAGCGCGGGCTGCGCGCCCAGGTCGAGCAGGCCGGCGAGCGCGCGGCGGCGATCTACGCCGCGGACAAGCTCGCCAATCTGGCCGAGATGCAGGTCATGTACGAGCAGCGCGGCGAGGCGGCGATCGACCTCCACAAGGCGCCGAGCCTCGACCTCCGCGTCGAGGCGTGGCGCGCCGACCTGGCGATGGTCGGGCGGGTCGCTCCCGGGCTCGAGCTGGCCCGCGGGCTTCGGCAGCGGCTCGACGCCTTCGCCGCCCAGCGGGCGGCCGCGGGCTCACCGATCTAGGCATCGGGCCGCCAGAGTGGCTTCGGGGGCAGGAGGCTGTGCCCGGAGGCTGAATCCAGCGACGTGATCGTCGATTGCGCGCACTACCGCGCCGGCGCCCGCCAGCACGAGCAGCCGCTCGAGATCGAGAGCGCGGCGCGGATCGCCGCCGCCGCGGAGGGAGACGAGTTTGTCTGGCTCGGGTTGCGCGACCCGAGCGCCGACGAGCTCTCGCGCGCCCAGCGCGGCTTCGGCCTCAACGAGCTCGCGGTCGAGGACGCCCGCCACGCCCACCAGCGCCCGAAGCTCGAGGACTACGACGGCTCGGTGTTCATCGTCCTGCGCACCGCACGCTACGACGACGAGACCGAGTCGGTCGAGTTCGGCGAGATCCACCTCTTCCTCGCCCCCCACTACGCGATCGCCGTCCGCCACGGGATGGCCAGCGAGCTGAAGCCCGCGCGCCGCCGGCTCGAGCAGTCGGAGATGCTCGCACACGGGGTGGGGGCCGTCGCCTGGGCGGTGCTCGACAAGGTCGTCGACGACTACCTCCCCGTCGTCGAGGGGATCGACAACGACATCCAGGAGGTCGAGCAGGACATCTTCGCCCGCGGCGATGACTCGACCGAGCGGATCTACTTCCTCAAGCGCGAGGTGATCGAGTTCCACCGTGCGGTCTCGCCGCTGCTGCCGTCGTTGGAGGCGCTCGAGCGCGGCGCGTACCCGCAGATCGACCGCGAGCTGCGCCGTTACTTCCGCGACGTCGCCGACCACGCCCGACGGGTCGAGGAGCAGATCGGCTCCCACCGCGAGCTGCTGACCTCGATCCTGGAGGCGAACCTGGCGCTGCTCTCGGTCAAGCAGAACGCCGTCGTGCGCTCGATCTCGGCCTGGGCCGCGATCATCGCAGTGCCCACGTTCCTGGCCTCGATCTGGGGCATGAACTTCACCCACATGCCGGAGCTGGACGAGCCCTGGGGCTACTGGATCGCGCTCGCGATGATGGCGGTCGCGGTGCTCGCCCTTCACCGCTTCTTTCGGCGCATTCACTGGCTCTGACCGGCTCCGGGCGTTCTCTAAGCTGGCCGCATGGCGGCCACCGCGATCGACGTCGCCGCCCCGCTGCTGCTGCTCGCGGTCGCACTCGTCTACGCGCGCCGTACCGCCACCCTCGCCGAGCGCGGAGCACCGGTCGGGATCTGGCGCCAGATCTCGTTCGCCGCCGGGCTTTTGGTCCTGCTGCTCGCCGACCTGCCGCCGGTCTCCACCGTCGCCGAGGAGCTGGTCGTCGGCCACATGTCCCAGCATCTGCTGATCGGCGACCTCGCGGGCCTGCTGATCACCCTCGGGCTGACCGGCCCGCTACTGCAGCCGCTGCTTGCGGTCCGCTGGCTGGGCTGGCTGCGGCTGCTCGCGAACCCGCTCGTCGCGCTGCCGATCTGGGCGCTCAACCTCTACCTCTGGCACCTCTCGGCGCTATATGAGGGCGTTCTCGACAGCCCGGCGCTGCACTTCGCTCAGCACGTCTGCTTCTTCGCTTTCGGGGTCGCGATGTGGTTGCCGCTGGTCGGGCCGTTGCCGCGGCCGAGCTGGTTCGGCGACGCGGCGATGCTCGCCTACATCGTCGTAGTCCGGCTGCTCGAGGCCGTGCTCGCCAACGTCTTCATCTGGTCCGGCGAGATCCTCTATCCCGCCTACGCCCCGGGCGAGGCGGAGTGGGAGATCAGCCCACTCGCCGACCAGGGTGCCGCAGGCAACCTGATGATGATCTGGACCGGGGCCGTGACCCTCGGTCTCTTCACCTGGCTCTTCCTGCGCGCCGCCGGGCGCAGCGCCGAGAAGCAGGAGCTGATCGAGCTCGCCGAGCAGCGAGGCCTCGAGCTCGACCCCACCCGGGCGGCCCGCGCGGTCGCCGCGGGGCAGGGCGAGCGCCTGCGCGAGCGGATCCTCGGGGGCGGGAGGTGAGCCAGAACCGATACCTCTACGCGCTCGTCTTCGTGGTCGGGATCTCGACCCTGGGCGCCGAGATCGCCGCCGCCCGGTTGATGGCGCCGTTCTTCGGCGCCTCGACGATCGTCTGGGCGAACACGATCGGGGTCGTCCTCGTCGCGCTCTCGATCGGCTACTGGCTCGGGGGCCGGCTCGGCGATCGTTACCCGAGCCGTCACAGCCTCTGCCTCGCGGTGATGGGCGCCGCGCTGATGCTGGCGCTGGTGCCGCTCGTCGCACAGCCGTTCTTCGATATCTCGGTCAGCGCGCTGGACGAGATCGAGGCCGGCGCCTTCGTCGGCTCGCTGTTCGCCGTCCTCGCCCTGATCGCGATCCCGGTCGGGCTCGCCGGGACCTGCGCTCCGTGGGCGATTCGGCTTGCGGTCCCCGATGTCGAGCACTCGGGCCGGGTGGCCGGGCGCCTGTACGCGATCTCGACCGTCGGCTCGCTGCTCGGGACGATGCTCGCTGCGCTGGTTCTGATCCCGCTGGTCGGCACCCAGCGCACCTTCCTCGCCTTCGCGCTGCTGCTCGCGATCGTCGCCGCCGCGGGGCTGGGCTGGCGCGCCGCCGCAGCTCCGGTAGCGGTCGCTGCGGCGATGGCGATCCCGGTCGGGACGGTGAAGGCGACCGATGAGGGAACGGTGATCTTCGAGACCGACTCCGAGCACCAGTACATCCGCGTCATCGAGCAGCCCGACGGCGACCGTGCGCTCGAGCTCAACGAGGGCCAGGCGACCCACTCGCTTTACCGGCCCGGCTCGTTTCTGACCGGGGACGTCTGGGACGGCTACCTGGTCGCGCCGTTCACCGCGCTCGACCGGCCACTGGAGCGGATCGCGGTCCTCGGCAACGCGGCGGGCACGACCGCCCGCGCCTACGGCCATTTCTTCCCCGAGACCCAGGTCGACGGGGTCGAGATCGACCCCGAGCTCGAGCGGGTCGGGCTCGAGTACTTCGACATGGGCTCGAACCAGAACCTGTCAGTTCATAACGAGGACGCGCGGCCGTGGCTGCGGCGGTCCGAGGGCGGCTTCGACGTGATCATGGTCGACGCCTACCGCCAGCCCTACATCCCGTTCTATCTGGCGACACGCGAGTTCTTCGAGCTCGCCCGCGACCGGCTCGCGCCGGGCGGGGCGGTGGTCGTCAACGCCGGCCATCCGGAGGGCAACGACGACCTGGAGAGGGTGCTCTCGGCGACGATGGCGGAGGTATTTCAGACCGTGCTCCGCGACCCGATCGAGTCCACGAACACGTTGCTGATCGGGACCGACTCCCCGGCCTCGGCCGCGAACCTCAGCCGTGCGGCGCGCGAGTTCCCGGCCGAGCTGCGAGCGGTCGCGGAGGTCGAGGCGGCACGCATCGGCCCCCGCCTGCGCGGCGGCGCCGTCTACACCGACGACAAGGCGCCGGTCGAGTGGCTGATCGACCGCTCGATTCTCGGTTACGCCGACGACGCCGACTAGCGCTCAGCGCTGCCGCAGCGAACGCCACCAGTAGGCGGTGACGTCTCCGAAGAATGCCGCCACCCGGCCGATCGGACCGGTGACGATCCAGGCCAGCAGCCGGTCAGCCGCGCTCACCTGACCGCCGTCGCCTCGCGCAGGTCACGCTTCGCCTCGACGCCCCAGCGACGCCCCGCCTCGATCAGCGGCTCGCTGAGCGGCCAGCGATCGGGCCGTTCGGCGCCCTCGTGATCCGGACTCGCACCCTTGAGCGCCATCGAGCCTCGGTTGTCGCCGATCTCGCGGATCTCGGCGACCTCGCCGGGCGGGAGCGGCCCGGCGGGCAGCGAAGAGAGCTCGGCGCGCTTGTCCTCGATCGGGCGCGCCCCGGCGCCGGGTTCCTGGATCAGCGTCGGGGCCGCGCAGGCGACCGCCTCGTGGGCGAGGTTCCAGCGGCAGGCGAGCTGGATCGGGGTCAGGCCGGCGCGCTCGCCGAGCGGGCGCATGCGCTCGAGCTTCTCGCAACCGGCCTCGACCCAGCCGGCGGGGCGAAAGCAGCGGTGATCGTGCTCGGCGAAGCGGTGTCCGGGGCGCACGTCGTCCCAGAACAGGCCGCCGTAGTCGACCACGCGGGTGATCACCTGCACCCCATGCGCGGTGGCCGCCTCGAGGCTGAGCTCTCCGGGCCATGGCTCGAGCGGGTTGAGGATCAACATCGCCCAGTCGATTCGCTCGCCGAAGCGTTCCAGGCAGTCGATCAGGTCGAGGGTGAACCCGTTCGCCGGCCCTGGCGCGAGCCCGATCGCGGCGGTCAGGCTGGCGTCGCGCAGTCTCGCCATCGCGTCCCAGACCGCCTCCGAGCTGTAGCCGGTGCGGTCCGGGTTGTGGAGCAGCAGCAGGTCGAACGAGTCGACCCCGATCCGGTCGAGGCTCGCCTCGGTCGCGCCGCGCAGGTAGTCCGCGTAGCCCTCAGGCCCGCGCAGGCGGGGGTCGGTGAAGCGCGGGAACCCGCGGCTGCCGTCGCGCTCGCCCTCGGTGAAGTCGTGCCCGACGGCGCCGACGAGGCTGTAGCTGGAGCGGTCGAGGCCGTCGAGCGCGAGGCCGAGCATCGCGTCCGCCGCCCCCTCACCGTAGACGTCGGCGGTGATCACGGTGTCGATCCCGTCGCCCGGACGCAACAGGGCGAGCAAGCGCTCGTCCTCGAGCGGCTCGCCGAAACGCATGAAACGGCCGCCGCTCCAGGTTCCGATCGCCGTTGTCCCGGGGTCCACGGGCGAAACCGTAGCGGGCACTAAGCTGCGGATCCCGTGAGGACCACTGTCAGCGAGCTGCCCGATTCACGGGTCAAGATCGACGTCGCCGTCGAGCCCGAGGCGATCGCAAGGCGGATCGACAGGGCTGCGGCCGGACTCGCCGAGGAGCTCAAGCTGCCCGGCTTTCGCAAGGGCAAGGTGCCGCCGGCGCTGGTGATTCAGCGGCTGGGCCGCGAGGCGGTCGTCGAGCAGGCGCTGCGCGACTCGCTGCCCGAGTGGTACGAGCGGGCGCTGATCGAGGCGCAGATCAACCCGATCGGCGACCCGAAGCTCGATGTTGGGGAGCTGCCCGACGCCGGCGAGGAGCTGGCGTTCACGATCGAGGTCGCGGTGCGTCCGCCTGCCGGGCTGGGCGAGTACCGGGGGCTCGAGGTCGGCAGGGCGGAGGTCGAGGTCCCCGAGGAGACGGTCGACGCGGAGATCGAGCGCCTGCGCGAGGGCTTCGGCAGCCTGCACCCCGTGGAGCGGCCGGCTGCCGCCGGCGACGCGGTCGTGATCGACTTCGAGGGCACGATCGAGGGGGAGCCGTTCGAGGGCTCGTCCTCGAAAGACTTCGTGATCGAGCTCGGCGCCGAGGGGCTGCTGCCGGAGTTCGACGCCGGCCTGGCCGGGGCCGGGACCGGCGACGAGCGCACGATCGAGGTCAGCTTCCCAGACGACCACCAGCCCGCCGAGCTGGCCGGGAGGACCGCGAGCTTCGCGGTCGAGGTCAAGGAGGTGCGCGAGAAGCAGCTCCCGGAGCTCGGCGACGAGTTCGCATCCGAGGCCTCGGAGTTCGACACCCTTGACGAGCTGCGCGAGAGCATCCGCACCCGGGTCGCCGAGGCGCTCGCTCAGCGCTCCGAGGCTGAGTTTCGCGAGGCCGCGGTCGACGCTGCGGCCGCGAACGCACGGCTCGAGCTCCCGCGCGAGGTCGTGCATGCGAGAGCGCACGAGATGTGGGAGCGGATTGAGCGCCAGCTCGCCGCGCGCGGGATCGACCCGCAGGCCTACGCGAAGATGCAGGGCAAGGACCGCCACCAGTTGATCGACGACGCGGAGCCGGACGCCGAACGGGCGCTGCGGCGCGAGGCGACGCTCGAGGCGGTCGCCGACGCCGAGGGGATCGAAGCCGGCGACGACGAGCTGCTCGAGGCGCTCGGGCCGGGGGAGGGCAAGAACGATCCCCGCACGCTGCTCGAGCGGCTCAAGGAGGCCGGTCGCGACGACCTGCTGCGCGACGAGGTCCGGATGCGCAAGGCCGCCGAGCTGATCGCCGAATCGGCGACGCCGATCCCGCTCGAACAGGCTGCCGCCCGCGAGCAGATCTGGACCCCCGACAAGGAGCCGCCCGAGGGCGGCGAGGGCGCGCCCGCGGCGCCCGAACAGCCCGACCCGGGCAAGCTCTGGACGCCCGGCTGATCCGCTGCGATCAGCGGGAGCGCCAGCGCCCGTCCGGAGTCGGCGACCGACAGCACCACCGCGACCGGGATCCCGTAGCGCGTCACCACGAGGCGTTCGCCGTCGCGCAACCCGGAGACGACCTCCGACGTCCTGCGGTTGAGTTCCCGGAGCGGTACCTCACGCACATCGGCGGCCATCTGCCCGGCATCGGCTGCCGCTTCCGCGTCGTCGGCCGTGACCGCGCCGCGTCCAGCGCCGCGGTCACGATGCACCCCCTCCCGCGGATGACCGACATTGTCCGTCACTCGCGGGAGGCGCTGGTCAAGGTGTCCGTGGGTCGGGGCGCCGGGCGCACAGCCCGGACGATTGAGCAATTCTGATCGCGATTGTGGACCGCCGCGTGCCGAAAGGCCGACCGAAGTGCTCTTGTAGACTCACGCGCCGATGAGCCCGATGGTGCCGATGGTGGTCGAGCAAACCTCGCGCGGCGAGCGCGCGTTCGACATTTACTCGCGGCTGCTCAACGAGCGGATCATCTTCCTCGGCACCCCGATCTCCGAGGACATCGCCAACCTCGTCGTCGCCCAGCTCATCCACCTCGAGTCCGAGGACCCGGACAAGGACGTCTCGATCTACGTCAACTCGCCGGGCGGGTCGGTCTACGCGGGCCTGGCGGTCTACGACACGATGCAGTACATCAAGCCCGACGTGCAGACGATCTGCGTCGGGGTCGCGATGAGCATGGGGGCGCTGCTGCTCGCCGGCGGGGCGGAGGGGAAGCGGATGGCGACCCCGAACTCGAAGATCCTCATCCACCAGGTCTCGGCGGGCTTCCAGGGCCAGGCGACCGACATCGAGATCCACGCCAAGGAGATCATCGACGTCCGCAAGCGCCTCGACGAGATCATCGCCAAGCACACCGGCCAGCCGTTCGACAAGGTCACCAAGGACACCGAGCGCGATTACTTCATGTCGGCCGAGGAGGCGATGGAGTACAAGATCGTCGACCGGGTGATCGAGCACCACTAGCCGGCGCCTGGCCCGGCGCGGGCCTCTGAAAACCGCCGCTCACGGGAAGGGACGGCGCCTGCCGTCGCGTAACAACTACGCGTCCAGCCGGCGGTGGCCGTGGCGTAACCTGATCACGGCGGCCCCGGACCGCAGCGCCGAAGGGAGATTTCGTCGTGGCACGCCCGACCGATTCGAACGAGCAGCTTCTGTGCAGCTTCTGCGGGAAGTCGCAGCGGCAGGTGAAGAAGCTGATCGCCGGGCCCGGCGTCTACATCTGCGACGAGTGCATCGATCTCTGCAACGAGATCATCGACGAGGAGCTGACCGCGCCGGCGACCTTCGAGCTCGAGAGCCTGCCGAAGCCGCGCGAGATCTACGACGTCCTGCAGGAGTACGTCGTCGGCCAGGAGAACGCCAAGCGGGCGCTCTCGGTCGCGGTCTACAACCACTACAAACGGGTCCAGATGACCCAGACCGCCGGCGAGGGCGAGATCGAGCTGCAGAAGTCCAACATCATGCTGCTCGGGCCGACCGGCTGCGGCAAGACGCTGCTCGCCCAGACGCTGGCGCGGATCCTCAACGTCCCGTTCGCGATCGCCGACGCGACCGCGCTGACCGAGGCCGGCTACGTCGGGGAGGACGTCGAGAACATCCTCCTGAAGCTGATCCAGGCGGCCGACTTCGACGTCAAGAAGGCCGAGACCGGAATCATCTACATCGACGAGATCGACAAGATCGCCCGCAAGGCCGACAACCCGTCGATCACCCGCGACGTCTCGGGCGAGGGCGTCCAGCAGGCGCTGCTGAAGATCCTCGAGGGGACGACTGCCTCGGTGCCCCCGCAGGGCGGTCGCAAGCACCCCCACCAGGAGTTCCTGACGATCGATACGACCAACATTCTCTTCGTCTGCGGCGGCTCGTTCGCCCAGCTCGACCACGTGATCGAGCGGCGGATCGGCCGCCAGGGGGTCGGTTTTGGCGCCGAGGTGACCTCGAAGAGCCAGAAGGACACCGGCGAGCTGTTCGAGCAGATCCTGCCCGAGGACCTGATCGAGTACGGGCTGATCCCCGAGTTCATCGGCCGACTGCCGGTAATGGCGGCGATCCACCAGCTCACCCGCGAGGACCTGATCACGATCCTGACCGAGCCCCGGAACGCGCTCACGCACCAGTTCCAGCGCTTCTTTGAGTTCGACGAGATCGAGCTCAGCTTCCAGGAGGACTCGCTCGGGGCGATCGCCGACAAGGCGCTCGAGCGCGAGACCGGCGCCCGCGGCCTGCGCTCGATCCTCGAGGAGACGCTGATGGACGTTCAGTTCGAGCTCCCCTCGCGCCGCGATGTCTCGAAATGCGTCGTCACCCGGGATACGATCGAGCAGGGGCTCGCCCCGACCCTGGTCACCCAGGCCGTCGAGGAGGACGCGGACACCGAGCTCGAGGTCCGCGAGGAATCGGCCTGAGTCGCCCGGCCGCGGGCCGGCTCGGACGCGGCTGAGCACAACTACACTCGCCGCTTCGATGGACGAAGCGCGGCGCGAGATGCTCGAGGCGACCACCCGCTGGGATCCGGCCGGGGCCGAGGGCCGGGTCTTCGAGCAATGGCTCGCGAGCGGCGCATTCGACCCCCCGGCCGAGGGAAGCGCGGACGAGAACTTCTCGATCGCGATCCCGCCGCCGAACGTGACCGGTGCGCTGCACATGGGCCACGCCCTGAACGGGACCGTTCAGGACGCGCTGATTCGGATCCGGCGCATGCAGGGCCGCAACGCGCTCTGGGTCCTCGGCACCGATCACGCCGGGATCGGGACCCAGATGGTGGTCGAGAAGGAGCTGCTCGCGGCGGGCACCTCGCGCGAGCAGCTCGGCCGCGACGCCTTCATCGAGCGGGTCTGGGAGTGGCGCGAGGAGTACGGGTCGCAGATCATCGAGCAGTACAAGCGACTCGGCGCCTCCTGCGACTACGAGCGCGAGCGCTTCACCCTCGACGAGGGCTACGTGCGCGCCGTCTACCGAGTGTTCGTCGCCCTCCACGGAAAGGGGCTGATCTACCGCGACAAGTACCTCGTCAACTGGGATCCGGGATCGCGCTCGGCGATCTCCGAGCTCGAGGTCGTCAACCGCGAGGTCACCGACACCCTGTACTCGATCGACTACCCGATCGAGGGCTCCGACCAGGCGCTGACGGTTGCGACGGTGCGCCCCGAGACGATGCTCGCCGACACCGCGGTCGCGGTCAACCCCACCGACGAGCGCTATTCGGCACTGGTCGGCGGGCACTGCCTGCTGCCCCTGGTCGGTCGACGGCTCGAGATCCTCGCCGACGAGCACGTCGACCCGGAGTTCGGTACCGGGGCGTTGAAGATCACCCCGGGACACGACCCGAACGACTTCGAGATCGGTCGCGCTCACGGCCTCGAGCAGATCACCGTGATCGGCGAGGACGGCCAAATGAGCGCCGAGGCGGGCGAGCGGTTCGAGGGTCTGAGCGCCGCCGAAGCGCGCGAGGCGGTGGTCGCGGCGCTGCGCGCCGAGGGCCGGCTCCGGACCGAGCAGCCCTACACCCACTCGGTCCCCTTCTCGGAGCGCTCCGGCGAGCGGATCGAGCCGCTGATCTCGCTGCAGTGGTTCTGCCGCATGGACGAGCTCGCGTCGCCGGCGATCGAGGTGGTCGAGCGCGACCAGGTCCGGATCGTCCCCGAGAGCTACAAGCGCGTCTATCTCGACTGGATGCGAAGCATCAGGCCGTGGTGCGTCTCGCGTCAGCTCTGGTGGGGCCATCGGCTGCCGGTCTGGTACGGGCCCGGCGGTGAGCAGATCGTCGCCGAGTCCGAGCGGCTCGCCCGTGAGGCAGCGCTCGAACACGGGCTCGATCCGGACTCGCTGGAACAGGAGACCGATGTCCTCGACACCTGGTTCAGCTCGGCTCTGTGGCCGTTCGCGACCCTCGGCTGGCCCGACGACACCCCCCACCTGCAGGCCTTCTATCCGACCAGCTTTCTGACCACCGCACGCGAGATCATCTTCCTCTGGGTCGCGCGGATGGTGATGATGGGGATCGAGTTCGCGGGCGACATCCCGTTCCGCGAGGTCTACGTGCACCCGGTGATCCAGGCGCCCGACGGGCGGCGGATGTCGAAGTCGCTGGGGACCGGGATCGACCCGCTCGACGAGATCGAGGTCCACGGCGCGGACGCGCTGCGGTTCGGGCTGCTGGCGATGTCCTCGACCCAGGACGTGCGCTTCTCTGCCGACCGCGTCCAGCAGGGCCGCGATCTGGCGAACAAGATGTGGAACGCGTCACGGCTGGTCCTGCTCAACGCCGAGGGGCCGCCGGAGCCTCGGCCCGCGACGCCGGAGGACCGCTGGATCCTCACCCGCCTCGATGCGGCCGTGCGCGAGGTGACCGAGAGCCTCGAGCGCTACGACTTCGCCCACGCGGCGCTCGACTTCTACGCCTTTTTCTGGTCCGAGCTCTGCGACTGGTACCTGGAGATGGTCAAGCCGCGCCTCTATGGCGGCGATCGGGACGCGGCCGCGAACCTGCTCTTCGTGCTCGACACGGTGCTGCGGCTGGGTCACCCGATGATGCCGTTCGTGACCGAGGAAATCTGGGGCTATCTGCCCGGGCGTGCCGGCCTGCTGGCGGTCGCGGGCTTTCCGCAGCCCGACGCGACGCCGGTCGATAGCGAGGCGGCGCGGGCGGTCGAGGCCGGGATCGAGCGCGTGCGCCAGGTGCGGCGCTGGCGCGACCTCGTCGGAGTGCCCGCGGCCGCGGTGCTCGAAGCCCGCATCGACGGGGAGCTCGAGTTCGTGTCGCGGCTGGCGAGACTGACCCCGGGCGAGGGCGCGGAGCCGCCGCTGGCGACGATTGGTTCCGTGCAGATCCTCGCCGGGTCCGAGATCGACCGCGACCAGGTCGAATCTCGCGTCGAGGCGGAGCGCGGCCGGCTGGCCGGGGAGATCGAGCGGCTCGAACGCAAGCTCGCCAACCAGGGCTTCGCCGCCAAGGCGCCGCCGGAGGTGGTCGAGGCGGAGCGCGAGAAGCTCGACGGCTACCGCGTCGAGCTCGCAGAGCTGGGATAGCGCCGCTGGCCTGGTCCGGGCAAGAGGCCGAGGCCTATCTCGCCTCGCTCGAGCCGCTGGGGATGCGGTTCGGGCTCGAGCGGATCCGAAAGCTCGCCTCGGCGCTGGGGATGCCCCAGCACCGATTCGCCTCCGTGCACGTCGTCGGCACGAACGGGAAGTCGTCGGTGACCGAGATGACCGCGGCGCTGCTCGAGGCGCACGGCCTGCGCACCGGGGCCTATCTCTCGCCGCACGACGAGCGTTGGGCGGAGCGGATCCGGGTCGCGGGCGCGGAGATCGCGCCGCCGGACTTCGGCGCCGCGGTCGAACGGGTCGCCCAGGCGGTCGCGGCGGTCGAGCGCACGCTCGACCCAGGCGACGCCGTGACCCAGTTCGAGGCCGATACCGCCGCCGCGTTCATAGCCCTGGCGGCGGCGCGGGTCGATGCGGCGGTGATCGAGGCCGGCCTCGGTGGCCGGCTCGACGCAACCAACGTACTGCCCTCCCGGGTCACGGTGCTGACCTCGATCGGGCTCGAGCACACCGCGTGGCTCGGCGACACGGAGATCGAGATCGCGGGCGAGAAGCTGGCTGTTCTGCGCGACCACACGAAGCTCGTGCTCGGGCCGGTTTCGGCGCCGGTTGAGGAGCTCGCGCGGCGCAGCGCGGCCGAGCGCCGCTGCGAGCTGGTCGCGGTGCGCGACCTGGCACCAGGGGTGGCGCCGGCAACCGAGGTCCCATACCTGAGGCGGAATTTCGCCGTCGCGCTCGCGGCCGCCGAAGCGCTGTTCGGGCCGCTGGATCCGGAGCGCGTGGACGCGGTCGCGGCAGCCCTCGAGCTCCCGGGGCGCGCGCAGCTGCTCACGGCGGAGCCGCCGCTGATCCTCGACGCTGCGCACAACCCGGACGCAGCGCGGGCGCTCGCCGAGGCACTCGTGCAGCTCGCCGGCGAGCGCCCGGTGATCGCCTGCCTGGCTGCGCTGGCCGACAAGGACGCGGCCGGGATCGCCGGGGCGCTGGCACCGCGCCTGGCCGGGGCGGTCGCGACCGAGATCCCGGCCGGGCTGCTTGCCCGCGCGGCGCGTCCCGGCGCGCGGGCGCTGGCGGCGGAGGAGCTGGCGGCCGTGCTCCGCGAGGCCGGCCTCGACTGGGTCGGGGAGGCCGTGGAACCGGCCGCCGCGCTGGCACTCGCACGCACCCGGGCTAAGGAGCTCGGCGGGATGGTGCTGGTCACCGGCTCGCACTACCTGCTTCCCTACGCGACCAGCTAGCTGGTCAGCGCCGCCCAGGAGCAAGCGGATCACCGCACCCGCGCCGCTTACCGACTACCGTTCGCTCTCGATTGGATAGGGGCGCGCGCTCAGAGCTTCTCCACATGATGGGGCTGGTTGCGGCGGTTGTCGCGATCGTGATCCTCCTCTTCTTCGGCCTGGGATACCTGTTCGGGCGCTTGTTCCTCTGACACACTGCCCACCCCCCAGATGCTGACAGCGCTTTTCGGAATCACGAACGACGCCCTCAACCTGGTCGTCAGCCTGCTGGTCCTGTTCCTGGTCGTGCTCTGGCTGGCGCTGGTCGCCTGGACCTACTTCGACGCCCGGCGGCGGCTCGAGGACGGGTTCCTGGTCGCTTGTGCGGTCGCCTGCTCGTTCTTGTTCCCGTTCCTCGGCACGGTCGTCTACTCGATCCTGCGCCCGCCGGAGTTCCTCAGCGACCGTCGCGAGCGCGAGCTCGAGATCCGGGCCTCCGAGCTTCGGGTTCGCCAGCTCGAGGAGCAGTCATGCCCGAACTGCGAGCACCCGGTCGAGCGCACCTTCCTGCGCTGTCCGAACTGCCGCGCGCGGATCAAGGACCCGTGTGAGTCGTGCGGCAAGCCGATCGACCCGCGCTGGAGCATCTGTCCGTACTGCGAGATGCCGCGGCGCGGCGCGGCGCCCGAGCGTCGCCCGGAGAAGCGGCGCCGGCCGAAGCCGGCGCCGGCCTCCCAGCCGCCCCCCGAGGAGACCGTCGAGTCGGCGGCCGCCAAGCCCACTCGGGGCACGAGCCGCAAGCCGGCAGCAACGGCGACGAGTCAGGCCGCCGACCAGCCGACGAGTCAGGCCGCCGAGCAGCCGACGCGCAAGCCCGGCCCCTCCCGCCAGACCCGTTCCGCGCGAGGCTCGAAGCGCCGCACGACCGGCGCCCCTCAGCCCGAGCCGGGCGAGTAGCGCCACCGCACCCGGTTCGGTGCAGGGTCGCCTGCGCTAGTCTGGCGCGCCGATGGCAGAGGTCTCGCGAACTCTGATCCTGATCAAGCCGGACGCCTTCGAGCGCGGGTTGACCGGCGAGATCCTGGCCCGCTTCGAGCGCAAGGGCCTGCGGATCACCGAGCTGCGGTTGCTTCATGCCCATGAGGAGATCGCGCACCGCCACTACGAGGAGCACACCGAGAGGCCGTTCTTCGGCGAGTTGGTCTCGTTCATCACCGGCGGCCCCCTTGTCGCCGCGGTGCTCGAGGGGCACCAGGCGGTGTCCGCCGCGCGCCAGCTGATCGGCGCCACCGATCCGCTCGAGGCGGCACCGGGCTCGATCCGAGGCGAGCACGGGCTCGAGGTCACCTTCAATCTCGTTCACGGATCGGACTCCGACGAGTCGGCGGAACGCGAGATCGCGATCTGGTTCGGCTGAGCCGATCGCCCTCCCGCGCCTGACCCTAGCCTCCGCCTCGCCCCGCCGGCGCGAGATCCTCGAGTGGCTCGGGGTCGAGTTCGAGCTCTTCGCCCCCGAGGTGACCGAGATCCGTGAGGGGGAGCCGGAGCCGGTGGTGGTCGAGAACGCGCGGCGCAAGGCGGCCGCGGGCCGCGCGGCCGGCGCACCCGGGATCGTGCTCGGCGTCGACACCGACGTTGCCCTGGGCGGGCGGCTGCTCGGAAAGCCCGAGGACGAGCCGGGCGCCCGCCGGCGCTTGCAGGCGCTCTCGGGCCGCGACCACGAGGTGCTCGGCGGCGTCGTCGTCCTCGACCCCGGCGAGACGCCTGCCGAGCGCGCCGCGGTCGCCCGCACGCGGGTGCGGTTCCGGAAGCTCGACGCCCCCACGCTCGATCTCTATCTCGCCTCGGGGGAGTGGCGGGGAAGGGCCGGCGCCTACGCGATCCAAGGCCTCGGCTCGATCCTGATCGAGTCGATCCAGGGCGACTTCTCGAACGTCGTCGGGCTCCCCGTGCCGACCCTCCTGGAGCTGGTCCCGGCGCTGCTCGACGAGCCCGTTTAGCCCCCGGTTAGGCGGTTCGGGCACGTTCCTCCTGCACTTGGCGGCGAACCTCGAAAACGCTAAGGCGAAGGTTTAGCCTTAGGGAAATCCACCGGCCTCGATCATGGCTTGAGGCCTCGGATGCAAGCGCTACACTCGGCCGACGATCCGGCCCGCGCAGGCCCGGTCGCTGATTACCGATGGGCAGCCCGAACCCCCGATCCGAGTTCCCGCCGGGGCGTCCCCGGACGGGGACCGCCGCCTAGGCCGCGTCGTGTACCGCAAGCAGGTACGCAGGCGCCGGGCGATCCTGGTCGGCTTGATCGTGGTCTCGCTGGTGCTGCTCTCGAGCCACTTCTCCGAGGCGGAGAGCGGCCCGCTGCACGCGTTCCAACGTGGGGTTGCGACCATCCTTTCGCCGGTCGGCGACCTCGCAGAGCGGGCGCTGAAGCCGGCCCGCGACCTGCTCGACTGGTTCGACGAGACGTTCGAAGCGCGGGGCGAGAACGAGGAGTTGCGGGCCGAGGTCGCCGAGCTGCGCGCGCAGGTGGCCGCCGGGCGCGACGCCGCCTCCGAGAACTCCGATCTGAAGCGGATGCTGGAGCTCGACCGCAGTGTCGCGCTCGGCGGGTTCGAACCGGTCACGGCACGGGTGGTGGCGCGATCGCCGACGGTCTGGTTCTCGACCGTGGCGATCAGCGAGGGAACCAGCGCCGGGATCGAGGTCAATGACGCGGTCATCAACGCCGACGGGCTGGTCGGGCGGATCCGCGAGGCGACCGGCGCCAGCGCTCAGGTCGAGCTGATCACCGACCCCGACAACGCGGTCTCGGCCGAGGCGCTGCCGACGACCGACATCGACGACGCGATCGAAACCGCACTGATCTCCGAGAACCCGACCGGGATCGTCTCTCCGGTGGCCGGCGACCCCGATGACCTGCTGCTCGACTTCATCGACGACACAGAGCCGATCGAGGAGAACCAGACGCTGATCACGGCCGGCTGGTCGAATGGCGTCGTCTCCTCCGCCTACCCGCCCGGGATCCCGATCGGCGAGGTGAGCGAGATCGACGTCGGCGAGGAGGGCGACTTCCAGCGCGTCCACGTGACCCCGTTCGCCGATCTGCGCAACCTTGAGTACGTCCAGGTCCTGACCGGCGGGCGCGAGCGTCCGGGGGTGCCCGGATGATCGTCACCCGTCGGATCGGCCTGCGGATCGCGCTCATCGTCCTGCTCGCCGTGATCGTGCAGGTCTCCTTCCTCTCCTATATCACCGTCTTCGGTACGAGCCCCAACGTGATCCCGGTCGTGGTCGCCGTGCTCGGGTTGCTCGGGGGCGCCGTGATCGGCGCGGTGTGCGGCTTCGCCGCCGGGCTGCTGCTCGATTCCGTGCTTCTGCAGACGCTCGGGCTCTCCTCGCTCGCGTTGCTGCTGGTCGGGTACCTGGGCGGGCGCTACCGCGAGAGCTTCGAGATCGGTGGCCGGATGGTCGCCCCGCTGCTGGTCGGAGGCCTGGCGATGATCGGGGCCGCCGCCTTCGCGGCGATCCAGCTCCTGCTCGGGGTCGACGCCGAGGTCAGCATCGCCTTCCTGCGCGAGATCGCCGTCCAGGGGGTCTTGGCCGTCCTGCTCGCGCTCCCGCTCTACCCGCTGGTCCGCCGGATCCTCGCTCCGGCCCTGGTCGACTACGAGCCCTCCGGGCGCTCCTCGCTCGCCGGCCTCGGCCGCAGCGGCGGCAGCGCCGGCCGCCGCGAGGCGGCCACGCCGGCGACCGAGCACGAGGGACGCAGGCTGCGCCGCCGCGCGCGCCGCGGTGGGCGGCCCGTGCGTGGAGGCGTCGGCTGATGTACGGCGACGGCGACTGGCGCGGGCCGGCGATGCCGGCCCAGCTTGCGCTCCGGGTCGGGATCCTCGGCGGCGTCGCGCTGCTCGCCTTCGCGATCATCTTCCTGCGGCTCTGGTACCTCGAGGTGCTGTCCGGCGACAAGTACCTGGCCGAGGCGCAGAACAACCAGGTCCGCGAGCTGACCGTGCAGGCGCCGCGCGGCGACATCGTCGACCGCAAGGGGCAGCCCCTGGTCCAGAACCGGACCGCGCTCGAGCTGCAGGTCGAGTCGGACGAGCTCCCGGGCAGGATCGAGCGCCGCCGGCGGCTTTTCGAACGGGTCGGCGAGCTGATTGGGCGCACGCCGGCGGAGATCCGCAAGACGATCCGCAAGCAGGAGAGGCTCGTCCCGGGCGCAGCCGTGACCCTGCGCCGCGACGTCCGCTACGACGTCGTCTACTACCTGCGCGAGAACCAGGCCAAGTTCCCGGGGGTGACGGTCGAGCGCGTCTTCGTGCGCCGGTACCCGCAGGGCACCCTCGCAGCGCACCTGCTCGGTTACGTGCGAGAGGTCTCGCCCGAGCAGCTCGACGATCCGCGCTTCGAGAGCCTCGAACCGGGCGACATGGTCGGTCAGGAAGGGGTCGAGTACACCTACGACAGCCTGCTTCGGGGCGTCAACGGCGAGACCAGGGTCAAGGTCGACGCCTCCGGGTCTCCGACCGGCGGTCGGCTCGACGTCCGCGAGCCGCGGACCGGCAACGACCTTGCGCTGACGATCGACTCCGAGGTCCAGGCGGCGGGTGAGGCGGCGATCGGCCGTTTCGGCCTCCCTGCCGGATTCGTGGCGATGAGGATCAACGACGGGGAGATCCTCGGCATGGGCTCGGCGCCGAGCTTCGACCCCTCCCTGTTCGCGGCTCCGGCAGTCGCGCCGGCGACCTACCGGGCGGTGTTCGGCGATCCCGAGGACCCCGCCAGCACCCTCGCCGCCCCGGCGGTCAACCGCGCCGCCCAAGGCGTCTACCCGACCGGCTCGACGTTCAAGCCGATCACCGCCCTGGCGGCGCTCGACTCCGGCGAGCTCGAGCTGAACGAGATCATCAACGACACAGGCTCCTACGATCCGGGCGACGGCAACGTGCTCCACAACGCGGGCGACGCCGTCAATGGCGCGATAACCCTTACCGACGCCTTGCGGGTCTCCTCCGACGTCTTCTTCTACATCATGGGCGCGCGCACGAACGTCAACGAGGGAGAGGGCGGCGCGATCCAGGAATGGGCCAGGGCGCTGGGGCTCGGCGAGCCGACCGGCCTCGACGTCGGCGGCGAGGCGCCGGGCCAGGTCCCGACCCCGGCGCAGCGCAACGAGGCGTTCAAGGCGAACACCGATCCGAGCGGGCCGAGCGGCGAGCAGGTCGACATCGGAAAGGGCGAGCTCACCGACCGGTCGTGGACCGTCGGCGACAACATCAACCTCGCGATCGGGCAGGGGGACCTGCAGGCAGATCCGCTGCAGATGGCGGTCGCCTACGCGGCGATCGCGAACGGGGGCGAGGTCGTGCGCCCGCACGTCGGCCTGCGGATCGACGACCCCCAGGGGCGCGCGATCCAGGAGATCGATCCTCCCGCGCGGCGCCAGGTCGAGATCGATCCCGCCTGGCAGAGGGCGATCATGAGCGGTCTTCGGGACGCGGCGATGGAGTCCGACGGTACCTCCTACGAGGTCTTCGGCGGCTGGCCGGTGGAGATCGCCGGCAAGACCGGGACGGCCGAGACCAGCTCCGGAATCGACCAGTCGTGGTACATCGCCCTGGCGCCCTACGACGACCCCAAGTACGTGGTCGCGGTGACGGTCGAACGCGGTGGCTTCGGCGTCGACGCCGCCGCCCCGGCGGCCGCCGAGATCCTCGCAGAGTTGCTGAGGGTCAACCAGGGCAAGGTCGAGGACGTCTCGAGCGGGATCGAGGCCTACGAATGATGGAAGCCTCTCCCCAGACCCGAGCGCGGCCGCGCTCCCTCGAGCGCCCCCGCAGCTCGCTGGTCGAGCGCGCGGGCGTCGCCAACCTCGACCCGATCCTGCTTCTCGCCGGGGTCGGGATCATCGCCTTCAGCATCTACACGCTCGGCGTCGCCACCTCCGAGGACGTGCCCGGAAACCCCTACTACTACGTGATCCGGCAGTCGATCTACGCGGTGATCGGGATCGCGCTCATGCTCGCGGTCGCCCGGGTCGACTACTCGCGGTTCCGCGAGTTGCGGGTCGGGATCTACACCGCGATGATCGCCACGATCCTGCTCGTCTTCGTCTTCGCCGAGGCGACCCGCGGCTCGCACCGCTGGATCGAGCTCCCCTTCTTCACCTTCCAGCCCTCTGAGCTGGGCAAGGTCCTTCTGCTGGTCTCATTGGCCGCGTTTGCGATCGACCGCGCGCGCCGGGTCTCGGAGGCCCGCAGGACGGTGCGGATCCTCGCCCTCGGGCTGTTCCCGGCGGCGCTCGTGTTCATGCAGCCCGACCTCGGGACGGCGCTCGTCTACGGGGTCCTGACGCTCGCCGTCCTCTACATCGCGGGCACCCCGTGGCAGCACTTCGCGATCCTCGGAGCGGTTGCAGCGGCGCTTGTCACGGTGGTGCTCGTAATCGCTCCCGCCGTCGGAACCCCTATCCTCGCTGACTACCAGCAGGAGCGCCTGACCGCATTCCTGCACCCCAGTGACGATCCGGCTGATTCCAGCTACCAGATCAACCAGGCGCTGATCGCCGTAGGCTCTGGGGGTAAGACCGGACGCGGCGATGACGCAACCCAGACACAACATGGCTTCCTGCCGGAGCGCCACACCGACTTCATCTTTGCTGTCGTGGGCGAGCGCTTCGGCTTTGTCGGAGCCGCGTTCCTACTCTCGCTATACGCCCTGCTCATCTGGAGGGCGCTGCGCACAATGACTCTCTCGAAGAACTTGTACGGGAGCATGATCGCGGGCGGCATCGCCGCCATGCTCATGTTCCACGTCTTCATCAACGTGGGGATGAACCTCGGGATCATGCCGATCACCGGGATCCCACTGCCGTTGATGAGCTCAGGCGGATCGTCCGTGATCGTCACCTTCCTGGCGCTCGGGCTCCTGCAGAGCGTCTACGTGCAAGCGCAGCTCTCCTCAAAGCGGGGCCAACCCGTTTTGAGGTGATCTAACTGAAGAAGCGAATTCTCGTCTCCGTGGACGCGGGGGAGACCCGCGTCGCGGTACTCGAAGGAAAAGGATCGGCCCGCCAGGGCGGTGACCGATCGAAGAAAGGCGACCGCAACCGTCCCGCCGGCCTCAAGGTTGCCGAGCTCTACGTCGAGCGGCGCGGCTCGCGCTCCATTGTCGGCAACATCTACCAGGGCGTGGTCGACAACGTGCTGCCCGGGATGGAGGCTGCCTTCGTCGACATCGGCCTGGAGCGAAACGGCTTCCTGCACGTCGACGAGATCGTGCTCCCGGATGGACAGAAGGCGCCCAAGCGCGGCCACGGCCGCGGGCGCCGGATCGACGAGCTGATCAAGCCAAAGCAGGAGATCCTCGTCCAGGTGGTCAAGGACCCGCTGAAGACGAAGGGGGCGCGACTCTCGATGCAGCTCTCGATCGCCGGCCGCTACCTCGTCTACATGCCGAGCGGGGCCGGGGTGGGCGCGTCGCGGCGCCTGCCCGACTCCGAGCGCGACCGCCAGCGCAAGCTGCTCCAGAAGCTCCAGAAGGGCGACGGCGGGGTGATCGTCCGCACGGCCGCGCAGGGGGCGCGCAAGGCTGACTTCGAGCGCGACCTCGACTACCTGCACAAGCTGCACGAGGTGATGGAGCGCCGCGCGAAGGAGGTCAAGCCGCCGGACCTGGTCTTCCAAGAGGCCGACCTCTCGATTCGCGTCCTGCGCGACGTGCTGACCAAGGAGTTCGACGGTGCGGTGATCGACGACCCGAAGCAGCACCAGCGGGTGACCAGCTTCTTCCAGCGCACCGCGCCGGAGCTGGTCGAGTTCGTCGAGCTCTATCAGGACCCCGAGCCCCTGCTCGAGCGCGAGGGAGTCGAGGACGCGTTCACCCAAGTGCTCTCACGCCGCGCCGACCTGCCCTCGGGCGGCTACATGATGATCGACTACGCCGAGGCGCTGACCGTGATCGACGTCAACACCGGCAGCTTCACCGGCCGCGGCCGCGGCCGGCTCGAGGACACGATCACAAAGGTCAATGTCGAGGCCGCCGAGGAGGTGGTGCGACAGCTGCGACTGCGCGACATCGGCGGGATCATCGTCATCGACTTCATCGACATGGCGCGGGCGAAGAACCGTGACGAGGTCCTGAAGACGCTGAAGAAGGCGCTTGACGCCGACAAGACGAAGAGCTACGTGATGGAGGTCTCACCGCTCGGCTTGGTCGAGATGACGCGCCAGAACGTCACCGACGGCGTCCGCGAGATCCTCACCCACACCTGCCCGACCTGCGAGGGCGAGGGAGTCGTGCCGTCGGCCGAGACGATGGCGATCGAGGTGATCCGGCATCTGCGCCAGCTCGCCGCGAGCGAGCCCCGGCCGGAGGCGTTTCTGGTCCGGGTCAACCCGAACGTCGCCGCGGAGCTGGTCGCCGAGGGCAGCGGCTTGGCCGAGCTCGAACAGGAGACCGACAAGCACTTCCACTTCGAGGGGGGCGAGGCGCTCGGCATCGACACCTACGAGGTCGTCGACCGCGGCAGCCGCGCCCAGATCGAGGAGCGGGCGCTGCCGTTCCGGGTCGGCGAGGAGGTGCTGGTGACGATCGAGGAGCCGCACATGTACGACGCCGACGACGCGATCGCCCGGGTCGATTCCTACATAGTCAGCATCGGCGGCGGCGGCCGCCACATCGGAGAGCGGCGCTTGGTCCGGATCGAGACCGTCGCTCGATCGGCGGCGACGGCGTCGCTGCTCGACGCGAACGGCGACGCGGTCGAGGCGGTGGAGGCGGTCGGCGAGAAGCTAGAATCGGCTCCCTCACGGCGCCGCGGCCGCCGAGGCGGCAGGCGCCGTAGTCGTGCCAGGAGCGGTAACGGCTCCGGCGAGGGCGAATAGAGAGCAGCAATGGCCGAGACGTACGCGATCGTCGAGAGTGGCGGCAAGCAGTACCGCGCCGAGAAGGGCACCACCCTGCTCGTCGATCGCCTGTCCGCGGACGAGGGCGCAAAGGTCGGCCTGCGAGCGGTGATGTACCGCGGCGCCGAGGACGTGGTGCTCGAGCCCGATCAGCTCGAGAAGGTGAAGGTCGAAGCGGTGATCGCCGGGCACGAGCGCGGCGAGAAGCTGCGCGTGTTCAAGTACCGGGCCAAGAAGGGCTATCGCAAGCGCGCCGGCCACCGTTCCGAGCTCACCCGGCTCGAGGTCACGGAAGTCAAGCTGCTGAGCCGCAAGCCCGCTGCCAAAGCCGAGGCCAAGCCGGCGGCTGCCGAAAGCAGGCCGGCGGCCACTAAGAGCGCGGCGAAGAAGCCGGCGGCGAAGAAGCCGGCGGCGAAGTCCGGCGCCGCGACGACGCGCAAGCCGGCGGCGAAGACCGCTACGAAGAAGAAGCCGGCGGCGCGCAGGACCTCCACCAAGAAGGAGAGCTAGGAAGATGGCCCACAAGAAGGGACTCGGCTCGAGCCGCAACGGCCGCGACTCCAACCCGAAGATGCTCGGGGTGAAGGTGTTCGCCGGACAGCGTGTCGGCGGCGGCGAGATCATCGTTCGCCAGCGCGGTACCCGGTTCCGCCCCGGCGACGGGACGGGGCTCGGACGCGACCATTCGATCTTCGCGACGCGGCCCGGCACGGTCGAGTTCAGGACCGGGCGCAGAGGCCGCACCGTGTCCGTCGTCGAGAACTAGACCGCTGCTCGACGCGTAGCTCGCGCATACCGAGATCAACGCGTCGAACCTTCGCCGAGGCGCGGCGGCGATCATCCTCGAAGGCCTGACGGCCCGCGTGTGAGCGATATCCATCCGTTTCCACGATCACGCGGCCCGCGCGCCAGAGGAAGTCGACCTCGAACCCGCCCACGACCACGTTGACTTCCGGCTCGGGCAGCCGGTGTCGGCGGCAGAGGAGCAGGAAAGCGCTTTCCAGCTCGCTCGCCGCACGATCGCCGACATCCGCATTCGGCTTGACGGGTAGCCGACGGAACTCGGCTTCGCGGATCGCGCGACGGAGCTCACCCGGCGAAACCATCCTGCGGAGGTCGATGAGCGTGCGAGTGGGGGTGGTGACGGCGATACCGCGGTGCCGGGTGGTGTCGCGCTGTCCCAGCGAGGGGACGCGATGGATTCGGACGCCGGCTCGCGGCCTGCGTCCGCCCGCAACGGGCACGCTCACGTGTACCGGTCGATCACTGGTCTCGAGCAGGTTCCAGAGCTCGGCCGCGCTGCGATGGGCTGAGCGCCGCCCCGGCGCCGCAGGCGATGACCGCCGCCATCTAGGCGCCTTCGTTGCTCAGACCCGGATGCCCGACGGCGTACACGCCGCGTGTTGGCGCGCTGCGATTCCGGCAATGGCCCGGTCCGCCACTCTTGTGACGTGTTGTTCTCGCATACAGAGATCAAGGAGTCGATCGTTGTCCGTTCGCCCCCGTCCGGCCCGATAGCTTCCGCGCGGTGACATCGGCACCAGATGACGCCGAGCTCGTCGCGGCGCTGAGACGCGGGGACGAGGGGGCGTTCGCCGAGCTGGTCGATGAGCTGACCGGGCCGCTGCTCCGCCTGGCGCTCGCCCACGTCCCAAGCCGGGCGATCGCAGAGGAGGTCGTCCAGGACACCTGGGTCGGCGTGATTCGGGGCCTCGACGGGTTCGAGGGCCGCTCGTCGCTGCGGACCTGGATCTTTCAGATCCTGCTCAACAAGGCGCGCACCCGGGGTAAGCGTGAGCAGCGCTCGCTCCCGTTCTCGTCGCTCGGAGGCGGGCAGGCGGGCGACGAGCCGGCGGTCGACCCCGACCGGTTCCAAGGGCGCCGTGGCGAATACCCGGGTCACTGGGCGCGCCCTCCGGCCGAGTGGGACTCCCCCGAGGTTCGCCTGGCCGGCGAGGATGCCCGCCGGGTGATGCTCGAGGCGATCGCCGCACTGCCCGAGCGCCAGCGCGAGGTCCTGACCTTGCGCGACATCCAGGGTTACTCGGCCGCCGAAGCGTGTAATGCGCTCGAGCTGACCGAGACCAACCAGCGAGTGCTCCTGCACCGGGCGCGCTCGAAGGTGAGGGCGGCGCTGGAGCGCCATTTCGACGCCGGGGGGCCGCGATGAGCACCGAGATCGGGGCAGAGATGACCTGCAAGGAATTCGTCGAGCTGGTGACCGACCTGATCGAGGGGCAGCTCGCCGAGGCCGAGCGGCTGGAGGCCGACATGCATGTCAGCGAATGCGATGGCTGCGCCACCTACCTCGAGCAGGTCCGGGCGACGATCGCCGGCCTCCGCGCGCTTGCCGAGTCCGACGACGACTTCCCGCGCACCCGCGAGCAGGCGCTGGCGGCGTTTCGTGCCTCCCAGAGTGGGGGGCCGGCGGGCGGCGGGTAGGCAAAGAAAAAGGGCGGCGCCCGCAGGCACCGCCCCTGATCTCCCCCTCCTTGAGACCCGCTACTTCAGCTTCAGGGTGCTGAACACCCCAGCTCCTTTCGGCTTCGCACCGCAAACTCCCGCGGCATGCGTTTTGGCGTGCGCGAGCCTACCTGGGCCCGCATCTGCGCAGTATCAACACCTCTACCGTTCATTCGATGCTCCACGACCGGGCGAAGATCTACGTCGAGGGGGGCGGCGGCGGTGACGGCAGCGTCAGCCTGCGCCGCGAGGCCCACGTGCCCCGCGGTGGACCCGACGGCGGCGACGGCGGCGACGGCGGCGACGTGGTCCTCGCATGTGACCCGTCGCGCCGCGATCTGGCGGCGCTGCGGTTCTCGCCTCACCACCGTGCAGGGCGCGGCGGCCATGGGCAGGGCAAGCAGCGCCATGGCGCGAGGGGGGAGGACGACGTGATCGGGGTTCCGCCCGGAACCCAGGTCGAGGGCTTGGACGGGGAGCGGTTCGACCTGATCGACCCCGGCCAGCGAGTCGTCGTCGCCCACGGCGGCCCCGGCGGCCACGGCAACAAGCGGTTCGCGAGCTCGACGCGCCAGACGCCGCGCTTTGCCGAGCGCGGGCTCGGGGGTGAGTCCGGCTGGATCGAGCTGCGGCTGAAGCTGCTCGCCGACGCGGGTCTGGTCGGTCTGCCGAACGCCGGCAAGTCCTCGCTGCTCGCGCGGCTGACGAGGGCCGCCCCGAAGGTGGCCGACTACCCCTTCACGACCGTCGAGCCCGTCCTCGGGACGATCGACGACGGCGAGCGCCAGCTGGTCCTCGCCGATATCCCCGGGCTGATCGAAGGAGCGGCGACCGGGGCCGGACTCGGGCACGAGTTCCTCGCCCACGTCGAGCGCTGCGGCCTACTGATCCACCTGGTGGCGCTGGCGCCCGGGGACGCTGAGCACCAGGCGGGCGATCCGGTCGACGCCTACCGAACGGTCCGCACCGAGCTCGCCGCCCACGGTGCCGGGCTCGAGGAGCTACCGGAGCTCGTCGTGCTCTCGAAGCGCGACCTGGTCGGCGACGAGCGCGCCGCGGCGCTGGTCGACGAATGGCGCCGGCGCCTCGGGGACTCGGCGCTCGGCGTGCTCGCGGTCTCCGCCGCGACCGGTGCCGGGCTCGACGACTTGCGCCGAGCGGTGTTCGCCGCCGTGCCGGCTGCGCGGCGGGCGGCGCCGACTCCTGGTCAGGCGGAGTTCGAGGCCGAGCACGCCGTCTACAGGCCGGTGGGAAGAGGCGGCTTCGAGGTCGAGCGCGAGGGCGAGGCGTTCCGTGTCACTGGGCGCGGGATCGAGATGCTGATCGCGCGCCACGACCTCTCCAATCTCGAGGCGCTCGCCTACCTCGAGCGGCGACTGCGCGAGATCGGCGTGATCGCGGCGCTCGAGCGGGCAGGGTTCGAGCCCGGTGACGAGGTCAGGATCGGCGACGAGGAGTTCGAGCTTCACCCGGGCTGAGCGGCCGCGTCAGGCGCAGGTCGCGGACGGCGATCGCCTCGTCTGTGCCCATCGGCCGGCACGCAATCGCTGCACCTAGACTCAGCCGCCGATGACCGTCGTCGTCAAGCTGGGGTCCTCGATCGTCGCCGACGAGCGCGGCGAGGTACGCGCCGAGGTGCTCGACAGCGTCTGCGAGCAGGTCGCCGAGCTCCACCACGCGGGGGAGGACGTGGCGATGGTGACCTCGGGTGCGATCGCGCTCGGAACGCGGGTCATCGACCTGCCCCAGCGCCCGGGGGCGATCGACGAGCTCCAAGCGGCCTCGGCGGTCGGCCAGGGGACCCTGTTTCGCGCCTACGAGTCACGCCTCGCGGCGCGCGACGTGCACGCGGCCCAGGTGCTGCTGACTTCGTTCGACCTCTCGTTCCGGATGCACTACGTCAATGCCCGCCAGGCACTGCGCCGGCTGCTCGAGTGGCGGGCGGTCCCGGTGGTGAACGAGAACGACACCACGGCGACCGACGAAATCACGTTCGGCGACAACGACTTCCTCTCCGCGCAGGTGGCCCTGCTGCTCGGCGCCCGGCTCCTCGTTCTGCTCACCGACACGCAGGGTCTGCACACGTCCGATCCGCGCCGGGACCACTCGGCGACGCTGGTCGAACGGGTGGAGGATTTCGCCGAGCTGGACGCGTATGAGATCGGCGACCGGACCTCGCAGTTCGGCTCCGGCGGCATGCGCAGCAAGGTCGCAGCGGCCGAGATGGCGAGCGCAGCCGGGATCCCGGCCACGATCTGCGCCGGGACCGAGCCCGGGACGCTGGCGGCGGCCGCCCGCGGCGAGCAGGTGGGGACCCGGTTCGCGGCTCATCCCGAGCGCACTCCGTCGTTCAAGCTCTGGCTCAGATATGCGAAGCCGGCACAGGGGCGGGTCGCGGTCGACGCTGGGGCGGCGGCGGTACTGCGCGAGCGCGGCTCGAGCCTGCTGCCAGTTGGGATCACCGCGGTCGAGGGCGAGTTCGCCGCCGGCGACGCCGTCGACGTGGTCTGGGACGGGGAGCTGGTCGGCAAGGGGATCGTCAACTACTCAGCCTCCGAACTGGCCCGGATCAAGGGGATGAACTCCGCCCAGGTGGTCGAGCTGCTGCCGAGCGCCTCCGAGGAGGCCGTCCACCGCGACCACTTCGTCCTCGCCTGAGCGCTGCCGACGAGGGCGCGACCGCCGCTACCCTGTGCTGACCATGGCGATCGCGGCGAGGACCGTTCTCGAGGCGTGCGAAAGCGCCCAGCGGGCGTCGCGAACCCTCGCGACCGCCGACACCGCGAGCAAGGACCGGGCGCTCGAGCGGCTCGCCGAGCTGCTGACCGAGCGCGCCGACGAGCTGCTCGCGGCGAACGCCGCCGACCTCGCCGACGAGCGCGCCGCCGGGCTCGGTGAGGCCCTCCGCGACCGGCTGGCGCTCGACGACCGGCGGATCGCGGCGATGGCCGAGGGCGTGCGGGCGATCGTCGCGCTTCCCGACCCGGTCGGCGAGCAGCTCGAGGAGCGGACACTCGAGAGCGGGCTCGAGCTTCGCAAGGTCCGGGTGCCGCTGGGCGTGGTCGCGGTGATCTACGAGGCGCGTCCGAACGTGACCGTGGATTGCGCGGCGCTCTGCATCAAGAGCGGCAACGCGATCGTGCTCCGGGGCTCGAGCTACGCCGAGCGCTCGAACGCGGCGCTGGCGGCGCTCGTCCGCGAGGCGCTGGTCGATGCCGAGCTTCCCGAGGGCGCGGTTGAATTGCTCGCCGGGAGCCGCAGCGAGCTCGAGCAACTCGCCAGGGCCGAGGGTCTGGTCGAGCTCGTCATCCCGCGAGGCGGGGAGGGCCTCAAGCAAGCGCTGAAGGAGATCGCGACGGTGCCGGTGCTGTACGCGGCCGGCGGCAACTGCCATGTCTATGTGGATTCCGATGCCGACCTCGAGATGGCCCGCCGGATCGCCTACAACGCCAAGGTCGACCGGCCAGGGGTCTGCAACGCGGCCGAGACGCTGCTCGTCAACGCCGAGGTGGCCGGGGAGCTGTTGCCCGGCATCCTCGCCGACCTCGCCGCCGCCGGGGTCGAGCTGGTCGGCGACGGGCGGACCCAGGCTGCCGCGGGTGAGACGCAGGTCGGTGCCGCCGCCGAGGCCGACTGGGACACCGAGTATCACGGGATGAAGATGGCGGTCGGGGTGGTCGATTCGGCGGCGGAGGCGATCGAGCACATCAACGCCCACGGCACCGGCCACACGGAGGCGATAGTGACCAGCTCCGACGCGGTCGCCGCGCAGTTCACGGAGGGCGTCGACGCGGCCGTGGTGCTGGTCAACGCCTCGACGCGGTTCACCGACGGCTACGTGTTCGGGATGGGCGCCGAGATCGGCAATTCAACCCAGAAGCTTCACGCCCGCGGGCCGATCGGCCTGCGCGAGCTGACGACGACCAAGTACGTGATCCACGGCGACGGCCAAGTGCGGGAGTAGCGATCGGCTCCGTCGGCGTCTTGGGGGGCGCCTTCAACCCGCCCCACATCGGTCACCTCGTGCTGGCCCAGGAGGCGGCTTCACAGCTCGGCCTCGACAGGGTGCTGCTGGTCCCCTCAGGCCGAGCACCGCACAAGCGCATCGACCCCGAGCCGGGGGCGGAGCTGCGGCTCGAGATGGCCCGGCTCGCCGCGGCTGGGGACGATCTCCTCGAGGCGGATCCGATCGAGGTCGAGCGCGAGGGCCTGTCCTACACCTTCCGTACCTTGGAGCTGTTGCGAGACCGGCGTCCCGACGACGAGCTCACCTTCCTGATGGGAGCAGACGTCGCCGCACACCTCGATGAGTGGCGCGAACCCGCCCGGGTGATCGAGCTGGCGCGGATCGGAATCGCGGGCCGGCCGGGAACGGATCTCGACGAGGCCGAGACGACGCTGGAACGGCTCGGCGCGAGCGCGCGGGTGGAGTGGATCGGGATGCCGGAGATCGGTGTCTCATCGAGCAGCGTCAGGCGCCGAGTCGCCCAGCGACGGCCGATCCGCTACCTGGTCCCGGGTGCAGTCGCGGAGCTGATCGCCGAGCGCGGCCTGTACATGGCGGCGGTCGCGGCGTGAGCGGGGCAAGGCCCGAGCCGGTGCCCTCCGGGGCAGGTACCGTGGCTGCGACCCCTGCCGCCGAGCTGGCGCGGCTGATCGCGGCGATCGCCGACGACAAGAAGGGCGAGCAGATCGTCGCGCTCGACGTCGGCGACCTGGTCGGCTACACGGATTTCCTCGTCATCGTGACGGCGCGCAACGAGCGCCAGGCGAAGGCGATCCACGACGAGGTGCACGCCCGGCTCAAGCGCGAGCGCGGGCTGCTGCCGGCCCGGGTCGAGGGAGAGAGCGAAGCCCGCTGGGTGCTCGCCGACTATGGCGACTGCGTCCTGCATGTGATGGTGCCGGAGATGCGCGAGCGCTACAGGCTCGAGAAGCTCTGGGGTGAGGCGGAGCGGCTCGAACTCGCGATCGCCGGCGAGCCGGCCGTCTAGCCGACGACGCGCCGCGTCCGTCCGACGCGGAGCCTAGCTTTGGCCGATCGCGACGGGCGAATTCAAGAGGTCGCTGTTCGGATATCGCCGCAGTGAGGTCGAGGAGGCCCTCGCCGCACATGAGGCGTCACTGGCAGAGGTCGAGCAGGCGTTGGCGGTTCGCGACGCGTCGCTGGCCAAATGCAAGGCGGCGATCGTCGAGCTGCGGGCCGGGCTCGACGACCGCCGGCAGCGCGTCGATCATCTCGAGGGGGTTTGCGACCGGCTCTCGCGGCACGTCGTCGAGCGTGAGCGTGAGCTCGCGAGGTCGGGCGCGGAGCTCGAGCGCCTGCGCGCGGAGGGAAGCCAGGCGACCGAGGCGCTGGTCACGCTCGCCGAGGACCTCGAGGCCGTGCGCTCGCAGGCGCGTGGCCAGGCGACGCGGATCCGGCTCCGGGCGCTGCGCGACGCGGCCGAGCTCAGCGAGCGAATCACCGAGTGCACGCGGCGACCGGTCGAGGCGCGCGAGGGGATGCTGTCCGAGATCCACGAGGCGCTCGAGCGGATCGGTGTCGAGGATGCCGAGCCCGATCCCGCCCCGCCAGACGCCGGATTCGGGGTCCGGCCGGCGGCGGACATGTTCGACGGCCGGATCGAGATCGAGGTCGGGCCCCTGAACGACTTCTCCCAGCTGGTCGGGTTCGAGGACGCGGCGGGCGGGATCACAGCCACCTCGGAGATCTCGGTCAAGCGCTTCGCCCAGGGCCGCGCGACGCTTGAGATGAAGCTCGCGGAGCCGGTCGAGCTGCTCGAAGAGCTCGAGCAGCGCTCCCCGTTCGAGTTCCGGGTTCGCGACCGCCGCTTCGACCGGTTGGTCCTGGACGTGGGGGCGGAGACGGGGTAGAGGCGTTTCCGTCCGGAACGGACACGAACATGTGTTCGTGTCCGACCACGATCCGAACCTGAAGGGCAACGTCGCAGAGCTGAAAATTGCGGCAGAAGCGACGCGGCTGGGTATCCCAGTGCTTCGCCCGATGACTGAACACGAGCGCTATGACCTGGTGTTCGAAGTCGACCGACGGTTCTTCCGAATCCAATGCAAGTGGGCCTCGCGCAGCGGGGAGGTGATCACGGTCCGAGCGGCGACGAACCGCAGGGGGCCGGAGGGCTTCATCCGTCGGCCGTACACACCGGATCAGATAGATGCGATCGCGGCGTACTGCGAAGACACCGACCTGTGCTACTTGCTTCCGATCGAGTTGATCGGCCAAAGACGACAGGTTCTGCTCCGCCTTGCGCCACCCAAGAACGGCCAGCGCGCTTGTCTAAACTGGGCCGCCGATCAAGAGTTGTCTGGGGCTGTAGCTCAGCTGGGCAGAGCGCCTGCATGGCATGCAGGAGGCCGTGGGTTCGAGTCCCACCAGCTCCACTCTCGCGGTGAGCGCCCAGGCTGCGTCACTCTCGGCGCTCATGAGTACCGCAATCGCTTCGGCTGGTACATGGAGCGTGCCGCCGCCGGCGAGACGTTCCTGATCACCCGCCGCGGCAAGCCGTGCGCGTGCCTTTCGCCCCCGCGCACCTAGCGTGCCTGGATAGGGTCAGCGCGATGAGGCAGCTCGCCGACGGGGTCTGGCAGCTGAGCGGATTCCCGCCCAACGCGATCAACGTCTACGTGATCGGCGACGTGCTGGTCGACGCCTCGACCCGGTACGCAACCCGCCGGATCATGCGCCAGATCGACGGCCGCCAGATCAACGCCCACGCGCTCACCCACGCCCATCCCGACCACCAGGGCGCCAGCCACGAAGTCTGCGGACGACTCGGGATCCCGTTCTGGGTCGGCGAGCGCGACGTCGCCGCGGCCGAGGACCCGGTCCTGATCGGCGAGGGCCAGCCGAGCCACCTCATGGCCCGGTTCTTCTTCCGCACCTGCACCGGGCCGGGTCACGCGGTCGACCGCCGGCTGGCCGAGGGCGACGATGTCGCCGGCTTTCAGGTCATCGACGTTCCCGGCCACTCCGCCGGTCACGTCGCTTTCTGGCGCGAGTCCGACGGTGTGCTGGTGCTCGGGGACGTGATCAACACCGCCGACCCGCTGACCCTCATCCCCCGGCTGCGCGAGCCCAAGCCCTACTTCACCACGGACCCGGGCGAGAATCGGCGCTCGATCCGCAAGCTGGCGCTGCTGAAGCCAAAGCTGGTGCTCGCCGGCCACGGCCCGCCGCTTCGCGACACCGACAAATTCGTCGAGTTCGTCGCCGGGCTTCCCGCCTGATGGCTGTCGATTCCTGCACGCCTCGTTCGACGTTCGGGTGAGAGGGCGGCCGGCCGCGGGTAAGGGATCCGGTGACAACGCCCCGAGACCGACGAGGAAGGAGACCCTGATGCGAGTGATGGTGCTGATCAAGGCGACGGAGCAGAGCGAGGCGGGCGAGCTGCCGAGCGAGGAGCTGCTGACCGAGATGGGCCGCTTCAACGAGGAGCTGGTCGAGGCAGGGGTGATGCTCGACGGCGACGGCCTGCACCCGAGCTCGAACGGCGCCCGCGTGCGCTTCTCCGGCGAGGAGCGGACGGTGATCGACGGCCCGTTCGCGGAGACGAAGGAGCTGCTCGCCGGCTACTGGCTGTGGAAGGTCGGCTCGCTCGAGGACGCGATCGAGTGGGTGAAGCGGATCCCGAACCCGACCGGCGACGAGGGCGTGGTCGAGATCCGCCCGGTATTCGAGCCCGAGGACTTCGGCGACAACCTGACGCCGGAGCTGCGCGAGCAGGACTCGCGGCTGCGCGAACGGCTCGAGCGCGCCGGCTAGCCGGGGGACGGCAGGCGCCGGTGCCTCGCCCAGCGCTCGTAAGATCGGGCGGATGGAGCGCTACGACCCGCATCACATCGAGCGCCGCTGGCAGGCGGTCTGGGCACAAGAGCGCACCTGGGAGGTGCCCAATCCCGGCGAGCCCGGGTTCGACGCTTCGAAGCCGAAGAGCTACGTGCTGGAGATGCTCCCCTACCCCTCGGGCGAGCCCCACGTCGGCCACCTCAAGAACTACTCGATCGGCGACGCGATAGCCCACTTTCGGCGACGCCGCGGATTCCAGGTCATACACCCGATGGGCTACGACGCCTTCGGGCTTCCGGCCGAAAACAACGCGATCAAGACCGGCCAGCACCCTCGGGTCGCCGTCGAGGCCTCGATCGCCGCCTACCACGAGCAGTTCCACGCTTGGGGCGTCTCGATCGACTGGTCGCGTGAGGTCTCGACCCACTGGCCGAGCTATTACCGGTGGACGCAGTGGATCTTCCTCCGCCTCTTCGAGCACGGCCTCGCCTATCGCGCCGAGGCCCCGGTCCAGTGGTGCCCGGTCGACCAGACGGTGCTCGCCAACGAGCAGGTGATCGACGGGCGCTGTGAGCGCTGCGGGTCGCTGGTCGAATCGCGAAACCTCGAGCAGTGGTTCTTCAAGATCACCGACTACGCCGACCGCCTGCTCGCCGATTTCGACCTGCTCGAGTCCTGGCCCGAGCACGTGGTGACGATGCAGCGCAATTGGATCGGCCGCTCCGAGGGCGCCGAGGTCACCTTCAGCTGCGAGGAGCTCGGGATCGACTTCCCCGTCTTCACCACCCGTCCGGACACGCTCTTCGGCGCCACGTTCTTTGCCGTCGCGCCCGAGCACACCGCCGTCGAGCGCCTCGCCGCCGGCACCGGGCAGGAGCAGGCCGTCCGCGACTACGTCGACGCGTCGATCCGCGAATCCACGGAGGAGCGCGCCTCGGAGGAGCGCACCAAGACCGGAGTCCGGCTCGATCGCACGGTGACCAACCCCGTCAACGGCGAACAGATCCCGATGTTCGTCGCCGACTACGTCCTGATGGAGTACGGAACCGGCGCGTTGATGGCGGTTCCCGCGCACGACGAGCGCGACTTCGCCTTCGCCACGGCCTTCGAGATCCCGATCCGGCGGGTGGTCGCGCCGCGCGAGGCCGGCGAGGCGCCGCTCGAGGAGGCGTTTCTCGGACACACCGACGACGAGGTCCTGGTCGACTCGGGCGAGTTCACCGGCCTCGGTTCGGTCGAGGCCAAGGGTGCGATCACCGAGTGGCTGCGCGAGCGTGGGCTCGGCGATTTCGCCGTCAATTACCGTCTCCGAGACTGGCTGCTCTCGCGCCAGCGCTACTGGGGCTGCCCGATTCCGGTCGTCTACTGCCCCGAGCACGGAATAGTGCCGGTCCCCGACGACGAGCTCCCGGTCGAGCTGCCCGACGTCGAGGACTACTCGCCGAAGGGTAAGAGCCCGCTCGCAGCGGTCGAGGACTGGGTGCGCACGACCTGCCCGAACTGCGGCGCGCCGGCGCGCCGCGAGACCGACACGATGGACACCTTCGTCGATTCCTCCTGGTACTACCTGCGTTACCTCGACCCTCACAACGACGAGCGGCCCTGGGCCCGCCCACCGGTCGACTACTGGATGCCGGTCGACCAGTACATCGGCGGTGTCGAGCACGCGATCCTGCACCTGCTCTACTCGCGCTTCTTCTGCAAGGCGCTCTCGGACATCGGCGAGCTCGAGATCCAGGAGCCGTTCGCGAACCTGTTCACCCAGGGCATGATCACCCGCGACGGCGCGAAGATGTCCTCGTCGAAGGGCAATACGGTGAGCGCGATCGAAACCGTCGAGCGCTACGGCGCCGACACCGCTCGCACCTACGTCTGCTTTCTCGGGCCGCCCGAGCGAGGCGGCGATTGGGTCCAGGAGGGCGTCGAGGGCGTGCACCGGTTCCTCGTCCGGCTCTGGCGGCTCGGAAACGAGGTCGCCGAGCGCACGGAGCCACGGACGAGCGACGAGGGGCAAGCGACGAGCGACGAACCAGCCGGCGACGCCAGGGCCCTGCTCACGAAGGCCCACTGGGCGATCGACAAGTCGACCCGCGACATCGAGCACGGCTTCCAGTTCCACACCGCGATCGCGGCGGTGATGGAGCTCGTCAACGACGCCTACCGACTCAAGGACGGCCTCTACGACGACCCCGCCGCAGCCGCGATCCTCCGCTTCGCGACGGCGACCGCCGCCTCGCTGATCTTCCCCTTCGCCCCGCACCTGGGGTGCGAGGTCTACGAGCAGCTCACGGGCGAGCGGGTCTGGGAGGCACCATGGCCTGAAGCCGATCAGGCGCTCCTCGAGCGCGACACCTTCACCCTCGTCGTCCAGATCAACGGCAAGCGCCGCGATCAGGTCGAGGCCGCCAGCGGCGCCTCCGAGGCCGAGCTGCTCGAGCTCGCCCGGGCGAGCGACAACGTGCGCCGCCACCTCGACGGCAAGCAGGTCGTCAAGGAGGTCGTGGTGCCGGACCGGCTGGTCAACTTCGTCGTCAGCTAGGCGATCGTCCGACCCGTTGACAACGTGCCGCGGGTACGTCTGCTAGAAAGCGCGCGTGCTCGTCAGACGCTTGTCGGACGCGACCACGACGGAGGTGCACGGCCTGCGCCCGCACATCCTCATGGACGCCGGCGAGCTCGGCTCGCGCAACCTCTCGGTCAACTGGCTCGAGGTACCGCCGGGGGTCTCCGAGGAGCTCCGCTCGCACGAAGAGGCCGAGCAGGTTTACATCGTGGTCAGCGGAACCGGGACGATGTCGGCGACGGGCGACACGCAGCGGCTCGATGTCGGCGACCTGGTGCTGATCCCGCCGGCCACCGACCACGCGGTCGCCAACGACGGCAGCGCCCCGCTGGCGCTGGTGTCCGTCCAGTCGCCCGCCGTCTCCGCCGACGAGCTCTACAGCCGCCGACTCGCCGCCCAGGCCACCGGCTACGACGACTACGACGAGGACGAGTGATCCCGCCGGCGTGATCCGCCGCCGGGTCCTCGTCCACGGACAGGTCCAGGGAGTCTTCTTCCGCGACACCACGCGGCGCCTGGCCGTTCAGCGCGGCGTCGCCGGCTGGGTTCGCAACCGTGCCGACGGCGCGGTCGAGGCCGTGTTCGAGGGCGAGGAGGACGCGGTCCAGGCGCTGCTGCGCTTCTGCGAGCACGGGCCGTCGGGGGCGTCGGTCGAGCGACTGGAGACGTTCGAGGAGCAGGGCGACCGATTGACGGGCTTTCGAGTCGTGTGACGCATCCGGCGCGAGGCGCGCGCCACGCGTGATCCCCCGCCGCCGAGGATCGCGCCATGCGCGACCTGAGCCGCTCGCAATTGCTCGTCTACGCGGCGATCGGGGTCGCCCTGCTCCTCGTCGGCGCCCGCTGGATCCGCTCCGATGACGCGGTCGAAGCAGGTCTCGGCTCGGGATCCGCCGCGGCGGGATCAGAAGACGAGCCCGGCCTCGGCGGCGGGATGGCGGTCGAGCGCGAAGGCGGCGGCCTCGTGGTCCACGTTGCCGGAGGAGTCCGCGACCCGGGCGTCTACCGGCTCCCGGACGGCTCGCGGGTCGCCGACGCCGTGCAGCGGGCCGGCGGTGCGGCGCCCGACGGGCTGCCCGACCAGATCAACCTCGCGGCGCTGCTCGCCGACGGCCAGCAGGTGGTGGTGCCGGAGCGGATCGCGGGCGCCAGCGCGGCGGCGAGCACCGCCGGTGCGGCAGACGCGCCGATCAGCCTCGGGATGGCGACGGTCGAGGAGCTCGACACGATCGAGGGGATCGGGCCGGTCACCGCGGGTGACATCGTCGAGTACCGCGACGAGCACGGAGGTGTCGGCTCGGTCGAGGATCTCGACCAGATCAGCGGCATCGGCCCGGCGACGATGGAGGCGCTGCGCGACAGCCTCCAGCCCTAGCTCTCGCCGGCCCGATCGGGCGTCGCTCCGTCGCTCTCGGCGGCCTCACCGCCGGACTCGTCTGCACCCCGCTGCTGCCGTCCATTCCGGCCCCGCTGTCGGCGGCGGCGCTGGGCGTCGCTCTCGGTGTCGGGCTCGCGGTCGCCCGCCCTGATCCCGACGCGCGCGCCGCGTCGCTTGCCTGGCTCGGGCTGCTATTCGCCGCCTGCGCGTTGGTCGGGATCGGGATCGGCTGCGAGCGGCTGGCGGCGATCGACGCCGGGGCCGTGCGGCTCGCCCCCGGGCGCGAGATGGCCGTGCGCGGCTACGTCGCGGCGGTGCCCGACCGAGCCGGCGGCGAGGTTGCGGTGCGCCTGCAGACCCCGCACGGTCGGCTCCTGGTCGAGGCGCGCGAGCCGGTTCCGGAGCTCCCGGTCGGCAGCCTGATCGCCGCCCGCGGCAGGACGCGCGAACCGGACGAGTGGGAGGCGTCGCGGCTCGAGCGGCTCGGGATCGCGACGATCGTTGCTGCGTCGGCGGTCAATCGGCTCGCTTCGGCACGGCGCGACGGAGTCGAGGGTCTGCTCGACGGGTTGCGATCGCGCGCCGAGGACGCGCTCGGCCGGGGCACCTCGCCGCCGGCGGCGAGCCTCCTGCGGGGCTTCGTGCTCGGGGAAGACGACCGGATCGCGGCGCCGATCGTCGAGCAGTTCAAGCGCTCCGGACTCGCTCACCTGCTTGCCGTCTCGGGCCAGAACATCGTCCTGCTCTCGGTCCTGGCGACGGTCGTGCTCGGGGTGCTCGGCGTGCCGCTGCGGGCGCGGCTCGGGTGGATCCTGGCGGCGATCGCCGTCTACGTGCCGGTCGCCGGTGCCGGCCCGTCGATCCAGCGCGCCGGCGTGATGGGCGCGGCCGGCGTGATCGCCGCGCTCGCGGGCCGGCCGCGGTCGCGCTGGTACGCGCTCCTCCTCGCCGCCGCCGCGACGCTCGCGCTCGACCCTCGTGCGACCGGGGACGTCGGCTGGCAGCTCAGCTTCGCGGCTGTCGCCGGCATCCTGCTCGCGGCTCGCCCGATCTCGGAGACCCTGAGCGACCGATCCGCGGGCTGGCGGCGTGGGCTCGCCGACGGGGTGGCGCTGACGATCGCGGCGACGCTCGCGACCGCTCCCCTGATGGCGCACCACTTCGGCGCCGTCTCGGTCGTCGCCCTGCCCGCCAACCTCGTCGCCCTGCCCGCGGTCGCGCCGGTGATGTGGCTCGGCATGCTCGCCGCCGGGGTCGGCCAGATTCCGTGGCTCCCGGTCGAGCCGCTGACTTGGCTCGCGGGCCTGCTCGCCTCCTACGTCGCCCAGGTCGCCGGGTGGTTTGCCGAGCCGGGCTGGTCGCAGCTCGACCTCCGCCTCGGCGCCCCGCTGCCGCTGCTCGCCAGCTACCTGGCGCTTGCCGCCGGCTCGACGCTTGCAATGCGCTGGCTTGCGCGGCGGCGCGCGCTGCGCGCCCGGTCCCTCGGCCGCACGGTCGCGGACGGCCGCCGGCGTCGCTTCGCGATCGCGGTCGGCGCAGTCGCAGCGGTTGGTGCGGGCGGGCTCGTGATCGCCGGCCCGGGAACCGACGGCGGCCCCACGCCCGGGTTCAGGATCACGGTGCTCGACGTCGGCCAGGGCGATTCAATCCTGCTCGAGCCCCGGGGCCGCGATCCGATCCTGATCGACGCCGGGCCGGCCGCCGCCGACGTCGCCGATCAGCTCGAGGGGCGGGGGGTGGAGCGGCTCGCGGCGCTCGCGATCACCCACCCGGAGGCCGATCACGACGGCGGCGCTACGGCGGTGCTGGAGCGCCTGCGCCCCGATCGCCTGCTATTCGCCCGGGCCGATGCTGCGACCTTGGCCGCCGCGCGGGCCGCCGGGACCGCCCCGGTGCGCCTCGCCGCCGGCGCCGTGCTGCACTCCGGAGCGCTGCGTCTCGAAATCCTCTGGCCGCCGGCGCAGCGCGTCGTTGCGGACGCCGCCGGCCGGCCCGCCGACCCGAACCTGCTCTCGCTCGTGATCCTGGCCCGCTGGCGCGGGTTTCAGGCACTGCTGACCGGCGACGCCGAGGCCGAGGCGGCGCCCGTTGACCCCGGCGAGATCGACGTGCTGAAGCTCGCCCACCACGGCAGCGAGGACCTCGGCCTCAACGCGCTGCTCGAGCGCACCGAGCCGGGACTGGCGGTGATCTCGGTCGGCGAGGAGAACCCGTACGGTCATCCGTCAGCTCAGACCATGGCGACGCTGGCCGCCGAGGGCGTCGAGGTGATTCGCACCGACGAGGAGGGCGCGATCTCGATCGAGGTCGTCCGCGAGAGGTGGTGGGTGTCGGGGTGACCCGCTAGGGTGCCCGCGGCCCGATTCCCACGAGGAGAGAAGCCGAGATGGAAGCAAGCGGAACCCCGAGTCCCTCCCCCGAGCAGCCGTCCGCGGCTGCGCCGTCGCCCCCGGACGCCCCGGCCGGCGCCGGCGAGGAGCGGGCCGGTGGTGGTTGGCGCGCGCTCGGCGTCCTGCTCGCCTTCGCCCTCCTCTTCGCCAGCGCGGTGATGATCATCGCGATGATCGAGATCGCCGACACGCCGCTGCTCGACGCCTGCCAGGCTGATCCGACCTGCACCGAGTACTTCGACGGCTCGTCGGCCCAGAAGGCGATTGCCGTCGCGCTCGGGTTCATCAGCGGAGCGCTGGCTGGCATCGGCGCGCTGATCGCGCTCTACTTTGCGGTGACCGGGGCGCGGGGTAGGTTGCTGCTCCAGATCACCGGCGCCGCGATCGGCTTCGGTGCGCTCAGCCTGCTGATCGGCAGCGTCTGAGCGGCAACCGGCACCGGCCGGGGGGCCGAATACACTCGCCCGACCTTGGCCCGATCGAAGTCTGAGAGCGACGGGATTGCGCCCGCGTACCTGATCGCGGGCACCGACGAGGCAAAGCTCGGCGCGACGGTGGCGCGCCTACGAGCCCGCGCCGAGTCGGAGGGAGGGCCCGGGTCGCTGGAGGCGTTCTCGCCGCCTCCCGGGTCGAGCGCAGGCCCCGACCCGGAGGTGCTGCTGGCGGCGATCCCGGCTCTCTCGCTGACCGCCGAGCGCCGCTACCTGCTTGCCAGCGGGGTCGAACGCTGGTCTGCGAAGCAGGCGGAGCCAGTCGTCGCCGCGCTCGCCTCTTTGCCCCCCGACGTCACGCTGGTGCTCGTCGCACTCGAGCAGCCGCCGAAGCTGAGGGCGCCGAAGAAGCTCGCCGAAGCGGTGATCGCCGCCGGCGGGGAGGTGCTCGAGTTCACTGCCCCGAAGCGGGGCCAGATCGTGGGATGGCTGACCGCAGAGGCCCGGCGCCGCGGCTTCGAGCTCGAGCCCGAGGGCGCCCAGCTACTCGCTGAGCGCGTGGGTGACTCGACGGTCCGGCTTGCGACCGAGCTCGACCGGCTGGCGATCTGGGCCGAGCCCGGGGGCCGAGTCGGCAGCGACGACCTCGAGGCGATGATCGCCGATACCTCCGAGGAGGTCGCCTGGGCGCTTTCAGACGCGATCGTCGACCGCGATCCCGCCGCTGCCCTGGCGGCCGCCGAACGGCTCGCCGCCCAGGGCGAGTCGGTCACGCCACTCGTCTACCAGGCCGCGAAGCGCCTCCGCGAGGCCAACCTGGCGCTCGAGCGGCTCGAGACGGGCAGCTCGGCGAGCGAGGTCGAGGCGTCGCTGCCGATGCATCCCTACGCGGCCAAGATGCTGGTCCGAAGGCTGGGCGGTCGCTCGCGCCGCGAGCTGCGCGGCGCCGCCTGCGCGATCGCCGACCTCGAGTGGTGGACGCGCGGTGGCTCGGACTACCCGGAGCCCGTTGCCCTGACGCTCGCCGTGCGCCGTGCGGCGGGCGCGCGTGGCCGCTGACGCTCAGCCGGCAGCGGCGCGGATCCGCGCCGCGCGGGCCTTCTTGCGGGCGCCGGCGTTGTGGTGCAGCGCTCCCTTGCGGACCGCTTTGTCGATCCGTGAGCAGAGCGCCCCGTGCTCTGCCTCGGCCGCGGTCGCGTCGCCGGCGGCGACCGCCGCCTCGAGTCGCCGAAAGTGGGTCCTGACGGCGCTGGTCAGGCGTCGGTTCTCGTCGTGCTCGCGCCGGGTGCGGGCATTGCGCTTCTTTTGTGAGGCGATGTTGGCCATTGGGCGACGCGTGACTATAGCGAGGGCCGAATGAGCGAAGGCCCGAGTCCGGGGCCCCGCCGGACGGAGCTCGACGACGTCGCCGAAGCGGAGGTGCTGCCGAGCGAGGAGGTGACTGCGCCGCGCCCCCGCGGCGCCGGGCGCCTGGCGCGCTCGACCGCCTTCTTTGCCTTCGCGACCGGTCTCTCGCGGATCGCGGGCCTGGTCCGGGAGATCGTCGCCGCGAGCTTCTTCGGCGCCAAGGGGCAGATGTCGGCCTTCACGATCGCCTTCCAGCTTCCGAACCTGGTCCGCAGCCTGTTCGCCGACGCGGCGATCCAGGCCGCATTCGTGCCGGTCTTCACCGAGCACCTGGAGCGCGGCGAGAACCGGGAGGCGTTCCGGCTCGGCTCGACCCTGATCTATCTGGTCGCGCTGGTGCTCGGCCTGCTGACCGCGCTCTTCATCCTCCTCGCACCTCTGCTGATGCCGCTATTCGCGCCCGGATTCGGGGACGAGCGGGATCAGCTCATGATCGCGCTCGCGCAGGCCCTGTTCCCGATCCTGCTCCTGCTCGGGGTGAGCGGGATGGTGGTCGGGGTCCTGAACAGCTACGACCGCTTTGCCGCCTTCGCGATCGCGCCCTTCTTCTGGAACCTGGCGATCATCGCGGTGCTGGTCGGCTTCGCCCCGCTGGTCCCTGAGCAGGACGAGATCCATCTCTACGCGGTCGGGGTCGTGGTCGGGACCGTCGTCCAGCTCGCGATCTGCGCCGCCGACATTCGCAACACGCCGTTTCGCCTCCTGCGGGCCTTCGACTGGCGCTCGCCGGACGTCCGCCGGGTGCTGTTGCTGATGCTCCCGGTGACGATCAGCCTCGGGCTTATCAACGTCAACCTGCTCGTCAACAGCTTCTTCGGCAGCCTCGTCTCCGACCGCGGGCCGGCGGCGATCGACAAGGCATTCCGGATCTACATGCTGCCCCAGGGGATCTTCTCGGTCGCCGTTACCACCGTCCTCTTTCCGACCCTGTCGCGATTCGCCGCGCGGGCCGAGTACGACGACCTGCGCGCGACGATGGCCAACGGGATGCGCCAGATCGTCCTTCTGCTGATGCCCGCGACTGCCGCGATCCTCGTTCTCTCGGAGCCGATGGTGCGCCTCGTCTACCAGCGGGGCGAGTTCGGCGTCGGCCAGACCGAGCTTGTCGCGACGGCGCTGTTCTGGTTCGCCTTCTCGCTGCCGTTCAACGGCCTCTTCCTGCTCCTGACGCGGACCTTCTTCAGCCTGCAGAGGCCCTGGGTCCCGTCCGCAATCGCGGCGATGAACCTCGCCGTCACGGCGCTCTTCTCGGGGATCTTCTACGGGCCCTTCGGGGTCGGCGGGATCGTCGCCGCGACCGCGATCGCCACCGGCGCCAGCGTCGCCGTGCAGAGCGAGATCCTGCGTCGCCAGCTCGGCCGGCTCGAGCTCGGCCGGTTGGCGTGGACGACGGTGAGGGTGACGCTCGCCTCGGCTCTGCTGGCGGTCGCCAGCTACGCGACCTGGCGCCTGCTCGACGAGCTGCTCGGCCCCGGCCTGGCGGGCCAGATCGCGTCGCTCGGCGTCGCGCTGGCGCTCGGCGCGGCCGTCTACGGCGCCGTGATCACGCTGCTGCGGATTCCCGAGGCGTCGCAGATCTGGAGCCTGGCCCGGCGCCGGTAGGCGTCAGATCCCCGACACCTGCTCGCAGGCCTTGGCCCTGTCGTCGCCCTTGCCGCCCGAGCAGCGGTCGGGCTCGCTGCCGCCGTCGAGCTGGTCGTCGTCCTGCTCTCCGAACAGGTCGTCCCTGCCGGAGTTCCCGTTCAGGCGGTCTTCGCCGCCGGCACCGTAGATCGTGTCGGCGCCCGCGCCGCCGACCAGGCGCGGTCCCTCCGAGCCGCCGCCGGAGTCGTCGCCGGCGTCGCCGAACACTCGGTCGGCGCCGGTGTCGGCTTCGATCCGGTCGCTGCCGGTGCCGCCGCAAATCACGTCCCTGCCGCCGAGGGCGTTGAGGAAGTCGGCGCCGCCGCCGCCGTTGATCACGTCGACGCCGTTGGTGCCGGTGACCCGATCGGTTCCGCCGCCAATCGGACCGCCCTGGTTGTCCTCGGTCACGGTGACCGGCTTGCCGTCGCAGCGCGCGCCCCCGCCGGCCCCGGTGGCGGCGCCACCGGGGAGCACGAGCGCCAGCACCGCGGCGCCGAGCGCGCCCAGGGCGCCCGCAGCGCGTACTCCTCGCCTGGCGTTCACCCGGGCACCGTAACCGCAACATCGCTTGCAAGCAAACGATGTGTGAGTCCGGTCACACATCCCGCAACTCGAGCCGCCCAGGCTGTTACGTCCGCAAAGGCAAACGCCCGCGCAAGCAACCCGGCCCTGACCTGAACGCCGGACGCCGCGGGCGAGCACACCCGGCGCCGCCGAACGGCGCCCACCGCGCACCGCGCGCCGAACCGGAAGAGGTGATCGAGGCATGCCGCGCATGCGAGTTACGACCCGACTGCTGACCAACGCCGCCGTGTTCGCGGCCGCCCTGCTCTCGAACGGGCTGGCGCTGGCCGCCGAGCCGCCGGTCGCCGGACATCCCGGGGCGCGGGCCCAGGTTGGACCCGAGCCGCGCCCGGATCGCGCGCGAGCCCAGCACCCGCCGGCGGCGGGCAGGGTCGTGCCGGTCGTCGGGCGCCCCGACTATGGGACGGCCGAGAACGGGTTCGGCGCTGCGCGCTCGGGCCACGTGCACGCCGGGCAGGACGTCTTCGCCTCGGCCGGCACGCCGGTGGTCGCGGTCGCCGACGGGGTGGTCGCCGAGCGCGGCAGCGACGCCGGCCAGGGCAACTACGCCTACCTCTACGACCCCGACCGCAAGCAGACCTACGTCTATATGCACCTGATCGAGCCCGCCGAGGTCGGAGCCGGAGGGCGCGTGCGCGCCGGCGAGCGGATCGGCGGCGTCGGTTGCACCGGCTCGTGCTGGGGAAATCATCTGCACTTCGAGATCCGCGCCGGGCGCGGGATCGTCGGCGAGGCGCGGGACCCGCTCCCGGCGCTGACCGGCTGGCGCTCGCTCGAGCGCCCGCGCTGAGCCTCGGAAGCGGACGCGCTCGGCATACTGGGCCGCCGATGGCGCCCGACCGGATCCGCAACTTCTCGATCATCGCCCACATCGACCACGGCAAGTCGACCCTTGCCGATCGGATCCTCGAGCTGACCGGGGCGGTCGACCCGCGCAAGCACGTCCCCCAGCTGCTCGACTCGATGGAGCTCGAGCGCGAGCGCGGGATCACGATCAAGGCACAGGCGGTCCGGGTGTCCTACGCGGCCGCCGACGGGGAGACCTACCACCTGCACCTGATCGACACCCCCGGTCATGTCGACTTCTCATACGAGGTCTCGCGCAGCCTCGCCGCCTGCGAGGGGGCGCTGCTCGTCGTCGACGCCGCGCAGGGCGTCGAGGCGCAGACGGTCGCCAACACGTATGCGGCGGTGGAGGCGGGCCTGGAGCTGATCCCGGTCCTCAACAAGGTGGATCTGCCAAGCGCCGAGCCCGAGCGGGTCAGCGGCGAGATCTGCGACCTGATCGGCGGCGAGCCCGATCAGGTGCTGCGAATCTCGGCCAAGACCGGCGCCGGTGTGGCCGAGGTGTTGGAGGCGATCGTTGCCAAGATCCCGGCTCCCGCCGGCGACCCGCAGGCGCCGGCGCGGGCGCTGATCTTCGATTCAGAGTTCGACCAGTACCGCGGCGTGGTCGCCTACCTTCGCATGGTCGACGGGGAATTTGCCGAGCACGAGGCGATCGTCGCGATGCAGGCCGGCACCGAGGCCGAGATCGACGAGCTCGGGTTCTTCGCCCCCGAGTTGCGTCCCGCGACCCGGATGGCCGCGGGCGAGGTGGGCTATGCGATCACCGGTCTCAAGGACGTCTCCAGGCTCAGGGTCGGCGACACGCTGACCGCCCGCGCCCGCCCGGCGCCGCAGGCGCTGCCGGGGTATCGGGAGGTCAAGCCGATGGTGTTCAGCGGCCTGTTCCCGATCGACACCGATCGCTACGAGGACCTGCGCGACGCGCTCGAGCGGCTGGCGCTCAACGACGCCGCGCTCTCCTACGAGCCCGAGACCTCTCAGGCGCTCGGGTTCGGGTTTCGCTGCGGGTTTCTCGGCCTCCTGCACATGGACATCGTCCGCGAGCGCCTCGAACGCGAGTACGACCTCGAGCTGCTCGCGACGACCCCGAACGTGCGCTACGAGGTGCGGCTCGCCGGTGGCGAGACGGCCGACGTGCACTCACCGGTCGAGATGCCCGATCCCGGCCTGATCGACGAGATCCTCGAGCCCTACATCCGCGCCTCGCTGATCTGTCCGACCGGCTATGTCGGCCAGGTGATGGAGCTCTGCCAGTCGCGGCGCGGCACCCACGTCGACATCCACTACCTCTCGCCTGAGCGGGTCCAGATCCGCTACGACCTGCCCCTGGCCGAGATCGTGCTCGACTTCTTCGACCAGCTCAAGTCGCGCACCGCCGGCTACGCGTCGCTGGACTATGAGCCGCTCGGCAACCGCGGTTCGGACCTGGTCAAGCTCGACGTCCTGCTGGCCGGCGAGCGCGTCGACGCGCTCTCGGTGATCGTCCATCGCGACGCGGCCTACGAAGCCGGCAAGGCCCTGGTCGAGCGGCTGCGCCGGACGATCCCGCGCCAGCTCTTCGACGTGCCCGTCCAGGCGGCGGTCGGCTCACGGGTGCTCGCCCGGGAGACGGTCAAGGCGCTGCGCAAGGACGTCACGGCGAAGCTCTACGGCGGCGACGTGACGCGGAAGAAGAAGCTGCTCGAGAAGCAGAAGAAGGGCAAGAAGCGGATGAAGCAGGTGGGCGCGGTCGAGGTGCCGCAGGAGGCGTTCCTCTCGGTGCTCCAGGTCGATGAGTAGCCGCGAGCATCGCGAGCGCCTGGTCCGCGAAGGCTTCGAGGCCTTCAACCGAGGCGATGCCGAGGCGGTGCTCGCGGTCCTCGACCCCGCGGTCGAGAGCCACGTCGGCCCGTCGCTCGCCAACACGGGGACCTGGCACGGGCACGCGGGCTTCCTCGAGATGCTGGGCACCTGGGGGGAGGCGTTCGCTACCCAGCGCAACACCGTGGTCTCGCTCAGCTTCCCGGACGACGATCACGTGATCGCCGAGACCCGTCAGGCGGGGGTGGGCGCCGGCAGCGGCGTCCCGGTCGAGATGACCGTCTACTTCCTGTTCGAGGTGCCGGGCGAGCTTGCCGTCCGCGTCCACCTCTACGCGGACGCCGAGGCCGCCCTGGCAGCGGCGGCTTCCGAATAGACTGCCGCGCTCGATGGCGGTGCAGACCGAAGCGGTGGGCAAGACCTGGGAGCCGGCCTCGTTCGAGGTCGAGGCCGAGCGGATCGCCCGTTACGCGGAGGCGGTCGGCGAGCCGAGCCCCGTCCACCGCGACGCTGATGCGGCCCGCGCGGCCGGCTTTCGCGACCTGGTCGCCCCGCCGATGTTCTGCGTCGTCTACAGCGCCGTGGCGATGGCCCCGGCGATCCTCGATCCCGAGGTCGGGATAAATCTCGCGGCGATGGTCCACGGCGGCCAGGAGTTCGAGTGGGGCGAGCCGGTATGCGCCGGCGACACGATCACGACTACGGCCAGCTGCGGCGAGATCTCGGAGCGAAACGGGATGGGCTTCTACGTCTTCGAGTCCGTCTCGGTGAACCAGGACGGCGACCAGACCGTGCGCGCGACCTGGACCAACATCGTGCGCGGGGCCTGAGGGAAGGAGCGAGCGGATGAGCGAGTTCGAGGTCGGCGACCGGCTTCCCGAGCTGCGGGTGACCCCTGACGCCGGCCTGACCAAGCGCTATGCGGAAGCCTCCGGGGACATGAACCCGATCCACATTGACGAGCAATTCGCGAAGTCGGTCGGGCTCCCGGGCTGCATCCTGCACGGTCTCTGGTCGATGGCCCAGGTCGCTCGCGCGCACAGCGCCCTCGCCGACGGCGACCCGCGGGCCCTGCGGCGCCTGCGGGTCCAGTTTCGCGGCATGGGCTTGCCCGAGCAGGAGATCGTCGTCTCCTCGACCGTGACCGAGGCCGACGCGGGTCGGATCGTGACCGCCACCGAGGCTGCACAGGGCCCGAACAAGATCATCCGCAACGCCGAGGCCGAGGTCGCGCTCGGCTGAGCGTCACGGGTCGTTTGGCCCGTGGCCCAGGCTTCGCGGCGCCCGTTCCTAGAATCAGGGTGTGCTCAGCGAGCGCCAACAGCGGATCCTGAACCTGGTCGTCGACGCCTACCTCGAGTCCGGCAAGCCGGTCGGCTCGGCGATCATCGCCGACGGCAACGAGGTCGAGTGGGGCCGCTCGACCGTCAGGGCCGAGCTCGCGACGCTCGAACGCGAGGGGTACCTGACCCACCCTCACCCCTCGGCAGGCAGGGTGCCGACCGATTCGGGGTATCGCTTCTACGCCGACGCGCTGCTCGTCGCCGGCGCTGCGCCAGGGCCCGCCAGCGGGACCCTCGACCTCTCGCGGATGCGTCGCGAGATCGAGGAGGCGCTGCGCGAGACGGCTTCGGCACTCTCGAGGATGACCGACCTGCTCGCGGTCGCAACCGGCCCGCCGCCCTCGGCGGCGCGCGTTCACAGGGTCGAGGCTCTGCAGCTTCAGCCGCGGGTCGTGATGGTGGTCGTGATCGCCTCCAACGGGGCGGTGACGAAGCGGATGTTCAACTTCGCCGAGCCGGTCGACCCCGGCCTCGTCGAGTGGGCCTCGAGCTTTCTCAACGAGCGCCTCGCCGGGCTCGCGCTGGGCGCCCGGATGACAGGCGACCGGCTCGACGACCCCGAACTCGGGCCTGCCGAGCGCGGATTCCTGGTCGAGATCCGCGACGCCTTTTCGGGCCTCGAGCAGGGCGCCGAGTCCGACCTCTACGTCGAGGGCGCTGCGCGTCTGCTCTCCGCTGAGCACGCTCCCGACCTGCCGCGGGCCGACTCGCTGATGCGGGCGCTCGAGCGACGGGCGAACCTGCTCGAGGTGCTGCGTACGACGCTCGACGAGCGCTCGGTCTTCATGTGGATCGGGGGCGAGAACCCGGCGCCCGAGCTGCGCTCGGTCAGCTTCGTCGGCGCCAACTACGGGCTCGGTTACCGCAACCTCGGCGCGGTCGGTGTGGTCGGGCCGCTGAGGATGGACTACGCGACCGCGATCTCCTCGGTGCGCGAGGCGGCCGGGGAGCTGTCGCGATTCTTCGAATCGGTCTACGAGTAGTGCCGCGCGACTACTACGAGGTGCTCGGAGTCGAGCGGGGGTCCGGCGAGGCGGAGATCAAGCGCGCGTTCCGGCGCCTGGCCCGCGACCTGCACCCCGACGTCAACCGCGACGATCCCCAGGCCGAGGAGAAGTTCAAGCAGGCAGCCGAGGCATATGAGGTGCTCTCCGACCCCGAGCGCCGGCGCACCTACGACACCTTCGGGCACGAGGGCCTGCGCTCGGGCGGCTGGTCCCCCCACACGCAGGGCAGCGTCGAGGACATCCTCTCGGCCTTCTTCGGCGACTCGCCGTTCGGCGACCTGTTCGGGCGCGGCCGGTCCGGGCCGGCCGGCGGCGCCGACATCGCGGTCGGCGCGCACGTCACCCTGGCCGAGGTACTGACGGGGGTCGAGCGGCAGGTCAACTTCGAGGCCGTTTCGGTCTGCGAGCACTGCCGGGGCAACGGCGCCGAGCCCGGGACGCCAATCCACACCTGCGAGACCTGCGGGGGAGCCGGGCGTGTGCAGCAGGTTCGGCGCAGCGCCTTCGGCCAGCTGGTCCAGACCGGGGCCTGCCCGGCCTGCGCCGGCGCGGGCAAGGTCGCCGAGCACCCCTGCGAGCGCTGCGACGGCGTCGGGCGCCAGTTACGGGAGCGAACCTGGGACGTCGAGGTCCCCGCCGGGATCGAGTCCGGGCAGCGGATCAGGATCAGCGGCGCCGGCCACGCCGGCGAGCCGGGAGGGCCGCCCGGCGACCTATACGTCGAGGTCCGGGTCGACGGCGACGAGCGCTTCGAGCGCCGCGGGCAGGACCTGGTCACCGTGGTCAAGGTCCCGGTCACCCTGGCGCTGGTCGGGGGCGTGGTCAGCGCCCCGACGCTCGACGGCGAGCGCGAGGTCAAGCTCCCGGCCGGGACCCAGCCGGGAGACACGGTCAGGCTCAAGGGCCTCGGCCTGCCCTCGCTGCGCAACGGATCTCGCGGCTCCGAGCACGTGGTGATCGACGTCGAGGTGCCGCGCAAGCTGAGCCGCGAGCAGAAGGAGCTCGCCAAGCGCCTGCACCAGTCGCTGGTTGACGACGGCCGCGCGTGATCCGGCTCGCGATCCGCTGCCGGCCCGAGCTCGGCGAGCGGGTCCTCGCCGAGCTGCTCGAGCTGGCGCCGAACGGGGTCGAGGAGGAGCACGGCGTGGGCTGGGTCGAGTACGCGATCTACGGTCCGCCCGGCGAGCTGCCGGAGCTGCCCGAGCTCGAGGCGGTGGCCGGGGACGGCCTGGTCGAGATCAGCTCGACCGAGATCCCCGACGACTGGGCGGACCGCTGGCGCGACTTCCACCACCCGGTCTCGATCGCAAACGGCCGCATCGTCGTCCGCCCGTCGTGGGCTGTCAGCGGCCCTGGGATCAACCCCGCCGGCGCGGATGCGCGAGCGGAGCGGCTGGCGGTAGAAGTGATCATCGATCCCGGACGAGCGTTCGGAACCGGGGCTCACGCGACGACCGTGCTCTGCCTGGAGCTGCTGCTCGATCTCGCCGACGCCGGCAACGCAGAGGGGGAGCTGGTCGACCTCGGAACCGGCTCGGGCGTGCTGGCGATCGCCGCAGCCAAGCTCGGCTGGGGCCCGGTGATCGGCTGTGACAGCGAGGTGGCGGCGCTCGAGGCCGCCAAGCACAACGCCGCCGCCAACGGCGTCGAGCTCGAGCTCGAGCGGGTCAACCTGCGCGACGAGCCGGCGCCCGTGTCGCCGACCGTGGTCGCCAACCTGACCGCGCCATTGCTCGAGTCGGTCGCCGATCGCCTTGTCGATCCTCCCCCGGCGCTGGTCTGCTCGGGCCTGCTCACGGCCGAGGCCGACCGAGTGGAGTTGGCGCTGGCTGCGGCCGGGCTCGAGCCGGTCGAGCGCCGCACCCGCGGCGAGTGGGCCGCGCTGCTCGCCCGCTCGGCCGATTCCGGCCTCCCGGCGGGATAGGGTGACGCCATGACAGCCCTCGCGGTCACCTTCTATGACGTCGTCGTCTGGCTGCACGTGACCGCGGTCGTCGTCGCCTTCGGCCCGACCTTCGCCTTCGGCATCTACATCGCAATGACGGCCCGCAACCACCCGCGCAGCATTCCCGCGGCGCTGGAGGCCCAGAACGCGGTCAATCGCACCCTGGTGACGATCGGAGGGATCGTCGTTCTGATCTCGGGCCTCTACCTCGCTGCCGACGGCGACTGGTTCGACGAGGCGTTCGTCGGGTTCGGGATCGTCGCGATCATCGTTCTGCTCGGCCTCGTGCACGGCTACTTCCTGCCCAACGATCGCCGCGCGCTCGCGGCGGCGAAGCGCGATATCGAGGCGGCGGGAAGCGGTCAGGTGAAGTTCGGGGAGGAGTTCAACCGCGCGAACCTCGCCAGCGCCCGGGTCGGCCCGATCGCCGGCCTGATCGTCGTCATCGCGATCTACTTCATGGTCGCGAAGCCATTCCTCTGATCATCGGCTCAGGCGCGTTGGGCGCGCAGCGCGACCGCGAGCGCCGCCGTCGCGAGCGCCGCGGCGGCGATCAGCCCGGCTCGCCGGTCGCGGGCGCCGAGCACGGTCCCGTCGCCCGCGTAGGACATCACCGAGCCGCGCGAGGCGGCGGACAGGACCGAGCCGGCCGAGGCGGCGGAGCCGATCGAGAAGGCGGAGGCGAAGGACCCCACCGAGCCGACCGAGAGCACCGAGCCGATCGAGCCGACCGAGAGCACGGAGCCTCTGCAGCCGATCGAGAGCAGCGAGTCCCGGGACCACCGCGAGAGCTTCGACCCGTCGCCCGGAGCGGTCTCCGTCATCCACGCAGTGTCGCAGCAGCGATCATCTGAGCCGATGAGCCAGCCCGTTCCCGACCCGGCGCTGCCGATCGCGGTCTTCGACTCCGGCGTGGGAGGCCTGACCGTGCTGCACGAGTGCCTGGTCTCGCTGCCCGAGGAGGACTACCTGTACCTCGGCGACGACGCCCGTTTCCCTTACGGCACCAAGAGCGCCGAGGAGCTGCGCCGCTGCGCCCAGCGCAACACCCGCTTCCTGCTCGAGCGCGGGGCGAAGTTGATCATGATCGCCTGCAACTCGGCCGCCGGGGCCGGGCTCGACGCGGCGCGGGAGCTGGCCGCCGAACACGGGGTGGAGGTCGTCGCCGTGATCGAGCCCGAGGCCGAGATCGCCGCGGCGATCAGCGACTCTGGTCGGGTCGGGGTGCTCGCGACCCCGGCCACCGTCGAGGGCGGCGCCTATCTGCGGGCGCTCTCGCGTGCGCATCGGGAACTGACCGTGACCGAGGTGGCCGCGCCGGATCTCGCGGCGATCATCCAGCGCGGGTTCCCGTTCTCCGACGCGGTGGTCGACACGGTGCGCTCCTACTGCGCACCGCTGCGCCGCGCCGAGGTCGACACGGTGATCCTCGGGTGCACGCACTATCCGCTGGTGGCGCCGATGCTGCAGCGCTTCCTCGGCCGCGAGGTGCGGCTGGTCACCGCCGGGCACGCGCTCGCCGCGGCCGCGCAGCGGATCCTCGAGAGCCGCTCGCTGCAGGCAACCGGAGCTGGTGAGGGCGACTACCGCTTCGTCTGCACGGGGGACGTGGACTCGTTTCGGAGCCTCGGAACGAGGTTCCTGCAGATGCCGCTCGGCGAAGTCGAGCTGGTCGAGATGCCCGACTGAGCGGCGAAGAGGACGGCCACTACTACCCTTACCCGCGTGACGATCCTCGAACAGGTCCAGAAGGACACCCACGTGGCGCTGAAGGCGGGCGAGCGCGATCGGGTCGCGGCGCTGCGCATGGTCGCGGACGCGCTCCAAAAGGACCACAAGCAGGGCGGCGATGACGAGCTCGCGGTCCTGCGCCGCGAGCGCAAGCGACGGCTCGAGGCGGCCGAGGCCTACCGCGACGGAGGCAGCGCCGACCGCGCCGAGGCGGAGGAGGCCGAGGCGCGCGAGATCGAGCGCTACCTGCCCGCGGAGCTCTCGGACGAGGAGCTCGGTGAGCTGGTCGATGCGGCGATCGCTGAGTCCGGGGTCTCTGCGACGGACGAGCTCGGCAAGGTGATGGGCGCCCTGATGCCGAAGCTGGCCGGCCGCGCCGACGGCAAGCGGGCGAGTGCCGCGGTGCGCGAGCGGCTCGCGGGCGGCGCCCCGGCTGGATGATCAGCTAAGTGGCGAGACGGCAGCTCACCCTCGACAACACGGTCGCCGCCGAGCTCGCCGGCACCGAGGACAGCGTCCTGCGCGAGCTCGAGGACCGGCTCGGGTGCGAGGTCTTCCTGCGCGGCAACGTGCTCACCCTGGACGGCGCCGACGACGACGTCAGGCGCGCCGCGACCATGGTCGACGAGCTCGTCGGCCTGATCGAGCGCGGACACGACGTGGCGCCGGCGATGATCGACACGGTGAGCGGCGCGATCGAGGCGGAGCGGCCGCCGGCGGAGATCCTCGAGGATCTGGTCTGGCGCCACCGCAACACCACGGTCGCGCCGCGGACCGTGAACCAGAAGCGCTACGTCGACTCGATCCGCAACCACACCGTCACCTTCGGCATCGGCCCGGCTGGAACCGGCAAGACCTTCCTCGCGGTGGCGATGGCGGTCGCGGCGCTCGACGCGCGCGAGATCAGCCGCATCATCCTCACCCGCCCCGCGGTCGAGGCGGGGGAGCGGCTCGGCTTTCTGCCCGGCGACATCCAGGCGAAGGTCGATCCATACCTGCGCCCGCTCTTCGACGCCCTCTACGACATGCTCGATCCCGAGCGGGTGCTGACCTATTTCGACCGCGGGATCATCGAGGTGGCACCGCTGGCCTTCATGCGCGGCAGGACGCTCAACGACTCGTTCGTGATCCTCGACGAGGCCCAGAACACGAGCCCCGAGCAGATGAAGATGTTCCTCACCCGGCTCGGTTTCGGCTCGCGCATGGTCGTGACCGGCGACGTGACCCAGATCGACCTGCCGCGCGACCAGCGCTCGGGGCTGATCGTCGTCGGCGAGATCCTCGCCGCGGTGGACGACATCGCGTTCGTGCGCTTCGGCGGCGAGGACGTCGTCCGCCACCAGCTCGTGCAGCGGATCGTCGCCGCCTACGGCGAGTACTCCGAGCGCGACCAGCGCTCCGACGGTTGATCGACCTCTCCGACGTCCCGAAGGGCCTGCGGGAGGCAGTCGCCGCGACGCTCACGGCGGCTGCGGTCGACGACGGCCACCTGGCGGTCGAGTTGGTCGGCGCGGAGCGGATCGGGGCCCTGAACCGCGAGCACCGGGGCCTGGATGCCGCCACCGACGTGCTCTCGTTCCCGGTCGACGGAGCCGGTTCGACGAGCGGCCCGCGCGAGCTCGGCGACGTCGTGATCTGCCCCGAGCGTGCCGACGACCTGATCGAGGCGGCCGTGCACGGCACCCTCCACCTCTGCGGCTTCGACCATGAGACGGACGACGGCGAGATGCTGGCCCTGCAAGCCGCGATACTGGAGTCCCTTGGCTGACCGCGACACTCCCGGACGCGAAGCGGAGGAGTTGTCGCGCGTTGGTACTCGAGCCGGCTTCATCGGCCTTGCCGGCCGCCCCAACGTGGGCAAGTCCACGCTCGTCAACGCAATTGTCGGCTCGAAGGTCGCGATCGTCTCCGACCGCCCGCAGACGACCAGGCGGGCGAGCCGCGGGGTGGCGACCGACCTGTCCGCCGGCTGGCAGCTCGTACTCGTCGACCTGCCGGGCGTCCAGCGCCCGCGCGACGTGCTCACCGAGCGCATGCAGCGCCGGGTCGAGCAGGAGCTCGAGGGCTCCGACGCCGTCCTCCTCGTCGTCAACGGCGAGCAGGGGATCGGGCCCGGCGACCGCTTCATCGCCGGTCACCTGCTCGCGGCCCGATCAGGTGTGCGGGTGATCTGCACGGTCAACAAGATCGACCGCCTGGGCGCGGCCCGGACGGCCGAGGTGCTCGCCGCGGCCGCCGAGCTCGAGGTCGTGGATGAGGTCTTCCCGGTGTCGGCGAAACGCGGAACGGGGGTCTCCTCGCTCGTCGCTCGTCTCGCCGAGCTGATCCCCGAGGGGCCGCTGCTCTACCCGCCTGAGGAGCGCACCGACCAGCCGAGCGACATCCACCTGGCTGAGTTGATCCGCGAGCAGGTCTTGCGCCGAACCCGCGAGGAGCTTCCGCATGCGGTCGAGGTCGCGGTCGAGGAGGTCTCCGAGCGCGAGGACGGCCTGATCGAGGTTCGGGCGCAGATCTGGGCCGAGACCGACTCGCAGAAGTCGATCCTGATCGGCAAGGGCGGGCGGATGGTGCGCGAGGTCGGCACCGCAGCCCGCAAGGAGCTCGAGCGCGAGCTCGGCGCCAAGGTCTTCCTCGATCTGCAGGTGCGGGTGCGCGAGCGATGGCGGCGCGACGAAGCCCTGCTCGACCGGCTCGGGATCGAGTAGTCGGCGGTCGGTCCGGGCCGGGCCGCTCGGCGGAGATCGAGAGGGCGGAAGTAGCACACTACGATCCGGGCGGTGTCCGAGCCGGTGAGATTCGACGAGCGCGGGCTTGTCCCGTGCGTGCTGCAGGACTGGCGCAGCGGCGAGGTGCTGACGCTCGCGTACATGAACCAGGAGGCCCTGAGCCTGACCAGGGAGACGGGCGAGGTCCACTTCTTCAGCCGCTCGCGCGACGAGCTGTGGCGAAAGGGGGAAACCTCGGGGAACGTCCAGCGCCTGCGCCAGCTTCGCTACGACTGCGACGGCGACGCGGTCGTGGCGCTGGTCGAGCCCGCGGGCCCGGCGTGCCATACCGGCGAGCGAAGCTGCTTTCACCGCGATCTCGAGACCTCCGAGCGGCCCGACCCGGCCGCCCACGAGGCGCTGGCCGAGCTCGAGCGAACCGTGCGGGCGCGTCGCGAGCAGCGCCCCGAGGGTTCCTACACAGTCGAGTTGCTCGCCGACTCCGAGCGGATCGGGGCCAAGGTGCGCGAGGAGGCCGACGAGGTCGCGCGCGCCGCCGCGCAGGAATCCGACGAACGCGTCGCCGAGGAGGCGGCCGACCTCCTCTATCACCTCGAGGTGCTGCTGCTCTCGCGCGAGCTGCCGCTGTCGACGGCCCTGGAGACACTGAATGGCCGTCGCCGCTGAGCGCGAGTCCGGGCTCGACGAGGCCAGAGCGGCGGCCCGCGACGCGAACGTCGTCCCGGTCAGCTACCGGTTCGTCGACGATTGCGAGACCCCGGTCTCGGCGTTCTTGAAGTTGCGCGAGGCGTTCCCGGGTCCCTCGTTCCTGCTCGAGTCGGCCGAGCAGGGGCGCCTGGGCCGTTACTCGTTCCTCGGCTTCCGGCCCCGGATCGAGCTGCGCTGGGCGGACGGGACGCTGACCGAGGTCCGCGATGGGGAACGGACCGACAGCGCTGCCCCCGACCCGTACGCTGCCGCGGCGGCCGCGCTCGAGCGCTACCGGGTCGCCTCCCCCGAGACCCTGCCCCCGTTCGCCGGCGGCGCGGTCGGCTACTTCGGCTACGACCTGGTCCGCGCCGTCGAGCCCCTCGGCGCGCCGAATCCGGATCCGCTTGGCCTGCCCGACATGTCGCTGATCGTCTGCGAGCTGATGCTCGCCTTCGATCACCTCCGGCACGAGGTGACCGTGCTCGGCTACGCCTTCTGCGAGGACGAACAGGCAGTCGAGGCCGGCTATGACCGGGCCCGGGCGCTGATCGGGCAGGCGCGGGCGGCGCTGCGCGGGCCGGTGCCGCCGGCCCCTGCCCGGCCCATTTCCGCGGACGGGACCTCGGCGCAGACCTTCGAGCCCGAGGGGGTCGGCGGACCGTGGCGGTCGAACCTCTCGCGCGAGCACTTCGAGGCCAACGTCTCCCGGATCGTCGAGTACGTGCGCGCCGGGGACGCGTTCCAGGTCGTCCCATCGCAGCGCTTCTCGGCGCCGGCGACGGTCGAGGCGTTCTCGATCTACCGCGGGCTGCGGACGGTCAACCCCTCGCCCTACATGTACTACCTGGAGTTCGGCGACTTCCAGATCGCCGGCGCCTCACCCGAGCCGCTGGTCAAGGTCAGCGGCCGGCGGGTCGAGACCCGCCCGATCGCCGGCACGTACCCTCGCGGCGCCTCGGAGGAGGAGGACCGACGCCTGGCCACGGCCCTGCTCGCAGATCCCAAGGAACGCGCCGAGCACGTGATGCTGGTCGACCTCGGGCGCAACGACCTCGGCCGCGTCTGCGAGTACGGCAGCGTCGAGGTCGACGAGTACATGGCGGTCGAGACGTACTCGCACGTCTTTCACATCGTCAGCCAGGTCTCGGGCAGGCTGCGCGAGGGATTGGGGGCAATGGACGCGCTGGCGGCCGCGCTGCCCGCCGGCACCCTCTCGGGCGCTCCGAAGGTCCGCGCGATGGAGATCATCGACGAGCTCGAGCCCCACAAGCGGTGCTCCTATGGGGGAGCGATCGGCTACCTGAGCTTCACCGGCGATCTCGATACGGCGATCCACATTCGCACCGCGGTGGTCAAGGACGGCGAGGTCCACGTGCAGGCCGGAGGCGGCACCGTCGCCGACGCGCAGCCCGACTACGAGTACAGGGAATCCGTGGCGAAGGCGAAGGCGATGTTCGAAGCGGTCGAGCTCGCGCAGGGCCAGGCGGAGTGGGGGTAGCGGCGAATGCGAGCACTGGTGATCGACAACTACGACTCCTTCACCTACAACCTGGTCCAGTACCTCGGCGAGCTCGGGGCGGAGGTCGAGGTGGTGCGAAACGACAAGGCGACGGTCGGGGAGCTGCTCGAGCGCCGGCCGGACCGGCTCGTGATCTCGCCGGGCCCCTGCACTCCTGCCGAGGCCGGGATCTCGATCGACGCCTCGCGCGCCTTCCCCGAGGCGGGAGTGCCGACCCTCGGGGTCTGCCTCGGCCACCAGGCGATGGTCGAGGCGTTCGGCGGGCGCACGATCCGCGGTGAGCCGATCCACGGCAAGGACGCGGAGGTGACCCACGATGGCGCCGGCATCTATCGCGACCTGCCCAACCCGCTGCCCGCCGGGCGCTATCACTCGCTGATCGCGGACCCCGAGCTGCCGGCGGCGCTCGAGCGGACCGCGTCCTATGGCGACGTCGTGATGGGCGTCCGTCACCGTGAGCTGCCGGCCGAGGGCGTGCAGTTCCATCCCGAGTCGGTGCTCACCCCCGACGGCAAGCGGCTGCTGAGCAATTTCCTCGAGCGACCAGCGACGAGCGGCGAGTGACCAACCCCATCCTCACCCGCGCGATCGACGAGGTCGCCGACGGCGGCCACCTGAGCGCCGACCACGCTTCGGCGGTCCTCGACGAGGTGATGGAGGGGCGGGCGGGCTCGGTCCAGACCGCCGCCTTTCTGGTCGCGCTGCGCGCCAAGGGCGAGACCGTCGCCGAACTGGTCGGGCTCGCACGGACCATGCGCCGTCTCGCCTCCTCGGTGCAGGCGGGGCGTGAGGACCTGGTCGACACCGCCGGCACCGGCGGCGGGCCGAGCACCTTCAACATCTCGACCGCCGCGGCGCTCGTCGCCGCCGGCGCGGGCTGTGCGGTCGCCAAGCACGGCAACCGATCCAACACCAGCCGCTGCGGCTCCGCCGACCTGCTCGAGGCGCTCGGGGTCGAGATCGAGCTCGACCCGGACGCCGTCGCAAGCTGCATCGACGAGGTCGGGTTCGGGTTCATGTTCGCTCCCCGCCACCACGCGGCGATGAAGCACGTCGCCGGGGTTCGCAAGGAGCTCGGCGTGCGGACGATCTTCAACCTGCTCGGCCCGTTGACCAATCCCGCCGGCGCGCGGCGGCAATTGCTTGGCGTTTCGGACCGCCTGTTCCAAGAGACCGTCGCCGAGGCTCTGCTCGGGCTCGGCTGCGAACGCGCCCTGGTCGTCTCCGCCGACGACGGCCTCGACGAGATCAGCATCGGCGGCCGGACGCGGGTTGTCGAGGTCGCCGACGGGACGACGACCGAGTGGTTCATGACCCCGGAGGACCTCGGCTTCGCCCACGCCGAGATCGGCGAGATCGGGGGTGCGGATCCCCCGGCGAACGCCGCCCGGGTGCGCTCGGTGCTGGCCGGGGACGGCGGCCCGTCACGCGACGTGGTCGTCATCAACGCCGCCGCCGCGATTCTCGCCGCGGGCGGCGCTCACGACCTCGGCGCGGCGGTCGAGCGCGCCCGAGAGGCGATCGACTCCGGAGCGGCGGAGGGAGTCCTGGAGCGACTGGTCCGGCGCAGCGGCGAGCTCGCGGCCTGAGCCGCGGCTGCTCTAGGCTGATCGGCGGATGAGCAAGCTCGAGCAGCTCGTTGGAGCAGCGCGGGAGGACGTCGAGCGGCGGAAGAGCCAGGTCCCGGTCGCGAACCTGCGCGGCGCGATCGGCACGCTGAGCGGCTCGCGGCCGTTCAGCGAGGCCCTCGTCCGCGACGGGCTCTCGCTGATCGCCGAGTTCAAGCGCCGTTCGCCGAGCTCCGGCGAAATCGCCTCTGACGCGTCGATCGCCGAGATCTGCGGCGCATTCGAGCGCGGCGGCGCGGCGGCGATCTCCGTGCTCACAGACCGTCCCAACTTCGGCGGCTCGCTCGACGACCTGCGCGTGGCGCGTGGTGCGTCGAGCCTGCCGATCCTGCGCAAGGACTTCATCGTCGACGTCTACCAGCTCTACGAGGCGGCGGTCAACGGCGCCGACGCGGTGCTGCTGATCGTCGCCGCACTCGCCGACGACGACCTGTCGCTGCTCAGCGAGGAGGCGGAGCAGCTCGACCTCGACTGTCTGGTCGAGGTTCACGACGAGCGCGAGCTCGATCGCGCCCTCGAGCTCGAGGCCGAGGTGATCGGGATCAACAACCGCGACCTCGGCGACCTCACGGTCAGCCTCGAGACGACCGCCGAGCTGATCACCGACGTCCCGGCCGGCAAGGCGGTCGTCTCGGAATCCGGCTACTCGCACCCCGAGCAGCTCTCCGAGCTCGAGCGGATCGGCTGCGACGCGGTTCTGATCGGCGAGACGCTGATGCGCGCCGAGGACCCGGAGGCGGCGGTGCGCGAGCTGACCATGGACGAGGAGGCGACCCGCGAGCACCTCGCGGACCTGGCGGTCGAGGAGCACCGTGCCGATTCTTAGCGGCGCTTTGAGTTCCGATTAGGGCGGCTTGACCCGCGCCCGGCACCCTGCCCGGCGTGAGGAGCTTCCTTCGCACGCCCTTTTCCTCCGCGCTCGCCGGTGGCCTCGTGGTCGGCCTGCTCGGGTGGGTGGCAATCGCTGCCGGATGGGTTGAGGCCGGTGATGACGGCGCCGCCCCGGCCGCCGTCGCGACGCCACTCACCGAGCCGGCCGCCGACGAGGACGGCCGCTCGGGGCTGACCGTGAACCAGATCTACGAGCAGGATGCGCCCGGGGTCGCCTACATCGAGGCCGACACCGAGGCGCGCCAGCCGCAGTTCAGCCCCTTCGGCGCTCCCGAGCAGGGTGGCGGGACGGCGACCGGGTCCGGGTTCGTAATCGACGACCAAGGACACGTGATCACCAACGCCCACGTCGTCGCAGGGGCCACCGACGTCCGCGTGACGCTCAGGGAGGACGGCGAGGTCTACGAGGCCAAGGTGCTGGGCGCCGACCCCTCGACCGACGTCGCGGTAATCGAGGTCGACGCGCCCGGCGAGGCGCTGGTGCCGCTCGAGCTCGGCGATTCCTCGCAGGTGGCGGTCGGCGATCCGGCGATCGCGATCGGCAACCCGTTCGGCCTCGACCGCACGGCGACGGCGGGCATCGTCTCCGCCGTCCAGCGCGAGATCAGCGCCCCGAACGGCTTCACGATCACCGACGCGATCCAGACTGACGCGCCGATCAATCCCGGCAACTCGGGCGGCCCGTTGCTCGACACGGGCGGCCGGGTGATCGGGATCAACTCACAGATCGAGTCACAGAGCGGCGGCAATGTCGGGATCGGCTTCGCGGTCCCGATCAACACCGGCCGCGAGGTCGCCCAGCAGCTGATCGCCGACGGCGAGGTGGAGCACGCTTTCCTCGGAGTCAGCGGAGCCGACTTGACCTCCGAGATCGCCGACGTGCTCAATCTCGACGCGGAGGGCGGCGCTCTGGTCCAGTCCGTGGTCCCGGGCAGCCCCGCCGACGAGGCTGGGATCGAAGCGGGGGACGCCGAGGTGACCGTCGCCGGCCAGCCCCTTCGGGCCGGCGGTGACCTGATCGTCGCGGTCGACGGCGAGTCGGTGGGCAGCGTCGAGGACGTGATCGCCGCCGTCGACGCAAAGCAGCCCGGCGACGAGCTCGAGCTCAACCTGCAGCGCGCGGGCGAGGAGCGCACGGTCACGGTGGAGCTCGGCGATCGCCCGGCGCAGGCGCAGGGCTAGCCGGCGACCGCGGACACGCAGCCCGTGCCGACGGCGTCGCCGCCGACCGGAATCACGATGCCGACCTGCCAACCTGTGGCCGGTGAAGGTCAAGTTCTGCGGCATCACCCGGATCGAGGACGCCCGCACGGCCGCCCGCGTCGGTGCCTGGGCGATCGGCCTCAACCACTCCGAGCGCAGCCCACGGCGCTGCGACCCGGCGACCGCCGCGGCGATCGCGGCCGAGCTGCGCCGCGAGGTCGAGATCGTCGGAGTGTTCGTCAACCCGACCCTCGACGAGCTGGCGCGGGCGGCTGAGGACGAGTCGCTGGCGATCCTGCAGCTGCACGGCGACGAGGGCCCCGACTTCTGCCGCGAGGCGGCGCGCCGGACCGGGTGCAAGGTGATCAAGGCCCTCCGGGTTCGCAGCGGCGCCGACGTCCAGGCGGCGGAGGCGTTCCGGACCGACTTCCACCTGCTCGACGCCCACCGCCCGGGGACACCCGGCGGCACCGGCGAGAGCTTCGACTGGGAGCTGGCAGCGGCCCGCCGGAGCACGGTGCCGCTGATCCTCGCGGGCGGGCTGGCGTCGACCAACGTCGCCGAGGCAATCTCGGTCGTTCGCCCTTACGCGGTCGACGTCGCGAGTGGGGTCGAGACGGCTCCTGGGATCAAGGACCCCGGGCTGATGGCGGCCTTCGCCGACGCGGCCCAGGCTGCGGCCGGCGAACCCCGGGCGGTTGCGGGATGAGCGCCGGCCCTGCCGGGGCGGCGGGCGGGCCGGCGACCGCGATCCCGCAGCGCTTCGGCGACTACGGGGGCCGGTTCGTGCCCGAGGTGCTGATCGCGGCCCTGGACGAGCTCACGCTCGCTTGGGCGCAGGCCCGCGAGGACGCGGCCTTCGGCGACCGGCTCTCGCTCATGCTGCGCGAGTTCGTCGGCCGGCCGACGCCGCTCTACCGGGCGGATCGGCTCGCCGAGCGCACCGGGCGGCGCGTCTATCTGAAGCGCGAGGACCTCTGTCACACCGGGGCCCACAAGATCAACAACGCGGTCGGCCAGGCGCTGCTCGCCCAGCGGATGGGAAAGCGGCGGGTGATCGCCGAGACGGGCGCCGGTCAGCACGGGGTCGCCGCCGCAACCGCCTCCGCGCTGCTCGGGCTCGAGTGTGTCGTCTACATGGGGACCGAGGACATGCGCCGCCAGGCCCCGAACGTGGAGCGGATGCGGTTGCTGGGCGCCCGCGTGGCGCCGGTCGAGGTCGGCGCCAGGACCCTCAAGGAGGCGGTCAGCGCCGCGATCCGCGACTGGGTCGAGAACGTTGGCACGACCCACTACGTGATCGGTTCGGCGGTCGGCCCGGCTCCGTATCCGGCGCTCGTCCGTGATCTGCAGCGGGTGATCGGGGACGAGGCGCGCGAGCAGGCGCTGGCGGCCGAGGGAAGGTTGCCGAGCCGGGTGATCGCCTGCGTCGGCGGCGGGTCGAATGCGATCGGCACCTTCACTGCGTTCCTCGACGACGCCGAGGTCGGGCTGATCGGGATCGAGGCCGGGGGGGAGGGCCTCGACAGCGGCCGGCACGGAGCCTCGCTGAGCGCCGGCCGGACCGGCATCCTGCACGGCGCCCTCTCCGCCGTGCTCGCCGATGAGGAAGGGCAGATCGCAGAGGCGCACTCGGTCTCGGCCGGGCTCGACTACCCGGGCGTCGGCCCCGAGCACGCCCATCTGCGCGACATCGGCCGGGTCCGCTATGACGCCGTGACCGACGATCGGGCGCTGGCGGCGTTTCGCGAGCTGGCGCGGCTCGAGGGGATCATCCCCGCGCTCGAGCCCTCGCACGCCGTGGCGTGGCTGTTGGAGAACAGCCCCGCCACCGCGAACCAAGGCCCCGCCACCTCCTCGGCTTCGCCTGCGGGGGTGCGGGGGTCGGTAGAGGGACGGCCATACGACCTCCTGACGCTCAGCGGGCGCGGGGACAAGGACCTGGCCGAGGTGGTCGAACGACTCGCCGATGACTGACGGGACGGCCGGCGACCCCGTCGCGAGCGGACGCGAAGCCGAGCAGGCGGCGGGTCGCAGCTCGATCGCGGCGGCCTTCGCCGCCGCCCGCGAGCAGGGACGCGCTTCCCTGATGCCCTACATGATGGGCGGATTTCCCGATCAGGCCACCTCGATCGCGGTCGCCGACGCCTATGCCGACTCGGGCGCCGACCTGGTCGAGCTCGGGATCCCCTACTCGGACCCGCTCGCGGACGGGCCGGTGATCCACGCCGCCGCCACCCGGGCGCTCTCGTCGGGGGCAGGCCTCGACTCGGTCCTGGTGATCTGCGAGCGGCTCGCCGCCCGCGTGCCGGTGATCGCGATGGGCTACGCCAACATGGCTTTGGCCCGCGGGCCGCAACGCTTCGCGCGCGCGCTCGCGGACGCCGGCGCGAGCGGCGTGATCGTCCCCGACCTGCCGCCGGAGGAGGGAGGTCAGCTGGCGCATGAGCTGCGCGCTGCCGGGCTCGCCCTGATCCCGCTGCTCGCTCCGACGACGCCGGCGCCGCGGCGGGCGCGGATCTGCGCCGCCGCGGAGGGGTTCGTCTACCTGGTCTCCGACACGCGCACGACCGGCGAGCGCGACGAGCTGCCCTCGACGCTCTCCGACCTGGTCGCTGCGACCCGCGACGACTCCCCGGTCCCGGTCGCGGTCGGGTTCGGGATCGGCACACCCGAGCAGGCGGCCGAGGTCGGGCGGATAGCCGACGGCGTGATCATCGGTTCCCGACTCGTGCGCGCAGTGGCGGAGGCCGCGGAGCCCCCGGATGCGGCCACCGCCGTCGCATCCTTCATCGCCGCCTGCCGCGAGCGGATGTCCGCCACGGGCGTGTAGGCTGGCGGCCCGATGCGCCTACTCGTCTTCACGGTCGTCGGCCTGATCGCGCTCGTGATCGCCTATGCGTTCTCCGTCGGCGGCACCGTCGCCGCGCTGATCTTCCTCTTCATCGTCTTCAACGGGATCCTCGACCGCTGGGCCAAGCCGCTGATCGACTGGGTGCGGGCCTGAGCTAGGAGCGTTCGATGGAGCTTGCGCCGCTGCCCGAGACGTTCGCAGCGACGCGCGAGGCGCTGCACTCGGTCGCCGAGCAGATCGTCGCCCCGGCGCGAAAGCCCGACAACGAGATTGCGCTGACGACGACGCCCGGCGGCTTCGGGACGCCACCGTTCGAGTTCGCCGGCAGCCGGTTTCAGGTCCGGGTCGACGAGGCTGAGCTGGTCCTCGAGCGCGACGGCGCGGTCGAGCGGACGCCGCTCGAGAGCTTGCGCGACGCGGCGATGCTGCTCGGGGCGGAGCTGCTGCCGGCCGGCCCGCCCGAGGACTCGCGTCCACTCCGGGTCGACCCGGTCGCCGCCCGGCGCCTGGCCGAGTTCTACGCCTTCTCGGCCGATGCGCTTCGACGCCTGCGCGCGGGAATGGACGCCGGCGACGCGGCGTCGGAGGTCAACCTCTGGCCCGAGCATTTCGACATCGCATTCGAAGCCGGCCCCGAGGCCGAGGGGCGGCGCGCAAACTACGGCGCCTCGCCCGGAGACGAACAGCACGCCGAGCCCTACCTCTACGTCGGCCCGTGGACAGCCGAGCCGCAGGGCGAGCTCTGGAACGCGAGCGGGTTCAACGGCGCCGGGCTCGGCTACGCGGAGCTCGCCGCCGCGGGCGACCCCGCCGCCACCGCGCTCGGCTTCTTCGTCGCACGCCACCGGGCGCTGAGGGGCTGATCCCGACCCGGCGTTCCAGGGGGCAGCCCACCCGCCCCGGGCCTGAGGCGGATATGTTCCCAAGCCGATGCGATTCGGCGTGCTCACCGGGGGTGGCGACTGCCCCGGCCTGAACGCGGTCATCCGGGCCGTCGTCCGCAAGGGCATCGATCTGCACGGCGATCAGGTGGTCGGCTTTCGAGACGGCTGGCGTGGCCCGCTGGAGGGCGAGAGCGAGGAGCTGACGATCGAATCCACCCGCGGGATCCTGCCCCGCGGAGGGACGATCCTCGGCACCTCGCGTACGAACCCGTTCAAGCGCGACGACGGAGCGCAGCTGGTCGCTGAGACCCTCGAACGGCTCGAGCTCGACGGCCTGATCGCGATCGGCGGCGAGGACACGCTGGGCGCGGCGAATCGCCTGCACGCCGAGCACGGGGTCAACGTGCTCGGGGTGCCGAAGACAATCGACAACGACATCGGCGCGACCGACGTCACCTTCGGGTTCGACACCGCGCTCCAGATCGCCACCGAGGCGGTCGACCGGCTGCACACGACGGCGGAATCCCACCATCGAGTGATGGTGGTCGAGGTGATGGGGCGTCACGCCGGCTGGATCGCGCTCTACTCGGGGGTGGCGGGGGGCGGCGACGTGATCCTGATCCCCGAGCGTCCGTTCGACATCGAGGAGGTCTGTGACCTGATCAGGCGCCGGCACTCGCGTGGGCGCTTCTTCTCGATCGTGGTCGTCGCCGAGGGTGCTTTGCCCAAGCAGGGGACGATGGAGCTGGCCGCCGGCGAGACCGACGAGTTCGGCCATGTCCGGCTCGGCGGGATCGGGCAGCGGCTCGAGGTCGAGATCGAGCAGCGGACCGGGTTCGAGACCCGCGCCGTGGTGCTCGGCCACGTGCAGCGCGGCGGCAGCCCGACCGCGTATGACCGGGTGCTCGCGACCCGGTTCGGGGTCGCCGCGATCGACGCGGCCCACGACGGGCGCTGGGGGACGATGCCGGCCCTGCGCGGGGCCAAGATCGAGTTGGTGGCGCTCTCGGACGCGGTCGCGGAACTGCGCACGGTGACCCCGGAGGAGTTCGCGTTCGCCGAGGCCTTCCTCGGCTAGCCGGGCCGCGGGTCAGCGAGAGAGCAGGTCGCGCAGCGCGGGCTCGACCACGGTGAACCGAAACGCGAAGCCGAGATCGAGCGCCCGTCGGGGGATCACCCGGTAGCTGCCGAGGGCCTGCTCGGCGAGCTCTTGGCCGCGCAGGGCGGCAATCGCGAACCGCGGCGCCGGCATGAACGACGGCCGGCCGAGCGCCGCGCCGAGCGCCTTCGAGAACTCGCGGTTGCTGACCGGGTTCGGAGCCGTCGCGTTGATCACCCCGCTGACGCCGTCGGTGTCGAGCGCCCAGAGGATCAGCCCGACCTCGTCGTCGATGTGGATCCAGGGCATGTACTGGCGGCCCCCGGCGAGCGGGCCCCCGACTCCGAGGCGGAACGGCAGCAGCAGCTGGCCGAGCAGGCCACCATCGGGATCGAGCACCAGGCCGGAGCGTAGGACGACGACGCGTACTCCGCCCTGCGACGCCGCCTCGGCCGCGCGCTCCCAGTCGCCGACCAGCTCGGGGACGAACCCGTCCCCCGCCGGGGCCGACTCGTCGAGCATCGCCTCTCCGCGGTCGCCGTAGACGCCGATCGCCGACTGGCTGACGAGGATCCGCGGACCCGCTTCGCGGGCGAGGATCCCGTCGACGAGGTTCTTGGTCGCCCGGACCCGGCTCTCGCGGATCCGCTGCTTGGCCGCGTCGGTGAGGCGCTGGTTGATCTCCTCGCCGATCAGGTTGACGACCGCGTCGACTCCTTCGAGCGCCGCCTCGGGCGGACGCTCGTTGGTCGGGTCCCAGCGATGCCAGTTGACGGTCGGGTTGGTCGCGCGGGCACGCTCGGGATCGCGGCTCAGCCCGACCACCTCGTCGCCGCGGGCGAGCAGAGCGTCGCAGACCGCCGAGCCGATCATCCCGCTTGCTCCGCTGACAAGTACGCGCATCGTTGTTCCCGCCTTTCCCCCTGGAGCCTCGGCTATTCGCCTACTCGATGGTCGAGAAGGTCCCGGTCTCCTCCGAGACGCGGGCGATCCCCTCGCGCCTTGCCTCCTCGACCACTGCCTTGGCGACGGCCGGGGCGACGTCGCGGTCAAACACCGACGGGATTATGTAGTCCTCGGAGAGGTCCACGTCGGCGACCACGTCGGCGATCCCCATCGCCGCTGCCATCTTCATCTCCTCGGTGATCCGCGGCGCCCCGGCGTCGAGCGCGCCCCGGAAGATGCCCGGGAAGCAGAGCACGTTGTTGATCTGGTTCGGGTAGTCGGACCGGCCGGTGGCCATGATCCGAACGTACGGCTCGGCTTCCTCGGGCATCACCTCCGGGGTCGGGTTGGCCATCGCGAACACGATCGCGTCGTCGGCCATTCGCTCGAGCGCCGAGGCCTCGATCAGCCCCGGCCCGGAGAGCCCGACGAACAGATCGGCACCCTCGATCACCTCGGCCGGGGAGCCGAGCCGCTTGTCGGGGTTCGTGTTCTCGGCATACCAGCGCTTGATCGGCGTCATCTGCTCGAAGTCCTCGCGGGTGGTCGAGAGCGCGCCCTTGCGGTCGCAGCCGATGACCTTCGTGATCCCGGAGGCGAGCATCATCTTCGTCACCGCGACGCCGGCGGCCCCGAGGCCGAGCATCAGCACGGTCAGGTCCTCGATTGGCTTGCCGACGATCTTCAGCGCGTTGAACAGCGCGGCCATCGTGACCACCGCCGTGCCGTGCTGATCGTCGTGGAAGACCGGGATGTCGAGCTCGTCCTTGAGCCGCTCCTCGATCTCGAAGCAGCGCGGCGCCGAGATATCCTCGAGGTTGATCCCGCCGAAGGTCGGGGCCAGGAGGCGGACGGCGTCGACGATTCGATCCGCGTCCTGCGTGTCGAGGCAGATCGGGAAGGCGTCGATCGCGGCGAACTCCTTGAACAGCATCGCCTTGCCCTCCATCACCGGCATCGCCGCCTCGGGGCCGATGTCGCCGAGCCCGAGCACCGCCGAGCCGTCGGAGACGACCGCGACCGTGTTGCGCTTGATCGTGAAGTCGAAGGCCTTCTTGCGGTCCTCGGCGATCTCCATGCAAACCCGCGCGACGCCGGGCGTGTAGGCCATCGAGAGGTCGTCACGCGTCTTCAGCGGGTACTTGTTGTGCTGCTCGATCTTGCCGCCGCGGTGCATCGCGAGCGTGCGGTCGACGTAGTCGATCACCCGCGCGCCCCGGGTCGACCCGATCGCGCGCAGGATCTGCTCCCAATGCTCCTGGTTGCGGGCGTCGACGGTGAACTCGCGCACCCGCTTGCCCTCGCTGCCGGCGCCGGGGACGAGGTCGACGCCCTGCAGAGCGCCCCCGGCCTCCGCGATCGCCGCGGTCAGCTTCCCGAGCGGCTCCTGGCGCGCGTCGAGCTCGACGCGCACGGTGACGGAGAACTGGGCGGAGACGCTGGTCACGGGCGGCGATTCTACGCACGGGCGAGAGGCCGTCCCGGCGCCCCGTGGTCGCGATCCGCATCGAGGTCGACGTTCGCGGGCCCAGGGACCGGAAATGCATACCTCGGCGAGAAACCAGCGGCTGATCGGCCGAATACGATCGAGGCATGGCGAAGACCAACGATGCCGGGCCCGGAGAGCAGCTGTTCCTGATCGACGGGAACAGCCTCGCCTATCGCGCCTTCTTCGCGCTGCCGGAGTCGATCGCGACCGCGGACGGGAGGCCGACGAACGCGATCTACGGGTTCGCTTCGATGATGGCCAAGATCCTGATCGACTACTCGCCGAAGGCGGTGATCGTCGCCTGGGACAAGGGCTGGTCCGGGCGCGAGCGGGTCTTCGCCGACTACAAGGCGCAGCGTAAGTCGCGGCCTGACCTGCTCAAGGAGCAGTGGCCGCATTTGGCGCCGCTCGCCGAGGCGTTTGGCTTTCGCAACGTCGAGGTCGAGGGGTTCGAGGCCGACGATGTGATCGCGACCCTGGCTCGCCGCGCGAGCGAGTCCGAGATCCCGGTGATGATCGTCTCCGGCGATCGCGACGTCTACCAGCTCGTTCGCGACGGAGTCCGGGTGATGACCACCTCGCGCGGGGTCACCGACACCAAGGTCTACGACGCCGAGGGGGTGGTCGAGCGCTACGGGGTGCCGCCGGAGCTGGTCACCGACTTCATCGGGCTCAAGGGCGACACCTCGGACAACATCCCCGGGGTGCCCGGGATCGGCGACAAGACCGCGGCCCAGCTCCTGCAGCAGTTCGGCTCGCTCGATGGGGTGCTCGAGTCGGTCGAGCAGATCTCGGGCGCGAAGCGCAAGCAGAACCTCACCGAGCACGCCGAGGACGCGCGGATCTCGAAGCGCCTGGCGACGATGGTCGAAGACGTCGAGGTGCCGATCGACGTCACCGAGGCGCTGCGCTCGGTACCCGACCGCTCGAAGCTGCGCGAGGCGGCGAACCAGTTCGAGCTCCGGGCCGTGATCCAACGCCTCGACGACGAATGGCAGGAGTCGGTCCCCGGCCGTATGGTCGAGGAGACGATCGAGGTCGACGCCGCCGAGGGCTCGCCCGCCGAGCTCGCCCCCGGGCCGGTTTCGCTCGCGATCGTCGCCGGCCGCTGGGCCGCCAGCGACGGCGACGCCGTGGTCGCCGGCGACGCCGCCGACCTCGCCGGACTTGCCGCCGAGCTGCGCGGGCGGCCGCTGATCGCTCACGACGCCAAGTCGCTCGGCGGGCACGGCCGCCATGGGCTGCTCGCAGCGGCCGGCGAGCAGGCGCTCGACCTCTCCCACGACACGATGGTGGCCGCCTACCTGATCGATCCCGCCCGGCGGACCTACGAGCTGCACGAGCTCGCCGCCGATGCCGGACTCGCCGCGGCTCCGGCCGGAACCGACGACGGGCAGCTCTCCCTCGCCGCCGAGGAGGGCGAGGCGGCGGGCGATCCGGCGGTGGACGCGAGGCTCGCCGGGGAGCTTGCGGAGCGCCAGCGCGAGCGGCTGGCCGAGTTCGGCGTCGAGCGGCTGCTCGAGCAGGTCGAGATGCCGTTGATCGAGGTACTCGCGCACATGGAGCGGGTCGGGCTGCGCCTCGACGCCGAGCGCCTCGCCCGAATCGAAGCGGGGATGGCCGACCAGATCGACTCGCTCGAGTCCGAGATCTACGAGCACGCCGGCCATCAGTTCACGATCGGCTCGCCCCAGCAGCTCGCGACCGTGCTCTTCGAGGAGCTCGAGCTGAGCAAGAAGCGGCGCGGCAAGACCGGCTTCTCGACCGACGCCCGCGTCCTGGCCCAGATCCGCGACGAGCACCAGATCATCGCCAAGATCGAGCGCTGGCGCGAGCTGACCAAGCTCAAGAACACCTACCTCGATGCGCTTCCGGAACTGATCGACGCCGAGACCGGCCGCATCCACACGACCTTCAACCAGGTCGCGACCGCTACCGGCCGGCTCTCGAGCACGAACCCGAACCTCCAGAACATCCCGATCCGCTCGGAGGTCGGGCGGCCAGTCCGATCGTGCTTCGTCGCCGGGCGAGGGCGCCGCCTGCTCTCCTGCGACTACAACCAGGTCGAGCTGCGGGTGCTCGCCCACGTCGCCCACGAGGACGTCCTGCGCGAGATCTTTGCCTCCGGCGAGGACGTGCACGCCGAGACCGCCGCCGAGGTGCTGACGATCGAGCGTGATGAGGTCGGCCCGGCAGAGCGCTCGCAGGCGAAGATGGTCAACTACGGGATCGCCTACGGGCTCTCCGCGTGGGGGTTGGCGGATCGGCTGCAGATCTCGCGCGAGGAGGCCGCCGTCTACATCGCCCGCTACTTCGACCGCTTCCCGGCGGTGAAGGCGTTCATCGACGAGACGATCACGGCGGCCGAGAAGCGGGGCTACGTGACCACGCTGATGGGCCGGCGCCGGAACATCCCCGAGCTGCGCTCCTCACAGCCGCAACGCCGGCTGCTCGGCGAGCGGCTCGCGGTCAACACGGTGATCCAGGGAACGGCCGCCGACATCATCAAGGTGGCGATGGTGCGCTCTCACCGGGCGTTGGCCGAGGCGGGCCTCGAGACCGAGCTCGTGCTCCAGATCCACGACGAGCTGCTGTTCGAGGGCCCGACGGCGGAGATGGAAGCCGCGGCCGAGATCGCCGAGCGCGAGATGGTCGGCGCCTACGACCTCGACCCGCCGCTCGCCGTCGACACCGGCGTCGGCGCGGATTGGCTGGCCGCGAAGTGAGGTCGCAGCGTGATCCTCGCCCGCGACCCGTGTTCCTGCTCTAGACCGATCGTCCAGGCGGGACCACCGTCCGGCCGACCAAGCGAACCACGAGGAGGATCAGTGAACGGGACAGGACCGACAATTCTCAACCGGATCAGCTTCGTGGCGATGCTGCTCCTGCTGGCTGCGTTCTGCTTCAGCGCCGTGAGCGTCGTCGCCGCCTACGGCGACGACCAGGATCAGCTCGTCGCGAAGCGTGACTCGGGGCCGGGCCACGGCGGGGACGACGATTCCGACGATTCCGACGATGACGACGACTCCGACGACGGCGATACGAGCGGCACCGGCGACACCGCCACCGGGACGACCCGGGGGACGGGCGCCAGCAACACGAACACCAACGACACCGCGACCGGGACCAGGACCGACAATCACGGTCACGGCGGCCACGACGACGGCGACACCGCCACGGGCACGACCCGGGGGACGGGCGCCAGCAACACGAACACCAACGACACCGCGACCGGGACCAGGACCGGCCACGGCGCGAGCGACGGCGACACCTCGACCGGGACCGGGACGCGGACGCGCGGCGACTGACCCGCGCGCCGATCATGCGGGCGGGGCCACGCGCGTCGGCCCCGCCCGCTTCGCGCGCCGACGCCGAGATCGGGGATCCTTGCCTGCACCGTTGACCGCCGAGAGCGAGACCGAGCGCCGCTGGCGCCTGGCCGAGGGCGAGGAGTTCGCCCCCGGCCGTCGCGCGCTCGCCCGCCTCGGTGGCGGGCACCGCTACGAGGCATACCTCGCCTTCGACGACCGCATGCACGCGATCGTCGTCGCGAAGCTTGTCCGCCCGCACCTGGTCGCCGACGAGCAGACGCTCACCGGGCTCGGGGCCGAGGCCCGGATGCTGGATCGCCTCGACCATCCGGTGATCCTGCGCAGCTTCGATGCCGTGCTCGAGGGGCCCCGACCGCACCTGCTGCTCGAGCACCTCGAGGGCCCTCGGCTCTCGAGCCTGATCCGCCGGCATGGACCGCTGCAGCCGGAGCAGCTGATCCCGCTCGCCCTCCAGCTCTGCTCCGCGTTGCACTACATGGCGCAGGAAGGCGTCGTGCACCTCGACCTGAAGCCGGCGAACACGATCATGTCGGGGCCGCCGCGCCTGATCGACCTCAGCGTCGCCGAATCGCTCGAGCAAGCGCGAGCCCTCGACCGCCCGGTCGGGACCGACACCTATATGGCCCCAGAGCAATGCGAGCCCGGACGCCGCGGCGGGGTTGGTCCGCCGGCGGATATGTGGGGCCTCGGGGCGACCCTCTACCGGGCCGCGACCGGGAGCCGGGCGTTTCCCGCCGGAGACCCGAACAGCGACGACCCTGCCGCGCGCTGGCCGCAGCTCACGTCTGCGCCGGACCCGACCGTGCTGCCGGCCTCGATCGCCGAGCCCGTGCTCGCCTGCATGGACCCGGTCCCCGAGCACCGCCCGCTCGCGGCCGAGTTGAGCGAGGCGCTGGAGCCGGTGCTCAAGGCGCAGGCAAAGCCGAGGCTCTCGGGACTGAAGCCGCGCTGGCGCGGGCCCTAGTCGTCGGTGGGCTGATCGTCGAGGTCGTGATCGGCCCCGCCGCCCGACCCCGAGCTGCCCGACCCCGAGCTGCCTGAACCGGATTCGCCCGAACCGGACTCGCCCGATGGCCCGGAGTCGTCCGGCGGCTCGACCTCGGAATCGTCGTCCGAGCCGTCCTCGCCTGGGCCCGAGCCGCCAGACCCCGAGCTGCCCGACGATCCCGAGCCCCCGGACCCTCCGGAGTGCCCGCCCGTGTCCTCGTCGGCGGCCGGCGGATCGTCGCCGCTCGGGCCGTGACCGGTTCCGGAGCTGGGGGAATCGTCGTCCGGGCCGGAGCTCCCGCCGTGGTCGTCGACGTCCTGATCGTCGCCATCGTCTTCGTCGTCGCCGCCGCGACCGGGGGCCGAGTGGTCGTCCTCGCGGTCGTCGCGGTCGGGCCCGTCGCGGTCGTCGTCCTGGCCGCGATCCTCTCCGCCTTCGTCTCCGCCGCTGCCGCCCCCGTGTCCGCCGTCGGGGGATTCGCCGCTCGAGCTTTGTGGGCTGGTGTGTTCGTCGCCGCGTCCGGCCCCGGAGGGCGAATCGGCGGGCTGCGCGCCGCTCGACTGCGCACTCGGTGCGGCCTCGCCTCGCTGATCCGCCGAGCGCTTGATCGCCGCCCCGGAGCCGATCGCGATCGTGCCGACCACGGCAACCACCGTTGCCTTGGTCAAGCCCGAGGCGCCGCCCGCGCCGGCGGCGGCCGCGCCTCCGGCGACGGCCGCGGCTGCCGCCTCCCCGGCGCCGCTGTCGGCGAGGGCGCGCACCAGGGGCAGCGGGATCACCAGCCCGACCCCGCCGCGGACGGCGAGCCGGCCACGGTAGATGAGCTGACGCACGGCGCCTGGGCTGGAGCCGAGAGCGGCTGCGATCTGCTCATGGGTATGGCCCTCGATTGCGCTTCGGACGAGCGCTTCGCGCTGTGCGTCGGGCAGCGCGTTGACGGCTGAGACCACCCGAGCGAGCTCCTCGTTGCTGAGCGCGACCTCGTCCGGCTGGCGGACGCCGTCGAGGTCGTCGGTGAGCGGCCCGTGCGGGCGGGCGTCACGGCGAGCGTTGAGCGCACGGTTGCGGACGATCGTGTAGAGCCAGGGCTTCAAGCGAATCTCCTCGGTCGAGCGGCGAAGCGCGTCCCATGAGCTGACGAGGCTCTCCTGGACCACGTCCTCGGCACGATCGGGGGGTGCGTAGGCGGCGGCGAAGGCGACGAGCCCGGGTCGGTACCGGCGCACGATCTCCTCGAACGCCGCGTCGCGACCCTCCCGCGAGAGGGCGACTAGTCGCTCGTCCGACTGGGTCCGCAGGACCGCCCTGGCGAGCGGCTGCAGTCTCGATCCTCTCGTCATTCGCTCCAGGAACTGTTAGCGGCTGACCGTCCGACGCGCAAGGACGGCCCGTACCTCAACAACACGCCGCGGCGACCGGGATCACGCGCAGTAGGCTGGGGCGCCGTGGATCGCGGCCTGGCAGTGTTCGTGATGGCCTGCGTCGGCGGCCTGATCGCGCTTCAGCCGGCGATCAACGCCGGCCTTGGACGCGCGACCGGGAGCCTCGCGGCGGCGCTGATCTCGTTCGGGGTCGGGACGCTGCTGCTCGCCGCGATCGTCGTCCTCAGTGGTCAGGCGGAGGGTGTCGCCGGGGCGGCCGACGTGCCCTGGTACTACCTGCTCGGCGGGGCGCTCGGCGCCGCATACGTGTTCACGGCGCTGGTAACCGTGAGCTCGATCGGGGCCGGCGGCGTCGCCGCCGCGACGATCACGGGCCAGCTCACGACCTCGATCGTCCTTGATCGGCTCGGCGTGCTCGGGCTCGAGCAGACCCCGATCACGCTCGAGCGAGTGGTCGGCGTCGCCCTGCTGCTCGCCGGGACGTTCCTGATCGTTCGCTGAGCGCAGCGAACGAGGGGTCGGCAATCCGCAGGTAGTGGCCGAACGACCAGTCGATGAACGAGCCCTGCTCCATCGCACGCAGCGAGGCGGCGAGCGCCCGGGGTGGGACCCGGGGGACCAGCTTCTGGACCCGCAGCATCCACCTGAACTGCCACTCGTGCCGGGCCGAGAAGGCGCGGTAACGGCGCAGCGCCCGCTCCGGGCTCGAGCGGCCCACGATCGCCCGGCGCAGCTCGCGCCCGCATGCGATCCCGAAGTAGAACGCCGTCCGGATCCCCTCCGCGGTCAGCGGCAGGCAGTGCCCGGCCGAGTCGCCGACGAAGAACACCCCGTCGGCGGTCGCCGAGCGCAGCTTGTGGGGGATCCAGTTGCCCTGGTAGCGAACCGGCTCGCGCTCGAGGTCGCCGGCGAGCCTCACGGTCGGCTCGCGGACATGAAACCCGGGCTCGAACGAGCCGACCCCGACCCGTACCTCGTCGCGGGCCGGAAAGCTCCAGCCGTAGCCGGCCGGGACATAGGAGCGGTCGATCCAGATCTCGAGCTCGTCCGACGACCCCGGCGGGTGTACCTCGAGGCCTCGCGAGAGCGGCGCCTCGGGCGGCTGGTAGCCGGCGCCGCAGAGCACCCTCCTCCATCCCAGCGCATCGACCACCAGCGGCGCCGAGACCACCCCCCGATCGGTCTCCACCGCGATTTGCCGGCCTCCACCGGACCCGGGCACGCCCGGAAGCGAAGCTGAGGACGTGGCCCGGCCGTTATCTGAGGACGTGGCCCGGCCCATAATGGTTGCCGTTTCGAACTCCGCGTCGCACTGCTCGAACAGCATCCTGCACAGCTCGCGGTAGTCGAAGGTCGCAAACGTCCACGGGAGCCGGAAGCGTGCAGTGGTGTGCGGCGTATGGACGACCAGCGTGTCGAACGTCTGGCGGATCGAGCCGGCGAGTCCCATCGCGTGCAGCCACCCGGTCGGCGTCGCGCAGGCCGAGGTCTGGCGCTCGCCGATCTGATAGCGGTCGAGGAGCAAGGTCCGCGCCCCCGATCCGGCCAGCTCGCGCGCGACCGCGAGGCCGGCGAAGCTGGCACCGCAGACCAGAACGTCGTACTCGTCGTCGAGCGGGGTCCGCTCGGCGCCGCGCTTGGTCTCCCGTCGAGGCATCGGAACGGCGAGCGTACCGGGCGGGCGGCGGCGGCTCCGGAGCGGGCGGCGCCGGGCACCGGAGCGGGCGGGCGCCCACGTCTGGACGGCGTTTTGCCATCATTGCCGCCGTGTCCGCGGTCGAGACAAGCACCGACGCTGCCCAGGAGCCGTCGGTCGAGGCGCCGGCAGGCGAGCCGGCGCCGGTCTCGAACGGCTCGTCCGAGCTCCTGATCGAGGTCGACGGGAGGCTGGTCCCCAACTACGACGCCACGATCAAGCCCTTCGAGGAGGGGGACGTGGTCTCGGGATCGGTGGTCCGGGTCGACAAGGACGAGGTCCTGGTCGACATCGGCTACAAGTCCGAGGGGGTCATCCCGGCCAACGAGCTCTCGATCCGCCGTTCGGTCGATCCCTCCGAGGAGGTCTCGCTGGGCGACCAGGTCGATGCGCTGGTGCTGACCAAGGAGGATCAGGAAGGCCGCCTCGTCCTCTCGAAGAAGCGAGCGCGCTTCGAGAAGGCCTGGCGCAAGATCGAGGCTGCAGCCGAGTCCGGCGAGCCCGTTGACGGCACAGTGATCGAGGTCGTCAAGGGCGGCCTGATCCTCGACCTCGGGGTGCGCGGGTTCCTGCCCGCGTCGCTGGTCGACATCCGCCGGGTCCACAACCTGGACGAGTTCAAGGGCGAGACGCTCGAGTGCAAGGTGATCGAGCTCAACCGCTCTCGCAACAACGTCGTGCTCTCGCGCCGCGCGGTGCTCGAGGAGGAGCGCAAGGAGGTCCGCGAGCAGATCCTCGGGCGCCTGCAGCCGGGGATGGTGGTCGAGGGCAAGATCTCGAACATCGTCGACTTCGGCGCTTTCGTCGACCTCGAGGGGATCGACGGCCTGATCCACATCTCCGAGCTCTCGTGGAGCCACGTCAACCATCCCTCCGAGGTGCTCTCGATCGGGGAGACCGTGAGGGTCAAGGTGCTCGACATCGACCGCGACCGCCAGCGGATCTCGCTCGGCCTCAAGCAGACCCAGGAGGACCCGTGGCAGACGGTGCTCAACGAGTACAAGCCGAATGACATCCTGGAAGGCAAGGTGACCAAGGTCGTCGCCTTCGGTGCCTTCATCGAGATCGTCCCGGGTGTCGAGGGGCTGGTCCACATCTCCGAGCTCGCCGAGCACCACGTGGAGACCCCCGGCGAGGTGGTCCAGCCCGGCCAGGAGGTCTGGGTCCGGATCCTGGAGATCGACGAGGAGCGCCGGCGGATCTCGCTCAGCGTCAAGCGCGCGCAGCGCAATGACAACCTTCCGCTTCGCGATCTGATCCCGCCCGAGTTGCAGCCCGACGCCCAGCCGGCCACCGATCCCGACGGCGAGGTGCCCGAGCTCGACCTCTCCGAGGAGGTCTTCGCCGAGTCCGCCGACGAGGCGCCGGCCGACCAGGCTGAGGTGCCCGAGGGGCCGACCGAGGGGTCGGACGCCGACGCGGGCGAGGCTTCGGTGAGCGACGAAGCCGACGAGCAGCCGGAAGCGACCTGACGCGGCGCGGTGCCCGCCGCGCCCTTCATCGGCCTGACCGGCGCGATCGGCGCCGGCAAGTCCGAGGCGCTCGCCGCACTTGGCCGGCTCGGAGCGGCAACCCTCTCCGCTGACGCTGTCGTCCACGACCTGCTCGCCTCGCAGCGGGTGGCCGAGATGCTCGTCGCCCGCTGGGGCACGGAGGTGACGAGCGCGGGAGAGATCGATCGGACCCGGGTCGGAGCGATCGTCTTCGAGCGTCCCGAGGAGCTCGACTGGCTCGAGCGGGCCCTGCATCCGTTGGTGGCCGATCGGATCGCCGCCTGGCGGGCGAGCCTGGCGACGAACATACCTGCAGCGGTGGTCGAGGTCCCGCTCCTGTTCGAGACCGAGATGGACGCGGTCTTCGACGCGACGATCTGCGTCGTCGCCGCCGATCGCAATCGGGCCGAGCGCGCCCGGGCGAGGGAGATCACCGACCTCGAGAGCCGCGCCGGGCGCCAGCTGAGCCAGGACGAGAAGGCCGCGCGGGCGACGTTCGTGGTCAACAACGACGGTACGGTCGCCGACCTCGAGCGCGCGCTCTCCGATCTGTTGGCGCGCCTCGGCGGGAGCGGGAAAGCGTCGTGAGCAGGCCGCGCTTGCTGGTCATTGCGGGCCTCGGACTGCTGGCAGCGCTGGCGGTCGGCAGGCTGGTCGACGTCGAGGAGGCGATCCGCGAGGTGACGCTGCCGCTGCGCCACGACGACATCATCCGTCAGCAGGCCGCCGAGAAGGACCTCGACCCGGCCCTGATCGCTGCCGTGATCTACGCCGAGTCGAGGTTTCGCGACGAGCAGCAGTCGCACGCGGGCGCCCGGGGCCTGATGCAGGTGACGCCCGAGACGGCGAGGGCGATCGCCGAGCAGAGCGGCGGGACGGAGTTCGTAGTCAGCGACCTCGACAGCGCCCAGATCAACATCAGCTACGGCAGCTACCACCTCCGCGACCTGCTCGACACCTACGACGGCAACCTGGTCGCAGCCCTGGCCGCCTACAACGCGGGCAGTGGCAACGTCGAGGACTGGGGCGGGGCTGGACTCGAGCTCGAGGACATCCGCTTCCCGGAGACCCGCGCGTACGTCGAGCAGGTCTTGGCGAAGCGCGAGGAGTATCGGGACGGCTACGCGGAGGACCTGGGGATCTGACGGCCGAGCGCGAACCGATGCCCGGGGCGCGGGCAGCGCTCGCGCTCGGAGTCGGGCTGGTGCTCGCGGACTCCTCGGTCGTCGTCCTGGCGCTGCCCGAGATCTACCGCGAGCTCGACGTCTCCGTTTCAGCCGTCGTCTGGGTCCTGATCGCCTTCAACCTGGTGCTCGCGGCGGCGGCGGTTCCCGCAGCGCACCTGGCCGGCGTCGCGGGGCCGGCGCGGTTGACGGTCGCCGGACTGGTCGTGTTCGCGGTGGCGAGCCTCGCCTGCGGGGTGGCGCCGAGCATCGAGGTCCTGATCGGAGCCCGTTGCCTGCAGGCGGTGGGCGGGGCCGCGGCCGTCTGTGCCTCGCTCGAGCTGATGCCCGCCGTCTACGGGTCCGAGCGCGCCGCGGCGCGCGCCTGGGCCGCCGCCGGCGCCGCCGGCGCCGCGCTCGGGCCCGGGCTCGGAGGGCTGCTCACCGAGCTGATCTCGTGGCAAGCGATCTTCCTGTTTCAGATCCCTGCGGCGGCCGCGGTAGTAGTGCCGTTGCTCGGGATCGCCCGCGCCGAGCGGGCGAGTGGCCTTGCGACCGTTGCGCCCGGCCGTCCGCATGTCGCGGCCTGCACGGCGCTGGGCCTGGTCTCCGCCGCGCTCGCCGCGGCGCTCTTCCTGGTCGTCCTGCTCCTGATCGAGGGCTGGCGGCTGACCCCGATCGCCGCCGCCGCGGCGGTCACCGTGCTGCCGATCTGCGCCCTCGCTGCCACCCCGCTGGGACGGCGGGTGCCGGAGGTCGAAGCCCGCGCCGCCGCGGGGGTGATCCTGATCGCGGGCGGGCTCACGGGCCTCGCGCTGCTGCCGAAGGCCTCGGTCGCGCTCACCTTCCCGCCCCAGGCTCTGGTCGGGGTCGGACTGGCCCTCACGCTCTCGGCGCTGACCGAGGCCGCGCTCGCCGGCCGCCCGTCGCAGGCGATCCACGGGGGTTGGACGATCGCGGCCCGGCACGCCGGAGTCGTCGCCGGCTTGCTCGTGCTCACTCCGGTCTTCACCGGCGATCTCGAGGAGGAGCGCGAGCACGCCGAGCAGGCCGGCACCGCCGCGCTGCTCGACGCCCGACTCCGGCCACAGGACAAGCTCGAGATCGCCGACCGGATCGCGGCGCGGATCAGCGAGGAGGGCGACAAGGTGCCGGTGATCGGCCCGGCGTTCGACCCCTTGCCGTCCGAGCCAGCCGAGCGTGCGGAGACGATCTCGCTCCGAGCGACGATCGAGGACGAGGTTGACCGCGCCGCCACCCACGCCTTCAGCGCCTCGTTCCTGATCGCCGCCGGGTTCGCCCTCGCGGCGCTGATCCCGATCGCGATCGCGCGCCGCAGGATCGAACTGTGAGCGAAGGAGCTGTGAGCGCGGGGCGGGCGCCGGAGGCGCGGAGCTTGTTGCTGGCGGCGATCGGGGCCTCGGTATTGCTGGTAGTCGCCTATCTCGCGCTTGGCGGCGGCAGCTACGAGCCGACCGCGGTCGCCGATCCGTGTGCGGCGCGCGAGTGGCGCGACCCCGAGGGGATCGAAGAGTCCGCCGAGCAGTTCGCGCTCTCGGCACTCGACGGCGCTGCCTGTGAGCTCGGGGTCAGCCGCGAGACGCTCGCGGTGGCGCTGGCTACGCCCGAGTCCCGGGCCGAGTTCGCTGCGGAGTACGGGGTCAGCGAGGCTGAGCTCGAAAGGGCGGTCCGGTCCGGGCTGCGCCGCGGGATCGACGACGCCGAGGCGGCCGGTGCCCTGAGCCCGATCGTCGCCGCCGGGCTCCGCTCCGTCGCGGACCGGGTTCCGGTCGACGAGGCGCTGGGCCTGATCGAGGATGCGAGCGAGCTCTTCGACGGAGCGGGGGGCCTGATCGAGGGCGTCGGCGAGCTGCTGCCCTGATCGCTCGCCGAGTAGCTCGGACCCGCCCGCTATCGTCGGCTCCGTGCCCGACTCGCCGTCGTTCCGGCTCAACCCCGCCTACTCGCCGACCGCCGACCAGCCGGCGGCGATCGACTCGATCGCGGCCGGGCTCGATGCCGAGGAGGAGTTCGTCACTCTGCTCGGCGCGACCGGGACCGGTAAGACGTTCACGATGGCCGGCGTGATCGAGCGGGTCCAGCGACCGGCACTGGTGATCGCCCACAACAAGACGCTGGCGGCGCAGCTCTGCAACGAGTTCCGCGAGTTCTTTCCCGAGAACAAGGTCGAGTACTTCGTCAGCTACTACGACTACTACCAGCCCGAGGCCTACGTCCCGGCACAGGACCTCTACATCGAGAAGGACTCCTCGATCAACGACGAGATCGATCGCCTGCGCCACGCCGCGACCGCCTCGCTGCTGGCGCGCCGCGACGTGGTCATCGTCGCCTCGGTCTCGTGCATCTTCGGGATCGGCTCGCCGGAGCTCTACCGGCGCCAGATGCAGCTGTTCAAGGTCGGCGAGTGGATCGATCGCCACGAGCTGTTCCGAAAGCTGGTCGGGATGCAGTACACGCGCAACGAGACCGCGCTCACCCGCGGCACCTTCCGGGCCAAGGGCGAGATGCTCGAGATCTTCCCCGCCTATGCCGAGTCCTCGGCCTACCGGGTCAACCTGTTCGGCGACGAAATCGAGTCGATTCATCACTTCGACCCGCTCACTGGCGAGGTCTTCGACCAGATCGACCACGTCGCCGTCTGGCCGGCGAGCCACTACGCGACCGAGGAGGAGACGCTCGAGCGGGCTGTCGACGAGATCAAGGCGGAGCTCGACCAGCGGCTCGCCGAGCTGAACGAAAGCGGCAAAGAGCTCGAGGCCCATCGGCTCATGCAGCGGACCCAGTACGACATCGAGATGCTCAAGGAGCTCGGCTTCACCTCCGGGATCGAGAACTACTCACGGATCCTCGACGACCGTCCGCCGGGCTCGCCGCCGCACACCCTGATCGACTACTTCCCCGAAGACTTCGTCGTCTTCGTCGACGAGTCACACCAGACGGTCCCCCAGATCGGCGGCATGTACGAGGGCGACCGCTCGCGCAAGCAGACCCTGGTCGAGTTCGGGTTCCGGCTCCCGTCCGCGCTCGACAATCGGCCACTCAAGTTCGACGAGTTCCTGACCCGGGTCGGGCAGCTGGTCATGGTCTCGGCGACTCCGGGCGAGTTCGAGCGCGGCACCTCTGCCCGGATCGTCGAGCAGATCGTCCGCCCGACCGGGATCGTCGACCCCGAGGTCGAGGTGCGCGAGACGCGCAACCAGATCGATGACCTGATGAACGAGATCCGCCGCCGGGCGGAGCTCTCCGAGCGGACCCTGGTCACCACCCTGACCAAGAAGATGGCCGAGGACCTGACCGCCTACCTGCTCGAGCACGGGCTGCGAGTGCGTTACCTGCACTCCGAGGTCGACACCCTGGAACGGATCCAGATCATCCGCGACCTGAGGCTGGGCGAGTACGACGTGCTGGTCGGGGTCAACCTGCTCCGCGAGGGGCTCGACCTGCCCGAGGTGACGCTGGTCGCGGTCCTCGATGCCGACAAGGAGGGCTTCCTTCGCGGCGAGACCAGCCTCGTGCAGACGATCGGCCGGGCTGCCCGCAACGTGCGCGGGCGGGTGGTCATGTACGCGGATCGCGAGACCGAGGCGATGCGGAAGGCGATCTCCGAGACAGATCGCCGCCGCGAGATCCAGCTCGCCTACAACCGCGAGCACGGGATCACCCCGGAGACGGTCCAGAAGGGGATCTCCGACATCGCCGAGTTCCTCTCGATGGAGTCGCGGGTCGCCCCCGACCGGCGCCGGCGCCGGCGCGCCGACGACGGCGAGCCGATGACCCGCGAGCAGCTCGAGAAGGTCGTCGTCGAGCTCGAGGAGGAGATGCTGGCCGCGGCCGAGGACCTGCGCTTCGAGGAGGCGGCCCGGATCCGCGACGAGCTCAAGGAGCTGCGCCGCGACCTCGAGGCGCTGCGCACTTAGCGATACCCTCGAGCGATGGTCGATTCGGAGCAGATCGTCCGCGATGTCGCCGAGCGGGTGCGCGAGCTCGTCTCCGAGGCCGAGCAGCGAGCGGCGGCGATCATCGCCGACGCCGAGCGCGAGGCGCGAGCGATCCGCGAGCGCGCCGAGGCGGAGGCCAGTCAGCGCCTCGAAGAGATGCGCGAGGCGCTCGATCAGCTCCAGGGCAAGCTCGTCGCCGGCCCCTCCTCGGGACGGCAGGCCGAGGTCGAGCCCGGGCCGGTCATCGTTCCCGAGCCCGCGCCCGAGCCGCCCGCGGTGCCCGAGCCCGCGCCGTCGCCCGAGCCCGCACCGCAGCCGCCCGAGCCCGAGCCTCCGTCGATTCCGGAGCCGACCCCGCCACCCGACGAGGGCACCCCGCGCGCAGGCGGGAATGGCGCGGCGCGGTCCGATGACGCGGCCGGGGCCCGCCTGGTGGCGATGAACATGGCCCTCGACGGGGTGTCGCGCGAGCAGATCGCTGCCCGGCTCGGCGAGGACTTCAAGCTCGACGACGCGGACAAGCTCGTCGACGAGGTGCTCGCGCTGGCGGCCAAGTAGGCGCTCCGCCCGGCGTCAGTCGTCCGTCTCGCCCTCCCAGACCGCGAACGCCGCGCCCTGCGGGTCGGAGAAGACCGCGATCCTGCCCTGAGGCATCTCCATCCGGAACAGCTCCCTGGCGCCGAGCCCGGCGGCCTCCTCGGCCGCCTGGTCGCGGCTCTCGACTGTGAAGTAGGGGAGCCAGTTCGGCGGCTCGCCGGGCTGGGTGTTCATCACCCCGCCGTTCGAGCGCTCGCCGACCTTGACAATCGTGTACGAGGGCCCGCCCTGCACCTCCATCTCCTCGGTGTTCCAGCCGAACACCCCGGTGTAGAACTCGAGCGCCCGAGCCGGATCCGGCGTGTGGAGCTCGACCCAGGTCAGGCAGCCGGGATCGTTGACCCGCCCTGCCCCGATCGAGTCGCCTGGCTCCCAGACGCAGATCATCGCCCCGGTCGGGTCCGCGAGCAGCGCCATCCGGCCTGCCTCCATGACGTCGAAGGGTCGCTCGATCACCTCGCCGCCGAGCTGCTCCGCCTTCGCCGCCGTCTCGTCGGCGCTGGCGACGGTCGCGTAGCTGTTCCAGTGCGGCGGATGCTGGTCGGTGGAGCCCGGGATCGCGGCCACGTACTCGCCGCCGACCTTGCACATCGTGTACGTGCCTCCGCCCGGGATCTCGTTGTCCTCGTAGTCCCAGCCCAGCAGCGCTCCGTAGAACTCCTTCGCGCCCGACGCGTCGCTCGTCGTCAGGTCGACCCAGCTGAACGTGCCCGGGGCGTGCTCGGTTCTGGTTCCCATCGCTCCTCCGTTTCGTCGCTCTCGCGGCGACTCTACTCGCGGCTCACGGGAACAGCCGTTCGCCTCCGTAGAATCGATGCCGATGCCGAGCTCGGGCCAGATCGTGATCTCGGGTGCGCGCGCCCACAACCTGAAGGGCATCGACGTCGTCCTGCCGCGCGACGCGCTCGTCGTCGTCACCGGGCTTTCCGGCTCCGGCAAGTCGAGCCTCGCCTTCGACACCGTCTATGCCGAGGGTCAGCGCCGCTACGTCGAGTCGCTCTCGTCCTACGCCCGCCAGTTCCTCGGCCAGATGGAGAAGCCCGATGTCGACTCGATCGAGGGACTCTCACCGGCGATCTCGATCGACCAGAAGACGACCTCGCGGAACCCGCGCTCGACGGTTGGCACGGTGACCGAGATCTACGACTACCTGCGCCTGCTCTGGGCCCGGATCGGCAAGCCTCATTGCCACAACTGTGGCGAGCCGATCGCGGGTCAGTCGATCGAGCAGATCACCGATCATGTCGCCACCCTGCCCGAGGGGACGCGGTTCATGGTCCTCGCACCCGTCGTCCGCGGACGCAAGGGCGAGTACGGGAAGCTGCTCGAGGAGATGCGGGCACAGGGCTATGCCCGTGCGGTCGTCGACGGCGATCTGCGGCGGCTCGACGAGCCCGGCGGGATCGAGCTCGACAAGAAGTTCAAGCACGACATCTCGGTCGTCGTCGACCGACTGATCATCAAGGAGGGCGTCCGAAAGCGGCTGGCGGAATCGCTGGAGGCGGCGTCGCAGCTCGCCGAGGGCATCATCGAGGTCGAGATCCTCGACCGCGAGTCGGGCGACGAGGCCGCCGCGGAGGGACCGGGGGCGACGGTCCTGTCCGGGCCGAGCGCCGGCAAGCGGGGTGAGGTGCTCGTGTTCAGCGAGAAGTTCGCCTGCCTTTCATGCGGCACTTCGATGCCCGAGCTCGAGCCGCGGATCTTCTCCTTCAACTCACCTCACGGCTGCTGCCCGCGTTGTCACGGGCTTGGCTTTCAGCGTGTGATCGATCCCGAGCTGATCGTCCCGGACCCGACCCTCTCGATCGCCGAGGGGGCGCTCGAGCCCTGGACCAAGGCCGCCTCGCTCTATCACCGCCGCCTGCTCGAGGCGGTCGCCGAGGCGAACGGGATCGACACCGGGGTCGCCTGGCGCGAGCTGCCGCAGGCCGACCGCGAGCTGCTGCTCGAGGGAACGGACGACCAGCGCCACACGGTCAGCTACCGGAACCGGTTCGGACGCCGGCGCACCTACACGGTCCGCTTCGACGGCCTCCTGCACAGCCTCCAGCGCCGCTACGAGAACACCGAGTCCGAGAACACGCGCGAGCGGGTCGAGTCGCTGATGGCGCTGCAGCCGTGCCCGGCCTGCGGCGGTGCCCGGTTGCGGCCCGAGAGCCTCGCGGTCACCGTCGGCGCGCTGAACATCCACGAGTACACGCAGATGTCGGCGCGCCGAGCGCTCGAGTGGATCGCGGCGCTCGAGCTGACCGAGACAGAGCGCGCGATCGCACGCCTGGTGGTCCGCGAGATCGGGGAGCGGCTGCGCTTCCTGGACTCGGTCGGGATCGGCTACCTGTCGCTCGAGCGCAACGCGACCACCCTCTCGGGCGGCGAGGCGCAGCGGATCCGGCTCGCAACGCAGATCGGGTCGAGCCTTGTCGGCGTCCTCTACATCCTCGACGAGCCCTCGATCGGCCTCCACCAGCGCGACAACGAGAAGCTGATCGGAACGCTCGAGCGACTGCGCGAGCTCGGCAACACGGTGATCGTCGTCGAGCACGACGAGGGCACGATCCGCGCCGCAGACCACGTGGTCGACCTCGGCCCCGGCGCCGGCGAGCACGGGGGGGAGGTGGTCGCCGAGGGCACCCCGGCCGAGATCGAGGCGCAAGCGGGGTCGCTGACCGGCCAGTACCTCTCCGGCGAACGGGAGATCCCGCTCCCGGCCGAGCGGCGCCCGCGGCGCGGCGAGCTGACCGTGCGGGCGGCGCGCCAGCACAACCTGAAGGCGGTCGACGCCGAGTTTCCGCTCGGGGTCTTCTGCGCGGTGACCGGCGTCTCGGGCTCGGGCAAGTCGACCCTGGTCAACGAGATCCTCTACCGGGCGGTCGCCAACCGGCTGCACCGGGCGCGCTTGCGCCCCGGCGCCCACGACCGGATCGACGGCATCGACCAAGTCGACAAGATCATCAACATCGACCAGTCGCCGATCGGGCGCACTCCGCGCTCAAACCCCGCCACCTACACCGGGGTCTTCGACCACATCCGCCAGCTCTACGCCGGGACCCGCGAGGCGCGGGCGCGCGGGTACAAGCCCGGGAGGTTCAGCTTCAACGTCAAGGGAGGCCGGTGCGAGGTCTGTCGCGGTGACGGCCAGATCAAGATCGAGATGCACTTCCTGCCCGACGTCTACGTGTCCTGCGAGCAGTGCCACGGCCGCCGCTACAACCGGGAGACGCTCGAGGTCCGCTACAAGGGTCGATCGATCGCCGACGTGCTCGAGATGTCGGTCGGCGACGCGGTCGAGTTCTTCGATGCGATCCCGAAGATTCGGCGCCGGCTGCGGACGCTGCACGACGTCGGGCTCGACTACATCCGGCTCGGCCAGCCGGCCACCCAGCTCTCCGGCGGCGAGGCGCAACGCGTCAAGCTCGCCACCGAGCTCTCGAAGGTGGCGACCGGCGACACGCTCTACATCCTCGACGAGCCGACAACCGGGCTGCACTTCGCCGACGTCGAACGGCTGCTCGAGGTCCTCGGCCGTCTGGTCGAGCAGGGCAACACGGTGGTCGTGATCGAGCACAACCTCGACGTGATCAAGTCCGCTGACCACATCATCGACCTCGGTCCCGAGGGCGGGGAGGCGGGCGGCGAGCTGATCGCCACCGGGACCCCGGAGCAGGTCGCGGGCGTTGCGACCTCCTACACGGGCCGGTTCCTGCGCGACCTGGTCGAGGCCGAGCCGGTGCCGAAGCCGCGCCGTGCGCGGGCGAAGCGACGCCAGCCCGTCGCCGCCTGATCGCGATGGGCGAGCTCGCCGGCTGGCGGACCTGGTGGGCGAAGCGGCGCTGGTACGAGCGCAATCGGCAGCCGCTGCGGCGGCTGCGAATTGACCGCCACATGGCCCGCGCCGGTGCCTACGTCCGCTGGCCGATCGAGGGCGAGGTGCTCGAGGGACTGGACTCGGGACGGCTTGCGGTCGGCGAGGGGACCCTGTTCGAGCCCGGGTGCTGGCTGACGCTCGCCCCCGAGGCCGAGATCCGGATCGGCCGGGGGTGCTTTCTGAACCGCAACACGATGCTGGCCGCGCTCGAGCGGATCGAGATCGGCGACCACGTGATGTTCGCCAACGGCTGCTTCGTCGGCGACGCCGACCACCGCTACGACCACCCCGAGAAGCCGGTCACCTGGCAGGGCTTCGTGCCGCGGGGACCGGTGCGGATCGGCTCCAACGTCTGGTTCGGCGTCAACTGCGTCGTCACCGGCGGGGTCGAGATCGGCGACCGGGCTGTGATCGGCGCCAACTCGGTCGTCACTGGCGACATCCCCGCCGCGACGATCGCCGCCGGCGCGCCGGCGAGAGTGATCCGCGAGATCGAGTTTCAGCCCGGCGGAGGCTGAGTGCGCCGACGCACGGTTCCCCTGGAGCCTCTAACCGATCACCTGCACGATCACCGTCCGCTCCCGCGGGCGGTCGTCGAAGTCGATCAGCACGAGCTGCTGCCAGGTTCCGAGCGCAAGCCGCCCGCCGCTCACCGGCACCGCCTCGGACGGGCCGACGATCGAGGCACGCTGGTGGGCGTGGGAGTTGGAGTCGTGGTTGAGACGGTTGTGCTCGTAGTCGCCCTCGATCGGGATCAGGCGGTCGAGCAGGGCGCGCAGGTCGTGGACACCCCCGGGCTCGAACTCCATCGTCGTCACCGCCGCGGTCGAGCCGCGGACGAAGGCGCTCGCTTGGCCCTTGTCGATGTTGCTCTTCGCGACCGCGGCGGCGACCTCGCGGGTGATGTCGATCACGTCGGCGTCGCCGCCGGTCGAGAGCCGGATCTCCTCGGTGTGCACCGGCACCGCTCCACCGTAATACGGAGCGGGCCGGGAATGCTCCCGGCCCGCGGTACGTTGGCTGCTCCGGTCGTCAGGTACCGCGCGGGTGCGGCCTGACGCCGAACTCATCGAGCAGCCTGGGCAGGAACACCAGTGCCGAGAGCCCGACCAGCACGTAGACCACGTCCGTAACCGTGCCACTGCCGAAGATCTCGGCGATCACGTTGGTGTCGAAGAGGGCGACGATGCCCCAGTTCAACGCTCCGACGATCATCAGCAGCAGGGCCACGGGCTCCAGCTTCTTGACCATCTCCATCTCGCGTCCTCGCTTTCTCTTGCGAAGCCTTGTCCGCACTCCATAGTGCGAATCGTTACAACCATGTACCCCACGAGATTCGCCCGGTTACCAGGGGTTCTGCCGCTGCAAGCGGCCTGGCTGATCAGATCTCGGTCGCGGCCCAGTCGCCGCCGAAGCCACCCGGAAGGGTTTCGTGCTCGAGATAGCGCCGGAACGCATCCAGCTCCTCGGGCTCGATCGAGTACGCGTGCTCGGGCCCCGGGAAGGAGCGCTCGCGGACCTCGCGCGCGTACTCGCCCACCCCGCGCAGCATCTCGTCGCGCAGGTTGGCGTAGCGCTTGACGAACTTCGCCTGGCGGCCGCCGTAGATCCCGAGCAGGTCATGCCAGACCAGTACCTGCCCGTCGGTCTCGACCCCGGCCCCGATCCCGATCACCGGCACGCCCAGTTTCGGGACCAGAACCGCGCTGATCGCCGAGGGGACCGCCTCGAAGACGATCGCGAAGCAGCCGGCGGCCTGCAGCGCCAGCGCCTCCTCGGCGATCTTCACCGCCTGGTGGGCGGTCTTGCCCTGCGCCTTGAACCCGCCCAGCACGGTCGCCGTCTGCGGCGTCAGCCCGACGTGGCCCATGACCGGGATCCCGGCCCGGACGATCGCCCGGGCGCGCTCGACCGAGATCCCGCCCCGTTCGAGCTTGACGACGTCGCAGCCGGCTTCCTTGACGTAGCGCATCGCGCTCTCGATCGCCTGCTCGTTCGAGCTCTCGTAGGAGCCGAAGGGCAGGTCGCCGACCAGGATCGGGGTGCGCAGCCCGCGTCGGACCGCCCGCGCCAGGATCAGCATCTCGTCGAGGCTGACGGGAGTGGTAGAGGAGTGCCCGAGCACCGTCATCGCGGCGGTGTCGCCGCAGAGGACCAAGTCGACTCCCGCCGCCTCCGCGATCTCGGCCGACGGGTAGTCGTAGGCCGTCACCATCACGATCGGCTCCGCGTTCAGCTTCATCTCCGCGAGACGCGGCAGCGTCATCGGCTCGCGCTCGGGGTCGTGCTCGACGGTCTGTTGGGTGTGTGAGCTCATCTGCACTCCTTTCGGGGCGGGTTTCAGCTCCCGCCGATCACGACGTTGTCGATCAGCCGCGCCGGCCCGATCCGGGCGGCGACGGCGACCAGCACCGGACGTCCGTTGAAGCTCGCCACCGGCGCCAAGGTATCGGCGTCGCGGGCCTCCAGGTACTCGGGCTCGATCCCGGCCGCGTCGAGCTCCGCGCGGCCGGCGGCCAGCGCCTCGGCGGGCGAGCCTCCGGCGGCCACGCACCGTTCGGCGGCTGCCAGCGCACTGCTCAGGGCCGCGGCCCGTTCACGCTGCCCGGCGTCGAGGTAGGAGTTTCGAGAGCTGAACGCCAGGCCGTCGGCCGCGCGCACGGTCGGCAGGACGACGACCTCGGCGGCGAAGTCGAGATCGCGGACCATGCGCCGGATCACGAGGGCCTGCTGGGCATCCTTCTGGCCGAAGAAGGCGACGTCGGGAGCGACGCTGTTGAGCAGCTTGGCGACCACGGTGGTGACGCCGCGGAAATGCTCGCTGCCGCGTCCGGCCGGATCTCCCTCCAGCACCCGGGCCAGCTCGCCGCCGACCTCGACCGTGGTCGCGAAGCCGGGCGGGTAGATCTCGTTCGGCTCGGGCGCGTAGACGAGATCGACGCCATGGGCGTCCGCGAGCTCGAGGTCGCGGGCCTCGTCGCGCGGATAGGCCTCGACGTCCTCGCCCGGGCGAAACTGCGCCGGGTTAACGAACAGGCTCATGACCACGGTCTGGCAACGGTGCCGCGCCGTGTCGAGCAGCGAGAGGTGCCCCTCGTGCAAAGCGCCCATCGTCGGCACGAGGCCGATCGGGCGACCTTGGTCGCGGGCGGTGCGCAGCTCTGCGCGTAGCTCCGCCTTGGTCCGCGCGAGCTTCATCCTTGCGCCTCCGCCAGCGCCTCGGTGCGCTCTACCAACGCCTCGTAGAGCTCGACCAGCTCGGGCGCGTTCGTCCGCAGCGCGTCGAGATGGCCGGCGACGGTGTCCCGGTCGCCGCGCGCTACCGGGCCGGTCAGGGCGTCGCCGCCGCGCTCGGCCCAGTTCGCCGCCGTGCGCAGGACCAGTGGCGCGAGCAGCTCGCGGGCCGCCGGCGTCCCGGCTCTCTCCAGCAGGCCCGCTGCCGACTCCTCGAGCGCGACCAAGAAGTTCGACGCGATACAGGCGGCAGCGTGGTAGAGGGCGCGGTCTCGCTCGGCGACCGCGAACGGTGTCATTCCAAGCCGCAGCGCGAGGGCGCGCGCGAAGCCGAGCGCCTCGGCGCTCGAGCCGGAGATCGCGCACGGCGAACCGGTGAGGTCGGCCCCGGGGTCCGGGACCGTCTGCAGCGGGTGCAGCGAGAACGTCGCCGCGCCGGCCGCGCTCGCGGGCGCCAGCGCCTCGAGCGTCGTCGCGCCGCTCGCGTGACCGACCAGCTCGAGCGGCGGGACCGCCTCGGCGGCAACGACCGCGGCGTCGGCGATCGCCTCGTCGGGCACGCAGAGCAGGGCGGCGCGGGACGCGCGATAGGCGGCGAGCGCGTCGTGGCGCCCGGCAAGGCGCACCTCGATCTCCGTCCTCGCGGCGGCCGCGGCGAGCGTGCTCCCGACCCGGCCCGCGCCGACGATCGCCAGCGCCGGCAACGGCGCCTCGGTCGCGCTTTCGGTGATCGGGGGATCCCGTTCCAGTTCCCGCATCGGAATACCAGACGGCTTGCTGGTTGCCTCGCTTCTCAGGGCCCGGCTCGGCCGGCGTTCGTCCGCGCCCCGCGGGGTCGCGGCGTGTCCAGATTCTACCGGCGTCGCCCCGACGCAGCCGGGGCCGGCAGGTGCCGGCCCGGGATACCATCGGCGGGTGCCGATCCGCGAGTTTCGCCGCCGCAGCCGCACCCGGGAGCGGCGCACGGGCGCGGGCTCGTGACCGCGACGTCCGAGCAGCGGCGCGAGCGGCTGGTCGAGCTCTACCGCGAGGTCTCGACCTGCACCAAGTGTGCGCTTCACGCGGGGAGGACGAAGGCGGTCTTCGGATCCGGCCACGCGGATGCCGACCTGATGTTCATCGGCGAGGCGCCCGGCGCGGAGGAGGACCGCCAGGGTCTGCCGTTCGTCGGTCGCGCCGGCCAGCTCTTGACCCAGCTCCTGGAAGGGGTCGCGATGAAGCGTGAGGACGTGTTTATCGCCAACATCCTCAAGTCACGCCCGCCCGGCAACCGCGACCCGCTGCCGGACGAGATCGAGGCCTGCTGGCCCTACCTGGAGCGCCAGATCCAGCTCATCGAGCCGCGGGTGATCGCGACCCTGGGCAACTTCGCGACCAAGCGGATAACCGGCAACCGAGCGGGGATCACGCGGGTGCGCGGGACGCCTCAGGTCCACGAGCTCGCCGGCAGGACCCTGTTCGTGCTTCCGCTCCTGCACCCGGCTGCGGCGCTGCGGACCCCGTCCCTGCTCGAGACGCTGCGCGAGGACTTCGGTGTGCTCGCCGCACTGCTCGACGAGCCTCTTCCCGAGCCGGCGCCGGCGGTTGAGCCGGGTCTGGAACCCGGCGAAAGCGAGCACGACAGCACCGACCAGCTCGACCTGTTCGGCGGGTGACGGCGACGATCACCGCGGCGCCGACGGAGACCGAGGCCGTGGGCTCGCGGCTCGCGGCCGAGCTCTCTCCCGGCGACGTGGTCCTGGTCAGTGGTGAGCTGGGCAGCGGCAAGACGACCCTGATCCGCGGCGCCTGCCGGGCACTGGGCGCCGCCGGGCCGGTGGTGTCGCCGACCTTCACGATCGGCCGCCGCTACCGCGGCCGGGTCCCGATCTCGCACCTCGACCTCTATCGGCTCGGCGAGCTCTCCTACGAGGAGCCGGCGCTGCTCGACGACTACCTGACCGCCGATGCGATCGCCTTCATCGAGTGGCCCCGGCCCGCCGACGAATTCGCCCTTGGCGACGGGGTCAGGATCGCTCGCCGGGTCGAGATCCGCCACGCCGGCGGCGACCGGCGTCGGATCGAGGTCGTGCCGGCCGCCGGAGCGGTCGAGGGCTAGGGGTTGGTCCCGTCCTCGACCGCGTCTTGGGCGTCCTCGGTCGCCTGCTCGGCGGCGTCCTGGGCGTCCTCGGTCGCGCCCTCGACCGCGTCCTGGATCTCGTCGGCGTTACCGCCCGCGTCCTCGATCGCCTCTTCAGCGTCCTCGGTCGCCTGCTCCGCCTGCTCCTGGGCGTTGTCGATCGCCTCCTGGGCCTCGTCCTCGGCGCTGTCCCCGCAGCCCGACCACGCGGCCCCGGTGGCCGCGATGGCGAGCACGGCGACCGCGGTCAGGCCGCGACGTCTCTCGGGTGCGCTCATCGGTGCTCCTTCCTGATTCGAGATCTCCAAGCCGCCTGGGGCGGCGCGCGGAGCCTAGTCTCCCCGGCTTGGCGGCGTCAACGGAGCCGGACGCAATTCTGGGGGTCGACACGTCGACCGCCGAGACCGCCGTCGCGGTGGCCCGCGGCGAACAGGTGCTCGCCGAGCGTACGGCGGTCCCGGACCCCGCCGGACGCCCCCGGCACGCCTCGGCGCTGCTCGAGCAACTGGTCGAGGTCGTCGAGTCGAGCGGCGGGTGGGCAGCCGTGGGCCTGCTCGCGGTCGGAATCGGGCCGGGGACCTTTACCGGGCTGCGGATCGGGATCGCGACCGCGCGGGGGTTGGCCCAGGCGCGTGGGCTGGCGTTGGCCCCGGTCTGCTCGCTCGCTGCGCTTGCCCGCGGGATCGCCCCCGGCACGAGCGCCGAGCGCGGGCGGCTGTCGATCCTCGACGCCCGCCGGGAGGAGGTCTTCGCGGCGCTCTACGAAGCGGACGGGGAGGAGGTCTGGGAGCCGTTCGTGGCGACGCCGCAGGAGCTTGGCGAGCGCGTTGCGGGGCTCGACTCGGCCCCGATTGCCGCCGGCGACGGCTCGCTACGATTTCGAGCGCAGCTCGAGGCCGCGGGCGTCGAGGTGCTCGACGACGCGGCGCCGGCGCACCGGATGGCGGCCCGCAACGTCTGCGCTCTTGCCGGAACGGTCCCCGCCGAGCGGCCCGAGCGAGTGAACCCGATCTACCTGAGACGACCCGATGCAGAGGTTTGGCGTGAACGAGGACATCCTGACCCCGATGCGAGGCGCTGACGCTCCGGCCCCGCTCACGATCCGAAGGCTCGTCTACGGCGACCTGCCGGCGGTGCTGGCGATCGAGCGGCGCGCGTTTCAGACCCCGTGGTCGCTGGCGATGTTCGTGCTCGAGCTGTCGAAGCCCTCGGGGATCTGTCTCGCGATCGCCAACCAGCGTGAGATCGCGGGATACCTCGTCTGCGCGCGCTACGCGGACGTCTGGCACCTGATGAACATCGCCGTCGTCCCCGAGCGCCGGCGCGAGGGGATCGCGACCGAGCTGATGCGCTCGCTCTTCGAGCAGGCCGGGGAGGATGCGCGCTTCACGCTCGAGGTGCGGACATCGAACCGGGGGGCGATCGCGATGTACGAGCGCTTCGGGTTCAGACCCGCCGGGCATCGGCGCCGCTACTACCACGACAACGGCGAGGATGCGCTGATCATGTGGCTCGAGTCCGTGGGCGTCCGGGCTTGAGCCTGATCCTGGCACTCGAGACCTCCTGCGACGACACCTGCGCGGCGGTGCTCGACGGCGCCGAGATCCGCTCGAACGTGATCTCCTCCCAGGCCGCCTTCCATGAGCGCTTCGGAGGGATCGTGCCGGAGGTGGCCGCCCGTCACCACCTCGAGCTCGTCAACTCGGTGGTCGAGGCGGCGCTCGCCGACGCCGGCGTTTCGCTTCAGGCGCTCGACTCGCTCGCGGTCACGCGAGGGCCTGGGCTGATCGGCGCGCTGCTGGTCGGGGTCAGCACGGCCAAGGCGCTGGCCGCGGCGACCGGCAAGCCGCTGGCCGGGATCGACCATCTGCAGGGACACGTGGCGGCGAACTTCATCGCGCCGGATCCGCTCGAACCACCCTTCCTCTGCCTGATCGCGAGCGGCGGGCACACCCTGCTCGCCGGGGTCACGAGCCACGACAGCTTCGAGCTGCTCGGCCAGACGCTCGACGACGCGGCCGGCGAGGCGCTCGACAAGGCGGCCCGGCTGCTCGGGCTCGGCTACCCGGGCGGCCCGGCGATCGAACGCGAGGCGGTGGGGGGCGACCCGGCGGCCTTCGACCTCCCGGTCTCGATGACCAACGACCCGAGCCTCGACTTCAGCTTCAGCGGCCTGAAGACCGCGCTGCTCTACGCGGTGCGCGAGTTGGGCGAGGAGTGCGCGGCGCAGCGCCGGGCCGACCTCGCGGCCAGCTTTCAGGCCGCGGTCGTGGATCAGCTCGTGACCAAGCTGCGGCGCGCGGCGCGCGGCGGCAGCCGGCGCCGCAAGCTGCCGGGCGGGGGCTGGAGCGCGGTCGCGATCGGGGGCGGGGTGGCGGCGAACTCGTTGCTCCGGGAGCGGGTCGCTCAGCTCTGCGAGTCGGAGGGCTTGGCGCTGAAGCTGGTCCCGCCGGAGCTCTGCACCGACAACGCGGCGATGATCGCCTCCGCGGCCCGCTTCGCCGAGCCGACGCCGTATCCGGACTATCTCGCCTGGGACGCCCGCGCCTGATGGCGGTTGCGGTGACGATCTACGCGCGCGCCGGTTGCCATCTCTGCGACCAAGCTCGCGCGCAGATCCTGCGGCTCGCCGTTGGTGGTCGGCCGATCGAGTTGCGAGAGATCGACATCGAGTCCGACGAGCGGCTGCTGAGCGCCTATCTGGAGCGGATCCCGGTGGTCGAGGTCGCGGGGCGCGAGGTCAGCGAGCTCGAGTTCGACGCTGACGCCTTTAGCGACGCGCTTCATACTGTCGAACCGTGACCGACCCGTCCCTTCGTGAGCGCAGCGCACCCGAGGCGCTCGGTGGCGATGACGCAATCGCCGACGGCGATCGGCTCTCGCTCGGCGTCGCCGCCCGGCTCTCGCGCTACCTGCAGGTCCTGATCCAGGCCCGCAAGATGGGCCGCGAGACGATCTCCTCGCAGGAGCTGGCCGAGTACACCCACATCAACTCGACTCAGATCCGGCGCGACCTCTCGGGGTTCGGCAAGTTCGGCAAGCGCGGGGTCGGCTACCGGGTCGAGTCGCTGGTCTCGGAGATCCGCAAGATCCTCCACACGTCCGGCCAGCACAACATCGCCCTCTTTGGCGCCGGGAACCTCGGCCAGGCGATCGCCAGCTCAGACATCTTCGCCGACCATGGCTTCCGCATCGTCGCGATCTTCGACGCCGACCGAGAGCTCGTCGGCCGCCAGTACGGAGGGGTGCCGGTGCGGGCGATGGACGACCTCGGCCAGGTCGTCCGCGACGACGAGGTCGTGGTCGGCGTGCTCGCGGTTCCGCCCGGCGCCGCGCAGCAGGTGGCCGACCAACTCGTCGAGGCCGGGGTAAAGATCATCTTCAACTACTCCGAACAGCTCCTCCAGGTGCCGCCCGAGGTCACCGTCCACACCTCGAGCCCCGCCGTCGACCTGCTCTACGCGCTCTACTTCTACCTCGCCTGAGGCGATGGCCCAGGGCGCGCCCGAGCCGTCACCGAGCCTGGACCTGATGCGCACACGCGAGGTCTTCGAAGCCTCGCAGGACTTCACGATCGGGCTCGAGGAGGAGTTCGCGCTCATCGACCCCGACAGCCTCGAGCTCGTGCACCGGTTCGCAGAGCTGTACGCCGCCTGCCTCGAGGACGAGCTGCTCGCCGACTCGGCGGCGGGCGAGCTGATCGACACCGAGATCGAGATCCGCTCCGGGCGGGCCGAGAGCTTCGCCGAAGCGGTCGAGCGCCAACAGCTCCGCCGCGAGCGGCTGTTCGCGATCGCCGAGGGGCTCGGGATCGCGCTTGCTGCAACCGGGACCCATCCCTGGGCCAACTACCTCGACCAGCGGATCATCGACACCGAGCACTACAACCGGCTGCGCGAGGAGCTGCGCTGGGTCGCGCAGCGCAACAACACGTGGAGCGCCCACGTCCACGTCGGAATCCGGGGCGCCGACCGCGCGATCGCCGTTTGCGACCACCTGCGCGGGATTCTGCCGCCGCTGCTCGCCCTGTCGGCGAACTCGCCCTTTCTCGACGGCCGCGACACCGGGCTCGCCTCGGTGCGGACCGAGATCTTCACCCGCACCTTCCCGCGCTGCGGCGTCCCCGAGCCGTTCGGCGACTGGCGCGCGTACGTGCGCTTCATCGACCTGCTCACGGCTACCGAATCGATCGTCGAGGCGACCCAGCTCTGGTGGAGCGTGCGGCCGCACCACCTCTTCGGCACCGTCGAGCTGCGGATCTGCGACGCCCAGACCCGCGGCGAGGAGTCGTTTGGCCTCGCGGCGATGATCACAGCCTGCATCGCCCAGGCGGCGCTCGACTACGACGAGGGGGCGCTGGCGCCAGTCGCTGCGCCAGCGCGAGATCGAGGAGAACCTCTGGCGGGCGATCCGCCACGGACTCGACGGCACCCAGATCGACTTCACGACCGGCACCGTGATCCCGACCCGCGAGGCGCTCGAGCGGCTCGTCGAGTGGACCGGACCGGCCCGCGACACCCTCGGACTCGCGGTCGAGATCCCGGAGGTCAATGGCGCGCAGCGGATGAGCCGCGCGCTCGCCGACGGGGCGCGCCTCGCCGACGTCTTTCGCGCCGCGGTTTCCGAGACGCGGCGCACCTACGTGCCCGGCTGCTGCGCTGGGGTAGATTCGAGCCATGGAGGAAAGCCAGGTCCCGCCGGGCGAGGAGGAGCTCAAGCAGCGCCTCGAGGAGCAGCTGCGCAAGGTCCGCGTCCAGGACCTGCTGCTGGAGAGCGTGGCCGGGATCCTCAACCTCTCAGCCCGCCGGATCTCGACCCCCGACGAGCGGGATCTCGAGCAGGGCAGGCTCGGGATCGAGGCGGTGCGCGCGGTCCTCGAGTTGCTCGAGCCGGGGCCCCGGGAGCAGGTCCGAGAAGCGCTCTCCCAGGTCCAGGTCCTCTACGCGCGCGAAGCGCAAGGCGGCGCAGGGGAGGACGCCGGCGCCGAGCCGGACGAGCCGCCCGCCGAGCGGCGTGCGCCGAGCCCGGAGGGCGAGCGCCCATCCGGGCTCTGGACTCCGCCCGGGAGCGCGTAGCGGCGATCCGCTCGCTAAGGTACCGACGCTTCGCGGCCGGACCGTTCCCGGCCGCTTCTGACTGAAAAGCCCCTCACGGAGGACCTTTCTTGACCGACTTCCTGACCGACAACGGCGTCATCATCGCGCTTGTCTGCGCCGGCGCCGCCGTCCTCTACGGAGCGCTCGTGACCAGGCGCCTGCTTGCGCGATCGCCCGGGAACGAGCGCATGCAGGAGATCTCGGCAGCGATACAGGAGGGCGCCAAGGCCTACCTCAACCGCCAGTACACGATCATCGCCGCGGTCGCGGTTCCGCTCGCGATCCTGATCGCCATCCTCCAGGACGTCTCGACCGGGATCGGGTTCGTGATCGGCGGGATGCTCTCGGGAGCGGCGGGGTTCATCGGCATGAACCTCTCGGTGCGGGCCAACGCCCGCGTCGCCGAGGCGGCCCGCGGCGGGGTCCCGCCGGCACTCGATGTGGCCTTCAAGGGCGGCTCGGTGACCGGGTTGCTGGTCGTCGGGCTGGCGCTGCTCGGCGTCGCCGGCTACTTCGGCGTCCTCGTGCTCACCGACCGCAGCGACAAGGAGGCGATCGACGCCCTGATCGGGCTCGGCTTCGGCGGCTCGCTGATCTCGGTCTTCGCCCGACTCGGAGGCGGAATTTTCACCAAGGCCGCGGACGTCGGCGCCGACCTGGTCGGCAAGGTCGAAGCGGGAATCCCCGAGGACGATCCGCGCAACCCCGCGGTGATCGCCGACAACGTCGGCGACAACGTCGGCGACTGCGCCGGGATGGCCGCCGACCTGTTCGAGACCTACGCGGTGACCACGGTGGCCGTGATGCTGCTCGGGGTGCTCACCTTCGCCGAGGACTTCGCCCGCGAGGTCGCGCTCTATCCGCTGGTCATGGGTGCCGTCGCGATCATCGCCTCGATCATCGGCGCGCTCGCCGTCCGCACAGCCACCGACAGGGTGGAAGGGGCGCTCTACCGCGGCCTGATCATCTCGGCGCTGATCTCCGCGGCGGCCTTTTACCCGATCACCGAGTGGCTGATGGGTGACCCGCTCGAGCTCGGCGTGCTCGACCCGGGCAGCGCCCTGGCCGGTGCCGGGGTCAGCGAGCTCTGGCTCTGCGCCCTGATCGGCCTGGTCGTCACCGGCGGGCTTTTCGTGATCACCGACTACTACACGTCGACCCGGTTCCGACCGGTGAAGACGATCAGCCAGGCGTCGGTCACCGGTCACGCGACCAACATCATCCAGGGCCTCGCGCAGGGCTTTCAGTCCACGGCCGCCCCGGCGCTGCTGATCGCGCTCGCGATCCTCGCCGCCAACGAGCTGGCCGGGATCTACGGGATTGGGGTTGCGGTCACCGCCCAGCTTTCGCTCTGCGGCCTGATCGTCGCGCTCGACGCCTTCGGCCCGATCACCGACAACGCGGGTGGGATCGCCGAAATGGCCGAGTTGCCCGAGGACGTCCGCAACGTCACCGATCCACTCGACGCGGTCGGCAACACGACCAAGGCGGTGACCAAGGGCTACGCGATCGGCTCCGCCGCGCTCGCGGCCCTGGTCCTGTTCGCGGCTTTCGAGATCGAGCTCGCCGAGGAGCCCGGCGGCGAGGGGCTGTTTTTCTCGATCTCCGAGCCCGCGGTGTTGATCGGATTGCTGCTCGGCGGCCTGATGGTCTACCTGTTCTCGGCCTTCGCGATCGAGGCGGTCGGCCGCGCCGGCGGGCAGGTGGTCGAGCAGGTTCGAAAGCAGTTCCGCGAGGACCCGGGGATCATGGCGGGGACGTCGAGGCCCGACTACGCGCAGACGGTGGGGATCGTCACCGCCGCCGCCCAGCGCGAGATGATCCTGCCCTCGTTGATCCCGATCGCGATCCCGGTGATCGTCGGGCTGATCAGCGTCAAGGCGCTCGGCGGCCTGCTGATCGGCGTGATCGTCGTCGGCCTCTTCATGGCGCTCTCGATGACCGCCGGCGGCGGTGCCTGGGACAACGCGAAGAAGCTGATCGAGGATGGCGCCTTCGGCGGCAAGGGCTCGGAGGCCCACGCCGCCTCGGTGACCGGCGACACCGTCGGCGACCCCTACAAGGACACCGCCGGCCCGGCGATCAACCCGATGATCAAGGTCGCGAACATCGTCGCGATCCTGATCATTCCGATCGTCAACTTCTGAGCCGTTCTCCGGCGCTAGGGTGCCGGGCATGAACCGGATCAACATCGCCGAGCCGGAGTTCGTCTATGACGCCGAGGATCCGGCCGGCTTTCGATCGGGGATGGCGCGTCTCGGCCCGTCGCTGGGCGCAAAGCAGACCGGCACCAGCGTCTATGAGTTGCCGCCCGGCGAGTCGATCTGCCCGTACCACTACGAGTACGCGGAGGAGGAGTGGCTGCTGGTGCTGTCGGGCCGGCCGACCCTTCGTGATCCCGCCGGCACGCATCAGCTCGAGCCCTGGGATCTGGTCCTGTTCCCGACCGGCCCCGAGGGCGCGCACACGGTGCGCAACGACGGCGAGGAGACGGCGCGGGTGGTGATGTACTCGGCCGTGCTCCACCCGGCGGCGACGGTCTACCCGGATAGCGACAAGATCGCGATCTGGACCGGCAATCGCGACGACGACGTGATCGTCCGCCGCTCCAGCGGCGTCGAGTACTTCGACGGCGAGGGCTAGGAGCTCTCGATCAGTTCGATTCGGTAGCCGTCCGGGTCTCGCACGAAGCAGAGGCGTGAGCCGCCCTCGCGGACGGTGTAGGGCGGCTTCTCCGGCTCGATCCCGAGCTCGGCGAGTTGCGCGAGGGTGGCGTCGAGGTCGTCGGCGGTGATCGCGATGTGCCCGTAGCCGGTTCCGATCTCGTACGGCTCGGAGCGATCGTGGTTGTGGGTCAGCTCGAGCCGCGCCCCGTCGCCCGGCAGGCCCATGAAGCAGTTGGTCGCCTCGTCGCGGATCGGCATCCGGCGCAACTCCTCGAAGCCGAGCTTCTCGTAGAAGGCGACCGAGCGCTCGAGGTCGAGGACCCGGTAGCAGGTGTGAATCAACTCCGCCACGTGACGCACGTTAGCGCGGCCATATAGTCGCCCCGTGTCCGAGCCGATCAACGTCGCCGACTATGAGCGCCTGGCGAGCGAGCGCCTGGACCCGGGTGTGCACGGCTATTTCGCCGGCGGCGCGGGTGACGAGCGGACCCTGCGCGAGAACGTCGCTGCGTTCGGGCGCTGGCAGCTGCGGCCCGAGGTGCTGGTCGACGTCTCGGGCGCGAGCGCGGCGACGAGCGTGCTCGGCAGCGAGGTCTCGATGCCGCTGCTGGTCGCCCCGGTCGCCTTTCAGCGCCTCGTCGATCCCGACGGCGAGGTGGCGATGGCGCGGGCCGCGGTGGCCGCCGGGACGATCATGTGCCTGTCGACGATCGCAACCTCGCGTCCCAGCGAGCTGGCCGCGGAGGCCCCGGCGGCCCCGCGATGGCTGCAGCTCTACTGCTTTCGCGACCGCGGGGTGACCAGGGCGTTGATCGCCGAGGCGGTCGAGTCGGGCTTCGAGGCGATCGCGTTGACGGTCGACGCGCCGCGCGCGGGCCGGCGCGAGCGCGACCTGCGGACCGGCTTCGAGGTCCCCGAGGGTGTGCACGCGCCCGCGGTTGCGGCCGCGATCGGCTCCGAGCGCGCGATCAGCGTTGAGGAGGTGTTCGCGCTCGTCGACCCCTCGCTCGACTGGGACGGCCTCGCCGAGCTTGCCTCGGAGTGCGCGCTGCCGATCCTCGTCAAGGGGGTCCAGCGCGGGGAGGACGCGGTGCGCGCGCTCGAGCACGGCGCCGCCGGGCTGATCGTCTCCAACCACGGTGGGCGCCAGCTCGACGGCGTCCCGGCGACCCTCGACGTCCTGCCCGAGGTCGTCGAGGCGGTCGAGGGACGCTGCGAGGTGCTCGTCGACGGCGGGATTCGCCGCGGGACCGACGTGGTCACCGCGTTGGCTCTTGGTGCACGGGCGGTGCTCGCCGGACGCGCCCCGCTCTGGGGCCTTGCCGCCGGCGGCGAACAGGGGGCGCTGCGGGTGCTGGAGCTGCTGCGGGCGGAGATCGAGCTGGCGCTGATCCTGCTCGGCTGCCCGTCGCCCGCGCATGTGCGCCCCGAGCACGTCCGGCGCGGGCCTATATTCGAAGGCTAGATTGGCCGAACGGCATCCACGCGAGGCGGTCCTGCGCCGCGTCCACGGCTCCGGTGCGCTGTTCGCCGCCGCCTACGGAAACGTCGGCTCATCGATCTACTACGCGCTTGGGCTGGTCGCGCTCTACGCGCTCGGGCTGACCCCGGTCACGTTCCTGATCGCGGGCCTGATTTTCGCCTTCACCGCGGCCACCTACGTCGAGGCGACCGTGCTCTACCCCGAGGCCGGCGGCTCGTCGAGCTTCGCTCGCCACGCCTTCAACGAGCTCGCCTCCTTCCTCGCTGCCTGGGCTCAGATGCTGACCTACATCGTCACCGCGGCGATCTCGGCCTTCTTCGTGCCCCACTACCTCGCCGTATTCTGGGAGCCGCTCGGGGAGGGACCGGCGGACGTGGTCGTCGGGATCGCCGTCCTGGCGCTGCTCGCGCTGCTCAACGTCAAGGGGACCGAGGAGTCGGCACGGTTGAACCTCGTCCTCGCGGTCGCCGACCTGATGACCCAGGTGGTGCTGGTCGTGATCGGGCTGTCCCTGGTCTTTGACCCCGATCTGCTCGTCGCCCAGGTCGAGCTCGGCACCGTGCCGAGCTGGGGTGACTTCGCGCTCGGGATCGCGGTCGGCATGGTCGCCTACACCGGGATCGAGACGATCTCGAACATGGCCGAGGAGGCACGTGACTCCGCGCGCACGATCCCGCGCGGGACGGCCCTGACCGTGCTCGCGGTGATCGGGATCTACGCGTTCCTTCCGGCGATCGCGCTCTCGGCGATGCCGGTCACCGAGGGGCCGGGCGGCGAGTTCACGACCGAGCTCGGGACCACCTACGCCGACGATCCGGTGCTCGGAATCGTTGAGAATCTCGGGCTCGCGACGGGCCTCACCGACGTGCTCGAGGTCTACGTCGGGCTGCTTGCCGCGGTGATCCTGCTGATCGCCACCAACGCGGCTCTGATCGGGCTCTCGCGCCTCACCTTCTCGATGGGTGTCCACCGCCAGCTTCCCGAGCTGCTTCGCCAGGTGCATCCGACTTTCAAGACCCCATACGTCGCGATCATCGTCTTCTCCGGCGTCGCCGCCCTGGTGATGGCGCCGGGGGAGACGACCTTTTTGGGCGCGATCTACGCCTTTGGCGCGACCCTCTCGTTCACCGTCGCCCACGTTTCGGTGATCCGCCTGCGCCAGAAGCGCCCGCTGGCCGAGCGCCCGCCCGATCGAGACGGAAACCCGCCCTGGAGCCCGCTCGGCAACGTCTGGCTCGGCGGCGTCCAGATCCCGATCACCGCCGTCTTGGGGGGCATCGGGACCTTCGCCGCGTTCGTGGTCGCGATGGTCCTCGACCCCGTGATCCTGGCGACGGGGGGCGGCTGGATGATCGCCGGGACGCTGCTCTACGTCGCCTACCGGCGCCATCAGGGACTGCCGCTGCGCGAGACCAAGCGGGTCGAGACGCTGACTCCGCTCGGGGTCGAGGAGGTCGAGTACCGCAGCGTCCTGATCGCCTTCGACGAGGATGCGCCCTTCTCCGAGGAGACCGTCGCGACGGCGAAGGCGCTCGCCGCCCGCCGCCGCCGCGCGATCCACGTGCTCTCTCTGGTCACGGTCCCTTCCCACCTGCCGCTCGACGCTGAGCTCCCGGAGCGCGAGGGCGCCGCCCAGACCAAGATCGAGCAGGCGAAGCTGATCTGCGGGCGGCGGGTGAGCGGACACGTGCACCACGTCCGCGACGGACAGGCCGGACCGGCGATCGTCGACGAGGCAACCGAGATCGACGCGGCGGCGATCGTGCTGCCGCTGCGCTATCGCGACGGCCAGCCGCTGTACGGGAAGACGGTTCAGACGGTGCTCGCGAAGCGGCCCTGCAGGGTGATCGTCTCGGCGAACCCGGCCGAGCACGCCGACGGCGCCGCGGCGCTCGCCGAGTCCGCGCCGGCCTAGCGGTCGCGGCATCGTCCGCCCGACGCCGACCTACAATCCGGCGCCGATGGCCACGCCGGCGCCAGACGAGGTCTATCGCGGCGTCACCCGCGTCTTCTCGCTCGTCATCGTCGGCTTCGGACTCGCGATCCTGATCGTGACCCTGGCCCGCGGCGGCGGGCCGACCTCGTACGGGGTGCTGATCGGGATCGTGTTCACGGCGCTCGGCGCCGCGCGGCTGTACCTGTCGCTGAGGAAGCCGGGTTGATCGGCGGGTTCCGATCGCCAACCCGGGGCACGCCCCGGGCCGGCCGTTGGCTTGGGGTTCCGCTGCTGTTCGCGGTCGGCTACTCGGCGGTCGGCTTCTCGCTCTACTTCTCGCTCGGACTGGTCGCTGACCGCGGGCTTGGCCTGACGCCGCTGATCTTCCTCGGTGTCGGGCTCGTCTTCCTGCTCAACGCGATGACCTACGTCGAGGGGGAGGCGATGCTGCCCGAGCCCGGGGGGTCGGCGACCTTCGCCCGGGCGGCGTTCAAGAACGAGCTCGTCTCGTTCATCGCCGGCTGGGCGATCCTGATCGACTACATGATCGTGATCGCCCTGGCGGCGATCTCGGTGCCGCATTACCTGACCCCGATCTGGTCGGGGTTCGCCGACGCCGGCAGCGAGATCATCGCCTCGGGGCTCGTGATCGCGCTCGTTGCCGGGATGGGGATCGTCGGCTTCACGGGGATCGGCAGGCCGCGGCTGCTGACCGCCGTCGCGATCTCGGGCGTGCTGCTGCTGGTCGCGGTGATCGCGGTCGGGCTGCTGACCGTGTTCGACCTCGGCGCGATCACCGACGAGCTCGACCCGTTCCGGAGCCCGAGCCTCGAGGATGTGATCTACGCCGGGGTGATCGCGACGGTCGCCTTCGCTGGCATCGAGGCGGCGGCGAACCTGGCGCCCGACCTCGAGCTCGCGCGGGTTGATCTGCGCCAGCTGCTGACCGCCGCTACGACGCTCGTCCCCTTGATCTACTTCGGCGTCGCGGTGGTCGCGCTGATGGCGCTGCCGGTGACCGCGACCCCGGACGGGCCCCGAACCGAGCTTGGCGGAACGTTCATCGAAAACCCGGTGCTTGGCGTCGTGCAGAGCTTCGATCCCCCCTGGGTCGCGGACCTGATGGAGGCCGCGGTCGTCGTCATCGTCCCTGTGGCGCTGATCTGGGCGGCGAGCACGGCGATGCTCGGGCTCTCTCGCCACGTCTACGTGCTGGCGAGAAACCGCCAGATCCCGAGCTGGCTCGGCAAGCTCAACCGTGAGTTCAGGACGCCGCACGTCGCGATCGCGATCGCCGCCGGGCTCTGCTTCTGTCTCGTGCTCCCGACCAACGTCGAGATGCTCGCCGGGCTGTTCGCGTTCGGCGCCACGATCGCCTTCACGATCGCCCACGTCTCGGTGATTCGGCTCCGGGTCACCGAGCCCGACGCCGAGCGCGAGTTCCGGATCCCATTCGACGTGGCGGTCCGTGGGCACCGCCTGCCGCTCCCGGCGATCGTGGCCGCGGTGCTGACCGCGCTCGCCTGGCTCAGCGTCGTCGTCTACCACGACGCCGCGCTCTGGGTCGGGGGCGGCTGGATGCTGTTTGGGCTGACCGCGTACGTGATCTACCGCAAGGGCGTCGCCGGGACGACTCTGACCCGGCGGATCGAGGTCCCGGCCGAGGCGCTGGTCAAGGACACCCCCGACTTCGAGTACGGCGACATCCTCGTCCCGGTGTTCGGGACCGAGCTCGACGACGACATCGTCAGCACCGCCGGGCGACTCGCTGACGCGGCGGATATGCCGGGCGAGGAGCGGCCGCAGATCGAGGTCATCTACGTGGTCGAGATGCCGCTCACGGTTCCGCTCGGCTCGCCGCCGCCCGACGACGCGCGCGCGGCCGCCGACTCGGCGCTCGCGCGTGCGACCGACGTCGGCAGCGAGTACGACACCGTCGACGTGAACACGGCGGTGGTGCGGGCGCGCAAGGTCGGGGCGGGGATCGTGGAGGCGGCCCGCGAGCGCAACGCCGAGGTGATCGTGATGGGCGCCGAGCCGCCGACGGCGGTTCGCGGCGGGGCCCTGTTCGGCGGCGTCGGGGGCTCGCGCCTGAAGGAGATCGGACCGGTGACCGAGTACGTGCTGCGCCGGGCGCCGTGCCGGGTCCTGGTCACCGCGCCGCGCGCGGACGGGGCGGGCGCCGAGCCCTCCGACGCGACCGCGGCGAGCACCTAGACTGAACCCAATGTTCCTCCTCATCTGCGGCGCTGGAAGGGTCGGCTCCTCGCTCGCCCGGGCGATGCTCGGCGACGGGCACGAGGTCTCGTGCCTGGACGAGGATCCCGAGTCCCACGCCCGGCTCGAGATTGGGCTCGAGAAGTCCTGGGAGGACATGGGCGGGCAGTTCACGGTCGGCACCGCGCTCGAGGTCGACGCGCTATGCACGGCCGGGATCGAGCGGGCCGACGTCTTCGTCGCCTCGACCGACGGCGACAACACGAACATCGTCATCGCGCAGCTGGCCAGTCGGCGCTTCGGGGTCCCGACGGTGATCGCCCGGATTCTCGATCCGTACCGGGCGAAGTGGTACGAGGAGCAGGGCATGAACACGATCTGTCCGACCCGGGTCGCGATCGAGATGCTGCAGACGGAGGTCAGGGCGGCCGGGACGCGGGGCGGCAACGGCGGGCCGCCGGCCAGCGGCGTCGACCACGAGGACGCGGACCGCTGATGGCCGAGCCGATGTACATCATCATCGTCGGCGCCGGCAAGGTGGGCTGGAACCTGGCGCGGGAGCTGCTCGAGAAGGGCCACGAGGTGACCCTGATCGAGAACAACCGCGAGCGCTATCTGACCGTCGAGCAAGAGCTCGAGCACAACGTCCAGTACGGCGACGCGAGCGAGCTCTGGGTGCTCGAGCGAGCCGGGGTCTCGCGCGCGGACATGGTGATCGCGGTCACCGGCGACGACGAGGACAACATCCTGATCTGCCAGGTGGCGAAGGAGAAGTACCTGGTCGACCGGATCATCGCCCGGGTCAACAACCCGCGCAACCGCGAGCACTTCGACCTGCTCGGGGTGCGGCCGGTGGTCTCGGCGACTGATCTGATCCTGCGCCTGATCGAGCACGAGGTGCCCGAGTACGGGCTCATCCACCTGCTCGACCTGCCCGAGCAGCGGCTCGAGATCATCGAGATGCAGCTTCTCGACGAGTCGCGGGCCGCGGGCCAGAAGGTCGGTGAGCTCGAGCTCCCCGAGGGCAGCCTGGTGATCTCGGTCGTGCGCGAGGGCACCGGCTTCGTCCCCAGCGCGGAGACCACCCTGCAGGCCGGCGACCGAGTCCTGGCGGTGCTCGACCCGACGATCGAGGAGGACCTGACCTCCTACTTCGGCCCCGACGGGGCGAGCGCCGACGGCGGCGACTGAGACGGCGACCGCGTGAGCGCCTCCCGCAAGGTCGAGTTCCTGATCGTCGGCGGCGGCCTGGCGGGCGCGTACTGCGCCTCGGAGTTACGCAAGCGTGGGGCGGAGGGCTCGATCGTGATCGCCGGACGTGAGCCCGAGCCTCCCTACGAGCGCCCGCCGCTCTCGAAGGAGTACCTGCGCGGCGAGTCCGAGCGGGCCGACGCATACGTCAACCCGGCGGACTGGTACGAGCAAAACGACGTCGAGCTGCTCACCCGCACGAACGTGATGTCGCTCGACCCCGAGCAGCGGACCGCGAAGCTGCAGGGCGGCGATCAGCTGAGCTTCGAGCGGGCGCTGCTGGCGACCGGCGCCAACGTCAACATCCTCAGGCTCGAGGGGGCCGAGCTGGAGGGAATCCACTACCTGCGCGCGTTCGGCAACTCCGACGCGATCCGCGAGCAGGCCGCCGAGGCCGAGCATGTGGCGCTGATCGGGGGCAGCTACATCGGCAGCGAGGTGGCCGCTTCGCTGACCGCGATCGGGGCCCGGTGCACGATCGTGATGCTCGAGCAGGTGGCGCTCTCGAACACGTTCGGCGAGCAGGCGGGGCGGTACTTCCACGACCGGCTCGCCGAGGGCGGGGTTGAGCTGCTCGGCGGCGAGGAGCTGGCTGCGTTCGAGGGCGACGGCCGGGTGCAGGCGGTGGTGACGAAGAGCGGCCGCACGGTCGAGGCCGAGATGGTCGTGGTGGGAGTGGGGGTGAGGCCTGACGTGGTTCTCGCCGAGCAGGCGGGGCTCGAGGTCGACGACGGGATCGTCTGCGACGCACGGCTCGAGACCTCGGCGCCGGGGATCTTCGCGGCCGGGGACGTCTGCTCCTACGACAGCGTCGTGCACGGCAGGCGACTGCGGGTTGAGCACTGGGACGTGGCCCTGCAGCAGGGCCGCTACGCGGCCGGAGCGATGCTCGGCGACCCCGAGCCCTATCGCGAGGTGCCGTACTTCTTCAGCGACCTCGCTGACTGGGCGAGTCTCGAGTACGTCGGGCCGGCGCACGACTGGGACGACGTGGTGTTCCGCGGCGACCCCGACTCGGGCGAGTTCAGCGCCTGGTATCTGAAGGACGGAGCGGTTCAGGGTGCGCTCTCGGTGGATCGCTCGGAGGACCTCGTCCACGCCCGAACGCTGCTCGAAACAGGCGCCGATGTGTCCGGGCAGCGCGATGCGCTCGCTGACCCGGATTCCGAGCTGGTTTCGATCGGTTCGTAGCGGACTCCGCCGCAGTCCAGCTCGCCGAGCCTGTCGCGGCTGACGCTATCTTTGTGCCGACTCACGGTCCGGGGTGGAGTAATTGGCAACTCGTCAGGTTCTGGCCCTGAAATTCATGGTTCGAGTCCATGCCCCGGAGCTTCGGGTGGATCAATGTCGAACGGTGGATTGACCCTCATATCGGACGTCGATCCACCGCTCGCCGGGAATCCCCCGATCAGTCGCGAGTCGGCGGCGGTGAGTCGTTGCGGTCGGCCGAGTAGCGATAGACGCGCAGGAAGCCCTGCGTGAGCACCTCGGCGACGTCGTTGCTGCGGTGGCGATTGTTGAAGTCGGCCTGGGCGGACAGCCCGGCGACCAGGTTGACGTACAGGGTCTTCGGCGAATCGCGGGTGATCTCCAGCACCCCGACCTTGCGCGCCACGCAGGGACTCTCGTGGGCGCTCTCACCCTGGGTGCAGTTGAACCCGTTCGCCTCCGCGATCTGCCCGTTGAGGTCGCCGACGCGCTCCGGCCAGCCCTCCCGGCTGGCGGACTTCGGATTCGCCGAGAGCACGATCCCGGTTGTCTGGAACGCGTTGTAGGCGTGATTGCCGATCGCCGTCACCAGCTTTCCGTCGATCACCAGCTGCTCGCCGAGGCGCAGGTCGCCGAGCTCGACCGAGTAGACCGCGCGCTCAGTGACCTTCGCGCCCTCGCCGGCGATCGGCAGGACGGGGCGCAGACGCGCTTCGGAGACCAGCGGAGCTTCACCCTTCGGCCCGTCCGGTCGGTAGCGGCTGAAGTTGACCCGCCCCTTGTCGCCGTTGACCGCCTTGCCGCCCGAGTCGGCGCCGACGACGAGCCGCTCGCCGGGGCCCGCGTTGTGATCGTGAGCGCTGAGCACCAGGTTGATGTGGCAGGTCTGCGAGTTGCACGGCAGCCGGCTCGCGTCATCGATCGCCGCCAGTCCGTCGTCGATCACGAGCACGCAGTGGTGGTTTCGGTTCGGCTGCGACTGCCTGCAGGTCAACTTCTGACGACCGAGCAACAGGGTGCGGCCACCGCCGGTCGCCTTGGCGCCGTCGGCGAGCACCAGTTCGGCGATCACGGTCGGGTCGTAGCCGTAGGTCTTGCCGATACAGGGCCGGTTCGAGCCGTGCAGCTCGTTGGGCTTCAGGCAGACCGAGACCTCGACCTCGGCCGTCGCCTCGAGCCGGTCGCCGTCTCGCAAGTCGCCGAGGTTGCCGGGCTGAAGCGACATCACCACTCGCCGCTTGTCGTCCTTGCGCCTGCTGATCGGGATCGCCTTGAGCAGCTCGGAGTCGTTGCCCGTCGTGCCCGTGCGCACCGTGCCATCCCCGTCCCCGCGCGTTGATGCCTGCCCGCCGGCCCCCAGCCCCGCAAGCGAGCAGGCCGCGAGGGCCAGGGCGGCCGGGATCGTGATCCGAGTCGATCGCACCCCGCTTTCATCGGCGCGGGTGCCTGTTCCCTGCAGGCGCCGCGCCGATTGCGGGCCTCCCGTCCGCTCGGGCGCCGTCGCCTCGGAGGTTGAAAATCAGCACCCATGCGGGGCTTTAGCCACCGAGCGCCGCCGGGCACTTTGTAACGTTGGACGCTCATGGACGTCTACCAGCGCCGGCGCCTCGTCGCGCTGAGCATCCTCGCGGTCGTGTTCATCGTCCTCGTCCTCCTGATCCGAAGCTGCGGGGGGGACGACGATGCGGCGCCCGTCGCCCCGCTGGGCACGACCGGCACCGAGGGCGCTACGGCGCTCACGCTCGCTGCCTACATCGATCAGGCGGACGCGTCCTGCCTCGAGGCGAATTCGACCCTCGCATCGGTCGATGAGACCGACGCGGTCGCGGCGGCAACCGAGCGGCAGCAGATCCTTGCCGGCGAGCTCGAGTCGCTCCGGTCGCTGCCGGTTCCCGAGGACGCCCCGAGTGGCCTGCAGGACCTCTTCGCCGCACTCGAGGACCAGGTCAGCGGCTACGGGAGGCTCGCGACGGCACTCGAGCGCGGCGACGACACTGCCGCCGCCGAGCTGCAGACCCGGATCGACGAGGCGGCGACCGAGGCGCAGGATGCCGCCTCGCAGGTCGGGCTCGACGTCTGCGGCGACCTCTCGCAGGTGGGCGAGGGCGGCGAAGGCGGCGAAGGCGGCGAGGCCGCCTCGGAGACAGGTGCGGCGACCGAGGCGCCCCCGGTCCCCGAGACCGGCGGGGTGACGACCACGACGCCCGCACCGGCACCCGCCCCCGTCGCCCCGACCGAGGGCGGGGTGGCCCCGCCCGCACCGGCGCCTGCACCGGCGCCGACCGACGGCGGCGACTCGGGCTCGGGCTCGGGCGGCGTCAGCCCCTAATCACTGGTCGCTGTCCGGCGATCGCGCTCGTCGCCGGTCAGCCGACCGCGGCGCCCGCCCAGGCCCCGTACAGGCGCGCGTAGTGCCCGTCGCCGGCGATCAGCTCGTCATGAGTGCCCGACTCGGCGATCCTCCCGTGCTCGAGCACGACGATCCGGCCGGCGCGACGGATCGTCGAGAGCCGATGCGCGATCACGATCGCGGTCCGTCCGTGCAGCAACCGCTCCAGGCCCTCCTCGATCACCCGCTCGGTTCGCACGTCGACGTTCGAGGTCGCCTCGTCGAGGATCAGGATCCGCGGGTCGGCGAGCAGCGCGCGCGCGAACGCGACCAGCTGGCGCTGGCCGGCCGAGAGCGCCGCCCCGCGCTCCCCGACCTCGGTCGCGAACCCGTCGCCGAGCCGGTCGATGAACTCCTGCGCCCCGACCGCGCGGGCCGCGGCGAGGATCTCCTCCTCGCCGGCGTCCGGGCGCCCGAAGGCGATGTTGTCGCGAATCGTGCCCGAGAACAGAAAGCCCTCCTGGGGCACGATCCCGAGTTGGCTGCGCAGCGCCGTCGCGCTCAAATCGCGCAGGTCGTGACCGTCGACCAGGACGCGGCCGCGCTGTGGGTCATAGAAGCGGGCAACGAGCTTCGCCAGCGTCGATTTGCCGGCCCCGGTCTCACCGACCAGCGCCACCGTTTGTCCCGCGGGGACGTGGAGGTCGATCCCGTCCAGCGCCCACCCCGCCGCGCCGACCGCCCCCTCGGTCGCGTCCCCGCCCGCCGCATAGGAGAACCAGACACCGTCGAGCTCGATCTCCCCGCGCAGCCGCCCGGGGTTGATCGCGTCCGGTCTGTCGACCATGTCGGGCTCGGTGTCGAGCAGGTCGAAGATCTTGTCCAGCGCCGCCATTCCCTGCTGGTAGGTCGTGTACAGCTGGGAGATCTGCTGGATCGGGTCGAAGAAGAGCTGCAGGTAGCCGATGAACGCGACCACTACCCCGATCTCGATCCGGCCGTCGATCGCCTGGTATCCGCCGAAGAGGATGATCGCCGCGGTCCCGATCGCCGAGAGCAGCTCGACGGCGGGAAAGTAGGAGGCGTTGAGGTAGACGGTGCGCATGTTGGCCTCGCGGTTGGCCTCGTTGAGCTCGGTCATCCGGTCGACGTGCTGGCGCTCGCGCCCGAACGTCCGCACCACGCGCACTCCCGAGAGCGTCTCCTGCAGGTAGGCGGTGATCTCGGCGATCCGCTCGCGGGTGAGCCGGTAGGCACCGGTCGAGGCGATCCGGAAGATCACGCTCGCGAGGAGCAGGAGGGGGAAGGTGAGAAACGTGATCAGCGCGAGCTGGAGGTCGAGCGCAAGCAGGATCACGACCACGCCGGCGAGCGTCAGCGTGCTCGAGACCAGGGTGATCACGCCGTCGGTGACCAGGCTGTCGAGCGCCTGCACGTCGTTGGTCATCCGCGAGATCAAGACGCCGGGCTTGCGGCGGGTGAAGAACCCGATCGACATCGCCTGCAGGTGGACGTAGATCCGCTGGCGCAGGTCCTGCAGCGCCCGCTGCCCGACCCAGCCGACGAGGTAGGTCTGCGCATATGAGGCGCCCCAGTAGAGCGTGATCGAGGCGATGAAGACGACGACGACCACGGTCAGGACGCCCGTGTCGCCGGCCAGGATCCCGTCGTCGATCGCCTTCCCGGCCAGGAACGGTGGCGCGAGCGCGGCCGCGGTCGCGACCAGCAGCGCGACCAGCATCAGGATCACCTGCGCGCGGTAGGGGCGCAACAGGCCGAGCAGCCAGCGCACCTTGCGCCCGCGCTGGTCCTCGCCGCGGATCAGCCGCCAGAGGTCGCGGAACAGCAACAGCGTGCCGGCCAGCCTCCCGGGCTGGTTCGACTGATCCTCGGTCTGCTCGGCAAGCTCTGACCCTTGCGTCTCCGGGTCATCGCCGTTCTCAACCGAGCGGCGAGCGGCGAGCGGCCAACGGCGATCACTCACAACGCCACCTCCTCGCGCTGCTCGACATCGCGCTGCAGGAAGAGCACGTCCTCGCAGCCGAACTCGGCGATCTCGGCGTAGAGCGGGCAGCGCCCGAGCAGCTCGGCGTGGCGTCCGCGATCGACGATCCGGCCCGCCTCCATGACCACGATCTCGTCGGCGAGCGAGATCGTCGACAGGCGGTGGGCGACGACGAAGGTCGTTCGACCCTCCATCACCTCGCGCAGCCCGCGCTTGATCGCCGCCTCGGTCCGGGCGTCGACCGAGGAGGTGGCGTCGTCGAGGATCAGGATCCGCGGGTCGGCGATCAGCGCCCGCGCGATCGCGACCCGCTGGCGCTGGCCGCCCGAGAGGGTCAGGCCGCGCTCGCCGACCATCGTCTCGTAGCCATCCGGAAGCCTGGCGATGAACTCGTGCGCCTGGGCGCGCCGGGCCGCCGCCTCGATCTCCTCCCGTGTCGCCCGCGGCCGAGCGTAGGCGATGTTCTCGGCGACCGTGGCAGAGAACAGGAAGCTGTCGTCGGCGACGAAGGCGACCGCGCTGCGCAGCGAGTCGAGCTCGACCGAGCGCACGTCGGCGCCGTCGACGAGCACGCCGCCCTCGCTTGGGTCATACAGGCGCGCGAGCAGACCGACAAGGCTCGTCTTCCCTGAGCCGGTCGGGCCGACCAGGGCGACGGTGCGCCCGGCGGGGATCTCGAGGCTGACCTCGCTCAGCGAGGGCCCGGCGCCGTCGTAGCGCAGCGTCACGTCGCGAAACTCGACCCGGCCGGGACCCGGGGGCAGCGCACCCGCATCGGGGGCGCTGGCGATTCTCGGCTCGCGATCGAGGATCTCGAACAGGCGGTTGCCCGAGGCGACCGCCCGCTGCGCCATCCCGAGCGCCATCCCGAGCATCCGCATCGGGCCCATCAACATGATCAGGTAGGTGTAGAAGGCGGTGAACTCGCCGATCGTCAGGTTGCCGGCGATCACCTGGCGCCCGCCGACGAAGAGGACGACGGCGAGCCCGAGGCTGGGGATGAAGCCGAGCATCGGCGAGAAGAAGGCGCGCAGCCGGGTCGAGTAGACGTTCTGGTCGAAGACCCGCTCGACCGAGCGCCGAAAGCGGGCCAGCATGTGCTCCTCGCGCGCAAACGCCTTCACGATCCGGATCCCGGACACGCTCTCCTCGGCCTCGGCAGTCAACTCGGCGATCCGTTGCTGGACTTCCTGGACCGCCGGGCGCGAGAGCCGGTTGAAGCGGGCCGCGGCGACGATCACGAACGGGACCGGGATCAGCGCGAGCGCGGCGAGCCACGGCTTGATCGCGAACATGACGATGCTCGCGAGCGTGATCGTGAGCGCGTTCTGGGTCAGGAAGATCAGCCCGTAGCCGAGGAAGAAACGGATCGCCTGCAGGTCGACCGTCGCGCGCGACATCAACTGGCCGGTCTGCTGGCCGTCGAAAAACCCGAGCTCGAGCGCCTGCAGGTGCCCGTAGACGCGCTCGCGGAGGTCGAACTCGACCGCGAGCGAGACCCGGCCCGCGATCAGCCGTCGGACCACGGTCAGCCCGAGCCGCAGCAGGGCTGCGGCCAGGATCGCGGCGGCGAGCGGCAGCAGGTCCGGCCGGCGCTGGTCGTAAATCGCGTCCACCGCGTCGCCGACCAGCCATGGGATCGCGACCGTCATCACCATCGCCGCGCAGGCGAAGACGAGGGAGACGATCACGGTCTTGCGATAGGGGCCCAGGAAGCCGAGCAGCCGCCGGAAGGTAGGCATGCCTCGACTATACAAAGTGAAGTAACGGCTGCGAATCGCGGGCGGGCGCAATACTGAGGTCCGATGAGGCGACCCGCCGCGGGCCTGTGCGACACCTGCGCGCATCAGCGCGTCGTCGCCAATACCCGCGGCTCGCGGTTCTCGCTCTGCGAGCGCTCGCGTGAGGACCCGGCGTATCCGCGTTACCCGCGGCTGCCGGTCGCCGAGTGTCGCGGCTGGCAGCGACGGGAGCCGAAGTGAGGGTCGCGCTGGCCCGGGCGGGCGCCGCGGCGCTGGTCGCGCTCGGCTGCGGGGCGGCGATCGTCTACGCGGCGACCCGCGACGGCGAGCGCCCGGAACGCAGCACGTCGTCCTGGAGCGCGCTGACCCCAAGCCCGCTCGAGCGGACCGAGGTCGGCGCGGCGCGGATCGGGGATCGCATCTACGTCGTCGGCGGCTTCATCTCGAGCGGCGGCACGACCGGGAGAATGGTCCGCTACGACATCTCTGCCGACCGCTGGCGCGAGCTCGCGCCGCTGCCGATCGCGGTCAACCACCCCGGGGTCACGGCGCATGACGGCAGGCTCTACCTGCTCGGCGGCAACCTCGGCGGAGCCAACCAGGGCAAGTCGAGGCGTCTGTACCGCTATTCGCCCGGACGCGATCGCTGGCGGCGCCTCCCCGACGCCTCGATCGAGCGCGCGGCGCTGGCGCTGGTCGCCCGCCGGGGCGAGCTGTACGCGATCGGCGGTTACAGCGATGAAAGCGAACGGCTGCGCAAGGTCGAGATCTACGACCTCGCTGAGCGCGATTGGGACCGCGGGGAGCCGATGCCGACCGGCCGCAACCACATCGGTGCCGCCGCGCTGGGGGACCAGATATTCGTCACCGGCGGTCGACCGGGGCCGGTGCACGGCGGCCTGACCACGGTCGAGCGCTACGACGTGCGCCGCGACCGCTGGTCGGCGGCGGCGAGTTTGGCAACCGCGCGCAGCGGCCATGCGGCGGTCGCGGCCCGGGGGCGGCTGGTCGTCTTCGGCGGCGAGGAGCTCGACGGCGGGACGACGATCGAGCAGGTCGAGGCCTATGACCCGGCAAGCGATCGCTGGCAGCCCCTGCCCGAGATGGTCACCCCGCGCCACGGGCTCGGCGGGGTCGCCCGCCGCGGGCGCATCTACGCGATCGAGGGCGGCCCGCGGCCCGGGCTCGCCTTCTCGGGAGCGATCGAGTACCTGGACCAGCCCTAGCGCTCAGGCTTCGATCGGCGGCGGCGCGGTCCGCAGCGCGCCGGCGCTGGCGACCACGACGAGCGCGATCGCGAGCACCTCGTTCGCCGCCAGCCCCTGGTCGAGGCCGACGAACCCGACCGTTGCCGCGACCGCCGGCTCGAGGCTCATCAGGACCCCGAAGGTGCCCCGGGGCAGGCGCCGCAGCGCCTCGAGCTCGAGCGAGTAGGGGATCGCCGAGCTCAGGATCGCCACGGCGAGCCCGGCCGCCAGCAGCCCGGGTGAGAGCAGCTCCGCACCCGCGTCGGCGACCCCGATCGGGAGCAGCAGCGCGCCCGCGACGACCATCGCCAGCGCCAGGCCCTGGCCGCCGGGGAAGCTGCGCCCGATCCGCTCGGCGAGCACGATATAGGCGGCCCAGAAGCCGCCCGCAAGCAGCGCCAGCACGCAGCCGAGTGCGTCGAGGTCGCCGCCGGGAAGCGGCGAGAGGAGCAGGATCCCGGCGCCGGCCAGCCCGGCCCAGAGCAGGTCGATGCGGTGGTGTGAGAAGGCGAGGGCGACGCCGAGCGGGCCGACGAACTCGAGCGTCACGCCGATCCCGAGCGGGATCCGGTCGAGCGCCAGGTAGAAGCAGGTGTTCATCCCCGCCAGCGTGAGGCCGAACAGGACGACGTCGCGCCGCTGCGCGCCGCGCAGGCCGGCGATCGACGGGCGCCAGATCGCGACCAGGACGATCGCCGCAAAGCCAAGCCGCAGCATTACCGTCCCGGTCGGGCCGAGCTCGTCGAACAGCGTCGTTGCGACCGCGGCTCCGACCTGGACCGAGACGATCGCCCCGAGGACGAGCGCGATCGACACTGCCCGGCCGCGTTCGCTCACCGGGCTCAAGCTAGGCGTTGATCAGTGCTCGGCGCGCCGCGCCTCGTGCTCTCGGTCAGCCGGCCTCCGGGGTAAACCGGACCGGCATCGTCTTGAGCTGGTTCAGGAACAGCGACCGGGCTCGGGCCGGCTCGCCGGCCAGCTCGAGATCGGGGAACCGACGCAGCGTCTCGCCGACTAGCAGCTTGATCTCGAGCCGCGCCAGGGCGGCGCCGAGGCAGAAGTGTCGCCCGCCCGCCCCGAACGCCTGGTGGTCGGGCCTGCGGGCGACGTCGAGCCGCTGCGGGTCCTCGTAGACCGACTCGTCGCGGTTACTGGCGACGTACCAGAGCAGCACCTTGTCGCCCTCGCGAATCGTCTTCCCGTGCAGCTCGACGTCGCGCGTCGCAGTGCGCCGGAAGTGGGCGAAGGCCGGGTACATGCGCAAGAGCTCCTCGACCGCACCCTCGATCAGCCCGGGGTCGGCGAGCAGCAGATCGAGCTGGTCGCGGTTCTCGAGCAGGCCCAGCATGCCGCTGGTGAAGACCGAGCGGGTGCTGTCGTTGCCCGCCGCTCCCAGCAGCCCGAGGCCCATGAAGATCTCGGACTCGGAGAGTCCCTCGCCGTCGATCTCGGAGTGCACCAGGACGTCCAGCAGGTCGTCCATCCCGGGGTTGGCACGGCGCTCGGCGACCAGCTCCATCGTCTCATCCCAGTTGCGCCGCATCACCTCGACCACCGCCTCCTCGGTCGGGCGCAGGTCTTCGTCGCCAAACCCGAGCACCAGGTTGGTTTCCTCCACGTGGCGCTGGTCTTCGGCCTCGGGGGTGCCGATGAACGAGCCGATCACCCGCGAGACGACGGGCCCGGCGACGTCGGTGACGAGGTCGCACTCCCCGCGCGCTGCGACCCGGTCGAGGACGCGGTTGACGATCGCCCGGATCCGCTCCTCGTGCTCGGCGATCCGCTTTGGGGTGAACCCGCGCTGGAACAGGGCCTTGATCCGGTCGTGGCGCGGGGGATCCATCGAGATCATCATCTGCTGCTGGCCCTCGAGCGGGATCCCGAAGTCGTCGAGGACCATGATCCCGCCGACGAACGACGAGAAGGTCTGCCAATCGAGGCTCACCCGGTGCAGGTCCTCGGCCCTGGTCAGCGACCAGAAGCCGCCCTCGTGCGGGTAGTCGGCGAGCGGGCTCCAATGCACCGGCGCCTCGCGGCGCAGGCGCGAGAAGACCTCGTGCGGAGGGCCGTCGTCCCAGAGGTCGAGGTCGCCGAGATCGATGCGGCCGAGGTCGAGGTCGGCGACGACGCTCACGTCGGGCATACTACAGATGTAGTGGAAGCGACGCAAGCCACCGACGCGGAGGTCAGGGACCGGCGCGAGCTGATCGCCGACGCGGCGCTCGAGGTCCTCGCCGCCGACGGCGGCAGGGCGCTCACGCATCGTGCGGTCGATCGCCGCGCGGCCATCCCGCAGGGCTCGACCAGCAACTACTTCCCGACCCGCGAGGCGCTGCTGACGGCCGCTCTGCGCCGGTTGGTCGAGCTCGAGCGGCCGTCGGTCCGCGCGCTCGAGGCGCTCGTGCCCGGCGGCCCGTACCCGCCGCGCCGCAGCGCCGAGCTGCTCGGCCAGCTGATCGTGGGCGAATGGCTCGCGGCGCTCTCGGAGCTGGCCTTGGCCCGCTACGAGCTGATCCTCGAGGCGCGCCGGCGCCCGGAGTTCCGGCGCGAGTTCGACGCGGTCCGTCGTGAGTACCTGCACCTGGTCGAGACCCTGCTGCCCGCCGCCGGCTGCCGCGATCCCCGGCGCCACGCCCCCCAGCTGATGGCGCTCCTCGATGGCCTGGTCGTGAACCAGCTCCTGCAGCCCGCCACCGCGCTCTCGGAGCCGGAGATCGTCGACTACCTGGAGCGTTTCTTCGCCTCCTGCTGAGTGGCCCTGCGGGCGCAGGTGTCGGCGGCCCTATGTATGCTGCCGCGAGTTCGTACCCGGTTGCCGAATCCCGGCTCGCACGCGAGCAGGGAGCGGGGGACCCGGAAGTTGGGGCAAACCCACCGAGCGTGGTGGGGGCGCTGCTCCTAAGCGCCAGCCCGTCAGCTAACCCCGCAGGCCAGCACAGGAGACCGAAGCAGTGCCGAGATCGACCACACCCCCTTCGTGCGCCCTCCTGGCAGCGCTCTGCGCCGGCGTCCTGCTCGGCTTCCCGGCCGCCGCGGGCGCGGGCTCCGGCGGGGTCGGCCCCGGTGGCGCCGCCGGAGCCTCGCCGACCGTCGCCGGAGGCAAGGCGAAGCTGCTGCGCAGCGGGCTCGCGGCCGCGCCGGACAACGCCCCCGCTGCGGTCAAGCGCGCGATCGCCGCCGGCAACGCGATCGACAGGGCCGGGTATTGCACCGGCGGCGGGCATCGCAACTGGCGCTCGCGTTGCTACGACTGCTCGGGAACGGTCAGCTACGTGCTCGGTCCCAAGGGCGCGGGGATCCTCGACTCGCCGCTGCCCTCGGGCGCGTTTCGCAAGTGGGGCACCCGCGGCAGGGGAAGCTGGATCACCGTCTACTACAACGGCGGGCACGCCTACGTCGTGATCGCCGGGCTACGCCTCGACACCTCCCAGCCCGACGACGGGGCCGACGGACCGGGGTGGAGCAAGGATGTCAAGGCCGGGCTCGTCAACGGTCCGTTCCGCAAGCGCCACTACCCGGGCCTTTAGCCTCCGGTCTCGGCTAGCCGGCTCGCTCGGCGGCCCAGCGCGCGTGCTCGACACCGAGCTCGCTGACCGGCGGCCCGCCCTGGACGAGCTCGCGGAGCAAGGGTCCCCAGGCGGCCTCGGCGCGCACCGTCGAGGCGATCTGGAACAGCAGGCCCTCCATCCGGCGTAACAGCAGCGCCTCCGGCGGCAGGGTCATCCGGCGCATCTGGGCGATCATCTGGTCGCCGGATTCCTCGCGCAGGGACTCGGTCCCGCGCCAGACTTGCTCCGGTGAGAGCCGCAGCGGGCGGTCATCGACGAACCACCAGCCCGCCGCGCGCATCTGGCCGAGCAGCAGGGCGCCGTCCCATTCCGCCGACGGGCCCGGCAGGTAGCCGAGCTCGCGCATCGCCGCGACCAGCGCCGGCGCGTCGCTTTCCTGGATCGCCCGCAGGACCTCTCCCTCGCGCGCCAGGTAGTCGCCCGGCAGGTCGCGGACCATCCCGAAGTCGAAGAACGAGACCCGGCCGTCCGCGCAGAGCAGGTAGTTGCCGGGATGGGGGTCACCGAGCGCCACGCCGAGCTGGGCCGCGGTGACGTAGAAGAACCGGTAGACGATCTCGGCGAAGCGGTCGCGCACCGCCGCTGGCTGCTCGGCGACCTCCTCGAAGCCGATCCCGTCGACCCACTCCGTGACCAGCACGGAGCGCCGGCTGAGGGCGGTATCGACGCCCGGCACGGCGACGAACGGGTGCCGGCGCCAGAACCGTGCCAGGCGCCGGTGATTTGCCGCCTCGAGCTCGTAGTCGCATTCCTCGGTGATCCGCTCGGCGAGCTCGGCCAGCACCTCCTTCACGTCGAGGCCCGGCATCAGCCGGCGCAGCAGCGGCGAGAGCAGGCGCAGGTTGCGCATGTCCGAGACGACCGCGTCGGCAATCCCCGGGTACTGGATCTTGATCGCCAACTCGACCCCGTCATGGCCGCGCGCACGGTGGACCTGGCCGATGCTTGCCGCCGCGGCCGGCTCGGGCTCGATGCTCGCCAGTACCCGCCCGGGCTCCTCTCCCCACTGCTCGGCGAGCACGCCGTGCATCTCGTCCCAGCCGACAGCCGGGACGTTGTCGCGAAGCGACGCGAGCCGGCTCTGCAGGTACTCGGCCTGGTCGGGCTCCAGGCCCGGGAACTCGACCGTCGACAGCACCTGGCCCGCCTTCATCGCCGCGCCGCGCATGACCGAGAGCTGGTCGACGAGCGAGTCGATCGTCGCCACCACGCGATCTCCGCGACGGCGCTGGCGCTCCTCGTCGCTGCCACGCCCGTCGAAGCGGTCGCCCGCCCACCGTGCCGCCCCGCCGGCGGCAACCCGGCCGAGGCGGGCCGTGCGCGCGACCCGGCCCGAGACCGGTGGCCTTCTGGATCCGCCCGCCATCGGGCAAGTTTGGCAGGAGCCAAAACGGGCAGAATGAAGTGCAACCTCGTGTCCGTTGAGACTCCGCAGCCGCAGCCGCAGCCCCAGCCGCCTGCCCGACCGCGCTCGAACTGGACCGCGGGCCGCGTGATCGGGCTCGTCGTATCCAGCATCACGGCCCTGGTCGGGACCCTGATGCTGCTCGGCGGCCTGGCGCTGATCGCCGCTCACGGCTTCGCCCGCGATGACGACGGCTATTACTCGACCGATGACGAGCGCCTGAGCACGAGCACGTACGCGATCTCGACCGACGAGATCGACCTCGGCGCGGATCCCGCCGGACCGGCGCCCGAGGACCTGCTCGGAACACTCAGGATCCGCGCCGAGGCGACCGGCGGCGAGCCGCTGTTCCTCGGCATCGGCCGCACGGATGCGGTCGAGCGCTATCTCGATGGGGTGCGGCACGCGCGCCTGACCGACTTCGGTGGCGGCCGGGCGGATTACGACGAGCAGCCAGGCGGTGCCCCGGATCGGCGCCCCGGGGCGGAGCCGTTCTGGGTCGCCGAGAGCCTGGGCGCGGGCGAGCGGAGCGTCGACTGGGACGTGCAGACCGGCGTTTGGACGGTGGCCTTGATGAACGCCGACGCGAGTCGGGGCATCGACGCCGATGCCAGTGTCGGGATCGAGATCTCGTGGCTGATCTGGGTCGGGGTCGGGCTCGCCGTAGTCGGCCTCCTGCTCGCTGCGACCGGGGTGGTGCTGATCATCGTGCTCTCGCGCCATGCCGCCCGCGACGCCACCCCGGCGCCCGGCTAGTCTCCGGCGACCCCGCGACGGCGACGAAGGGAGGAGCAGAGGTGGCGCATGACGCAGTGGTCGTCGGGGCCGGGCTGGCCGGGCTCTCGGCGGCGCGCGACCTGGCTGCGGGCGGGGCGGACGTGGTCGTGCTCGAGGCGCGCGCCCGGGCCGGCGGGCGGGTCGAGCAGACCGAGCTCGCAGACGGGCGCCTGGTCCAGCTCGGCGGTGAGATCGTCGGTCCGTTCCAAACCGCCTACCACGGGCTCGCCGAGGAGTTCGGGCTGACCTTCGAGCCCTCGTTCCCGGACCTGCCGGGCGAGGACACCTACGTGCTCGCCGGTGAGCGCTCGGTCGGCGACGGCTTCCCGTGGATGAGCGACGCCGACCGCGCCAGCTATGGAGCGGTAGAGCAGGAGTTCGCCCGGCTGGCCGGCACCGTGGACCCGGACGACCCTTGGTCGCATCCCGACGCCGCGCGCCTCGACCGGCTCTCGGTCGGGGAGTGGATGCGCGACGCCGGCGCGACCCAGAACGCGGTCCGGGCCCGCGAGCTCGCCTCTTTGGCGCTCTCGTGCGAGTCGGTCGAGCGGACCTCGCTGCTCTCGGACCTGCGCAAGGAGGCGGCGGCGGGCGGGCACGGCTTCTACAACTACGAGATCTGGGAGTGCGAGAGGGTCGTCGAGGGCTCGGCCAGCGTCGCGCTGCGGATGGCCGAGGAACTGGGTCAGCGGGTGCGCTACTCGACTCCGGTCGAGCGGATCCGCACCCGAGCCGGCGGCTGCGCGGTGACGGCAGTCGGCGGCGAGACGTTCGAGTGCGAGGCGGTGGTCTGCGCGCTCCCGGCTGGACCGCTGCGCCATGTCCAGCTCGACGGGATCTCCGACGAGCGGCTCGCCTCGCTGCGCCATCAGCGCCACGCGATCGCGGCGAAGGCCGTGTTCGCCTACGGGGACTCGTTCTGGGAGCGACAGGGCCAGAACGGCACCTACTACTCCGAGATCGGCGTGCTCGGCGGCAGCTGGGTCCAGCGTCAGGGGATCCTCTCGACGCTGGTCCCGCCGGAGCGCTTCGCGCCGCTGCTCGCAACTGCCGCCGAGCACCGCGAACGCGAGCTGGTCGACGAGCTGGTGCAGGCTTTCGGCGAGCCCGCGGGCGACCCCGAAGCGGTCTACGTCCGTCTCTGGGGGGCGGACCCATGGACGCAGGGCTACATCACGAGCTGGCGCCCCGGCGACGTGCTCGCTGTCGGCCCCCTGCACGGGACCCACGAGCCGCCGCTCTACATCTGCGGGTCCGACCAGTGGGTGTGCGGATACATGGAGGGCGCCGTGCGCACCGGCCGCGGCGCCGCAGCGGCGGCGCTCGCCCGCGGCGGCTGAGCGCCGCCGGCGCGGCCCTCCGAATTGAGCGATGAGTCCGCGGCGCCGCGGCGGTCCTACCGACAAGCAGCAGATCCGACCCGAAAGGAGCGAGCTGATGACAGAGCATGAAGCCGTCGACCGGCGCCGCTGGGCAGCCCTGTACGTGCTCTGCCTGGGCATGTTGATGATCGTCCTCGACGTGACCGTGGTCAACGTCGCCCTGCCGTCGATCCAGGACGACCTCGGGTTCTCGGGATCGGGCCTTGCCTGGGTCGTGAACGCCTACCTGATCGCGTTCGGTGGCCTGCTGCTGCTCTCCGGCCGGCTCGGGGACCTGCTCGGCCGCAAGCGCGTCCTGCTCGGCGGCCTCGCGGTGTTCATCGCCGCCTCGCTGCTCTGCGGGCTCGCGCAGAGCCAGGAGGTACTCGTCGCCGCGCGCTTCATCCAGGGCGTCGGGGGCGCGATGACCTCGGCGGTGATCCTGGGAATGATCGTGACCATGTTCCCCGAGCCGCGCGAACAGGCGAAGGCGATCGGGGTCTACGCGTTCGTCGCCTCCGCGGGCGGCTCTGTCGGCCTGCTCGCGGGCGGCCTGCTCACCGAGTCGATCAACTGGCACTGGATCTTCTTCGTCAACGTCCCGATCGGGATCGCGACCGCGGTCGCCGCCTGGCGACTGCTCGACGGCGAGCGCGGAATCGGGCTCGGCGAGGGCGCTGACGTCGCCGGCGCGGTGCTGATCACCGGCTCGCTGATGCTCGGCGTTTACACGATCGTCAAGCCGGCCGCCGAGGACGGCTGGGGCTCGAGCGCGGCGCTGGCCTGCGGTGCCCTCTCGCTCGCCCTCTTGGTCGCGTTCCTGGTTCGCGAGAGCACGGCGCGCAGCCCGCTGATCCCGCTCCGGGTGTTTCGCTCGCGCAACGTCGCCGGCGCGAACGTGATCCAGGCGCTCTCGGTCGCCGGCATGTTCGGGATGTTCTTCCTCGGATCGCTCTACCTGCAGCGGGTGCTCGGCTACGGGGCGCTCGAGATCGGGCTCGCCTTTTTGCCGGTCACGATCGTCATGGGGGTGCTCTCGATCCGCTACTCCGAGCGGCTGATCATGCGGCTGGGCGCGATCAAGACGCTGATCCCGGGCCTGGTCCTGATCGCCGTCGGGCTGGTGCTCTTCGCGCAGGCGCCCGTCGACGGTGCCTACTTTGGCCACGTCCTGCCTGCGATGCTGCTCTTCGGCCTTGGCGCCGGTCTCTCGTTCCCGGCGCTGATGAACCTGGCGATGTCGGCCGCGACCGAGCGCGACGCCGGGCTGGCATCCGGGCTCGTCAACACCTCGGCGCAGATCGGTGGGGCGATCGGGCTCGCCGTGCTGGCAACCCTGTCGGCGACTCGCAGTGAGGACCTGATCGCCGGAGGGGAGGCGCCCGCGGCGGCACTCACGTCCGGCTATCACCTCGCGTTCCTGATCGGCGCCGGCCTCGTCGTCGCCTCGGTCGTGGTCGCGTTCGCGGTCCTGCGCCCGGCGCCGCCCCGGGTCGCGGTCGCGCCCGACTCCGAGCCCGCCTACTCCGAGGCGGGCTAGCGCGGACGCCGCCAGGCCGTCATCATCTCCCCGTCATCAGCGCGCCGTACACGATCAAGAACCTCGAGCGGGTCGACGACTCCGCCGTCAAGTTCGGCTTCACGGAGATCGGCGAGGCCAGGTTCGCGAACGACGACCTCGCCACCGAGCACACCGGCCTCAGCCACCACCGGCTCAAGCCCGACCGCCGCCAGGCGTTCGGGCACCGCCACGACGAGGCCGAGGAGGTCTACGTCGTGCTCGCCGGAGCCGGGCGGCTGAAGCTCGACGATGAGGTCGTCGAGATCGCGGCGCTCGACGCGATCCGGGTTTCCCCAGCGGTCACCCGCTGCTTCGAGGCCGGATCCGAGGGGCTGGAGCTGCTTGCGTTCGGCCCGAGCCATCCCGGCGACGGGGAGATCATCCCGGGTTGGTGGGCGGAGTGAGCGACGCGCTAGCGGGCTCGGCCGGTGCGCGAGGCCGAAGTCAGCCGCTGACCACCGAGTCGGATCGGGGTCGAGGTTGTCGCCGAAAGCCCGGGAGAACCTCGGCCTGGCGGCGGTCCCCGCTAGCTCCAGCCGGGGCACGGGTTCCTTGCCTTGCGTGCGAATCGCAACTAGGGTTGGGCAGCAAGCGACGAGGAGGTCCGCATGGCCGATTCAGGGCTGTTCATCGGATGGGGGCAGGTGGTGCGCGGGCGCGAGAAGCGCGCCGTCGAGGTGTTCAACGAGAGCGTCGGATACTGGGGCGGGCTGCAGAACGAAGGCAAGATCGAGAGCTTCGAGGTCGTCCTGCTCGCCCCGCACGGAGGCGATCTCGCCGGCTTCGCGCTCCTGCGGGGCAGCGCCGAGCAGATGGCGGCGCTGCGCAGCGACGACGAGTTCGATCGACGCATTACGCGCGCCGACCTGATCGTCGACAACCAGGGCGTCGTCGACGCGGTGCTCGGCGAGGGCATCGGCAATACGATGAGCGTCTATCAGGGCGAGATCGACGAGATCTCATGAGGGGCTGACGAGACAACGGGTCCGAGGGCAGGCCGCCCTCGTCGGCGCCGGGGCGGCCGTTGCCACACTTGCGCTCGCGGCCGCCGCCTCGGCGATCCCCTGGGACGCGCCGGGCGCGATCCCGCCCGAGCAGACGCCGGGCGCCGAGTCGCCGGACCCCTACTGCGATCAGAGCTACGCCGACGACGCCCCAAAGCGCGGGCGACGGCTCGAGTTCGGGATCGGCCCGCGCCTCGCCGGCGAGGTTGGCGCGGCACAGGTCACGCCGACCGTGCCGGAGGACAAGCGGACGCGCGACGAGCGCCTGCTCGAGCTCAAGGGGCGCAACCAGATCAGCGTCCGGCTGAATCGCCTCTTCCAGGCCGACGGCGGGCGGGGTATCCGCGAGTTCCGCAGGATGGCGCGCCATTACGGAACGCTCGGGTTCGACGTCACCGTGCAGGTCCGCTACCACCCGGCTCCCGCGCAGGACGGCGACATCGACGCGTGGCTCGACTACGTGCGCCGGGTCGTGCGCGCGCTCGGCCCCAACCCACACGTGACCGCGCTGCAGATCACCAACGAGGTCAACATCTCCTTCTCGCCGAACACCTCCGACGGTGCCTACCAGAACGCGGTCGAGGCGCTCGTCCGCGGGGTGCCGGCGGCAAGGCATGAGGCGCGCCGGCACGGTTACGAGCAGCTGAGCATCGGGTTCAACTACGCCTGGCGGTTCGGCGACGGCGACGCCGACTTCTGGCGCGAGGTCGGCGTGCTCGGCGGCAAGCGGCTGCGCCGCGCGACGGACTGGATCGGCCTCGATGCCTACCCGGGGACCTTCATTCCGCCGACGTTCGTGCACGCCGGCGACTCCCTGCTCGAGGCCGTCGCGCAGACCCGCGAGTGCTACCTGCCGCTCGCCGGGTTCGGGGATCGGGTGCCGATCCACGTCGACGAGCTCGGCTATCCGACCGGTCCGGGGCGCAGCGAGCAGGCCCAGGCGCAGACGCTCGCGGAGTTCGTCGACGTCCTGCACCGCTACCGCGGGACCTACGGCATCGAGGAGGTGTTCTGGTTTGGCCTCCGCGACAACAACAGCGAAGGCGCGAGCTTTCAGTCGTTCTTCGGCCTGCTTCGCGACGACTACACGCGCAAAGCGGCGTTTGGCGTCTACAAGCGCAAGATCCGCGCCTACGGTCGTTGAGCTCTTGCCTGGGCTCAGACGTCCAACCTCGCGGGCCCCGGGTAGGAGACGCGGCCGTCGTCGATCACGGCGTGAGCGCTGAGCGTGTGGCAAGCGCGCCGGCCGTCAGCGAGCAGATGGACCACCTGCCAGCCCCGGGCCAGAAGCGCGTCCGCGATCAGCTGGCGATGGCATCGGCTGGGATGCGCTTCGGCGCACATGACCGCGGTTCGGTGTTGGCCGGCGATCGCCTCGAGCCGCTCGAGTCCGCGCCGGAACGAGGGGTCGTCCATGTAGTCGGCATAGGCGCGAAACGAGGCGTTGCGCCAGCCCGAGTTGTGAGACGGCGGCATCGAGCCGGCGTCCGTCTCGCCCCGGCTTGCGGCTGACGCCCGCCTTCGCCCGCCCAGCTCTTCGCCGAACGACTGATAGCCGATCGACACACCGGCGAGAGACGCTGTGAGCGCCGCGGCGCCGAATTGCGGATTGCGACGCGAGCCGGGGAAGCGGCGGACGTCGGCGACGATCTTCACGCCACCGGCCCCGAGCAGCCCGAGAAAGCGCTCGATCGGGTGGGTCGAGTGGCCGATCGTGAGGATCTGCGGCGTCTCGCTCATGGTCCAAGTCGCGTTGCCGAAACGCAGGCCGTCACAGCTTCCCAGGCAGCGGCGTTTCGGCGCCCGTGGAGCGGGAAATGGAGGATCGGATGGAGATCGAGCGCAAGTACCTGGTCGCCAGGCGCCCGGATCTCGATCGCGTCGAGCGGATCGAGATCGAGCAGGGCTACCTGGCGCTCGCCAACGGCGGCGGGGCGGAGGTCCGGCTGCGGCGAAAGGCCGAAGAGCTCCTGCTCACGGTCAAGGGAGGGAGCGGCCGAACCCGGGTCGAGGAGGAGATCGGGCTCGACCCTGAGCCCTTCGAGTCGCTGTGGCCGCTGACCGAGGGCCGGCGCGTGGTCAAGACCCGGCACCTGATCTCGCACGGGCGTCACACGATCGAGCTCGACGTCTACGGCGGCGAGCTCGAGGGCCTGCTCGTGGCCGAGGTCGAGTTCCCCGACCAGGCGAGCGCCGAGCAGTTCGAGGCGCCGGACTGGTTCGGCGAGGAGGTGACCGGGGAGCGACGGTATCTGAACGAGACGCTGGCGACGGACGGGGCTCCGCGATGACCTCGTTCAAGCTGGGGCAAGCGCAGGCGCGTCGTGGCAGGCGGGAACCGGGCGCATCGCGGCGAACTAGCCCGCAGTGGGGGACGCCCTCTGAAATCCAAGCACCGCCGCAGGTGGCCGATCGCGGCCGCGCCGCTTGCCTTCCTGATCGTCGTCGCGACGGCCGAGGCTAGGCCGGTGCCCGAGCCCGTCCGCGACCAGGTCCTTCGGGCTTCGGTCGAGCTCGGCATCGGGGCGCTGAACGAGCTTCAGGGAAGCTCGATCGACGTCAAGGTCACGGGCCGCTACACGCGCTGCCCGCGGCCGAAGGTCGGGCTCTACGCCTGCGCTCTGCTCGTCCGCACCGAGACCGACGGCGAATGGTCCGCATGTCGCGCGGTCGTCGCCGCCAGTCGCAGCCGATGGGCCTGGAAGACGTTCGAATGCCCGGTGACTTGGCGGCCGTTACCGTCGAAGCTCGCCGGGCGGCGTCCGGGCGGCCGGCGATTAGGTACGGTGGCGGCTACAGGGGTTTGCGCCACTTGCAGGCTCGATCACAAGCGTCGTCCCGAGCGTCGTCCCGCTAGGGCCTCAGCGAGGAAGGGAACCTTGACGGAGGACATTCTGCGTTCGGCTGACGGGAGCACGCGATGAGAAGACTCTTGCTCGGCATCCCCTGCCTTGCGGCCGGGGTTCTGCTTATCACGGGCAGCGCGACCGCTTCCCACGATCCGAGCGGGGAGCCGTTCGACGAGGACTTCGTCGTCGGAATCGCCGAGGTGGGTGAATGCTCTTTGGGTTGCTCTACCACCAGCCTCGACGCCCACAGCGGGCCCTTGGGCGAGAACGCCACCGGCACCGCCAGGTTCGGGTTGCGGGTCAACCAGATCGGGGGGCCGGTCACGTGCCTGACGGTGGTCGGCAACAGGGCGGTCGTCGGGGGCCAGGACACCTTCCTCACCTCCGGGGGGTACCTGTTCTCGGTCGAGGACAACGCCGCCAGCGGCACGCCGGACAGATTCGCGTTGGCCGCGCGGCTGCCGGAGGCGCCCACCACTTGCCCGGGTCCTGACGACCTCGACCCAACCTTCTCCTCGGTCATATCGGGCGACCTGGTCGTCCACGACGCCCAGCCGCCACCACCCGCTGTCTGCCCAGGCGCGGAACGGACTCTCACCGGAACGAAGGGCAATGACGAGATCACGGGTACCGCGCTGAACGACCTGATCCTGGGTCTCGCCGGCCACGACCTGCTGGATGGCGCCAATGGCGATGACTGCATCAGGGGCAACGCGGGTAACGACATGGTCAGGGGCGGAGGGGGCAACGACCTCGTCCAGGGCGGCGATGGGAGCGATGTCCATCAGGGCGGCATCGGCAACGACACGCTCAGGTCCGTCGACGGCGTCAGGGACATCGTCAACTGTGGCCCCGGCGACGACCGGGCATCGGTCGATGAGCTGGACCAGGTGAAGGACTGCGAGAAGGTGACCGTAGCCGTCGAGTAGCGCCAGCTAGGTCACGCGAATCTGGGCGTTACCCCCGTTTACCTACAGGGAATCGACACCACTGAGGTCATCGAGCCCGTTCATACGAGGCGAGGGCCGGTGATCCCGGCCGCCGCAGCGCTACTTCCGTAGCGCTTCTCGTCCGAGGCGCAACTTTCGTCCTCGCTTTGGGTCCCCTGAACATATGCGCAGATTCGCGGCACTCGCTCCGATGAAGCGGATTGCCGCTATCGCTGTGGCATTCGTGGCCTTTGTCCCACTCGCGTTCGCGAAGCCGACCCCGATTGTCCTCACGGCTGGCGACGACGCTTACCGGGACAACAACAAGTGGCACATCATCCTGGCCGAGGGCGGCGACGACAAGGTGTGGGGTCGCGGCGCTGGCGACCGCATTTACGGCGGCCGCGGCAACGATCACCTACGCGGCGGCATGGGTAAGGACAAGCTCTACGCGGGACCTGGCAACGACAAGGTAGTCGGCTTTGGCGACGAGGGCCAGATCGACCTGCTGGACTGCGGGCCGGGTGAGCAAGACGCGGCCAACCGGGGAGCCCGCGACATCGTTGATCCGAGTTGTGAGTTTGTCCGGAACGGACCGGCGCTGCCCGGTACGGTAACCGCCGCCTGAGCCCCGACGGTACGTGCACATCCTCTTCTCGTCCCAGAGGGCCTCTTCGAAGCATCGTTTGCGATCTGGATGAAGAAGCGGCACTACCGCTTTGCATGGAAAGCGCAACTTCCGCTTAGCCCGGGCGCGGCGCCAAGGTCATGGTCCGCACTCTGGACTGAGAGCCGAAGGTAAACGACCCGACCGGCTCTGTGCCACTGCATGCACCCAGTAGATGCCGTCGAGGAGGTCTCCCGGCGGGACCGCCATCGAGCCGACCAGCTTGGTCAGGATCCGGCAGACGCGCCAGGGACCCCCGGGACCGACCGCCCTCGGGCCTGCTCCACGTTCGACTGGTGGATGCCGGAGACCCATTCCGCATCCAGACGCGCGTCGATCGGTTCCTCTCCTTGCCGCAGTGCGTCGATGTAGGCATGATCGGTGGCGAGGCGGGCCGCCACCTCGGGACCCTCGGCAACGCCGCCGTGGCCGGGGACCACGACATCGACGTGTCCGGCGGCCTCATCCAGCCGGTCGAGTGCCGTCTCGTAGGCGCCCACCTGATCGTCTTGGCGAGAGTCGAAGAGCGGGATCAGGATGTCGGAGAGCATGTCGCCGGCGAGCAGGACGCCACGGTCCGCGAGGAGGACCGCGGCGTGGCCGACGGCGTGCGCCTGATGCTCGATGATCTCGCCCGGCATCGGTCCGCCGTCCGCGGGCAGCGGGATGACTAGCGCGACTAGGTCGAGAGGGATGCCGGACGCGCTCTCCGCCGCCCCCGCCTGCTGTTGCTCTCGGGTTTCACCGGCAACTTGGGCGCCGGCGGCGGTGGCGTAGCGCGGCGCGTCGCCGAACCGGGGATGCCAGAGCAGGTGGTCCCAGTGGGGATGGGTGGAGAACCCGGCGACCACCGGAATGTCGAGCCGGTCCACGTCATCGGCGAGTTGGTTGAGCTCGGAGCCATCGATGCCGGGATCGATCAGGATCAACCCATCCTCCCCGCGCACCGCGATGGAATTGGTCCAGACCCACTCGCTCTGCCGGACCCAGACGCCGTCGGCCACCTGGTTCAGCTTGCCCATCTCCACCTCCAATCGGTTGGTTACGGTGCTGAGACTGCGATCCGCAGCCAAATTCATCGCTTTCAGCGTCCGCTGGGCGCGATGGTGTGGTTGAGGTGAAGGACGTTGTCGCCGACGTTCAGGTCATCCGCTGATCGGCCGTCCGTAGGGCGAGTTAAATGGAGTTCCGGCTGCTTCCGGGTGCTCCTCATGCATTGGTACTCGTCCGGCCGTGCGTTCGCTGACCGAAACCGCCGCGTAAGACGGAGAGCAGGCGGGGGCGCTTTCCGCTCGCTCGTTCGCCACGGCATCACGTCTTCGAGTTACCCCTGAGGACGGCTTGCGAGCGTCAGGGCTTCATTGACCGTCCGACGGCGTTGGATGACTGCTTGCTCACTCCACGCAAGCAGCCACAGAGCCGCCTTCAAGTCATCCGACTCCGTCATCCGATTGATGCGATCTTCGATCACGTCAAAGGGACAACTTCGCGAAAGCATCCGCTCGACCTCGCATTTCGGGCTAAGAAACATCGCACCCTCCATGCGTCGGTTTTTCCTTGCGCCCCCACCCTACTCCCGGCGGGTGAGCTTGCCAATTCGCGAAGGCGCAGTTTGCGGGTCTCTACGGCACGCGCTCGTCTGCGTGGGCCTCCAAGTCGAGCCGCTTGGACTCGATCAACTCGGCGGCGCCGAACCCGTCTAGCGGTTCGTCGAGCAAGAACACCTCGAGGGTGATGTCCGGCTCGATGTGCGCCTGGCTCAGAAAGGCGATGACATTACGGCCGGTGAGCTCCTCGATCATGCCCCGGTACCTGTCGCCCATCATTCGCTGGAAGTCTCGCCGCATCTCCACGACCCGCTCGGGTTCGCCGCTGGTCACCATCGTCTGCTCGATCGCCGTGAACCCGTTCCTCAGCACGCAGACGACCAGGTCGTCGAGTACGTACGTCTTGGCGCGCATCGGTCCGCGGCCGTAGTGCTCGCGCAGGATCGAAACGATCCTGGTGGAGATCGCCGAAAGCAGTGGCCCGCCCGAAAGCTGGCTGTCTGGCGCGCTCGATTCTGGAGGTTCCGGCTTCATCGAAGCTCCGCTATCTGATCGAAACCATTCTAGAAGTTCGTCGCGCTCTCATGTGGGGGGAGTACCCTCGGTGTCCCCTCGCAGCGACGGAACTCTCCTGTCGTCTCAGCCATCGCCGCGACCTCCCGCCGAGATTGCAGAAGGAGGCGCCATGTTGAGTGAAGGCGAAGCGCGTGCGATGCAGGAGTGGGTGGTCGCCGCAAACGGCTGGTCCGGGTCGGCTCAACGTCTAGTCGCCGCTGCGACTGAGTTAGCGACCGTGTCGCGCGGCGTAGCAAACCGGATCGAAGGCCCCCCGTCGGGATCGCTGTCTGATTACGGCCGGGGACCGCCGCTGCCAGAGCAGCTGCGCGAGCTCGCCGATGACGTCGAGGCCGAAACGCGCGAGCTCCGGAATCGATACCTGGCGACCGCCGCCTCGATTGACGAATACGCCGAAGTGCTGCGCTGACGCGCCGCCGCTCGGCCATTGTCACGCCAAGCGTCCCGCCGCCCCCTAAATTCAATGCCGTGAGCCAGCACTCCGCTTCTGACGGCTTCGCCCCGTTGATCGCCGCCAACGCCCTTCAGATCGAGGGTCTGGTCAAGCGCTACCCGACGGGGGTCGAGGCGCTGCGCGGCGTCTCACTCGACATCGAGCCCGGAGAGTTCTTCGGGCTGCTCGGGCCCAACGGCGCCGGCAAGTCGACCCTGATCCACTGTGCGACCGGCCTCGCGCAGCCCACCTCGGGAACGATCCGGGTCTTCGGCCATGACGCGATCGGCGACTACGCCGAGGCTCGCCAGGCCGTCGGACTTGCGCCGCAGGAGCTCAACCTCGACTGGTTTCTGACCGTCGAGGAGACGCTCGACTACCACGCCGGATACTTCGGGATGCCGAAGCACGAGCGCCGCGAGCGCGCCGCCGAGCTGCTGGAAACGTTCTCGCTCACCGAAAAGCGAGACGAGCGCACCCGGACCCTCTCCGGGGGGATGAAGCGCCGACTGATACTTGCCCGCGCCCTGATGCACCGGCCGCGCCTCCTGATCCTCGACGAGCCCACCGCCGGCGTCGACATCGAGCTGCGCCTCGAGCTCTGGCACTACGTCCAGCGGATCAACGCGGAGGGGACGACGATCCTGCTGACCACGCACTATCTGGAAGAGGCGGAGCAGCTCTGCGACAAGATCGCCTTCATCGACGAGGGTCAGATCGCTGCCCACGGGTCGACCACCGAGCTCGCCGCCACCTACGACGTCGCCAACCTCGAGGACGCCTACCTGGCGCTGGTCGGGCGCAAGGAGCTCTCGCGCTCGCACGTCGAGATCGAGGAGCTCGCTTCATGAGCGCCGCGCAGATCCGCTTCCTCACCCTCTGGAGGCGCGAGGTCAGCCGCTTCATGAAGATCAAGAAGCAGACGATCGGCGCGCCGCTGCTCGAGACCTTCCTCTACATCTCCGTCTTCGGCGCCGCGCTCGGCTCGCGGATCGACCAGCTGCACGGGATCGACTACGTCGTCTTCGTGATCCCCGGCCTGATCATGATGGCCTGGGCGATCAACGCCTTCTCCAACAACTCCTCCTCGATCCTGCAGCAGAAGTTCCAGGGCGCGATCCAGGACCAGCTCTCCTCCCCGGCCTCGCCGCTGGAGCTGCTGCTCGCGTTCTCGCTCGGTGGCTTCATGCGCGGGCTGGTCGTCGCGGTGCTGACCTTCACCGCCGCGTCGCTGCTCGTCGACCTCCCAGTCGACCACATCCTCGTCCTCGTCCCGGCGCTGTTTCTGGTCGGCTTCTTCTTCGCCCAACTCGGGGTCCTGGTTGGCGTCCGAGCGGAGCAGTTCGACGACGTCGCGATCGCCCAGACCTTCGTGCTCACGCCGCTGATCTTCCTCGGCGGCGTCTTCTACTCCGCCTCCCTGCTGCCCGAGCCGTTTCAGACCCTGACCCACTTCAACCCCGTCTACTACATGATCAACCTCGTGCGCTACGGCTTCCTCGGCTTCACCGAGGCCAGCGTGGCGCTATCGCTACTCGCGCTCGCGGCCGCAACGGCCGCCCTGTTCGCGGCCAACCTGCGCCTGTTCTCGAGGGGGTACAAGCTGCGGGCGTAGGTTGCCGCGCGCTGCCAGAGCCCTCAGGGCTGCGGACGCCATCGAGAGCAGCTTCCCGACGCTTGGCGGTGCTAGAAGCAGCCGATGCCAGATGCGGTGATCTTTGATCTCGACGGCGTGCTGCTCGGCTCCGAGCAGCGCTGGAACGAAGCAAGGAGGCGCTCGTGCGCTAGGCCGGCGGCCGCACGCGAAGCAGTGGCGCCGGTAGCTCTGCGGCAAGCAGCTCTGTCCGAGCGGATCCGTGACCGTTGCACGGGGTGGCTGTGCAAAACGACGTGGTCGAAGCTCGAGATCCCGCCTAGGTTCGGCCTAACAGCCCGGGTGCCAGAGCAGCAGAAACCGAGACCCCCGGGAGAAGGAACGACCGAATGAGCGCATCGACAATCCCATTGACCGCTACGCATCCGGCGATGCCGAACATAGAGGTTGAGTTGGCCTTCATGTACTCGGCCCGCACGGGCCCTTGGTCCCACCTCGTCACCCCGCGGACGACCTCGCCCTCGAGTCCACCTCGGCACCGCGCGGAGCGACGGTTCCCAGAGTAGGCCGACGCCGCGCCCGATAGGTCGAGCACGCGTGGACTCGGGGCGTTAGCACTCGCGTTAGCACCCCCGACGAGAAAGACGCCCCGGAGGGCGCCTATCCCGCTTGCTCATGCCATGCCGGAGGAGGGACTCGAACCCCCGACACGCGGATTATGATTGTGCGCCGCGGGCTTCGGCTCTCTGCGGCTGATCGACGAACTCCCTGCTAATAGGCGTCTTCTACCGATTCTTGGGTGTAGCCGATTCGCGGCTATTTCTGGACCTTGTGTTGACCCGGTGTTGACCCCGGGCCGCCCCGCTCTGCTGCTGCTCGCGCGAAGGAGTAGCGCCGACTCAGCCTGGGCGAGGCCCCCGGATTGAGGACCTCGCCCGCTCGGTCGGTTAGGCCAGCGCGCGCCTGATGTACTCGATCGCCTGAGCGATTGCGGCGCCGGCGGCGTTCGTGCCACGCAGCGGGTTGAGCATCACGAAGTCGTGGATGATGCCCTCGTAGCGCGTCGCGGTGACGTCCACCCCGGCCTCGCGCAACTTGCTGGCGTATGCCTCGCCCTCGTCACGAAGCACGTCCGCCTCGCCGGTGATCACCAGCGCCTTCGGGAGCCCGGCGAGATCGTTCGTCGTCGCGCGGAGCGGCGAGGCCGTGATCTCGGCGCGCTCGTCCTCGTCGGTCGTGTACTGGTCCCAGAACCACTCCATCATGTCGCGCCGAAGGAAATATCCCTCGGCGAACTCGTGGTAGGAGCCGGTGTCGAAGCTCGCGTCGGTCACCGGGTAGAACAGCACCTGGGCCCTGAGGTGCGGCCCCGAGCGCTGCTTTGCCATCAGCGTCAACGCGGCAGTCATGTTGCCGCCGACCGAGTCGCCCGCGACAGCGATCCGCGCGCCGTCGAGGTCCTGCTCCGCGCCGTGCTCTGCGACCCACTCGAGCACCGAGTAGATCTCCTCGATCGCGGTCGGGTAACGCGCCTCCGGCGAGGGGCTGTAATTGGCGAACACGACCGCGGCGCCGGTCCCGACGGCGAGCTCACGAACCAGGCGGTCGTGGGTGTGTCTATTCCCGACCACCCAGCCGCCGCCGTGCGTATAGAGAATCACCGGCAGCAGCCGGCCTTGGGCACCCTTGGGACGTAGGATCCGGATCGACACCGCACCCGACGGGCCACCGGGGATGGTGGTGTCCTCGATCTCGACATCGGGCTTTTCGACCTCCCCGGATTGCACCTCGTCGACGGTCTTTCGGCCCTCGACGGGCCCGAGGTCGAACAGGTACGGGGGATCGGCGGTCGCGGCTGCGAACTCCTGAGCTGCAGATTCGAGCACGACTGTGGTGGTGTAGGACGTCACTGGGTTCTCCTTTCGCTTTGCATGTTTCGTGGCGTGGGGCTCGGTCAGCCGCCTAGGTGGCGAGACCTGCCTTCGGTGGCCGGCACCGGCGACGAGCGCGACCTTGTCCTTTAGTCCTCACATGACTGGCTACCTCGTGTCTGATTGGGAGGGGAGCGGCGGGACGTACGCGGGAACTCTCTCCTGGTCGGTGACCCGCTCGGCGCGGTCCTCGCGGCCGCCCTCGAGCGACACGTTCGGTATCGCGCGGTCGAGCCAGGCGGGCATCCACCAGGCGCGGTCGCCGAGCAGCGCCATCAGCGCCGGCGAGATGACCATGCGCACGACGACCGCGTCGATGAGGATCGCGGCGCCGAGGCCGAGGCCGAACATCTTGATCACGACGTCGCCGCCAGGAATGAACGCCAGGAAGACCGAGGACATGATCAGGCCCGCGACGAGGACGACCTTCGCGATCCGCGAGAGGCCGCGGACGACGCTCTCCTTCGGCGAGTCGCCCTCGAAGTACGCCTCGCGGATGCGGCTGAGCAGGAAGACGTTGTAGTCCATGCTCAGGCCGAACAAGATTGCGAACATCATCAGGGGGACGAAGGAGATGATCGGCACGTCCTCGCCGACGCCGAGGAGCGACGCGCCCCAGCCCCACTGGAAGACCGCGACGATGACGCCGTAGGCCGCGCCGATCGACAGCAGGTTGAACACCGCGGACGCGAGCGGCACCCAGATCGAGCGGAACACCGCGATCAGGAGCAGGATCGAGAGGCCGATGACGATGGCGATGAAGAGCGGCAGCCGGCTCGCGATCTTGTCTGAGAAGTCCTCGAATCCCGCGGTCTGGCCGCCGACGTAGACGTTGAGGTCCGAGCTCTCGGTGGCGGCGGGGATGACGTCGTCGCGCAGGTGCCGGACGAGGTCCGACGTGCTGGCGTCCTGCGGGGAGGTCGTCGGCGTCGCCTGGATGATCGCCGCGTCGCCGGCGTCGTTCGGGCTCGCCGGAGCGGCGAACGCGACCCCGTCCGTGTCTTCGAGCACCGTCCGGAAGCCTTCGAGCTGGGCGTTGTCGAGCCGCCGGCCGGTCTCGCTGTCGACCGCGAGCAGCAGCGGGCCGTTGAAGCCCGGGCCGAACGCCTCGGTCAGCTGGTCGTATGCGACGCGCTGGGTCTTGTCCTCCGCCAGGTTGCCGTCGTCCGGCTGGCCCAGGCGCAGGTCGCTGAGCGGCAGGGCGAGCACGACGAGCAAGAGGCCGCCGGCAACGACCGGGACCCACGGGCGCCGAACGAGGATCCGGCCCCACCGCTCGAACCCCACGGACCGGGCGACGCGCGAGGGGTCTTTCGGATGGAGCCAGCGGGCCGCCGCGCCGGCGAAGATCGGCAGGATCGCGATCGACGAGACGACGACGAAGGCGACGGCGATCGCCGAGCCGACGCCCATCTTGCCGACCAGCGGGATGCCGACGGCGAGCAGGCCGGCGATCGCCACCATGACGATGAGCCCTGCCGCCACCACCGATACGCCGGCAGTGGCGTTCGCGCGCGCGGCCGCCTCCGGCGGGGAGTCGCCTGCGGCGAGCTGCTCGCGGAACCGGCTGAAGACGAGCAGCGCGTAGTCGATGCCGGCGCCGAGGCCGAGCATGATCGCGATCGTCGTCGCGAACTCGGGGATGCCAAGCGGCTCGGAGACGGCAGCCAGGACGAGCTGGCTGATCAGGACGCCGGTCAGCGCGCCCAACAGCGTGACGGCCATCGCCGTAAGGGAGCGGAACAGGACCGTGAGCAGCAGGATCGCGATCGCGATGCCGGCGAGCTCGCCGACCGGCACCTCCGGCTCGGCGGCAATGTCGATCGGCTGGCCACGCAGCTCGACCCGAGCGCCGCCGTCCTCGGCCCCGCGCGCGGCCTCCTCGAGCGCCTCGCCGTGCTCCTTCTCGAGTTCTGTCGGCTGGATGTCGTATTGGACGGTCGCGAACGCGGTACGCCCGTCCTCTGACAGCGATCCGGCATCGGCGACGAGCGGGTCGGTGACCGACGTGACGTGGTCGAGGCTGCCGACCTTGTCGAGCGCGGCCTCGATCGCCCGGCGCGGCTCGGGGTCGGTGAGCCTTCCGGACGTGATCGTGAAGACGGCCTGGGCCGTGACGCCGGACGCGGCCGGGAATTTGTCCTCGAGCAGGTCCTGCGCCCTCTGGGAATCGGTTCCGGGAACCGAGAAGTCCTCGGCCGCGCTCCCAGTCTGCGAGCCGAGGGCGACGCCAATCAAGACGATGGCAGCCAGGAGACCGACGAGGCCGCGCTTCCAGCGGCGGGAGAGGGTTCGGGCGAGAGAGGCGAGGAGCGTCGACACGGGTAGGCCTTTCGTTTGTGCGAGCCCGTTGGAGCATCGACGGTCGCAGGACCGGTCGGTGCTCGAATCACGTAACGCGTAGTCCGCGACCGGAGAACCTCGTAGTCGCGGGGTATCGGCTGAAGGGCAACGGCCGGGTATGGTCGGTCCCGCATGGTCAGCGAGGGGCCAGCGGAGGTGTTGCACGGCCGGCGCAGCGAGCGCGAGGCGCTGGAGGGGCTGCTTGCGACGGTGCGCGGGGGACAGAGCCGGGCACTCGTGATCTGCGGGGAGGCCGGGATCGGCAAGAGCGCTCTGCTCGAGTCAGCAATCGGGTCCGCGTCGGGGTTCCGGCTCGCACGGGCAGTCGGTGTGGAGTCAGAGATGGAGCTCCCGTTCGCGGCCCTCCAGCAGCTCTGCGCGCCGATGCTCGATCGGCTCGATCGGCTACCTGCCCCCCAGCAGGACGCGCTGGGCGTCGCGTTCGGGCTGCGGGCGGGGGACGCACCGGATCGGTTTCTGGTCGGGTTGGCGGTGCTGAGCCTGTTCTCGGAAGTGGCCCAGCAGCGGCCGCTTCTCTGTGTCGTGGATGACGCGCAATGGCTTGATCGGGCCTCGGCGCAGGTACTCGTGTTCGTGGCGCGGCGGCTATTGGCCGAATCGGTCGCGCTGGTGTTGGTGACGCGTGAGCCGCACGATGAGCTCGTGGGATTGCCGAAACTCGCAGTCGAGGGCTTGGCCAGTGGGGATGCTCGCGCGCTATTGAGCTCGGCGTTGGGTGTTCCGTTGGATGAGCGGGTGCGAGAGCGAATCATCGCGGAGACGCGTGGCAACCCGCTGGCGTTGCTGGAGCTGCCGCGGGGGTTGACGGTGACGGAGCTGGCGGGCGGGTTCGGGTTGCCGGGCACGCCGGGGTTGGCGGGGCGAATCGAGGACAGCTTCCGAAGGCGGTGTGCGGCGTTGCCGGCGGAGACCCAGCGACTGCTGCTGGTCGCGGCGACGGATCCGGTCGGCGACCCGGTGCTGCTGTGGCAAGCGGCCGAGCGACTCGGGATCGGCGCCCCGGCGGCGGGACACACCGACGGCTTGCTGGAGATCGGTGCGCGAGTGACCTTCCGCCACCCGCTGGTCCGCTCGGCCGTATATCGGGCCGCGTCACCCGAAGATAGGCAGCAGGCACATCGGGCGCTCGCGGACGCGACGGACGCTGAACACGATGCCGATCGCCGCGCCTGGCATCTTGCGCACGCGACCACAGGATTCGACGAGGAGATCGCGTCGGAGCTTGAGCGCTCGGCGGGCCGCGCTCAAGCGCGCGGTGGGTTGGCGGCCGCCGCCGCGTTCTTGGAGCGTGCCGCCACGCTGACGCCCGAGCCCGCGCGTCGGGCTGGGCGGGCGCTAGCCGCGGCCCAGGCCACGCAGCAGGCCGGCGCGTTCGAAGCAGCCCTCGGACTGCTGGCCATCGCAGAGTCCGGACCGCTGGACGAGCTCCAGAGCGCGCAGGTCGACCTGCTGCGGGGGCAGATCGCGTTCGCGTCGAGCCGCGCTAGCGACGCGCCACCCCTGTTGCTCAAGGCCGCAAAACGGCTCGAACCGCTCGACCTGAGGCTCGCGCGGGAGACCTATCTGGAAGCGCTCACGGCCGTGTTCTTCCCGGGCCGTCTGGCGAGCACCCAGGTCGTGGTGGAGACCGCGCGGGCCGCTAGGGCGGCGCCTGCACCCTCGCAGTCTCCGAGCGCGCCGGATCTGCTGCTGGATGGCCTGGCGCTGCTGATCACAGATGGATACGCCGCAGGAGCGCCGATCCTGCGACGGGCGATCGACGGGTTCCGAGACGAGCAAATCTCCCAAGGAGACGGGCGTCGGTGGCTCTGGCTTGCGTCCCGTGTGGCGGCATTCTTGTGGGACGACGAGAACTGGGAGATGCTCTCTGCGCGTTTCGTCCAGCTGGCACGTGATGCCGGTGCACTGAGCGTCCTCCCCTTGGCGCTGACGATCCGCATGGGGATGCATATGTTCGCCGGGCGGTTGGCCATGGCCTCTTCGCTGGTCGACGAGCTGGCGGCAGTCAACGAGGCGACGGGTGCCGGTCTGGTGGCCTACGCCCCGGTGACGCTGGCCGCCGCCAAGGGCCGCGAGCTCGAGGCCGTCCGGCTGATCGACGCGGCGACACGCGAGATCGTGCGTCGGGACGGGGGGCAGGCGCTGACATCCATTCACTTGTCTGCCGCGGTGCTCTACAACGGCTTGGGCCGCTACGAGGAGGCGCGCGCCGCTGCGCAACAGGCCGTCGAGGACCCGCTGGCAGTCCGGCTTTCAACGTGGGGGTTGGTCGAGTTGATCGAGGCCGCCGTCCGAAGCGGGAAGGCCGAGGTCGCGGTCGATGCGCTCGGCCGGCTTTCGGAGATGACCTCGGCCAGTGGCACCGACTGGGCGCACGGCGTCGAGGCCCGTTCCTGGGCTTTGCTGAGCGACGGCCAAGCCGCCGAGCGGCTGTATCGCCAGGCGCTCGAGCGGCTCGAGCGGACGCGCGTCCGGGTGGAGCTCGCCCGCGCCCACCTCCTTTACGGCGAATGGCTGCGCCGCGAGCGCCGCCGGCTCGACGCGCGGGAGCAGTTACGCACCGCCCACGAGCTGTTCACCGAGTTCGGCATGGAAGCATTCGCACAACGCGCCCGGGTCGAGCTCGAGGCGACCGGCGAACACGCCCGCAAACGGGTTGTCGAGACCCGCGACGAGCTGACGCCACAGGAAGCACAGACCTCCCGCCTCGCAGCAGCGGGGGCCACGAACCAAGAAATCGCCGCGCGGCTGTTCATCAGCCCCCACACCGTCGACTACCACCTCCGCAAGGCATTTCGCAAGCTCGGAGTGAGATCCCGCCACCAACTCGAAGAGCGCTTGCCCCAGCCGGGCGCACCCGCCGCCCCCGCGGCCCGAGAGGTCTGACTACGAGGTCTTTCCGTCGCGGACTACGCGTGCGAACCTTGTTCGGTCAGATGCTCAGCGAAGGTGTGCTCGCCGCCGACGCCGTATGGGATCGGGAGGTCGAGGATCTCATCGAGGTCGTCCGCTTCGTCTACCAGCGCTTCGCTGACTACCGGATCGCTCGCGCGCTGCTCGACCAGTACGGCTCTGAGAAGGAGTCCCCCGATTATGCTTATTTCCTGGGGATACGTCGATGCCGGAGGAGGGACTCGAACCCCCGACACGCGGATTATGATTCCGCTGCTCTAACCAGCTGAGCTACTCCGGCGGGGGACGGATCGTAGCGGCGGTGCGAGGATGCCCGGCGATCAAGTTGCGCACGGCCTACTACTACGACGAGCGCTGTCTCGCCCACGACAACGGCTCGATGATCCTCGACGAGCGGGCCGGGCGCTGGCTCGATGTGCCCCACGTCGAACGACCTGAGCGCCTCGCAAGGACGGCATCTGTGCTCGAGCAAGCCGGGGTGCTGGCGGCGCTGCACCCGCTCGAGCCGCGCGCTGCCGCTCGTGCCGAGCTCGAGCTCGTCCACACCCCGGCGATGATCGAGGCGATCGCCGCCGCCTGCGCGCGGCGCGAGTATGTCTGGGTCGGGCCCGAGGCGCGGGTCGGGCCGCAGAGCTGGGAGCCGGCGACGCTGGCGGCGGGCGGGGCGCTGGCGGTCGTCGATGCGGTGCTCGATGGCGTCGCCGACAACGGCTTCGCGCTCGTCCGCCCGCCGGGCCATCACTCGACCGCCGACACCGTGATGGGCTTCTGCCTGTTCAACAACGTCGCGATCGCCGCCCGCCAGGCCCAGGCCCGCGACCGGATCGAGCGGGTCGCGATCGTCGATTGGGACGTCCACCACGGCAACGGGACCGAGGCGATCTTCTATGACGACCCCTCGGTCCTGTTCATCTCCCTGCACCAGGACGACCTCTACCCGATCGGCGCCGGCGCGCTCGAGCACACCGGCGAGGGCGAGGGGGAGGGCTTCACGCTCAACATCCCGCTGCCGGCGGGCTGTGGCGACGACGGATACCTGCTCGCCTTCGAACGCATCGTCGAGCCCGCGCTCGCGGCCTTCGGGCCCGACCTGCTGCTCGTCTCCGCCGGCCAGGACCCCGCGGCCTCGGATCCGCTGGGCCGGATGAGCGTCACCAGCGAGGGCTTTCGCGACCTTGCTCGCCGGGCGAAGACCGTTGCCGGGGCCCTCTGCGGCGGCCGGCTCGCGGTCCTGCTCGAGGGCGGCTACAGCCTCGAGCACGTTCCGTTCTGCAACCTCGCGATCGTCGAGGCGCTGGCCGGTCTCGAACCCTCGCTCGAGGGCGACCCGCTCGAGCTCGACGTTCCCCGCGGCGTGCGCGAGTTCGAGCGCGCGGCGGTCGAGCGCGCCGCCGCCGCCCACGGCCTCGCTGGGTAGAGGTTGGTCGGCGCTCAGCGGCGGATCTGGAACCTGATCGTCCGCTTGCGGCTCGTGTTGTCGAGCGAGTCGTAGGCCTCGAGCTCGGCCACGTAGCGGCCCGGCTTGGCCCGAAAGCGCTTGCTGCGGGCCGCGAAGCCGACGTCGTTGTAGCCGATGTGGCGGTTGCGCCAGACCTGATAGCCGGCGTGCTCGCGCTTGCCCTTGCCGACACGGCGGTAGAAGTTGGCGAACACCTTCGCCCGCTCGTCGAGCGCGAACCGCAGCCGCGCGCCGCCACCACCGCTGAACGCCTTCGTGTCGAGCACCAGCTCGCGCAGCCGCGGGCCGGTGCGATCGACGCGCACCGCCGGCACCGGGTCGGGCTCGTTGACTGGGTCGCCGGGACTCGACGAGACCGTGACCGTGCCGCGGACCGAGCTGTGCAGCTTGCAGGTGAACTCGTAGGTGCCGGGCGTCGAGAAGTCGAGCCTGAAGCTGTCTCCGAGCGGGTGGTTGGGCAGGTTGATCCCGAGGTCGGAGTCGAGCCCGAGCGCGTTCGCGGACTCGCCGGTCACCGAGTGGACGGTGTCCGGGCCGACCCAGTACCAGGTCACGTGCTCGCCGCGGTCGATCCGCACGTCCGCCAGCGACCAGCTGTAGTTGCTGATCGCGATCCGGCGGTTCGCCCCCTCGGCGCTCGCCGCCGAGCCGCCGACCGCGGCCAAGGCGAGAGCGCAGACGGCCAGGGCTCGGGCCCGCTGTCTCAGCTGACCAGGTACCACCCGTTCATCCCCGCGTGCAGATGCGAGAACACGTGGCAGTGGTAGAACCAGCGGCCCGGGTTGTCCTCGGTGAACTCGACGACCAGCGTGTCGCCGGGCCCGAATGTGTCGTTGTCGACCACGACCCCGGACGAGTTGGTCCACCGGTGGCCGTGGACGTGGAAGGTGTGGAAGTTGTTGTCCATTCCGTAGACGTAGAACGCGACCCGGTCGCCGACCGTCGTCTCGAGCGTCGGCGTGTTGCCCGGGAAGGCGCGCCCGTTGACGCACGAGAAGCTCTTGTTGATGCCGGTCGCGGTCGGCAGCAGGTCGTGGAAGAAGAGCGGGAACTCGCGCGTCGGGCGCGGGATCCCGGGCTCACGGACGATCAGCGGCCCGAACAGGCCCTTGAAGACCGGGATCGGATCGCTGGGCCCGTGGTCGTGGTACATCCATGCCCCGGCGGTGCCCTCGGTCGCCTCCCAGACGTAGCGGAAGGTTTGGTTCCTCTGCACGAACCCTCCCGGGTCCGTGTACTTGCCCTTGTAGGCGCCGTCCATCTCCTGCGCGTAGAAAACCCCGTGCGGGTGCATGGTCACCGGCACGGGGAGCTTGTTCTGGAAGTTGACGATCAGCGTCTCGCCGACCTCGACCTCGAGCAGCGGCCCGGGGATCGTCGCCGAGGCGAGCGGCTGGGCGAAGCCCGCCGAGTACGGGCGGTAGGCGTAGGCGTCGAACTTGACCTTGCCCTTGACCTTCTTGTCGAGCATCCCGTCGCGCTTGGTCGGGACGATGTTCCAGCGCCTCGGCTCGGCGCGGATCCAGTACTCGCGCACCGGCCCCGCGACCTGAGCGAGCACCGTCTCAGCCGAGGCGCTCGACCCGCCCGCGGCCTCGGCGGCCTTGACCTTCGGCGGCACCGGCACCTCGGCGGCCAGCTTGGCGACGTCGGCCTCCTTGTCGAGGAAGATCTTCTGGCCGGCGATGGTGCACAGGAAGACCCCGGCCGTGCCGGCGAAGAACTCGCGACGGCCGTGCGGCTCGAGTGTCATCGCCGCCCTAGTTCTTCTTCACCTGCACGGTCATCTTCATCACCGTGCGATGAATGGTGCAGACGAACCCGTACTTGCCGGCCTTCTTGAACTTGGGCTTGAAGTCGAGGTTGACCGCCCCCGTGCGCGACTTGAAATCGCTCTTCTTGACCCCGTTCGGCTTGGTCGAGCCGAGGGTGACGTTGTGCGGGTTGGCATTCAGGTCATCCCAGACGAAGTTGACCTTCTTGCCCTTCTTGACCTTGACGAAGTCGGGGGCGAAGAAGTCGTCGGCGACTGTCACCTTCGGCGTCGCGCGCTGAGCGGGCTCCGCTGGGGCCCCTGCGGCGCCGACCACGGCTGCGAAGGCGACCGTGGCCAGAGTGGCGGCGCAGAGCCTGGCGCGGCTCACGGGCACACCGCCGGATCGAAGCCCGGGACCTCGTAGGGCTCGAAGTCCTCGAACGGAGGATGCGGATGCGCGCTCCACGAGCACTGCATGGTCTCGGGTGGGTCTGACGCGACGTAGTTGAGCAGCTGGTTGAGCTGCAGGTCCGGATCGCCGAAGCTCGTCCCGGTGCCCGAGGCCGGTGGCGCAGGAGCGGGACAGGTTGGGTAGAGGCTCGCCGTCGACGCTCCCCCGGGCCCACTCGGCTGGAAAGTCGAGCTGTTGTTGCCCTGGAAGCAGTTGCCGCTGCCCGAGCCGTCGACGAAGAAGTCGACCCCGTTGGTGTCGGTGCCGCCGCGCCCATTGACGTTGTTGAGGAACTGGTTGTTCCTGCTGATCGCGTTGTCGCCCTCGTTGAACGGATCCGAGAACGCCGACGATCCCCACTTGTAGTTGCCGAAGATCTCGTTGTTCTGGGTCACCCAACCATCCGACCCGAACAGAATGATGCCGACGCCGGTCGGGTAGTTGATCGTCGCGTCGCCAACCTGGCCCAGGCCGTCGGAGACGGTCGGCACCGGCGAGAGCGGCAGGAAGTAGTTGAAGTTGTTCCAGAAGATGTTGTTGTTCTCGATGATCCCGTTCCCGCTCGGCTCATAGGGCTCGGAATCGAGCGTGTTCGGCACGATCCCGGCCCCGTTGTTGTAGTAGTCGGACTTGGTGATCTTCACGTACTTCGCGTTCGTGCCTGAGAAGCCGAGCACGTTCTTGTACGCCTCGAGGTGGTCGAGGCTGGTCCACTTCGGCTTGTCCTGGAACGGGGTCGCGCCGATGTAGAACGCCGAGTCCCCGTGGCCCTTACCGACGGACTTGGTGATCCGTCCGCCGACGCAGTCGAAGGCGAACAGCCCGTAGGAGCGGTTGAAGCTCGCAACCAGGTTCTTCATCAGGTAGTCCTTGCACTGCTGCAGGAAGACCCCGTTCGCGGCGTAGTTCTTGACCGTGAAGTTGAGCAGGCGCAGGCCGTTGACGTTGGCGCCCTCGATCCCGTTGTTGAAGCTCGCGCGGCCGCTCAGCACGACCTTCTTCGGGTTGCTCTTCGTCCCCTTGATCGTCAGCCCGTTGTGCTTCTTGCCGTCGACCAGGACCTCTTCCTTGTAGGTCCCCGGCTTGACCTTGATCGTGTCGTTCTTGCCCGACGCGTCGACGGCCTTCTGGATCTTCTTGTACTTGCAGCCCTGCTTGCAGACGGTGAGCGTCTCGCCCTTCTGCTTTGCGACCGCCGGGCCGGCGAGCGCCATTCCGGCGACCAGCGCCAACGCCCCGATGCCGGCGCGGACCCCAAGACCTACTCGCATCCTCGAACTCCCTCTGATCAAGTCATTGTCCCTGCTTGCGGGCAACTCTAATCGAGTTCCCTCATCCTGTGCGCCAACACGTGCCGACCCGCGAAGGTGCGGCGCCCCGGACGGCGGGTAGCCTGGGCGCCGATGGGCGACCTGGAGCGCGCGGTGAGCGCGGTCGTGCGCGAGTGCATGGGCCTGGCCCGGGGCGAGGAGCTGGTCGTCGTCTGCAACCCGGCGACGATCGGGCTCGGCGAGCGCCTGCGCGCCGAGGCTGGGCGCGCCGGAGCCGATGGCGTGCTTTGCCTGATCGCCGAGCGGGCCTCGCACGCCGCCGAGCCGCCGGCAAGCGTCGCCGCCGCGATGGGCGCCGCCGACGTCGTCCTGGCGCCGACCGTGCAGTCGCTCTCCCACACCGCCGCCCGGCGTGCCGCGACCGAGGCCGGGGTCCGGATCGCGACCCTGCCCGGTGCCACCGAGGAGATGCTCGCCCGGGTGATGAGTGCCGACATGGAGGGCCTGCGCCGCAAGGGCGGCGCGATCGCGGACCTGCTCAGCGCCGGCCGGGAGGCGCAGATCACCTGCGCTAACGGCTCCGACCTGCGGCTCGAGCTCGGCGGGCGCGAGGCGATCGCCGATGCCGGCGAGCTGAGCGCGCCGGGGGCGTTCGGAAACCTGCCCTGCGGCGAGGGGTTCATCGCCCCGATCGAGGGCAGCTCGCACGGGACCTTGGTCGTCGACGGGACGATCGCCGCCCTCGGCGCTGTCGCCGAGCCGATCGAGCTCACGGTCGAGTCCGGGCACCTGGTCGCGGCGAGCGGTCCCCAGGGAGAACGGCTGCTGGAGCTCTTGACCGAGCATGGCGAGGCCGGCACCAACGTCGCCGAGCTCGGGATTGGGACCAACGAGCGCGCGACCCTGACCGGCAACCTGCTCGAGGACGAGAAGATCCTCGGCAGCTGCCACGTCGCCTTCGGCGCCTCGGCGGCGATCGGGGGCACGGTCCAGGTCCCGATCCACCTCGACTGCGTGGTCCTGCGCCCCGACGTCAGCGTCGACGGCGAGCCGCTGGTCCGCGCCGGCGAGCTGCTGGTCGGGGGCTGACCGCCTCGATGGCGCTCGCGGTCCCGAACTTCTCCGAGGGGCGCGACGAGGCGGCAATCGCCGCGATCGCGGCGGCCTTCGCCTCGGCCGCGGTGCTTGACCGCCACACCGACGCGATCCACAACCGCACCGTGCTCACGCTGAGCGCCGCGCCGCGCCACCTGGTCGGGGCGCTGCTCGACGGCGCCCGGGCCTGCGTGGAGCAGATCGACATCGGTGCCCAGCACGGCGAGCACCCACGGATCGGGGCGCTCGACGTCTGCCCGGTGGTCTGGCTCGGCGAGGAGGCCCGGCCGCTGGCCCGCGAGCTGGCGCTCGAGGCGGCGCTGGCGATCGGCGACATCGGCGTGCCCGTGTTCCTGTACGGCGAGCTGGCCTCCGACCCGCGCCGCGCCGAGCGCGCCTTCTTTCGCCGCGGCGGCAGCGCGGCGCTCGCCGAGCGGATGAGCTCGGGCGAGCTGCGGGCGGACTTCGGGCCCGCCGAGCCGCACCCGACCGCCGGCGCGACCCTGGTCACCGCCCGCCCGCCGCTCGCCGCCTTCAACGTCGAGCTCGACACCGCCGAGACCGCGGTCGCCGTCGCGGTCGCCGCCGGGCTGCGCGAGTCCGGCGGCGGGCTCGGCGGCGTGCGCGCGATCGGCGTCGACCTCGGCGACCGAGCCCAGGTCTCGACCAACGTGCACGACCCGATCGCGGTCCCGCTCGGCGCGGTGATCGAGCGGGTGCGCCTGCTCGCCGCCGAGCACGGTGCCCGGCCGGTCGCCGCCGAGGTGGTCGGGCTGGTCCCGGCGGGGTCGCTGCGCAAGCTGCCCACGGACGTGCCGCTGCGCGGCTTCGACCCGGCCCGGCACGTGCTCGAGAACCGGCTCGGCGAGCCCGCGGACCGGTAGCCTGCCCGGACGATGGCGCAGACCAGGCGCAAGCGACGGCGCAAGCATCGCGGCACCCAGACCGGCAGGATCGACAACCGCGGCCGGCGCGGGCGTCCTCGATCCCGCGACGAGGCCCGGGCGCAGGCCAAGCGGCGCTCGAGCGCCACCAGGGAGCGCCCGCCGAGCTGGCGCTCGGCCTTCCTGCGCGGGCTGTTCGGCGCCGCGATCTTCCTGATCCTGATGGTGGCCGCGTTCGGGCGCACGTTCGGCGCGGGCCTGTTTCTCTCGCTCGTGATGCTGGCGATGTACGTGCCGCTCGGCTACTACGTCGACCGCTTCTTCTACAACCGCCGCCGCGCCCGCGAGCGCCAGGCCAAGGCGTCGCGCTAGCCGCTTGCCGATGGAGGTTCGCTGCCTGACGGTCGGCCCGGTGGCCGAGAACTGCTTCCTGATTCGGCCCGAGGGCTCGCAAACGGGCCTGATCGTCGATCCCGGCGACGAGCCCGAGCGCATCCTCGCCGCCGCCAAGGAGCTCGGGATCGGGGTCGAGGCGATCCTGCTCACCCACACGCACTTCGATCACATCGGCGCGGTGGCTCCGGTGGCCGCCGCCACCGGAGCGCCTGTCTACTGCCCCGAGCTCGAGGTGCCGGTGCTCGCCGACGTGATGGCCTGGGTGCCGCCCGGGTTCGGTCCCTACGAGAGCTATGACGCCGACGAGACCGTCGCCGGCGGCGAGCGGCTCGAGCTTGCGGGCCTCGGGATCGACGTCGTCCACACGCCTGGCCACAGCCCCGGCCACGTGACCTACTCGGTCCCGGCCGAGCAGGCGCTCTTCTCCGGCGACGTCCTGTTCCAGGGCTCGGTCGGGCGCGTCGACCTGCCCGGCGGCGACGGTCCGACCCTGCTGCGGACCCTGCGCGGGCTCGCCGAGGGCTTTCCGGACGAGACCACCGTCTATCCCGGACACATGGGGATCACGACGCTGGGGGCCGAACGCGCGACGAACCCGTTTCTGGCCGAGCTTCGCGCCGAGTAGGTTCTTCGCGATGAGCGCCAAGTTCCAGGCCTCGCGGGGGACGTTCGACGTCCTGCCCGCGGAGGCGGCCGAGCGCGCTCGGGTCGAGGAGCGGGCGCGCGAGCTGCTCGAGCGCGCCGGCTACGGCCGGATCGAGACCCCGGCCTTCGAGGACACCGAGCTGTTCGCGCGCGGGGTCGGGCAGGCGACCGACATCGTCCGCAAGGAGATGTTCAGCTTCACCGACCAGGGCGGGCGCGAGCTCACCCTGCGCCCGGAGGGCACGGCGTCGATCGTGCGCGCCTACGTCGAGCACGGGATGCACGCCCTCGCCCAGCCGGTCCGGCTCTGGTACGCGGGCCCGTTCTTTCGCCACGAGCGCCCGCAGGCGGGGCGGTTCCGCCAGTTCAACCAGGTCGGCGCCGAGGCGATCGGCTCGGACTCGCCGCTGGTCGACGCCGAGCTGATCGTGCTGCTCGACGACCTCCTCGGCGGGCTCGGGGTGGCCGAAATGCGTCTGCGGCTCTCGAGCCTCGGCAGTCCCGGGTCGCGTGCCGCCTACCGCGACGAGTTGCGCGAGTACCTGCGCGCCCACGAGTCAGAGCTGGCGCCCGAGGTCCACGAGCGGATCGACGACAACCCGATGCGCGCCTTCGACTCCGACGACGAGGACACCCGCGCGGTGATGGCCGCGGCGCCGACGATGCTCGAGCGCCTCGACGAAGCCGACGCCGAGCACTTCGGCGAGGTCAGGCGGCTGCTCGATCACGCCGGGGTCGACTACGAGCTCGACGGCACCCTGGTCCGCGGGCTGGACTACTACACCCGGACCGTGTTCGAGTTCGAGTCCGGGCGTCTCGGCGCCCAGGCGGCGCTCGGCGGCGGCGGGCGCTACGACGGCCTGGTCGAGGCGCTCGGCGGGCCGGCGGCGGCGGGTTGCGGCTGGGCGGCCGGAGTGGAGCGGATCCTGCTGGCGCTCGACGAGCCCGCGCCGCAACCGGGGGCCGACGTCTTCGTCGCCGCCCCCGACGAGCATCGCGAGCGGGCCTTCCTGCTCGTCGGCGAGTTGCGCCGGGCCGGGATCCGAGCGGAGCTCGACCTCGCCGGGCGTTCGCTCAAGGGTCAGATGAAGCAGGCGGACCGGGTCGGCGCCCGGGCGGCGATCGTGCTCGACGAGTCGGGGTCGGCGCAGGTTCGCGACATGCAGAGCGGCGAGCAGCGCCCGATCGAGCTCGACCGGGCGATCGAGGAGCTGCGCTGAGCGCGCCCGCCCCCGAACCGCCGGCCCTGCGCGCCAACGAGTACCGCGATGCCTGGTGCGGGCAGGTGCTCGCCGACCGGGTCGGGTCGGAGGTCCGGGTCGCCGGCTGGGTGCACCGGCGCCGCGACCATGGCGGCCTCGTCTTCATCGACCTGCGCGACCGCACCGGGCTCGTCCAGCTCGTCTTCGATCCCGACGAGGCCGGCGATGCTTTCGAGCTCTCGCACCGGCTGCGGGCCGAGGACGTGATCAGCGTCGCCGGCGCGGTCGTTGGCCGCGACCCTGAGACGGTCAATCCTGAGCTGCCGACCGGCGAGTTCGAGGTTCGGGTCGAGGAGGCGCGGCGACTCGCCGGCGCCGAGACGCCGCCGTTCGCGGTCGAGGGGTTCTCGGGCGAGGTCGGCGAAGAGGCGCGGCTTCGTCACCGCTACCTGGACCTGCGCCGCGAGCGGATGCGCGAGGCGATCGAGCTTCGCCACCTGGTCGCGAAGGCGATCCGCGACTTCCTCGTCGGCGAGGGCTTTCTCGAGATCGAGACCCCGATGCTCTCCCGCTCGACCCCCGAGGGCGCGCGGGACTTCCTCGTCCCCTCGCGGCGCGAACCGGGCGCCTTCTACGCGCTGCCGCAGTCGCCGCAGCTCTTCAAGCAGCTCCTGATGGTGGCGGGGTTCGAGCGCTACTTCCAGATCGCGCGCTGCTTTCGCGACGAGGACCAGCGCGCCGACCGGCAGCCCGACTTCACCCAGCTCGACCTCGAGATGTCGTTCGTCGGGGTCGAGGACGTGCTCGATCTCAACGAGCGCCTGCTCGCGGCCGTCTTCGAGCGGGTCGGCGGGCCGGCGCTCTCGCTGCCGCTGCCGCGGCTGGCCTACGAGGACGCGATCGCCCGCTACGGGAGCGACCGGCCCGACCTGCGCTTCGGCCTCGAGCTCGTCGAGCTCACCGACCTGCTGGCGGCGACCGAGTTCAAGGTCTTCCGCGGCGCGATCGAGGCGGGCGGGGTGGTCAAGGGGATCAACGCCGGCGCCCGCGAGGTGCCGCGCGCGGCCCTGGACGGGTTCATCTCCCGCGCCCAGGAGCTCGGCGCCAAGGGCCTGGTCTGGGCGTTTCGCGAGGGCGAGGGGTGGCGTTCGCCGACCGCGAAGTTCCTCTCCGCGCCTGAGCTCGCGGCGCTCAACGAGCGCTTCGCCGCCGCCGAGGGAGATCTGCTGCTGATCGTCGCCGACGAGTCCGCGACCGCGAGCTCGGTGCTCGCCCAGCTTCGGATCGAGCTCGCCGAGCGCTTTCAGCTGATCGACCCCGAGGCGGAGGAGTTCTGCTGGATCACCGAGTGGCCGATGTTCGAGTGGAACGCCGAGGAGCGGCGCTGGGACCCGCTGCACCACCCGTTCACCGCGCCCGCGGGCGAGCTCGACTCCCAGCGTCCGGGCGAGGCGCGAGCGCGCGCCTACGATCTGGTCTGGAACGGCCAGGAGCTGGGGGGCGGCTCGATCCGGATCTCCGACCCGGTGCTCCAGCAACGTGTCCTGGAGCTGATCGGGATCGGCGCCGAGGAGGCGGCGGAGCGGTTCGGCTTCCTGCTCGAGGCGCTTCGCTACGGGGCACCGCCGCACGGCGGGATCGCCTACGGGCTCGACCGGCTGGTCCAGCGCCTCCTGCACGCCGAGTCGATCCGCGACACGATCGCGTTCCCGAAGGCCGCCTCGGGGGCCGACCCGCTGACCGGCGCCCCGGCCCCGGTCGACGAGAAGCAGCTTCGCGAGCTCGGCCTTCAGGTCCGCAAACGCTGACCCGGCGCGCTCGGCGCTCAAGGCTTGCGGGCCGGTGGCCGACTTAGAGGTCTGATGGCCGCTAACGTCTGTCAAGGCTCGAACTTGTTCGCTAGCCGCTCATTTTGTGAGCCAACACAATTGCCTTGGGAGTCAGCGTCCGGTTGCGCCCTGCGGGTAGCGCCGGCAGACACCCACCTGTTCATTCAGGTTCACAGGCAGAGCGGTAATGGCAGGTTGGGGCCTTTCTTCGTTCGCGCCGCTGGAGCCCAGGCGTGAGGGACACCCTCAACAACAACCCCGTCGTCCAGGCGGTGGCGCTCGGCCTCCTCACGCTCGCGGTTGCGTTCCTGCTCTTCACCAGGGTCGTCAACCGCGATGGGGGCGCCGAGCCCGTGCCGAGCGAGCCGGCGCCGGCGAGCAGCACCGCTCCCGCGGGCGGCGAGGTCGCGGCCGGGGGCCCGCCGGCGACCGAGGCAGTGACGCCCGCCCCGGCCCCGGCCGAAGCCACGAGTCCCGCGCCGGCCGGCGCGGCGGAAACGGCCTCCCCGCCGACGGGCGCTGAGCCCGGGGCCGCCGCCGAGGCCGCGGCGGCGGGCGAGTTCGTCGCCGGGCCCGGTCTGCCTGCCGACGTGGTCAAGGCCTACGCCGACGGCGACGTTGTCGTGCTCTTGATCGTGCATCGGAAGGGGATCGAGGATCGCGACGTCGAGCGGACGGTCAAGCGACTGGGTTCGCGCGGCGACACCGCCGTCTTCGTCGTCCCGGCGCCGAAGATCGCCGACTACTCGCGGATCACCCGCGGCGTCGACGTCGATCGGACTCCGGCGCTGGTCGTGCTGCAACCGCGGCGCCTGAGCGACGGCGGAGCACCGGTCGCGAGTGTCAGCTACGGGTTCCGCGGGCCGGGCAGCGTCGAGCAGGCGGTCGAGGACAGCCTCTACAAGGGCCGCAAGGACCTTCCCTACTACCCGCAGTAGGCCGGCCGGCATCTACTCTTGCCCGGCGCGCGCGAGGCGCGCCGAGCATGGATCCCGACAGCCTGCGCCACTACCTCGACGACGCCGCCCGCCGCGGCGAGCCGCTGGCGGGCGGCTTCGACGGCGCGGCCGGCGGGGCCCCCTGCGGCGACCTGATCCGGCTCTCGCTCGCGCTTCGCGACGGGGCGATCGAGCGGGTCAGCTTCGATGCCGAGGGCTGCGCCGCGGCCCGTGCCGCCGGCGCCGCGGCGGCCGAGCTTGCCGAGCGCGAGTCGGTGCTCGGCGCGGCCGGGCTCGGCGCCGACACGATCGCGCAGGCGCTCGGCGGGCTCGGGCCGCAGGGCAGTCACGCGGCCGAGCTCGCCGCTGACGCGCTGCACCGCGCGCTCGCCGCCGCGGCGGGCTCGACCGCGGAGCTGGCGGCGCCGCCGGCGAGCGGCGAGCGGGTCCTGGTCGCGCTCAGCGGAGGCGTCGACTCCGCGGTCGCGGCGCTGCGCGAGCGCGAGCGCGGGGTGGAGGTCGTCGCTGTGACGCTGAAGCTGTGGACCGACCAACGCACGGACGCGACCCGCAGCTGCTGCTCGCCGCTCGCCGTGCTCGGCGCACGGGCGCTCGCCCACCGGCTCGGCGTCCCGCACCTGACGCTCGACCTCGAGCCGCAGTTCCGCGCCCGCGTGGTCGCGGGGTTCGTCTCCGGGTACCGCGCCGGCCGGACCCCGAACCCATGCGTGATCTGCAACGGCGAGCTGCGGATCGACGCGATGCTCGCCCTCGCCGATCGGCTCGGCTGCTCGGCGCTCGCGACCGGGCACTACGCGCGCCTGGTCGACGATGGCGCCGGGCCGCTGCTCTCGACCGCCGCCGACCCGGCCAAGGACCAGGCCTACATGCTCTCCGGCCTGCGCCCGCAAACGCTGGCGCGGCTGCGGTTCCCACTCGCCGAGCTGAGCAAGGGGGAGGTGCGCGGGCTCGCCGCCGCCGCCGGGCTGCCGGTCGCCGGCAAGCGCGAGAGCCAGGACCTCTGCTTTCTCGCCGGTGAGGGAAAGCGCGCCTTTCTCGCTCGCCACGGCGGCCTCGGCGAACGGCCCGGCGCGATCGTCGACGGCGCCGGCCGCCGGCTCGGCCAGCACTCCGGCCACCACAACTTCACGGTCGGCCAGCGGCGCGGCCTCGGCGTCGCAAGCGCGACGCCGGTTTACGTGCTCGCCACCGATTCCGATGCGAACGAGGTCGTCGTCGGGCCGCGCGAGCAGCTCGCGCGGACCAAGGTCCGGGTCCGGGAGGCGACCCTGCACCGCCCGGGCGGGCGCGTCGACCGGGTCAGGCTGCGCTACCACGCCGAGCCCCTCCCCTGCGAGATCGCGGCGGTGCCGGCGGGTGAGCACCCCGAGCTCGAGCTCGAGCTCGCCGAGCCCGCCTACGGGGTCGCCCCTGGCCAGACCGCCTGCCTGATGTCGGGCGAGGCCGTGATCGGCCGCGCGACGATCGCCTGATCCGCCGCTCTCGCACGCCTAGACTTGGCGCCCGATGCGCTCCGACGAGATCCGCGAGACGTTCCTCTCCTACTTCGAGCGACGCGGCCACCAACGGGTGCCGTCGGCGTCGCTGGTCCCGGCTCCCGACGACACCTCGACCCTGCTCACGGTCGCCGGGATGCAGCCGCTTAAGCCCTACTTCGAGGGCCGCGAGGAGCCGCCGAAGCGCCGCCTGACCTCCTCGCAGCGCTCGTTTCGGACCGTCGACATCGAGGTCGTGGGGTCGACCAAGCGCCACCTCACCTTCTTCGAGATGCTGGGCAACTTCAGCGTCGGCGACTACTTCAAGGCGGAGTCGATGGCCTACGGCTGGGAGCTGTCTCTGGACGGCTTCGGCTTCGACCCCGAGCGGATCTGGGTCACCGTGTTCGCCGGGGACGAGCAGCTCGGGCTCGGCCCGGATACCGAGGCGATCGAGATCTGGCGCCAGATCGGCGTCCCCGAGGAGCGGATCGTGTGGCTGCCGCGCTCGGAGAACTTCTGGCAGGCGGGCGAGACCGGGCCCTGTGGACCGTGCTCGGAGATGTACATCGACCGCGGGCCGGCCTTCGGCTCCGACGACCAGCGCCCCGGTGACGACACCGACCGCTATCTCGAGTACTGGAACCACGTCTTCATGACCTACGAGCTGCGCGAGGACGGATCGCTCGCCGACCTGCCGGAGAAGAACATCGACACCGGGATGGGGCTGGAGCGGATGGCGCTGATCCAGCAGGGCGTCGACTCGGTCTTCGACACCGATGCGCTCGCCCCGCTGGTCGAGCTCGCCGAGCAGCTCTCCGGGTTGGGATACGACTCCGATCCGAAGGTCACCCGGGCGATGCGGATCATGGCCGACCACTCGCGCGGCGCGGTCAACCTGCTCGCCGACGGCGTCGTGCCCTCGAACGAGGACCGTGGCTACGTCCTGCGCCGGATCATGCGCCGCGCGATCCAGCAGGGACGCGTGCTCGGCCTCGAGCCTCCCTACTTCGGCCGCTTCGCCGAGCGCGCGGTCGAGCTGATGGGCGACGCCTATCCCCACCTCGCCGCCGAGTACGGCTCGATCCTGCGTTGGGTCGGAGACGAGGAGGAGAGCTTCGGCCGCACGCTCGATCGCGGCAGCGAGCTGCTCGCCGGCCTGGTCGCCGAAGCGGCCGAGCGCAAGACCTCCTGGATCGACGCCGAGGAGGCGTTTCGCCTCCATGACACCTACGGCTTCCCCTACGACCTGACAAAGGAACTGCTCGCCGAGCAGGGCTTGGCGGTCGACGACGAGGGTTTCGAGGCGCTGATGGACCAGCAGCGAGAGCGCGCCCGCGTTGGCTCGGGCGCGGCGCCCGAGGACCGCCACGAGGCGGTGCTCTCGTTCGTCTCGGCGAGCGCCCCGGCGCGGTTCGTCGGCTATGAGGAGCTGGCCGCGCAGACCAGCGTCGGCGCCGCCGAGCCTCTCGGCGACACCGCCGCCCTGGTCAAGCTCGAGGAGAGCCCCTTCTACGCCGAGGGCGGGGGCCAGGTGGCGGATACGGGCGTGATCGCGTGGGAGGGGGGCGAGGCCGAGGTGGAGGACGTGTATCGGGTGGGCGACGATCAGGCTTTGAGGGTCGCCGCCGGCCGCTCGCCGCTCGCCGCTGGACAGCGGGTGACCGCATCGGTCGATCACGACGCACGCCACGCGACGATGCGAAATCACACCGCCACGCATCTGTTGCACGCTGCGCTCCGTGAGCGGCTCGGGACCCACGTGCGCCAGGCCGGTTCGGCGGTGCGACCCGACAAGCTGCGCTTCGACTTCACCCACGGCGCGCCGCTGGGCGCGGACGAGCAGCGCGCGATCGAGGACCGCGTCAACGAGTGGATCAAGGCAAGCCGCCCGGTGCGGGCGCTGCAGATGGGTCGCGCCGAGGCCGAGCAGATGGGAGCGATGGCGCTGTTCGGCGAGAAGTACGGCGAGTGGGTGCGGGTGATCGAGGTCGACGAGGTCTCGCGCGAGCTCTGCGGCGGGACTCACGTCGCGAACACCGCCGAGGTCGGGATCTTCGCGATCGTCTCGGAGGGCTCGAGCGCGGCCAACGTGCGCCGGATCGAGGCGCTGACAGGGCCGGCGGCGATCGACTTCTACCGCGCGCGCAGCGACGAGCTGAGCGAGGCCGGGACGCTGCTCGGCTCCCCGCGCGACCCGCTCGCCGCCGCCCGACGGGCGAGCGAGCGCCTGGCCGAGCTCGAGCGCCAGATCGAGGCCCTGCGCCGCGAGGAGGCCGGAGCGCAGGCCGAGCGGCTCGGCGAGGGCGGCGAGGAGATCGGCGGCGTGCGGGTGATCGTCTCCGAGGGCGCGGGCGCCGACCAGCGCGAGCTGCTCGAGCTCGCCGACCGGATCAAGCAGCGCGCCGGCGAGGCCGCGGTCGTGCTCGGCGGAGTCGACGACGGCAAGGTCGCGCTCGTCGCCAGCTTCACCAAGGGCGCGGTCAAGCGCGGGCTCTCGGCTGCAGCCGTGATCCGGGAGGCGGCGGGCGTGGTCGGCGGCGGCGGCGGCGGGCGCGACGACGTCGCCCAGGCCGGCGGCCGCGAGCCCGGGCGCCTCGGCGAGGCGCTCGAGGCGGCCCGCGAAGCGATCAGGCTCGCGCTTTCTCCATAGGCTCTCCGGCGATGCGAATCCTGGCGATCGACCACGGCGACGCGCGCGCGGGCACCGCGGTCTCCGACCCGAGCGCGACGATCGTCCGCCCGCTCGGCGTGGTCTCGCCGCCCGAGCCGGCGGACCTGGCCCAGGTCGCCGAGCAGACCGGGGCGGAGCTGATCGTCGTCGGGTTGCCGGTCTCGCTCGATGGTGCCGAGGGCGAGCAGGCGCAGGCTGCCCGCGGGTTCGCCGCCGCGCTGGCGCGGCTGACCGAGATCCCGGTCGAGACCTATGACGAGCGGCTGACGACGCGGATGGCGGTCGCCAGCACCCGCGGCGGCGCCGGCGCTCCCGCAGACGCGCTGGCCGCGGCGCATCTGCTCGAGTCCTACCTGCGCTCCCGCGAGACCGTGAAGTGAGCGAGGACGGCTGGCAGGACCCGTTCGCGCCCGACGCCGCCGACGAGGAGCGCGAGCGCCGGCGCGCCGAGCGCGAGGCGCGCCGGGCGGCCCGTCAAGGCTCGATCGCCGAGAAGGTCGAGGGCGAGCAGCCGGCGCCGAAGGTCCCGGCGCCGCCGAGCGGCGACGGGAGGCCGGCGGGCCCGCCGGAGGGGCACGGGCCGTCGGCCGAGACGCTTCGGACCCGGCGCGTGCTCGCGGCGATCGCCCTGATCGGGCTCGCCGCGCTGGTGGTCTTCGGGCTGGCGAAGGTGATCGGCGGGCTCGGCGGCGACGACCCGCCGGTCGCGGCACCGCCGCCGGCCAAGGTCCAGGAGCTGCTCGTCCCCGAGGGCCTCGACCGCCGCCAGATCGCCGAGGTTGCAAACGAGGCCGGTCTCAAGGGCGACTACGAGCGGGCGAGCGAGAGCTTCAAGGGCTTCGACCCGGGCAAGTACGGGGCCGAGCCGCCGCCGCCGAGCCTCGAGGGCTTCCTCTTTCCGGCGACCTACGAGCTGCCGAAGAAGGCGACCGTCGACGATCTGATCTCGCGCCAGCTCGACGCCTTCGAGGCGAACCTGAAAGGGGTCGACCTCTCCTACGCGGAGTCGAAGAACCTGAACGTCTACGACGTGCTCAAGATCGCATCGATGATCGAGCGCGAGATCCAGGTCCCGGAGGAGCGCAAGCTGGCCGCCGCGGTGATCTACAACCGCCTGCGGGCCGGCGACACGCTGGGGATCGACGCGACGATCCGCTACGAGGACCAGAACTACGACGAGCAGCTGACCGAGAGCCGGCTCGCCGAGGACACCCCGTACAACACCCGGGTCAACCCCGGCCTGCCGCCGACTCCGATCGGCAACCCGGGGCTGGCATCGATCGAGGCGGCCGCCAACCCGGCCCGCAGCGACGCCTACTACTTCGTGGTCAAGCCGGGCACCTGTGGCGAGCACGTCTTCGTCGAGACCGAGGAGGAGTTCGCCGCCGCCGAGGCCGCCTATCAGGAGGCGCTGCAGGCCGAGGGCGGCTCGCCGACCGACTGCTGATGCCCCGGCTCGCGGTGCTCGGCCGGCCGGTCTCGCACTCGCGCTCGCCGGCGATGCAGAACGCGGCCCTGGCCGAGCTTGGGCTGGCGGGTGAATGGCGCTACGAGGCGATCGAGGTCGTCCCTGAGCAGTTCGGGCCCCTGGTCCGGTCGCTGCCCGGCGACGGCTTCGCCGGAGTCAACGTCACCGTTCCGCACAAGCTCGCGGCGCTGGCGCTCGCCGACCGCGGCTCGGAGGCCGCGCGCGAGATCGGGGCCGCCAACACGCTCAGCTTCGCCGCCGGTGCGATCGAGGCCGAGAACACCGACGCCGCCGGGCTGCTCGGCGCGCTCGCCGCCGACCCGGCCGGGATGCGCGCCCTTGTGCTCGGGGCGGGCGGCTCGGGGCGCGCCTGCGTCTGGGCCCTGACCCGCGCCGGCGCCCAGGTCTCGATCTGGAACCGCACCGAGGCCAAGGCGCAGGCGCTCGCGGCCGAGTTCGGCGCCACCGCCATTCCCAGCGACGAGCGACGAGCGACGAGCGCCGCTTCCGACCTGCTCATCAACGCCACCACCGTCGGCCTCGCCGCCGCCAACCCCGATCCGACAGCGTCCGCCCAGAACTCGCCGGACCTAAAAGCGCTGCCGATCGCTGTCGACGCGATCCACGAACGACAGATCGTGGTCGACCTGGTCTACGGGTCCGCGCCGACTCCGCTCGCGGCCGCCGCAGGCAGCCGCGGCGCGCGCGTCATCGACGGGCTCGAGGTCCTGGTCCACCAGGGAGCTGCCTCGTTGCGGATCTGGACCGGCCTCGAGCCGCCGCTGGAAACGATGCGAAAGGCGGCTCGCGAGGCCTAGACGAGTGATCCCGGGGTCACGCACTCAGGCGGTTTCGTGCGACCACGCCTCAAATCTCCGGGCGCGCCGCCGATAAAGAGACCGTGGACCCCGTAGAGGCGAAGACGCTCGCGCCCTTGGTCAACCGCCGGTTTCAAAGCTTCGCCGAGGCCGCCGACGCGGCCATGGGGATGCTCGAGCAGGCGGTGCCGGGAACGGTGATCCTCGGGCAGATCGAGCCCGAGGAGGCATATTGCCGGGCGATCGATGTGCGCGGCGCTGCCCTTGGAGGGATCGAACGGGGATCCCCCTTGCCGCTCGCGGACGTCGTAGGCCCGTCGTCAGCGGGATCGGCGACGGCCGGCCCGCCGGAACGAGCGACGGAGGAGGGACTCGATCGCGGCTTCCTTGACTCGCTGTCGGTCCGGTCGCTCCTGACGACGCCGCTCGAGCTCAGCGACGGCACCGCCGTTGGGCTGCTCTGCGCTCTCGATGCCCGCGAAGGTGCTTACGGGACCGGGCATTGTGCTCTGCTCGCCTGTGCCGCTCGCCTTCTCGGCTACGAGTGGGACAGCGTGCAAGCGCGCACTGAGCTCCGTCGCCTGAGGCAGCAGTTGCGGGACACCAAGGGGCTCGATCACGACACCGGACTGCCCGATCGCACCACGTTCCTCACGATGCTGGAGCGAGAGTGTCAGCTCGCAAAGCGTGGCAACCTTGTGTCCGCGCTGATTGTTGCTGAGGTGAGGCTCGAGGACCGGGCGCGCGAGCGAGGCTCGGCGATCGCGATTCGCTCCCTGAAGGATGCTGCCGACGTCCTCGCGGCGACGGCACGCGGTACCGACCAGCTGGGGCGGGTAGGCGAAATGGGTCTCGCCGCGGTCTTGACGGGCTGCGATCAGGCCGGCGCGGCGGCGTTCCTGAGCCGCTTCCGGGCGGCCCTGGGGCGCGTTACGAGTTCGCGGTCGGTTCCGATCTCTGTCTTCGCTCACGTTGAGGTGCTCGATCGGGCGACCTCCGGTGCCGACGTCCTCGAGGGTGTCGAGCGGAGCGCATGGGACTTGGTGGCAAGTGCGGATGCCGAGCCCACGCCTGGCCCTGGCCAGGGTGCGGTTGAGGCCTCCGTCTAGGGCGGCATAGCGATGGACGGTGACGTCATCACGTCGACCGAGACCTCAGCCGTCGACGGCAGCGACGAGGCTGTGGCCGATGGCGGGGCGGAACGTGTGGCGACGTCCAAGCGCCCTGCGGCGTTCCTCAGCGATGTGATCGTCGAACTCGGGTTCGTCGACGCTGCCGTCGTTGAGGGCGCGGAGCAGGAGGGACGCCTGCATAGCCGCAGCGTCACCGATGTCCTGCTCGAGAGAGGAGAGCTGACCGAGGAACAGCTCGCTCGGGCGATTGCCCAGCGCAGCGGGCTCGAGTACGTCGACTTGGACGATTTCGAGATCGACCTCGGCGCGTCTGAGCTGATCAGCGCCTCCGTTGCTCGCCGATACCGCGCCGTGCCGATCGCCTCCAACGCGGCTGGTGAGCTCCTCGTTGCGATCGCAGACCCTGTCGACGCCCTGGCTGCGAACGACATCGCCGTGATCGCGAAGAGCAATGTGCGCACTGTGGTCGCCACCCAGTCGGCGATTGACGCGGTGATCACTTGCCTACCGCAGGACGCGCCTCCTCGTACGGCCCCCGACGAGCCCTTGCCGGACGACGAAGCCGAGCAGGATTCGCCCCCCGTTGCACCACCCGACGATACGCAGGAAACCACCGGGGAACCACCCAGCCCGACGACCGCGACCGCACGGACGAACTCCGACTCGACCGAACCGGCGGCGAGCGCGGCGGCTTCGGGCGCCATCGGCTCGCAAAGACTGCAGGAGCGCATCATTCAGCTCATCGAGTCAGCCCTCGACAGTGCGGTCGAGTCTGAGGCGGAGGCCCTCGAGGCCGAACTGGCAGGCGAGCGGGACAAGCTCAGCGACCTGGAAGCCGAGCTGGAGCTCGAACGGAACTCGCGATCGAGTGAGCAAGGGGAGTGGGTGGCCGAGCGCGAGGCCTTGACCGAAGAGCGAGACCGGCTCGAGCGCGAGCGCGCTGAGCTCCAGCGAAGCGAGCGGGACAAGCTCAGCGACCTGGAAGCCGAGCTGGAGCTCGAGCGGAAGTCGCGATCGAGTGAGCAAGGGGAGTGGGTGGCCGAGCGCGAGGCCTTGACCGAAGAGCGAGACCGGCTCGAGCGCGAGCGCGCTGAGCTCCAGCGCGATCTGGGGGAGAAGATCACCGCCGCGAACCAGAAGAGCGCCGAGCTCAAGCGCCTCCTGGCTGAGCTCAGGGCGAGCTTTGCCTCAGCCGATCAGCGGTCATAGCTGGTGTCCGAGGCGGTTCGATTCGCCCGGCAAGCCGGGCTGCGGCGCCGTCCGCAGGCCTCAAGTCCGCCTCCCCGGCCGCCGATGCCATTGAGGAACTGCACGTAGTGCAGACCGCTCGCGAGGTCTAGAGACAGATGGCGACCGACAAGCGTCCCGGACACCTCCGGCAGGTTCCATCAGGGGGGAGTGAGGCCACCGCGCGCAAGCTCGAGCTCGACGGGGTCAGCCAGGTCCCGGGCCTAACCCCACCACTGGGGTCCGGAAACTCGGCGATGTTCCTCACCGATCTGATCGTCGAGCTCGGCTACGCGAGCCGGGAGCGGGTCGACGAGGTGATCGAGGAGAGCCGCGAAGCCGGGCGCACCCCCGACCAGCTCCTGGTCGAGCGCAAGGTGATCGATCCCGACCAGCTCTCGCGCGCGGTAGCCGAGCGCTACGGGCTCGACCACATCGACCTCAACGCGTACCACGTCGACATGGGCGCCGCGAACCTGCTCTCGGTCCCGGCGGCGCGGCGCTACCAGGCGGTCCCGGTCGGCTACGTGGACACCGGAACGCTGCTGGTCGCAATCGTCGATCCGGCGAACGTGCTCGCGATCGACGACATCCACATGATCACCGGACTCAACGCCAAGGCCGCGGTCGCCGCCGCCGACGACATCGAAGCCCTGATCCGGCGCCTGAACACACTCGAGAGCGCGGTAACCGAGGCGGTTGGGGAGGAGGTCGAGGAGGAGCTCGGCGACGTCACAGAGCTGCGAGAGTCGGCGGGCGACGCGCCGGTGATCAAGCTCGTCTACTCGGTCCTCGGCCAGGCGGCGAGCGAGGGCGCCTCCGACATCCACTTCGAGGCGGGCGAGGACGAGATGCGGGTCCGGTTCCGCGTCGACGGCGTGCTCAGCGAAGCCGCGCGGGTGCCGAAGCGGATGATCTCCGGGGTGATCTCCCGGATCAAGATCATGAGCGAGCTCGACATCGCCGAGAAGCGCGTGCCCCAGGACGGGCGGGTCAGCGTCAACGTCGAGGGGCGCAAGGTCGACCTGCGAATCACGACCCTGCCGACCCAGCGCGGCGAGGGGGCGACGATCCGCATCCTCGACAAGGAGCAGGCGCTGCGCTCGCTCGACGAGCTGGGCATGGACGGCGAGGGCCGGCTCAACTTCTCGACCGCGATCTCGAAGGCGCACGGGGCGGTGCTGGTCACCGGGCCGACCGGGTCGGGCAAGTCGACGACGCTCTACGCCTCGCTCGACGAGGTCAACAGCGTCGAGACGAACATCATCACGATCGAGGATCCCGTCGAGTACCGAATCGACGGGGTGAACCAGATCAACGTCAACCCGAAGGCGGGGCTGACCTTCGCCGCCGGCCTGCGCTCGATCCTGCGCGCGGACCCCGACATCATCATGGTCGGAGAGATCCGCGACTCCGAGACCGCGCGGATCGCGATCGAGTCGGCGCTGACCGGCCACCTGGTGCTCTCGACCCTGCACACCAACGACGCCCCGGGGACGATCAGCCGGCTGGCGAAGATGGGGATCGAGAGCTTCCTCACGGCCTCGGCGGTCGACTGCGTAGTCGCTCAACGCTTGGCCCGCAAGTTGTGCCCGCATTGTAAGCGTCGCACGGTGGTCCCCCAAGCGGCGCTCAACGAGGCAGGCTTCCGGGTCGGCGCCGACGTTGAAGTCTACGAGTCGGTTGGATGCGGCCGCTGCAACCGCACTGGTTATAGGGGGCGAATCGGGTTGTTCTCGGTGATGACGATGACCGAGGAGATCAAGGAGTTGACCGTGAACGGCGCGTCGGAGGCGGAGATCACCACTGTCGCCCGCGAACAGGGGATGGTGAGCCTGCGAGAGGACGGGCTCGTCAAGGCGCGCGCCGGCGTGACCTCGATCGCCGAGATCGCCCGGGTCGCCGTCTAGCTACATCTGGACCGCCAGATCGTCGCCCGCTGATTGGGTCCGCGAACGGACGGCCTCCGACCCGGGCCCGATTCGGCTCGGTCGTCGAGCCCGGCGCGGGCGAGCTCGGGGGGCGAGACTCGCCGGCGCTCAAGCTTCGGCCGCCACCTGACGACAAAGTCGGCGTGAGCCTCGATTTCGCATCGGTTCTCTCGCGCATGGTCGAGGTCCGGGCCTCCGACGTCCACCTCTCGCCCGGGTTTCCGCCGGCGGTCCGCGTCCGCGGCTCGATCGCGGCGCTCGACGACTACCCCGAGCTGACCCCGCAGGACACCCGCGAGATCGTCTACTCGATGCTCAACGACAGCCAGCGCAAGCGGTTCGAGAACGACCAGCAGCTCGATTTCGCCTACTCGATCCCCGAGGTGGCGCGCTTCCGCGTCAACGTCTTCTTCCAGCGCGGCTCGATCAGCGCCGCGTTCCGGCTCGTCCCGAACGAGATCAGGTCCCTCGACGAGCTCGGCCTACCGGCGGTGCTGTCGGAGTTCACCCGCAAGCCGCGCGGCTTCGTGCTCGTCACCGGGCCGACCGGGTCGGGCAAGTCGACCTCGCTCGCCTCGATGATCGACATGATCAACGGGGAGCGCGAGGAGCACATCCTCACGATCGAGGACCCGATCGAGTTCCTGCACCGCCACAAGCGCTGCCTGATCAACCAGCGCGAGATCGGCTCCGACGCCAAGGACTTCGCCAGCGCCCTGAAGTCGGCGCTGCGCGAGGACCCCGACGTGATCCTGGTCGGCGAGATGCGCGACCTGGAGACGATCTCGACTGCCCTGACCGCGGCCGAGACCGGCCACCTCGTGTTCGCCACCCTGCACACCCAGTCGACCGCGCAGACGATCGACCGGATCATCGACGTCTTCCCGCCGCACCAGCAGCACCAGGTGCGGATGCAGCTCTCGATCGCGCTCCAGGGGATCATCACCCAGCAGCTCTTGCCGACCGTCGACGGCTCGACCCGGATCGTCGGCTGCGAGGTACTGGTCCCGACGCCGGCGATCCGCAACCTGATCCGCGAGGGCAAGACGCACCAGATCTACTCGGCGCTGCAGACCTCCGGCGCCTCCGGGATGCAGACCATGGACGCCCACCTCGCCCAGCTCGTGCGGATGGGCAAGATCGACCGCAAGCTCGCCGAGCAGCGTGCCTCGATCCCCGAGGAGCTCGGCCGTTTGCTCGGCGGTACGCAGGCAATCAGCGGCTCACAGCAGCGGGTCCCGGTCGGGGCCGCCTAGGCGATGGGAACGTTCGCCTTCCGCGCCGTCGACCTCGCGGGCGTCCCGGCTCGCGGCGAGCTCGAGGCGGCCTCGAAGTCGCAGGTCAGCGAGCAGCTTCGCCAACGCGGGCTGATCGTCCTCGACGTCTCCGAGAAGCGCGAGTCGCTGAAGCTCGAATCGGTCTTCCAGCGCTTCAAGAGCGTCAACCTGCGCAACCTCTCGGTCTTCTCGCGCCAGTTCGCGACCCTGATCAACTCGGGGATGCCGATGCTGCGCTCCCTCTACACGCTCGAGGAGCAGACCGAGGACGAGATGCTGAAGGCGGCGGTGGTCAGCGTCCGCCAGGACGTCGAGGCGGGCAGCTCGGTGGCCGTCGCGATGGAGAGACAGCCGGGCGTCTTCGACCCGCTCTACCGCTCGATGGTTTACGCCGGGGAGGGATCGGGGCGGCTCGAGGACGCCCTCGACCGGGTCGCGTACCAGCTCGAGAAGCTCGACGCCCTGCGCCGCCAGGTCAAGTCGGCGCTGATGTACCCGGCGGTCGTCTTCACGCTTGCGCTGGTGGTGATGATCGTGGTCGTCGCCTTCATCGTCCCGGTCTTCGTCGGGATCTTCGAGGAGATCGCCGAGGAGAGCGGCGGCGATTCCGAGCTCCCGTTGATGACCCAGATCACGGTCGGGGTCTCGGACTTCATCACCGGCAAGTGGTTCATCATCCTGCCGGCGATCGCGCTTGCGACCTACGCCTTCCTGCGCTGGAAGAAGACCGAGCGCGGCCGTCTGCAGTGGGACCGGCTCAAGCTGCGCCTGCCGTTCCACATCGGCGACATCGTCGAGAAGGTGGCGCTGGCGCGCTGGTCGCGGACCTTCTCGGGCACGGTCGCCTCCGGCGTCCCGATCCTGCAGGCGATCCAGATCTCGGGCCAGACGGCCGGCAACGCGGTGATCCAGGAGGCGATGGACGACGTCTACGCCTCGGTCAAGCGCGGTGGCACGATCTCGCGCCCGCTGACCGAGCACCCGGTCTTCCCGGCGATGGTCTCGCAGATGATCTCGGTCGGCGAGGACTCCGGCCAGCTCGAGACGATGCTCGAGAAGGTCGCCGACTTCTACGACGCCGAGGTCGACGCCAAGGTCAAGGCGCTGACCTCGCTGATCGAGCCGGTGATGATCATGTTCGTCGGCGGGATCGTCGGCTTCATCGTGATCTCGATGTACCTGCCGATCTTCAGCCTCTACGACAACATCCGCTAGCGCGGCTCAGTAGTCGCACCCGAGCGCGTCCCAGGGGCCGGTACCGATGCGTGGGGCGCGCCGGCAAAGCTAGCGTCGGCGCAGCCGACCACGAGGGGGTTCCAGTGATCTCCGTTGCCTTGTCCGCGTTCCGTGTCCGTCTACTCGCGCTGCTCGGGGGCGCCCTCGTGATCGCATGCGGTGCGGCAGTCGAGCGCGCCGCGGCCGACGTCGTCGCCGTCGACCTGGTCGCCAAGCACCAGAAGGTGAAGGTCGCCGACGGGGTGAAGATGAAGGCGTGGACTTTCAACGGCACCGTCCCGGGGCCGGTGGTCCGGGCACGGGAGGGCGACACGCTCGAGGTCACCCTGCACAACGCCGACCATCACATCGCGCACTCGGTCGACTTCCACGCCGCGCAGGCATCGCCGCAGGTCGCGTTCGCCGACGTCGCCCCCGGCGAGACGAAGACGTTCTCGTTCGTGGTCGAGCGGCCCGGGGTGTTCATGTACCACTGCGGGACCAGCCCGGTGCTCCAGCACATCGGGATGGGGATGTACGGCGCGATCATCGTCGATCCGGCGGCGGGCCCGCCGCCCGCCAACGAGACGGTGCTGGTCCAGAGCGAGTTCTACGGCAAGGTGAAGAAGGGCAAGATCCGGCCCAGCTACAAGGCGATGCAGACCCGCCCGCCGACCTTCACCGCCTTCAACGGCCGCGCCTTCCAGTACCGCAACAGGCCGGTCGAGGTCGCGGTCGGCGAGCCGCAGCGAATCTACGTGGTCGCCGCCGGGCCGACGCTGGGGAGCGACTTCCACGTCGTCGGCGAGATCTTCGACACCGTGCAGCCGGACGGCAACCCGGCCAACGTGCTGAGCGGGGTCTCGACCTACTACGTGCCGGCGGGCGGCGGCGCGGTCTTCGAGCTCGAGTTCGACGAGCTGGGTGGCTATCCGTTCGTCACCCACGCCTTCCGCTGGGCGGACATCGGCGCCCTCGGCATCTTCAGGGCCGGCTGACCCCGGCTCGACCCCTGTCTCGTCCCACCCGCCTGCGCCGCGGATAGGATTCGCTGATGCCCTGCCTGGTCGCCCTCCTCGCGCTGATCTCGCCGCGGCTGGCGCTGTTCTTCCTCTGGCTCTTCAGCGACGTGCTCGAGGACGCCTACGAGGAGTGGATCGTGCCGCTGCTCGGCTTCTTCCTCCTCCCCTGGACGACGCTCGCCTACGCGGTGATGTGGGTCTCGGGTGCCAACGAGGTGTCGGGGTTCGAGTGGTTCATCGTCGCCTTCGCCTTCTTCATCGACCTCGCCTCCTGGCTCGGGGGGAGCAGGGCCCGCGGCGATTAGCCCGCCCCGTCGCGGCGAACGCGAATCGCTCGGTGACCGGGTCGAGCAGGCGATCTCCGAGCGCGCCGACGCCGAGCTCGAGATCGAGCGCGGGGAGTCGGAGGCGCAGACCGGCGCGCCGAGCCTGCGGCGGACGATCGTCTGGCTGGCGATCACCGGCGTCTCGCTCTACCTGGTCGCGCCGAGCCTGCTCGACGTGCTCGGCTCCTGGGAGGACCTCGACCGGATCGACTGGCCGTGGTTCGCGGCGATGCTCGTCCTCCAGGCCGGGGCGCTGGCCTGCCTCTGGGCGGTTCAGCGCCTCGCCCTGCACCGTGCCCGCTGGGCGGACGTGATCGAGTCCCAGCTCGCCGGCAACGCGCTCAGCAAGATCGCCCCCGCCGGCGGCGCTGTCGGAGCGGCGCTTCAGTACCGGATGCTGGTCGACGCCGGGCTCGAGCGCGGGCGTACGGTCGCCGGGATCACCGCGGTCAACCTGCTCACCTTCGCTGTCGTGCTGGCGCTTCCGGTGCTCGCCGTGCCGAGCTTCCTGCGCGGCTCGGTCGACCGCAACCTGATCGAGGCGACGCTGATCGGGATCGTCGTGTTCGCGCTCCTGCTCGGCGCCGCAGTCGCGCTGCTCGCCTTCGACCGCCCGCTGGAGCTGGCCGGGCGGGCGGTGCAGGCGGTCCGCAACCGGCTGCGGCGGCGATCCGAGCCGCTGCGCCGGCTGCCCGACCGGCTGCGCAGCGAGCGCGACAAGCTGCTCTCCACCTTGGGCCCGAACTGGAAACAGGCGGTCGTCGCGACGGTCGGCCGCTGGGCGTTCGACTTCGCAACCCTGCTCGCGGCGCTGGCGGCGGTCGGCGCGACGCCGCGCCCGGCTCTCGTCCTGCTCGCCTTCTGCGCCGCCCAGGTCCTGGCCCAGATCCCGGTCACCCCGGGCGGGCTCGGCTTTGTCGAGGCGGGGCTGACGGCGATGCTCGCCTTGGCCGGGGTCGGGGCCGGCAACGCCGTCCTGGCGACGTTCGCCTACCGGCTGTTCGCCTACTGGCTTCAGCTTCCCGCCGGGCTCGTCGGCTTCGCGCTGCACAAGCGGCGCTACGCCGCGGCGACGAGCGCCGGATGAGCGCGGCCGGCGACCGGATCACGTTCGTCGGCCACGCCACCGTGCTGATCGAGCTCGCGGGCACGCGACTGCTCACCGATCCGGTGCTCGGCTCGCGCCTGCTGCACATCCGCCGCTGGTCGGCCGAGCCCGCGGCCGAGGTCTGCGAACGCCTCGACGCGGTGCTGATCTCCCATCTGCACTACGACCACCTCGACTTCGGCTCCCTGCGCAGGCTCGACAAGGCCCTGCCCGTCATCGTCCCGGCCGGCGGCGCGAGGGCGCTTCGCCGGCGCGGGTTCACGAACCCGATCGAGCTCGCCTCCGGGGCGAGCACGCGGATCGGCGCGGTCGAGGTCACCGCCACGCCTGCGGTCCATGACGGACGCCGCTACCCGCTCGGCCCCGAGCTCGAGGCGGTCGGCTTCGACCTGCGCGCGGAGCGCCGCCGTGTCTACTTCGCCGGCGACACCGACCTCTTCGACGGCATGGAGGAGATCGCCGGCGGGCTCGACGTGGCGCTGCTTCCGATCGGCGGCTGGGGCCCGCGGCTCGGCGCAGGTCACCTCGACCCGCGCTCGGCGGCCAAGGCGGCGGCGATCTTGCGGCCGAGGCTCGCGATCCCGATCCACTGGGGAACGCTGCTGCGGATCGGTCTCGGCAGGCGTCGCGCCGAGCTCCTGCACGCGCCGGCACGGCACTTCGCCGACGCGGTCGCCGAGCTCGCCCCCGGGGTCGCGGCCAGGCCCCTCGAACCCGGCGAGTCGCTCGAGCTCGGCCCGGGCTAGGAGGCAGGGCGCCGCGCGGCGCCGACCTCGATCACGGCGATGCGCCGCCGCTCGGTCCCGACCAGCTGCACCGGGTAGCTGCCGCGCTCATATGGGCGCAGGTCGAAGACCGCGGGCGCGTGCGGGTCGACGTCCTCGGTCAGCCCGAGCCCGACGATCTCGACCAGCCCGGGAGAGCGCGACCTGACCGTCAACGCCAGGCTGTCGCCGAGCCGGAGCTCGATTCGCTTCGGCTGTGCGGCGCCGGCGTCGACCTCGGCCTCGATCAACTTGCCCGCCGGCTGCGGTGTGGGGGGGACGGTGGGGGTCGAGGTGTCGCGCAACGCCTCGCGATCGATCGGCACCAGCGCCGCGGCGACGCTCGAGAGCACCAGCAGGGCGAGCATGATCATGATCAGTCGGCGGGCGGCCACCGCCTCAGCCTAGATGCGCCGCAGGGCGCTTGGGTGGACGCCCGGTGGAGCGGCTCGGCGCTCGTTAGGGGGCGCGGACGCCTGCATCGCATGGGGTCTGGACCCCAGATTGGACGGATGTACCCCCCATTCGGACCTAAAGGTCTCGCCTGCTCGCACCGATAGCGCAGCCAGAAGGCCAGTGCCGCTCTAATCGGGGCTCTGGCGCAAGCAAACGGTAGGTACCTAGGAGGTTCCTATGATCAACAAGCTCCGCGTCAGGGCTCAGAGCGAATCGGGTTTCACCCTCGTCGAGCTCCTGGTCGTGATGCTGATTCTCGGCCTGCTGGCCGCGATCGCGATCCCGTCGTTCTTCAACCAGCGGGACAAGGCACGCGACGCAGATGCGAAGACCCTGGCTCGAACCGCTCAGACGGCGATCGAGACGTACGGCACGGACCACAACGGCACCTACACAGGCGCCACGCCGGCGGCTCTGATCACCATCGAGGAGACGCTCAACGAGGCTGACATCACCGCTCCTGAGAACGGTGACGCGCTCAGCGTCACGAGCGCCGCCGAGACGTACACGGTGACGGTCGACTCCCAGAACACGCCGAACGACTTCAGCATCAGTCGTGCGGCCAACGGGAACGTGACGCTCACCTGCACTGTCGCGAACAGCGACGGCTGCCCGGCGGGCGGCAACTGGGACTAGGCAGTAACGCACAAGCATCGACGCCTGGTTCGTGGATCAGGCGGATTGCGAGAGGGGCGAGTCGCACGGCTCGCCCCTCTGTGCGTCCTCCGGCCCGAATCCCGCACGGCAATGGCTCAAACAACCGGCGTCATCGACCGATAGGAGTTCCAGTGCCCACGCCCGCGACAACCACTCCTGCGCCGGCCGAGCCGGGGCCCCGCTGGCGCGGCGACCGCGGCTTCGCCCTGGTCGAGATCCTGGTCAGCGCCTTGATCGTCGTCGCGGTCAGTGGCGGGGCGCTCGCCGCGCTTCAGGCAAGCAACCGCAGCGGCGCTGAGGAGCGCCACCGGGCCCATGCCTACGGGATCGCCCAGGAGGACCAGGCCCGGATGCGATCGCTGCGGATCTCGGAGCTTTCCAACTTGGAGCAGACGAGGACGGTGACGGTCGACGGGATGCCGTACGAGGTCAGCTCCGCCGGCGAGTTCGTCACCGACTCAACCGGGACCGCCTCCTGCACCCAGGGCACCGCGTCAGCGGACTACATCCGGATCACATCGACCGTGACCTGGCCGAGCATCGGCAGTCGGCCGCCGGCGCTGGTGCAGAGCCTTGTCGCGCCGCCGAACGGGTCGATCAGCGAGACGGCGGGGGCGCTCGCCGTCGCGGTCCAGAACGGTCAGAACCAGGGCGTCCCGGGTGTCGGGCTGAGCGGGAGCGGGGCGGGGTCGTTCAGCGGCACGACCGGCGCCAACGGGTGCGCGATCTTCGGCAACCTGCCGGCCGGCAACTACACGCTGACGCCGCAGCCTTCGGGGCTCGTCGACCGCGACGGGGACCCGCCCGAGCCGCTGCCGACCAGCGTTGTCGCGTTGAGCACGAACACGGTCGTGCTCCAGTACGACACCCCCGGGTCGATCGAGGTCAGCTTCAACACCCGGGTCGGGGGCAGCCTGGTGCCCTCGAGCACCGACTCGGTGGTGACGTTCAACACCGGGATGACCGAGGCCGAGGCGTTCGGCACGATCGGCAGCGCGGCGGCAACCCTGACCGCGACGCCGCTGTTCCCGTTCGCCTCCCCCGACACGGTCTACGCGGGCAGTTGCACCGACAACAACCCGAATCCCGACGCCGACCCCGACGCGCCGGCCGCGGCCGCGGCCGCGAGCGTCGTCGTCCCCGCCGGCGGGACCGCGACCGCGACGATCGAGCTGCCTGCCTTGCACCTGCGGGTCCGCAGCGGCACCAGCTCGAGTGACCCCGGCAGCCCGGTCAACAACGCGAACGTCACCGTCACCGATCAGACCTGCATGGTGGGTGGGCAGCCGGTCGAGCGGAGCTTGAGCACGAACGCCGCCGGCGAGCTCCCCGACCCGGGCCTGCCGGCGGGCGTTTATGACCTCTGCGTCGACGACGGCACCAGGAGGGTGAACACGAGCGCCGACCTGCTCAACTTCGCCGATCTCGCGGACTTCCAGGACGGAACCGTCCGCGACGTCTATCTCGGCGGCGGCAGCGCGGGGACCTGCCCGTGAGCAGCCGCCGGCCGACACGCGGCGAGCAGGGCTTCACGCTGGTCGAGCTGGTCGTCTCGCTGGCGCTCGGGATGATCGTGATCATGGGGATCCTCGCGGTGACCGAGGTCGCGATGCGAAGCAGCGCCAGGACCGCGACCCGAGTCGCCGCCGAGCAGCGCGCGCGGCCGGTGCTCGAGCGCCTGATCGACCAGCTCCACTCGACCTGCATCGGGCCCGAGGCCGGGCCGCTGCTCGCCGGCAGTACCTCGAGCTCGCTCAGCTTCCTGCACCAGACGGGCAGCAGCGTGACGCCGCTGCCAGACAAGATCACCGTCTCACTGACCGGCGACACGCTCTCTGAGTCGACCTACCCGTCGACCGGGGGCCAGGCTCCCAACTGGACCTTCGCCGCCACTCCCTCGCGGACCCGCGTCCTGCTGACCGACGTCGGCCCGGGGCAGACGGGCGACCCGCCGATCGACGCGCCGCTGTTTCGGTACTTCAAGTACGACGGCGGGGGCGTCGATCCGACTTCGCTCCCGACGCCGCTCAGCGCCTCCGACTCGGCGCTCGCGGTCCGGGTCGACGTCGCCTTCTCGGTCGCTCCCACGAGCAACCCGACCAGGGACGCCAAGGCTCCGATCACGGTCAGCGACTCCGTCCTGGTCCGCTTCTCGCCCGCCAGCGAGGACCCGACGAAGGTGAACGGGCCATGCGTCTGAAGCGGCTGCGCTCAGAGCGCGGGTTCACGATGGCGCCGGTCGCGATCGCGGCCTCGTTCATCAGCATCGTCGTCGTCGTCTCGGCGACTGCGGTCCAAGGCGACCTGCACCTGACCCGGAACGACCTCGACCACAAGCAGTCCTACGAGGCGGCGCGGGCAGGTCTCGCCGATTACGCGTTCCACCTGAACAAGGACACCAACTACTGGACCCGCTGCACCTCGGTCCCCGCGCCGAGTGCCGTGAACCAGATCGGCTCGACGACCAACCGGCGCCCGGTCCCCGGGGCCAGTGGCGCCAGCTACGCGCTCGAGCTGGTCCCGCGCACCGGCCAGAGCGCCTGCAGCACCTCGGACCCGGTTGGGACGATGCTCGAGCAGAGCGGCCCGAGCACGGGCACGTTCCGGATCCGCTCGACGGGCTACGCCGGCGAGGAACAGCAGTCGATCGTCGCCACCTTCAAGCGCGCCAGCTTCCTCGATTACCTCTACTTCACCCAGCTCGAGACGTCGGATCCGGTCACCTACGGCAACGCGGCGACAATCGCCGGCGCCTACCAGCAGTGCACGAAGACGATCGCCGAGGGTCGTTGGAACGCCCCGATCCCGGGCTCGGGAGGGCAATTCTGCGACATCATTGTGTTCCCGAACTGGGACGACATCAACGGGCCGCTGCACACCAACGACGCGCTGGTCACCTGTGGCTCGCCGGACTTCGGCCGCACCTCGTCGGACGTGATCGAGGTCAGCTCGCCGCCCCAGGGCTGGTATCGCTACTCCGGCTGCACCGGCAACCCTGACTTCATCGGCACCTTCGTCACCAACGCGCCCGTCCTCACCCCGCCGCCGACGAACTCGAAGCTGGCGACGATCGCCCAGAGTGGCGGCGTCTTCTACACCGGCCAGCGGGGGATCGTGCTGAACTCGGATGGGACGATGACCGTGCGCACGAACATGAGTCAGCCCGGGACCACGGTTTCGCTGCCGTCGAACGGGGTGCTCTACGTCGCCAACGGTGCCTGCTCGTCGAGTTACTCCCCGTACACGGCCACCTACCCGAACACGTCCGGATGCGGGAACGTGCGCATCCGCGGCACCTATTCCGGTCAGCTCACGATTGCGGCCGAGAACGACATCATCATCGACGGCGACCTGACCCGGACGGGGAACGGGATGCTGGGCCTGATCGCGAACAACTTCGTGCGCGTATACCGCCCCTACCCGACCCAGACCAGCCGCTCCAACTGCGGCAGCGGGAGCGGCAGCAGCGGGCTGGAGAACCTGAGCATCCACGCGGCGCTCCTGGCGATCCAGCACTCGTTCATCGTCGACCACTACAACTGCCAGGCGACGACCGGCGACGGCGACCTCGAGACGCTCACGGTCAACGGGGCGATCGGGCAGAAGTTCCGCGGCGCGGTCGGGACGTTCAGCGGCTCCACCCTGGTCTCCGGCTACCAGAAGAACTACAACTACGACGACCGCCTGCGCTACGTCTCGCCGCCGCACTTCCTCGACCCGGTCGAGTCGGCCTGGCACATCCAGCGCCAGACGCTCGACTACCCCTGAGGCGCCGCGGCAGCACGCCGGGCCGCGGCAGGCATGGTCGCGGGCGCGTCGAACGATCCCCGCATGGCTGGCATCGCTGTCGCCCTGTTCGCGCTCGGCGCGGTGCTCGGAAGCTTCGCGACCGTTGTCGCCCACCGGATCCCGCGGGGCGAGTCGTTCGTCGGCGGGCGCTCCCGCTGTCCCGCCTGTGGCGCGCAGATCGCCGCCCGCGACAACGTCCCGATCCTCTCCTGGCTCTGGCTGCGAGGCCGCTGCCGGAGCTGCGGCGCGCCGATCTCGCCTCGTTACCCGCTCGCCGAGGCCGGTCTCGGAGCCCTGTGGGCGGCGACCTACCTGATCCTCGGCTCCGACGACGGTGGCCGGCTCGCGCTCGGGCTGGCGCTCTGTGCGCTGCTGGTGGTGATCACGCTCACCGACCTCGAGCTGCGGGTGATCCCGAACCCGGTCGTCGGCTTCGGGGCGCTCGTCGGACTCGCGATTCTCGCCCTCACCGACCCCGGCGACTTGCCCGAGCACCTGGTCGCGGCGGCGATCGGCGGCGCGATCCTTGCCCTGATCGCGCTCAGCTACCCGCGCGGGATGGGGATGGGCGACGCGAAGCTGGTCGCGATGATGGGGATCTTCCTCGGTCGCGCCCTGGCGCCGGCGGTCCTGATCGGGTTCGCGGTCGGCGCCCTGGTCGGCCTCGCGATGATCGCCCGGCACGGGTCCGAGGCGCGCAAGCGCGCGATCCCCTTCGGGCCCTTCCTCGCGCTCGGCGGTGTGGCCGGGCTCTGGTTCGGCGACGAGATCGTCGACTGGTACCTGGACGAGTTCTTCCCCCAGGGATAGGCACCCCTTCATAGCTCAAGGAATGGGGCGCAAACGCCGATCTTGTGCATGAGCGCGACCGGTGCGCATTCGAACGGGCAAAAGTGTTTTCCAACGCCAAGCAAAAGAGCATGGTCGGCCTCGACATCGAAGCGGGCAGCATCGCTGCCAGCGAGGTCGGGGTCAACGGCAGCATGCGCGTCCTGCGCCACGGGATCGCGCCGCTCGAGCCGGGAATCTTCCGCGAGGGCGAGGTCAGCGATCCGGAGGCGCTCGCGGGCGCGCTCAAGGACCTCTTCGCCGAGCACAAGCTGTCGAAGAGCGTCAGGCTCGGGGTCGCCAACCAGCGGATCGCGGTCCGGACGCTCTACCTGCCGTTGATCGAGAATGCGGGCGAGCTCGAGACAGCGATCCGCTTCCAGGCGCAGGAGCACGTCCCAATGCCGCTCGACCAAGCGGTTCTCGATTGGGAGGTGATCGGTCACACCACGACCGAGAACGGCGAGCCTCGGGTTGAGGTGGTCGTCGTGGCCGCGCGCCGCGAGATGATCAACTCCTTGCTCGAGGCGCTCGAGCGAGCCGACCTTCGCGCGGACGGGATCGACCTCTCCGCGTTCGGGATGATCCGCGCACTGCAGGAGGGGGGACATGCAGGGGTCGGCGCCGCGGACTTCGTCGCCGCTCCGACCGTCTCCTACGAGGAGCGGGTCGCCCAGCAGGCGGCCGGCGAGGAGCCCGCCGCGCCGGCCTCGCCCGACGTCCAACCCGTCCGGGCGGCGCAGCTCTACTGCAACCTCGGCGACGTCGTCAACCTTGCGGTCGCGCAAGGACCTTCCTGTCTGTTCACGCGGATCTCGCCGGTCGGGATCGAGGGCATCGCCCAGCGGCTCGCCGAGCGCCGGCAGCTGAACCTGGTTCACGCGCGTCAGTGGCTCGTTCACGTCGGGCTGGAGGCGCCGGTCGAGGAGATCGAGGGCGACGAGGAGACCGTGCGTTCGACCCGCGAGGCGCTCGACGAGGGCGCCGGCAAGCTCGCCGATGAGATCCGGCTCTCGCTCGAGTTCTACGGCGCCCAGGAGGGAGTCGTGGCGGTCGACGGGATCGTCGCCTGCGGCCCGGGAACGACGATCCCCGGGCTCGTCGAGCGGCTCCAGCGCGACCTCGGACACCCGTTCTCGGTCGGGCGGCCGACCGCGCTCGCCACGCTCGACGATGCGGCGGCCGCTCGGCTGACGCTTTCCTACGGACTCGCCCTGGAGGACTAGCCGGTGCGCCCGGTCAATCTGATCCCGCCTGAGAAGCGCCGCGGCGACCGCGCTCCTTCTCGAACGGGCGCCCTGCCCTACGTGATAGTCGGCGCGCTCGCGGTCGCCCTCGTCCTGGTCACCTTCATGACCCTGACCGGCAAGCAGGTCAGCGATCGTGAGGCCGAGGTCGCGAGCCTGCGCGCTCAGGAGCAGGCGGCAACCGCCCGCGCCGACGCGCTCCGCCCGTACGCCGAGTTCGCCTCGCTCGCGGAGGCGCGTGACGCGACCGTGACCAGCCTCGCCCAGAGTCGGTTCGATTGGGAGCGGGTGCTGCGCGAGCTCGCCCGCGTGCTCCCGGACGACGTCTGGCTCACCGACGCCACCGGCACGGTCAACCCGTCGGTTCAGATCCAGGGCGCGACCGTGGTCGAGGGCCGTGACACGGTCGCCGGCCCGGCGCTCGAGCTGGTCGGGTGCGGGGCCAACCAGCGCGCCGTCGCCGGCTTCCTCGCCGCGCTGCGTGACATCGACGGCGTCACCCGGGTCGGGATCGCCTCGTCGGAGCGCAGCGCCGGGGACGCCTCGCTCGACAGCGGCAGCGGCGGCACGACCTCGGATTGCCGCACCCGGCCCGCGATCGCCAAGTTCGAGGTCGTGGTCGCCTTCGACGCCGTCCCGGTGCCGGCGGTGCCCGGGGCGGCGCCCGTCCCCGGTACTGCGCCTGATCCGGCAGCGGCAGGCTCGACCGCCGCCACGACGTCCACCGGCGGGTCGAGCGGGACGGAGACCGCCGGCGGCGCGACCGCAGAGCAGCAGCAGGCGCGCGACTCGGCCGCCGAGCAGACCGGAGAGGCGCGCGACGCCGCCGGTGTGGTCCCGGGGGTGGCGCGATGAAGCGCAGCGACCGGCTGATCTTCGTCGGCCTCGGGCTGCTCGGGTTGCTTGCGGCCTTCTACTTCCTCGCCGTGGCGCCGAAGCGCGAGAAGGTCTCCGAGCTCGACCAGGAGATCAGCGCCCTCCAAGCCTCGGTCGCCGAGCAGGAGCAGGTCGCGGCGTTTGCCGAGCAGGCGAAAGCCGACTACGAGCATGACTACCACCGGCTGGTGGTGCTCGGCAAGGCGATCCCGGGCGATGACGACTCGGCCAGCCTGATCAATCAGACCCAGGCGCTCGCGGACCGCGCGAAGGTGGATTTCCGGACGATCGTGCTCGCGGCGGCTCCGGCTGAGACCACCCCGGCGCCGGCGGCGCAGACGACCGCCGAGTCCGCGCCGAGTGGGACGCCGACCAGCGGCGAGACCCCGGCTGCGGGCGAGACGACGCCCGCACCCGCGACGCCCGCCGCCGTGGCGCCCACCGAGACGGCGGCGGCAGCGCTGCCGATTGGCGCCACGGTTGGTTCCGCCGGACTGCCCGTGCTGCCCTATGACCTCAGCTTCGGCGGCGGCTTCTTTCAGATCGCGGACTTCATGTCGGAGCTCGACGGGATGGTCGGCACCGACTCGAATGGGGTCGGCGTCGACGGCCGGCTGCTCACGGTCGACGGGTTCACGCTGCTCGGCGACCAGGAGAAGGGCTTTCCCCACCTGAACGCCAACCTCCGGGTGACGACGTACGTCGCCCCGGCCGACCAGGGCACAACCGCAGGGGCGACGGCAACGGCGCCGGCGCCGGTGCCGGGGGCGCCGGTCGCGCCGGTCGCGCCCGCGACGCCCACGACGACGGCGGCGCCCGGGACGGTGACCCCGTGAAGCGCCCCCGGCTCGAGCTCCCGAAGGGCGGGCTTCGGCTTCCGAAGCGGTCGGGCTCGGCCGCGAAGCCGAAGCGGGCGCAGGTCCAGATGCCCAAGTTCCTCAACGATCTCTACAGCGACATGCGCGACCGCCGCCTGCTGGTTCCGGCGCTTGCGCTGCTGGTCGCGCTGGTCGCTGTGCCGCTGCTGCTCTCCGGCTCGAGCGAGCCCGCCGCCGTGCCACCGGTTGCCTCGGCGGTCGACGCCGAGGATGCCGCCGCGGTCCAATCCGCGGTGCTGGTCGAGGAGGTCGGAGTGCGGAACTACCGCAAGCGACTGGCATCGCTGCGCGAGAAGAACCCGTTCGCGCAGAAGTTCGCCCTGCCCTCAGGGGGCGGTGGCTCCGGCGGCGGCGGCGGTGGTGGTGGTGGCGGCTCGACGACCGAGACCTCGACCAGCACCTCGGCCACGATCTCCGGCTCGGGGTCCTCGACGACGGTGACCGAGACCTCGGCCAGCACCGAGACGACGCCCGGCGGCGGCTCGACGACCGTCGATGACACGACCGTCGACGAGACCACGGTCGAGCAGGAGCCCGAGATCCGGTTCTTCGCCGGGCGCGTGGACGTGACCGTCGGCCAGCTCGGTAATACCAAGAAGCTCGAGGACGTGCGCCGGCTCGACTTCCTGCCCAATGACAAGGCCCCTGTGGTCGCCTTCGTCGGCCTTCGCGAGGGCGGCGATCGGGCCCTGTTCTCAGTCTCCAGCGACGTCGCCGAGACCAAGGGGGATGGCTCCTGCGCTCCGAAGAAGCCTGCGCCGTGCCAGTTCCTCACCATGGCGGTCGGCGACGAGCGCAGGTTCAAGTTCGCCGACGGCCGCACCTACCGGCTCAAGCTGCTGGCGACGCATCTGGTCCGGATCCCGGATCCGCGCCGAAGCGAATCAGGCGACCGGAACGGCGATCCGCAGAACGGCGACGGCTGAACCTCGCCGCCCGGCGCCGGGCTTGCCCCGGCCGAGATCGGGCTCCGGCATCTAGATTTGGAGCGCGATGACGGCGTTCCGGTTCACGACCGCGGGCGAGTCGCACGGGCCCGGGCTCGTCGCGATTGTCGAGGGCCTGCCCGCCGGGCTCGAGCTCGACCGTGAGCGGATCGACCGCGAGATGGCCAGGCGGCAGCTCGGCCACGGGCGCGGCGGGCGGATGAAGATCGAGCGCGACGCGGTCGAGGTCCGCGCCGGGGTTCGGCACGGGCGCACGCTCGGGAGCCCGGTAGCGCTCCTGGTCGCCAACCGTGACTACGAGAACTGGGATCAACGGATGAACCCGTGGCCGGTCGACGCCGAGGTCGAGGAGTCGCACCTGCCGCGGCCCGGGCATGCGGACCTGGTCGGCTCGCTGAAGTACGGACACCGAGACGTCCGCAACGTGCTCGAGCGGGCCAGCGCCCGCGAGACCGCGGCGCGGGTCGCGGCAGGCGCGCTCGCCAAGGAGCTGCTTGCGACGCTCGGAGTCAGCGTCCACAGCCACGTGCTTAGGATCGGCTCGGTGGCGGTTCCCGACCCCGGCGACCCCGAGCCCGCGGACTTCGGGTCGATCGACGAGTCCCCGGTGCGCTGCCTCGACCCAGAGGCCGGCGCGGCGATGGTTGGCGAGATCGACCGGCTGCGCAAGGCCAACGAGAGCCTCGGCGGAGTGTTCGAGGTCCGCGCCTTCGGCCTGCTTCCGGGCCTCGGCTCGCACGTTGCCTGGGACGAGCGGCTCGACGGGCGCATCGCCCAGGCGGTGGTCTCGATCCAGGCGGTCAAGGGGGTCTCGGTCGGCGAGGCGTGGGAGGTCGCGGCGAGCCCCGGCTCGGAGTCGCACGACGAGATCTTCTGGTCGGCCGAGCGCGGCTATCACCGCGAGACGAATCGCGCCGGCGGGATCGAGGGCGGGATGTCGAACGGGGAGCCGCTGGTTGTGCGCGGCGCCCTGAAGCCGATCTCGACCCTGACCAAGCCGTTGCGCTCGGTCGACACCGAAAGCAAGCAGCCGGCGCAGGCGATGCGCGAGCGCACAGACTCGACCGTGGTCCCGGCGGCCGGGGTGGTCGCCGAGGCGATGGTCGCCCTGGTCCTGGCGCGCTGTTTCCGCGAGAAATTCGGTGGCGACCACATCGACGACGTTCTCGCCGCCGTGCAGGCGTACCGGGAGCGGATCGAGTGGCGGCGCTAGGCAACCGCCGGCGATCGCTCGTCCTGATCGGCTTCATGGGGGCGGGCAAGTCGCGTGCCGCCCGCGCCGCCCGCGAGGCCGGGCACGAGGTTCTCGACACCGACGAGCTGCTCGAGCGCGAGCTGGGAATGCCGATCGACGAGTTCTTCGCCGCCCACGGCGAGGACGAGTTCCGGCGCCGGGAGGGTGCGTTCGAGAGCGAGCTCCTCGAGCGCTCCGACGGCGCCGTGATCGCGCTCGGCGGCGGCAGCGTGCTCTCCGAGAGCGTTCGCGAAGCGCTCGATCGCCATTTGGTCGTCTGGCTCGAGGTCGACCCGGAGACGGCCTGGGAGCGGGTCCAGGGCAAGCGGCCACTGGCCCGCGATCGCGAGCGCTTCGAGGCCCTGCTCGCCGAGCGCCGCCCCTACTACGAGTCGCTCGCCGACGTCGTCCTGCCGCAGGGCGACGACGTCGTCGCGCGCGCCCTGCCGGCGCTCGCCGGGCTTCGCGACCTGGCGCCGGGGACACGGCTCGCCTGGGCCCACAGCGAGTCCGGCGACTACCCGGTCTTCTTCGGTCGCGGGCTGCTCGCGAGCGGGTTCTGGCCCGTGGACGGAAACCGCTTCCTGATCACCGACACCGAGGTCCGACGCCTGTACGCGGAGGCGATCGAGCCTCTGGCCGCGACGATCGTGGTCGAGCCGGGCGAGGCGGCGAAGAGGCTCGCCGAGGCCGAGCGGGTGCTGGGCGAGCTCGCGGCGGCCGGGATGACTCGCTCGGACCATGTCGTCGCCCTCGGCGGCGGCGTGATCGGCGACCTGGCGGGGTTCTGCGCCGCTACCTACCAGCGCGGCGTCGCCATCGCCCAGGTGCCGACGACCCTGGTCGCCCAGGTCGATTCGGCCTACGGCGGCAAGACGGGCGTCGACCTGCCGGCGGCCAAGAACTACGTCGGCGCCTACCACCTGCCCGCGGTGGTGCTCTGCGATCCCTCGCTGCTTGCGACCCTGCCGCGAGCAGAGCTCGCCGCCGGGTTCGTCGAGGTGATCAAGACGGCGCTGATCGTCGGCGGCTCGCTGTGGGAGCGCGTGGGCGCGATCGAGGAGCTCGATCCGGCGGCGCTCGATGGCGTGATCTTCGCCTGCGTCGAGGCGAAGCTTGCGGTGGTCGCCGCCGACGAGCGCGACGTGGGGCCGCGCCAGGTGCTGAACCTGGGCCACACGGTCGGACACGCGATCGAGACCGCGACCGGCTACCGCCGCTATCGCCACGGCGAAGCGGTCGGGCTCGGCCTGCTCGCGGCCCTGGACCTGTCAGGCGCGGACGAGCTGCGCGAACAGGTTCAGGCGCTGCTCGCGCGCCACGGGCTGCCGACCCGGCTCGAGACCGGGGTCGAGCCCGAGACGGTGCTGGAGGCAATCGCGCGCGACAAGAAGCGGACCGCGGACGGGATCGGATTCGTCCTCCTCGAGCGGCCGGGCGCGCCGCGGCCGGGGGTCGCGATCGAGCCGGATAGGGTGCGGGCCGCCGTGCGAGAGCTCCAGGCAGCGTGAGCCCGACCGCCCACAACAGGGTCGAAGTGCTGCACGGGACCAACCTCGACCTGCTGGGCCGACGGCCCTCCGAGCACTACGGCGATCTCACCCTGGTCGAGCTGGAGACGCGGGTGAAGCGCTTCGGGCGGGAGCTCGACCTCGAGCTGGCGTTCTTTCAGACCAACCACGAGGGCGATTTCGTCGAGCGCCTGCACCGGGTGCCCGACGCGGCCGACGCGGTGATCCTCAACCCCGGCGCCTGGACCCACTACAGCTACGCGATCCGCGACGCGCTCGAGATCGCGGCGCTGCCGGCCGTCGAGGTGCACCTCTCCGACCTCTCGGACCGCGAGCAATGGCGCCGCCACTCGGTTCTCGAGGGCCTTGTGATCGCGGCGATCTCCGGCCAGGGCCCCGACGGCTACCGCGAGGCGCTCGAGCTGCTGAGCCGGGAGCTCGGGGTGTGAGCCCGGTTTCGGCCGGGCGAGCCGAGCGGCTGGTCGAGGCGGTCGGTGAGGCGGGGCTTGATCAGCTGATCGTCGGCGACCTCGTGCGGCCCGGCGATTCCGGGCCCGACGCGAGCGCCGACATCCGCTGGCTGACCGGCTTCACCGGGACCAGCGCGATCGCCATCGTCGGCGCGGAGACGCGGCTCTTCCTGACCGACTTCCGCTACACCGAGCGCGCCGAGAGCGAGGTGGGGGAGGCCTTCGAGCGGGTCACCGTCAAGGGCCGGCTGCTGAGCGAGCTTGCTCCGCGGCTCGCGGGTCGGGTCGGGTTCGACGACGCAGCTACCAGCGTCGCCAACCTGCGCAAGCTCGAGGCCGCGATTGCAGACGGCGACGGATCGGCCGAGCTGGTGGCGACCTCGGGCCTGGTGGCAGGTCTGCGCCGGCGCAAGGACGCGAGCGAGCAGGAGGCGATCGCTGCCGCTGCGCAGCTCGCCGACGACGCTTACCGAGCCGTGCTCGAGGCGGGCCTGATCGGGCGCAGCGAGCGCCAGGTCGCCCAGGCGGCCGAGGCGCGGATCCGCGAGCTCGGCGGCGAGCCGGCCTTCCCGACGATCGTCGCCGGCGGGGCCAACGGCGCCCTGCCGCACGCCGAGGCTTCGGAGCGCGAGATCCGCGCCGGCGAGCTCGTCGTCTGGGACATGGGGGCGAGGCTCGGCGGCTACTGCTCGGACTGCACGCGGACATTCGCGGCCGGCGAGCCGGACGACCAGGCGCGCGACGTCTATGAGCTGGTTCGCCGCGCCCAGGCTGCGGGGCTGGAAGCCGTCGGGGCCGGGGTCGGCGGCCGGGACGCCGATGAGGCCGCCCGCGCGATCATCCGCGAGGCCGGCTACGACGAGGCGTTCGGACACGGACTCGGGCACGGGGTAGGGCTCGAGGTCCACGAGCCGCCGCGCCTCGGCCAGCGCTCCGAGGACGTGCTCGAATCCGGCGACGTGGTCTCGGTCGAGCCCGGCGTCTACCTGCCGGAGCGGTTCGGGGTCCGGATCGAGGATCTGGTCGTGATCACCGACGACGGCCATCGCAACCTGAGCTCGCTGCCGAAGGAGTTGCGCGTCGTGGACTGACGGGTCGTCCTAGACTCGGGCTCCCGCCCCGCGAACGAGGAGGAGAGATGGCGTTGACGGTCGAGTCGGACAGCATCACGCACGGCGACCGGGTTCCCGACGAGCACGCGTTTGGCGTCCCGGACGGCTCCGGCAAGGCGGCGGCCGAGGGCGGCAACCGCAGCCCGCACCTGCGCTGGTCCGGAGCGCCGGAGGGAACGCAGTCGTTCGCGGTGGTGTGCGTCGACCCCGACGTGCCGGCGGACTTCGGCGACGCCAACCAGGAAGGGCGCACGGTGGCCGAGCACGCGCCGCGGGCCGACTTCACGCACTGGCTACTGGTCGATGTCCCCGCCGACGTCACCGAGCTGCCCGAGGGCGCCGGGTCGGAGGGGATCGTCGCCGGCGGCAAGCCGACCGGCGAGACCCCCCATGGCGTTACCGGTTCGAGCTCCTACACCGAGACCTTCGCCGGGGACCCTGAGATGGGCGGCACCTACGGCGGTTACGACGGACCGTTCCCGCCCTGGAACGACGAGCGCTTGCACCACTACTACTTCACCGTCTACGCGCTCGACGTCCCGAGCCTCGGGCTCTCGGGTGACTTCCGGCTCGACGACGTCCGCGCCGCGATCGAGGGCCACGTGCTCGACCAGGGTGAGCTGGTCGCGACCTACACGCTGCACGCTGACAAGCTCTGAGCTCGGACTAGCGCGAGAGGTCGAGCTCGCCGGTCAACGACTCGGCGAACCCGGCGATCAGCTCGACCACCGCCTCGAGGTCGCCGAGGTCGACCATCTCGACCGGTGAGTGCATGTAGCGCAGCGGGATGCTGACCAGCCCGGTCGGGATCCCGGCCTTGGAGATCTGGATCGCGTCCGCGTCGGTGCCCGTACGCCGCCCGGAGGCCTCGATCGTGTAGGCGATGTCGAGTCTCTCGGCCGCCTCGCAGAGCAGCTCGAAGACGTGCGGGGAGAGGGTCGATCCGCGGCCGATTACCGGCCCGGAGCCGAGCGGGTGGCTGCCGGTCTCCTTCTCGTCCATTCCGGGGGCATCGGTGGCGTGGGTGACGTCGATTGCGATCGCGAGGTCGGGGGCGACCGCGAAGGCGCTCGTCCCGGCGCCGTTGAGCCCGATCTCCTCCTGGACCGAGGCGATCGCAGCCATCCGCGCGGTGATCTCGCCCCGCTCGTCGCAGCGGCGTAGGGACTCAAGCGCGACGTAGGCCCCGAGCCGGTTGTCCATCGACTTCGAGACCAGCCGTCCCCCGTCGACCAGCACCGGCTCGGCGGCGACGACGATCGGGTCGCCGATCCTGACCAGCTCCATGCCGCGCTTCTGATCGCCGGCGCCGATGTCGATGTGAAGCCCGTCGAGCTCGACCGCCTGCTTTCGCTGGTCGGGCTTGAGCAGGTGGATCGCCTTGCGCCCGACGACCCCCGGCACCGAGCCGTCGCGCGCCTCGACGCGGACCCGCTGGCCGACCAGAATCTGGGGGTCCCAGCCGCCGACAGGGGCGAAGTAGACGAAGCCCTTCTCGTCGACATGGGTGACGACGAGGCCGATCTCGTCGATGTGGCCGACGACAGCGAGCAGCGGCTGGTCCTCGTCCTCGCCGATCGTCGCCACTGACGAGCCGATCCCGTCGCTGCGTAGGGCTGCGAACGACGCCGCCTCACGCCAGACGGCGCTCGCCGGCCCCTCATAGCCGGACGGGGCGGGGGCGCGAAGCAGCGCGTCGAGCAGGTCGGGGACCTCGGTCATCAGCGCGCAGGCTATCCGGGCGGTCGCTAGAGCGCCGCGATCGCGTCCGCGATCGGCGTCTCGCCCGAGGTCAGCTCGAAGGACTTGCCGATCGTCGACGGCGTGTCGAGTACGGCGAGCAGGGCGGCGGCCACGTCGTCGCGGCTGATCTCGCCGCGGCCGACCGACACGCCGGCGGCGACCATCCCGGTGCCGGGGTCGTCAGTGAGCCTCACCGGCCGGACGATCGTGAACTCGAGCCCGCTCGCGCGCAGGTCGGCGTCCGCGCGTCCCTTGGCCCGCAGATAGACGGCGAAGGTGTCCTCGCCCGGGGCATCCGGGTCGGCCCCGATCGAGCTCACCATCACGTAACGCGACACGCCCGCGGCCCGGGCGGCCTCGATCAGCTTCACGGCGCCCCCGTGGTCCATCGTCCACTTGCGATCCGGTCCGCTCCCGGGCCCTGCCCCGGCGCTGAACACGACCGCGTCGACCTGATCGAGCGCGGGCGCGACCTCGCCGGGATCGGCCGACTCGAGGTCGCAGACGACCGGCTCGCCGCCGGCGGCGCGGATCTCCTCACCGTAAGTGGGGTTGCGGTCGAGCGAAACCGCCTCGTCCCCCCGCGCCGCGAGCAGCCGGATCAGCCTGCTGCCGATCTTGCCGTGTCCGCCCGCGATCGCGACCCGCATGGTCGCGGATCATCGCGCATGGAAACATCCGCGGTCGATGCGGGCACTGCCGACGCTGCGGATTCGACCAGTGCTCATGGTCGCTGTCGCGCTGCTCGCGGGGTCGCTCGGCCTCGCCGGATGCGGGGATTCGTCCGGCTCGGGCGACGATCCGGGAACTCGGCAGGCGACCCTGGTGCTCGACTTCGTCCCGGGCCCGGTTCACGCCGGGATCTTCGAAGCCGTCGCCCGCGGCTACTACGCCGAGCAGGGGATCGACCTCGAGATCGTCGAGCCGACCTCGACCGCGGACACCCTGAAGCTGATCGGCGCCGGCAAGGCGGCGTTCGGAATCGCCGACGGGATCGACGTCGCGGTGCAGATCGACGCCGGCCTGGCGGCAAAGGGGGTGCTGGCGCTGACCCAGCGGCCGCTGGGCGGCCTGATCGCGCTTCGCGAGTCGGGCTTTCGATCGCCGGCCGACCTGGAGGGCGCGACGGTTGGGATCACCGGCGTTCCCTCCGACGAGGTGGTGCTCGACACGCTCGTCTCCGAGGCCGGGGCCGACCCGACCGGGGTCGAGCGGGTGACGATCGGGTTCAAGGGCATTCAGTTGCTCGAAAGCGGCAAGATCGACGCGATGACCGGCTTCATCCCGTCCGACGCTGCGCAGATCGAGGTCGACGGGTTCCCGACCACGTCGTTCGCGCTCGATCGCTACGGCGGCCCCCGCTATCCCGGCCTGGTGGTGTTCTCGACCACCGAGCTGATCGAGGCCGACCCGGCGCTGATTCAGGGCTTCGTCAGCGCCACGGTGAGGGGCTATGAGGACGTGGTCGCCGACCCGCAGAGCGGGCTCGACGCGCTGCTGGCCGAGAACCCGGGCATCTCGAGGGAGTTCGCCGAAACCTCGCTGGACGCCTACCTGCCGCTGTTCGTGGCCGGCGCCGAGCGTTTCGGCGAGTTCGACCCGGCCGAGGTCGAGGACCTCTCGACGTTCCTGGTCGACAGGGGGCTGCTGGCTGAGTCGATCGAGCCGGATCGCTACGCGACCAACCGGTTCGTCGAGCGCGTCGACCGGCGTCGACCGGCGGGGTGATTGGATGAGCCGATGACGCTGCGCAGCTACGACCCGTCCGATCCCGGCACCGTAGTCGCCGAGGTCGAGGAGCTCTCCGAGGACGAGCTCGAGGCGGCGCTCGCCGCGGCGGTCGGAGCGCAACACGAGTGGGCCGCCGACGCTCCGGGCCGCAGCGCTGCGCTCGGGGCCTTCGCGGACGCGATTGCGGCGCGCGAAGAGCCGCTGACCGAGCAGATGGTTCGAGAGGTCGGCAAGCCGGTCACCGAAGCGCGGGCCGAGGTCGGGCGGGCGGTCGCGATCCTTCGCTTCTACGCGCAGGTGGCGCTCGACCCCGAGGGCGAGCTGTTCCCCGGCTCGGCACCGCGGACGAGCGTGATCGTCAGGCGCCGGCCGCTCGGCGTCGTGCTGGCGATCAACCCGTGGAACTTCCCGCTCGCGATCCCGATCTGGAAGGCGGCTCCGGCGCTCGCCTATGGCAACTCGGTGATCGCCAAGCCGGCCGGGCCGGCGATCGGGATGGGTGAGCTGATCGCGGCGGCCGCCGCCGAGTCGCTGCCGCCCGGCGTGCTCACCATCGGCTTCCTCTCCGGCTCGCGAGCGGGCGCGCTGCTCGACGACAGGCGGATCGCGGGCGCGACGTTCACCGGCTCGACCGAGGTCGGGCTCGGGGTCGCCGCTCGCTTGGCCGCGCGCGGGGCTCCCGCCCAGGCGGAGATGGGTGGCCAGAACCCGGCGATCGTGCTCGCCGACGCCGATCCTGCCGACGCCGCGACGAAGATCGTCGCCGGCGCGATGTCGTACTCGGGCCAGAAGTGCTCGGCGACGCGGCGGGCGATCGCGGTCGGTGCGGTGGCCGACGAGCTCGCCGCCGAGCTTGCGACCCGGGTCGAGGCGCTGGCGGTCGGCGATCCGGCGCAGGAGAGCACTGTCGTCGGCCCGCTGATCGAAGCCGCGGCGGTGAAGGCGTTCGAGGCGCGGGTCGAGGGCGCGCTCGCCCGCGGCGGCCGGGTGCTGGGGACGGGTGCTGCCCCGGACGGTCCCGGGCACTTCGTCTCACCGACCGTCCTGGCCCTCGACGATCCCGACGACGAGGTCAACCAGGAGGAGACCTTCGGTCCGCTGCTGACACTGATCCGGGTCGGCGACGACGAGGCGGCGCTGGCGGTCGCCAACTCGACCCGGTTCGGGCTTGTGGGCGCCGTGCACGGGCGCGACGTCGATCGCGCGGCCGAGCTCGCCGCGCGGCTCGACTGCGGGTTGCAGCGCGTCAACGCTCCCACGCCCGGGGTCGACTACTACGTGCCGTTCGGAGGCGAGGGCCTCTCCGGCGTCGGACCGCGCGAACAGGGCCGCGCCGCGCGCGAGTTCTTCACCTCGTCGCGGACCCTGACCGTGGTCCGGCCCTGATCGCGGCGGGTTCATACTTGGCCGCATGTCGGCCGAGAACGTCGAGCTCGTCCGTCGCTGGTTCGCGGGATTCGAGCGTGCGGACCTCGGTCTCGACCTATGCCACCCGGGCATCGAGATTCGGAACTGGTCCGACTTCCCGATCACCGGCCCCTACGTCGGGCATCAGGGGGTCAAGCGCTGGTGGGAGGACATCGGCGACGCCTTCGAGAACCTCGACTGGGCCCTGCTGGAGGTGATCGAGGCCGACGACGATCGGGTGGTCACTGTGCAGCGCTTCACCGGACGCTTCCGGCTCACCGGCATCGAGGTCGACTTCACGTGGGGGGCCGTGGTCGCGATCAGCGACGCGATGATCGCCTCGGCGACCGGCTACCCATCGCCCGGCCGGGCAAAGAAGGCCGCCGGCCTGCGGCCACCCGAGGCGACGAGCCCGTGAGCGGGCGCCGCTACCCTCCGCCGCCGTGATTTCCACCAACCAGTTCAAGAACGGGACCCATATCGAGGTCGACGGGACGATCTTCCGGATCGTCGGGTTCCAGCACGTCAAGCCGGGCAAGGGCGGCGCGTTCGTGCGCACGAAGCTGCGCCGGGTCGAGGATGGCGCCGTGATCGACAAGACCTTCAAGGCGGGGGAGAAGTTTCGTCCCGTGCGGACCGAGACCAAGCGCATGCAGTACCTCTACGACTCCGGCGACGCCGCGGTGTTGATGGACACCGAGAGCTACGAGCAGACCGAGATCGCCGGCGAGACGCTCGGCGAGGAGATGCGCTGGGTGCTGCCCAACGACACGGTCGAGCTGCTGCTCGTCGACGAGCGACCCGCCGGCGTGCAGGTGCCGAGCGCGATCGACATGACCGTGGCCCAGACCGACCCGGGCCTGAAGGGCGACACCGCCTCCGGCGGCGGTTACAAGCCGGCGACGCTCGAGTCCGGGGTCGTCGTACAGGTGCCGCTGTTCGTCAACGAGGGCGACCGCGTCCGTGTCGACACCCGCAGCGGGGAGTACGTCTCGCGGGCATAGGCCGGCCCCGGACGGCCGCGCAGGTCCAAACCAGAGCCAGTCGACGCTCGGCGGGAGCGGGCGCGCCGAGGAGCCCGGGTAACGTGCCCGGGATGCGCCGCTCCGATCAGCGCCGTGAGGCCGTATTCGCGCTCTACCAGCGCGAGGTGACTGGGCGCCCGCTGGCGGAGTTGCTCGAGGAGGCGAAGCCGTTCACCCGTGAGCTCGCCGAAGGGACCGACGCCGAGATCGCGGCGCTCGACGAGGAGATCGGGCGGCTTTCCCGCGGCTGGGAGCTGGACCGGATCGCCAGCCTCGAGCGCTGCATCATGCGGGTCGCGTTGTACGAGATGCGCTACCGATCCGACGTCCCGACCGAGGTCGCGATCGACGAGGCGGTGAAGCTGGCGAAGGAGTTCTGCGGCGCCGACGCGCCCGGGTTCGTCAACGGGATCCTCGGCTCGGCCGCCCGCGAGGTCGAGGAGGCGCCGTCGTGAGCGGCCCCGGCGAGGCGGGCGCCGACGATCCGGTGGCGGCGATCCGGGCCGACGCAGAGCGGCTGCGGGAGCTGGCCGAACGGCTCGGCGACCCGGGGCTCGCCGACGAGCAGGCGGCGGAGCTGGCGCGTGAGGCGGCCGAGCTGGTCGGCCGCGCCGGAAACGCGATCGATCGGGTGCTCAGCGAGCCGGACTCGCCCGAGGGCTGAGTTGGCCGCCTATCCGGACGACCTGCGCGAGCTGGTCGAGGGTTACCTCGCCGAGCTGCGCTTTTCGGACCGCGCCGCTACCGCCGGGCTCGACGAGGCGATGCGCTACTCGCTGCTGGCCGGCGGCAAGCGGATTCGCCCGGTGCTCTGCCTCGCCGCGGCCCGCGCCGCCGGCACCGACCCCTCACAGGTCCTGCCCGCCGCAGCCGCGATCGAGCTCATCCACACCTACTCGCTGATCCACGACGACCTCCCGGCGATGGACGACGACGAGCTGCGTCGGGGCCGGCCGACCTCGCACGTCGTCTACGGCGAGGACGTCGCGATCCTCGCCGGCGACGGGCTGTTCGCCGAGGCGATCCGGCTCTTCTGCGACCGCCAGGAGGGTGAGCCGGCGCGGGTCCTAACGGCGCTCGCCGAGCTCGCCGGGGCGACCGGGGTCGGGGGAATGGTCGGCGGCCAGTACCGGGACGTGACCGCGGGCCAGGAGCTCGACCCTGCCCAGCTTCGCGAGCTGCATTCGCTGAAGACCGGCCGGCTGATCGCGGCCAGCGTCGCGGTGCCGCTCGTCCTGATCGGCGTCGGCGAGCAGCGCATGGACCCCTTTCGGCGCTTCGCGGCCGAGCTCGGGGTCCTGTTCCAGATCGTCGACGACATCCTCGACGTGACGGGCTCCGACGAGGAGCTCGGCAAGCCCCGGGGGTCCGATGAGCGGCTCGGCAAGCTCACCTACGTCAGCGTCTTCGGTCTCGAGCGCGCCCGCGAGCTGGCGGCGGAGTCGCACGCCAAGGCGCGCGCGGCGCTCGACCAGGCAGGCTCCGACGCCGCCGACCTCGAGCTGGTGACCGACTTCATCCATACCCGTCGGGGCTGATCGTGCGCCCGGGGCTGCGACAATCGAGCACCCCCCGATGAACGCTGACCACGAAAACGGCGGCGAGCACCTGCTCGACACGATCTCCTCCCCGGAGGACCTCAGCGGCCGCTCGGACGAGGACCTGCAGCAGATTGCGCAGCAGATCCGCGAGCTGATCATCGACACGATCGGCGAGATCGGCGGCCACTTCGGCGCCAACCTCGGCACCTGCGAGCTGACCACGGTCCTGCACAGCCTGCTCAGCTCGCCGCGCGACAAGATCCTCTGGGACGTCGGCCACCAGGCCTACCCGCACAAGGTGCTGACCGGCCGCCGCGACCGGCTCGAGACGATCCGCCAGTACGGCGGCCTGGCGCCGTTCTGCTCCGTGTTCGAGTCCGAGCACGACATCATGGGCGCCGGGCACGCCTCGACCTCGATCGGCTACGCCGTCGGGCTCAAGGAGGCGATGCGCCACGGGGTCGGCGAGGACGGCCGGGTGGTCGCGGTGATCGGGGATGGAGCGCTGACCGGAGGGGTCGCGTTCGAGGCCCTGCACAATGCCGGCGGCCTTCAGAGCCCGATCGTGATCGTGCTCAACGACAACGGGATGTCGATCTCGCCCAACGTCGGTGCGATCGCGCGCTCGTTCCAGCGCATGCGACTGCGCCCGCGCCTTTACCACGCGCGCGAGGACGTCGAGGAGGCCCTGACCAGGCTCCCGCTCGGACTCGGGCGCCAGTTCGAGCGCCTCGGGCCGGAGTTCAAGTCGGCGATCAAGGCCTACGCCGCGCCGGGGCTCTTCTTCGAGGAGCTCGATCTCGCCTACATGGGCCCCTTCGACGGCCATTCGGTATCGGAGCTGCGCCCGGCGCTGGAGGCGGCGCTGGAGGCGGATCGGCCCGTGGTCGTCCACATCCATACCGTCAAGGGCAAGGGCTTCGAGCCCGCCGAGCAGGGTGGGCTCGAGGGGATGGAGAAGTGGCACGCGGCGAAGCCCGGCTCGATCGTGGCCGGCAAGGCTGCGCAGCCCTCGGCGACAAAGCCGGCGCCGAAGAAGCCGCCGCTGGCGCGCGGCGAGATGGACGAGGGGTCGCGACCCGACGAGACCGCCAAGCCGCCCCCCGCCTACACGGCGGTCTTCGGCGACGCGCTCGTGGCCGAGGCCAAGCGCGACCCGCGGGTGATCGGGATCACCGCGGCGATGGCGGGTGGAACCGGCCTGACGGCGCTCGAGCAGGAGTGTCCCGAGCAGTACTACGACGTCGGGATCGCCGAGCAGGACGCGGTCCTGTTCGCCGCCGGGCTCGCCACCCAGGGCGCGAAGCCGGTCTGCGCGATCTACTCGACCTTCCTTCAGCGCGCATACGACCAGATCGTCCACGACGTCTGCCTGCAGCGGCTCAACGTCGTCTTTGCGATGGACCGTGCCGGCCTGGTCGGCGACGACGGCCCGACCCACCACGGCGCGTTCGACATCTCATACCTGCGTTCACTGCCGAATATCGTCGTCATGGCCCCGCGCGACGAGGCGATGCTCTGCCACATGCTGCGCACGGCGCTCGCCCACGACGAGGGCCCGATCGCGTTTCGCTATCCGCGGGGGACTGCGGAGGGCGTGCCGCTGCCCGACCGGGCCCGCGAGGTCCAGCTCGGCACGGGCGAGGTCCTGAAGGAGGGCGAGCGGGTGGCGCTGCTCGGTTACGGCTACGGGGTCAGCGTCGCGCTCGATGCGGCGGCGCTGCTCGAGGAGCACGGACTCACGGTGACGGTCGGCGACGGGCGCTTCGCCAAGCCCCTGGACGGCGCGCTCGTCGAGCAGCTCGCCGGTGAGCACGAGCTGGTGGTGACGATCGAGGAGAACGTGCTCGCGGGCGGCTTCGGGTCGGCCGTGCTCGAGCATCTGGAGGACGCGATGGAGCCGTCCGAGCGCGCACGGGTGCTGCGGATCGGGCTGCCGGACCGCTACGTCACCCACGGAAAGCCGGCGCTGCTGCGCGAGGAGGTCGGCCTGACTGGCGCCGCGGTGGCGGAGCGGGTGAGCGCGGCGATGCGGGCAGGCGACCCGGTGTCGGGCTGAGACGCGCGGCCGCGCCCACTGTGATCGCAGTCACACTCTGATCGCACATACGTTCGTACTCTCAGTCGTGCGATGAGAGCAGTACCACTCCCAGTCCACAGCGCCGTTGAGGCGATCGCCGCGCCCGCGGTGATGATCATCCCGTTCGTGCTCGGCTTCGGGCTCGCCGCGACGGCGATCTCGGTCGCGGTAGGCGCGATCCTGCTCGGCCTCGCGCTGCAGGCCGACGGACCGGGTCGAGCGGTGCCGCTCAGCGCCCACGCGGGCTTCGACTACACGATCGCGGCGGTCGCGATCGGCGGCGGTCTCGCCGTCGGAATCGCGACGGGCGATTGGAACGCAGGAATCTTTCTGGTCGGCGTAGGCGCCGCAATCGTCGCGCTGACCGCTTCAACGCGGTTCAGCGCGGTTCGCGGCGCCTAGCGAAAGCCGACCTACCTCCCACAGACACATATCTCTCCTCCCTGTACCCAGAACCGCCCCGCCAAGTGTGGGGCGGTTCTATTTTGGCGCGCACCTCGTCGTGGCTGCCGGGGAACAGGTGCCCGTAGACGTCGAAGGTGGTCTGGATCTTCGAGTGGCCCATGAACTCCAGCACGGCCTTCGGGTTGGCGCCGGAGTCGATCAGCAGCGAGGCGAAGGTATGACGGCCCTCGTGCAGCGTGATCCGCTCGAGCCCCGCCGCCTGCCAAGCCTTCTTCGCCCGCTTGCCGACCGCCATCGGGGCGAAGGGTCTCGACTCGGCACGACCGATGACGAGCGTGTCTGAGGACCGGCTGGGGCCGCCAGCTCGGCGGTCGGCTGACGAAGCGATTCCGCGTCTGGGGCCCTCCCCCCGTCGCGGGATGGCCCCCACCCCCGGCGCTGCCTTTCTGCGATCCTGACCCTGTGGGTGATCTCCCCGTGATCCAGCCTGAGTGTTGTCCGGAGGAGGACTGCTGCGAGGCATGTCCTCCCGAGGGCTGCCCGGACGACTGCTGCTGATTGGCGCACGTCCTCCGAAGCCCTCGAAGCCGCCCGGCTTGAGGAGTAGGCGCTGAAGCTCTACGTCTGCTGGGGAACCTTTCACCCCGACCGGGGTCACCCTTGCGGCGAGGCCCACGAAGCCTTGGTCAGTGCGGGCTACGAGCCCGACGTGGTCAAGACCGGCGGCTGCTACCGAACCGACCCGTTCTTTGGGAGGCGTCGCGAGGTCAAACGGTTGACCGGGAACTACAAGGTGCCCACGCTCATGCTCGACAATGGCACGATCGTCGACGGCTCGGAGAACATCATCGAGTGGGCGGGGGCTCACCACGCCGCCGGGCTGTCGGAGTAGGCGATGTCGCAGGAGAACGTCGAGATCGTCCGCCGCAGCTTTGACGCCTTCAAGGAGGGCAATGTGAGCGGGATGCTCGAACTGATGGCCGATGACCTGATCACTCACCGCTCTGACCCTGATGGGGCGACCTACCACGGCAAGGAGGGCTTCTTCCAGGCGACGGCGGACTGGATCGAGGGATTCGAGGAGTGGACCGCAACGCCCGAGGGGTTCATCGATGCGGGCGACTACGTCCTCGTCCGCGTGCTCCAGACGGCCCGCGGGAAGGAAAGCGGCGTCCCGGTCGAGAGTGACTTTTGGTTCGTCTTCGGATTGCGTGGGGACAAGATCGCGCGGTTGAGCTTCTACGTCAGAGAATCCGAAGCCCTCGAAGCCGCCGGGCTGTCGGAGTAGGCGATGTCGCAGGAGAACGTCGAGACGGTCCGCCGCGCCTACGCAGGGGTGAGGGCCCGCCTGGAGCCACCCCGGGAGTTGTTCGACCCGGAATACGAGCTCGACGCGAGGGACGTCTCGCCGGATTTCGGCGTTCTGCGGGGATTTGACGCCGCGCAGGAGGCTTTCCTCTCGTACTGGGAGACGTTCGAGAAGTTCCACGTCGAGGACGAGGAGGTGATTCACGCCGACCAGGCGCAGGTGATCACTCGTGTCCGCGACGGCGGGCGCATGAAAGGTAGCGACGCTGAGGTCTGGAACCGTTTTTTTCACGTCTGGACCTTCCGTGACGGCAAGGTTCTTTCCCTCTCGATACACACCGACAAGAACAGAGCCCTCGAAGCCGCCGGGCTGTCGGAGTAGGCGATGGCGCAGGAGAACGTCGAGCTGGTTCGCGCCGCCATCGCCATGTACAACCGGGGTGACTGGGACGCGGTTCTCGAACGAGCGACCCGGACTTCGAGTTTGACTTCTCCCGGGCAGTCGGCCCACTTCACGGGGTATTCAGGCTCGATCAGGTGCGCGCGTTCTGGGATGAGTACGGCGAAGCCTGGGAATCGGTTCGGCTGCAACCCGAAGAGATGACCGAGGTCGGGAACGACGTTGTGGTCCCGATCACGGCTCATACGCGGGGGCGCGACGGCATCGAGGTAACGTCCCGCCCCACGTACCTGTTCACGATCCGCGACGGTGCGATCGCTCGCATCTGCATGTATCAGGAGCGCGAGGAAGCCCTCGAAGCCGCCGGGCTGTCGGAGTAGGCGATGTCGCAGGAGAACGTGGAGATCGTGCGCCGAGCTTTCGCCTTCGGGGTGCAAGGGCGCGGCGATCCCGCCGAGGCGCTTGCCGATTTCGACGCCGACGTCGTCCTGACCTCCGTCGAGGCAGGTCCTTCGTACGGGCGGAACGGGGTTCGCGACAACTTTGAGCGCTGGAGGGCGCCTGGGCGGAGTCTGAGGCGACAGCCGAGGAGTTCATCGACGCCGGGAACCAGGTCGTCGTGAGGGCCTATTTCCGAGGACGCGGCCGGGGAAGCGGGGTCGAGGTCGATGCCCGCTTCTATGACGTCTACACCCTCCGCAACGGCAAGATCGTCCGCGTGGACGAGTTCGCCGAGCGAGAGGACGCCCTCGAAGCCGCCGGGCTGTCGGAGTAGGCGATGTCGGCCTTGGAGTCCGAGCTCCTTCGCGCGTTCCGAGAGGCCTTCGAGCGAGGGAATCGAGCCTGGAACGCGGGCGACGTCAAGACCGCCTACGCCACGCTTCCCGATCAGCTCGAGTATCGACTGGCACCGACCTGGCCCGAAGCTCGGGTGCTGCGAAGCCGGGACGAGGTAATCGAGTTCTTCGAGAGCTTTCAGGAGACGTTCCCGGATGCGCGCACCGAATCGCACGAGTACCTCGAGGGCGACCACGGGATCTTGGTCGCCGGGTTTCGGGTCACCGGCTCGGGACGAACGTCGGGGGCGGAAGCCGAGATGGAGATCTGGCAGGTCTGGGAAATCCGGGATCAGGAGGGGTTGACCGTGACAAGCGTGAGGGAATTCACGGATCGACAGGATGCCCTCGAAGCCGCCGGGCTGTCGGAGTAGGCACGGCATCAGCAATCGAACCCCGCGACCCTGATCGGTCCCGTTGACTTCGTGGCCGGCGTGCTCGGCCCTGCCGAGCCGATCGGGGTGAAACGGGGCGAGTTCGCGCTCGACGACCGGATCGTGGTCCCTCGCCGCCTCCCAGCTCAGCGCCCTCGTGCTCGGGTGCATCGCTTCGATGTGATCGAGACCTCGAGCTCGCAACTTGTGCGCGAGCCCGGGGCCAACGACCCGCACGGTCTTGCCGGGACAACCCTTGCTTTTACCACCGAGCAAACCCCCCTTCGAGGTCTTGCCCTTGCCCCTCGATCGCTGCCGACGCGGGCACGCTCGGCCGGTTTACTAGGACCTATTTTCGCATGTTGGGCGGCGCGCACTGGTGCGCCAGTGGTGCGCCAGTCAGCACCCCGCTCAGGCGGCTTAGAGCGGTCTTGAGCGGTCGAGACCAGGACCGCCCCGCCAAGTGTGGGGCGGTTCTATTTCGGCTTAGGCAAGCGGGATCGGGCGATCCGGCTCGCACCGGATCTGGCCGCAGGGGAGCCGCAACCGGTCGCGTAGCGCACCCGGACTACCGCTTCTCGTCCTAAGCGCAACCGCGCGGTCGCTACGGAGACGACGCGCTTACGGGGCGACGCCCAGCTGTTGGGGGGAATGAAGGGTTGAGTAGGAACCGTTGCGTTCAGCAGAAACACGCTGCCTTAGATGAAGCTATCCCGGCCCCTTGTCTCTACCTCCCGGCGCGCGTCTGCGGCGCTCCGCGCGCCTCGCTGGGAGACAGCCCGGTCGACGTAAGCACGGTCCTTGGCGCGCCGCCGCTCACGTCGGCGGTCTCGCCATTCACGAAGCCTTGAGGCCACGGATGCCTCCTCTGGTCGGACTCTGCGACTTGGACCGACACTACTCCTTGTGACCCAAGATCAAGCTGTGCTAAGGCTAGCCAGGGGTTGCGCGCCTAGAACGCGGCGCTAACGGCAGACAGCCCGCAAGCTGAGGTGATCCACGAAACCGCCTGGCAGGGACTGACGCTGTTGCGCTTCTCGTCCTAAGCGCTACTCCGAAGCCCGGCGGCTTCCAGGGCGGCGGCCCGGTTCGAATGCACCTCCAGCCGCACCGCCTTTCCATCGCGCATTCGCCAGACGTGACCGCCGTCGAGCTCCGTGTGGACGCCACTTGCCCGACCGGTGGCGGTCTGGTGGTACATGGCCACGATGGCTTCACCGGCGGGGATCAGCTCCTCGAGCTCGAAGCGGAGATCCCGCCAGCTCTCCAGCCACCCGCGGAAGCCCCTCTCCAAACCCTCAAGCCCCTCGTATATCCCCGGCTCGGGAAGGCTGTCTCCGAGGACGAACACGATCTCGGGGTCATAGATGTCAACGCTCCAGTATTCGCCCCGAGCCCACTCGTCATAGACCCTCCGCAGCCTCTCCATATCGTCTCGCTGTGACATCGCCCATGCAGTATCTCGCGGAAAGCTTCGCTTTCCATGCGAAGCAGCACTCCCGGACGGGTCGAGGATCGTGCCTGAGCCGCCACAAGCCGCACCGTCAACCGGCCTAGCGAAAGCCGACCTACCTCCCACAGACACATATCTCTCCTCCCTGTACCCCGAGACGCCCCGCGAAGTGCGGGGCGTCTCCTTTTGACTTACCGAAGCCGTGTCGCTGGCCTGCTGGTCGCTCGCCTGACCGGAACTAAGCCGCTGCGCGCTCCAAACGGCGCCCTGGCGCGTATGTCGACCCCTCCAACGGAGAAAGGAGGAGCGGCGCGCTTCGCTCCTCCCTTCCCGCGAAAGAGCAGTGACCGAGACGCCACGGGCCGCTGGTGGTGTCCGTTGTGAGTAACTCGGTGTTGAGATGAGATGCTCAAGACGACCTGAGGCGGAAACAATGGAGGACCGATGGCTACCGCAACCGACGTATCCGAGCTACTCGCCACCCACCCGCGGCCGAGCGAGGTCGACCGCGACGCGCTCGCCCGATGCATCGCCGAGTGCTACGACTGCGCTCGCAGCTGCACGATCTGCGTGGACGCCGACCTCGCCGAGGAAAACGTCGCCGAGATGCGGCGGTGCATTCGCCTCTGCCTGGACTGCGCCGACGTCTGCATCGCGGCCGGACGCATGGTCAGCCGCCAGACGGAATACGAGCCGGAGACCGCACGGGCGGAGGTCGAGAGCTGCCGGCAATCCTGCTCGACCTGCGCCGAGGAGTGCGAGCGCCACGCCCAGCATCATGAGCATTGCCGGGTCTGCGCAGAAAGCTGCCGCCGTTGCGAGGCAGCCTGCACGACCCTGCTCGACGCGATCTGAATTCTTCCGGAGCCACGCCAGAAGCCCTCGCGGCCGGCCGGGAGTCCGGGTCCTCGAGGGCACACAGGGCGTGCAGCGGGAGGACGCAGGCGTTCGCGAGAGATCCGAGCCAGCACGTGGAGCGGGCGAGAACGAGGCGCTGATCGGCATGACCCGGATGGGCGCGGACGCTGGAGGAGATCGTCGAGATCGTCGCCGTCGTCATCAACATGAACGTCTGGACCCGGATCAAGCTTGCCCGAGGGTGCGATGCCGGGCCCGGCCTGAGTGGCGAGCGGGGCGGGGCCCAAATCGCGCTTGTCGCGCGGCTTCGTGAGCGTAGGATCGAGTCGATGGACCATGCGTCGGCGGTAGAGGGCCTCAAGTGCGCGGACCTCGTCGATGCGATGGGGCGGCTGCACCGCCACCGTTGCCACATCCTCGATCTCGTTACTCCGACGCCCGGGCGAGTCCTGTTCGGCCCCGCGGTGACCATCTCATACTTTCCGAGCTGCTCGGCTTCGCTTGATCCCGAGAACTACAACCTCGGCAACCTCTTCTACGAAGCGGTTGGCGACGACCCGGAGGGCAAGGTGCTGGTGCTCGCCTCCAACGGTTACACCGATGTCTCGATGGGCGGTGGAACCAAGCTCTCGCGCGTTCAGCACCACGGCCTGGCAGGTGTCCTCACCGACGGGCGCCTGCGGGACTTCGACGAACTGGCGGGATACGACTTCGCCGCCTACTGCGCTGGCGAGGCGACTCGATGGGGTGGACGCGAGATCACGCCGTTTCAGGCGAACGTGCCCGTCGTCCTGAGTGGCGTCGGTGTGATCCCCGGCCAGCACGTGTTCGCCGACTCCTCGGGCGCGGTCATGATCCCGCCGGGGGAACTGGAACAGGTGCTGGCCGAGGCACACTCGATCGAAGCAGACGACGCCCGCTATCGCGAGCAGATCGCCCGCCAGGATCGTCCGTCGGCGTAGGCGATTCGGTCGCGCCGCGATGGCGACGACCGAGACCCAGGCCGGGTGCCGAAGCCCCTTCCCGCGCGAGTGCGCCTGGCAGCGTGACCGTTCGGCCACCGGCCCCATGCGGCCTTCGTGCGAGGCTAAGCTCAGATCGAACCCCGAACGAAGGAGCGACGCGATGACGGACCACACCGAGACGGCGATCCTCGCTGGAGGGTGCTTTTGGGGGGCGCAGGAGCTGCTGCGCAAGCGTGACGGCGTGATCTCGACGCGGGTCGGGTACACGGGCGGGGACCTTCCCAACGCCACCTACCAAAACCACGACGGCCACGCCGAGGCCGTGGAGATCGTCTTCGACCCCGAGCGGATCTCCTATCGGGAGATCCTCGAGTTCTTCTTCCAGATCCATGACCCGACCACGAAGGACCGGCAGGGCAACGACGTCGGGGCCAGCTACCGCTCGGAGATCTTCTACACGAGCGACGATCAGCGCCAGATCGCCGAGGAGACGATCGCCGACGTCGACGCCTCGGGCCTGTGGCCAGGCACGGTCGTCACCGAGGTGAGCGAGGCCGGCCCGTTCTGGGAAGCCGAGCCCGAACACCAGGACTACCTACAGCGGACCCCGAACGGCTACACGTGCCACTTCGTGCGGCCTGACTGGAAGCTGCCGCAGCGCGAGAAGACGACGTAGGACGTTTGCTCGAGTCCGCCCCGCCTGGTTCCCCTCGTCCGAGGTTCGTGACCCGATCAACGTAGTCAGCTCAACCGCGTGAGGGAACCTTCGCGGAACCCGATCGGCATCGCGCCGGTTCCAGCAGGCTCACACCCGAGAAGCTGACACACGCCGCGCCGCGACGCCCGGCGACCGTGCTCGCGCTCCTCGCGCAAAGGAGCAGCGACTAGACGCCGGCGCGCTAAGGCCGGATGTTCTGGTTGAGCCGGAAGACATTGTCCGGGTCCCATTCGCGCTTCAGCGAAACGAGCCGCTCGTACTTCGCATCGCCGTAGATCGTCCGCGCCAGTCCGTCCTCGACTTCGGCGACGTCGTTGACGTAGCGGCCGGCCGACTCGTACGGTGCAGCCTCGGCGAGCGCGGCCCGGCCCCAGGCACGGCAGGTTTCGTCCAGCTCCGGCTCATCCCACTGGAGCTCCGCCGACGCCCAGTACAGCCCTTCGCGCCCTGTAAAGGCGGTGTCCTCGTCGGGCACGGCGGCGATCGCCCCGCCACAGGACCAGACCGAGTATCCACCGTTGGCCCCCTTTGGCATACGGACGATGCGTTCAGTCCACGCGCTCAAGACGTCGTCGGGCAGCAAGGATAGGAAGTTGCTGCGCATGGAAAATCGGTGGCCCCACGCGGTCGCATCGTCGTTCAGTCGCTGAGTGGTCAGATATGGCTTCGCCTCGATTGAATCGGTGACCGCGCCGGGAATGCCGCGCACCGCGCCCAAGTCGCGCTCGGCCTCTGCGGGCGACCCGGAGTGAAGGACGGCGACGTAGACGATCGGGCGTCCGGCGAGCTCCGGCGGGTAGTCCTCGGCCGGCAGTGCGAGCCCGATGCCGAACGAGGCCCAGACAGCATCAGGCCCGGTCAGGACGAGCTCCCGGTAACGCTCGGCCAAAGTCTCCGCCCGCTCAATCGGATGCATGACCACGCCGTGCGTGACCGGGCCATCGAGCGGATGAAGCCCGAACTCGAACGCGGTCACGATCCCGAAGTTCGCGCCGGCCCCGCGTATGCCCCAGAAGAGCTCCGGATACTCGTCCTCGCTGGCGCGGATGAGGCGGCCGTCGGCCGTGACCAGCTCCACGGCGAGGAGGTTGTCGATCGTTAGCCCGAATCGACGTTGCAGCCGGCCCATGCCGCCGCCGAGGGTCAGGCCCCCGACGCCAGTGTGGGAGACCACACCCACCGGGCAGACGAGACCATGTTGCTGTGCCGCGTCGTCGAGCTCAGCTAGCAGCGCGCCGCCACCCACGCGCGCGGTGCGCGCTTGCGCCTCGACTTGGGCGCCGCGCATCCGTGAGAGGTCGATGAGGACACCGTCGTCGCAGGTCGAGAGTCCAGGAATGCTGTGACCTCCGCAACGCACGGCGACGACGAGCTCGCGCTCGCGGGCGAAGCGGATCGCCGTCGAGACGTCGTCGGTGGTTGTCGGCCGAACGATCCGCGCCGGGCGGCGGTCGATCATGCCGTTCCAGACCACGCGGGCTTCGTCATAGCCGGGATCGCCCGGCCGCAAGACCTCGCCGGCGAAGCCGTCGGGGAGCTTCATTGCTTCGCCCCAGGGCTCATCGTCCCGAAGCTCCACAGGTTTCCTTCGCGATTCCGGGGCGCTGTAGCCCCTCTGCGCCCCGACAAAGGCGTCGTGGGGCTCGTTGAGGATTTCGACCGCCCCGCTGCCCGCTCGCAGTGCCCATGGACATCATCGACGACCACGTAGACCCAACCCTGGCCGTCGCCCATCGGCTCCTCGGGCCGGACGTTTGCGGCGGTCGCAAAGCCGTCGAGCGACAGGCTGATGTCCAAGATCGTCTGAGTCATCAGGTGTTAGCTCCATGCTGGTAGACCGGACCCCGGAGGCGAAATCATCGGTCGTCGACTTCAGGTTCGCTCTTAGACCCGCTGCTTGGAGCCAAACCTGGCGGAGTCTTCGCCGGAATCTTCGCTTTTCGCGTCAAGGAGGAGCGAGTCGCTCACGTCGCCGCCCGTTAAGTTTGGCTGCATGTCGGAGGCCGAGCAGGTGCTGCGGTCCGCCTACCGCGCGTTCAACGCGCGCGATATCGAGGCCGCGATCGAGTTGATGGATCCCGAGGTCGATTGGCCCAACGCCTGGGAGGGCGGCCGGGTGACCGGCCGCTCGGCCGTCCGCGACTACTGGAAGAGACAGTTCGCCGCCATCTCTGGCACGGTCGAGCCCGAGGACTTCACCGCGGAGGCGGATGGGGCCATCACGGTCGATGTCCACCAGGTGGTCCACGATGCGAACACCGGCGAGCTCATCTCCGATTCGCGCGTTCTCCACCGCTATCGGCTCGAGGATGGCCTGATCGTTCGCATGGACGTTCTTGAACCGCCGGACCAGCAGTAGAGGGTCCGTCCGCACCCTGCTCCCTCTCGCGTGAATCCGATCCGCGCGCCCGCTCCTCGCGCATTGCAGGAGCGCTCAGCCTGCGAGCCGCGCCCTTGGAAGGCTCGTTTACTGAAGGCCGAGCCGCCGGCTAGCCGAAGGTGAAGACGTACGCCTCGACGCCCGCCCCGACGAATGTGATCTCGCACGTGCGGTCCGTGATTGACCCGGGCTCGCGCACCAGCTGATAGAGCCGTGGCTGGACCAGCGTTCCGCGGCCCTCCTCGTCGACGTCCAGCCCGTGGGCTGCGCCGGGCGCTTCGCCGTCGACGAGCACGCGGAACGGGACGGCCGTGCCCGCCCGCGAGCGCAGGACGAGATGGACGTCGCGCGCATGGAAGCGGAAGGCGATTCGCCCCCCGGCTTCGTTCAGCACGCTCGCCCGCCGCTCGATCGTCCAGTTTCCGGTCAGCGCCCAGGTGTTGAGCTGCAACGACCCGGGCGCCACGTAGCTGCGAGGCTCGTCGTATGAGACACCGTCGGGAGAGTCGAGGCTCTGCCCCTGCCCGTAGCCGAGGTAGGTCTCGGGAGAGCGCAGGTTCGTCCAGTCGGCTTGCGCCTCGAATCCATCGGGCGCGACAGAGACGAGCTCGTTATCGATGCCCTCGCCCGCGGCCTCGCGCAGCAGGTGCTGGATCATCCACTCGCCTTCCTCGTACTCGCCCTCCCCGAAGTGGTGGTATCGGATCCGGCCCTCCGCGTCTGCGAGGTAGACGGCCGGCCAGTACCGGTTGGCGAAGGCGGTCCACACCCCGTAGTCGGTGTCGAGCGCGATCGAGTACTCGACTCTCATCGCCTGCGCGGCCTCGCGGACGTTCTCGACCTCGCGCTCGAAGGGGAACTCGGGCGTATGGACGCCGATGACGAGGAGCCCGAGGTCGCGGTATTTCGCGGCCCACGCACGCACGAAGGCCAGCGTGCGGAGCCAGTTGATGCAGGTGTAGGTCCAAAAATCGACGAGAACGACCCTCCCACGCAGCTCCGCCGGAGTGAGAGGCGACGAATTCAGCCAGCCGGTCGCCCCGTCGAAACCAGGGAGGTGACCCTCGATGGGCAACGCGGCCGTGCGGGGATGGCGGCGCGCGCCGAAGAGGCTCACGTCCCCCAACCTCCCGGTTGGCGTGTTAGCGCACCGACCTGAACGCTGCCCGGAGCTCCTCCGAGAACAGCTCGGGCTCCTCCCAGGCGGCGAAGTGGCCGCCCTTGTCGGCCTCGTTGAAGTACGCGAGGCCGGGGTAGACCGCCTCAACCCAGCTCCGGGGCGACGCCCAGATCTCGCCGGGGAACGTGGTGAAGCCGACCGGCACGGTGACCGGCGGAGGAGGCTGGCCACTCGCAAGCGACGCGGCCAGCGCCCGTGCGTCCTCCCAGTACGACCGGGCCGCCGACGCTGCGGTGCCGGTCAGCCAGTACAGCGTGATGTTGTCGACGATGCTTTCCCGGGTGAGATTGCCCACGGGCTCCCCGTCGACGAAGGCGCGGGAGATCTTGTAGTAGCTGTCCGTATCGTGATCGAGCAGCCAGGCCGCCAGGGCGACCGGTGAATCCAGCAGGGCGAAGCCGATCGTCTGCGGCCGCGTTGCCATCTCGAGGAAGTAGCCGAAGCCGTCTTCCCTGAACGCCGCGACCGCCTCGGCAGCTGCGCGTTCCTGTTCGGATTCCTTGGGCAGTTGATCGCCGATCGCGAGCACCGCCGTGAGCAGGTTCAGGTGGTAGCCGACCAAACCGTCGACCGCCTGGCGACCCATCAGGTCCGTGACCAGGGCACCCACGTCGCCGCCCTGGGCGACGTAGCGGGTGTAGCCGAGGCGGCGCATCAGCTCCGCCCACGCGCGTCCGGTGCGGGCGGCGTCCCAACCGAGCTCGGTCGGCTCACTGGAGAACCCGTAACCGGGCAATGACGGCAGCACCAGGTGGAACGCGTCCCCGGCGCTGCCGCCGTGCGCGGTCGGGTCCGTGAGCGGGCCGACCGTCTCGAGCAACTCGATGACCGAGCCGGGCCAGCCGTGCGTCATGATCAGCGGCAATGCGTCCTCGTGCGGCGACCGCACGTGGATGAAGTGGATCTCGACCCCGTCGATCTCGGTCGTGAACTGCGACAGCGCGTTCAGCCTCGCCTCGCACGCGCGCCAGTCGTGCTCGGTCGTCCAGTAGTCCGCGAGGGCCTGCATCGTCGCCAGCTGCACGCCTTGCGACCGATCTGCAACGAGCTCCTTGCTGGGCCACCGCGTCGCGGCGATCCGGCGGCGGAGGTCGTCTAGGTCCTCTTGCGGAATATCTACGTCATAGGGGCGGATTGCGCCGTCTTCGACCTTCGCCTGATCGGCGGCGGCCGCTGGGGTCGAGGCTGAGGCTTCCATTCTGCGGCTCCTGACTTGCGATTTGCGGGCCAGTGAAGGCCCTCACTCGATTGCCGGGCGCAGACGGGGTCGAGGCACTCGGCGCCATCGCGCCGGGGCCAAACCTATTCGACCGGTGGGAAAAGATCAAGAGCCGCACCGGCCGCACCTCGGTGGCGAAGAGCTCAGCGGGCGAGACCGCGGCTTCCACCGCGGAGGGGTACTGAGCCTGGCCGCGGATGAGACACCTGCTCCCGCGTGAAAGGAGCAGGCCGATAGACGCGAATGTATGCGGACTTGCCTGCGGACGGCCCGTCCGTACCCAGCTCACCCGGAATGGCCTGTTCATGCGGCGCAGGACGCTCCGCCGCTTTCGACGTCTACGGACATCTGATGCCCGACAGCATCGGCCAGGTGCGCGAGCGTATGGACACCTACCGGGTCCGGGCCCATGAGACGCGGCCGGTCGGCTGGAGGAGCGGCGCCCCCGGTTCGAGGCCTCGCGCGAGCAGCGGGAGAAGCTCGCGACCCGCTTCTTCGCGGCCGCCGAGGAGGGTGACCTCGGAGGGCTGGAGGAACTGCTGGCCCACGACGTGGTGCTCCACGGTGACGGCGGCGGCAAGGCGCCCGCCCTCGCACGCGCGGTCCATGGCCGAGCCAGGGTGGCGCGCACGCTGATGGCGTGGCTGAGCGCGGGCGCCCGCTTCGGCGGCTTCACCTCGCGCCGCGAGGAGGTAAACGGGCAACCGGGTGCGCTGTTCTTCGACCGCGAGGGCAGGCTGATCAGCGTGATGATCCTCGACGTCGCGGAGGGCCAGATCCAGGGCGTGAGCTCGATCGTCAACCCGGACAAGCTGCGGCACCTGGGGCCGGTGGCCGACCTGGGCGCGCTGCTGCGCGAGCGGAGCTAGATTCTTCAGCCCGCGGGCTTGAGCTGGTGGGCCGATTCGTTGAAAGCGCGCTAGATGGGCTTATGCAAGCGGTTTCGGAGGTTGTCGCTTATCAAGCGTAAGCGCGATAGTTGAGCTGCGCCGGATAGCGGGTAGGCTCGACCCGTGACCGGCTCGTCCCTGCACCTACCGGCCGAGGTCGTCGATCAACTCGCCGATGAGGTCGCTGTGCGGGCTCGAGCCATCCTCGACGAGAACGGCGGCGGGGACCGCTGGCTCACGCTCAAGTCCGCGGCCGAGTACCTCGATTGCTCGCCGCGGCGGCTCTACGAGTTCGTGCGCCGAGACTCGATCCCGCACGAGCGCGACGGCCGGAGGATCCTGTTCCTCCGCTCCGAGCTCGATGCGTGGGTGCGCCGCGGTGGGGCAAAGACGCTCGGCCGGTAGCGAATAGGGTCGCGCCGGTCGCTACCTTGCGCGCATGAGCAGGCGCCGGATCGACACGCTGCTCGCCGAGCGTGGGCTTGCGGGCTCGCGCACGAGCGCGGCGGAGTCGGTGCGCGCCGGCCGGGTGCGGATCGGCCGCGACGGGCCGCTCGCCCGCAAGCCGAGCGACCTCGTCGCCGACGACGCCGAGCTGCTCGTCGTCGAGGCGCCGCCGTTCGTCTCCCGTGGGGGCGTCAAGCTCGCAAACGCGCTCGAGGGGTTCGGGATCGATGTCAGCGGCCTCGACTGCCTCGACGTCGGGGCGTCGACCGGTGGCTTCACCGACTGCCTGCTGAAGCGCGGTGCTGCGCGCGTGATCGCCGTCGACGTTGCCCATGGCGAGCTCGACTGGGGCCTTCGCGGCGACCCGCGAGTGACCGTGATCGAGCGCCGAAACGCCCGCCGGCTCGAGCCCTCCGAGCTTCCTTTCGCCGCCCACCTGGCGACCGTCGACGTCTCGTTCATCTCACTCGCCAAGGTGCTGCCGGCGATCGCTCGCTGCCTCGTGCCGGCCGGCGAGATCCTCGCCCTGGTCAAGCCGCAGTTCGAGCTCGGCCCGGGTCGGGTCGGCAGGGGCGGGGTGGTGCGCGAGGCGGCTGACCGCCGCGACGCCCTGCGCGCCGCCGCGGAAGCCGGCGCCGCCTCGGGCCTTGTCGTGCGCGGCTTCGCCTCGTCCGGCCTGCCGGGCCCGAAGGGAAACCGGGAGACCTTCATCCGCCTGGCCCGGGCCGGGTCGAGCGGAGACGGGATCGACGTCGAGGCGGCGATTGAGCAGGTCGAGCCTTGAGCACGGCGGTCGTCCTCACCCACACCCAGCCCGAGCAGGTGACCGAGGCCCTGGGCACTGCGGTCGACGCGGCCAAGCGGGCGGGCTGGACCCTGGTCGCCGACCGCGACGAGCTCGCCAAGCACGGAGCCGGCGCGGACGGGATCGAGGAGCGCGGGGATCGAGCCCCCGACCTCTGCCTCGTCCTCGGTGGCGACGGCACGATCCTCAAGGCGCTGCGCGCCTACGCGGGAACCGAGGTGCCGGTTTTTGGGTTCAACTACGGCACGATCGGATTCCTCGCGGCGGTCGAGCGAGAGGAGCTCACCGCGGGCCTCGAGGCCGCCTTCGGGGGCGAGTTCGAGGTAATGCGTCTGCCGGCTCTCGAGGCGCGCTTCGGCGCGGCGTCCGAGCTCGCGCTCAACGACGTCTCGCTGATCCGCCGCCAGCACAGCCGCGTCGCCGAGCTCGCCTACCGACTCGGGGGCAAGGAGGTCGGGCACGTGCGCTGCGACGGGCTCGTCGCCGCGACGCCGGCCGGCTCGACGGGCTACAACCTCGCCAACTCGGGCCCGATCCTGGCCTGGGGGGTGGAGGGCTACGTGGTCAGCTTCATCTCGCCGCACACGCTGACCGCGCGACCGCTGGTCGTGGCGCCCAACGACGTGCTCAGCGTCCGCAACGCGGCCGGCCGCGACCCGGTCGACGTCGTGCTCGACGGTGAGCATGTCGGGGAGCTCGCGAGCGGAGCCGAGATGGAGGTCCGCTTTCGTGCAGAGGTCGGCCGCCTCGCCCAGCTCCCGGGCTCGAGCTTCTACCGGCGGATCCGCGAAAAGTTCGGACGGCTCGCGCACTGAACGAGCCCGCGCGCCGGAGGCCGCGTCGATCCGTCGGCGCCCGGCGCTAGAACGGGTGCGTGCTGCTCGAGCTTCGAATCGAGAACCTGCTCCTGATCGAGCGGGCCGAGCTCCGGCTCGACGCCGGCCTGAACGCGATCACCGGCGAGACCGGGGCGGGCAAGACGGTGCTCGCCCACTCGCTCGACCTCTTGCTGGGCGGCCGGGCGCGACCGCAGATCGTCCGCCCCGGCGCCAAGGAGGCCTGGGTGGAGGGGGTGTTCGCGCTGCCCGACGGCCTCCTCGACGAACCCGAGCTTGCCGAGATCGCCGAGCGGGTCCCCGAGGGCGCCGACGAGGTGGTCCTGGGCCGGCGGGTGGGCGCCTCAGGGCGGACCAGCGCCTTCGTCGGCGGACGGGCGGCATCGGCCGCCGACCTGCAGTCGCTCGGCGGACGCCTGCTCGCGTTCTACGGCCAGCACGAGCATCGTCGGCTCACTCTCGGTGCCGCCCAACTCGAGACCCTCGACGGCTACGCCGGGCCCAGGCACGCCGCCGTCCGGGACGAGTACGCGACGGCGCACGCTGAGGTATCGGCGCTCTCGCGGGAACTGGCGGACTTGAGCGAGCGCGAGGGCACGCGCGAGCGCGACCTCGACCTGCTGCGCTTCGAGCTCGCCGAGATCGAGGCGGCGGCACCCGACGTGGCCGAGCACGCCGAGCTGGAGGCAGATCGGGAACGCCTGCGCCATGCCGAGGCGCTGCGCGAGGCCGGCGGCTGGGCACTCGGGGCGATCAGCGGCGAGGTCGAGGATGGCGGCGGGGCTCGAGCGGCGCTCGGGCTGGCCGAGGCCGGGCTCGCCGGTGTCGAGGGCGTCGATCCGGACCTCGACGCGCTCGCGGCGCGGCTGCGCGCGGCCGCGGTCGAGCTCGAGGACGTGGGTGGCGAGCTGCGCTCCTACCTGGACGAGATCGATGCCGAGCCCGGCCGTCTGCAGGCGATCGAGGAGCGGCTCGACGGGCTCGACCGCCTGCAGCGCAAGCACGGCGGCTCGATCGAGGCGGTCCTCGCCCACGCCGAGCGCTGCCGCGAGCTGATCGCGCAGCTCGCGAACGCCGACGAGTATGCCGAGCGGTTGGCGGCAAGGCTCGGCGCGGCACAGGAACGTCGCGCCACGCTGGCGGGCAAGCTGACCAGGGGACGGACGAAGGCCGCGGCCGAGCTCGGCGAGCGGGTTGCCGGCGAGCTCGCGGCGCTGGCGATGGAGGGCGCGACGCTCGAGATCTCGCTCGAGCCGCAGCCAGACGGCTTTGGCCCCGCGGGCGCCGAGACGGCCGAGTTCATGGTCGCGACGAATCCGGGCATGCCCGCCTCGCCACTGCGCGACAGCGCCTCGGGCGGGGAGCTGTCACGGGTCATGCTTGCGCTCTCGGGGCTCGGCGGCCCGGACGCCGCTCGGACCCTCGTCTTCGACGAGATCGACGCCGGCGTCGGCGGCAACACCGCGCGAGCCGTCGGCGAGCGACTGCGCCGGCTCGCCGAGGGCAGGCAGGTGATTTGCATCACCCACCTGCCGCAGGTCGCCTCGCTGGCCGCGGCGAACTTCCGGATCGAGAAGCGCACGGCCGGTGGCGAGGCGGTGGCGGAGGTCGAGCGGGTCGCGGGCGACGAGCTGGTCGCCGAGATCGTCCGCATGCTTGGCAGCGACCGCGGGGACGCGGCCGCGAGCCGCCACGCCCGCCAGCTGCTCGAGGCTGCCTGAGCTCGACCCGGGCCCGCCTCGCGATCGCGCATAATCGGCCTCGATGGCTTTGCGAAGCCGGGCACGCGCGTTGCTGCGCGGGCCCGAGATCTCCTTGCGGCCGACCGAGGTGCCGCCGATCGTCGGTCGAGCCCGGCTCGGGCGCAGGACCAAGGCGTTGGTCAAGCGCCTGGTGCCCGGCGAGATCGCAATCATCGACCACGCCGACCTCGACCGGGTGGCCGCCGATGACCTGGTCGCCAGCGAGGTCGCGGCGGTCGTCAACGTCGCCCGCTCCTCGACCGGTCGCTACCCCAACCCGGGACCGCTGATCCTCGCCCGGGCGGGGGTGCTGCTGGTCGACGTCCCCGCGGCGCCCCTGTTCGAGCAGCTTCGCGACGGCGACGAGGTGCTCCTCTCGGGGGCCGAGCTGCACCGCAACGGGGAGTTGCTGGCAAGCGGCACCGTGATCGACCTCGAACGGGCGACCGCGCAAATTGAGCACCAGCGCGAGCGGATCGGGGTGGCGCTCTCCGCCTTTGCCACCAACACGATCGAGCACGTGCGCGAGGAGGGGAACCTGCTCGCCGGCAAGATCGACTTCCCGACCGTGCGAACGGAGTTCCGCGAGCGGCACGCGCTGATCGTCGTCCGCGGGACGACCTACCGGCGCGACCTGCGCGCCCTGCGCGCCTACATCGGGGACACCCGGCCGGTTCTGGTCGGGGTCGACGGCGGCGCCGACGCGATCCTCGAGGAGGGCTTCGAGCCCGACATGGTGCTCGGCGACATGGACTCGGCGACGGACTCGGTGCTGACCTGCGGCGCCGAGGTCGTCGTCCACGCCTACCCGGACGGCCGCGCGCCGGGGCTGGAGCGGCTGCGAAGCCTCGGCCTCGAGCCGGTGATCGTGCCGGCGATCGGCACCAGCCAGGATCTGGCGATGCTGCTCGCGCACGAGAACGGCGCCGAGCTGATCGTCTCGGTCGGCGCTCACTTCAACCTCACCGAGTTCCTCGACAAGAACCGCTCCGGGATGTCGTCGACCTTCCTCACGAGGCTGCGGATCGGCGAGACCCTGGTCGACGCCAAGGGCGTCAGCCGGCTCTACAACCCCGGTGTCCGCGGCTGGCAGCTGTGGGCGTTCCTCGCGATCGCGCTGCTGCTGATCCTGATCGTGGTGCTCAGCTCCCCGGCCCTGGCGGAGTTCTTCGAGCTCGTCTGGCTGAAGATCAAGGTCCTGCTCAACCTGTGAGGCGGCGGAGCTAGTGGGCTACTCGGCGCGCTATCACGCCGCATCGCTGGCGGCGGTCTTCGTCGCCCTGGCGGTCGGGATCCTGATCGGGGTCGGACTCGGTTCCGACGTCATCTCCGGGACCGCCGAGGATCTCGAGCGCAGCCTCGCGTCCGACCTCGACGAGGCGCAAGCGCGCGTCGGTGAGCTCGAGGCCGAGCTCGAGGCTGAGCGCGAGTTCAGCCGCCAGGTCTCGCCGACCATCGTCGCGGGCACCCTGAGGGGGCGCGAGATCGCGCTGATCGGGCTCGGCGGGCTCGGGCAGGACGTGACCGCCGACGTCGAGGAGGCGGTCGGGGCGGCCGGCGCCTCGCTCGCCGAGGTCGCCGTCGTCCGCCTGCCTCCCGACCTCGACGCGCTCGCCTCGCCGCTCAAGGGCACCGACGCCCGCGCGGTTTCGCGAGGCGGCGAGGAGGAGCTGCTGCGCTACGCCGAGCGCGCGGGCCGGACCCTGGTCGGCGGCGGGCCGCGCTTTGACGAGCTTCGCCGGGCGATGCTCTCGCGCTACAGCGGCAGCCCGGAGGGGATCGACGGGGTCGTGGTCGTGCGCCAGCTCCCGGACGATCTCGACCCCGGCGCCGAGGTGACCAGCGGCGCGATCGAGGAGGGGCTGATCGACGGGTTGCGCTCGCGCGCCGAGACGGTCGGAGCCGAGCGCACCGACGCCGACCCGTCGTCGATCGAGTTCTTCGAGCAGAACGGGATCGCGAGCGTCGACAACGTCGAGCTCAACTCGGGTCAGGTCGCGCTGGTCTTCGCGCTTGACGGAGCCGCCGGCAGCTTCGGGATCAAGGAGACCGCCGACGGTCTGCTGCCCGACCTGCTGCCCTCGCCCGCGGGCGAGACCGGCTCCGGTCCGGACGGCGACGGCGGAAGCTGATGCTCACCGGCCTGCTGCTCTCGGCGGCCCTCGCCGCGCTGCTGCTGGGGCCATGGCTTGCCGACATGCTGCGGGTCGGGCTGGCGCGCGAGAACTACCGCGGGCGCCGAGTCGCGTTCCCGGCCGGGGCCCCGCTGATCGCCTGCTCGCTGCTCGCGCTCGCCCCGCTCGCGGTGCTCGACGACCGCGCCGACCTCGACCTGCTCGACCCCGAGCTGCGCCGCTGGTTCGCCTACGTGCTCGGCGTCACCCTGCTCGGGCTGCTCGACGACGCGCTCGGGCGCGGGACGGAGCGGGACACCCCGCGCGGCTGGCGCGGCCATGCGCGCTCGGTCCTCGCCGGAGGCTTCTCGACCGGCGCGATCAAGGCGGCGGGAGCGCTGGCGCTGGCCGCCTACGCGGTCTCGGGGCGCGGCCAGGAAGGGATCGACTACGTCGCCGACCTGGCGCTGCTGCTGCTGGCCACCAACCTGTTCAACCTGCTCGACCTGCGTCCGGGCCGAGTCGAGAAGGCGTTCGCGCTTCTGCTCGCGGGGCTCTGTATAGGTGCCTGGACGCCCGAGCCACTCGAGCTGCTCGGGATCTTCATCGGGCCGGCGTTGGTGGTGGCGGCGTTCACCCTCCGGGAGCGGGCGATGCTCGGTGACACGGGCTCGAACCTGATCGGTGCCCTGGGTGGGATCTCGCTCCTGGTGACGCTCGGGGAGACCGGCCGCTGGATCGCGCTCGCGGTGATCCTCGCGCTCACCGTGTACGGGGAGTTCCGCTCGATCTCCGCTGCGATCGATCGGCTTCCGCCACTGCGCTGGATAGACTCGCTCGGCAGAGCTTGATGGGCGCTGATGACTGACCACCGGCCGTCGGAAACGAAGTTCGTCTTCGTCACCGGCGGCGTCGTCTCATCGCTCGGCAAGGGAATCGCCGCGGCCTCGATCGGTCGCCTGCTGGTCAGCCGGGGCTTCCGGGTCCAGCTTCAGAAGTTCGACCCGTACATCAACGTCGATCCCGGGACGATGAGCCCGTTCCAGCATGGCGAGGTGTTCGTGACCGAGGACGGGGCGGAGACCGACCTCGACCTCGGCCACTACGAGCGGTTCACCGACGAGAACACCTCACGGGCATCGAACGTGACCGCCGGCGCGGTCTACAACTCGGTCATCCGCCGCGAGCGGCGCGGCGACTACCTCGGCGCCACCGTGCAGGTGATCCCGCACATCACCGACGAGATCAAGCAGCGGATCCTGATCGTCGCCGAGTCGCAGGCGGTCGACTTCGTGATCACCGAGATCGGCGGCACGGTCGGCGACATCGAGTCGCTGCCCTTCCTGGAGGCGATCCGGCAGCTCTTCTCCGAGCTGGGCCCGAAGCGGTGCATGTTCATCCACCTCACCCTCGTGCCCTACATCGGCCATGCCGGGGAGCTGAAGACGAAGCCGACCCAGCACTCGGTCAACGAGCTGCGCCGGATCGGGATCCAGCCGCACGCGCTGGTCTGCCGCTCCGAGAAGGGGCTCGACCGCGAGATCCGCAAGAAGATCGCGCTCTTCGCCAGCGTTCCCGAGGACGCGGTTCTCTCCGCCCGCGACGTCGACAACATCTACAAGGTGCCGCTGGTGATGCGCGCCGAGGGCGCCGACGACCTCGTCCTCGACCACTTCGGGATCGACGCTCCCGCCCCGGAGCTGGGGGAATGGGAGGAGCTCGTCCGTCGCGCCGACGGCTGCGAGGGCACGACCAGGATCGCCCTGGTCGGCAAGTACGTGCAGCTCGTCGACGCCTACAAGTCGGTGGTGGAGGCGCTTGCTCACGGCGGCTACGCGCGCGGCACGAACGTCGAGGTCGAACTGGTCGACTCAGAGGACTTCGAGTCCGGCGAGCTCGCGGAATGGGCGGACGGAATCCTGATCCCCGGCGGTTTCGGCGAGCGCGGGATCGAGGGCAAGATCCAGGCGGCGCGGTTGGCCCGGGAGCGTGGAATCCCCTATCTCGGGATCTGCCTGGGGATGCAGATCGCGGTCGCCGAGTTCGCCCGCCACGCCGCCGGCATGGAGGGCGCGAACTCGACCGAGTTCGATCCCGAGACGCCGTTCCCGGTCGTCGACCTGCTGCCGGAGCAGAAGGAGGTCTCCGACATGGGCGGGACGATGCGCCTCGGCGCCGACCCGGTCAAGCTGCACGACGGGACCAGGGCGCGGGAGATCTTCGGCGAGGCGGTGATCTACAAGCGCCACCGCCACCGCTTCGAGGTCAACAACCAGCTTCGGCGCCGACTCGAGGACGAGGGCCTGGTCGCCAGCGGGACCTCGCCGGACGAGCGCCTGGTCGAGATCATCGAGTTGCCCGAGCATCCGTTCTTCGTCGCCTCCCAGTTTCACCCCGAGTTCAACTCCCGACCGACCCGGCCCGAGCCGCTTTTCCGCGAGTTCGTGGCCGCCGCGGCGACCCGCGCGGCTCAGCGCGGCGACGGAGCCGCAGCCGAGGAGGCCGAGGCCGAGGAGAGCGCAGGCGTGGAGGACGTGCGGGTCCAGCGCGAGGGCTAGGCCCTCGGATTCGACGGTCTTCGATGACCGGCGAGGAGGTGATCCGCGAGACCTGGCGGCGGTGGAACGCGGGCGAGCGCGAGCTCTTCCCCGAGCTGATCGATCCCGAGCTCGAGGTCCACTCGCACCTGACCGGCGGCGTGTATCGCGGCGAGGAACGGGTCAGGGAGTGGATGGCCGAGATCGACCAGCAGTTCGACGGCTGGGAGCTGACGATCGACCGTATCCGGATCCCGACCGAGGGCCGCGCGCTGGTGCGGGGCTCGATCCGCGGGCATGGCCGCGCGAGCGGGATCGAGCTCGATCAGCCGGCGGCGTGGATCGTCGAGCTGCGCGCGGGCCGGATCCTCGAGGTGCACAACTTCATCGGCCGCGATGCGATCGAGGCGGCCGAGGCTTCGGCGTCGTGAGCGAGGACCACCGGACCCCAGACCGCAGGCGTTAGGCTGGGCGGGTGGATCTCGACCAGTACCGCGAGGACTCACTCGACGCCTGGGACCGGTTCTCCGCCAACTGGGACGAGCAGCGCCAGTACCTCTGGGAGAAGACGCGCGCGGTCAGCGAGCGCCTCGTCGAACGGCTCGACCCGAGCCCTGGCGACACGGTGCTCGAGCTCGCCGCCGGCACCGGTGAGACGGGCTTTTTGATCAGCGAGCGAGTTGGCGCCGGCGGGCGGGTGATCTCGACCGACTTCGCTCCCGGGATGGTCGATGCGGCGCGCCGCCGCGGCGAGGAGCTCGGGCTGGCGAACGTCGAGCACCGGGTGCTCGACGCCGAGCGGATGGATCTCGACGACGCCAGCGTCGACGGTGTCGTCGCCCGTTTCGGCTACATGCTGATGGCCGATCCAGCCGCGGCGCTCGCCGAAACGCGCCGGGTGCTGCGCGACGGCGGCCGGGTCTCGTTCGCCGTCTGGGGCGCTCCGGACACGAACATGTGGGCCGCACTTCCGGGAATGGTTCTCGTTGAGGGCGGCCACCTGCCCGCTCCGGAGCCGGGTGCGCCGGGGATCTTCGCCATGGCCGACCCGGGTCGGGTTCGCGAGCTGGTCACCGACGCCGGCTTTGGCGAGCCGAGCATCGAGCAGGTGGCGGTCGAGTGGGGCTACGTCGACGCCGCCGAGCACTGGGAGAAGACGAACAAGCTCGCCGCGCCGATCGCGGAGGCCGTCAGCGCTCTCCCGCCCGAGCAGCGAGAGGCGGTTCGCGCCACCGTGGCCGAGCGGCTCGAGACGCTGCTCGCCGGTGACGCCTCGGGAGCCAACGGCGTCGCGCACGTCGTCGTCGCTGAGTGAGCGACGGCGACCAACGGCTGCTCGAGCGCTTCGTGCGGCTCTGCGAGGTCCCGAGTCCGACCGGCTCGGAGCGAGCGGTCGCCGATGCGATTCTCGCGGAGCTCGGCCAGCTCGGGGTCGAGGTGGTCGAGGACGGGGCGGCCGCGGCCGCCCGGGCGGGCGCCGGCAACCTGATCGCGCGGATCCCGGGAGCGGCGGACGGCTGGGTGATGTTCTGCGCCCACCTCGACACGGTCCCCGTGACGGGGCCGATCGGGGTCGAGCTCGCCGACGGCGTCTATCGCAGCCGCGGCGAGACGATCCTCGGCGCCGACGACAAGGCAGCCGTCGCGGTCTTGGTCGAGCTCGCAGCGCGCCACTCGACCAGTGCGCCCGAGGCCGGGATCGAGCTCGTGTTCACGGTTGCCGAGGAGGACGGGCTGCGTGGAGCGCGCGAGCTCGATCTCGGCGCGCTGCGGTCGCCGTTCGGGTTCGTCCTCGATCATGCGTCGCCGATCGGCGAGCTGATCACGGCGACGCCGAGCCACCAGCGCCTGGTCGCCGAGTTCGAGGGGGTCGAGGCGCACGCCGGGATCCGGCCCGAGGACGGGCGTTCGGCGATCGAGGCGGCGGCGGCGGCGGTCGCTGCGATGAGCCTCGGCCGGCTCGACCCCGAGACGACCGCCAACATCGGCGTGATCGAGGGGGGGACCGCCGGCAACGTGGTCGCCGGGCGCTGCCGGGTCGAGGGCGAGGCGCGCTCGCTCGACGAGCAGCGGGTCGCGGCGGCGATGAACGCAATGCTCGACGCCTGCGCCTGGGCGGCGAGCGAGCGCTCCTGCGATCTCGACCTCGACGTGATCGAGGTCTTTCGCGGCTACCGCCAGGCATCGAGCGCCGCGCCGGTGCGCCTTGCCCGGGCGGCCCTCGAACGCTGCGGGCACGGGGCGCGCGAGGTCGCGACCGGTGGCGGCAGCGATGCGAACGCGCTCGTCGCGCGCGGATTCGAGTGCGTGCTGCTCGCCAATGGGACCGAGGGCAACCACACCCCTTCCGAGAGCGTCGCCGCCCGGCGGCTGACCGAGATGCTCGCGGTCTGTGAGGCGATCGTCGACCTGGCGGCGCGGGAGGGCGCCTGATGCTGAAGCTGCGACGCGGGACCGTGGTCTCGGTCGATCCGCTGGTGGTCGAGGTTGCCGGCGAGCACCGTCGGGCCTGGGCCGACGAGCCGCTGGTCGGACCGGTCGCGGAGGGCGACGACGTCGTCGTCAACATCGAGGCGCAGGACCTCGGCCTCGGCTCCGGCGGTTTCGACCTCGTGCACGTGAACCTGACCCGGGGACTCGACGGACCCGGGGCCGAGCAGGCCCACGTGATGAAGCTCAACTACACCTCGCTTCAGCACCCGGTCGAGCCGGCCGAGCTCGCCGACGTCGATGAGTACGCGCCCGACGGCGGGCCGAAGCCGCCGGTGCTCGCGATCCCGCTGCACGGACACCTTGCGCCGGCCGCCTGGGCGGCGGCACAGGCCGCACCTGGCCTCAAGGTCGGGTTCGTCCAGGGCGCCGGCGCGGCGCTGCCGGGTCGCCTCTCGCGCGACCTCGTCGAGCTGCGCGCGCGTGACTTGGTCTGCGGCCACCTCACCGCAGGAGCCGCCTACGGCGGCGAGCACGAGGCGATCAGCCTCGTCGGCGGGCTCGACTTCGCCGCCCGGAAGCTCGGCTGGGATGCGGTCGTCGTCGGGCCGGGCCCCGGGATCCTTGGCTCGGCGACCAGGCTCGGCCACGGGGGGATGGCGGTTCTCGACGCCGCCCACGCCGCCCTGGCGCTGGGCCAGCCGGTGCTCGTCGCCCCGCGACTCTCGAGCTCTGACCAGCGTCCGCGCCACCGCGGCCTCAGCCACCACACCGCATCGGTGCTCGAGCTGCTGCTGGCGCCGGTCCGGGTGCCGGTGCCCGAGGCGGAGCTGGAGGGCTGGCCGCTGCTCGACGCCGACGCGCCGGAGGGAGGCTCGGCCCGGGCGGCGCTCGACGACCTGATCGCGATCTGCACCGGACGTCACGACCTCTCGGTCGAGGCGATCGACCTGGACGGCTATGCGGCGAGCGGGCTGCCGGTACGGACGATGGGTCGGACGCTGGCCGATGACCCGCTCTTCTTCGCCGCGCCGCTGGCCGCCGGCGCCTCCCTCGCGCGGGCTGCCGAAGGGGGCGGCCGGTGAAGCCCGAGTCGAGCCGGCGCCTGTACGCGGGCAAGTTCCTGAGCCTGCGAATTGACTCCTTCCGCCACCCGGACGGGGAGCTGGTCGAGCGCGAGGTGGTCGGACATCCGGGCTCGGTCGCGATCCTCGCCCACGACGACGAGCACGTCTACCTGGTCCGCCAGCCGCGCGAGGCGGTCGCCGAGCCGGCGCTGCTCGAGCTCCCGGCCGGAAAGCTCGACGTCGAGGGCGAGACGACGCTCGAGTGCGCTCGCCGTGAGTTGCTCGAGGAGGTGGGACTGGTGGCGCGCGAGTGGCGCGAGCTGAAGCGCTTCTATGCGTCGCCGGGGTTCGCCGAGGAGGAGGTGAGCCTGTTCGAGGCGACCGGGCTCGAGCAGCGCGACCCCGAGCCGGCCGAGGGGGAGCGGATCGAGATCGTCGCCTGGCCGCTGGCCGAGCTCGACGCGGCGATCGACGCCTGCGCCGACGCCTCGTCGCTGATCGGGTTGCTGCTGCTGCGCGAAATGACGCGGTAGCGGGCTTGCACCGGCAGGGGGCGCCGGTGGCCGGAAGAACCCCGGCTCATGGCCGTCGCCGTCGGAAAGCCCCAGGAACGCCGGACCGATGCGCGCTTCGAGGCGCTGGTGCTCGACTTCCTCGCCTACCTGGAGTTCGAGCGTGGCCTGGCACGCAACACCCTCGACGCCTACCGGACCGACCTGCTGCAGTTCGGCGCCTTTCTGGCCGGCCGCGACGTCGACGCGACCAAGGCCGAGCGCGCCGAGGTCGCCGACTTCCTCGCCGACCTCGCGACCGGGTTCGAGCCCGACGAGGACGGAAACGGGGGCCGCGCCCCGTGCTCGCCGGCGACGATCAGCCGCAAGACTGCCTGCCTGCGCTCCTTCTATCGCCACCTGCGCCGTGAGGAGCTGATCGACGACGACCCGACCGCGACCCTGAGCCCGCCGCAGAAGTCGCGCAAGTTGCCCAACGTCCTCAGCCAGGCCGAGGTCGGCAAGCTGCTCGAGGGCGTCTCGGGGGCGGATCCGATCTCGCTGCGCGACCGGGCGCTGCTCGAGCTGATGTACGGGTGCGGGCTGCGCGCCTCGGAAGCGGTCGGGCTCGAGAGCGGGGAGGTCGATCTGCGCCGCGGCTTCGTCAGGCCCCACGGCAAGGGCTCCAAGGAGCGGATCGTGCCGCTCGGAAGCCAGGCCGCGCGGGCGATCGAGCGCTACCAGCGCGCCGGCCGCCCGGAGCTGGTCGGGGAGCGGGTCGAGCGCAAGCTGTTCGTCAACTTCCGCGGTGGCCCGCTGACCCGCCAAGGCCTCTACAAGATCATCCAGCGCCACGCCCGCGAGGCGGGCTTGGCCGGGAAGATGAGCCCGCACACGCTGCGCCATACCTTCGCCACCCACCTGCTCTCGGGCGGCTGTGACCTGCGCTCGGTCCAGGAGATGCTCGGCCACGCCGACGTCGCGACGACGCAGCTCTACACCCACCTCTCCCGCGAGAAGATCAAGGAGGTGTACTTCAAGGCCCATCCGCGGGCCACGGGAACGCCGGACGGCCCGGACCTCGACGGTGCCGACCCGAGCACGGGCTAGCGCGATGCTGCTGCCCTAGATCTGCAGGCGTTCGAGCGCCGCCCGAATCCGCTCCTGGCCCTCGGTGTCCATGACCGGCTCGTGTTCGAGCCACAAGACGAAGGCGTGAAGCCAGAGCAGCCGCACGTCCATATCGAGCTCGCTCGCGTAGGCCATCAGCACCTCCTCGGGGCGCCTCGGCCAGGCGCTGCCGTCCTCAAAGCGCGCGATCGTCGCCTGGTTTACCTCGATCGCCGCCGCGATCTTGACCTGAACGACCCCCCGGTCCTCTCGCGCCTGGCGACAGGCGCGCCCCAGCCAGGGCAGGAAGGGACGGGCAATCTCCTCGGCACTCATGGCCGGCGTTCTGCCCGAGGTGGAGAGGGCGAGGCCAGGAAGGGCGACCGAGATCGCCCCCACGTGCGAAATGCATCCCTGCTCAGACCGTAAAGGTTGAATCGCATATTTTCAGTATGCACTACTGAACCTCTATTGAGTAGCGTATGCCCACAGCGCATACAGCATGGACGCTTCATTTCGGCATCAATCAACGGAGAAGCCACCATGCACGACGAGCACCGACCGGCTGACCCCGCTGGGCGTGAGAGCTGGATTCGCGACTGGCAAACCTGCAATTGGGAGCGGTCCTGATGCACTGCGACCGCTGCGAGCGGCCGTTCCGCGTAACGGAGGAGGGGGGTGTCCGGGCGCGAGTTCGGCACCTCGAGTTCCGGGGGCTGGACGGGGACGGCCAGCGCCAGTACGTGAGCCGCGACGTCCGGGTCACGCTCTGCGGGGACTGCGCCCCGTCCGAGCTGCATGACTTCGCGGCCGAATTCGCCGACTCGCGGCCCCCGCCCGAGGGGTCGGTCATCGAGGACGTAACTCTATGACAGCCAGGGGCAGGTTCAAGGTCGTGGACTGAGCAGGGTCGCCGCGCGATACTGCGCGTCGTCATGCCCGAGCTGCCCGAGGTCGAGACGATTCGCCGACAGCTCGAGCCCGAGCTGGTCGACCGCAGGATCGAGCGCGCGGAGGTACTCGACGAGCGCTGGACCCGGCCGGAGCCGCCCGTCGGGACCGAGCGGGCGCTGCGCGGACGCACGGTCGAATTGGTCGCCCGGCGCGGCAAGTACCTGGTCGTTGGTCTCGACGACGGCTCGGCGCTGGTCATGCATCTGCGGATGACCGGCAACCTGCTCCTGCGCCCGCCGGGCTCATCGACCGTCGCCGACCTGATGGAGGCCGCGCCGCTCGGCGCCCCGCGGCTCTACGAGGCGCAGCCTGAGCTGCGCCACCTGCGCGCCCGCCTCTGGCTCGACGACGGGTCCGAGCTCTGGTTCACCGACGCGCGCCGCTTCGGGCACGGCGTCGTCCTGCGCGAAGCCGAGATCGAGCCCTACTTCGCGGCCCGGCTCGGTCCCGAGCCGCTCTCGGACGAGCTGACCCCGGAGCGGCTCTGCGCGCTCGCCGCCGGGCGCCGGGCGCCGCTGAAGTCGTTCCTGCTCGACCAGTCGCGGATCGCCGGGATCGGCAACATCTACGCCGACGAGGCCCTGTTCCGCGCCGGGCTGCACCCGCTCTCACCTGCCGGCTCGATGCGGGCCGAGCACTGCGAGGCGCTCTGCGAGGGGATCGTCGAAACGCTCGAGCTCGCGCTCGCCCACGGCGGCTCATCGATCGACGACTATCTCGATGCGAGGGGCGAACGCGGCTCGATGCAGGACGAGTTCCTCGTCCATACCCGCGAGGGCGAGCCATGCCCGCGTTGCGGTGAGCCGATCCGGCGGATCGTGGTCTCGGGCCGGTCGACCTACTTCTGCCCCGGCTGTCAGCGGCGGCTGCGTGCCCGGCCGCGCCGGCGCCGCGCTCGGGCCGCCCGACGCTGAGCAACCCCGGGGCCGTCCGGGCGGCGCGCAAGGCTTGCTTGCCCGATGCCCGGCAAGTTCAAGACCGAGGCGGTCGTGCTGCGCAGCATCCGCTATGGCGAGGCCGACCGCGTGCTGCACCTCTACAGCGCCACCCGCGGCCGGATCGGGGCGATCGCCAAGGGGGTGCGGCGCCCGCGCTCCCGGTTCGGAGGCCGGCTCGAGCCCTTCTTTCGCCTCGACCTCGTGCTTCACGAGGGGCGTGGCGACCTGGCCACGGTGACCTCCGCCCACACCGTCACCGGACACGCGCGCCTGCGTGCCAGTGGCCCCGCCCTCGACGCCGCGGCGCGCGCCTGCGATGCGGTGCTGCGGCTGCTCGACGCCGAGGAGGCGAACCTCGCCGCCTACAACCTGCTCTGCCGCTACCTCGCGATCCTCGACGGCGAAGGCTCGGTCAGGGGCGACGGCAGCGGTGACGGGGCGGTGGGGCTGGCGGCCGCGCTCGCCTTCCGGCTCAAGCTCGCGCTCGCCGCCGGCTTCGCCCCCGAGCTCGCCTCGTGCGCGCGCTGCGGGGAGGTGGACGGGCTGGTCGGGTTCTCGGGCGACGCCGGGGGGGTCGTCTGCGAAGCGTGCGAGCGGGGCGGCTTCCCGCTCTCGGCCGAGGCGCACGCGTTCATGGTCGAGGCGCTTGGCCGCCCGCTTGCGCAGTCCCCGGTCGCCGGGGAGCGGGCGCTGCGCCAGGCCGAGCGCGCGATCACCGCGACGCTTGAGCATCACGCGCACGTGCAGCTTCGCGGCTACCCGCGCCGGCTCGCCGCCTGAGCCGCTGCGGGCGGTTTTCGCCCCGCGCGCTGACCCTATGCTTGGCGGCAGTTGCCCGATCCCGCGTCCAGCCCGCCCGCCGCCCACCCGCTCGCCGAGCGCGTGCAGGCGTGGGAGCGGCGGTGGCTGTGGGAGCCCGCGACCCGCTCCTATCCGGCGTTGCGGGCGGCGCCCGAGCCCGACAGCGAGGTGCGGACGCCGTTTCAGCGTGACCGCGACCGGATCGTGCACGCGAAGGCGTTCCGGCGCCTCAAGCACAAGACCCAGGTCTTCGTCGCACCCGAGGGGGACCACTACCGGACCCGGCTCACGCACACGATCGAGACCTGCTGCATCGCCCGCACCGTCGCCCGGGCGCTCGGCCTCAACGAGGACCTGACCGAAGCGATCGGTCTCGGCCACGACCTCGGGCACCCCCCGTTCGGGCACATCGGCGAGGAGGCGCTGGACGAGGCCCTGCGCGAGCGCGGGGGCGAGGGCTTCGAGCACAACCTGCACTCGCTGCGGGTCGTCGACGTGCTCGAGCGCGACGGGCACGGTCTCAACCTGACCGAGCAGGTGCGCGACGGGATCCTCAACCACACCGGCTCGCGCCGGCCGGCGACCCTGGAGGCGCGAGTCGTGCGCCTGGTCGACCGGGTCGCCTACATCAACCACGACATCGATGACGCGGTGCGGGCCGGGATCCTCGCCGAGCGCGACCTGCCGGCGGCCGAGATCGAGCTGCTCGGGCCGACCGGGGCGGCGCGGATCGACACCCTGGTCCGCGACCTGGTCGCGACCTCGGCCGCGGGCGGGGAGATCGCGCAGTCCGAGCAGGTTGGGAAGGCGATGTTGCGGCTGCGAAAGTTCATGTTCGACCGCGTCTACCTGGGCCCGGAGGCGCGCAGCGAGCACGACCGGGTGCGGCGCACGCTGGGCGGGCTGTTCGAGCACTACCTCGACCATCCCGAGCTGGTCGCCGACGGGGCGCCGGACGCCGACGACCTGCAGCGGGTGACGGATTACATCGCGGGGATGACCGACCGGTTCGCGATCGCGGCCTTCCGGCGCCTGGCGCTGCCCGAGGAGTCGAGGCTCTGAGCGCCGACGACCCGGCGCGGGCCCCCGAGCGGGATCCGGTCGACCTGCTCGCGGCGCTCGGCGGCAGGCACGGGATCGCGGACTCCGGCCTGCCGGCGATCGCCTTCGTCAGCGTCTACTCGCTGGCCGGCCAGGACCTCTCGCTGGCGGCCTGGGTGGCGGTCGGGGTCGCCCTGCTGCTGACCGTGGTCCGGCTCTTGCGCCGCGAGACGCTGCAGTTCGCGCTCGCGGGCTTCGCCGGGGTCGCGCTGGCGGCGTTCGTCGCCGACCGAACCGGGCGGGCCGAGGACTTCTTCCTCCCGGGGCTGCTGCTCAATGCCGCCTACGCCGCCGCCTACCTGGTCTCGATCGCGATCCGCTGGCCGCTGATCGGGGTGATCGTCGAGACCGTCGAGGGGCACGGCAGCGGCTGGCGTCGCGATCCCGACCGGGTGCGGCTCTACGCGCGCGCGAGCTGGATCTGGGTCGGCGTATTCGTCCTCCGGCTCGCGGTCCAGTTGCCGCTCTACCTGGCCGGCGCCCTGGTCGCGCTCGGGGTCGCGCGGGCGGCGATGGGGGTGCCGATCTTCGCGGTCGCGATCTGGCTCACCTTCCTCGTCCTGCGCGGTGGATCGCGCCGATCCGAGCGTATGCTCGAAGCGTGAGCCGGTTCAGCTCGGAGAGCGTCGAGCGGGTCAAGGACGCGACCGACATCGTCGAGGTGGTTTCGGCCCACACGGAGCTGCGGCGCTCGGGGGTGCGCTACTCGGGCCTCTGCCCGTTCCACGACGAGCGCACGCCGTCGTTCTCCGTCGACCCCCAGGAAAAGCTCTATCACTGCTTCGGCTGCGGGGTCGGCGGCGATGTGATCCGGTTCGTCGAGGAGAAGGAGGGCCTCTCGTTCGCCGACGCGCTCGAGACACTCGCCGATCGCTACGGGGTCGAGCTCGAGCGCGAGGAGGAGGACCCGCGGGCGGCGGAGGCGCGCCAGAAGCGCGCCCGGCTCAGCGAGCTGCTCGAGCGCACCGCCGGCTTTTACGCGACCTTTCTGCGCGACGCGCCGCAGGCGACGAAGGCGCGCGACTACCTGGCGGGGCGCGGGCTGGAGCAGCAGGTGCTGGAGGAGTTCGGGGTCGGCTGCGCGCCCGGCACCTGGGACACGGTGCTGGTGCGCGGCCAACAGGCGGGCTACGCGGTGGCCGAGATCGAGGCGGCCGGGCTGGTGCTGCGAAGCCAGAAAGGCCGGGGCCACTACGACCGGTTTCGCTCCCGGATCGTGTTTCCGATCCGCGACGCGCGCGGTCGCGTGCAGGGGTTCGGCGCTCGCGCGCTGCGCCCCGACCAGCGACCGAAATATGTCAACTCGCCGGAGGGCGAGCTGTACCGCAAGCGGCACACGCTTTACGGGATCGACCGCGCGCGGCCGGCGATCGCGAAGGTCGGCCGGGCGGTGGTGGTCGAGGGCTACACGGACGTGCTCGCCTGTCACCAGGCCGGGATCGCGAACGCCGTCGCGGTGATGGGGACGGCGATCACCCCCGAGCAGGTGAAGCTGCTCTCCGGCTATGCCGAGGAGGCGGTGCTGGCGCTCGACGCCGACCGCGCGGGCCGCGAGGCGATGCTGCGCGCCCAGGGAGTGGCGAGCGGCAAGCGGCTGCGCCTGCGGGTCGCGCGGATGCCCGCCGACCGCGACCCGGCCGACCTGCTCGCGGGCGGCGATGGGGGCTCGGCGACCGCGTTTCGCGACGCGGTCGAGGCTGCGGACGAGCTGCCGGTCTTTCACGTGCGGACGCTGCTCGATGATGCCGACACGTCGTCGCCGACGGGGCGCGACCGCGCCCTCGACGAGGTCGTCGCGGTGATCGCGGCGATGCCCGACTCGATCACCCGGGAGGAGCTGATGCGCGAGGTGGCGGACCGCCTCGATGCCGATCCTGGCCTGGTCTCACGCCGGATCGCGGCGGCCGCACGCGCGGGCCGGGCGCGGGCGCAGGAGCCGGCGGGCGAGCGCGAGACGCAGCCGCGCGCGCCTGTGCCGACCCAGCTCAACGCCCGCGAGCGGCGCGAGATGGCGTTGCTCGCGATGTGCGTGAAGCTGCCCGCCGAGGGGCGGGGGTTGCTCGACCGGCTCACCGACGAGCACTTCGCCTCGCCGGTGGCTGCGCGAGCGTGCGCGTGGCTGCGCGCGCATCTCGACGATCCGGGCGCCGCGCTGCCGGCCGACGACGACGCGCTGATCGCCTACGTGACCCAGGTCAGGATGGAGTCCGAGCGCGAGCCCGCGAGCGGCGAGGCGATGGAGCTCAGCTTCCTCGAGCTCGAGCGGGGGATGGTCGAGGACGCGATCGCGAGCGCCGAGGCGAACGGGGGAGAGCCCCCGGTCGAGCTCCAGCGCCGCCGCGCCGAGCTCGCCGAGCGGATCGCCCGGACCACTTCCTAGGCCGCCTTTCCGGCGCGGAAATCCAACCTCGACTTGGCGCCGATATACGGACCAAACTCGTGGCTCCATCGGCCGGGCAGGTCAACGGCACCATTACAGGGGAAAGACTCTCCCGACTGGATTCGAACCAGTACGACTTGATTAACAGTCAAGCATGCTGCCGTTACATCACGGGAGACTGCCGCGACGCTCGCGAAAGTGTCACGCGCGGGGAATGTTACGGCTACAGCTTGATCCGGCCCACCTCCACCGCGGCGTGGCAGTTCGCACATAGCAGAGCGCACTTGGCTGCCTCCGCTCGAAGCTTGTCGATCGATCGGGTTCTCCCTCTGAGCGATAGCGCGAAAGACTTCTTGCTCGGATCCCGATGATGAAACTGAAGCGCGGCCAGGCAGCGATCGTAGCCGCAGATCTCGCATTTCCCGCCAGCCTCCTCCACCAGACGTGCCTTCGTCCGGCGACGCCATCGCGAGACGCGCTCGATCCGGCACTTCCGGCAGCGTGTCCGACCGCTGTTCTCGATCACAAACACCGTCCAACCATGGCGCTTGCATTTCCGATGAAGCGTCCTCCGTCCCTCCTCGATGGCACGGCTGATCTCGTCGCGGCGAATCGCATGCGGCCGGGGTAGCCCGTAACGCTTGATCCAATATCGAACGCACGAGATGCTCACGTCGAGTCTCTCGGCGATCACGGCGAGCGTATGTCCCTGCCGAACCAGCTCGGCGAGCTCCTCGCGAGGGACGCCTCCTCGGGGCGAGTGTTTGTCGCTCCCGTTCGCCCTCAGGCCATGCCGGGCCAGCCAGTACGCCACCGTCGAAGGATGGCGTCCGACGATCGTGCCGATTTGGTCCAGCGAGAGCCCATCTGCAAGCAGTCGGGCGAGATAGGCACGGTCCATGCCAGAGGACTTTCACGTACCCGCCGGACAGAAAATCGAACACATGTTCGCTGCATTCGGCGAATGAAGCGAAAGTGTGTCGGCAGCAAGTCTCGCGCCCGGGTGATCCTAAGCTTGCGCCAGCTCCTCAACCAGCTCCGCGCCCCGCCGCGCCCCGTCGTGCTCGCGACCCCAGGCGGCGATTTCGCCCGCCCGGGCTCGAAACGACCCGTCGGCGAGCAGCCGGCGCACCGCGGCCCGCAGCGAGCCGCGGCCGAGCAAGCGCCAGGGCAGCGAAAGCCCGGACCCCGACCACGCGACCCGCGCCCCGTTCTCGGTCATGTCGCCGACCGCGGGGCAGCAGAGCACCGGCTTGCCGGCGCCGAGCGCCCGCGCGACCGTCCCGTGGCCGCCATGGCAGATGACCAGATCCGCCGCTTCCATCGCCTGCGTGTAGCCGAGCCACTCGACCAGCACCGCGTTCGGCGGCACCGTCGCCAGCGGCCGCACGGGCACCCACCGGTTGGTCGTCGCCAGCACCCTCACCGGCTCGTCGGCGAGCGCCTCGAGCGCCACCCGCAGGAGCCGGCACTCGGGATCCTGGGCGGTCGACGGCGCGACCACGACCAGCGGCCCCTCGCCGCCGGGCAGCCCGACGTCGCCGTATGGCAGCTCGAACCCGATCGGACCGGTGACGCGAACGTGGCCGGGCCAGCGGCGCGGGTACTCGAGCTGGGGGAAGGTTGCGACCAGGGCCAGCCGCTCGCTGATCGCGCCGTGAAAGCGCTCGCTCGGCCCGAGCCCGACCAGCTCGCGCGAGCGGTTGAGCTCCTCGCGCCCGCGCCGCAAGCCACCCATCAACAGCGGCAGCGCCCCGCGCCACACCGCCCGCCCGATCGCCGTGCGCGGCGCCAGCGCGCCGAAGGCAAAGAACGGCAGCCCCGGCTCGTGCACCGGGTAGACGTGCGGGATCAGGGTCGCCCGGCGCAGTCCGGCCCGCTCGGCGGCGAGCGTCGGCGCCAGCGTCAGGATGTCGCTCACCACAGCGTCGAACCGCTGCTCGCGCAGGTAGGGAAGCAGCGCCAGCGCCGCATCGGCGGCCGAGGGGCCGTCGACGCCCGGTGCGGGCGGCGGGAAGGTCCTGTACTCCTGCGCGGCCGCGAACCCGATTCCCTCGCCCTCGACCGCCTCGCGCCAGTGCTCCCACGTCTCGACCACGACCTCGTTGCCGCGCGCGACGAGGGCCCGGGCGAGCCCTACCGCCGGGAACGCGTGCCCGGCGTCCCCGAACGCCGCGACCAGGAACCGCCCGCCGCTCAACGCCCCGCCACCCCCGCCACCCGAGCCACGTCGATGCAAGATCCGTTTCCCCGACCCAGGGCCGATCTCGCCGCCGTCGCCACCTCGCCGACCATTGTCACCATGCGACGCAAGAGGCGCGATCCAGCCAGGCGCCTGCGGGTCGCGGTCGAGCGGCTGCCCCGCCACACCCGAGAGGCGATGCTGCGCGGGATCGCCGCCAACCGGATCATCGTCGGCGCCTACGTCGACCCGCACTCGGGGGGCGTCTGCCCAATGCTCGCCGCGCACCGAAACGGCGGCCGGACCAGCGTCGCCAGCTTCGCCCGCGCCTGGGACGAGTACACCGGGGCACGCCGCCCCCGGCGCGCCACCCGGCGCGAGGTCGGCGCCCTACGCATGCTGCTCGAGCGCAGCCTCGACCTCGACCCTGAGCTCGAGCGGACCCCGATCGCCGAGCTCGCGGCCCAGATCCGCGCCGAGCGCGCCCAACTCGCCGCCTGCCCCGAGCCGGCGCCCGAACTCGCCGTCCCCGAGCCGGAGGCGGAGCGCATCCGAATCCGGCGCCGGCCCCGGCGCGACCTCCTCGCCGCCACCGAGCAGGCGCTCGGTGCGCCGCTCCGGCCCGGAAGCTAGAACCCCTCGCCGGGTCGCATGAAGACGATCTCCGGCACCAGGCAGGCCGGCGAGGTGCTGAGCAGGAAGCGCACCGACGCGGCGATGTCCTCGGGCCGGATCATCTTCTCCTGGGCGACGTGCTCGCGGACGAACTCGGTCATCGGCGTATCGACGAACCCCGGGCAGAGCGCCGTCACCTGGATCCCCTGGCCGTCGCATTCCTTCTGCGTCGCCTGGCTGAAACCGATCACCCCCGCCTTGGTCGCCGAGTAGACCGACAGCCATCCCTGCCCGCGCTTGCCGGCGATCGAGGCCGTATTGGCGATCAGCGCCTTGCCGTGCTCGGCGCCGGCCTCGCGCAGCATCGGCAGCCCGTCGCGAGTGGCGAGGATCAGGCCGCGCAAGTTGGCATCGATCTGGATGTCGACCTTCTTCGCGGTCAGCGAGTCCATCGCCTCGCCGATCCCGACTCCGGCGTTGTTGGCGAGCACGTCGAGCCGGCCAAAACGCTCGCGGTGGGCGTCAAACAGCGCCTCGATCTCCTCCTCGGCGGTCATCTGGGCCGGGTGGTGATGGACGTCGAGGCCGTCGCCGGCGAGCTCCGTCGCCGCCGCTTCGAGCTTCTCAGGGCGCCGGCCGGAGATCGTCACCCCGTAGCCGTCCTCGCCCAGCGCCCGCGCGATCGCGAGCCCGATCCCGCTCGAGCCACCGGTGATCAGCGCCGCCCGCTCCGCCATGCTCCTCCTTCGCCCTCGCTGTTCGCGCACCCTATCGGCGCCCGCCTTAGCGACGCGTTAGCCGCGCTCGCTAGCCTGCCGCCGGTGCGAACGAGAGCAAGCCGAGGCGCCACCGTACTCGCGCTGACCCTCGCCGGCAGCCTGGCGCTCGCGGCGAGTGGCTGCGGCGGCGACGGCGACGGCGAATCGAACGCCGAGTCGTCTGCTGCCGCCCCCGACGCCGCGTCCTTCCCGCCGCCCGACGGGAGCTCGCTCGAGGACCTGGTCGCTGACGCGACACCCGCCGACGACCTCGTCATCTCGCCCGCCGGGCAGGTCTTCACCGAGGGCAGCAACCGCTTCGGGTTCGGCGTCTTCACCGTCGACCGTGAGCAGATCACCGATGCCGAGGTCGCGATCTACGCCGCCCCCGTTTCCTCGGGCGAGGTCCGCGGCCCGTTTCCCGCCCGGGCCGAGAGCCTCGAGACCGAGGCCGCATTCACCGCCGAGAACACCGCTTCCGACCCCGACGCGGCGAAGGCCGTCTACGTCACCGACCTACAGCTCGACGAGCCGGGCGAGTGGCGCCTGGTGGCGCTCGTCGACCGCGACGGCGAGCTCGCCGCCGCCCGCGTGCCGAGCATCATCGTCCGCAAGACCGACCTGGTCCCGGGACCGGGCGACCCTGCTCCCAAGGTCCACACCCCGACCGCTGACGAGGTGGCGAGCATCGAGGAGATCGACACCCGGATCCCGCCCGGGACGATGCACGACGAGGACCTCGCCGACGTGCTCGGTAAGCAGCCGGTCGTGCTGCTCTTCGCCACCCCCGCGCTCTGCCAGAGCCGGGTCTGTGGGCCGGTCGTCGATATCGCCGAGCAGGTAAAGCGCGACCGCGACGACGACGACGCCGCCTTCATCCACATGGAGATCTACGAGGACAACAAGCCGCCGAGGCTGCGACCCCAGGTCGAGGCCTTCGGACTGCCGACCGAGCCGTGGCTCTACGTGATCGACTGCGACGGCAGGATCGACACCCGGATCGAGGGTGCATTCAGCGCCGCCGAGCTCGAGGCCGCGATCGACCGCGTCGCCGACAGCTGCTGATCCGGGCTCGGTGACGCTGCGGCCGCTCGTCGCCGGCCGCATAGGATGGCGGCGTGCCGACGGCCGACTACGTGATCGTGGGCGCCGGCTCGGCGGGCTGCGTGCTCGCCAACAGGCTCAGCGAGGACCCCGGGACGCGCGTGCTGCTGCTCGAGGCCGGAGGCCGCGACCGCCATCCGAACATCAAGATCCCGGCCGGGTTCGCGAACCAGTTCGAGACCGGGCTGGACTGGAACTTTGCCACCGATCCCGAGCCGCACGTCGACGGCCGCTCGCTCTACATCCCGCGCGGCAAGTCGGTCGGCGGGTCGAGCTCGATGAACGCGATGCTCTACGTCCGCGGGCGCCCGCTCGACTACGACCTCTGGGAGCGCCAGGGCGCTCCGGGCTGGGGCTGGGCGGACGTCCTGCCCTACTTCCTGCGCTCCGAGGACAACTCACGCGGCGCCTCGGAGTTCCACCGCACCGGCGGCGAGCTGCGGGTCGAGGACCAGCGCTCGCCGCGGCCTTTGGACCGGCGCCTGCTGGGCGCCAGCGCCGCCGCCGGGATCCCGCGGGTCGACGATTACAACGGACCCGAGCAGGACGGGGTCTCGATGTTCCAGGTCACCCAGCGCAACGGCCGGCGTTGGAGCGCCGCCGACGGCTTCCTGCGCCCGGTGCTGCGCCGGGCGAACCTCGAGCTGGTCACCGGCGCCACGGCGCTCGGAATCGAGCTCGAGGGCGGGCGCGCGGTCGGCGTTCGCTACCGGACCCGCCGGGGCGGCGCGAAGCTCGAGCGGGCTGAGCGCGAGGTAGTGCTCTGCGCGGGGGCGATCTGCTCGCCCCAGATCCTGATGCTCTCGGGCATCGGCCCGCCCGAGCACCTGAACGAGCTCGGGATCGACGTGCGGCACGAGCTGGCCGGCGTCGGAGAGAACCTCCAGGACCACCCCGCGGTCTCGATGCTGTGGGAGGTTCGCGGCGAGCAGACCCTGTACGGGGCCGAGAAGCCGAAGTTCCTCGCCGAGTGGCTGCTGCGCCGCAGCGGACCGCTGACCTCAACGGTCGCCGAGGTGGTCGCGTTCGTGCGCACTCGCCCCGGCCTGCCCGCCGCTGACATCCAGTTCCACATGGGCGGTGCCTACTTCGAGGACCACGGGCGCGAGGAGTTCGACGGCGACGCGATGGTGATCGGGCCGGTGCTGGTCAGCCCCGAGTCGCGTGGCTCGGTGCGCCTGCGCTCGACCGAACCGGCGGACAAGCCGCGCATCCTGACCAACTCGCTCGCCGCCCCCGCCGACGTCGACTCGCTGGTCGCGGGGATGGAGCTGGCGCGCGAGATCGCAGCCCAGGCTCCGCTCCAGCAGGCGGTGGTCAGGGAGCTGCGGCCGGGCCCGCAGGCGCGCGAGCGCGACGCACTCGAGGCCGACCTACGCCGCCGGCTGTTCCTGCTCTATCACCCGTCCGGCACCTGCCGGATGAGCGACGATGCCGACGGGGCCGTGGTCGACTCTCAGCTTCGCGTGCACGGGGTCGAGCGTCTGCGCGTCGCCGACGCCTCGATCTTTCCGGTCATCCCTGGCGGCAACACGCACGCGCCGACCGTGATGATCGCCGAGAAGGCGGCCGACCTGATCCGTGGTCGACAACCGGCGGAGCGCGCCAACGCTTAGTCGCCCGCGCCGGCGACCCAGGTCAACCGTCGTCCGCCGCGCCGTTCCAGGTCCTAAGATCATCGCGATGATCACACGAAACGAACTCCTCAAGTCGGCTCCGCTCGGCGTCGGATCGATCCTGCTCCTCTCTCCCGTCGCGGCACAGGCCAAGGGGGCTCGGCGCGAGTTGAGGCGGTGGCTGAAGCAGCAGCACGCTGCCCTGCAAGCCAACGAGAGGCGCACCCTGCGGTTGCGAAACCGCCAGGAGGCGGTGGTGCGCAAGACGCATCGCGTGATCACGAACCGGCTCTCGGACGTGAAGAGCTCGCTGAGCTCGGACCGCGAGAAGGACGCCGTCGACGTCGCCGCCAAGGCCCTTCACGACCAGGCGAAGGCGGTGCACGTGGAGACGCAGCAGGTGATGACCGAACAGCTTCAGATGATCCGACGGCAGATCACCCAAGCCGAGCGGATGATCGCGGAGCTCTGAGCTCGAGCCGCCCGCCTAATCCACGGCGAGCCCGGCGGCTTCGAGCGCTGCCCCGAGCTCCTGATACAGGCAGAGCCGAACGGGCACGCGATCACGGAAGGCCCAGAGCCAGGCACCACGCGCCGAGACCTCGATCCCATCGCGTCCCACCGTGTGGAGCGTCCATCCGACTACGACCGTTTCTCGGTCGTCGATGAACTCCTCGGGCTCGAAGCGGGCGGACTCGAAAGCCTCGTTGAACATCTCGAGCAGGGACCGCGCCTGATCGAGGCGGTAGACGCCCCGGTACGGGCCGATCGCCCGCGACCAGTCAAGCTCGAAGTCCGGTGCCGCGCCTCGCAGCACGCCGCCCCAGTCACGTCGGTTGTACGCGGCGATCGCGGCGCGCACGATCTCGACGTTCTGCTCCGACATCAGCCGGGGCAGTATCGCGGCTGCCGACGGCTCAAGTCCGCCGAGGCGCTCCCGAGCGCGTCTCCCAGAACTCGAAATGCAAGCGCCGAGCACGTTCGAGGAATTGGGGCGCGTAGCGATCCGGCACCGTCCGCGGCACCGGGATCAGCGAGGCTCGGTCGAGGAGCACCTCCCGGTCGTCGGCCTCGATTGCGAGGTGGCACTTCTCGCACGCCGACCACTCGCGCTCGGCCGGGTGGACCCAGCGAACCATTCGGCTGCCGCAGAAGTCGCAGCGGGACACCGGACCAGCCTATCGAACAGGTGTTCGGGAGCGATTATCTCTTCGCCGAGCAGGAAGCCGCACGCACGACCGATAATCAGGAGCCAGGGCCGGTAGCTCAGCTGGTCAGAGCAGCGGACTCATAATGCGATTGCGCTCGTCTGCCCGAATCGGCTGGTTTCCGGAAACCGCTGCATAGCGCACGATTCGCGGCGGATCACTGTCGGGTTGAGTCGGCTCGTTTCCGGGCATTCCGGCTACGTCCGTTAGCAAATCCGTTAGCAGTTTCAGCGTCCCAGGATTGCGTCAGAATGCCCTCGTGGCAGCCCCCGCCGCCCACCGCGACGTCGAGCGACAGAAGGAGATCGACCGACCCCGGCGGAAAGGGCTACAGGCGGTCCTACGCGCCCGGATGGAAGCCGTGCGCGCCGCCGAGCACGCAATCACGCAGCGCGAGATCGGGGCGCCCTACGCGCTTCGGCAGAGCCTGATCGACCTGGCGGCAGTCGCCGAGCTTGTCGCCGAGCAGCTGCCACCGCCGCGAATCCCGGTCAAGCGGGTCTAGGGGCTGGACGCGGTGCACATGATCAAGCAACGCCCGTGGAAGCCCTTCAAGCAACGGCGGGCGCGAAAGCCGGCGCCGGTCAAGGTGACTTGGCGTTGCCCGCGTTGCCAGGGTCCGCACCCCCTCGAGCGGTGCCCCGTGCCGCCAGCCGCCTAGGCGACGATCCGGTGGCGGACGCGGTTAGAGGATCGAGTTCGCATACGCCGTCTCGGTCGGGTACGGAGCCGCGTGCGCCGTGGCCGGCTTGATAAGCGAGGCGGCGATGAACCCGATCACGATGAACGCCAGCATGATCGCCACCGCCCACAGCACCATGCGGACCAGGTACGGGAGGCTCGTCAATTGCTCTCGCATCGCCGCGCAGCCTAGCGCGCACGGCGCCGGGCGAGCGCGATCAGTGCTTTCGACGACGTTTCCACTGTCGCGCCCCTTGCCCGGCCCTCGACGCACGAGAAGCGACGACGCGGGTGCCGAGACCGCGTCCGCGTCGACGTTTGAGTCCTGAATAACAGGTCGTTTTTTTCGCAGTCGGCTACCCGGGCCGTCCTGCGACGCTCTGACGCGGGTCGCGCACCCTCCCCCCGCTCTCTAAAAACGCTCGCACGCCTAGACCACGCCTAGCCCGGCCCGCGTATACCGAGCGTATACCGCCATGTTGGAGCCTTCTGGCTGTCAAGCAGAAGGGAAGGACGACATGGGTAAGCGATTTGGGATTGTGATTGGCGTGGCTGCGGCTGGGGTGATGGCGCTCGGGACGCAGACGGCGGCGGCGGCCACGTACAACACGAAGCTGACGATCACCGAGGCCCGCGGGCATCTTATCTGGGGCCACGTGTATTCAGGCGGCGGGAGGAAGTGCGAGGTTGGGCGACGGGTGACCCTGTTCAAGCAGAAGCCCGGGGCGGATCGCAAGATCGTCGCTGTTCGAAGCGGGGGCCGCTGGCGCTTAACGGGGGCGGGTACCTGGGGCTTGGGGGTCCCCCAAGGTTCGCTTCCTGTCAAGGCTGGGTGGCGCGTGTATGCCAAGGTGACGCGCAAGGTGGGCGATGGGTTCGTGTGCATCAGCGACCGCTCGCCGATCTGGACGGTCCGGTAATCCGCCCCGAAGCCGCCAGGCTGCGGGAGTAGGCGCGGCGCGTTCTGGCCTTTCCAGAGCTCCTACTCAGCTACGCCACGGCCATAGCGAGATACGGGGCGGGATGTACCGAGCGTATACCGCCGTGTGGGAGCCTGCGGAACGAAGGATCGCACCGGGGCGATCCAAGATCAGAGAGGGAAGTTCTCATGAGGAACGGACGAATCGCGGTCTTGGCGGTGGGCGTGCTGGCGGCGGGTGCGGTGGCGTTACCGGCGCTTGCCGGCCAGACGGTGAAGTCCACGATCACGGTGGGCGAGAACACTCACGAACATCTGTTGAAAGGGAGCGTCGAGTCCAGGAAACACGCCTGCGAGGTCGACCGCAGGGTGAAGCTCCTCCTCAAGGGCGAAGGCGTTAACGGGGATCTGGCCGGAAGGGACACGTCCAACCGCCACGGCGTGTGGAAGATCCCCAGTAGCGGGTCGCACGGCTTCTACTACGCCCAGGTGGTGCGCAGCAAGGAAGACACCGCCGGGACGACCTTCGTCTGCGGCGGCGATCGCACGAAAAGGATCGATACGCACTGAATCCCGGTCTGGGCGGCGTGGGGCGTGATCGCCTACAGCGGCATAGCCCGCGCCGCTGGCACCTAACTGAATAACCGGGCGGGCACCCGCAGCGAGCGAACGCGGGTGCCCGCCGGTCACGCCGCCCGTCCCTCGGCACCGGACTTGCGGACATGGCACGGGCCGCAGATCCCCTGCAGATTCGCGACGTCCCACGGAGCGCCGCCCTGGCTCAGCGGGGTGATGTGATCGACCTCGGTGCTCAGCGCCTTGGTGCAGACTCGGCAGATCGGATCCCTGAACAGGATCGCCTTTCGGGTCGTCTGCCACTTCTTCGAGTGGTAGAGCTTGACCCTGGCGCCCTTGTCGGGATCGGCCCGTCGCTGGCGCGAGCGCTCTCGCTCGAGGGCTTTGCGATGCTCGTCGCAACGTCCTCGGCCGGTCGCGGGGTTGGGACAACCGTCCTCGGCGCAGACGAAGAGCGGCATCAGCCGGCCACCGCGATCGTGAGCACGACCTCGTCGCACTCCGAGCACCGAAGCGTCAGCTCGCCGCCGTTCGCATAGACCGCCCACACTGGCGCGCCGGGATGGCAGACCGAGCCGAGCACGATCTCGTCGTCGTCGCAGTCGCAGTCAGGCGCATCGCACCTCAGCCGATCTAGCTCGGGGCGCATGGCGAGCGCTGCGGTCAATTGCGGTCTGCGTGCTGAGCGTTCTCACGGAACGCCTCGGCACCCGCATCGCTGAGTCGGTAGGCGGTGCCGTCTGGGGTTTCGCCTGAGTCGATCAACTCGACCAGGCCCGAGCCGCGGTCGATCAGCGAGTCGAAGACAGCACGGCCTTCTTCCTCAATCCAGATCCCGCTCGGGTAGACAGCACAGAGCGCGTCGATCGCGTCGATCTGTTTGCGACTGAAGTTCCCCATTCGTGGCTCCTTCTCGTTTGTACGAAGCGGGGCGGCGACGCCTCTAGGAGGAAAACGCCGCCGCCCCTTTACCCGCGACCGTCTCAGTCCAGGCCGCTCAAGACCGTAAAGCTCGGTTCGCCATGTCCATGTAGTCGCTCACCGCAGCTTGCGCGATGCGACAAGGAACGACCTCGTGACGCGCAACGTCGCGGCAGCGGCGACGCCGCCGAGGGTGGCGCGCAAAGAGCTATCGGTGTGGAGCGCGGAGCAGCTGCGCGACTTTCTCGCCGTGGTCGAGCAGGATCGTCTCTATGGGTGCTGGTGGCTGCTCGGCACCGCCGGTCTGCGCAGAGGTGAAGCTCTCGGCTTGCGCTGGACCGACCTCAACCGCGAGACCCGCCGGCTCGCCGTGGTGCGCTCGCTGACCCAACGCGGGACCGAGCTCGCGTTCACCGAGCCGAAGACCAAGCGCGCCCGGCGCAACCTGGCACTTGACGAGCGCAGCCTGGCGATCCTCGAAGCCCACCGCCGCCGCCAGCTCGAGGAGCGGATCGCGCTCGGACTCGGGCGCCCGGCGCCGGATGGGCTGATCTTCACGGACCCTCTCGGCGAGCCGGTAAGGCCGGACTCGTTCTCGCAGATGTTCGACCGCCACCAGCGCGTTCTCGATGCCCCGCGCATCCGCGTGCACGATCTCAGACATGGGGCGGCGAGCATGATGCTTCAGAGTGGAGCCAACCCGAAAACGGTCTCGGAGCGATTGGGTCATGCGAGCACCGCGTTCACGATGGACGTCTACGCGGCCAGCGTGCCGGCGCTCGAAGAGGAGACCGCCGCGAAGGTCGCGAAACTGCTCGAGTGAAACCGCCGGTTAGCAATCGGTTAGCAATTCGACGATCTGAGCGGGGCGGGGAGGACGCGTAAACCGCTTCAGCATGCGGTCAGGGCCGGTAGCTCAGCTGGTCAGAGCAGCGGACTCATAATCCGTTAGACGTTGGTTCGAATCCAACCCGGCCCATCGAGAACGCCCCGCTCAGGCGGGGTTTTCTTCATCGCCGGCGCGCTCTAGATCGTGAAGCGTGTCCCGAATAGGTCCCGAGAAGTGCCACTGAGATCGCGCGCGGGCTCCCGGGTGGGCGGCTTCGAGCCCGATTGACCCAGGCCCGCGGCCCGTGCAGGCGCCCCCGAGTGCGGATAGGGTCCTCCCAACGACCGCCGGGCGCGATCTGCTCAAGGGGGCGGGTCTTTCGTGCGCTCGGCTAACCGATCGAAAGGGAGGATGATGATGTCCAACCTCAAGTGGCGGCCCTCGCCGGCGCTCGTGATCTCCTTGGTCGCCCTGTTCGTGGCGCTGGCAGGCGGCGCGTATGCGGCAACGAAGATCGACACCAGCGACATCAAGAAGGCGGCCGTGACCGGCAAGAAGCTGGCCAAGGACGCAGTCAACTCAAACAAGGTCAAGGACGCAAGCCTCACCGGCGGCGATCTCGCCGACGGGGCGATCAGCGGGTCGAAGCTCGCCGGGATCACCGAGGTCGAGGAAACGACGACCGCGACCGTGTCGCCGTCGATCACGGCGACGGCGGAGTGCCCCTCGGGGAGCACGGTGATCAGCGGTGGCTTCCGGGGTCAGCCGACCGGGAACGTCTTCGCCGAGCGGGACCAGCGAGATGGCAACGGCTGGCGGGCCGATGGGTTCGCGAGCGCCCCTGGGGACACCATCACCGCCTACGCGTACTGCCTCGAGGGCTAGCAAGAGCCAACAAGCAAGTGGATCCGGGGGGCCGGGTGGGCCGGCCCCCCGGGGCTCCGCCCAACCCGCCGGCTAGGCCGGACGCCCCACCGGAGCGCGTCAGCCGCGTACCCTGAGCCGCTCGGCGAGCGGGATCGGTGATCGCTCGCGCCGTTCTCCTGCGACATCGCCTACTCCGAAAGCCCGGCGGCTTCGAGGGCTTCGTGCTGGGTTGCGTACATCTGCCACCGGACCACCAGTCCATCACGCCACTCAGTGACCTGCCACACCTGCTCGTCAAGGGGGGCGGCGCTGCCTTCGCCGTGGGCTTGATTGCGCAGCTCGGAGATCGTCAGGTTCCCCGCGTCGCGCACCCAGACGATCTCGATCTTGAAGTCCGGGAAGACCCCGAGCAGGTCGTTCCACCACTCCGTGGTGCCATCGTGTCCTTCCCAACTGCCGCCCTGGATGGCGAGAACGCGGGAAACCCCGACCACTGCGGGGTCGGCGAGTGCCAGGAACGCGTCCCGATCGCGTCGGTTGAAGGCATCGACGCCCTGGCGGTAGCGCTCGACGTTCTCCTGCGACATCGTGAGCTACTCCGACAGCCCGGCGGCTTCGAGGGTCTCGGACCGACTCAGAAACCCTTCAGCCCTCACTACCTTGCCGCGTCGCACCGTGAATACCCAACCCGTGGGGGAGTCGATCTCCAGCCCGCTCCCGCGGCCACGGGCATGAATGTGGCCGAATGCGACGATTCGATCACCCAGGTCGCGGTACTCCGTCAACTCGGTACTGAGTTCATCGAAGCTCTCCCTTGTTTCGGCAAGCCACCTGCGAAATCCGTCGTGCCCTCGAAACACCTTGGCCTCGGCGCCGCCGATGATCGCGGAGTGAAGCTCGCCCTCCGGATCGACATACGCGAGCATGTCCTCAATCTCGCCGTTTGCGTAGGCCTCCAAACATTGGCGCACGATCTCCACGTTCTCCTGCGACATCGCCTACTCCGACAGCCCGGCGGCTTCGAGGGCTTCCGCTCGATCAAGAAAGCTTTGCGCCTGACTGATCAGTCCATCTCTGAACGCGACGAGATGGCACCACGTCCAATCCACCGGAGGGGCATCCGCGGGGGCACCGCGGCATTGGGTAATGCCCAGTGCCCGGTCGTCGAGGTCAATGATCTCCTCGACGTCGATCGAGACCTCGTCGTAGATCCAGAGCTCTGTCAACCAGCGGCGAACGTTCTCCTTGCCGTTGTGCCTTCCCCCGCCGGGAAAGCGCGGGTCGCTGATCCAGACGATGTCATCGGTGGCGAGCTCCAAGAGTCCCTCGACTCCTCGGGCCTCAGCGAGCTTGTAGACCCGGCGCACGACCTCGACGTTCTCCTGCGACATCGCCTGCGCAGTATCGCGCGGCGACCGTCCTCAGTCCACGACCTTGAACTTGTCCTTGGCCGGCGAGGGATCGACGTTGCCCTCCGCGTCGATCGCGCGGACCTTGAACCTGTGCTTGCCCTTGTCGAGGTGCTTGACCTTCTTGGGCGAGGAGCATGGCTTGAATGGCTTCTTCTCGAGCTTGCACTCGAAGGTCGCTTCGCGCTCCTCCGAGGACTTGAACTCGAACTTGACCTTGTGCGCGTCAAGCTTGTTCGGCGCGCCCCTGGTGATCGTGGTCTGGGGCGGGTCGGTGTCGGGGCAAAAGCCGTCACCGGGACGGGTCGGGCATCCGTCCTGGGTCTCGTCACCGTAGCCGTCGCTGTCGGCGTCGGGCTCGATGTCGGCGTTGATCAGCAGCTCGGTGTTGTCTCTGGAGGCACTTCCGCTCAAAACGCCCCCGTCTGGAAGCGGTCCCGACGCTCCGAAGTCGCGAGTATTCGCGCCTGCGTTCGCGGCGAACGCAGCGAGAGAGCCACCTATGCAGCAGTCGATGCCGATGGCGTCACCGGCCTGGATCGGAACCCGCACTGCGAAGGGCGAGATGGCGTTCGTGTCGGGAGTCACGATGGGCCCAGTGCCGGCCCCGATGCGGGTGTTGGAGTTGCCCGGCCGGGTGATCCGGAGCGCGACTGGCGAGGCGCTGGCTCCGACCTTGATCCGCCACAGGACCACGACCCCGTCGCTTGGCGCCAACAGACCGCCCGAGGCGGTGCTGGCCGGGGGCAGGGCACCATGAGCGAACGTGCATCCCGAGCCACAAGCGGTCGCTCCGGCCGCCACACCGTTGAGGTTGCTGCCTATCGTCACCTCCGCCGACGCCGGGGCCGGAAGCGCGACACAAAGCGCGGCGGCGATCCACAAAGCAGGCCTCACGCGGCGCAGATTCGGCATCAGTTCCCCTCCCTGGTTGCGGTCCAAGGGGGGAGCCTATCCCGGCCTGGGTTTGTGGGTCAAATGGCGGCGCGGCGCGAGGACGAGCGGTGTGGGCGGAGGTCACCTCGAAGCCCGCTCTAGGAGGCGGGTTTCTTGCGGCTAGAAACTGGCGTCCATGATCAGCTGGGGCGGAGGGGCGGGCTCAGCGAGATCGATGCCGTGCACCTGCTCCATCGTGTCGCGAAACCAGCGATCGAATGGCGCTTCGGAGGTGCCGATCGCCTGCATCGCCGCTCCAACGTCATCGGCCTCCAAGTACACGACCGCGAGCGTTCCCTGCGGCGTTTCCTGGTGCCAAACCGCTTCCCGCTTGATCCCCGCGGCTCGGCGAGCTTCCTCGTACTCGTCGCGACGTGAGCTCTTCATCTCCTCGAATGCGTCCCGGTCCATCTCCTCCTTGCCGGGAGCGATCGGAAGTGCGAAAGCTACGACGGCCATTTTTCCTCCTCCGGTTGGACGTGGTCGCCCATTCTCTCTCGAACCCTCGCTACCCGGCCTCTTGACTACGCGCCAGCCTTGGCGGAGAGTCGCGATCAGTCGAGCGCGTCTCGGATCCGCTGCTCGCGCCTGCTGCCCGCGGGATCCGCGGGCGCGGGCTTTGATTCGGTCGCGCCGCCCGACTGCTTGACATAGTCGTAAAGGCGGTCGGCGTGCTCGCCGAACAGCCACATGACGTGGAACTTGATGCCGCCGAAGGTCAGCGCCTGCTCTCCTTGGTAGAGGTCGGCCTTGTCGAGAGGGGCCTTCAGGACCACGTCCCCGACGTCGAGCAGGCGGGCCCCTGACAGCTTCATCGCGTACAGGTTGTGGTCGGTGGCGACGAGGACATGCGGCCCCGCGCTCACCTCCGAGCGGTAGAAGATCCCGAGCTCCGAGCTCATCAACCCGGAGGTGCCGACCGCGCTGGCATTCGCAGCCGCGGACTGCCCGGTCTGAGTCTGGACGAGCTCGCGAATCGACTCGCCCTCCTCGAGGTTCGCATTCGCCCCGGCGCTCAGCTTCTCTACCCGCTTCTTCCTCCCCCCGAACATCGGGCCGATTCTAGGACGCGGGGCGCCGACTGCCGATGCCTGGCCTACTCCGACAGCCCGGCGGCTTCGAGCGCCTCTCGTTGGTCCAGGAACCCGCGCACGCTGGTAGCCCTGCCGCCTCTCATCTCGACGATCCAAGCCCATTGGTCATCGACCTCGACCCCGCTAGCACGACCGCAACCGCTCACATCACCGAGGACGAGAACGCGGTCGCCCAGATCGCGAACGTCTGTGGCTTCAAATCGAAAGGATTCCCAACTCTCGGCCACGTCGCGGAACCACTCACGGATGCCTCTGGCTCCCTCGTAGTGGACAGGTTCTCCGCCGACCCCGACGAGGTTCATCTCGAAACTCGGATCGCTGGCGGCAACCATCGCTTCAGGGTCTCCGGGGATAGTCATCGATGCGAAAGCACCACGCACGACCTCCACGTTCTCCTGCGACATCGCCTACTCCTGAAGCCCGGCGGCTTTGAGGGCTTCGGCCTTCGTCCGAAAGACTCTCAAGAAGGTCCCTCGCCCCTCGCGCACCGTCCAGAGCTGCACGAGGTCGCGATCGAGAGCCACACCGGTCTCGCGCATCGTGGCCGTCTCGTGCAGCACGGCGACGACATGGTCGCCCGCGTCGACGAGCTCCTTCACCTCCACCGAGTAGTCGTTCCACCCGCTTGTGTACGTGGCGAGCATGTCCGTCACCAACGCACCGCGGCCCCGACCATGGTTTGGAACATCGGGGAGGGGATGCGTGGAGATGTCCCAGCCGATGTCGGGGTCGACTGTCTCGAGCCAGCCGTCCCAGTCGCCGCTCCGCCACATCTCGAACGATCGGCGCACAGCATCCACGTTCTCCTGCGACATCGCCCGCGCAGTATCGCGCGAGCGGCCCCTCCTCAGTCCACGACCTTGAACTTGTCCTTTGCCGCCGTCGGGTCGGAGTTTCCCGCGGCGTCGGTGGCGATCACCTTGAACCTGTGCTTGCCCTCGTCGAGCCGCTTGACCTTGCGCGGCGAGGTGCAGGGCCTGTAGGGCTTCTTGTCGATCTTGCACTCGAAGGTCGAGCCCGGCTCGTCGGCGGTGAACCTGAACTTGACCTTGGATTTGTCGAGCTTGTTCGGAGCACGCTTGGTGATCTCGGTCTCGGGCGGGTCCGTGTCCGCGGGCGGCGGACAACTCTCGGTTATCAATGGGTCCTGAGTCTCGTCACCCAGGCCGTCGTGGTCGCAATCGGGCTCGACCGTGGCGGAGACGTTGAGCCTGGACTCCGTAACAGGGAGGGGGTCAAACAGCGCCGTGACTCCGGGTTCCGGGTCCGCGTCTACGGTCGCGCTGACCCTCACCTGGTCGCCCGAGATGCCCGCATGGAGGCAGCCGGTCAAGTTGTCACCCGTGCGGATGCCCAGACGGTCGCCCGCCTGGACGCTGATCTGCGTCTCGAAGGTCTTCAGCCCAGGGCTCGTGAGCGGTTCAACCAGGCTGTGGCCAACGGTCAGGTAGGCACTGGCGCCCGTCTTTCTGAAGACCTTCAAGCGCATCTCGCTAGCCAGGCCGGCGGCGGCGTCATGGCTCCACGAGGTGATCACTCCGCCACCTGCCGGGACCGCGTAGGACGGGCTTGTGGGGGCGGTCGAATCCTGCACCCGGTTGAAATCGGGCGGACAAGACAGCGTGGCGCCGCTGTCCGTCTCTCCGATCGTGACCGCGCCGGACGCCGAGGCAGGGAGCACAAGCGCCGGCGTCACGGTTGCCACCAGCAGGCCGATCCGTGCGCGTTTGCCAAGCATCGCTACCTCCTCGATCGCTTTGGCTACGAGCGAACCTATCGGGGCCCCGCGGTCGAGTCTACCTACGGGTCAGGGCGGGTCGTGAAAGTTGCCGTCGCGCTTCGGATGCGACTTGGCGTTCCCGATCAGCATCGAGCTGGAGTGTCATCACCAAGCGTCCCCTGTCGCCTTATGGCACGAGCACGAGCTTGCCCTTGGCCGCCGTGCCCTCAAGCATCTCGTGGGCGCGACGCGCCTCGGATAAGGGCAGGCGCTCGGCCACGACCGGGTGGATCTTGTCCTCACGAAGCAGTTCGAGCAGCGCCTCGAAGTCCTCGGCGAACCAGTCCTGGTGGGGGATGCGCAGGATCTGGACTCGGTAGCCCGAAACCCCCCGGCGGGACGAGAGCGTGCCCCAGAGCCAGGTGATCGCCATCGCCGGCCACCACTCGAACCACCCACGCAGGCTCTTGCGGCCCTGCACCATCGTGTTGTAGGCGCCCATCGTCACCAGCCGCCCACCCGGATCGCCCGTGATCTGATCGCCCTTTCGCAACGCGCGGAAGGAGCGCAGCGCCACCTTGCCGCCGATCCCGTCGAGTACAACGTCCACACCTTCGTCTTCAGTCAGCTCGCGGACCCGAGCCAGGAAGTCCTGATTGCGGTAATCGATCGCCACCGCGCCGAGCTGTTCGACTGCAGCCATGTCGTCGGCCGAACAGGTCCCGATCAGGCGCAATCCCGCCACCGCTCCCAGCTCGAGCGCCGCCGTGCCGACCCTTCCAGCCGCGCCGTGCACCAGCACCGCCTCGCCGGAGTGCACCCTCGCTGTGCGGTGGAGCATCTGGTAGGCGGTCATGTACGGGAAGATGAGGCTCACTACCTCCGCCGGGTCGAAGTCCTCGGGCACCGGAACCGCGTACGTCTCCCGTACGCAGACCCGCTCGGCGTCCGCGCCCCAGACCATCAGCGCGCCTACCCGATCCCCCTCGCGTAGCCTCTCGCAGCCAGGGCCGAGCTCCTCGACGATCCCGACCAGCTCGTAGCCGGGCGTGAACGGCGGCTTCGGGCCGCCTATGTACGTGCCGGCGCGGATCTGCGCGTCGGTGAACGACACCCCCGCCGCCAGAACCCTGACGCGCACCTCGCCCCGGCCTGGTCGGGGAGCATCCTCGTCCACCAACTTCAAGACCTCGGGCCCGCCATAGTGACCAACGACCACGCGTTTCACGGCTCGGCCTCCTTGTTCAGGTTCGCCGACCATCGCACCGCAACGCGAAAATTCATCGGTGATAGCCGCTGGTTCGACCCCGTGGTGCCTACGGAGCGAGATCGAATCGCGGCGTCGGGCGAAAAGTCCGATCGCCGCCGGGCGGATCGCTGTTAGGTTGGGCGCGAAGCGGAAGCGGAGGAGGAATGATGTCCCTACGAGGAGTCGACCACATCGATCTCGCGGTCAGCGATGTCGAACGCTCCCTCGCCTTCTACCTCGGGATGCTGGGCCCGCTCGGCCTCGATGTCGAGGCCCGCTTTCAGACCTACCGGGAAACCGAGGAGGTCGCCTACCTCGGCTTCGGTCAGAAGTCCGTCCCAGGTGCCGTGCCCGAGACACGATTAGGCCTCCGGAAAGCGGACGGTGGCCGCCACGATTACTACGGCGTCGGCATCGAGCACCTGGCCTTCACGGTCGAGAGCATCGAGGAGGTCGACGGCGCCTACCAGCGCTGCCTGGGCATGGATGCCCGCATCCACTGCCCACCCGAAGAGGAGCCCGATCTACCGGGCTATTACGCCTTCTTCGTCTTCGACCCCGACGGCTTCCGCGTCGAGGTCTGCTACACGTCCGATCAGGTGCGCCGGCAATGGGATGCCGGAGAGCACCTCGAGGTTGGGCCGCACCGAGCGAGCAACTGAGGGTCGGGGGCAGACGCTACGCGGCGGCTTCGAGGGTGCCCGATCGCTTCGCCCGCTCGGCGCTCGCGGCATGGCGCGCGCAGTACTGGCGGCTCATCACGAGCTCGTCACAGGGTCCGAACGAGTCCTCGTGCCTGCACCGGCGCAGCGTTTGGCGTGCGCACCCCTGACAAACGAGAAACCACCGGATCACGTGTCCTTCGCTGATCGATGTCCGATGCCGGTTCTCGATCGGGAGCGTCTCACTCGTGAACTTCCTCGCAAGCGCGGCGCGGTCCGCCGCTTCCCAAAGGACCGGGTGGGCGGCGCGGCGCTGCTGCCGCCACATTACGGTCGGCTCCTCGCACGCCTCGCAGCGGTAGCGAATGCCGCCGGGCGGGATCGTCCAGCCGGGCACCTGGCAGAGCTGGAGAAGGGCGTCCCGCGCCAGCTCGTGGGCCTCCGGCGGGCAGTCCCCCGATCCGATCCGTGCGATCAGCTCGATCGCCCGCTCCGGCGTGCGGATCGTGCCGCGCGCGGTCGCGTCGAGTAGCGCGGCGTCGCTGAGCTGTAGCCCGTATTGGCCGGCGAACCTGTTTCGCATGGAGCACATACAAGCGCCTCGCCCGGTCACATCTTCGAACGAGGCGCACTCGCGGTCTTCGGCATTCGGGTTTGCCCGGCCGCGATCACGGGTACCCAGGCACCCGAGAGCCCGAGGCTGGACGGGTGGGGGCCCCGGACGGTCAGAGGAGTCCCACACCATGAAGTTACGCGCGTCACCTTGCGTCCTCGATCTGCCGGCGATTCCATCCAGCGTCTCGGCCGCGCGGGCGGCGATGGTCAAATACGGGGTCCGCTGCGGAGCCGATCGGGACGACGTCGCGATCGGCACCTCCGAGGCGGTCACCAACGCGGTCAAGCACGCCTACCCTGATTCGCAGCCGGGCTTGATCCGCGTGAGCGCGGCCCGGGAGGGGAACGACCTGGTGGTCGCCGTTCGCGACGACGGGGTCGGGATGCGACCCTCACGCGCCAACCGCGGACTCGGCATGGGTCTCTTCCTGATCAACGCCGTCGCCGACTCGGTGACGCTCGAAACAGCGGGGGACAGCGCGGGCGTCGAGGTCTCGATGCGCTTTCCGTGCGGCGGGTCCCGCCGAGCCCCTGCCCGCCCGACCGAGATTTTCGATCGGCCAGAACAGCGAAAGCCCCCCGACCATCACCTAAGCTCCAGCGGGTAGCCCTGTAAAGCAAGGAATCGCGTGGGAAAGATCGCATTCACACCCGTCAGCGTGATCAGCGGCCTGCTCGCCGGACTGGTCGCATCGAAGCTGTTCGAGTTCATCTGGGGTCGGTTTGCCGACCAGGAAGCGCCCGAGCCGGACCAGCGCGACATCTCCTGGCCGGCCTTGATCGTCGCGATGACCCTGGAGGGCGCGATCATGCGACTCGTGCGAGGCGTCGTCGACCGCGGCTCGCGGGTGGCATTCGCCCGGGCGACCGGCTCGTGGCCCGGTGAGGAAAAGCCGGACGAGCGGTAAGGGGCCGTCCTTGAACGCCAGAGGCAGGCTCGCCGCGGCGGCGGGGAGCGGATTGCTGCTTTGGCTCGGGCTCGCCGGCAGCGCGGCCGCGGCGACCGCCGTGCTCGACCTCGACTACGACCTCGGCTCGCCGCCGGCTTCCTCAGCCGCCAACCAGAGCCGGCTCGATCTCTACTTGCCCGAAGGCGCCGCCGCGGACGGTTCGCGTCCCGTCGTCGTCTACGTCCACGGTGGCGGCTGGCGCGGCGGCGACAAGCGAAACCGGATCGTCGACAAGGTCAACCTGTTCACCGGCGCCGGCTATCTGTTCGCCTCGCTCAACTACCGCCTCTCCCCGCAAGCACTGAGCACGACGCCGGACCCGGGCCGGGTCCGGTTTCCCGATCATCCGCACGACGTCGGCGAGGCGATCGGCTGGCTCGATCGAAACCTGGCGTCCTACGGCGGCGACCCGGAGCGCATCGCGCTGATCGGCCACTCCGCCGGCGCGCACTTGGTCTCGCTGGTGGCGACCGATCCGGGGTACGTCGAGGCCTACGGGGTCGAGCCCTGGCAGCTCGTCGGCGCCGTGCCGCTCGACACCGCAGCTTTCGACGTCGCGGCCCGGATCGCCGAGCTTGGACCGGCCGGACAGCTCCTCTACTTCAACGCCTTCGGCACCCTCGCCGAGAACGCGGCGACCGGCTCCTGGGCGAAGGCGTCGCCGGTGACTTGGGCCGATGCCGACGATCCCGCCCAACTTCTGGTCACCCAGGCCGCCAACCCAGTGCGCGTGCAGGAGAACCGGCGGATGGCCGTCGCGCTCGGACAGGACCCCGACCGGGTCTTCCTTGCCCCCTACGACCACGAGGGGGTCAACGGCGCAGTCGGCGATGCCGGCGACACCGCCGGCGAGACGGAGACGATCATGAGCTTCCTGCGCGAGTCGATCGCGGCGGCGGAACCGCCGCGGGCGAAGCTGAGAAAGCACCCGCCGAAGCGGATCGAGACGCAGCGAAGACGGGCGAAGGTGAAGTTCAGGTTCGCGAGCCAGGACCCCGAGGCGAGCTTCGAGTGTCGCCTTGACTCCGCCGCGTTCAGGCCCTGTCGCTCTCCCCGCCGCGTCGTGGTCGAGCGCGGCAAGCACCGCTTCCGGGTCCGGGCGCTCGCGGCGAGCGGGCGCCCTGGCCCGGCTGCGGTCCACCGGTTCGCGGTCAAGCGCGGCTAGCGGGGCTTGCGCCGCCGGCCCGCGGGCCTGCGGCCGCGCTGCTCGAGCCTGCTCCGCTGCGACTCGCCGGCGCTGACGCGGCGCAGACCCCGGAGCTCGCCGACCAGACCCTCCTCGCAGCAGCGGCGATGCCAGTGGTGATGCTCGGTGCCTCCGGCTCGCCCGACGTACTGGACGACGACGTGCTCGGTGCCGATATCGATCTCTCCGTGACATCCCGGGCAGCGGTAGAGCTTCTGCGAGATCGACCGGATCAGCCACGCCTCGTCGCCCTCGTCGGTGTGGCCGACGAGGCTCGTCCGCGTGTCAGGGAGGCCCTCGAAGCCGCTCATCGGCGAGCAAGCTAGCCGCACGCGCGGGCCAGAGGCGCTCCGGTGCCGCCGCTAGCGTGTTGAGTCGGCAGTGAGACGGTGGGCGATCAAGACGGCGCAGGTGCTCGCGGCGGCGCTCGCGATCGCCGCGCCGGCGACCGCGACGGCGACGGCGCCGACCGAGGCCGAGCTCGACCTCGCCACCGAGCGATTCCTCGTCCAGCACCCCAGGCCCGCCGGTAGTGGCGGCATCGCCGAGCCGGCGCCGATCGTCGCGTCGCCGGCGCTCGACGAGCAGCGGATGATCGCGCTCTACGGGGCCCCGCAGATGAACCGGACGATCCTCGGCAGCAGGTCGCCGGCCGGGGCCGGCCGCCGGCTCGTCGCCCAATCCGAGCCCTATCTCGAGCTCGGCGGGCGCCCGGTGATCGGAGCGTTCGACCTGGTCTCGGTCTTCGCGACGGCCGGGAGTGGGGCCGACGGGCTCTATCGCAGCCGCCAGGACGACGACGTGATCGCGATCTACCTCAACCAGGCGCGTGCGCTCGGCGCGCGCCTGATCCTCGACATTCAGCCCGGCCGGGCGAAGCTCGCCGACGAGATCCGGGCTCTGCGCGAGTGGCTGATCGAACCCGACGTCGATCTCGCGGTCGACCCGGAGTGGAACGTCGGCCCGCGAGGGATTCCCGGCCGGACCCTGGGCAAGATCAGCGCCCGCCAGATCAAGAGCGTGCAGAAGCGCCTGGCGCGGATCGTCGCCGACAACGATCTGCCGCCGAAGCTCTTGGTCGTACACCAATATCGCCGCGGCTCGGTTCGCGGACGGAAGCGGATCAGGCCCCGCCCAGGGGTGGAGACGGTGCTCAACTTCGACGGGATCGGATCGCCGGCCGCCAAGCGGGCCGGCTACGAGGCGCTCTCGGTCCCGCGCCTCTTCGACGGCTTCTCGCTCTTCTACCGCCGCGACGTGCCGCTGCTCAAGCCGGCGAGCGTCCTGGCGCTCGTCCCCGAGCCCGAGTTCCTGCTCTACCAGTAGCGCCGCGACCCGCCGCAGCGGCGATCCGATTGCAGCCGTTCGCGCACCCGGAAGGGAAAGGCGCGACCAAGGCGAATCAACCCGCCGTGAGCAAGACCGCGACCAAGGCCCGCCCTGCGTCGAGAACCCGATCGGGCTCCAACGGCAGCGCCGCGCGCGCAGCCGTCCGGCCCGGCGGCAAGGCGCTCTCGACCTACATCACCGAGCGCTTCGAGGAGTTCTCGCGCTCGCAGAAGGACGTCGCCCGCTACATCGTCGACCACCTCGACGAGGCGGCGTTCCAGACCGCCGAGGAGCTGGCCCGGCGTGCCGACACCTCCTCCTCGACCGTCGTCCGCTTCTCGCAGGCGCTCGGCTTCGAGGGATATCCCGAGCTCCAGCACGCGGCGATCGAGGAGTACCGCAGTCGCCAGCCGGGGGCCGAGTCGACGGCGCCGCTGTTCGACTTCGACCACTCGGAGTTCGAGGCCTCGCTGGCCGCCGATCACGCCAACGTCGAGGAGACGGTCCGCAACCTGACCCGCGAGCAGGTCGAGGCCTGCGTGACCGCGCTCGGCTCGGCGCAGCGGGTGATGATCGTCGGCATGGACCAGCTCGCCTTCTTCGCCAGCTACCTGCGCCACCTGCTGGCGCTGCTCGACATCCGCGCCGAGGTCGTCGCCAGCCCGCGCCAGGACTCGATCACACGGCTCTCGCGAGTCGACGAGGACTCGCTGGTGATCGCCTTCTCCGCCGGCCGCGCACACCCGATCGTCGTCCGGGCTATGAAGCTCGCCAAGCATCGAGGCGCATCGACAATGGCGATCACCGACGCGACCCTGTCCGACATCGGCCAGCACTCCGACCTCACCCTCTATTACTCCTCCAACGGGCCCTCGTTCACCCGCTCGAACACCTCGCTGCTGGCGATCGTGCAAGCGCTCGCCCACGGCGTCTACGCGCGTGACAAGGGCGCCTACAAGGACCGGATCCGCGCTTACAAGCTGAAGTAGACGGCCGCCCACCTCCTCCGCTCCCGCTCGAACCACTTGCCCGCGGCTACGCCGCGGGTTTTTGCTTCTGCTCTCGCGTCCGGGCCGGTGCCGCTCTGCGGTATGGCTGCTCGGCCTCTCTATATTGGGGGCGATGTCCGAAACCGCCACCTTCCGGGTCAAGCGTGGCCTCGCCGAGATGCTGAAGGGGGGCGTGATCATGGACGTGGTCACGCCCGACGAGGCGCGGGTCGCCGAGAGTGCCGGCGCGGTCGCGGTGATGGCGCTCGAGCGCGTGCCGGCCGACATCCGCCGCGACGGAGGCGTCGCTCGGATGAGTGACCCCCAGATGATCAAGCTGATCCAGGACGCGGTCTCGATCCCGGTGATGGCGAAGGCGCGAATCGGGCACTTCGCCGAGGCCCAGGTGCTCGAGGCGCTCGAGGTCGACTACGTCGACGAGTCCGAGGTGCTGACCCCCGCCGACGAGGCCAACCACATCGCCAAGCACGAGTTCGAGGTCCCGTTCGTGTGCGGGGCGACCGAGCTCGGCGAGGCGCTGCGCCGGATCTCGGAGGGGGCGGCGATGATCCGCTCCAAGGGGGAAGCCGGGACCGGCAACATCGTCGAGGCGGTCCGGCACCTGCGCGAGATCGTCGGGGAGATCCGGCGGCTCGGCTCGCTGCGGACCGAGGAGCTCCCCGGCGCGGCGAAGGCGTTGCGGGCGCCGATCGAGATCGTCGAGGAGGTCTCGCGAAACGGCTGGCTCCCGGTGCCGCTGTTCTGCGCCGGAGGCATCGCCACGCCCGCCGACGCGGCGCTGACGATGCAACTCGGCGCCGAGGGCAACTTCGTCGGCTCGGGGATCTTCAAGTCCTCCGACCCGGAGCGGATGGCGCGGGCGATCGTCGAGGCGACGACCCACTTCGCCGATCCCGAGCGGGTCGCCGCGGCCTCCACCGGGCTCGGCGAGGCGATGCGCGGAGACGACATCGCCGAGCTCGCCGCGCAGGGCGCGCTGCTCCAGCAGCGCGGTACGTGAGCGCGACCACGCCTCCCGAGCCACGGCCCGATCGCCTGCTGGTCGGCGTGCTGGCCAGCCAGGGCGACTTCGGCGCGCACGTGCGGATGCTGCGCGAGCTCGGCGCCGAGGCGTCCGAGGTGCGAACCGCTGCCGAGCTCGCCGACCTCGACGCGCTGGTGATCCCCGGCGGCGAGTCGACGACGATCTCGAAGGCGATCGCTCGCGACGGTCTCGCGCCGGCGATCGAGGCGCACGCGAAGTCGGGAAGGCCAATCCTCGGCACCTGCGCGGGGATGATCCTCTGCGATCGCGAGCACCTGGGGCTGATCGATGCGAGCGCCCGCCGCAACGCCTTCGGGCGACAGCTGGCGAGCTTCGAGACCGACCTCGCGATCGCGCCGATCGGTCCCGAGCCGCTGCGGGCGGTGTTCATCCGCGCCCCCTGGATCGAGTCGCACGGGACAGGGGTCGAGGTGCTGGCGAGCGTCGAGGGGCATCCGGTGGCGGTGCGCGAGGGCAACGTCCTGGCCTGCTCGTTTCACCCCGAGCTGACCGACGACTCGCGCCTGCACGCGCTGCTGATGGCGATCGCCACCGAGGCGCGCAAGGAGCGGACCGGATCTGAACCGGGAGATCCGATCAGCCGAATAGAGAGGGAATGATCGATCCTCGGGTTGCCAACCTGGCCCGGATCCTGGTCGGCTACTCGACCAAGGTCGGCGCGGGCGAAACGTGTGTGATCGAGGGCTCGACCGCGGCCGAGCCGCTGGTCGCCGCGGTCTACGAGGAGGTGCTGCGCGCGGGCGGCAACCCGATCGTCTCGCTCTCGTTCGAGGGGCAGTCGGCGACCTACTACCGCGAGGCGAGCGACGCGCAGCTCGACTGGGTCTCGCCACTCTCCGACTGGGCGGCCGAGCAGGCCGACTGCCGGATCGCGATCGGCGCCGACACCAACACCCGCGAGCTCTCGGGCGTCCCGCCCGAGCGCCAGACCAGGCGCCAGGCCGCCACCAGGCACCTGATGAAGCGAACCATGGAGCGCGCCGCGGAGGGCTCACACCGCTGGGTCTACACCCTGCACCCGACCAACGGCTACGCCGCCGACGCGGAGATGAGCCTGCGCGAGTTCGAGGACTTCTACTACCGCGCCTGCCTGGCCGACGACGGGGACCCGCTCGGCGCCTGGCAGCGCGCCTCGGCCGAGTGCCGGCGGCTCGCCGAGTGGGCGGAAGGGCGCGAGGAGGTCCGGATCACCGCGCCCGGGGACCGATCTGCGGCTCGGGATCGCCGGGCGCCACTTCATCCCCTGCGACGGGACCCACAACATGCCCGACGGCGAGTTCTTCACCGGCCCGGTCGAGGACTCCGTCGAGGGCGAGGTCTCCTTTCACCTGCCGGCGGTGATCGGCGGGCGCGAGGTCTCGGGGGTGTGGCTGCGCTTCGAGTCGGGCAAGGTCGTAGACGCGAAGGCCGAGCGCGGCGAGCAGTTCCTGATCGAGCTGCTCGACACCGACGAGGGCGCCCGCCGCCTCGGCGAGCTCGGGATCGGGACCAACTACGGGATCGACCGCGGCACCCGCGACGTCCTGCTCGACGAGAAGATCGGGGGCACGGTCCACCTTGCGGTCGGCGCCAGCTATCCGGAGTCGGGTGGCACCAACGACAGCGCCGTGCACACCGACATGGTCTGCGACCTGCGCCAGGGCGGGCGAATCGAGGTCGACGGCGAGCTGCTGCAGGCCGACGGCGCCTTCACCGTCTGATCCGGCGCAACTCCGAACGCGCAGGCTTGTTGTAGGAAGGCGCGCCGCTCTGCGCGTTTCGCCAGGGCGATGCGGCGCCGCGAGCGCCGCCATCGATGGGATGCCGACGCGATGCCGCGGCCGGGGTGTCAAGAGCCCGGCCGCGGCCGCGTCCGGGTCAGGCCGCGGCCTAAGATCAGCGCCATGTCGGGTCATTCGAAGTGGGCCTCGATCAAGCACAAGAAGGCCGCCACCGACGCCAAGCGCGGCCAGCTGTTCACCAAGCTCGCGCGGGCGATCGCGGTCGCCGCGCGCGAGGGCGGGGGGACCCGGAGTCCAACTTCACCCTTGCGGCCGCGATCGAGAAGGCGCGCGGCTTCTCGATGCCGAAGGAGAACATCCAGCGGGCGATCGACCGCGGCAGCGGCGCCGGCAGCGGCGACGAGCAGATCGAGCGGGTCGTCTACGAGGGTTACGGGCCGGGTGGCGTCGCGATCCTGGTCGAGGCGCTGACCGACAACCGCAACCGCACCGGCTCGGAGGTGCGCCACGCCTTCGACAAGGCGGGCGGCAGCCTCGGCGAGCCGGGCTCGGTCGCCTGGCAGTTCGAGAAGAAGGGGGTCGTCCTGGTCGCAGCCGATCGCCACGGCGAGGAGGACCTGCTGGCGGCGATCGACGCCGGGGCCGAGGACGTCGCGCTCGACGATGACGTCTACAAGCTGACCAGCGAGCCGTCCCGCCTCGGGGCGGTCCGCGCGAGCCTCGAGGGCTCCGGGGTCGAGATCGAGTCGGCCGACCTCGTGATGGAGCCGGCAGCGGTCGTCGAGGTCTCCGAGGAGGCCACGGCGCGGGCGCTGATCAGGCTGATCGAGTCGCTCGACGACCACGACGACGTCGAGTCGGTGCACGCGAACTTCGATATCCCCGAAGCCCTGCTCGCCGAGGCTGCGGCCTAGGCGCCGCCGTCGGCGGGCTCGAAAGAGGCATCCGGGCGCTGGTCGAGAATCCCTCCATGAATGGTGGTGGTGATGGGCATAGACCCGGGCTTGGCGAACACCGGCTTCGGCGTCGTGCGCAGCGCCGGCGGCCGACTGAGCGCGGTTGACGGCGGCGTGATCGAGACGCCCGCCGACCAGCCGCTGGAGAGCCGGCTGGCGCACGTTCATGCCGAGCTCGAGAAGCTGATCGCCTGGCACGAGCCCGCAGCCGTGGCGCTCGAGGAGCTCTACTTCGGCGCCAACGCCCGTTCGGCGATCGCGGTCGGCCAGGCCCGCGGGGTCGCGATGCTTGCCGCCGCCCAGCGCCGAGTCCCCTGCTTCGACTACACGCCGCAGGCGGTCAAGGTGGCGGTCTGCGGGTCGGGATCGGCCGACAAGCGCCAGGTCCAGCAGATGGTCGGTGCCCTGCTCGGCCTGCCACGCCCGCCCGAGTCCGACCACGCGGCCGACGCGCTCGCGACCGCGATCTGCCATGCGGGCCACGCGGGCCGTATCGAGGCGGTCGCGACCGCCGGCCGGGTCGAGGTCGGTGCGCGATGATCGCCTCGGTCCGCGGCCAGGTCCTGGTCCGCCGCCCCGACCACGTGGTGGTCGAGTCGGCGGGGGTCGGGTACCGGCTCACGGTCTCGGCCGAGACGCTTAAGGCCGTGCCGGCGAGCGGCAAGGAGGCGATGCTGCACGCCCACCTGGTCTCGCGCGACGATTCGCTGACCCTGTACGGGTTCGCCAGCGAGGAGGAGCGCGACCTGTTCTGCCACCTGACCTCGGTCTCGGGGATCGGGCCGAAGGTGGCGATCGCGATTCTCTCCGGCGGCACCCCGCGAGAGCTGCTGCGCGCGATCGCCGCCGGTGACGCGAAGCGATTCCAGGCTGTACCGGGAGTCGGCAAGCGGACCTCCGAGCGTCTGATCGTCGAGCTGCGCGAGAAGGTCGCCGGGGAGCTCGAGGAGGGAGTGCCGGCGATCTCGGGCGAGGCCGACGATGATCCCCGCTCGCTGGCGCGCGACGGGCTCATGCACCTCGGCTACACGCTCGCCGAGGCCGAGAGGCTGCTCGAGGGCGCCACCGGCGAGACCGCCGAGGACCTGATCGGCAGCGCCCTGCGCAGCGCCGGCAGCAGGGAGGCCGCGTGAGCGTCCGGCGCGACCCGAGCTTCGCCGCCGAGGACGGCATGGACGCGCCGATCGCCGAGCCGATGGCCGAGGTCCGGCTCGCCGGCGCCGACGAGGACCTCGACCGCTCGCTGCGCCCGCGCCGGCTCGCCGAGTTCGTCAACCAGGCCCAGGTCACCTCCCAGCTCGAGGTGTTCATCGAGGCAGCGCGCCGCCGCGAGGAGTCACTCGACCACGTGCTGCTCGCCGGGCCGCCGGGTCTCGGCAAGACCTCGCTCGCCTACATCATCGCCGCCGAGCTCGAGGCCCCGATCGTGCAGACCGCGGGCCCGGCCCTGGAGCGAAAGGCCGACATCGCCTCCTTCCTGACCGCGCTCGAGCCCGGCTCGGTCTTCTTCATCGACGAGATCCATCGTCTCAACCGCGCGATCGAGGAGACCCTGTATCCGGCGATGGAGGACCGCAGGCTGCCGATCGTGCTCGGCCAGGGCGCCGGGGCGCGGACCGTGACCCTCGACCTGCCGGCCTTCACCCTGGTCGGGGCGACGACCCGCGCCGGACTGCTGACGACGCCGCTGCGCGACCGCTTCGGCGTCAGCCAGCGGCTCGAGCACTACGCGCCCGACGACCTGGCGCTGATCGTCAGCCGCTCGGCGGGCATCCTCGAGGTCGAGATCGAGCCCGAGGGCGAGCGGGTGATCGCGGAGCGCTCGCGCGGCACGCCGCGGGTCGCGAACCGGCTCCTGAAGCGGGTCCGCGACTTCGCCGAGGTCCGGGGCGCCGGGGTGATCACCGAGGCGGTCGCCGCCGAGGCGCTCGGCCTGCTCGAGGTCGATCGGGCGGGGCTCGACCGCCACGACCGCACGATCCTGGAGACGATCGCGGTCAAGTTCTCCGGCGGGCCGGTCGGGCTCTCGACCCTGGCGGCGGCGGTCGACGAGGAGCAGGAGACGATCGAGGACGTCTACGAGCCCTACCTGCTCCAGCAGGGGCTCTTGAAGCGCACCCCGCGCGGCCGGGTGATCACCGAGAACGGGTTCGCGCACCTCGGCCTTCCGGTGCCCGAAGGCGCCGCGACTCTGTTCTGAGCGGCCCGGCCGCTCAGGCGCCGACTCTGGCCGCGGCCGGGTCGTCTGCCTCGAGCAGCCGGTGGACCTGCTCGACCACGACCGAGCCCTCGCCGACGGCAGATGCGACCCGCTTGGCCGAGCCGTTGCGGACGTCCCCGACCGCAAACACCCTCGGCATGCTCGTCTCGAGCGCCATCGGCGCCCGCTCCAGGGGCCAGTGCCTCGGCAGTGCGCCCTGGCGCAGCAGATCCGGCCCGGTCTGCACGTAGCCCCGCTCGTCGCGCTCGATCTCGGCCGGCAGCCAGCCGGTGTGAGGCTCGGCGCCGATCAGCACGAACAGCCCGCCCGACTCGTGCGTCGAGGTGCGGCCGGTATCGAGGTCGCGAAGCACGAGCGCCTCGAGCCATCCTTCAGCGTCGGCGGACGCGTCCGCGACCTCGGTCCGGAGGCGGATCTCGAGGTTCTCGCTCGCATCGAGCGCCTCGCGCAGGTAGCTCGACATGTTCTCGGCGAGGCTGGCCTCCCGGACCACCAGGGTGACGCGTTCGGCATACCGCGACAGGTGGATCGCCGCCTGTCCGGCCGAGTTGCCGCCGCCGACGACGAACACCGCCTCGCCCGCGAGCGCGGCGGCCTGCGAGACGGCGGTGTAGAAGACACCCGCGTCGGTCAGCTCCTCGAGCGCGGGCACCCCGAGGCTGCGATAGGTCGCGCCGGTCGCGAGCACGACTGCCGCCGCGTCGACGTCGGGCTGGCCGGGGATCTCGAGCCGCAGACGCGCGCCGTGCTCGCTGAGCCCGGTGACCTCGCGCATGATCAGGAAGGTGGCGCCGAACACCCACGCCTGCTGATACGCGCGCTGGGCGAGCTCGCCGCCGCTGATCCCGCGCGAGAAGCCGAGGTAGTTGCGGATCAGCGAGCTCGAGCCGGCCTGGCCGCCGATCGCCTCGCGCTCGACGACCAGGGTGCGCAGCCCCTCGGAGGCCGCGTAGACGGCGGCGGCGAGCCCGGCGGGCCCGCCTCCGACCACCGCGAGGTCGAACTCGCGCGCCTCGCCGAGCTCGGTGGCGACGCCAAACGCGGCGGCGAGCTCGAGCCGGCTCGGGTTGATCAGGGTCGGCCCGTCGCGGACGATCGCGACCGGGCCGTCGGCCTCAGAGCAGCCGGCGGTGCCGAGCAGCCGGCGGCCCGCTTCGCAGTCGGAGTCGACGAACGTATGGGGGACCCCGTTGCGGGTCAGGATGCTCTTCAGCGCGTGGGTACGCGGGGACCACTCTTCGCCGACCACCGTGATCTCGCTCTCGGCCTGAGAGCGCAGCCCGGCCCACTCGTGCAGGAACTCCGCCACGATCCGGTGAAATTGCTCCTCGCCGCGGCGTTGCGGCCTGAGCACGTAGTAGTCGAACCGCGAGGCCGCCATCCCGGCGACCATCCCTCGGGCCCGGTCGGGGTGCGCCCAGTCGCCCCAGGAGACGAGCAGGCCCCGCTTCGCCGCCGGGTGCAGCCGGCGCACGCGGCCGAGCAGCTCGACGCCGCCGAGCTCCGGCATCTCCTGGTCGGCGAGCACCAGCGCCACCTCCCGGCCGTCAGCGCGCGCCGCCTCGAGGGCCGCGAGTGCTCGGCCCGCCGATCGCTCGGTGATCACGGCGTAGTCGGCCGCGTAACGTCGCAGCTCGCGGTCGAGCATCCGCAGCGCGTCGAGGTTGTCCTCGACGGCGAGGATCATCGCTCGGCCCTCGGCGCTCGGCGCTCGTCCGGGAGGGCCCTCTTGGCCGGTCGGGTCGATCATCGGATGTCTTGATCGTACGCGCCGTGCGCGGGATCGTGAACCCGATCATCTAGCCTGTCGGCGTGCCCTTCTTCATCTGTCCGAACTGCGGCAACAGGGAGCTTTCGGGGGAGCGCAGCGGTCTGCTCGCCCGCCCGCGGGCGTGCTCGAACTGCAGCGCACCGTTTCTGTTCGAGCTTCTCGACGACTACTACCCCGCCCCGGATGCGGCCTTCTTCATCTGCGACCAGGATGCGCGGCTGCTCGACGTCGGGCGCAACGGCTTCGAGCTCACCGGGCTTCGCGACGAGCAGGTGATCGGACGGCCGGTGCGCGAGGTCCTCGGCCTCGAGTGGATCGACCCGGGGGACGGTGGCGAGACCGCGGACACCGACCGTGACGGCCAGACCGACCCGATCGAGACGACGCTCGAGTGGGGGGTGCGCTCGCTCGGCAAGCGGGTCGCGGTCCGCGCCGAGGGCGACCTGCCGGCCGAGGCCGTCGCCGACCTGTTTCCCGCCTACGACGACGACGGGGGACTGCTGCTGGTGCTGACGCCCCAGTAGCCGGCGGCGCGCGATGACCAACCGCCGGCGCAACCTGATCGTCCTCGTGCTCGTCCTCGCCCTGCTGGCGGCGTCGGCGTGGGTGATCTCCGACAAGCGGACCGTCCAGGGGCTCGACCTGCGCGGCGGGACCGAGCTCGTCTACCAGGGCCGGGCGACGCCGCAGGTGCCCGAGGTCAAGGCCGAGGACATCGACCGGGCGATCGAGATCATCCGCGAGCGCGTCGACACGCTCGGCGTCGCCGAGCCCGAGATCACCCGGATCGGACTCGACCAGATCGAGGTAGGGCTGCCCGACGTCCAGGACTCCGAGCGGGCGATCGAGCGGATCGGGACCACGGCCCAGCTCTTCTTCTATGACTGGGAGAAGAACGTCATCCCGCCCAACCCGGATATCGCCGACCCGGCGGAGCGCCCCTATAACCGGCTCATCGACGCGGTCGAGGCGGCCTCGAAGCGCAAGCCGCTCTCCAACCGCCAGTGCGAGAAGCAGGGCTGCACGACCAAGGGCGACACCTACTACCTCTTCGACGCCGACACGCTCGAGCCGCTCGGCGAGCCCTCGGACCGCAAGTCCGACCTCTTCATCCCCTACGACGACAAGCAGCCGCCGAACTCGCGCGTGATCGCGGTCCCGCAGGGGACGGTGGTGGTCGAGCAGGCGCCCGAGGACGACCCGACCACCGAGGGCGACGAGGCGGCGGGCGCCGGCTCGCAGTTCTTCGTCCTCAACGACGCCCCGGCGCTGGCGGGCGACGAGATCGAGAACCCGAAGCCCGGCTCGGACCCGACCACCAACCAGCCCAACGTCACCTTCGAGTTCACCGACGAGGGCCGCGAGGCGTTCGAGAAGGTGACCCGCGAGATCGCCCTGCGCGGCGCCGACGCGGCGCTGGCGGCGGGGCTGACCGCGGCGACGATCGACGCCAACACGGCCTCGCAGTTCTCCGACAGCTTCGCGATCGTGCTCGACGGCCAGGTCCAGTCGCGCCCGATCATCAACTTCAAGGAGAACCCGGACGGGATCGACGGGCGCACCGGGGCGCAGATCTCGGGCAACTTCACCCCCCAGCAGGTCAACGACCTGGCCGAGGTGCTGCGGATCGGGGCGCTGCCGATCAAGCTCGCGCTGATCAGCCAGAGCACCGTCTCGGCGACGCTCGGCGAGCAGGCGCTCGACCAGGGGCTGAAGGCGGGGCTCGCGGGCCTGATCATCGTCCTCATCTTCCTGATCGCCTACTACCGCTTCCTGGGGGTGATCGCCGGGCTCGGGCTGCTCGTCTACGCGGTCTTCTTCCTCGCCCTGATCAAGCTGATCCCGATCACGCTGACGCTGCCGGGGATCGCCGGCCTGATCCTGACGATCGGCGTCGCGGCCGACTCCAACATCGTCATCTTCGAGCGGATCAAGGAGGAGGTGAGGGCCGGGCGCTCGATGCTCTCCGCGATTGCCGAGGGCTACAAGAAGGGGATCGCGACGATCATCGACGCGAACGTGATCACCCTGATCACGGCCTTCATCCTCTTCGTCCTCGCCAGCGCCGGGGTCAAGGGGTTCGCGTTCACGCTCGGGATCGGCACGATCGTCTCCCTGTTCACCGCCGTCCTCTTCACCCAGGCGGTGCTCGGGTTGCTCGGCCGCTCGCAGATCCTGCGCCGGCCGAGCTTCCTCGGCGCCGGCGGCGAGGGCCGCCAGTGGCGCTTTGACTTCACCCGGGCCTCGAAGTACTTCTTCGCGCTCTCCGGCCTGATCCTGGCGATCGGCGCGATCGCCTTCGCGACCAAGCAGCTCAACCTCGGGATCGACTTCGAGTCGGGGACTCGGATCCAGGTCGCGCTCGCCGAGCAGGCGGACGTCGACGAGATCCGCGACGCACTGGCCGAGGCCGATATCGACGGCGCCGACTCGGCCAAGATCCAGGAAACCGAGAACCCGGATTTCGGAGCCAACGTGTTCCAGATCCAGGCCAAGATCCCGCCCGAGCAGACCCCGGACGTGCGTCCGGTGCTCGCCGACGCCTTCGGCCTCGAGGCGGGCGAGCAGAGCTTCGACTCGACCTCGATCGGGCCCACCTTCGGCGAGCAGATCGCCCGCTCGGCGGTGATCGCGATCATCTTCAGCCTCCTGGTGATCACGGCCTACGTCGCGATCCGGTTCGAGGCCAAGTACGCGGTCCCGGTCCTGATCGCGCTCGTGCACGACATCCTGATCACGGCCGGGATCTACGCGCTGGTCGGGGCCGAGGTCTCGAGCGCCACCGTCGCCGCCTTCCTGACCATTCTCGGCTACTCGATGTACGACACGATCATCGTCTTCGACCGGATCCGCGAGAACGTGCCGCGAATGCCGCGCGCCGCCTTCTCGCAGATCGTCAACCGGTCGATGAGCGAGGTTCTGACCCGGTCGCTGATCACCGGCCTCTCGACCGTCTTCCTGATCGGCGTCCTGCTTGATCTTCGGCGGCGACACCCTGCGCGACTTCGCCTTCGCGATGATGGTTGGGGTCGCCTCCGGGACCTACTCGTCGATCTTCATCGCCTCGCCGGTGCTGACCGAATGGAAGGAGCGCGAGCCGGCCTATCGCTCGCGCCGGGCGCGGATCATGGAGGCGATGGGCCGGATCCCGACCTTCCCCGAGGACAACGTCGTCGCCCGGATCGACGAGGTCGAGCGCCACGTCGGCGAGCCGGCCGGCGCCGACGGCGAGCCGGCGCCGCCCGCCGAGCAGCCGCGGCCGTCCCCGGCGCCGGCCCCGGTCGCGGTCGCCGAGGCGCCGGTCGAGCGCGCGGCCGCGCCCGAGCCGACGCCCGAGGAGGCCGACGCCGGCGTCGCCGGGCGCCCGGAGACCGGCGCCGAGCGCACCAAGCAGCAGGCCTCGCGCAAGAAGCAGTCGCGGCGCCGGCGCAAGCACGGGAGGCGCAGGTAGTGGCGGCGCTGGTCTGGTTCACGACCGGGGTCGCGCTCTGGCACTTCACCGTGTTCGTCCCCGACCGCTTCTGGGCCGGGATCGTCGGCGCGCTGCTCGGCGCCTCCACCGGCGCGATGATCAGCGGCGCGCTCGCCCAGATCGCGACCGGGGCGGGGATCGGGGAAACGGGGATCGAGACGGTCCTGTTTGCGATCCCGGGCGCGCTGCTCGGGCTCGCGGCGGTCTACGCGCTCGGCCTGCGCCAGGAGGACGAGGCCGCCGAGCCCGCCTGAGCCGCCGCCGAACGTCCCGGAGACCCTCGCATAGGGTGCAGTCCGGGACGTTCGGGCTCGCGACCGGCTCGATCTCGGTCCGCGAAGCCCGGTTCCGTCCTCGATGCCGCCTAGCGTGGCCGCGTGACCGAGACCGCGCCCAGCCCGTTCAGGCTCGCCCCCTTCGACTACCGCGAGGCGCGGGCGCTGATGAGCGGGCTCGGCCTCAGCGAGCCGGTCGCCGTGACCCTGGTCCGGCGCGGCCACCGGACGGTCGAGCAGGCGCGAGCGTTCCTCGCCGCGGCCGAGGACCACGACCCGTTCGAGTTCGACTCGATGGCCGAGGTGGTCGAGCGGATCGGGGCCGCGATCGGCGCCGGGCGCAGGATCACCGTGCACGGCGACTACGACGTCGACGGCGTCTGCTCGACCGCGATCCTGGTGCGAACGCTGCGTGAGCTAGGCGCCGAGTGCGACTGGCTGATCCCCGGCCGGCTCGAGGACGGCTACGGGCTCACCGAGGCGACCGTCGCCAAGCTGACCGAGCGCGGCACCTCGCTGCTGCTGACCACCGACTGCGGGATCGGCGCCGTCGCCGAGGTCGAGGCGGCGCTCGGCGCCGGGCTGGAGGTGATCGTCACCGACCACCATCAACCGGGCCCGGAGCTGCCCCGGTGCCCGATCCTGCACCCGGTCGTCTCCGGCTACCCGTTCGGCGAGCTCTGCGGGACCGGGGTCGCCTACAAGCTGGCAGCGGCGCTGCGCGGGGCGACGGCGGTCGAGGCCGAGCTCGACCTGGTCGCGCTGGCGACGGTCGCCGACCTGGTGGCGCTGCGAGGGGAGAACCGGGCCCTGGTGCGGCGCGGGATCGCCGAGGCGCGTCGTGCCCGCCGACCCGGCCTGCGGGCGCTGATCGCGGCGGCGAAGCTGGCGCCCGAGCGCCTCGACGAGGGCGACCTCGCGTTCCGGCTCGGGCCGCGGATCAACGCCGCCGGCCGCCTCTATCGCGCCGACGCCGGGGTCGAGCTGCTGCTCACCGACGACGAGGGACGGGCGACGGAGATCGCCGCCGAGCTCGACCGCGTCAACCGCGAGCGTCGCGAAGTCGAGCGCGAGGTGCTGGCGGGCGCCGAGCGCGCCCGCTCCGAGCTCCCGCAGCGACTCGGCGAGGCGGCCGGGCTGGTGCTCGCGGGCGAGGGCTGGCACCCGGGCGTGGTCGGGATCGTCGCCTCGCGGATGGTCGAGCGCCACTACCGCCCGGTGGTCCTGATCGGACTCGACGCGGACGGCCGCGGACGGGGCTCGGCGCGCAGCGTGCCGGGCTTCGACCTGCTCGGCGCGCTCGACGCCTGCGCCGAGCACCTGGGCCGCTACGGCGGCCACCGGGCCGCCGCGGGGCTCGAGATCGAGGCCGGCCGCGTCGAGGCGTTCCGGGAGGCGTTCGCGGACACGGTCGCGGCGACCCTGCCGGCGTCGGCCCGGGTGCGCAGCGAGACGGTCGACGCGGTCGTCGGCGGCGAGAGCCTCGGGCAGGAGCTCGCCGAGCAGCTCGACCGCCTCGGCCCGTTCGGCTCCGGCAACCCCGGGGTCACGCTCGCTGGTCCCGGGAGCGCAGGTCGCCGACATCCGGCCGATGGGGGAGGGCGAGCGCCACGCGCGCTTCTCCCTGCGAAGCGGCGGCAGGCGGGCGCTCGGGGTCGCGTTCGGCGTCAACGGCGGCCTCGCGGACGCCGAGCGCTCGGGACCGTTCGACGTCTCGCTGCGGCTCGAGCTCAACGAGTGGAACGGCGCCGTCTCACCGCGGGTCGTGCTCGGCGAGCTCCACGAGCCCCCGGCGACCGACCCCGAGCAGGGCCTCGACCCCGACGAGGCGATCGCGGAAGCGGAGTTCTGGCGCCGCCACGACGCCGAGGCGGCGATCGACCTCGCGGCCTGGCCGCCGCCGCCGGCCCTCGCCGGCCAGGAGCGCGAGGAGGTCGACCGGCGCGGTGGCTCCGGGGTCGCGGCGCTGGCCGCCCTTGCCTCGGGCGGGGAGCCGGTCCTGGCGCTGTGCGCGGATGCGGTCCGACGGCGCGAGCTGGTCGAGCGCGCGGCCCGCCCCGCGCGCTTCGGGGGCGGCGAGCTGGCCCTGGTCTCCGGCCGACTCGGCGAAGGCGCCGCCGCGGCCGGCGAGGCCCGGGTGCGAGCCGCGGGAGCGGGGGTGGTGCTCGCCGATTGGGCGGCGCTCAGCCGCGACCCGGGGCTGGCCGGGCGATACGAGCAGCTCGTCGTCATCGACCCGCCGCCGTTCGAGCACCTTGAGCGTCTGCTCGGCTCCGGCCGCGGCTTCGTGCACCGGCTCGACGGACCGCAGGAGGCGCAGTTCGCGCTCCGGGTCCATGCCGAGGAGTGGCCCTCGCGCGCCTGGCTCGCGCGCATCTACCGCGCGCTGGAGGCGCGCTCGCGCCTGGCGGGCGGGGTCGAGGCGCCGCTGGCGCGCGCCGTGCTCGAGGGCGAGGGACGAAGCCACCCGCTCTCCCCCGAGACCGGCGGTCGCACGAGCCGGGTCCTGGCCGAGCTCGGGCTGGTGCGCTGGGAGCGATCCGGCGATGCTCGCTCGCTCGGCGTCGTATCCTCGTCGGGGACGGATCTGGAGCGATCCGCGGCCTTCTTGGCCTACCGCGAGCGCTACGAGGACGGCAAGCGATTCCTGAGCCGAGGACAGATACCGAGCTAGGACCACGCGGGGCGGGCAACGGCGCCACCGCGCCGGAGGACCGGCGCGGGCACACCCGGGTCGGCACCCACGACGGCGCCCGCGGCCCGGCCGCCGCGGTCAACAGCGTCACCAAGGATCTGACCGGCGAGGACCGCGAGCTGCTCGGCGACCTCTCGGCGGTGATCGGCGAGCACACCTCGGGCCGCGAGGACGGGCTCGACCGCACCGCGATCGAACGCGCCTTCGCCTTTGCCTGCGAGCGCCACGCCGATCAGCGGCGCAAATCGGGCGAGGACTTCATCACCCACCCGGTCGAGGTGGCGAAGATCTGCGCCGGCCTGCGGCTCGACACCGAGACACTGTGCGCGGCGCTGCTCCACGACACCGTCGAGGACACCTCGGCGAGCATGGAGGAGGTCCGGGAGCAGTTCGGCGAGCCGATCGCGGGCCTCGTCGACGGGGTCACGAAGCTGACCGGGATCACCTTCCAGAGCCGCGACGAGCACCAGGCCGAGAACTACCGAAAGATGATGGTGGCGATGGCCACCGACGTGCGGGTGATCCTGATCAAGCTCGCCGATCGGCTCCACAACATGCGCACGCTCGAGGCGCTGCCGAAGCAGAAGCAGATCGAGAAGGCGCGCGAGACGCTCGAGATCTACGCCCCGCTCGCGCACCGGCTCGGGATCCACGCGATCAAGTGGGAGCTCGAGGACCTCGCCTTCCAGCGCCTGCACCCACGCAAGTACGAGGAGATCAAGCGCCTCGTCGCCCAGCAGCGGGTCGAGCGCGAGGCCTACGTCTCGGAGGCGGGCAGCTTCCTGGTCGCCGAGCTGGCCAAAGTCGGGATCGAGGCCGAGATCTCCGGCCGCGCCAAGCACTTCTACTCGATCTACTCGAAGATGACCAAGAAGGGCCGCGAGTTCAACGAGATCTACGACCTGACCGCGATGCGGGTGATCGTCGACTCGGTCAAGGACTGCTACGGCGCGATCGGGATCATCCACTCGCTCTGGAAGCCGCTCCCGGGCCGGTTCAAGGACCTGATCGCGACCCCGAAGCTGAACCTCTACCAGGCCCTGCACACGACCGTGATCGGCCCCGAGGGTCGTCCGCTGGAGATCCAGATCCGAACCCCGGACATGCACGAGACCGCCGAGTACGGGATTGCGGCGCACGTGATCTACAAGGAGGGCGCCGACGGCGGCAAGGACCCCGAGCGCGAGAAGATGACCTGGCTGCGCCAGCTGCTCGAGGCCGAGGGAGAGGCGGACCCGACCGAGTTCGTCGAGGCGCTCAAGGTCGACCTGTTCGAGGACGAGGTCTTCGTCTTCACCCCGAGGGGCGAGGTCAAGAACCTCTCCGCCGGCTCGACCCCGCTCGACTTCGCCTACGCGGTCCACACCGACGTCGGGCACCGCTGCGTGGGGGCGAAGGTGAACGGCAAGATCGTCCCCCTGCACTACACGCTGCGCAGCGGCGACATCGTCGAGATCCTGACCTCGAAGCAGGAGCGCGGCCCGTCGCGCGACTGGCTGGCGCTGGTCCGCACGACGCGGGCCCGGAACAAGATCCGCGCCTTCCTCAAGCGCGAGCGCCGCGAGGACGCCGAGCACCGCGGGCGCGAGACCCTGCAGACGACGCTTCGCAAGGGCGGCCTGCCGCCGCAGCGGATCGCCGGCTCGCCGCTGCTCGCCGACGTCACCCGCGAGATGGGGTTCCGCAAGGCCGACGACTTCTACATCGCGCTCGGCCAGGGCAAGATCTCGCCGAAGACGGTCCTCAACAAGGTCATGCAGCGCCTCAAGGCGGGCGAGGCGGTCGCCGGCGATGAGACCGAGGCGCGGCTGGCCGGGGTGCTCGAGGGTCGCGACGAGCGCCAGCGGCGCACCCAGGAGGCATCGAACTACGGGATCAAGGTCGCGGGCGTCGACGACGTCGTCGTGCGGCTGGCGAAGTGCTGCCGGCCGGTGCCCGGGGACGAGATCGTCGGCTACGTCTCGCTCGGGCGCGGGATCACGATCCACCGCGACGACTGCCGCAACGTCGAGGCCCTGCGCAAGGCGCCCGAGCGGTTCACCGACGTCTCCTGGGCCGGCGACAACGCGACCTCCTACCGGGTCGAGCTCCAGGTCGACGCCTGGGACCGGACCCGCCTGCTCGAGGACCTCTCGCGCACCTTCTCGGAGGCCGGCGTCAACATCCTCGAGGCCAACTGCACGACCAAGCATCCGATGGTCCGAAACCGGTTCGTGGTCGAGGTCGGCGACTCGCAGCAGCTCAAGCAGTGCGTGAGCCGGCTGCGCAGCCTCGACGCCGTCTTCGACGCCTACCGGGTCACCCCGACCGATTAGGTGCCCACCGCGGCGAGCCGGCCTGCGGTCAGCGTCGTGGTCCCGTTCCGCGGCGACCGCGGCTACGCCGCGCGCACCCGTGAGTCGCTGGCGCGGCTCGAGCGCCGACCCGGCGACGAGCTGATCGTCGCCGACAACACCGAGGCCGGCGTCGCCGCGGCAGAGCTCTCCAGGCTCGCGACCGTCGTCCCCGCGGCGGGCGAGCGCTCCTCCTATCACGCCCGCAACGCGGGAGCCGCCGCGGCGCAAGCGCGAGTGGCTGCTGTTCATCGACGCCGATTGCGTCCCGGTCGCCGACCTGCTCGACCGCTACTTCGCGGCGCCGATCGACGCCCGCTGCGGCGCGGTCGCCGGCGCGATCCGCGGGGTCAGCGACCAGGGCGGGCTGCTGGCGCGCTACGCGCGCGACCGCAACTTCCTCGACCAGGCCGAGGGCCTGCACGGCTCCTCGGGGGTCGCTGCGGCGACCGGCAACCTGCTCGTGCGCCGGGCGACCTTCGACGCGCTGGGCGGCTTCCAGGAGGGGATCCGCTCGGCCGGCGACGTCGACTTCTGCTGGCGCATGCACCGCGCCGGCTGGACGCTCGACCAGCGCCCGGAGGCCCTGGTCGAGCATCACCATCGCGAGGACCTGGCCTCGTTCCTGGCGATGATCGCCCGCTACGGCGCCGGGGCGCGGTGGCTGAACGAGCGCCATCCCGGCGTCGCCCCGCGCTGGCCGCTGCGCGCCGGGCTGCTCGGCGCGGCGCGCGACGTCGGCGGCCTGCTGGCGCGCGGGCGATTTGAGCCGGCGGCCTTTCGCGCCATCGACGGGCTCGGGCTGGTCGCCCACAACGTCGGCTACCGGGCCCCGAACGAGCTTCACTGAGCACGCCGCGGGCTGTTGTGGCGTCCGGGTGCGTGCCTAGCCTCGCTCGCCGAGGATGGAGGACTTCGATCTCGCCCGCACCGTGCTGCTCTGGCTCTGGGCGTTCGGGCTGGCGGGGATCGAGATCGAGATCGAGGGTGGCCGGGGCTGGGCCGAGCGACTGCCGACCTGGTTTCTGAGCCGCGGCCGGATCGGTCGCGTCTACGGCTGGTTCATGGGCGCCCGCCCGCTGACCGGCTATCACGTGTTCGCGTTCACGATCCCGCTCGTGATCCTGCACCTGCCGTTCGGGTTCGGGCTCGAGTGGAGCCTCGAGGCCGAGCTCGGCCAGCTCGCGATCTTCTTCGCCCTCGCCGTGGTCTGGGACTACCTCTGGTTCGTCAACAACCCCGCCTACACCGTGCGCCGCTTCCGGCGCGGCAACGTGTGGTGGTTCGAGGTCCCGTGGATCTGGCGCTTCCCGCTCGACTACTACACCGGGATCGGGCTCTCGATCGTGCTCGCCGGGCTCGGCGCGCTGGCGGCGGGGGACGCCGAGCCGCTCACCGCCCACCTGTTGCTGCTCGCCGGCCTCGTGGTGCTGACCGCGCTCGCGGTGCTCGCGGCGCCGCTCTATCACCGCTGGTACCGGCACACCCGCCGCGCCGGAGCCGACGACCGCCCGCTGACCCGTACCTACCCGCCGCCCGCACCCGAGCAGGCGTGGGAGGGGGGGACCCCGGACCTGCACCCGCTCGGCGAGCCCGGCGATGGCTGACGGCGCCGGCGACCCGCTGCGCCCGGTCGGCCGCTCGGCGACGCCGTTCGCGATCTTGTTGCACTCCGTCGACGAGCTCTTCTACCCCTACGACGCCACCCCGTTGCCCGACCGGCTGCTCTCCGCCGACGTCCGGGCTCACCTGCTCGACGAGTGGGAATGGGTGCGCAAGGACCCGCCGCCTTCGCTCGTCGTCTGGGCGCCGGAGGCGGAGCGGGAGTCGGCCGACGAGCCGGGACTCCGCGGAGCGATCACCAACAGCCTGAGAGCAGCGTCGCGACCATTGCGGATCGCCGACCCGATGCCACGCAGCGAGCGGCTCGCGTCCTGGATCGGGGTCGCGCTGCTGCTCGGCTGCATCGCCGTCTCGACCGCGCTCGACCGCGCCAGCGAAGACGTCCTCGTCGAGGGCCTCTCGCAGGGGATCCTGTTGCTCGGCTGGGTCTCGCTCTGGCTCCCGGCCGAGCGCCTCGTAACCGGCACCGTGCCGCACTTCTTCAACCGCCGCCGATACGCCGAGTTCGCCGAGATCGAGATCGAGTTTCGCTGGTACTAGGGCGACCGCGGTCAGCGCAGGCGCTCGACCGCGGCACGGACCGCGACGGCGGTCTCGGACAGGTGCTCGGCCGACTCGTACTTGCGCCGCGGCCAGAAGAAGCCGCGCAGGCCGTCCTTGCGGACCCGGGGGACGATGTGCGCGTGCAGGTGCGGGACGCTCTGCGAGACGACGTTGTTGATCGCGACGAACGACCCCTGCGCCCCCATCGCCTCCGGGATCGCGCGGCTGAGCAGCTGCGCGTTGGCGAAGAAGGGCTCGATCAGCGCCGGCGGCAGGTCGGCGAGCGTCTCGTGATGGGCGCGCGGGACGAGCAGCGAGTGGCCGGGAAAGAGGGGGCGGTGATCGAGGAAGGCGAGCGAGGTCTCGTCCTCGAACACGACCTCGGCCTCGGCGTCGCCGCCGGCGATCGCGCAGAACGCGCACTCGGCAGGCACTAGGCGACGATCGTCAACGCGCCCGGGTCGATCGCCAGCTCGAGCTCGGAGTGCACTCCGATGTAGTCGCCGTCGACCTCGACCGGAAACGGGCGCGGCTCGCCGTCCTCGCCGGTCGAGACCGAGCTCACGCGGGCCTCGAGCACGTCGTCGAAGTGGTCGATCTGTCGGTTGCGCGAGGCGCGCAGGCGCTCGGTCAGGACCCGGGTCACGACCGGCGCCAGGTCGCGCTGCGCCGCCCGCCGCAACACCGCGACCGAGAGCGTCCCGTCGTCGATCGCGATTCCCTCGCAGACCCGGATCGGGCGACGGCCGAAGTAGCTGAACGGGTCGGAGTTCTGGGCCAGCACGGTGATCCCCTCGATTCGCCTCGCCCTGGCACTCGAGTCGCATCCGGACCGGGTTGCGCAGGTACTCGCGGTAAAAGGAAGCGAGCGCGACCCAGCCGTAGTAGTAGGGGCCGCCGCGCGCCTTCAGCTTCGGGCGCTGGTCGACCCGCATCGCCGCGCTCGCGTCGAGCCCCGAGCCGCAGGCGAACACGAACCGGCGCCCGTTGGCGATCCCGAGGTCGATCCGGCGCGGCTCGAAGCGGTCGGCGAGGGCGAGCAGGTGCTCGGTCGCGTCGACGACGTCGTTCGGGATCCCGAGCGTCCGCGCGACGACGTTGGTCGAGCCGCCGGGCAGGATCGTGACCGGGACGTCGGTCCCCGCGAGGCCGTTGGCGATCTCGTTCAGGGTCCCGTCGCCGCCGAAGGCGACGACGATGTCATAGCCGCCGTCGCGCGCCTCGGCGCCGATCTCGGTCGCGTGGTTCTGGGACTCGGTCAGCACCGCCTCGACCTCGTAGCGCCCCTGGAGCGCGTAGACGACCAGGTTCTTGAGCCGGTCCGAGACCGTCGTCGCGTACGGGTTGACGATGATCAGCATCCGCTTCTTGTGGCCACGCTGGCTGGAGGGGGCGCCGTTGGTGGAGCCGACGGGCCGCGCCGCAGGGGGGCTCGGAACGGTGACGCTCACGCCGGGATCCTAACCTCGGCCTCGACTCCGGTCGCCTCGAAGCGGATCACGTCGCCGTCGAGGACCTCGCGCACGCTGCCGGCCTCGATCAGCAGGTCGACGTGGCCGACGACCTCGGAGAGGGTGAGGAAGGCCTGGGTCACCGCGACGTTGCCCCACAGCTCCTGGGCGAGCTCGTACGCGGTCCGGGGACGCTCCGCGATCAGCCCTAGAAACCGCTCGGCGCGGCGGCGGTGAAGCGCGAAGCGCTCGTCGATCAACGCCGCGTGGTCGACGATCGGCTCGCCGTGGCCGGGAAGCAGGAGCTCGGCCGGCAGCTCGCGAGTCTGAGCCAGCGAGTGCAGGTAGCTGAGCAGGGCGCGAGGTCGCTCCTCGGAGCCGTCGAGCGGGCGCGAGAGCAGCGGGTTGGAGGAGATGTGGGCGATCAGGTGATCGCCGCAGATCAGGATCCGGCGCTCGGCGTCCCAGAACACGGTGTCGGAAGGGCTGTGGCCGGGACGGAGCTGGACCTCGAGCTCGCGGTCGCGCAGCGCCAGCCGCTCGCCGTCGGCCAAAGGCCGGGTGACCTCGGCGGCGGCGCCCCAGCCGCGGAAGCTGCGCGAGACGCTGCGCAGGGCGATCACCAGGTCCTCGGGGATGCCGTAGCGCAGCATCAGCCCGCCGGCGAACTCGTCGTCGCGCTCGGCGTCCTCGTCGTAGCTGCGCACGAACGGCACCACGACGTCGATCGCCGCGACCTCGGCGCCCGAGTTCGAGGCGACGATCTCGACCAGTCCCAGGTGGTCGAGGTGCTGGTGGGTGATGACCACCAGCTCGATCTCCTCCAGCGAGTGCCCGAGCGCCCCGAGTTGGCGCTGGAGCTCGTCGAGCGACTTGCCCGAGTTGGGGCCGGTGTCGATCAGGGTCAGCGGCTCGTCCTCGAGCAGGTAGCAGTTGACGCGGCCGACCGCGAACGGGGTCGGGATCCGCAGCCGATGGATGCCGGCGTCCTCGGCGGCGGCCAGGGCCTCCTCCGGGCTCACGAACGAATGAACGCCAGCACCTCGTCGCGCTTTTGCTCCATGTCCTCAGGGGAGACCAGCGATTCGAGGTTCAGGCGCAGCAGCGGCTCGGTGTTCGAGGGGCGGACGTTGAAGTGCCAGTCCGGGTAGTCGACCGAGACCCCGTCGAGCCAGTCGATCTCGGCCTCGGGATGGCGGGCGGCGAGCTCGCGCATCTTCGCCTCCGGGTCGGCGACCTCGGAGTTGATCTCGCCCGAGATGAAGTAGTGATCGCGAAACTCGCCGACCAGCTCGGAAAGCCGCTTGCCCGAGGTCGAGAGCAGCTCGAGCACGAGCAGGGCGGGCACCGTGCCCGAGTCCGCGCACCAGAAGTCGCGGAAGTAGTAGTGGCCCGAGACCTCGCCGCCGAAGGCCGCGTCGTGCTCGCGCATCGCGATCTTGAAGAAGGCGTGGCCGACCCGGTTCGTGAACGAGCGCCCGCCGAGCTCGCCGACGGTGTCGGGGACCGCGCGGCTGGCGCGGACGTCGTAGAGGATCGTCGCCCCCGGTTGCTTTCCGAGCACCTGGCGGGCGAGCAGCGCGGTCAGGAAGTCGCCGTCGACGAACTCGCCCGTGTCGTCGATGAAGAAGCAGCGGTCGGCGTCTCCGTCCCAGGCGATCCCGAGATCGGCGCCCTCGCCGAGCACCCGGTCGATGACGAATTGGCGATTCTCGGGCAGGAGCGGGTTCGGCTCGTGGTCGGGGAACTCGCCGTCGGGAGCCCAGTAGGTCTCGACCAGGTCGAGCCCGAGCCGCTCGAGCAACGGCCCGACCATCGGCCCGGCCATCCCGTTGCCGCCGTCGACCACTACCCGCAGCGGCTTGACCGCATCGGGATCGATGAACGAGAGCGCGTGCGCCTGGAAGTCGGGGTAGACGTCGACGTCCTCGACCGAGCCTCCGCCGGGGGCGCTCGGGCATCCCGGCCAGGACCAGGTCGCGTACCTCGCCGATCCCGGCGTCGCCCGAGAGCGCCAGGGCGCCCTCGCGGACCAGCTTCACCCCGGTGTAGGCCTTCGGGTTGTGCGACGCGGTCACCATCGCGCCGCCGTCGAGGCCCCGCGAGCCGACCAGGAAATAGAGCATCTCGGTGCCGACCATCCCGGCGTCGATCACCGTCACCCCCTCGTCGACCAGGCCGTCGCAAAGCCGCCCCGCCATCTCGGGCGCCTGCAGGCGCATGTCGCGGCCGAGCCCGATCCGCAGCTCGGCGCACGGCTTGTCGCGCAGATCGGCGAGCACCCGGGCGAAGGCGCGGCCGAGCCGGTAGTTGACCTCGCCGTCCATCTCGGACCCGTACAGGCCGCGGACGTCGTAGGCCTTGAAGATCTGCTCGGCGACCTCAGTCGAAGACATCGCGCAGCGTCTCGTAGCTCTGCTCGAGCGACTGTGGCATCACCCGCGTGTCGGCGAGCACCGGCATGAAGTTGGTGTCGCCGCCCCAGCGCGGGACGACGTGCATGTGGATGTGGTGCTCGACCCCGGCGCCGGCGACCCGGCCCTGGTTGAAGCCGACGTTGTAGCCGTGCGGGGCGTAGTGCTGCTCGAGCCCGCGCATCGCGCGCTGGGCGAGGTCCATCATCTCGGCGATCGTCTCGGCCGACAGCTCGGTGATCGAGCCGAGGTGCTCGAACGGCGCCACCATCAGGTGCCCGTTCGTGTACGGGAACAGGTTCAGGATCACGAAGCAACGCTCGCCGCGGTGCACGATCAGGCTCGCCTCGTCGTCGCCCGCCGCGGGCTTGACGCAGAAGATGCACTCCTGCTCTGAGTCCTTGGACGCGTCCTTCACGTACTCGAGGCGCCACGGCGCCCAGATCCGCTCGCTGGCCACACCACCCATCCTAGGGAGCCGGCGGGACCGCAGCCGGCGCCGCGCATTAGGCTGGCGGCCGATGAAGGCCTTGTCCGCAGCGCTGCTCAGCTTCGCAGTGATCGCCTCGCTCGCGGCCGCCGATGCGCCCCCGTCTCCGCCCCCGGCGGCTCCGGTCGCCGCCTTCCCCGAGCAGCTCTCGCGAATCGTCTCGGCGCGCGTACACCACACCCGGATCTCCACCGTGCGCAACACGAACGCGGGCCGGATCGCCCGCGCGCTGGCCGGCCTGCGGCCCACCTGGGTCACCGGGCTGGTCCGCTACGCGCGCAACCAGCACCCGAATCGGGTCGAGATCCGCGCCTGGAACCGGATCACCGCCGTCGTCCGCGCCACCAGTCCCGGGGCGCAGTTCGACGTCGTGCTGAACGCGAAGCAGTACCGAAACGGCCGCCAGCTGCGGGCGATGATGAGGCGGGTGCGCTCGAGGCTTCACAACGACGGCTGGTTCTTCGACTTCTACTCGGTCGCCTTTCGCCGTCGCCCGCGGATGATCCGGACCGCGATCGAGTCCGCGCACCGACACGGCGAGTGGATCGGCGGCAACGTGTTCGGCTTCGCCCGCCGCAAGCATCCGATGCCGCTGCGCTCGGATTACCTCGCGGTGCAGGACTTCCGGCTGCGCCTGCGGCTCGGCGCCGTGCGCCGGCTCTCGGCGCAGATCCCGGTCATGTACCACCTCCACAACGACCCCGGCCGCGCGCGGGGCGGCGGCTGCAGATTCATCGAGCGGCTCAACACGAGCGAGCGCCAGCGCCTGCTCCGCCGACGTGCCGGACAGCAGGCCGGGTACGGCTTCCGCGTCTCCTACCCGGCGCTGTTCCCGGAGTGCTTCCGCGAGCGCGGCCAGGGGCGCGACGAGATCCTCTACTCCTACAACGCCTTCCGCGACCCGCCGATGCCGGCCACTATCCGTCGGCTGCTCGACCGCTACGAATGAGGGGACTCCGCTCGGAGCCGGCCGCCATCCGGCGGTCCGCGATCAGCTCCCGATAGAGCGCGATCAGACCCTCGGTGATCTCGTCGATGTCATGATGGCGCTCGACGTTCTCCCGGCCGGCGCGACCGATTTCCGGCCAGCGTTCGGGATGGCGCAGGAGAACCCCGAGCCGGTCGGCCAGTGCATCGACATCGCGCTCCTGCACGAGAAATCCCGTGACGCCGTCGACGACGATCTCTGGGATGCCGGTGAGAAGCGTCGAAAGGACCGGCATGCCCCGCGCTTGCGCCTCGAGCAGGCTCACCGGCGTACCCTCGCGGGCGCCGTCGGCGGCGGTGACGCTCGGCAGCAAGAACAGGTGGCACTCCGCCATCCGCTCGCGGACGAAGTCGTTGTCGCGGCGGCCGTGGAATGTGACCACGTCCTCGAGACCAAGCTCGCGCGAGAGGCGTTTCAAGTCATTACCGAGCGGACCATCGCCGATGATCTCGTAGCGGAGATTCGGATGCTGGGCCGTGACCTTCTCGACTGCACGGAGCGCGTAGGCGACACCCTTGTTCTCGACGAGCCTCGCCACCGTCAGGAGGCGTGCCGGCGCGTGATCTCCGAGCTCGCGGGCCGAGAAGGAAAAGGAGGCCAGGTCGATGCCGATCGGGACCTTGTGGATCCGCTCTGGCGGGCAGCCGAGACCCTCGAGGACTGCCCGTGCGTGCTCGCTGTTCACCGTGACCCCATCGGCAGTCCGGAAGAGCTGCCGGTAGAGGTTTGGACCCCGCGCTTGAATGGCGCTGTTGTGGTCCCCACCGTGGAAGGTGACGAGCAGGGGAGCGTGGAGCAGCGCGGGCCCCAGCAGGAAGGCGTTCGCGATCGTCCCAAAATGAGCGTGCAGTACATCGGCCTCGGGGCGGTTCTGCAGCAGGCTGTCGACGGCGTAAAGGGCCGAAAGGTTCCGCAGCGTCCGTTGCCCAGGTCGTACCGAGCTGAGCACTGGCCCCGGAGCACGTGCCGCTATTCGGAGCGCACGTATGCCGGCACCGCGTAACCGCTGTGCGCGTGAGTCCAGGAGTCCCGATATATGTGGTCCGCCGCAAGAGGGCCTCGGGCGCCAGGGCGGCCTCTTCGGGAGCCGGAGGGCCTTGGAGCGAATAGATCTCCACCCCCTGTCCGTGGGCGAGGAGGCGCGAAAGCTGACCGGTAATGAACGTCTCGCTGTACCTCGGAAAGCTGCCAACGAACACGGCCGCATGAACGTGCGCCTCACCCTCGCTGCCAGGGGTTGTCACGTCCGACCAGGGCTTTCACGCCGATGCCCTTGCCCGCTCAGAGCCAGCCGCGGCGGCGGAAGTAAAAGATCATCGCCACCAGCAGCGCGGTCATCCCGCCGACGATGAGCCAGAAGTCGCCCGGGTCGCCCTCGCCGGGGACGCCGACGTTCATGCCCCAGAGGCTGGCGATCAGGGTCAGCGGCAGGATGATGACGCTGAACGCGGTCAGCACCCGGAGGATGTCGTTGAGCCGGTGTGAGATGTAGGACTCGTTGGTCTCCTCGAGCGCGACCACCACCTCCTTGTAGTTCTCGAGCATGTCCCAGATCCGCTCGTGGGCGTCGCCGATGTCGTCGAAGTAGATCTCCAGCTCGCCGCCCTCCCGGGCCAGGAACGGCTGCTCGAGCTTCTCGAGGTCGCGCAGCACGGGGCGCTGCGGTCGGATCACCTTGCGGAAGTTGATGATCTCCTGCTTGGCGTTTGAGATGTCGCGGACGATGTCCTCCGAGCGGCTCTCCTCGAAGATCTCGTCCTCGAGCGCGTCGAGCTTGTTGTTGATCTTGCGCAGCATCGGGAAGCAGTAGTCGAAGGCGTCGTCGACGATCCTGTAGAGCAGGTAGCCCGACCCGCGGGTGAAGAGCTGCTCGCGCAGGTCCTCCTTCTGGCGGCAGCGCTCGAACAGGTACTCGATCGGCTGCAGCGGGGTGTTGGGGAGCGTGACCAGGTAGTCGCGGCCGACGAAGATGTCGAGCTCGCCGGCGTTCAGCCGCTTGACCTGGCGATCGAAGACCGGGAAGTTCAGGACGATGAACAGGTAGTCCGGGTACTCGTCGATCTTCGGGCGCTCGTTGCGCGACAGCACGTCCTCGAGGTCGAGGGCGTGGAAGTCGAACTGCTCCGCGAGCCAGGCGCACTCGATCGGGGTCGGGCGCTCGATGTTGACCCAGCGCAGGCCGGGCCCCTGGATGACCTCGACCTCGGGCTGGCGCTCGCGCGGCTCAGCCGGAGCAGCGAGCTCGGCACCGCGCTGGCGGCGCAGCCTTGGCTTGGGAAGGCTCGGCATCGTTGCTCGTCTCGCTCTGCAGCTCGGTCATCGGCACGCGGACAGCCTACGCGACGGCGAGCGCCCTCGCGGGCGCCGGGTTGCTATCGTGCCGGCCCACATAACCGCTGCATCCAGAGGGGTGGAGGGACTGGCCCGACGAAGCCCCGGCAACCATCGAAGGTCGCAAGACCGGAGAAAGGTGCCAATTCCAGCAGGCGAGGAGCCTGGGAGATGTGAGTGGAAGTCCGGTTCGGACCTCTGCTCGCAACAAGCAGAGGTCTTTTTCGTAGTCGAATCGCGAAAGCCGGAAGGAGCTTCACCAGAGATGGCACCGAGGTCTCTCAGTTGCAAGGAATGCGGAGCCAGCTACCCGCTCGAGGCGCGCTACGTGTGCGAGCAGTGCTTCGGCCCGCTCGAGGTCGCCTACGACCACTCGGGTCTCGACCCGGCGGAGGCGAAGCGCAAGATCCAGGCCGGCCCGCAGGGGATCTGGCGCTACGCGGACTTCCTGCCGTTCGGCGAGCGCCCGGTCGACCCGCTTCAGCCCGGCCTGACCCCGCTCGTGCGCGCCGACCGGCTCGCCGAGCGGCTCGGCCTCGACGAGGTCTGGGTCAAGAACGACGCCGCCAACCCGACCCACTCGTTCAAGGACCGCGTCGTCGCCGTCGCGATCGCAAAGGCGCGCGAGCTCGGCTTCGAGACCGTCGCCTGTGCCTCGACCGGCAACCTCGCCAACGCGGTCGCCGCCCACGCCGCCGCGGCCGGGCTCGACTCCTACGTCTTCGTGCCCGCCGACCTCGAGGAGCAGAAGCTGCTCGCGACCGGGGCCCACGGGACGCGGCTGGTCGGCGTCAAGGGCAGCTATGACGACGTCAACCGGCTCTGCACGGAGCTCTGCGAGTCGCGCCCGTGGGCGTTCGTGAACGTCAACCTGCGTCCCTACTACTCGGAGGGCTCGAAGACCGTCGGCTACGAGATCGCCGAGCAGCTCGGCTGGTCGCTGCCCGACCGGATCGTCTGCCCGATCGCGTCGGGCTCGCTGTTCACGCGGATCGCAAAGGGGCTGGACGAGTGGCGCGCGCTCGGCCTGGTCGAAGGCGAGCTGCCGAGCTTCAACGGGGCCCAGGCGGCCGGGTGCGACCCGGTCGCCGCCGCCTTCCGCGAGGGCGAGGAGCTGTGCCGGCCCGCAGCGCCCCGAGACGATCGCCAAGAGCCTCGCGATCGGAGACCCGGCCGACGGCCCCTACGCGCTCGAGCTCGCCCGCCGGACCGGGGGCTCGATCGATGCGGTCGACGACGAGCAGATCCGGGCCGGCATCCGCCTGCTCGCCGAGACGACCGGGATCTTCACCGAGACCGCCGGCGGGGTCACCACCGCGGTCCTGGCCAAGCTCGCCGCCGCGGGCGCGATCGCGCCCGGCGAGCGGGTCGTCGCGGTGATCACCGGCGACGGGCTGAAGACGCTCGACGCGGTTCGCCCCGGGTTCGAGATCGCCGAGATCGACGCCTCGCTGGAGTCGTTCGAGGCCACGCTCCACGACGACGAGCCGCTCGTCCCGGCGGCGCTCTGAGCGGACGCTGAGCTAGATTTCGGGCGATGGCAGTCACGGTCAAGATCCCGGCCCAGCTGCGGGCGGTGACGGACGGCGAGGACGAGGTCGAGGTCGACGGCGAGACCGTCGGCGAGGCGCTCGACGCGGTCTTCGACGCCCATTCGGACCTCCGCGAGCGGATCACCGAGGACGGGACCCTGCGCCGGTTCGTCAACGTGTTCGTCTCCGGGGAGGACATCCGCTTCCAGGACGGGCTCGAGACGCCGCTCTCCGACGGCGACGAGGTGACGATCCTGCCCGCGGTCGCGGGCGGCTCGCTTTCGCCAGTGCATCAGCGCGACTGAGCGCCTGTGCCGGTGCGTAGCGGTTCTCGCGACGGCCACAGGCGACAAGAGCGCTCTCCCAAGGCTCCTCGCACAGCACCCTCTGCTCGCCATCGTGGTACTCGCGCTTCTGGTGCGCGCTGTCTACTTCGTCGTCTTTGCCGCCGGGTCGGACGATCCCCTTGAGCTCGGTGGAGGAGATGGCCAGGATTACTGGCTGCTGGGCACGCACCTGCGCCACGAGCTCAGCTTCGACGAGCCGACGTTCGTTCTTCGGCCACCCGGATGGCCGGCGCTGATCGCACTCGGTCTCATCCTTTCGCCCGGCGATAGTGAGTGGCTTCCCGATCGGGATCAACGTCTTGCTCTCGGTCGCCATCGTTCCGCTCACCTATCTGCTCGCTCGAATGCTGGGGCTAGCGGCGAGGACATGCCTCGCTCGCCGCCCTGATCATGGCCATCGAGCCGACCAGCGCCCGGATGGCGATGACAGCGATGTCGGAGCCGCTCTTCGCGCTCGCATTCGTCGGGGCCGTGGTTCTCGCGCTGGCCGCGGTTCGCAACCCCGAGCGCGTCGATCGTGTATGCCGTTCTCTCAGGACTCGCCGCAGGGTTCGCGCTGCTCGTCAAGCCCGCAGGGCTCGGACTCGGCCTCGCTGCTCGCAATCCTGCTCGTCGTCTCATTTCGCCAAGCCTTGCGCCTGCGCATTCTGGTGGCGGCGCGTCGCCCTCGCTGCGATCTCGCTCGCCCCGTACTTCCTGTGGACCTACTCGAACGAGCAGAACCTCGGTGTGTCGACGTTCAGCTCGGCGAGCGACTGGAATCTGTACTTCATACGAGGTACCGGTGTACTGCGGCGGGCAACGGGCGAGGAACCACGTGCAGATCGAGCAAGCTCTCGCTGATCGCATCTCTGCCGCGACAGGTGCCGCTCCGGGATCCAGAACGGCAGCCGACTACCTCACCACCAAGCGGACCCGGAGGCGCTCGACCAGATGCGAGCGCGAGCGATCGACATCTTCCAGGAGCACCCAGGCTGGTTCGCGGCGATGTATGGGGTCGGCGGCGTGAACCTGTTCTTCAGCGCCGACGTCGACGGAGTCCTGATACCCGCGTTCGTGCTCGCGCACCTTGTCCTGTATCTCCTGGCTCTCGTCGGCCTGGCCCGGCTATGGAGCGACAATCGCTTCGCCTTTTGGTCGATCACCCTCTTGGTGGCGTTCTACGCGCTCGGCGACGACGACGCTTCGAGAGCAGCGGGACAGACCCGGCTCCTGATGCCCGTGATCCCACTGATCGCGGTCGCCGCGGCGGTCGGGCTCCGGTGGCGGTGGATCGCAGTGGCCGCGCCCGAGAACGCCAGCGCGGTCATTGCCGGCGCTGACGGCTGCGGGCACCCGCGCGCCTAGCCGAGCAACTCCTGATAGAGGGCGTCGATGTCGCCGAGCAGCCGCTCGACGGCGAAGCGCTCGCGGACGTGGGCGCGGGCCCTGCTCGCCCATCCGCTCACGCAGCGTCGCGTCCGCGGCGAGCCGAGCCAGGCCGGCCGCCAGTGCGTCCGCGTCTCCGGCCGGCACGAGGATCCCGGTCTCCGGAGCGACCACGTCCGGGACCCCGCCGACCGCCGTCGCCACCGCCGGGACCCCGGCCGCGGCGGCCTCGATCAGGGAGACCGGCGTGCCCTCGTTGTCGGAGCTGAGCACGGCCACGTCGGCGGCGGCGGCGATCTCGGCCATGTCGGTCCGGTAGCCGACGAAGCGGACCCTCTCGCCGAGGTCGAGCTCGGCGGCGAGGCGCTCGAGCTCGTCGCGCAGCTCGCCGTCGCCGACGATCGCGAGCCGGAGCGGCGGGTTGGTGTCGCGCAGGGAGGCGAACGCGCGCAGCAGCACGTCGACCCGCTTGATCGCGACCAGGCGCCCGACGAAGGTCACCAGCACTTCGTCGGGTTCCATGCCGAGACGGCGGCGAAAGTCGGCGCCCGCGTCGGGAGCGAGATCGTCGAACCGGGCCAGATCGAGTCCCAGCGGCACGACCTGAAACGCGTCGCGGGGCGCGACTCCGAGGCGCACGAGATCGTCGACGGTCGCCTGGCTGACCGCGATCAGCCTGTCGGTCGAGCGCGCCAGCCAGCGCTCGAGCAGCCGGTACGCGGCGCTGACCAGCGACCCGAAGTAGCCCTCGAGGACGTGCCCGTGGTAGGTGTGGACGATCACCGGCCGCGGACGCACGGCGAATCGGGCGGCGAGGCGGCCCAGCGCTCCCGCCTTCGCAGTATGCGTGTGCACGATCTCGGGCCGGTAGCGGCGCGTGATCCTGACCAGCTCGACCAGCGCCCTGAGGTCGGCGATCGGGTTGATCTCGGGGCCGAGGGCCTCGACCACCTCGGTCCGACAGCCTTCCTCTCGCGCCAGGTCGGCGAACGATTCTTCGCCCGGGCCGGTGTGGCCGTGGACGAGGAGCGTCGAGTAGCGATCACGGTCGAGGCGGCCGCTGAGCAGGCTGACGTGGTACGCGGGGCCGCCGACGTTCATCCGCGCGATCACCCGCAGGACCCGGGCGGGAGCGGAGGCGCGGCCTACGGACGCCCCCTCGAATCGCCGTCCTCGCCAGGCTCCTCGGATGCCCGGAGGGCCTCGACGGTGAGCCGCAGCCCCTCGCTCAGTCGGTCGCGGGTTCGTAGCCCAGCGCCTCCCGCGCCCGGGAGAGGTCGGCGAGCGAATGCCTGACGTCGCCGGGTCGCGCCGGCTCGTGCTGCGCCTCGACCTGGCAGCCGGTGGCCGAGCGCACCTCCTCGACCAGATCGTTGATCGTGATCCGCTCTCCCGCGGCGATGTTGAAGGCCTGCCCCGAGACTCCCTCCGCCTCGCCGGCGAGCAGGTTCGCCCGCACCACGTCGCCGACGAAGGTGAAGTCGCGCGACTGCTCACCGTCGCCGAACACCTTCGGCGGGCGGCCGTCGAGACAGGCGGTGATGAAGTTTGGGATCACCGCGGCGTACTGCGAGAGCGGGTCCTGGCGCGGGCCGAAGACGTTGAAGTAGCGCAGCGCCACGGTCTCGAGCCCGTACACCTGCGAGAAGCTGCGGCAGTAGCCCTCGCCGGCGAGCTTGGCGACCGCGTACGGGGAGATCGGGACCGCGGGGAGGTCCTCGCGCTTGGGCAGGGTCTCGGTTGCGCCGTAGACCGACGAGGACGACGCGTAGACGACGCGCCGCACGCCGCTGTCGCGGGCCGCGAGCAGCACGTTGAGCGTCCCGATCACGTTGGCCGCGTTGCTGGTCAGCGGATCCTGGACCGAGCGCGGCACCGACGGCAGCGCCGCTTGGTGAAAGACGACCTCGCATCCCTGCACCGCGTTGTGGGCGCGCTCGTAGCTTTGGATGTCGCCCTCGACCAGCTCGAGATCGGCCGGCAGGGCGGCCAAGTTCGCCCGGTGACCGGTGGAGAAGTTGTCGAGCACCCTGACCTCGTGCCCGCGGGCGCAGAGCTCGCCGGCGAGCTGGGAGCCGATGAAGCCGGCCCCGCCGGTGACCAGCGCCTTCACGGCTTGGCGCCCCGTTTCGGCGGCAGGGTGGGATGCGGTCCGGGGCACGCCCTAGCAACGCGGGTAGGCACCCATTACCTACGCCGCTGGTCCTCAGGCGGGAGCGGGCAACAAGGCGGTGACAACGGGGCGAGAGGTTTTGGCTACGGTTGGGGTTATTGGAGGGAACGCCAAGAGACGGGGCATCAACGTCGCAAGCTCGGGAGAAGCAGGATGCGCTACCTGATAACTGGGGGGGCCGGGTTCATAGGCTCGCACCTGGTCGACGCACTGACGACGCGGGGCGATGACGTCCTCGTCCTCGACGATCTGAGCACCGGCCGGATCGAGAACCTCGATCAGCTGGACCGCGGTCGCGAGGGCGACCAGTCGCCCGGCAAGCGCTTCGCGGGCCACTCCAGGGTCGGCGCGGTCGAGTTCGTCGACGGCTCGGTCACCAACGAGGCGGTCGTCGAAGACTGCATGGCCTCGGTCGACGTCTGCGTGCACCTCGCTTCCGCGGTCGGCGTCCAGCTCGTGGTCAAGCGGCCGCTCGAATCGCTGCTCAGCAACGTCCGCGGCTGCGACATCGTGCTCGCGGCCGCGGCCCGGCACGGCCGCCGGCTGCTGTTCACCTCGACCTCGGAGATCTACGGCAAGCTGAGCGGCGAGTCGCTGCCGGAGAGCTCCGACCGCCTCCTCGGCTCGCCGTTTCAGTCGCGCTGGAGCTATTCGACCGCGAAGGCGTTCGGCGAGATCCTCGCCGCCGGCTATCACCGCCAGGCCGGCGCCGAGACGATCGTCGCCAGGCTCTTCAACACGGTCGGCCCGCGGCAGACCGGTGCCTACGGGATGGTGCTGCCCAGGTTCGTGCGTCAGGCCCTGGGCGGCGAGGACCTGTCCGTGTACGGGACCGGGACCCAGTCACGCTGCTTCACCCACGTGCTCGACACCGTGCACGCGCTGGTGCTCCTCTGCGACGCCGACGGCGCGATCGGCAACGTCTACAACGTCGGCCGCCCGAGCCCGGTCTCGGTGATCGAGCTCGCGGGCAAGGTGATCGAGCGCACGGGCTCGAGCTCACACGTGAAGCTCGTTCCCTACGAGGAGGCGTACGGCCCGGGCTTCGAGGAGCTGGGACATCGGGTCCCCGACACCTCGGCGCTCGAGGCGCTCACCGGCTGGACGCCGTCGCGGACGATCGATGAGACGATCGACGACGTGATCGTCTACGAGCAGAGCGAGGCGCGCAGGACCCGGGGGGAGCAGGCGACCGATTCCGCAGACGGAGAGCGGCCGGGCGCGCTGCGGGTAGCCCGGTGATCGCGGCCGGGCGATAACGTGACACTGCTGCCGGCCTTCCTCGCCTCGTGCGTGGCCGCCCTCGCCGTCACCCCGTTGGCTATTCGTGCTGCCCGCACGATCGGCCTCCTGGACCATCCGGTGGGCTACAAGGCCCATGCTGAACCGACCCCATACCTCGGTGGCGGCGTGCTTCTCACCGGCTTCATGGTGGGAGCGCTGGTTTACGGGGCGGTGGACGACTCCGCGCTCACCGCGATCTTCGTCGGCGCGGCCGTGATGTGGCTGGTCGGGACCCTCGACGACCGCTTCCTGCTCGGCCCACGGGTCCGGGTGCTCGCGGAGGTGGCCGCCGGTGTCCTGCTCTGGGACGCGGGCCTCGGTTGGTCCCTGTTCCCGGGCGACGTGCTCGACCTCGTCGTGACCGTGCTCTGGGTGGTCGGGATCGTCAACGCGTTCAACCTGATGGACAACATTGACGGCGCGGCGGGAACCGTGGGAGGCGTCTGCGCCGCGGGCGTCGCGCTGCTCGCCGCTCAGGAGGGACCCGAAGCGCTCTCGGCGCTCGCGGTGGCGCTCTGTGGGGCATGCGTGGGCTTTCTCTGCTCGAACCTCACCCGCCCGGCCCGAATCTTCCTCGGCGACGGCGGCAGCATGCTGCTCGGCTTTCTCGTCGCGGCGCTGGTGATGGCGGCTGTGGCGCCTGGACGGGATGATCGGCGCCGCCTTCTTCCCGGCGATCATGCTCGTCGGGCTTCCGATCCTCGACATGACTCTGGTCATCGTCTCGCGCAGCCGGCGCGGGGCCCAGGTCAGCAAGGGCCACCGGGATCACATCACGCATCGCCTCCTGCCGAGGCTCGGCTCGACCTGGGCACTGGCCGCGACGCTGGCCGTCTGTCAGGGTGCCCTGTCGCTCATCGCCGATCGAGCTGATGGGAGCGGAGCGGGGGACGATGATCGCGGCCGCGGTCATTGCCTTCCTCCTCGGACTGGTGACGATCGCGATCCTCGAGGCGCCCTGGTTTCACCCCGACCGGGCCCGGGGCGCGAGTGCACCCATGCGGGGCGGGCCCGCCTATGATCCCATGCGCCGACGCGAGCCTGGTCAGGGCCCTCGCCCGCGGCCGAGCGAGAGGTGGGAACTGATGTCGGAATCCACGCCACGCAGCGATGGGGCGACGTCTGGCAGGTCGAACCCGGGGACCGAGCCCGGACCGTGATCCGGGACGTACCCCGCCGCCCAGGCAAGGTTCAGCGCGGAGACGTAGAGGTCGTAGTCCGAGAAAGCGAACTCGGCTGCGCCGATTCGGACGATCGAGTACCTCCGGTCGGCGCGGAGCATCTCAAAAAGGCTGTCGGGGGTGGGCATGAGCGCCGGTAGGGCCGGGGTCGGTTCCGTAGCTTCCCCGGTTCAGCCGCGCGATGCCGTCTCACGACCCCGAGCGCTGTTTGTCGGCGGGACGCGGTATGACCTTCCGCTGTCGTCGGGGTTGGCGCGAAAGTGGGATGCGGTGGAGAACCTGCTCGAGTTCCAGGTGATCGGTCGAGCAGGATCGGCCACGGGCTCGGATCCACGCTTCAGGCTCATCCGCGGGAACCGGGGTCGCGTTGGCAGCATGACGTCGTACGCTGAGCTCTCGCGAGTCATCGCGAAGGAGATTCGCCACTTTCGCCCCGACGTCGTGATCACCCAAAGCCCGTTCGAGGCGCTTCCCGTGCTCGCGGCGACCGCCCGGCACAAGGGGCCGCCGCCACCGAAGCTGATCGCCGAGCTCCATGGCGACTGGCGAACGGCCGCCCGCCTGTACGGACCTCGGTGGAGACGTCCGTACGCGCCGCTCGCCGACCGAGCTGCCGTGTTCGCCCTACGGCGGGCGGACGGGATCAGGGCAGTGTCGCCCCGGCACCGCGGATCTTGCCGAGCGCGTGACCGGGCACAAGCCACTGGCGTGCTTCCCCGCCTTCGTCGACCTCGAAACCTTCACCGCAGCTCCGCCCAGTCCCCTGCCGCATCAGCCGTCCGTCGCTTGGATCGGCGTGCTCGAGAAACCCAAGGACCCGTTGCTCCTCGCTGAAGCGTGGCGAGCGGTCGTGCGCGAGATTCCAGAGGCGCGACTGGTCGTGGTTGGACGCGGCTCGATGCGCTCGGTGATCGATGATCTGGCGCGAGAGCTACCCAGCCAGGTCCGGGTGATCCCGAAGCTCGCGCCCGAGGACGTCGCGCGGCTACTCGACGCGAGCACGGTCTTGGCGATCTCCTCGAGGTCGGAAGGACTGCCGAGGGTCATCCTCGAAGCCTTCCTGCGCGGGCGCCCGGTCGTCTCCCGCGCCGTCGGCGGAGTTCGCGATCTGGTCGAGCCGGAGCGCAACGGCCTGCTCGTTGAGGAGCGCAACTCAGCGGATTTCGCGGGCGCGCTGGTCCGGTTGCTTGCGGATCGCGAGCTCGCTGAGCGTCTCGCGCAGGGCGCGCGCGAGACGGCGCAGCACTCCGCCTGGAGTCCCGCCGGCTACGCGGACGCCGTACGGGCGATGGTCGATCGTGTTCTCGATGCGCCGTGAACGATTGGTCGGGTCCGGACTTCATCGGCATCGGTGCCCAGCGAGCCGGCACTTCGTGGCTTTACGCCTGCATGTATGAGCACCCGCAGATCTGCATGCCCCAGAAGGAGGTCAACTTCTTCAGTCGTGAGCGGAACTGGAAGCGTGGCTATGAGTGGTACGAGAGCGTCTTCTCCGAATGTCCTGCAGATGCGATTACCGGTGAGTTCTCGACCTCCTACCTGACCGACACCGCGACTCCGGCGCGGATCCTGGCCCGTTATCCCAAGGCCAAGTTGATCGTTTCGCTCAGGCACCCGGTTGACCGTGCGTACTCGAGCTACCTCAACGACATCGTCGCCGGACTGATCGATCCGGAGATCGGGTTTCGCGATGCGCTCGAAGCCCATCCCGAGTATCTGGAGGACGGCCGATATGCGCATTACCTCGGCGGCTACCTGAGCGAGTTTCCTCGGGCGCAGATCCTGATCCTGCTCTTCGACGACGCACGCCGGGACCCCCGATCGGCGATTCAGCAGGTCTATGCCTTCCTCGGCGTCGACCCTGCATTTCGGCCTGCGATGCTCGAGCGCCGGATTGGAGCCGGTCGAGTACCCAGGTCTCAGCGGATCGAGCGTCGGTTGCTCGAGGCCTCCGCAGCCTCGAGGCGACATCGCTCGACCCGGCCGGCTTGGTGGTTGGCGAAGAAGATCGGGCTGGGGGATAGGGTCCGATCCCTCAATACACGCGACGATGAGGAGGGCCGCCCCAGCCTCGATCCCTTCGAGCGTCGCGCCTTGATCCGAGAGTCAGAGCCCGACATCCGAGCCCTGGAAGACGTCCTCGGCAGAAAGCTGCCCGAGTGGCGCCAGTAGGCTCGTGAAGGTCGTCTTCGTCTGCCAGGCGGTGGATCAAGACGATCCGATCCTGGCCACCACGATCCGCTGGATCGAGGCACTCGCCGCACAGCCGCCGGTGACGGGAGTGACCGTGCTCGCGCTGCGAACCGCCCGGCACGGGCTCCCGCCGACCGTGGAGGTCCGCGGGTTTGGCAGATCGAACCGCCTGGCGACGCTGCTGGCGTTCTACCGCGAGGTCGTGCGTTCGCTTCGCCGTCGGCCGGACTTCTTCTTCATCTATCAGGGTGGCCCGTATCCGCTGCTGTTGCTCCCAGCCAAGCTGTTGAGCCGGACTTCGGTCGTGCAGTGGAAGGCGCACCCCGCGATCAGCCGCGCGATGGCCTTCTACGCGCGCTGGTGCGACGACCTGATCTTCACGCCCGCCAAAGCCTCGTTTCCGATGGACCTTCCGAAAGTTCGAGCCGTGGGACACGGCGTTGACACCGAGCTGTTCAAGCCGCGGGAAGTGCCGAAGCATTGGCGATCTGATTGCCGTCTGCCGGATTACGCCGAGAAAGCACGTCGCCGAAGATGATCGACGGCCGTGGCGAGCGCAAACCGCACGTTTGGGACCGCGTTCAGGCTTGACGTCTACGGTCCGACACTCGCGGGGCAGGAATCCCACGCAGCGGAGCTACAGGTCCTCCTCGATCGCCTTCGAGGCGCGGGATTTCGTGACGCTCCACGGTCCGGTGACGCACGTCCGCATGCCTGCGCTTCTCAACGGCCATCGTGCGTTTCTCAATTTCGCCGAGACCGCTGTCGACAAGGCCGTGATCGAGGCGATGGCATGTGGGCTGCCGGTGATCTCGACCAACAGCTCCGTCAACGAGATCATGCCGGACGACCTCCGCCCGGATCTGATCACTGACGGCGCGAGCGATGCGGCCCAGGCGAGGACAATCCATGAACTACTGATCAGGCCTGATGCCGAGATCGCCGAGATAGGTGAGCGGATGCGCCAGCTGGCTGTCACCGAGCACAGCGTCGATCGCCTGTTCGAGCGGATCCTGCGACGACACGCGCGAATGGCTTTCGAGTCGAACGCTGAAGCAGGCGGTTCGCAACGGGCTTGTGCGCGCCGGAGGGATGCTCGCGGCGCTGAAGGGCTCAGGGCCGGAAAGCGCGCCATCGCGATGCATGACGTTCCGGATCCCGAGCGCCTCGGCAGACTTCCTCGACCGGATCGCGGCCGACTACGAGGTGCTGGCCATGGACGACTGGATCCGCAAGTCCGCCCGAGCCCGACGAGCGCACCCAGCTGACCCTGACGTTCGACGATGGATACGCCTCCTGGCACCAGTCCGTAGCGCCCCTGCTCGAGGAGCGAAAGATCCCCGCGGTCTTCTTCGTCAGCTCGGGCCTGGTGGGGCTGAATGGCGAAAGCGCTCGCCAGTTCGCACGCCTGCAGGCTGCGTCGCACACGCGAGCTCGACTTCATCAGCTTGTCCGATCTCAGGGAACTGGCCGACCACCGCCTGTTCGAGGTCGGCAGCCACACTCGGAATCACGTCGACTTGGGCCGGATTTCCGATCGGCAGCTCGCGCGAGAGGAGATCGCCGGCGATCGAGCCACGCTGGAGGATTGGCTGACGACGAGCGTCAGGTGGTTCGCATACCCATTCGGGATGCCGGCGAACGTCTCGCCGCTCGCTCGCTCCGTGGTCGAGGAGCTCGGGATGTCGGCGGCATTCACGCTCGTGCCGGGATGGTGGGAGCCTGAGCGGGGAGATCGGTTCGCGATCGGCAGGGACGGGATGGACCCGGCGCTTCCGGCCGGCGTCCGCCGGGCATGGCTGCGGGGCGGCTACGACCGCCTCTACCGGCTCAAGGCCGGCGACCCCACGACGGGTCCCTAACGCGGGAATGGCTACGCCCCCCTTGATACTCGCCTACCACGGGATCAACGAGATCCCGTCCCGGTATGACGGGCGCCGTCTATTCGTGACGCCCAAGCGCTTTGCGTCCCAGGTCCGGTCGCTCGTCCGCCGCCGCTACCGGTTCGTGCGCATGTCCGAGCTCGCCGCGCGCCTCCACGCCGGATCGGACTTGCAGGGCCTCTGCGCGCTGACCTTCGACGACGGATCAGAGGACAACGCGACCACCCTCGCGCCCATCCTGCGCGCGCTGGGCGTCCCGGCGACGCTCTACATCTGCCCTGGATTGCTGGGCAGGCCCTACCCGTGGTGTGCCCCGGAGGCCGGCCTGCGGTTCATGACCGCCGACGCCGTACGTGGACTGTCCCGCGACGAGCTGATCGAGATCGGCTCGCACACCCGCGAGCACCCACTGCTCACCACCGCAACAGCGGAGGAGGCCTATTGCGAGATGGCGTCATCGAAGCAGGACCTGGAGGAGCTCCTCGACCTCGAGGTGTCGAGCTTTGCCTATCCGCACTGCAAGTACTCGCCCGCCTGCCCGGCGGCGGCGGAGCGAGCCGGTTACACGAGCGCGGTCACCTGCGGTGAGCGCGGCGGGTGGAAGCCGTTCGAGCTTCGCCGAGAGGGTGTGGGCCGGGATGACGGGCCGCTCACGTTCGCCCTCAAGGTACGCGGGCTCTACCGGGGCCCTCGCGATCTGCGGGTGGCTGGACCTGGCCGCGCGCCTCACGCGTCCGTACCGGCACCGGCGACGGCGCACCTAGGCGGCCGCTGCCTCGAGCTCTTCGGCTATTGCGGTGGATACGGTCTCAGCGCTGTAGTCCTGGCCGGTGGCCTGCGCTCCTTCACGCAAGGTCGCCAGCAGCGCGTCCTCTTCGGCGACCGACGCCATCGCCTGTCCTAGGCCCTCGGCGTCGCCCGACGAAACCAGGATCCCGTTGATGCCTGTTTCGATGATCTCGGGTACCCCGCCCACGGCCGTCGCGATCACCGGTGTTCCCGCCGCCAGGGCCTCGACCGCAACATGCGGGAAGTTCTCGGCGTCACTGGACAGGATCGCGGCGTCTGCCGCACGGAGCCACTCGAGCGCCGCGGCCCGGGGAAGCGCACCCTTGACATCCACGCGGTCGCTCAGGCCGTGCTCCGTGATCGCCCGGACCAGCTCGCCTCGCGAGACGCCGTCTCCGATCACGACGAGTGAGCCCTCACTAACCGCGCTGAGGGCGGCGATCGCGAGCGGCAGGTTCTTCTGCGGCACAAGTCGCCCCGCGAAGACGAAGGTCGGAAACCGAACGCCGAGCCGCCGGCGCAACTCGTCTCTGGGTTCGGATCGGTCGATCGGGGGCGCGCCGTTCGGGATCACCAGCATGCGCTCGCGGGGGACCCCCCATGTCGCAGCGATCTCGGCCAGGTAGCGGCTCGGAACGATGATCCGAGCGGCGCGCTCAAGCGCGATCCGCCTCAGGCTCATCAGGTAGCCCACCCTGCCGCGTTTCGGCGACTGCTGAAACTCCTCGACCGTCCCGGCAAAGAGCCCCAACCGGCGAGCCCGCTCGTACGCGGGATCGGTGACGAGCTTGATCACGAGCGGGATGCGCCTCACGGTGGCGGCGAGCGCGCTACGGCCGTACATCCCGGTGGCGTAGATGACGTCGGCTCCCGCCGCCGTCCTGAGCACGGCCGCCGCCGCAGCCGGTTGACGGACCCATCGAGGCCGGTCCTTGCGCGTCGCGACGACCGGGAATCCCGGATCGAGGGGCGGCTCGCTGCCGGCCGTGGTGAGGGCACGGACTCGATGGCCCCGATCGATCAGGAAGCGGCCGAACTCAGGTGCGTGGGAAGCGGGGCCGCCGACCTCGGGCGGCCAGATTCCTGAGACGAGCAGGACCTCCATCAGGGCGGAATAGACCGCCCGCTCCGACTCGTTCCCCTTGATGTCCTCGGCGATCACCTCGACCCGGGTGGCGGTGGGGGAGATGTCGGCGGCCGGAAACGACCAGCGCGTCCGCCACTCATAGCCGGAGTCGTAGTCGCCTTCCAGGACCTCCCAGTTCATCCTGGCGACGCCGGATCCGCCGCGATTGTCCCTCCACCGCACGGCGCGGATCGCGAGGTTGTCGTGCGCCGTGCCCTCGATCGTCGGGCCTGCGGTATCGGCGAGCTCGAGCGTCGGCTCGACGCCGTCGACGCTGCCCGGCTTCGAGCCGGCCTGCATCGCGGGCACGTAAGGCGAGTAGTCGAAGTCCGCGAGCGGCGCGTAGGCGTAGTTGGCGAACTCGCCGCCCATCCCCCACTTGCGAAAGGCGAGCAGCTGCTCGGTCACATCTTCTGGCGAGCGAGCGTCGTCGAATGAGCTTTCCGTGTTCGGCCCGTCGTCGATCCAGCTGAACGGCGAGAGGTAGACGCGCTCGGATGCGTAATCCCAGTTCGAGAAGCGGCGCGAGAAGGTGGCGAAGACCTGGTTGGCGTTGTAGGTGAGGGCGTTCTCCCAGCTGCCGCGGTGCGGGTCCTTGTAGAAGATCGAGTCGAAGAAGCGGATCGCGCCGTAGCCGTCGACGCTCGTCATCCCGTCCCAGAAGTCGATGTGCAAGCAGGTCCGGCGCCGACGTCCTCCTCGTCGTTGACCTCCTCCTGGACGAGATCGTTCCAGTCGCCGGGGAAGTCGAAGTGGTAGACCACCAGCTCCGCTCCCGGAAAGCCATCCAGGATCGCGCCCATCAGCTCAGCGCCGCGCTGCCTGGCCTTCGCTCGCACCGCCGACTCAGAGCGGGTGTTGCCGGGGTAGTCCCAGCCCCAGGTCGCGGTCGCCACGCCTCCCTGTGAGGGGTAGAGCTCCTGGTCGAGGGCGATTCCCGCAAACCCGTAGAGCTTTGCCGCCGCCGCCAGGTTGCGCATGTTCGGCAGCACCTCCCTCGACCAGCCGGCGTCGTCGAACCACTCCTTGAGCGGGGTGGCGTCGTTGTAGTAGTTGGCGAGCTTGACGCCGAGATAGAGCTTCATCCCGCGTGCCTTCGCCCGCTCGACGATCCGCGTGTCGCGCAGCGAGCGCTGCAGCGCGTAGTTGGCGCCCGCCAGGCTGGCGTTCGGATCGCCGCTGAAGTCCTGCGCGCCGCCGAGGCCGCGCAGGCGCCCGGTCATGCAGACGAACCCGTCGACTCCGCGCGCCTTCCAGGTGTCGAGCTCGGGGTTGGTGAGCGGCACGACGTCCTCGCACGCCCGCCAGAAGATCAAGCGTCGGCGGCATCGCCGACGCCGCCGGCCGCCGTCGGCGGCTCCCGGGCCTGCCCGCCACCGTCGGGGTTCCCGCAGCGGCGCCGATTCACGACTCGCCCGATTCGTCCGCTCGCAGCAGCCAGAACCCAAGCACGACCGCTATGACCACGCCGGTCGCAGCCACGTAACCGAGTCTGTCGATCCTCACCACCACATCTTGCCGCCCCGCGTGCGGGCGCCCATCAGCGACCCGCCGTGAGCGAGAAAGCCTCCGTGCCGCCACCGGCGAGCCCTACCGCTGGACGATTCTAAACCTGTAGACGGCCGGGGTCGGATCGGACTTCCCGGCTGCGTCGCTGGCGCGCACCCGGAACGTGTGGCGCCGGCGCGAGAGCCTGTAGCGCTTGCCCGAGGACTTGCATGACTCCACGACCTGCCGTCGATCCGGCACTCGAACGAGCTGCCGTCCTGCGCTCGATCGGTAGCCGAAGATGACCAGCCGCCTGGACCCTCGCTTCTCGGGCTTCTTAGTGATCGTTGTCTCGGGAGCCTTCCGTCGGCGACCCCTGGCATCCAGGCCCTGATCCCGACTCGCGCTCGAACCCAGGACCACTCGCCGCGACTCGTTCCCCTTGATGTCCTCGGCGGTCACCTCGACCCGGGTCGCGGCGGGGGAGATGTCGGCGACCGGAAACGACCAGCGCGTCCGCCACTCATAGCCGGAGTCGTAGTCGCCCTCCAGGACCTCCCAGCTCATCCTGGCGACCCCGGACTGGCCCCGATTGTCGCGCCAGCGCACGGCGCGGATCGCGAGGTTGTCGTGCGCCGTGCCCTCGATCGTCGGGCCGGCGGTCTCGGTGAGCTCGAGCGTCGGCGCGACGCCGTCGACGGTGCCCGGCCTCGAGCCGGCCTGCATCGCGGGCACGTAAGGCGAGTAGTCGAAGTCCGCGAGCGGCGCGTAGGCGTAGTTGGCGAACTCGCCGCCCATGCCCCACTTGCGAAAGGCGAGCAGCTGCTCGGCGACGTGTTCGGGCGAGCGGGCGTCGTCGAAGGAGCTCGGCTTGGGCCCGTCGTCGATCCAGCTGAACGGCGAGACGTGGACGCGCCCGGAGGCGTAATCCCAGTTCGAGAAGCGGCGCGAGAAGGTGGCGAGGGCCTGGTTGGCGTTGTAGGTGAGCGCGTTCTCCCAGCTCCCGAGGTGCGGGGCCTTGTAGAAGACCGAGTCGAAGAAGCGGATCGCGCCGTAGCCGTCGACGCTCGTCATCCCGTCCCAGAAGTCGATGTCGAGACGCTGGGCCGACGTCTCGAACTCCCCGTTCACGTCCTCCTGGACCAGCTCGCGCCAGGCGCCGGGGAAGAAGGCGTCGTAGACCGCCAGCTCCGCGCCCGGAAAGCCATCCAGGATCGCGCCCATCAGCTCAGCGCCGCGCTGCCTGGCCTTCGCCCGCACCGCCGACTCAGAGCGGGTGTTGCCGGGGTAGTCCCAGCCCCAGGTCGCGGTCGCCACGCCTCCCTGCGAGGGGTAGAGCTCCTGGTCGAGGGCGATTCCCGGCAAACCCGTAGAGCTTTGCCGCCGCCGCCAGGTTGCGCATGTTCGGCAGCACCTCCCTCGACCAGCCGGCGTCGTCGAACCACTCCTTGAGCGGCGTGGCGTCGTTGTAGTAGTTGGCCAGCTTGACGCCGAGATAGAGCTTCATCCCGCGCGCCTTCGCCCGCTCGACGATCCGCGTGTCGCGCAGCGAGCGCTGCAGCGCGTAGTTGGCGCCGGCCAGGCTGGCGTTCGGATCGCCGCTGAAGTCCTGCGCGCCGCCGAGGCCGCGCAGGCGCCCGGTCATGCAGACGAACCCGTCCACTCCGCGCGCCTTCCAGGTGTCGAGCTCGGGGTCGGTGAGGGGCAGGACGTCGCGCTCACAGTCGACCCAGAAGATCAGTCGGTGGGCGGCGGCGCTCGTCTCGTCCGCTGCCCGAGCGGATCCGTTCGACGGCGCCGGGCTGAGCAGACGCAACGCGATTGCGATGCGCAGTGCGCGCCTTGACGCGGGTGCAGCAACGGCGCACGCTCTGTGAGCTCCGAGGCCATGCCTGGCTGGGATCGGGACCCGGCGACCACGGCGCAAGGGCCGTGGATTCGGACTGGACGGATGTACGAGCGGCCCTAGCGGACCTCGTCGTAAACGGCGAGCGTTCGCTCGACCATCGCTTCGAGCGAGAACTCCTCTCGGGCGCGGGTCCGGCCCGCTCACCCATCTGCTGGCGCAGCCTCGCGTCGTCGGCAAGCCGGACCAGCGCCCGCGCCAGCTCCTCGACGCTTCCGCGGCTCGACGAGCAGTCCCGTCGCCTCGTCGCTGACGACCTCGGGCAGCGAGCCGACCCTGGTCGCGATCACGGGTCGCGCCGTCGCCATCGCCTCGAGCGCAGCGAGGCCGAAGCCCTCGCTGAGCTCCGGCTGGGTCGGGAAGGCGAGCACGTCGCACGCCCCCATGAAGCGCCGGATGTCGGCCACGAACCCCAGGAAGCGAACCCGCCCGTCGAGGCCGAGCTCGCTGGCGCGACGCTCGAGCTCGGCACGCAGCGGTCCATCGCCGGCGACGAGCAGGCGCAGGCGCGGCGCCTGTCGCGGGATGCCCGAGCGTGGGCCTCGAGAAGCGTCGAATGCCCCTTGCCGGGGATCAACCGCGAGGCGACTCCCACCGCGATCGTCGCCACTCGCGATCCCGAGGTTCGTTCGCGCCGCCGCCCGTTCCTCGTCCGAGCTCGGCCACCCCGAGGCGTCGATCCCGTAGTGGACCGTGCGGACGGTTCCGGGGCGAGCGAAGCCCAGCCGCTCGACGAACGTCGCGCACGTGTTCGGAGATCGCGATCGTGCGGGTGGTCCAGCGCCCCGCGATCCGGCGCGCCGTTCGGTATGGCTCACGCAGGTAGAAGCTCGGGGTGCCGTGAACCGAGGAGATGCCGGGCACCCCGGCGAGCCGCGCGGCGAGCTGCCCGTGGAGGTCGGCGTGGATCAGATGGGTGTGGACGAGGTCGGGCCGAAACGATCGCATCTCTCGCCACAGCGCGGCGACGAGCAGCGGATTGGCGTCGGGCCCGCGCCCACGATCGAGTGGGACACGCCCGACTCGCGTAACCGGTCGATGAAGTCGGCGGCACGGCCCGTGGCCGCCACGCACATCCTCACCTCGACGCCCGCTTCGGCCAGGGCCGGAAGAAGCGACAGCAGGTGGCGCTCGGAGCCCCCGATACCGCTCACCTTCTGCACGTGCAGAACCCTCATGTTCGAACAACTGCGCGTTGCTTCCGGTTCCTGTCGGATCGAAGGCGCTCGATCTCACTGGCAGCGAACCGGGATGCCTATCGTTGCTATCACGTGGCCGAGCCCGTCCTGATCTCCCGCCGAACGCCGAATCGTGCCCGCTGATCGGTCGCCGACCGACGCGTCGGCGGCCTCGGAGGAAGCCGGCGGCTTCTGGCGCGACCGTGGCTGGCGGGCGCGGCTCGCGCGAACGACGGTCGCGACATGGATCGGGGCCGGGCTGACGATGCTGAGCGTCGTCGTGGCGGCGCGGGCGCTGGGCCCCGAGAGCTACGGCGCGGTCGTGCTGGCGCTCTCGGTCACCGCGGTCGCGGCGAGGTTCCTGGACTTCACGTTCGGGGAAGCCGTCGTGCATCACGGGCACCGGGCGCTGGCCACAGGCGACATCAGCGGGCTCCGAGCGCTGATGAGGATGTCGCTGATGCTGGACGTCGCGATCGGGGTGGCGGTCGCGGCCACCCTGTTTCTGCTCGCTGCCCCGCTGGCAGGGATCGCCGGGGACATCGACCCTGCGCTCGTGCGGCTCGCGGCGCTCGGAGTGCTGGTCGTGACCGTGGACGGGACCACCGGCGCGGTCCTGCTCGTAGCCAGCCGCCCGGACATGCGCGCCTGGGTGCAGGCGGCCGCGAGCCTGTTTCGCGTCCTCGGCACCGTTACCGCCGTCGCGCTGGGCGGTGGCGCGGAGGCGATACTGCTCTCGCTACGCGTGCGCCGGGTGCGGCGAGCAGCCTGCTGCTGGCCTGGACGGCCTGGCGGGTTGCGTGGCGCCGGTGGCGCGGGCGCCGAGAGGGCCGCTTCCGGTCAGTGCGTCTCGGCTCGTTCGCTTCGCCTTTCAGTCGAGTGCCACAACGAGCGTCGACGCCGCGGGCGAGTCCCTGTTCCCGCTCATCCTGGGCAACCTCGCGGGCCCCGGAGCCGTAGGCGTGTTCAGGGCCGCCATGCTCCCGGTGCTCGCCTCGAGCATGCTCAGCCAGCCGCTGCGATCGATGCTCTTCCCCGAGCAGGCGAGGTTGCACGCCGAGGGCAAGCTGGCCGAGCTGCGACAGGCGACGAGGGGCTACACGCTGCTCGCTCTGGCCGTCGCCCTGCCCGCCGCGGTGATCGGCTGGTTCGCGTTGCCCAGCCTCATCGACCTGCTCTTCTCCTCGTCGTTCGAGGGCGCCGTGGGAGCAGCCCGAATCCTTTTGATCGCCGCCGTGGTGCAGTTCACGCTCTCCTGGTCGAAGTCCTTCCACGCGGCGGTCGGGCGCCCCCACATCCGGACGCTCCTGGCCGGCTCGATGGCGCTTGAGCCTTCTGCTCCTCCTGCTCCTCGGCGACCGCGGGGCCGACGGCGCAGCGATCGCCTACACGGTCGCGACCGTAACTACGGCCGGGCTGTGGCTGATCATCGTCCACAGGTATCTCGCGAGCGAGGAAGCTCGGATGGAAGGACTGCCGTCCGAGGACGCGATCGCAGAGGAACGCGTGCTCGAGACGGAAGAGGCCCTTCCGGCCGAACTCGAGCTCCCGACCCCCGCAAGCGGCAGGTGAATCGATCAGATCCGGTGGCGGCTGCTGCTGGACCGGCGCCGCTCGTGTTCGCGATTGGCATCGGCGTGAGCCTGATCCTGAGCCGTCGCATGAGCCGGCCGCTTCGCCAGATCGCCGAGGTGGCGGGAGAGATCGCCAAGGGGCACTGGGATCGCCGCATCTCGCCCACGGGCAGCGCCGAAGCCGTGGTCATGGCGGACGCCTTCAACGACATGACCCGGAGCCTCAGCCACTGGCACGAGGAAGCCCGCCAGCGCGCCGAGCAGCTCCAGGCGTCGTATCAGCGATTCCGCGCCGTCACGCTGTCGGTGCACGACGCCATTGTCTCGACCGATGGGAACGGCGCCATCGTCTCTGGCATCCGCGCGCCGAAGCGCTCTTCGGGTTGTCGGAAGACGAGGCCATTGGCCCTCATGTTCTCGCGCTGCCTGCGCCGGCGTGCCAGGACCGGTATGCGACGGCCGTGCAGGACCTCACCCGCGATGCGGAGGACGCGCCCGACGCCGCGCACCATTGATGGCAACGGTGTCCCCCCCACGGTGTTGAATTCCCGCTCGAGCTGACGCTGGCCTCGTGGAAATCGGGCAGCCAGACGTGCCTGACGGCCGTCATCCGCGACGTGACCGAGCGGCGGCGCGCCGAAGAGGAACTGGGCCTGCGCGATCAACAGCTGCGCGAAGCACAGAAAATGGACGCGATCGGGCGGCTCGCCAGCGGTATCGCGCACGACTTCAACAACTCGCTGATGGTCATCCAGGGCCACGCCGAAGCTGTCGGTGAACCTGCCGGAGTCGGACCCGCGTCGCAAGAAAATTGACGTGATCATCCAGGCATCCGCCGGCGCCGCCACGATCACGCGCCGGCTGCTGACGTTCGGGCGCAAGCAGGAAAGCGACGTGCGCGTGGTCGATCCGCGCGAGCAGGTGACCAGCGTCCAGAAGGTGCTCGGCCGCCTGCTCGGCGACAACATCAAGGTCGTCTCCGAGGCCCACGGCACGCCGGGATATATCCGGATCGATCCGGATCAGCTCGACCAGGTGATCATGAATCTCGCCATCAACGCCCGCGATGCCATGCCCGGCGGCGGCGAGCTGCACTTCGACGTCCGCAACACACCTTCAACGACCCGGCAGCGTGTCAACGCCTCAGCATCGCCCCGGGCGACTACGTGACGATTGCCGTTCGCGACACCGGGTCAGGCATGGATTGCGCCACCGCCTCGCGCATCTTCGAACCGTTCTTCACTACGAAGGACGTGGGACGCGGCACCGGCCTCGGTCTCGCCATCGTCCAAGGCATCATCACGCAGAGCCACGGCCGCATCGAAGTCGAGACCGAGCTCGGCCGCGGCACGACATTCTTTCTCCACCTTCCGCGGGTAGAGGCGAAGAACGATCCGGTACGCGTGGTGCCGGCGCAGGCCACGCTCGAGCCCGGCACGGAGACGATCCTGATTGCCGAGGACAAGCCGCTGGTGCGGGCGGATCCGAAGACCGCGCTCGAGACTGCCGGTTACACAGTGCTCGAGGCGGCCGACGGCAAGGAGGCGCTCGGCGTGGCCCGCATCCACAGCGGTCCTATCGATCTCCTGCTCACCGACGTGGTCATGCCGGGCGCCGGCGGGTTCGCGCTCTACCAGGCGCTCGCGGCCGAACGTCCCGCCACAACGGTCGTCTTCATGACCGGGCATCCGCCCGGCGCCGCGGCCCGCGAAGACGTGGATCGATTCGGGGGCCGTGTGCTCCAGAAACCCTTCTCTTTCGACATCCTCTCCCGGCACCTGCGCGCCATCCTCGACGCCGCCCGCGCCGCCTGAGCCAACCTTCGCTCGTCCCGTGCCATGCGAAGGTTCGTCCGCCGCCCCCCCCCCCCCCCCCCCCCCCCCCCCCCCCCCCCCCCCCCCCCCCCCCCTTTAGGCTGGTCGACCCAGAAAAAATCAGGGAAAACCCTCGTCTATATGGGTGTGGGACTGAGCGGGCAAAAGCGCTTGCAGAGTCCAGCATCACCCAATGGCGAAGAAAACGGCCAAACCATCACCCTCGCCTTCAAGCCAGGCACCCGGCGAAGTCGCTCATCGAGTGGACGATCCGTCGCGACAGGCGCACTTCTCGACTGGCGCCACCGGGCCCACGAGTTCGGCCTGGCCGTCGACGAGCGCGACGAGACCGATCCAGACGGTCCTATCAAGTAACCCGGCCGGCTGCTGCCGAGGACGAGCCCGAGGCCTTTGCCGACCAGCCCGTCCCCGACTCCGAGGACGACGATCCTGACGACGATGACGCAGGACTCGCCCAGCCCGGCTGGGTTCCCGCGAGGACGTCGACCTGGTCCGCCTGTACCTGCAGCACATCGGCAAGCGCCGGCTGCTCAAGGCGCATGAAGAGGTGATATCGGCGAGCGCATCGAGCGCGCGCAGCGCGACGTGGTCGCCGCACTGGCGGAATTCCCGGCCGCGATCCAGACGCTCATCGCGCTGGCGGAACGCATCCGGACCAAGGGCGACCCGGCGGCGAGCTGATCCTGCTGCCCGAAGGCGGCGAGCTGCAGGAGGATCAGACCGCGCCCGTGCTCCGGGCGTTCGCCGCATCAAGCGGCGCCGCTGCCTGCATCGACAGCCTGCGCGAGAAGCTCGACGGCCCGCGGCTCGGCGCAAGAGCGCGGGCAGAGCCGAGGCGCGGCTCGAGCGCACGCGCAGGCCATCGCCGAGGACCTCGCCGCGCAGCCGATCCGGCCCTCGCTGATCGACGACATCGTCGCCGAGCTGCGGCAGACGGAGAGTTCCCGGCGCTCGAACAGCTGCCGCGCGGCGAACGCGCCGAACGCTGCCGGGCGCTTGAAGCGCGCGGGGGCCTCCCGAGGGCCGAGTTCCGGCGCCGGCTCGCTCGCGTCGAATCGGCCGAGGACATGGTTCGCGAGGCGAAGCGCGAGCTGATGGAAGCCAACCTCCGGCTGGTCGTGTCGATCGCCAAGCGCTATCTGAATCGCGGACTGTCGTTCCTCGACCTGATCCAGGAGGGCAACATCGGCCTGATGAAGGCGGTGGACCGCTTCCAGTTCCGCCGCGGATTCAAGTTCTCGACGTACGCGACGTGGTGGATTCGCCAGGCGATCACGCGCGCGATCGCCGACCACGGCCGGACGATCCGGCTGCCGGTCCACGTCATCGAGTCGCTCAACCGGCTCGAGAAGGAACGCAAGGCGCTGCGCACCGAGCCCGGCCGCGAGCCGACGCCCGACGACATCGCGTCGCGGCTGCAGATGCCGGCGGCAAGGTGCGGCTGCTGCTCGACGCGCAGAAGACGCCCTACTCGCTCGAGATGAAGATCGGCGAAGACGAGGGCACCGAGCTCGGCGACGTGCTGCGGGACACGACCGTGCGGTCGCCCGAGGACACGGCGATCGAGGCGACCTCGCCAACGAGGTCGAGCGCGCGCTGGCGCCGCTGTCGGACCGCGAGAAGGAGGTGCTGCGGCTGCGCTACGGCCTCGGCACCGACCGCGAGCACACGCTCGAGGAGATCGGCCGCCGCCTGTCGGTCACGCGCGAGCGCGTACGGCAGATCGAGAGCCGCGCGCTGCAGAAGCTGCGCGCGACAGAGCGCGAGACCGCAACGCTCCTCCCGCCGCCGGCCGGCGTAACCGGCCCTGCCACCGGCGTAATGGGGATTGCGAATTTAAATAATGGCCGTCAGTTCTCCAATGATCGCCCTTTGTTTAATCCCATTTCACTGAAATTTCCGAATCATTCCAATATCCATAATTTCCTACTACATCTTCCGTCTTTATCCTCTTTTTTTTTTTGCCCTCAGACGCGTTCGTATTTTTTCCGATTTTCTGACAATGGGGACCTGATGCCCCGCGCTCCCGTCGTCATCGGCGTCGCCGGCGGCTCCGGCTCGGGCAAGACCACCGTTGTCCGGCGCATCGTCGAGAGCCTCGGCCCAGACCAAGTCGTGGTCCTCGAGCACGACCGCTACTATCGCGACCGGCACGATCTGCGGCTGGAAGAGCGCGCCGCCCTCAACTACGACCATCCCGACGCGCTCAAGACCGATCTGCTGGTCCGCCACGTTCGCGACCTCAAGGCGGGACTGGCGGTGGAGGTGCCCGAGTATAATTTCACGCGCTATGCACGCCGCTCGGCGACGCATGCTGCGCGCCGCCGCGGGCAATCATCGTCGAGGGAATTCTGCTCTTCTCGGTGGCGCGCTGCGCGCATTGATGGACGTCAAGCTCTTCGTCGACGCCGACGCCGACACACGGTTCATTCGGCGGCTGCAGCGGGACGTCACGGAACGGGGACGGACGTGGACTCGGTGATCGAGCAGTACTTCGGCACCGTCAAGCCGATGCACTTCGAGTTCGTCGAGCCATCCAAGCGCTACGCTGACCTGATCGTTTCCCGCTGGGCGGCCACAACCCCGTCGCCATCGACTTGATCTGTCGCTCGTGCGAAGTCTGACGGACCTGAGTTTGCGGAAGCCGTTCGGGCAGCTCAACCGATCTAGAAAGCACTGGCTTGCGGCCGCGCGCGGCTACTACCGCCGGGTGCCGGCAAGTATGCGCGCCGTTGTCATCGCCTGGCCGGCATGGCGTGTCGAGTGCTCGGCCGCATGAAACAGGAGGCCGATCACCGTTGACGGCAAGCCAGCCCGTCCGACCCGCCGCGAAGTTGCCAGTTCCGCGGGTGACGTCGCGCGCAACTGATCGAGAGCGCGATCGATCACCCGGCCGACATCATCGGCAACGACAACCAGTGAGGGAGGTGGATCGCCCGCTGATCTCCTCGATCTTCAGCGCGGCCCGTTGCGCCGTCCGACAACGTTTCTCCCCGTGCATACGTGAACAGGCGATCGAGCGCGCCGCCGATGTGACGCAGGTGGAACCCGATCGACGCCGCGCCGCCCGGCCGCTGCCACGCATCCTGTGGCGGCACCTCGCGCGCGAGGCGCTCCACGTCCTCACGCACCTGCACCAGCGCGTGCGCGACCGGCATCAACAGCGGATCGACGCCCGCGATCGGTCCGCGCAGCCATGCCTCTTCCATCTCACCTCCTACCGCCGAGGCACTAGCGCAACAGTTCGCCCCCTCAGCTTGCCCGCACAAAGTTTACTATTACACTGAGCAACTGATTCGAGCGAGATGTTCACCGATCATGAACCAGTTCCTATCAGATCACTCGCGCAGCGCGGCTGCAGTTCGTCTGCCAACGCCTTGTACCTGGAAGGCATCAGCCCGCTGCCGGCGATTCCCACCCTTGCCGATTTCTGTCTCGTCTATCTCCTCGAAGGCGAGCAGCTCCGATGCGTGGCCTGCGCGCACGCCACACGCGCGGGCGATCGTCTGCTGCGCGTGCTGAACAACGTCTACAAGATCACACGGAACGATCCCGAGAGCACCGTCGCGCAGGTGGTGCGCCTGCGGCGGCCGAGCCTGCGCACCGGGATCAAACCGGAGCACCAGGCGCCGCACTCCAACGGATCGAAGCTCGCCCGCGTATTCAACATCCATCGCCAGCTCGCCGCACGCTCCGCGCTCGTCATGCCAGTCGAGGGCCGCTTCGGCGTCCTCGGTGCCGTGGCCTTCAGCTATGCGCAATCGGGCCGGCAATACACGGCTGCGGATCTGGGCAATGCCGAACAGGTCGCGCACCAGATTGCTCTGGCGGTCGACGATGCGCGGCTCCTGCAGTCGAAACGCCGGCAGGCCTCGCTCGGCCGCCGTGCCCGTCCCGCGCTTACGCGTCTCCGGAGGGCGCTCGACCAGTTGCAATCGGCCGGCAACGGCCGCGAGCGCGCGCGTCTGATGAACCAGCTCGCACGTGAAGAGCGTGTGCTCACGCGTATGCTCGAACGGTTCATGGAGTCGTGTCTGCCACTCGAGTCGCACAGCGACCGGCTCCCTGCCCCGCACCTGACCGTCATCCGCAGCTCGCCAGGCCGCTGAAGGAGCCTGCCGGGA
>CAVZRL010000004.1:0-98194 GCA_963777775.1 uncultured Solirubrobacterales bacterium | reverse complement strand
GAGGCCGAGGAGCACGGCGCCGAGGAAGAGCACGGACGCCGTGACCAGCGCATCGCCGTAGAAGGCCCCAGCTCGTGAACGCCGGCGTGTCGAGCCGAAGAGCCCGGCGAGCCCGGGAACACCGGCGACGAGGAGCGCGATACCGCCAATCGCGAGCGGTGCGCGCAGCACCAGCGTGCCGAACAGCTGCAGAACTCCGTAGCCGGCCCTCCGCGCGCGGTCGGCGTTCCGGGGCTCGACGGCGCGGTAATCGGCATCGGTCAGCTCCTCCGCCGGTGACCCGACCCGGCGCTCGCCGGCGGGCATGGACTGTCCCTCGTGCAGCGAGGACGAGTGGCCGAGTTGGGCGCCGTCGCCGAGCGAGGTCTCCGATGTCGAGCACCGCCAGCTCGCCAACGAACGCGTCCCCGCCCGACGGTCACCCGACCGGTGCGGATTACGCCCCGGCGTCCGCGCGGTAGCAGTTGAAGAACGAAGTCCTTGCGGATCACCGCACCCTCACCGACCGTGAGCAGGTCGGTGCAGACCGGCACGTGACGGGAGAGGATCACGGCCCCGCGCCCGAATTTCGCGCCCCGAGCGCCCGCAGATAGAGGTTGTAGACAGGCGAGCCCCACGAAGAGGACCAGCGGGCTCGTCCCGGATCAGGGTCTTGACGATCCAGAAGCGGACGTAGGTAAGGCTCCAGAGCGGGATCTCCCCCGGGCTCCCCAGCGGCCGACGAGGATCCACTTGGCGACGATCGGGACCCCCCCCGAGGCGCCCACGAAGATCGCCCCCGCCAAACGCCACCGCGCGCAGGTAGGTATCGAGGAGGCCGGAACCGCCCGAAGATCCACCTCGTACCCGGGAGCGATCTGTCCCAGGCCCGCCGAGGAACGCGTATGCGAGGAAGGCGAGCGCACTGGAGCGCCCCGGTAAGGAGATACCTCGCCGTGCTCGCTGACGGCCCGCCGGTCGCGGCCCCGACGGCGGCCGGCGCGGCGACCGCGGCGCGCGCCTCCATCGGGGAGCGCCGCTGCGAGCCCCGGGATCGTCGGGTGCTCGTAGACCTGCTTGATCGACACCTGCGGCAGATCGCTCCGCCTGCGGACCAGGGCGCAGAAAGGGCCATCACCAGCGAGTCGGCGCCGAGCTCGTCGAAGACGTGCCCCTCGACCGAGACGTCGTCGGCGCCGAGCACCTCACCGAGGAGCTCGGCGAAGGCCCGCTCGGTCCCCGCCGCGGGAGCGGCCGGCGCGGCCGGAGGCTTCGAGGACCGCGCTCATCGGCTCACCGAGGTCGCGGCGAGGATGAGTCCGCCGGCTACCAGCCAGCGACCGGCGAACGAGCGCCAGGTCCGCGTCATCCCGAGGGCCCCGACGCTGACCCGCGCCGAGTACGTGTCGCGCCGCGCCGGAACTCGCGGCGACATCGCCAAACTCGAGCCACCGCCTCGTAGGCGGGAACCACGCCTTGAACACCGCCTCCTTAACGCAGAACAGGACCCGGTCCCAGTGCACGCCGGGTTCCGCGTCGAACAGCGCCCGCAGCCGCACACGCTCCCCGTCCCCAACCACCAGTCGACCCCGTCGGCAGGCAGCGCATCATGCGGCTCGGCGTCGATCCCGATCCCGGCGAGCTCGCCGGATCGCGCGACCGCGGCGGCACGGTAGCCGACGCAGTGAGTGATGCTCCCAACGATGCCCGCGGGCCAGACCGGCACGCCGTCGATGCCTCGAACGACCGGCCACGGGCTCGCCGATCCCGGTCAGCGCGCGGTGCGCACAGGATCGCCCGGTCGCGAACTCACGCCGACGCTCGGCCGAGGCGCCGCAGATCGTCGCGGCCTCGCTCGCGAACATCGTCGACTCGCCAGCGTCGGAGAACGTCTCCGCACAAGCCGAACCCTGGACAACCCTTTCGATCATGCTCCGATCGTCGGGGCAGAACCTGAGACTCGGATTGGAGGAGCCTGAGTCTTTTCTCATCCCTCGCGAGCAGGTCGCGCTCGATTGCCTCACCGAAGCTGAGCCGAATGGAGGACCGGCCCCAAGACCTCGTCGTCATCCATCGAGGCGATGTCAACGTCAAGCTGCCCGGCCTCGCGGCGAACGCGCGCCGTGTAGAAGCGTGGTGTCGCGGTCATAAACAGTCGCCGCTTGGCCTTGATCTGGTCGCCGCCGCACTTCCAACACCGGACCTCGCCGTCGTCGCGATCGAGATAGAGGCCGGCGGATTCGCAGCGGCAGGCCGCGGCATCTCGCGGCTCGGTCGCGCCGTAGCGCAGCTCGCCCCGCTGGACGTTGTACTCCTTGCGGGCGTGGGTCGCGGACAGGGCGGTCAGGTCGAGGGCCATCGCTGCTCCAGATTCTGTGGCGGTTGTCGGTGTCACTGATTTGCTCCTCCCTGACGGGGGACAGCGCGATGCCCTCGGACCCATGTCTGCAACTCCATGTAGACGTGCTCCAGCCCGTCGCGTCGAGCACGCCTGACCTCGGCGGCCTCCTGCTCGGGAGTCTGTTTGTCGCCAAACCTCCAGGTCGCGGCCGGGTTGACCAGGCGCTGATCGAGCTGGCGCCGCTTGCGTTCGGCTCGCTCGTGGGCGCGGCGGGCCTTCGGGTTACTGGCGAGACGCTTGTCGATCAACTTCGACGCCTCGCCTCGGGTCACGTCGGCGGGGAAGGTCCGGCCGGTCTCGTTGGCGATCCGGCGCAGGACCGGCGACCTGAATCTCGGTCGCTGGCTGCTTGCGCCATGCGCCGCGCTCGTTGTCCCGCCGAACCTTCGGCCTGCGTGCCTGCTTGCGAAGCCGGGTCGTCCGCGTCGGGTTGCGGTGAGCCGGGTCGATCAACTTCGGCTTCGCCCTCTCCGCTGCTCTGCGATCTCGGTTCTCCTGCTTCACTCTTCCGTCCTCTCGTGCCCGTGTCCGGGTTAGGTGGGGACCAACCCCCTGCGGGGGCATCTGCTTACGCCGTCCACCTCGTGACCTCGAAGCGACCGGAACATCACTCCGGCGTCTACTCCCGTTCCCGTCACGTGCCGTAGCTCTGTCCCTGGGCCCACGTGGCCTACATAGAGTCGTGGGGGACGAGGATCCGGCTCTCGTGGCGCCCTGCCCGTAGTCGATGGTGGGTTTCGGCGGGCTCTCTGGCGCGAGCTGATGAAGCTCCCTCGGGGTAGCCGAGGCCACTCGGTTGTTCGCCCCGGCAGCTACCGGGCGTGCGCGGGCTAGGCGATCGCACCTCCGGTGCGCTGCAGTTGCGCTGCAGTCGGATGCCCGTCGGGGCGGTTCCGAGCGGTTCTCCAGCGGTCCGACCTGGCTCCAGCAAGCGGCATCCGCTCGGGGCCGGGACTCCCGTCCTCCATGTGGACCGTCATCGCACCCGAGAGGCAGTAGCCCAGGTGGTGGGCCTGGCAGGAGTCGGTCTGGGCGATGGGCTTGACGTTGTTCGACCATTTCCAGCCCGGCTCGAAGACGGCCCTTCCGATCAGGTTGTCCGCGACGTTGACGACGTCGGCCTTTCCCTTCCCCTCAAACGGTCGCGTTTCATCCGGGGAACCGAAGTTCTTGACCTCACCAGCCATCCAATGCTCCTTTCGTGGTGCTCGTCCCTCAGATGTGGTACATGCCGGCGTCGGGCTCGGCGGCCTCGCGCCGGGCGATGTCGGCGATCGTCGTCGAGCTGAACACGTCTCGCAGGGCCTCGACCCCATCGCCCCAGATCCCTCCGGCCTCGTCGGCCTCCTGGCCGACCTTGCCGTCGAGCGCTTGGACCACCTCGAGCACGGTGATCTCCTCGGGCGGCCGGGCGAGCGTGTAGCCGCCCTTGACCCCGCGCTGGCTCTGGAGCAGCCCGTCGCGGCGCAGGGTCGAAAAGAGCTGTTCGAGGAACTGGACCGGCATCTCGCGCCGCTCGGCGACCTGGGCGATCGGCACCGGAGCGGTCCCCGAACGCGCGAGCTCGGCCATCGCGACGACGGCGTACCGCGACTTCGAGGTGACCGAGATCATCGCGACGGTTTGTAGCGGATGGGAAGCGAAAAACCTCGCTCCTACCGATAGGCGCTCACACGCTCCACGACGGCCCGGCTAGGATGCCGCGCCGGCGGTCCGCTGCCGCCCGCGGCTCGAAACGAGTCGCGATGCGTCCTCCGGAGCGCGACGCTCCGGGGTCGTGGGGGCCAATGGAGTGAACGAGGAACGACGCTGCCTGGTGATCGACCTGCATCCCACCGTTCGGCTGGGGGTCCGAGGCCTGCTCGGTGACCGTTACGAAGTCGAGGAGGCCGAGGACGGCGGCGACGCGCTCGAGCTGCTCACCTCGCTGAGCGAGTTCGACGTCGCGATCGTCGAGCTCGCGCCCGGCACTCAGGAGGCGGGCGAGGGACCTAACGGCCTGCCGGCGATCCGCGCCCTGCGCAAGGCACGGCCCGGGCTCGGAATCGTCGCGCACGGCCGGCGGCCCGAGCACCAGGCGGCGCGGCAAGCGCTCGACGCCGGCGCGACGGCCTACGTCGCCAAGTGCTCGCCGACCGACCTGCTCGCCCAGGCGGTCGACGCGGCCGCCGAAGCCGAGCGGTTCGTCGATCCGGCCGCCAAGAAGCCCAACCGCGTCGCCGGCATCACCCGCCGCCAGCGCGAGATCCTCCAGCACTACGCCGACGGGCTCTCGACCGCGGCGACGGCGAAACGGCTCGGGCTCAGCACCGAAACAGTCCGCACCCACACCAAGGCCCTGCTCGCCCGCCTCGAAGCCCGCGACCGCACCCACGCCGTCGCCATCGGCCTCCGCAACTCCCTGATCGAGTAACTCCCCCGCCACGTCCTCCTGGCGTGCGAGGAGGGGTCAGGGTCAGGCTGCGAAAGCAGCGCCCAAGGATCACCCGCACGCCCGGACGCGGGAGCAGAAGAGGAAGTCCGCGGCGTAGCCGCGGACAATTGGTTCGAGCGAGAGCGGAGGACGTGGCGGGAGTTGTTCAGAGCCAGCCGCGGTCGCGGGCTATGAGCACGGCCTGGGCCCGATCCACCGCGCCGATCTTGCGGTAGACGTTGTGCAGGTGGGTGCGCACCGTGCTCACCGAGAGCGAGAGCTCCTGGGCGATCTGCTTGTAGACCTTGCCCTCGGCAAGCCCTCGCAGCGCCTCGATCTCGCGCATCGAGAGCGGGCAGGGCTCGCTCGCCCGGCGCCGGCGCTGGCCCGAGTGCGGGAAGTCGAACATCAGCCCGCGCAGCGCAGCGCCGTCGATCTCGAGCGCGTCGGCGGCCTCGCGCAAGGAGTCGGGCGCGATCGGGTCGCCGGCGGCCTGGTGGACGATCAGGTCGGCGAGCCGGATCGCTGCAGCATGACCGTCGGCGTCGGCGGCGTGATGACGCTCGACCGCGGTCGCTGCCCCGCCGCCCAGACCCCAGCGCCGGATCAGCACCGCCCCGACCAGCGGGTGGTCGATCCCGAGCTCGCGGCGCTCGATTCGGACCCGCTCCTCTGGCGACTCGGCGGAGCGGGCGGCGGGATGTCCCTCCCCGTAGAGCTCGACAAGCACGAGCTTGCCGACGTCGTGAAAGAGCGCGGCGATCGCGAGCTCCTCGCGCTGTGGCAGCCTGGTCAGCTCCCCGATCCGCTCGGCTGCGTTTCGGACCGCGACCCCGTGGCGGCGAAACTGCTCATGGCCCTCCGACCAGATCCCCGGCTGCTCGAGCACGTCGTAGGTCTCGATCCGGGCGGCAAGCTCGCGAACGCCGTCCGGCCGCAGAGACTCGACCGCTTGCCTCACCCCGGCGGTCCGGCCCGATGGTCCGTCACCGTTGTTGGCGGCCCGCATGACCGCGATCGCGAGCCCGGCGTCGGCCTCGACCGCGTCGGCGATGTCGCCCGGCGCCGGCGCCGGACGCTCGCAGATGCCGACCAGACGCCGGCGTGCCTCGGCGAGCGCCGGGAGGTCGGAGACCGCGTCGAACGCCGCCGCCAGTCTCCGTCCCCCGGCGCCGGCTCGCCGATCGGCTCTCGCCGACCGGGTGCTCGCGTTGCTCATCGTCAAGTCCTCATGCCTATTACCGCGCGTAGCGCGGGCTCACTCAATAGATCGGCAGACGAGCGGGGTTGTTTAGTCGCGAGCGCCCACTCAGGCGTCGCTTGAGCCGACCGCCAGCCGCTCGAGCGCTCGCCCGACCCGCTCCACAGAGGCCGCGCGTCCGAGCGCCGCGAGCGAGTCGAAGATCCCCGGGGAGACCGTGGTGCCCGTGATCGCGACCCGAATCGGCTGATAGACGTCCTTGGGCTTTGCGCCGAGGCGCTCGACGACGGCGCCCAGCTCGCGCTCCAGGGTCGGGGCGTCGAACGGCTCGGCCTCCCGTAGCACGGCCTGAGCCGCCGACAGGTTCGCCTCGGCGTCGGCGTCCATCACCTTTCGCCACGCCTCCGGATCGTCGGCCGGGGGCTCGAACAGGAACCCGATCAGCGCCCAGACCTCACTCAGGGTCTGGGCCTTGTCCTGGGCGATCGCGCAGGCGCGGCGAAGCCGGTCGGGATCGCCGAGCCCCGCAGTGCGCCCCTCTCGCTCGAGCTGGCCGGCGACCGCGTCGACGTACTCGTCGAGCCCGATCTCGCGCATGTAGCGACCGTTGAGCCAGCGCAGCTTGCGCTCGTCGAAGACCGCCGCCGAACGGCCGACCCGCTCGAGCGAGAACCGCTCGACCAGCTCGGAGGTCGAGAGGATCGTCGCGTCGTCGTCCGACCCCCAACCGAGCAGGGCGAGGTAGTTGCGCACCGCGGCGGGCAGGAACCCGGCCTCGCGAAGCTCCTGGACCGACGCCGCGCCGTGGCGCTTGGAGAGCTTCTTGCCGTCGGGGCCGTGCAGCAACGGCAGGTGCGCATAACGCGGCGGATCGGCGCCGAGCGCGGCCAGCACCAGCAGCTGCTTGGGCGTGTTCGAGAGGTGGTCGTCGCCGCGGATCACGTCGCTGATCCGCATCTCCGCGTCATCGACGGCGACGGCGAAGTTGTAGAGCGGGGTCCCGTCAGCGCGCGCGATCACGAGGTCGTCTTGGAGCCGGTTCTCGAACCTGATCGGCCCCCTGATCACGTCGTCGACCACCGTTTCGCCCTCGTCGGGCACCCGGAGCCGAATCGCGGCATCGGGCCCCGAGCGTGGCTCGCCCCGATAGCCCGCCCCGCCATGGGCAGCACGCCAGGCCTTGACCTCGTCGCCGCCGGCGGGGTCGGGGTAGGCGTGGCCGCTCTCGACGAGCTCGCCGATCCGGGCACGATGGCGGTCGGCGCGCTCGGCCTGGCTCAACGGGCCCTCGTCCCAGTCGAGCTCGAGCCAGCGCAGCGCGTCGAGGATCTGCTCGACGTTCTCCGGCGTCGACCGCTCGCGGTCGGTGTCCTCGATCCGAAGCACGAGTGCCGCGCCCGTACCGCGGGCAAAGAGCCAGTTGTACAGTGCCGTCCTCGCGCCTCCGATGTGCAGGGCACCGGTCGGCGAGGGGGCGAAGCGGACTCTCGGAGACTCGTTCATCGATCGGGGGTGATCGGCTTGTTGATCGGCGCGCATGTTTCCACAGCGGGTGGGCTCGCCAAGGCCGTCGGGCGGGGCACCGAGCTCGGCTGCGAGGCAATCCAGATCTTCCACCAGAGCCCGCGGGCGTGGCGACCGACCGCCTATTCCGCCGCCAACTTCGCCGAGTTCCGGTCGGCGATCGAGCCCTCGCCGCTTGGCTCGGTCGTGATCCACGCGGTCTACCTGATCAACTGCGCCAGCCGGGAGCGCGAGATCCGCGCCAAGTCAATCACCTCGCTGACCCACGCCCTGCGGGTCGGTGACGGGATCGAAGCCGACGGCGTCGTCCTGCACGCGGGCGCCCGGAAGGGCGAGCCTCACCGGCCCTCGATGAAGCGCGCCGCGAAGGCGATTGCGTCCGCGCTCGGCGATTCCGAGCGCTGCCGGGTGCTGCTCGAGAACACCGCCGGAACACAGGGCCCGCTCGGTCGCGACTTCGGCGAGCTGGCGGAGCTGCTCGCGCTGCTCGATGGCGACGCGCGGGCAGGCGTCTGCCTCGACTGCTGCCACCTGCTCGCCTCCGGTTATGAGATCCGCGGCGCCGACTCGCTGGCGGCGGTGGTCGATGAGTTCGACGCCGAGGTCGGTCTCGATCGGCTCCACTGCCTGCACGTCAACGACTCGCTGGTCCCGCTCGGCGGCAACCGCGACCGCCACGCGAGCATCGGCAAGGGCGAGCTCGGCGAAGCGGGCATCGCCACCTTCCTCTCCGAGCCTCGCTTCGACGACCTGCCGGCGCTACTCGAGACCCCCGGCCCCGGAGCCAAGGGCCCCGACCACGCCGAGGTCGAGTTGACCAAACGGCTGCGGACGCGCGGAATCGCCGCCCGCAAACGTCGCGGGCGGCGATAGCTGCGCCGGTCAGCGACTAGCTGACCGCCGAACCCCTAACCAACCGAATCGGACGGGTCACGCGAAACCGCGCGCTGCAGACCGAGACCGAGACCGGTGATCCCGAGCGCGACCGCCGCCATGGCGATCACGTCGAACCCGGTGAACGGCAGCGGTCCGACGTTCCCGCCCAGACCGGACGCCGATGCCGAGCCGGAACCGCTGGAAGCGGGCGGCTCGGCACCCTGGTTGAGCTGAGTCAGCTCGTTGTCGTACTGGTCGCCAGTCGGGCTGACCTGCTGGGCACCTGCCATAGCCGGAGCCGCAACCGATACGCACAGCGCGACGATCAGCAGCCCTGCCAACTTCGTCTTCAATGACTTTGTGATTCGCACGGAACCGGATCTCCTTTTCCCCAGGACGGCAGATGACGTCCGGAATGATCGATGCGGAGGCGAATCCTAGGTCGCCTCGGTGAGACCAGCGTGAATCCGGGATGAGAAGTCCTCTCATCGGTTCCTCCGCAAAGTCCGGCAAAGTTACCCGCCGCTCACGGCTTCCTCATCGTGGTCTCATCGAGGTCTCATTGAAGTTGGGAAAACTTACGAGAGATATGGAAGACACCGTCCGAGCGGCCCCCAGCAGATGACCATCGGCAGACCGGCGATCATCGCCGCACAGGCGATCGTGGTCGGGGTCCTGGTGGTTGTCGTCTACCTGACCCTGCTGCGCCCGGAGGACGAGGGCACCCTGTCAGGGGTCGATGCTCCCGGCGGAACCCAGATCACCCAGCAACCGGTCCCCGGCGCAGACCGGCGCGACGGCCGCGGCGAGAACGGAGCCGGCGCCGGGGACGGCTCGGAGGGCGGCGCCCAGGTCGTTGGCTCGGCGTTCGTTCCCGGCACCGCGGGCACCGCCGTTGGGGCGCTTCCTGTGGCCCCGGTCGCGCCCACCACCCCGGAGAGCCAACCGGACGGCTCCGAGGACGATCCCGACGAACCGGAGGGCGGCCCCGACGGCCCCGGGGGCGAGCCGGGCGGGCCCGGGGGCGAGCCGGACGGGCCCGGGGGCGAGCCGGACGGGCCCGGGGGCGAGCCGGACGGGCCCGGGGGCGGCCCCGATGATCCCGAGGGCGGCCCCGACGGCCCGGACTCCGACCAGTACAACGACGCGCTCGCGCGGCTCACCGAGCAGCTCAACTGAACGCAAATGCACGGGAGCGGTCGCGACGGCGACCGATCCAGGCTAGATTTGCCGGGTGTTGATCGAATCCCGGTCGCGCACCATGGAGGGTGCCGAGACCGACGCCGAGCTCGCCGCACGTAGATCCCTGTTCGCGGGCGTGCGGACGCGCGTCCTCCTCTTCTTCCTGGCCCTGCTCGTGATCTCGACTGCGGCCTCCGTCCTCGTCCTGCGCGAGGTCCTGATCTCGCGGATCGGCGACCAGGTCGAAAAGCAGCTCCTCCCCCATGTCGACACGCTGGAAAACCTGTCGGAGACCGGCGACGCCGAGGGGCAGCCGTTTGCGAGCCTCGAGCAACTCTTCGACGCCTACCTCGCGCAGTCGGCTCCGCCACCTGATGGGGCGCTGGTCACCTACATCAGCGACGAGCGCTATGACCAACTGGTCTCCCAGCCGGCCGCGACCGGGCTCGAGCTTGCCTTCGGGGGCGTAGCGTCGGGCGAGACCCCGGCGAGCGGCAAGATCGAGAGCTCACTCGGCGAGGCCCAGTACATCGCGGTCCCCGTTTCGGGGGGCGGGGAGTCCGGCACCCTTGTCGTCGCGGCCCTGACCGCGGCCGAGCGTGACCAGGTCGAGAGCGCGGTCCGGATCGCGATCGGCGTCGGAATAGTCGTCCTGCTCCTCGCCTCGCTCTTCATCTGGCTCGCGGCCGGCCGCGCGATCGCTCCCCTGCAGGCGCTCTCGCGGACCGCACGGACGATCAGCGACACCGATCTCTCGGGCCGGATCCCCGTGCGCGGCAACGACGAGATCGCCGAGCTCGGCCGCACCTTCAACAGCATGCTCGACCGGCTCGAGACCGCATTCGCCGACCAGAAGGACTTCCTCACCGATGTCGGCCACGAGCTGCGCACGCCGATCACGGTGATCCGCGGGCATCTCGAGACACTGGGCGACTCGCCCCGCGAGCGCGAGGACGCGATCGCGGTGATCCAGGACGAGCTCGAGCGCATGAACCGCTACGTCGACGACCTGCTCTTGCTGACCAAGGCGCCGCGGCCGGACTTCCTTCGCCTCGGGCCCCTCGACCTCGATCTGTTCACGCACGACCTGTTTGCCAAGGTCGGCACCCTCGGCGATCGGGACTGGCGGCTCGAGGGCACCGGGGTCGGGATCGTCGTCGGCGACCAGCACCGACTCACCCAGGCGGTGATGAACCTGGCCGACAACGCGGTCCGCCACACCCGGCCCGGCGAGCCGATCTGGCTCGGCAGCTCGCTCGCCGACGACCAGGCGCGGCTCTGGGTCCGCGACGAAGGCCCGGGGGTCGACCCGGCCGACCGCGAGCGGATCTTCGCCCGCTACGTGCGGGCCAAGCCGACCGATCGCAGCCGCGCCGACGGCGCCGGGCTCGGGCTCTCGATCGTGCGCGCGATCGCCGAGGCGCACGGTGGCTGGGCCGAGCTCGCCTCCAGCCCCGGCGAGGGCTCGACCTTCACGATCGTGATCCCGCCCGCGCCCGACCAGTGAGCCGGATCCTCGTAGTCGAGGACGAAGCGAGGCTCGCGTCGTTCCTGGAGAAGGGCCTGCGGTCGAGCGGCTTCGTGACCACGATCGCCGCCGACGGCCGCAGCGCCGGGCGGATGGCGCATGACGAGGACTTCGACCTGATCATCCTCGACCTCGGCCTCCCCGACAAGGACGGGCTCGAGGTGCTGCGCGATCTACGCGCATCGGGCCAACAGCTCCCGGTGATCGTGCTGACCGCCCGCGACGACATCCACGACCGCGTCGCCGGGCTCGACATGGGCGCCGACGACTACCTGCCGAAGCCGTTTCACTTCGAGGAGCTCGTCGCCAGGATCAAGGTCCAACTCCGCGATGCGAAGCGCGGACCGCAGGAGGAGCAGCTTCGCGTCGGTGGCGTGGTGCTCGACCTGCGGACCCGGTGGGCGACGGTGGACGGGGAGCCGGTCGAGCTCAGCGCCCGCGAGTTCGAGCTCCTGCGGACCTTCCTCCAACACCCCGACCAGGTGCTCTCGCGCGAGCAACTTCTGGCGCGGGTCTGGGGTTACGCGTACGACCCCGGCTCGAACGTGGTCGACGTCTACGTCGGCTACCTGCGCCGCAAGCTCGGCTCCCAGTACTTCGAGACCGTCCGCGGCGTCGGCTACCGCCTCAGAGCCGCGTAACGACTTCCCACGCCGGCGTACCGCGCACGCCCGGAGCGCGGAAGAAGAAATGTCCGCGGCGTAGCCGCGGACCATTGATTCGAGCGGGAGCGGAGGACGTGGCGCGAGTTCGCCGCGCGACGCCGTCCGGCGGGCGGTGAGGCTCGGAGCCCGTTGTCAGGTCAGGACGTTGCGGAGGTCGAAGGCGCGAATGCCCTCGGAGCCTTGGTCGGTGCAATCGAAGAAGCGCGGGTTGACGCATTCGAACGCACGCCCGTTGCCCGCGTAGGAGGCCTCGACCCGGAACTGGCACTGGGGCAGCGACTCGCCCGTCATCTTGATCCCGCCGAAGCCGCCGCTCGCCTCGGCGAGCTCGAACATGTCGATGTCGATCTCGGCCCGAAAGACCTTGCGCAAGCAGCCCATGTAGCGCCCCCCGCTGAGCTGGTCCTCGTAGCTGTAGAGAAAGCGGCAGCCGAGCTCGATACAGCCGCGCGGCTCGACCAGCTTGTCGCAGAAGGTGCGACAGCGGCGGCACTCGCCGGATCGCGTGCCCGTTCGCTCGACCGTAGCCACGCGCAAAGTCTACGACTCGGGCAGGGTCACGCCGCGATCGCCGCCGGGCCGAGGAGCTGGTCGAGCTCGGCGCGAAGGGCCGGCGACGGCGTCACCCGGTAGCCGCTGCCGAAGCGCAGCCTGCGAACGCCATCGCGGGTGCGCATCTCGAGCTGCACCTCGTTCTCGCCGGGGTGGGACTCGAAGAGCGCCTTCAGGTCCTCGATCACTCCGGCGCCGAATTGCCCGGCGTCGATCCGCAGCGTCAGCGGCCCCGCCGCCACCTTCGCCCTCTCACGAGCTGCGGCGAGCTCGTCCGGGTCGGGCTCGAACACCTCCGCCTCGGAGACGACGACGCTCGTCTCCCCCCGGTTCTTGTGATCGACCCGGCCCCTGACCACGATCACCCGGTCGACCTGGACCACCTCGGCCGCCTCGCCGCCCGCGTCCCGGACGAACAACTCCACCCTGCCCTCGAGGTCGTCGAGGGTCGCGAACATGACGTGACCGCCGTTGCGCGTCCGTACCTTCTTCGCCTCGCTGACAATTCCGCCGACCGTCACCCACGTCCCGTCCTCGAGCTCGGCGACCGCCGCCAGCGGGCGCTCGACCCGGGCCCGGAGCGCGTCGCGAACGTCGCTGAGCGGATGCGCGGACAAGAACGTGCCCAGCGTCTCCTTCTCCAGCCGCAGCAGCTCGGCCTGTTCGAACTCCCCGCCCGGCACCGGCGGGTAGCGCGGCGGCGCGAGTCCGGCCGGACTCGCGTCGGACGTGGCCGGCCCGTCGAGGTCGAAGATCGACCCCTGGCCGCGACGGCTGTCGTCCTGCGCAGTCTGGCCGGCCGATTGCGCCTGCGCGAGCACCTCGAGCATGCCGCGTCGCGTCGCCCCGGTCGAGTCCAGCGCTCCGCACTTGACCAGGCACTCGATCGCGCGCTTGTTGACGCTGCGCGAATCGACCCGCTCGCAGAAGTCCCAGATCGACTCGAAGGCGCCACCGGCGTCGCGGGCCGCGATGATCGTCTCGACCGCGGAGTGGCCGACGTTCTTGACCGCATCGAGGCCGAACCGGATCGAGCTGCCGGAGGCGATGAAGTCGTGATCGGAGGAGTTGACGTCCGGCGGCAGGACCTCGATCCCCATCTCCTCACATCGGTTGACGAAGAACGGCACCTTGTCCTTGGTCGACATCACCGACGAGATCACCGCGGCCATGTACTCGGCCGGGTAGTTCGCCTTCAGGTAGGCCGTCCGGTAGGCGATCAGCGCGTAGCAGGCCGCGTGGGACTTGTTGAAGCTGTAGTCGGCCGCGGCCGTCATCAGCGACCAGAGGTCCTTCGCCACCCGCTCCTCGGTCCCGGAGTCGGCGAGCCCGGCGCGGAACTTGCCCTCCATCGTCGCCATCAGGTCCCGCTTCTTCTTTCCCACCGCCTTGCGCAGGTCGTCGGCCTCAGCCGGGCTGAAGCCGGCCATCCGCTTGGCGATCTCCATCAGCTGCTCCTGGTAGATGCAGCAGCCGTAGGTCGCCTCGGTGATCGCCCGCAGGCGCTCGTCGGGGTAGGTGACCGAGCGCGGGTCACGCTTGCCGCCCGCGTAGTCGTCGATGTAGCGCATCGCCCCGGGCCGGTACAGCGAGACGAGCGCGATGATGTCGTCGAACTCGGTCGGCCGGACCTTGCGCAGCGCCTCGCGCATGCCCTCGGACTCGAGCTGAAAGACGCCGATCGAGTCGCCGCGGGCGAGCATCTGGAAGGTCGCCGGATCGTCGGTCGGGATCGACTCGATCTCGATCTCTTCCCCGCGCGAGCGACCGATGATCGCGATCGCGTCCTCGATCACGTCGAGGTTGCGCAGCCCGAGGAAGTCCATCTTCAGCAGCCCGATGTCCTCGATCGGCCCCATCGAATACTGGGTGACGATCTTGTATTGGCGCTCGGGCTTGCCGGACCCGTTGCCGTTGCCGTTGGTCGCCGGCGGGCCTCCGCGGTCCTCGGCGAGCTGCAGGGGCACGATCTCGTTCAGAGGCCGGTCGGCGATTACGACTGCGGCGGCGTGGATCGAGTTGTTGCGCGCGATCCCCTCCAGGCCCTGGGCGATCTCGACGATCCGCTTCGTGTCCTCGTCCGAGTCGCAGGCCTGGCGCAGGTCCTGGCCCGGCTTCAGGCACTCCTCGAAGCTCGGGCTGCGGCCCATGATCGGCTCCGGGATCAGCTTTGCGGCGCGATCCCCGGTCGCGTAGTCGTAACCGAGCACCCGGGCCGCGTCGCGGGTCGCCTGTCGCGGCGCCATCTTGCCGAAGGTGATGATCTGCGCGACCGACTCGCGCCCGTACTTCTCCTGCACGTAGCGGATCACCCGCTCGCGCCCGCGAACCGAGAAGTCGATGTCGATGTCGGGCATCGATTTGCGGGCGGGGTTCAGGAAGCGCTCGAAGAGCAGCTCGTTGGCCAGTGGGTCGAGGTCGGTGATGTTGAGGGCGTAGGCGACGATCGAGCCCGCGGCCGAGCCACGGCCCGGGCCGACCGCGATCCCGTTCTGCTTCGCGAACCGGACGAAGTCCCAGACGATCAGGAAGTAGGAGTCGAAGCCCATCTCGGCGATCACCCCGAGCTCGAACTCGACCCGCTCCAGCGCCGCGGCGGGCGGCGGATCGCCGTAGCGGCGGGCGAGCCCCTCGAGCGCGAGCCGGCGCAGCATCTGGCGCGGTTCCTCACCCTCGGGTGTTGGGAAGCGCGGCAGCAGCAGCTTGCCGAGCTCGAGCTCGAGCTCGCAGCGCTCGGCGATCTCGACCGTGGTCGGGACCGACTCGGGCCACTCGGCGAATGCCTCCTCCATCTCGGCCGCGCTCTTGAGGAAGAACTCGTTGGTCTCGAAGGTCAGCTTCGGCTGCTCGAGGGTCGATTTGGTCTGCACGCAGAGCAGCGCCGCGTGGTTGCGGTAGTCCTCGCGGCGCAGGTAGTGGACGTCGGCGGTCGCGACCAGCGGCCGGCCGAGCTCGCGGGCGTAGCGCACGATCCCCTGGTTCGCCTTCTCCTGCTCGGCGATCCCGTTGACCTGGACCTCGAAGTAGACGTCCTCGGGTCCGAAGATCTGGACCAGGTCATCGAGGTGGGCTCGTGCGTCCTGCGGCCGATCCTCGACCAGGCGCCGGCAGAAGCGCGACTGCAGGCAGCCGGTGAGCGCGATCACCCCGTCGGAATGGCGCGCGAGCAGCTCGTTGTCGACGCTCGCCTTGCCACGCTGGAAGCCGTCGAGAAAGCCGGCCGAGCTGAGCTTGACCAGGTTGCGGAACCCCTGGTCGGAGGACGCGAGCAGGGTCAGGTGGTTGCGCTCGACCCTGCCCTGGGCGTGGCGATCGGCGACGAGGTAGGCCTCGAGTCCGAGGATCGGCTTGATCGCGTGCTTGCGGCAGGCCTTGTAGTGCTCGACCGCGCCGTTCATTACCCCGTGGTCCGTGAGGCCGAGGGCCGGCATCCCGAGCTCGGCGGCTCGGGCGGCCATCGCGTCGATCTTGCAGGCGCCGTCGAGTAGCGAGTACTCGCTGTGCACGTGCAGGTGGACGACGCTCCCGCTCACGTTCCGATCATCGCAATCGTCTCGGTCGGCATCGACCCCCGAGAGCGCTAACTGCGACGATCCCGGGGCGTGATCTGGCTGCTCCGACACGCGGCCGCCGAGCAAGCGGCCGAGGACGACGCGTCACGGCGACTGACCGTGAAAGGAGAGCGCCAGGCTGGCCTGCGAGCGACTCGGCGTCGAGGTCGAGACCAGCGAGGTCCTGAGCGGTGGCGACTTCGACCCTTCGAGCCTGGTTGACGAGCGCACGACTCTGCTGGTCGGCCACGAGCCTGACTTCTCACGCGCCGTCGAGGCCGTCACCGGGGCGCGGATCGAGCGCCGCCCCCGGCTAGCCCTCAGCGTCGGGCACGACCCGAAGATGGCCGAGCGCGCGCTTGGTCCGCTCGTCGGAGTCGAGCAGCCGCCGCTCGGCCTCGCGCAGCCTCGCCAGCACGTCATCGAGGCGCTCCTGGACGTCGGCCGGGGCCGTCCGCTCGGCGATCCGGCGCGAGAGCTCGGTCGCGGTCGCGGTCAGGTCGCGGATCGCGGCGGCGGCGGCGCTCTCAGCCCGGGTGCTCACCGTCGCCTCGGCAATCCGGGCCGTCTGCGCGACTCGCTCCTCGGCGACCCCGGCGGCGTCGCGCACGTCGGCTGCGATCCGGTCGAGCTCCTCGCGCAGCGACGCGATCTCGGTCCTGGTCTGGATCATCATCGCGCCGACGTCGGCACGCATCCGGGCCCCGATCTCGCCCTCCTGCGCCCGAACCTTCTCCGCCACGCGCCGCTGCGCGTCCTCGGCCGCGCGGTCGGCGCTCAGCCGCGTGGCTGCGAACCGGGCGTCGATCTCGGCCTCATGGGTCGCCAGGCGCTCGCCGAGCGTCGCCTCGGAGGCGGCGACCATCCCGGCCAGTCGCTCGAGCTCGCCGCGAGCCTGGGCCCGCACCGACGCGACCTCGTCGCGAAGCTCGGCGAGGTCCTCGGAGCGCAGGGCGTCGATCGAGCTCCGCGCCTGGTCGAGCAGGCCCCTCGCCTGCTTCTCGATCCGCTGCTCGGCCGCCTGGATCCGCCGCTCGCGCTCCTCGCGGGCGAGCCGAAGCTCGTGGCGACGGGCCTTGCGCGAGAGCGTCTTGTCGACGAACTCGGTGACTCTCTCGCGCGCCTGCGCCTCCGCCCGCTCGGCGATCTGGCCGCCGGCGGACTCGACCGCGGCGCGTCCGGCTTCCTCGATCGCCGCCTCGTTGCGCTCACGCGCCAGCCCGATCGCCTCCTCCCCCTGCTGCGTCGCCGCGCTCGCCACCGCCTCGATCTCGGCGTTGCGGGCGCTGACCCGCTGATCGAGGTTGAGCTTCAACTCGTCGAGCCCGGCCGCGACCTGCCGGCCGAGGGCGGTGGTCGCGGTCCCGACCGCGGTCCGGAGCTCGGAGTCCAGGTTCGCCGCGCGCTGCTCGTGCGTCTCTTGGATTCGCTGCTCGAGCGCCCGCCCGGCGACGTCCACGTGATCGGAGACCGATCGCCTCACCTCGCTCTGAAGCTCGTCTCGCAGCGCCGCGAACCTGCTCAACAGGTCACGCTCGATCGCCGCCGCGCGCTCCTCGATCTCGGCTGACAGCCTCGCCCCCTCGGCGTCGAGGCGGGTGCCGAGCGACTCGTCGAGCTGCCGGCGCGCCTTCTTCACCCGACGGGCGATCTGGTCACGCAGGTCGTCGCGCACTGAGCCGAGCGCCGCCTTACGACGCTTCTTGCTCTCCCGTGCCTCGGCCTTGAACCGCGACCGCAGCCCGGACTCGATCGCCTCCATGCGCTCCGCGAGCTCGGTGCTGAGCTCGCCCTGGGTCGAGGCCGCCGAAGCACCGAGCCTGTCGAACAGCCGCCCCTCGACCTCGGCGATCCGAACCTCGAGCTCGGCGGCGAGCTCCGTCCGTCCGCGCACGGTCGGGCCCGGCAGCTCGGAGACCGCCGACTGCACCGTGGCGTCGATCCGCTCGCGCAACTCGCTTCGCGCGGCCTCGATCTCACCGCGCACGAGGCTGGACGCGCCCTCGAGTCGCTGCTCGAAGCCGAGGCGCAGGGCGGCGCGCGCCTCGTCGACCGCCGCCTCCAGTCGGCGGCGCAGCTCGGCGTCGGCGCGCTCGAACCGGCCGTCAATGCTCTGTTCGAGCTCTCGCTCGAGGCGCTCGGAGAGGCTCGATCGCAGCTCGGTGGCGCCTGCGTCGAGCCGCGCCTGCAACTCGTCGCGCAAGCGCGCCTGCGCCCGCTCGGCGCGCTCGGTTTCACGCTCGATCCGGTCGTCGGCGATCCTTCGCGCCCGTTCGATGATCTGCTCGGCTCGGTCATCGAGCTCGCGCTGGTGGCGCTGGGCGTCGCGCTCGAGCTCGGCGCCGAGCTTGGCCCGCGCGCTCTCGGCAGCCGCCCTGAGCTGCTCGGTCTCGGGCGTCTTTCGGCCCAGCCTCATCGCGCGCCTCCGGCTTGCATCTCGACGGAGCCTTCGCCCCGGCGACACCGATTCCACCTCGTGCAAGCCCGCTCGCAGGTGTCCGTAACGGCGGTTTCAATACCTTGCCCCCGATGGCCGATTCCGAACCGGCACCGGAGCCCGCTTCGGGACGCACCTCGCTCGAGCCGTCGGCGCTGATCCTGCTCGCCGTGCTCGCCGCGGCATGGTCGTGGTGGGCATGGCAGGAGGGCGCGTATTTCGGTGTCGTCCTGCTCCCGGGCACCGTCGCGATCTGCGTCGCCGCCGCCCTGCTCGCCGCGCTGGCGCCATGGCGGATCGACCTCCGCCTCTCGCGGCCCGTTTCGGTGGCGCTCGCGGGGTTCGTCGGGCTCGGCGTCTGGACGATCATCTCGGCGCTCTGGAGCCCGGCGGCCGATACGGCGGTGGCCGACGGCCAGCGGGTGCTCCTCTACGCGCTCGCCTTCGGGCTCGGGCTCTGGCTCTGCAGCCTGCTGCGCTCGCGGGTCGAGCTCGCCCTCGCCCCGCTCGCGATCGCCGGCGGCGTCGCCGGGTTCGCGACGGTGGTCGTGCTCGCCACCGGCGAGCACCCGCCGGACCTGCTCGACGGCGGCACCCTCGACTACCCGCTCGGCTATCGCAACGCCAACGCGGCCTTCTTCGCGATCGCCCTCTTTCCCGCGGTCGGCCTGGCCGCGGCCCGCGAGCTCGACTGGCGACTTCGGGGCTTGGCGCTCGGCGCCGCGACGCTCTCCCTCGACCTCTTCCTGCTCAGCCAGAGCCGCGCCTCGATCCCCGCCGTCGGCCTGGCCGTGATCGTCTTTGCCCTCGCCTCGCCGTTCCGGGTCCGCGGCCTCTGCTGGCTGGCGTTGGCGATCGTTCCCGCGCTCGGAATCCTGCCCGCGCTCAGCGACCTCTATCAGACCGCGAACGACGAGGGGCCTCGCAACGCGATCACGGAGCTACACGCGACCGGCGCGATGTCCGCGGTGACCGCGCTCCTCGCGATCGTGGTCGGGGCGGTGGCGGCGCGCTTCGAGGCCCGCCTGCCCGGGCTCGGCTCGGCTTCGCCGCGTGGGAACCGCGCCGTCGCGGGCGCGGTCGTGGCCGCGATCGTGCTCGCCGGGGTCGGCTTCGTCGCCGCGGTCGGCAACCCGGTCGACTGGGTCGACGAGCGGATCGAGGAGTTCGAGGGCGGTGGGACGCCCGACGTCTCCAGGGAGGCGAGCCGGTTCACCTTCAACGCTGCCTCGGATCGCTACGACCTGTGGCGGGTCGCGCTCGACGACCTCGGCCAGAGCCCGCTCGGCGGCCAGGGCAGCGGCGCGTTCGAGTACAGCTACGCTCGCGAGCGGGAGGTCGCCTACCAGGAGGCGCGCGACGCTCACGGCCTCCCGTTCGAGGTCGGTGGGGAGCTCGGCCTGGTCGGCCTGGCGCTGCTCGTCGCTGCGCTCGGGGGCTCGGTGCTCGGGCTGGCGCGGGCGCGCCGGCTCGGCGCCGCCGAGGCCGGCCTGGCAGCGGTCGCGTTCGCCAGCGGCACCTACTGGCTGGTGCACACCTCGATCGACTGGTTCTGGGCCTATCCGGCCGTCACCGCCCCAGTGCTGGCCCTGCTCGGCTCCGGCTGCGCTCCGGTTGTGACCTCCGAGGCGGCGCGGCTCTCGCCGGGGCCGCGCCGCGGACTGATCGTGGTGCTGATCGCACTCGCGGTCAGCGCCGTGCCCCCGTTCCTCGCCAACCGGTACGTCAACGACGCCTACGCGACATGGCGCGAGGACCTGGAGCGCGCCTACGACGACCTCGACCGCGCCGCGAGCCTCAACCGCCTCAGCGACGCAGCGCTGCTGGCCGAGGGAACGATCGCGCGCGAGGCCGGGGACCGCGAGCGCGCGATTGCCGCCTTTGAGGCCGCGACCGGCAGGCGCCCGGACGGCTGGGCCGCCCACTACCTGCTGGCCGACATCTACGCCGGCTCGGACCCGGCCAAGGCCCGCGAGCAGATCGCGATCGCGCTCGAGCTCAACCCGTTGGACGCGGCAGTCCGCCGGCTCGCACGCGAGCTCGGCGTCAGCGCCGAGGGCTGAAGGCCCTAGGTCCCCGTCTCTTCGCCGATCAGGAAGCGCTCGTCGGGGGCGCGCAGGCCACGGTGAGCGTCGCGGAAGACCTCGACCGCGGTCTCGGCGAGGATCATCGCGTCGGCGAGCACCGAGCGGCGCTTGATGTAGAAGAGGTCGTGGCAGAGCTTCCACGCCGTGCCCAGGTCAGAGCCTGCGTAGCCACAGCGCAGCGCAGCCCAACCGGCGATCCCGGGCTTGACCAGGTGTCGGCGCGTGTAGTGGGGGAAGCGCCGCTCCAGCTCGGCGACCATCTCCGGGCGCTCGGGACGTGGCCCGACCAAGGTCATCTCGCCGCAGAGCACGTTCCAGAGCTGGGGGACCTCGTCGAGGTGCGTGCGCCGGAGCACCCGCCCGACCCTGGTGATCCTCTCGTCACGGGCGCTCGCCCACTGCGGCCCGTCGCGCTCGGCGTCGACCTTCATCGTGCGCAGCTTCAGGATTTCGAACGCCTCGCCGTATTCGCCGAGGCGCCGCTGGCGGTAGAGGACCGGGCCCCCGTCGCCGAGCTTGACCGCGAGCGCCGCGATCGCCATCACGGGCAGGAAGAGCAGGCCGATCAAGCTCCCGATCGCGAGGTCGAAGATCCGCTTGCTGAACGGGCCCGCGGCGCGAAAGTTCGGGTGCATGATGTAGCGATACCAGGCGGCGTCCATGACTCCGACCGGAACGTGCCCGAGCACCTCCTCGTAGAGCTGGTTCGCGGCGATCAGCCGGACCGGCAGGTCGAGGCATTCGTCTGCGACCAGGGCCGAGATCTCCTCGGTGCTGGTCCCGCTGGCAAAGCTCGGGACCGGGGCGGAGACGAGCAAATCGATCCCCTCCCGGATCACCGCTCCTCGCACGCCCTCGACCGACCCGAGCCAGCGCAGGTTGTGGTAGTCGGCAGACTGTTGCTCGTCGATCCAGCCAACGACCTCGTAGGACCCGAATCCCGACGCTGCCAGCTCGGCGACGAAGTCGGCGGCGAACTCGCGCGAGCCGATCACCGCGACACGGGCCCGGAGGCCCTCCTCGAAGCGGGCCTTGATCCAGGCGCCCAGCGCCAGCACCAGCCAGGCACCGAGGACGACCGCCTCATAGTCGCGAAGCGGCTCGGGCGCACCGACGGCGATCGTCAGCAGCCAGGCGGCCCCGCCGCCGACCAACGGCGCCGCGAGTCCGATCAGGATCCGCGTCGCGGGCATCAGGTGCAGGGGAAGGTGCGAGCGCTCCATCGCCTGGGCGGCGGCGAGCACGCAGGCGAAGACGAGCACGCCCTCGCCGAGGCGCTCCATATGCAGCGCGGCGATCAGGCCCGCGGCCACCGCCGGCGCCAGGCGCAGGGTAACGAGCTCGATCACCCGCTGGGCCTCGAGTGCGCGCAGGCCGCGGCGCGGGCGCGAGCCGACCGCCAGCTCGGCCGAGGTCATGCGAAAGTCTCCGCGAACGGCAGGCTGCGCTCGGACGCGGCCAAGCCGCCCTCCCAATCCGTGCTGATCATCCCGAAACCCTCAGTTCTGCCGCCGCACACGGCGGCCCCCCGGAAGCGCCCGGCCTCATGCCGGCTCCGACAACTTGTACGGACTACCCCCCGCGCAGTCAACGAACAGGCGGCGAAAATACGTCGAACAGGGGAGTGCATTACCTCAAATCCTCGATTGCTAGATTCGGGCCTCAACCAACCCTTCTCCGGTATCGGCAACTCCACTGACAAGCAAAGCAAACGCACGGTTCCGCCCGTCGAGCCTAGCGGGCCGGAGTCGAAGCGACGCCAGCTGCTCAGCGATCGCGAGCGCGAGATCCTCGGGCTGCTGTCCGAGGGGCTGAGCGGATCCGAGATCGCCGCCCAGCTCGTGCTCTCGCCCGAGACGGTGCGTACGCACGTGCGCAACGCGATGACCAAGCTCGGGGCCTCGACCCGCTCGCAGGCGGTCGCAATCGCGCTCCGGGACGAGGAGATCGGCGGCGGCGCGCCCGGGGCGCCACAGGCTCCCGCCGCAGGCGCGGCCCGACCTGATCCGCGCGAGCACTCCGCGGCCTTGGCGGCGATGCTCGACGGTCTGGTTTCGCTTTATGACGTCGACGGCGGGGCCCTCTATCTCGCTGATCAGGACGGCCTCGCGATGCGCCGCGCGGCGACGGCCGGGGCCGCGCCCGCGCTCCCCGAGCAGGTCGCGCTGGGCGATGCGACCCTGGGCCAGGTCGCGCTCGAGCGGCGTGCCCGCGTGATCCGCAATCCCGCGTCGGGCGCGAAGCCCGGCGGAGCGCTGCTCGCCGGGCCGGTCACCGGGGGCGGGCGACTGCTCGGCGTGATCGTCCTCGGCGCGCGCGAGAGCCGGCCGGTCGGCCGGCGCGAGCTGCTCCTGCTGCACGCCTTCGCAAGTCGCGTCGGCGAGATCCTCAGTGACGAGGACGATGTCGACCAGCAGCTGCGGGGCGCGATCGAGCGCTTCCGGGGCTCGTGGTCGGGCGCTTCGCGCGCCTTCTGAACGCCGGCACCGCCTCGCCCTCAAGCAGGCGTCCCCTCGAGCCCGGCGAGGGCGCTCTCGAGGTCCGGGTCCATCGGCGCGACGTGAGCGACCGCGCATAGGTCGAGCACCCGCCGCATCGGCGTCTGATCTGGCACCACGAGCCGCATCGCCTGGCGGCGCGCGGCGAGCCGGCGCCCGAGGTCGAAGAGCAGCTGGATCCCGGCGCTGTCGAGGTAGGTGACCCGGGAGAGGTCGAGGACCAACGCGCTGGAGGCACTCGGGAGGCGGTCGGCGAGCGCCAGCCGCAGCTCGGGGGCGTTGGAGCTGTCGATCTCGCCCTCGACGGCGGCGATCAGGACGCCCTCGCGCTGCTCGAATTCGAATCCCGCCAGCCTGTCCCTCATCAGCCCGCCTCCGCCGTCCCGCCCCCGAGCGTCCTCCGCATCCGCACCTCGGTCCCGGCCTCGCCGCGGTCGATCTCCACCTCGTCCACGAGCTGCTCGATCAGCGCCAGCCCGCGTCCCTGCGAACCGGCTCGCGGAGCCCGCCACTTGCCGAAGTCGCGGACCACGAGTTCGACCTCGCGCCCGTCCCGCGTCGCCTCCAGGACGTAGGAGGCCTCGCCGGGCGGATAGGCGTGCGCGACGGCGTTGGCGCAGGCCTCGCCGCCGGCGACCAGGATCTCGTAGGCCTCGGCGTCGTCGGCCCCGGCGGCGCGCAGCCACCGCGCGACCTGGCGCCGCATCAGGGCCAGCGACTCGGGCTCGGCCGAGAGCGTGAGGTCGAGCCGCTCGGCGTCGGCCGGCTCGAGCCGGACCGCGAGCAGGGCGACGTCGTCGCGCGGCGGCTCGTCGCCGAACCGCGCCCGCAACAGCGCCCCGCAGAGCTCGTCGGGATGCGCCGGAGCCCGGCTTGCGAACTCGCGCAGCCAATCGAGCCCCTCGTCCAGCGAGGCCTGGGGGCGCTCGACCAGCCCGTCCGTGTAGAGCAGCACCGTCGATCCGGGCACGAGCGGGATCGTCGACTCCTCATAGGACGGAAACGGGACCACCCCGAGCGGGCTCCCGGCCGGGCTCTCGGCCAGATAGGCGTCTCCGTCGGGGGCGACGACGAGTGCCGGCGGGTGGCCCGCGGCGGCGAACCGGAGCCGGCCCAGGTCGGGGTCGAGCACGCCGTAGAGCAGCGTCGCCATCGGCCCCCCGGGCAGCTCGCGGGCGAAGCCGTTCATCCGCTCGAGCACCAGCGACGGTCGCAGGCGCTCGAGCGCGTAGGCGCGAAGGGCGTTCTGCAAGCGCGCCATCCGCGACGCCGCGTCGAGCCCGTGCCCGACAACGTCGCCGATCGCCAGTCCGGCGTGCCCGTCGCGGAGCGCGATCACGTCATACCAGTCGCCACCGACCTGGGCGTCGGCGCTGCCGGGCAGATAGCGGGCCGCGATCGCCAGACCCGCGAGCTCGGGAAGCTCCTCGGGCAGCAGGCTGCGCTGGAGCGTCTCGGCGACGCTCGCGGCGTGCTCGACCTCCTCGGCGGCGCGACGCAGCCCCTCCATCGCGGCGCCGAGGATCACGTCGCCGCCGGCTTCGGGCTCGCCGCCGTCGGGCTCGGTGGTCTCCCCGGGGCTCGGCGGGCTCTGCTCGTCCGCGGTCACCCGCCGAGTCTAGAGCCGCGCCCAGGATCGATTCGCTGGCGGTCGTCCGATCTCGCTCCGGGCCTGCCGCGTGCCGACTGCCGGTTCGGTTACCTTGCGCTTGCGTGGAGGGCTCGAACGCAGGCCAGATCGCGCGATCGCAGGACAACCCGGAGCAACTCGCCAAGGAGTGGCTCTTGAGGCTGATCGAGCGGACGCCGTTGCCCGAGGTCGGGGAGTTGCCCGTGTCATGGATCGTCAAGGAAGCGCCGCCGCTGATCGCGGACATCGTCGCGGCGATGGCGGATCCTTCGACGGGCGCCGGGCGTGAGCTCGAGCCCGACGAGCGCGAGCGGGCCGAGAAGCTGCGCAAGCTGCGCGACGGGCCCGCCGCCGCCGAGCAGATCCCACGCGATCTGGCCGCCCTGCAGGCGCTGCTCGTGGAGACGATCCGGCGCGAGATCCCAGAGCGGCGGCCCGGCGACTTCGCCCAGGCGGTCGAGCGCCTGGCCGAGGTGTTCGGCACGATCCAGGGCGCGGTCGCTCGGCTGCTGGTCGAGGAGCGCAGCGGCGGCGCCTCGGCTGACGCACTGACCGGGCTCCCGGGTCCGGCCCAGCTCGACGAGTGGATGCGGATCCTGATCGCGAGCCAAAAGCGCTACGAGCACGGCTTCGCACTGGCACTGATCGACATCGACGGCCTTGCCCAGGTCAACGACGCCTACGGGCGCACGGCCGGCGACCGGATGGTGACCGCGGTGGCCAACGTGGTCAGCCGCCAGATCAGGGCGACCGACCAGGCCTTCCGGCTCGAGCAGGACGAGCTCGCCGTGCTCGCCCCCCACCAGCAGGCATCCGGGCTGGTGACGATGGCCGAGCGGGTCGCGGAGCTGATCGAAGGCTCACAGGCCGCCGAGGGGCCACAGATCGCGATCGCCGCCGGCGTCGTCGCATGTCCGGCCGACGGCGACACCGTCGAGCGGCTGCTCGAGAGCGCGACCGAGGCCACCTACGCGGCCAAGGCCGCGGGCAATCCGGTCGCCACGGGGCCGAACAGCGAGCCGGCTCCCGTGCAAGATTCCTAGCGACCCGGACGCCGAACTTGTGCAAGGCAGCAGAAGCTGCTTCGATCTTGCGCCCCGCGTCGCGAGCGCGATGATGGGAGTTCCCGATGAGCGGCCTCAGAATCAACGCGGCAGCCGAGATGCTCGGCGTCAGCCCGAGCACCCTGCGCAGCTGGGAGCGCCGGCTCGGCTACCCGCATCCGCGGCGCACCCCCGGCAACCACCGCGTCTACGAGCTGACCGAGGTCCAGGCCCTGCGCGAGGCGCTGCAGGAGACCCGGAACATCTCGAGCGCGGTCGAGGTCGCCCGCCAGCGCGGCCGCGGCCCGGCATCGCCGGCCCGCCTACTGGCGGCGTTCGACCGCTTCGACGAGGGCGCCGCCGATCGTGAGCTCGAGCAGAGCCTCGCCGTGCGCTCGGTCGAGCGCACGGTCGCCGAGGTCCTGCTACCGGCGCTCGAGATGGCCGGGCGGCGCCCGGGCGGCGAGGCCGAGCTCGAGCACGCCTGTCGCTGGGCGACCGGGTGGCTGCTCGGCGCCCGCCGTCTCGCCGCCGGCGCCACCCGTGCCGAAGGTGTGCTGCTTCTCGACTCCGGCTCGCCGCTCGGGGTCGAGTCGGTTCAGGTCCAGGCACTGGAGCTCTTCCTGCGTCGCGCCGGCCTGCGCGTCCTGCTGCTCTCCGCCGAGCTCGCCGAGGGGCGCTTTCGAAGCGCCCTGCGCGCGCTGCAGCCGACCGCAGTCGTGATCTGCGGCTCCGACGCACAGCTCGACGTGCTCGCCGGCGCGCTGCGGTCGCTCCGCGCCGAGGACGGCCAAGCGCGCCTCTACGGCTACCGCGCCGCGCGCCTGGTCACCGGTCGTGACGGCGTCCCCTCGCTTGGCGAGGACCCCGCCGCCGCGACCGAGACGCTGCTCGCGGCGATCGAGTAGCTACTCGCCGCTCGCCGTTCGTCGCTCGCCGTTCGGCTCGAGCCACTCGCCACGCCAGCGCCCAGCGAGCGGCCCGTCCCGGCTGTGCAACTTCTGCGCCAATTTGCGCAGGTTGTGCAGCCTGGCGCAGGTTCGGCGGCTCGAACTTGCACATCTCCTGCACTCGAGGCGCTCGGCGCTTGCGCGCCGCGCGGCGGCGGCCTACAACCGCGGTCGATGCAGATTTCCGCCGCTTTTCGGCGGATCGACCAACCGGAAGCAGAGAGATGGAAGCAGAGACCCCTACACAGCGATTTCTCAATGTCAGCGACGCCGCCGAGTTGCTCGGCGTCAGCGCCGCGTCGCTTCGCAAATGGTCCGACCAGGGCTTGGTGCCCGTCTACCGCACCCCAGGAGGCCAGCGCCGCTACTCGCTTGCCGACCTCGAGGAGTTCCTCGCCTCGATGCGCCAGCCGGCAATCAACCAGGCGGTTCCGCGCTACGGCCGCAACGCCGGCTCGCTGACCGGCTGACCAGGAGCCCGCGCCCCGCCCATCATGGCTACCCGTCCGAGCAAACCCGTGATCTACGCCCAGTTCGCCGCGCTCGCGGCGGCGCTGGCCGTGGTGATCCTCAGCGACTCGATGTCCAACTGGGACCTCGGGCTGCTCGGGACCCTGACCGCGATCTCGGTGATCAGCGATCTGATCGCGGTCCGCACCCGGGTCCACCAGGTGGTCGTCTCGGCGAGCTTCCTGACGATCGTGATCTGCGCCGTGTTCCTCGGCGGCGGCCCCGCGGCGCTGATGGGCGTGATCACGATCCTCGTCGGCTGGGTCAAGGCGCGCTACCCGCGAGCCGACCTGCTGATCAACCTGGTCACCTACGCCTGGTTCCCGCTGATCGCCGGGATCGTCTTCCACGCTGCCTCGGACGCAGGGTCGGTGGCAACCGGGAGCGCAGCCTTCTACGTGCTGATCTTCGGCGTCTTCGTGCTTGGACTGGCGATCGACTTCGCCCTGATCGCGGGCTACTCGTGCTACGAGGAGCGCTCCAGCTTCGCGACCAAGATCCGCCGCGCCCTGCTCCCTCTGCTGCCGTCCGAGCTCGCCTCGGCGATGCTGGCGATTGGCGTCGCCTTTGCCTACGTCCAGGTCGGGACCGAGGCCGTCGTCCTGCTAGGCATCCTTGTCCTCGTCTTCCAGTACCTGGTCGGGGCCCTGCTCGTCTCCCAAGAGCGCGCCGACGAGCTCGAGCTGCGAGCCCGCCAGCTTGCCGGGTTCCAGGTCGCGCTGCTCTCTGCGCTGCTGCGAACGCTCGACCTGCGAGATCGGATGACCGCCCGCCACAGCGCCGCGGTGGCGCGCTACTCGCGCGAGATCGCGGTCGAGGCGGGGCTCTCGGCCGAGCAGCAGGAGCTCGTCCACTCGGCAGGGTTGCTGCACGACATCGGCAAGTTCGTGCTCCCCGACAACATCCTCAAGTCAGGGCGGCGCAAGCTCTCGGACGCCGAGTGGGAGGAGATCAAGAAGCACCCGTACGAGGGCGCCCGGATCGTTTCCCAGATCGACGGCTACCAGCCGATCGGCGAGATCATCCTCGCCCATCACGAGCGGATCGACGGCAAGGGCTACCCGCGCGGGCTCGCCGCCGACGACATCCCGCTGCTGGCGCGGGTGATCTCGGTCGCCGACACCTATGACGTGATGACCGCGCGCGACACCTACCGCGAGCCGGTCAGCTCGTATGAGGCGGTGATCGAGATGCGGCGGGTCTCCGGCACCCAGCTCGACTCCCGCTTCGTCGAGGCCTTCGTTCGCGTGCTCGAGGGCAAGGACCTCGCCTACCGCCACGGTGAGGACGCCGACTTCGAGGCCGAGCTGGCGCTCGACAAGCGGATCCACGACTACGTCGCCCAGACCCCGAGCGTCACCGAGCGGGCTCCGCTCGCCTCCTAGCCTCCCTTTCGAATACGGACAGCAACAAGCCGCCCGCGAGGCCTCATGCTTCGCGCGGCGGCATTGGAGCGTTCAGTTTTTGGGTCATTAGCCTCGGCGGTAGCCCATATGGCTTCCCTCCTCTATGCCGTCAAACCCGGCAGGAGCGTTGAAAACCTGCCCACAGGATACAAAAGTTTGAAGAACTTGCAAGTTGGGGGCGGAAATTGCAAGGGATTGATCTTGGCCCTGGGAAACTGGATTGGCGATGCCCGCCGCCCTCCGCCCCCTGCGTCTGCCTGCATTTCCCAGCCTCGGGCTTGCCTATCTGGTCAACGAGCTCGGCAACTGGCTCGGCGAGATCGCCCTCGCGCTGCTGGTCTTCGACCAGACCGGCGACCCGATGGCGGTCGCGGCGCTGTTCTGCGGCATGCACTTCGCCCCCGCCCTGCTCGGCCCCCCGATCGTCGCGCGCCTCGAGCGCCACCCGGCCCGGGTCACGCTGCCGGCGCTGTACGCGATCGAGGCGGCCGCCTTCGCGGCCCTGGCGCTGCTCTCGAGCGAGTTCTCCTTGCTCGCGGTGCTCGCCCTCGCCACCCTCGACGGCTCGGTTGCCTCCGCGGCGCGCGCCCTGACCCGCGCCTCGGCTGCGGCCGTGCTGGCGCCGGCCGGACAGCTTCGTGAGGGCAACGCGCTGCTCAACATCGCCTTCACGGTCGGTGCGGCGGGCGGTCCGGCGATGGCCGGGTTGGTCGTCGCCGCGGCCGGGATCGAGACGGCGCTACTCGCCGACGCGGCATCCTTTCTCGCGGTCGCGGTGCTGCTCGCCGCGACCCGCAGGCTCAAGGCCCCCAAGCCGGATGACGCCGAGGCCGGCTGGGCGCAGCGGCTGCGCCGCGGCCTCGCCTACGTCGGCGACCGCCCGGCGCTGCGCCGGCTGCTCGGCGCCCAGGCGGCGGCGTTCGTGTTCTTCGCGCTTGTGATCCCGGTCGAGGTCGTGTTCGCGAAGCAGACCCTGGACGCCGGGGACGCCGGCTACGGCGCGCTGCTCGCCGCCTGGGGTGCCGGGATGGTCGCCGGGAGCCTGATGTTCGCCGCCCTGCGAGCGGTGTCCCTGCGCACCCTGCTGCTGGTCTCGACGCTCGCGATCGGCCTCGCCTACCTCGGGATCGGCGCCGCGCCGAGCCTGATCGTTGCCTGCGCGGCGTCGGCGCTCGGCGGGCTCGGCAACGGCGTCCAATGGATCGCGCTGGTGACTGCCGTCCAGGAGCTCACCCGGGCGGCCTACCAGGCCCGCGTGCTGGCGCTGCTCGAGGCGATCGCGAGCGCGATGCCGGGGGTCGGCTTCCTGCTCGGCGGCGCGATCGCTGCGATCTTCGCGCCCCGCGCCAGCTTCGCCGTCGCCGGTGCCGGCGTGCTCGCCGTCGCGCTCCTGGCAGTCGTCGCGCTTCGTCGCGCCGACTGGACCGTCGAACTCGAGCAGGCGGCCCCCGAGGTCAAGCCCGGACGCCTGATCCCGCCGCCTGCAAGTTCCGTTGCACACGACGAGCCCTCGCGCACCGCACTCACCGACCGTTAACGGTTCGCTAGTCTCCCGGCCTCGCCGAGTCCCTGCAAATCGAATCCTTTGCCGGGGAGCGGGGGACCCAGGGGCGGCCTGCTCTTCGCCGCCGGGGCGAATCGCGACAGCGCGTAGCGCCTGCCCACGGCGCGAGCCCGCCAGCTAACCCCGTAGGCAGCCAGGATGGGTAGTCAGCGAGAAACCCCGCCCATGCGCCCGAGCGCCCGGCTCGGAGTGCCGGCCCTGCTCGCCGCCGCCGCCCTGACCCTGACGCTCGGCGTCACCGGCTCGGGCGCCGAGTCGGTCGACGAGCTGAACGCGAAGATCAGCGGCGCTCGCGAGCAGGCCGAAGCGCTGGGGGCCGAGATCGACGCCGCGTCGGCCGAGCTCGCTGCGGCGCAGGCACAGGCGATCGCCGCGGCCCGGCGCGAGGCACAGCTCAGTGCCGTGCTCGCCGAAGGCGAGGAGCGCGAGGCGCAGCTCGAGGCGGCGGTGGCCGAGGCGGAGGCGGAGCTCGCGGCGGCGCGGGCGAGGCTGCAGCGCTCCCTGGACGTGCTCGCCGATCGCCTGGTCGCGATCTATCGCGGAGGGATGCCCGACGCGACGACCGTGCTGCTCGAGGCGGACGGGTTCGACGACCTCGCGACCCGGGCCGAGTACTTGCGCCGGATCGAGGAAGCCGACGCGTCGCTGATCGCCCGGGTTCGATCGCTGCGCGACTCGGTGGCCGTGCAGCTCGCCGCCGTCGAGCGCGCCGAGCGGCGCGCCGAGGCCTACAACGAGCGCCTCGCCGCCGCCCGCGACGAGATCGCAGCGGTACGCGCCAACGCCGAGGGCCGGGCGTCGGCCCTCGCCGCCGCCCGCACCCGCCGCCAGGTCGCGCTCGACGGACTCAAAGCCCGGGTCTCGGACTGGACCTCGGAGGTCCAGCGGCTGGAGCGGATCTCAGCCCGGCAGGCAGAGCAGGCGGTCGGCGAGTGGTTCGGCGATTACGCGATCCCCGAGTCGATCGTGAACTGCGAGTCGGGCGGCAACTGGGAGGCCGTCAACCCCTCTTCCGGCGCCGGGGGCGCGTACCAGATCCTGCCCTCGACCTGGGAGCTGTACGGGGGCGAGGGCGACCCCGAGGACGCCTCGCCGGCCGAGCAGTCAGAGATCGCGGCCCAGATCTGGGCCGACTCGGGCTCGGCGGCGTGGGTCTGCGCCGGCTAGCCCTCGGGCGGCTGGCGGCGGGCGATCAGATAGCCGCCGGCCAGCGTCAGCACCGCCGCCGCGGCACCCGCAAGCCTGATCTGGTGCCCGTACCGCGTCCATGCAAGCCGGACGACGAGACGGCCGATCAGCTCGTAGATCGTGGATGTCACTCGCTTTCCTTTCGCTCGTCGGCTTCGCTCGCAGCGCGATCGCGGACCCGGTGTGCCATACGGCTCTGAAGCGTAAACAGCTCGATGAAACCGGGGCTTGCAGCCTGGCTGAACTCACCCCCGGACTCCGAGAAGCTCGCCAGCCTGCGGTCATAGAGCGCCAACGGTGAGCTGCGGGCGACGATCGTCGCCCGGCCCTTGTAGAGCTTTACGGTCAGCTCGCCGGTCACGTGCTCGTTGGCGGACCGCATGTACGCGTCGAGGTCGAGCCGCAGCGGCTCGTGCCAGAGCCCGGCGTAGCAGAGGTAGGCCCAGCGATCCTCGAGCATGCGCTTGAAGTTGTTCTGGTGGATGGTCGAGACCAACTGCTCGAGCTCGCGATGGGCGGTGATCAGGATCGTCGCCGCCGGCACCTCGTAGATGTCGCGGACCTTGAGCCCGACGATCCGGTCCTCGACGTGGTCGACGATCCCGACGCCGTGGAGCGCCCCGATCGCGCCGGCCCGCTCGATCAGCTCGACCAGCCCCAGCCGCTCGCCGTCGAGCGTCACCGGACGACCGCTCTCGAAGCCGACCCGGAGCAGCTCGGGCTGGTCGGGGGCGTCCTCGGGCCTGGCGACGAGCTGGAACACGTCGTCGGGCGGGGGGGCGCCGAGATCCTCGATCGACCGGCCCTCCGACGACCGGCCCCAGAGGTTGTCGTCGATCGAGTACGGGGCGGCCGCCACGTTCGCGCCCTTGATCGGGATCCGGTGCTCTCGCGCGTAGGCGATTTCCTCCTCGCGGCCCATGCTCCACTCCCGCACCGGCGCGAGCACCTTGAGCCCGGGATCCAGGGCCGCGATCGTGCCGTCGATCCGGACTTGGTCGTTGCCCTTCCCGGTGCACCCGTGGGCGACCGTGTCGCAGCCGCTCGCCCGCGCCTGCTCGACCGCGAGCCGCGCGATCAGTGGCCGAGCCAGCGCCGTGAACAGCGGGTACCCGCCGCCGTACAGGGCGTTCGCGCGAATCGCCGGGAGCACGTACTCGCCGGCGAACTCCTCGCGCGCGTCGGCGCGGACTGCGTCGAGCGCGCCGAGCTCGAGCGCCTTGCCGATGATCACGTCCCAGTCCTCGCCGGGCTGGCCGAGGTCGACGGTCAGGGTCACGATCTCGGCCCCGTACCGGGCCTGAATCCAGTGCAGCATGACCGAGGTGTCGAGGCCCCCGGAGTACAGCAGCAGGACGCGGCCGACCCGCTCGGGGTCGGCCTGATAGCTCGCGATCCTGGGTGCCTCGGCCATCGGGGGGCGCGAAGTCTCGCACGGGCGCCCCGGGCGCGCCCGGCTCCCTGATCCGGCGCATGCGCGATGATTCGCGCTCTGCGCAGGGCCCTGCACATCCTCTCGATCGCACTGATCACCGCCGGCGCGGTGATCCTGATCGACGTTGGCCTGACGCTCGCCTGGAAGGAGCCGCTATCGACCGTCTACGGCTCGATCCAGCAGGGCAAGGCCGAGGACTCGTTACGCGAGCTCGAGCAGTCCTTCCTCGACCTGCCGCAGGCGCGCGCCGCGGTCGCCGAGGACGATGCCCGAAAGCGGATCGACCAGCTCGCCGACGCCTTCGCCGACGAGGTCGAGACCGGCCAGGGGATCGGTCGGATCGAGATCCCGACGATCGGGCTCGACACCGTCGTCGTCCAGGGGACCGACACCGCCACCCTGCGCAAGGGCCCCGGCCACTATCCCGAGACCGCCTTCCCGGGCCAGGACCGCACGATCGGGATCGCCGGGCACAGAACCACCTATCTGGCGCCCTTCCGGCGCATCAACGAGATCGAGAAAGGCGACGAGGTCGTCCTGGACATGCCCTACGGGACGTTCACCTACGAGGTCGAGGGCGACGAGGTCGTCGATCCGTACCAGCTCGAGATCGTCGACGACGTCGGCTACGAGCGGTTGGTGCTGACCGCCTGCCACCCGCTCTACAGTGCCGCCCAGCGGTGGGCTGTGTTCGCTCGGCTCTCAGACGAGCAACCGGTCGAGTAAGGCCGGGTCAGTACCCGTGGCCGAGGATCCGGTCGAGCACCTTGTTGGGGTCTGAAACATCGAGCTCGGACTTGAGCACCGCCGCGATCTCCTCACGGCGCCGGCCCGCGATCGCAAGCTCGGTCGCCCGCAGCATCACCGCGTCCTGCTTGCTCCGGCGCTCGGAGTTGCGCTGCTCGCGGCCCCGGGCCGGGGCCTGGGTGGCGGTCCCCCCTTCGCCCCTGGCCTGGCGCCTGCGCGTCGTGCCGCGGCTGCTGCTACCACTCGAGCGCTCGGGAGCCTGCGTCGGGCGCCGGCCCTCCTCGGCGGCCGCGCGCAACCGCGCCGCTGCCTCCTCGATCGTCGTCGCCGACCGGGTCAGCTCGGCCCGCAGCGCCTCCGCCGCCTCCTCGAGCCCGGCGGCCAGGCCCGCAAGCAGCTCACGGTGCGAGGCGAGCAGCTCGTCCGCCTCGCGACGGCGGTTCTGCAGGTAGCGGCCCGCCTCCTTTTCGGCCTCGCGCCGGATCTCGCCGGTCGCGCGCTCCACCGAGCTGACGATCTCCTCGATCCGCTCGCCGGGGTCGTCGGCGGACTGCTTCGCCTCGCGCGTCCTCACGGCTCGGATATCGGCGCCTGAGCGCCGGCTCTCGCGATCTGGTTGTTCGGATGCACCGCTCTGCATGACCAAGCTCCGAAGGCGCGAACCCGGCCTCCAGCCGCGCAACGGTAACGGAATCGCGGGCGCGCCGGGCGCGTGCTCCGACATCCGTCCACCGGCGGGGGGAGCTCCTCGCGGTGAGGCGCGAGGCGTCGATCTCGCTTCCTGGAGGGCAATCGGAGATGCTTACCCAGGCCAAGAGGGAGGGCTCCCGCCTCGTCCCGCTCCTGGTCGCGATCTGCGCGATCCAGCTCCTGGGCGCAGTGGCGGCGAGCGCAGCGACGCCGCAGGTCGGCGAGCCGACCCTGATGTTGAACGCGAAGAGCGCCTTCGACCCCTATGTCACCGAGGCCGCGCCGGAAACCCAGCAGTTCGCCCAACAGCGCTACTGGCGGATGCGCGCCTATCCCCCGTTCTTCGACCGCGCCCTGGGCTGGGCGGCGCCGACCCAGTTCTACAAGGACCTGTACGCGATCTACAACCCGCGCCAGACCGAGCTGGTCGAGGAGAACCCCGACTGGGTGCTGCGCGACGCCGCCGGCGAGCCGCTCTTCATCCAGTACGGCTGCTCGGGCGGCAGCTGCCCCCAGTTCGCGGCCGACATCGGCAACCCTGATTGGCGTCGCCACTGGATCGAGGAGGCCGCCGGAGAGCTCGAGAAGGGATACGTCGGGATCTTCGTCGACGACGTGAACATGGAGATGCGGGTCTCCGACGGCAGCGGCGAGTTCGTCCGCCCGATCGACCCGCGCACCGGATCCCCGATCACCGACGAGGACTGGCGTCGCTACATCGCCGAGTTCACCGAGGAGATCCGCGCCGCCTTCCCCGCCGCCGAGATCACCCACAACGCCCTTTGGTGGGCCGATCATTCCGACCCGTTCGTGAAGCGCCAGATCGCCGCCGCCGACGCGATCGAGCTCGAGCGCGGCTTCTCGGACGACGGCCTGACCGCCGGCAGGGGCACATACGGGTTCCTGACCTTCATCAAGCACGTCGAGTGGCTGCACGCGCAGGAGAAGACGGCGATCTACGAGCCGCACGAGATCGCCGACGAGCGCGCCCGCGAGTTCGAGCTCGCCGGTTACTTCCTGCTTCAACAGGGCACCGACGCGCTCGCGGTCGATGAGGACGGTGAGGCCTACCCGGATCGCTGGTGGCATGGCTGGAACGCCGACCTCGGCCGCGCGCGAGGCGGCCTGCGGATCCGTCACGGCCTCCTGCAGCGCAAGTTCTCACGCGGCCTGGTGCTGCTCAACCAGCCCGACTCCCCGCCCAGGCGGATCGAGCTCTCGCGACCCTACGTCCGCCTCTCGGGACGTCGGGTGCGCTCGGTGCGGCTCGGCGCGAGCCGCGGGCTGGTCCTGATCCGCGCCGGCGCCGGCGCCCGCTGAGCCCGGCCGGCACTCGCCTTGCCCGATCGCGGCGACCGGCTCGTCGCCGCGGCTCGCGGCACTACCCTGTGCCGGCCTTGGTCGGTTCGAGCGATCAGATGTACGGCGTGCAGTCGCGGTGGCCGCTGACACCCCAGGCCGTGGCCGCCGTCGGCGCGGCGCTGATGCTGGCGCTTGCGCTGGCCGTGGCCGTGACGCGTTACCCGCCGCCGGGACTGCCGCTGCTGCTGGTCGGCGGCTGTGCGCTAATCGGCCTCGTGCTGCTCACCCTCGCCCGCTACGAGGCGGCCGTCTTCCTCGGATTCCTGCTGCTCGGCGCGGTCCGGTTCGAGCCCGCACCGCCCGATCTCGTCTTCGGCGTGGTGATCGCGATCGCGGCGGTCACCGGGCGGTTCAGCCTCGAGCACACACCGCTGGCGATCGGGGCGGTGCTCGGCGCCTTTGTCGCCCTCAACCTGGTTTCCGCGACCGAGGTCGTCGATCCCGCCGAGGCGGGGATCTTCTTCTCGGTCACGCTCTACCTCGCCGTGTTCGCGGTCTGGCTGACCGGATACGTGAACTCCGAGAGCAGGGCGCGCGGGATCGTCGTTGCCTACCTGATCGCCGCCGTGGTCTCGACGGTCGCCGGCGTCGCCGCCCTGCTGATGCCACTGCCCGGCCGCGAGCTGCTGCTCTACGAGGGGGGCGAGCGGGTCCAGGCCCTGTTCAAGGACGCGAACGTGTTCGGCCCGTTCCTGATCCCGATCGCGCTCATCGTCCTCGAGGAGATCGTCCGGCCGCGGCTGCTCGCGATCAGGGCCTGGCTCAAGGGGCTGATCTTCTTCACCCTCGCGCTCGGGGTCCTGTTCTCCTACTCGCGCGCGGCCTGGGGCAGCCTCGCCCTCGGCGTCTTCGCGATGCTCCTGGTCACCGTGCCGAGGCCCGGCGGCGTGCGCCGGACGGTTCTCCTGCTCAGCCTCCTGCTCGCCGCCGGCGCGGCGGCGGTCGTCGTGCTCACGGCGACCGGCTCGGTCGAGTTCTTCGACCAGCGCGCCGGCCTGCAGGCCTATGACACCGCTCGCTTCGCGGCCCAGGAAACCGGGGTCGAGCTCGCCCGCGAGCATCCGTTCGGGATCGGCCCGGGCCAGTTCGGGATCGCCGCCCAGCTCGACGCGCACAGCCTCTACGTGCGCTCGTTCGCCGAGCAGGGCTACCTCGGCCTGGTGACGGTCGGCGCGCTGATGCTCCTCACCTTGCTGATGGCCGGCCGCAACGCGCTCACCGGCCGCGACACCTACGGCATCGGGTCGGCGGCCCTGTTCGGCTCCTGGTGCGGCCTGATGCTGAACAGCTTCTTCGTCGACACCCTGCACTGGCGCCATCTCTGGGTCGTGGCAGCGCTGATCTGGGCCGGCTCGCAGGTCTCGGCGACGACCGCCTGGCGCGGGTCCCCTACCGCTCCACGGTGATCGGGGGCCGCTCGCTCACGTAGTAGGGCGAGACGTCGACCTTGGCGCCGACCACGACCAGGCCGACCGGGTCGAGGCCGAAGCGCTCAAGCAGTTCGCGGGCGTCGATCGCCTGGTCGATCGTCACCCGGTCGAGCTTGGCGACGAAGATCGTGTGGTCGGTGACCGCGGCTAGCCCCTGCACGTCGGCGAGCCCGATCACCGGCGGCGCGTCGAGCAGCACGTAGGTGTACTCGAGGGTCGCGTAATCGATCAGCGCCCGCATCGCGTCGCTGGCGAGCAACCGGGCGGGATCGTGCGGCTTCGTCCCGGAGGTGAGCACGTGCAGGTCCGACTCCGGGCCGGATCCGGCGCCGTCGACGCGCACGTCATGGGTCGTGGCGGGCAGGATGTAGTCGCTCATCCCGCTGCGCTCCGCGAGCTTCAGCGCGTCGGTGAGGCCGGGCGCGAGTGGCAGCCCGAGCTGCTCGTGCAGGCTCGGCCAGCGCAGGTCAGCGGAGATGATCAGCGTCCGGTGTCCGGCGCGGGCGAGCCCGCGACCGAGCCTGCCGACGACGGTCGTCTTGCCCTCGGCGTGGACCGCCGAGGTGACCAGGATCGCTTGACCGCGCTCCTGGTCCGGCGGGATCGTGATCTGGACCGCTGAGCGCAGGTTCTCGTAGGCCTCGTGCGCGATCGCCGCAACCGCTCGCCGCGAGCGCGAGAAGCGGCCCGGCATGTAGGGAACCGAGCTCAGCACCGGGCGCCCGAACATCGCCGAGATTTCGCGCGGGGAGCCGATCACCGGCCGCAGCTGATCGCGCCCGAGGCTGACCAGGATCGCGATGAAGAGGGCGGCAAAGAAGGCGAGCACCGAGTTGCGCAGCGGTCGCGGCGAGGCCGGATCGGCCGGGGGCAGCGCCTGCTCGGCCAGCTGCAGGTCCGACCCGGCGCTCGCCGCCTGCACCCGCAGGTCGTTGATCCGGTCGTTGATCGCCTCGATCTCACCCTGCGAGCCGGACTCGCCGCTGATCTCGTCGGCCTCGCGGGAGAGTGCGTCTGCGGCGTCGTTGAGGCGCTCGCGCTCGAGGCTCTGCTGGACGTCGAGGAAGCTCTGCGCGACCGCGTTGGCGATCGCCGCGGCGGTGTCGGGATCGCCGTCGCTGCCGGTGACCTCGATCAGGTTGGTGAGCTCGTCGACCGATGAGTCGACCTTCGTCTCCAGCGACTCGGCCGTCTCCCCACCGCCAACCTCCTGCGCCGCCTCGTCCAGCACCTCGGTGCTGCTGAGCAGGCTCTCGATCGTCGCCAATCGGCGCTGGGTGGACTCTGCGTCGGGCGGTCCGAAGACGCCCGACTGGACGTCGAGCACGATCGTCGCGGTTGCGTTGTAGGACTTCGGCAGGACCAGGGAGAGCGCGAACACGGCGACGGTGACCGCGATCACCACCGCGACGATCCAGCGCCGGTCTCGGTTCAGCGCGCTTAGGTACCGATGTACGTCGACGCGGTCCTCGGCCGCGCCGCCTCCGGCGCCGTTGAATCGCTCGAAGCTCATCATCGAGGCGGCAGTTTCGCACGGCTCGAAGGCCGGCGCCGCTCTCGCCGGAGTATCTGCGAGCTCTCGATCACGCCAGCTCCCCGTAGACCTCGAGCGTCCCCCCCACCATCGCCGCCATGCTGAACAGCTCGACCCGGCGCGCCTTGGCCGCCTCGGCGAGCCGCCGAGCACCGCTGCGGTCGTCGAGCAACGAGCCCATCCTCAACGCGAGCCCGGCCGCGTCCCGCGGGGCCACCAACAGGCCGCTGACCCCGTCCTCGATCGCCTCCGCAACCCCGCCGACGTCGGTCGCGACGACCGGTAGGCCGACCGCCATCGCCTCCAGCACCGAGTACGGGAACGACTCCGCCCAGGAGGGCAGCGCGAACATGTCGAGGGCGGCGAGGAACTGGTACGGGTCGCGGCTGTGGCCGGGCAGGTGCACTGCCTCGGCGACGCCCAGGCCGGCGGCTAGCTGCTCGAGCCGGGCGCGCTCGCTGCCCTCCCCGGCGACGACGAGCTCGGCGCTGGACCCCTCCGCCCGCAGGCGGGCGATCGCCTCGATCATCGTCTCCAGGCCCTTGCCGGGACGAAGGCCGGAGAGGACGCCGACCAGGGGGCCGTGCTCGCTCAACGAGCTGATCGCCGGGTCGGCCGTGATCTCGGCCGGTGGGTCGATCCCGTTGTGGACCACCCGCACGCGCCGGCCCGCGCCGACGCGACGGGCGAGCCGCGCCTCGGCCTCGCAGACGCAGATCGTGCGGCTGGCGAGCGGCGCCAGCGCTCGCTCGGCGGCCTCGTAGGCCCCGCGCTCGAGCCGGCTCGAGAAGTGGCCCGCGAAGGCGAAGCCGTGTGGCGTGAAGACGAGCGGGGTCCTCGGCGCCCCGATCCGCGCGAGCCGCGCCATCACCCCGCCCTTCGAGCCGTGCGCGTGCACCAGGTCGGGGCGGTAGCGGCGCACGATCCCGCCAAGACCCGCAACCGAGCGCAGGTCGTCGCGCGGGCTCGGCCGGCGCACGATCTCGAGCTCGATCAGCTCGACGCCGAGCTCACGGTGATGCCCGTGCGGGCCGCAGATCGCCACCTCGTGGCCGCGATCGGCAAGCGCCCGCGCAAGTGAGCTGACGTGCTCGAAGGCCCCGCCCTCGGTCGGCCGCAGGACCATCAGGATCCGATTCACGCGCGGATCCTAGAGCCGCCCCCGGCCGGTTCCGTGGGTACGCTTCCCGGATCGCACCGGCTGCTGACAGGCCAGAGCCCGGTCGCCTGCGGATGTCGATCGCGCTCGCGGGACGATCGACCCTGCAGCGCGCCGACCAGTTCGTGGCGCGGTTCTCGCCGGCGACCCGCGGCCTGCTGATCTTCATCTTCCATCCGTTCTTCGCCAGCGAGGCCGAGATCGAGCGCGCGCCGATGCACCCGCACGAGCGCGCGACGGGCGAGGGCCTGAAGCGCCTGTTCGCCTATTTCCGCGAGCACGGCTATCGATTCGTCGGGGCGGCCGAGATCGAGCGCGGCCTCGAGCCGGGTGGCCGCTACGCGCACCTCACCTTCGACGACGGCTTCGCCAGCAACCTCGGGCTGCTCGACCTGCTGCCCGAGGAGGGCGTGCATGTGACCGTCTTTCCGTCCGCCAGGCACGTGCTCGAGGAGAAGGCCTACTGGTGGAACGTCGTCTACCGCGAGCGCCGGCGCCGCGGCAACGGGTCGGGGATGGCTACGGAGATCGAGAAGCTGCGACGGATGCGCGCGCCCGACGTCGACGCCTACCTGCTCTCGGAGTTCGGGCCCACGGCGCTGAAGCCGATCGGCGACACGGATCGGCCGCTGTCCGCCGACGAGCTTCGCGAGCTCGGCAGCTCGCCGTGGGTCGAGATCGGCAACCACACGATCGACCACGCCGTGCTCACCCGGTGCTCGCCCGAGGAGGCCGCCGATCAGGTCCGGCAGGCCCAGCAATGGCTCTCGGAGCTGCTTGGCGCGCCGCCTTTCGTCATCGCCTACCCCGATGGCGCCTACGACCCGGCGATCGTCGAGATGTGCCGGGACGAGGGCCTGCGCCTCGGCGTCACCACCACCCCGGAGAACAACCCGCTCCCGCTCGACCAGCAAGCGCGCATGCGGCTGGGACGGTTCAGGATCACGTTCGACCGTCGTGAGCGCCCGCAGATGCGGGCCGTCTGCAGCTCGGTCCAGCTCGCGGCCGCCGGGCGGCGGCTGGCGCTGCGCAAGCGCTAGCACCGGCCGGCCTCAGACTCGCAGGGTCCGCCGGATCCGGTTGTAGGCGACGGGGCCGAGCAGGCTCCTGGCGCTGCCGCTGAAGCGCCGCGCGGTCTGCTCGGGCAGGCGCCAGAGCCGGGCGAGCGGATAGCGCGCGCCGCGCGGGAACGAGGTCTGCCAGGCGACCGGGCTGTCACCGTCGGCGAGCCGGTCCTTGTACTCGGCCGCGCCGCCACCCAGGTCGAGCCGCCGGTCGCCCCGCTCGTAGGCGTCCTCGATCGCCACCGCGAGCGTCGCGATCCCGGGCGAGTGCTTGCCCCAGTCAGCGTCGAAGCCGCCGTTCCAGCTCGCGACCTCGCCCCGTGCCGCGAGCAGCAGCTCGGCGCTCACCGGCTCGCCGCCGGGGCCGTCGAGCATCCAGAGCCGGAAACGCCCGGATTCGATCAGCTCCTCTCCCACCTCGCGCAGCATCGCCATCGTCTCGGCGTTGACCGCGAGCGAGCCCCCACGGCCCTGCCAACGCGCGCTGTGCAGGCGCCCGAACGAGCCCAGGTCCCGATCCAGGCTCGCTCGATCGGCGAGCCGGAAGCTGGCGCCGTCTCGCTCGAGCGCGCGCCTGCCCTGCCTGAGCCGGCGACGGAAGTGGCGGCTCTTGGCCGCCAGCCACTCCTCATAGGACGAATGGGCGGCGAGCTCGAGCACCGGCCCCGGACGCGCGAGCTCGTGCGAGAGCCGGTGGGCGCGACCGCCCGGCCAGGCGTGGGAAAGTCGTTGCGGCCACCGGGTCGATGCGTCGACCCCCTCCCAGCGCAGCACGTCGGGCCGCAGCTCGGCGGCCAGCGCGCCGGCCAGCGCGGCGGCGACCTCGAGCTCGCGACCCGCTCGCGCGAGGATGTCCACGCGTGAGGCGAGGTCGGCGCTGATCAGGCGCAGCACGGTGACCCCGAGCCTGCGCGAGGCGTAGAACGGGGCGAGCCCGACGAGCTCGTCCGCATCGTGCACCGCGACGACGGCCAGACGCGCGCCTCGCGGCGCCAGGTGGCGCCACCAGGCCCGCACCCACATCGGGGCGCCAAACGGCGACCCGGCGTCCTCGGCGAGCCGGTCCCAGGCGGGCGCGAGCGCGTCGAGCTGCGCGCCGTCCTCGATCACCACGGCCGCGAGGCACTCGGCGCGATCCACCGTGGGATCACCCATCTAGGGCGATTCGGTGCCTCCGCTGTCCTCGGTGACCGTGGTCGGCTCGGTGACCGTGGTCGTCGCCGTGGTCGCGGTCGTGGCGGTGGTCGTGGTCGGCGGTTGCGCCGTCGTGGTGGTCGTGGTCGTGGTGGCCGGCGTTGTCGTGGTCGGCGGGGCGGTGGTCGTCGGCACGCTCGTCGTCTGGTCGCCGTCGTCGTCCGACGAGATCACCGCCAGCGCCACGCCGAGGCCGACCACGGCGGCGATCAGGATCGCGATCACCGCCTTCATCCCGCCGCTGATCCCGCCCGGCTCAGGCGGCGGCTGGCCCGCGCCGGCACCGGGCGGCTCGCCAGGCCCTGGAGCGTCCATGCGCCGGGTCGGATCGTCGTGCATCGGGCGCGAGTCTAGACCGCGCGGGTGTCGGATCCCGCGAGCGCGCTGGACAGAAGTTCGAGCGCCTGATCGACCTCGGCCTCGTCGATGATCAAGGGCGGCAGCAGGCGCAGCATCCGCTCGCCGGGAACGTTGATCACCAGCCCGGCGGCGAGCGCGGCGCGGCCGACGGCGGCGGCGTCGAGGCCCTCCGCGAGGCCGACTCCGACCATCAGCCCGCGGCCTCTCACCTCGATCACCCCGTCGAGCGTCGCGAGCCCGTCTCGCAGGCGAGATCCGAGCTGCCCGACCCGCCCGAGCAGCGCCGGGTCGTCGATCAGCTCGAGCGTCGCCAGCGCCGCCGAGGCGGCGAGCGCGCCGCCGCCGAAGGTGGATCCGTGCTCGCCCAGCTCGAGCCCGTCGCCGAGCCCGGGCGAGGCGACCGCCGCCGCCGCCGGCAGGCCGCCGCCGAGCGCCTTGCCCGCGGTGAGCAGGTCCGGTGCGACCGCGAGCTGCTCGAAGGCCCACAGGCTCCCGGTCCTGCCGATCCCGGTCTGGACCTCGTCGAAGACGAGCGCCGCCCCTGCCGCGTCACACGCCTCGCGGGCGGCGACCAGGACCTCGTCGGCGATCGGGAAGATCCCGGCCTCACCCTGGATCGGCTCGACCAGGACCGCCGCGGTCCGTTCGGAGACCGCCGCCCGCAGCGCCTCGGGATCGTCGCGGGGAACGGCGACGAAGCCGCCGGGCAGCGGCCCGAACAGGTCCTCGCGGGCGAGCCGCGGGGTGGCGGCGAGCGCGGCCAGGGTACGGCCGTGAAAGCCGCCGTCCAGGCTGATGATCTCGGGCGCGGCGATCCCGCGCGCATGGGCGCGCTTGCGGACCAGCTTGATCGCGCACTCGTTGGCCTCGGTTCCGCTGTTGGCGAGGAAGACGCGGCCGCCGAGACTCGAGCTCGAGAGCCGCTCGGAGAGCCTGATCGCGGGCTCTGAATAGAACAGGTTCGACGTCCCGCCAAGCCTCCCGGCCTGCTCGACGATCGCGGCGACGATCCTCGGGTGGCAGTGGCCCGCGTTGTGGACCGAGAGCCCGGCGAAGAAGTCGAGGTACTCGCGCCCATCCGAGTCCCAGAGCCGAGCGCCCTCGCCGCGCACGAACTCGACCGGCGCCCGGGGGTAGGTCGGCATCGCATACCGCGCCTCGAGCGCCTGCAGCTCGGCGACCGTCATGGGGTGACCTTGGTCCCGATCCCGGCGTCGGTGAACAGCTCCAGGAGCAGCGCGTGCGGGAGCCGCCCGTCGATGATGTGGGTCGATCCGACCCCGCCCCGGATCGCCTCCAGGCAGGCGTCGAGCTTCGGCCGCATGCCCCCCGCAACCTTGCCGAGCCCCGCCTCGACCTCCGCCACGCTGACCTGCGTGCGCAGCGACTCCGGGTCGCCGGGATCCGCCAGCCAGCCGCGCACGTCGGTGAGGAAGATCGCCTTGTGGCCGCGCAGCGCGGCGGCGACCTTGCCCGCGGCGGTATCGGCGTTGACGTTGTACGAGTTCCCTTCGCGGTCGACACCGACCGAGGCGATGACCGGGATGTAGTCGGCGGCGATGTGGTTGAGGACGTCGACATCGACCCGCTCGATCTCGCCGACGAAGCCGACCTGCTCCGCCCTCTCGTGGGGCGCGATCGTGAACATCGCACCGTCCTCTCCCGAGAGCCCGACAGCCGGCTGGCCGTGGCGGTTCAGCCGGGCGACGATGTCGGCGTTGACCTTGCCGAGCAGGACCATCTTCGCCACCTCGACCGTCTCTCGGTCGGAGACCCGCATCCCCTCGACGAACCTCACCTCCAACCCGAGCCGCTCCATGTAGCGGGTGATCTCGGGGCCGCCGCCATGGACGATCACCGGGTTCAACCCGACGTACTTGAGCAGCACGACGTCGGCCGCGAACGCATCGCGCAGCTCGTCGTCGCGCATCGCCGCCCCGCCGTACTTGATCACCACCGTGCGGCCGTGGAACTCGCGGATGTACGGAAGCGCCTCGAGCAGCGTCTCGACGCTGGTCAGGCCCGCCTCGCCCCCGCTCACGTCGTGTACTCCGCGTTGATTCGGACGTACTCGCAGTTGAGGTCGGAGAAGAAGACGTGTGCGGCGGCGTCGCCGCGGCCGAGCGCCACCGCGATCTCGGCCTCGGTTCCTTCGCCGGCAAGCTCGCTCGCTTCGATCGCCTGCGGTCCGAGCTCGTCCAGCGACTCGCCGGCCAGCGCCATTCCGGCCGCCTGGGCGATCCGGCCCCAGTTCGGGTCCCGGCCGTAGAGGGCCGTCTTGACCAGCGGCGAGTTGGCGATCGCGCGCGCGACGCGCTCGGCCTCGCCCTGCTCGGCGGCACCCGTCACCCGCACGCGGGCGACCCGGGTCGCGCCCTCGCCGTCGGCGACGATCTCGAGCGCGAGTTGGAGCAGCACCGCCTCCAGGAGACCGGATGGCAGCGGCGCCCCGGCTGCCCCGGTCGCCTGCATGAGCACCGTGTCGTTGGTGCTCATCTGGCCGTCGACGGTGATCCGCTCGAACGACCCGGCGACCGCATCGCGCAGGGCGAGATCGGGATCGGCCACCTGGGCATCGGTCTGCACGAAGCAGAGCATGGTCGCGAACCCCGGCTCGATCATTCCGGCGCCCTTCGCCTGGGCGGATACCGTCACCCCGTCGGCTCGCACGGTGCAGGCCTTCGGCCCCCGGTCGGTGGTCATGATCGCCCGGGCCAACTCGGCGCCGCCTTCGGCCGACAGCACCTGCGCGGCCCTCCCGATCCCGTCGAGTACGGCGGCGAGCTGCAGCGGGACGCCGATCACGCCCGTCTCGGCGATCGCCACCGCGTCGCTCGCCAGCCCGAGGGCGTTGGCGGCCGCAGCGCGGATCGCGAGCGCGTCGCGGTAGCCCTGCTCGCCGGTCTCGGCATTGGCATTGCCGGAGTTGACGACCACGGCGCGGATCCCGGCGGGATCGCAGCGCTCGCGACAGACGCGGACCGGGGCCGCGGCCGCGGCGTTGCGGGTCAGGAGCAACGCCGATCCGACCTCGGAGGCCTCGCAGGAGAGGAGGCCGACGTCGGTCGCGCCGCCACCCTTCAGCCCGCAGTCAACCCCGGCGGCGCGAAACCCGGGCGCCAGCTCCGCCGGGTCGAGCTCCTCGACCCCGGCGGGCGCCGAGACCCACCGCGACCTGAAGAACCCCGGCCCCGTGGATCCGTCCGAGCGGCGAGCGGCGAGCGGCGAGCGGCTGCTCAAAGCAGCCCCTCCGACTGATCGAGGCCCAGCATCAGGTTCAGGTTCTGCACAGCCTGCCCCGCCGCTCCCTTCCAGAGATTGTCGATCGCGGCGAAGACCGCCGCCCTGCGCTCACCGATCGAGACCGCACAAATCCGGCACAGATTCGTCTCGCGCACGTCGCGAACCCCGGGCGGCGCCTCGACCACCTCGATAAACGGCTCGTCTGCATAGCGCTCCGCGAACAGCTGCGCCAACCCCTCGGGCCCGATCGGCTCGGCGAGATCGACGTAGCAGCTAGCGAGCAGGCCCTGGTCGAGGGCGACCCGGTGAGGGACGAAGGTGACCCGCCCCGACCACTGCCCGGAAGGCGCCAGTCTGGCCAGCTCCTGCTCGATCTCGGGCAGGTGGCGATGGCCCTCGGCCCCGTAGGGGACGAGGTTCTCGGTCACGCTCACGAACGAGTCCCGTTCGCCCCCCTCGCGCCCGGCTCCGGAGATCCCGGACTTGGCGTCGATCACGACGCTGTCGATCAGGCCGCGCTCGGCGAGCGGGGCCAGCGCCAGCAGCGAGGCGGTCGGGTAGCAGCCCGGGTTGGCGACCAGGCCGGCGTCGCGGATCCGCGCGTGCTCGAGCTCGGTCAGCCCGTAGACCGCGTTGGTGAGCAGATCCGGCTCGCCGTGATCGCCGTACCACTTCTGATAGATCGGGATCTCGCGAAGCCTGAAGTCCGCCGAGAGGTCGACGACCGCGAGACCGAGCCCGTGCATCCCGGCGACCACCGACGCGGCCGCTCCGGACGGATAGCCGACGATCGCCGCGTCGACCTCTTCGATCCTGTCGAGGTCGAGCTCTGTGAGCTCGACCGGGACCCGGTAACGAGGGTAGAGGCGGTCGAGCCGAACCCCGGCGTGAGTGCGTGAGGTCGCCGCCGCGAGCTCGAGCCTCGGGTGGCGCCAGACCAGCTCGGCCGCCAGCGCGCCGGCGTACCCGGAGGCCCCGGCGACGATCACGCTCGGGTTGGGTTCACTCACGCAGGGAACCCCCGATCCGGTCCAGCTCGGCGCGGATCCGGTCGCGCAGCTCTCCCACCTCGGCGTCGGTGAGCGTCCGGTCCGGGGCCCTGAACTCGAGCCTCAGCGCGAGGCTCTTGCGCCCGGCGCCGAGCTGCTCGCCGCGGTAGAGATCGAACACCTCGGCGCCGACGAGGAGCTCGCCGCCGCCCTCACCGACCGCGGCGCGAACGCGCTCGGCCGGCACCTCGTCGGGGACCGTGACCGCGAGGTCCTGGAGCACGGCGGGAAAGGTGGTCACATCCTCGAACCGCTCCTCGCCGAGTCGCGAGGCGGCGACCAGCGGCGCCAGGTCGAGCTCGAACGCGGCCGCCGCGGGCAGGTCCCAGGCATGCGCGACGAGCGGGTGCAGCTCGCCGAGCCAGCCCGCGGGCGAGCCGCCGATCGCGACTTCGGCGGCCCGGCCGGGATGCAGGAACGGCTGTGGCGCGGCCGCCGCCAGCGCGAGCTCCGCGCCGAGCTGGGCGGCGAGAACCTCGATCGTGCCCTTGAGCGCGTAGAAGCCCGGCGCGTCGGCACCGCTTGCAGGCCGCCCCCATGAGGGCGGGCCCAGCTCGCCGACCAGCAGCGCCGCGACGCGGTGCGGCTCTTGGGCGGGGGCGGCAAGCCTGCCCGCGAAGCGGCCCTCGAGCTGGCCGTCCGTCGCCGGCGCGGCGTCGCGGAGGTAGGCGCGGGCGGACTCGAAGATCGCCACCCGGTCCGCGTTGCGGGCCAGGTTGTGCCGGGCCGCATCGAGCAGACCGCCAAGCAGCGTGGTGCGCATCCAGGCGTGCTCCTCGGAGATCGGGTTGGCGATCGCGACGGCGTCTCGGCGCGGGTCCTGGGCGGGGAGCCGCAGCCGCTCGGCGAGCCCGCCGTCGACGAATGCCCAGCTCGTCACCTGGTCATAGCCGAGGTCGCGCAGCACGTCCTCTGCGCGCCGGCGCAGCGCCTGCTCGCGGCTCAGCCCGCCGGCGCGGTCCGGGTCGGCGGGCAGGGTCCGCGGCAGGCGGTCGAAGCCGTGCAGGCGGCCGACCTCCTCGACCAGGTCGACCTCGCGGGTGACGTCGTAGTGGCGATGGAAGGGCACGGTCGCCGAGAGATCGCGCTCGCCGACGTCCTCGACCGCGAATCCGAGCCGCCCCAGCCCCTGCCCTGCCTCGGAGCGCTCGACCGCGATGCCGAGCAGCGAGTCGCAGCGCGCGCCCGGCAGCGGCACCACATGGGCCGGCGGTGGCTCGGTCGCGACGTCGATCGTCCCTGGGACCAGCCGCGCGCCGGCGAGCTCGACCAGTAGCCGCGACGCGATCCACTGCGCTCGCAGCGCCAGCTCGGGGTGAAGCCGCTTCTCGAAGCGCGCCGAGGCGTCCGAGCGCAGGCCGAGCAGGCTCGAGGTGCGAAGGATGTTGAACCCGTCCCAAGTCGCGACCTCGAGCAGCACCCGGGTCGTCTCCGGCGCGACCTCGGAGACCTGGCCGCCCATGATCCCGGCGATCCCCGATGGCCGGTCGCGGTCGCAGACCAACACGGTCAGCGAATCGAAGCTTCGCTCGACGCCGTCGAGGGTCGTCATCCGCTCGCCCTCGCGCGCGGTGCGGACGATCACCTGTCCCCCGGGCAGCTTGTCGAGGTCGAAGGCGTGCAGCGGCTGCGCGGTCATCAGCATCACGTAGTTGGTCACGTCGACGACGTTGGAGATCGGCCGCATCCCGGCCGCGATCAGGCGCCCTCGCAGCCACGCCGGCGACGGTCCGACCACGACCTCGGTGAAGGCCCGCGCGGTGAACCGCGGGCAGAGCTCGGGGACCTCGACCTCGACCGAGGCCAGCTCGAACACCGAGCCGTCGCCGCTCGACTCGACGTCGGTCTCCCAGGGCGGGGCCGCGAGAGGTGCACCGGTGATCGCGTGCAGCTCGCGTGCCACTCCGTAGACGCCCATGCAGTCGACCCGGTTCGGGTTCAGGTCGAGCTCCAGAACCGCGTCCGCTGATCGGCAGAACCTCCTCCAGCGGAGTCCCGGGCGCAAGTCCCGCCGCCTCCTCTGCTTCGCGTCCGGGGGCGGCGGGGTAGGCGCCAGGGCCGCCTTCGCGCAGGACCAGGATTCCCTGATCCTCGTCGCCCAGTTCCAGCTCGCGCTCGGAGAGGATCATCCCGTTCGACTCGACGCCGCGCAGAGTTGCCTTCTCGAGCTTCTGGCCGTCCGGCAGCCGCGCCCCGGGCAGCGCCACGGCCACCGACTGGCCCGCGGCGACGTTCGAGGCGCCGCAGACGATCGTCCTGGCGCCGTCGCCGGTCTCGACCTCGCAGACGCGCAGCCGGTCGGCGTCGGGATGCGGCCCGACCGACGCCACCCGCCCGACCACGAACCCCTCGGTTGACGGGACGCCGACCCTGGTCACGCGCTCGACCTCGACGGCGCGCATCGAGAGCAGCTCGGCAATCTCCTCCGGGGCCAAGCCCGGATCGCAGTACTCCGTCAGCCACGAGAAAGGCACCCTCACGGCAGCCCCCCGAGCGCGCGACGCGCGACACGCGACGAGCTCATGCGAACTGCTCCAGGAAGCGGACGTCGTTCTCGAAGAACAGCCGCAGGTCCGGGATCCCGTGCTTGAGCATCGCGATCCGCTCGATTCCCATCCCGAACGCGAACCCCTGCGTGGTCTCGCGGTCGTATTCGCCGCCGACGAACCCGAACACGTTCGGGTCCACCATCCCGGCGCCGAGGATCTCGATCCAGCCGCTGCCCTTGCAGAGCGGGTCGCGACCGCCGTCGGCGAGCCGGCCCGAGCCGTCGCAGGCAAAGCACGAGACGTCGACCTGCACCGACGGCTCGGTGAACGGGAAGTAGTCCGGCTTCAGCCGGGTGCGGCGCTCGGGGCCGAACAGCGCCTGCGCCGCGTGCTCGAGCGTCCCCGCGAGGTCGGCGAGCGAGATCCCCTCGGCGACCGCCAGGCCCTCGACCTGGTGGAACATCGGCAGGTGCGTGGCGTCGATCGTGTCTCGCCGGTACGCAGCCCCGGGGACGATGATGAAGATCGGCGGCTCCTGGGCCTCCATCGCGCGCACCTGCATCGGTGAGGTGTGGGTGCGCAGGAGCACGTCGCTCGGCCCGGGCGGGAGCCCGGCCTCGGTCAGGATCCCTTCCGCGAGGGTGCGCGGATCGACGTAGAAGCTGTCCTGGGTCTGGCGCGCCGGGTGCCCCGGCGGATGGTTGAGAGCGGTGAAGTTGTAGTAGTCGAGCTCGATCTCGGGGCCTTCGAGCACCTGGTAGCCGAGCCCGACGAAGACGTCCTCGATCTCGCGCCGGGTGCGCGTCAGCAGGTGCAGATGGCCGACCGCGACCGGCGGCGTCCCGGGCAGGGTCACGTCGATCGTCTCGGCGCCCAGCGAGCGCTCGACCTCGGCCGCCTCGAGCTCCGCCCGACGCCCTCCGAGCTCGGCCTCGAGCGCCTCGCGGACGGCGTTTGCCGCCGCCCCGACCGGCCCGCGCTCGGCGGGTTCGAGCTCGGCGATCCCCCTCAGGATCGCGGTCAGCTCGGACTTGCGGCCGAGATAGCGGACCCGCAGCTGCTCGAGCTCGTCGGCGTCGAGCGCGGCGGCGATCGCCGCGGAGGCCTCGGCGCGCAGGGTGTCGATCCGCTCCGACATCAGGCGGCCGACGATATCCGTCCCAAGGCGATCGCCGCCGCGGCGGCGACGTTCAGCGACTCCGCACCCCCGCTTCGCAACGGGATCGTCCAGCGCCGCTGACAACGGGCCAGGACCCGGTCCGGCAGCCCCTCGCGCTCGGCGCCGAGACAGACGGTCGCCGGCACGGGGCCGACCGGCACCTCGCCGCCGTGCGCGACCAGCGCCACCCGCGGCGCCGGGGTTTCGTCGATCGCGCCGCGGGCGACCGGCTGGCTGAAGATCGAGCCCATGCTCGCCCGCACGGCGTGCCCGGAGTACGGGTCGGCGCAGCCAGGGCCGAGCACCAGCACCGCCTCGACCAGCGCCTCGGTGGTGCGGATGATCGCGCCCACGTTGCGCGGATCGGCGACCGCGTGCAGGTAGACGCACGAGCCGGCGGCCGGCTCTGCCCAGAGCTGCGGGTAGACGGCGATCACCCTGGTCCCGGAGCCGAGCGCGCTGACCGAGTCGAGCAGCCTCTGATCGACGTCGATTCCCCCGCGCAGAACCAGCTCCGGCTCGTGGCCCGCCGCCCGCGCGGCCGCGACCAGGTCCTCGCCCTCGGCGACGAACAGGCCGGTCCGCGAGCGATGCCGGCGGTCGGCGAGCTTGCGGATCAGCTTCAGTTTCGGGTTGTCTGGGCTGGTGATCATCGGACAACAAAAAGGGCGCCCGCTGGGCGCCCGGTGAAGTCTGGTCGGCGGTCGAGCTGGCTCAGGCCGCCACGGCCTCCCGGGCTTGCTCGGCAAATCGGCGAAACGCCTCCGGGTCGCGAACCGCGATGTCGGCGAGCATCTTGCGGTTCACCTCGACCCCGGCCTCCGAGAGGCCGTGGATCAGCTCTGAGTAGGTCATCCCCTCGCGCCGTGCAGCGGCGTTGATCCGCACGATCCACAGCCGTCGCAGCTCGCGCTTGCGCCGGCGCCGGTCGCGGTAGGCGTACTGGCCCGAGCGCATCAGCTGCTCGTTCGCGAGCCGGTAGCTGGAGTGCTTGCGGCCCCAGTACCCCTTCGCCTGGCGCAGGACCTTCTTCTTGCGCCGCTTGCGGGCGACGGCGTTCGTGGCCCGGCTCACTTGTCGCTCCCGAGCAGCTTGCGGACCCGCCGGGTGTCGGCTGGAGCGATCTCGACCGGCTTCGCCATCCGCCGCTTGCGCTTCGGCGACTTCTTCTCGAGGATGTGGCTCGAGTAGGCGCGCCGCCCGCGCAGCTTGCCGGTGGCGGTCTTGCGAAAGCGCTTCTTGGCGCCCGAATGGGTCTTCATCTTCGGCATCGGGGCCGACTATTGAAGCAGACGCGCCGCGCCACTCGGGGCGAAGATCAGCCCTGGGAGTCCGCTGCCGCCGGGGCGTCGTCGCCGGCCGCGGCGCGCTGCTCGCGCTCTTCACGGGCCCGGGCGGCGCTCTCCCGCGAGGGCGCCAGCATCATGTGCATGTTGCGTCCCTCCTGCTGCGGGGCCTGCTCGATCGTCGCCAGCTCGCCGACGTCCTCGTAGAGCCGATCGAGGAGCACCCGTCCGCGCTCGGGATGCGCCTGCTCACGGCCGCGGAACATGATCGTCACCTTGACCTTGTCCTGCTGGCGCAGGAAGCGCTCGACGTGGCCACGCTTCGTCTCGTAGTCGTGGTCGGCGATCTTCGGTCGCAGCTTTATCTCGCGCACGTTGACCTGCTGCTGGTGCTTGCGCGCGGCCTTCGCCTTCTGCTCCTGCTCGTACTTGTACTTGGAGTAGTCGAGCAGCCGCGCCACCGGCGGGCTGGAGTCAGCGGCGACCTCGACCAGGTCGAGGTCGCGCTCCTGGGCCATCCGCAGCGCGTCGTCGGTCTTGATCACGCCGATCTGGCTCCCGTCCTCGTCAACGAGGCGCACCTCGCTGACCCGGATCCGCTCGTTGATCCGCGTTGGGTCGCGCTCCGGGGGCTTGCGGTCGAACCGCCTCGGGACCGGCACTAGGTAGAGCTCGAGCCGGCGCGGAGCGTCAAGCTAGATGCGGTCGGTTCGGAGGGCGAGACGGGCGAGCAAGGGAGCGGCAGGCGCTATCGCTGCGCGCTGATCTGGGTGCCCGTCATTGCCCGCCAGTATAGAGGTCAGACGAGAAACCACTCGCCGTCGAGCTGGGTGAGAAGCGCCGAGCCGGTCGCGAGCGCCGCCCGCAGCTCCGGGTCGGCCGCGTGCACGACCGAGTCGCGGACGATGCCGATCGCCGCCAGGCGCCGGCGCAAGGGTCCGTCCAGGTGCGGCTCCAGGCGCCCGGCGAGCACCCTGCTGCCGCCCCCTCGGGCGTGCTCGACCAGCTCGCCGAGCACCAGGTCGAGATGGCGCTCGGTGCCCGCCAGGCAGAGCACGCGGCTCGCGGCAGCGCGTCGTGGCAGGTACGCGTACCAGCCGATCGGGCTCCCGTTCAACCGCACCAGCCGGCAGACCAGCTCGCCTGAACGAGCCCGGATCTGGCCGAGCTGGTGCTCGAGGTGCTCGGCGTCGTATTCGACCCGGAACCTGGTCCGGGCCGAGATCGCGGGCAGCTCTGCGACGATCTGTTCAGCGCTCGCGTCCTCGCCGCTGAGGCCGGCCACCGGCCCGCTCGCGCGCCGGATCTCCCCCTCCTCCCAGATCATCTCGCCGCTCCCCGGCCGCAGCCGGGCGAGGGCGCTGAACGGGAACGAGCCGACCGGGATCAGGTCGCGGTCGATCCGGCGCCGGGCGGCCACCGAGCCGGCCCAGGACCCGACCCAGCCGGCGGGGCGCAGGACCAGCATCCAGTCACATACCCGGGCGTGGTCGAGCTCGCCGCCGAACGTGCGCCACATCCGCGCGACGATCGGGATCGCGCTGTCGGACCAGGTCAGGTCCTGCGGCCCGGCCAGCAGGCGCCCCAGCAGCAGTGCCCCGGCCGCGCTGCCGCGGCGGTCGGGCACGACGACAAGGTGCGAGCAGCAGAGGCCGCGAAGCGGACGGCCGTCGAAGACCAGGCGCCGGGCCTGGGCACCGATGAAGCCCACGATCGCTCCCTGCTCGTCGACCGCGACCAGTGAGCTGAGCTCGGGGTCGGCCCAGGGGTGCTCGACCATCGTCGCGCGGAGCAGCTCGCGGTCGCCGCCCCACTCCGGAAGGTGGGTGTCGAGCAGCCCGGTCACCTCCGCCAGGTCCTCTGCGGTCATCGCTCGGATCTCGGTCATGCCGCGGGATTGTTAGCGGAACCCGGGCGGGTGGGCTGATCTAGCATCCGCGGATCGGCATGGGGCTGCGACTGATCCCGATCCTCGCCGTCGCCGCCGCGGCCTGCGGCTGCGGCTCGGCGCCCGCCGACGTCGACCAGGCGGACGGCAACCAGCCGCGGCTGGTCCGCAACGCGACCGCGGAGTTCGATCGCTTCCTCACCGACCCCAGCGGCAAGCGAAAGCGGTGGATCCGCCGCCACTACTTCCAGATCCGGGGCTACTCGCGGTTCTTCGAAGACGAGGCGATGCCGTGGCGACCGCCGCCGGCGTTCTTCTACAAGGACCTCTACGCGATCTACGCCTCGAGCCACTCGCGCCTGCTCGCAAAGCACCCCGAGTGGCGCCTCCGGGACGCGCTCGGCCAGCCGCTCTACATCCCCTTTGAGTGCACCGGGTCCGGCTGTCCCCAGTACGCCGCCGATATCGGCAACCCGAGCTGGCGCAACCACTGGATCGCACAGGCCAAGCGCACCTTCGCGCGCAGCAGGCGCAAGGACCCGCGCGGGCGCGGCTACGTGGGCATCTTCGTCGATGACGTCAACCTCGAGCTCCACGTCTCCCATGGCGACGCGAGCCCGGCCAGTCCGCTCGACCCCCGGACCGGGTCGACGATCGACGAGCAGGCGTGGCAGGTGTACATGGTCGAGTTCCTCGAGCAGATCCGTAGGGCGTTCCCACGGGTCCAGATCATGCACAACTCCCTCTGGTGGCTGAGCCACTCCGACCCCGAGGTCCGGCGCCAGAACGAGGCCGCGGACTGGATCGAGCTCGAGCGCGGCTTCAACGACTCCGGGATCGTCGCCGGCGACGGCCAGTACGGCTATGAGACGCTGCTCGAGCACATCGACTGGCTGCACGGGCTCGGCAAGCGGGTCCTGCTAGGGCCCGAGCTGGAGACCGTCGCTGAGGCCCGCTACGAGCTCGCCAACTACTTCCTCGTCCGCACCGGGCGCGACGCGATCGAGTCCGACTTCCGAGCCGACCCGCCAGGCGTCGGAGGGTCGGGTTACTGGCGCGGCTGGCAGGTCGATCCCGGCCCCGCGACCGGCCCTCGTCGCGAGCTCGCAAACGGGCTCTGGCGGCGCGACTTCGCGCGCGGCGCGGTGGCCGTCAATCCACCGGGCGGCCGGACCGCGACCGTGAGCTTTGACAGCCCACACACGAACCTCGCCGGCGAAACGGCCCTCAGCTTTGCGCTCCAGGCCCGTTCTGGCGACGTGTACGTGCGCTAGCTTCGCCGCGATGAAGGACGAGGCGGGCGGTTCCGCCGAGCAGCCGAAGGGAACCCACACGATCGCCTCGGGATCGACCCTGATGGTCGGTCAACAGCTGCTCGGGGCGGCCGGCTACTTCATCTCGGTCCTCTTGCTGGCGCGCGCGCTCGGGCCCACCGGCCGAGGCACGGTCGCCTTCTTCATCGTCGTCGCGATGGTCACCTCGCGGGTGATCGCGCTCGGAGTCTGGGAGGCGACGACCGTGTTCGCCGCCCAACGGCCCGAGGAGCGCAGGTCGCTGCTGACCAACGTGATCCTCTTCTCGGCCGTCGGGGCGCTGGTCGGCGCGGCGATCGCCGTCGGCGCGCTGCTCGTCTTCGAGGGTGCGCGGCCCGAGGGCCTCGACACGCCCGAGTTGGTCGCGCTGGCGCTCGGCATCTTCGGCACCGCGCTCTCCGAGGCCGCATTGGCGTTCATGTTCGGCTGCAGCCGCTTCCTCGCCGCCGCGGTCTGCGCCACCGCCCTGCCTTGGAGCTACACGCTGCTGATCGCGTTCATGGTCGTCGGCCCCGGCCTCACCGTCTCGACGGCGACGATCGCCTGGGCGGCGGCGGCCCTGTTCGGCGCCGTGCTGATGCTGGTCGTCTCGATTCGCGACGTGCGCCCGGGCCCCGCAAGCCTGCCGCTACTCGCCGAGTCGGTGCACTTTGGAGTCCGGGCCTGGGTCGGCACGCTGTCGCGTTTTCTCAACTTCCGCGTCGACCAGATTTTCCTCGCGCTGATCGCCTCGGAGGCGGTGCTCGGGATCTACGCGGTCGCCGTCAACGCCTCCGAGGTCCTGCTCTACGTGCCCAACGCGGCCTCCTGGGCCGTGCTGCCGGTGGTCGCCGGAAGCGGCCACCACCTGCGGGCGGGGCGGACGCTCGGTGCGTTCCGGGCGGTCGCCCTGATCACGGCGATTGGGATCGTCGTCGCCGCGCTGCTCGGCCCTCCCCTGCTCCCACTCGTCTTCGGCGAGGCCTTCGAACCGGCGACGCTGCCGTTCTTGATCCTGCTCCCCGGCGCGCTCGGGTTCGCGGCCAGCGCCGTCTTCTCGAGCGGCCTCGCCGCCGCCAACGCGCCCGGTCTCTCCTCGGTCGGGCTGATCGTCTCGCTGATCGTCGGGATCGCGCTCGACCTGGTGCTGATCGCGCCGTTCGGCGCCGAGGGCGCCGCGGCGGCGGCGACCGCGGCGTTCCTCGCCGGCGGCGCGGTCTCGGCGGCGATCTACGTCCGCCTCACCGGCTCGGGCTGGCGCTCGCTGCTGCCTCGCCGCGCCGATCTCGCGGTCGTCGGCGGCGTCGTCGCCCGGCTGCGGAGGCGGCCCCGCCCGGCTACTTGATCCGCCCCGCCAGCTCGTCCGCGGCTACCGGGCCCAGGTCGCCGTCTGCGTGCGAACGCAGCGACGCGGTGCCGTCGGCCTCCTCGCGCTCGCCGACGACGAGCATGAACGGGGTCTTCGCCAACTCCGCATCGCGGATCTTGCGGCCGACCGACTCCGAGCGCTCATCGATGCGCACGCGCACCCCCGCCTCGCCGAGCCGGTCGGCGAGCCCGCGCGCGTAGTCGAGATGCGGATCCGAGACCGGCAGGACCACGGCCTGCACCGGCGCCAGCCAGGTCGGGAAGCGGCCGCCGTGGTGCTCGATCAGGATCCCCGCGAAACGCTCCATCGAGCCCAGCAGCGCGCGGTGGATCATCACCGGGGGGTGCTCGGCGTTGTCCTCGCCCTGATAGCGAAGGTCGAATCGCTCGGGCATCTGGAAGTCGAGCTGGCAGGTCCCGCACTGCCAGGAGCGCCCGAGCGCGTCGGTGACGTGGAAGTCGATCTTCGGCCCGTAGAACGTCCCCTCCCCCGGGCTCACCTCGTACTCGCGTCCCTGGCGCTCCAGCGCCTCGCGCAGACCCGCCTCGGCCCGTGCCCACTGATCATCTGTCCCGACCGACTTCTCGGGCCGGGTGGAGAGCTCGACTCGGAAGTCGTCAAAGCCGAACCGCTCGTGCAGCTCGTCGACCGCCTCGCAGATCGAGTCGACTTCGTTCGGAACCTGCTCGAGCGTGCAGAAGACGTGGCCGTCGTCCTGGGTGAACGCGCGCACCCGCAGCAGGCCGTGCAGGACGCCCTCGCGCTCGTAGCGAGCGACGTCGCCGAACTCGGCCAGGCGCATCGGCAGGTCGCGGTAGGAGCGCCGCTGCGAGGCGAAGACCAGGCAGGCGCCCGGGCAGTTCATCGGCTTGAGCGCGAACCGCCGTTGCTCGGGCTCATGCTCGGCGGGCTCGACGAAGTACATGTTCTCGCGGTAGTTGTCCCAGTGCCCAGAGCGGTGCCAGAGCTCCTCGTCGAGCACCCGCGGGGTCCTGATCTCGCTGTAGCCGCGCTTCGCGAGCTGCTCGCGGACCTCGTCCTCGATCAGCCGCAGCAGCACCGTTCCCTGCGGGAGCCAAAAGGGCATTCCCGGCGCCTCGGGCCGGAACTCGAACAGGTCCAGCGCCGGCCCGAGGCGCCGATGATCGCTCTCGCGGGCGCGCTCGAGCTGCTCGAGGTGGTGCTCGAGGTCGGCGGGGGAGTGAAAGGCGGTGCCGTAGATCCGGGTCAGCATCTGGCGGCTCTCGTCGCCGCGCCAGTAAGCGCCCGCCAGCGAGGTGAGCTTGAAGGCTCCCACCCGCCCGGTCGAGGGGGCATGCGGACCGCGGCAGAGGTCGGTGAAGGGGCCGTTGCGATACAGCGACACCGTCTCGACCCCCTGCTCGGCGACCAGGTCCTCGATCAGCTCGACCTTGTAGGGCTGGTCCTCCTCGCGGAAGCGCTCGATCGCGTCCGCGGCCGCGAGCTCGCTGCGCTCGAACGGCTCATCGGCCTCGATGTGGCGGCGCATCACCCGCTCGATCCGCTCCAGGTCGGCCTCGCTCGGGCGCTCGCCGTTGGGGAACTCGAAGTCGTAGTAGAAGCCGCTTTCGATCGGTGGGCCGATCGAGACCCGCGTCCCCGGCCACAGCTCGACTACCGCCGTCGCCATCACGTGGGCGGCGTCGTGGCGGATCAGCCACAGCGCGTCCTCGGCCTCGTGCCCCTCGCTGCGCGCGGTCACGATCGCGATCTCGGCACCGCCGGGCAACTCGGCCGAGAGGTCGCGCAGCTCCCCGTCGACCCTGACCCCGAGCGCATCACGGGCGAGCCTGGGACCGATCGCCGCTGCCGCGTCGGCACCGGTGGCGCCCACCGCGAGCTCGAGCGGCGAGCCGTCGGGGAGGGTCACGGTCAGCGTCGCCATCGCGCCCGCATGCTACGCAGCGCCGCCCAGGCGCACGAACGTGGGGCTCAGTGCTCGCGCAGGGTCGCGCGGTCGAGCTTGCCGTTGCCCGTCCGCGGCAGCTCGTCGTGAACGACGACCCGCTTCGGGACCATGTAGTCCTCGAGCCGCTCGGCGCACAGCCGGCGCAGCTCGCCGGGATCGAGCTCGGCGTCGGTGTGCGGCGCGACGTGCGCGATCACCGCCTCGCCGAGCAGCTTGTCGGGAATCCCGACCACCGCTGCCTCGCGCACCCCGGACACGGTATGGAGCAGGTCCTCGATCTCCTTCGGCACCACCTTCTCGCCGCGTGACTTGATGATGTCGTCGCGACGGCTGACGAAGTAGAGATAGCCCTCCTCGTCGCGGCGGAAGAGGTCGCCGGTCGCGAGCACCCGCTCCCACGGCCAGCGGCCCGCACGCAGCTTCTCGGCCGTCGCCTGTGGCTTGTTCCAGTACTCGAGCATCACGTGCGTCCCGCGGACCATCAGCTCGCCGACCGCGCCGGGGACGGGGACGTTGCCGTCCGCATCCTCGATCCAGGCCTCGGTCCCCGGGATCGGGATCCCGACCGAGGTCGGGCGCTGCTCGAGCTGGTCGGGCGGCAGGTAGCAGATCCGCTGCGCCTCGGTCTGGCCGTACATCGAGTAGAAGCGGGCGTTGGGAAAGGTAGAGCGCAGCGACTGGATCATCGGCTCGGCCATCGGGGCGCCGGCGTTGGTCAGCGTGCGCAGCTCCGGGAACTCGCGCTCGCCGAGCCCGCGCAGCGAGAGCAGCACCCCGAACACCGTCGGCACCCCGGGAAGCGCCGTGACCCGCTGCTCGCCGAGCAGCGAGACGACCCGGCCGGCGAAAGCGAAACCGGGCTCGAGCACGAGGGTGCCGCCGCTGCGCACACAGGTCAGCAGCTGGTAGAGCCCGTAGCCGAACGAGAGCGGCAGCACGCAGAGCACCCGCTCGGACTCGTCCATCTCGAGGTACTCGATGATCGAGTCGGCGACGAAGGTCATCGTCTGGTGGGTGACCGCCACCCCCTTTGGCTCTCCGGTCGAGCCCGAGGTGTAGACGACCCCGGCGAGGTCGACCGAGAGCGGCTTGTGCAGGCCCGCCTCGCCGGTCGGAACCGACTCGACGCCGCTGAACACATGCACGCGATCGGCGGCTTGCTCGGCCGCTTCGCGCGCCGTCCCGGCCCGCTCCTCGTCGCAGATCACTGCCCGGGCGCCGGAGTCGTCGAGGACGTAGGCGAGCTTTCGAGCCTTGACCGTCGGGTTCAGCGGCGAGATCGCGGCCCCGGCGCGGAAGATCCCGTAGATCGCGATCGCGGCCTCGAGCGAGTTCGGGAGCAGGGTCGCGACCCGGTCGCCGCGCCGGACCCCGTTGTGGGCGAGGCCGACGGCGAGGCGGTCGGCGGCCCGGTCGAGCTCGCCGTAGGAGAGCTCGCCCTCGGGCGCGATCACCGCGGGCTTGTCCGGCTCGGCGGCGGCCGAGACCCTGAGGTCCTCGCCGATCGTCCGGCCGCGCATGGCTAGCCTTGCTTGGCGGCCACGAAACCGGTGATCGCGTCGATCGAGCCGAAGTTCTCCTCGGTGATCTCGACGTCGTCGACCGCGATTCCGTAGCGGCTCTGCACCTCCTCGACCAGCTCGACGAAGCCGAGGGAGTCGATGATCCCGAGCTTGAGCAGGTCGTCGCCGTCGGCGAGCTCGGTGCCGGGGTGCATGTAGAGGAAGTTGTCCTCGATGAAGGTGCGCATCTCCTTGCGCACGCCGTCATCGCCTGCGGTCATGAGACCTCCTTCGCTAGTGGTCGGACGGGCCGGTCGGTGCGGTCGATTCTCACCCGTGGCTCGGTCGTCTCGGCACCGTAGTCGGCGAGCGGAACGCCGATGAACGCACGGTGCCAGAGCTGGGTCGAGAGAACCCCGATCAGCGCCATCCCCTCGCGCATCCCGGTCGCCCGGCCGGCGCGACAGCGGCGCACCAGTCCCTCGACCCGCGGCGGGTCCCAGATCCCGACCTCGGCGAGGGCCGCCGGGCTGAGCGCCTCCTCGACCCAGGCCGGAGCGTCATCGGCGAAGAACGGCTCGACCTCCGGAGCGCGGTAGGGCTGCTTGCCGCGGCCCGCGATCGTCGCCGGCAGGACCCGCTCCGCGAGCTCGCGCAGAGCGGCCTTCTCGCGCAGGCCGTCGAGCTTGGCCTCGGCGGGGAGCCGGACGGCGTAGGCGAAGACGCGGTGGTCGAGGAACGGATAGCGGCCCTCGACACCGTGGGCCATCGCAACCCGGTCGCCCTGTGCGGCGAGCAGATAGGGCTCGAGCAGGGTCGTCACCTCGAGCCAGGCCGCGCGCTCGAGCCTGCTCCAGCCCGTCGCATCGGCGGGGACCTGTCCGCGCAGACGCTCGAGCGAGGCATCGGCGCCGATCTGCTCGGCGACCTCGGGCCGATAGAGCGCCTTGACGCCTGCGGTCGCGGCAACCCGGGTCAGGTGCGAGCCAAGCAGCTCGTCGTCGGCGCCGGTCTCGAGCAGGAAGCGCCGCCACGCCGGCCCGCGCCGTGCCGCCGCCGGGCCGAGGTAGGAGTAGAGCTGATCGAGCAGCTCCTCCGCGCGCTCGGGCTCGGTGGCGTTGAGCTCGCGCAGCGCCACCTCCTTGAACAGGTCATAGCCCCAGAACAGCTCGTCGGCGCCCTCGCCGGTCGCGATCACGGTGATCCCCGCCTCCCGCACCTGCCGGGCGAGCAGGTAGAGCGGGACCGGCGCCGTGCGCACGAGCGGAACCTCGGCGTGGCGCACGACCTCCTCGAAGGCGCCGGTGATCTCGCCGGTGCCCACCCGGACGACGTGGTGGCGGGTCCCGATCGCCTCGGCGACCTCCTGCTGGAAGGCGCTCTCGTCGTAGCGAGGATCGCGGAAGGCGACCGAGAAGGTGCGCAGCTCGCCCTCGGTCTCGGCCTGGGCGAGGGCGGTGATCAGGCTCGAGTCGAGCCCACCCGAGAGGTAGGTGCCGACGGGGACGTCGGCGCGCAGCCGCAGCCGCACGCTGTCGCGCAGCAGCTCGTCGAGGTCGCCCTCGGGAGGCTCGTCGTCACCGTACTCGGGGACCCACCAGCGCCGTTCGGCGACGATCTCGCCGCGTTCCCAGACGACCAGGCCGCCCGGCGGCACCTGGCGCACCCCCGCGAACGCGGTCTGCGGCGCCCGCGGGCCCCAGAGCGTGAACACGTCGTCGATCCCCGCCAGGTCGGGCTCGGCGGCGAGCTCGCCGGAGGCGAACAGGGCCTTGGCCTCCGAGCCGAAGACGAGGGTGCCGTCGTCGCGCAGCGAGTAGTGCAGAGGCCGGACGCCGAAGCGGTCGCGGACCAGGGTCAGCCGACGCGCCTCGGGATGCCACCAGGCAAGCGCGAACTGCCCGTTCAGGCGCGCCAGGCCGTCGAGGCCGTCGCGCTCGAGCAGCCGCAGGACCACCTCGGTGTCGCTTCGGGTCTCGAACGTCTCCCCCGCCGCCTCGAGCTCGGCGCGCAGCTCGATGAAGTTGTAGACCTCGCCGTTGTAGACCAGGGCGGCGCCCTGGTGGCCGGCCTCGAACGGCTGCCAGCCGTCGGGGAGGTCGATGATCGCGAGCCGGGTCGAGACCAGGCCGGCGCCGTGGTCGAGCAGCAGCCCGAACCCGTCCGGCCCGCGGTGGCGGATCGCGCGGGCGATCCGCAGCAGCGCCTGCTCGTCGACCGGCGAGCTCGGCTCGGGCCGAACGATTCCGCCTACCCCGCACATCTCAGTCCGAGCCGTCGAGCAGGACCGCCGGCGCGTGAAGGTACTCGGTCGCGACCCGCCTGCGCTCGATCTCGCCGTAGGCGGCCTCGACCTCGTCCGGGGTCAGGTCCACCCGCGGCGCGAGATCAGCCGCCGGGACCTTCTCGTCGTGGCCCTGGACGAGCAGGTCCATGCGCTCGTAGGGATGGCCGAAGTAGAACTCCTCCTGGGTCTGCGGGAGGCTGAAGGTCTCGGTCGTCGGCGAGCGGTTGGCGATCCCCTCGGGCAGCCCGAGCTCCCGCGCCAGGGCGTAGACCTGGCTCTTGTACAGGCCGGCGATCGGCTTCACGTCGGCGAGCCCGTCGCCGCCCTTGACGAAGAAGCCCTGGTCGTACTCGAGCAGGTTCGGGGTCCCCATCACCGCGTAGTGCAGGCGGTCCGCCCAGCTGTACTCGAGCAGCTTGCGCACCCGCTGCTTCATGTTGGTCGCGGCGAGCAGCTCGCGATAGGGCTCGCCCGGCATCCGGCGTTGATCGGTGGTCCCGTCGGGACGCTCGACCACGAGCGAGAAGACGATCATCCCCCCCGAGGCCGGCGAGCGGACGAGCTTGTGGCGCCAGCTCGGCTCGTAGTCGGGGAAGACCTTGCGGATAGCGTCGTCGCGCTTGCTGTAGCACCCGAGCGCCTCAAGCGCCCCGGTGATCGGCTCTTCGACGGTCGCGCAGCCGAGCTTCTCGGCCAGCTCCAGCCCGAGGTCGGAGGAGCTGTCGCCGACGTCACGCTCGGGAAGCCGCAGGCACATCACCCGCTCGGGGCCGAGCGCGCGGACGCTGAGCGCCGCGACGACGCCCGAGTCGACGCCCCCCGAAACCGCGACGACAGCGCCGCGGCGGCCGAGCTCGCGGACCGCCTCGGCGAGCTTGCCCGCGAGATTGTCGATGAATGCCGCTGTGTCTTCTGGGAGTTCGATCATGCTTCTGACGTCCACTATCGGCAGCGCGACGGACGGCCTAAACGGCGATCCGCTCACGCCGCCGAGATACTACGACCCAGCATCGGCGGCAGAGGGATCGGCTCGCGCCGCGTCGCGAATCAGCGGGCAGGGTCCGGGGCCCTCGGCGCCCCGGTTTGCGTAGGTGCCCTCCGGGACCACCGCTCCAGCCTCGTCGATCGTCACAAGCAGCGACGATCCTTGGGCCGCCGGCCCGAGATTGCCGTGATCGAGCCGCTCGACGCAGATCCGGTTCCCGCGCAGCTCCCAGAGCAGGTAGTCGAGGCCGTGCTGGTCGTCGAGCAGCTCCGGTGGGGCGAAGACGAAGGTCGAACCGGGGCCGAGCTCGGGCGCGAGCTCGGCGAGCTCGGGCGAGTAGCCGCGGGGTCCGACCGGCCCGTTGGCAAGGGCGAGAACGCTCGAGCCGCCGGCGGCGAGCAGGAACGCGGCGAGCAGCGCCGCCGGCGCGGCGGCGGCCAGCGCCCGGGCCGAGACCAGCGCGACCAGGGGCGCCGCGAGGACCAGCGCCTTTGCCTCCTGATAGGGGGTGCCCGCGAGCAGCGCGTAGAGCCAGAGCAGCGCCGCGGCGGTCAGTGCCGCCGGTACCGCGCGCTCGCCGCGGCGCAGCCACCAGCCGATCCCGAAGCACAGCGCCGCGAGCCCGAACCCGGCCCCTAGGTAGAACAGGAACCCGGGCGCGAACCCGCCGCCGGGCTCGACCCGGAAGTCCCCCGAGGGCCAGATCCCGAGCGCCTCGAGCGGCGAGAGCCGGTCGAACAGGTTGCCCAGCCCGGCCCCGGTCGGATCGAAGGTCTCGAAGCTCGCGAACTCGGCCATCCGGCCGAGCTCGGGGGCGATCGCGAGCAGCAGGATCGCGACTGCGACGGAGGCGCCCCGGAGCGCCGGCCGCGCGGCTCGCAGCGTTGGCCCGAGGGCACCGCGGCGCGTCGCGCGCGCGAGCTCGATCGCAGCCCAGACCGCGAGCGCGCCCGCGAGCCAGGCGAGCCCGGGAAAGCTGTAGGCGTAGGCGCTGCCGATCGCGAGCACCACGAGCGGCACGGCTGCGAGCGTGGCCGGCGCCTCGCCCTCGCCGGTCGGCGGGGCTTGTGCGGGGCGCATAAGTGCGATCGCGAACCCGAGCACGAACAGCGCCTGCAGGGTCTCCTTGAAGGAGCCCTGGACGAAGGAGGCTGCGACCAGGTAGGCGAGGCCGATGCAGAGCGCGGCACCCGCCCGGCGCCAGTTCGAGAGCCCGTCGAGCAGCGCCAGCGGCGCCAGGCAGGCAGCAACCGCGACCGCCAGCATCAGCCCGTTGAACGCCTCCACCATGCTCGGCCCGAGCGCCGCGACCGCGACCACGATCGCGTGCGGGCCGAGCGGATAGCCCTCGGCGATCAGCCGCTCGCTGTCGCCGGCGGCGAGCCGGTCGGCTGCGAACAGGTGCTGGGACATGTCGGGGTTGAGCCCGGTGCCGAGGATTCCGAAGCGCGCCTCGACGATGAACGGCAGCGAGGCGACGAGTAGCGCCGCCAGCGCCACGACGAGGTCTCGGCGAAGGCCCGCTCCGGCCCCGGTCAGCCGGCCGCGCAGGAAGAGCGCCGAGCCCGCTGCCGCGATCGTGATCGCGATCAGCGCCGCGGTCCCCTCGCCGGGCAGGCGCACGGTCCACCAGGCGAGCGCGCAGAGCGCAGCGAGACCGACGGCGGGTGCGAGGGGCGACCAGCCGCGACGCCCGCAGGCGACGAGAATCGCCTGGCCGATCGTCGCCGCAGCGCCGAGCACGATCAGGAACGACGCGTAGGCACCGAGCATCGGCGGCGAGCATATTCGCGCCGCCCGGCGGCCATATAGTGGCCCGATGAGCGACTCGGAGCCGTCGCACCACCGCCTGCACACGCCGACCAGCGCGCTGCCTCACCCCGAGAAGGTCCGGCGCCAGCAGCAGCACATCCGGATCCTGACCGTGGTTCTGCTCGCCGTGCTCGCGATGCTCGCCTACGCGGCGGCGTTCGACCTCGATTCGTGGGCCGAGTGGGTGGTGCTCGGGATGATCTGCGTCACGGCACTCGGGACGATGATCGCCGTCCACCGCAACTGACCCGGGTACGTATAACGTTGCTCGGTTCCGGCGACCGAGGAGGGGCAGGATGCGGATCGGGTTGAGGGCTCTGGGCGTTACGGCTTCGCTGCTCGCGTTCGCGGCGCCGGCCGCCGGCGCGAAGGACTACGCGCAGACGGCGCTCAACATCCTCCCCTCCGGCCAGTGGGGCGGCCTCCCGGTCCCCCCCGAGGCCGACAGCCAGGCGCTGATGTACGACGGCTTGACGCCGCTCTTCGACCAGGTCTCCGAAAGCGACCTCGACACCTATTTCAAGTCGGAGGGGTTCGGCGTCGGCCCCGACGGGCCGGCGACGATCGAGCCGGTGCCCCGCCCCGGGGTGACGATCGAGCGCGATCGCTTCAACGTCCCCCACGTCACCGGCCAGACCCACGACGACGGCGTCTGGGCGGCCGGCTGGATCGCCGCAGAGGACCGCCGTCTGCTCGGCGAGCAGGCTCGCTACAACGCGCGCGTCGCCGCGATCGACGTCCCCGGCGTGACCGCGATCAGCCTGATCCGCGACCTGCACTCGTTCACCCCGAGCGCCGAAACCGAGGCCCAGCTCGCCAAGCAATCCCAGGTGCTCGAGAGCGCCGGCAAGGAGGGGCGAGCCGTCCTGCACGACATCGACGTCTACATCTCCGGCATCAACGACTACATCGCCTACGCCGGGCTCGACGACGAGCCGTGGACGCGCAACGACGTGTTCGCGCTAAACGCGCTCAAGGGCCAGTTCCTGGGCCAGGGCGGCGGCGACGAGGCGCGGCGCTCTGCGTTCCTGGCCGGCCTCCAGCAGCGGCTCGGCAAGCGCAAGGGCGCCAACGTCTTTCACGACCTGCGCCAGTTCAAGAACGCCGAGCTGCCGACCTCGATCGATGGCAGATTCCCTTACGGCAAGATCCCCAAGCACGCGACCGGAAACGCGATCGTCGACCCGGGCAGCTACGAGCCGGTCCAGGTCACGCCCAGCCTGCGCCCGGCCCGGACCGAGCCGGCGCAGGCCTCGAACACCCTGATGATCACCAAGGGGCGTTCGGCCACGAACAGGCCGCTGATGGTCGGCGGGCCCCAGATCGGTTACTTCTACCCCGGGCTCACCTGGGAGATGGAGATGCACGCCGGTGACCTCAACTGGCGCGGCGCGACCTCGGCCCCGTTCCCGGGCTACCTGTTGATCGGGCGCGGCGAGGACTTCGCCAACACGCTCACCTCGGCCAGCAGCGACATCATCGACCAGTTCGTCGAGAAGCTCTGCAACGGCAGCGACACGATGTACCGCTACAAGGGCGAGTGCCGGCCGATGGAGCAGGTCGACGCCGGCACCCTCGACGGCGAGCCGATCAGCTTCATGCGCACGGTGCACGGCCCGGTGGTCGCCTACGCGACGGTAAAGGGCAAGCGGGTGGCGATCTCCTCCCAGCGCTCCAGCTACGGCGAGGACACGCTCGACCAGCTCCTCTTCCGCCGGCTCTCGAACGGGCAGGTCGACTCGCCGAAGTCCTTCTTCAAGGCGGCCGCGAAAACGCCCCAGACCTTCAACTCGTTCTACATCGACAACGCTCATATCGCGATGTTCACGAGCGGCAGGCTGCCGATCCGCGATCCCGCCGTCGATCCCGGCCTGCCCACCCTCGGGACCGGCAAGTACGAGTGGCAGGGGTTCCTCCCGTCCGAGGACCACATGCAGGGCATCGATCCGCGCGACGGGACGATCGTGAACTGGAACCAGGGGGGCGCCCTCGGCTTCGCCGCCCCCGACAACGACTTCGGCAAGAACGGCTCGGCGGTCCGCAACGACCTCCTGACCAGGATGCTCGACCGGCTCGCCGACGAGAACGGGAAGTGGACGCACGCCTCGGTCACGGCGGCGATGAACGCCGCCGCGACGCAGGACATCAGGGCGATCGACACCGTGCCGCTGCTGCGCAGGCTGCTCGCCGGCTCGACTCCGCCCAACGGCCAGGCGGCCGCGATGCTGCAGGTGATGATCGACTGGCGCAAGCGCGGCGGCAGCAGGCTCGACCGCGACCTCGACGGGTTCATCGACGACCCCGGCGCCGCGGTCATGGACGGGTCATGGGACCGGATCGCCGACGCGTTCATGGGCCCGCGGCTCGGCAGCCAGCTCGAGGAGCTCAACACGCTGTTCAGGCGCTTCGACCTGCCCCCGATGGGTCAGTACTCCGGCTGGTATCAGTACTTCGACCGCGACATCAGGGCGCTGCTCGGGATCAAGATCAAGGACCCGTTCCGGGTCAGCTACTGCGGCAAGGGCAAGAAGGGCGCCTGCCAGCAGGCGATCTGGACCGCGCTGGCCGCCGCCGGCGCCGAGCTCGAGGCCGCCCAGGGCAGCCCGGACCCCAAGCAATGGCGCTCGGACGCGGTCCGGGAGCGGATCACGTTCGCCCCCGGCCTGCTGACGACGACCATGCGCTACACCAACCGCCCGACCGGGATCCAGCAGGTGATCTCGTTCAAGGGGCACCGCTAGGTGACCGGCTTCCGCGGTCCGGCCTGGGTCGACTGCCGGGCATGCGCCCCGGACCGCCCGGGCCCGGTCGGCGTGCCTAGGCGAGCAGGATGACCAGCAGGACGATGATCAGCAGGGCTCCGATCCCGATGTACATAAAGCCTCCCTTCGCAATCGCGGTTCGGCGACTTGGCAAGTACCCGGGCGCCGGGTCGGGAAACCGGGATCGGCAGGTGAGCGCGTCGGGTCAGCTGCTGGCCGGGCCCCGCAACACCGAGTCGCTCGAGTGCGAGGGGTCGCCGTCGTCGCGCTCGAGCGAGATGTCGAACGAGCCGTAGCGCGACGGGTCGACCGGAAGCTGCAGGTCGACCGTCGCGCTTCCTTCGGCCCCGACGCGGAAGGAGCCCAGCGAAACCAGGCCGCGGTCACCGAGCAGCCAGACCTCGTAGAAGTCGCCGTCGTTCGGGGTCAGTCCGCTGACGCTGAGGCTGGCTCGATCACCGTCGTCGGCGGCCACGGTCAGCTGCCCTCGCGCGGCGTCGCCGGAGCCCAGCGGCGTCAGGGCGATCGAGCGCTCGCCGGCGGCTCCGGTCCCGGCAGGATCGTCTTCGACGAGCGTTCCGATCCAGATGCCGGCGCCGAGCAGCAGCGCCGCAAGGGCGCCCGCAGCCGCGACCCGAGCCGGGGTCCAAGCCCAGCCCCGGGCTCGTGGCCGGTCTCGCTGCGGCTCCCTGCCAGGCGCCGTCGCGGCCGCACCGAGCGGCGGCGGCTCGGGGGCATCCCAGGCCTGGTCCGGCAGCGCCACCAGCCGCGAGACCACGGGGCGCAGTCCCTCGACCTCGTCTCGCAGCTCGGGGTCGCGGGCGAGTCGCCGCTCGAAGTCCGCCCGCTCGGCCTCCTCGAGCTCGCCCAAGAGGTAGGCGGAGATCTCCTCGTCTCGCTTCTGTGCCGGCTCGCTCATCGCTCCTCCAGCAGTTCGCGCAGTCGCCTCAGGCCGCTCACCATGCGCATCTTCACCGTCCCGAGCGGGATCCCCGTGCGCTCGGCGATCTCCGACTGGGTCAGCTCGTCATAGAAGCGCATGCGCAGGACCATCGACTCGTCGGGATGAAGCCGCTCGAGCAGCCCGGCCACGCGCCACTGCTCGACCAGCTCCTCGACCTCATCGACCGTCGCGCTGCCCTGCTCCGCCGTGGCGAGGTCGCCGGCGGGCTCGGGGACGCGGCGACGAAGGTGGTCGATCGCGCGGCTGCGAGCGATCGTCATGATCCAGGTCAGCAGGCTGGCCCGCCGCCGATCGTAGTCGCCGGCCCGTTGCCAGACCTCGAGGAATACCTGCTGCTGGACGTCCTCGGCGGCGGAGCGGTCGTGCAGCGTGCTGACCAGGAGTCCGAAGCAGATCCCGCCATAGCGCCTATAGACCTCGTCCAGCGCCCCGGGCTCGCTGTTCGTGAGCCGCCGGGCAAGTCTCTCATCGTCATCGGCACGGGGCTGATCGGCGTGCGGGCGACTCACGAGCTGCCCGATCATCGCGCAGTTGCGTTGCGGAGCGCCGGTGGCTGCGATCGGCAGGGCCATCGAGGTAAGTACGCAGGCCGAGCCGCCTCAGGTTGGGTAACGGCCCCGGGGGTACCGCCGCGAACGGCGACGAAAGCCAACCGCTGGCGCTCGAACGCCCGTATAGCCCACGAACCATTCCCAACCTCGATCCGAGGAGGCAGTAATGACTGAACACCAACCACGAGGGCGCGGCCAGCGGCCGGCCGTCTTCACGGTCCTCGCCGCAGCGGGCATCGTCGCCGCGCTCGCAATGGCAGCGGCCGCTCCGGCGGCGAAACTAGGCGGCAAGACGACGCTTGCCCCGCAGGCAGAGACGCTCGACGCGCTCGCGGCCGAGGGCGTGACCGTCGCGCCCGCCGGTGACGCAAAGGTGACGGGCAAGGGAATCGCGTTCCCGATCACCGGTGGCAAGGTCAACGTCGAGCGGGTCTCGGGCAAGATCGCGCACTCAGGTGGGCTGACCTTCTCGGGTCACGGCATGACGCTGACCGTCGAGGACTTCGTGGTCAAGCTCGGAAAGAAGAACGTGATCCGCGCCGATGTCGCCGGCGGCGGCAAGGTGCGCCTTGCGGACCTCGACCTCGACGACGCGAAGATCAAGGAGCGCGGCAGCAAGGTCGTGATCTCCAAGGTCGGGGTGCTGCTCGCCAACAAGGCGGCGAAGGCACTGGCGGCGACCTTCGGCCTGCCGAACCTGGCCGGCGCCGACCTCGGCGAGGCCACGGTCAAGGTGAAGCCGTAATCACTCGGCTGCGGTCCGAGAGCGGGGCGGCCTCGCGCCGCCCCGCTGACGACCGTACGGGCCGGCTGGCTCCGGTGGCACGCTCGGCCACGGCAGGCGCGCTTGCGGCGGGGGTCTGGGCGGCCCAGCAGCCGCTCGACAAGCGGATCCTCCGCTGCTCCTACGACGACGTCGAGCTGCTCGGCAAGCTGGTCACCCGGGGCCGGGCATGGCAGCCGGCGGGAATCGCGCTTCACCTCACGAACGGGGCCTTGTTCGGGACCGCCTACTTCTTCGTCCAGCCACTTCTCTCCGGCCCCGCTTGGGCTCGCGGGCTGCTCGCTGCCCAGCTCGAGAACTTCGGCCTCTGGCCGCTCGGGCGGCTCAGCGACCGCTACCACCCGGCACGAGACGAGCTGCCCCGCCTGGGCGGTAACCGCAGGGCGCTGGCGCAGGCGACCTGGCGCCACGCGCTGTTCGGCATCGTCCTCGGGGTGGCCGAGGCTCGGCTCAACAGGTGAACTGGGCTCGCGGGAGTCGGCGTGCCTGATCGGGGTAGGATCGTCCGGTGCCAAGACGCCGAGCCGATCGGGATCGGCTGATCAGACCGCTACCGGCGCTACTGGCGCTGGCTGTGGGTGTGGGCGCCGGGGTCGCGGTCGCGTCCACGCGTTCGACCGAGCTGGGTGACACCACCTCGACACCGACGTACGGGGCCGAGGCGCCGGTGGTCCAGTTCTCGATCACGCCGGGAACGAAGTCCTACACGACACCCGAGGGAGTCCTGACGAGCTGGCGCTACCACAGCAGCCCCGACGCCTCTGCCGGAAGCGTCACGCTCGAGCTCTTCAAGCCCGTGGTCGGAGAGGGTGTCTACGAGGCGGTGGCGGCAAGCGGCACGAAGACGCTTGCCCCCGCTACGGCCTATGAATTCTCCGAGCGGATCCCGGTCGAGCAGGGCTGGGTACTGGGCCTCGACCCGGGCCTCGATGCCGAGGTTGCGATCACGGTGCCCTCGGCCCCCAACGACCGGATGTACCAGTTCAGCGGCAATGTTCCGGTCGGCGCGACCAGTACAGCGACGGGACCGTTCCCGAACTACCGGGTCAACGTGGCCGCCACGATCGAGCCCGACGCCGACGGCGACTCGTACGGGGACGAGACCCAGGATCAGTGCCCGACCGACGCCTCGACCCAGGGGCCATGTCCGCCCGACACCGATCCGCCCGAAACCGAGATCACCAAGGATGCGCCGAGGAGGACTGACAAGAACAAGGTCAAGTTCAAGTTCACCTCCGACGAGCCCGACTCGACCTTCGAGTGCAAGCTCGACCGCAGGCAGTTCAAGCGCTGCTCGTCGCCGAAGACGGTCAAGCGCCTCGACCAGGGCAAGCACAGGTTCAGGGTGATCGCCACCGACCCGGCCGGGAACTCCGATCCCTCGGCCGCCAAGGACAAGTTCAAGGTCGTGCAGTGAAGGCGCGGCGCGGTCGCGCGTGCGCTTGACGGCGAACTAACAGGTCACGTTTACGCACTGCCGCGAGTCGCCGTTGCCGCTCGCCCGGTTTCCGCCGCCGTCGATCACGCCGTGAACGGCCTGGATGCCCAGATCGTCGTTGCGCCTGGCGACATTGCCGGTCAGCGTGGTGGTCTCGCTTTCGACGTCAAAGCCGTCGTCACGAGAGCCGCGCGAACGATTCCGCTGGAGCACCGTCTGGCGGGCCGTCGTCTCGATCATCACCCCGTCCCGGTTGCCGTGTCGCAGCCGGTTTCCGCGGACCACGGTCCCTCGCACCTTCGGAGCCTCCGGCGCGATGTCGTGGTCAAGGCCGATCCGGACGCCTGCTCCACCCGCGTGCCTGACGCGGTTGTGTGCGACCCGGTTTCTGCGCCCGGCCTCGACCGCGATTCCCGTCGCGCACCCGATGTCGCACTCGGGGGGCGGGGAGATCCGTGAGAGGTGATTCCGGGCGATCGCGTTCCTGTTCCCGCGAATGATGATGCCGTCGCCGACCCGCAGAACCCGGTTGTGCCTGATCGCGTTGCGGTCGCTCCCAATGTTGCGGTCGCCGAGGAGGAGCATCCCGGCCTCCGGGTTGTCAGCCAGCCTGTTTTCGCTGATGAGATTGGCGTTCGCTTCCACGGCGAGCAAGCCAATATCTCCGTTGCGCGAGATCGTGTTCTGCTGGACTCTTACGTGGTCGGATCCGAACAGGCCCACTGCGAACAGGGCCACTCCGGGTAGGTCGGTGTCAACTCCGTTTGCCAACACCGAGGTTCTGCTCACGTCGCTGCGTGTGACCCGGATGTAGGCGATGCCCAGGAAGGCGTTGCGCGCGACCGTGGACCGACGCAGACGGGCGTCCCTCGATCGGAGAATGAGAACTCCAGCATCGAGGTTCCGCGACACGGTCAATCGGCGCAGGTGCACATGTTTGGCCTTGTCGGTCAGCAAACCTTCCCCGAACTCTTTGATCCGACCGCCTTTGATCGTGAGCCGGTTGTGTTTCTCGCTGGCGACGCCGACGTCGCAGAGCTCGCCAGGGAAGGTCAAGGCGCAGTCGTCGCCGAGCTCGCCGTCGCCGTCGATGGTGTGTCCGTTGAGATCGAGCGTCACCCCGTTGGCGCCGATCACGATCCCGTTGTTCGGGCAATCGACCAGGTCTGCGTCGAGCTTCGTGTCGGCGGTGATCGTGTCGCCGCAGGCCACAGAGCCAGCCAGCGCCTGTTCACTGCTGAACGCAAGGATTCCCGCGACCGTTCCGGCCAGGAACAACGCGCCCGATGGCCGCGCTGCGCGACGGGGATGGAACCTGGCGGTCATCGCGCGCCTTTGACGACCCTACGTCGAGCTCGGACTCGAAGTCAAGAAGGCTGTGCGCTCGACGTTCTGCCGCGACATCGCCTACTCCGACAGCGCGGCGGCTTCGAGGGCCAACGGGCCTAAGCTCGCCTGAGCGTCATCCACGAACCGCAGGAGGTCGAGGCCAATGATCGTGCAGGTCGTCAAGTACAAGACCGGCCTCTCTGATGAGGAGGCCGCCAAGACCATCGCCCAACGAGCGCCGCAGTACCAGGCACTACCGGGACTACGCCAGAAGCTCTACATCCGGGAGCCCGAGACCGGCGAGTACGGCGGGATCTACGTCTGGGAGGACGAGGACTCGATGCGCGACTTCCGCGAGTCGGATCTCGCCGGCACGATCCCCGCGGCCTACCGAGTCGAGGGCGAGCCGCGAGTCGAGGTCTTCGAGGTCGTCTCTGTCCTTCGCCCCGAACGAGGTATCCCATCGACGAGTTGAGCCGGTGAGTGACGGAGTGTTGGCCTGGCCAGGACGCATGCGGCCCTGCCTCTCAGCCTTCGACCATCCCCCAACTCTGAATCAGGGTGAAGGTCGTGCCCCACCTGCCCGATTCGGCCAACTCGCTCTCGGCCTCGCTGCGTAGCGAAGCCAGCTCGTCCTCGCTCAGTGCCTCAAGTAGCGGAGACTCGAGCGCCGCACTGAACTGAAGTGGCAGACGCAAATAGGGGTGGCCTGGTTTGAGGGCGATCACGTGCGCGTCTATCCCTGGCTCCTCGATACCGATCTGGCGGAGCAGGTCAGGAAGTCCGCGGCCTGCCTCGCCGCCCTGGTTGGCAAAGATCTCGGAGAGCAATCGGATCAGCCGCTCCGCCGCGGGGGCAGGGGGATTGAAGTGCCACGAGCCCAGGTCCCACTCCTCCAGAACGAGTGAGCCACCCGGCCTGACCAACCGCTGGTACGAGGCCACCTGCTCGGGGCCGCGTCCGAGCGGAGCGATCTGGTAGCGGGCGTGGACGAGATCGAAAGAATGCGGCGCCTGCTCGTTGTCGAACAGATCATCGACGACGAGCTCGACGTTGGAGATCCGTTCCGCATCGAGAAACGACCGGGCAGCATCGAGGAGCGTCTCGTCGATGTCAAAGCCGACCACGTGCCCGGAGGGGCCGACCCACTCGCTGAGGATCCGAAGCCAGCCCAGGGCTCCGCAACCGACGTCGAGGGCGCGTAGACCAGATCCGTCGCCGACCTTCGTGAGGAGTCGCCGCCCACTGGGTTCCCACACGCGCGACTGCAGCTGCAGTCGCTCCAACTCCGAGGGCTGGTTTGCCAGCAGGTACTCCTCCTGCGACACACCGGGCAGTATCTCCCCTCCCGCCTGTGGGCGCAAGGTAGTGAGCTCAGGTTGGATCCGGCGCTCGCGTCAGGTCAGAAGAACCAGCCAGGGCACCGTAGGATTGCGACCGTGCCGTTCACGCTCAGGAACTTCAAGGAGGACCTGGAGGACCTCGGGTCGAGGTTCGACGGCGCGCCGGACCTGGAGTTCCGCTTGGCGACCGAGGCGCTCGAGCTCGAGCAATCCGGCCTGGGCTACCAGCGCGTCCCGCCCGGCTATCGCTTTCCGTACGGCCACACGCACAAGAAGCAGGAGGAGGTGTACGTGGTCCTGCGCGGGAGCGGGCGGATGAAGCTCGACGACGAGATCGTCGAGCTCAAGGAGTGGGACGCGGTGCGCGTCCCGCCCGGTACGTGGCGAGGCTACGAGGCCGGGCCCGACGGCCTCGAGATCGTCGTCATCGGCGCGCCCAATCTCGGCGAGGCTCCGCGCGAAGACGTCGAGGGCCAGCGTGACTGGTGGGCTGACTAGCGCCAAGTAGCTGAACCTGAAGCGGGGAGAGGTAACTCGCTCACCCCGATGGCAGTGCACGCTCCGCGTCGAGCACAACCCGTTTCGGGTCAGGCGGACGTGTCGTATCGGCGAACCGCCTTGATGTGGGCGGCGTTGATCCGACGCTCCCGACCGTCAGGGCCACGCACCGGTATCAACGGGACGCGTCCCGTGCGCAGGTCGCCAATTGCCCGATCAATCTCGTCAACGGTGTCGTGCACCTCCAACTCGTCGCCGTCGATGAAGTCGATCACCGATTCGATTTGCCCTGCCACGACTCCGACCCTACACGGGGGGATAGAGGTTGAGCCAAGTCATTTCAGTAGCTCTCGCAACCGGGAGACAGGCATGTCATCCGGGATAAGACCTCTGCCGCGGCAGGTGAGAAGTTGCAGCGGGAGCTTGGGTCACCGGCGCTATCCTTGGTGGTCGGCTGTCTCTGGGTGCTTTAGCGATCCCCTCCCTCCACCGGCAGCGCAATCCTTCGAGGGGATCGAGATCGGCATCACCATGACCGACCGACACGTTCGCCTTCTGGCGGCGGTAGCCCGCCATCGTGAGCGTCAGAGGGACGACCGCCGGCCTTCGGACACCCCAGCGTCCGGCCTGCACCACGCCGACCTGTCCCACCGCGCGATCCGAGCCAGGAAACAGTTGAGCGCTGCCCGGGCCCGCCGGCGCCTCGCAAGTCACGACTCCGACTCGTGAGCGATGACCGGCGCCTTGAGGGGCTCGAGGCAGATGCGAGGCATGCCAGCGAGCGTTACAGGCTCTATCGGGCGAAGGCTCACGGGCCTCGCCCGACCAGTACGGGTCGCCTGCGTGAACTACAGCGTGAAGCGGAACGGGCGCAGGGAACGCTTGCGCGGGCGCGTGAGGCGCAAGCCAGCGAGCTTGACGCCGCTTCCACCCGTGACCAGCAATGAAATTGAAAGCGATGCCAAAGAGAACGATGCAACTGACTGTTACCGAAGACCAGCTGATCGAGGCTGCGCAGCAACTGGACCAGGATGAGTTCACTCGGGGGGACGTCGCCGCGCAGCTCGGCGTCGACAAGCCCGACCTGAAGCAGGCGTTCGTCCACGCCCGGAAGGCCGGGCGTCTCGTGAAGGTTCGCGACGACGAGGACAACACCGCGCACTTTCGTCTCACCTGAAGCTGCCCGGGCTGAGCGGGATACCGTCGCGGTTTTCAGCACACCGGTGCCGCCGTCCGTCGCTCGCGGGCTATCGACGAGAGGTGTTCGTCGCCCGGACCGGGCCGGGGATGAGTGCGGCCCCGACGATCACGAGGCAGAACGCGAGCAATCGCGCCGCGATCTCGGGGGTCCCCGAACCGATCGAGTCCCGAAACACCAGGATGCCGCCGACGATCGCGACGAGATTGGCCGCGATCGAGGTGAGGGCGATGACCTCGACGCCCGGGCCGATCTGCAACCCTCGAGCCGAGGCGTAGAAGGCAACTACCGAGGCGATCAGAGCCGCTGCGGTCCAAGGGCTGATCAGCTCGAGCACCCCGCTGGCAGTGTCATCGACCAAGAACTTGATCGCAATGTCGGAGACGCCGAAGAGTGCGCCGGCGACGGCGCCTAGGATCAGGCCCTGCGTCGCCGGCGAGATACGGCGATGCGTCGAGGCCGAGGCGATCGCGAGGCAGACGACGAGCCCCCCGCACTCGATCGCGATCAGGGCCGCAACCGCGTAGTGGCGAGGCTCTGCGTCGCCCGACTCGGAGGTCAGGCCGATCACCGCTAGCCCGAGCGCCGTGAGAGTCACGCCTGCCCATTGGCGTCGCCCGAGCCGAAACCCGAAGAAGCGCTCGGCGAAGACCGCGAGGAAGACCAGCCCGCCTGAGAGAACCGCCTGCACGGTCGAGAGGGGTGCCAGTGCTAGCGCGCCGACGTGCAGTCCCCACGCGCCTACGGCGACCCCCCAGCCGAGCGCGAACCAACGCGAGCGAAAGAGGCCGGCCGCGCTGCGCAGCGGGTGGCGGACTTGCACAGCGGGAGCGAGGACTGCGCCGCGGTGCTTGAGCAGGAAACCGACGCTCGTCGCGACGGCGGAAGCGAGTGCGAGGCCAAGACCGGCGATCACGCCGAGGGCAGTCTCCTATCTCGTTGGCGGTGCAGTCGTCAGACCCTACGACCGTGTTTGACCTCGCCCCCGCAAACAGCCTCTCGAGCCATCGGTCGCTTCCGCTTCGCGTGAGAGGCAGGAGCGGCGCCGGTTTCTCCCGCTTCCATGCAAAGCCGGAGTCCCGCTTTGGAGTGCGATGGGCGCTACTGGGCTCGAACCAGTGACCTCCAGCTTGTCGAGCTGGCGCTCTCCCAACTGAGCTAAGCGCCCCGAGCTGAAGTTATAGCTGGCTCGTCTGCAGGGCCGAGATGGTCCGTTTCGATCCTGCTCAAGCTCGTGGTCGGCCCGACCGTCCGCCGCCGCTGCCGCGTTCGCCTTCTCGTACAAGCCCTTCGCCCGCTGCTGTACGGAGAGTAAGAGCCTGCAACGGTGCATGATCCGTAGCAAGGAGGAACGCGTAACCAGCGTTGAATACCGTGTTACTCTCTCTTATACGGGCGCTGCGGACCGGCATCGATCGCGGCCCTGAGACTTAAAGAGCTGAAGGACTGACGGGCCAGCGGCAGGAACGCGGGCGGAACGTCCTTTCGGAACAAAAGGGCCCCTTCCCAGGGGCCCTTTTCCGTACCCGGCCCGGGCGGCAGTCTCAGCCCCGCGACTCGAACGCGCGCCGCACCGTGTCGGGATGGCGAAACAGCGACTCGTAGCTGACCGGTTCGATCTCGTAGCCGGCCCGCTCGAGCAGACCGGAGGTCTGCAGCCGGGCGAGGTCATGCTCTTTCGGACGACCGCTGCCGCCGACCGCGCACTCGACCGCAGCGATCGCGACCGGTTCGGGTAGGTCCGGTGGATCGGGGTCACGACGCGAGAAGTCGAAGCTGCGCCCGACGTTGGAGGCGTAGCGGTGGCGCTTGGTCAGATAGCCGAGCCCGAAGCGGTAGGAGATCAGCTTCAGGATCGACTCGTGCGTGCAGGTCATGTGGCTGATGCGTCCGCGGCGTCTCGCCCGCGTATAGGGAGAGACGGCGACGGCGGGAATCCGGAACCCGGTCAGCGACCAGTCCTCGTCGAGGTTCTCGCGGTTGGCCCGGTCGTCCGGCACGTGGCGCGGCGGCACGTGGTCGAAGAATCCGCCCCACTCGTCGTAGTTGATGAACAGCGCCCCGCGCCGGTACTGGGGCGACTCGACGAACGCGTGCACGACGTCGGACATGAACGCCTGCCCGAGCCGCACGTCGCCGTGCGGATGCTCGTCGGCGGAGAGCCCGCTGCCGGCGCCGAGAAAGGGCGGGTCGACGAAGCAGATCGGTGGCAGCGTGCCCTGCGCCGCGTCGGTGTAGTAGCGGCTGATCGGCCTCGTCCAGGCGAGTCCCCGTGGCCCGTAGAGCCCCGGCGTCGGCACGTCGGAGACGTAGTAGCCGACCTCCAGCCCGTGCGCCAGCGCCCGGTCGAGGATCGTCTCCCACTCGAAGCCGAAGTTCTCCGGGTCGCTTATGTCTGGGAGCTGGTTGCGCTTCTGGCCCCCGTTCTGGGCCGCGAGCTGGTAGTGGCGGTTGGGATAGGTCGAGGCCATGATCGAGCAGAACCAGCGGTCATAGAGCGTGTAGGCCGCCGCCACGTGGGGGATGAAGCCGAGGTCGGCCTTTAGGTAGTAGCCGAGCGCGTACTCGTCGCTGCCGTCGCCCTCGGGGTTGCCGGTGTAGAAGCCGTCCATGGCGCCGCCGTTGTACTGGTGGCGCCCGCCGGTCCATCCGTGGTCGGGGTCGCGGAAGCCGCATCCTTGAAAGTCCGCCGCGAGGTGGTGGGTGGCGAAGCTCTGGCTGCCGTCGAGATTCGGATAGGCGAGCCCCTCGTTGCGGCCGTCGGCGCGCGGGTGCCAGCCGAAGTAGTGATCGAAGGAGCGGTTCTCCATCATCAGCACGACGAAAGTGTCGATCGGCAGCTCGCGCGGCTTCGGCAGCGGCGCACGCCCCGCCCGCCGCGCGGCCTCCGCCACCAGGGTCTCGGCCGGCAGCACGCCGGCCATCCCCGCCAGCCCTGCCAGCGCCGCGGTGCGGCCGAGGAAGTCGCGCCGGCGCAGGAGCCCCTCGGGGCTGCGCGCCTCGAGCAGCTCGCGCCGCTCGGGATCGGCGAGCTCGCCACGCGCGAACCGGGACGAGTGGTCGGCCAAGCGCCCGATCACGACGGCTCCCTTACCTGTTCGCAGTCATAGACACCGTCCTCGACCGAGTCGACGATCGCGACGTCGTCCCCGCCGCCGCACCCGATCTCGTCGCTGCCTCCGTCTCGGGCCTCGATCCGGTCGTTCCCAGGGGCGGCGAGCTCGACTCCGTCACGCATGTTGAAGCGATCGCGCCCCGGCCCCCCGCGCAGCCGGTCGGCTCCGCCCCCGCCGATCAGCAGGTCCGCGCCACGGCGGCCGATCAGGAGGTCGGCCCCGCCGCGCCCGCGCAGCTCGTCGGCCCGCGCCCCGCCCACCAGGCGATCATCTCCCCCGCCGCCGCGGTCGGTCACGGCCAAGGCTGCCGCGGCGCCGGCGAGCGCCAGCGCCAGCACGCAGGCGGTCAGGGCGGTCGGCCGCATGACGGGCGAGCCTACTCCCTCACCCCGGGCGCTCTCGCGTCATCGGTGAGCGGCTCGACGACTAAGGTCAGTCCGTCGACCGCCGCGACCCGGACCGGCTCGCCGCGGGCGATCGCCGCCGCGCCGCGCGCGTTCCAGATCTCGCCCCGCAGCCGCACCCGCCCCCCGGGGGAGAGCGCCTCGATCACCTCCGCCCGCTCCCCGATCAGCCCCTCCACTCCGGTCGTGACCCGGTAGCGGCGCAGGAAGCGGATCCAGAAATACACCTCGCCGACCTCGATCAGGGCGGCGCAGAACAGGAACACGATCCGCCAGGGATCCGGGAGCACGAAGAGACCGACGATCGCGGCCGCGAGGATCATCGTCCCTGAACTATGCCGGGCGTCGGTCGGTCGCCGGGACGATGATCACCGGCCCCGCGCAGTGGTTCGCGATCCCGTGCGCGACGCTGCCGAGCACTGTCGACTCCAGCGCCGAGGCGCCGCGCGATCCGACCGCGACCGCCCGCGCGGAGCGTTCCTCGGCGAGCTCGATTATCGGCGCCCAGACGCCGTGATGACTGACGAGCAGGGCGGACTCGACGTCGAACCCACAGTCCGTCGCCAGCCCGGCCCCGTCTGCGAGCACCGCCGCGGCCGCCTCACGCGCCGAAGCGTCGAACTCCTCCGCCGCCGGGGCGAGCGGATGCGTCGCGGCCAGCTGCCGGCCGCCAAGCATCAACCCGGAGGGACGATCCCAGACGTGTACCACCACCGCCGGCACCCGGCCGAGCAGGCCGGCGGTCTCGCGAATCGCCCTCCGGGCGGGATCCGAGCCGTCGAAGCAGAGGATGCATGGGCCGGTGCCGCGCTCGGACGCTTTCTCGCTCGACGACTCACCGATCATCGCGCCAAGATATCGGTGCGATGAGGGTTGGCATCCCTCGGATCGGGAGTGGTCGGCCAGACGCTCGGCGCGAAGCTGGCCGAGCTCGGCCACGAGGTCAAGCTCGGCTCGCGGGATCCGGCCAAACTCTCCGAGTGGGCGCGGGAGACCGGCGGCGTCGCCTCCACCGGGACCTTCGAGGAGACCGCGGCGCATGGTGAGCTCGTCTTCCTCGCGACGCTCTTGGAGGGAACGCAGAACGCGCTAGAGCTGGCCGGCGCTGAGAACCTCGCCGGCAAGGTGGTCGTCGACGTCACCAACCCGCTCGACTTCAGCGGCGGCGTCCCGCCGACGCTCGCCGTCGGGCACGACGAGTCTGGAGCCGAGCTGGTCCAGCGCTGGCTGCCCGGCGCGCGCGTGGTCAAGGCACTGAACATCGTCGGCGCCCACATCATGGTCGACCCCGCCGGCGTCACGAGCGACTCGCCGGCGATGACGAGGCCGCCAAGCGCGAGGTGACGAGCATTCTCGAGAGCTTCGGCTGGACCGACGTCATCGACCTCGGGGGCCTCGAGATCGCCCGCTACCTCGAGCCGCTCGCGATGGTCTGGGTCAGCTACTGGGCGCAGACCGAGACCGGCAACCACGCCTTCAAGCTGATCGGCAGGTAGGCCCGCACCTGCGCCCCCGGCCCTCCGCGCCAGGCACGGCCGCGAGATACTGGGTCGACGATGTCGCATCCGGATCCCGAGGCTGTCAAGCGAGCGAACGTCGAGGTCTTGCGCCCGGTCTATGAGGAATGGGGCCGCGGGAACTGGCGCCCGCGGTTCGAGTTCTACGCGGACGAGATGGAGTGGGGATGGTCGGAGGAGTTCCCCGACCGGGGGGTGTCGCGTGACCCGGAGGAGAGAAGCGACCGGCTGCGCGAGTGGCTCAGTCCGTGGGACGACTGGCGCTGCGAGGCGGAGCGGTTCGTGCCCGCCGGCGAGCTCGTCGTCGTCCTCACCCGCTACACCGGGCGCGGCAAGGAAAGCGGCGCGAGCGTCGACTCCGAGGGCGCGCACCTGTGGACGCTGCGCGACGGCAAGGCGATCAGGCTCGAGGTCTTCTCCAGCCGGGCCAAGGCGCTGAACGCCGCCGGGCTCTCCGCCTGAGCGTGAGAGGCATCGCCGGTGGCGACCTTCTGCCTGCTGCACGGCGACTGGCACGACGGGGCATGTTGGGATCCCCTGATCGGGCCGCTGCGCGCCCGGGGCCACGAAGCCGTAGCGCCGGACCTTCCATACGACGATCCGGACGCGGGATTCGAGGGGCGCGTCCGCCCGGCCCTGGCAGCGCTCGAGGGCGTGCCCGGCCCGGCGGGCGTCGTCGGGCACTCGGCGAGCTCCGGCTACGCGGCGTTCGTGGCCGAGGCGACGCCCGGCTCCTTGCTCGTTCATCTCTGTCCGCGCTTGGGGCCCTTCCCGCCGCCGGCCGGCGCGCCCGCCGCCTTCCGCGCCGGCTTCCCGTTCCCCGCGCGGAACGCGAGGCGCCACCGTCTGGGACACCGAGGCGGCGATCGGCGCGATGTATCCGCGCCTTCCACCGGAGACCGCCCGAGCGCTGGCCGAGCGCCTTCGCCCCGGCGCGCCGCCGGCTGAGTACCCGCTTCCCGGGCATCCCGAGGTGCCGACCGTGCTCGTCTACGCCACCGACGATGAGTTCTTCGAGCCGGCCTGGGAGCGCTTTATGGCGCGCGAGCTGCTGGGCATCGAGCCGATCGAGATTCCCGGCGGCCACTTTCCGATGGTCGAGGACCCCGAGGCGCTGGCCGAGCTGCTCGATCGGTTGGCACGCGAGCACGCGGCTCCTTCGTAGCCCCGGGTCGATCCGGATAGAGTGGAAACCGAGCGATGCTGCAGAAGATGTTCGGGAACCTGAGGCGCGCCGGGCCCGGTAAAGAGCGCGGAGTCCGCCGCGGCTGAGCTCGCCGACGAAACCTGAGATCGCCGAGGTTCGCTGCAGTTGCATCACTGCCGTCTTTGCGGCTAGGCTGTCCGTACCGAGAGGCGATTCCACGAACCAGCATCGCGCCACTCCTATCCACGCTTCGATCGCTATCGCGATCACAACGCTCGCCGCGGCGTTCGCGCTTGCGCTGATCGCCGCGCCGCGGGCAGATGCCGGTGGCTCGAGCGGTCCCGATTGCCTGCTCACGAACACCGGGGGGTCGCTCGACGACTTCCTCTGTGGCACCTCGGGGGCGAATGTGATGACCGGTGGCGCCGGCGACGACACGATGGAGGGCCGCGGCGGCAACGACACGATGAACGGCGAGAGCGGCAACGACATCGTCAGGGGTGAAGGCGGCAACGACATCCTGGTCGGCGGGGCGGACAACGACAACCTCAATGGAAGCTCCGGCAACGACCAGCTCCGCCTCCGCGACGCCGAGTTGGACCGACCTGGTTCCTGCGGGGACGGAACGGACTCGGTCTCGATGGATCTCGTGGACTTCGCCGGCCTTGGCTTCTTCGCCTTCGCGGGCTGCGAGACCGTCACCATCGGTGCGGTGAACGAGGGCCCCAACGTCGTCATCTCGCGCAGCACCCCGAAGATCAAGAACAGCGGCAAGGTGCCCGTTCGCCTTGCCTGCCCCCCCGAACTCACGGCCCCCTGCGCCGGCATCCTGACCCTCGGGCGGTCCCCGAACAAACAGGGCAAGCCCAGGTCCTACAGTCTCGATCCCGGAGCCTCGACGAAGGTCAAGGGTCGCCTCTCGCGCAAGGACTGGCGAAAGCTCTCACGCGGCGGCGAGCTGACCGCGATCACCATCTCGGTCGAGCAGGGCGAGTTCGGTGACAAGACGACGGCCCAGACGCTGGAGCTGACCCCCCGCAGGCGGCACACCTGAGCGACTGACCGAGCTCCGCTAACTCAGGGATCGGCCTCGGGCACAATTCTCGGAGTCCGACAGGGAGGATCCAGAATGGCCGACCACCCGACCTTGTACGTGTGCCACGGAGACGATGGTGGCCCGCGCATCCACCCGTGCCGCAGGGTGCAGGAGGCGCTCCGAGGCGCCGGGATCGACTACGAGAAGGTGATCGCCGGCCACGGGCATCCAGTCCCGTTCCTGCGCAAGGGCTCGCGCGAGCAGCTGCGCGAGGCGACGGGCGACACGAAGCTCCCGGCTCTGATGCTGTCCGATGGGACGGTCATCACGCACTCGCGAGCGATCCTGTCCTGGGTCTCGCGCCACAATTGAGCCCTCACCGCTGCCCCCGCCGCCGAGGGCACCCCGGTGCGTGCGCTTGCCTTGCGACCTTCAGCGTGAAAGTGTTGGCGCGACCCCGATTACGAGGAGGCGGAGATGCCGAAGTACCTGTTCGAGGCGTCATACACGACCCAGGGCGTGGAGGGCGTGCGCAGCAAGGGCGGCGTCGATCGGCGGGACGCGGTCGCCGACACGGTGAAAGGCGTGGGCGGCAAGCTCGAGTGCTTCTACTTCGGGTTCGGCGAGAACGATGCAATTGTGGTCGTCGATCTTCCCGACGACGAGGCCGCCGCAGCCGTAGCGCTGATCGTGAACGCTGCAGGAGGAGCGACGGTGAAGACGACCGTGCTGCTCACACCCGAGCAGGTAGACGAGGCCGCGAAACGCGCGGTTAGTTACCGCCCGCCGGGGCTCTAAGTACCCGCTTCGCTAATCCGGCTTCTGCCGGGTCAACCGGTCCACGACCTCGGGCGGCACCGCCCTACTCACGCTCCGTTGTTCCGACCTGCCTATCGCTTCTCGACCCTGCGGACGCGATCCAGGCCCTTGTCCACCCGGGCGGAGTCGCGCCCCCCGCCACCGAAGACCTTGTCGCGGCGTCCGTCGCGGGCGCTCAGCCGGTCGCTGCCGACGCCGCCCGCGCCGCGGTCGCTGCCGCTTCCGAGGTCGACGAAGTCGTCGCCCCCGACACCGGCGAGCTCGTCCTCACCGCCCCTGCCCTCGAGCCTATTCGCGCCCGCGTCGCCGCGCAGCGCGTCGGCGAAGTTCGACCCGATCACGTTCTCGACCCCGTCGACGCGGTCATCACCCTCGCCCGAGGCACGGCCGTGGTTGAGATCGACGGTCACCCCCTCGCGCTCGGCATCCGGGCTGAAACCCGAGTAGGTAATCGTGTCCGAACCATCGCCTCCGAGAAGTTCGTCGTCGCCCGCCTTGCCCCGCAACGAGTCGTCGCCGCCCCCGCCGACGAGCCGGTTGGCCGCCACATCCCCGCTCAGCTGATCGGGGTGTGCCGAGCCGATCACATCCTCGAAGCTGATCACCGCGTCGCTCCCCTGACCCTGCGCGCGCTGGCGGACCAGGTCGACGTCAACGCTTGCGCTGGCGCCTGAGAGATCGAGCGTATCGAGCCCGGCGCCACCGTCGAGGCTGTCGTCGCCGTCGCCACCCGCGACTCGGTCCAACCCCGCGCCGCCGACGATCAGGTTCGATCTGGCATCGCCGGCGAGGAAGTCGTTGCCGGCACCGCCGGTGAGGTTCTCGATCGCGCGCAGGGTGTCGTCGCCACGGCCCGACGCGGTCCCCGCCCCCAAGTCGACGCTGAGCGGGTTGGTGGATGTTGCGTAGTCGGCGAGGTCACGCCCCGCGCCGCCGTCGAGCGTGTCGTCGCCTGCGGCTCCGATGACGGTGTCGTCACCGCCCCCGCCGCGAAGCGAGTTCGAGACCGTAGAACCGGTCAGGGTGTCGTCGAACGGTGTGCCGATAGCCGATTCGATCTGGCTCAGGCTGTCGGTGGCGCCGGCGCCGGTGACCGAACCCGTTTGCAGGTTGAGCGCCAGCCCCCCGATCGCCTGCGAGTAGTCGACGGTGTCGGTGCCCGCGCTGCCGTTGAGTGCGTTCGCCAACTCGTCACCGATCATGGTGTCGTCGAAGGGCGAGCCGTCCGCCGACTCAATCTCGCTCAGTGTGTCGGCTCCGTCGGCCCCCGTGAGCGTTCCCGCCCGGAGGTCAATCCGCACCCCGGCGGCGGCGCTCTGTGCGCTCGCGGTGTCGGTCCCGGCGTCGCCTTCGACCTCGTCGTCGCCGAGTCCGCCCTCGAGCACGTCGTTTCCGCCGCCGCCGCGGAGGGTGTTCGCCCCGCTGCTACCGATCAGCGAGTCGGCTCCCGAGCCGCCGGTCAGGTTCTCGAGCTCGAGCAAGGTGTCCATGCCGAAAGCGCCCGTGTCCTGGGTCGCGAGCGACAGCGAGGCGGTGACCGCCGCAGTCGCGGTCGAGTAGTCGCCGGTGTCGTTGCCCTCGTCGCCGTCGATCGTGTCGTCGCCGCTGGCGCCATTGAGGCGGTCATCACCGCCGAGCCCGCCGAGGAAGTTCGCGCCCCCGTCGCCGGTCAGCGTGTCGGCGAACGGCGAGCCGCGCACGTTCTCGAACCCGCTGATCGTGTCTGTTCCGAGCCCGCCCGTGTTCTGGGCTGCGGTCGTCGCGAGATTGATCGCGATCGCCGTTGGCGCATCTGATCCGTCGATCGCATCGCTACCGACCCCGCCCGCCACGGTGTCATTGCCAAGACCTGGTTTGATCGTGTCGTCGCCGGCGTCACCGTTGATCGTTGCCGGGAGCGTTGCCGGCCCACCCGTGCCAGAGCCACCTTGAGCGCTGATGAAGTCATTAGCGCCGCCGCCGTTGAGAGTGAACAGCTCCGTGTTGGTGGTGGCAACGTCGGCGTCGTCGTCGCCGTTAAGGTTGATTCCCCCGGCTCCGAGTAGGAGATTGTCGGCGCTCTCCGCCCCGGTCACAGTGATCCGGTCGCCGGCCGCGAGGCCGAGGTTGGCGTTGATCTCGATCTCGCTCAGCCCAGCGCCCTCGGGCGTGAGTCCCGGCGCGAGCGGACCGTTGGTCAGGTCGACGACCAGAGTCTCGTTGCCGGTGGTGGCCGCCCCGGCTACGTTGATCGTCTCTGCGGTGGCGACCGTCGGTCCGCCCGCACAGGCGACGTTGTTGAGTGTGATCGCGCCGCCGGAGGTGCCGACGGTGGCCGTCTCGTTCGCGGTCGTCATGTTCACGGTCACGGTTGGCGCGGCGAAGCTGCAGGTAGCAGCCTGGGCCGAAGCCGCGGGCAGCAACAGGAGGCCGATGACGACAAGCGCGCCGAGCAATCGCAGTCGCACGCTCCCCGTTACCACGTGCCCTCGCGCTTTCCTCTCCCCGGTGCTCGAAGTCTGAGGAACTAGCTCGTCACCTGTAAGACACCCGTGCCGGGCGCAGACCTGCTCGCCGAACGTCATAGGCGACCTATCGGCAATGCGCCGCGTAGGCCTAAAGGATGAGAGAACCCAGGTCGGCCCCACCATGCGCATCGTGCCGCTCGCGGGACACAAGGGGACACCTTGGGCAGGCAACTACCGCAGCAAACCGAGGCCCGGAACGACCGACGGCGGCCCCGTGGGACCGCCGTCGAAACGTCAGGGCGTCAGCTACGAGAGCGGACAGCCCAGGTTGTTGCGATTGTCCAGCTGGGTAGCGAAATTGATGATCTTCTTCTCGCTACCGCTTGCGAGTCGGCTGTTGACTCCGTTGATCAGCGCCTTCGTCTTCACGCCGTAGTCGATCCCGGACGTCGTGTTGAGCAGCGCTGCGACCGCGGCGCGCAGCAGGATCTCCTGCTTGCCGACCAGGCCGGGACCGCCGCCGCCATCGAGCGCGTCCGACAGCGTCTCGCTGCCCAGCGACGGGTCGGCACCCGTAAAGACGCTGTCGACCGTCTGGGTCGGGACGTAGGTCACCCACGACTCCTCGTGGTTCTTCCAGTAACCCGGCGTGCAACCCTCGGTCGGGTTGGGCGACCAGGTGGCGCTGCCTGATGTTGCCGCGACCAGTCCCGTGACTGCCACAGCGGCGACCACGGCCAGGGCGCGAACCCTCATGCCTTCCGTAGTTCCCCTGCTCATGCCACGCCCCTCATGGGCGTTGGATACGCGCCCAGCCTACATCAGCTTCGCGCCGTGTGGACGTGCGACCTTCCCCCCGCCGCGGGATACTGCGCGGGCGATGTCGCAGGAGAACGTCGAGGTGGTGAAGGTGGCCTATGAGGCGTTTGCCCGTGGAGGGCTTGATCGGTTCATGGAGCATTTCGCCGACGATGTCGTCTACCGGGCAGTCGAGGGTGCTCCGGACGACTCCGGTCTGATCCAGGGCACGGACGCCGTGCGGGCCTGGCTTCAGGACTGGATCGACACGTTCGACGAGTTCTGGTTCGAGCCGATCGAACTGATCGACGCCGGGGAGGACACGGTGGTCGCGATTGAGCGGTTCGGCGGACGCGCCAAGCTCAGCGGCGTCGAAACCACTCAGACGGAAGCGGTCGTCTACTCGATTCGAGGCGGAAAGCTTGCGCGTTGCCGCGAGTACGCGACCCGTCACGAGGCCCTCGAATCCGCCGCGCGGAGTATCGCTTGGGACGAAAAGCGGTAGTGCCGCTTCGCATGGAAAGCGCATACCTCCGGCTCGGGGGATACTGCGCAGGCGATGTCGCAGGAGAACGTCGAGGTCGTGCAGAAGCTGTTCGAGGCGATTACCCGAGGCGACATCGAGGGGGCCCTTCGATACGTGCGGCCTGACGGGGAGTGGGTGAACCCTGATTACGCGATGGAGTCGGGCACACGGCTTGGCCGGAGTGGGGTGCGGACCGCGCTCACGGCACTTCGAGATTCCTTCACTGAGCTGCGCTTCGACATCAGCGAGATGGTCGACATTGAGGATCGCGTGCTCGTTGCCGGCACCTTCTCTGGCGTGGGTCGTACGAGCGATGCGGCTTTTGGACCACAGACCTTCGGCTCCGTGGTGACGCTGGCCGACGGCCAGATCCGCCGTTACCAGTGGTATCTCCATGCGGAGGAAGCCCGCGAAGCCGCAGGGCTGTCGGAGTAGGCGATGTCGCGGGAGAACGTGGAGGCGCTTAAGAGGGGTTCGCGGCGGTAAACCGTGGCGACATCGACGGGTTCCTCGTGTCCGTTCACCCCGACGTGGAGTTCACGTCCTTGATCGCGGAGGCAGAAGGCGAGACCTTCCAGGGACACGACGGGGTCCGACGGTGGTGGAAAGAGGTCGTGCTCCCGCTCGGCGGCCTGCACGGCGGGCCTGAGGAGATTCGCGACCTCGGCGACACCGTGCTCGCACGAGTCATCGCGACGTGTCGCCCAAAAGGGGTCGAGGTGCGCCAGACGATCTGGTTCGTGGCCCGCTACCGCGACGGGATGGCGACGTGGTGGCAGTTCTTCCGCACCGAGGCGGAAGCACTCACAGCCGCCGGGCTCGGAGTAGGCGATGTCGCAGGAGAACGTCGAGCTGTTCGGCACGGCCGGGCAGACGCGGCCAGGAACGTGCGCCGTCCACCGCGTCCGTTTTCCCGGCCCGTGCACGTGCAACAAATCGGCGCGCGTGTGATTCCACGACCGCGAGGAGGCCCTCGAAGCCGCCGGGCTTTCGGAGTACGCCAGTAGACGGCGTTTCTGGCCGTTTGCATGGCTCCTGCTTAGTGAATGCCAGCCCCAAAAGTGTCGCTTCGCATGGAAAGCGGCACTCCGGACACGATCCTCAGAACATGTCGTTGTCGTTCTTCGATTCGGCCGGAATCGTTTGATAGCACGTCCCAGTGTTCGACGAGGGCAGAGGCGTGGACATGTCGGTCGCGCATGACTGGTGCTTCCTCAAAGCTCCGACGGGTGCTCCTCAGACCTCCAGCGTCATGTCGGCCGGCTCCCCTGTCGTCGAGCCGATCAGGACTTCGAGCAGATCGCCCACCTCGCGCTCCTGGACTAGGGGATGACGCATGGGACGCCCCGCCACGACCTGGTAGCGATTGCGTCGGCCCTGCCTCTCGCGCAGCACGTAGCCCTCTTCGACCAGCTCGGAAACGATCCGGTGCGCGGCGCGCTCGGTGATCCCCACCGCTGTGGCGATGTCGCGCAGGCGGATGCCCGGGTCATCAGCCACGCACAAGAGGACATGGGCGTGGTTGGTCAGAAAGTCCCAGCGGCCGGACGCCGGGAACCCTGGTTGCTGATCTCCGGAAAGTAAATTCATGAATCCATGATACACTGTCTGTCCAGTCAGCGATCTCGCCGCTTCATCCGTCCCGGCGGGATCGCTGGGAAGGGAACAGCCAATGACCGTCCTCAGGGTCCTGCGCGAGCGAGTCTCGACGAGTGAATCCGAGCGCGAGCCCCGGCGACGATCGGCCGGAGAAGAGTGGTCGGCCATGACCGGCTTTCCAACCTTGTCTGCGGAGCTGACCAAATCGTTCGTCTCGCTATGGACGCAATACGCCGGCAACCCGCCGACCGACGCGCGTACCGAGATCCACGGCAACGTCGTCACCTGCGTGCTCGCTGACGGCGTCGGCGACTTCAACCGGAGCATGATCGCTCCGCAGACCGGCGACACTGTCGGTGGCCTCGGCAAGCGCAGCCCGGCCGCCTACAAGCGGGACGCCGTCGCCGCGGTCGTGAGGCTGACCCGTCAGCGCGTCGCCTCGTTCATGAGCAGCCACGACAGAGACACGGACGTCGCCACCGAGGTATTCACCCTGGAGCCATCCTTCGGCCGAGGAGCGTCCCGGGCTGTGAGGCGATCCGCAAACGGCTCTCTCCCTCCACCGCGGGTCTGAACCGGGGACCTAGCGATGGACACGGGTACGACGAAAGCCCCGAGCGGAGGCTTGAACCTCCGCCTCGTCGAACGCGAGGCTGAGGCGCGCCATGCCCGTGAGCGTTACCGGCTCTACCGAGCAAAGGCCTACGGTCCGCGATTGACCAGCGAAGGGCGCCTCCGCGAGCTCGAGCGACAATCGAAGTTCGCCCAGAGGCGGCTGGACCGAGCGAAGGCCGAGCCGAACCCAATCGCTGTCGCTAGGAGCGCGGACCCACTCGCTCCTCGTCGCTAGGAGCGGACCGCCGTATAGCGAGACTTTCGGGCGCCGGCGGAGCGTCCGATGCCTTGGACCGGCCAAGTATGCAGGGGTCGGTCGCCGACCCCTGACCTGCGGTCTGGTAACCACGCGACGGCGATCCCGACGAATAGTCTCTGCGGCGTGGACGCCGCAGATCTCCTCTCAGCGGTTGAATCCAGCTCCTACGGCGAGCCCGGCGAGGCGATGGGAGCGCTGGCCGAAGCGGTCGCGGCGATCAATCGCGAGATGGTCGGCGAGCCTGACGGGAAACACATCCGTCGACTCGTTGCCCGCCTCCAAAGGGCCGCCGCATCAGTCGCGGCGCAGTCCGGCGCGTCTGGGTTCTCGATCTCGGTCGGACTCCCTCTCGGGGTGAGCGTCACTGTGACGTGGGAACATCGGTAGCCGTGTGCTGGCGCGTCGTTTCTCGCGACACCGAGCGGGCGCACACAGCCTGCGTTGCGACGGTCAAGGGTCTGCCGCCGGCCGGTGGGGGTCATCCCCTCCCCAAGCCAGCCCCGGCCCGACACTCACTTACTCAGCAAGGAGCTAGACGATGGCGAAGATCCTCTGCGTGCTCTACGACGACCCGGTCGACGGCTACCCGCCGACCTATCCGCGCGACGACGTGCCGAAGATCGAGCGGTACCCGGACGGTCAGACGGCGCCGACGCCCGAGGCGATCGACTTCACGCCCGGCGAGCTGCTCGGCAGCGTCGCCGGAGAGCTCGGGCTGCGTAGGTTCTGTGAGGGCGCCGGCCACGAGCTGGTCGTGACGTCCGACAAGGACGGCGAGGACTCGGTCTTCGAGCGCGAGCTGCCCGACGCCGCGGTGGTGATATCACAGCCCTTCTGGCCCGCTTACTTGACCGCCGAGCGGATCGCCAAGGCACCGAACCTCAAGCTCGCGATCACCGCGGGGATCGGCTCGGACCACGTCGACCTCGAGGCCGCCCAGAAGGCCGGAATGACGGTTGCGGAAGTGACCTACTCCAACTCGATCAGCGTCTCCGAGCACGTAGTGATGATGATCCTGGGGCTGGTCCGCAACTACATCCCTGCCTATCAGGTCGTCGTCGAGGGCGGTTGGAAGATCGCCGACTGCGTCTCGCGGAGCTATGACGTCGAGGGGATGCAGGTGGGCACCGTGGCTGCGGGGCGGATCGGATCGGCGGTGCTGCGCCGCCTGAAGCCCTTCGACGTCGGCCTGCACTACACCGACCGCCACCGGCTTCCCAAGGAGGTCGAGTCAGAGCTCGGCGCGACCTTCCACGAGACCCCCGAGGAGATGGTCGGCGTCTGCGACGTGGTGACGATCAACGCGCCGCTTCATCCCGAGACCGAGCACCTCTTCGACGACGAGATGATCGCGAAGATGAAGCGCGGCGCCTACATCGTCAACACCGCCCGCGGCAAGATCTGCGATCGCGACGCGATCGTGCGAGCGCTGGAATCGGGTCAGCTCGCCGGCTACGCCGGCGACGTCTGGTTCCCCCAGCCGGCTCCCCAGGACCACCCGTGGCGGACCATGCCTCACCACGGCATGACCCCGCATACGTCGGGCACCAGCCTCTCGGCCCAGGCTCGCTATGCGGCCGGCACCCGGGAGATCCTCGAGTGCCACCTCGCCGGCACGCCAATCCGCGACGAGTACCTGATCGTCGCGGGCGGCATGCTCGCCGGGACCGGCGCTCACTCCTACAGCGAGGGCGACGCCACCGGCGGTTCGGAGGAGGCCGCGCGTTTCAAGGACTGAGACGTCGCCGGGCCTTGCCGGGATTTGCCTGCGTTCAAGCGCATGAAACCAGGTGAGGGTGGCCTGGACCCCACCGCCGCGTTGACAGGGAGGCCCTGACTGGGTCCCGCTTCTGGTGGCGCGAATGTTCGGCGAGGGAAGCTGCCCTGACCGCTCGCTTTCGCGCCAGCACCGGCTAGCGTCGAGGACGGAACCCGGTTCCCAAAACACGAACGCCCCCACGAAGGGGGCGCCCGAGGCTTTGCAGACCGACAGTCCCTGCGATGCAGGGATCAACCGATGTGGTTCACATCCTACTCGCGGGCTCGGCCCTCTCTACGTCGGCGTCCGAACCGACCTTCAGGCTCGGCCGATGGACTCGCCAGCCCGGATCATGCTCTCGGCCAAGCAGCTCGCGGCAGTGATCGAGTTCGCCGCCAAGTTCACCGGCTGCGACCTCGCGCTCACCGATGCAGGCGACGGTCGGGTGCTGGTTCAGCTCCTCGACGAGCACGGGATCGCGGCCGGCGAGAAGGTGGTCTAGAGGTCTAACTTCCCGGTCGATGCAAACGATTCGCCTGGAGCAAACGTCGGGCACCTGATCTGCGGGTGCCTGCTGACCAAGGAGCAGCTATGAGCGTGACGGTGACGATCACCTGGCAAGCGGTCGATTGGATCCTGACCGCCCTCCTGTTCCTCGGCCTGATCATGGCCGTGGCGGGGGCGAACACGACCGCAACGACGGTGATCCTGCTGATCGCCCTCATCGGCATCATCGGCCGCCGGATCGCGGAGATTAGGAGCCAGCGATGAGCGAGCGGCACGCCCGGCGCCGGTCAGGACGCGGTGGATCTGCCCGCGTTGCGGGGTCCGCACGCTCTCGCGAAGTTACTCCGTGCCGCCGGCCGCCCTAGGCCGATAGGCTCGCCAACGTGCCGTTCGGCGCCCGCATCGTGGCTTTTGCCGCCGGAGTGGGTCTTGCCGCGACCAACGGACTCAACTATTTCGGCGGCCTCGAGGACCTGTGCGCCGTGATGTTGGTCGGCGCCGCGATCTTTGCCCCTCGACCACAGAGCAACCACGACGCTCCCTCTTAGGGCGGCGATTCCAGGAACGGCACGGTCGGGCGAGCGCGGCCGGGTACGAAAGCCGACCACCGAGCCCGTTGTGCCCCGGCCCATCGGTGCAACAAAGCGGCGCGACGTGCGGTTCGCGCCCGACGCCGAAGTCCTGTGAGGAGCGTGTGCGGCTTCACTTGCCCAGGAGGCGATCCAGCTCCGAGTCGAGGGCTTCGCGCTGCTCGCGGTCGCGCTGCTCAACCGCCCGCAGGGCCCGCTCGAGCGCAGCTGCCGCAGTGATTCGACCCGGCCCGTGCCTGCTCGGTGAGGATCTTGAGAACTTCTTCGTGGGTGGCGATGTCGGGCATGTGCGCTCCTAAAAACGGTGGCTGTCTTTTTCGCAGCTGATCACTCGGCGGTATGCGGAGCGGGCGATTCCGCGTCTGCGACCCCTCCCCCGGCGCGGGATACTGCACGGGCGATGTCGCAGGAGAACGTCAGGGACGTCCGCCGTTCTTGACTTTGATCGCGGCCGGACGTAGGTTCGCCCAGGGAGCGATGACCTCCAGGCCCCACCTCGGTCGGCGAGAGTGGCTATCGGGCACGGTAGTCCTGGCCGCGACGGTCGCTGTGGTCCTGGCTGTAACGGGCGGTGAGGCGAGCGCTGACCACGTCAGCTGCGGCGACACGATCACCGCCGACACGACCCTCGACAGCGACCTGATCGACTGCCCGCACCACGGGATCGTGATCGGCGCCGATGACGTAACGCTCGATCTGAACGGTCACACCATCACCGGCGACGGCGAGAAGACCAACCCTTGTCCCAAAGGCGAGTTCTGTGACTCCGGTGTGCTCAACGACGGCCACGACGGAGTCACCGTCAGGGATGGCGCAGTGCGCGAGTTCGCGAACGGCGTGCTCGTAGTCAAAGCCCGCGCCACCCGGGTACTGGAGATCTCCTCGAAAAGGAACGTCTTCTTCGGCTTCGCCGTCTTCGAATCGGCCCGAAGCCGGGTCCGCGACAGCTCGGGAAGCGACAACATCCCTCCCGAGGGGGACGGAATGGGCGTGTTCTTCTCCCATGGCCTCCGGATCGTGGACAACACGTTCCGAAACAACGCCGGGCCGGGCATCCACGTCGATGGTTCCAACGGCAACTTGATCAAGAGAAACCTGTTCTCGCACTCCAGTCCCGGGGTTCTGATCGGGGGTGACGAGGCTTCTGATCGGGGTGACCGCAACGAGGTGCGAGGCAACCGCTTCGTTCGAAACGACGGTGGCGTCGGCGTTAGCGGCAGCCGAAACGTGGTGAAGCGCAACCGGCTCTTCCGAGACGGGCACGGCATCGCGATCGAGCAGGGAAGCCACAACCTGGTCGCCCGAAACGTCGTCATCGACGCTCGCTCGAGGGGCATCAGCCTCGGACTCGACTTTCCCGACGAGTCGATCGGCGGCGTCGACAACATCATCCGCCGCAACGTGGTCAGAGGGAGCGCGGGCGATGCGTTCCTGGTCAACAAGAAGGGCAGCAGCCTCCTGAAGCGCAACCTCGCCAGCGGAGCGAAAGGCGACGGCTTCCACATCGAGAGCCGCTCGACGAAGCTGACCAAGAACCGGGCGCCGCGCAACGCGGCCATCGGCATCGAGGCCGTTCGGGGCGTTATCGACGGCGGCGGTAACCGGGCGAACGGGAACGGGGGTCCTCACCAGTGCGTGAACGTGAACTGCCACTAGCGGCGCGAGGCTGACGCCCTGGAGGCGTCGCGGGGGCGGTCTACGAAGCACTCGGAGATCTGAAGGCGTCCGCACCCTCGGCGCTACTCGCACCCAACGTCGTCCTTAGCGGCAGGACAGTTGATCGGCCTGCCTTCGTACCCGCGTGCGTGCCGCGGTGTGTCGTTGCAAAAAACCTGCCCAGAGGAGCCAAGTGGGCGCAGGCGCTGGACGCGACGCGAAGCGCCTGGTCGCTGGCCTATGACCGCCTGCCGCCGGCACGGCACGAGCGCGCCATCGCCCTGATCGCCACCGATCCCGCGCGAGACGTGGCGCTAATCGGCTCCGATCGGATCTGCCCGATCTGCGGCGCGCGCTTGCGGTGAGCAAGCCGGCCAATGCCGTCTACTGCAGTCGGGAGTGTCAGCGAGCGGCTAACCGCGTGGCCGCCTAGGGGCGATGCAGACCCCCACGTGTCAGCGGGGGTTTGGTTTCAGTGCAGGTTCAGGTCGTCTCGGGCCGCGAGAAGGCTCCGAAGATCCACAACAGCGGGAAGAAGATCCCAAAGAAGAACAGCCAGCCGTGACCATTGCGCAGCGTGGCGATCCCGAGCCAGAAGAACAGCGCGATGTAGAGGACGGCCAGAAGAACCCAAAGCCAAGCGTCCATTTTCCCGAGCACTCCTTTATCGTGGCGTGGTTGGGTCAAACCTACATCGACCCTCCGGACGCACGGCCGGGCGGACGCGGCCGGGAACGTGCGCAGACCTCGCGCTGCGTGCTGGCGCTCCCATGCCTCAGCGCCTACTCCCGCAGCCCGGCGGCTTCGAGGGGCGGTCGTCACTTCCCGCACCCGGTAACGAGAAGGGCCGCCGAGGCGGCCCTTCCATTCAGACTGAACGCCTCGGCGCCCGGGTCGTTCCTAATCGTCCATGCTCCGCGCTCCCTTGACGAACCTGATCGTGCGCTTCGCGGTCGCCACGTTGCCGGCCGCATCCTTAGCGTGGACGGTGACCTTCGCCTCGACCTTCTTGCCCTCGGCGAGCGCCTCGCCGGCCTGAATGCGCGCCTGCTTCGGCACCCTCAGCTCCAGCCCCTCCGTCTCACCAGGATGGATGCCGCTCCGGTTCCGGTGCCACGTCGCGAGCTTGTCCTTCTTGACCTTCGTCAGCTTCCCCGTGGCGCGTGCGGTGCACTTCTCGTCGCCACAGCTCACCTCGACAAGCACGTCGCAGGCGGTGTACCCATCGCACGCTCCACATGAATAGGGGGGCCTTGGGCCATCGCAGCTGCCCGGGTGGATGGTGGGGTTCTGCTTCTTAGGCCCCGAGAGCTGGAGGTCCGGCGGGGTGCGATCGACGGCCCCCGTAGTTGACGTCGCCGTCTGCGCCCCGAGCGCCATCACGGCAGCCGCCGCCACGCCGATCACAATCGTCTTAGCCCTCATTTCGGGTCTCCTTGATGTCGTGGCCCCGCCTGGCCTCCCGATGAGGCGAGGCTCGGTGCCGGTTGACGGCCAGAAGCCTCCGACACGGCGGTATACGCTCGGTATACGGGCCGGGGCTAGGCGTGGTTTAGGCGTGCGAAGGTGCGAACCGTCAGCCGGAGGCCCCGCCGAGGCGCATTCGGCCGCCGCTTCCCGTTGAGCTCCGCCATCAGACTGCGCAGGACGGCACGCTGGCCGTCCACGGTCATCGTCGGCCGCCCGTGTCGTCGTCGGTGGCGATGAGGCGCTCAAGTTCGGCGGCAAGCTCGTCCGACCGGCCGCCCGCGCGGTCCCGCTCGATCGCAAGCAGCGTCCTGATCGCGGTACAACGTGCGGTCGCGTTGGTCTGCTCGTCGCGGATGATCGCCTCAAGGATCGAGGTCATCTCGTCGGTCTTCATGCAGTTTCCTTTCGCGGGGGGCGGTTTTTTTCGCAGCCTGCCACTCGACGGTCGGCGGAGGACGCGATTCCGCGTCCGCGACCTTCCCCCCGTCGCGAGATACTGCGCGGGCGATGTCGCAGGAGAACGTGGAGGCCTTTAAGCGCGGGCTCGAGGCGGGAAACCGCAGAGATGTCGACGCGCTGCTGGACGAACTCCATCCCGAGATCGAGTGGCACTCGGCGCTGCACGCGTTGATGGGAGGGCAACAGACGGTCTTTCGGGGCCATGACGGCGTGCGCAGGATGATCGGAGACCTCTACGAGTCCTTCGCCGAGATTCACCTCGAGATGTCGGAGTTCCGGGACCTGGGAGACGGGCTCGTCGCGATCGGCCGCTCGCGCACACGCGGCAGGGCCAGCGGCGCCGAAACGGAGACGCCCCTGGCTTATGTGACCGAGATCAGGAACGGCAAGATGATCTCGATCCGGGGCTACCTCGATCCAGAGGAAGCCCTCGAAGCCGCCGGACTGTCCGAGTAGGCGATGTCGCAGGAGAACGTCGAGATCGTGCGCGAAGCGACCGATGTCTTCAACCGCCTCGACCTGGACGCCTTCATGGCCCTGCTCAGCCCCGATGTTGTATGGGAGGTGAACCCCGAGCTTCCCGGAATGCGGGAGGTGTACCGCGGGCCGACGGAGGTGCGAGCGTTCCAGGAGGAGATCCTCGAGCTGTTCGAGAGCGGCCACGTCGAGGTGAGGGGTCTCACCGAGTTGAGCGACGACCGGGTCTTCTGCGAGACCATTCTCACAGGGCGCGGCAAGGGCAGCGACCTGCCAATCGAGCTGCACTACTGGACGGTGTTCTGGATCGCGGAGGGCAAGATCGCAAGGCGCCAGGTATGGATGGAAAAGGCCGAAGCCCTTGAAGCCGCCGGGCTGTCGGAGTAGGCGATGTCGCAGGAGAACGTGGAGAGGGTCAGGGAGGCCATGGCCGCCTACAACAGGAGCGACTTCGATGCCGCCGTCGAACTTTTCGACCCTGAGATTGAGTGGGTATTCCCCCCGACCATGGACGCTGAGTCCTGCCATGGGCCGGATGAGATCAAGCGCCTTTGGCGTGGTGTCGACGAGACGTTCGAGGAGTTCCGGGTCGAGCCACAGGAGTTCCTGGACGGCGGTGAGCGCGTCGCGGTGCGGGCTCGATTCCGCGGTCGAGGCAAGGCGAGCGGGGCGGAGCTCGACGAGGAGATGTTCCACCACGTCTTCAGCTTCCGTGAGGGCAGGATCGTCCGGATCGAGCACCTCACCGACTGGGCCGAAGCCCTCGACGCCGCCGGGCTGTCCGAGTAGGCGATGTCGCAGGAGAACGTGGAGGCTCACAACCGCGCTGGTCCCGAACGCGGAAAGCCCGCTTCCGGAGCAGGCTTTCGGGAATCGGGGCGACTGGAAGCGGTCGGATAGCGCTACTCGAGCGCCTCTGGGCAGGGCGGGTAACCGAGGCGCGAACGGCCGTCGCCTAGGCGCGCTGGATCGGCCGACCCTCGGAGGGCTGTACCAAGACCCAACCCTGGCCCGAGAGGCCGAGCTGGAAGCTCTCGCCCGAGCCCATCCCGATCAGGCTCTTGGCTTGGACCTCGGTCTTCAGGTTCGTCGAGACACCGCCCGACCAGGCGATCGCCGCCTGCGGGTCCGCAAACGTGGCCGCACCACTCACGTCGAGCTTCACCGGTTCGCCATCCGAGACGAGCGCGACCAACCCGGTTCCGCGCAGGTGGATGTTGAAGAGGCCGCCGGCAAGCATCCCGGCCGTACCTCCCTTCACCCGCGTCACATCCCAGTCGATATCGGCCTCGAACGCGAGGATGTTCTCCCCGTTCACCGTGATCGAGTCGTTACTGAGACGTAGCACGTGGACGAGCATCGCTTGGTGCGCGAGGAACAGCTCGCCTGTGCCCTCGGCCTGCATCAGCCGCAGCGACTCGCCCGTCGCTGCCTTTTTCAGGAAGCGCCCAAGCCCGCCGCCTTTGTGCTCGAACCGGACCTCGCCCTGGTACGCCACCATGGCCCCGTTCTTCGCCATCACCGAGGCCTCGGCCAATTCGATCTTCAAGAGCCGGGGGCCCTGAAGCGTGAATGCCTCTCCGGTCTCGACCTCCTGGTACTTGGCGAGCGATGTGTCGATGTCCATCATCGGCGATCTCCGCGACGACCATACCTGGCGGCGAGACGCCACTCC
>CAVZRL010000003.1:0-121368 GCA_963777775.1 uncultured Solirubrobacterales bacterium | reverse complement strand
GTCGAGATCGTGCGGCGCTTTTACGGACCGGCGGCGGAGGGCAAGGCGGCGATGCTGGCCGCGATGCCCCGGCTGTTGGAGTTCTGCCATCCGGACATCGAGTGGTTCGATGACCCCGCTCGCGCCGACGGACGGACCTACCGCGGGCGGGAGGGAGTGAGGAAGGCGCTTGAAAGATGGCTCGACGCCTTCGAGGAGTACAACTTTACCGTCGAGCGGTACGTCGACTGCGGCGACGACGTGTTGGTCGTCGGCGTCGAACAGGGCCGCGGAGCGGTCAGCGGGGCGCCGGTCAGGTCCACCAACCACGAACTGGTCACTCTTCGCGAAGGCATGATTGTGCGGTTCCGTGAGTTCTATGACGAGCGGGCCGCCCTCGAAGCCGTCGGGCTGTCGGAGTAGTCCAGGCATCAGCAATCGAATGTCGCGACGCTGATCGGTCCCGTTGACTTCGCGGCCGGCGTGCTCGTCTTGTCGAGCCGATCGGGGTGGCACGCGGTGAGCTCGCGTTCGACGACCGGATCGCAGTCCCTCGCCGCCTTCCAGCTCAGCGCCCTCGTGCTCGGGTGCATCGGCTTGGACGTGATCGAGACCTCGAGCACGCAACTCGTCGGCGAGTGCGGGCGGGACCACGGCCTGCACGGTCTTGCCGGGACGATCCTTGCTTTCCACGACCGAGCGAACCCCCCTTCGAGGTCTTGCCCCTTGCCCCTCGATCGCTGCCGACGCCGGAGCGCGCTCGGCCGGTTAGTAGGACCTATTTTCGCATGTTGGGCGCGCGCACCGGTGCGCCAGTGGTGCGCCAGTCAGCACCCCGCTGAGGCGGTTTACAGCGGTCTTGAGCGGTAGTAAAACCGCTTGAGCATGCGAGACTTCGCTCGATGAGCCACGCGTCGCAGATCCACGAGATCCCCATCCTCGAGCGCATGGGCTACGCGTGAGCGAGGTCCGTCGCCGGGACGCGCTCTCGCCCTTCGGCCCCCGGCCCGACCCCACCCCGTCCGAGGGCCCCGACCCCTACGGCAACCCGGACCCCGAGTGGCTTCGGATCGACTGGCACGAGCACCTGCGAACGATCGACGTCACCGGCGCGGAGGGCTTGGCGCGGGTCAATTACGTCGAGAGCGGTCCGCCCGGGGGCGCGGGTGAGCCCGAGCGCCCGACGCTGCTGTTCGTCCACGGGCTCTCCGGCTGCTGGCAGAACTGGCTCGAGAACATCCCCCACTTCGCCCGTGACCGCCGGGTGATCGCGCTCGACCTGCCCGGCTTCGGCTCCTCGCCGATGCCGGAATGGGAGATCTCGATCGCGGCCTACGGCCGCCTGCTGCACGATTTCTGCACCGCGCTCGAGATCCGTGAGTGCGCAGTGGTCGGCAACTCGATGGGTGGCTTCGTCGCCGCCGACGCCTCGCTGCACGAGCCCGGGCGGTTCGGGCAGCTGGTTCTGGTCTCGGCCGCCGGCGTCTCGAGCACCCGCCTGCGCCGCGAGCCGACCGAGGTCGCGGCGCGGATGCTGGCCGCCGCGGCACCGTGGATGTTCACCCTCCAGACCGAGGCATTCCGGCGCCCGAAGGCGCGGCGGCTGGCGTTTCGCAACATCTTCCGCCACCCGGAGCTGCTGCGGCCCGAGCTGCTCTGGGAGTTCTTCTCCGGCGCCATGAGCGGCGAGGCGTTCACGGACGCGTTCACCGCCCTCGCCGGCTACCACATCCTCGATCGGCTCGAGGAGGTCGAGGTGCCTGCGCTGATCGTCTGGGGCCGCAACGACAACGTCGTCCCGCCCGCCGACGCGCTCGAGTACGGGCGCATGCTGAGCCAGTCCGAGACCACGATCTTCGGCGACACCGGGCACGTGCCGATGGCCGAGCGCCCGGTGCGCTTCAACCGCCTGCTCGAGGCGTTCGTCAGCCGGTGACCGCGCCCTCGGCCGCCGAGGAGACGGTCTTCGCGTACTTGGCCAGCACCCCGGTCCTGTAAGCCGGCTCGGGCTGCTCGTACTCGGCGATCCGGCGCTCGATCTCCTGCTCGCCGAGCGCCACGTCGAGCGTCCGTGCCTCGACGTCGATCCTCACCTCGTCGCCCTCGCGAAGCGCGGCGATCGGGCCGCCCCGGGCCGCCTCGGGGGCGACGTGGCCGATCATCAGGCCCCGAGTCGCGCCCGAGAACCGCCCGTCGGTGAGCAGAGCGACCTGCTCGCCGAGCCCCTCGCCGACGATCGCCGCGGTGACCTGGAGCATCTCGCGCATTCCCGGGCCGCCGGAGGGCCCCTCGTTGCGGATCACGATCACGTCGCCGGGCTCGATCGCCTGGTCCTTGACCGCCCGAAAGCACTCCTCCTCCGACTCGAAGACCCGAGCCGGCCCGGTCTGCCCGGTGCGCTCGGTCCCCGCCAGCTTGACCACGGCGCCGTCGGGGGCGAGGTTTCCACGCAGGATCGCCAGCCCACCCTCGGGCTTGAGCGGCTCGGCGAGCGGGCGCACGACCTCCTGGCCCGGCGCCTCGAGCGCGGCCGCCGCCTCCTCCCCGATCGTCCGGCCGCTGACCGTGAGCGCGTCCGAGTGCAGGAGCCCCGCCTCGACGAGCCGGTTGAGGATCAGCGGCACGCCGCCGGCCCGGTAGAGGTCGGTGGCCACGAAACGGCCGCCGGGCTTGAGGTCGGCGAGCAGCGGCGTCCGGCGCGAGATCCGCTCGAAGTCATCGATCGTGAGCTCGAGCCCGGCCTCGCGGGCGACGGCTATCAGGTGCAGGACGGCGTTGGTCGAACCGCCGGAGGCGCAGACGGTCGCGATCGCGTTCTCGAGCGAGTCGCGGGTGATGACCTGCGACGGGCGCAGATCCTCGGCCAGCACCCTGATCACGAGCTCGCCGATCTGCTCGGCGACGCTTTCCTTGTCGGAGTCCTCGGCCGGGACCATCGACGAGCCCCCGGGCGAGATCCCGAGCGCCTCGAAAGCGCAGGCCATCGTGTTGGCGGTGAACTGCCCGCCGCAGGCGCCGGCGCCCGGGCTGGCGACGTCCTCGAGCGAGCGCAGCTCCTCGTCGGACATCTTGCCCGCCGCGTGCGCGCCGACCGCCTCGAAGAGGTCGACGATGGTGACGTCCTTGCCGTGCCAACGGCCGGGGGCGATCGAGCCGCCGTAGAGCATCACCGCCGGGATGTCGAGCCGCGCCAGCGCCATCACCGCGCCCGGGATCGTCTTGTCGCAGGCCGAGAGCGCGACCACGGCGTCGAACTGGTAGCCGCGGACCGCGAGCTCGATCGAGTCGGCGATCACCTCGCGGCTGACCAGCGAGGTCTTCATCCCGCTGGTTCCCATCGTGATCCCGTCCGAGATCGCGATCGTGTTGAACTCCATCGGGGTCCCGCCGGCCTTGCGGACGCCCTCCTTGACGTGCTTGGCGAGGCCACGGAGGTGGAAGTTGCACGGCATCGCCTCGATCCAGGTGTTGGCGATCCCGATCGTCGGCTTCGAGAGCGCCTCGTCGTCGAACCCGATCCCCTTCATGTAGGCGCGGGCGACGGTCCGGTCGGGACCGTCGAAGACGGCGGCCGAGCGCGGGCGCGGAAGCAGGGTGTCGCCGTTCGAGCTCACCGGGCGGCAGAGTCTAGATGGGCCCTTCTACGAGCTCACGCGCGCCGCCCGAGCCCGAACACGTCGACGGGGCCCGGGCCCCGGCCCAGTCCCCGGAGGCCGTTGCCGACCGCCTCCGCGGCGACCTCCTTCGCCCAGCGCGCCGCGTCGGCGAGCTCCTCGCCGCGGGCCAAAAACGCCGCCAGCGCCGACGAGTGGGTACAGCCGGAGCCGTGCGAGGCGCCCTCGGGATAGCGCGGGCCCTCGATCCGCAGGGCGCCGTCGGCTTCGACCAACAGGTCGGCGCCGTCCTCGGAGTGCCCGCCGGTGATCACCGCCGCCCCGGCACCGAGCGCCAGCACCGCCTCGCCGAGCTGGCGCTGGGTCGCGGACTCGCCGAGCCCGGTCAGCGCCCGCGCCTCGGGCAGGTTCGGGGTCACGACCCGGGCCCGGGGCAGGACGCGCTCGATCAGCGTCGCCTTCGCGCCCGGGTCGAGCAGCGTCGCGCCGCTCTCGGAGACCATCACCGGATCGACCACCACCGGCGCCCCCTCGACCAGGTCGAGCGCCTCGACGACCGCCTCGATCGTCGGCTCGTCGGCGAGCATCCCGATCTTGACCGCGTCGACGCCGATGTCCGAGGCGACCGACTCGACCTGGGCGACGATCATCTCCGGCGCCACGGCGAGCACGGCGTCGACGCCGACCGTGCTCTGGGCCGTCAACGCGGTGATCGCCGTCATCCCGTGCACGCCGCAGCGCGCGAACGCCTTCAGGTCGGCCTGGATCCCCGCCCCGCCGCCCGAGTCCGAGCCGGCGATCGCGAGGCAGGCGGGCACGCGGGTCTGGCTCTGCATCGTTCTCAGGTTATTCGCGCCCAGCTCCAGGTTGCTCGCGCGGCTCGAGCCCGGTCCGGATGTAGGCGCCGAGCGTGTCAGCGCGCAGGTAGCCCAGCCGCTCGAGACGGGCGAGCGCGATCGCTGCCTCGCGCGGCGCCAGCTCACACACGCCCGCGATCCGGTCGACCGTCCCCGCCCCGCCGCCGACCGCGTCCAGGATCTCGCCCAGCGCCGGATCGAGGGTCGGGCCGGGCCGCGGTCCCGGGGCCCGCTCGAGCCTGATCCCGGTCCTGCCAAGCCCAACCCCGAACAGCAGGTCGAGCACGTCGCGCCCATCGCGGACCAGATGAGCGCCCTCCTTGATCAGGTCGTTGGCTCCCTCGGCGACACGGACCCCGAGCTGGCCCGGCACCGCGCCGACCGTGCGGCCGAGCTTCGCCCCGAGGTCGGCGGTGATCAGCGACCCCGAGGGCTGGGCCGCCTCGACGATCACGATCACCGAACCGAGCGCCGCCATGATCCGGTTGCGGGCCGGGAACCGGTGCCGGTGCGGGGCTGCCCCAGGCGGGTGCTCGGAGATCGCCGCCCCGCAGGTGAGGATGCTGCGGTAGAGGTCCCGGTGCGAGGGCGGATAGACGACGTCGGGACCGCCGGCGAGCACCGCGAGCGTCGTCCCGCCCGCCGCCAGCGCGCCACGGTGGGCGGCGGCGTCGATCCCGCGGGCCATCCCGCTGACCACCGTCACGCCCCCGTACGCCAGCTCGCAGGCGAGCCGCTCCGCGACCTCGATCCCGTAGGAGCTCGCCTGACGGGCGCCGACGATCGTCACCGTCGCGCTGTGATCGAGCCGCTCGACCGCACCGCGGTCGCCGACCCCGTGCAGGACCGGCTGCTCGCCCTCGGCGAGGTTGCGCAGGCAGGCCGGATAGGCGGGCGAGCGACGGTCGATCGTCCACGGGCCGGACGGGCCTGCGGCGGCGGCGCTCATCGCGAGCCGGCCTCGCGGCGGCGCAGCGAAAGCGCCTCCTCGGCGTCGGCGACGGTGACCTCCCTCCGTCCCCCGAGGTCGGCGAGGGTGCGAGCAAGCCGGATCACCCGCCCGCGCCCTCGCCCGCTCAGGTTCCCGGCAGCCCCCGCAGCGGCGAGCAGGCGCTCGGTCTCGGGGTCGATCCTGACTTCCGACGGAGCCAGCTCGGCGTTGGAGCGATCGTCGCCGGTTCGCTCGCGCTGGCGCTCGCGCGCGGCCAGGACTCGTTCGAGGACCGGCGCCGAGGCCTCGCCAGCGTCGGTGAAAGTGCCCAGGTCGGGCTGCTCGACCGCGAGTGAGATGTCGATCCTGTCGACCAGGGCCCCGGTCAGCTTCGCCTCGTAGGCGCGGATCGCGCTCGGGTCGCAGGTGCACGAGCCCGAGCCCGCGCCACGCCCGCACGGGCACGGGTTCGCCGCCGCGACGAGCTGGAATCGGCACGGGAGCTCGACCGCGTAGCGGGCCCGCACGAGCCGGATCGAGCCGTCCTCGAGCGGCTGGCGCAGCGCCTCCAGGGCGCCGCGTCCGAACTCCGGCAGCTCGTCGAGAAAGAGGACACCGTGGTGGGCGAGGGTCACCTCCCCCGCCCTCGGCGGGGTACCGCCGCCGATCAGCCCGGCGGTCGAGATCGTGTGGTGCGGCGCCCGAAACGGGCGACGGCGCGCCACCGCGTCGCCGACCGGGCGACCGCAGGCGCTTGCCACCCGGGCGGCCTCGCGCGTCTCCCGGGGCCCGAGTGGAGGCAGGATCGACGGCAGCCGCCGCGCGGCCATCGACTTGCCCGCCCCGGGTGGGCCGCTGATCAGCAGGCTGTGTCCGCCGGCCGCGGCGACCTCGAGCGCCCGCCGCAACCCCGGCTGGCCGCGCAGGTCCGCGAGATCGGGCTGGGCGGCGCCGTTCGCGGCCGCCGTCAGCGGGCTCGGGGCGCAGGGCTCGTCCTCGCCGCCGAGCGCGCGAAGCTGCGCCAGCCGCGCGACCGGGACCACACCGGCGCCCGCTGCCAGCGCGGCCTCCGGCCCCGCGGCAGGGGCGACCGCGATCCGGATCCCCGCCTGCTCCGCCGCCTCCGCCATCGCCATCGTCCCGGGGACCGGGCGGATCGAGCCGTCGAGGGCGAGCTCGCCGGCCAGGGCGAGGTCGGCAAGCGCCCGCTCGGGGAGCTGGCCGGTGGCGGCGAGGACCGCGGCGGCGATCGCGAGGTCGAAGCCGGGCCCCGCCTTGCGCAGATCGGCGGGTGCCAGGTTCGCGGTGATCCGCTGCTGGGGATACTCGAAGCCGGAGTTGACCAGCGCCGCCCGCACCCGCTCGCGCGACTCGCGCACCGCCGCGTCGGGCAGTCCGACGAGGGCGAACGACGGCAGCCCCGTCCGCACGTCGGCTTCAACCCGCACCTCGCGCGCCTCGATGCCGAGGAGGGAGAAGGTGCGCGCCACAGCGAGCATCGGGCGACCGTAGGGAGACCCGACGCGCGGATGGCGCGCCTATGGTGACCAACTCGGCCCAATCGGCGCGCGATGGGCGCGCAGCTCGGATCTAGGGTCAGCAGCGATGAGCGCCGCGCGCCAGCAGCTCGGGCGAAGCGCCGAAGAGCTGGTCGCCGCCGAGCTCGAGCGGGCGGGCTGGCGGATCGTCGCTCGCAACGTCCGCCCGGCCGAGGTGCGCGGCGAGATCGACCTGATCGCGCTCGAGGGCGCGACCCTGGTCTTCGTCGAGGTCAAGGCTCGACGGGCGGGCTCGTCGCTGGGGCCCGAGACGCCGGCTATGGCGGTCGGCCCGCGCAAGCGCGCCAGGCTGCGCTCCCTCGCCGCCGCCTGGCTGCGCGAGCGCGGCTACGACGTCCCGCGCCATTCGGACCTGCGGTTCGACGTCGTCGGCTTGCGCATCGACGGTCGCGGTCAGGTGACCGAACGGGAGCACATCAGAGGGGCGTTCTGAATCGCCGCGGCCGGCGACGGCGAGCCGCTAGGCGAGCTCGAGCTGCGAGTAGGCGATCGAGGCGAAGGAGCGGCGATGGATCGCCGACGGGCCGTTGGCGACGATCGCCGCGCGGTGCTCGGGGGTCGAGTAGCCGACGTTGCCGTCGAAACCGAAGTCGGGATACGCATCGGCAATCCGGTGCATGTAGCGGTCCCGGGTCACCTTCGCGATCACCGAGGCGGCCGCGATCGCGGCGCTGCGAGCGTCGCCGTCGATCACCGCCTGGTGCTCGACTCTGCACTCGGGGACACGGAACCCGTCGGTGAGACAGACGGCACCCGGGACGGCGACCCGCTCGAGGCTGCGGGCGAGCGCGGCGAGGTTGGTCACGTGCAGGCCGCGCCCGTCGATCCCGCGCACGCAGCGGACCGTGACCGCGACCCGCGCGGCCGCCCGCACGACGACCGGGTAGAGCTCCTCCCGCTGCTCGATCGTGCGCTGCTTCGAGTCGTCGAGGTCGCCGAGCGCGCGGCGATCGCGCATCGTGAACCGCTCGTAGTCGAGCAATACCGCCGCCGCCACCAGCGGCCCGGCGAGCGACCCCCGCCCGGCCTCGTCGGCCCCGGCGACGAAGCGGGCACCGAACTCGCGGTCGAAGCGGAACAGCTTCGCCGCCCGCCGCCGGCGCCGGCGCGCGGCGGCCTTAGAGGAGGCCGATTCGGTCCGGCGGCCAGTAGGTGAAGAAGGCCTCGCCGATGAGCCAGTCACGGGGGACCGGTCCCCAGTAGCGGCTGTCGTCGCTCGCGCCACGGTTGTCGCCCATCATGAAGTAATGGCCGGGCGGGATCTCGATCTCCTCGGGGAAGTCGCAGCCACCGAGCCCCCGGCAGGGCCTGATGTAGTCCTCCGGCGGCGGCTCGACCCCGTTCACGATCGGGACTCCGTCGACGATCCGCAGCCGGTCGCCGGGCCCGGCGACGACGCGCTTGATGAAGTTCGTCTCGGCCATCTCGGGGGTCGGCTCGGAGCAGGCCTGCCCGGCCCTGCGCTCGGGGCGCTGGACGCCGCACTGGTTTCCGCGCTCAGCCCCGACCGGCGGGTGGAAGACGACGACGTCGCCGATCTCGGGATCGCCGCCGAGCCGAAACGAGAACCGGTTAACGAGCACCCGCTGGCCGACGTCGAGGGTCGGCTCCATCGAGGGCGACGGGATCTGGTACGGCTTGACGACGAAGGCCTGGATCCCGAGCGCGAGGCCGATCGCGAGCGCGACGATGACGACGAGCTCGAGGAGCGCGCCTCGACCCGTTGTCGGCTTCGGGATCAGGCCCGGTCTTCCTCGGAGTCTGCGGGTTCGTCGTCCGCGTCCTCCTCGGCCTCGGGCGCCGCCTCGGCGTCCTCCGTGGCCTCAGGCGCCTCCTCGGCTTCGTCCGACTCCTCGGCGTCGTCAGACTCCTCGGGCTCGTCCGCGGGCACCGGCTCGGCCTCCTCCTGGGCCACGCCCTCGGAGTCGACCGCCGCCTCCTCCTCGGAGTCCTGGAGCACGAGGTCGTCCTCGATCCCCCAGCGGCGCTCGGCGACCCGGGCGCGCTTGCCGACCCGGCCCCGCAGGTAGTAGAGCTTCGCCCGCCGCACGTCGCCGCGCGCGACAACCTCGAGCCGCTCGATCTTCGGCGAGTGGACCGGGAAGGTGCGCTCGACCCCGACCCCGAAGGACTGCTTGCGGACGGTAAACGTCTCGCGGGCACCGCTGCCCTGGCGGGCGATCACGATCCCCTCGAAGACCTGGGTCCGCTTGCGGGTTCCCTCGATGACCTGGAAGTGGACCCGGACCCGGTCGCCGGGCTCGAAGCGAGGGACTTTGCGCAGCTGGCGCTGCTCGATGCTCTCGATGATCGTGCTCATGGAAAAGCGCGGGACCGACGGCCCGCGCGGGCGTCAGATAGTAGACAACTCGAAGCTCAGCAGGTGCTAAACGCCCTCGTCGCGGGCGCCCTCGCTGCGCTCGCGCCGCCACTCCCTGACCTTCGCATGATCGCCCGAGAGCAGCACCTCGGGCACCTCCCAGCCCCGGTAGCTCGCCGGGCGGGTGAAGTGCGGGTACTCGACCGCGCCGGCGAGCGCGGGCGAGAACGATTCCTCGACCACGCTCTCGGCGTGGCCGAGCGCGCCCGGGAGCTTACGGAGGACCGCGTCGGCGACCACCATCGCCGCCACCTCGCCGCCGGAGACGACGTAGGGACCGATTGAGACCGCATCGTCGGCGAGGTGGCGGCGGACGCGGTCGTCGACTCCCTCGTAGCGCCCGCAGAGCAGGGCCAGGTGCGGCTCGGCGGCAAGCTCCGCGACCAGCCGGTCGTCGAGCGGTCGACCCGCCGGCGCGAGCAAGACGATCCGCACCTCGTCGCGGCGGTCGCCGTAGGCCGCCTGCAGGGCGGCATCGACGACGTCGACCCTGAGCACCATTCCGGCGCCGCCGCCGTAGGGCGAGTCGTCGACCTGGCCTGCGCTCAGCGGCGTCGATTCGCGATAGTCGAAGCAGCGAAGCTCCGAGCCCTGCTCGACCACGTTGCGAACGTGGCGCTGGCCCGCGAACCACTCAAACCAGTGCGGGAACAGGGTGAAGGTGTCGATGCGCACGCGGCGGCGCGGGTCTCAATCTTCGACGATCTCGACCATCACGCGGCCCGCGTCCTCGGCGGTCGCGGCCGCCTTCGCGATCGTCCGGATCGCGTTCGCGACCCGGCCGTCGCGCCCGATCACGCGGCCGAGGTCGTCGTCGGCGACGCGGACCTCGAGCACGATCGCATCGTCCTCCTCGAGCTCGGTCACCTGGACGGCGTCGGGCTCGGCGACGAGGGCGCGGACCAGGAACTCGACCAGGTCTCGCATCCGGGGATCTAGGTGCCCGAGGCGTCGATTCCCTTGGTGCGCAGCAGCGTTGCGACCGTGGGAGTCGGCTGGGCCCCGTGATCGAGCCAGTGGCGAGCGCGGTCTTCGTCGACCACGATCACCGACGGATCGGTCTGCGGGTTGTAGTGGCCGATCGTCTCGATCGTGCGCCCGTCGCGCGGCGAGCGCCGGTCGGCGACCACGATCCGCCAGTTGGGGTTCTTTCGCGAACCCACCCTTCTCAGCCTGATTCTCACCATTCGGCCGCGAGAGGTTAGCGGGCGGGCACCCGCTCAGCGCATCCCCTTGAGCAGCTGCTGGGGGTCCGGCATCTTGCCGCGCGCGAGCTGGGACATCATCTTGCGCATCTGGGAGAACTGCTTGACGAGCTGGTTCACCGCCTGCACGGTCGTCCCCGAGCCCTGGGCGATCCGCTTTCGCCGCGAGCCGTCGATGAGCGCCGGGTTGGCGCGCTCGGCCGGGGTCATCGAGAGGATGATCGCCTCGAGCCGGTCGAGCTCGCGCTCGTCCATGTCGACCTCGCGCAGCTGCTTCATCGCCTTGCCCATCCCCGGCATCAGGCCGAGGACGTTCTGAAGTGGGCCCATCTTGCGCACCTGGCGCATCTGGGCGAGGAAGTCCTCGAGCGTGAACTCCTGCTTTCGGATCTTGCGCTCGAGCTCGGTGGCCTGCTCGGCGTCGGATACCTCCTCGGCCTTCTCGATCAGCGACAGCACGTCCCCCATGCCAAGGATCCGCGAGGCCATCCGCTCGGGGTGGAAGCGCTCGAGCTGCTCGATCCTCTCGCCGGTCGAGGCGTAGATGATCGGCTTCCCGGTCACCGCCCTGACCGAGAGCGCGGCGCCGCCGCGGGCGTCGCCGTCGAGCTTGGTCAGGACCACGCCGTCGAACTCGATCCGCTCAACGAAGCTCTCGGCGACGTTGACCGCGTCCTGGCCGGTCATCGCGTCGAGCACCAGCAGCACGTCGTGCGGCTTCGTCCGGCCGCGGATCGCCGCCAGCTCGTCCATCAGCGCGTCGTCGACGTGCAGCCGCCCCGCGGTGTCGACGATCAGCACGTCGAGGCCGTCCGAGCGCGCCTTACCGAGCGCCCACTCGGCGATCTCGACCGGGTCGCGTTCGGTCCCCTGCTCGAACACCGTCGCGCCGCTGCGCTTGCCCATCGCCACCAGCTGCTCGACGGCGGCGGGGCGCTGGGTGTCGCAGGCGGCGAGTGCCACCCGCTTGCCGTCGTCGCCGAGGTGCTTGGCCAGCTTCGCGCACGCGGTCGTCTTGCCCGACCCCTGCAGGCCGGCCATCAGGATCACGGTCGGGCCCGAGGAGGCGAACGCGAGGTCACGGCCGGCTCCGCCCATCAGGGCGCCGAGCTCCTCGTTGACGATCTTGACCACCTGCTGGCCGGGGTGCAGCGAGTCGAGCACTCCGGCGCCGAGGCAGCGCTCCTTGACCTGCGCGGTGAACCCCTTGACGACCTTGAAGTTGACGTCGGCCTCGAGCAGCGCAAGCCGGATCTCCCGCATCGCGCGGTCGACGTCCTCCTCACTCAGCTTGCCGCGCGACCGAACCTCGGCAAGCGTCTCCTGCAAGCGGTCAGACAGCTGGTCGAACACGGGCCTGAGGCTACTCGGCGAGCAGCGCGGCGGCGAATTCGGAAGCGTCGAAGGGGCGCAGGTCCTCAAGCCCCTCTCCCACCCCGATCAGCTTCACCGGGATCCCGAGCTCGCCGGTGATCGCGAGCGCGATGCCCCCTTTCGCGGTTCCGTCGAGCTTGGTCAGCGCGACGCCGGTCAGCTCGACCGCGTCCGCGAAGGCGCGCGCCTGGCGCAGCCCGTTCTGGCCCGTCGTCGCATCGATCACGATCAGGGTCTCGTGCGGGGCGCCCTCGAGACGCTTGCCGGCGACCCGATGCACCTTGGCGAGCTCCTCCATCAGGTTGCCGTGGGTGTGCAGCCGCCCCGCCGTGTCGACGATCACCACATCTGCCCCGCGCGCCTCGGCGGCGGCGAGCGCGTCGAAGACGACCGCGCCCGGGTCGCCGCCGGGATTTCCCTTGACGATCTCGGCGCCGGCGCGGTCCGCCCAGGTCTCGAGCTGCTCGATCGCCGCCGCCCGGTATGTATCCGCGGCGCCGACGACCACCGCGAGCCCGAACCGCTCGCGCAACGTCGCGGCCAGCTTGCCGATCGTCGTCGTCTTGCCGGTCCCGTTGACCCCGACGACCATGATCACCGCCGGCCCGGCGCTCAGGTCGAGGCGAGCCTGCTCGGGCCCGGCGAGCTCGGCCAGCAGCTCGACCAGCCGCGCCTGGATCGCGCCTGGGTCGCTCATCCCCCGCTCCTCGACCTCGCGCTCGAGCCTGCCGACCACCTCCGCCGTCGCCGGCGCCCCCACGTCAGCGAGGATCAGCGCTTCCTCCAGGCGCTCCCAGGTCGCCGCGTCGAGCTGGTCGAAGAGGCTGGCGGAGAGCTCGGCGCGCAGCGCGCTGCGGCTCTTGGCCAGCCGCTCGCGCAGCCGCGTGAACACACCACTCCCCGCCACCTCCTCGGCTTCGCCTGCGGGGGTGCGGGGGCGCCGTCCCTCCTCCCCGCCCGGAAGGGCGATCAGCTCTTGCCAGTCCATCGAGCGGGCACCCTAACGACGAGGGGCCGGGCGTACCCCGTTACGCCCGCTGAGCGGGCGCGAAACGGTCCAGCTCCGAGGCGACCGCTCTGGCGGTGCTCGGCCTACGCCGCTTCCGCGGCCTCGCCGAGCGCGGTCTGCTCCTGCTCGAAGCGCCGTGAGACGACCTTGGTCACCCCGCCCTTGCCCATCGAGACCCCGTAGAGGACGTCGGCCGCGTCCATGGTCCGCTTCTGGTGGGTGACGATGATGAACTGGGCGCGGTCGGAGAACCGGCGCACGAGCTGCAGGAAGCGATCGATGTTTGCGTCGTCGAGCGCCGCCTCGACCTCGTCGAGGATGTAGAAGGGCGAGGGGCGGGCGAGAAAGACCGCGAACACGAACGCGAGCGCGACCAGCGCCTTCTCCCCTCCAGAGAGCAGGCTCAGCCGCCTGGTCGCCTTGCCTGCCGGAGTGACCTCGATCTCCACGCCCTGCGACGAGAACTCGTCGGAGTCGGAATCAACACCGTCCTCCTCGGTTTCGCGTCCGGGGGCGGACGGGTCTGGCGCTGGACCGGCATCACCGGACTCGGACTCGGCGCCGCCGAGGACCGGCTTCGGGGCGCGGCTGTCGTCGACGATCCGCAGCCGACCGCGGCCCCCTGGGAACAGGTGCTCGACCAGCTCCTCGAAGTTGCGCTGGGTCGCCTCGAAGGTCTGCTCGAACGCGGCGCTGATCTTGCGGTCGGTCTCGCGGATCAAGCCCTGCAGCTCGCTGAGCGCGGTCTCGAGATCGGTGCGCTGGGCCTCGAGGTCCTCGACGTGGGCGAGCGCCTCCTCGTACTCGCGCTCGGCCAGCGGGTTGACCGGGCCGAGCTGCTCGCGCCGGCGGCCGAGGCGCTCGAGCTTGAGCTCGACCTCGGCTCGCTGCCCGTCGTCGAGCGGCTCCTCGGCAGGCCCGAGCTCGCGCCCGACCAGGGTCGCGATCCGCTCCAGCTCCGAGGCGGCCTCGCCGCGGCGGTCGCGCAGGTGGGCGACCCGCACCTCGGCCTCGGTGACCCGGTCGCCGATTTCGCGCAGGCGAGCCTGAAGCTCAGCCTCCTCGCGCGAGCAGGCGCGGAGCCGGTCCGTGACGTCGTCGGCTCCGGCCTCGCCGAGAGTCCGTCGCTCGAGCGCCGCGGCGCGCTCGCCGGCGGCATCGCGAGCGTCGGCCGCCGCCTCGCATAGGGCTTCGAGCGCCGCGAGCAGCGTCGACTGCACTTCGAGCCGGCCCGCGAGCGAACCCTGGCGGCGGCTGCCGAGCAGGTCCTCGAGCCGGCGCGCGACCTGGGCCGCGCGGTCGGCTGCCTCACGCACCCTGCCGAGCTCGGCGCCGCGCTCGTGCTCGGCGCCGGCGCGGACCGAGCCGAGCGCGCTCTCCGCCTCCTTCAGGGCCTCGGCGATCCTCTCGATCCCGGCTTCGACCGGGTCATCGGCGGATCCGCCCCCGTCCGTGGAGGCGAGCTCGTCGGCCAGCGATCCGAGCGCCGCGCGCCGACGCCCGACCGCCCGCGCGAGCTCGCCGCGGCGGCTCGCCAGCGCCTCCGCCCGCACGGTGAGGCGCTCATGCGCGGCGCGTACCGCTGTCAGCCTTCCCCACGCCTCGGTGCGCTCGCGGTCGCGCTCGGCGAGCTGCTCCTCGATCGCGGTGCGGCGCTTCATCACCTCGGCGAGCTCGGCGTCGATCCCGGCGCGTTGCTCGCGCGCGGCCGCGGAGCGCCGCTCGGCCTCCGCCAGGTCCGTCTCCTGCCCGAGCAGCTCGGCCGCGAGCAGCCGGGCGCGGAGCTCCGCCGCCTCACGTTCGAGCCGGGCGTGGATCTCGGCGGCCTGGGCCTGGCGCTTCAGCGGCCGAAGCCGGCTGCGCGCTTCGCGCTCGACGTCGAGCGCCCTATCGAGGTTCTCCTGCGTGCGCTCGAGCTTGAGCTGGGCGCGGCGGCGGCGCTTGCGGTGCTTGCCCAGGCCGGCAGCCTCCTCGACCAGCAGGCGCCGGTCGCGCGGGGCCGAGAGGACGATCTCCTCGACCCGCCCCTGGCTGATCACCGAGTGCATCTCGCGCCCCAGGTTCGCGTCGGCGAGGGTCTCGATCACGTCCGCGAGCCTCGCCCGGGCGCCGTTGATCCGGTAGCTGCCCTCGCCCCCACGCTCGAGCCGGCGGCTGATCGAAATCTCGGAAAACGCCCCGTCGCCACCCTCGTTGTCCAGCACCACTTCTACCTCGGCGTGGCGGCTCGGGCCGGTGCCGTCACCGCCCGCGTAGATCATGTCCTGCATCGTCTGCCCGCGGACGCTGAGCGGGCTCTGCTCGCCGAGCGCCCAGAGCACGGCGTCGGTGACGTTGGACTTGCCGCAGCCGTTCGGCCCGACGATCACGCTGACGCCGGGCGAGAAGACGAGCTTGGTGCGCTCGGGGAAGGACTTGAAGCCCTTGATCGTGATCGAGCTCAGATGCATCTTCTGGGCGTTCGCCCTTCGGCGCGGCGACCCTCCCGGCGCTCAGGCTAGGGATAGCCTCACGGGCGCCTCGGACGTGATTCCCGCACGGGCTTCAGGCCTGAGCGAAGCCCTCCAGCGCCTGCTCGGCCGCCGCCTGCTCGGCCGCCTTCTTCGAGCGGCCCGATCCGCGGCCGACGACCTCGCCGTTGACGCTCGCCGCGACCTCGAAGACGCGGTCGTGCGGTGGTCCGTACTCGCCGGTGACGTCATAGCGGACCCGGGCGCCGCGACGAGCGAGGCGCTCCTGCAGCGCCGACTTGAAGTCGAGCAGGCGTTCGGTCGCCAGCTCGAGCTGGGAGGCGAAGGCCGCCACCGTCGCGCGCGCGGTCGGCTCGAAGCCGTGGTGCAGGTAGCAGGCGCCGATCACGGCCTCGCACACGGAGGCCAGCGCCCGCTCGGACTCGAGCAGGGCCGAGACGTCGATCCCGCCCTCGAGCGGCTCGGGCGCGGTCTCGCGCAGCAGCTCGGGCACCTCGAGCGCGACCGAGACCTCCGCACAGGCCCGTCCGCTGACCGCCTGGCCGTGCATCTTGGTCAGCCGTCCGATATCGGCGCGCGGGTAACTGCGGAACAGGTGCTCGGCGATCGCGAGCCCGAGCACGCTGTCGCCGAGGAAGGCGAGCCGCCCGTACGAGTCGGCTCGGTGCTTGACCCACGACGAGTGGGTGAGCGCCGCCGAGCGGAGGCCGGCCGGCAGCTCGTCGAGCAGCGTCCGAAGCTGCTCCGGCCCCGCAGCCGGGCGGCGGCGCTCCCGGCCGCCCCTCGCGAGCCTGCGGATCCCGCGAGCCATCCAGGCTACGTGGGCGGGTGAGCGAGGACGAAGTCGACTGCGTCCCCAACCGTCTCGATCCGCGCCGCCTCTTCCTCCGGCAGCTTGATCCCGTAGGAATCCTCGAGCTCCATCACGAGCTCGTAGAGATCGAGCGAGTCGGCGTCGAGGTCGTCGCGGAAGCGGGTCGAGTCGGAGATCGAGCCGGAGTCGACGTCGAGCTCGGCGGCGAGATGCTCGCGGACCTTGTCGATCACCTCGTTGCGGCTCAGGCTCATCGTCGCTCCTTCCTATCACGCATCGCCCCCCGGGTCGCGCCCGATCGCTCGAGCAGCTCGGCGGTGCGCTCGACCGCGCGCTGGTCGACGGCGCGGGCGGCGAGCCGGACCGCGTTGGCGATCCCGTCCGGCCCCGAGCTGCCGTGGCCGACGATCGCCACCCCGCGCAGGCCGAGCAGGATCGCGCCCCCGGTCGTGTCCGGGTCCATCCGGTGGCGGACCTGACCGAGCGCCGGACGCAGCAACAGGCCGCCGAGCGCCGAGATCGGGTTCGAGCGCGCCGCGTCGCCGAGCGCGCCGGCGACCGTGCTCGCGGTTCCCTCGATCGTCTTCAGCGCCACGTTGCCGGTGAAGCCGTCGGTAACGACCACGTCCGCGCGGTCGCCGAGCAGGTCGCGACCTTCGACGTTGCCGGCGAACTCGACCCCCTCGCCGGCGGCGAGCTCCGCGTGGGCGGCGACGACCACGCTCGACCCCTTCTTCGGCTCCTCGCCGACCGAGAGCAGGCCCACCCTGGGCCGCTCGACGCCGAGCACCGCGCGGCTGAAGGCGGAGCCGAGGTAGGCGAACTGGACCAGGTCGTTGGCACGGAAGTCCGAGTTGGCGCCGACGTCGAGCAGCAGGCTCGGCGGCCCGGCGCGCCCGGGCACCGCGAGCTGGACCGCCAGCGCCGGCCGGCGCAAGCCATGCAGCCGGCGCAGCGCGAACAGCGCCGCGGTCATCGTCGCCCCGGTCGGGCCCGCGCTGACGAGCGCGTCCGAGCGGCCCTCGGCAACGTCGGCGGCGGCGAGCACGACCGACGCCTGTGGCGTTCCGCGCACCGCGGCGACCGGGTCGTCGTCGTTGGAGATCTCGCCGGCGGTGCCGACGAGCTCGATGCCGTCGACGCGGTCGAGGTCGCTGAGCTGGCCGGGATCGCCGAAAACGCGGAGGCCGATCCCGTCAGCGGCCGCGGCCCGGGCCCCGGCGATGATCGTCTCCGGCCCCCGGTCGACCCCGCGACCGTCGAGGGCGACGGTCGTCACTCGGCGCTGTCGCCGAGCTCGCCGTCGCCGATCTCGTGCGTGATCACCTCGCGGCCCGCGTAGGTGCCGCAGACCGGGCAGACGCGGTGCGGCAGACGCGGGCTGTGGCAGCGCGGGCACTCGTTGAGACGCGGCTTGCGGGCCCGGTGGGTGGCGCGCCGCTTGTCGCGGCGCTGCGCCGAGGTTCGCTTCTTCGGGACGGCCATCGGCGCGCAATGGTAGCGGCAGTCAGTCGGACTGAAGCTCGCGCAGCTTCGCCCATCTGGGGTCGGGTTCGGCCGGGTGGTCATGGGCGCCCGAGGCGGCGTCGTTGAGGCTTTCGCCGCAGACCGGGCAGAGGCCGGCGCACTCGGCGCGGCAGAGGATCCGCGGGGGCAGAGCGAGCGCCAAAGCGTCGTGAGCCCACGCCGAGAGGTCGAGGACCCCGTCGGCGACGTAGGGGCTGCGCAGCTCGGGGTCACCCGTGGCCGGCTGGTCGACCTCGCGGGCGTCGACGTCGACCTCGATCCGGGCCGGTTCGAGGCAGCGCATGCACGGCCCGGCGAGGCTGCCGGCGAAACGCAGGCGAAGCGCGAATCCGGCCAGGGTGCGCGAGATCTCGAGCCTGCCGTCGACGTCCCCCTGCTCGAACGTGTAGTCGGTGCCCCCGTAGCGCAGCGCCCCGGGGTCGACGGTGAGGTCGATCCTCGAGCCCTGGCCGGAGCTGAGGCGGAGCCGGTCGAGGTCGATCGTGTGATATTCCGCCGCCATGGCTTCCCCGCGTCCAAGATAGCGAGCGCCCGTGGTGACTCACCATCACTCCGATCCCGAGCATTACCTGGAGTGGGCCACCGCCGAGGTGCCCCGCTACGCGGAGCTTCAGGAGCGGGCGATCGACGCGATCCCGTTCGCCCCCGGGCGCGTGCTCGAGCTCGGGATCGGGACCGGCGAGACGACCCGCCACCTACTCGCCCGTTTTCCCGACGCGCGGGTGACCGGCCTGGATTCGAGCCCGGGAATGGTCTTCCGTGCCCGCGAGCTCGGGGTCGAGGAGGTGCGCCTGGCCCGGATGGAGGACCCGCTCCCCGACGGCCCCTGGGACCTGGTGATCACCGTGCTCTCGGTGCACCATCTCGAGCACCCGGGCAAGCGCGACCTGTTCCGCCGGGTCCGCGAGCATTCCCGGGCGCTGGTGATCGGCGACGTCGTCGAGGTGCCGGCCGAACGCCGTGTCGCCGCGCTCGGACCCGGGGCCGACATGCCCGCGCCTGCGGCGGAGCTGGCCGAGTGGTGCGCGGGCGAGGTGGTCTGGGAAGCCGACGACCTGGCGGTCGTGCGGGCGAGCTACTGACGAGCGACCGGGAGGAGAACCGATGCCGAAGGTCCTGTACGAGAAGCGTGACCGGATTGCCCGGGTGACGATCAACCGCCCCGAGGCGCGCAACGCCGTCGACCCGGAGGTGCACCGGGCGATGATCGAGACCTGGGCCGACTTCGCCGCCGACGACTCGGTCGACGTCGCGATCCTGACCGGGGCCGGCGAGGCCTTCTGCGCCGGTGCCGACCTGAAGACCTACATCCCGCCGATCATGGAGCGGGCGCGTCCGCACGAGATCCGTGAGATCGTCGAGCTCGGCCTCAACGGGCTGACCCGCGGCATGCACAGGATCGCGAAGCCGATCGTCGCCGCGGTCAACGGCTGGGCGCTCGCCGGAGGGCTGGAGACCGCGCTCGCCTGCGACATCAGGATTGCCTCCGAGCGGGCGATGTTCGGCTCCTTCGAGGCGCGGCGAGGCTTCCACCACGGCGACGGCGGGATCGTCCGGCTGGTCAACTCATGCGGGGTCGGGGTCGCCTCGCACATGCTGCTCACCGCGGAGCCCGTCGACGCGCGCCAGGCGCTCGAGTGGGGGCTGGTGACAAAGGTCGTCCCGCACGACGAGCTCGCCTCCGAGGCGGAGACGGTCGCGCGCCAGATCCTGCGCAACTCCCAGCGCGCGGTGCGCTCGGCCAAGCAGACGATCCTCGACGTGATCGGCCAGCCGCTCGACTTCCAGCTCCGCACCGAGGCCTGGAACGCCTACACCTGCGCCGATCCCGAGGAGACCGGCAACCGGCTCGGGCGTTTCTACGAGAAGAGCGACCCCGGCCGCGCCGGCACGCACGGGACCGAGCTGTGAGCGCGGCGGGCGAGGCCCGCGGACGACGAGCGCTGGTCACCGGGGCCGCGCGGGGGATCGGCGCCGCGATCGCCGAGCGGCTGCGGGGCGACGGCCTCGACGTGCTCACCGCCGACCGCGAGCCCGGCTGCGACCTGCGCTTCGACGTCGCCGCCGAGATCCCCGACCTGGGCGCCGTCGACGTCTGCGTCTCCAACGCCGCGATCACCGACACCGTCGCCCCCGCGCACCGGATGACCGAGACACAGTGGGAGCGCGACCTCGCCGTCAACCTGAGTGGCGCCTTTCGGGTCATCGCCGCATGCCTGCCGGGGATGCGCGAGCGCCGCTACGGGCGGATCGTCGCGATCTCCTCCGGAGCCGCCCGCATGGGCCTGCCGGGCCAGGCGGCCTACGCGGCCTCGAAGGCCGGCCTGCTCGGGCTGGTGAAGACGGTTGCGGCCGAGAACGTCCGCCGCGGGATCACCGCGAACTCGGTCCTCCCCGGCCTCGTCGCAACCGAGAAGGTGCGCGCGATGCCGGCCGAGATCCTCGAGCGGCTGGTAGCGACGATGCCGGCCGGCCGGATGGCCGAGCCGGACGAGGTGGCCGGATTGGTCGCCTACCTGTGCTCCGAGGGGGCCGGCTACGTGACCGGCGAGGCGATCGCGATCGACGGCGGCGGTTCGCTGAACACGTTCTCGCTCACCCGCTCTGGGTCCGGTCGGGACTGAGCAATCATCGGGGACACTGATTCGTCGGACTGCGCCGCCAACGACACGAGGAGCCTGCGATGAGTGCCAGCGTCCACGTCAACGAGTCGATTCAGATCGCGCGACCGCCGAGCGAGGTCTGGGACGCGATCGCCGACTACTCGTTCGATCGAGAATGGCGCAATGGGCTCACCGACATGACCCCCGACCCGCCCGGTGGGCCGGAGGTCGGAACGAAGGTGCACGAGGTGGTTCGCAACTCGGGCCGTGAGTACGTCGCCGATACGGTCGTCACCGCGCTTGATCCCGGCGTGTCCTATCGCTTCAGCGGCAGCGGCACGATCGGGGGCCTGAGCGGCGCTCGCAACGTCGAGTCGAGTGCGGACGGGACCGGTTCGGTCTTCACCTACGAGATCGAGCTGGAGCCGAGAGGGGCCGCGCGCCTGCTTCGCCCCGTGCTCGGCGCGATCGTGCGATCCGGGCTGCGGAAGGACCTGGCGAAGCTGCGAGGACTGCTCGAGGCCCGGTAGGTCTTTCGCCCTGGGAGCTGGGCTCACTCGGGGCGCGGCTCGCGCTCGAGCCCGTGGCGCTCGAAGTGACGGTCCGGGATGTCCGCCGGATCCTTGTACCAGTACCAGGTGCACGGGTCGCGGTCGAAGTCCTCGGGCGGGTCGGAAGGGTAGACCGGGTACCCGATCCAGCGGATCGGCAGCGTCTCGTTCATGAACGCGCAGTGGGTGCAGTAGAGCGGGAAACTCTCGCGCCCGTAGCTCCAGCTGTGCGCCTCGTCGGTGACGCCCCAGCCGTCGGGCCCGTAGCGCCGGTTGCGCCACAGCCGCTGGCCGGAGCCACACGGGTTGATCGTGAAGGTGAGCTTCTCGTGGTCCTCGGCGATCTTGAAGGCGCCCGGGTTCGGCCCCACCCCGCTGGTCGAATGCGCGCGCCAAGTCGCCGCCAGCGCTTCGGCGATCGCCTTGCGGTCCGTGCGCGCGATCCTCTCAACCGGCCCACGCCAGCTGCGCTCGAGCGAGTATTCCCAGGCCTGCTCGACCCCGTCGTCGCCGAGCCGCTCCTTGACGAACGAGATCAGCCCCGCGACCCCGTCAACCAACAGGTCGTGCATGAACTGCGACTCCCACTTCATCGCCTCGCAGAGACGCTTCGCCTGCTCGGCGTCGCCGCAGTCGATCGCCTCGATCGCCCGCTCCATCGTCGGCCGCGCCAGCTCGGCCAGCTCCTCCTCGGAGAACCACCGCTCGCTCATCACCGCACCTCCCGTCGGGAGGACGGACCCTAGACGAGCGGTCTAACGAACCTCCGCCGGCTCTTCCTCGCGCCCGGCGAGCCGGTCGCGACCGCGCTGCACGGCACTGAGGAACTTCTCCAGGTTTACCTCGAGCGTGGAGAGGATCTCGTCGGCGTAGTCCTCGGCGCCGAGGCGGATCGAGCGCTCGGTCTCGCGCGCGTCCTCGATGATCTCCTCGGCGGCGCGCTCTGCCTGTTTGTAGACCTCCTCGTCAGAGATCAGGCGGTCCTGTTGCTCGCGCGCTTCCTTTACCACCCGCTCGGCCTCGCGCTTTGCCTCGGCGAGCATCTCCTGGCGCTCCTTGACGATCCAGCGCGCCTGCTTGATCTCCTCGGGGATCGTGGCGCGCATCTGGTCGAGCAGGTCGTAGATCTCCTCGCGGTCAACCCGCACCTGGTCGGTGAGCGGCACCGGCCGGGCGTTGTGGATCAGGTCATCGAGTTTGTCTATGAGGACCAGGACGTCCATCAGAAGTTCAGGAAGCTTATTGGGCCGCGCACGGAACGGCTGCTAGGGGCGGTTTTCGGCGCACCATTGCAAGCTCCTGCCCACGGCTCAGCGATGCCGGAAACGACAATAGCGCGACGCCTAATCGCGGCGCGCGCGGCTCGCCAGCGCCGCCGCGACCGGCCCTGGGACCAGGTCGCCGACGTCGCCGCCGAAGATCGCCATCTCCTTGACCCCGGTCGAGGAGAGGAAGCTGTAATCGGGGGAGGCGAAGACGTAGACCGACTCGACGTCGGGCGCGAGCTTGCGGTTGAGCTGGTTCATCTCGAGCTCGTACTCGAAGTCCGAGATCGCCCGCAGGCCCTTGACCACTACCGTCGCGTTGCGCTCGCGGGCGAAGTCGACGAGCAGGTTGGTGAATACCTCCACCTCGACGTTCTCGATCCCGAGCTCGGCGACCGCGTCGACGATGAACTCGCGCCGCTCCTCGGCGCTGAACATCGACTCCGACTTGCGGATTCCCTGGCCGACGACGCCGACGATCACCTGGTCGAAGACCCGTGCGGCCCGGCCGATGATGTCGAGGTGGCCGTTGGTGACCGGGTCATAGCTGCCCGGGCAGATCGCGATTCCGCCGTTGCTCATCGGTTCGCCAGCACGCGGATCAGCGCCTCACCGATCCGGCGCTCGCTGAGCAGGGACAATCCCGGCGCTTCGAGCCCGAGCGGACGGTGCGCCGAGCACTCGATCGCCAGCCTGGCGTGGCGAGCGAGCCGCGGCGGGAGGTGTTGCGAGAGCTCAGGCTCAAGGCGGTCGGCGAGTTTATACGGCGGGTCGCAGAGAATCAGCCCGAACCGCTGCTCGGTCGAGCCCAGGTAGCGGATCGCGTCCGAGCGGACGATCTCGCAGCGGTTCGCGAGCCCGAGCGCCTCGACGTTGCGGCGCGCCAGGGCGGGCGCCTTGTCGACCAAGACGGCGGAGTCGGCGCCGCGCGAGAGCGCCTCGATCGCGAGCGCCCCGGTGCCGCAGAAGAGGTCGAGCACGAGCAGGTCTGAGACGTCTCCGAGCAAGGCGAAAAGGGTCTCGCGGGCGCGGTCGGATGTCGGCCTTACCTCTCGCGAGCGGCTCGGCGGCGAGGTGAGCCGCCGGCCGCGGAGTCGGCCGCCGACCACCCTCATGCCCGCATCCGCTCGTCGCCGAAGCGCTCGGCGGCGGCGTCGGCCAGCGGCCCGAGCGCCGGATCGCGGAGGTCGTGATGGCGGCGGAGCATCGCCACCACCTCGGACCGCGCCGCGGCGAGCAGCGCGGCGTCCTCGGGCAGCTCGGCAATCCGGAACCGGGGCAGCCCGTGCTGGCGGGTGCCCAGCAGCTCTCCCTCACCGCGCAGCGCCAGGTCGACCTCGGCGAGCTCGAAGCCGTCGGCGGTCGCGGCGATCGCCTCCATCCGCCGCGCGGCCTGCTCGGAGTCGGGGTCGGCGAAGAGGATGCAGTGGCTCTCGTGCTCTCCGCGACCGACCCGGCCGCGGAGCTGATGAAGCTGCGAGAGCCCGAAGCGCTCGGCCCCCTCGATCAGCATCACGGTCGCGTTCGCGACGTCGATCCCGACCTCGATCACGGTCGTCGCGACGAGCACCTGGGTGCGGCCGGCCGCGAAGGCGGCCATCGCCTCGGACTTCTCGCCCGAGGACATCTGGCCGTGCAGCAGGCCGACCTCGAACCCCTCGAGCTCGGCGCCCCGGAGCCGCTCGGCCTCGGCGCCGGCGGCCTTCGCCGCCACCTTCTCGGAGTCCTCGACCAGCGGGCAGACGACGTAGGCCTGGCGTCCCTCGCGCAAGCGGGCGCGGATGAACTCATAGGCGCCGGTCCGCCTCTCCTCCCCGACGACCCAGGTCTTGACCGGCATGCGGCCGGCGGGCAGCTCGCGGATCGTGGTCGCGTCGAGGTCCCCGTAGGCGGTCAGCGAGAGGGTGCGCGGGATCGGGGTCGCGGTCATGTGCAGGACGTGCGGCGCGTTGGCCCCGGGTCCCTTGGCGTCGAGTGCCGCCCGCTGCGCGACGCCGAAGCGGTGCTGCTCGTCGACAACGCAGACCGCGAGGCTCTGGAACTCGACCTCCGGCTCGATCAGGGCATGGGTACCGACGACGAGCCCGAGCTCACCGCCCGCCAACCGCGCCAGCGCCTCGCGGCGGCGCGCTCCGGGGGTCGCACCGGTGAGCAACGCGAACGCGACCGGCTCGCGGGCGAGAAGCCGATCGAGGGTCGCCGCGTGCTGCTCCGCCAGCGTCTCGGTCGGGGCCATCAGCGCCGCCTGGCGCCCGGACTCGACCGCGCGCAGCATCGCGTACAAGGCGCAGACGGTCTTCCCGGAGCCGACCTCCCCCATCAACAGGCGCTGCATCGGCCGGCCCGAGGCGAGGTCGCGGTCGAGATCGGCGAGCGCCGCGCGCTGGTCGGCGGTGAGCTCGAAGGGCAGTGAGCCGAGCCACCGTCGTGCGAGGCCGTCGGATGCGGGCGGACCGATCTCGATCCCGGCCCGCGCGTCGCGGCGCTCGCGGCGCCTCGTCGCGAGCACCACCTGGTGCAGGACCAACTCCTCGAGCGCGAGTCGCTCGCGGGCCAGCGCCGCCTCGGCGTCGTCGACCGGGAAGTGAAGGGCCCGTAACGCGTCGGCCTCGGCGGGCAGCCGGCGCCGCGCGCGCAGCTCCGCCGGCAGCGGCTCGACCGCGAGCGTCGCCGCCTCCGCCGCCTGGTGCGCCCACTCGCGGATCCGGTTCGGGCGCAGCGCCTCGGAGGCCGGGTGCACGGCGACCAGGCCGGTCGTGTGGATGCCGCTCGGTGAGCCGGGCGCCTGGTCGGTGAGGATCTCGTACGCCTCGACCCGGAAGCCGCCGCGGCGCTCGAGCTTGCCGCTGAGCAGCAGCTCGACACCGGGTCGCAGCCGCTCGGCGAGCCAGGCCTGGTTGAACCAGATCGCCTTCAGCGGACCGCTCGCGTCGGCGGCCTCCGCTTCGACGATCCGCAGCCTGCGGTTCCGAGTCGGGCGGACCCGCGCCGAGCGCACCGCGACCAGCACCGTGGCGCGCTCGCCGATCCGCAACTCGGCGACCTCGCGAACCTCGGATCGGTCGCGATAGCCGTGCGGAGCGTGGCGGAGCAGGTCGCCGACGTCGGCGATCCCGAGCTCCGCCGCGGCGGCGGCGAGCTTCGGCCCGACCCCGCGCAGCGATGTCAACGGGGCGCCGAGCAGGCTCGGCCGAGGCCGGGTTCGCAGCGGCACCCTGCGCAGCTGCTCGCGGTCGACCGCCGCCCCGCTGCCCAGGGCCCGCGGCGGCTCGGCCTTCACGGCACGCTCCGCGACCGCGACCTCGCTCATCGCCGCAAGGGTAGGCTGCGCGGGAGATGGGACGGATCGAGGACAGGCTCGCCGAGCTCGGGCTGGACCTGCCGGCGCCGTTCGCGCCGCCCCCGGGGGTCGAGTTCCCGTTCGAGCTGGTCAAGGTCCACGGCGGGCTCGGATACGTCTCGGGCCATCTCCCGGTGGACGGGGCCGAAGTGCTGGTCTCGGGTCGGGTCGGCGACGGGCTCACAGTCGAGCAGGGCTACGAGGCCGCGCGTCTGGTCGGGCTCTCGGTCGTCGCCTCGCTCGCGGCCACGCTCGGCGAGCTCGACCGGGTCACCGGCTGGGTCAAGGCGCTCGGGCTCGTCCAGTGCGCGCCCGGCTTCGACAAGCCGCCGGCGGTGATCAACGGGTTTACCGATCTCGTGCTCGAGGTCTGGGGCCCGGACGCCGGACGCCACGCCCGCTCGGCGATCGGCGCCGCCCAGCTCCCGTTCGACGTCCCGGTCGAGGTCGAGGCGGTGGTCGAGATCTCGTGAGCCGGATCCGAGCCCGGCGCTGAGTCAGGCGGCCGGCTCGCGGTGGCGGGCGTAGATCTCTCCGATCCAGCGGGCGCCGGGTCGTTCGCGCAGCGGGGCGAAGAACTCGTCCAGGCGTGCGGGCGGATCGGGAAGCGAGGGCCCGCCGGGGGGGTTGACCAGCGGGTAGAAGAGCGACGCGGCCGTCAGGTCGGCGACCGAGAATGCGCCGCCCGCCAGATAGCCCCCGTCGGCCCGCTCGAGCTCGCCGTCGAGGCGGTCGAGGGCGGCGACGATCTTGGTCCGCGCGGCGGCTGCGGCATCGTCGCCGGCGACCCGAAAGCGCACCTGCACGTAGGTGGAGCCGAACCGCCCCGCCGCAGCGCGCGCCGCCCCGAGGTCACGGAACGGCGAGGGGAGCATCGACCGCGAGAGCTCCGCCATCTGCTCGCTGTCGATGCGCAGCTCGTGCCAGGCGAGCAGCCGGATGTGAGGGCCGAGCTCCTCGTCGAAGAACTCCTCCAGCTCGAGCGCCCGTGCCCGCTCCACAGGGTCGGACGGGTATAGGGGCGGATCCGGAAAGCGCTGCTCGAGGGCCGCGATGATCGCGGTCGAGTCGCCCACGTTCTCATCCTCGAGTTGGAGCACGGGGAAGGTCTTCTGAGCGCCGCGGGTGAGCCAGAGCGCAATCGCCATGTGGGCCCCGGGGATCGGGGCGCGCCGCTCGTGCTCGACGTGCTTGTGGGCGAGCGCCCAGCGCGCCTTCTCGCTGTAGTGCGAGACGGGTATGTGCCAGAGCACCGGCTCGCTCATCCGACCTCGAGCTCCGAGATCGCGAGCGAGACGAGGGTCGGACCCGGCAGCGCCCGATCGGCGGGGCCGCGTGGCCGCACCCAGCGCCTTGTCGGGAACACGAGCCCGCCGGCCTCGACGTGCTCGTCGCACATATGGGCGGCCCGCGCCCAGCCTCCGACCACCTCGGCCACGTAGTCGTGGCGGCGCAGCAGCCCTCGCTCGTCGAAGTAGAAGACCTGTGCGGGCGAGTGCGTGTGGAGGGCGGGCGGGAAGTCCGCCGCGAGCCGCCGCCAGCGCCGACCGCCGGCATCCCAGGGCTCGAGCTCGCGCGTGCGGACGTCCTCGCGCGCGAGCAGATACGGGGTATTGAGGTAGTTCCAGAGTGCGTAGCCGGCGAAGTAGGTGGCGTCGAGCGGGTCCCAGCGCAGGTTGCGCCGCAGGCCGGCGCGGCCGAAGAAGTGCGAGCGAGGGTCCGACCGCGTCTCGATCAGCTCGCCGCCCTCGGTCTCGATCCTCGCCTCGCCGCGATCGAAGACGCCGCGGCGCCCGGGCTGCGGGAACGGCGTCGCCGTCGCCGTCGCCGCCCCGACCTCGGCCTCGATCCGGTAGTCGGTCCGCCCCCTGCCGGGAAACCGGGTTCGGACCAGCAGGCCGCCGGAGCGAACCCGGGCGGCGATCCGCCTCGCCGCCGCCCAGCGCTCGCGGCCGCCGTGGGCCTCGAGGACCTGGTCGAGCAAGCCCGCCATCGCCGCAACCCTACGGCTACTGGCTTGCGATCAGCCAGGAGTAGTTCGGGGTGCCGCCGCGATGCAGCTCGATCTCGATCCCGTCGGGCAGGGCGAGGTCGAGGGCGTCGAGCGGGATCGACGACTCCGCGCCCTCGATCACGGTCACGATCTCGGCGCCCTCGGCGAGCCGGGCGACCGTCGCGAGCAAGGTCGAGCCGGCCCCGCCCCAGGCGACGATCTCCTCGCCCGCGAACCCGACCGCGTCGCCGCGGCGAAACCTGCCCTCGGAATCGTCGCGGGCGGCGGGAGCCACCGCTCCGACGCGGACATCCGCGAGTGCGGATTGCAGCCGCTCGCCGTTCGCCGCCGCGCCCAGGCGGGGATCGAACTCGACCAGCGCCGCGAGCCCCGCCTGCTGGGACTCCGAGTGGACGACCGTGACCGGCTTGGCGGCCAGGCGGGCCGCCTCTTCGGCGGCCATCAGCACATCGGCGGAGTTGGGCAGCAGGACGACCTCGGCGGCCGGGCATGCGTCGATCCCCTCGAGCAGGTCCTTGGTCGGCGGGTTGAGGGTCGGGCCGCCGTCGACGGCAAGCGCGCCCAGCTGCTCGAACAGCGACCGCAGCCCGTCGCCGCTGGTGACGGCGACGACCGCCGCGATCCCGTCGCCGAGGCGGGCGCGCTGGCCCGCCACCTGCTCGTGCATGTCGGCGATGTCCTCGCGCTCGACGCGGCCGGCGCCGGCGAACAGCTGCTTGGCGGAATCGGGGTCGTCGGTGTGCACGTGGACCTTCAGCGTCGCCTCGTCGCCGACGACCAGGACCGAGTCCCCGAGCCGCTCGAGGTCACCGAGGAACGCCTCACGGTCGAGCCCCTCGCCGATGACGATGAAGTTGGTGCAGAAGCGGAAGCGGGAGCCGAAGTGGTGCACGTCGTCGATCCGCGCCGCCGCGTAGTGCGGGATCTCGGGCAGGCTCACCGCCTCGCCGGCGAGACCGGCGACCATGCCGCGGATGATCACGACCAGGCCGAGGGCGCCGGCGTCGACGACCCCGGCCTCGGCGAGCACGTCGAGCTGCTCGGGTGTGTGCCGGACCGCCTCCTCGCCCGCGAACAGCGCCGTCGCCAGCATCTCGGCGAGCAGCGCGTTCTGCTCGTCGTCGGTGGCGTCGGGCTCGAGCCGCAGCCAGTGCGAGCGGCGCTCGCTGACGGCGTCGGCCATCGCCCGGATCACGGTCAGCATCGTGCCCTCGGCGGGCTCGCGGACGGAGGCGTAGGCGGCGTCGCTGGCGTGACGGAGCGCGGCCTCGATCAGCTCCGGGTCGATCAGTCGGCCCGGCGGCGTCGCCACCTTCTCGGCGAGCCCGCGGACGATCTGGCTCAGGATCACCCCCGAGTTGCCCCGGGCGCCCATCAGCGCGGCGCGCGCGACGGCGCGCACGATCTCCGGTCGGGGCGGGTCGCCGTCGCCCTCGCGCTCGAGCCGGTCGAGCTCCTCGAGCACGTAGCGCATCGTCAGCGCCATGTTGTCGCCGGTGTCGCCGTCGGCGACCGGGAACACGTTGAGATCGTTGATCTCCTGCCGGCGCGCTTCGAGATGCGTCAGCGCGACGCCGACGATCTGGCGAAAGCGATGGACGGAAGGATCGGCAGCCACGACGCGGAGAGCCTACGCGCCGATCCCGATCGTGCGCGAGTTCAGCCGAGCCCTCACCCGGCACCCCCGGACGCGGAAGCACCAATAAAAAACCCGCGGCGTAGCCGCGGGCAAGTTGTTCCGTGCGAAAGCGGAGGAGGTGGCCGGATTATTCAGGCGTGCTTCTGGATCTTGTTCGACTTCAGGCAGCGGGTGCAGACGTAGACGCGCCGCGGGCGGCCGCCGTCGTCGATCCGGACCTTCTGCAGGTTCGGGTTGAAGCGCCGCCGGGTGGCGACCATCGAGTGGCTACGCGAATTGCCGAACGAGGGGCCCTTGCCGCAGCTGTGACAGACCTTGGCCATCGGACGCAGGATGGTAGCGCTCAGAGACTCGCCCGCAGCTCGGCCATCCGCAGCACCGCGAGCGCCGCGTTTCGGCCCTGGTCGCGCTTGTCTCCCCCGGCGCGCGCCTCGGCCTGCTCGCGGGTGTCGCTGGTGATGAGGCCAAACGCGCACGGCACACCGGTGCGCAGCGTGACGTCCTGGATCCCGCGCGCGGCCTCGGCGCAGACGAAGTCGTAGTGGTCGGTCTCACCGCGGATCACGACTCCGAGGCAGGCCACCCCGTCGAAGCGCCCCGACTCCGCGCACAGCTTGGCGGCCAGCGGCAGCTCGAAGGCGCCCGGGACCTCGTAGGTGTGCAGCGAGGCGGCGCTCACGTCGTGCTCACCGAACGCCTCGGTCGCGCCGTTGACGAGCCGGCCGGCGAGGTCCTCGTAGAAGGTCGCGACGCAGATCGCGAACTCAGGCACCGGGCTCCTCGCGGCGCCCGCGCTCGTCGCGCTCGTGCTCGGCGTGAAGCAGCTCTTCGTCGAGCGCCAGCCCCTGGTGATGCAGGACATGGCCGAGCTTGTCGCGCTTGGCGTTCAGGTACTCCTCGTTGTGCGGATTGGGCACCGCCTGGATCGGGACCTGCTCGGCGACCGAGAGGCCGTAGCCCTCGAGCCCGTGGATCTTCTTCGGGTTGTTGGTCAGGATCCGGATCCGGCTCAGGCCCAGGTCGACGAGGATCTGGGCCCCGATTCCGTAGTCGCGCAGGTCGGCGGGCAGGCCGAGCTTGAGGTTGGCGTCGACGGTGTCGAGGCCCTCCTCCTGGAGCTTGTAGGCGCGGAGCTTGTTGAGCAGCCCGATCCCCCGCCCCTCCTGGGAGAGGTAGAGGAGCACGCCGGTGCCCTCGCGCTCGATCATCGCCATCGCCGCCTCGAGCTGCTCGCCGCAGTCGCAGCGCAGCGAGTGAAAGACGTCGCCGGTCAGGCACTCGGAGTGGACCCGGACCAGCACCGCGTCCGCCTCCGCGACATCCCCCTTGACCATCGCGACGTGGTGCTTGTCGTCGAGCAGCGAGCGGTAGCCGACCGCGGTGAACTCGCCGAACGCGGTCGGCAGCTTGGTCGCCACGACGCGCTCGACCAAGCGCTCGGTGCGGCGACGGTAGGCGATCAGGTCGGCGACCGTGATCATCTTCAGCTCGTGGCGCTCGCAGTAGCCGACGAGGTCGGGCACCCGGGCCATCGTCCCGTCGTCGTTCATGATCTCGCAGATCACCCCGGCCGGGTTGAGCCCAGCGAGGCGGGCCAGGTCGACCGCCGCCTCGGTCTGCCCGGCGCGCTCGAGCACGCCGCCGTCCTTGGCCTTGAGCGGGAACACGTGCCCGGGTTGGACCAGGTCGTGCGGGGCGGAGCCGGGGTCGATCGCGACCTGGATCGTGTGCGCGCGGTCGGCGGCGGAGATCCCGGTCGTGACCCCGTGACGGGCCTCGACCGAGACCGTAAACGCGGTCTGTAGCGGCGCCTCGTTCTTGGCCGCCATCAGGTTCAGCTCGAGCTCGTCGCACCGCTCCGGGTTGAGCGCGAGGCAGATCAGCCCGCGCCCCTCCTTGGCCATGAAGTTGATCGCCTCCGGGGTGGCAAACTGGGCGGCGAGGGTCAGGTCGCCCTCGTTCTCGCGGTTCTCGTCGTCGCAGACGACGACCATCCGGCCGCGACGGATCTCATCGATCGCCTCTTCAATGGTTGCGAACGCGGTCTGGGTGGCGGTCTGCTTGGACATCAGCTAGCTGCTCCCTTCCTCTCTGAAGCGTAGAAGGCGCTCGACGTAGCGGGCGACGAGGTCGAGCTCGACGTTGAGCAGGTCGCCCTCGCCGACCCGGCCGAGCGTCGTGCGGGCGAGCGTCTCGGGAACCAGCGAGACCTCGATCTCGCCGGCGGCGAGCCCCGCGACAGTGAGGCTGACGCCGGACACGGTCACCGACCCGTGCTCGACCGCGTAGCGATCGAGCCCGTCCGCGAGCCGCACGCGGAGCCGCTTCGCGATCCCGTCCTCGGTCACCGAGGTCACCTCGCCGAGCCCGTCGACGTGGCCCTGGACGAGGTGGCCGCCAAGCGGCTGGCCGGCGCGCAAGGCCGGCTCGAGGTTCACACGGTCCCCGGCGGCGAGCCGGCCCAGCGTCGTCAGGCCGAGGGTCTGGTTCATCACGTCGGCCTCGAATGCGTCCGGCTCGACCGCGGCAGCGGTCAGGCAGGCGCCCTCGACCGCGACCGAGTCGCCCTCGCTGAGCCGTCCGGCGAGCTCGGCGCGGATTCGCAGCCGGGCGCCGGCGTCGGCGCGCTCGGCGCTCTCGACCGTTCCCAGCTCGGTGACGATTCCGGTGAACATCTCCCTCACCACTCCCGGAGGCGGGCGCGAAACAGGATGTCGTCCCCGCAGCGCTCCCAGTCGCTGGCCAGCGGACGCTGGGCGCCCGCCACCGTCCCCGCGCCGCCGCCCGCGAGCAGCGGCCGACCGTCGCCGAGCAGCACCGGGGCGATGAACAGGCGCAGCTCGTCGAGCTCGTCCGCGTCTCGAAACGAGGCGGCGAGGACCGCCCCACCCTCGAGCAGCAGGGAGGCGATGCCGCGACGGCCGAGCTCGTCGAGCGCCGCCCGGACCCGGTCGACGGGCCCGCCGGCGAGCTCGATCACCTCGGCGCCGGCATCGCGCAGGGCGGAGACCCGGTCCGCAGGCGCCCCGGCCGCGGTGATCACGAAGACCGGCGCCTGGTCCAGCGAGCCGAGCAGCCGCGAGTCCAAGGACAGCCTCGCGGCCGAGTCGAAGACCACCCGGGCGGGCTGGCGGGTCGGGGGCGGGTCGGTATCGCGGGCGGTGAGCAGCGGATCGTCGGCGAGCGCGGTTGCGATCCCGACCGCGACCGCGTCGGCCTCGGCGCGCCAGGCGTGGACGAGGGCCCGGCTCGAAGCGCCCGAGATCCACTTCGACTCGCCCGACTGGGTGGCGGTGAAGCCGTCGACGCTGAGCGCCGACTTCAGGGTCACGAGCGGCCTGCCGGTACGCGCGTGCTTGCGAAACGGCTGGATCAGAAGGCGCGCCGCAGCCGCCTCGGGGCCGTCGGCGAACGAGACCTCGACCCCGCCGTCGCGCAGCATTCCCGGTCCGCGGCCGGACGCCTTCTCGCTCGGGTCGTCGCACCCGATCACCACCCGGGCGATCCCGGCGGCGAGCACGGCGTCGACGCAAGGAGGCTGGCGGCCGTGATGCGCACACGGCTCGAGCGAGACATAGAGCGTCGCTCCGTCGGGGTCGTTGCCGCGCTCGGAGGCGTCGCGTAGGGCCGCCGTCTCGGCATGCGGGCCGCCGAGCTCGGCGTGATGGCCGGACCCGAGCAGCTTGCCGGCCCGGACGATCACGGCCCCGACGAGCGGGTTCGGGCTCACCCTCCCGCGGCCGCCCTCGGCCAGTTCCAGGGCATGGCGGAGATGGACGCGATCGTCGGCTGTGATCACGGAACCCATACCGATTGACTCGTCAGTCAACAACCCGAGTGTACCTTTTCGCAGATCGGCGACCACGAGCTGATCCTGATCGGCGGCCTGCTGCTCGCGGCCGGCATCGCGGCTGCGAAGGTCGCCGACCGCGTCAGGGTGCCCGGGCTGCTGCTCTTCCTCGGCCTCGGGATGCTCGCCGGCTCGGAGGGGATCGGCGGAGTCGAGTTCGAGGATGCCGAGCTGACCCGCACCCTGGGCACGATCGGTCTCGTCCTGATCCTGTTCGAGGGCGGGCTGAGCGCCGGCTGGAGCGCGATCCGGCCGGTGATCGGGACCGCCGTCTCGCTGGCCACCGCGGGCACCGTCGTCACCGCGCTGATCACCGGGCTGGCGGCGATCCTGCTCTTCGACCTCAGCACGCTCGAGGGCCTGATCATCGGCTCGGCGGTCGCCGCAACCGACAGCGCGGCGATCTTCGCCGTCCTGCGCGGATCGCAGCTTCGTCGTCGGCTGGCGAGCGCGCTCGAGGGCGAGTCGGGGATGAACGACCCGGTCGCGCTGCTGCTGGTGACCGGGTTCATCGACTGGATCGAGCTGCCCGACTACGGAGCCCTCGATATGGCCGCGGCCCTGGGCGCGAAGCTGGCGCTCGGGCTCGCGACCGGGCTGCTGATCGGGCTCGCCGCCCGCTGGGCGCTGCGCAACCTCGACTTCCCGACCACCGGGCTCTACCCGGTCGCCTCGGTCGCGACCGCCGCGCTCGCCTATGGCGTCCCGGAGCTGCTGCACGGCTCCGGCTTCCTCTCGGTCTACATCGCCGCGCTCGTCCTCGGCACCGGCTGGCTGCCGGCGAAGCGAACCACGATCGCCTTTCACGAGGGCCTCGCATGGGTCTCGCAGATCTCGCTCTTCTTCCTGCTCGGCCTACTCGTCTTCCCGAGCCAGCTGCTCGACGTCGCCGCCGAGGGATTGCTGCTCTCGGCGGCGCTGATGTTCCTCGCCCGGCCGCTGGCCGCGGTCGTCTGCAGCGCGCTCGGGCCGTTCGAGATGCGCGAGCGGCTGATGCTCGGCTGGGCCGGGCTGCGCGGGGCAATCCCGATCTGGCTCGCGACCTTTCCGGTGATCGCCGGGGTCGGCGGCAGCGAGCTGATCTTCAACTCGGTCTTCTTCGTCGTCGTCACCTCGACCCTGATCCAGGGCGCGAGCTTCGAGGCGCTGGCGCAGCGGCTCGGCGTCACCGCCGACGAGCCGGCGTTGCCCCAGCCGGTGATCGAGACCGGGATGATCCGCGAGCTCGGCGCCGAATCGCTGGTCTGGCGAGTCCGCGAGGGCGACGCGGCGGTCGGGCGCCCGATCAAGGACCTCGGGTTGCCGCGCGAGGCGCTGGTCAACCTCCTGGTCCGCGACGGGGGGGCGATCCCACCCCGCGGCTCGACCGAGATCGAGGCCGGCGACGAGCTGCACGTCGTCGTCCGCCTCGAGCAGCTGGCCGAGTTCGAGCAGATCACCGAACATTGGCGAAGCGGCCCGCTCGGCGAGCCGCCCGTCCCCGCACTGCCGCCGCGCGGGGCGCCGCAGGTGTTCTCGGTCCGCCCCTGGCGGGAGACGGACGGCGATCCGGGCCACCCCGAGGAGCTCGAGGGAATCGCCGTCCTCGCCCGGCTGCGGGTGCGCCGCGACGGCGTCGGCGCGCTCGCCCTGCTCGCCGACGGCCGCTACGCGATCAGCTCTCAAGAGCTGCTCGCGATCGGCGGACGCCACCAGGTCGCCCTCTGGGCGGCGCGCCGGCTGAGGGCCCGGGGCCTGCCCGGCCAGGAGGTCGCCTGGTGGCAGGAGATCGCCGGCGCGCTCGCCGCCCCTCCCCCACGCGGCTGATCGCCGGCTACGCGCCCGCCGCGGCGACGATCCGGCGGTACGCGTCCGCCGGGTCGGCGGTCCCAAAGATCGCCGAGCCGGCGACGAACAGCGACGCGCCCGCCTCGGCGACCGGGCCGGCGGTCCGCTCGTCGATCCCGCCGTCGACCTCGATCGCGGCCTCGGGCAGCAGCTCACGAAGCCGCGCCACCTTTGCGGGCGAAGCGGCGATGAACGGCTGTCCGCCCCAGCCCGGGTTGACGGTCATGCAGAGAACGTGATCGGCGGCGCCCTCGAGCTCGGAGACCGCGTCGACCGGGGTCGCGGGATTGAGCGCGATCCCCGCCAGGCAGCCGGCCTCCCGGATCGCCGCCAGGGTGCGGTTCGCGTGCGGGTCGGCCTCGACGTGGAAGCTGATGCAATCCGCGCCGGCGCGGGCGAAATCGTCGATCTGCTGTGCCGGCCGCTCGATCATCAGGTGCACGTCCAGCACCCCACCCGCATCGTGTACCTGATCGGCGATCGAGGCGGCGACCAGCGGCCCGATCGTGATCGGGGGGACGAAGTGCCCGTCCATGACATCGACGTGGATCACCCGCGCCCCGGCGCCCATCACCTCCTCCACCTGCGCCCCGAGCCGGGCGAAGTCGGCGGAGAGGATCGACGGCGCCACTCGCCGCTCCGAGAACGCCTCCGCTCGCGAACCGTCGCTCATACCGGGGTCAGCATCGAGTGCCCACACTGCTGGCAGATCAGATCCTGCTGGTCGGTCATCCGGACCATAGTCTGGTGCTCGCCACAGTCGGGACAGGCCGAGACGAGCTCGTAGCGGCAGAGGCAGTAGACGCAGCGGTAGCGGCCCGGGAGCTGGGTCGGGCGCAACCACGGCTCGCCGCAGCCGGGGCAGATCGGCCGGCGCAGCGTCGGAGCGGGCGAATCCCCTGTCATCGGCGCCCCCCGCCCCGCAGGCGGGCGATGAAGAAGCCCGTCGTGTGGTCGCGCTGCGGCAGGAGCTGAAGGAAGCGGCCGTCGCGACGCGATCGCAGCCCCGGATGCACGGCGCCGAGGTCGTCGACATCGATGCCCGAGTATTCGGGGGCGCGCGCGGCGACGGCCTCGTTCTCGCGGGCCGAGATCGTGCAGGTCGCGTAGACCAGGGTCCCGCCCGGCGCCAGCGCTCGCGCGGCCCGGACCAGGAGCCGGCGCTGAAGCGCCGCCAGCCGCGTGCAGCTCTCGGGCGTCTTGCGCCATCGCGCATCGGGGCGTGAGGCGAGCGTGCCGAGGTCGCTGCAGGGCGGGTCCAAGAGGACGCGATCGTAACCCGAGCCGAGGTCGGCCTCAGCCGCGTCGGCGACCTCAACCCGCACACAGCCGACCCCGGCACGTGAGCACAGCGCGCGCAGCTCGTCGGCGCGGCGAGCATCGATCTCGACCGAGACGATCTCGCCCCGATCCTCGATCCGGGCGGCGATCGCGGTCGTCTTGATCCCCGGGCCGGCGCAGAGGTCGAGCACGCGCTCCCCCGGGCGCGGGTCGAGCAGCGCGACCACCGCCTGCGAAGCCCGCGACTGGGGGATCAGCTCGCCGGTCGCGATCCGCGCTCCTACCGCGTCGCCGGCCTCGTCGACCACGATTCCCGCCGCCGGGTCGAGCGGGGCGCCCGACCCCGGCCCGCTGACATCGACCCCGGACTCGCGCAGCTCGGCGGCCAGCGCCCGTGGCTCGGCGCGCAGCGTGTTGACGCGGAAGGCCGTTTCGCGGGGCTCGTTCATCGCCGCCATCAGCAGCCGGGCTTCCTCCGGCCCGAGCTCCTCCCACCACATCCGCGCCAACCACTCGGGATAGGAGTGGGCGATCGCGGCGCCCTGCGGAGTCGAGTCGTCGAGCTCGGCGAGGAGCCGCTCGCGCTCGCTCGCGGCCTGGCGCAGGAGCGCATTGACGAACCCGACCCCGGCCTCCGCGCGACCGCGAGGCACGCGGTCGTCGCGAGCGCCCGCCCGAGCGAGCTCGACCGCCTGGTCGACGGCGGCGTGCTCAGCCGGGGCCTCCGAGAAGAGGAGCTCGAACATCCCCAGCCGCAGCGCTGCGAGCGCAAACGAGTCCACCTTGCGCCGGCGCCGGGCGAGGACGGCGATCAGGTGGTCCGTCGTCCCCCGCCGCTGGACTGCGCCGTAGGCGAGCCGGCGTGCCCGGGCGAGGTCGCGTCCGGCGAGCTCGAGCCGTCCGGCGGTGACGGTGAACGCGCGATCGGTCCAGGCGCCGTCGTCGAACGTGCGCCGCAGGACCTCGTAGGCCGCGCGCCGATCCGCAGTCACCGCGCTCATGCGAGACGCGGGAGCGGGTGACCGCGCAGGTAGGCGTCAACGTCCATCTCCGTGCCGCCGGCAGGGCGCACGCGGCGCAGCCGCAGGGCGCCCTCGGCGCACCCGAGCAGGAGTCCGTCGCCGGCCGCGAGCTCACCTTCCGCGACCTCGACTCCAGGCTCAGCGTCGGCGGCCAGCACCGCCAGCGGACCGCCGGTGTCGAGGTCGAGGTAGGCGCCGACGTGCGGGGTCAGCGCCCTGACCACGCGTTCGAGCTCGGCTGCCGGGCGGCCGGGGTCCAGCCGGCGCTCGGCCGGCTCGATCTTCTCCGCGTATGTCGCCTCGGTCTCGTCCTGGGCGACCAGCTCGAGCCGCCCCGCGGCGAGTCGATCGAGGGCCCGCGAGAGCAGCTCGCCACCGAGCCGTCCGAGGCGGGCCGCAAGCGCGCCGTAGTCGTCGGACCCGATCGGGATCGACTCCTGGAGCGCGATCGGGCCCGAGTCGAGCCGCTCGCAGACCCGCATGATCGTCACCCCGGTCTCGGCGTCGGCGGCCATGATCGCACGCTCGATCGGCGCCGCCCCACGCCAGCGCGGGAGCAACGAGGGATGGACGTTGAGCAGCTCAAGCGCGCTCAACAGCGGCTCGCGCAAGAGCTGGCCGAACGCGCAGACGATCCCCGCCTGCGCCCCGGCGGCGCGGATTCGCTCGCAGGCCCCGGGGTCGCTGGCGTCGGCCGTCTGCAGCAACTCGATCCCGAGCTCGCGCGCGGCTCGGGCGACCGGAGGCGGCGCGCTACGGCGTCCCCGGCCGCGCGGCCGGTCCGGCGGCGCGACCGCGAGCACCGGCCGGTGCTCGCCGGCGGCGAGCCGCTCGAGAACCGCGACCGCGTACTCGGAGGTGCCGAGGAATGCGGTCCGCACGTACGGCTATTCCTCGTCCTCTTCCTCGGCGGCGGGGCTGTAGCTGGTCCCCTCGCGCAACGCCCGCAGCGCCTCCTTGCGCTGGTCGGGCTCGGCGCGGTCGAGGATCAGGACCCCGTCGAGGTGGTCGATCTCGTGCTGGAGCACGCGCGCCTCCAGACCCGAGGCCTCGACCGTCAGCGGCTCGCCGAACACGTCGCGCCCCCGGACCAGGGCGTGCAGTGGGCGCTCGACATCGAGGCCGATGCGGGGCAGGCTGAGACAGCCCTCCTCCGCCACCACCAGCTCCTCGGATACCCACTCGAGCTCGGGGTTTGCGATCGCGGTCGGGCGCGCGTCGGGCGCCGCCTGGAAGACGAGCAGGCGGCGCAGGATGCCGAGCTGCGTCGCAGCGAGCCCCACCCCCAGCGCTCCGCCCATGATCTCGATCATCCGCTCCGCCTCGGCGGCGAGCGGCTCGCCGAACTCGCTCACCTCCGAGGCGCGCGAGCGCAGCAACGGGTCCCCGAAGGTGCGCACCTCGGCCAGCGCCTGCGCGCGGCGCTCGCGCTCGGCCTCGGTGAGGCTGTCGTCGGGCACGGCGCCCTCGACCTCGGCGGACCGGGGCTCGACCTCGTGCTCGGCCGTCTCGCTCATCGTCGCGAGTCTAGATGCCCGGATCCGCCCCGGATCGCGCTACTGCGGATCGACGTCGACTGCGAGCGCCAGATCGCGCAGGCCGCGGGTCGCCGCAGCCTCCTCGACCACCGCGCGGACCGTCGCCACGGCCGGGCCGCGCTCGCGTGCCTTGACGATCACCTGGCGGCGCTCACGACCGCGAAGGCGAAACCGAGGCGCCGGTCCCAGCGCCCGGTCGCCCGGCGGAAGCGCGGCGACGAGAGCGTCTCGGAGGCGCGTTGCGGCGGCCTGCACCCGCTCGGCGCCGGGACCGCTGAGCTCAACCCGGATCAGATGTGAGAAGGGCGGGTAGTCGAGCTCGCGCCGGCGCTCGAGCTCGCCGGCGAGGAACCTCGGCGCATCGTGATCGGCGGCGAGCCGGATCGCCGCCGCCTCGGGGGCGAGGGTCTGGACGAGCACCCGCCCACGGCCCGTTCCGCGGCCGCTGCGTCCGGCGAGCTGGGAGACGAGGGCGAAGGTCCGCTCCTCGGCTCGCAGGTCGGGAAAGCGCAGCGTCGCGTCGGCGTCGAGCACGACCCCGAGCACCACGTCGGGGAAATCGTGACCCTTGGCGACCATCTGGGTCCCGACCAGCACCCCGGCCGGCGCCGCCTGGAACTCGGCCAGGATCTCGAGGTGGCCGCCAGATCGAGTCGCGCTGTCCGAGTCGAGGCGCAGCACCGGCAGCGGGGCGACCGCCGCCGCGATCAACTCCTCGATCCGCTCGCTGCCGGCGCCGGCACGGGCGAGCGTCACCGAACCGCAGCCAGGGCACGAGTCCGGGGTGGGCTCGGCGTGCCCGCAGTGGTGGCAGTGCAGGCCACTGACCCGATGCAGGACGAGCGAGACGTCACACTCGGGGCACTCCCAGGTGTGGCCGCATTCCCGGCAGGACAGGTGGGGCGCCCAGCCTCGCCGGTTGATCAACACGATCCCCTTTCCCCCGCGTTCGCGGAGCTCGCCGAGCGCCTCCCGGGTGCGCGTGTGCAGCGGCCCCGCGGCGCCGTCGCGGTCGCGCATGTCGACCACCTCGACCTCCGGTAGCGAGCGGCCGTCGACCCGATCGGGCAGCTCGAGCCGCTCGAGCTCGTGCCAGCTCTCGGGCCTCGGGGTGGCCGAGCCGAGCACCAGCGCGGCGCCGGTGGACGTTGCGCGGCGCCGGGCAACCTCGCGGGCGTCATATCGGGGATCTCCCTCCTGCTTATAGGAGCCGTCGTGCTCTTCGTCGCAGACGATCAGCCCGGGCCTGACCAGCGGGGCGAAGATCGCCGAGCGGGGGCCGACGCAGATCGTCGCCTCCCCGCTGCGCAGCCGCTGCCACTCGTCTCGGCGCTCGCCGGCGGCAAGCCGCGAGTGCAGAATCGCGACCCGCTCGCCGAACCGCGAGCTGAACCTGGCGAGCGCCTGCGGCGTCATCCCGATCTCCGGGACGAGCACGATCGCCCCCCGGCCGCGCTCGAGCGCAGCCTCGGCGGCGGCGAGATAGACCTCGGTCTTCCCCGAGCCGGTGACGCCGTGCAGAAGCAACTCCGCGCCGCCGTTGTCGATCCCGGCGACGATCCGATCGACCGCGCCACGCTGGGCGTGGTCGAGGGTCACGGGCGTGGCCGGAGCGCCGATCGCGCGCGAGGGCGGGCGCCGGCGCACCTCGCGCTCGGCGAGCCGGACCAGGCCGCGGCGCTCGAGCCGGCGCAGCGCGTCGGGACCGATTCCCCGCTCGGCGAGCCGTGGAGCAGCAACCGCACCGCCGGCCTCCGCGAGCAGCTCCAGCGCCCGGCGCTGGCGCGGGCCCAGCCCCGCCGTCGAGCCCGGCGCGACGGCTTCCGGGGTCGGCTCGACGACCGTCTCGGTTCGCGCCCGGGGGTGCCCGCGAGCGCTCCCGGTGCCCGGAGGCAGGACCAGCTCGAGCCCCCGCGCGGGAGTCGAGCAGTACTCGCGGCCGACCCAGAGCCCGAGCTCGACCAGCTCCGGCGGTGCCCCCGCCTCGAGCGCCTCGAGCGGCTCGGCGAGCCGTTCCGGCGCCAGCTCGCTGCGCTCGGCGATCTCGACCACAACCCCGAGCAGACGCCGGTTGCCGAACGGCACCACGAGCACCGTCCCGACCCCGACCGCGTCCAGACGCTCGGGCAGGACGTAGTCGAACGGTCCGCGCAGCGAGCGGGCGGTGGTCAGCGGCTCGACCCTCGCGATCGACATCGCATCCAGGCTAGGACGCGACACGGACACGCCGCCGGCGCCGGCGCGAATATCGCGGATATATTCCGCCGGTGGCGCCGAAGCTGCACCCCGGGGAGCGGGTTCTCTACGAGGGCCACCCCTCGTGGCGGGCGATCCTCGACTTCTATCTCAAGGGACTGCTCGCGACCACGCTGATCTGCCTGCTGGTCGCGCTTGCGACCGGGGTGTTCGGCGACGAGACGAACACCGGGCTGGTCGTGATCATCGCCCTGATCGGCGTCTCGGTGACGATCCTGGCGGGCTTCGTGATGCGGGTTGCGACCAGCTACACGATCACCGACCGGCGCCTGCACATCAAGCGCGGGATCATCTCGCGGACGATCCAGGAAACGCGGCTCGAGCGGGTCCAGAACGTCAACTACAGCCAGACGGTGGTCCAGCGCATGCTCCAGATCGGCGATGTCGACTTCGACACCGCCGCCGGCGACGACTACAACTTCGTCTTCACCGGGGTCGCGGAACCGGCCGACATCGTGCACCGGGTCGACCAGGCAACCCATCATGGCGTCGCCGAAGGCCTCGGCGACACCCCGGCGGTCGCCCCGCCCCGCTGACGATCAGGCGCCGGCCGGCGACGCGGCGGGCTGATCGAGCCCCGCCGCCGCCCGCAAGGCGTCGGCGCGATCGGTGCGCTCCCAGGTGAAGTCGTGGTCGTCGCGGCCGAAGTGCCCGTAAGCGGCGGTCTTCTTGTAGATCGGACGGTGCAGGCCGAGCTCGGAGCGAAACGATCCCGGGCGCAGGTCGAAGTGCTCTTCGATCAGCCGCTTGATCTCGGCCCGGGTGATCCTCTCGGTGCCGAAGGTCTCGACCATCAGCGAGACCGGGTGGGCGACGCCGATCGCGTAGGCGACCTGGACCTCGCAGCGCTCGGCGAGCCCGGCCGCGACGACGTTCTTTGCCACCCAGCGCGCGGCATAGGCAGCCGAGCGGTCGACCTTGGAGGGGTCCTTGCCCGAGAACGCCCCGCCGCCGTGGCGGGCCATGCCGCCATACGTGTCGACGATGATCTTGCGCCCGGTCAGCCCCGCGTCGCCGACCGGGCCCCCGATCACGAATCGCCCGGTTGGGTTGACGAGCAGGTTCTGCTTGGTGTTGAGCTTGCGCTCGTCATAGAGCTCGGCCGGGAGCACCGGGTGCAGGACGTGCTCCCAGAGGTCGGGGCGGATCAGGGTGTCGGCGTCGATTCCGTCGCGGTGCTGGGTCGAGACCAGGACCTTTTCGATCTCGATCGGCCGGCCCGACTCATAGCGGATCGTGACCTGGGTCTTGCCGTCGGGGCGCAAGTACGGCATCACCTCGCCCTTGCGCACCGCAGCGAGGCGGTGGGCGAGCTTGTGGGCGAGCGAGATCGGCAGCGGCATCAGCTCGGGCGTCTCGCGGGTCGCGTAACCGAACATCATCCCCTGGTCGCCGGCCCCTGCGACGTCGAGCTCGTCGTCATCGGCGGGGTCGGTGCGCGCCTCGAGCGCCGTGTCGACCCCCTGGGCGATGTCGGGCGACTGCTTGTCGATCGCGTTGATCACCGCACAGGAGTCGGCTGAGAAGCCGAGGTCGGCGTCGGTGTAGCCGATCTCGCGAATCGTCTCGCGCGCGATCTCGGGGATGTCGACCCAGGTCTCGGTCGAGATCTCGCCCGAGACGACGACGAGCCCGGTGTTGACCAGCGTCTCACACGCCACCCGGCCGCCCGGGTCCTCGGCCAGGACCGCATCGAGCACGCCGTCGGAGATCTGGTCGGCGACCTTGTCCGGGTGGCCCTCGGTGACCGACTCGGAGGTGAACAGGTAGGAGTCCGGGGCGTGCTCGTCGTTCATCGGCGCAAGGTTAGTCGGGCGGTGCGAGCGGCTGCGGCGTCGACTCGTCCTCGGGCGGGACGAGCAGCAGGCGGGCATCGGTGTCTAGCGCCTCCTCGGAGCTCGAGACCGCGAGCCCGAGCGCCTCGAGGCGTCGGAAGTCGGCCGCGAAGGTGACGTACGCGGGATCCTCCGCGAGCCCGAGCTGTTCGCCAATCGCCACCAACTCGCCGAGATCGAGATAGCCGGTCAACGAGCTCTGCGTGTCCTCGCCGAGCTCCTCGGTCGCCCGCCGGTAGAGCTCGCTATCTGCGAGCCGGCCCTGGTCGGCGGCCAGGGCGCGGAGCGCCGAGGGATCGGTAGCGATCACAGCGAGGCCGCCGAAGACCGCGGCGGTGAGCTCGACCGTCGGCGAGATCCGCAGACTGCGTGCCTGCACACCACCGATCTCGGCCTCGCCGAACACCGGCGCTTGGAGATCGGTGCCCGGATCCACGGCGGCGGCGAGCGGCGCCTGCAGCGCCGCCAGCGCCCGCCTGGCCCGCTGCTCGTCGACCCCGGCCGAGACCAGCGCCAGGTAGGGCCGGGCCGCGGCGCCCGGCGGCGCGCCGACAACCAATGCCGCCTCGCCGCCGAGCGCGTCGAGCAGGTCCCGCTCGAGGTCCACGCCGCCCTCGCGGCGCAGGCGGGAAACGAGCTGCTCGAAGCCGGCTGCGATCCCGGGTGCTTGGGCGCTGGCCTGGGCGAGCAGCGCCCGGACGGTCGCCCCGGGATCGCCAAAGCCCAGGTAGGCGAGCGACTGTGCGGGCAAGAGCTCGGGCAGGCTCGGGTCGAAGGCAGGGAACGCGGCAAAGAACCCGGGCGCCGAGCGCGCCCGCTCGGGATCGAGCGCGCTTCGGATCGCCAACTCGAAGCCCTCGTCGGTCGCGGTCAGTGCCACCGCCGCCCCGCGACTCGCCCCCGGCGAGAGGAAGGGCGCGAGCGAGGCGAGAGCACCACGATCGCCGGCGATCCCGGCCACTCCCGCCTCGCTCACGTAGGCCTCGGCCAGACGCTGCGCGGGAAGCTCGTCGCGCAGCTCGTTCGCGGTCGCGTCAGCCGCTAGGGCGTCGGCCCCGTCGGCTTCCGTGGCGACGTCGATCACCGCCCTCAGCGACTCGGGGCGGCCGATCGCCAGGAATCCCTCGATGCTCGCGGTTGCCAGGCCGCGTTGATCGGTCTCGATCTCGACCCCGCGGTAGTCCTCGCTCTGCACCCGTCCGGCAGCGATCGAGGCCGCGTAGCCGGCCGCTGCCTGCTCGTCGGCCGCCTCGAGCAGCTCGACCTGGCTTGCGGGCCCGGCCCCGCCGCCGAGCACCGCGACCGCCGCCTGACCGCCGAACCAGGGCGCGATCTGGCCCGCGAAGTCCGGCGGCCGGCCGTCCGGGCCGGGGATCAGCGCCAGCGCCCGGGCCACGATCTGCCCGGAGAGCAAGGGCGTCGCTCCCGCGGTCTCGCGGGCGAGGTCGTATTGCTCGGTCCCGGAGTCGAGGCTGATGTGCGCGTAGGCGAACGCGTCCGCCGGAACCAGCTCGGCGGCGTCGTCGGCGGGCGGGCACGAGTCGCCGCCCGGAAGCTGGCAGGGCAGGCTCGGGGCGAGCAGCGCCAGTAGCAGCGCGGCCGCCAGCGCCGCTCCGGCGGCCAATGGCAGCCGGCGCCTGGACTCGGGCGAGAGCCCGGCCCAGAAGTCGGACCCGCCGTGCGCAAGCGAGTCGATGAAGCCGCGGATCGCCCGGCCGGCGACGAAGGCGAGATCCGAAATCGCGTAGCGAACCGAGCGCAGGCCCCGGCCGATTGCGGCGAGGATCTCGCGCCCCGCCCCCACCTCAGCTCGGCGCCCCGGAGCGGCGCCGGGCGCGCTTCGGGACCAGGTCGATGACCAGCGGCACGCCCTCGAGCCCGTAGTGCTCGCGGAGGCGGTTCTCGAGGTGAAAGGCCCAGTCGCGGGTGATCGGCCGGCGGTCGTTGACCTGGATCGCGATCCGTGGCGGGCCGGCGCCGATCTGCGCCGCGTAGTAGAGGCGCAGGCGCTTCCCGCGCCGTTGCGGTGGCGGCCGGCTGGCGACGATCTCCCCCACGACACGGTTCAGGTCCGGGGTCGGGATCCGCGCGGCGCGCAGATCGGCGAGCGCGACCGCCCGTGCGAGGAGCTTCGCGACCCCCCGACCCGTCTTCGCCGAGCAGGCGATCACCGGCGGCCGCTGGCGGATGCGCTTCGCCAGCCGCGCCCGAGCATCCTCGAGGTCCGTTTCGCCGACGTCCCATTTGTTCAGCGCCACGAGGGTCGCGCAGCCGGTTCGCATCGCGAGCTCGCCGATCCGCAGGTCCTCGGCGGTGACCCCGGCGCTCGCGTCGCAGACCAGCAGCGCGACATCGGCGCGTTGCGCGGCGCGCTCGGAGCGAAGCTGGGCGTAGTAGTCCACCGTCCCGGCGACCTTCGTCCGGCGCCGGATCCCGGCGGTGTCGATCAGGGTCAACGGGCGCCCGTCGAACTCGAGCGGGGTGTCGATCGCGTCCCGGGTCGTGCCGGCTCGCTCGTCGACGATCACCCGCTCGGTCCCCAGCAACGCGTTGACCAGCGACGACTTGCCTACATTCGGCCTGCCGATGATCGCTAACGCGATCATCGAAGCATTGCCGTCCGCCTCCTCCGCTTCGCGTCCGGGGGCGGCCGGGTCGAGTTCAGGACGGGCACCGACGAGCTCTGAAACCAAACGGTCCAGCAAGTCTCCGGTGCCGCGGCCGTGGGTGGCAGAGACAGCGACCGGCTCGCCGAGCCCGATCGCGTACAGCTCGGCGGCCCGCGGCTCGTCGGCGGCCGAATCGACCTTGTTCGCGACCACGACGACGGGCAGCTCGGCCCGGCGCAGGATCTCGGCCACCTCGGCGTCGCCCTGGCGCAAACCGGCGCGGGAGTCGAGGACCAACGCGACCACGTCGGCGTCGGCGATCGCCTCTCTGGCCTGGGCCTGAACAGCTCGCGAGAGCGAGTCCCCGGCGGCGAGGTCGACGCCGCCGGTGTCGATGAGCTCGAACCGGATCCCGTTCCACTCGCAGTCCAGCGCCTTGCGATCCCGGGTCACGCCGGCCTGCTCGTGCACCACCGCGTCGCGCCCGCCGCTGAGCCGGTTTGCGAGCGTCGACTTGCCGACGTTCGGGAAGCCGACGATCGCGATCCGCGGGAGAGGCTCCATCGCGGTCACGCGAGCCCACGCTCGCGCGCGATCGCCGCCAGCCGCGCGATCACCGTCTCGGCATCGAGCCCGGTCGAATCGAGCTCGATCGCGTCCGGGGCCGCCCGCAGCGGGCTGTGCTCACGGCCGCGGTCGCGCGCGTCGCGCTTTGCCTGCGCCTCGCGCACCTCGGCCAGCGACTCGCCCGTCTGCGCCGCGCGGCGGCGTGCCCGCTCCTCGCCGGTGGCGACGAGGAAGACCTTGAGCGCCGCCTCGGGGCTGACCACGGTGCCGATGTCGCGCCCTTCGGCGACGAAGCGCCCGTCGGCGATCAACTCGCGCTGGCGCTCGACCATCGCCCGCCGCACCTGCGGGTGGACCGAGACCCGCGACGCGGCGGCGGTGACTTCGGCTGCGCGGATCGCGTCGCTGACCTCCTCCCCGTCGAGCAGCACGCTCGAGCCGTCGAGCTCGATCCGCGCCCGGCGCGCGATTGCGGCGCAAGCCTCTGCGTCGTCGGGATCAGCGCCGGCGCGCAGCGCGGCCAGGGCGACGCTTCGGTACATCGCCCCCGAGTCGAGGTAGGTGAAGCCGAGCGCCTCGGCGAGGCCGCGGGCGACGGTGGACTTGCCGGCCCCGGCGGGGCCATCGATCGCGATCACCATGCGGCGCGGAATATATGGTTGCGACATGCAGACCTGGGACATCTCCGCGCTCGACGTCGACCGACACCACCCGGAGGTGCTCAGCTCCGACGAGGAAGGCAGGGCGATCGTGCTCGAGCTGCCGGCGGGTGAGCGGTTGGCCGAGCACCAGGTCCACGAGCGCGCCTGGCTCGTCGTCATCTCAGGCGCGGTGGAGATCACGGGGCCGAACGGCGAGGAAGTCAGCGGCGGTGTCGGCCTGCTCGCCACCTTCGAGCCCGCCGAGCGCCATGAGGTCGCCGCGACCGCCGACGCCCGCCTGCTGCTCGTGCTCTCGCCCTGGCCCGGGGAGGGTCACCCGAGCAACGCCGCCAGGTCCGAGCCGAATCCCGGATAGCTGACCCCGGCCGCGTCGAATCCGGCCACCTCGACGCCCTCGTCAGAGGCCAGGCCCGCGACCGCGCCGAGCATCGCCAGGCGATGGTCGCCTGCGGCGTCGAGGGCGCCGCCGCGCAGGCCGGTGCCGCCCGCGATCGCGAACCCGTCCGAGGTCGCCTCGATCTCGGCGCCAAGTCCGCGCAGGCCGCCGACCACGGTCGCGATCCGATCCGATTCCTTGTGGCGCAACTCGCCGGCTCCCGTGACCACCGTTCCGCCCTCGGCGAAGCAGGCGGCGAGCGCGACCAGAGGCAGCTCGTCGATCGCCAGCGGCACCTCGCCGGCTCCGACCCGGGTCCCTTGAAGGGGGCCCGAGCGGGAGACGATCGTCGCCACCGGCTCGAGCCCGGCCGCGGCGGTCTCGGTCACCTCTACCGCGGCGCCCATCCTGGTCAGGATCCCGAGCAGCCCGATCCGGCCGGGGTTGATCCCGACCCGCTCGAGGCGCACCTCGCTGCCGGCGACGAGCAGCGCCGCGACGAGCGGGAACGCCGCCGATGAGAAGTCCCCCGGGACCACGATCGTCTTTGGCTCAAGTCGCTCGGCGGGCTCGACCGTGACTCGCCGCGCGGGCAGCTCGCCGCGGATCGTCACCGGGGTGCCGGCGTCCTCTGTCCGCAGCGTGACGCCGGCGGCGCGCAGCATGCGCTCGGTGTGGTCGCGGGTCGGGCGCCGCTCGACCACCCTTGTCGGGGCGCCGGCGAGCAGGCCGGCGAGCAGCAGGCACGACTTGACCTGTGCGCTGGCGACCGGGAGCCGGTACTCGATCCCGCGCAGCTCACCTTGCCCGCGGATCGCGACCGGCGGCAGGCGATCCTCGCGCGCGCTCAGCTCGGCGCCCATCAGTCGCAGGGGCTCGACCACCCGGTCGACCGGGCGCCGGCGGATCGAGTGGTCGCCGTCGAGCGTCCAGTCGCCACCCGGCTGGCCGGCCAGCCAGCCCGGCAGCAGTCGCAGCAGGGTGCCGGCGTTGCCGACGTCAACCTCGGCAGACTTCGCTCCGCGCAGGCCGACTCCGCCGATCCGGAGCTCGAGCGCCCTCGACGCGTTGGTGGCGCTATCGACGACGTTGGCGCCGAGCGCTCGCACCGCGGCCAGCGTCGAACGCGTGTCAGCGGCGTCGAGGTAGCCGCGGACGCTCGTCTCCCCGTCCCCCATCGCGGCGACGATCGCGGCCCGGTGCGAGATCGACTTGTCGGGCGGCGGCGCCAGCGTCCCGCGCAGCGGACCCGAGGCGCCGAAGCGCGCGCTCATCGCTCGCCGGGCGCCACCAGCGCAGCGGTGTGACCGAGCTCGCGCACGACCTCGGCGGCGCGCTCGGACTCCTGCTCGCCGGCGATCCAGACCGAGATCGCCCCGGTGCGCATGTCGGGCGCCGGGTACAGCGCCATGTCCTCGATGTTGACTTGCGCCCGCCCGAGCGCCAGGGCGATCTCGGCCACGGTCCCGGGCCGGTTCTGGACTCCGATCCGCAGCTCGCGAAGGTCACCGCCGATCAGGTCCGCCTCGAGCAGCCGGCGCCGGTCGTCGGCGGCGTCGCGGTGCCAGCTCGCGACCGCCTCGAGGTCGCCGGCTCGGATCAGCCGCGCCGCCTCGCGCAGGCGCTCGCCGACGGCGTCGATCTCGCCCGCGACTGTTTCCGCGTTAGTGGCGAAGATGTCCGCCCAGATCGACGGGTTCGCGCCCGCGACCCGGGTCGTATCGCGAAAGCTGGTCCCGACCTCGGGCAGCCGCTCGGACTCCTCGCTGAGCGCCCCGGCGGCCTGCTGGACGAGCACGTTCGCGAGCACGTGCGGGAGATGGCTGACAGTCGCCATCACCCGGTCGTGGGTCTCGGCGTCGATCGCCTGCGGGCGGGCGCCGAGCTCGGCGATCGTGCGCTGGAGGCGGTCATAGAGCAGTCCGCTGGCCGACTCGCTCGGGGTCAGGTACCAACGGGCACCCTCGAGCAGCTCCGCGCGCGCGTTCTCGACCCCCGAGGTCTCGGCGCCCGCGAGCGGATGGCCGCCGATGAAGCGCTCGGCGCCGGCGGACGGCAGGCTCTCGATCAGCGAGCGTTTGGTCGAGCCGACGTCGGTGACGATCGCCCGCTCGCCGCTCGCGGCCAGCGCCGCGGCGACCAGCTCGGGCAGATCACGGACCGGCGCGGCGCAGAAGACGACCTCCGCCTCGGCGACCGCGCCCGCGGCCGAGTCGGCGCCGGCGTCGAGCACCCCGAGCTCGATCGCGCGGGCGAGGTTCCCGCGATCGGGGTCGAAGCCGCTGACCTCGGCGTCGAGCCGCCGCCGCGCGGCGAGGCCGATCGAACCGCCGATCAGGCCGACGCCGAGGACGGCGATCTTCACCGCTGCCTGACGGGGCGCCGGCCGCTCAGACGGCCGACGCTTGCTTGCCGGCGACCTCGGCCGCGCGCCGGACCTGCTCCGCGTACTCGGCGAAGGTCTCGGTCGGCAGCGCCTGCGGTCCGTCGCAGATCGCCTCCTCGGGCTCGTTGTGGACCTCGACCATGATCCCGTCGGCGCCCGCGGCGGCGGCCGCCAGCGACATCGGCGCGACCCAGTCGCGCCGGCCGGCGGCGTGGCTCGGGTCGACGACGATCGGCAGGTGGGTGAGCTCGCGCAGTGCCGGGATCGCGAGCAGGTCGAGGGTGAACCGGTAGGTGGTCTCGAAGGTGCGGATTCCGCGCTCGCAGAGCATCACGTTCGGGTTGCCCTCCTTGAGCACGTACTCCGACGCCATCAGCAGCTCGTCGAGGGTCGCCGAGAGCCCGCGCTTGAGCAGCACCGCCTTGCCGGTTCGCCCGGCCTCCGAGAGCAGCGTGTAGTTCTGCATGTTGCGGGCGCCGATCTGGATCACGTCGGCGACCTCGACCACGTCCTCGACGTCGCGCGCGTCCATCAGCTCGGTGACGATCGGCAGGCCGGTCTGTTGCCTGGCCTCCTCGAGCAGGCGCAGGCCCTCGACCCCGAGGCCCTGGAAGCTGTACGGGGAGGTGCGGGGCTTGTAGGCGCCGCCGCGCAGCATTGTCGCGCCGGCGTCGGCGACCACCTGGGCCACCTCGAGCGTCTGCTCGCGGCCCTCGACCGTGCACGGGCCCGCGATCAGGCCGAAGTGCTCGCCGCCGAGCTTGCGGCCGTCGAGGTCGATCACCGTCCGCTCGCCCTTGCGGAACTGGGTCGAGGCGAGCTTGTAGGGCTTCAGGATCGGGACCAGATGGTCGACCCCCGGAGCACCCTCGAGCCCGAGCGAGGAAACGCGGTCGCGGTCCCCGATCGCCCCGATCACGGTCAGGAGATCGCCCTGCGAGACATGCGCCGCGCACCCGACCTCCTCGATTCGTTCGACGACGTGGGAGATCTGCTCCTCCGTCGCCCCCTCTTTCATCACGATCATCATCTTGCGAAATAGCCTTTCGGTCTCAACACACGCGGATCAGTGTTGCTACGGCGTCCGGCGGTGGGTTTCCTTCTCGATCACGGGCCTCGCGGCCGGCCGGACGCCTAGCTAAATCGCCAGTAGTAGGCAAACCACGCGCACGGCTGCGGGCCCTTGCGGGCGCTCTGGGCAGCGGTCGCGACCTCGCGGTTCACGCCGGAGGTTGTACCACGGAGCCCCCGAAAGCGCAAACTCCGCCCACGATCCGGGTAGATTCGGCCGATGCTCGCCACCGCGCTCGCAATCGCCGCCGGCGCGCTCGCCGGCGGCGGCGAGCCGTCCTTCGACGGTCACTCGGAGCCGATCCGCGGCCGAATCGAGAACCGGGTCGTGGGCAGCTCCTGGCATCGCGGTTGCCCGGTCGGGCTCGGGAAGCTTCGCCTGCTCGAGCTCGAGCATTGGGGGTTTGACGGCGACGTCCACCGCGGGCGGTTGATCGTCCACCGAAGCCAGGACCGCAAGGTGCTGGGGGCGATGAAGCGGCTGTTCGCGCTCGAGTACCCGATCCGCCGAATGGAGCTGATCGACCGCTACGGCGCCGACGACCACCGCTCGATGAACGCCGACAACACCTCGGCCTTCAACTGCCGCTTCGTCGCCGGAACCCGGCGCTGGTCGATGCACGCATACGGGCGGGCGATCGACATCAACCCGATCGAGAACCCATACGTCTCGGGAGCACACGTCTCGCCCTCCGCCGGCGCCCCGTTCGCCGACCGGACCCGCGACGCCGAGGGCATGATCCACGCGGGCGACGCGGTGGTGCGAGCCTTCGAGCGCCGCGCCGGCTGGGAGTGGGGCGGCGCCTGGCCCGGCGGCACCCGCGACTACCAGCACTTCTCGAGCAACGGGGAGTAGCGCCGAACGTCCCGCAGTCCTCGCCAGGCGGGGGAGTCCGGGACGTTCGACGGGTCAGAGCGCCTCGGCGAGCGCGGCGAGGAAGCGCCGGTTCTGCTCACCCGTGCCGTAGCTGACCCGGATGTGGCCGGGGCCGCCGAGCGAGGTCCCGGCGCGGACCACGATCCCCTGCTCGGCCAGGCTCGCGACCAGCTCCGCCTCGTCGGCGTCGCCGAGCGCGACCCAGGAGAAGTTCGCGTGCGAGTCCGGGGTCTCGAGACCGAGCTCGCGGACGCCCTCCTGCACGGTGACCCGCTCGACGATCGTGCGCTCGATCCGGCTCGCGACGTCGTCCTGGTGACGGATCGCCTCCGCCGCGGCCGCCTGGGCGATCGCGTTGACGCTGAACGGCTGGCGGACGGCGTCGACCGCCGCCCGGAACGCCGGCGCGCAGAGCGCGTAGCCGACCCGCAACCCGGCCAGCCCGTAGACCTTGGAGAAGGTGCGGAGCAGGACCAGGTTCGGGAACTCGCGCCGCAGGTCGGCGGTCGCGTCGGGATCGTCGTCGAGCTGGAACTCGACGTAGGCCTCGTCGACGATCACCGTCACGTGGTCGGGCACCCGCTCGAGCAGCTCGCCGATCCGCGCCGCCGGCAGGTGGGCCGCGGTCGGGTTGTTGGGATTGCAGACGATCAGGATCTGGGTCGCCGCGGTCAGCTCGCCGACCAGCGCGTCGAGGTCGTGTCCGTCGTCGGCGTCGAGCGGCACGCGGATCTCGCGTGCCCCCGAGAGCGGCGCCAGGTAGGGGTAGATCGAGAACGACGGCCAGGCGTAAACGAGCTCTGCCCCCGGCTCACAGAGGGCCAGGGCCGCCGCGAGCAGGATCTCGCAGGAGCCGTTCGCGACCGCGATCTGGGTCGGATCGGTCTCGTGGCGATCGGCGATCCGGGCTCGGAGCAGGGTCGCGGCAGGGTCGGGGTAGCGGTTCATCGCCCCGGCGGCTCGCGCGATCGCGTCGGCCACCGCAGGATGCGGGCCCCACGGCGACTCGTTCGAGGCGAGCTGAGCGATGCCCGCCTCGACGATCGCCTCGGGCGCCTTGCCGGCGGGCACCCCGGCCGAGTATCCGGGGATCGCGGCGAGCTTGTGGGCGAAGCTGACGCTCATCGCGCCCATTCTTGCGGCGCGGCGCGGTCGCGCGCCGCGCGGTCGCGCCCGGCGGTGTGGCCTTCAGCCCGCCAGCCCGGGTCGCGCGATCGAGGTCGGTGCCGAGCGTCCGAGATCGTCGCGCGTCCATGCCCAGATCCAGATCGCCGACCGCCTCTCGGCGTCGAGGCCGTCGATCGCCTCGATCTCCTCCTCGATCCGCTTGAAGCCGTAGCCGCGCTCAAGCAACCGTTGCACGCGCGAACGCGCCTCTTCGACCGTGGTCACGACGTCTCCTGTGGGTTGCCGTCAGTCCGGGGGTTCGCCATCGAGGGTACGCCTGCCCCGACCCGTCCTCGCGCGCGGACTCCGCAAATTGCGGCGTTCTTGCGCCTCGGTTGGCCGCTTGTTCGACCTACGCGGACGAGTCGGGTCCCGGCGCAGCTCCGGGGTCCGGGGCGCGCACCGCGACCACGATCCCGACCAGCGTGACCACGATCCCGACGCCGAGCAGCAGGCCCTGCTTCCACTGGAAACCGGGGTTGCCGATCCCGAGCGGGTTGGCCAGCGCTGCGAGCAGCGCGGCGGCGACCCCGACGACGATCAAGAGCACCCCTATGCCTCTCGCGGACACAGCGGCAGGCTACCCGTTCGGCTACTGCGCGGAATGCAGGTCGGCGCGCAGCTTCTGAGTTTCGCCCAGGTAGACGTGGGCGGGGCTGTGGGCGGCCGCGGCGTAGTAGTGGGCGAGCACCCTGATCACGCGGGGCATCGCGCCCGGGACGTCGATCTCGCGGTTGCAGAGCAGCGGCACCTGGTCGAGCCCGAGCTCGCGCGCGGCGACGGCCGGGAACTCGGCGTCGAGGTCCTCGGTGCTGGTGAAGATCACGCTCACGAGGTGATCGGCGTCGAGCCGGTTGCGCGCGATCAGCTCCCCGAGCAGCTCGCGCGTCGCGGCGAGGATCGAGCCGGCGTCGTTGCGCTCGACCTGCACCGCCCCGCGGACACCCCAGATGCGCTCGGGCTCGCTCATCGCGCGGCATCCTTCCAGAGCCGGCGCACCTCGGTCGCGCTCAGGCGCCGTGCCCTGCCCTCGCCCAGCTCGCCGAGCCGCAGCGGGCCGAACGCCGTCCGGCTCAGGGAGACGACCTCGTTGCCGACCGCCTCCGCCATCCGGCGCAGCTGGCGATTGCGTCCCTCGCGGATCGTCAGCTCGATCACCCGGGGCGAGAGGCGGCGTACGCGGGCGGGCGCGGTCGGCCCGTCATCGAGCTCGACGCCCTCGCGCAGCCGTCGCAGCTCGGCCTCGGCGGGCGGGCGGCGCAGCCGGGCACGGTAGGTGCGCGGGACCTCGTAACGCGGGTGGGTGAGCCGGTTCGCGAGCTCGCCGTCGTTGGTGAGCAGGATCAACCCGGTCGAGTCAGCGTCGAGGCGCCCGACCGGGTAGAGGCGGGCCCGCGAGTCGACCAGCTCGGTGACCGCACGCCGGCGCCCCGGCTCGCGCGCGGTCGAGACCACCCCCGCCGGCTTGTTGAGCATCCAGACCTCCCGCGACTCGGGGCTGGCGGGCCGCCCGTCCACGGTCACCCCGCTGCCCAAGTCGACGTCGCGCGCCGGGTCGCGGACGACCTCGCCCGCGACCGCGACCCGTCCCGCTGCGATCATCTCCTCGGCGCGGCGCCGCGACGCAACGCCGCAACGGGCGAGGTACTTGCCGAGGCGCACGAGAGCCCCGGGACCCGCTCAGCTCGCGCGCTGCTCGCCGGCGCGCAGCAGGCGCTCGCGCAGCTCGGCCTCGTCCTCGGGCGATGGGTCGAAGCGGGCCGGGTCGGGCAGCGAGTCGAGCCCCGGGAGCCCGAAGAGGCGCTCGAAGAGCGGCGTGGTGCGATGGATCACGGCGCCGAAGCGCGAGCGCCCCGACTCCTCGATCAGGCCCCGCTCGGTGAGCGTCTGCACCGCCGACTCCGATGCGACGCCGCGGATCCGAGCGATCTCGGGCCGCGAAACCGGTTGCAGGTAGGCGACGATCGCCAGCGTCTCGGCCTGGGCCTGGGTCAGCGGCGGCGTCTTCGGCTTCGCCAGCAGCCGCCGGGCGGCCGCCTCTGCGTCGGGATGGGCGGCAAGCGAGTAGCCGCCGGCGACCCGGCGCAGGACCACGCCGCGCTCGGCAAGCGAGCCGTCGAGCAGGTCGAGGGCCCGGTCGACCTCGGCCTCCGATGCCTCGCAGGCCTCGGCGAGCTCAGCGCTGCCAACCGGCTCCGGCGAGAGGAAGAGCAGCGCCTCGACGGTTCGCTCGAGCGCGCTCATACAAGCGGCCTCAACGGCGGCCGGGCTCGGCTTCGTCCTCTCGGACTCCGCCTCACGCCGCCTCGATCGTGATCCGGCCGAAGGTGTCTCGCTGGCTCCAGGTCGCCTCGCCGCGCTTGTGCATCTCGAGCAGCGCGAACAGCGTCACCGCCTGGGTCAGGCGGTCCTGATCGCCGAACGCCTCGTCGAAATCGAGCGTGCTGCGGCTGGCGATCAGCTCGCGCAGGACCCGAAGCCGCTTCTCGAGCGAGACGGTCGGGCGGATGTGGCTGAGGTCGGGTCGCGGCGGGCTCCGCAGCAGGTCGCCGATCGAGGCGGCGAGCGAGTCGGGCTCGTAGGCGGGGCGGGCGGCGTCGAGCGCAACCCGGCGCAGCTCGGGCGGCAGCGGGGCGGAGCGGTAGACGTAGCGGCGGCCGTCTGCGAACAGCGCGCGCAGGTGCGCCGCGGCGTCGCGGTAGCGCCGGTACTCGAGCATCCGGGCGAGCAGCTCGTCGGCCGCCTCCTCGGGAGCCAGCGCCGGCTCCGCCTCCTCGGCCGCAGGGAGCAGGAGGCGCGACTTGAGCTCGAGCAGCGAAGCGATCAGGACCAGGAACTCGGTCGCCGCCTCGAGCTCGAGCTCGCCCTGTTCCTCGACGTGCTCGAGATAAGCGATCACGACCTCGCCCAGCTCGACCTCGGCGAGGGCGATCTCCTCGCGCAGGATCACGGTCATCAGCAGGTCGAAGGGCCCGGCGAAGACGTCGAGGTCGAGGTCGAGGTCGGCAGCTCTCATCGGCGAGAGCGTAGACGGCGCCCCGGCCGTTTCTAGCCGCTCGCCGCGCCGACGCCCATCGCGGCGCGGACCTCGGCCAGAGTCGCGGCCGCGATCGCGCGCGCCTTCTCCGCACCCGCCTCGAGCGCCGCCTCGAGCGCCGCCTCGTCCGGTCTCAGCGCCTGGTAGCGCTCGCGGACCGGGGCCAGGTACTCGATCACCGCATCGGCGACCGCGGCCTTGAAGTCGCCGTAGCCCGTTCCCGCGAACTCCGCCTCGACCTGATCGGGGTTGACGCCGCGGATCACGGCGAGGATCTCGATCAGGTTGGCGATCCCCTCCTTGCCCTCGCCGCGCGCGACCTCGCGGCCCGAGTCGGTGACCGCGCTGAGCACCTTCTTGCGCGCGGCGTCGGGCTCGTCGAGGACGTACAGCGTCCCCTGCTCGCTGCCGCCGGTGGTCGTCATCTTCGCGCTCGGGTCCTGGAGGTCCATGATCCGCGCCCCGATCTCGGGGATCCGGTGGCCGGGCTCGACCAGCAGCTCCCCAAAGCGCTCGTTGAAGCGTCGCGCGATCTCGCGCATCAGCTCGACGTGCTGGCGCTGGTCCTCGCCCACCGGCACCTCCTCGGCCTTGTAGGCGAGCACGTCGGCGGCTTGGAGCACCGGGTAGAGGAACAGCGCCGCCGAGACCAGCTCGCGCTGCCTCGCCGACTTGTCCTTGAACTGGTGCATCCGGTTCAGGTCGCCGTGCGCGGTGACGGCGGAGAGCAGCCAACAGAGCTCGGTGTGCTCACGGACGTCGGACTGGCGAAAGAGGATGCAGCGCTCAGGGTCGAGCCCGGCGGCGAGCAGGATCGCGGTCGTGTCGTGGACGCGCTCGCGCAGCTCCGCCGGGTCGTAGGCGACCGAGATCGCGTGCAGGTCGACGATGCAGTAGATCGCCTCGCCGTCGCCAGCGCGCTCCTGGCCTTCGACGTACTGGCGGATCGCCCCGATGTAGTTGCCGAGGTGCTTGCGCCCGGTCGGCTGGATGCCGCTGAAAATCCTCACGCGGCGGAATCTAGATGGTTGATGCCACGGCCTCGCGTGCGCGGGGGCGCGCGGGACCGAGTCCGGTCGTGGTCGGCCGACGAAGCCCGTGCCCGAGGGCACGGGCGAGGAGGACGGGCGCGATCCGGCGACGGTATCCGTGCGTCATCCGCGTGCGTGAAGGCGTGGGATCACCCATCTAGAGCGTGCCCGGGACGGGGCTGGGCTCGAACTGCTCGCTGGGCCGGCCGCATTCGCCGGCCGTCGCCGCAGGGCCCGGGCCGGGTTGCGGCTCGCGCTCGGCAGGGCGTTCGGGGTTGCGAACGAGGACGAGCGCGATCGCGCCGCCGAGCACCATCAGGGCGGCTCCGATCAGCATCCCGAGCTGGAAGGCCGATTCCGAGGAGGCGACGATCTCGGCGCCGAGGGCCGCCGCCTCGGGCTCGGGCACGCCACTAACGTCGCCGCCGGAGAGCGGTTGCGACTTGGCGTCCTCGATTGCGGTCCGAGCCTCGGGCCCGATCGGCCGCTCGCCCACCGCCTCGTCGAGCGATCCCGCGAACTGGGCCGAGACGACCGCCCCGAGGGCGGCGATCGCTAGCACCCCCGCGACCCGCGAGACGGCGTTGTTGACACCTGAGGCCACCCCGACGTGACGCTCCTCGACCGAGTCGAGCACGGTGGTCGTCAGCGGCGCCACGGTCATCGCCAGCCCGAGTCCGAAGAGCAACATCGAGGGCAGCACGTCGACCAGGTAGTCGGGGTCGCTGTCGAGGCGCGCGAGCAGCGCCAGCCCGACCGCAGCGACGATCGGGCCGACGCCCATCACGAGGCGCGGCCCGATCCGCGAGGCGAGAGCGCCGAAGCGCCCGGAGAGCACGAACATGACGATCGTGATCGGCGTCGTCGCGGCGCCCGCCTGAAAGGCGGTGAAGCCGGCGACCTGCTGCAGGAACAGGGTGATGAAGAAAGAGGCCCCGATCAGCCCCGCGTACACGCACAGCGTCGCCAGGTTGACGGCGCTGAAGTTGTGCGAGCGAAAGAGCTCCAGCGGCAGCATCGGCGCCCGGGCGCGCGACTCCCACCAGATGAAGGCCGCGAACGAGACCACCCCAGCCAGCAGCGGCGCCCAGACGAGCGGATCTCCCCAGCCGTAGGTCGGCTGCTCGACGAGCGCGAACACCGGCCCGGCGAGACCGACCGCCGAGAGGCAGATCCCCACCGCGTCGATCCCCGGGCAGGCCGCCGGGTCGCGGCTCTCATCGACCGCGCGCACGGTCAGCCACAGGGTCGCCGCGATCACCGGGATGTTGACCCAGAAGATCCAGCGCCAGTCGAACTCGACCAGCAGCCCGCCGCCCGCCGGGCCGGCGAGGGTCGAGATCCCGGCCCAGGCAGTCCAGAGGCCGACCGCCCGGCCGCGAGCCTCGCCCTCGAAGGTCGCGGCGAGGATCGCCAGCGAGCCCGGGACGAGGAGCGCGCCCGCGATCCCCTGCAGCGCCCGGGCCGCGACCAGGGTCTCGTCGGTCGGGGCGATCGCGCAGAGGACCGAGGTGGCCGCGAATCCCGAGAGGCCGACGACAAACATCCGCCGGCGCCCGTAGAGATCGCCGAGCGATCCGCCGACGAGCAGCAGCGAGACCAGGGTCAGCATGTAGGCCTCCACCACCCACTGCTGCCCGGCGAGGCCGGTGTCGAGATCGGCCTGGATCGCGGGAAGCGCGACGTTGACGACCGTCGAGTCGAGGAAGACGACGGTCGAGCCGAGGATCGTCGCAATCAGGGTCAGGCGCTCCTGCCGGGTCACCTGGCCGAGTCTGGCAGGCGGGTCCGGGGCCAACCAGGTCGGACCTCCGCGGCGCCCGGGCCCGTACCAGCAGCAGACGAACTCGACGCGCGAAGGGAGCGCGATGTCCGCGATACGAATGATGCTCGGGTGCGTGCTGGCGCTGGCCGCGTGTGGCGGCGCGGCCTCGACGGCCTCGGGCGATGGGCTGCCGGTGCCGTTCGACGGCGGCGACAACGCCGGGGTCGCCAGTCGCGACGGCGACTTCCGCTACGCGACCGTGGCGGCGGGCGGCGACACAGCGGTGGTCAAGATCGCCGCCGGCAGCGGCGAGATCCTGCGCTCGACCGTGCTGCCCGGCGATTACGGCGTCCCGCTGGTCGCCTACGACGCCACCCCCAGTGGCCTCTCGGCCGACGGGCGGACGCTGGTCGTGATCGAGCCGCGGCGGAGCTTTCCGCGGGCGACGACGACCTTCGCCGTCTTCGACACCGCCCAGCTCGAGCTGCGCGAGCGGCTCACATTGCGCGACGACTTCAGCTTCGACGCGCTGTCGCCCGACGGGCGCTCGATGTACCTGATCCGCTACCCGGCCCCGCGCAACCCGACCGCCTACGAGGTGCGGGTCTACGACTTCGAGCGGGGCAAGCTGCTTCCCGACCCGATCGTCGACCCGAACGAATCCGGCGAGGAGATGGCCGGGTTTCCGCAGACGCGGGGGACGAGCCCCGACGGCCGCTGGGCCTACACCCTCTACGAACCCGCGGAGCGAGACCATCCGCCGTTTATCCACGCCCTCGACACGCAACGCGGGACCGCCGTCTGCATCGACCTCGACCTGCTCGCCGCTCACCGGCAGGTCTGGCGTCTTGGCCTGCAGCCGAGCGCCGACGGGTCGAGCCTCGCGGTCATCGACCGCGGCGAGCCGATCGCGAGTGTCGACCTGAAGTCCTACAGCGTCAGCGAGCCGATCGCGGAACCCGTCGCGAGCGATGACCCCGGCGCCCCGTGGGGGGCGATTGTCGCCGGCCTGGCGCTCCTCGCCGCCGTCTGCGCGGTGCTGGTGCGGCGGCTGCGGGCAAGGGGCGTGGGTCGCGAGGGCGGTGAGTGCGAGCCGGCCCGCTGATCATCCTCGCGCTTGCCGGTCTGGCGGTGGCCGCCCTCGGCGTCTCGGACGTCGGGGGCACCGCCGCGCCTGCCACGCCGTCGGCAGCGCTGGCTGAGCTCGGGCGCACGGTCGCGCCGCGCCGCGACGTGATCCGCCGGACGACCGCGATCGTCGGCCGCTCAGCCGAGGGGCGCCCGATCGAGGCGACCGCGGTCAACGGGGGCGCTCGCGACGACCGAGGCTCGGGCCCGCGCATACTCGCGATCGGCTGCATCCACGGCGACGAGTGCGCGGGCATCGCCGCGGTCAGGCGCGCCTACTTCTGTCGCCGCCCGGAGGCGGGTGATCTGATCGTCGTCCGGAACCTGAACCCCGACGGCCTCGCCCTCGGCACCCGCCTCAACGGCCGCGGCGTCGACCTGAACCGCAACTTCGCCTCCGACTGGCGGCCGATCGGCGCCCGCGGCGACCCCGAGCACTCGGGGCCGGCGCCATTCTCCGAGCCCGAGACCCGGATCGCGCGGCGGCTGATCCGCCGGCTGCGGCCGGAGGTCACGATCTGGTTCCACCAGCAGGCCGAGCCCCTGGTGCGCGCCTGGGGACCGAGCGTCCCGGCGGCCCGCGTCTACGCCCGCCTCGCCGGGCTTCCCTTTCACCGCCTGCCGTGGATGGACGGGACGGCTCCGAACTGGCAGAACCGCCGCTTTCGGGGCACGAGCTCCTTCGTCGTCGAGCTGCCCGCCGCCGGCCATGTCCATGCCGACCGCCATGCGGCGGCAATCCTGGCGCTCGCCGGCGAGCTGATGCGGGGACCGCGATGAGCGAGGCCGTGGCGCTGCGGTTCGCGGGACAATCGTGGCCGAGGATGACCGCGAACCAGGCCTCCGAGCGCCTCTCGGGGCTCCCCCGACGGGGCCTGCTGCGCGCGCGGCGGGAGACGGCGCTGATTCGCGACGCCCAGCGGGGCTCCTCGGAGGCGCTCGAGGAACTGTTCCGCCGCCATTGGCGACGCGCCCACCGCGCCGCCTATCTCGTCGTCGCCGACGCGAGCGCCGCCGAGGACATCGCCCAGGAGTCGTTCCTGGCCGCGATCCGGGCGCTCGACCGGTTCGACCGCAGGCGCCCGTTCGGGCCCTGGCTGCACCGGATCACCGTCAACCGGGCGATCGACCACGCACGGGCCCGGGCGCTGCGGCGCGAGAGCGCCCTCTCCCCCGCCTCCGAGCCCGCCGCTCCGGATCCCGACGCGATCTCGGACCAGGTCCTCGCCGCGCTCGCCGCGCTCCCGCCCGAGCACCGGGCGGTGGTCGTGCTCCGCTACGTGCTCGAGTACACGCCCGGCGAGATCGCCGAGATGCTCGGGCTCCCGCGCGGGACCGTGAACTCGCGCCTGCGGCGCGGCCTCGATCGCCTCCGGCCGGCCGTCGAGGAGGACGCGCGATGAGCCGCGACCCCGATCCCGGCGCCCGCCTGCGCGACGTCCGCGTCCCTGGCGAGGAGGAGGCCGAGCAGCGCTCGTGGGAGGTCGTCCGGACCGCCTATAAGGAGCGGACGCCAGCCCGGCAAGCCCACCGCGCTCGGCCGCTCGCGCTCGCGCTCGGCGGCGGCCTGGCGGTGCTCGCGATCGTGCTCAGCCCGGCCGGAGCGAAGGTCGGCGACCTCGTCTCCGACGTGGTCGGGATCGGCGAGGAGGACGCGAAGCCGGCGCTGCGCTCGCTGCCGGCCGAGGGCGAGCTGCTGGTCGAGTCCGGGCAGGGGCCGTGGATCGTGCGCGAGGACGGCTCGAAGCGGCTGCTCGGCGACTACGAGGAGGCGAGCTGGTCGCCGCGCGGGCTGTTCGTCGCGGTCGCCGAGGGTCGGGAGCTGCTCGCCGTGGACCCGGTCGGCGAGGTGCGCTGGACGATCGACGCGCCGGCCACCGTCCACGACCCGCGCTGGGGCGGAATCGGGTTCGACACCCGGATCGCGTATCGCAGCGGCGACGATCTCTGGGTCGTCGACGGCGACGGCAGCGACGAGCGGCTGCTGGAGCGCGACGTGTCGCCGGTGCCACCGGCGTGGCGCCCACCCCCGCCGGAGGCAAAGGTCGCGCCCGGCGCCCGCCCGGTCCACGTGCTCACCTATGCCTCGGATGAGACGGACGTCCGCACTGTGGACGTCGACACCGGCGAGCGACTGCCGACCACGCGCCAGGACGTCGAGCTGTTGACCACGCCTGCTTCGGAGCAACGGGTCGGACCAGCGACCTCGCCCGATGGTTCGTCGCTGGCGACGATCCACCACGTCCGGGCCGGGGACGAGCTCGTCCTGATCCCCGACGGCGGCGACGGGCGCGTCCTCTTCTCCGCCCGTGGTGAGCTCACCGGTCCGACCTGGTCGCCCGACGGCCGCTGGCTGCTCGTCGGCTGGCCGGCCGCGGACCAATGGCTGTTCATTCCAACCAAGCGCTCAGGAAAGGTGGTCGCGATCGACTCGATTACCGAGCAGTTCGACCCGGGCGGCACCGGCGCCGAGTCCTTCCCCCGCGTCAGCGGCTGGATCCTCCCGCAGCGCTGACGGACGCTACGGCTCGGGCGGTTCGCGGAGCTGGTGCGCGGAGGTGAAGAAGTTGCGGTAGGCGAGCGAGGTCGCGATCAAGGCGGAGAGCGCGACGCTGCCGAGCAGGACCCAGAGCAGGATCAGCTGCAGGCGCACCGCGTCGATCGGGTCGGCGCCGGCGAGCAGCATCCCGACCATCGTGCCGGGGAAGAAGATCAGCCCGGTGGTCTTGGTCGAGTCGATCAGCGCGATCGTCCCCGAGCGCAGGCTGCGGCGCAGGCTCGGCGCCGCGGCGACCGTCGCGGTCGCCCCGAGCGCCAGGGTCGCCTCGATCTCGCGCGCCCGGTCGGTCATCTCGTCGCCGAGCCGGTTCAGCGCCACCGCGGCAGCGGTCATCGAGTTGCCGATCACCATCCCGCCGACCGGGACCAGGTAGCGAGGCTCTGGCTCGAAGACACCCAAAGCGACCACCAGCCCCAGGGTCGCCGCCCCCGCGACGCCGAGGGCGATCAGCAGCGGCCCGAGCGCCCCGGGCACCCGTTTCGCCCGCCGGCGCGCGGTGAAGGCCCCGAACACGACCATGACCGCGATCAGCGCGAAGACAAGCAGCAAGCTGTCCTGGTCGAAGATCGCCTGGATCACGTAGCCGATCGCGACCAGCTGCACGAACGAGCGCAGGACCGCGACCGCGATCTCGTCCTCGAGCCCGGTCCGGCGCCAAAGCGAGACGCCGATTGCGATCGCGACCAGGACCAGGCTCGCCGCGACCTCGCCGAGGCTGACGTCGATCCCGACCGCGTCCATCAGCCGATCGCCCCGGCGAGCAGCTCGGCGGTCGGACCCTCGCCGTCCGCCCGCCCGGCCTCGATCCGCACCACCCAGTCCGACATCCTCCGCGCCTGGTCGAGGTCGTGGGTGACGAGCACGAGCGAGAGGTCGAGCCGCTCGCGCAACTCGGTCAGCGTCTCCTCCACGGCGCCGGTCGCCGCCGCGTCGAGGGCCGAGGTCGGCTCGTCGAGCAGCAGGGTCGACGGCTCGAGCGCGAGCGCCCGGGCGAGCATCACCCGCTGCTGCTCGCCGACCGAGAGCTTCGCCCCGTCGCGCCCGCCGAAGCCGGGATCGAGCCCGGCGAGGTCGAGCAGGCGATCGGGCTCGGGCTCGCGGCCGACGAGCCGGGCCGCGAAGCGCAGGTTGTCCCCCACGGTCCCGGCGAGCAGGGCGGGAAGCTGCGGCACCAGCCCGACCTCGCGGCGAAGCGCGAGCGGGTCGCGCTCGCGAACGTCATCGCCGAGGTAGCGAACGACACCGGAGTCCGGGTCGGCGAGCCGGTCGAGCAGCCGCAGCACGGTCGACTTGCCCGAGCCCGAGGGCCCGGCGAGGCAGGTCGCTCCGGCGGGGATCCTGGCGCTGAGGCCCCGCAGCACCGAGTTGCCCGCCCGCGCCAGGGTGACCTGCTCGAGCTCGAACAGCATGCTGCGATTATCGGCCTATGGCGCGACGGGACCGAATCGAGGACGGGCTCGAGCCGATGCCCGGCGGGCTCGAGCCGATGCGAGCGACCCCCGCGGCCGAGCCGCCGCGAGGCGACGGCTGGGCGTTCGAGGTCAAGTGGGACGGGGTGCGGGCGCTCGCTTTCGCCGAAGCGGCCGAGGTCCGCGTCAGCCAGGGCCGCGGCACCGATGCCACGGCCCGCTACCCCGAGCTCGCGGCTCCGCCGCCGGCGCTCCGCGGCCACCGCGCGGTCGTCGACGGCGAGGTCGTCGCCTTCGACGACTCCGCGCGACCGAGCTTCCAGCTCCTGCAGCGGCGCATGGGGCTCGCCAACCAGGCGACGATCCGCGCCCGCGCCGCCGAGGTCCCGGTCGCTTACGTCGCCTTCGACCTGCTCTGGCTCGACGGGCGCTCGCTGCTCGACGAGACCTACGAGGAGCGCCGCGGGCTGCTCACCGGGCTCGGCTTCGACGACGTGCACTGGCAGGCGCCGCGCCATCACGTCGGCGAGGGCGAGGCACTGTGGCAGGTGGTGCGGGAGCGAAACCTGGAGGGCATCGTCGCCAAGCGGCTCGACTCGTCTTACCGGCCCGGGCGGCGAAGCCGCGAGTGGGTCAAGGTCCGCAACCGGCTCGGCCAGGAGCTGGTGATCGGCGGCTGGATGCCCGGCGAGGGGACTCGCGGCGGGCGGGTCGGCTCGCTGCTCGTCGGCCACTGGGACGCCACCCCGGAGGAGGCTGCCCGCCTCGGCCGCCCGCAGCGACTCGTCTACGCGGGCGGGGTGGGAACCGGCTTCACCCAGGCGATGCTCGACCGGCTGACCGCGATGCTGGCGCCGTTGCGGCGCGAGCAGAGCCCGTTCGAGCTCGGCGAGGACCCGCGGGCCAAATACGCGCAGCGGGCCCGCGCGCGCGGCGCCGGCCCGATCTGGGTCGAACCGGAGCTGGTCTGCGAGGTCGAGTTCAGCGAATGGACGCGCGAGGGGACCCTCCGCCAGTCCGCGTTCAAGGGGTTGCGCGACGACAAGGACCCCCGCGACGTCGTCCGCGAGGCGATTGCCGGGCGGGGATCGATCGTCTAGGTTGCGCGGGAGGCATGCGATGACCGACGGCCGCACCTACGCCGACGCGCACCCGTTTCAGAAGGTGCTGCGGCGCTTCGCCGCCAGCGGTCCCGGCTCCTGGTTCTTCGCCCGCGTCCTGCATCACATCGACCGGCCCGTGTACCGGCTGACCAACGGCCGCCATACGTTCGCCAGCCTGGTCTCGGGCCTCGACGTCGTGATGCTGACCACGACCGGGGCGCGCAGCGGCCTGCCGCGCACAGTGCCGGTCCTCGGCTTGCCGACCGCCGACGGCCTCGCCGTGATCGCATCCAACTACGGTCAGAGCAGTCACCCGGCCTGGTACTACAACCTGCGCGCCGACCCGACCGGCGAGGTGACCGTCGACGGCGAGAGCCGTCCCTTCCGGGCCGTCGAGGCGAGCGGCGCCCAACGCGAGCGGATCTGGGCGCAGGGGCTGGAGGTGTATCCGGGCTGGTCGCAGTACGAGCGCCGCGCCTCGGACCGCCGGATCGCGATTTTCGTGCTCGCGCCGCCGTGAGCGCCGGTCGCGCCGGGCGCAAGATCGCGTTCGGAGCCTGCAAGAAGCAGGATTGCGCCGCTAGTCTCGGGTACTAGGTAACCCATGCCTCGCGCGATCTGGTCAGGTTCGATCTCCTTCGGGCTCCTCAACGTGCCCGTGAAGCTGTACTCCGCCGTCTCGAAGAAGTCGGTCAGCTTTCGCGAGCTGCGCGAGTCCGACGGCTCGCGAATCCGCCACAAGCGCGTCGCCGAGGCCGACGGCGAGGAGGTCCCCTACGAGGAGATCGTCAAGGGCTATGAGGTCGCGCCCGAGCAGTACGTCGTCGTCACCCGCGACGAGCTCGAGCAGCTCGACCCGAAGAAGACCAGGGCGATCGAGATCAAGGACTTCGTCGACCTCGACGACATCGACCCGATCTACTTCGACCACCCCTACTACCTCGGCCCCGACAAGGGAGCCGAGAAGGCGTATGGGCTGCTGGTCAAGGCGATGGAGGACTCGCGCAAGGTCGCAATCGCGCGCTTCGTGCTCCGCAACAAGGAGAACCTGGCCGCGCTGCGGCCGATGGACGGGGTGATGACGATGGCGACGATGCGGTTCGCCGACGAGGTGGTAACCCCCGACGAGATCGCCGACTCGATCGAGGGCGACCCCGGCAAGCCGACCAAGAAGGAGCTCGAGATGGCGAAAGCGCTGATCGACTCCCTGGCCGGCGAGTTCGAGGCCGGCGAGTACCGCGACGAGTATCGCGAGGAGGTGCTGGCGCTGATCGAGCGCAAGGCGAAGGGCGAGAGCGTGGTCGCCGCGAAGTCCGAGGCGCCGACGCCGACCAAGGCCCCGGACCTGATGGCGGCGCTCGAGGAGTCGCTCGCGGCGGTCAAGGGCGAGGACCTCGCGAAGGGCGATGGCGGTACCGCCAAGCCCGCGCCGGCGCGCTCGAAGTCGAAGCCGAAGCCCGCGGCGAAGTCGAAGAGCGGCTCGAGCCGATCGCGAAGCAAGGCCAAGGCAAGCAAGTAGAGGTCGACGGGCGCGAGATCGCGCTCACCAACCTCGACAAGGTGCTCTGGCCGGCTCGGCGGGGCGGTCGGGGCGGCGGCGGCCGGCCCGGCTTCACCAAGGCCGAGGCGCTCGATTACTACGCCCGGATCGCGGACACGATCCTCCCCCACCTCCGCGACCGCCCGCTGACCCGGGTCAGGTTCCCCGACGGGGTCGAGTCACAGCGCTTCTTCGAGAAGCGCGCCCCCTCCCACACTCCCGATTGGGTGCGGACGGCGCCGATCGAGATGGGGACCGCAGGGGTGCTCGAGTTCATCGTCTGCGACGACCGCGCGACGCTGGTCTGGCTCGCCCAGCTCGCGGCGCTCGAGCTGCATCCGTCGCTGTCCCTCGCCGAGCGCCCGGAGCGCCCGACCGTGATCGCCTTCGACCTCGACCCCGGCGCTCCGGCGACCGCGGTCGAGTGCGCGGTGATCGCGCTGCGCCTCCGCGGGCTGTTCGGGGAGCTCGGGCTCAAGTGCTTCGCCAAGCACTCGGGCTCGAAGGGGATCCAGGTCTACGTGCCGCTCAACACCGAGGTCACCTACGAGCAGACCAAGACCTACGCCCGCGCGGTCGCCCAGGCGCTCGAGCGGGCCGAGCCCGAGCTCGTCGTCTCGCGCCAGAAGAAGGAGCTGCGCAAGGGCAAGGTGCTGGTCGACTGGAGCCAGAACGACTATTCGAAGACCACCGTCGCCGCCTACTCGCTGCGCTGTCGCGAGCGTCCCTGGGCCTCGACACCGTTGCGCTGGGAGGAGGTCACCGCGCTCGCCGACGGCGGGAAGCCGGATTCGGTGCGCTTCGAGGCCTCACAGGTGCTCGAGCGCGTCACCGAGCACGGCGACCTGTTCGCGCCGGTGCTCACCCTCGAGCAGGAGCTGCCGGAGTCGCCCGCCGCCGTCTAGGGCGCCGCCGAGAGGATTCGGGCCGGAGTCAGGAAGCCCGCTGGCGGATAACCGGCCTGCGGCTGGCCGCTGCCTCATCGAGGCGCCGGACCGGGGTCGTGTAGGGCGCCTCGCGCAGGATCCGCGGGTCGGCCTCGGCCTCGGCGAGGATCTGGTCGAAGGCCTCGGCGAGCTCGTCTAGCGACTCGCGGGTCTCGGTCTCGGTCGGCTCGACCATCAGCGCCTCCTCGACGAGCAGCGGGAAGTAGACGGTCGGCGGGTGAAAGCCGTAGTCGAGCAGCCGCTTGGCGATGTCGAGGGTGCGGACACCGAGCTCGCGCTTCGCCGGCGCGCCCGAGAGCACGAACTCGTGCATCGGCAGGCGCTCGAAGCCGAGCGGCAGGTAACGCGCGGCGCGGCCCTGGCGCAGCTTGGCGAGCAGGTAGTTGGCGTTCAGGACCGCGGTCTCCGAGGCCTCGGCGAGCCCGTCGGCCCCGAGGCTCGAGATGTAGGCGTAGGTGCGGACGAAGACGCCGAAGTTACCCTGGAAGCCGCGCAGCCGACCGATTGAGCGCGGCTGGTCGTAGTCGAGGTCGAAGCTCGGCCCGGCTCCGTTTCCAGACTCGTTGCGGACCACCCGTGGCACCGGCAGGAAGGGCGCGATCCGGTCCGAGACGGCGATCGGCCCGGACCCCGGGCCCCCTCCCCCGTGCGGCTGGGAGAAGGTCTTGTGCAGGTTGAGGTGGACGATGTCGAAGCCCATGTCACCCGGGCGCGCGTGGCCCATGATCGCGTTCAGGTTGGCGCCGTCGTAGTAGACGGTGGCCCCGGCCGCGTGCACGATCTCGGCGATCTCGTCGATCTCGGGGTCGAAGAGCCCGAGCGTGTTCGGGTTGGTGAGCATCAGCGAGGCAACGTCGTCGGTCGCCTTCTCGCGCAGGTCGGAGAGGTCGACGCCGCCGCGCTCGTTGGTGGCCACCTTGACCACCTGATAGCCGGCCATCGTCACCGTCGCCGGGTTGGTCCCGTGCGCGGTGTCGGGGGTGAGGACCTTGTGGCGCGTCTCGCCGCGCTCGGCGTGATACGCGCGGGTCAGCAGCAGCCCCGCCAGCTCGCCGTGCGACCCGGCCGAGGGCTGGAGGCTGACCTGGGGCAGGCCGCAGATCTCGGCCAGCGCGCGCTCGAGCAGCCAGATCAGCTCCAGCGCTCCCTGGGCGCGCTTGGGGTCCTGGGCGGGATGAAGGCGGGCGTGGCCCGGCAGTGCCGCGACCCGCTCGTTGAGGCGCGGGTTGTGCTTCATCGTGCACGAGCCGAGCGGGTAGGGCCCGGTGTCGAGGTCGAAGTTGCGGCGCGAGATGCGGGTGTAGTGGCGGACGATCTCGGGCTCTGAGACCTCGGGCAGCGCCGGAGCCCGCTCGCGGAGCAGCTCAGCCGGGACCAGCTCGGAGAGCGCGACGTCGTCAAACTCGCCGGCGTCGGCGACCGGCAGCGTCGCCGCCCGCCGCCCGGGCACCGAGCGCTCGTAGATCGTCACCGCCGCCTCGCGCTGCTGCGGGGTCTCCTCGGCGGCGCTGGTCGGCGGCGGGGAGGTCGGGCGGGTCATCCGCTCACCTCGGCGCCGAGCGAAGCGGCCTCTGGCGCTTTCCTGTCGCGATCCGATTCCTCTGCGCCATTCGCAGCTTCGATCGCGCGGGCGAGCGCCTCTGCGAGCCGGTCGATCTCGGCCCGCGAGCGCCGCTCGGTGATCGCGACCAGGAGCCCGTCGGGGTACTCGGGATACTCGCGGCCGAGCGGATAGCCGGCGGCGATCCCCTCCTCGCTGACCAGATCGAGCACCTGCGCGACGGGGGCGTCGAGGCGGACGGCGAACTCGCGCGCGACGGGGGCTTCGTGCAGGAGCTCGACCCCCTCGAGCGCCGCGAGCCGCCGGCGCGCGTAGGCGGTGCGGCGCACCAGCAGCTCGCCGAGCTCGACGATCCCCGCCCGGCCGAGCCAGGCGAGGTAGATGGTCGCGGCGAGCGCGTTGAGCTGCTGCGAGGTGCAGATGTTGTGGGTCGCCTTCTCCCGCCGGATGTGCTGCTCGCGGGTCTGAAGCGCGAGCACGAAGCCGCGCCGGCCGTCGGCGTCGGTGGTCTCGCCGGCGATCCGGCCGGGCATCCTGCGCAGGTGCTCCTCGGTGGCGGCGAAGAAGCCGAACGAGGGGCCGCCGAAGTCGAGCCGGCCGCCGAGCGGTTGTCCCTCGCCGACGCAGACGTCGACCCCGCACTCGCCGGGCGGACGCAGGACGCCGAGCGTGATCGGGTCGGCCGAGGCGACGCAGAGTGCACCGGCGCCGTGGGCGGCGTCGGCGAGCGCCGCGAGGTCCTCGATCGCGCCGAGGAAGTTCGGGTTGGCGACGAACACCGCCGCGGTCCGATCGTCGAGCGCCGCCGCGAGCTCGCCGGCGTCCGTGCGCCCGTCGGCGAGGCCAACCTCGACCACCTCGGCGTCGAAGCCGCGCGAGTAGGTGACGAGCGCCTCGCGCGCGTGCGGGTGAAGGCCGCGCGAGACAACCAGGCGCCGGCGCCCCTTGCCGGCCCCGAGCGCCAGGTAGGCGGCGGAAGCCACCGAGGAGGGGCCTTCGTACATCGAGGCGTTGGCGACCGGGAGCGCGGTCAGCTCCGAGATCGCGGTCTGGAACTCGAACATCGCCTGCAGCCCGCCCTGCGAGACCTCCGGCTGATACGGCGTATAGGGAGTGAGGAACTCCGAGCGCGAGACGATCGCGTCGATCAGCGCCGGCGCGTAGTGGTCGTACATGCCAGCGCCGATGAAGCAGAGCTCGGAGTCGGAGTCGGCGTTTCGCCGCGCCAGGGCGGCGAGCCGGTCGAAGACCTCCGACTCGCTCTCACCGGCGGGCAGGTCGAGGGGGTGCTCGAGCCGCAGCTCCGGGGGGATCTCGGCGAACAGCTCGTCGACCGAGGAAACGCCGATCGCCTCCAGCATCGCGGCGCGGTCGGCGTCGGTCGCTGAGGTGTAGCGGCTCACCCGCCTGAGGCTAGCGAGGGGCGCGGCGCGCGCCGCTCAGCCGGAGAGCAGCTCGCGGTAGGCGCCGACGTCGAGCAGCGACTCGACCTCGGCCGGGGCAGCGAGCCGGACCTTGACCAGCCAGCCCTCGCCATAGGGGTCCTCGTTGATCCGCTCGGGGCTGTCGGCGAGCGCCTCGTTGACCGCGACCACCTCGCCCGAGAGCGGCGCGATCACGTCCGAGACCGCCTTCACCGACTCGACCTCGGCGTAGGGATCATCCTTGGTGAGCTGCCTCCCGATCTCGGGCGGGTCGAAGAAGACGACCTCACCGAGCGAGTCCTGCGCGTACCAGGTGATCCCGAGCGTCGCCTGCTCGCCCTCAACCCGCGCCCAGTCGTGCTCGGGGTGGTACCGCAGGTCGTCGGGGTAGCTCTCCTCTGCGGCCATCAGCGAGTTTCTACAGCAAGGGACTGGTGGAGCCGGCTAAGGCCAGGCCGACGTCCCGCCGCCGGGCTCCCGCGCGGGCCATGGTGCCTGGCTCCCGCCACCACTCGACAGCGGACCCTCCGACCCGGACCCGCCCCAACTGCGGTCGTTCGAACCCGCCTGCTGATCACTCGGGCCGCCGCGGGCCTCACGATCGGTCTCACCGGTCTCGCGGGCCTGACCTTGCCCGACCACCGCAGCCGGGACAGTCGCCGGGTCGGTCGTCGCCTGCGACGGAACGGGCTCGCTCGGTGGATCACTTCCCCGCTCGGCATCGCGGCCGCCACTGCCCGCCGCCTGACTGGTCGTCGCGCTCTCCGGCGTCGAGGCCGAATCGCCACCGCAACCGGCCAGCACAACGACCGACACGAACGCGGCGGCTACCCGCCGCCGCGTTCGTGCTGCTTGCCGCCTCGTCGATCTAGTAGATCCGAACGTAGAAACCCCCGCCGTAGTCGGTGAACTCGATCGTGTCGGGCGTGAACGTGACCAGCTCGGCTTGGGCTGTCGGTGGGCAGGCGACGAACCCCGCCGGGACGACGCTCGCCTCAACGACGCCGGGACCGTCGGCGGAGTCAACTGTGCCGTCGATCGTGTGCAACGTCCGGTCGAGACCTGAGAAACAGTAGACCCCGGGCTCGGGATGGCTGACGTTGGCAGAGGTGATCCCGCTGGAGAGCGCGTCGGTGACGGTCCCGGTGGGACCAACGTGCGCGTACAGGCCGACCACGTCCGCCGCCTCGGCCTCCGCCGCCGCCGCGACCGAGAGACCCGGGGCGGCCTTGTCGATCGCCTTGTTCGCCTGCTTCTTGGAGATGTTCTTCACCTTCGACTTGGTGATCTTGTTGCTGATCGCGTCCGGGCCGGCAATTGCGGTGCCGACCATCGCGAATACCAGCGCCAGCGCGGCCAGCACCAGGGCGGGCGACGGGCGCGATGCCTTGGACAACTTCATCCGATTCCCCTCCGATCATGGGGTAGGTGGGCTGGGTCAGGCCACCCTCTCGGGTGGACACACGGCTGTCAAGCGCAACGAAATGGAAATTCCGGATCAGGCGGGCCTGGACTGCCGCCTCAGCGCCGGCAGCGTCGACCGGAGTGCGGGGGCCCGCCCCCGCACTCCGGTTGTCAATCGCTATCAGGCCGGCTCAGTTGCCTGTGCCCGTGTCACCGTCCCCACCGTCCGCGCTCGCCCCGCGGGTGGGCTGGGCTCCGGTGGCTCCGAACGGCACGAACAGGACCTGCAGCTCCGCCTCGTCGTACTGAACATCAACAGGGATGCCGTCCACGTCCTCAAAGACCACGGTGCGAGTCCCCGCTGAGACCGGGACGGTCGTCTCGGTGGTGCAGTCCTCCTCCTCGTTTTCGACCCCGAGCTCCCAGGTGCGGAACGACGAAAATATGTCGCTGCCGTCGACGGAGATCGCGCAGGTCCCGAAGGACGGATCGCCGAAGACGTCGGAGCCCGCGTTGATCAGCAGGTAACCGTTGGACGGTGCGTCAATCGTCGTCGTCAGGATCGGCCCAGGCCCGATCGGACCAACTCGTGCGTTGTCGTCGTCCTGCGCGAAGGCAGAACGAACCAGGTCCTCGGCGGTAAAGCCGTCCAGCGTGGCCGCGCTGTTGACGTCCAGGCTCGACTCGCGCTGATCGAGCACCTTGTTGGCCTGCTTCTTCGAGATCTTCTTCACCTTCGGCTTGGTGATCTTGTTGCTGATCGCGTCCGGGCCGGCAATTGCGGTGCCGACCATCGCGAATACCAGCGCCAGCGCCGCCAGCACCAGGGCGGGCGACGGGCGCGATACCTTGGACAACTTCATCCGATACCCCTCCGTTCGACTCAGTAGTGGGTGCGAGCACCCTCTCCGACTGAGGGCGGGCTGTCAAGTAAACCACGGAAATTGCGGGAATCCGCGGCGCATGCGGGCGACGCCTCGGCGTCAGCTGTCGGTCAGATCGAGCAGCGGGCGCCGCTCGATCCGGCCCGCGCGCCGCCTTCCACGCACGTCGATCTCGACCTCGGTACCGGGCTCGGCGAGCTCGGCGCGCAGGTAGGCCATCCCGATCCCGCGCTCGAGCGAGGGCGAGAAGGTGCCGCTGGTCACTTCGCCCGCCGGCTCGCCGGCGGCCAGCACCGGGTTACCCTGGCGCGGGATCCCGCGCTCGGTGAGCGCGAACGCGGCGAGCCGCTCGGCGGTGCCGTCGGCCCGCGCGGCCGCGACGGCGTCCGAGCCGATGAAGCCGGTCCGCTCGGCGCACGCCCAGCCGAGCCCGGCCTCGATCGGGTTGCGGTCGGTCGCAAGCTCGTTGCCGTAGAGGCAGAAGCAGGCCTCGAGCCGCAGGGTGTCGCGAGCCGCGAGCCCGGCGGGGACGGCGCCCGCTTCCAGCAACCCGTCCCACAGCGCTGCGGCGCGCCCGGGCTCGACGAGGATCTCGACCCCCTCCTCGCCGGTGTAGCCGGTCCCGCAGACGAGCGCCTCGGTGCCCTTCGCCCAGTCCCGTCCCGGCACGGTCGCGGCGCGCATCCGCGCCGGCAGCTCGCCCGCGAACAGGCCGGCGACGATCGCGCGCGCCCGCGGCCCCTGGACGGCGAGCATCGCGTAGTCGGCGAGCCGGTCGGTCACCTCGGCGTCGAAGCCGCCGGCGTGCTCACGAAACCAGGCCAGGTCCCGCTCGTGGTTGGCGGCGTTGGTGACGGTCAGGTATCGCTCGGGACCGAGCCGGTAGGTGAACAGGTCGTCGAGCACCCCGCCGTCCTCGCGGCAGAGCAGCGAGTACTGCGCCCCGCCCACCTCGAGCCCGGCGAGGTCGTTGGAGAGCAGCCGCTGGAGCAGCTCGCCGGCGCCGGGCCCGGCGGTCTCGATCTCGCCCATGTGGGAGACGTCGAAGACCCCGCACCCCGAGCGCACAGCGAGATGTTCGTCGCGCACCCCCGTGTACTGGACCGGCATCTCCCAGCCCGCGAACTCGACCAGGCGGGCGCCCGCCTCGACGTGCGCCTGATGAAGGGGCGTTCGCCTGAGCGCCGCGGTGGCGTCCACGCCGCGGAGGCTAGCTGCCGCTCAGCCGACCGCCTCGCCGCCGAACAGGCAGACGCTGCCGTCGCCGAAGACCCCGTCGCCGTCGACGGTGCCGTTCTTCGCGGCGGCCGCGACCGTGCCGCCGACACCGGTGCCGTCGGGCGCCATCGCGTACCAGCGCCCGATGTCGAGCACGGAGGCGTCGGCGGTGGTGGTGGTCGCAAGCAGCTCGCGGTCGCTCTCGGGGGTCGCCACGTCGAGGAAGCCGCCGCTGCCTTCGAGTTGATCGGTCCCGCCCTCGAACACGGCGCCGTCGGCACTGGTCTCGATGTAGACCCGGGCGAAGACGGTGTCGTCGTCGGTGCTGTGGAAGCACTTCGCATAGACGGTGAGCTGGCCCGCGCTCGCCAGCGGCAGTTTCGGAGCGCTCGCCCGGGCGCTGGCGGCGTCGGGCCCATCGGACGCCGCGGCGCGCTCGAAGGAGTCGCCGAACGGGCGCACGCTCTGCACGCTCTCGGCCTCGGGCACCGCCCCGAGCTTCTCCTCGAACACCTGCTTGCCCTTCAGCGCGTCGTTCTCGACGTCGGATCCGTGCACGGCCTTGCCCTGGATGTGCTTCGATCGGACCGCGTTTCGCTTCAGGTCGGCCGAGCCGACCGTGCTCTTGCCCGGCAGCGCGGTAGCGGCTCCCGACATCGCGGCAACCAGGGCGACGAGCGCCACGATCAGCGCCGGCGAGGGTCGGTAGGTGCGTGGCCGCTCCATCAGCCTTAGCAAACCGCGAGCCCGCGGCGAAGTTGCGTTCAGCCCCCGCGCAGGAAGGGCGGCACGTCGATCTCGTCGTCGGAGACGGTGAGCTCGCGCCGCTCGCGATCGCCGAGCGCCTCGACCTGGCGCCGACGAGCGCGCTCGCGGACCGGGATCGGGCTCCGAGCGAGGGTCTCGAAGCCCTCGAAGCCGGTCGCGATCACGGTCACCCGGACCTCGTCGCCCAGGGTCGGGTCGATCACCGTGCCGAAGATGATGTTGGCCCCCTTGTCGGCGGTCGAGACGATGATGTCGGCGGCCTCGTTGACCTCGAACAGGTTCAGATCCTCGGAGCCGGTGAAGTTGAGCAGCATCCCGGTCGCGCCCTCGATCGACTCCTCCATCAGCGGCGAGTTGATCGCCATCTTGGCCGCCTCCTGAGCGCGGTTCTCGCCCGAGGAGGTGCCGATGCCCATCATCGCCGAGCCTGCATCCGACATCACCGTCCGCACGTCGGCGAAGTCGAGGTTGATCTGGCCCGGGGTCGTGATCAGGTCGGTGATCCCCTGCACGCCCTGGCGCAGGATGTCGTCGGCCATCCGGAACGCCTCCTGGACGGAGGTCCGGCGCTCGACGACCTCGAGCAGCTTCTGGTTCGGGACGATGATCAGGGTGTCGACCTTCGCGCGCAGCTTGTCGATCCCGTCGAGCGCCTGCTGCATGCGCCGGTTGCCCTCGAACTCGAACGGCTTGGTGACCACGCCGACGGTCAGCGCGCCGATCTCCTCCTTGGCGATCTCGGCGATCACCGGCGCCGCACCGGTGCCGGTCCCCCCGCCCTCCCCGGCGGTGACGAAGACCATGTCGGCGCCCTTGAGCGCCTCCTTGATGTCGTCTCGGGACTCGGCAGCGGCGCCGGCACCGACGTCGGGGTTCGCCCCCGCGCCGAGGCCCTTGGTCAGGTTGTGGCCGACGGCGAGCTTGATGTCGGCTTCGCATGCCTGAAGCGCCTGCACGTCGGTGTTGACGGCGATGAACTCGACGCCCTTGAGCCCGGCGTCGACCATGCGGCTGACGGCGTTGGTGCCGCCACCGCCGGCCCCGACCACCTTGATCACCGCGAGGTAGGACGACTCGACCATTTCTCCCAGCTGCTCCTAAACGTTGACCCGTTCGGTTTCCGTCCGAGGTTGAAGCGAACCTTGAGTGTTCTAGCTTCTCCCAGCCTAGACGTCAACGCGACCGTAGGGCATTGTGCCTTCGGTGTCAATTGGGGCGGACGGTCTCGGCACGGAATCCTGCACCCCGGCCACTCTCGACTCCTGGTTGAGGGTTGAGTCGCGGCCCTTAAACCCTCAATCCAAGGTCGAGAGTCAGTCCCAGACGCAGGCTACGCCGCCCCGCCGACCGCCGGGCGCTCGGGAACCCGTACGTCGACATATCCGGCCGCGGTCAGCTTCGGGTCGGCGAGCACGGCGGCAACCGCGCTCCACTTCTGCTCCACCCGCTTGCCGGTCCCGAACCGGATCGAGATCCCGCCCCGCAGGATCAGCTCGACCCCGTAGTCATCGCCCAGCTTGACCTCCTCGATCAGCGGCCGCAGCGGGGTCGGCGCGGCGCCCAGGACCAGCGCTTGCTCGAGCGCCTCCCCGGTCAGCGAGCCGGCGGCGGGGATCTGCTCGAGCTCGAGCACCGGCAGGCCCTCCTCCGGGGCCGAGACCCCGGCCAGCACGGTCCCGTCGGCGGCGATCGGCACCTGCTCTCCATCGGCGCTGGCGAGCAGGCGCGGCGGCCGCTCGTTGATCTCGATCCGCAGCCCGTGCGGGAAGTTGGGATCGACGCTGACCGAGTCGACGGTCGGGAACCGCGCCGCCGCCCGCTCGATTCGCTCGCGGTCGGCGTGCAGGGTCGTCATCTGCTCGCCGATCCGGGTCAGCTCGGCGACCACCTGCTCGCGCTCGGGGCCGACCACGCCGACGACCTCGACGTCGTTGACGGCGACCAGCGACGAGTCGCGCAGCCAGAACAGGTACCCGGCGCCGAGCGCCGCGAGGGCGACGATCGCGAGCGCGAACCGGTAGCGCCAGCGAAGCGCCCGTCGCGATCCGGTCGCCGCCCGCCGATGCGAGCGGCGTCTCCGCGGTGGGGGCCGCAAGGCGGTGCGGCCCGAGCGATGCGGAGGCCGGCGCGCTGACCCCCGCTTCGGCTTCTGCTTGCTGCGTCGCGTTGTCGACGTGCTCGCGCCCGCGGAGCGCTTCGTGTTTCCGCGCTGCCCCGAGCGTGCCGCCTTTTGCTTCGAGCGGCTGCGGCCCGCGGCGGTCGAGGCGCGCGACTTGCCCATCGCGGTTGGTTTCGCCGTCAGAGCTCCCAGCCCTGCGGCCACTCGACCTCGCCAAGGACCTGGACCTCGGGCTCGAGCTCGATCCCGAACCGCTCGTGCACGCGACGCCGGCTCTCGGCCATCACGGCGAGCACCTCGGCGGTGCTCGCCGAGCCGGTGTTCTCGACGAAGTTGGCGTGCTTGAGCGCGAGCCGAGCACCACCGACCGCCAGCCCCCGGCAACCTGCCGCGTCGAGCAGCTGGCCGGCGCTCCGCCCCTCGGCCCGAGGGTCGTCGGGGTTCTTGAAGGTCGAGCCGAACGTCTTGATCCCCGAGGGCTGGGCCTCGCGGCGCTTGCCGCGCATCTCGGCGAGCACCGCCTTGACGGCTGCCGGCTCGGCCTCGTGGAGCGAGAAGGCTGCGCGCGAGACCACCTCGCCCGGGCGCAGGGCCGAGCGGCGATAGGCGAACCCGAGCTCGCCCGGCTCGCGGCGCGCAGCACCGGCCGCGGTGCAGATCGCCACCCACTCGAGCACCGCGCCGAGCTCTCCCCCGTAGGCGTTCGCGTTCATCCGCACCGCGCCGCCGACCGTGCCCGGGATGTTGATCCCGAACTCGAGCCCGGCCAGCCCCCATCCCGCCGCCTTCGCCGCGGCGGAGGGAAGCCGAGCCCCGCCGCCGCACTCAAGCCTCGTTCCCTGGCGGTCGATCGCGGCAAGCTCGCCCGTCAGCTTCATGACCAGGCCGCGCACGCCCGCGTCGGCGACCAGCAGGTTCGAGCCCGAACCGACGACCTCGACCTCGACCTCCGCCGACGCGGCCCAGGCGAGCAGCTCGACGAGCTGTGCCTCCGAAGCGGGGCGGGCGAAGAACTCGGCCGCCCCGCCGGCCCGGATCGTGGTCAGGCGAGCGAGCGGGTAGTCGCGCTCGACTCCAGCGGGCAGCGTCACGCCGGCTCCTCGATCAGCGCCTCGGCAAGCGCATGGATGTCCCCGGCCCCGATCGTGACCAGCAGGTCGCCGGGACCGAGCCGGTCCGCGAGCGCCCTGCGGGCGGTCTCGGCGTCGCGCAGCCACCAGACCGGCCGCCCACGGGCGCGGTCCGCCGTCGCCCGGGCGACGTCGAGGCCGCTGACCCCCGCCAGCTCGCCGAGCGGCTGCTCGCGGGCGGCGTAGACGTCGAGCACACCGACCTCGTCGGCAACCGCGAGGGCGGCCCCGAAGCGCTCGGCGAGCGCCTTGGTGCGCGAGTAGAGATGGGGCTGGAAGACGGCGATCAGGCGCCGTGGCCCGAGCTCGCGCAGCGCCGCCAGGGTCGCCGCGACCTCGGTCGGATGGTGGGCGTAGTCGTCGTAGATCTCGGCGCCCGAGCGCGCACCGCGCCGCTGCTGGCGGCGCAGCATGCCGGGGAACGAGGCGAGCGCCGCCGCGGCTCGATCGAGCTCACAGCCGGCGATCTCGAGAGCCGCCAGCGCCGCACGGGCGTCGAGCACGTTGTGAGCGCCGGGGACCCGCAGGTCGAGGCTCGGTCCCGGGCGCTCGGAATCGAAGCGCAGGGTCCGCTCGCTGCCTCCGAGCATCTCCAACTCGGATCCTTCGGCAACCGCCGCGGCCGGCGCCTGTGCCGTGAAGCGGGCGAACGCCTCGCGCAGCTCGGCGAGCGAGCTCCAATCGGAATGGTGGTCGAGCTCGACGTTGGTCACCACCGCGATCTCGGGACGCAGGGCGAGGAAGCTGCGATCCGACTCGTCGGCCTCGGCGACGATCCACTCGCCCTCCCCCCAGCCGGCGTTGGCCGGCTCCCCCCGGGGCCCAGCGCCCGGCAGCTCGCCGCCGAGCAGAAAGCACGGGTCCGCACCCAGCCCTCGCAGCGCGTGCGCGAGCATTCCGGCGGTGGTCGTCTTGCCGTGCGTGCCCGCGACGGCGATCAGACGTCGAAGCCCGCACAGCTCGGCGAGCAGCTCGCCGCGGTGGACGACCCGCTGGCCGCGCTCGCGGGCGCGGACGAGCTCGGGGTTGTCGTCGGCGATCGCGGTCGAGACGACGACCTCGGCGCCGGGCGGCACCAGCTCGGCGTCGTGGCCGACCCGCGGCTCGAGGCCGAGATCGCGAAGCCGGCGCAGGTACGAGCCCTCGGCGCGGTCGGAGCCGGTGACCCGGGCGCCGAGCTGGGCGCAGACCGCCGCCAGCCCGCTCATCCCGGCGCCCCCGATGGCGATGAAGTGAAGCTCGCGGCCGCGCCAGGACCGCTCTGCGGAGCGTGCGCTCACGACCGGGAAGCTTTGCCGATCGCCGCCAGGACCTCGGTCGCAACCCGCTCGGCCGCGTCCGGGTGGGCGCGAGAGCGCGCCGCGGCGGCCATCGCCGCAAGCCGCTCTCCGTCGGCAAGCAGCTCGGCGACCAGCGCCCGCAACCGGGCGGGTTCGAGCTCTGAGTCCTCGATCACCACGGCGGCCCCGGCCGCGGCCATCCACGCGGCGTTGCCGTGCTGATGGCGGCCGGCGGAGTGCGGGTAGGGAACCAGGATCGCGGGCTTGCCGGCGGCGGCGATCTCGAAGACCGAGCCGCCGGCGCGGGCGAGGACCAGGTCGCAGGCGGCGAGCGCGTCGGCGAGCCCGGACTCGTAGGCGATCAGCGTGTAACGCGGGGTCGTGGTTCCGATCCGCTCGGCGGCGACCGGGTAATCGCGAGCGCCCGAGAGATGAAGGACGTGGAAGGGCCGCTCGGCGCCGGCCGCGGCGGCGAACGCGTCCAGCGCGCAGAGATTGATCGAGCGGGCACCCTGGCTGCCGCCGAACACGAGCAGGCAGCGGTCGCCACCGTCGATCCCGAATCGCGCCCGGGCCGCGTCGCGGTCGGCGCTTCCGATCGCCGCCTGCACAGGCCGCCCGGTCACCACGTAGCGCTCGCCGCTGAGGCCCTCGATCGGGAAGGCCAGGCAGACGCGCTCGGCGCGCCGGGCGAGCAACCGGTTGGTCAGGCCGAGGTGGCGATCGGCCTCGGTGAGGACGAGCGGCAGACCCAGCAAGGCCGCGGCCAGCCCGGCCGGGCCGGCGACGTAGCCGCCGCCGCCGAGTACCGCGTCGGCATCGCGCTGACGCAGGATCCGGCGCACCCGCGGCAGCGCGGCGGCCGCGAGGGCGAGGGCACCGGCCGCGCGCAGCGGATTGCCCCGGTCGAGCCCCCGGACGTCGAGCAGGTCGATCTCATAGCCGGCCCGGGGGACGAGCTCGGCCTCGGCGCGCCCGCGTGCGCCGAGGAAACGGACCTCGGCGCCCTCAGCTCGAAGCGCGTCGGCTACGGCGAGCGCCGGAACGACGTGCCCCGCCGTTCCGCCCGCGGCTATCGCGACCCTTGGCAACCTGTCTCCTGCTGGTGGCGGTGGGGCCCGGGCCGGCGCGGCGCCGGGCCGGGCGGTCACCCTCGACGACGCGCAGTCTCGCATTGGCGCTCGACGGCCTCGCGGCCGAGCCGACGCTGCCGCCGCGGGCGATGTTCAGCAGCAGGCCGACCGCCGCCAGCATCACCAGCATGCTCGCGTTGCCGTAGGAGACGAACGGCAGCGGCACCCCGGTCAGGGGCGCCATCCCGAATACCGCCAGGAGGTTGACCAGGGCCTGGACCAGGACCACCGAGGTGAGCCCGGCGGCGAGCAGCTTGCCGTAGCGGTCGCGCGCCCCCTGGGCGATCTTCAGCCCGGCGTACGCGAACATCCCGTAAAGGCCGACCAGGGCACCCATCCCGAGCATCCCGAGCTCCTCCCCGATCACCGCGGCGATCATGTCGGTGTGCGCCTCGGGCAGGTAGAACGCCTTCTGCAGGCTCTCCCCGAGACCGACGCCGAACAGGCCGCCCGAGCCAAGCGCGATCTTCGCCTGGGTGAGCTGAAAGCCGGCCCCTGCGGGATCGCCGGAGGGATCGAGGAAGGTCGTGATCCGGGCGACCCGGTAGGGCTCGATCAGGATCGCGAGCAGAATCAGGGCGCCGACCCCGGCGGCGAGCAGCCCGAGGTCGCGCAGCCGCGCCCCGGCTGCGAGCAGCAGCGTCGCGATCGCGAGGCAGATCACCAGCGCCGTGCCGAGGTCGGCGACCGCGACCAGGAAGAGCCCGGCGCCGACCACCCCGAGCACCGGCATCATCTCTCCGATCCCGCCGGCGCTGACTCGGGGGCGGGTGGCGAGCAACTGGGCGGCGAACAGGACCAGCGCCAGCTTCATCAGCTCGGAGGGCTGGACCTGGATCGGCCCGGCCGCGATCCAGGCTCGTGAGCCGTTCACCTCGCGGCCGATCCCAGGCACGAGCACCGCCAGGCAGAGGACGAAGGCGACCGCGAGCAGAGCCGGGGTCAGCGGCCGCAGGGTCCGGACGCCGCGGCCGGCGAGCAGGTGCATCAGGACCAGCCCGACGGCGCCGAACACGAGCGTGCGCTTGAGGTAGTAGGCGCCGTCACCGGACTCCCCCAGCAGCGACGTCGTCGAGCTGGCGCTGAACACCATCACCGCCCCGAAGGCGAGCAGGCAGAGGGTCGCGGTGAGCAGTAGTGAGTACTCGAGCGAGTGCGCGCCTCGGCCGCGGGCGGCGCTCACCGACGGCCCCCAACCAGGGCGCGAAAGTGCTCGCCACGGGCCTCGAAGTCAGGGTAGGCGTCGAAGCTCGCGCAGGCGGGCGCGAGCAGGACGACCTGACCCGGGTGCGCCTCCTCGGCAGCGGCGTCGACCGCCGCCGCGAGGCCGGCGCAGCGGCGACGGGCGACCCCCGTCTCCCAGGCCGGCTCGAGGTCGCGCTCGAGCGCCTCGGCGGCCTCGCCGATCAGATAGCAGGCGGCGCAACGCTCGGCGACAGCGCCGGCCAGCTCGGCGAAGCCGCCGCCCTTGCGCGAGCCGCCGAGGATCGCGTGCACTCCGGTGTCGAACGAGCGCAGGGCGGCGGCGGCAGCGGCGACGTTGGTGGCCTTGGAGTCGTTTACGTACAGAACCCCTGCCAGCTCGCCGACCCGCTCGAGCCGGTGCGGGACGCCGGGAAAGCGACGCAGGGCGGTCGCGATCGCGCCCGGCTCGATCCCCATCGCCGCCGCGGCGGCGGCGGCGGCGGCCGCGTTGTCGGCGTTGTGGGGACCGAGCAGGCCGAGCTCAGCGGTTTCGATCAGCGGCTCGCCGCGAAGGCTGAGGACGCCGGACTCGATCACTGCGAAGCAGTCGCCGGGGGCGCTCGTCCCCGGGTCGCGGCAGAACGCGACCCGACGACCCCCGCCGCCGAGCTCGACTCCGGCCAGCGCCGGGTCGGAGCCGTTGTAGACGCAGACGTCGTCCTGCTCCTGGTTGCGGAAGATCCGCAGCTTCGCCTCCAGGTAGGGCTCGAGGCCGGCGTGGCGGTCGAGATGGTCGGGCGAGAGGTTGAGCAGCACCCCGCACTCGGGGGCGAAGGCGTCGCTGTCCTCGAGCTGGAAGCTCGACGCCTCGCAGACGATCGTCGTCTCGGCCGCGACCGTGCCGGGCAGCGAGGCGAGCGGCGTGCCGACGTTCCCGGCAACCGCGACCGGCTCTCCGGCGGCGCGCCAGACCTCGCCAAGCAGCTCGGCGACCGTGGTCTTGCCGTTGGTGCCGGTCACGGCACAGAAGCGGTTCGGCAGCAGCCGCCAGGCGAGCTCGAGCTCGCCGATAACCGGCAGGCCACGATCGCGGGCGACGGCGACCGGTGCGGCGTCGGTGGGCACGCCAGGGCTCTTGACCACGCAGCGCACGCGCTCCAACGGCTCGATCGTGTCCCCATCCAGGATCACTTCGACGCCGGCCCCGGCAAGCCCTTCCGCGCCCTGCGGACGAGCCGCGTCGATCCCGATCACCTGCTCGCCGCGGCCGGCGAGCAGCGTGACGGCGGCCTGGCCGGAGCGGGCCAGCCCGACGACCAGGTACGGGCCTGGCGGAATCCGGGGTCGGCGCTCGATCTCGGGCACAGCAGTAGTTTCGCGCCGCCCCCCGCGGCCCCTGCGGGCGCGCCACCCCCCGCAGCGGCGCCACGCTCGCCCGCTACCTTCTCGGTATGGACGGGCGTTTCAGGCGGGCCTCGGGCAAGACCGGCCGCTTCCTGGTCGAGATCGTCGCCGCGATCTTCGTCGGCATCGGGGTGCCGCTGTTCTGGATCTGGCTCGGATCGCAGATCCAGGGCGCACGTGGAGTCAGCACCACGGTCGAGACCACAACGGCCGCGATCATGATCGTCGGCATCCTGGCCACCTACCTGGTGATCCTGATCATCGCCGGAGCGATCCAGGCCCGCGAGCAGGGAGCGCGCCGCCCGCCGACCCGCCACCCGTGGATGCGCAGCATGCGCGACGAGCCCTACCGGCCCGGCGACGACAAGCTGAGCTCGGTCGAGACGGTGTTCGTCGGCACCGCGGTCGTCGCCTCAATCGCGATGCTGGTCTGGTTCTTCGGCTTCGCCGGCTCACCGCTTCCGTCCTAGGGCCCAGCTTTGTTCGAGGCGGCCCACAGCGACCGCTGCGCGGCCCCGGCGGCCGAGGTCTGGGCGCTGTGGGCAGACCCGGACCGCTGGCCGGACTGGAACCGCCAACTCGAGCGCGTCGAGGCGGATCGCGAGCTGCGGGTCGGCGCCGAGCTGCGAGCGAAGATGCGCCGCGGCGGCACCTTGTCGTTCGCGGTGATCGAACTCGAGCCCGAGCGCCTGTTGCGCCTCGAGGCGCGCTTTCCGGGCGCTCGGCTCGGCCACGAGCAGCGGCTCGCCGCCGGGCGCTCGAGCGTCGAGATCACCCACCGCGTCTATCTCGACGGCCCGCTGGCGGGCTTCTGGGCGCTGATGATGGGGCGCGGAAGGCTGCGCGAGTCGGTGGTCGGCTTCGTCGAGCGCGAGCGCGAGATCGCCGAGCCGCCGGCCCGACGCTGAGCGCGGCTAGCCGATCGAGTTCTGGTACAGGGTGAAGCCGATCCCCGAGCAGACGGCGGCGATGATCCAGAACCGCAGCATGATCTTGGTCTCCGACCAGGCGAGCAACTCGAAGTGGTGATGGACAGGCGCCATCAGCAGGACCCGGCGGCGGAAGAGCTTGAAGCTGACCACCTGGACCGCCACCGAGAGCGCCTCGATGACGAAGATCCCGCCGATGATCACCAGCAGCAGCTCGGTCTGGGTCATGACCGCGAGCGCCCCGATCGCGCCGCCGAGGCCGAGTGAGCCGGTGTCGCCCATGAAGATCGAGGCGGGGAACGAGTTGAACCAGAGAAAGCCGACCGAGGCGCCGACCAGGCAGGCCGAGAGCACCGCCAGCCCTTCCTGGCCGTTGGTGATCGTGATCGCCGTGTAGGCGAGCAGGACGATCGCGCAGGAACCGGCGGCGAGGCCGTCGAGGCCGTCGGTGAGGTTGACCGCGTTCGAGGAGCCGGCGATCACGAAGTAGACGAAGACCAGGTAGACGACCGGGCCGAGGTAGATCTCGGCGTCGAAGACCCGGGCCTCCAGCGACGGGGCGAGCCCGAGCTCGTCGTAGGCCACCCACCAGAGCGCCAGCGCGAGTCCGATCTGGACCAGCAGCTTGTAGCGGGCGCCCAGCCCGAGCGAGCGCCGCTTGGTGATCTTGATCCAGTCGTCGGCGAAGCCGAGCGCCGCGCAGCCGAGCGCAACCCCGAACACGGCCAGGCTCGCGGTGTCGCGGTCGGAGAGGACGAGATACGGGATCGCGATCCCGAGGAAGACGATCAGCCCACCCATCGTCGGCGTCCCGGCCTTCCCGTGGTGGCCCTCCGGCCCCTCCTCGCGGATCTGCTGGCCGAACTCCTTGACCCGCAGGTACTCGATGAACTTGGGACCGAGGAAGATCGTGATCAGCATCGCCGCCATCCCGGCGATCAGCACCTCGCCGCGGTCGATCGCGGTCGAGGCGACGTCGGTCACGACCTGCCCCGCGGGCAGGCTCACGGGCGAGCCTCGATCCTCGCCACCAGGCCCGCGGTGAACGCCTCGAGCCCGACCGAGCGCGAGCCCTTGACCAGCACCCCGTCGCCGTCGCCGAGCAGCTCGGCGACGACGTCGACCGCGGCCTCGGGGTCAGGCGCCCAGCGATCGGCCGCGTACCCGCGCGCGAGCTCGCCGACCCCGACGATCGTCTCGATCCCGAGCGCCCGCGCCTGCTCGGCGGCCCGGCGATGGTAGGCGTCCGCGTCGGCGCCGAGCTCGGCCATCCCGCCGAGCACGGCGACGCGCCGCCCCGGGACCTCGAGTGCGGCGAGGTGCTCGAGCGCCGCGCGCATCGAGATCGGGTTGGCGTTGTAGCAGTCGTTGACGAGCACCGAGCCTCCGGGCAGCTCGATCAGCTCGCCCCGCAGCCGCGAGAAGGATATGTCCGGCGCCCGACGGGCCATCTCGGACAGCTCCGCTCCGAGCGCGACGCCGATCGCGACCGCGCAGGCGGTGTTGAGCAGGTTGTGGGCTCCGCCGAAGGGCAGCTCGAACGTCTCCTCCCCGCTTGGAGCCGCGATCCGCGCCACCAGGCCGCGCCCGCGGGGCTCGGACGAGCGCACCTCGACCTCGCCGCCGGGCCCGAAGCGGAGCGTCGCCACCCGGCCGTCGAGGTGCGGGTCGAGCGCCGGCGCGTCGGCGGGGATCACCGCCCGCCCGCGATCGCCCAGCCCGGCCAGGATCTCGGCCTTGGCCTCGGCGACGGCCTGCTCGCTGCCGAGCAGCTCGAGGTGGACCGGGCCGACATTGGTGATCGCGCCCACGTCGGGCTCGGCGATCGCGCACAGCTCGGCGATCTGGCCGCGCCCGCGCATCGCCATCTCGAGCACCAGCAGCTCGGTCTCGGCCGGGGCCGAGAGGATCGCCAGCGGCAGGCCGATCTCGGTGTTGAAGTTCTCGGGGCTGGCGTGAAGGCGGAACGGGAGGATCGCCCGGCAGATGTCCTTGACCGACGTCTTTCCCGTCGAGCCCGTGATCCCGACCACCCGGCAGCCGAGCGCGCGGCGCCAGGCGCGCGCCAGCGACTGCAGCGAGGCGAGCGGGTCGGCCGCGGCGAGCACCCAGCCCTGTCCCCCGCCGGCCGCAAGCTGTTCGGCACGGCCGGGCTCGACCACCGCCCCCCAGGCGCCCGCGCGCAGCGCCTCGGCCGCGTGCTCGCCGCCGTCGGCGCGCTCTCCGCGCAGGCCGAAGAACAGATCCCCTGTGGCGGCTTGGCGGGAGTCGATCAGCGCCCGGCTCGGGCGTCCGGAGCGACCCTCGCGCACGATCGCCGCATCCGCGGCCGCAGCGATCCGTTCCGGCTCGAGCTCGATCACGGGCCGGCGCTCGCCGGCGCCGCGAGCCGGCGCAGCTCCTCGCGCGCGACGTCGCGATCGTCGAACGGGACCTTGCGGCCCGCCTCGAACTCCTGGCCCTGCTCGTGCCCCTTGCCGGCGATCACCACGGTGTCGCCGCCGGCCGCCGCCTCGAGCGCCAGTGCGATCGCCGCCCGCCGGTCGGGCTCGACCTCGATCTCCGCCCCGCCCTGCGCGATTCCGGCGCGGATCTCGGCGACGATCGCGAGCGGGTCCTCGGAGCGCGGGTTGTCGGACGTGACCACCGAGAGGTCGGCGAGTCGAGCGGCGATCTCGCCCATCAGCGGCCGCTTCTCGCGGTCGCGATCGCCGCCGCACCCGAACACGCAGATCAGCCGCCCGCCGGTCACCTGCCGGGCGGCGTCGAGGACGTTCTCGAGCGAGTCGGGGGTGTGGGCGTAATCGACGATGACCGCGAACGGCTGGCCCTCGTCGACCGGCTCGAAGCGGCCCGGGACGCGGTCGGCGACGGCGAGCGCCGCGACCACGTCGGCGAGCGCGAGCCCGAGCGCCCCGGCGCAGGCGATCGCGCAAAGGGCGTTCTCGATGTTGAACCGGCCCGGCAGCGGCAGCGCCACCTCTGCCTCGCCGTCCGGCGCCAGGCAGCGGAAGTGCGAGCCCGCGGGGCCGAACGACGCCTCGAGCGCGCGGTAGGCGGCGCGCTCGTCGCCGCGGGCCGAGAAGGTCAGCGCTTCGAACTCGGCCGCCAGGCGGTCGCCGTAGGGGTCGTCGAGGTTGATCACGGCGCGCTCCGGGCGCCCGGCGTCGAACAGGCGCCGCTTGGCAAGGAAGTAATCACCCATGTCGGCGTGGAAGTCGAGGTGGTCCTGGGTCAGGTTGGTGAACGCAGCGACCGCGAAGCGGATCCCATCCGCGCGGCGCAGAGCCAGCGCATGCGAGGAGACCTCCATCGCGCAGGCGCGGTCCCCGCTCTCGACCATGCGGCGAAAGCTCGCCTGCAGGTCGATTGCCTCGGGCGTCGTGCGCTCGACCTCCTCCTCGACGCCGCCGACCACGCGCTTCACCGTTCCCAGCAGGCCGGTCTGGACCGCGGCGCGCTCGAGGACCTGACGGACGAGGAACGCAGTCGTCGTCTTCCCGTTCGTGCCCGTGATCCCGACCACGCGCAGTTCCGCGGTCGGGTCGTCATAGAAACGGACCGCCGCGTGCGCCATCGCCGCCCTGCCGTCGGCGACCACGGCCTGCACGACCCAGGGCTCGAGCTCGAGCCGGCGCTCGACCGCGACCGCGACCGCACCCGCCTGAACGGCGAGCGGCGCGAACCGGTGCCCGTCGGCGACCGAGCCCGGGTAGCAGAAGAACAGGGATCCGTCGCGGACCCGCCTGCTGTCGTAGGCGAGGCCGGCGATCTCGACCTCAGCGTCGCCGACGACCTCGATCACGTCGGCGCCTGCGAGCAGCTCGCGAAGCTTCACGCGGGCGATTCTAGGAAGGGGCAGCGACGACCAGCGGCGCAGCGGTCAGGCTCCGTCCGGCGCGATCCCCAGGTGTGGCAGCGCGTAGCGCGCGATCTCGCCGAACGCAGGAGCCGCCACGGTGCCGCCGTAGTAGTCGCCCTTCGGGTTGTCGACGACCACCGCGACCAGCAGACGCGGGTCCTCGGCGGGGGCGAATCCGACGAATGAGGCGACGAACTCCGTTTCCGAGTAGGTCCCGGTCTCGGGGTCGACTTTCTGCGCGGTGCCGGTCTTGCCGGCCAGCGTGTAGCCGGGGACGGTCACCGCCGAGGCCGTGCCGCCGGCCTCGAGCACGCCCTCGAGCATCTCGCGAAGCTCGGCGGCATGGGCGCTGCTGATCACCCGCTCACCCCGGTCGCGCTCGACCTCGACCCCGTCCTGCTCGGCCACCAAGCGCGGGGCGCGCAGCACTCCGTCGCCGGCGATCGCCGAGTAAGCGGCGGCGATCTGGATCGGGGTAACCGAAAGGCCCTGGCCGAGCGGCAGGTTGCCCATCGTCGAGCCGGAATAGTCGTCAGGATCCGGAACGATCCCCTGCTCGTCACCGGCGAACTGGATCCCGGTCGCGCGCCCGAACCCGAACCGCCGCACCCAGGCGTCGAACCGGCCGCCGTACTTGGAGTCGCCGAACTCGTCGTTGAGCGCCAGCCCGATCAGCACCGCGCCGACGTTCGAGGACTGCTGGATGATCTCTGAGACCGAGGCGCTGATGTAGCCGCGCGGGTGCGACTCCTCGATCATGCGGTCGGCAATTTGAAGCGTCGGGGGCAGGTCGAAGCTGGTCTGCGGCGTCACCACGCCGTCCTCGAGCGCGCCGGCGACCGTGAACGCCTTGAACGTCGAGCCCGGCTCGTAGGTGAACCCGGTCGCCATGTTGCGCAGCTCATCGGGGCTCGCGGCGTCGAGCTCGGTCGGGTCGAAGGGCGGCCAGTTGGCCATCGCAAGCACGTCGGAGCCGCGGGGGTCCATCACGACCGCGGTTGCCCCGTCCGGCTGGTAGGCGGTCCCGATCCCCTCCAGCACGCTCTCGGTCTCGGCCTGAAGGTCGGCATCGAGGGTCAGCTGCAGGTCCGATCCGGTCTCGGCACCGGCGATCGTCTGGCGCTCGAGCTCGTCGCCGAGCGCGTCGCGAACGACCTCGCGCTCGCCGTCGGTGCCGTGCAGGAGCTCGTCCTCGGATGCCTCCAGCCCGGTCAGGCCCTGGTTCTCGATCCCGACCGTGCCGATCACCTGCGAGGCCAGCTCGCCCTGCGGGTAGATCCTGCGGCTGTCGGGCAACAGCGCGATCCCGGGCAGGTCGAGCTCCTCGATCTTCGCGGCCGCGTCGAGGCTCGCCTTGCGCGCGATGTAGGCGAAGCCCGACTCGCGATCGGCGAGCGCCGCGAGGATCGGCTTCTCATCCGCCTCCAGGGCGCGAGCGAGCTTGCGTGCCGTCGCCTCGGGATCCGTGACCTGGTAGGGCGTCGCGATCACGGTCGCCGCGTCCTCGGAGACGGCGAGCGACTTGCCGTCGCGGTCGGAGATCGTCCCCCGCGAGCCGGGGACGACCACCGACTCGACCTGCTGGCTCTGGGCCTCGGCGCTGTAGCGGCCACCGTTGACGCCCTGGACCCAGGCCGCGCGGACAAGGACGATCAGCAGCAGGGCCGTGAACCCCGCAAACAGGAGGCCGACGCGGCGGTCAACCAGACTCACGGCGCGGCGACCCCGCCGCCGACCGGAGCCGCGGGGGCGAGCGGCGCGGCCGGGGTGGTGGCCGCCGCGGTCTCGGGCGCGACCGGGGCGGCGGCTGCGTCCTCGGCCACCGGGGCGACGGCTTCCGAGGACGCGACCGGGGTCGTCTCAACCGGAGCCGCGTCAACCGGAGCCGCGATCGGCTCGGCGGCGACGTAGCCGGTCGAGCCGAGCTCTCCGTCGCGCAAGCGACGGGCGGCCTCGGCGGCGTCGGCGGACGACGGGCGCAGGTAGCGGATCGCGCCGGGCTCGGGGATGAACATCCCCATCTCGCTTGCCGCCGATTCCACCTCGTCGCTCGAGAGCCGGGTCGCGATGTCGCCTCGCAGGGCGGAGTTGAGCTGCTCGAGCTCTTCGGCCTGTCGGGCCGCCTGGCTCGAGGAGGCGCTGAAGCTGAGCGCCATCACGTTCAGGGCGACGATCCCGATCAGCAGGCAGCCGAGTAGCCCGATCCAGAGTCGCGACCTGGTCAGGCGGACGACCAGGCCCGAGTCGGCGAGGCCGCCGACAGCGACCGCGGTCCGGCCGACGGCGACCGGGACGAAGCCCGCCACCGGGGTCTGGCGGCGCGGCGGGGGACGGCGCTTTCGCGGCGCCGTGGGCGCCGACCTGCGGGACGGCGCGCGACGCGTGGCGGTGCCGGGTCTGGCTGTCGCGGTCGCTGCCATCTCCTACCTCGGCGCTTCTTCGCCCTCGACGCGTGGTGTTCCTGCGCCAAGCTTGCGCGCCGCACGCAGGCGCGCCGAGCGCGATCGGGGGTTGCGCTCGGCCTCGTGCTCGCTCGGGCGGACCACCCGGCGAGAGAGCAGCTCTGCCTCGGGCTCGTGCCCACAGACGCAGACGGGAAGCTCCGGCGGGCAGGTGCAGCCCCGCGCGCGCCCGGCGAGAAAGCGCTTCACGCGGCGGTCCTCGAGCGAGTGGAAGGCGATCGCCGCGAAGCGCCCGCCCTCGGCAAGCAGCGACCAGGCGCCGGGCAGCGCCCGGTCGAGCGAGTCGAGCTCGCCGTTGACGGCGATCCGGATCGCCTGAAAGCTGCGCTTGGCCGGGTGCCCGCGCCCGAACCGGTACGCGGACGGGACCGCTGAGCGAATCGCGTCGACCAGTTCGCCGGTGGTCTCGAGCGGCCGGCGACGGGCGATCTCGCCGGCGATCGCCCGTGCGTGACGCTCCTCGCCGAGCTCGCGCAGGGCGGCCTCGAGGCGCGCCGGCGGCCATTCGTTGACGACCTCGAGCGCCGAGAGGTTCTGCGAGCTGTCCATCCGCATGTCCAGGGGCGCGTCATAGGAGTAGGAGAACCCGCGCTCCCAACTGTCGAGCTGGTGCGAGGAGACGCCCAGGTCCATGTAGATCACCTGCGGGCGCAAGCCCTCCTCGGCGAGCGAGCCGAGCAGCTCGGCGAAGTCGCCCGGCTCGAAGCGCGCTTCGCAGCCGAGCTCAGGCTCGAGCTCTGCGAATCGCGCCGCGGCGGCCGGGTCACGATCGATGCAGACCAGCGTCCCGGTCGGCCCGATCCGCTCCGCGAACAGCCGCGCATGGCCACCGCCGCCGAACGTGCAATCGACGACCGTGTCGCCGGGCCCCGGGTCGCAGAGCGCGACCAGCTCGGAGGCGAGGACGGGCAGGTGCTCGGTCGGCATGTAGGTCAGTGTGGCCATCAGCCCGCCCCCGGGCCGCCGGCCAGCTCCTCGGCGAGCTCGCCCGCCTGGGCGTCGAGCTCGGCGTAATGATCCTGCCAGCGCTGCGGGTCCCAGACCTCGACGTGGTCTCCGACCCCGACCACGATGCACGGGCCGTCGAGCCCCGCATGCTCGATCAGGTGGCCCGCGAGCCGCACCCGGCCCGCCGAGTCGAGCGCCTCTTCCTGGGCGGAGGCGTTGAAGCGCCGATACATCATCCGCCCCTTCTTGCCGAGTCGGTTGAGGTCGGCGAGGAAGCGCTGCGTCCAGTCGTCATAACCGCTCGGCGAGAAGACCTCGACGCAGGGGTCGAGCCCGGCGACGAGAACCGTCCCGTCGACGAGCTGACCGCGCCACCGCGCCGGGATCGTGAGCCGGTCCTTGGAATCGAGGCTGTGTTCGTACTGACCGCGAAATGCCATCTGGCTGGGGGACCGGGAGAAGATTTGGACCGGAGTGGCGAGGTGGGAGGAGCCTCACCACCCCGGTCCCTGGGTCAACTGCTTGAGCCACGCTAGCCCACTCTGCCCCACTTTGCAACACAGCCTCGATCGAGAATTGGATCCGCTCCGTCGGACGGACTTGCTAACCGGACCTGCCGCGAAAGGGTTTACCGCTTGTCAGAGCGCGATCCGGGGACGTTCGCGCCAGGCCGAGCGGCGCGCCCGGCGGGCGTCGGGATGCAAGCCAGGTTGCAGATAAGGTCTCGCGAGTGAGCGCCGAGACCCCTCCCAACGGGCTCAGCGCGCCGCCGCCGGGTGCGGCTCCCGCGACGCCGCCGGTGCCCAGCGCACCACCGGTCCCCGACGACGCGGGCGACACGCGTTGGCTGCACGCGCGCCGGCTCGCGGGCCACTCGCTGACCCTGATCGGGGGCGGCGCGGTGACGCTCGTCGTGCTGCTCGTCGCCGGCAGCCAGGCCGGTTGGGGGATCGGGGCGCTCGCGGCAATGGCGACCCTGATCGTCGTCGGCCTCGGGGTCCTGATCGCCGCCAACTCGGCCGCGCGCGACGACTTCTTCACCGCCTATGCGCGGGGCCGCGACCTGAGCCGGATCGAGGGACACACGTCGCTGCCGCCGGTGACCCCGCTGCTCTCCCGCGGCGATCGACGCTACGCGCAGGAGCGATTCAATGGAGTGCTGCCCGGCGGGCTCAACGGCAGCCTTTGTCTCTACACCTACGAGGAGGAGACCACCGACTCCGATGGGGACCGCCAGACCACCTACGTCCACTTCACGATCGTGATCACGCAGCTCCCGGCGACCGCCGCCCTGGTCCAGGAGCTCTACTGCCAGCGCCGGGTCGGATTCCGGTTCATGGACTCGATGGAGGACGTGTTTCGCAAGCGCCAGCGGGTCGAGCAGGAGTCGGCCGCGGTGGACAAGGAGTTCGAGATCTTCACCGGTGCCAACGACGACCTCGCCCGGGCGCGCCAGATCCTCTCCCCCAGCTTCCTCGTCTGGCTCGAGTCCCACGCGCCCGAGGCGTACGCGTTCGAGCTCGTCGCCGGATCGCTGGTCTGCAACGTCAAAGGCCACAAGAAGTCTGCCGCCGAGCTGGACGAGATCTGCATCGCCTCCGCCGCGGTCGCCCGGCGGATGGACGAGGAGGCGTCCGAGCTCGGAACGACGCTCCCACCGCCACCGCCCTAGTGGGCGGGCATCCGGCGCTGGCAGCGCTGCGAGAGGGGCGGATCGGCGAGCTCACAGACCTCTACGAACCCGACGCCAGGCTCGATCTCTCCGTGCCCGGCCGACGCGAGCTCGTCGAGGGGCGTGCCGCGATCCGCGAGCGCCTGCTCGCGACCTTCCGCGACCAGGTGCCCGCGACGGGCTGGGAGGCGCGCGGCTACGAGTCCGGCGCCGCAGTGACGCTCGAGCGTCCGCCCTGGCGCCAGCGCCACTACTTGCACCTGACCGGGACCGGGATCGCCGCGCACTGGGTCTACGCCGCCGGGCTCGCCGCCGCGGGCGAGCCGGAGCTGCCCGATCAGGTTCGCGAGCGGGCGGCCGCGATCGAGGTCGAGAAGCTGGTTGGAGGCGGCAACTCCGGCGCGGCGCTGGCGCGCCTGCGGCGCGCCGACGGGGAGCGGGTGATCGCCAAGCAGCTCCGCCCGGGGGGCGACTGGCTCGGGCGGGCGCTGGGGGGAAGCGCGCGGTCGGCAGAGCTGTGGCGCGATGGGGTGCTCGCCGGGCTTCCCGAGCGGCTCGACCCGGCGGTGATCGATGCCTTCGAGGCCGAGGGCTCGTGGTGGCTGCTGATGCGGGACGCGTCCGGCGCCCTGCTCGGCGACGAGCGCCGCCTGAGCCGCGCCGAGAACCGGCGGATACTGGCTCTCGCGGCCGCCATGCATGAGCGCTTCCGTGGCGAGCGGGTCCCGGCCCTCGCCACGGCCGCCGCCCGGCTCGGAATCGCCGGCGCCCCGATCGCGGCCGCCGAGATCGATGGCCAGGATCTGCTCCCGAAGCAGTTCGGGGCAGCATGGGACGCGTTCGCGGCGGCGGTCCCGAGACCGGTCGGCGAAGCGGTGCGCAGGCTTGCGGACGACCCGAGGCCGCTCGCCGAGCGGATCGAGCGCGGCGGCACCACCTTGATCCACGGCGACCTGCGCGACGACAACCTCGGCCTCGAGGGCGACCGGGTCGTGCTCCTCGACTGGGACATGGCAACCGCCGCGACGCCGGCGGTCGAGTTCGCCTGGTACCTGGGTCATGACGCCTGGCGGATCGACGCCAGCCACGACGAGATCACGGACGACTTCCGCGCCGCGGAGGGCGATGCGGTCCGCGACGAGGACCTTGCGATGGGCCTGATCTGCGGACTCGTGATGTACGGGTGGGTGTTCGGCCACTCGGCGGTCGTCCACCCCGATCCCGTCGAACGCCGCTGGGGGACGGCGGAGTTGGACTGGTGGGTGCCCCGGGTCGCCGAGGCGCTCGAGTGGACCGGGCTCGGGACCGCCTAAAACGGCAGCGCGTCGTCGGCGAGCGAGGCGACGACCCAGTCGCCGCCCGCCGCCCGCAGGTCTTCGACCGAGTACTCACCGGTGGCGACGCCGACGACCCGGATCCCGGCGGCGTGCCCGGCGGCGACGTCGAGCGGGGTGTCGCCGGTCGCGATGCAGGCAGCGCGGTTCAGCTTGCCCCCGGATGCCGCGTCCGCGCGCTCGAGGGCCTTGCGGGCGACGTCGGCGCGCTCGTCGGCGTCCGAGCCATAGCCGCCGAAGGCGAAGTAGCGGTTGAGACCGGCGCGGGCGAGCTTGATCCGCGCGGCGGGCTTGGTGTTGCCGGTGATCAGACCAACCAGACGCCCTTCGCCGGTCAGCCGCTCGAGCAGCGTCTCGACCCCGGGCATCACCCGGTAGCCGGGCGAGGTCTCGACCTCTTCCCGCAGATACCGCTCGCGGAGCGCCATCAGCCTCGCCATCTCCTCGCCCTCGGGCTCGCGGCCGATCGCCCCGCGAAAGCACTGCAGGCCGACGACTGGGTCCGGCACCCCCTTACCCGTGTAGTCGGGCACGTTGACCTCGACGCCTTGCAGCTCGAGAAAGGCCCGGTGCCAGGCGCGGTCGCTGGCACCGCCGGTCGAGATCAGGGTGCCGTCGATGTCGAACAGCACCGCCGATACGCCGCCGGGATCAGCCACCGGTTCGGTGTGCGCGGTAGCGCCGGATCAGCGTGTTGGTCGAGCTGTCGTGATCGAGCTCGGGCTCGTCGGCGCTCTGCAGCTCGGGCACGATCCGCCTCGCCAGCACCTTGCCGAGCTCGACCCCCCACTGGTCGAACGAGTCGATGCCCCAGATCGTGCCCTGGGTGAAGACGCTGTGCTCATAGAGCGCGACCAGGCTGCCGAGCGAGCCCGGGGTGAGCTTCTGGGCCAGGATCACGTTCGTCGGCCGGTTTCCCTCGAAGACCCGGTGCGCGACCAGTTCGGCCGGGGTGCCCTCCTCGCGCACCTGCTCGGCCGTCTTGCCGAACGCCAGCGCCTCGGCCTGCGCGAAGACGTTCGCCAGCAGCAGGTCGTGATGGTCGCCGAGCGGGTTGAGCGGCTCGCAGAAGCCGATCAGGTCGCAGGGGATCAGCTTCGTCCCTTGGTGGATGAGCTGGTAGAAGGAGTGCTGGCCGTTGGTTCCCGGCTCGCCCCAGTAGACGGCTCCGGTCTCGTAGTCGACCGCCTCGCCGTCAAGGGTCACGTGCTTGCCATTCGACTCCATCGTCAGTTGCTGGAGGTAGGCCGGGAACCGCTTCAGGTACTGCTCGTAGGGCAGCACCGCGACCGTCTGGGCACCGAAGAAGTCTCCGTACCAGACCGCGAGCAGGCCGAGCAGCGCCGGGAGGTTGGCCTCGGTCGGCGCCTCGCGAAAGTGCTCGTCGACCGCGTGAAACCCGGCCAACAGGTCGGCGAAGGCGGCGGGGCCGATCGCGAGCATGGTCGAGAGCCCGATCGCCGAGTCCATCGAGTAGCGGCCGCCGACCCAGTCCCAGAACCCGAACATGTTGTCGACGTCGATCCCGAACTCCGCCACGCCCTCGGCGTTGGTCGAGACGGCGACGAAGTGCCTGGCGATCGCCTCCTCGTCCCCGCCGAGGCCGGCGAGGACCCAGGCGCGCGCGGTGCGGGCGTTGGTCATCGTCTCCAGCGTCGTGAAGGTCTTCGAGCAGACGACGAACAGGGTCTCGGCCGGGTCGAGGTCACGGGTCGCCTCGGCGAAGTCGGTTCCGTCGACGTTGGAGACGAAGCGAAAGCTGATCTCCCGCGCCGAGTAGTGGCGCAGCGCCTCGTAGGCCATCACCGGGCCCAGGTCCGAGCCCCCGATCCCGATGTTGACCACGTTGCGGATCGGCTCGCCGCTCGCCCCTCGCCACTCACCGCTGCGGACCCGCTCACAGAATGCGCCCATGCGGTCGAGCACCTCGTGGACCTCGGCGACCACGTCGGTGCCGTCGACGACCAGCGAGCGGGAGCGCGGCATGCGCAGCGCGACGTGCAGCACGGACCGGTCCTCGGAGACGTTGATCCGCTCGCCGCGGAACATCGCCTCGCGGCGCTCGGCGAGCCCGCACTCGGCCGCGAGCGCCGCGAGCAGCCCGAGGGTCTCGTCGGTGACCCGGTTCTTCGACAGATCGAGGTACAGGCCCGCCGCCTCGGCGACCAGCCGCTCGCCGCGGCCCGGGTCCTCGGCGAACAGCTCGCGCAGGTGGCGTCCGGAGAGCTCCGCGTGATGGCGCTCGAGTCGGCGCCAGGCGTCGCGCTCGCGAAGCGCGCTCATGCCGGTCTGCCCTCCACCGTGCGCCGGACCCTATACGGCGGCGGCCGGCGCGATCCGCGCCGACCCGCGGACGGGACCTAGACTCTCCCGGTGGCCGCGATCGACGTGCTCGAGGCAGATGTCACGGCGCTCGAGGTGGACGCGATCGCGAACGCCGCCAATACGTCGCTTCGGCACGGCGGCGGGGTCGCGGGCGCGATCGTCCGCGCCGGCGGGCGCGAGATCCAGGAGCAGAGCGACCGGCTCGCCCCGATCGGGCTCGGCGAGGCGGTCGCCACCGAGGCGGGCGAGCTGCCGTCGCGGTGGGTTATCCACGCGGCGACGATGGAGCTCGGCGGCCCGACGTCCGCGGAGGTGATCCGGGCCGCGACGGCGAGCACGCTGCGGATCGCCGACGAGCTCGGCGCTCGCTCGCTGGGCTTGGTCGCGTTCGGGACCGGGGTCGGCGGCTTCCCGGTCGCCGAGGCGGCGCGGATCGAGGTCGAGGAGATCCGCCGCCATCTTGACCGCGGCAGCGCCCTGGAGCGAATCGTCTTCTGTGTTCGCGGCGCCGAGGCCCGGGGGGCGTTCGAGGGCGAGCTGGCGGATCCGCCGGGCTCCGGGTAGCGCGAGGCTCTCAGGCCGCTGCGTGCTGGCGTGCGATCGTGCCCAGCAGCTCGCGCCAGGAGGCGGCAAACGCGTCGGCGCCCTCGACCTGAAGCCGGGCGGCGAGCGCGTCGACGTCGATCCCGGCCTCGGCGAACGAGGCCAGCACCTGCTCGGCGTCGCCGCCGTCGGCGGGGATCGGGTCGCCGATCTCGCCGTGGTCCGCGACAGCGAGCAGGGTCTTCTCGGGCATCGTGTTGACGGTCTGCGGAGCGGCGAGCGCCTCGACGTAGAGGGTGTCCGACGCATCGGGGTCCTTGGTCCCGGTGCTCGCCCAGAGCAGGCGCTGCGTGCGGGCGCCCGAGTTGGCGAGGCGCTGCCAGCGCTCGGAGTCGAGCAGCTCTCGGTAGGCGCGGTAGGTGCGCTTGCCGATCGCCACCCCGAGTCGGTTGCGCAGCTCCTCGGGCGCCGTCTCGGCGACCGCGACGTCCCAGCGGCTGACGAACAGGGAGGCGACCGAGGGCACGTCGGGATCGAGCCCGGCGTCGATCCGGCGTTCGATCCCGCGCATGAAGGCGTCGGCGGCGTCGAGGTAGTGCTCACGCGAGAACAGCAGCGTCACGTTGATCGGGATCCCGGCGAAGATCGACTCCTCGATCGCGGTCCTCCCCTCCGCGGTGCCCGGGATCTTGATGAACACGTTGTCGCGGGCCCGCGAGTGCAGCTCGGTCGCCTGGGCGATCGTCGCCTCCGCGTCGTTGGCGAGCAGCGGCGAGACCTCCAGCGAGACCCAGCCGTCGACCCCGTCGCTGCGCTCGTGGACCGGTCCGAACAGCTCCGCCGCCCGGCCGAGGTCGGCGAGGGCCAGCTCGAAGAACAGCGGCTCGTCCTCCAGCCCCCGATCGGCGAGCTCGTCGATCTGCTCGTCGTATGCCTCGCCCGAGCCGATCGCCTTGTCGAAGATCGTCGGGTTCGAGGTCAGCCCGGTGACCGAGAGCTCGCGCACGTAGCGCTCCAAGGTGCCCTCGTCGAGCATCATCCGGGTGATGTTGTCCACCCACAGGCTCTGGCCGAGCTCGGCCAGCGTCGCCGTCGCCGTCATCGATCGCCTCCGTTTCGTTTCAGTGTCTCACGCGCGGTCTCGACCACCCGCTCGGGCGTGAAGCCGAACTTGCCCAGCACGTCCTTGAGCGGCGCCGAGGAGCCAAACGTGTGCATCCCGATCTTCGCCCCCTGCGGGCCGACGTAGCGATCCCAGCCCAGGGTCGAGGCCTCCTCGATCGAGATCCGGGCGGTGACCATGGCGGGCAGGACGCCCTCGCGGTACTCCTCGGGCTCGCGCTCGAAGAGCTCGAACGAGGGCATGCTGACGACCCGCGCCCGGACCCCGTCCGCGGTCAGCGCCTCGTACGCCTCGACGGCGAGCGAGACCTCGCTCCCCGACGCGATCAGGATCAGCTCCGGGTCGCCGTCGGGCGGGTCGGCGAGCACGTAGCCGCCCCGGCTCAGGCCCTCGGCAGCGGCGTAGCGGGAGCGGTCGAGGACCGGGACGCTCTGGCGGGTGAGCACCAGCGCGGTCGGCAGGTGGTCCTGCTCGAAGGCGACCCGCCACGCCTCGGCGACCTCGTTGGCGTCGCAGGGACGGATCACGTTCAGTCCCGGGATCGCCCGCAGCGACGCGAGCTGCTCGACCGGCTGGTGGGTCGGCCCGTCCTCGCCGAGCCCGATCGAGTCGTGAGTGAAGATGTGGATCACCGGCAGCTCCATCAGCGCCGAGAGGCGGATCGCCGGCCGCGCGTAGTCCGAGAAGACGAGGTACGTCGACCAGGACGGGCGCAGCTTCGAGAGCGAGAGCCCGTTCGAGACCGCCGCCGACTCGTGCTCGCGGATCCCGAAGTGGATGTTGCGCCCGTCCGGGCTCCCCGGCTCGAGGTCCGTCGCGCCCTCGATCTCGAGCCGCACCGAGGTCGAGTCGGTGAGGTCGGCTGAGCCGCTGACGAACCACGGCACCCGGGCGGCGATCGCGTTCTCGACCGCGTTCGACGCCTTGCGGGTCGCGATCCCCGCCTCGTCGGGCTCGAACGAGGGGATCTCGGCGTCCCAGCCCTCGGGAAGCTCACGGCGCTGCATCTCGCCGATCTCGAGAGCAAGCGACTCGTGCTCGCGGTGGTATCCGTCCAGCAGCCGCTCCCACTCCTCGCGCAGCTCCCGGCCCCGGGTGCCGATCCCGGCGTCGAAGTGCTCGCGAACCCCGTCGGGGACGAGGAAGGGCGGCTGCTCGGGCCAGTTGTAGACGCGCTTCGTCTCGCGCACCTCCTCCTCGCCGAGCGGCTCGCCGTGGGCGGCGGCGGTCCCCTGCTTGTGCGGCGAGCCGTAGCCGATGTGGCTGTCGACGACGATCAGCGTCGGCCGGTCGCGGTTGGCGCGGAAGCGGGCCAGGGCGCGGTCGAGCAGCCGCAGGTCGTTCGCGTCGCCGACCCGCATCACGTGCCAGCCGTAGCCCATGAAGCGGGCGGCGACGTCGTCGTCGTAGGTGATCTCGGTGTGGCCGTCGATCGTGATGTGGTTGTTGTCGTAGATCCAGCACAGGTTGGCGAGCCGCTGATGGCCGGCGAGCGAGGCGGCCTCGTGCGAGACACCTTCCATCAAGCAGCCGTCGCCGGCGATCGCGTAGACGTCGTAGTCGAAGAGCTCGAACCCCGGCCGGTTGAAGTGCGCGGCCTGCCATTTGCCGGCCAGCGCGATCCCGACCGAGGTCGCGATCCCTTGGCCGAGCGGGCCGGTCGTCGTCTCGACGCCGGAGGTCCAGCGGTACTCGGGGTGCCCCGCCGCCTTCGAGTCGAGCTGGCGAAACGACTTGATGTCATCGAGGGTCACCGACTGGCGGCCGAGCACCTCGTAGTCGGGATCGACGGCGCGCACGCCGGTCAGGTGCAGGAGCGCGTAGAGCAGCATCGAGGCGTGGCCGGCGGAGAGCACGAAGCGGTCGCGGTTGGGCCAGATCGGCTCGGCGGGGTCGAAGCGCAGGAAGCGCTGCCAGAGCGTGTAGGCGACCGGGGCCAGGGCCATCGGGGTGCCCGGATGGCCGGAGTTGGCCTGCTGGATCGCGTCGATCGACAGGGTGCGGATCGTGTTGATCGCGAGCCGGTCGATGTCGACCTCGGTCGGCGAGCCCGTCACGGCTCCTGATCCTAGTCAGCGACGGCCGCCAGGCCGTCTAGATTCCGCGAGGTGGGTTCGGACGCCGAGATCGAGGCCGAGAAGCGGCTCGCCGCCGAGGCGGCCGCCGAGCGGGTCGAGGACGGGATGCGGGTCGGCCTCGGCACCGGCTCGACCGTCGCCCACCTGCTCCCGGCGCTCGCCGCGCGCGGGCTCGCGCTGCGCTGCGTGGCGACCTCGCCTCAGACCGAGGACGCGGCGCGGGAGCTCGGCTTGCACGTCGAGCCGTTCGCGGACCTCGACCGGCTCGAGATCGCGATCGACGGGGCCGACCAGGTCACCCCGGACGGCTGGCTCGTCAAGGGGGGCGGTGGCGCCCACACGCGCGAGAAGATCGTCGCCGCGGCCGCCGAGCGCTTCGTCGTGATCGTCGACTCGACCAAGTCGGTCGAGGCGATCCAAGCGCCGATCCCGCTCGAGCTGCACCGGTTCGGCCTCCAGGCGACGCTGCGCGAGCTCGGCGAGGTCGAGCTGCGCGACGCCGATCCGAGCCCCGACGACGGCCTGATCGCCGACTACACCGGCGAGATTCGCGACCCGATGGCGATGGCGATGCGGCTGGCGCTGACGCCCGGCGTGGTCGAGCACGGGCTGTTCCCGCCGGCGTTGGTCGCCGAGGTGCTGATCGCCCGCGGCGACCAGGTCGAGTCGCTCACGGTCGAGTAGGTGCAACCGTGCCACCCCGAGGGGATCAGGCCGCGGCGTCGCGGTCGCAGAGCAGGGTCATCGCGGGGTTGGCGACCCGGCCGGCCGGGATCGAGTCGTCGCCGGCGATCAACTTGGCCAGCGCCGTGCGCTTGTCGGCGCCGGTCACGAGCCAGAGGACCCGGGCGGCGGCGGCGAGCGCCGGGTAGGTGAGCGTCATCCGGCGCCGTCCCTGGTAGGGGTCGGTGGTGGCGACCGACCGGTCGCCGACCTCGAGCACCGGGTCGCCGGGGACCAGCGAGGCCGTGTGGCCATCGGGGCCGAGCCCGAGGTGGACGAGGTCGAGGCGCTCGGGCAGCGAGTCGGCGTACCGCGCCGCCGCCGCCTCGAGGTCGGAGTCGGTGACCGGCATCGACCTGATCGAGCCCCCGCCCGCGGCCGGCAGGCTGGACTGGAGATGGGTCAGGTTGCGGTCGGCGTCGCCGGCCGGCGCGACCCGCTCGTCGACCTGGAAGAGCTCGATCCGCGTCCAGTCGAGGTCGTGGTCGGCGAGCAGCTCGAACATCCGCCACGGCGCTCGGCCACCGCTGACCGCGAGTGAGAACGAGCCGTGGGCCGCGACCGCCTCCGCCGCGGCCGCCGCGATCAGCTCGGCGCCGCGCCGCGCCGCCGCCTCGGGGTCGGCGAGCGTCTCGGCGTTCACTTCTTCTCGTCGTGACCGCCGAACTGCTTGCGCATCGCCGAGAGCACCCTGTCGGCGAAGTCGTCGAGGTCGCGGGAGGCAAAGCGCGAGTACAGGGCGCTCGAGAGCACCGGCGCCGGCACCCCCTCCTCGATCGCCGCGATCGAGGTCCAGCGTCCCTCGCCGGAATCGGAGACCCGGCCCTCGAACCCCTCGAGGGTCGGCGACTCGCGCAGTGCCGCCGCGGTCAGGTCGAGCAGCCAGGAGCCGATCACGCTGCCGCGGCGCCAGAGCTCGGCGACCTCGGGGATGTCGATCTCGTACTCGTAGAACCCGGGGTCGCTGAGCGGCGCGGTCTCGGCGTCGGCCTCGCGCGCGTGCAGGCCGGCGTCGGCATGCCTGAGGATGTTGAGGCCCTCGGCGTAGGCGGCCATCACCCCGTACTCGATCCCGTTGTGGACCATCTTCACGAAGTGGCCGGCGCCGCTCGGGCCGCAGTGCAGGTAGCCGTTCTCCGCCGTCGAAGGCTCGCCGTCGCGGCCCGGGGTTCGCCCGGCGGCGTCGACCCCGGGGGCGATCGTGGCGAAAATCGGGTCGAGCCGCCCGACCGCCTCGTCGGGGCCCCCGATCATCAGGCAGTAGCCACGATCGAGGCCGAAGACCCCGCCGCTGGTGCCGCAGTCGATGTAATCGATCCCCCGCTCCGCGAACGCCTTCGAGCGCCGGATGTCGTCTCGGTAGTAGGAGTTGCCGCCGTCGATGATCGCGTCGCCGGACTCGAGGCGCTGGGCGAGCTCGTTGACCGTCGACTCGGTGATCTCGCCGGCCGGGACCATCACCCACGCCGCCCGCGGGCGCTCGAGCTTGGCGACGAACTCGTCGAGCGAGCCGGCGCCGGTCGCCCCCTCGCCGGCCAGCTTCGCAACCGGATCGGCGTTGACGTCGTAGACGACGCATTCGTGCCCGTCACGGATCAAGCGGCGAACCAGGTTCGCGCCCATCCGCCCCAGTCCGACCATCCCGAGCTGCATCGCGTGGATACTAAGCGCCGCTGCCGCGCAATAGGCTGCGCGGCGAGATGGTCGAATCCGAATTGGCGTGTGCGCGGGGGCGCACGGGACCGAGCCGGGCCCGGGTGGCGGGCGAAGCCCATGCCGGTGGGCATGGGCGAGTCCCGACGGGCGCGATCCGGCGACGGTGTCCGTGCGTGATCCGTGTGCGCGTGAATTCGGGATCGGCCATCTAGCTTGGCCGAGAGCACCGACACCCTGATCATCTTCGGGATCAGCGGCGACCTGGCGCGCAAGATGACCTTCGAGGCGCTGTACCGCCTCGAGCGGCGCGGCGACCTCGCCTGCCGGATCATCGGGGTCGCGATCGACGACTGGGACGACGAGGCGCTGCGCGAGCACGCGCGGGCGGCGATCGCCGCCGAGGTCGACGACGCCGACCAGTCGGTGGTCGATCGGCTCTCCGAGCGCCTCTCCTACATCGCCGGCGACTACAAGCGCGACGAGACCTACGCTCGCCTGGCGAAGCTGATCGGCGACGCGCGGGCGCCGGTCTTCTATCTCGAGATCCCGCCCTCGCTGTTCGCAGAGGTGGTGCGCAGGCTCGGGGCGGCCGGGCTGACTGAGGGAGCGCGGGTGATGGTCGAGAAGCCGTTTGGGCACGACCTCGAGTCGGCCAAGGCGCTCAACCGCGAGCTGCTCGAGGTGCTCGAGCCCGAGCAGATCCTGAGGATCGACCACTTCCTCGGCAAGGAGCCGGTGATGGACATCCTCTACCTGCGCTTCGCGAACGCGATCCTCGAGCCGGTCTGGAACCGCACCTACGTCGACTCGGTCCAGATCACGATGGCCGAGGACTTCGGGGTCGAGGGCCGGGGCGCGTTCTATGACGCGGTCGGGGCCCTGCGCGACGTGGTCCAGAACCACCTCCTGCAGATGCTGGCGCTGGTCGCGATGGAGCCGCCCTCCGGCGGCCCCGCGGACCCGGACCCGATCCGCGACCGCAAGGCCGACCTGTTTCGGGCGATGCCGGACGCCGACCCGGGCCGCTATATGCGCGGCCAGTATCAGGGCTACCGGGAGATCGACGGGGTCGCCGCGGACTCGGACACCGAGACCTTCTCCGCCCTGCGGCTGACGATCGACAACTGGCGCTGGGCCGGGGTGCCGTTCTTCATCCGCGCCGGCAAGCGGCTGCCGGTCGAGTCGACCGAGATCCGGGTCGTGTTCAAGTCCCCGCCCCGGCTCGGGATCGGCGGCCGCATGGTCCCCGACCCCGACGAGCTGGTGCTGCGGATCAAGCCCAACCCGGGGGCCGAGCTCTGCCTGCTCTCGAAGAAGCCCGGCGCCGACGCCCTGCAGCGGGTCCACCTCGACCTGCTCTTCGAGGCCCAGGTCGGAGATCAGCCCGAGCCCTACGAGCGCCTGCTGCACGATGCGTTGATCGGCGAGTCAAACCGATTTCCCACCCTGGAGGGGATCGAGGACACCTGGCGGATCGTCCAGCCGCTGCTCGACGACCCGCCCGCGGTCGAGCCCTACGCGCCGGGCACCTGGGGACCCGAGGCGGCAAGCAACATGCTCACCGGCCACGGCGGCTGGCGCAAGCCCTGGCTCTCGGAATGAATTAACCGGCCACGTCCTCCGCTTCGCGTCCGGGCGTGCCGGGGCGCATGGAGATCCGCCGGGCCTCACCCGGCACGCCCGGACGCGGGAGCAGAAAAGATGTCCGCGGCGTAGCCGCGGACCAGGTATTCGAGCGGGAGCGGAGGACGTGGCCGGAGTTATTCGTCAAATAGCAAGGAGGCGCCGATTGCGCCGCCGAAGTCGCCCAGCGCCGCCAGCTCGACCGCCGGCGGATGGTCGTCGAGGAAGAGGTGGCGGCCCATGCGCTCGCGGATCCGCTCGACGTAGGGCTCGCCGAGCCTGACGCCGAGCCCGCCGCCGATCACCACCGCTTCGACGTCGAGCAGGTTGACCGCCGAGGCGATTCCGGCACCAAGGGCCTTGACCGCGTCGTCGATCAGCCGCTCGGCGAGGGGGTCCCCGTGTCGAAGCGCCCGCCCCCAGATGCTCGAGGTGAGCCGGTCGCGGCCGCGCTTCTTCATGATCTCGAACAGGTCGGTCTTCTCGCCGTCGGCGTGGTCGCGGCGGGCCTTGCTTTCCATCGCCGCGCGGCCGGCATAGGCCTCCATGCAGCCGCGCCGCCCGCAGGGGCAGCGGCGCCCGCCCTGCCTGACCACCATGTGCCCGACCTCCCCCGCCGCCCCTCGGCCCAGCCACCGCTTGCCGTCGAGGATCAGCCCGCCCCCGACTCCGGTGCCCCAGAAGATCCCGAGCAATGACCCGTACGGCCTGCCGGCCCCGAGCTTGAACTCGGCGTTGGTGGCGACGTCGACGTCGTTGCCGACCCGCACCGGGGCCCCGAGCGCTTCCGAGAGCCGGGCGGCTAGCGGAAACGCCTGCTCCCACCCGGGCAGGTTGCGCGCCCGGGCGACCGCGCCGGTCGCGGCGTCGACGTCGCCGGGCGAGCCGACCCCGATCCCGCCCAGGGAGTCGGTCTGCAGGCCGGCCTTCTCCGCCGCCTCCGCCAGCGCCTCGGCCATCTGGCGGGCGACGTCCTCGGGCCCGCCGCTGGTCGGGGTCGGACGCCGGGCGTCACCGAGCACCTCGCCGTCGGCCGTGATGATCGCGGCCTGGATCTTGGTCCCGCCGAGGTCGATGCCGCCCCGCGGCGAGGCCTTGCTGCGGCGCGCGATCGGCATCCGGCGGCGAGTCTATCCCCACGCCGCTCCGCCAACCTCCCGAGCGCTCCTCAGAACTGGCTCAGCAGCGAATCCGCGTGCGCGATCACCGCGGCGAGGATGATCAGCAGCACCGAGGGGACGAGGACGAGCGCGACCACGAGCTGGATCTTCGGAGCAGCGCGGGCGGCGCGATCCTCGATCCGGCGGCGGGCGTCGCCGCGCAGCGAGGTCGCCTGCAGGTGGAGCTGCTCTGCGAGCGGCGAGCCGTAGGTCCGGGAGCGCTCGAGCGCCGCCGCCAGCGTTCCGACCTCCGCCCCACGAACCCGGCCGCGCAGACGCTCGATCGCCTTCGCGACCGGCGCTCCGCACTCGATCTCGGCCAGGGTGAGACCCAGCTCGGCCGCCAGCGGTCCACTGGTCCCGGCGGCGACCTCGGCGAAGACGATCGCCGGCCCCTGACCCGAGGCTGCGCCGACCGCGACCATGTCGAGCGCGTCCGGGAGCGCGGCGACCAGCCGCTCATGCCGCCGCCGGGCGGTGCGCTCGAGCAGCGCGTCGGGGGCGAGAAAGCCGCCCGCGACCAAAAGCGCCGCGACGATGAGCCCGATCCGGGGCCCGAGCGCCGGGGCGACGATCAGCGCGACAACGGCGCCGAGCGCCGCACCCGCGAGCTTGAGGCCGACGATCGCCGCCGGGTCGAGGCGCGCGGCAAGCCCCGCGCGGGCGATCCGCTCCGGCAGGCGCAGGCGCGCCGCCGCCTCGGCGATCGACGCCGCGCGCCGGCCGGATGCACGGCTGAGCGCACGGCGGGCGAGGCCGCCAACGCGACCCTCGAGCGCGCCCGCGAGCTCCCACGCCGCCGCGAACGCGAGCACGACAGCGGCCCCGGCCAGCAGCCCGATCACGGAGTGGCGATCCTGCCCAGGCGCCGGATCCCCGCGAAGCCGGCGAGCTGAAGCCCAGCAGACGCCGCGAGCAGCGCCGCGGGCGCCGGCTCGGAGAGCAGCGCCGCGACGAAACCCGGCTCGAGCAGCTCGGCCAGCAGGGCGGCGCCAGCCGGCATCGCGACCACGAGCAGGCCGGTGAAGCGCGCCTGCGCGGTCGCGGAGCGCGCGTCCGCCTCGGTGCGGTCCCGATCGCGAGCGGCGGCCGCGAACCGCCGCAACAGGATCGCCAGGTCGCCGCCGGCGAGCTGCTGGGAGAGCAGCGCCGCTGCGAACGAGTCGACCCGGGGCGAGCCGACCCGGCGCTGGAGGCGCTCGAGCACCTCGCGGGTCGGCGCGCCGAGCGCAAGCTCGGCTCGCACCCGCTCCATCTCCGCCGCCGGAGGTCCCTCCAACGACGCCGCCGATGCGCCGAGCGCCGCACGGGGCGAGCGTCCCGAGGCGAGCGCGTCGGCTACCGCAACGGCGACTTCGGGCAACCCGCGATCGACGCCCCGCCGGTAGGCGGCGCGCCGCCGCGCCACGACCCAGGCCGCCGCCGCCGGTCCTGCGGCGGCCAGCGGCGCCGACGGGCCGGGGCCGAGGACGAGAAATCCCGCCGCGAGCATCGCCAGCGTCCCCAGCGCCGCCAACCGCCGGCGCTCCGCGTCCGACGGCGCATACCCCTCCTCACCCGCGCGCCGCACCGGCTCGAGCGCCGCGGCGAGCCAGCGACCGGCGCCCGGGACCGCCGCCACCGCCTCGCGGATCGCGACCGCGGCCAACCCGCCGGCCACCGCGGCGAGGCCCGCGGCCGCCAACTGCGCGGCGCTCACCCGCGACTCCACAGTGTCCGCACCCCGACTCCGGCGGCCGCCCGGGCCACCTCGGCGAGCTCGGTCACCCTGCGCGCCCCCTGAGGCTCGCGCACCATGTGGACGACGAGATCGACGCCGCGGGCGAGCTGCTCGCGAACCGCCTCGTGCGGCAGCCCGACCCCGGCCATCAGCGCCAGGGTCTCGATCCGCCGCAGGGCGTCCTCGGGCGAGTTCGCGTGCACGGTAGAGAGCGCCCCCTCGTGCCCAGTGTTGAGCGCGGTCAGCAGGTCGAGCGCCTCGGCGCCCCGGACCTCGCCGATCACGATCCGGTCCGGGCGCATGCGGAGCGCGTTGCGCAGCAGGTCGCGGATCGTCACCTCTCCCCGCCCCTCGACCGAGGCCGGCCGGCTCTCGAGCCGGACGACATGCGGTTGGCGCAGCCGCAGCTCGGCGGCGTCCTCGATCGTCACCACCCGCTCGGCCGGCGAGATCCAGGCCGAGAGCGCGTTGAGGAGGGTGGTCTTGCCCGAGCCGGTCCCTCCCGAGACGAGGATGCTGCGGCGCGCGCCGACGGCGTCTGCGAGCAGCTCGCGCAGCTCGCCGGTCAGGGTCTCGCCGGCGACGAGCTCGTCCGGCCCGGGGCGAGAAGCGGCGAACCGCCGCACCGAGAGCGCGGGCCCATCGACGGCGAGCGGCGGGATCACCACGTTGACGCGCGACCCGTCGGCGAGCCGGGCGTCGACCATCGGGCTCAGCTCGTCGACCCGGCGGCCGACCGGCGCCAGGATCCGTTCGATCGTGTCGCGCAGCGCCTGCTCGGATTCGAATCTCGCCTCACTCGTCTCGATCCGGCCGCGACGCTCGACGTAGACCGTCTCGGGCCCGTTGACCATCACCTCTTCGACCTCCGGATCGTCGAGCAGGTCCTCGAGCGGCCCGAGGCCGACCGTCTCGCGCAGGATCAGCTCGGCGATCTGGTCCCGACGCGCCGGCGAGAGCACGGCGGCCGCCTCGTCGACCAACTCACGCACCGTGGCTTCGAGGTCGGTCCCGACGCCGGCGTCGACCCGGCGGCGCTCGACCAGCCGCAGGCGCAGCTCGGCGGCAAGGACGCGGGCGTGGTCATCGGCGGTGGCGATACCCCGATGAGGGGCCCGGGGCCGCGATCTCTCCCCTCCCGGGCCGCGCGCTCAGGCCCGGGCTCGAGAGCGAACGCCTGCCGCGTCGAGCCGCAGCGGGTCGACGCCGGCGCCGCGCGGCAGGACGAGGACCGGGCACGGCGCCTTCCGGATCACGGCGGTCGAGACGCTGCCGAGCAGGGTGCGGCGCAGGGGCCCGTAGCGACGCGAGCCGACGACCAGCAGGCCGACGTCGGCGGCTGCCTCGGCGAGCGCGGCGCCCGGCTCGCCATTGATCAGGCGTGGGTCCGCGGTGACGTCGGCCGGGACCCGGGCAAGGCCGAGCTCGAGCACCCGGCGCGTCTCGGCCTGGCGCGCGGTGTGGACCTGCTCGACGCTGAGCACGCTGAGCGCCTCCCCGTAGCCGTATCCGGGCGGCGCGATCGCGGCGATCAAGACGAGCCCGGCGCGCAGGCGCCGAGCGAGGCCGATGCCCGTCTCCAGCGCCGCCCACGACTCGGCCGAGCCGTCGAAGGCGATCCCGATCCGAAGCATGCGCCGATCGTCGCGGCGCGCATACCCGCGGGGCGCCACCGCGACGGCGCACGGCGCCCCCGAGAGCAGGTTGGTGCCCACGCTGCCGGGCAGGACGTGCCCGAGCGGGCCACGGTGGGTCGAGCCGACGATGATCGCAATCGCGTCCTCGGCCTCGGCGACTCCGTACAGGCTGCGAGCGGGTGAGCGGTCGGCGGCGGCGCGGACCTCCGGCTCGAGCCCGTCGAGCTGCTCGCGAGCGAGCGCGAAGAGGTCCCTTGTGTCCTCCTCGAGCGCGGCCTCGAGCGGCTCGGAGGCGAGCGCTTTGACGGGGTACGGAAGCGCGCAGACGACGATCGGATCGGCGCTCAGCTTCTGAGCGAGTTGCGCTCCCAGCGCGAGCGCATCGTGGCCCTGCTCGGAATCGACCAGGCCGATCACGATCTTGCTCATTCGCGGCGCCCCTCCATGTGGTCTCGCTCGGTCGCGAGGCTAGTCCCGCCGGCCCGGTGCATCATCGGTGGACCCCACCGGTAGCCGTCCGTATCCGCCACCGAGCTTCCGCCAGGCACGCTTCGGCGCCGCGCGCGGATTCGAGATCGACCCTCTAGGCTCGGGCGCGAGCAGCCGTGAGCACGCCGAGCCTCGACCGAGTCCAGTTGGAGCGCCTGCTCGAGGTCGGGCGCAATCTCGTCTCCGAGCTCGAGCTCGAACCGGTGCTCGAGAACGTGCTCGACGCCGCCCGCGATCTGACCGGCGCGCGCTACGCGGCGCTCGGCATCCTCGACCGCCACAAGCGGGGGCTGGAGCGCTTCAAGCACGTCGGCCTGGACGAGCAGACGGTGCGCCAGATCGGTCCCCAACCACAGGGCCGCGGAGTGCTCGGCGAGCTGATCCGCGATCCACGTCCTCTGCGGCTGCGCGCCGTCAGCGAGCATCCCCGCTCCTACGGCTTCCCGGCCGGCCACCCGGAGATGACCAGCTTCCTCGGGGTGCCGGTGATCGTCCGCGGTCAGGCCTGGGGCAACCTCTATCTGGCCGACAAGCTCGACGCGCTCGAGTTCTCCGACGAGGACGAGCGGCTCGTGGTCCTGCTCGCCCAGTGGGCCGCGGTGGCCGTTGACAACGCCCGTCTCTACGAGACGGCCGAGCGTCGCCGGGGCGAGCTCGAGCGCGCAGTCCGAGGCCTGCAGGCCACCGTCTCGCTGGCCCGCGAGATCGGCGGCGAGACCGAGCTCGAGCGCGTGCTCGAGCTGGTCGTCAAGCGGGGTCGCGCTCTGGTCGAGGCCCGGCTCTTCCTGGTCCTGCTCCCGGGCCCTGGCGGCCTGGTCGTCGCTGACGCCGCCGGCGAGGTGCCGGCGGAGCTGCTCGGCAAGGCGGCCGAGCTCGACGAGCCGCTGCTGGAGGCCGGCCAGCGCTCCGGCGGGGCCCGGCCGGGCCCAGCGATTCGAGACCTGCTCCGCGGGCTCGGGGTCGAGGCTTCGGCGGCGCTGCTCTCCCCGCTCGTCCACCGGGGCAGGGCGGTCGGCGCGCTGGCGGCCCTCGACCGGCTCGACGGCGAGCGGTTCTCGGCCGACGACGAGCTGCTGCTGAGCTCGTTCTCGACCAGCGCCGCGACCGCGGTGGCGATGGTGCGCGCGGTCGAGAACGACAGGTTGCGGCTTTCGATCTCGGCCTCCGAGCGCGAGCGCCGCCGTTGGGCGCGAGAGCTTCACGACGACACCTTGCAGCAGCTCGGAGCGCTCAAGGTCCTGCACGACACCGCCCTGTTGCGCGGCGAGGAGGAGGTGATGCGACGCTCGCTCGAGCGCGCGGCCGAGCAGCTTCACGAGACGATCACCGGCCTCGAGGGGCTGATCACCGAGCTGCGCCCTTCGGCGCTCGACCAGCTCGGGATAGCGGCGGCGCTGGAAGCGCTGATCGACCGCGCCGAGCGGACCTCCCAGATCTCGGTCAGCGCCGATCTGGACCACGTCTTCGACCATGGGGCGCCGCGCCTCTCGCCCGAGCTCGAGGCAACCGTCTACCGGCTCGTCCAGGAGGCGCTCAACAACGTGATCAAGCATGCGGGGGCGAACGAGGTCCGGATCGCGATGTCCGAGGGCGACAACACGCTCGAGCTGGTGGTCGAGGACGACGGCCGCGGCTTCGACGTCGGGGCAGCCCCGCAGCGCTTCGGGATCATCGGCATGCGCGAGCGCGTCCTGCTCGCCGGCGGCGGGCTCGAGATCGAGTCGACCCCCGGCGAGGGGACGCGCGTGACAGCGACCCTGCCGCTCGACTTCGCCGAGGTCGTCTGAGCTCGCCGGGGCGTGACCGGGTCTAGCGGTCGACGAGGCCGTGGTCGAGCGCGTAGGCGATCAACTCGGCCCGGGTGCTGAGCCCGGTCTTGCGCTGGATGTTCGCGCGGTGGGTCTCGACCGTGCGCACGCTAAGCACGAGCTGCTCGGCGATCTCGGGGTTCATGTAGCCGAGCGCGAGCAGGTTCAGGACCTCGACCTCGCGTGGCGTCAACCCGTCGGGCGGGCCCTCGGCGGCGGGCTCGGCCGCCAGCCGGGCGCCGAGCTTGGGGTTGACGTACGTCTCGCCCTTGATCGCGGCGCGGATCGCGTCTACCAGCTCGCCGGCCGCCGAGTGCTTGACGACATAGCCCTTGGCGCCGGCGCGCAGCGCCTGGCGGGCGAAGGCGGGCTCGCTCTGCATCGTCAGGACCACGATCGCGGTCTCGGGTGATGTCTCGAGGATCTTCGGGATCACGTCGAGGCTCGAGCCCCCCGGCATGCTCAGGTCGAGGACCAGCACCCGTGGCTTGTGCCCGAGCACGTAGCGCGCGGCAGCGTCGGCGTCCCCGGCCTCGGCGACCACTCCGATGTCGGCCTCGGCCTCGAGCACCATGCGGATCCCGTCGCGGACGATCTGGTGGTCGTCGGCGAGCACAACCGAGATCGCCGGTCCCTGATCCGGCTCGTCTGTCTGCCTACCCGGCCGCTCGGTCCCCTGGTCAGCCATCGCCCGCGCACGTTAGGGCTTCGACCGCCGTGGCCATCGGTAGCCGTTGCCCGATCCCGATCCGTGGCGGCTACTTAGGAACGAGTCGGATCGTCGGCGGGTCGGGGTTTCCGCGTGGCCGGGTGCGATAGGAAGGCCTGATGATCGAGCTGGTCCTGGCCGCGACCGCGACCGCGTTCGCCACCGGCCTCGGCGCGGTGCCGGTCGCGATGCTCGGCGACCGGGCCGAGGCGCTTCGCCCGGCCCTGCTCGGGCTCGCCGCCGGCGTGATGGCCGTAGCCTCGGTCGCCGGGCTGCTGCTGCCGGCGCTCGACGACGGCTCGCCGGGCGAGGTCGCGCTCGGGCTCGTCCTCGGGCTCGCCTTCCTGCTCGCCGCGCGGCTCTGGCTCACCCATCACGAGCGCGAGCACCCGCTGCGCTCGCGTTCGCTGCGCACCTCGCTGCTCGTGTTCACGGTGCTGCTCGTCCACAGCCTGCCCGAGGGATTTGCGATCGGCACCGCCTACGCCTCCGAGACCGCGGGACTCGGCCTGTTCGTCGTGATCGCGATCGCGGTCCAGAACATCCCCGAGGGAACCAGCGTCGCGATCCCACTCGAGGCGGCGGGCTACGGCGGCTGGCGGCAGTTCTGGGCCGCTGTCGCGACCAGCGCCCCGCAGCCGGTCGGCGCGGTGATCGCCTACCTGCTGGTCGAGCAGGTGTCCGCCCTGCTCGCGGTCTCCTTCGGGTTCGCGGCCGGAGCGATGCTCGCCCTGGTCGCCGTCGAGCTGGCCCCCGAGGCATGGCGGGCGGATCCCCGCCGAGCCGTGCTCGGGGCGCTGGTCGGAGCCGCAGCGATGCTCGGGCTCAGCCTCGCACTCGGGGTCTAGGGCGCCGGTCGGCCGATCGCGTTGGGTGCGCCGACGAGCGGGCCGTACGCGCGCACGGCTCCGTACCCGGTACCCACCCCCTCCGGTGGCCGCAGCGGAGGGGCCCGGGGCGTGTAGCGCCTAGGATCGTGTCGTGGCAGAGCCAACCGGATCCCGGCCCAGCACCGTGATCCTCGGCGGCGGGATCGCCGGGCTGGAGACGCTGCTCGCGCTCCACGACCTGGCGGGCGAGCTGACCGCGATCACGCTCGTCTCACCGGCTCCCGAGTTCCTCTACAAGCCGACCACCGTCGAGGAGCCGTTCACGGACCAGCCGGCTGCGAGTCGCGAGCTCGCCCCGATCGTCGCCGAGCTTGGAGCCACCCTCGTGCCCGGCGCCGTGCGCCGAGTGGACGCCGACCGCGACCTGGTCGAGCTCGCCGACGGGGAGCAGCTTCCCTATGACCGCCTCGTCGTCTGCGTCGGCGGCGAGGCGCAGGCCGCCTACCGCGACGCTGTCACCTTCCGGGTCAGCGGCCCGCCGCTGGCGATCGACGAGCTGATCGACGCAGGGCTCGCCCACCCGTCCCGCCGGATGGCCTTCGTCGTCCCGCCCGGCGTCAGCTGGCCGCTACCGATCTACGAGCTGGCGCTGATGACCCGTAGGCGCGCCGACGAGAGCGGCCGGCGCGAGCTCGCGATCGAGATCTACTCGCCCGAGCCGGCGCCGCTGACGCTGTTCGGCAGCGTCGCCAGCGCCGCCGTCGCCGAGCTGCTCGCGGCCCGCCGGATCGAATTCCGCGACGCTCTCGTGCACGAGGACGACGCCGGTGAGCTGGTCATCACTCCCGGCGGGGAGGCGCTCGAGGCCGGCGCGGTCGTCGCGCTGCCGCTGATCGGCGGCCCGGGGATCGAGGGCCTGCCGTCTGACGAGGCCGGCTTCATCCCGATCGACGACCACGCCAGGGTCGCCGGGCTCGAGCGCGTCTGGGCGGCCGGCGACGGAACAACCTTTCCCGTCAAGCAGGGCGGGATCGGGACCCAGCAGGCTGACGCCGCGGCCGAGCAGATTGCCGCCTCGGTCGGCGCCGAGGTCGAGCCACGACCCTTCCACCCCGTGCTCAGGGGCCAGCTCGTCACCGCCGGCGAGTCGCTGCACCTGCGTCACGAGCTCGAGGGTGGGCATGGCGAGGGCGAGGCCTCGCTCGACTACCTGTGGTGGCCGCCGCACAAGGTCAGCGGCCGCTATCTCGCCGCCTGGCTCGAGGGCGAGGACCCCCGCAGCGACCCCGAGCCGCCGTCGACCCCGCTAGAGGTGGAGGTGTCGCTACCCCACGAGTGGCACTCCCAGCCGATGGCGATCGATCCCGACGGCTCTTTCCGCCCGATCGATTGACCGCGGTCGGCGGGCGCTCCGCAAAGGCGGATCGCTTCCTCGGCATCGCCGCCGAGCACGCCACCGACCGGGTCCCGACTGCGCGCCCGGACGAGCGCGTCGGCGCCGTGCGGACGCGCCTGGCCGGACAGCGCTTCGAGTGCGCCGAGGACGTCGCGGTGCTCGAGGGTGAGTCGCTGGCCGGGCTGGTCCCGATCGAGGAGCTGCTTGCCGCGGACGGGGACGCGAGCATGGGCTCGGTGATGGACCCCGAGCCGCTTGCGGTCGGCCCGGGCACCGACCAGGCGGTCGTCGCCGGCCGTTTGGACGACGGGACCGACGCGAGCATCGCCGTGGTCGAGGCCGGAGGCCGCTTCGCCGGACTGATCCCGCCAGCGCAGATGATCGCCGTGCTGCACGCCGAGCACGATGAGGACCTGGCCCGGATCGGGGGCTATCGGCGGGGCAACAGGCGTGCCCGGCGGGCCGCCGAGGAGCGGGTTGCGAGACGGCTCTGGCACCGCCTGCCCTGGCTGCTGGTCGGCCTCGCGGGGGCGATGCTCTCGGTCGCGATCGTGGGCGCGTTCGAGCACCAGCTCGAGGCGAACGTGCTGCTCGCCTTCTTCCTCCCCGCGGTCGTCTACATGGCTGACGCGGTCGGCACCCAGACCGAGGCGGTGCTGATCCGCGGTCTCTCGGCCGGGGTCACGGTCCGAAGCGTGCTCAGACGCGAGCTGATCACCGGGGCGATTCTCGGGGCGCTCGTCGGCGGCGCCTTCGTCCCCTTCGCGCTGATCGCCTTTGGCGACGCCGAGGTCGCGCTCGCGGTCGGCGTGGCGCTGTTCGCGAGCTGCTCGATCGCCACCGTGGCGGCGATGGCGTTGCCGGCGATCCTGCAGCGGCTCGGGCGCGACCCCGCCTTCGGGTCCGGACCGCTGGCGACGGTGGTCCAGGATCTGCTCTCGATCGTCGCCTACTTCGCCGCCGCGACGGCGATCGTCGGCTAGCGCTCGACCGGTTCGGCGGCGACGAGGGCGACCGTGAGCGCGGCAAGCGCGGTAGCGATCACCGCATTCGCCAGGCACCACTGGCAGATCGCGTCGATCACGAACAGCTCGACGTAGGTCAGGTAGAGGCTGAAGCCGAAGCCGGCAAGCGCGAGCCCGGCGGCGAGAGGGTACAGGCGGCGAACGGCGAGCAGCAAGCAGGAGGCGACGATCAGGTAGTTGGCGAGCCCGACCACGGCCACCGGCACCCCGAGGAGCTCGGACTGATCGGAGCTCTGCACGCGCTCGCAACCGCCGCCTCCACCGACGCAGAACGGCTCAAGCTCCGCGTAGTGGACGTAGGTCAGATAGCCGGCGACCCCGGCGCCGAGCAACGCCACGAGGACCGTCGCCGCGCGAAGCCGGGCGCTACCCGTCGTTGTCACTGCCCGTTGCCGAGCACGGCCTCGAGCGCCGCCGTGAACTCCTCCGGCTCGAGGCTCGCGACCTCGAGCAGGCGCGGCTCCTGGCGCTTCGGGGTGAGCACGAACGACGGCGTCGAATCGACCCCGAACTGGTCGGCGAGGCTGCGCGCGGCCGCCAGCGCCGCGTCGACCTGGGGCGAGTCGCGGTCGTCGAGCGCCGCTTCGACGTCGAGCCCCGGGAGCGCCGATCCGATCTCGGTCAGGAAGTCGTCATCGACGAAGCCCGAGTTCTCAGTCCCCTGGTTGGCGTAGAAGACGTCGACGAACTGCCAAAGCTGGTCCTGGAGCCCGGCCGCCTCGGCCATCCTCGCCGCCTCCTCGGAGTCCGGGCCGATGAAGGTGAGCGCCTGGAAGTCGAGCGCCAGCTCGCCCGGACGGACGAATTCCTCGACCACCACCGGCAGCGCTCCGGTCGCGAAATCGGCGCAGAACGGGCATTGCAGGTCGGCGAATTCGGTCAGCGTGGCCCGCGCGTCGCGATCGCCGAGCACGGTGCCCGACTGCGGGATCCCCTCGAACAGGGCGGCTGCCTCGGCGGCACTCGCCTCTACTGCCTGCCCCTCCCCGGAGCCGTCGTCGCTGCCACTCACGTTGACCACGATCAGGACCACGAGCACGACCGCCGCGAACGCGGCGATCGCCAGGATCTGGGTCCGCCTCGGGCTCCCCGCCATCGCCTTCAGTCTGACACCGGGCCCCGCCGGGAGGTCGGGGCTGTGTACCGAAGCCGTTCCGTACGGGCCACGGATGCGGGAAGCGCGCCGGCGATCGATGCTTGACGCGTGGATCTGCACCTCGTGATCGTCGGCGGCGGGATCGCGGCGCTCGAGGCGGTGCTGGCGCTGCGCGAGCTGGCTCCGCGAGCGATCCGGGCCACGGTTCTCGCCCCCGAGGTCGAGTTTGTATTTGCTCGCGCACCGCGCCATTCCCGCCTTACCCCTCGCCTCCACGCGCCACGGATGCGCCAGCAAGCGCCAGTCCCCAGCGGTCCCGAACGCCCTCAGGCCGAATACGCGAGCGGTCCTATCGAGTGCGGATCAGCGGCGGCCATGTGCCTTTCCCAAGCGGGATTCGGCTCTATCAGCGGAGGGGGAGGGATTCGAACCCTCGAGCCGCCTAATCGACGACTAACGGTTTTCGAGACCTAGCGCACGGCAGTGGGGAATCCCACAACGCCATCTCGCCGGGACTATTAGGATCGCGATTCGGATGCCGGAGGAGCGCGAGCGGCGCGAACTTCTGATCTCCAAGGTCTGGGTCCAGGCCTCCATCGTCGTCTTCCTGCTCGGGTTCTTCGTCCTCGGCTTGTTGGCGTATCGCACCTACACCGCCGACCCGCCGATCCCCGATCGAGTTGTCGACCCGGCCGGACAGACGATCTTCACCGGCGACGACATCAGCAACGGGCAGCGGGTTTTCCTCAACAACGGGCTGATGGAGTACGGGTCGATCTTCGGGCACGGCGCCTACCTCGGCCCGGACTTCACTGCCGACTACCTTCATCGGGCGGCGCTCTCGGTCGAGAGCAAGTACGGCGGCGCGGGCTCCGACCGAGCGCGTGAGCAGACGATCGCTGACTTCCAGGCGAACCGCTACGACTCCCAGGCGGACACGCTCGAGTACACCAGGCCGCAGGCCCTGGCGTTCTCCGAACTCGAAGCTCACTACGGCGACTACTTCTCCGATCCGACCACGGAGCAAGGGCTGCGGCCGGATGCGATCGAGAACCCCGAGCAGATCCACGAGCTGACCGCCTTCTTCAGCTGGTCGGCTTGGGCTGCATCCGCACGCCGGCCAGGGCACAACTACTCCTACACCAACAACTGGCCGCCGGAAAAGCTGGTCGACAATGGCCCGACGGCCAACGTCCTGCTCTGGAGCGTCGTTTCGCTGATCGCGCTCCTCGGTGGAATCGGGCTCCTGTTCGCAGCCTTCGGGCGCTGGAATTTCCTCGGCTGGCATGGACGCGAGCAAGCCGCCCTCTCCTTCCGCAAGCCCGGAGACGTGGCGCTGACGCCCGCCCAGCGCGCCTGTGCCTGGTTCTTCTTCGTGATGGCAGCACTGTTCCTGATCCAGACGATGGTCGGCGCCGCCTCACAGCACTATCGCGCCGAACTCGGCGACTTCTTCGGCATCGACCTGGCACAGATCCTCCCGTTCAACCTCGGCCGCACCTTCCATGTCCAGCTCGCGATCTTCTTTGTCTCGACCTCGTTCCTGGCGGCCGGGATCTTCCTCGCGCCGATGATCGCCGGGCGCGAACCGCGGCGCCAGCACTGGCTCGCCTACGGGTTGCTCGCCGCTCTCGCGATCGTCGTCTTCGGCAGCCTAATCGGCGAGTTCGGCGGCGTCCACGGCTGGTTCGGCGAGGACGGATCGATCTTCGGCATCCAGGGGTTCGAGTACCTCGACCTCGGCCGTTTCTGGCAGGTGCTGCTGGTGGTCGGGCTGTTCTTCTGGGCGGCGCTGATCTTCCGCGGCTTGCGGGGTCGTCTCCAGCGCGAGCACAAGGGCAACCTGCCTTGGCTCTTCTTCTTCGCCGCGCTTGCGATCCCGGCCTTCTATGCGGTCGGCCTGATCGCCCGCTCGGGCGACAGCTTCACGGTTACCGACTTCTGGCGCTTCTGGGTTGTGCACCTGTGGGTGGAGGACTTCCTCGAGCTGTTCACGACGGTGATGGTCGCCTACGTATTCGTCCTTCTCGGCGTCGTGCGCGAGCGGGTTGCACTCACGGTCGTCTTCCTCGACATCCTCCTCTACTCGGTCGGGGGGGTGATCGGCACCATGCATCACCTCTACTTTTCCGGCGAGCCGGCCGAGCACATGGCGCTGGGAGCGGTCTTCTCCGCCGCCGAGGTGATCCCGCTCACCTTCCTCACGGTCGAGGCCTGGAGCTTCCTCCAGCTCGGGGCGCGCCAGGAATCGCAGTCTGCGACCCCGTTCCCGCATCGCTGGGCGGTGATGTTCCTGGTCGCAGTCGGCTTCTGGAACTTCCTCGGCGCCGGGATCTTCGGCTTCCTGGTCAACCTGCCGATCGTCTCCTACTACGAGATCGGCACCGCGCTGACCGCCAACCACGCGCACGCCGCGATGATGGGGGTCTACGGGATGCTGGCGGTCGGGCTGGCGCTGTTCTGCCTGCGCTACCTGATCCCCGACGACCGATGGCCGGAGCGGGCCGCGAAATGGAGCTTCTGGTCGCTCAACATCGGCCTCGCCTGGATGACCTTCGCGACCCTCTTTCCGCTCGGGCTGATCCAGCTCTATGAGTCCGTGAACTCCGGCTACTTCCAGGCCCGCTCGCTTGAGTTCCTCACCAACGACACCAACGCGCTGATCGAGTGGATTCGGCTTCCCGGTGACATCGTCTTCATCGGGGGCGGCGTGGTGCCGCTGCTTTACATCTGCTATATCGGCGTCCGCCACCGAGTCAAGCGGACGACGACCGAGGAGCCCGACGAGATCCTGTTCACCGAGATCGTCGCCCCTGCCCCCGAAACGTCGGCGGCGGTCTCATCGATGCAGGTCGACCCAAGGGAACGATGAGCACTGAGGCCTTGCTCGCAGTGGGCTACGCGGCGTTCCTTCTCGCCGCTGCGATCGGGCTCGATGTGCTCGCCCGCCACTCGCACCGCCGCACCACCCGCTACCGCACGTCCGGGTTCACCTTCCGGGCGGACCTCGATCTCTGGGAGTGCCCGGAAGGCCAGCATTTGCACCGGGTCGAGACCGACTACCGGCGGCGCCTGGTCCGATACCGCGCCCGCCCCCAGATCTGCAACGCCTGTCCGGCGAAGGCCGACTGCACCGACTCCGACCGCGGCCGCGAGATCGCTCAGTCGCTCGACCCGTGGCCGCACTCGGAGGCTGGGCGCTTTCACCGCGGGGTCTGCGTCATCCTCGTCACCCTCGCTGGGCTGATCTCGGCGATCGCGCTGGTCCGAAGCGACGGGACCATGGACCTCGTGGCGCTCTTAGCGGTCTTCGCTGTTGCGGTCGCAGTCACCGGCCGCCTGCTCGCCGCGTTCCGGCGTACTCCGAGCGGATTTCCCACCCCAGCAGACGAGGCCGCCGGCGTTGCGGCCGACCCCTTACACGTAGCCCGTCTCAAGTAACGCCTCTGCGGGGCTGTCTGACAGCACTGGAAGCTGCGGATTGCTTCCCGATGGCTGGTACGACAACGCGCCTGACAGCCTGAATCAGGTCAGCTACTACCGTGACCCGTCCGGGATGGTCTACGTGAGGGGCAACGCCAGAAAGTGCGGCTCAGCCCAGGACACGGTCTTCACGTTGCCGGCAGGCTATCGGCCTCCGCGCAGAGCCTACTTCGCTGCCCCGAGTGACGCACCAGGTAGCGGGCTGCCGGGAGATACGGCTATGGCTCGCGTAATCGTCGAAAGCGACGGGCAGTTCCAGGTCACTCCCGGTCGGTGCGAGCCCAGGCGTTTGGGCCTCTCTCGAGGGGATCGTATTCCGGTGTGGCCCCTCAGGGGCAAACGGCTGTCCGTAGGTCCGGCCAGTTCTGCCACAAGCGATTCTCGACGCCCGGGCAACGGATCGCAGCCGAACAGGCTCGGTGTTATGAGGAGAGCGGGTTCAAGGCCGCGCTAAGCGGATGATCCGTGCCGGCGGCGGTGGGCACCTGACCTTGCTGTCGCGCGCGGTGTCGCGCAGCCGGCTGCGGCGCCCGAGAATCCGCATGAACATGCGGATCCGGACGTGATCGGCAGAAGGCTCGAAAACCGTTTCGGGGGATTACTCCCCCGACGTTAGAGCGGCGGAGGCGAAGACGGCCGGCTCCAGCCCCGCGCCAGGAGCACCGTCCTGCCCATCTTGACCGTCCTGCCCGTCCTGCCCGGGCGGTCCCGGGGTGCCCTCCGAGGCTAGCCGCCGATCAGGCGCACCGAGCGGGCGAAGCTCTCGGCCTGGATCAGGCGCAGCGCCTGGCGGCGGGTCAGCGCCAGGGTCGCGATCCAGGACTCCGAGGCGGGGTTGGTGAGCAGGTCGTCCGAGCCGGCCTCACCGCCGGACGGGCGAAGGTCGAGCAGGCCGACGGAGCGCACCGCGACGTAGGTGCGGCCCGCGCCCCCGCCGGGCCCGGGCTCGCTGGTCACGATCACGTCGACCCGCCGGCCGCCCGCCTGCTCGGCAAGCGCCCCGGCGCCCTCGACCGCGATCTCGACCGGGCGCCGTCCAGCCCCCAGACGCGGCGCGGGGTCCTGCTCGGTTTTCGGCGCCGCGAGCTGGGAGCCGACCAGGTAGCCGCCGGCGGGGATCGCGGCCGCCGGCGAACGGCCGACGGCCTGGGCGGGGTCGGAAAGCGCGTCGGGAGGCAGGAAGCGCTCGGGAACGCGGCGCAGCTCGAGCATCCGGCGAATCGTGCGGCGGTTCAGTGTCCGGCCCGGCGGCAGGGGGCGCTTCGCGACCACGACCGAGCGCAACTCGCCGAGCTGGGCGCTGAGCCCGTCCGGCGGGCCGCCGGCCGCGCTCGCCGCGAGCCCGCCGCAGACCGCTGCCGCGGCGGCGAATGACACCGCCCGGGCGCGGTGGCTCACCCGCTCATCGCTCGGCGAGCGGCAGCTCGATCACCGCGCAAGCGCCGTTGCCGTGACGACAGGCGGCGAACCGGCCCCCGTGCTCGGCCGCGAACTCGGCTACCAGGCGCAGGCCGTGGCCACGGCGCGGGTCACGGCCCCAGCGACGCGACGAGCCGGGCAGCCGCCGCTGCCCGACCCGCGGTGGTGCCGGCACCGACGGTGGGCCAGAGCCCGCTCCGTCGACGACGAAGACCCGCAGGCGGGAGGCACGGACGGCGCCCTCGACCGAGATCGGGCCGGCGCCGTGCTCGAGCGCGTTGCCGATCAGGTTGTCGAGCGCCCGGTCGACGGCGGCCGGGTCGCAACGCACCCGCGAGCCGTTGGCACGCCAGCGAAGCTCGATCGTCCGCCCGGCTCGCTCGGCCAGCGGGCGCCAGCGGGCGACCGCGTCGGCGGCGATCCGCTCCGGCTCGACAATGCACGGCCCGCCGGCGCGCCGGCCCCCGTTGAGCTCGGCGTCGAGCTGCTCGAGCGCCGAGATCGCGCGCTCGAGGTGGCCGGTGGCAGGCGCGCTGCCCGCCGGCATCGCCAGAGCCAGGGCGGCGAGCGGGCGCCGCAGCTCGTGCAGCGCCCGGTTGACCCGCTCGCGGCGCCGGCCGGCGCGCGCCGCCCGACCGAGCAGCCCCACTGTCGCCGCGATCGGCGCCAGCGCCAGCGTCGCCGGCTCAGAGATCGGCTCGAGCATCCTCCGCGCTCCCATCGATCAGCCGGTAGCCAACTCCCCAGCAGTTGACGACGTAGCGTCCCGACTCGGGGTCGAGCTTGCGGCGCAGCCGGCTCGCGTGCGAGTCGAGCGTCCGGGTCCGGCCCG
>CAVZRL010000002.1:0-8892 GCA_963777775.1 uncultured Solirubrobacterales bacterium | reverse complement strand
CCCTGTTCGACTCCACCGGGCTCGCGATCCAGGATCTTGGGATCGCGGCCGTGGTCCTGGAGAACGGAGCGCGGTCCGGGTCGGTCTCGCTCTGACCCGGGCGACCGTCCCACCCTAGAGGGGGATGTTGCCGTGCTTTCGTTTCGGCTGTTCGACCCGCTTCGTCTGCAGAGTGCGCAGCGCCCGGATCAGTTTTGGGCGTGTCTGGTGGGGCTCGATGACGTCGTCGATGTAGCCGCGCTCAGCAGCCGAGTAGGGGTTGGCGAAGTGGGCCTTGTAGTCGTCGATCAGCTTCTCGCGGCGCTCGTCCGGGGTCGGCGAGGTCTGGATGTCGCGCCGGTAGATGATGTTGACCGCTCCGTCGGGACCCATCACCGCCACCTCCGCCGACGGCCAGGCGAAGTTGAAGTCGGCGAGCATGTGCTTGGAGTTCATCACGTCGTAGGCGCCGCCGTAGGCCTTGCGGGTGACCACGGTCAGCTTCGGCACCGTCGCCTCCGTAAACGCGTAGAGCAGCTTCGCGCCGTGGCGGATGATCCCGTTCCACTCCTGCGAGGTGCCGGGCAGGAACCCGGGCACGTCGGTGAACGTCAGCAGCGGGACGTTGAAGGCGTCGCAGAAGCGCACGAACCGGGCCGCCTTCTCCGACGACTCGATGTCGAGCACACCGGCTAGGTGCTTGGGCTGGTTGCCGACTACCCCGATCGGGTAGCCGTCAAGGCGGGAGAAGCCGATCACGATGTTCTGGGCGAAGTGCTCCTGGACCTCGAAGAACTCACCGTCGTCGACGATCAGCGCGATCACCTCGCGCATGTCGTACGGCTTTGAGGGGTCTTCGGGAACGATCGAGTCCAGCGCCTCGTCCATCCGCTCGGGATCGTCGAACGGCTCGACCCGCGGCGGCAGCTCGAGGTTGTTGAGCGGCAGGAAGCTCATCAGGTAGCGCACGTCCTCCAGGCACGTTTCCTCGTCCTCGGCCGCGAAGTGCGCGACCCCGGACTTGGTGTTGTGAGTCATCGCCCCCCCGAGCTCCTCGAACTCGACCTCCTCGCCGGTCACCGTCCTGATCACCTCGGGCCCGGTGATGAACATGTGCGAGGTCTCCTTGACCATGAAGATGAAGTCCGTCATCGCCGGCGAGTAGACGGCTCCGCCCGCGCACGGGCCCATGATCACGCTGATCTGCGGGATCACGCCTGAGCAATTGACATTCCGCACGAACACGTCGCCGTAGGCGCCGAGCGATACCACCCCTTCCTGGATCCGCGCCCCGCCGGAGTCGTTGAGCCCGATCACCGGCGCGCCGACCTTCGCCGCCAGGTCCATGACCTTGCACATCTTCTCCGCCATCACCTCGCCGAGCGAGCCGCCGAAGACGGTGAAGTCCTGGCTGAAGACGAACACCGGCCGCTCATCGATCGTCCCGTAGCCGGTCACCACCGCATCCCCGTAGGGGCGCTTCTTGTCCATCTCGAACTCATGGGTGCGGTGACGGACGAACGTGTCGAGCTCCTCGAACGAGCCCGGGTCGAGCAGCTTCTCGATTCGCTCGCGCGCCGTCAGCTTGCCCTTCTCGTGCTGCTTGTCGACCGCATCCGCGGACGCGGAGTGAACGGCTTGGTCGCGCAGCTCGCGCAGGTGGGCGAGCTTCTGTTCATGGGTTACGGGGTAGCTCTCGCGCATCCGGGCGCCGATTGTATGCGCGCGCCGCCGCATCACGCTGCACCTAGACTGGCGGCGTTGAGCGCCACCGAGAGCAGCAACTACGCCAAGTTCCAGACTGCGAACCCGGTCGTCCGGCACCTGATCGATCGTTTTTACCGGCGCCTGCGCGCGATCGTCATGCCGCTGGGCGCCGAATCCCTGCTCGACGCCGGCTGCGGGGAGGGCGAGACGATCGAGCGGCTCGGTGACCTGCTGCCGCCGCGGGTTGCGGCCGTCGACCTGAGCGCGGAGGCGGTCGAGTTCACCGCTGCTCGGCTGCCGGGGGTCGAGGTCGCGCGCGCGAGCGTGTACGGGGTGCCGTTTGAGGACCGAAGCTTCGACCTCGTGCTCTGCATCGAGGTGCTCGAGCACCTCGATGACCCCGAGGCGGCACTCGTCGAGCTGGGTCGGGTGAGCCGCGGGGCCGTTGTCGTCTCGGTCCCGCACGAGCCCTGGTTTCGAGCCGGGAGCCTGCTGCGCGGCAAGCACATCGGTGCCCTCGGCAACCACCCCGAGCACGTCAACCATTGGGGTCCGGCAAGTCTCCGCTCCCTGCTCGAGCGGCGCCTCGACGTGGTCAGTGTGGAACGGTCGTTTCCGTGGCTGCTGGCGAGCTGTCGGGGTCCCGCGGGTCGTGATGCGGCTCGAGCCCGACCGTCCGCTCGATCTGCTCCTCCGTCCCAGGGCCCCGCTCCCTCCGGATCTGGACCAGCATCTGCCCCAGCAGGCCGAAGCTGAGGAGCTGGATGCCGACGACGATCAGCAGCACGCCGAGGAAGAGGAGCGGCCGCTGCCCGATCGCCTCGCCGCTGATCTTGAGCACCGTCAGATAGACCGAAATCGCCAGCCCAATCAGCGTCAGGGCGAGCCCGATGCCGCCGAACAGGTGCAGGGGCCGGTTCTGGTAGCGGCCGATGAAGGTCACGGTCAGCAGATCGAGCGCCCCGCGCAGGTAGCGCTCGGTTCCGAACCTCGAGCGCCCGTGCGGACGCGGGCGGTGGTTGACCGGCAGCTCCGCCACCCGCCACCCCTGCTGCGCCGCGAGCACCGGGATGAATCGGTGAAGCTCGCCGTAGACCTCGAGGGAACGGGCACATTGCGCGCGATAGACCTTTAGCCCGCAGTTCATGTCGTGCATCCGCAGCCCAGCCGAGCGCGAGGTGATTCGGTTGAAGAACCACGAGGCGAGCCTCCGAGTCGCAGGGTCCCGACGATCCCGTTTCCAGCCCGAGACCAGGTCGGCGCCGGTGTCGAAGCGCTCTATCAGCCGCGGGATGTCCGCCGGGTCGTCCTGACCGTCGCCATCGATCGTCGCGATTAGCTCGCCGGCGCTGTGGGCGAAGCCGGTTGCCAGGGCCGCCGACTTGCCGAGGTTTGACCGCAGCCTGATCGCGCGCAGCCACGGCCGCTCGAGCGCCAGCTCCTCGATCAGCCCGAAGCTGCCGTCGGTCGAGCCGTCGTCGACGACGATCACCTCGAACGGGGCCAGCGGCCTGCAGCTCGCCTCGATCTCCGCGAGCAGCGCCGGCAGTGCCTGGCGCTCGTTGAGCACCGGAACGACGACCGAGAGCCGAGTCGCGGCCATCACGGTGGGCAAAGCGTCGCCCGAGCCGAGACCGAGAGCACCCAGGGCTCGGTCAGCTCATCGTCGGGGATCTGCATGACCGCGGCCTGGTCAGGCGCGACGGTCCCGATCGGCGTTGCGGTTGCGGTGGCAAACCGGCGCAAGAAGACCTCCACCGGATCGGCGGCCGCCACGATCAGGGCGCCGTCGCCGGGCTCGAGCTGGGCGGCCAGGGGTTGGTCGGGGTCGGCGTCGAGCACCGAGCACGCATCGGTCGAGGCGGGCGGGTCAGCGGGTGCGAGGCCGATCCCGAGCGCCGCGGCGAGCACCGAATCTGCCACCGCGCGCTCGTCCTCGCCGCGCCCGCGCAGCTCTTCGAGCGAATATCCGAGCGGCCCGTAGCTGTCTGCGACCCGGCGATAGGACTCGATCGCCGTCTCGTCGGGGAGCGACGGGATCTGGAACGGAAGGCCGAGCGGGGTCCCCTCGGTTGCCGCCTTGATGTCCAGGTCGGGATCGGCGTCGCCGGCGGCGTCGACCCCGGCAAGTGCTGCTCGCACCGGCAACTGGAGAGCGCTGAGCTCGTCGCCGCCGTCGCGGAGCATGAGCAGGTTCGTGCTCAGCGCAGCCCCCACGGCGGCGTAGAGGACGATGATCGAAGTGCGCGACCAGCGCGTCCCGGCTGCTGCGGCGACGGCGACGAGCAGCGCCGCGATCAGGGTCGAGAAGAAGTACCTGGAGTCGTCGGGAAGCCGAAAGACCCCGGCGGTGACCGCCCCCAAGGCCCAGATCGTGAGCAGGACCGCGATCGCGATCCAAAACCAGCCCGGCAGCCGGCCGCGGGTAAGCCTCCAGGCGAGCGCCGCCAGCGCCGCGACCGCCAGCGCCGGCCCCGCCGTGGCCAGGTCGCCGAAGTAGTCGAAGCCGGTGGCCGAGCCGAGGACCCCGCTGAGGATCTGAAAACCCCACGCCGGCAGCAGCAAGAGGTTGGAGACAGTCGCCTGGTCTTGCGGATCGCCGATCTGGCCCTCGGCCTGCAACCACCAGGCGAAATAGATCGCAACCGGGACGACGACAATCCAGATCCGGCGCCAGCGGTCGTCGCGGAGCAGGATCGCGACCGCCGCGCCGACCACGAACGGAAGCCCTGTCGTGTAGGTGGCGACGCCGAGGCAGAGCAGGCCGCAGGCGCCGATGTCCCCGCCCCGGTCGTTGCGCTCGAGCAGCAGCAGTGCCGCGAGTCCGCAGGCGATCGCGAACAGCACCGTGAAGCCGTTGCCGTTCATCAGGTGTGAGGGGTGCGAGCCGAAAAACAGCAGCAGCAGGGCGAGGGCGAGCGCAGCGAGCTTGCCGATTTGGCGTCCGGCATAGGCGAGGAAGAGACCGGCGGTGAGGATCACCGTCGCGACCGTCAGCAGCCGGAAGGGCAGATAGTCGGTGCCGAATACTTCGAGGATTGCCCAGTAGGTGACTCGGGTCGTGAAGATGAAGTGCCCGTTGTGGGGCTCGAGGGTGCCGTCGAGGTCGAGCCCCGGGGTGCGAATCAGGGTGTCGATCTCGTCGAGCGAGTAGCCGACCCCGCTGCCGAGCCAAAGGATCGTCACCGCGGCGAGCGAGGCGGCCCCTGCGAACCCCAGCCACGCCAAGCGCTCGAAGTCGTCCAGCGTCGGGCGGCGGGTTGCAGGCCCCACGTGCGTCCCCCGGGTCTGAGCCACGCTGGAGCTCACCGAGCCCGCCATCCTAGATCGAGTCGGGGCCCAGGGCGATCCGATCGAGGGCAGACGCAAGCGCCTCGACGACGCCAGGGTCAAGCTCGCGACCTGCGGCCACGGCGAGAGCCTCGCTGGCACGGGAGGCGCGAGCGCCGATCTGCGCCGCCTCGGCCGTCTCGGCCAGGAGGCTGGCGCAGGCGCAGGCCGCGCGGCATATCCGCGACTCGATCGGGATCGCTGCAGCCGCCAGGCGGCCGGGGCCAAAGCCGTCGTAACGCTCGCGCGTCCTCAGCAGCCAGCCACAGACCTGCTCCGGGACGCCGGCCCCGCGGGCGAGCCGGAAACCGGCCTCGAAGTGGGCCTCGATCACGGCCGCGTCCTGTGCGCCGAGCTCGGCCGCGGGTCGGTCGAGCATCGCCCTGGGCACGTAGACCAGCCCGATTTCGTGCAGCCTGGCCGTTTCACGCTGGAGCTCGCAGCGGCCCCGGCTTTGACCGAGCTCGGCGGCGGTGACGAATGCATAGGAGCCGGTCGCCTCGGCGTGCTCGCCGGCGCCCGGAAGGTGCCGCTCGAGGGCCTCGAGCAGCGGGGCTCCGCGCTCGCGCGTCAGTGCCGCGACGAGATCAGGGGCCGGCGAAGGGGCGTCGGCCGGAGCCTCCGAGCTCATCGAGCAGCGTCTCCAGCGCCGCGATCGCCTCCGCGGGGTCCGGGCGCGAGTGCTGGGCGGTGATCGCGACCCCGGTCCCGAAACCGCTCTCGGCGACGAGCTCGATCGCTATCGTCGCGTCCGGCTCGCCGCCGCGCGAGCGCCAGCTCAGGGCGCGTCCGGGGTCGCGGTCGGTGACCTCGACCGAAACCGGCTCGTCCGAGCCGGTCAGCCTGCCCATCCACGCCCGCAGGCGTTCTGGGTCGTCGGCGAGCTCCCAGAGCTCGGGTGCCGACTTGACCAGCGTGCGCTTCGTCGTCGTCTCCATCCGGGCGGGCTTCAACCGGGCGCGATGGACTCCTGCCCCGACCGGTCGTCCTGCAACGCGAATCGCGCCGTCGCACTAGAAGAACGCGCCGCCTCGGTACTCGCCGAACACATCGCGCATCGCGTTGCAGACCTCGCCGAGCGATGCGCCTGCCGCGAGCGCCTCGCGAATCGGGTGCAGCAGGTTGCCCTCGCCGCGTGCGACCTCGCGCAGGGCGTCGAGCCTCGAGTCGACGTCGGTCTGGTCGCGGTTGGCCTTGAACGCAGCCAGGCGCTCCTTCTGGCGTCGCTCGGACTCCGGGTCGACCCGGAGGATGTCGACGTCGTCGACCGTGTCGGTGACGTACTTGTTGACCCCGACGACGATGTCCTGGCCCGCGCGGTAGCGCTCGTGGTAAGAGAGGGCCGACTCCTCGATCTCGCGCTGGATGAACTCGAGCGCCTCGACCGAGCCGCCGAGCTCGGCGACGCGGTCGATCAGCTCCCAGCTCCGCCGCTCGATCTCGTCGGTCAGCGACTCGACGAAGTACGAGCCGGCGAATGGGTCGACGGTGTCGGCAGCGCCCGACTCGTGGGCGAGCACCTGCTGGGTTCGGAGCGCGATCCGGGCCGAGCGCTCGGTCGGCAGGGCCAGCGCCTCGTCGAACCCGTTCGTGTGCAGCGACTGGGTGCCGCCGCAGACCGCTGCGAAGCCCTGCAGCGCGACGCGGATGATGTTGACCTCGGGCTGCTGCGCCTGCAGCGTCACGCCGCCGGTCTGGGTGTGGAAGCGGATCATCTGCGAGCGCTCCCTGCTCGAGCCGAACCGCTCGCGCACGATCCGCGCCCACATCCGCCGCACGGCGCGGAACTTCGCGATCTCCTGGAAGACGTTGTTGTGGCAGTTGAAGAAGAAGGCCAGGCGGGGCGCGAACTCGTCGATCTCGAGCCCGCGCGCGAGTGCCGCCTCCGTGTACGCGATCGCGTTCGAGAGCGTGAACCCGACCTCCTGCACCGCCGAGCAGCCCTTCTCGCGGATGTGGTAGCCGGAGATCGAGATCGTGTTCCACTTTGGAACCCGGTCGCGGCAGTACTCGAAGATGTCGGTCGTCAGGCGCATCGTCGCCTCGGGCGGGTAGATGTAGTTGCCGCGCGCGACGTACTCCTTCAGCACGTCGTTCTGGACCGTCCCCCGCAGGCTCTCGGCCGGCACGCCCTGTTCCTCGGCGACGAGCTCGTAGAGCAGGAGCAGGATCGCCGCCGGGGCGTTGATCGTCATCGAGGTCGAGACCCGGTCGAGCGGGATCTCCTCGAAGCAGATCCTCATGTCCTCGATCGTGTCGATCGGGACCCCGGTTCGCCCGACCTCGCCGTCGCAGAGCGGGTCGTCGGAGTCGCGGCCGAGCTGCGTCGGCAGGTCGAACGCCATCGAGAGCCCGGTCGAGCCGTGCTCGATCAGGTAGCGGTAGCGCTCGTTGGTGTCCTCGGGGCTGGCGAAGCCGGCGTACTGGCGCATCGTCCAGAGCCGGTCGCGGTACATGCCGTCGTGGATTCCGCGGGTGAAGGGATAGGCGCCCGGCTCGCCGAGTCGCTGCTCGAGGTCGGGCGCGACGTCGTCGGGCTCGTAGAGGCGCTCGACCTCGATCCCGGAGTCGGTGAACACCCGCGCGTCGTCGGGACCGACGACCGGGGCGAGATAGCGGTGCACGTCCTGGTCGATCGCTTGCCCGGACTCCGATCTGGCCATGCGCGGGAGTCTAGGCGCGGCGGCGCGCTGCGGTCCGAGTGGGTCGGCTCGTCGCCAAGCCGTGTCCTCTGGGGCCAGAGTCTCCGCAGTACCGTGGAGCTACTCGGCGGTACTGTCGGGTCCGACGATGGAGGTCGCGATCGCGACGATTACCGGGATCCCGCCCGAGTTCACCGACGACGCCCGCCTCGCCGACGCCCTGGGGGAGCTCGGGGTCGCCGCCGAGCCGATCCCCTGGGACGATCCCCGGACGGACTGGCGGCGCTTCGACGCGGTCGTGATCCGCTCGACCTGGGACTACGCCCGGCGGCGCGACGAGTTCCTCGCCTGGGCGGGATCGGTTGGCGGGCGGCTCCACAACCCGCCCGACGTGGTCCGCTGGAACTCCGACAAGCGCTACCTCGCCGACCTCGCCGCGGCCGGATTCCCGGTCGTCCCGACCAGCTTCGTCGCGCCCGCGCAGCCGACGCCCGACCTCGACGGTGAGGTCGTGGTCAAGCCGAACGTCTCGGCTGGCGGTCGCGACAGTGGCCGCTTCGGGCCCGGAGCCCATCGCGCCGCGCGCGAGCTGATCGCCGCGATCCAGGCCAGCGGCAGATCGGCGATGGTGCAGCCGTTTCAACCCAGCGTCGACTCGGTCGGCGAGACGGCCGTGCTCTGTATCGACGGGGAGCCTCTGCACGCGCTCAGAAAGCGCGCCGTGCTGCGGCCCGACGAGGTCGCGCCGGTGCGTGAGGACGCGGTCGGCGCGGCCGAGGCGATGTACGACCCGAGCCTGGTCACCCCGACCGAGGCGACCGCGGCCGAGCGCGCGCTCGCGCGGGCGATCGTCGCCGAGCTCGGCGAGCGTTTCGGCTCGCTTCCGCTCTACGCCCGGGTAGACCTCATCCCGGTTGCCGGCGGGGAGCCGCTGCTGCTCGAGCTCGAGGCGGTCGAGCCCAACTTCTACCTCGGTCAGGTGCCCGGCTCGGTTGCTCCGATCGCGGCCGCGATCGCCGCGCGAGCCAACCAGTCGACGCTCAGCGCCGCCTCCTGATCGCTTCCTCGATCACCTCCGCCATCCGCTCGGCCGGCGCCGGGTAGACGTAGGGGGCGAGAGCGTCGGCCGCCGGCGACTGCAGCTCGCCCTTCGCCAGGCGGCCCAGCGCCGCGGCGATCGCCGCCCGGTCGTCGGCGCGAACGGTGTCCCCGCCCGTCTCCTCGACGATGCGCC
>CAVZRL010000001.1:0-42785 GCA_963777775.1 uncultured Solirubrobacterales bacterium | reverse complement strand
AGCGAGAGATGGCGGCGCAGGAACCGCAACTGGACCTCGGCCGCCTACTCGTGGCCCTCCAGGCAACGGTGCGTAACGCCCACCGGGGGATGTGAACGATCCTCCCGGCGCAGCGCTCGCTGCGCGGCCTGCGTGCTCGGCTCGGCAAGGACTGATTGATCGTCGTCGCAAACAACGAGGACCAGCAGCGGCGACTGACGCGCGACGCGCGCCGCCGGGGCCGGTAGAAGCTGGTCGCGAGCGAGATCGGGCAGCGACCTCTGCTGCGATCCGGATAAGTGTTGTCGGGATCGAGAGCCGTCGCGCCCTGTCGCCGTCGGGAGTGTTCAGGAGAGCTACGACTCCTGGCTCGGCCGCGAGCGGCACCAGCCGCGGCGCGCGCCCGCCGGCCGCCGACCGCGTCGGCCAGACCGCGCACGGTCAGGCGCAGGAAGCCCCGGAGCGTGGCATGGCGGATCGCATTGGGAGCGGCGGCACGGGCGTCTGCCAGCGGGGTCTCGGCGATCACGGCTGCGAGCCGGGGGTTCCGCGCGGCGACTTCGAAGACATGGCCACCGCTGAGGGAGAAGCCCGAGATTGCAATCTTGTCCGGCTCTACGCCGGGGAGCCCGCGCGCGAACTCGATCGCCGCCTGGTAATCGGCCTGCTGCTCGCGGATCCGGACTACCTGGCGGGGCTCGCCGCCGCTCTCGCCGAGATTGCGGAAGTCGAAGGCGAGCACGGTGAAGCCGACTGATTGAAGCGCTTGGCGAACGGGTCGGTCCTGGGCTCCTTGATGACACCGGCCCGGCGGCCATTACCACGCAGCCCCCGTTGCTCCCGGGGTAATGCCACGCCGCGCAGGTCGTGTCGCCACTCCGGAAACCAACCTTCTCTCTAGGCGCACTCATCACGCTGATCAGGCCAGCCATCGCCTCTCCTTGCTCATTGCAGGTATGACGTGGCGCATGGCCGGATGTGACACGTCGCCGCGCGGGACACCGCCAGGAAGTCACTCTCTGCACCCTGTACTTGCAGCGTCTCGCTGATCGCGCGAGGAGGAGCGCAACGACCTCGCGGCGAGACGCTCGCAGTCGTGCAACTCGTAAACACGACGCCTCGGCCGGCACGCTCGCACCCGAGTCGGGGTCGGCCACGAGCGGTGCGCTCTCTGTGTGCTTACATCGCCCGTGCTCGAGGGGGGGGAGGGGAGGGGAGGAGGGAGGAGGGGGGGGGGGAAGAAGGGGGGGAAAGAGGAGGAGAAAGGGGGGGAGAGGGAGAGGGGAGGGGGGGGGGGGAAAGGGGAGGGAGGGGGGGGGGGGGGGGAGGGGAGGGAGAGGGAGGGGGGGGGGAGGGGGGGGGGGGTTTAGTCGGTTCCGAAGGCTTGGCCGAAGAACCCGATCGCCTGGGCAATCGCGGCGCGCGCAGCGTTGGTCTTGCTGAGCGGATGAGCATCATGAAGTCGTGATCGTGCCGTCGTAGCGGACGGTCGTGACGGGGACACCGGCCAAGCGGGCTTGGCGGCGTACGCCTCCCCCTCGTCGCGCAGCACGTCGGCCTCGTCGACCAGCAGCAGGGTCGGGGGCAGTCCTCGTAGTTGCTCGATCGTGGCGTGGTTCGGTGATGCGGCGATATCGGAGCGCTGCGTCGGGTCGGCGATGTAGGCGTCCCAGAACCACTCCATCGCTTTCGCGGTGAGGAACTAGCCTCTGCGACTGTTTTACCAGGCCGTGTCCATCGCGGCGTCGGTGACCGGGTAGTACATCTGGGCGTGGACGAACTTGACGTCGTCGCGCTCCTTGGCCATCACGTCAGCGCGGCGGTCATGTTGCCGCCGACGAGTCGCCGGCGACCGCGATGCGGCTTGCTCGAGGTCTTTGGAGGCGCCTTCGCGGACGATCGATTGCGCCGTGGCGTAGCCCTGCTCGATCGCCACCGGGTAGCGGGCCTCGGGCGACTGGGGTATTCGACGAACGCGAGCGCCGCGTTCCAGCCGACCGCCAGCTCGCGCACCAGCCGGTCGTGGGTGCCGGCGTTGCCGAGCACCCAGCCGGCATCCGCTCTACGCGCAGCGCTACCAGCGCGACAAGCGACGCCTGGGCAAGCAGCGGGGCCCCAGGGTCGCCCAGGTCGACATCGCCAGAAAGCTCGCCGAGGCGATCGGCACATGCCGACCCGAAACCAGAGCTTCGCCCCGGCAGGCGCCGCGCTTTCTCAGGCCGCATAGACGGCCCTTCAAAGAGATGCGCCACCGAGGCGAACACTCCGATCGGCACTGGTCCTCCACGCAGGAGGCGACAGAGAGATGAGCAACGCTCGAGCCGCGATCTCGACCGCGGGCCATGACTGGGGCTGCTCGCAAACTGACTTGACCCGGACCCCTGTTTCATAGAGAGAAGGCGGTCAGCGCCGCTGGCTCCTCCTCCTCGCGGGCGTAGCGGAAGGGACGCCGGCCCCCCGGACACGAGTGACCATCCTGCGCTTGGACCGCGCAGCCCGTGATCACCGGCGTGGGTGTCGAGCTCCGGGGGTTAATGGCCGATGCGGTAGGGCCGCATCATCTCGTTGTCCTCGTGCTCGACGATGTGGCAATGCCAGACGAACAGACCGGCGAGGTCGAAGTGCGCCTTCACCCGCGTGATCTCGTCCGGGTAGGCGATCACGGTGTCCTTGCGATTCGCCTCCCATGCTCTCCGGGGGCCGCGGTCCGCCTCGCCGATCGGCTCGCGGTCGAGCACCTCGAAGGTGACCTCGTGGATGTGGATCGGGTGGGCGTCGGCGGTGAAGTTGTAGATCTCCCACACCTCGATCGCTCCCAGCTCCGGGTTCTCCGTGGGCGGCTCGTCCCAACCGAGCGGGTTGCCGGTGCCGTCGGGGTTGAGCGTTCCCAGGTCGGCCTCGACCGGTCCGAACGGCTCTTCGCTCTCGCAGTCGAGGACGACGTCGCCGTCGGCTTCGGTGCGCACGAGCACCGTCTCCGAGTCCTGCTCGTTGAGCGACACCTGGCGCGTGTTGGTGGCGGCGCCGAGTGCGGCGAGCGCCGGGAGCCCGAGCTGGTTCGGCGGCGTGCTCGGGTCGGAGCCGTCGCCGGGACGACCCGAAAGCGCATCACCTGCCCGGTCGTCTCCGGGTTGGCCGGCTCGAAGTCGACCCCGGGGACGCCGCCGCCGAACGGCTCGTCGGGGGCGATGTTCAGCAGGGTGATCTCCGTTCCGATCGGGACGTCGGTGAAGTCGACGATCACGTCGGCGCGCTCGGCGGGGCCGAGCAGCACCTCCGTCAGCTCGACCGGCGCCGGGAGGAAGCCGCCCTCGTTGCCGATTTGCCAGAACGGCAGGTCGTTGTCCATCCGCAGGATCAAAAACCGGGAGTTGCAGCCGTTCAGCAAGCGGAAGCGATGGCGGCGCCGCTGCACGTCGAGCGATGGCCAGGTCTTGCCGTTGACGACGATCGCGTTGCCGAAGAACTCGGGGTGCCAGATCGGCGCCACGTCGCTCGGCCCGCCGCAGGCGGGGTCCGGCGCGAACGGGATCTGCAGCTGGGACGGGTCGAGGCCCTCGAAGTAGGCGCGGCTGTCGGGATAGAACAACGAGCCGTCGTCGTTGAAGGAGCGGTCCTGGATTGCGATCGGGATCTCGAAGTAGTCGCGGCCCGGCGGATCGCCGAGCGCCGGCGCCGGACCCGGAAGCGTCCCAACGACCCCATCGTCGTCGGGTCCGCCGCGCAGCAGATAGAAGCCGGCCGGCCCGGCGTAGACGTTGGCGCGGGTCATGCCGAGCGTGTGGTCGTGGTACCACATCGTCGTCGCGCGCTGGCCGTTGTCGTATTGGAAGACCGCGCTGCCGGGCGTCCAAGCCTGGTGAAGCTTGGCCTGGGCCTGGGCCTTGAACGCGCGATAGAGCGAGCCCTTCCTCGCATACCCCGCCGGGATATTGCGCGCATGAGGCAGGTACCAGGCCTCGGGGTAGCCGTCGCTCTCCTCCGTGCTGTGGCCGCCGTGAAGGTGGGTGACGATCGGCACCGGCCCTCGGTAGGGCTCCTGGTCGTGTCCGTGGTCGTCGCGGTGGCGCGCGCCGCCCGGCGGGTTGGCCCAGTGAAGCGTCTGGTCGACTGGCAGCAGGTGGGGTAGGTAGTTGCCGCTCGCGTCGACGAGGTCGTTGATCCACTTCACCCGCGCTGGCCGCCCCCACGCGGCCTCGATCGTGAACGCCGGGTAGTTGAACGTCTCGGGGTGGTTGACCGACCCGTAGCTCCAGACCGTCGTCGGCTCCAGCCCCATGCTTGCCGGCAGGATGTGCTGGGAGAACTCGCGCACCGCGATCTCGTAGTAGTCGATGCCCTCGCGCGGCTTGCCGGGAAGGCTTTGGCTGCGCGGCATCGCCGGCGGGATCACCAGCGGCGTGACGTACTTCGGGATCGACAGCGGGTCGAGCACGTCCTGCGCGGTGAGGGGCGCACGCAGATCGCACACGACCGGACGGGCCCGCGCCCAGCCCTGGGGACCCGAAAGCTGCCACATCAGAAGTCCCGCGCCGGCGCCGGCGCCGTACTGGACGAACCGGCGCCGGGTGATCCCCGCTCCGGCGACGGAACCGGGGCTGTTCGCTCTGTCCTCCATGTGCGTTGCGACCCCCTCTGACTCTCTCGCTCCTCCGCGGCGGAGTCGACGATGAAACGCGACGCTGGCAACCCTAACGCCCACTGAAGCCTTGGGCAAATCGTTCCGATCGGACCCCGGGAGTCCCGACAGTGCCGACTAACGCCGCGTGCTCCCGGAAAGGACGGAGGCTGTCGCACAACCCAAACCGGGCCGATAGGAGCCGATCTCCGCACGGGTTAACAATCCTGGCAACTTCGGCGCCCGATCCCGGATGCTGCGGGTCCTGCTCGACGAGCACGACGAGGACCTCGCCCGCCTGGGGGGCTTTCTTGCGGGCAGCGTCCGAGCGCGCGGCGCTGCGGAGGAGAGCATCCCCCGCCGGCTCTGGCACCGATTGCCGTGGCTCCTGATCGGGCTGCTGGGCGCGATGGGCGCGACCGCGATCGTCGGAGGCTTCGAGGATCAGCTCGAAAAGAACGTGCTGCTGGCCTTCTTCATACCGGCGATCGTCTACATGGCTGACGCCGTCGGCACCCAGACCGAGACGGTCCTGATCAGGGCGCTGTCGGCGGACGTGACCGTGCGCTCGATGCTCCGACGGGAGCTCATCACCGGCCTGCTGATGGGACTCGTGATCGGTGGCGCGTTCCTGGTGTTCGCGCTCCTGGGCTGGGGCGAGGCGGACGTCGCGGTCGCGGTCGCGCTGGCGATGTTTGCGAGCTGCTCGGTCGCTACTGTGGTCGCGATGGCGCTCCCGGCGGCATTCCAGAGGCTCGGCCGGGATCCAGCGTTCGGAGCGGGCCCTCTGGCAACCGTCGCCCAGGACCTACTCTCGATCGTCGTCTACCTCGCAATCGTCTCCGCCCTGGTGCTCTGATCCCCGGACCGCGGGCCGCTCACGTTCGCCTCCATGCTGATCCTGCTTCTCGCCGCAACCGGGACCGCGCTCGCCACCGGGCTCGGGGCGATCCCGGTGTTCCTGCTCGGCGAGCGCGCCGCGGCGCTCCAGCCCCTGCTCCTCGGCATCGCGGCTGGGACGATGGGGGTCGCCTCGGTCGTCGGCCTGATCCTGCCGGGGCTCGACGAGGGTTCGGCGAGCTCGGTCGCGACCGGGGTCGGGACCGGCGTGCTGTTTCTGATCGCGGTGCGCGGCGCGCTCGAGGCGCGCCAGCGCCACGTCGAGCGGGCGATGAGCGCGGGGGTCAAGGCCTCGGTTCTGATCTTCATCGTCCTCCTGGTCCACAGCCTCCCCGAGGGGTTCGCGATCGGCACCGCCTACGCGTCGGACACAGCGGGGCTTAGCCTGTTCGTGATCGCGGCGATCGCCGTCCAGAACATTCCCGAGGGGACGAGCGTCGCGATCCCGATGGCCGCCGCTGGGTTCTCGCGCTCGCGACAGTTCTGGGCTGCGGTTGCGACGAGCGCCCCGCAGCCGGTCGGAGCGGCGGTCGCCTTCCTGCTCGTCGAGGAGATCGAGCCCCTGCTGCCGTTCTCGTTCGGGTTCGCGGCGGGGGCGATGCTCGCGCTCGTCCTCGTCGAGCTGCTGCCCGATGCCCTGCATGGCGACCCGCGTCGGGCGGCGCTGGGAACGTTCCTCGGGGCCGTCGGGATGGTCGCGCTCAGCGCGGCGCTGGGCGTCTAGGCTCCTCGAAGTACCTGCGACTCCGTAGTTCAACCCGGAGACCGGACCGGCGGCCGATCAGGAGACATCGTTCGCGAGCTGCGTCTAGGCTCCGAATCGTGGCCGAGGCCCCGACTCCACGCACCGTGATCCTCGGCGGCGGGATCGCCGGGCTGGAGGCGCTGCTCGCTCTGGCCGATCTCGCCGGCGAGCGAACCGAGCTCACGCTGGTCTCACCGGACCCCGACTTCATCTACAAACCGCTCACGGTCGAGGAGCCGTTCACCCATCAGCCGGTCGAGCACCGGGACCTCGAGCCCATCGTCACCGAGCTCGGCGGTCGCTTCGTTCGCGGCGCCGTCGACGCGGTCGACGCGCCCGGACACCAAGTCGCGCTCAAGGACGGAGCGACGCTCAACTTCGAGTACCTGGTGGTGTGCGTGGGCACCCGCACAACAGGCCCCTTCGAGCACGCCGCCACCCTCCGCGTCGTCGGTGAGCTGCTGGAAATCGATGCGCTCATCGCTCGCGCCCTCCGCCATCCGTCGAAGCGGCTCGCCTTCATCGTCCCTCCCGGCGTCAGCTGGTCGCTTCCGATCTACGAGTTGGCGCTCATGACCCGCCGACGCGCCGAGCAATTGGGTAGCGATGATCTTCGCCTCATCGTCGTGACGCCCGAGGAGGCCCCCCTCGTTTTCTTCGGGTCTGTGCCGAGCAATGCGGTGGCCGAGCTCCTGGCCGTGCGGGGAGTTGAGTTCGAGGGCGAAAGCCGCGCCTCGGAAGGACCGGAGGGAATCATCCTCGCTCCTGGGCAGCGCCGACTCGATGCCGGCGCGGCCGTAACCCTGCCGCTGATCGAGGGTCGCCACCTGAGGGGTCTGCCGAGCGACGACGGTGGCTTCATCCCGATCGACGATCACGCGCAGGTGGTGGGGGTCGACGATGTCTATGCCGCCGGCGACGGGACGAACTTCCCGATCAAGCAGGGCGGGCTGGCCTCCCAACAAGCCGACGCGGCCGCCGCTCACATCGCCTCGAGGTTGGGAACGGAGTCAGTGGCGGAGCCCTTCCATCCGGTGCTGCGCGGCCAGCTCATCGTCGGGGCCGAGTCGATCAACCTGGAGCAGGATCTCACCGGAGGCCACGGCGAGGGGACCGCGTCACCCGACTATCTGTGGTGGCCTCCGCACAAGGTAAGTGCCCGCTACCTTGCTCCCTTCCTGGCCGGGCAAAGCTCGCACGCCGAACCCAAGCCTCCCGAACGGCCCCTCGAGGTCGAGGTCGCGATGCCTCGCCGCTGGTACGAAGAGCCCATGGCGCTTGATCCCTATGGGCCTCCCCTCGGCCCCGACTGGATCGGACGTCATCAGACGACGTGGCGGTAGGGCCGCGCGCGCGAGACGGGCCGGGCCGCCGTCCACGGCCGCTCGAGGACGACGAGCTTCGGCGTCTCGACCGTTGGTGGCGGGTCGCCAACTACTCCCCGTCGGGCAGATCTACCTGCTCGACAACCCGCTGCTCCGCGAGCCGCTCCGTGCCAAGCACATAAGCCGCACCACCCGCACCTTGGTCTGAGGCCGCTCCCCCTGCTTGAAGGTGACCGTGCCGGCGGTGAAGGATTCGACCTGAGCCGTCTCGGCAAGGCGCTCGAGGGCGTCCGCGTCGAGCCCGCCGAACGGATCGTGCGCCTTCAGGAGCGCCGCGATGTCGTGCATCAGCCTGAAACTAGCCCCGCGCACACCCATACCGATGCCGGCGATCTGATCGAGGCGCGGGTCATGCTCGGCTGGGGGAGGACGGCAGGCCCGTGGGCCGCTAAACGATCAGCGAGCGTCCGGTCATGGCCGAGGGCTTCTCGATCCCGAGTATGGCGAGGACCGTCGGCGCGACGTCGGCGAGGACGCCGTGGTCGGCGAGGTCGATTCCTGCGCGTGTCACGAGACACGGCACGGGGTTCAGCGAGTGGGTGGTGTTCGGAGAGCCGTCCGCCTCGCGCATGTTGTCGGCGTTGCCGTGATCGGCCGTGACGATGCAGGCGCCGCCTCCCTCTTGCACCGCGTCGACGACCTCGGCGAGGCACCCATCGGTCGCCTCGACGGCGGCGATCGCGGCCGGGATCGAGCCTGTGTGCCCGACCATGTCGGCGTTGGCGAAGTTGACGATCCCAAGGCGGTAGTCACCCGTCGCCCACTGCTCGCGGAACGCCTCAGCGATCCCACGGGCCGACATCTCGGGCTTGTGGTCGTAAGTAGGAACGTCGCGCGCCGAGTCGACCAGGCGGCGCTCCTCTCCGTCCCATGGCTTCTCGCGGCCGCCGTTAAAGAAGTAGGTCACGTGGGCGTACTTCTCGGTCTCGGCGACATGCAGCTGCCTCATGCCGTTCTCGGAGATCACCTCAGCCAGAGTGGTCTCGGGCTCGTGCGGGCGGAACGCGACCGGGAACTCCCACCCGGCTTGGAAGCGAGTCATCGTCGCGAGATGCACACGCGGCACGTCACCGCGCTGAAACTCCGAAAAGCGAGGGTCACCGAGCGCCATCGTCATCTCGCGCGCGCGGTCGGGGCGAAAGTTGAAGTGCACCACGACGTCGCCGTCGGCGATCCCGTCGTAGTTGCCGATCACCGTCGGACTAACGAACTCGTCGGTCTCGTCTCGCTCGTGGGAAGCGCGGATCGCAGCGAGCGCCGAGGGCGACGTAGGCCCACGCGCGTGGACGATCGCATGGTAGGCCAGACTCAGGCGGTCCCAGCGTCGGTCGCGGTCCATGCCGTAGTAGCGGCCGGCGACCGTCCCGATCCCCCCACCTCGCCCAAGCCAGCGCTCGACCTCCGCGACGAAGCCGGGAGACGAGCGCGGGAGGGTGTCTCGGCCGTCGGTGAAGACGTGCAGGACGAGGTTCGGCACCTCCTCACGGCGAGCCAGCTCGATCAAGGCCTTGATGTGCTCCCATCCGGAGTGAACGCCGCCATCGGAGACCAGTCCGATCAGATGTAGCCGCCCGCGTGGGCCAGAGCGGGCCCGATCGCACGCCTCGACCAGAACAGGGTTCTCGAAGAAGCTGCCGTCGGCGACCGCCTCGTCGATCCGCACCAGGTCCTGCTTGACGATCGCTCCCGCACCGAGGTTGAGGTGGCCAACCTCGGAGTTGCCCATTTGCCCCTCCGGGAGCCCGACCGCGTTCCCGGAGGCCTCGAGCGTCGTCTGCGGAAAACGCTTCCGCAGCGAGTCGAAGAACGGCGTCCGAGCCTGCGTGATCGCGTTCCCGTGCCCTGCCGGCCCGAGTCCCCAACCGTCGAGGACGACGAGGCAGACGGAGGGGCCCGGCACGCCGGCTAACGCGCCGAAACCGCGTCGCGCTTCTCGCCGAGCTCGAGCGGATCCATGCCGACCCCGCGCGGGAGGACCAAGACCGGGCACGCGGCCGAGTTGACCAGATCGCCGGACACGCTGCCCAGCGCTGTCCGCTGCAGCGCCCCGTACCCGCGCGAGCCGGTGAGCATCAGGTCGAAATCGCCGCTGGCTTCGACAGCACGCATCCAGGCGGTCCGCTCAGCAGGCGACCCTCGACCGGCAGATCGGCCGGGACTCGACCGATGCCGAGGTCGAGCACACGCTGCTTCTCCTCGCGCTCGAAGTTGTGTAACGCGGCCCTGGGCGAGAATCAAGCCCGCGGCCGAAGATCGGTGGTACCCGGCATCGGCCACGGTCACAACGGTGAGGCTGCCACGGAGCCTCTCGGTGAGCTTTTGGGGTTGGTCAGGCTCCGGTGCGACTGAAGCGGGTTCCTTTGCCATGAGCGTTACGCCCCGACTGCAGCTTCCTTCGGTTGCAGCACCCGCGCCGCCAGCTCGACGCAGCGGTTGGAGTAGCCCCACTCGTTGTCGTACCAGCAGAAGAGCTTGGCGAAGGTGCCGTCGATCACCACCGTTTGCTCGGCGTCGAAGATCGAGGAGTGCGGATCCTTGACGATGTCGGTGGAGACGATCGGGTCCTCGGTGTAGAGGAGGATCCCCGCCAGGGGCCCGGCTGCGGCCTCGCGCACGGCGGCGTTGATCTCCTCCGCGCTGCTCTCCCGACCCAGCTGGCAGGTGAGGTCGACCACGGAGCCGGTGATCACCGGGGCGCGGACTGCCATTCCGTTGAGCTTGCCGTTTAGCTCCGGCAGCACCAGGCCGACGGCCTTGGCGGCGCCGGTCGAGGTCGGGATCAGGTTGACCGCCGCGGCGCGGGCCCGGCGCGGGTCCTTGTGGGGCGTGTCCTGGAGGCTCTGGTCGGCCGTGTAGGCGTGGATCGTGGTCATCAGGCCGCACTCGATCCCGAAAGCCTCGTGGACGACCTTCGCCACCGGCGCCAGGCAGTTGGTCGTACAGGAGGCGTTGGAGATGATGTGGTGCAGGTCGGGGTCGTAATCGCGCTCGAAGTTGACCCCGAGGGCGACGGTGACGTCCGGCTCGGTTGCCGGGGCGGTGATGATCACCTTCTCCGCCCCCGCGTCGAGGTGCTTGGTGGCGCCCTCGCGGGTTCTGAACAAGCCCGTCGACTCGATCACGACCTCGACCCCGAGCTCGGCCCAGGGCAGGTCGGCCGGATCGCGCTCGGCGAGCACCTCGATCTCCTTGCCGTCGACGGCGATCAGGCGATCGCGAAGCTCGACCTCGCCCGGGAAACGCCCATAGGTGGAGTCGTACTTGAGCAGGTGAGCAAGCGAGTCGGCCGAAGCGACGTCGTTGACGGCGACGAACTCGAGCTCCGAGCCGGCCTCGTGGGCGGCGCGGTAGAGGTTCCGGCCGATGCGCCCGAAGCCGTTGATCCCGATCCTGGTTGACATCCGAGTCTCCCTTCTCTCAATTTGGAACTAGAAGCCACGCCGCTCGCGCTGCCTGTACGCCTCACGCATGGTCGCCGGGTCGGTCGCCGCTCGCCTGAGGCGAATTAGGTGGATCGCGTACATCACCGTGATTCCGGGCGCGAGCGCGGTGCCACCGAGAGCAGCTCGGCGGCCGTGACGACGCCCTGACCGCCCCTGCCGTGAATACGTACTTGGAACACGTTCGCCTCCTCTCAGCCAACCTACACCTGAATAGGCGGCGCCCGCATCCGCGCCCGGTAACCAACCGCATCCGTAGTCGCTACGGTTGGCTTCGGGCCCTGGGTGGGACTAGCGTCGGTCGCGTTGGGACGTTAGCGTCAGCGCCGGGTTCGCGTGAGCTCGGTTCGGACAGCGAGGGGCGAGAATCACCCGAGTGAGTGACCGCGAGCCGGAAGAGCAGACGACGGCCGAGATGTTCCGGCGCGGGCTGATCTCGGGAGCGATCATCGGTGCCTTGATCGGCCTCGCGTTCCTCCCCTTCGCCCTGATCGGCTGGGGGAACGCGCAGGTCGCGCTCGCGGTTTCCCTGGCGCTCTTCTGCGCCTGCTCGATTGCGACCCTGGTGGCGATGGCACTCCCGCTGCTCTTCCGGCGTTTGGGCATCGATCCAGCGTTCGGCGCCGGTCCGCTCGCTACCGTGATCCAGGATCTGCTTTCGATCGTGGTCTACTTGGCGATCGCCGCCCCGATCGCGACATGAGCACCGACGGACTCATCCACGTGCCCGTTCCGACGCTCCGACACGAGCGCTTCCGGGCGCTGATCGGCGAGGGCTACGCGGAGATCGAGGCGGCGACCGAACGAGCGGCGGAGCTGTTCGCGGGCCGGGTCGTGTGGCACGTCAACTCGACAGCTCGGGGCGGGGGGGTGGTGGAGCTGTTGCAATCACTGCTCGGCTACGCCCGCAGTGCGGGCGTCGATGCGCGCTGGGTAGTGGTCGATGGATCGCCGCCCTTCTTCACGGTCACGAAGCGAATTCACAACCGGCTCCACGGCTCGCCCGGGGACGGCGGCGAGCTCGGTGACGCAGAGCGCGAGATCTACGAGCAGACGCTGCGCGCGAGCGCCGGCGAGCTGGCGCGGACGGTGCGCTCCCGCGACGTCGTTTTCTGCCACGACCCGCAGACGGCCGGCCTGGTCCAGCCCCTGCTCGAAACGGGCGCCACCGTGGTCTGGCGCTGTCACGTCGGAATCGACCTGCCGAACGAGATCGCCCGCGAGACCTGGGCGTTTCTGCGCGACTACGTTCAGCCTGCGCACGCCTACGTGTTCTCCCGGCGGGCATACGCCTGGGACGGCCTCTCCGAGGACAGGATCTGGGTCGTCCCCCCGTCGATCGACGCCTTCTCACCGAAGAACGAGGAGCTGTCGCCGGACAGGGTCGAGGCGATCATCGCCCGCTCCGGCCTTGGACCGAGGCGGGATGGCGTGCCGCCGACCTTTGAGCGATCCGACGGCTCGCCGGGCCGAGTCGACCGCGCGGCGGAGATCGATCAGGACGCCCCGATACCGGAGGAGGCACCGGTGGTCGCGCAGGTCTCGCGCTGGGACCGGCTCAAGGATCCCGGCGGGGTGCTGCGCGGGTTCGCCGAGCACTGTGAAAACGAAGTCGCTCACCTGCTCGTCGCGGGGCCGAGCGTCGCGGCGGTCTCCGACGATCCCGAGGGCGCAGAGGTCCTGGCCGAGGTCCGGGAACTGCGCTCGGGCTCCCTTCCGCCGTGCGCGCGCGTGTGCACCTCGCCTGCCTACCGATGGACGACGTTGAGGAGAACGCCGCGATCGTCAACGCGATCCAGCGTCGCGCGCAGGTGGTGGTGCAGAAGAGCCTCGCCGAGGGGTTCGGGCTGACCGTGGCCGAGGCGATGTGGAAGGCGCGCCCGGTGGTCGCCAGCAGGGCCGGAGGAATCCAGGACCAGATCGTCGACGGGGTGACGGGCGTGCTGCTCGACGATCCCCTCGACCTCGCTCGCTTCGGCCGCGCCTGCGATGAGCTGCTAGGGGATCGGGAGCGCGCCGACCGCATCGGCGCGGCGGCCCGCGAGTGGGTAATCGAGCGCTTTCTCGGCTCTCGCCACCTGGTCCAGTACCTGCGCCTGCTCGACGACCTGCTCAGCGGGCGGCCGCCGAAGTCTGAGAGCTAGTCTCGATCCGGCGCGGACGCGGCACGACGATCACCGGGCACGGGGCCGTACGCATGACCTCGTGGGAGACCTCGCCGGACAGGGCCGCTCGTGCCCGCCCGAAGGCGGCGGAGCCGACCACCAGGAGATCGAGCTCGGCCCCTTGCTGCGCGAGCACCGCGGCTGGGTCGCCGCGGCGGAACAGCTGTCCGGCCTCGGTGGCCCACTCGGACGCGACGACCCGTCGGGCACGACCGTGATCAGGCGCAACTCCGCTCCGATGTCGGCGCGATCTCCGGGCGAAGCCGAGCGCGTGCTTCGACTCATCGTGGCCGTCGTAGCCGACGCCGACGAGCCCGAGACCGGCGTGCTCGCTCCGACCGTAGCTCGGCGGCGATCGCAACCGCGCGCGGAGCGCGGTGGAGAAGGCGCTCGCAGACGCTGCCGGGCACACCCGCCCGGCTTCCCGGTGGGTGGCGCCGAGCACGATCAGGTCGGCTGTTTCGATCTCGGCGAGCTGATTCATCGCGGCCGGCGCCGAGGCGTGCGTGAGCTGGAAGCGGCGACGCGCTCGCCGAGTTGCGCCTCGGCCCCTCGAAGCGGCTTGCGACCACGCCGACCGCTCCTTCCCGTTCGCGCAGTCGGCGACGCGCGACGAGCACCGAGCACTCGCACCTCCGCGTGCAGAGCGGGTCGCGGCCCTTCGCTGCCGTCGCATCCAGCCGTGACCCGGTATTGAAGCCTCGCGCGGCCCAGCGGGACGCGCTGACCTGGGCATCGGCTCGCGGGCCCGATATGCCGAGTGGCCGGCGTGGCCGAGTCCTGATTGCGGGTGGAGGCATCGCCGCCGCCGAGGCCTTGCTGGCGCTCGATGACCTCGCCGGAGAGCGAGTCCGGGTCGAGTTGATCGCGCCCGAGGAGCGGTTCGTGCTACCGACCCCACCTCGTCGCCGAGCCATTCTCGCTCGGGCCCGCGGCTCGGATCGACCTCGAGCGCCTCGCCGGCCAGCACCATGCCCACATCAGGCGCGACTCGCTGGCCGCGGTCGATCCCGGTTCGCACTCGATCCGAACCGCCGGCGGCGCAACGCTCGACTACGAGGCCCTCCTGATCGCGACCGGCGCGCGTCCCGTCGCCGCAGTCGATGGCGCGCTCACCTTCGGCGACCGGTCGGGGCGCGAGGCGTTCCGCAGCGCTCATGGGCGAGCTCGAGGCCGACGCTCGAGGACGGCTGGTGTTCGCGGTGCCGCCGGAGGTCCGATGGTCGCTTCCCGCTACGAGCTGGCGCTGCTGAGCGCCGCCCACCTGCGCGCCCGGGGCGTTTCGGGGGTCGAGCTCTCGCTCGTGACGCATGAGCGCGACCGTTGGAGCTGCTCGGCGAGAGTGCGCCGAAGGTCGTCGGCGAGCTCCTGGCCGAGGCCGGGATCGAGCTGCGGACGGCGGTCCGCGCCGCGTCGGTTCGATCGTCCGCGAACTCGAGCTTCGGGGCGGGGGGAGATCGCCGCGGACCGCGTCGTCGCCCTGCCGGCGCTCGAGGTCCCCGAGATCGACGGGATCCCGCAGCGGAACGGCGGCTTCATCCCGACCGACACCCGCCTCAACGTCGAGGGGATGACCGACGTCTGGGCCGTGGGCGACGCGACCTGGTTTCCGATCAAGCAGGGAGGGCTTGCGGCCCAGCAGGCCGATGTCGCCGCCGAGGCGATCGCCTCGCGGGCGGGTGCCCAGGTGCCGATCTCAACCTTCCGGCCGGTGTTGCGCGCGGCGCTGCTCACAGGCGCCCTGCCGCGCTACTTTCGCTCGGCGCTGTTCGCCGGCTTCGACGACGCGGCGAGCCCGAGCGCGCTCTGGTCGCCGCCGACAAAGCTCGCCGGCCGCTACCTCGGCTCCTACCTCAGTGCCGCCGCTCATTGGGTCATGGCGACGGGAGTTCGTCGACCTCGAGCCGCCGGCGCCGTGCGATTTGGCCGATGACCGCGAACACCAGCGCTACGAGCTCGACTTCGCTCTCGCGGCGGCTGACGCGGATGCCCGCAACGGCGACTACGACGGAGCCCTCGATTGGCTTCGCCTGGTGGAAGAGCTGGCGCCTCGTCCTGCCGCCGGCCTATCTCGAGCGGCGGAAGTCGTGGCGGCGGGATCGCGCTGCCGCGGATACGGCCTGATGGCGCCTCGACCGTTGCGATCACCTCGATCCGCGAGATAGGCCGGAGGATGGCGAATGTCGACGCAGAACGACCCGAGCTGGTCGCGGCGATGCTCGACCCCGGCTCCTCTCGCATGGCCCCGATCGGTAGAGCTCCGCGACACCCATATCTCCTGGGTCTTCCTCGCCGGCGACCTCGCCTACAAGGTGAAGAAGCCGATTGTCTTCCCGTTCCTCGATTACGGGACCGTCGAGCGCCGGCACGAGATGTGCCGGGAGGAGGTGCGGCTCAATCGCCGCCTCGCCCCCGAGATCTACCTCGGTGTCGTCGGTATCGCCCGCGCCGGCGATCGCTACGCGCTCTGCTCCGAGGACGACCCTGCCGCCGTGGAGTACGCGGTCGAGATGCGGCGCGTGGAAGAGGATCGGAGTCTCGCCGCGCTCGCGGCCAGGGGCGTGGTGGAGCCGGCACAGATCGAGGCGGTCGCCGCCTGCCTCGCGCGCTTTCACTCCGAGGCGGACGAGGCCGCCGCGGAATTCTGTGATCTCGCCAGCCTCGACGCGACCCTCGACGAGAACCTGACGACGCTGCGCGCCGCGGCTCCGGGATCCTCCCCGAGCCGCGCCTGGACGCCGCCGAGCGCTTCACGCGCGGCTTCCTCGGCGCCCGGCGCAACGAGCTCGAGGCACGGGCGCAGGCCGGCCTGGTCCGCGATTGTCACGGCGACCTGCGCGCCGAGCACGTGATCGTGCCGGCGCGGGAGGCGGTCCACGTCTTCGACTGCGTCGAGTTCAACGCCTCGCTGCGCGGGATCGATGTCGGAGCCGACATCGCGTTCCTGGTCATGGATCTCGTTCGGCTCGGAGCCGGGCCGCTCGCCGCGCGCTTGATCGAGGCCTACCGCGAGGCCGGCGGGGATCCCGGCAACGACGCGCTGGTCTCGTTCTTCGCCTCCTATCGAGCCTGGGTCCGGGCGAAGGTTGCCTGCCTGCGGGTGCACGAGCTCGAGCCGGGAGATCCCGAGCGCGCCCGCCAGGAGGCCGAGGCGCGCGAGTTCCTCCGCCTCGGACACCGGTTCGCCTGGGGTGCTCGGCGCCCGCTGGTGCTCGTGGTCTGCGGCGTCGCGGGCACCGGCAAGACGAGGCTGGCGCGCGAGCTTGCCGAGCTCAGTGGTTGGACCCACGTCTCCTCGGACGTCACCCGCAAGCGACTCGCGGGCCTCGTCCCGACCGAGCGTGGCGGACGAGAGCTCTACTCGCCCGCGTTTACTTCGCGGACCTACCGCGAGCTGGGCAGGACCGCCGCCGACGAGCTCACGCAGGAGGGTGGCGTGATCGTCGACGCGACCTTCCATCGGCGCAGTGAGCGTGCAGCGTTCCGAGACGGGCTCGGCGATCAAGCCGCCCCGTTGCTGATCGTCAAGTGCCGGGCATCCACGGAGGTACTCCTGACTCGGGTGCGGGAGCGCGACCTGGACCCCGAGCGCACGTCCGACGCCGACGCCACGATCATTCGGCGCCAGCTCGCCGAGCTCGAGCCGCTGAGCGAGGTGCCCGCGGAGACTCGGCTCGACCTGCTCACGGAGGCCGACCCGGATGAGCTGGCCGTCGCGGTCGAGGGCTTCGTCGACGAGTCGATGCGGCGCGACGCGGTCGGGCCGGCGCGAGTGTGAGCTGGCGATCCCCCTCGCACTCCGGGGCCATCTCAGCTCCCGTCGAGCGCTTTCTCCTCCATTTCACCGAGATCCATCTCACCGAGGTCGAGGCCAGCCTGCCGCTCGCGGGAGAACCGTCGCCTGGCCTTGAGCGTGGCGCCGAGCTCGATCCGGCGGCCGTCGAGCGGACGACCGCAGGTGGCGCAATGATTGAGGGCTGCCCAGCGGGCGATCGCGAACGTGTCCTCGCCGCCTCCCGCCCCGCGGCGGCTCGAACAGCATCACGGCGCCGATGTGCATGTGCGCGCTCTCGCTCTCGCTCTGATCGGCCTCCTCGAGCTCGAGGAAGGTCGCGTCGAGTGCGTTGAGGCTCTCATCCGGCATGCCGCCGACGATGCTCTCGCCTCTCCACGGCGCCGGCATCGTGGGCGGGCCACAGTTCGCTTCGGGGTTTAGTACGGATGGCAAGGCCGGCGACGCGCTAGGTTGACGAGCATGGAATCCACGACTGCGATCAAGTCCACCGCCCATGCCAACTCGACCACGGACGACCCGGTCCGCTTCTTCGCCACACTCTCGCGCGCCGACGTGTCTTACGCCGGCGGCAAGGGCGCCAACCTCGGCGAGCTGACCGCCGCCGGGCTGCCTGTCCCCGGCGGGTTCGTCGTCGGCGCGCCGGCCTATGCCGCGTTCTGCGACGGCGGCGGCCTGCGCGAGCGGATCGAGGAGCGGCTCGACGGCGGTCGACGTCGACGACACGCGGCGCGCTCGAGCACGCCGCGGCACGAGGTGCGCGCGATGGTCGAGGCCGAGCCGATGCCCGACTTGGCTCGAGCAGGCGATCCGCGACGCCTACGGCGAGCTGACCGCGGACGACGATGGCCGACGCGCCCGTCGCGGTGCGCTCGTCGGCGACCGCGGAGGACACCGAGTCGGCCTCGTTCGCGGGCATGAACGAGACCTTCCTCAACGTGCGCGGCGGCGACGCCGTGGTCGAGGCCGTGCGCCGCTGCTGGTCGTCGCTGTTCGGCGCGCGCACGGTCTTCTACCGCGCCAAGCGCGGCTTCGGCCAGGCCGACATGGACATCGCCGTGGTCGTCCAGCGCCAGGTGCACGTCGACGCGCGCCGGCGTGATGTTCACGATCGACCCGGCCAGCCGGCGCGACCGACCGCCTCGTGATCGAGGGCTCCTTCGGGCTCGGCGAGGCGGTCGTCTCGGGCAGCGTCTCGCCCGACCGCTACGTGGTCGAGAAGGACAGCCTGGCGATCCTGGCCCGCGAGGTCGCGCGCAAGGAGCTCGTGATCGAGCCGCGCCCCGGACGGCGGCACGGTGACGCGCGAGCTCCGCGAGCGACGAGGCGACGCCGCCCGGTGCTGACCGACGAGGAGGTTCGCGAGCTGGCCGACCTCGGCCGCCGGATCGAGGAGCACTACGGCGCCGCCGCAGGACACCGAGTGGGCGATCGACGCCGACGGCACGGCCTGGATGCTGCAGTCGCGCCCCGTGACCTCGGCCGGCGGCAGCGCTCGACGGACGCCGCAGCCGCGAGCGGCGAGCTGCTCGTCAGCGGCCTCGGCGCCGCGCCGGGCGACGGCAGCGGCCCCGTGCGGGTCGTCCGCGCTCGCCGACGCGGCGCCGCGACCTCGACGGAGGGCGAGGTCCTCGTCACCCACATGACGGCGCCCGACTGGGTGCCGCTGATGCGGCGCGCAGCGGCGATCGTCACCGACTCGGGCGGGATGACCTGCCACGCGGCGATCGTCTCGCGCGAGCTCGGCATCCCCTGCGTCGTCGGAACGCGCGAGGCGACGACGAAGCTGCGCGACGGCGAGTTGGTGACCGTCGACGCGGCCCACGGCGTCGGTTCGCGAGGGAGCGCGAGCCGGCACCGGCCGCCGCGGCACCGGCCGCAGCCGGCGAGCGCCGCCGGCGCCGGTCACGGCGACGAAGCTGCTCGTCAACCTCTCCGAGCCGTCCCAGGTCGAGCGCGCGGCGGCGCTCGACGTCGAGGGCGTCGGCCTGCTGCGCGCCGAGCTGATGGTGCTCGAGGCGCTCGAGGGCAAGCACCCGCGCCTGCTGATCGAGGAGGGGCGCGCGAGCGAGTTCGTCGACCGCATGGGCGAGGCGCTGACCGACTTCGCCGCCGCGTTCGCGCCCCGGCCGATCACCTACCGGACGATCGACTTCCGCACCAACGAGTTCCGCGGCCTCGAGGGCGGTGACCGCTTCGAGCCCGAGGAGGCGAACCCGATGATCGGCTACCGCGGGGCGTTGCGCTACATGCTGCGAGCCCGACCTGCTGCGCGCTCGAGCTCGACGCGATCCACCGCGTCTGGGACGCCGGGCCACACGAACTTCCACGTGATGCTTCCGTTCGTGCGCACCCCGCGCGAGCTCGAGGCCTGCCGTGCGGTTGCCGAGTGAGGCCGGCCTGCTCGACCGGCCGGGGTTCGAGCTCTGGGTGATGGCCGAGGTGCCCTCGGTCCTCTTCCATCTCGAGCGCTACGCCGAGCTCGGCGTCGCCGGGATCTCGATCGGCTCCAACGACCTGACGCAGCTGATGCTCGGCGCCGACCGCGACTCGGAGGTCGTCGCCGAGGTCTTCGACGAGCGCGACGCGGGCGGTGACCGAGTACCTGCGGCGGCTGATCGCTCGCGCTCGCGAGCTCGGCCTTCAGACCTCGATCTGCGGCCAGGCGCCGTCGGTGTATCCCGAGTACGCGGATCTGCTCGTCGGCGCCGGGATCGACGCGATCTCGGTCAACATCGACGCCGTCGACCGCGCCCGGCGCCTGATCGCGGCTGCCGAGCGGCGCCTGCTGCTCGAGGCGGCGAGGAGCGGACCGGGCGCGGCTTAGGGGCGTCCGTATGCGAGCGCGGCGGCGAGCCCGCGCGCCGAGATCATCCCGGCGGGCCGGCCGGTCTCCGGCTGAACCGCGATCAGGTGCGTCACGCCGTGCTCGGCCATCAGCTCTGCCGCCCGCCCCAGCGGCTCGTTCGAGGCGATCGTGACCGGATCGGTGCTCGCCACCTCGCCAGCCGTAAGCCACCCGAGCTCCTCCGGCCTGCGAGCCAGGTCGAGACTGGTGACGATCCCCCACATGCCACGCTCACCCTGGACGTCCGAGACGACGACGGAGTGAATGTCGTAGCCGACCATGATCTGGGCAACATCGGCGAGCTTGGTCTCGGGCCGGCATGTGACCACCCCGACGCGCATTGCGTCGTGGACCTCGGCGTCCTTGAAGGCAGGGCCGATGTAGCTGCGCTCCACGCAGTGGACCGTATCCGCTTTCGCCCCGCGGCCAGTTGACCGATGGATCCGGGCCTCGCACTGGCGGTCCTGCTCGCGCTCGCGTTCGCGGTCACGAACGGGCTGCACGACGCATCGAACGCAATCGCGACCCTGGTGGCAACCCGCGCCGCGCGGCCGCTGCAGGCGATCATCCTGGCGGCGGTCTTCAACCTGCTGGGGCCGCTGCTCGTGGGTGCTGCGGTCGCCGACACGATCGCGGGCATCGTGACGGTGGCGCCCTCCGCGGCCGTCGCAGTGATCGGCTCCGGCCTGGCCGCCGCCGTTGGCTGGAACCTGATCACCTGGCGGTTCGGCCTTCCGTCGAGCTCGGGTCACGCGCTCGTCGGCGGCCTCGTCGGCGCAGCCCTGGCCGAGGGCGGTCTCGACGCGGTCCAATGGGGCGGTCTCGACGGTTGGCGCCCGGTGGGAGTCTTCGGCACCCTGATCGCGCTCGCGATCTCCCCGCCGCTGGGCGCCCTCGGAGGGTTGGTGGTGATCCGGACCCTGCGCCGGCTCGCGCGGCGTGCCACGCGACGCTGGCATGGCCCCGTCGGAGGCGGCGAGTGGGTGATGTCGGCTGCGCTTGCCTTCAGCCATGGCGCGAACGACGCGCAAAAGTCGGTCGGGGTCGTCGCAGCATTACTGCTCGCCGAGGGGCGGATCGACACGCTCGCGGCCCCGGAATGGGCGACCGTCGCTTGCGCAGCGGCGCTGACTGCGGGCACTGCACTTGGCGGGTGGCGGATCATTCGTACCGTGGGTCGGCGCATCTACCGGATCCAGCCAGTCGAAGGGCTGGCAAGCCAGACCGCTTCGGCCTCGGTGATTCTCGGGGCCTCGCTGGCCGGGGCCCCGACCTCCACCACACAGGTCGTCGCCTCGTCAATCGTCGGAATCGGTGCAGGCCGCAGGCGCCTTCACCATGTGCACTGGTTGATCGTCCGTCAGATGGCTCTCGCCTGGCTGATCACGATTCCGGTCACCGGTGCGCTCGCAGTCGGAGTCTTCGAGCTCTGGCAGGGGCTGACGTGAGGTTCAGCCGGTGGTTCTTGCCCGAGCAGCCCGACGTGGTCGAGCTCCTGCGCCGCCAGGTCGCGGCGACGAGCGAGGGCGTCGACGCCTTCGCCAGCTGGGCGGCCGGTGACGCCGCTGCCGCCCAGCTCGTGCGCGAGGCCGAGCCCCGCGGTGACACGGCGAAGCGAGAGCTGCTGAGCGCGCTGCGCGCCGCCTTCGTCACCGCGCTGGAGCCTGAGGACGCGTTCGCGTTGTCGCGCAGTATCGACTGGGTCCTCAACTACGTGGTCGACCTCGTCGACGAGGCGGATGTGATGAGGTGCGCGCCGGACGCGGGAATCGCGGAGATGGCAGCGCTGCTGGGCGAGGCCGTTCGCCACATCGACAGCGCGATCGCCCAGCTGGGGCGTAGCGGCGACGACGCCACCGAGGCGGCCGACGCCGCGATCGCGGCGGAGCGACGGCTCGAGCGGGCGTACTACCACGGCATGGCGAGCCTCCTGGAGGTCGAGGACATGCGCGAGCGGATCGCGCGCCGCGAGCTCTATCGCCGCTGCTCGCGAATCGGGGAGGTGGTGATCGACGTCGCCGAGCGGGTCGTGTACGCGGTCGTGAAGCAGAGCTGAATACCGGGTAGGTTGGCGCTTCCCCGAGGAAGGAGTCCCGATTCCGGGCAGGATCGTCACCGAGATCGAGCGCCGCTACGGCCGCCGTGGCGCCGAGGTCCTCGCCCGCCTGCGCCAGGCGAAGGACGCTCGCGGGCTGATCGAGCCGGGCGACGTCGACCGGGTGGCCGCCGAGCTCGGCCTCCCGCGGGCCCACGTCCACGGCGCCGCGTCGTTCTATTCCGATCTCGGCTTTGAGCCACGAGGCCGGCGTCACGTTCGCGTCTGCGCCGGGACGGCGTGCTTCGCGGCCGGCGGCGGCCACCTCGAAGAGCTCTCGCGGGACCTCGGCGCCGAGCCGGGACGCGTGTCGGCCGACGGGTCGGTGTCGCTCGAGGCCGTCTACTGCCTCGGCTACTGCTACGGCGGTCCCGCGGCCCTCGACGACGAGGACCCGTGCGCGGGCCCCGACCTCGTCGCCCAGCTCACCGGGGATGCTCCGCGTCGCGATCCGCAGATCCCGGTGCGAGTCGAGGTCCCGGAGCCGGTCGTCCTCGCCGGCATCGTCGGGGCCGGGCCGGAGGCGTGGGAAGTGTGGGAGGCGGTTGCGCCGAGCGCGGATCGCGACCGCGTCGTCCACGAGGTCAAGGAATCCGGCCTCCGGGGCCGCGGCGGCGCCGGCTTCCCCGCCGCCGTCAAGTGGGGTGCGGCCTCGGAGGCGCCGGGCGACGGGCCTCGCTACCTGATCTGCAACGGCGACGAGGGCGACCCGGGGTCGTTCGTCGACCGCCTGCTGATGGAGCGCGACCCCGATCGCGTGCTCGAGGGCATGGCCCTGGCCGCCCTCGCCTGCGGGGCGACGCACGGGATCGTCTACGTACGGTCCGAATATCCCCGCGCCCGCGACGCGCTGCGCGCCGCGGTCGCCGAGGCGCGGGCGGCCGGCCACCTCGGCAGCGACTTGCAGGGCTCGGGGGTCGACTTCGACGTCGAGGTCTTCGAAGGCGCGGGTTCCTACGTCGCCGGTGAGGAGACCTCACTGATCCACTCGATCGAGGGCCTGCGCGGAGAGGTCGCGGCGCGTCCCCCGTACCCGACCGAGCGCGGCTACCTGCATCGGCCGACGGTCGTCAACAACGTCGAGACGCTGGCCGCCGTGCCGTGGATCGTCTCTCGCGGTGGGGCGGCCTACGCCAGCCTCGGCAGCGGCGACAGCCGCGGCACCAAGGTCGTTTGCCTGAACGAGCGCTTCCGTAACCCGGGCGCCTACGAGGTCGAGCTCGGGACCCCGCTGCGTCGGCTCGTCGACGAGCTCGGGGGCGGGATTCGGGACGGGGTAGCGCTGCGCTCGATCCAGGTCGGCGGCCCGCTCGGCGGCTTCATCGGCCCGGACGACCTGGACACGCCGCTCTCGTTCGAGGCCCTGCGCGAGGTCGGCGCCGACCTCGGCCACGGGAGCCTGATCGCGCTCGACGAGCGCGTCGACCGCGAGGCGCTCGAACGCCACTTCTGGAGCTTCGCGGCGAGCGAGAGCTGCGGCACCTGCGCACCCTGCCGCCTCGGCACCCGTCGCGGGCTGGAGCTCGCCGAGGGCACCGGCACCCCCGAGGTGGCCGCCGGGCTGGACGAGATGCTGACGGCAATGGAGCGGGGCAGCCTCTGCGCCTTCGGCCGGGAGTCCCTCCGGTCGTCCGCAGCATCGAGCGCGTCTACGGTGAGGCGCCGTGAGGGTGAGCGTCGACGGGACCGAGGTGATCGTCGCTGCGGGCTCGCGGCTTCTCGATGCGGCTCGGGCCGCCGGGGCCGAGGTTCCCTCGCTCTGCGCCGACCCCCGCCTCGCCCCGTACGGCTCGTGCCGGACCTGCATGGTCTCGATCGAGGGCGCCGAGGGCCCGGTCCCCGCCTGCACCACGCCCGCTACCGATGGCGCCGCGGTCCGCACCGACGACCCGGTCGCACTCGACACCGCGCGCATCGCGCTCGAGCTGATCGTCGGCCAGCTCCCCGAGGCCGCCCTCGAGCAGCAGCCCGAGCGCAGCGAGCTCGTCCGCGCCTGCCTGAGACTCGGCGTCGAGCGCAGCCGCTTCCGCGGCCAGCGCGGCGGCGAGCGCGACGACTCGCATCCCTACGTCAAGTACGACCCGGCCCTCTGCATCGCCTGCGCCCGCTGCGTACGGATGTGCGACGAGGTCCAGGGGACGTTCGCGCTGGCGATGGTCGGCCGTGGCGCCGGCACGGTCCTCGCTCCGGGTACCGGCGGGCCGTGGAGCGAATCCGATTGCGTCTCCTGCGGCGCCTGCGTCGACAGCTGCCCGTCCGGGGCGCTGTCGGAATCGGGATTGCTGGACCCGCGACCGATCGAGCGCACGACGACCACGACCTGCGGCTACTGCGGGGTCGGGTGCACGCTCGACGTCCACACGCGCGGCGACGAAGTGGCGGCGATCCGGCCGAACAGGGAGGCGCCGGTCAACCGCGGCCACGCCTGCGTCAAGGGGCGCTTCGCGCACGGCTTCGTCCGCTCGCCCGACCGGCTGAAGAGGCCGCTGATCCGCCGCGACGGGTCGCTGGTCGAGACGAGCTGGGGCGAGGCGATCGGGCACGCCGCGACCGAGCTGCGCCGGATCCGCGAGGCGTACGGCCCCGATGCGATCGCGGCGATCTCCTCCGCCCGGGCCACCAACGAGGAGAACTACCTGATGCAGAAGCTGATGCGGGTGGCGATCGGCAGCAACAACGTCGACAACTGTGCCCGCATCTGCCACGCGCCCTCGGCCGCCGGGCTCTCCGCATCTTTCGGGCTCGCCGGAGGCACCAACCCGTTCGAGGACTTCGACCGGGCAGGGGTCTTCCTGCTCTGCGGCACCAACCCGACCGAGGCCCACCCGGTGGTCGGGGCGCGGATCAAACAGCGGGTGATCTCCGGCGCGCGGCTCGTCGTCGTCGACCCGCGGCGCACCGAGATCGCCGGCTACGCCGACGTCCACCTGCGGCCGCGCCCGGGCACCAACGTCGCCGTCTTCAACGGCCTCGCCGCCGTGCTGATCGGCGAGGGGCTGATCGACGAGGCCTTCATCGGCGAGCGCACCGAGGGCTTCGAGGCAGTGCGGGCGCTGGTCGCCGACTATACCCCGGAGCGGGTCGAGGAGATCTCCGGCGTGCCGGCGGGCGACCTCCGTGAGGCCGCAGGGCTCTACGGTGAGAACGAGGCCCGCGCGATCGTCTGGGGCCTCGGGGTCACCGAGCACGCGCACGGCACCGATGGGGTGCGGACGCTGTGCAACCTCGCCGCGCTGACCGGCAGCGTGGGGACGGCGGAGGGTTGCGGCGCAAATCCGCTGCGTGGTCAGAACAACGTCCAGGGCGCGTCGGACATGGGGGCGATGCCGGACATCCTGCCCGGCTACCAGAAGGTTGCCGATGCCGAAGCGGCGAGCACGTTCGGCGAGGCGTGGGGGGTCGAGATCCGCCCCCAACGCGGGCTCCGGATCCCCGAGATGTTCGACGCCGCGGTCGCCGGTGAGCTCAAGGCGTTGATCGTCTTCGGCGAGGACATTGCCCAGACCGACCCCGACTCCGGCCATGTCAGGGCAGCGATCGAGGCCTGTGAGCTGGTCGTCTCGCAGGAGATCTTCCTGTCCGAGACCGCCTCGCTCGCCGACGTCGTCCTGCCGGCGGCGTCGTTCCTCGAAAAGGACGGCACGTTCACCAACTTCGACCGCCGCGTGCAGCGGGTGCGACCGGCGCTTGAGCCGCCCGGCGAGGCGAGGCCCGACTTCGAGATCATCCGCGCTCTCGCCGCGGAGCTCGGCACCGATCTCGGCTGCTCGACGCCGGCTGAGGCGTTCGCCGAGATGGCATCGTTGACCCCCACCTTCCGCGGCATCTCCCACGAACGGCTCGACCGCGAGGGGGGGAGGGTGGCCTGGCCCTGCCGCTCCCCCGACGATCCCGGCGAGCGGACGCTGTACCGTGAGCGGTTCGAGACCCCGAGCGGCAAGGCGCAGCTCGCCGCGATCCCTTACGCGCCGCCGGGCGAGCAGCCCGACGCGGAGTTCCCGCTCCTGCTCGTCACCGGCCGCAGGCTCGAGCACTACAACGCCGGCACGATGACGCGGCGAACACGGAACCTCCAGCTGGTTCCCGAGGAGCTGCTCGAGCTGCATCCCGACGATGCCGCTGAGCTCGGGATCGGCAAAGGCGAGCGGGTGAACGTCGCCAGTCGCCGTGGACAGATCGAGGTGACCGCCGAGGTCACCGAGCGCGTCTCCCCGGGCCAGGCGTTCATCGGCTTCCATTTCCCCGCGGCGCTCGCCAACCTGCTCACCTCCCAGCACGGCGATGAGGTCACCGGCTGTCCCGAGTACAAGGTGACCGCGATCCGGGTGCGGAGCGCGGCATGAGCTTCCCCGACCGCGGCGGCGGCGAGGCCGCCCGTGAGCCTTCCTCCCCCCCGTCCAGCCTCGACGCGCTGCTGCCGCCGCAGATCGCGGAGAAGGCGACCGACATCGGCGCCGCCAAGGCCGGGATGGCGGCCCTGCCAATGTTCGCCCTGGCGGTGCTCGCCGGTGCCTTCATCGCTCTCGGGGCGATGTTCGCGACCACGGTCGTCGCCGGCGCCGGCGACGTGATCCCGTTCGGGGTCACCCGCCTGCTCGCCGGGCTCGTCTTCTGCCTCGGGCTGATCCTCGTCGTCGTCGCCGGTGCGGAGCTGTTCACCGGCAACAACCTGATCGCGATGGCGTGGGCGGACCGCAAGATCAGCGGCGCGAGGCTGGTCCGCAACTGGACGATCGTCTACACCGGGAACCTCGTCGGCGCCCTCGGCACCGTAATGCTCGTGTTCCTCAGCGGTCAGTACGAGTTCGGCGACGGCGCGGTTGGCTCGAGCGCGCTGGCGATCGCCGACGCGAAGTCGGGGCTCGGCTTCGGGCAGGCCTTGGCGCTCGGGATCATGTGCAATGCGCTCGTCTGCCTCGCGATCTGGCTCACGTACAGCGCCCGCTCGGTAACCGACAAGATCCTCGCGATCATCTTCCCGATCAGCGCCTTCGTCGCCGCCGGCTTCGAGCACAGCGTCGCCAACATGTATTTCCTGCCCATCGGCCTTGCGGTCAAGGAGTGGGGCTCGGACTCGTTCTACGCCACCAGTGGCGTCGCGCCCGACGACTTCGGAGACCTGACCGTCGCCAACGCCGTGGTCGACAACCTGATCCCGGTGACGATCGGCAACGTGATCGGCGGCTCGGTGATGGTCGGGCTCGTCTACTGGGTGATCTACATCAGAGCCCGGGGCTGAGTCGCTCGACAAGCTCAGCTGTCGCGCCGGAGCGTCCCGCTCTTGCGCGAGAGGGCGATCAGATCCTCGATGCCGTGCTCGAACTCGACCAGGTGGCTCTCCATCTCGCCCCCGGTGCGGGCCTCGATCTCCCGCAACCACCCGAGCCGGCGCTGCAGGTCGCTGATCGCTTCGCCAGCGGTCGCAAAGCGCGCGTCGATGCGGTCCGCAGCCGCGTCGGCGTCGAGCCCGGGGTCGAGCCGGCGGCGCCAGTCGTCTCGGCGGACGACGTACTCGGTCGGGATGACGAGGTTCAGCTGCTCGACGACGGCCAGCCAGCCGAGCGCGGCCTCGAGGTCGCCGATCGCGGCGTCCGCGTCGGCGGCGGTCAGCAGCGTCCGTACCGCTCGGGCGTGCGCGCGCTCGCTGCCACCGGGACCTGCATCGGCCTGGCGCTCGAGGACGGCCTCTGCCGCCGCGACCCCGAGGCCGGCCAGGTAGGGACCGAGGTGACCGGCGGCGAGCTTCGCCCGAGGCGACCATGCGGCGCGGCCGATGCTCGCGATCCCGGCGCTCGGATCGCCCACCGGCGCCTGCAGGAAATCGGGCGTCTCACCGGTGATCAGCGCTGCCCGCAGGATCGGCTGGAAGGGCTGGATCTCGACCTTCGCGCCCGCTTGAGCGGCAATTGCGCGGGCCGCGTTGTCGGCCTGCTGGGCGGCGAGCCCCCCTGCTTGATCGGGAACGCGGTCACATCTCCGGCCGCCCAGACGTGATCGAGTCCCTTGACCCGCATCCGGTCATCGGTCGGCAGGAAGCCGTGCTCGCCTTGCGGCAGTCCCGGCAACCTCGCGACCTCGAGCCGCGGCAACGCGATCACCCGGTCGAATTCGAGTGGCTCCCCGCCGGCCAGGTGCAGCTCGTTGCCCTCGAAGCGCTCGGCTGCGCTCGAAAGCCGTATCGCGACCCCCGCCTCGTCGAGCTTCGCCGCGACGAGCTGCGCCGTCGCGGGCCCGAAGAGCTCCAACGGTGATCGCTCATGGGTGATGAGGGTGATCTCCACGCCGCTGATTCGCCGCGCGGCGCGCTCAGCGGCGGTGAGAAGGGTCAGCTCGTAGGCGGCGATCGACCAGGTGGCCTGCGGGGGGACGACGAAGGCAAGCCGCCGGGTCCCGAGACGACCGAGGGCGGCGAGCAGCTCGGCGAACCGGGCTCGCTCTTCCTTCCCGCTGAAGCTGAGCGCTCCCGGAACGGCCTCCGTTGCCCGAGCGCCCAGCGCCAAGAGCAGCGCCCCGTAGCCGACCCGCTCGCCTCCCTCGGTGAACACGGTCCGGTCGTCGGCTTCGACTCTCGCCAGCGCGTCGCGCCGGTGACGGGCATCCGCGTCTTCGAGGATCTGCACGAGGTCGAAGTCGGTGCCGGCGCCGCTCCCGAACGGCTCCGCGACCAGCATCGGCTTGTAGGTGAAACGGTCCGCCGGTGACAGGAGCTCGAGCTCGACCAGATCGCCCGCGAGCGCTCGCAGCGCGAGCGCGGCCTCGAGTCCTGCCACGCCGCCACCGGCGATCAGCACGCGGAGCGGATCTCGAGCTCCCACGCCGTAACGGTAATGCGAAGCCGCAGCCGAACGCTGTCATGTTGTAGCGGCATGGACGAGTCCGCACGCATGCTGACCAGCGTCGAGCGCGACGGCGAGCGCGACCAGGTCGCGGTCGAGGAGCCGCTCGAGATCCGCGTCGACGGCGAGCCGCTGGCAGTGACGATGCGGACTCCGGGCCACGACGAGGAGCTGGCGCTCGGCTTCCTGCACGGCGAGGGGTTGATCGACGGACCGCGGGTGGTGGGACCGAGCGCAGATCTGGCCGCGAACGTGGTCGAGGTCGAGGGACCGTTGCTCCGCGATCCGGCCGAGCGCCGCTTCTACACGACGTCATCCTGCGGCGTTTGCGGCAAAGGCGCGCTCGAAGAGGTCTCTGTCCACGCCCCCGTGCTTGCGCCCGGTCCGGAGCTGCCGCGGGCCCTGCTCGCCGACCTGCCCGAGCGTCTTGCCCAGCCGGCGTTCGAACGCTCGCGGCGGGCTGCACGCCACCGGCCTGTTCACGCACGCGGGGCGGCATCGTCTGCGTGCGCGAGGATGTCGGCCGCCACAACGCGCTCGACAAGGTCATCGGCCGGGCGCTGATCGAGGGATTGGTGCCGCTGGCCGGGCTGGTGCTCTGCGTCAGCGGCCGGCTCGCCTTCGAGCTGGTCCAGAAGTCGGCCGTCGCCGGCTGTCCGATCCTGGTCGGCGTCGGCGCTCCGACCTCGCTCGCGATCGAGCTCGCCCGTGAGCGCGGAATGACGCTTTCCGGCTTCGCCCGGGGCGGTGGGGTGAACGTCTACGCCGATCGAGGGAGGGTCCGCTGAGGAGGCGCGCCGCGGAATCCACGTGGCGACCACGGAGGGGTCGAGATTGCTGGAAGCTAGAGTCGAGGCGATGAACCCGAGCCTCCCGCATACGGTCGTGCTCGGCGGCGGGATCGCCGGCCTTGAGGCGCTGATGGCGCTCGCGGACCTGGCCGCGGGGCGCACGGAGCTGACGCTCGTCGCGCCGGACCCAGATTTCCACCTGAAGCCGATGGTGGTCGAGGAGCCGTTCACCTCCGAGCCCGCCGAGCGACGTGAGCTCGCGCCGATGGTCGAGGGCCTCGGAGCGAAGCTCGTGCGCGGCGCGGTGGCCGAGGTCGTCCCCACCCCGCGCGCGGTCGAGCTCGTCGATCAAAGCCGCCTGCGCTACGAGTTCCTCGTCGTCTGCGTCGGCGGCCGCGCGCGCGGCGCCTACCGGGTGCGACCACGCTGCGCGCGGTCGGTGAGGCGATCGGCATCGACCGGCTTCTCGCCCAGGCGGCGGAGCACGAGTCGAAGCGGCTCGCGCTGGTCGTCCCGCCAGGCGTGAGCTGGTCCTTGCCGCTCTACGAGATCGCCTTGATGAGCCGGCGCCGCGCCGACGAGCTCGGTCTCCGCGGACCTCGGATCACGCTCTACACGCCGGAGTTCGCCCCCCTGATCATCTTCGGCACGGTGCCGAGCGACCGCCGTCGCCGAGCTGCTCAGGCGCGCGCGGAATCGATGTTCAACGGCGATTCCTTACGTCGCGCAGATGAGTCGGAGGGCGGCGAGCTCTTTGTCACCCCGGGTGATCGGCAGCTCGAGGCCGGCGCGGTCATCGCGCTGCCGGTGATCGATCGGCCCCGATCTCGCCGGGCTGCCCCCCGACGACGCGGGTTCATCCCGATCGACGAGCACGCCCGCGTCCGCGGACTCGACGATGTCTACGCCGCCGGCGACGGGACCACCTTCCCGATCAAGCAGGGCGGGCTCGGGACCCAGCAGGCCGATGCCGCCGCCGAGCACATCGCCGCCCAGCTCGGTGCGCCGGTCGAGCCCCGCCTTTTCACCCGATCCTCCGCGGCCAGCTGATCGCGGCGAGGAGTCGCTCAACCTGCGCCACGACCTCACGGGCGGCCACGGCGAGGGAGCCGCCTCGCCCGACTACCTTTGGTGGCCGCCGCATAAGGTCAGCGGCCGCTACCTGGCCGCCTGGCTCGCGCATGAGGCGCCGCACCTCGACCCGACGCCGCCGCGCCACCCGCTCGAGATCGAGATCGCGCTGCCACACGACTGGCACGCGAGCCGATGGCCCTCGACCCCTACGGCCCGCCGGACGTCGATCGACCGGCCCTAGGCCGAGTGACTTCGCGCCGTGAGCGCGATGCGTGTGCTGATCGTCGGCGGCGGAGTGGCCGCGCTTGAGGCGATGCTCGCGCTGCGGCGGCTGGCCGAGGAGAGAGTCGAGATCGTGCTGATCTCGCCCGAGAAGTCGTTCGCCTACCAGCCGTTGTCGGTCGCCGAGCCATTCGGCCTCGGCGCAGAGCGGCGGTTCAACCTGGCAGAGATCCTCGCCGACGCCTCGGCGAGCTCCTCAAGGACCGTGTCTCGTCGGTGGACGTGGACACGCACACGGTATGCACCGCCTCCGGTAAGTCCCTCGACTACGACGCCCTGTTGGTCGCCTGCGGGGCTCGCCGCCGAGCTCCGTTTCCCGAGGCGCTCACCTTCTGGGGCCCCGGTGGGGCCGACCAGATGACCGAGCTTCTCGACGACCTCGAAGGTGGCTGGGTCAAAAGCGTTGCATTCGCAGTGCCGGGAGGGTGCGGTTGGCCGTTGCCGCTCTACGAACTCGCCTTGCTGACCTCGTCCCATCTCGCGGCCGAGGGCGAGGAAGGCGTCGAGCTGATGCTCGTCACTCCGGAGGCGGCCCCGCTCGAGCTCTTCGGTCCGGACGCGAGCGAGCGCATCAGGCAGCTGCTGGCGCGACGAGATATCGGGCCTCTTCACCGACTCCTATCCGATGCCTTCCGCAAAGGCGAGCTGAGCCTCTCGCCGGCGGGGAGGCTCCGAGTCGAGCGAATCGTCACGCTCCCGCGGGTTGAGGGACCCGGCATCGGAGGCCTTCCCACTGGGCCGCACGGATTCATTCCGATGGACCACTACGGCCGAGTGCCGGGCCTCGAAGGCGTCTATGCGGCCGGCGATGCGACGGCGGTGCCGATCAAGCAGGGTGGGCTGGCCGCACAAATCGCCGATGTCGTCGCCGCCGGGATCGCATTCGGCGCCGGTGCCGACGTGGAGCCCGAGCCGTTTCGCCCGTCCTGCGCGGGATGCTGCTCACCGGCGAGACTCCGCGCTATCTGCGCACCGAGCTCGAGGAGGGCGCCGGCGAAGAGTCGATGGTCGCCGAACACGCGCTGTGGTGGCCGCCGAGCAAGATCGCCGGCCGCCACCTCGCTCCGTACCTGGCGACGCTCGCAACCGCGGATCCCGCCCCGCCGGCGCCGCCCGCCCGAAACCCCGTATCGATCGAGGTCGAGCTCGATCCGCCCGAGACCCGATAGCCGATCCCATGGCCGGATCCGGACGATCAAGAACCACGCTCCCGCTCTGTCGCGCGCTCGAGCGGTCGCGCCTTAGGCCGTCGGCCATGGGCGCCCGGGGGGCCGGCTCTCGACTCGGATCCGCGCATCGACGACGAGCGCGCCATCCGCACCCGCCATCACCGGGTTGAGGTCGAGCTCGGCGATCTCCTCGTGCGCGTCCACCATCGCGCTCGTGCGCAGAAGCAGATCCTGGAGCGCGTCCAGGTCGACGGCGGGGCTTCCGCGGTAGCCGGTCAGCAGCGGAAACGTCTTCAGCCCGCGCAGCATCTCCTCCGCGTCGCGCGTGGTCAGGGGGGCGAGCCGTACCGAGACGTCGTTGATCAACTCCGCCTCGACCCCGCCGGCGCCACAGGCGACCACCGGCCCGAAGAGTGGATCGCCGACCACCCCGAGCAGCATCTCGACCCCGGCGGGGGCCATCGCCTGGACCAGGAAGCGCTCGCGCGCGAGCCCGGCGAGCTCGAGCCGCTCGTCGATGCGGACGGCGGCCTCGGCGGCCTGGCGAGCTCCCGCGAGGTCGAGCTCGAGCGCTCCGAGCTCGGTCTTGTGGACGATCTCTGGGCCGAGGGCCTTGACCGCGACGGCACCGCGAAGGTTGGCGGCGGCGTGTCCCGCCTCGTCCGGATCGCCGGCCAGCCTCCAGTCGGCGAGCGGAAGGCCGTATGCCCGCAGCACCCGCTGCAGCCGTTCGAACTCCAGCCAGCCCCCGCCCTCGCCGAGGCCCTCGGAGATCGCCGCCGCGGCGGCGTCGGCGTCGGCGTTCGCGAAGCGCGCGGGGTCCTCGATCGGCCGTCGCCTCCACTGCGCGTGGTGGTGGACCCGGGCGAGGGCGTTTGCCGCGCTCTCCGGATACAGGTAGGTCGGAACGTCGCCTCTCGCGGTCATCGCGGCGCGATCGCGCGCGGACATGAACACGGCCAGGACCGGAAGCTCACGGGGCAGCTCCGAGATCGCCCGGCTGACCGCGTCGGCGGCGTCCTCCGCGGTTGTCAGCAGCGGCCGCACGAAGATGACGATCAGGGCGTCGACCTCGCCCGACGCGGCGAGGACGGGGATCGTGTCGCGGTACTGATCGGCGGTCGCCGTGGCGATCATGTCGACCGGATTCGGGACCGAGGCCTCCGGCGGTAGCAGCCGGCGCAGACTGCGCCTGGTCTTCTCGCCGAGGCCGGGCACCTCAAGGCCCGCGGCCTCGCAGGCGTCGGCGCACATGATCCCCGGCCCTCCGGCGTTGGTGAGGATGCCCACCCGCCCGCCCTCGGGCAGCGGCTGGTTCGCGAGCAGTGAAGCGACATCGAGCAGCTCGGCGAGGCTGTTGGTGCGGATCACCCCCGCCTGGCGGAACAGCGCTCCGACGGTGGCGTCTGATGCGGCGAGCATGGCGCCCGTGTGGGAGCTGGTGGCGCGTGCTCCGGCTGGTGTGCGGCCGCTCTTCACGGCGACGATCGGCTTCGAGCGGCCGACGCGGCGCGCGACGTGTGAGAAGCGTCGCGGGTCGCTGAACGATTCGATGTAGAGCAGCGCCAGGTCCGTCGCCGGGTCCTCTCCCAGTACTCGAGCAGGTCGTTTGGGGTGATGTCGGCCCGGTTTCCGATCGACGCGAACGAGGAGATCCCGAGGCTGCGGTCGGTGGCGAGCTCGATCATCGCGAGACCCAGCGCGCCGCTCTGGGAGACGAAAGCGGCCCTTCCGGCAGGGGGCATCGCCGGCGCGAAGGTCGCGTTCAGCGGCGCGTCCGGTCGCGTGGTGAGGACCCCGAGGCAGTTCGGCCCGACAAGCCGGATGCCCGCCTCGCGACAGGCGGCGAGCAGCTCGCGCTGCCGCTCAATGCCCTCCGGCCCCGCCTCGCCGAAGCCGGCGGAGATCACGACGACCGCACGGACGCCCTTGGCGGCGCACTCCCGCACCGCCCCGACGGCGGCCTCACCCGGCACGGCGATCACCGCGAGCTCGACCGGCCCCGGAACGTCGGTCACAGATGGATACGCCCGCACCGACTGCACGACCTCGGCGGCCGAGTTGACGGGATACACGGGGCCCCGGAAGCCGGCCTCGAGCAGGTTGTGGAACAGCTCGCCGCCGACCGTGCCGCGCTCGCGCGAGGCGCCGATCACGGCGATCGACCGCGGTTCGAAAAAGCGAGCCACGGCGGCCGCCGCCGCGATCCGCTCGCGCCCCTCAAAGCGCTCGATTGCCTGGGGCGAGAACGAGGTTGGGAACAGGACGTGAATCGAGCCCGGCGCCGAGGAGGTCTCGACCGGGAAGCCGCTCTCGCGAAAGACCTCGATCATCCGGTGGTTCTCGGGCAGCACCTCGGCCTCGAACGTCGTGATCCCGGCCTCGTCGGCGAGCTCCGCGAGGTGAGCAAGCAGGATCGTCCCGAGGCCGTGTCCCTGCAGCTCATCGGCGATCGCGAACGCGACCTCGGCGCGCTCGCGGCCACTGCGCATGTACATCCCGTGGCCGACGACGTGTGTCGGCTCGTTGCGGGTTGCCACGAGGCCGTACCGATCGGCGTAGTCCACGTCCACGGCGATCCCGGTCGCCGAAGTCATATCGGCCCCGCCGGAGAAGAAGCGGAAGGCGCGGGAGTTCTCCGAAAGCCCCTCGAAGAACGTTTGCAGCGGCTCACGATCGCCCGACCCCACTGGTCGCACGTGAACGGTCGAGCCGTCGCGAAGCGCCACGTCGGCCTCCCTGTGCTCCGGATAGGCGGCGCGGACGCCGCGGCCGCGTGTCGCGCTCGCCCCGGCGTCGCGCTCTTCGTTCATCGGCTCAGGTCGCGGCGCCGCAGGCCAGCGACCCCGTGTAGGACTTCGTCAGCATCTCGGTGCTGATCGCCGCGCTCATGCCGACACCGTAGCCCGGGAAGGCGGCGGGGCATCGGCACCGTGCACGGCTTCGGCTCCGTAGTCACCACCGAGCGCTCACGTCGCGCGAGCGTGACCCCGGCGGTGACCGCGGACGGGGTGGTGGGGCGCACCGATGATTGCGGCGCCTATGTCCCCGTAGCGTGTACGACTTCGAGACGACCACGCGCCGCCTCGAGGTCACCGTGAGCCTCTGGGTGAGCTGACGGCCGAACAGGTCGAGCGCCTGGCCCGCATCGCGCGGAGGTGCCCCGTGCGCCGCTGCGTTCGACGCCGGGCCCGCGGTCGAGGAGCGGATCGTCGCGGAGACAGCGATCGGCGCGTGAGCTCGCGCCGCGGCGCCAGGGGACGCGCGGTCAGCAGGATCGAGGCCGAGCGGTGCTGCCTACGCTCGCCCGAGCGCGGCGCGATCGGCGCTCGCGACGCGCTTGCCTTCCGGACCGACCTCGAGCGGATCCATCCCCACCCCGCGCGGCAGCACCAGGACGGGGCAGTCGCGCCGAGTCGACCAGGTGGCCGGCGACGCTGCCCAGCGCGGTGCGCTTCAGCGCTCCGTAGCCGCGCGACCCGGCGAGCATCAGGTCGAACTCCCTGCGACGTGGAGGTCACGATCGTGGTCGTCGATGGCTTGGCCGCTCCGGCCGTCTCGGTCCGACACGACGACCACTGTCCGCTGCTGCGGACGATGCAGGAGCGCCCGCCCGGCGTCGGGCGCTGACAGGCCGTGCTCCGGCCACCGGGTTTTTAGAGCTTGGCCCCCGGCTCACCGGCTGTACCAGCCCGAGAGACGACGTGTTTCACCCGACCGGGTCAGCGTCAGGACTGAGGCTTGAAGTCGCGGGCCCCGCGACATTCGCCCCCGTCAGCGCCCGAGCCTTCCCGTCAGCGCAAGAAAGATCCAGTACAGGATCGGTACGGCGACGAGGATCAAGATCAAGATCACCGCCGCTGTGGTGCTGACCTGGACCGCAGTGGACATGCCGTGAAGCTACCAGCCCGATCTGCAGGTCGGGCGCCCCAGGCCGAACCGTTGCCGCTCGCCATCCCCTGCGGCTAGCTTCCTTCTCACGACTTGCCGTGCCGGGCCCGATGGCAGCGTGCCTCGGCGTTCCGCTTGAGCAAGCGGGATTCGGCATTTCGGGGCGAGGTCGTGGCGTAACTCGTGTCGTGCGGTGCCCAAGAGAATGGGACCGGGGGCCCCCTGGAGGAGTCGTAGAAACACGACTTTCCGCCCTCGAGGCAAGTCACGCACACGGCGACCTGATCCACCGCGCCCTCGCCGGCGCCTGGGGGTGACCAGTCATACAGCCCGCCGCAGTGATCCGCTGGAAGTCGGTTGGCACGGGCGCGCCCTTGCGGCGGTAGCGATACGCCGCGTCCATTCCGGGGGAAAGGATTGGAAACGCCTGAAACCATCCGCGCCGGAACCGAAGACCCGGGCGGCGCGGAGATGCTCCCACTCACCGTAGCTCCCAGCCGAAGCGCTCCAGAACGGTGCTGTAGCGCCAACGAAGAGCCAGGGCTCGCCGAAGTTCGAGCAGCTGCTTCCGCCCACCGCGATTCAACGAGCCGCAAACGCGCCGTCTCTCGCGGCCGCAGAGGTGAGCATTCCGCGGATCGCAGACACCCCGCCTCCTGGACTCCTTGATCCGCTGCCGGCCGAGCCTGGCACCGGTCCGGACCGGCTCCAAGGTCGCTTCGCGACCTCGCTTGCGCGCCCTCGCCCTTCGGCCTCGGGTTCCGCCGGTCCGGACCCGGCGCCTCTTGCTCGCCGACAGCAGCTCAACGAGCCCAGGAGGCAGCGATGACAGCACAGACCGAAACCGCCACCCGACCTCACCAGACCGTCGAGCTGGGCCGGTACGTGACCGACATCGGCGAGCAGCGGGTACTGACCGGCCGCCGTGGGGGTGACGGCGTGGTTCGGATCTACGACGTCCCCGTGGACCCGGCCGGGCGGATGTACCTCGTGGAGGAGGGCATCGAGCGGTGGAGCGAGGTCGCGATGCTGCGCCGGGACTACCTCCGGCAGGCCGAGAGGCTGGGGGAGTGCCCGATGAGCCCGCGTGCCCTGCGCCGCCTGGTCGAGATCCAGCGCCGACAGCAGGCGCTCTCATGAGGAAGCTCGTCCTAGCGACCTGACTGACGACCCGCCAATCGTCAGCGCATTCCGCATCGTCCGAGCACGTCGCTTCCCGAGTCCGCGTACTCGTCGACGGCCGTCGTCCTAGAGCGATCCACGAGCCGACACGGACCACCAGTCCCAACGACCAACGGCCTCACACAGTTGCACCAGGGTGCAGAAGATTGGACTTTCGGCGGCCTCGCGCCACAACGAGGTAGTGCTATCGATCGGCAAGCTCACCGCGCAGAACGCCGAATACTGCCAGCGCACGGTCGCCCAGGGCGGCGACGACTACTACAGCGGCAAGGGCGAGGCGGTCGGGGAGTGGCAGGGCGCAGGGCGCCGAGGTCCTCGGGCTCTCGGGCGAGGTGAGCGCCGACGAGTTCCGCACGGTCATGATCGAGCGCCAGCGATCCGGGGAGCGGGGAGGAGCTCGGCAACGCCCAAGTCCCGCACCCGGATCCTCGCCTACGACCTCACCTTCTCGGCGCCGAAGTCGGTCAGCGTCCTCTATGCGATCGCCGACGAGCGCACCTCGCGCGCGCTTCGCGACGCCCACGACGAGGCCGTGCGGGCGGCGCGCGCCTACCTCGAGCGCGAGGCCTGCTTCGTGCGCCGCGGGCACACGGGTGAGCAGCAGCAGCGCGACCCCCATCGCGCCGAGGGCTTCGTCTCGGCCGCCTACCGCCACCGGATGAGCCGGGCGGAGGACCCGCAGCTTCACACCCACGTGGTCACCGCCAACCTCGCCCGCGACGAGGGACGCTGGTCGGCGCTCGACGGCTACGCGCTCTACCGGCACGCGAAGGCGGCCGGCCACCTCTACCAGGCGCACCTCCGCCACGCGGTGCGTGAGCGGCTGCCTTGGGTGCGCTTCTCGGCGGTCGAGAAGGGAGCCGCGGAGATCGAGGGCGTCCCCGAGGAGGTGAGGCGCGAGTTCAGCCGCCGCCGCGCCGAGATCGAGGAGTGGCTCGAGCGCGAGGGCAGAAGCGGGCGGCGTTCGGCCGGGAAGGCCGCGCTCGCGACCCGCGAGCCGAAGCGGGCGGCGATCGACACGCCGAGCTGGCGCGAGGCGGTCCGCGCCCGGGCCGCCGAGCACGGGCTCGGCCGCCGAGGAGCTCGCGGCGCTGACGACGGCGCCGGCCAGGGAAGCGGCGCCGCCCGACGCCGAGGCGCTCGGCTCGCGGCTCGTCGGACTCGGCGGGGCTGACCGAGCGGCGCAACACGTTTGCGAGGCGAGACGTCCTCGTCGAGTGGGCGGCCGCGCATCGGGGCGGTGCTCCCGTCGAGAGCGATCGAGACCGCGAGCGACGGCTTCCTCGGCCGCAGCGAGATCGTGCCGCTTCGCCGCGCCGGCGAGCCCGCATACACGACCGTCGAGCCTTCTCGATGCGAGCGCGCGATCGTGGAGGGGACCGCCGCGCGCCGCGGCGAGGGCGCCGCGGCACTCGAGCAGCGGGAGGTCGAGCGCCGCCTTCGTCGTGGCGCGGATCGGCTCAGCGATCAGCAACGCGCCGCGCTTCTTGGATTGAGCACAAGCGGTCACGGCATCGAGTCGGTCGAGGCGCTTGCCGGCACCGGCAAGACCTACCTCGCCGGCGCGCTTCGCGAGCTCTACGAGCGCGCCGGCTACTCGGTGGTCGGCGTCGCGCCGACCGGGCGCGGAGCGCGCGAGCTCCGCGAGCAGGCCGGGATCGCGGGCGCCTCGACCCTGGCGCGACTCCTCATCGACCTCGAGCGCGATGGCGGCCTCGCGCCGCGAACCGTCGTCATCCTCGACGAGGCGGGAATGGCGTCGACCCGCGAGACCGCCGCGCTCGTCTCGGCCGCTCAGCAGCGCGGGCGCGAAGCTGATCGCGATCGGCGACTCGCGCCAGCTCGCGAGCGTCGAGGCCGGCGGCTGGCTCGGCTCGCTTGCCCGCCGCTACGGCGGCCACCAGCTGACCGAGGTCATGCGCCAGCGCGACGCGACCGAGCGTCGCCTGCTTGCCGGCGTCCACGCCCGGCGCCCGGCCGCCTACCTTCGCCACAAGCGCGCGGACGGCGAGCTTCGCCTCTACGACTCGGCGCCGGAGGCCGAGCGCGCCCTGGTCGCGGACTGGCGCGACCGACAGAGGCGGGTGCCTTACGGCCAGGCCGTGATGATCGCCCGCGACAACGCGACGCGCGAGCGCTTGAACGCGGCGGCCCGCGAGGAGCTCCGCGCCGGACGGACAGCTCGGCGAGTCGGTCGCGATCGGCGAGCGCGAGTTCGCGGTCGGCGACCGGGTGATCGTGAGGCGAAACGACCGCCACCACGACGTCGACAACGGGATGCGCGGCACGGTGCGGGCGATCGACGTGCAAGAACGGATCGCTCACGATCGAGACCGACGCGAGCGGCGTCCGCGAGTTGCCGGCGGGCTACGTGGCCGACCACGCCGAGCACGCATACGCGCTCACCGGCCACGGGATGCAGGGCGGGACGGTGGAGTGGGCGGGCGTGATCGGCTCGCCGCCCGAGTTCACCGCCAACTGGTCCTACACGGCGCTCTCTCGCGCGCGCGAGCCGACCGAGATCTACGTGATCGCCGACGAGGACCGCTTCGCCGCCGAGCGCGCCGAGATCGCGCCGCCCGATCAACACGCGAGGACGCCGCTCCAGCGCATGGCCATGTCGATGCGGCGCCGCGACGACGAGGATCTGGCGCTCGATTGGATCGAGCCGCCGGAGCTGCCGTCGGTCGGAGCCGGCGGCGTCTCAACTCGAGCCCGGGCCGGCAAGCAGTCGCTGAGGCGCCGATGGATCCGGGCCGGGCTTCCGTCGGCGAGCTGCGCCGCGAGCTCGCGGCACTCGAAGCCCGTCTACCAGCTCCCGGAGCGCGAGGCGCGCGAGCTCGAGGCCGCCCGGGCGCGGCGAGTGGAGGCCGAGCGGAACATCGCAGACGCGCGCGAGCGCATCGGCGCGCTGGAAGCGAAGCGGCGCCCAGACGCCCACGCCCTGGCCTACGAACGGGCGCGGCTCGAGCGCGCCGAGCGGGCACACGAGCACGAGAGCGCGAGCTGAGGCGAGGCTGGAGCGCAAATTCCAGGAACGCAGCCAAGTTCAGCCGGCGACCGCCGACCTTCGGGCAGGAGGGAGGAGCTGCGCGACGAGCTTGGGCAGCGGCGTGAGGTTCAGGTGCGAGCAGCTCTCGAGAGTCCGGGCCCGCACCTGGAGCGCACGCTCGGCGAGCGCCCCAGGACCAGCCGGCGCGCGACGCCTGGGAGCGCGCCGTGACGGCGATCGAGCGCTACCGCTTCGACCACGAGGTCCGCGGGCCAAGTGCACTCGGTAACCGGCCTACCGAGCGCGAGGCCCAGCTCGCCCACAGACGGGCCCAACGCGAAATCGAGCGGGCCAACCGCCGGCTCGGCCGCGAGCTGGCGCGGACGCATGGTCGCGAGCTCTAACAGCCGTGTCTCACAGAGTGCGCTTCGGACTCTCCTGGTCGGGCGGTACTCTGCCCCGCTGGACCGAAGCACGGAGGGGACAGCACACTACCGAGTGTCACCGCGCGAGTGGATTTGCCAGGCATGGCATCAACGGGTCTGACCGTCGGTCAGTTGGATCTTTGTGGGGATCCGCCGGCGGCCATATCGCCACAGTGACGGGGGTCTAGAGGACCGGATGATGTTGTCCAAGTGGCGATGGGTATCAGCTCGGCGGGCGAGGCGAGAATGCTTCGTGGTCCGGACGCGCCTCTCCCGACTCGGAGCCTGATGCGACGGGGCGGTTAGCCGGGAGAAGAGATTCGCTCGCGGAGGCTGGCAGGTGATCGGACCGCGAGAGAGCGGGCCGAGCCCTGTTGCCGGATTGTGATCGAACGGGGGACGCTCGCTCACATCCGCGAGCTTCTCAAGAGGAATGGACCGATCCCGCACCCCGACGGGTGCACGCTGTGCGGGCGTTTCGTCAAGGCCGTGGCCCTGGCCGAGCCACACTCGATACCTCGGGTCATCGACGGCCAACGGCGCCGAATCGCTGGCACTCCCTGAGGAGCTAGTGACGCGATCCCGGCAAGTGGCCGAGCTCCTCACCGTTCCGACCCCGGACCCGAGGACGGCTGGCTGCGGGGTGCCGACCGGATCGCCGCCTACATCGATTGCCCGCGCAGCCGGGTCTACGCGCTAACCTCGGCGCGGCGCATCCCGGTCCACCACGACGGCTCGGCGCTGATCGCCCGCCGCTCCGAGCTCGACCGCTGGTTGCGCGACGGGGGAGGGCAGGCCGTGACCGGGACCCGCCGCGGTCGTTGCGGGAACCGGGAGGGTCAGGGGCTACGCGGCCGCACTCGCGTACGCTCGGGCCCGACGAAGGAGGGTGGAGCGACGACATGGGCCAGAGCTGGAGCGCACGACCACCCAGGGCGTCTTCCGCCGCCATGCGACGCACTGCGACGGGAGCGCTGCTCGTGCCCGTACGTCGTCGTCTGGCGCCACCGTGGGCAGCAGGACAAACAGACCTTCCGGACGCTCGCCGAAGCGCGGGAGGCCAAGGGAATCGCGACGCCGGCGACCGGCGGCCGGTCGCCCGCGTCAGCTTTGGGGACTACTTCGAGGAGTGGATCGAGTCGTACGCCGGGCGGACGGCGCGGGATTCTCGGAGACGACCCGGGCCGACTACCGACGCGCGATCGAGGTCTACGCGCTGCCGAGGTGGGCGAGTGGAATCTCGGAGGTCGAGCCCACCGACGTGCGCGACCTCTTCGGCGGCAGCGCGAGTGCGGGCGACGACGTCGGCGATCAAGAGCTTCGCGCCGCCCTCTCGGCGATGTTCGCGACCGCGATCGAGGACGGCCTGGTGCGCTCGAACCCAGTGCAGGGGGTCCGGGTCCCGCTGCGGCCAGCGCCGAGCGGGATGAGCGAACGGAGGCGAAGGCGCTGACCCGCGCCGAGCTCGCGTCCTCTCGCGGCGGTCGCCGATGAGTGGCGGCTGTTCTTCGAGTTCCTCGCCCACACGGGCCTCCGGATCTCGGGGCCGTCGGGCTCACCTGGGCGCACTCGAGCTAGGCGAGCGCGCGCAGTACTCGTCGCGAGCAGCTCTACGAGGGCGAGCGCAAGCGGCTCAAGAGCGGCAGGGCGTCGCGACGTGCCGCTTTCGCCGGGGATGGCGGCGCGGCTTCTCGCCCACCGCCGCGACACTTACGGGGGCGATAGCCCGGTGTTCGCCACCGGGCCGGCACGCGCTGACCCCGAATTGGCGGCAGACGCTGAAGCCGGCGCGGGAGCGGTCGGTCTGCCTGGGTCACGTTCCACACCTTCCGCCACACCTGCGCCAGCCTCCTGTTCGAGGAGGGACGCAACGTGAAGCAGGTGGCGAGTGGCTCGGTCACGCGGACCCCGCTTTCACGCTCCGCCGCTACGTCCACCTGATCGATGCCGGCGTCGGCGACGCCGACTTCCTCGATGACGCGGTGTCCGCGGACCCGCGACGCGCAGCGGCTCGGCCCTGCGCTGAGGCTCGCTTCGCGCTGTCGGTCCGCCGGCAGTCGCCCGCACCGGGCCTGCATCGTGTTGCCTAATCCGTTGCCTAGACGTTGGCCGAGAGGCCTCGACAGGGAGGAGCAGAACGCCCGATAACAGCTTGTTTGCAGGGGTTTCCGCCTA